>CBDCHP010000011.1:650000-1237260 GCA_965217265.1 Geminicoccaceae bacterium | reverse complement strand
TGCGTTTCGCCTATTCCGCCGTGTCTTTCCCCGGATCGTCTCTGAGTTCCGGGCGTCGGGCCCTGCGCGACCGGGGCGATTTCGGACTCATCGGCCGGGCCTTCGGCCCGCTCGCCGCAGGCCCGATCGACGGCGCGAAGCATCGCGTCGGCGGCCCGGGAGGCGATCCGGAGCTGATCGCGGACGCGGGTCGCCTCGGCCAGGATCAGGGCCGATCGGCCGTCGCCGACCTCGATCGCCTGGGCGCAGAGGGTCGCCAACGTCGCGATCGGCGCGATCCGAGACGCCGGTCCGGCCAGCTCGGGACGGCCCATCCGACCGGCGGCGGCCTCGAGGAATTCGGGGAATCCGCGGAATTGGAACGACGACTGGGGCATGGTTGGGGTCCTTTGGCGAGGCGTGGGGGGAACGTGATCGCCGGGGGCGCCTCGATCGGGCCCCCGGCGGATGGCGTCAAGCGACGGTCGGATCGGCGATCAGCTCGCCGAGAAGGCGGTGATCCCCTCGAGCCAGGCGTGGTGCGACTCGTTCTCGACCTCGATGGCCCCCTCGGCGATCCAGTCGCCTTCGATCGCGTCGCCGCGGTTGCCACGGGGGCTCCAGTACTCGTTCCGCTTGAAGCGCATCCGGACCTCCGAGGAGGTCAGGCAGAGCGCCGTCGAGGGGCGGAGCAGGGGGGCCTCGATGATCGAGATGCCGCCGAGGAAGGGGGCCTCGAAGACGTCGATCGGCAGGCCGAAGACGTTGACGCCCGCGTCGATCCGCTGCGCGGCGTGCCCCCAGATCGCCAGGCCGGTCATGAAATTGGTCGACACGATCAGGACGTCGGGGGAGCCGCCGTTGGCCCGGCAGCGCTCCATCGTGTCGCGGACCAGGTCGCTCGGCTTGTAGGCCCCGGCGTTGGTCGGCGCGGTGATCCGGTTGGTCGTCAAGAGCGACCGGAGCCCCTTCTGCTTGGGGCGACCGGAGACGAGCGGATCCTCGCCGAGTCCGTAGCAGGAGGCGACCTCCATGTCGTCCAGGAGGTTCTGCAGGGCGTCCATCTTGTGCTGGTCGAAGGGCGTCCGGGCCCCCGGGGCGGTCTGGTAGCCGAGGCTCGCCTGCAACGAGCCGCCGACCTGGACCGGGTGCTGCCAGGTCTGGCAGTACTGCAAGGTCCCCGAAGGCTTCAGGACGACGGCCCGCTGGTCGACCTCGGCGCCGGTCCGGCTGTTGCCGATCAAGCGGACGATCCCGCCGTTGGCCGCGGCGGCGGCCGTGGTCCCTTCGGCCCCTCGTCGGACCGGGACGGTGTTGGCCGCCAGGTCCGGGTCGTTCTTGACCTCGACCCGCTCCCCGGAGTCCAGCTCGAGCACGTCGCCGACCATGAACGGGCTGGCGTCGTTGATCGTGATCTGCGAGGCGTTGTCGTCGGCCACCGCAGCGGTCAGCAGGGCCTGCCGCTTGCGGAAGCTCCGGTTGACCATCGAGAAGGTCGTCGACTCGACGCCGAGCCGGGGCAAGCGGGTGACCAACGGGCAGCGGTTGACGAACCAGTTGGTCGCCACGACGTGGACGTCGTTGCGGATCTGGGCCTGGTGGTCGGAGGCGAGCTGGATGCCCTGCAAGTACTGATTAGCCATCTGATCGTTCCAGGATTGGTTGTTGATCGTTGTGGTTTAGAAGTGACGTCGTTGGAGTCTGACCGTAGGGCAGGCCTCGGCCTGCCTCCCCCGTCGGAACAGAGGCAGGCCAAGACCTGCCCTACAGGAATCGGCCCTCGACGTCACTCCTATGGGTATGGGTCGTTCGGGCGTTATTTCAAAGGGGGATCAGGACGGCCGTCGGCCGAGCCCGATCGGCCCCCCGGCCGGCGAGTGGTCGGCCCGAGTGGCCTCTCGCCATCGGTTGAGGGCGACTTCGCCCAGGTTCCGGGCGGGGGGAGGGGGGCGGCCCCGGCGCCTTTGATCGGGCGTCGCCGGGGGGGGCGGTCCCTCCTCGGGAGGTCGGCCGGCTGAAGTGCGCGTATTCCGCGTCCGACAGCCAGGCCCCGACGGCGTCACTCACGTTGCGGCCGTCTCGGGTCGAGACGCGGAGCCTTCCCCCGTCGTCGATGACCTCCAGTTCTTCCCGCCAGAGCTTGACGAGTTGCGGGGCCGCCCCCGGGACCAGCGATCGGCCCGACAGGGCGGCGGCCAGCTCCTTCTCCTTGAGCGCGCCTTTGCAGGCCCGCTCCCACTCCTCGGCCTTCCGGGAACGCTCCGAGAGCTCGTCGTCGAACCGGCGCTCGACGAGCCGGAGCCGCTCCCGGGCCTCGGCCGCCGACGCCTCCGAGGCCGAGGCCTGCTCCGCCGACGCTCGCAGCGCCTCGAGCTCGGCGAGCGGGATCGTGATCGTCTCCTCGAGGGTCGGCACGCCTTCGACGCCGGCCTCGGGGCTCTTCAAGATGCGTTGCGGCGTCATGGTTGGTGATCTCTCGCGATCGTTGAGCGTTCAGGGCCGGCGGTCGAAGAGGCCGAAGGCCATCGGGATGACCAGCGTGAACAGCACGGCCAGGCCGATGGCGACGACCGACGCCGCGGCCGTTAGCTTGGTGAGTAGCTCGATGAACATGAGATGAAGCGATCCAGACGGCCCTGAAGCGGGGCGGTCAGATGATGTTGATGTCCTGGAAGACGTCGCGGCGGGTGACCTGGTCGTAGGTCGCCGCCACGTCGCCCGACGCCGGCCCGGCCCGGCCGTCCAGGAAGCCGGCGATCTCGCGATCGCAATCGGCGTACTGCGCGTCGTTGAGGCCCGGCAGGCAGAGCCGGAGCAGCCGGGAGAGCATCAGGACTTCGCAGCGGGGCAAGGCCCCGGAACGCGCCGCCAGGGCCTGAAAGTCAGCCGTGGCGCGGGCCACGTCGCCCGCCGTGTAGAGGTCGAACTCGGCGGGGTAGACGATCTCGATCTCGGCCGTTAGCCCGGGGGGCGTCAGGCCGTCGTTGCAGACCAGGAGGGCGAACTCGGCCGCCAGTCGCTCGGCCTGGGCCAAAATCTTGGCGATCTTGGCCAGCCGGTTGTTGCCGTCGGTATTGTCGATGATCTTGGCCAGGCCCGACTGGTTGCCGGTGTCCCGGGCGGGCGTCCGGACCAGCGAGGCGTCGCGGTCGACGTCGTCGCGGAGGTCGGCCTTGTTCTTGCGGATCGATTCGGCGCCGTCCTTCGGGAATTCGACGATGTCGAACCCTTCATAGGACGCATGCCCCCCCTGGGTGTTCTTCTTCTTCGGCAAAAGCCAGCCCGGCCCGACCGGGATCGAGCCGTCGGGCTGGACGTAGTCCTCCGGCCCCTGGAGCAAGGGGTGCGCCTGGGTGGTGTCGGAGAGGATCAGCTCCGAGTCTCGGTTGTAATACTCGCGTTGACGCTCGGCGATCCCTTCATAACGGGACTGGCCGATGTTCCGGCATCGGGCCTTGCGGCGGTCGAAGACGCGGACGATCGGCACCCGGCCGAAGGGGTGCGCGGTCTCGGCCAGGACAACGCCATCCTCCGAGTAGAGGGTCGACCCTTCGGCGGTCCAGTGCCGGTAGCGGACCTCGGGCCCTTCGTCGGTTTCGCATCGCTCCAGGACCAGGCATTCCTCGTAGCGTTGCCCCCCGTCGTCGAGGCGCCACCAGAGCATGTTCTCCGGCAGGATGTAGGAGGCGACGCAGCGGTCCAGGCCCAAGCGGGCGAGGTCGGCCCGGGTCTCGATCGCCTCGCCTTCGGGGGCCGGCGGGTGGTCGAAGCAGAGGTCGAGCTGGCCCAGCGTCAGCAAGAGCGGCGCGACGGCCTCGGCCATCCACTGATCGATCGAGGTCCCGCAGCCGTCGACGTCGCGCCACCAGGCCGTCAGGGCGTCGGGGCCGTCGCGCTTGATCTCCCGGGCGAAGATTCGCGACAGGTGCGTCTCGACCGACTCGGCCAGGAAGGTCGGCACGGGGGTCCGCGCTCGACGCAGCTCGTAGTCGTCGTCGGTGGCCTGAAAGGCCGGTTCGGACGACGGCGGGATCGGCAACCCGAACGGTTCGAGGCCCGCCATCGGCGCGTTGGCGGCGGTCTCCCGGGGGTCGGGGTACTCGCGCTTGTGGCGGACGAGGTTGCGGATCGGCAGGCCGCGGTGGTCGTAGCCGTAGGAGGCCTGCCGATACCGCTCTCCGCCTTCGAGCGAGTCGAGCAGCCACCGCCAACGGAGCTGGTGTTCCCGCCACTCCGGATGCCTTCGCCCGAGGACTTCGGGAAGTTCGCGTCGTTGTGCCATGATTGGTGCCATCGGGATCGTTGCCAAAAGGGGAATCCGGCCGCCGAAAACGAAGTCAGAAGACGTTGCGGGCCGGGACGCGACTCAGGGTCGGCCTTGAGGTGCGTCCTTCGGGGAACCGGAGCCTCAAGCCCCCTCGGAGGGCGTCGAGGAGGTCCTCGTGCGGGTGCTGCGGGTCCTCGGGATGGTCGGTCCACTGGCCGGCCCGCTTGGCCCGACGATAGTTGCGGAAGGCGTGGATCGTCCGCTCGCAACGGGGGTGGACCAGCAGTCGGGTCCCGCCGTCGGCCGGCCGGACGAACGACTCGACCAGGGCCAGGCCGTCGTTGACCGACGCCCCGGAGGGCCAGGGGCGCAGGTCTCGGAGCCCCGCCCGCTCGTACTCGGCCAGGACCGTCGGCCCGACCGGGTTGCGAGAGCCGCCGGCCGGGTCGGTCGAGGGGAAATCGATCCGGCCGTTGCAGCGGTTGCGGGCGATCTCCAGGATCTCCCGGGCGTTGTGCTCGGCGGGACGCCCCTCATCCAGGTGCTCGGCGAAGACACGGACCTCCTCGACCATCCCCGACGAGGTCGGCCTCGGGACCATCTGGAAGAAGACGGCGCCGGTGTGGACGCCTGAATCCACGGCCAAGTGGACCGGAAACAGCGGGTCGTACTCGGCCATTTCGGAGACGTTGGCCACCGGGTCGAAGGTCGAGAACCAGAGGCCGTCGGCCTTGGGCCCTCGGCAGAGGTAGTCGGCCTCGAAGGTCCGGATGCCGACGATCCTCGCCTTCTGGATCAGGGCGTCGATCGCGTAGTGGCCGCGGGAACGCTTGGCCTTGGGCCTGCCGAGCGGGTCGAATTCCCGGTCCTCGTGGCACCAGGGTTTCAAGGGGCACTCGTCGCAGCGTTCGAGATGGGGGCCGCTGCGTTCGTCCGGGCAGCGTTCGAGGACCTCGAAGACGCAGAAGCTGTAGAGCGGGAACTCGCCGGCCCTGGCCCGATCGATCAGGGCCGCCATCGGCCCCTCGACGCGGTGCCAGGTGGACGTCATCAGGACCGAGGCCGATCGCCCCCCCTTGTTCATGCACATCCCGATCGCCGCGTCGCGGACCTCGGGGTCGATCTCGTCGACCTCGTCGAGCTTCAGGCTGGGGACGTGCGGGCCCCCGGACGCTGGTCGGCGAGGCCGATAGGACCCGGACCTCCGAGCCGTTGGTGTAGATCGCCTTGGAGTCGGTCAGCTTCACCAGGGCCGGGTCGTCCCGGGCCAGCTCGGCCAATGCCTGATGGGCCTGCTGCGACTGGGCCAGGCTGCCGCCGAGCAGCCTGGTGCCTCCCGCTTCGCCGAACCGGCTCGTCAGGTGCGTCTCCAGGGCCGAGAGGAACGACTTGCCGCCGCCTCGGGGGCCCAGCACCAGCGCCACCGGGGGCCGCTTCAAGAAGGCGTCGGCGAAGAATCGCCAGGGGGCCTGGTGCCCCCGGCAGACCGGCTCCTTGGGGATGTCGAGGCCGGCGAACTCCCGGACCCAGCGTTGCAGGCTCCGCTCGCAAGCGGGCCGCGCCTCGAGGGTCAAGGGCGGCTCGGTCGGTTCTCGGCGTTGCTTCGGCATGGTCGACTTCACCTTTTATTCAATCGGCCGTGCGAGGGTCGGCCCGCTGTCTTGATGACGGGATCATTTGAGACTCCTTGCTCATCTTTATCGTGTTGTCGGGGTGGATTCGGGGTGGCCGGGGGCTCGCTTTGCTCAAACCCACCCGCCCGACCGTCCTTTGGCCACGTTTTCGATGGCTCCCGGCCACCGTCAACGCCCGTTTCCTTCATCATCGAAGTGATTGACGATTTATGCGCGGTTTTCCGGAGAATTCAGGGCCGTCCCCGGCGGGCCTTCGGCATGGATCGTGCGTCTGCCGACCCGACGAGGGTTGACGATCGGTCGGACCCTCCCTAGAACGGAGGGCCGGAACGCCCTCAGGCCGCCTCGGAGTTCGATCGATGTCGCGAATGATCCCCGCCGGGACGGCCGAACAGGAGGGGGGCCGGCTCGACCCCCTCGGGGCGCCCGAACGCCTCGGGGGCCGTTACCGCGATGTCCGAAGGGCGACCCTGGGCCTCTGCGGGCCGCTCGGCCCCGAGGACTTCGTCGTCCAGTCGATGCCCGACGCCAGCCCGGCCAAGTGGCACCTGGCCCACACCACCTGGTTCTTCGAGGAGTTCGTCGTCGGCCCCCACTCGGGGGATGCGTGCCCCTTCCACGACCTCTTCTCGTTCCTCTTCAACTCCTACTACAACGCCGTCGGCCAGCGGATCGACCGCGGGCAACGCGGGATGCTCACCAGGCCGACGATCGACGAGGTCTTCGCCTATCGCGACCACGTCGATGCGCGGATCGAGCGGCTCCTGGACAGGGCCGACGAGGCATTAGGGGCACGGATCGCCCCCTTGATCGTGCTCGGGCTCCATCACGAGCAGCAGCACCAGGAGCTCCTGCTCACCGACCTGAAGCACGCCTTCTCCCGGAACCCGTTGCGGCCGTCCTACGTCGACCGCGCCGAAGAGCCCGACGTCGTCGCCGAGCCCCTCCGATGGATCTCCTACCCCGAAGGCGTCCGCTGGTTCGGCCACGCCGGCGACGGCTTCGCCTATGATAATGAATCGCCCCGCCACCGGCAGTTCGTCAATCGATACCGGATCGGTTCCAGGGCGGTCACCAACGGCGAATTCCTCGAGTTCATCGCCGACGGCGGCTACCATCGCCCCGATCACTGGCTCGCCGACGGCTGGGCCGCGGTCGGGCGTCATCGCTGGGAGGCGCCGCTTTATTGGGAGCGTCGCGACGACGGGAGCTGGTGGACCTTCACCCTGTCCGGGATGCGCCCCGTCCGCCTCGCCGAGCCCGTCTGCCACGTCAGCTACTACGAGGCCGACGCCTATGCCCGATGGGCCGGCGCCCGGCTACCGACCGAATCCGAGTGGGAAAACGCCGCCGACGTCGCCCTCGACGGCAACCTCGCCGAGTCGGGCCGATTCCACCCGCAGCCCGCCCCGAACGGCCCGGACAACGAGCCGCTCCAGATGTTCGGCGACACCTGGGAATGGACCGCCAGCGCCTACCTGCCCTACCCCGGGTTCCGGCCCGCCCCCGGCGCGGTCGGCGAATACAACGGCAAATTCATGTGCAATCAACACGTCCTGCGGGGCGGGTCCTGCGTCACCCCGAAGTCGCACCTCAGGCCCACCTACCGGAACTTCTTCTACCCCGACGCCCGCTGGCAATTCTCCGGGTTCCGGCTCGCGTGCGACGCCTGAATCGAACCCTCGGCGATCGGAATTGAGAAGGGGCAGAGGACGTGATCGGACAATCAGGTGTGTGTGTTTGGATCGTCCACGGCCAGCCCTTCAGCCGAAGCGGCGGCATTGAGCGGCTTGTCCGCCGAGACCAGCGTCAGCGGCCCGAACCCATCATCCCGAAGGAGCCGGTCCGTTTCGAGCGCCGCCGTCAGTTGGACGGCATCATAGGCCCTGAGCCCATGCTTGCGTGCGGCGAACATCGCCCTGGTGAACAGGGCGGGGGTCAGCTCCAGGATCACGTAACGCTGGGCCAGATGGCGGCGGAAATGGCCGAGCATCGCCCCGGCTTGGGCCGCAGAGAGACTACCGCGGCGTTGTCGGCCAGAGATCGCCGCGAACATCTCCACGGCGGTAACGCGGGCGATATAGAGCGAATGACCGGCCTTGGGCCTGGTCAGGGAACGGACCCAGGCGGTGCCGCTCTCGTTGACGTGGCGTTTGACGAGGGCGCTGGTATCGAAGAACTAATCCGCCATCTCAGCGGCGTTCGCGAATGACGGTCTCGGAGAGGGGTTCGCCCTGGATGTCGATGGGCTGGTCGTCGGGATCCTCGAAATCGGCGTCGGTATCCGGAAGTTGGCTGATCCGCCCCATCGCCATCAAGCGACGATGGAATTCCTCCTTGGTGCGTGGCTTCCGAGGCGGGTTGGCCTCGGTCCGTTCCCGGGCGGGGAGAGGCACCTCGGCCTCCACGCGGAAGGATTGCCTGAGGCGCAGCAGAGCATCGCGGATCACGTCGTCCTCGCGTGCATAGAGGCCGTCCCGGACGGCGTCATGTACAATGGCTTCTAAATCCTTGGATAAAATGATTGTCATGACTTCCGGGCTCCTCCCAGGCAAAGATTACCGCGCCTCGCCCCATTTGCCAAGCGGTTTCGATCGGTGCACGCTTACTCAGCCGGTGATTCCGTGCTGTGCCAGATGTCACATTGTCCGGTGCACGGATTCCCAGGGGCGAGGAGACATCGCGGCGGGGGGCTTCAGCTCCCGGGGATGCCATCGCTGGAGTCGGAACCAGCCGTCGACGTCGGTCCAGGCGTCCTCCTCGACGAAGCCGGCCCGGTCGGCGATCGTCCCGAGCAGGGGGAGCGTGTATACTTATGCGAGTTTTCGACGTGGATCGTCTCCCCCTCGGCGAACTCTGGGGTCAGCCCAAGACCATTACGAATCGTCGCTTGCTGATCCGTTTGGCTGACCAGGTGCATCTCGACCCGGTGGCGATCCGGGACGAACCGGGCCCGGTAGCCGAAGCGATCCAGGTCGAAGTCGGCGTCGAGCTCGCGGTTGATCCGCGACAGGATGTTCGAGGCGAACCGGGCCGTCACGCCGCTCGCGTCGTCGTAGGCCGACTCCAGGACCGAGGCGTCCTTGACCATGTCGGCCCCCAGCAGGAGCCGATCCGAAGGGCGCAGCGAACCGGCGATCAGGCCAACGAATGACTGGGCGTCGTCGTCGTCGAAGTTCCCGAGGCTCGACCCGAGGAAGACGAGGAGCTTCGGGCCTCGGAACCGACCGTCGAGGGCCCGGAGGGCGGCCTCGTAATCCCCGGCGAAGCCGGTGATCCGCAAGTCCGGATAATCCTCGATCAATGTCCCGGCCGAGCCTTCGAGGATCGTCGGCGAGATGTCGATGGGAACATAATGGAGCGTGCCGTAGGTCTCCAGGGCGGCCTCGATCAAGCGCCGGGTCTTGGTCGAGCTGCCCGATCCCAGCTCGATCATCACGGGCGGATCGGCCCAGCCGGCGACCATCTCCGGCGCCGATTCGCGGAGGATCTCGTCCTCGACTCGAGTGACGTAATACTCGGGCTGTTCGCAGATTTCCTCGAAGAGTTCCGAGCCCGTCTCATCGTAGATGTACTGGCAGGGCAGGAACTTCGGCCGATGGGTCAGGCCGCGTCGGACGGCGAGGCGAACGAGTCGGCCTCGCCGCGATCGGTGTGGGGGAGATGGACGATCGACAATCGAGAACGTTCGCCGTCGGCTGCTGAAATCGACACGCGGCACCTCGGAGGAGCGTCGGCCCGCGGGCGTCGGGCCTTGGGAGAGCACGGATCGCCCGACGAAGGCGAAGGGGAGCATCGGGAATGCCCCCTTCGGCGACCCTGTCGCGATCGTCGTTGGCGACGGTCGACTCCACCTGCTCGGTGCGATTGATGTGCCGTCCGTCGGTCACGCCTCGGGCGTCAGCCGCCTGATCCGTTTGTTGACGTGGACGTTCACCGAGTCGTAGGGGCTGACGAGGTTGCCCGTGTCGAAGAGCGGGCGCTGCCCTTCGAGGTCCTCCGAGCCGATCGCGTTGGCGAAGATCGCCTTGAGGTACTCGATTCCCTTGGCCGAGGGGGCGAAGCGGGCGGCGTCGTAGAAGCTCGTCGGCAAGGGGCGGGCATGGACGGTCCCCCAGCGGTCCCGGAGCCGGTTGGCGTCGATGCCGTCCTGCTCGAAGGTCCCGCCGCGGTACTGGAGGGCGGCCACGTGGTTGTGCTTGCCCTCGACCAGCAGCGCGACGGCCTGCCCGCCGAGCTGCGCCGCGTGGTAGCGGTCGAAGCGGATCGGCCGTCCCCCGCGCTGGGTGTGGCCGACCTTGCGGCAGAAGATCGCCGCGTCGGCGCTCTCGTTGCGGCGCTTCCTGGTGAAGAAGGCGTCGCCGATGCGATCGACCAGGATCCGCTTGATCGCCTCGGCGGCCCCGGTGTACTGGATGTTGCCGGCCGGGTCCTTGACTTGCCGGATGTCGCCGAGGGTGCTGCCGTCGGCCCCCTTGATCCCCTCGGAGACGCAGAGCACGGCGTGCTTCTGGAGGTCGAGGACCTCGATGACGCGCGCCACCAGGGCGTCCTCGTCGACCGGGACCTCGGGCACCAGGATCAGGTCCGGCTGGCCGTAGGCCGTGCCCAGGGCGAGCATCCCGCAGTCGCGCCCCATCACCTCGATGATGGCGACCCGACGGTGGCTCTCGGCCGTCGTCCGGATGCGCTGGACGCTCTGCGCCGAGACGAAGACGGAGGTCGCGTAGCCGGGGGCGACGAAGTTGACCATCTCCTCGAGGGCGAAGGCGCGGCTGGGACGCTTGGTGTAGGAATACCCGCGACGGCTCTGCTCGTCCTCGACGCGGCTGTATTCGTTCGGCTCGTCGGCGTAGTTCAGGCCCAGGTCGTTGTCGATGGTCTTGGGGGCGAGCACCGCGGGCAAGAACTCGCACATCGCCTGCATGCCGTTGAGGGTGCCGTCGCCGCCGACGCAGATCAGCCCGTCGACGCCGAGCCGCTCCAGGCGGCCGACCACGCGCTGGATCGTCGGCCGATCGTCGGCGCTGACGTAGTCGCGCGAGGCCCCGAGGATCGTGCCGCCTCGCGAGGCGTCGAGTTCGGGGATGGTCTGGAAGAGGGGGTTGAGCCGGACGTGGGGGACCTCCGGGTTCAAGAGGCCGCTGAACCCCTTGATGACCCCGATGACCTCGATCCGGAGCTGGTTGGCCCGCTGCACGGCCCCGTCGATCGTCGCGTTGAGTGCGGGCGTGTCGCCCCCGGCGGTCAGGATCGCGATGCGCTTCATGGGAATGCGTCCGCGGACAGCAAAGAGGAGGGATCGGTGGGCCCGAACCCGGCATCGAGAGGGGGGAGCCCTCGGGCCGAATCGAGACTCCGATGCTGAGCATAGCCGGAACCCGGCCGGCGATCGAGTCCCAAGAGGCCCCGACGAAACGGGGACGGGCACCTCGCGGACTCGGAGCCAGGCCCCGGTTCGTCAGGGCCCGAGCCGGAGGGCGGGGGGGGCGCCCTCGGCGATGAGTTCGACGAGGTCCCCGATGGCCATCTGCCGTCGCTTACGGGTCTCGACCTCGCCGTTGACCCGGACCGAGCCTTCGGCGATCAAGTTCTTGGCGTGGCCGCCGTTGTCGGCCCAGCCGGCGAGCTTGAGGACCTGCGTCAGGTTGATCGGCCGATCACCGACGGGGAGGGTTGCGTTCAATGGTGTCGTCCGCGATGGCGATGCTCTGGTTCCGGAAACGTTGCAAGAGGAGGCGGACCGCCTCGGCCCGGTCCCGCTTGAAGACCTTGCGAATCAGCTTCGGGTCGATGTCCTCGAACGAATCGGCCAGGGCCCGGATCGCCTCGGGACCGCCGCGATCGTAGGCCTCGAGGATCACCCTCGGGTCGATCGAGGGGGCCGGCTCCGGCTCCGGCTCTGATCCCGGTTCTAGCGCCGGCTCGATCGACTCGGTCGGCTCCGGCTCGATCGCGCGATTGAGCCATCGCGAGGCCACGGACTGGATGAGCTCCTGATCGATCTTGGGCGGATCGATGGCGGTGGCGAGCCGCGGCTCGGGCTGATCGGCGACGTCGTGATCGAGGGGCGGCGCCTCGGTCGGATCGCCATGCTCCAGGACCTCCCAGAAGGGGGCGAGCATCCTACGGACCTCGGCCGGCAGGGCGGGCTCGGCGACCTTGAGCGTCTGGTCGACGATGATCCCGGCCCGGCTGGTGAGGATCGGCACCCGTGCTTGCGGGGCGAAGCTGATGATGAACAGCGTGGCGACGACGCCGAGCATCGCCCCCTCCAGGCCGCCGAGGATCATCCCAAGATGCCGATCATACGCCTCGAACTTCCATCGCCGGAGGGTCGCCCGGACCGACCAGGCGACGGCGAAGATCCCCGCCGAGACCGCGACGTAGAGCGCCAGCATCGCCAGGCCTCGGGCCACGATCGGCTGTCCGGGGAAGTGCGGGGCGATCTGCGACGAGATCGGCACCGCGACGCCGTAGCCCAGCGTTAGCGAGAGGATGCTCGCCAACTGCCAGGTGATCCCCCGCCAGGCCCCCCAGATCATCCCCGCGACGACCACCGCGATCATCGAGATATCGTAAGGCGTCATCCGGCCCTCCCTGCTGGCACCTTCTGCGATCGAATCCGTGCGATCGGCCTCCGGGAGCACATCCTAGCCGCCCCACCCCCGCGACGAAAGCCGAGCTTCGGCCGTGGTCCTCGGCAACGCTCAGGGGGCCGCCGCGACCCGAGGGTCGCTCCAGCCTTCCTCGGCATCGAGCCGGGACCGGAAGTCCTCCAGGCAGGCCGACAACGGCCGCATGAGGCCGGGCAGGACGGCGTCGAGGCGGGGGGTCAGCAATCCCCCTCGGAGGGGCCGGGGGGCCCCCTGGCCGAGTTCCGCCGTCGGCTTGGAGCCGATCGCCCCAGCGTCGAGGCCGAAGGCGTCGGCGATTGCCTTCGCGAAGTCGGGGCGCGAGACGACCTCCGGCCCGGCGACGTGGAAGAGGCCCGACTGGCAGTCCTCGACGAGCCGGACGGTCGCCAAGGCCACGTCCGGGGCGTAGCTCGGGCTGGAAATCTGGTCGGAGGGGACCATCACCGGCTCGCCGGCGACCAGCCGACGGACGACCTGGTAGGCGAAGTTCTTCCCCTGGCGTTCCGGGCCGAAGACCCAGCTCGTCCGGGAGACCAGGGCGCGGTCCCCGAGGGCCTCGACGATGGCGCGCTCGGCGTCGAGCTTGGCGAGCCCGTAGGCGTTGGGGGGATCGGCGATCGCATCCTCGGCGTCGGGGCCGTCGTCGCCCCGGAAGACGTAGTCGGTCGAGAAGTAGACGAACCGGGCGCCGATCTCGGCCGCGACGCGGGCCAGGTTCAACGGCTCCTCCAGGTTCGAGGCCCTCGCCTTGCTCGGGTCGCGCTCGCAGCCATCCACATAGGTGAATCCGGCCGGGTAGAAGATGACCTCGGGCCCCTGCTCGCGGACCCAGGAGGCAGCCTCTTCGCGGTCGGCGGCGTTGAGGGGGTGCAGGCCCGGGTAGGGGACGGTCGCGAAGGTGCCGAGGGCCTCGTGCCCGCGAGCGTCGAGGTGCCGCAGGAGCCAGCCGCCGATCTGCCCTGAACCGCCGATGACGATCGCCTTCATTCGGGTCGGAACCCCTTGCGACGGTGGTGGCTGTAGCGCTGGAGCGCGTCCTCGATCACCGGCCCGGCCGTCTCGGCCGACTGGATCTCGTCGACCTCGACGGCCTTGCCCTCGAGGTACTTGTAGTCCTGGAAGAAGCGACGGAGCATCTGGAGCCGATGCGGCGGCAGCTCGTCGGCCTCTCGGAAGCTGTTGAATTCCGGGTCGCCCACGGCGACGGCGAGGATCTTGTGGTCCTTCTTGCCCATGTCGATCATGGTCATCAGGCCGATCGCCCGCGCCATCACCAGGGTCATCGGCGCCAGGGGTTCCTGGCAGAGCACGAGGACGTCGAGCGGGTCGTCGTCCTCGGCGTAGGTCTGCGGCACGAATCCATAGTTGGCCGGATAGTGGACGGCCGAGTAGAGCACGCGGTCCATCCGGAGCAGGCCGGTCCGCTTGTCGAGTTCGTACTTGATCTTCCCGCCCATGGGAATCTCGACGATCGCGTTGAAGGTCGAGGGCAGGTCCTTGCCCGGCGTCACGTCGTGCCAGGGGTGGATCATCGTCGAGGTCTGCCTCCGGGTCGGGGACGGCCGATCGGACACCGGGGCGACCGGCCGTTCGGGTCCGAAGCTCCGGGGGATCATACTCGAATTCGCGGGCGGGGGCGTCCCTTTGATGCGTCAAAGCGACGCCCCCCGTGGTTTTCTGGGGCCGTTATCGATCGTGTGCGGCGGCCGGGAGGTCGTCGGCGAGGCGTTCCAGGACCTCCCGGCTGAGTTGGAAGGGCGTGGCGTGGCGACGGCCGTCGGCGGCGTCGAAGCGGAGCCGGTGCATCCGGAGGGTGCCGAGGACGCCGAGCCGGACCTCGAAGAAGGACCGAAGCTGGCCTCGGGGGGTCGGCGACTGGCTCCGGATCTCGACCTCCCCCCCTTGGGCGTCGACCTCGACGACGACCAGGGGCTCCATCAGGTAGGTGACGCGGCGGGCGACGCGGTCGCCCCAGGCTCGCAGTTCGTCGATGCTCCAGACGGGGCGGGCGGGATCCTGGACCGAGACGTCCAGTCGGTCCAGCTCCACGCCGACGGGGGCCGCGGCGGTGACGGACAATTCGAGGCGGTCGGGCCCGACTTGGGCCGCGACGACGCCGGTCTGGCCGCTCTGTGCGTCAAGCGCGGCGGCGATCTCGGTGCTCAGGCTCATTGGGCTGGCCTCCCAGGGGGCGGATGGTGTGATCCGTGCCGTCGAACGAGAGAAGCGTCGGGCGCCCCTCGACGCAGGTCTCCAGGTGGACCGGGCGCGTCCAGAGGCGATGGAGGTGCCGGAGCGTGTCCTGGGCGTGGTCGAGCTTCAGGTCGATCCCGAAATACTCCTGCTCCAGGTACAGCTCGGCCCGGTTCCGGAAGTTGCCGTCCCGGACCCGGATGATCGGCCTGCCGAAGTTGGTCAGGCCGAAGAGGAGCCGCTCCTTGATCTGCTTGAACTCGCGGCTCTCGATCTCGAAGAGCTCCGAATGGTCGTTGTGGCGATAGCTGAACATCCCGTGCCGTCGGCAGAAGTCCGGGGTCAGGAACGTGTCGATGAAGGTCACGTCGCTGTGGATGCGGCGGACCTCGAAGATTTTCCGACGGCCAAGACCGGCCTCGGTGTCCCAGGTTCGGCGGGTTTCGTAATCGTCGCAGGCGTCGAACTCGGGGCCGAATTGCCCCTTGTCCCAGCGTTCCTCGATGTCGCGGAGCAGCTCGATGCCGAGCTTGTAGGGGTTGAGGCGGCCCGGCTGGGTGGCCATCGTCCCGGAGTGGTGGTCGGCGTAGTCGACCAGCTCCGAGCCGTCGAGCAGCTTGGTGGTCATCATCGTCGAGTGCCAGTACGAGGCCCACCCTTCGTTCATGATCTTGGTCTGCCCCTGCGGGGCGAAGTAGTACGCCTCCTCCCGGACGATCGCCAGGACCTCGTGCTGCCAGGAATTCAAGGGGGCGTGTTCGAGCAGGAAGAGCAGGACGTCGCGCTCCGGGTGCTCGGGGAGCCTGCGGGCCTTGGCCCGCTCGGCTTCGCGGAGTCGGGCGGCCTCGCGGAGCGCCTCGGGCGGGTTGACGAAGCGGTCCATGTAATCCTTGCTGCGGAACTTGTCCGAGGACGCCTCCTCCCGGTCGTCCCCGGACTCGAAGTCGTAGCGGTCCGGGGTGTCGCGGCGCTTGATGAACGGGGAGTGGATATCGATCAGGCTGTCCAGGCAGAGGCAACTGTCGATGAAGTCCTCGACCTTCTCCTCGCCGTGACGCTCCATCTGCGAACGAATCCGGCTGCCGTGGTTGGCCATCTCGTCCATCATCTTGCGGTTCGTCGGCGCGAAGCAAATGTTGTTCTTGAAAAAGTCATTATGACCGTAAACGTGGGCCATCACCAGCTTCTGATCGACCGTCTGATTGCATCGCAGGAGGTAGGCGTAGCAGGGGTTATTGTTGATGACCATCTCGTAAATTTTCTGGAGGCCGTAGCGGTACCCCTTGGAGAGTTGCTCGTACTCCATGCCGAACCGCCAGTGCGGATAGCGGGTCGGGAACCCCCCCAACGCGGCGATTTCCGAGAGCTCGTCGTAGTCGAGCACCTCGAAGATCGTGTCGTAGAAGTCCAGGCCGAAGGCCTTGGCGTGCCCCTCGATCTCCCCCTGGAGGGCCCGGAGATCGGCCGGCAGGTCGTGCTGCGTGCTGACGAACGACATCGGTGGCGGGCTCCTTGGGAGGGTGTACGGTCGAGCGGCCTTCATGGATCGATTAGGGCAAAAATGCGTCGACGTCGATCCGAGCGACCTCGTCGCCGTCGATCGCGACGGGGATCGACTGGCCCTTCTTGAACACGGTCGACGTGCGATACCCGGCCGCGACGCCTCGTCCCTCGGGATCGGTGTAGACTTCGACCTGGCCGGCCTCAATGTTAACGATCCAGTAAGCCGGCAGCCCCTCGGAAGCATACTGCCGCCACTTCGGACCGCGATCCTTGGGATACGAGGAATCGGCGACCTCGACGACCAAGGCGACGTCGGCCGTCGCCGGGTCGACCCGGAGGTAGCGGTCGATCGGCCCCCGGACGACGGCGAGGTCCGGCATGGGCCGCCACCTCCGGCCGGTGACGATGGGCTTCTCCTCCAGGACGATCCAGTCGGCGGCCAAGAGGTTGCGGAGGCCGAACACGAGCCGGTAGACGGTGCTATTGTGGGGGGGGTAACTGGTCATTTTCTCGACGGGGATGCCTCCGAGCAACTCGATCCGCGCATCGGCCGGGAAGACCCCCGCCTCGACCGCCTTCTGGAATCGACGGACGGTCAGGCGATACGGCCTGACGGCCGCCCCGAGATTCGGTGCTTGCATCGTCTGGGCGGACATCCGCGTGGCTCCTTTGAGAGGCGTCGATGTTTCGACGGCCTTGGTGGAGGATTGGTTCGGTCGCGTCGATGATCCCGATCTGCCCGTGTGTCGTGGTGCGTTCAGGGGTAGAGGTCGTCCACGGCGATCCGGCCGACGTCTCGGCCGTCGACGATGACCGGGACCTCATCCCCCTTACCGAAGATCCGATGCTGCCGAAATTCCCCCGTCGCGGCCCGCCCGGATGGGTCGGAGTGGACCTCGACCTCCCGCGACGGGATGTGGGCGATCCAGTACACGGGGACTCCGGCCCCCGCGTAGCGTCGATACTTCACGCCCCGGTCGGTGTCGTAGGTCGAGTCCGCGATTTCCGCGAGGAAGGCGAGATCGGCGGCCCCGGGGGCATCCCGCCAGTATCGGGCGCGCGGGCCTCGGACGATGGCGACGTCGGGCTCGGGCCGCCAGAGCTGTCCCAGCCGGAGCGACTTCTCCTGGCGGATGACCCATTCGATGCCGATCAATCGCCTGAGTTGCTCGGCGAGCATGTCGATCACGTAATCGTGGGGGGCGTTCTTGGTCGCCTTGTCCCCCTGCTCCACGAGCAGGCCGCCCAGCAACTCGAGGTGCGTCGAAGGCGCGAAGACGCCGGCCGCGATCATCCGCTCGAATTGGCGGACGTTGATCCGGTAGGGCCTGATGCCCGAGCCGGTGGAACGCGGGTCGTGGTGGGCGGTCTGGGTGGCCATGACGTCTCCCCGGGTCCTTCGACGTTCGTCGCCGTGCCTCGATCCGCAGTTCAAGAGCGTCTTCACAGCGTCAGGACTTCGCCCGGCTCGTATGGGCCACGGATGATGGCCTCGTCCTGGGTCGCCCCGAGCCAGCCCTTCAAAGCATCGAGGAGGTTGGCCCGCAGTTCCTCGATCGTCTCGGCCTGGGTGTAGCAACCGGGAAGGCCGGGCACCTCGGCCCAATAGCCGCCCTCCTCCGCGTCGTGGACCAGGACTTTGATCGGGACTTCCACGAGGGCCTCCAGCAAACGCGGCCAGCAACGTCGTCCGGGGCGGTTGACCTCGCCCCGGAGGAATCGATCGATTCGGACATCCCGATGCCCGTGCCCGCGCGGGCTCAAGCGAAAAGATCGTTGACGGCGATCCGGCCGACCTCGACGCCGTCGATCACGACGGGGATTTCCTGGCCGCGGGCATAGGTCGTGCTCGTCTGATAATTCGCCGATTCGCCTCGGCCCGTGGGGTCGGTGAAGACGTCGACCCGGGCCTGCTTGATCTGGAGGATCCAGTAGGACGGGATCCCGGTCGCCGCGTATTGCCTCCACTTCAACCCGCGATCCTCCGCGACGGACGAATCGGCGATCTCGGCGATCAAGGCGAGATCCGCGGCGTTGGGGTCGGCCCTGGCGTATCGCGCGTAGGGCCCTCGGGCGACGACGAGGTCGGGCTCGGGGCGCCAGTTGTAGCCCAGGACGATCGATTTTTCTTCCCGGATGATCCAGTCGCTCGGCAGGATCGGGCGGAGGCATGCGCCGAGCATCATCACCGAATAATTGTGCGGGGTATACTTGGTCATTTTTGAGACGACGACCCCCGAGAGCAGCTCCACGCGGGCGCCGTCCGGGAAGACGCCCGCCACGATCATCTTCAGATATTGCTCGACGTTGAACCGATAGATCGGCAGGCCCGAGCCCACCGCCGCTTCGGTCTGTTCCAAAACCTGGGTCGACATCGCAGGTCCTCCGGTGCCGCCGGCTCCCGAGGGGCCGGCCTGATCGGTCAGCGGCCTCGGCCGAGGAATTCCTTGATGGAGTCGAAGATGCCTTCCTTGTCGCGGATCTCGGAGAGGGCGAGGTTGGGCTCGTCCTCGAAGGCGTCCTCGAGTTCGCGGATGAACTCGCCGGAGCCGTAGGGGCTCTCGACCTGGCCGTAGCCGAAGAGGTTGCACTTGGGGAGCAGTTCGTTGCGGAGCAGGTCGATGCACTGGCGGTTGTCCTCGCCCCAGTTGTCGCCGTCGGAGAAGTGGAGGACGTAGATGTTCCAGTCGGCCGGCGGGTGCTCGGCGGCGATGATCTTGTGGGCGAGCTTGTAGGCGGAGCTGATCCGGGTGCCGCCGGACTCTCGGGTGTGGTAGAAGGTGTGCTCGTCGACCTCTCGGGCGGCGGCGTCGTGGATGACGTAGCGGGTGGTCACGCCGTCGTACTGGCTCCGGAGCCAGGTGTCGATCCAGAACGCCTCGATCCGGACGATCTCCTTCTGGTCGTCGGTCATGCTGCCGGAGACGTCCATCAGGTAGAAGACCACGGCGTTGGTCTGCGGCAGGTAGATCGGGTTCCAGGAGCGGTAGAGCTTGTCCTCGCGGACCGGGATCACGATCGGGTCGTCGGGGTTGTACGTGTTCGAGGCGATCTGGCGGCGGAGCGCCTTCTTGTACGTCCGCTTGAAGTGCCGGAGGCTCTCGGGGCCCGCCTGGCGGATGCCGGTGTAGCGGTCCTTCTCCTCGATGATGTTGGCCTTGCCCTTGGGCTCGATCCGGGGCAGTTCGAGCCCCTCGCCGAGAATCTCGGCCAGTTCCTCCAGGGTCAGCTCGACCTCCAGAATATGCTGGCCGGGGCCGTCGCCGGCGGCCCCCTGGCCGGGCTCGCCGTCGCCGGCGCGGCCGATCGGCTGGCCGATGTCGCCGGGCCCCTGGCCGACCCCGCCGGAGCCCTTGGGGCCGTATCGGAATTCGGGGAGGTCGATCGACGGCAAGGGGATCGAGACCAGCTCGCCGCCGGTCTTGCCGATCATCTCGCCGTGCGTGATGTACTTCTTCAGGTCCGCCTTGATCTTGCCGCGGACGATCTGCCGGAACCGGCTCTGGTCCCGCTCGATTTTGCGCACCAAAGGCTCACGCCCCTCGCCTTTTTGATCGGACGGGACGCATCGAGATGTCGCCCGTCCGTCGTGCCTGTTCGATTTCGAAAAACAACGGGGAGCCCCCGCCGATCGCGGACCTCGGGGAGGTCCCCGAGGCGGCCGGCGGCGGGGGCCGGACTTCGAAGAACGGCTCAGCCGCCGCCGCGCTTCACGTCGCCCCGGGCGAAGATGCTGGCCACGTAGTTCAGCACGTCGGTGGCCGAATCCTCGTCGTAGCCGTAGTCGCGGATCAGGCGGCCCTTGACGATGTCGATCTTCTCCTGCGTGTCCTGGTCGACGACGCTGGAGACCAGGCTCGTGAGCTTGATCGTGTCCTTCTGGTCCTGGAAGAGTTTGAGTTCCAGCGCCTTCTGGAGCCGCTCGTTGGTCTTGTAGTCGAACCGCTTGCCGTCGATGGCCAGGGCGCCGATGTAGTTCATGATCTCGCGTCGGAAGTCGTCCTTGCGGCTCTCGGGGATGTCGATCTTCTCCTCGATCGACCGCATCAGCCGCTCGTCGGGCTCCTCGGGCTGGCCGGTGTACTTGTTCTTGACCTTCTCGCGCTGGGTGTACGCCTTGACGTTGTCGATGTAGTTGCCGCAGAGCCGGGTCAGGGCCTCGTCGTCGGCGGCGATGGCGCGCTGGACCTCGTTCTTGACCACGTCTTCATACTCCTCCTTGACCACCGCCAGCAGGTGCTTGTAGTGCTTGCGGACCTCCTCGTTGTTGATGAGCGAGTGGTGCTTCAGGCCGCTCTCGAGCTCGTTGAGGACCATGAAGGGGTTGACCGACCGCTCGTCGGCGTGGGCGACCAGGGCGTTGGAGATCTTGTCCTGGACGTACCGCGGGCTGATGCCGTGCATCCCCTCGCGCTCGGCCTCCTCCTTGAGCTCCTTGATGTTGTCCTCGGTGAAGCCCGACAACGTCTTGCCGTTGTAGAGCTTGAGCTTCTGCATCAAGGTCAGGCCGGCGTTCTTAGGCTCCTCCAAGCGCGTGAGGATCGCCCACATCGCCGCGACCTCCAGTGTGTGCGGCGCGATCCGCTTGCCCGTCACCTTCCGACTGTTGTAGTCCTTCTCGTAGATCTGGACCTCGTCGGCAAGCTTGGTGACGTAGGGCACGTCGATCTTCACCGTCCGGTCGCGCAGGGCCTCCATGAACTCGTTGGACTGGAGCTTCTTGTACTCCGGTTCATTGGTGTGGCCTAAAATAACCTCATCGATGTCGGTTTGGGCGAACTTCTTGGGCTTAATCTTGTGTTCCTGGCTGGCCCCGAGCAGGTCGTACAGGAACGCCACGTCGAGCTTGAGGACCTCGATGAACTCGATGACGCCGCGGTTGGCGATGTTGAACTCGCCGTCGAAGTTGAAGGCGCGGGGGTCGGAGTCCGAGCCGTACTCGGCGATCTTGCGGTAGTTGATGTCGCCGGTCAGCTCGGTGGCGTCCTGGTTCTTCTCGTCCTTGGGCTGGAAGGTGCCGATGCCGACGCGGTCCTGCTCCGAGAGGATCACGCGGCGGACCCGGACGTCGTCGAGCACCCGGGCCCACTCGCCGCCGTATCGGGCGAGCCGCTCCTTGAACATCTGTCGGCAGTAGGGGTCGAGTTCGCCGACGATGTTGACTTGGAAGTCGTCCGGCCCTCGGCCCCCGTTCAGCTCGGACAGCAGGGCGGCGCGGTGCTCCTGCGGGATCAGCCGGAGCGGCTCCTCGTGCATCGGGCAGGGGGTCCAGTGCTCCTCGCCGACGGGCCCTTCGTCGCGCCAATCGAAGGTGTACAAGGCGCCGTCGTCGGTCTGCGAGTAGTGCTCCATCCCTTTCTTCAGGAGCCGGGCGATGGTGCTCTTGGAGCTGCCGACGGGGCCGTGCAGCAGGAGGACCCGGCGCTCGGTGCCGTAGCCCAACGCGGCGCTCTTGAGGATGTTGACCAGGCTCATCAGCGGCCTCTCGAGGCCGAAGATGGCGTCTTGACCCCCTTCGATCGGGTCGTCGAAGAACTTGTAGCGGGCGACTTTCTCCTTGTGGATGACGATCTCGTCGGTGCCGAAGCTGAGGATCATGTCGTAGAGCCGCTGGTACGCATTGCGCGTGACCTTCGGATCTCGGGCGACGATCTCGAGATATTCATCGAACGTGCCGATCCAGTGGATCTTGCGATAGTCCGCCAGGTTCTGGCGGCTGGCAATCTTGGCGATCAATTCCGATCCGGCCGACATGCGGTGTCCCTCCTGTGACGTTGCTCGGGGCCTCCGGACGCGACGGGCGGCGCGTGGAATGACGCGGCGACGCGGGCGCGGGCAACCGTTCCGTCCCCGGTCGATTGACCGGCCGCGGCCCGCGCACGGCCGAAGGACCTCGTGACGAGGCGTTGCCGAATTGTCAACCTGTCGCGTGGAACGGCCCGGCCCGGGACGTGAGAGGCATCGGATGAGCGAACACGATGGCTAGCCACGCTGGCGGGCGGAGCAGTCGCGGCGGCCGAGGTTTCAGACGGGCCGCCGGGTGGTCGGTCACCGGGCCTGACTGCGATTACAATCCTCACACTCGGCCGAGTCAATGTCAAGCGGACGATCATGAGTGCCCGAACCCCGGGCCGCCGAATGTCGAGCGGAGGCCACGTCGAGCCCCCGATCACCCCCCGCGTTTAGAGGCCCGGACGAAACGGGGACTGGCTCCGAGTCCGCGAAGTGCCAGTCCCCGTTTTGTCCGGGCCTCAGGCCGGGGCGACGGCGGCATCTTCAAGGCGGACCGCGACTTCGGTTGCCGAGGTGGCCGCGACCGACGGCCGGCCGAGTTCGACCAGGGCCGAGAGCGTCGCCAGGCCGATCGGCAGGGTCGCGTAGTGGGCGTAGGCGTCGGCGGCCGGCAGCACCCAGGGCTGAGACGGGAGCGAGAGGACGACCAGGTACGCCAGGGCGGCCGGGACGCCGGCCGCGAACCCGGCCAGGCCGAGCGTCGCGACGAGCCGGCCTCCTTCACAACGCAAGAGCCGACCGTACCCCCGGAGGGTCGTCCCCCACCCTCCTCGGCACCAAGCCAGGGAGCCGGCGACCCCGGCGAAGAGCAAGGCCGCCCCCTGGAGATAAATCAGACCCCAGCCGTTGAGCAAGGGGCCGACCACCGTCCGGGCGACCCCGTTGGGGACGAACGGCAAGGTCAGGTAGGCCGCCGTGGCGACCGCCCGAGACGGCAAGACCAGCAGGGTCGCCAGCAGGGCGCCCGGCAGCAGTTCCAAGGTCCCCGAGACGTCCATCGGCCCGACGTCACCGGCTCGGCGGCCGTCGCGACGGAGTTCCACCAGGACCCAGGACGCCAGCAGGGCGTCGGAGAGGACCATCAAGGCCGGGATCGCCAAGGGCTCGACGAACAGGCCGCCCCCCAGCGGCAGGTCGCCCGTCGGCATCAAGGTCGAGACGAGCCGGTAGAGCCCATAGAGCGCCAGGGCGACCCAGGAGAATGACGTCCAGGCCGGCGCCGGCCGGCCCAGCGGCTTCGGGGGGCCGAATCGGTCCCCCTCGCCCCAGCGGTCGGCCGAATACCGGAAGACGACCGTGGTGCCGAGCACCAGAAGCAGCAGTAGATCGGCCAGGCTGAAGACGTCCCTCAGCGGCGTCAAGGCGGCCAGCGAACCCCCCTCGATCGCCAGCTCGGTCGGGGACTTGGTCCGGGTCACCAATTGCAGGTCGTCCAGGCCCGAGGGGCGTCGATAGCGCAAGAGCAGGGCCGAGGTCCACGAGAGGACCGCCGCGCCCAGGACGATCATCAGCATCCGGGACGACGCGCCGAGCCTCCGGAGGGCGTCGCGGACCAGCCGGGCGAGCCCCGGCAGATCGAAGCACTGGCCGAGCGCCTTCCTGGGCCCCTGGGCCACCGCGGCGACGAGCAGGAGGGCCATCAGTCCCAGCAGCCAGGCCCAGAGGCCGTCGAGCCTCGGGACCGCCGAGGGGGATGCCAGGGTCTGGCCCCAGAACCAGCGCCGCAATGCCAAGAGCGGCATCTCGTTACGACCGGGGGCCGTCTGGGCCCAGAGCAACGTCGGCGACAGCGTCGTGTCCAATGGCGGCATCTCCCGGACCGCCGATCGCCGAAAGGGGCCCGCCGGCGGTCCGTCGACAAGTGTAGCGGAGCGCCCGACGTCCCGCACCGTCTTGCCGAGGGTGCGCCAGGGGATCTGGCAATCTCCGGGAAGGTGGCACCGTGACATGGCAACGCGCCAGCGCGGCCATGTTGACGTCCAGGCCGCCAAGTCATCGGCGAGGCGGACATGGCCACGCTGGCACGTTGCCATGCCACGAGTTCCGCTGGAATCCGCACGCGCACCCCATGCCGCGCGGGTCAACGGGTCGAGGTCGCCACGCCTTCGCCGTCGTGGAGCCGGAGGTAGCGGTAGTAAACTTCCAGGCTCAGGGCGGCCAACGCCGTCGTGTAGAGCCGGCCGCCGTGCTTGCCGTAACGAGTCGGGTCGGGATCCCAGCTGCCGGCCTTGTGCCCCTCCCGGCGCTGCAATCGCACAAAAGCGTCGCGGACGATCCCGTTCCATCGTTCCCAAGGGGGGCCGCCGCGCTGGTGCATCGCCAGGGTGCCGTAGTACCAGTAGTAGATATTGAAGTCGTCCACCGACGGCGGGTGCGACAGCAGGTAGGCCGATGCCTCGTCGCTCGCAGGGCCCGGCCCGCCGATCCGGAGGAACTGTCGGCAGACCCAGGCCTCGGCGGTCATCACGGGGTCGGCGGGCCGGTATGGCTGATAGCGGGCCAGGCCGTTGTCCGGGCCGTCGGCGACCCTTCGGAGCCAGTTCCTCGCCGAGGCCTCGGCCGAAGGGGGGACCTCGACGCCGACCTCGGCGGCCGACTTGAGCACCAGGACCACCCAGCCGAGCACGCTGGTATCGCCGACCGGCGGGTGCGGGTCGTAGTCCCACCCCCGGCCGTCGGCCGACGGCGAGCGTTCGACTTCGGAGGCCGGGGCGTAGCGCCAGCCCATCAGGCCCGGGTACTGCGCCTCGGCCAGGAAGGCGACGGCGCGATCGACCGGCCCTTTGAGCTTCGGGTCGCCCGTCAGGGCGAAGGCTTCGGAGAGCGCCAGCGTGGCCATCGCGTGGCAGTACATCCCGACCGCTCGGCTCTTGCCCCGGAGGTCGCCGTCGGGCTTCTGGGAATCAACCAGGAAGTCGAGCCCTCGGCCGACGACCTGGGCATAGTCTCCCCCGTCCTGGGTGTAACCGGCCCCGAGGAACGCCAGCAGGCTCAGGCCGGTCAGGGCGGTGTCGGCCTCCCAGTAGTAGCATTCCCCTTCGCAGAGGTCGCCGGGGGGGCAATGGGCGGTGTAGCTGTCCTCGCCGGGGGCGGCCGAGCCGTCTCGGAACCGGGCGGTCCCGGCGTCCCATCGGCCGTCGAGGTCCTGATGCGCCGCGAGCCAGGCGAGGGCCCGCTCGACGGCCTCCTCGCTAGCATTGCTGGCGCCTTCGCGACGGGCCAGGGCCGATCGGTTCGGATCGAGCCGAGGGCGGTAGACCTCCGGGACCTCCGCCAACGGCCGGCCGACCCCTCGATCCCTGGGGGGGGCGGGCGCCGGTCGAACCTCGCCCAACTCGATCCGGCCCAGATCCGGCGACGGCGACGCGGGCCTTATCGGTAAGGGGGTCGGTCGGGGACGGACCGCCGCCCTCGTCGCCACCCGAAACTCGCCCTCGGGCAGTTCCATCGGCGACGAGTCGGCCGGCTCGCCCGGCGAGGGATCGACCGGCGCCCGGACGGCCTCCGGGTCGCTCGACGCCACGAGTTCCGCTCCGGTCGGGGCGTCTCGGGGGCTGTCCGGGAGTGCGGGGGCATCGACAATCGACAAGGGGACGCCGCTCGTCGGTTCGATCGGCGACACCGGAGGGAGGATCGGCCCGTCGGCCTCGGCTCGGACCGCGCCCGAGACGACCGACCGCTCCGTGATCGGGGGACGTCCCGAACGTCGACCGGGGTCGGGCAGGGGGGGTGGCGCCACCGGGGTTCCGTCCGTGTTGAGAGCGGGTGGCGCCAGAACGGCCTCGGCGATCTCGGTCGGGTCGACCGGGGCCAAGGCCGGGAGGGGCGCGTCGAGGGGTTCGTTGTCGGTCGGGTCGGCCCGCGTCTCGACCTCCTCGAACTCCGTCGGCGTGATCGTCGGGGGTGCCTCCTCCAGCGCCGGCCCTTCGAGCCGATTCAGGGCCATCGCCTCCGGCACCGGGACCCGTTCCGAGGCGAACCGGGGCCTCGACGGTGGCTCGGGCCCCTCCGGGAGCATGGCGAAGGAGCGTGACTCCTCGATCCGATCCCAATCCGCCGCGAGTCCGCCGGCCCCCCCCTCGGCCGCGGAGTCGAGCGATCCGGACGCATCATCCCCGGGCGTCATGGTCGAGGCGATCCGGATTTCTCGGATGCCGGTGTCCTCCGTCGCGGACGTGTCCGGGACACCCGGGGCGATCAGGCGCGAGAGTTCCTCGCCGCCGAAGACGACGACGCCGAGGTGGACCAGGATCGAGAGGACCAGGCACCTCCGGAGCACCCTTCGGGAATTCCAGGATACCCACGTCGCCGCGAGGCCGAGGGCCGCGACCAAAGCGAGCGTGGCCCAGGCGCCGGCATCGGCGCGGACCAGGCGGAGCAAGGTCTCCAGATTGAGGCCGATCATCGCTCCTCCGCAACGGACGCCCCGACTCGGGGCCCGATCCCTCCCGACGGCCCCCCGATTCTAACGGCCCGGGGCTCCGGATCAGTAGTCCTTCAGGGCGTCGGGGATCTCGATCCGAATCGGCGACGAGCCCCGAGCCGGCCCGGCCATGCCGGGATGCGGGCCGTGCGCAATCCCCCGCAATCCGGGAGGCGTCGGCGAGGGCCGGGTCGCGGCCGACGGAGTGGGAGCGGCCGAGACGGCGTCGACGGCCTCGGCGCCGAGCAGGTCCAGGCTGCCGCCGAGTCGTTCAACGCGGCCGGTCAGGCCGTCGAAGGCGATTAGGGCCAGGATCGCCAGGGCCACGCCGGCCGTTAATGGCGACAACGCACCGGCCAGGGCCGGCCCCCACATCGCCGAAGCCTCCGGAGTCCCCAGGCCCGACAGCGTCCGACCGGCCGCGAGCAAGGTCCCCAGGAGCCCGATCAGCGGCGACAGGGCCGCGATCCGACGCAAGGTCCCCACGTTGCGCCCCAGGAGGTCGACTTCGACCTGCCGCGCCCGAGCCACCGATCGCTCGATCTCCGACGCCGGCTGGCCCCATCGCCGGATCGCCGCCAGGGCGACCCGAGACGCGGGGCTCGGGTTCAATTCGCAGAGGTCCGTCGCCTTGCCGGGCTCCAGATGACCGTCTCGGACGCGGTCGCGGAAGCGGTCGACGAACCGGGTCGGCAGGACCCGGCCGCGTCGGAGCCGGAGCGTGCGTTCGGCGATCGCGCCGATCCCCAGCAGGGCGCAGGCCCCCAAGCCCCCCCAGGTGACGCGGTCGGCCGGCGGGGTCCGGCGATACCAGGCGTGCCCTCGGGCCATCACGCGGCTCGCCTGGACGGCCGCGCCCTCGGCGGCGCGCTGGAGGTTCGAGGGGCGATCGGCGCCGCCGGCCCCGACGACGATCGCGAGGGCCAAGGCCGGCCCGAAGAGCCGACGGACCCCGATACGGCGGCCGTGTTCCCGAGTGCGACGCATGGGCGAACATCCTTTTTCGATGGGCGGTCGCGACGCGCGACGACCTCCGCAAGGGCCCGTTCGATCGGCGAGCCGACGATCAGATCATCGGCGACGCCCAACGCCGGCCGATGCCCGACCTCGGGCGTTCGACAAGCGGCGGTCGGCCTCGATCGAGGCCGGCTGGTTGGGGTGTCGGGCCCGCAGCCTCTCATAAATGTCGGCGGCGTCGGCCCAGCGGTCGAGTTGTTCGTAGACTTTCCCCGCCTCCAGGAGGGCGCTGGCCTGCCACTTCGGCGCATCGTTGTGGGAGGGAAGAAAATCGACCTTCAGGAATTCCCGGAGGGCCTCGTCGTAGTCTTTCTGGTGAAAGAACGTCTCCCCCCGCATGAACTGGGCCATCGCCGCCAGTTCCCCGCCCCGGCGGGCGGCGATGACGTCTTGATAGGCCGTTCTCGCCTCCTCGAAGCGCGGCGGCGCCTGGCTCTGGAGCGCCCGGCCTCGGGCGTAGTCGAGTTCGGCCATCTGTGGGAAGTCGGGCTCGTCGGCCTTCAGGGCGTCGGCGGCGTCGAGGACCTCGGCCCATCGGCCGAGCTGCACCAGGGCCTGGATCCGTCGGAGCCGGGCCGTCGATCGCCAAGGTTCCGAGCCCGTGCCCGAATCGATCAGCGCCGCGAATCCCGACTCGGCGGTGGCCGGATCGTCGCGACGCAAGGCGACCTCCGAGGCCCAGAAGGCGGCCTCCCGGGCATCATCGCCGTCGGGGAATTCGGCGGCGAGGCGATCGAAGAGGGCCTCGGCCTCGTCCCAATCCCCCAGCTCGGCCCGCGCCCGACCGCCTCGGAAGAGGACGGCCGGCAGGAGCCGAGGGGCGACCGCCGCGTCCTCGGCCAAGAGCGGCCCGAGCCGATGGAGGACGTCGTCGAAGGCCCCCCGCTCGAAGGCCGACTCGGCCAGGTTGACGCGGGCGTCGGCGGCAAGAGTCGAATCGGGGTGCTCTTGGAGCAGGCGATCGAAGGCCGAGTCGGCCCCGACGACGTCTCCCGAATCGATCAACGCCCAGCCGAGTTCGAGCAGGAGGGCGTCGGGCTCGGCCCCGATCTCGGGTCCGGCTTCGCGGTCGATCAGGTCGCGATAGAGCGTCTCGGCCTCCCCCGCGCGGTCGAGATCCACCAGGAGCCTCGCCCGCTCCAGGGCCGCCGACGGTGCCTGGTCCGACTCCGGATGGTGCGACGCGACCCATTCGAATGCCTCCAGGGCCTCCTCGTTCCTGCCGAGTTCCCGGAGCGAACGTCCCGCCAGGTACGACGCCTCGGCCGCGAGCGGGTCGTCCGGGCTCTCTTCGACCAGGGCCCCGAACGCCTCGGCCGCCTCGTCGTGCTCGCCGAGCCGGAGCAGGGCCCATCCCAGGCCCGATCGCGACCGGGCCAACCCCTCGGGATCGGGATCGGCCGAGGCGATCGCGTCGCGGAAGAGGGCGGCGGCCTCCTCCCATCGCTCGTCGTCCAGGGCGATCTCGGCCAGGCCGAGCCGGGTCGGCCCGATCAAGGGGCTCTCCGGGAAGTGTTCGATCAGGCTCGACAGCGCCGCGGATGCCTCGGGATCGCGCCCGAGCTTCGCGTTCGACAGGGCGATCCGGGCCAGGGCGTGGTCGGCCGCAATGCCATCGGGGCGGGCCTCGAGGTAGCGTCCCAACGTCTCGACCGCCTCGTCGTAACGGCCGGCGTCGTACTGTCCCTGGCCGACTAGCAGGAGGGCATCGCTAGCCTGGGGGGCGTCGGGCGACTCCGACAGCGTCTCGAACTGCTGGAGCGACTCCTCCGATCGTCCCATTGCCTTGTAGGCGAGGCCCAGGTCGTAGCGGGCGGCCGTCGACGTTTCCGAGGTGGCCCTCGGGTCGTCGATTAGACCCTGGAGGATCGCGACGGCCCGTTCCGCCTCGCCCGATTCCCTGGCGGCGCGGGCCTCGATCAGGGCGGCTCGGGCGGCCCTGGGGCCGGCATTGGCATCCTCCGAGACGCGACGGGCCAGGGCCGCGCCGCGATCGACCTGGCCGGCGTCGATCGCCATCGCGGCAGCGCGGAGCAGGGCATCGAGGGCCCAGGGGTCCTCGGGATAATCGTCGGCGAGCCGTTCGAAGCGGTCGAGGGCATCCCCCGCGTCGCCGAGGCGATCGGCGGCCTCGGCCGATCGGAAGAGCAGGGCGGGGGCCGTCGAGGTCTTCGGAAATCGCCCGATCGCGTCGTCGAAGACGGCGATCGCGTCCCGGTCGTTCCCTTGCTCGGAGGCCGAGAACCCGAGCAGGTAGGAGGCGCGGGCGGCGAGCTCGGGATTGGGGTCGTCCCGGAGGGGCTCCAGGGTCTCGGCGGCGTGTTCCGAGCGGCCGAGGGCGATCAGGGCCTCGGCCTTGCCGAGCTGGCTCCGAGGGATCAAGGCGCTGCTGGGGACCTCACGTTCCAGGTCTTCAAAGGCCGCGATCGCGTCCTCGAAGCGACCGGCCTGGAGTTCCAGCCGGCCGATCTGCTCGAAGGCTTCGTCGCGTTGCGGGGCGTCGGGGCGATCGGTCAGGGCGCGGAAGCGCTCCAGGGCCGCCGCCGGATCGCCGAGCTTCGCCAGCGTCATGCCCAGGTAGAGCCGGGCCCGATCCGCCAACGGACCTTCGGGGAAGGCCGACACGGCCCGCTCGTAGGCGGCTCGGGCCCCCGGGAAGTCCCCTTGGCGGTAGCGGACGTCGCCGAGGTAGGGCCAGGCCATCGCCTCGAAGCGGTGGCCGGGATACTGCGTCGTGTACGATTCCAGGGCCTCGGCCGCGGTCCGGAGGTCGCCGGTGACGTAGGACAGCTCCCCGACCCGGAATCGGGCCGTCGGCACGCTGGGGTGCTCCGCCGGCGCGTCGCGGAGGAATTCCTCGAAGGCGATCCGGGATTCGGGATATTCCTGGAGGAAGTGGTGGGCGTTGGCCAGGCCGTAGAGGGCCTCGCTCCGCCATCGTTCCGGCGGGTCGGTCGCCAGGAACCGGCGGTATTCCTCGGCGGCCAGGTCGAAGCGACGGGCCCGGAACAGGCCATTGGCGAAGTTCAACGACTCGGGCACCGGCTCGACGGCCGATGGGGCCTGGACGGCCGCGGCCGGGCGATCGGCGGACCAGGGGGCCCCGAGCATCGCCGACGCGATCAGCATCGCCGATCGGCCGAGCCGACCGTGGCGTCGCGGTTCCGGTTCCGATGGCACGGGAGCACCTCCCTCTGCTCGATCCAGGGCCCTTGCTCGGCGACGGAGAACGCCGAAGGCCCCGGGCTCCATCCTCGGGGACGACTCCCTCTGTTGGATCGCAACGATTATCGTCGTCCCCCACGACTTGGCAAGATCGACTGTGGCGACGGGAGACGCGATCGCTCATGCCGAGGGCGGCCCCGATCCAGAGCCGAGGTCCCGGTCGTCCTCGGGATCGATCCCCAACGCCCGGAGCCGCTCGGCCAGCCGCTCGGCTCGGAGCCGTTCCTGCTCGGCTCGGAGCCGTTCCTGCTCGGCTCGGAGCCGTTCCTGCTCGGCTCGGGCCTGCTGTTGCTCGGCCAGATGCCGCTGCTGCTCGGCGCGGGTATGCTCTTGCTCAGCGCGGGCACGCTCTTGCTCGGCGCGGGCATCGGCGCGTTCTCGGTCTTCGAAGAGATCCTCATACGATTGAAACGGCCGACCATCGGGCCCGGTGAGGATCAGGTCCACTCCATCGAGATCCAGGCGGACGCCAAGTTGGGGGCTGGTCCAGCCCTGGGAATCAGGAATCTCGACCAGCTGATCGCCGTCGCGGACATAAACATCCAGCGACCCGTTGTCGGGGTCGTAAACGACGTACTCCTGGACCCCATGACGCTCGTAGAAGGCACGCTTCTCGGCCATCTCCCCGGCGCGGTTGCCCGGCGAGAGGACCTCGAAGACCGCCTGTGGCGCGATGCCGGCTTCCCGCCACTGCCGGTACGAGCCGCGACGCCCCTTGGGTCGGCCGAAGGCGACCAGGGCGTCGGGAGCCAGGCAGATTTCGGGATGGTGCTCGACGGGGTACCAGAGCAAGTCGCCGGCGACGAAGACGTCGGGTCGGTGTCGGAAGCAGGCGTCGAGCCCCTCCTTGATGGTGACGATCCATTGGAACTGCAGGGTGTTCTCGGCCATCGGCCTGCCGTCGCTGTCGGGGTAGTGCACCGGGGGCGGCGACGGCCTCGAGATCACTCGGCTCATGGGAGGCGGGCCTCGGCGGTCGGGTCGAACGGGGACGGTCGACCGACCGTCGGCGATTCCCTTCGGGCCGCGATCGATCGCGTCTACGGTATCCGCTCCCCAAAGCGTCGGACAGGGCGATCCGCGACAACGATCGGCCACCCCCGCCCCTCGGTCGAATTTGCACCACACGCTCCCGGCGGCTTCACACGAACTTCATCGCCCGCCGCTACGATGTTCGACAACGCGACCGACTTGCCCCCGGGTCTGTTCGGCCGATGGCGTGGCCCGATCCAACGGCACTCTCCTCCGTCCGAAGAAGGACCGATCCCATCATGGCCTCCAATGCTCGACCGGCCCTGGTCCGATCGCTCGCCGTGATGCTCGCGGCCAGCGGCTGCGGGGCGCCCGCGTCCGCCCCGGTGGTCGTCGACGGGTCGAGCACCGTTTACCCGATCAGCGTCGCGGCCCAGGAGGCTTACACCGACGCGATGCCGGAGATCCCCCGGATCACCGTCAACCAGTCGGGCACCGGCGGCGGCTTCGGACGTTACAACCAGGGGGAACTCGACATCGTCGACGCCTCCCGCCCCGCCAAGCCCGAAGAGCAGAAGGCGGCCGAAGCCCAGGGGTTCGACTGGACCCGCTATGTCGTCGGCCACGACGGCATCACCGTGGCCGTCAACCCGGCCAACGACTTCGTCGCGGCCCTATCGGTCGACCAGCTTCGGGCGCTGTTCAAACCCGGCAGCACCGTGACGACCTGGCGCGATCTCGACCCCGGTTGGCCCGACCGCGAGATCATCCTCTACACCCCCGACGACGACTCCGGCACCTACGATTTTTTCCTCGAGGCCATCGGCCTCGACCCAAAGAAAGGGCAGCGCAAGGACGTCCAGCCGAGCAGCGACGACAACGTCCTGGTCAACGGCATCGCCGGCGACTCCGGGGCCCTCGGCTATTTCGGCTTCGCCTACTTCCTGGAGAACCGGGGCAAGCTCCGCGCCGTGCCGATCCGGGACGGGGACGACGCCGAGCCCGTCGCCCCTTCGGCCGAGACGATCTACGACGGCCGCTACGTCCCGCTCTCGCGTCCCTTGTTCATCTACGTCAAGAACACCGCGATGAGGCGTCCCGAGGTCCGGGGCTTCGTCTCCTTCTACCTTGAGCACGTCGCGGAACTGGCCGAGCGGGCCGGCTACGTCGCCCCGACCGACGATGAGCAGGACGAGAACCGCCGGGCCCTCCGAGGCCGGGACGCCGAAGCGGGCGCCCCGGCCGATTGAGCGTCGATCCGGGAGAGAAAACGAGGACAGAGGACAGAGAAGGTGTATGAGACGCCACATGTAGGGTGGGTCCGCGCAGCGCGACCCACCTCCCGGGGCCGGGAGAGGAGGTGGGTCGCGCTGCGCGGACCCACCCTACGACTACGACGAGATCGATGATGCGTTCTCACACACCTTCTGAGGACAGAGGACAGAGGACAGATCCAAATGTCCGAACATCCCAGGAGCCCGGATCGCGCCGATCGGGATCGGGGTATCCGATCTGGACCGACCTGATCTGATCGTCGTTCTGCCCTCTGTCTTCTGCCTTTTGTCTCTTCTGCTCTGCTGCGTCGTTCCCGGATCGCCTCCCAAGTCCGGATTGCCCGCTCGAACAGGTCCCCACGCCCCTCGACCCCATCCCTTTTCGCAGGTGAACGACGGTCGTGAGCCAGACCCCGACGACCACGATCGACGCGGCCAACCGCCCCCGACGGACCTCCTGGGCGGGCCGGTCCTGGTTCGGAGGGCTCCAGGAGGCCGCCGTCCCCCCGTTGATCTTCGTCTGCGCGGCGATCACCGTGCTGACGACCCTGGGGATCGTCGCGGTGCTCGGGGTCGAGACCCTCCGATTCTTCCAGGTCTCGGGCGTCACCCTTTGGGAATTCCTCGGCGGGACCGAGCTTAACCCCAAGGGCGATCCCCCTCGGATCGGCATCCTGCCGTTGCTCTGGGGGACCTTGGTGATCGCCGTCGGCTCGTCCTTGATCGCCCTGCCGATCGGCCTGCTCAGCGCGATCTATTTAAGTGAATATGCCCCGAAGGCCCTCCGGACCGTGCTGAAGCCGACCCTGGAACTGCTCGCCGGCGTGCCGACGATCGTCTATGGCTACCTCGCCCTGCTCTTGGTGACACCGTTGCTCAAGGCGGTCTTTGAGCCGACGTTCAACGTCGAGACGTACAACGCCCTGAGCGCTTGCATTGTCGTCGGCGTGATGATCGTGCCGATGGTCTCGTCGCTCTCCGAGGACGTGCTCTCGGCCGTCCCCCGGGGCCTGCGCGAGGCGGCCTACGGCCTTGGCGCGACCAAGTTCGAGGTCGCCACCCGGATCGTCGTGCCGGCGGGGCTCTCGGGGGTGCTCGCCTCGTTCATCCTGGCGATCAGCCGGGCCGTCGGCGAGACGATGGCGGTGGTCCTGGCCGCCGGGGTCAAGCCGCAGATCCTGCTCGATCCGCTCCGATCGGTCGAGACGATGACCGCCTACATCGTCGCCGTCACCACCGGCGAGGCGGCCGTCGGCTCGGCCGAGCACCTCTCGCTCTACGCCGTCGGCATGGCGCTCTTCCTGGTGACCCTGGCGATGAACATCGCCTCCGGCTTCGTCCTCCGACGCTACCGGGAGGTCTACCAATGAGCCGGAGCCGGTCGGACGCCCCTCGATACGCCCCCCGGCTCGGTCGTCGTCGGCTCGCCGGACGACTCTTCGCCGGGCTCTGCCTGCTGGCGACCCTCAGCGGCGTGGTGGTCCTGACGGTCCTGCTCGGCTCGGTGATTGTCCAGGCGCTGGCGGGCCCGCCGAACGCCCCTTGGTATCGGATCGGCGATCACCTGGCCGAACTGGCCGAATTCCTCCGCCACATCGCCGGTCGGCCGAACTCGCGCGACCCGGGACGCGCCGGGTTCCTGGCCGGGATCGCCGGGAGCCTCTGGCTGCTCGGCCTGGTGGCGTTGGTCGCCATCCCGGTCGGCGTCGGGGCGGGGCTCTTCCTGGAGGAGTACGCCCCCCCGGGACGGCTCAAAGGTCTGATCCAGACCAATATCGCCAACCTCGCCGGCGTGCCATCGATCGTCTACGGCATCCTCGGCCTGGTCCTCTTCACCCGCGCCTTTGGTATCGAGGCCCTCACCCTCGGCAAGACGCTCTGGGCCGGGGCCCTGACCCTGGGCCTCTTGGTCCTGCCGATCGTGGTGATCGCCACCCAGGAATCGTTGCGGGCGGTCCCTCCGTCGCTCCGGCAGGCGGCCTTGGCGTTGGGGGCGACCCGTTGGCAGGTGATCCGCGACCACGTCTTGCCGTCGGCCCTGCCGGGCATCCTGACCGGGACGATCCTGGCGCTGTCCCGGGCCATCGGCGAGACGGCCCCGCTGTTGATGGTCGGCGCGGCCAACTCGATCATGTTCACGCCGACCGGGCCTTCGGACCTCTACACCGCCCTGCCGGTGGAGATTTACAACTACGCCAAGGAGCCGCAGGAGGCCTTCCGGACCGTCGCCGCTGGCGGCATCCTGATCCTGCTGGCGATCCTCCTGTCGATGAACGCCGTGGCGATCTTCCTGCGGATGCCCGCCGGCCGTCGGCTGGCCACCGGCGGCGTCGCCTGGTCGGGACGCCTGCTCTGGGCCGGCGGTCGCTTCGCCCGCAACCTCGTCGCCCCTCGCCGAGGGCGCAACGACGATCCCGCCCCGGGCCCTTTGGAGCCGCCTCGATGAACGGAACCCTGGCCGCCATGAGCGCCGACCCGAAGCCGACTCGAAGCGACGCCGGGACCGCCTCGCCGGCCCTGGAGGCCCGCGAGCTCTCGGTCTGGTACGGCGAGACGATGGCCCTGCGCGACGTCTCGATCGCCGTCCCCCGGAACCGGATCACGGCCCTGATCGGCCCCTCGGGATGCGGCAAGAGCACTCTGCTGCGCTGCTTCAACCGGATGAACGACCTGGTCCCCTCCTTCCGGATGGAAGGGGCGCTCCAGTTCGAAGGCGACGACATCGCCTCGACCGACGTCGACCCGGCGTCGCTCCGACGCCGGGTCGGCATGGTCTTCCAGAAGCCCAACCCGTTCCCCAAGACCGTCTACCAGAACGTCTCGTGGGGGGCCCGGATCAACGGCTACACCGGCGCGATGGACGAGCTGGTCGAGCGATCGCTCCGCCGGGCCGCGCTCTGGGAGGAGGTCAAGGACAAGCTCCACCGCTCGGGCCTGGACCTCTCCGGCGGCCAGCAGCAGCGGCTCTGCATCGCCCGGACCCTGGCCGTCGAGCCCGAGGTGATCCTGATGGACGAGCCCTGCTCGGCGCTCGACCCGATCTCCACCGCCCGGGTCGAGGACCTCATGGAGGACCTCAAGGCCGACTACACCATCGTCATCGTCACCCACAATATGCAGCAGGCGCGTCGGACCAGCGACATGACCGCCTGCCTGATGCTCGACGACCCCGGCCCGTCCGGCCGTCGCCCCGGCGTCGTCGCCGAGTTCAGCCCCACCGAGGTCCTCTTCACCACCCCCCGAGACCCCCGGACCGAATCCTACATCACCGGCCGGATGGGCTGATCGGCGATCTCCGGCAACGACGGAGGACCCGCGACGTTCGGAATCCCGATTCCGGACGACCCCTTCCTCGGCTCGGATGGGTAGGAATTTGTTGATTCGACGGAAGGCGGCTCGCTTGCGAAGCGAAGCGAGAGCGGCGATGCTCTTTGTTAATGTGAACCGCGAAACCAAGCCGCCCTCTGCATTGAGCCGCCGGATCGGAGGCCCCATGACGACTCGTTTGCGACGCGCGGTCGCCGAAGCCGAGACACTCCCCATTGAGGATCAAGACGCGATCGCCTCCCGGCTGCTCGCGGAGGTCGAGGACGAGCGGCAATGGGCCGCTCGCTTCGCCGCGACCACCGACGACCATTGGGATCGGATCGTCGCGGAGGTGCGTCGGGACGTCGCGACGAATGGCCCGCGTCCACTCGAAGAGGTCTTCCCGCCCGACGAGCATCCGCGATGAACTCGATCGTCACGGTGAGATTCGTCGGAGTCGGTGTCCGAGGGCATTGTTTTACAGATGTGATCCATCGTCAATCCGATCCTAAGAGCGGGACGCCAACCGCTTGAGCGGCGGCCCTGAGCTTGCCGTCGAGGGTCGCCAGCGGCAGGCCGTGGCGCATTGCGATTTCGAGATACGACGCATCGTATGAAGAGAGTTTGTGAGTGCGCGCGAGGTGGACGACCCTCCCGAATGCGTGTTCGCTGGTCCCCTGGTCGACGATGATTGGTAGCCCGCCCAGCAAGGTGAAGAACCGAGCGGTCCGGGCCTCGTCGAGCCGCCCTCGGCGTTCGCCAACGAGGGCGGCATTGGCGACTTCGAGCGGCCAGAGCGCTGGCACGATCGCGGGCACGTCGACGAGCTGGTCGCGGATGCCCTCGGTCGAGGGTTCGGCCTCATCCTCGAAGCACCAGGCCATCGTTACGGAGCAATCCAGCACGAAGCCGGCCTTGGCGTTTCTCATGAAAGTCCCTCGCTTGGCGACCGATCAGAAGCGGCGGCCCTCTTCGATGAGGTCGCGGATGGTCAGGTCTTCGCCGAGCGTATTGCCCTTCTGGAACGCCTTGAGTTCCTCGATGACCTGCCGGACGTCGGGCTTGGACGTGACGGCGGTCGCGGGCACGAGTCGGGCGATGGGCTTGCCGTGCTTGGTGATCGTGAATTGTTCGCCATCGGCCACCCGCTTCAAGAGTTGTGGCAGATGGGTCTTGGCTTCGAATGAGCCGACGTTTTCGGTTTCCATGAGATCTCCCCTGTCGGTTGTTCCAACTAGTTGCGACTAGTCTAAAACAGGCTCCCGGCCTCGGCAAGGGAGCACGGCATCCACTCTCGAGCTTCGACGGCGCACACGTCAGGAGGGCTGAATCACGAGTGCCGTGACGACGACTCAGGAACGCGGATTTTGCCCCAATCCCCCGCCGAAAAGGGCGGCATTGGCGATCTCCAGCGGCGTCAAAGGCCGCGATAAACATCGCGGCGGTGGCCGACTTTCAGCACCATGACCAGCAAGACTTCGTCGCGGATCTCGTAAATGATGCGGTAATCGCCAACCCGGACCCGATAGGCGTTCTCGTCGCCGGCGAGTTTCTCGACGCCTTGGGGTCGAGGATCGGTGGCCAGGGCCTCGGACCGCTGGACGATCCGCCGCTGGGCTTGCCGGTCTAGTTTGGCCAGAGCCTTGGCGGCAGACGGCTTGAACTCGACCCGAAATCGCCCCGGCGGCTGGCTCCCGCTGGCCATCGCTCAGAGGCCCAATTGCTGCTTGAGCTGCTCCAGCGGGATCGAGCCCGACTCGTCACGCGCGGCTTGCAACTCTTGCAGATCAATTCCATCGTCCCATTCTTGCAACCGTTGCAAGTCCTCGATCGGCACGACGGCGACCAGGTCTCGATCCCGACGGCGCAGGACGATCCGTTCCCGGCCGTAGGCGACCCGGTTTAGGATCTCGGCGAAACGGTTACGGGCGTGGCTGGCCATGATGCGGATCATCCCGTCCCAATCTCCAACCCGTGTTGTACATAATGGACGAAGCGGACATCTTGTTGAGTATCGGTCCGCCGTGAACGGCGGTCAAGCGACGCTCGCATGGATGTCGGACCTCGATCGAAATGTCCGGTGGTTGGCCCCGATCCTGCTCCATCTCTCTGGCCCGGCCGAGCTGGGCGTCGCGACGGTGAGACGCTTCGGGGCGTCTCGGCGCCGTAATCGTGGGAATTCGGCGGTCCGATGACTTCCGTCGGCCAGGGCAACCCGATCATAATGAGGGCATGTTGAAGACGAACGCCGAGACAACGTCCTACGTCGAGGCCCTCGACGCCTGCATCGACGGCCTCGAGGGGGATCTCCGAGCGGTCCGCCGGCACCTGCACATGCACCCCGAAGTGAGCCTGGAGGAGTATCGGACCACCGAATTGCTCGCCCGTCGCCTCGCCGACGACGAGGTCCCGTTCCGGGTCGCCCCCTCGGGACGAGGGATCATCGCCGGGCCGGATCGTGCGGGCGCGGACGGGCGTGTCTTTGCTCTGCGGGGCGACATCGACGCCTTGCCCTTGCAGGACGCCAAGCAAGGGGTGCAGTATCGTTCTCGGTGTGATGGCGTAATGCACGCCTGCGGGCACGACGCCCACGCGGCGATGGCCTTGGGGGCGACCCTAGCATTGCACCGTTGCCGGGATCTTGCCCCGGGGCCGATCGCTTGGCGGTCGATCTTTCAGCCGGCCGAGGAGGTCGGCGACGGGGCCCTGGAGATGATCCGCGCCGGGGCGATGGACGAGGTCGCCGCGATCGTCGCCCTGCACGTCGACCCGGAGCTGGAGGTCGGCCGAGTCGCCCAAAGAGCCGGGCTCCTGACGGCCGACTGCCGCGATCTCCGGGTGACGATCCGGGGGCGTGGCGGGCACGCGGCCCGGCCGCACCAGTCGGTCGACCCGATCGCCGCGGCGGCCCAGTTCATCAGCGGGGCCTACCAGGTCGTCCCCCGGAGCGTCGACGTCCGGGAGCCGGTGGTCATCACCTTCGGCGCGATCCACGGCGGCGACGCCAGCAACGCGATCCCCGAGGTCGTCGAGCTGCTCGGCACGCTCCGTTCCCTCGGCCAAGGGGCCCGGGAGCGGGCCTTCGCCGCGCTCCAAGGGGTCGCTCGGGGGGTCGCCGAGGCCACCGAGGCCGAGGTCCGGGTCGAGTCCTTCCAGGGGATCGACCCGGTCATCAACAACCCGGCGGTGATCGCGGTCATGAGCCGAGCGTCGGCCGAGCTGCTCGGCCCGGAGAACGTCCGATCGATCCCGCACCCGAGCCTCGGCGGCGAGGACTTCGCCTCGTACCTGGCCCTGGCCCCGGGGGCGATGCTCCGGCTCGGCGTGGCCGGCGGCCCGGGATGGCCCTTGCTGCACTCGCCCCGATTCGACCTGGATGAGCGGGCGCTGGCCATCGGGGCCAAGATCCTCGCCCGATCGGTCGTCCAACTGGCCCTGGGAGGACTCGGCGATGCGTGAGCGGCTCGAGTTCGTCCGCAACAACTGGCCGACCCTGGGGGTGGAGATCGAGCTCCAGCTCGTCGACACCGAATCCTTCGCCCTGCGGAGCGGGATCGAGCCGATCCTCAAGGAGCTGCCCGAATCGTTGCGCGAGCGTGTCAAGCCGGAGTTGATGCAGTCGTATCTGGAGATCAACACCGAGATCTGCCGGAGCGTCGCCGACGTCGGCCGGGACCTCTCGGAGAAGCTCCTCGTCGTCGACACGATCGCCGATCGGCACGGCCTGCGGCTTTATTGGGCCGCCACGCACCCGTTTTCGCGCTGGCAGGACCAGCAGGTGACCGACACCGAGCGGTATCACGGCCTGATCGACCTGCTCCAGGACTCGGCCCGACGACTCGTGACGTTCGGACTGCATGTGCACGTCGGGGTCGACTCGGGCGACAAGGCGATCATGATCTGCGACCGGATGCTCCGGCACCTGCCGGCCCTGCTGGCGATCTCGGTCAACAGCCCCTTCTGGTCCGGCCGCAACACCGGCCTGCACTCGCAGCGGAGCAAGGTCCTGGCCGACCTGCCCACCGCCGGCCTGCCGCCGGTGATGCGCAACTGGAGCGAGTACGTCTGGCTGCTCAACCACCTGGTCGACACCGGCTTTATCCGATCGCTCCGCGAGGTCTGGTGGGACGTCCGGCCGCACCACAACTTCGGCACCGTCGAGGTCCGCGTCTGCGACATGCCGCCGGACCTCCGCACCGTGCTCGGCTTAACCGCCCTGGTGCAGTGCCTCGTCCGAGACCTCTCCCGACAGATCGACGAGGGGACATACCTGCCCGACGGCCACCCGTTCATGATCCGGCAGAACAAGTGGCGCGCCTGCCGCTACGGCCTCTCGGCCGAGTTGGTCGACCCCTTCACCGGCGTCCCCCGACCCGCCCGCCGCGTCATCGGCGACCTGGTCGAGACCCTGTCCCGCCGCGGGGTCCCGGAAGAACTCGGCTGCGTCGCCGAGCTGGACCTGGTGCGCGACCTCATCGACCAGCCGACCGGCTCCGAGCGTCAGGTCGCCATCTTCGAGGCCACCGGCGACCCCGCCGAGGTCGTCCGCCAGATGCTCGACCATCCCCCGTACGATCCAGCCGCGGCTTCATGAATTCTTCGCGCGGTCTTCATCTCAATCCCGAGGCGGCTCGGCTAGGCTGGACTCGTCGATCTCCAGCGCGGCCCCTTATTGGCGATGGTGCTCCCATGTCCAAGCCGAAGATCCTGGTCGTCGAGGACGAGCGTAATCTGGCCGACACCCTGGCGTTGAACCTCCGCCGCGAGGGGTTCGAGGTCCTGACGGCCTACGACGGCATGGATGGTCTCCGCCAGGCGCAGTTGCGCCTGCCCGACTTGGTCGTGCTTGACCTGATGCTGCCGGTCAAGCACGGCCTGGAGGTCTGCCGCGACCTCCGCGCCGGCGGCCGGACCCGCGCGATCCCGATCGTGATGGTCACGGCCAAGGCCGAGGAGAGCGACGAGCTGATCGGCCTGGCCGTCGGCGCCGACGACTACGTGACCAAGCCCTACAGCCTCAAGGTCCTCATCCAGCGGGTCAAGAACGTCCTCCGTCGCCAGGGGCGCGAGGAGGCCACGGCCACGGGCGCCGTCTTCGAAGGCCAGGGCGTCACCGTCGACAAGCACCGGCACCGCGCCCTCTACCAAGGGGTCGAGCTGCCCTTGACCCCCACCGAGTTCCGGCTCCTGGAGGTCCTGCTCCGCCAGTCGGGCCGCGCCTTCACGCGACACGAGCTGATGGACGCCGCCATCGGCGAGGACGCGATGGTCCTGGAGCGGACCATCGACGTGCACGTCAAGAGCCTCCGCAAGAAGCTCGGCGACGGCGCCGAGCTGATCGAGACGGTCCGAGGCATCGGCTACCGCTTCCGAGAGGCCGAGTTGGCGGCTCAAGCCTGAGCCGCGTCGGCCGACGGATCGCGGAGCCGGAGCGTTCGGGGCAACGGCTCGGCCTGCTCCGGGGTTCCGGGGACGACCCCGTCGCACTCGTCAACACCTCGAAGCGCCAGGCGGTCGCGTTCCTTCAGCTCGGCGCGGACGACCGAGACGTCGCGCGGGGCCTCGATACGGACGCAGCGAGATCGTGTTGATTAGGCCCTGAAAACCCTGTACAGAGCGATTTCTGCAAGATAAATCGCGATCCAGTACGGCTCGGTCATGCGGAACGTCAGCGCTGTCGTACCGGACGCTCTCAGAGTCACGCGAGCCGCCACCACCCCGAGCGACGCCGCTCCCATGAACTCGGGAATGTGCCTGATAAGGCCCCAACCGTCTGTGTTGAGGACCACGGAGTCGTGGAGGAGAAGCCCCAGCATCAGCAGCGCGAAGACGCCGGTGAGGTCGCCGCTTGTGATCGTGACCGCGCCGGACCGGAACCCTTTGATCAGCGTCAGGGACAGGCGGTACAGGTCGATGGCGAGCAGTAGCGGAGCGACGTAGCAAGCCATCCCCCGGATCAGCGCCCGAGACAGCCGGTACGTGTCGATCGCGAACAGCGGCGCGATGAGGTCATCCATAATCAGTCGAAGAACCTGCGAACGGCGATTTGTGCGAAACGGATCGCGATCCAGTACGGCGCCGTGCTGCGCAATGTCAGCGCCGGCGTGTCGGCCGCCTTCGCGGTTGCGTAGACCGCCAATACCCCGAGCGACGCCGGGCCCATGAACCCGGGTATGTCCCTGATGATGTCCCAACTGCTAACCGGGATGGTGAAATCATCATAGAGGAACAGTGCCAGATTTAGCAGCGTAAAGACGCCGATGAGGTCGCAACCTGCCAGCGTGACCGCGCCGGACCGGAACCCCCTGACCAATGTTTGGGACAATTGGTACAGGTCGATCGCCAGCAACAGCGGAACGAGGCAACCCAACACCGCCTCGATGATCAATTCGTCGTTCAGTTTGCCGACCTTCGGGCCCCACCTCCTGAGGAACCCATGTTCGATATCATAGCGGTGGTAGCGGTACGCCACGGCGTAGAGCGAGGCCCCAACCGCGGAGCATGCCACCAGCAGGAGAAGCTTGTAGATTTTCATCCTTGACGGCCCGGCGTGGCCACGCCAGCCCTCGGCGCCTGGCGCGGCCGGTTGGAAGATATACCGACGATCCCCGCCGGTACGTGGTCGGCGATCACAAGCGGAGATCGGCACCCAGTCGCGATGGGTCAGCTACCGCCCGAGCCACCTGAGTCGTCGAAGTATTGGTCTCGGTTTGGGAAGGGCACACGAGGATCGTCGATACCGTCATCGCCTGGCTGAAGGATGTAGGTATATTTGCCATTTTGCTTGTCCTCCGCCGGCTCGATCACCAGTTCGGGCTGACCAGTGTTCTCGACTTTGTCGTAATCTTGATTGGAGGGGCCGGCGAATCGGTCGTGACCGAGCGGTTCGAGCGAGATGGGATGGGTGTGCCACCCCGAGATCACCTCGAAACCCGGTCGTGTCGGAGGGGGATCCCTGCGAGCGTTGCCGCCCTCGACGGACTCGCGCATCGGCACTTCGACGACCCAGATCTGATCCGTCGCCTCGTTATAGTAGACGTACCCCCCCTGCTCGTTCTCATACGCCTCGTTCTGGGCGAGCTGTGACCTGATAAAGTCAATGAAATACCTGTCGTCGACCACATCCTCCAAGCTCGGCTCCTTGGGATACTTCGGCTCCGAAGGATCGACCGCGATGATATGATCGTCGCCGCCGGAGGATGAGGAAGCCGCCCCAAACATCGCTCCGCTGTTGTATTGCGTCGCGGCGTCGACGTTCGTGTTTCCGAGGTCCGGTGTTCGGAGATGCAGTGGCACGACGCTCCCGCGATCCGGCGACGTCACTCCGACGAGCGACGCCCTGCCGTCCTGCGCCTGAGCGGCCGGGTTGGGTACATCAATATCGGAGAGCGTCAGCCAGTCCGATTCCTCGGAGCGGCGATCGTCGGTCCGATCGGCATCGGTAGCCAGCAACGCCGGCACGACCCCGGCACCGGACACGACCGACAGCAGGGTATCACTGACCATGTTCCGCGATTCGAGCCCCTCCATGCATGACCGAGACGCGAGCGGCGGTCCGGGTCCGACGGGCGAGTGAGACGGTGCGACGGCGAATCATCGAAGTGTTCCTCCGTGGAGTGGCCCCGGCCTGGGCCGCGAAGGGGCGTGTCCGCAGGCGGTCTCGAGACCTTAATGACGGTCGCTGGGAGAGGCCGGAAGGAGGCGGGGCCAAACCTCCCGGCAACTCTCAGCGTCGTGACGGCCTCGATCAATCGAGGCGCCCCAAACCTACGAACCTGCCCGCGACCGCGTCAAGGGCGGCCCCGCCGAATTGTCGGAGGTCTTTGCGCCCGATATTGAAGGATTATCACGCTCTAGTCGCTAGAAACGAGGCGGGGCCTTGATTCTGGCAGGTCGGCGGGCGTGGTGCTCCTGCGGTCCTCGATGGCTCGAAGCGCCAGGCGGTCGCGTTCCTTCAGCTCGGCGCGGACGACCGAGACGTCGCGCGGGGCCTCGATGCCGAGCCGGACCTGGCTGCCTTCGAGCCGGACGACGGTGACGCAGATGTCGCCGCCGATGTAGAGCTTCTCCATCCGCTTGCGGGTCAGTACGAGCATCTGCGTCGCTCCGATGTTGCGTTGCCCCTCTTGGCGCCGCGCGGCCCGACGTCGGTGGCGGCAATCGATCCGTGGCAGCTCAACCGGGGGTTCCCCTCCGGCTCGTCTCTCTTGGGAAAGCGTAGGTTACGATGAGCGAGGGGGAACGCCCTTCGCCGACGTTGCCGGGCTCCTGCCGGCGCTCAGAGGCGATCCGGGAACAGACCAGCAGCACCGGCAGAAGGCAAAAGGCAGAGAGCAGAACGAAGACCACGTTCGGACCCGATGAGACACCCCGAGCCCGATCGGCGCGAACCGAGACCTCGGGACCTTCGGATTTGTTGGATTTGGCTTCTGTCTTCTACCTTCTGCCTTCTGCCTTGGTTTTCTTCCCGGATCGACTCTCAGCCCGATTAGACGGGGCGTCGCGTGGCCATCCCTGGGCGTCCCCGACCCATCTTTCGTATAATCGAATCGTTCGAGGCGCCGAACGGCTTATTGGCCGACCGCGCCCGCGCGACGTTCCCGATAGGCCCGGCCGCCCGGCCGCCGGGCCGGCTGGCAGATTTTGTTCCGAGGAAACGATGCCGCAGCATTCCGCCGTGATCGTCATCGGCTCCGGGTCCGCGGGCCTGACCGCCGCGCTCTACGGCGCCCGGGCCAATCTCGAGCCGGTCGTCTTCGAAGGGAAGGAGCCCGGCGGCCAGCTCACCTGGACCACCGACGTCGACAATTTCCCCGGCTTCCCCGAAGGGATCAACGGCCCCGAATTGATGGACCGGATGCGCGAGCAGGCCAAGCGATTCGGCGCCGACACCCGTTGGGAGACCGCCATCGCCGTCGACCTCTCGGATCGCCCCTTCAAGATCAAGACCACCGACGACCCCAGCGGCGACCCGGAGAGCGGCACGATCCGCGACTACACCGCCGACGCCCTGATCGTCGCCAGCGGCGCCGCGGCCCGCTGGCTCGGCAACGAAGGCCCCTTCAAGGGCTCCGGCGTGAGCACCTGCGCCACCTGCGACGGCCACTTCTACCGCGGCAAGGAGATCGCCGTCGTCGGCGGCGGCGACTCGGCCGTCGAGGAGGCGACCTTCCTGACGAAGTTCGCCACCAAGGTCACCCTGGTCCATCGCCGAGACGAATTGCGGGCCTCGAAGATCATGCAGGACAAGCTCCGGGCCAACTCCAAGATCGCCTACGCCTGGAACACCGTCGTCGACGAGGTCTACGGCCAGACCGACCCCCGGCCGAAGCTCGAAGGGGTCAAACTGCGCTCGACCGAGGACGAAGACCAGGTCGAGGACCTCAAAATCGACGGCCTCTTCCTGGCCATCGGCCACGTCCCGAACACCTCGATCTTCAAGGGCAAGCTGGCGATGACCCCCGACGGATACCTCCTGACCCGCGCCGCATTGGCCTGGGACAACATCGAAGGGGCCGACGGCCTCCGCGGACGGATGCTCAACTACAGCACCGCGACCGACGTCGAGGGGGTCTTCGCCTGCGGCGACGTAGTCGACATCCACTACCGACAGGCGATCACCGCCGCCGGCTCCGGCTGCGCCGCGGCGATCGACGCCGAGCGCTGGCTCGAACGGACCGGGGCCGGCCATTGAGCCGGCGCAATCTAACCCTTGATTGACAGGCATGATGTCGTTCGAAGGGTGCTCTTCGAGCACCATCGCGATACCCTTGAAGCAAGCTACGAACGACCCGTCGCTTCAAGGTTGATGCTCCCCGAGACGCCCCACTTGCCCCCGTCGGGCGGCCCCTCTTAGAGGACGGAACAACGAGCCGATGGAGAACTCGAAGCCCCCGAAGGATAAGGACGCCGACAACAACCGACGGGCCCCCGAACGCCGCAAGGCCAACGGCGGCGGCTCCGGAGGGGGCACGCCCACCCCCCCGTGGTCCCTGCTGTTCCTGATCGCTGCGATGGTGCTGGTCTTCCTGATCTGGAACCCCTTCAAGGCCGAGGTCCGCGTCAGCTACTTCCCCTGGTTCCAGAATCAGGTCGACTACGACAACATCGAGTCGATCACCTTCCAAGGGTACGAGGCCCGCGGCAAGCTCCGCGAGCCCGACAAGAAATACAAGGCCAGCGACTCCGCCAAGGAACAGACCGTCAGCTACTTCGTCACCACGATCCCGACCGATGACCAGCTCGACCAGTTGATGGGCAAGCTCAAAGGGCCCATCGTCCCGGCCACCGGCAAGCCCCGCGAGAATCCCCCGCCCCGTATCGACACAATGGAGCCCCAGGCCCCCACCGGCCTGCTCTGGATCAGCTTCTTGATGCCGGTGCTCCTGATCGGCGGCCTGATCTACTTCATGATGCGACGGGCCCGCGACCAGTTCGACGGCGGCATCCTCGGCAGCTTCGTCAAGAGCCCCGCCAAGCGGCACGACAAGTCCAAGCAGCGGACCACGTTCGAGGAGGTCGCCGGCCTGGAGAACGCCAAGAGCGAACTCCAGGAGATCGTCGAGTTCCTCAAGACCCCCGAGAAGTTCCAGCGCCTCGGCGGTCGCATCCCCAAAGGGGTCCTGCTGATCGGCCCGCCCGGCTCGGGCAAGACGTTGCTGGCGCGTGCCGTCGCGGGCGAGGCCGGGGTGCCGTTCTTCTCGATCAGCGGCTCGGAATTCATCCAGATGTTCGTCGGCGTCGGCGCCAGCCGGGTCCGCGACATGTTCAAGACCGCCAAGGAGAACAGCCCCTGCATCCTCTTCATCGATGAGATCGACGCCGTCGGCCGGGTCCGGGGCGCCGGCCTCGGCGGCGGCCACGACGAACGCGAGCAGACGCTCAACCAGATCCTCACCGAGATGGACGGCTTCACCCCCAGCGAGACCGTAATCGTCCTGGCCGCCACCAACCGCCCCGATGTCCTCGACCCGGCCCTCCTTCGCCCCGGCCGCTTCGACCGTCACGTCACCGTCGACCGGCCGACCAAGAAAGGGCGGCTCGAGATCCTCAAGGTCCACGCCCGCAACGTCCCCCTGGCCGACGACGTCGACCTCGACTCCGTCGCCCGGGGCACCGTCGGCTTCTCCGGCGCCGACCTGGCCAACCTCGTCAACGAGTCGGCCCTGATCGCCACCCGGGGGAACAAGGACAAGGTCGACTCCAGCGACTTCGAGGCCGCCCGCGACCGCGTCGTCATGGGGGCCAAGCGCGAGGAGGTCATCACCGAGAAGGACAAGCGTGCCACCGCCTATCACGAGGTCGGCCACGCCCTGGTCGCCTGGCGGACCCCCAAGAGCGACGCCGTCCACAAGGTCACGATCATCCCCCGAGGCCGGACCCTCGGCGTCACGCACCTCTTGCCCCAGGAGGACAAGGTCGGCATCAACCAGAGCGAGGTCCTCGCCCGGCTCGACATGGCCCTGGGCGGTCGCGCCGCCGAACGCCTGATCTACGACGACCTCTCCGCCGGCGCCGCCGGGGATCTGAAGCAGGCGACCCGGATGGCCCGGATGATGGTCACGCAGTGGGGCATGAGCGAGCGGGTCGGCCCGGTCTTCATCCAGGGGTCCGAGGAGCACCCCTTCCTCGGCCGAGAGATCTCCGAGCCCCGGGACCACTCCGAGCACACCCAGCGGATCATCGACGAGGAGGTCGTCCGCCTGCTCCGCGAAGCCGACGACCGCGCCCTCCGCCTCCTGGAGCGGCACCGCAACGAGCTGGAGACCCTGACCAACGCCCTGATCGAGCGCGAGGTCCTTTCCACCAAGGAGATCGAGGACCTCGTCGGCCCCCGGACCCAAGACCCGGCCGACCTCGTCAACGGCGACGGCAAGGGGCACGTCATCGCCCCTCCCATCCAGCCCGGGGCCAGCGACGAGCCGACCCTCCCGGAATCCTGAACGTTGAACGCCATGACCACAATTGACGCCAAATGGCGTGCGACCTCCGAGGGCGTTGCCATCGACGATGCGATCCACGACGGCGGCTTCGAGTCGCACAGCGGCTTTCGGGACGCCTTCGCCCGCGTCTTCGGCGGGCCGCCGGGATCGGCCTCGGGCCGAGACTGCGTCCGGCTCGCCTGGTTCCGGAGCCCGATCGGCCCGTTGGTCGCCGGGGCAACGGCCGAAGGCGTCTGCCTGCTCGAATTCGACGACCGGCGGATGCTCGAAGGGCAACTCAACGTCGTCGCCCGCCGCTTCGAAGGGCCGGTCGTCCCCGGCCGCAACGCGCACCTCGACCGTCTGGACGCGGAACTCGACGCCTACTTCGACGGCTCCCTCCGCTCGTTCTCGGTTCCGCTGGTTTACCCCGGCACCCCCTTCCAGAGCCGGGTCTGGGAGCAGCTCCGAGCGATCCCCTACGGGGAAACCCGCTCCTACCGGGACATTGCCGATCGTCTCGGCGACCCGAACGCCGTCCGCGCCGTCGGCCGCGCCAACGGCCTGAACCGGATCGCGATCGTGATCCCCTGCCACCGGGTTGTTAACAAGGACGGCCGGCTCGGCGGCTACGGCGGCGGGCTGCACCGCAAGCAATTCCTGCTCGACCTGGAGCAAGGCCGACGCCTCGCGATCGCCTGACCGCCGGCCGTCGATCGACCAAGCTCAGCGGCGGGCCGGGTCCGCCGCGGCACGGGATCAGGAAGCACCTTGCTGGTAATCACACCGGGCCCCCCCGATGCGAACTCATCTCGTCGGATCGGCAATGTCAGGCCGGATCAAGTCGATTACGCGAATGATGCTTGTCGGGCCGGTCTCAGTCCCGAAAACATCGACAGTCTCTTCAACTCCCAACATTTCGTAAACACCATCCCAGAGGTCCGGCTCGAATTCGCAAACACGAACCGTGGCCGCAGGTGTCGTCACGTCGTGGAGTTCGAAACGCATCAGTCGTTCGTTCAATTCCCGAATCCTTCCCGTCAGCTCGACCCGGCGTTTCTTCATGTCGGGGACGCGGGACAATGCACCGTTGAGGATGTTACGAACGCCGCGCGAGAGACGGATCGGCTCGACGGATCGGGTCGCCAATTCACCTCGAATTTCCATCTCCCGAATCGGGCTTCGCGGCGAAGGGGTGAGAAACTTCAATGCTCTGATGATCGCCCGGCTCAACTCCAGATCGGCGGGCACCGGCAAGGCGGTCGCATCAGACGAGGCCGAAGTTAACCAGCTCAGTCCATCCTTGAGATGATTTGCCACGCGGTTCAGGACTTCACGTTCTTCGTGGATTTCGCTCTCGCCTAACCCCTCGAACAGATCGAGCTCGCTGAGAGGCGAGCGAAATTGGACCTCGAAGCTGGCAGCGAGCGTCCTCTGAACAGGGAGATCGTACAGTTTCTGGAGCGCACGCGAGGGACGTCCCCTGCGGGCCGGCAACTCCATTTCGTATTCGGCGAGGGCCTTGATCGCCCGCTGCGCTCCCTCGACCGTACTCTTGATGACGCTTCCGGGGATTTCACCGGGGCGGATTGCCTCGCCGATGGCCCGAAGGCTGAGAATCGGATCGAGCGATCGATGCAACATCGTCCGCGGGTGAGGCTGAGAATCCTCGGGAACATCCCGTCGGGCAACTAGCCAAGCGCCGGTGAGAGAGCCGTCACTTGCCCAATCAACGACCCAGAGACGAGGCTGAGCCAACGCTTCGCGTACCGACAGGAGACCACGTTCGAGGTCCGCGATGATCTGATCGGTGATCGCGACCACCAGGAACCGCGCGCGCTCCTCGTCCTCGTCGCTCCAGCACGCCAGGCACGGAGCGTCGTCTTCATCGTGAAAGGTGAAGATTCGAGGGCCATCGTAGTGGTTCAAGACGCGGATCGGCTCGAACGGCGTGAACCGTTTTGGGTCGACCGATTTACCCTTGATCTCCCACATCACGATACGTCCCGAACGACGACGAACAGTGCAGCTCGATCGACCTCTTCGTAGGGCCACCAAGTCGTGTGCGTCGGCTGCTGACCTTTGGTCAAGCACGCCTTCCCATGGTTTGTCTCCAGGAGCGCCTTCGCGATCCTGTTGCCGAGTTTCGGCAGCAGCTTCTGTTGATTCAACGCATCCTCGAGCTCCAGAAAGACGGAAAGGCCGCAGCGCAGACAAGGGTCGGCCTTGGGCAGCTTGCCCGTTTCGTGATGGCTTAACATGTCCTGTTGTGTGACTGGGTCCTCCTTCGAGATCCGAAACACGTCCCCGGTCGCGTCGGGCGTGTCGGCGGATGGACAATTGGACGGCCAATCCTTGGGGAACGTCATCGCGGGCGATCCCGTACCAATCTCTCCCGAAAGGGGCAAGACGTCCCTGCCCGAAGAGAGAGGCGGCCTCGGCATCCTACCAAGTGCGGAGGCGCCTGTACACTGGCGGGTTCGTTGTTTCAGTTTGTCTCACCCGGGAAATCCCATCCGTAAGGTTTCGGCTTACTTGTCGAAAACGCTCAGCCGTTCTCCTCTCTGCCGTCGATCAGTCGAGGTGCCCCATCCTGCCGTCGCGGTAGTCGTCCATCGCCTGAGTGATCTCCTCTCGGGTGTTCATCACGAACGGGCCGTAGCCGGCGATTGGCTCGTCGATCGGCGCCCCGCCGAGGAGCAGGGCCGAGGCGTCCTCGAGACAATCGACCGTGATTCCCTCGCCGTCTCGCCCGAACAGGATGAGATCCGGCGGTCGGGCCTTCTCGCCGTCGATCCGGACGGCCCCCCGGAGGACGAGCAGCGCCGCGGAGTGCCCTTCGGGCAATTCGAGGGTCGCGGAACGCCCTTCGCGGAGCGTGAGGTCCCAGAGCGTGACCGGCGTCACCGTCCTCGCCGGCCCCCGGGTCCCGCGATACGACCCGGCGATGACGCGGACGGCGCCCGATTCGTCGTCTAGAGGGACGGTCGGGATCGACCCGTGGCGGATCTCCTGATATCGCGGCGGGGCCATCTTCTCGGCCGACGGCAGGTTCACCCAGAGCTGAACCATCTCCAGCGTGCCGCCGGATTGGGTGAAGGCCCGGCTGTGGAACTCCTCGTGGACGACGCCCGAGGCGGCCGTCATCCACTGGACATCCCCCGGCCCGATCGCACCCCGGTTACCGGCCGAGTCGCGATGCTCCAGTTCCCCCTGGATCACCAGCGTCACCGTCTCGAACCCCCGGTGCGGGTGCTCGCCGACCCCCTTGGGCGTCTCCGACGGCTCGAACGCCGCCGGCCCCCCATAGTCGAGCAGCAAGAACGGACTGATCGCCGCCCCATCGCCCGAGTACGACAGCAGGCTCCGCACCGGGAACCCGTCGCCGACCCAGTGCGGCGTCACCCTCCGCCGGACATCCCGCACCCGCCTCGACCGCATCGCCCACCCCCTTCCCGGGATCGCTCGAACGCTCACGCAGTGTCGCGGAGTCGCGGAGACTTGGGATGGCTCACCTCCGCGACTCCGCGACTCTGCGTAAGATCGTACCGCCAACGATCATCATAAGGGATCCAAGGCAAGGGCCTCGACGATTGCATTCACGCATACATCGATCAACGAATTGCAATGCCGAGACTGGCGCATCGTATGCTTGGGGAACGGACCGTCGTTGAGGATGCTGCGGCCGATCCGGGCCGCCTGGCGTCGGATCGGACCGACACAACAGACGTTGCCGACCAGATCCGAATTGTGGGAGTTCCGCGATGAGCAGCGCCCATCAGATCACCATCGAGCTTTGCCCGGGACGGGTGCTTGTCACCCTCGGCGGCAAGACGATCGCCGACTCCCATCGGGCCCTGGCCCTCCGCGAGGGGGGGATGGACCCGGTGCTCTACATCCCGCGCGACGACGTCGTCATGGCGGCGATGGAGCCGACCGAACGCGCGACGCACTGCCCCTTCAAGGGGGACGCGAGCTACTTCCGGATCACCCTCGGCGAACGGGTCGTCGAGAACCTCGCCTGGTCCTACGAATCGCCCAAGCCCGAGGTCTCGGCGATCAAAGACCATCTGGCCTTCTTCGAGGACAAGGTCGAGAAGATCGTCGTTCAGTAGCCCGATCAACCAGGCGCGCCCCCGACGACTCGGGCGGGGACGCGCTTTTGACCGTGGACCGTCGGCGTCAGGCCGCCTGGGGTCGTCGACGGCCTGGGCGACGATGCCGTCCTGGTAATACGGCTCGGCGAAGTAGGTGACGTCATCGACGATGAACCGGGCGTTTCGAAAGGAACTCGCCCCCCGACCTTCTATCCGAGGCCCAGGGACGTACCTTACATAAGCCCGCGGCCGACGCGACAGGCATGGCGATAATACGACGAGATCGGGGGGATCGATCGATCACCGCGTCAGCCGGGGCGGTAGGAGCGGAGTGTCTCCAGCAAGGCGAGGGCGAGCCGGGTCCGGTAGCGGCCGGGGTTCCAGCAGGCGGCGATGGTCCGGCTCGGGGGCGAGCCGGCGATCGTTCGGTAGACGCGGTGCGGGCTGGAGTCGAGCCGTCGGGCCATCTCCGGGACGAAGGAGACCCCGTGCCCCAGCGCGACCAATTCTTGAACCGTCGCGAGCTGCCCGGTCCGGCCGGTGACGATCGGCTGCAAGGCCCGCTGCTGGCAGAAGTTCCGGATCTGGTCCGACAGGCAATGCCCCTCCCCCAAGAGCACGAACGGCTCGCCTCGGACCGCGTCGATCGGCACCTCCGAGCGGCTCGACAGCGGGTGATCGGTCGGCAAGACCAGCACCAAGGGCTCGTCGAAGAGCGGCTCGAACGCCAAGTTCGTCGGCAAGTCGACCGGCAGGGCCAGCAGGCCGACGTCCAACAGTCCCCGACCGCAGCGCCGGAGCAGGGTCTCGGTGACCTCCTCGTCCACCTGGACCGCCGCCGAAGGGTGTTCGCGGCGGAAGTCCCGGAGCACCATCGGCAGCAAGAACGGCGCGATCGTCGGGATCGCCGCCACCGTCAGCCGCCCCCCTTCGCCGATGTCGGCCAGCTCCCGGGCCGCGTCGTCGGCCAGGTCCACGATCCGCTCGGCGCGGTCCCGGAGCATACGCCCCGCCTCGGTCAAGGCCACCGATCGCCCGAGCCGGTCGAACAGCGGACGGCCGATCGACCCCTCCAGCCGGGCGATCTGCTGGCTCAAGGCCGGCTGCGAGACGCCGATCTCCCCGGCCGCGCGGGTGAAGCTGCCGTGCTCGGCGATCTTCAAGAACGATCGAAGCTGGGCGATTTCCATAAGCCTAGCTTATCAAATCGATCGGCCGAATGCATTCGACTTATCGCCGGTGCTCTCCTATAACTAGAGTCAGATCGGCCTTGAGCCGCCCGTGTTGATCGAGCGATGGAGGATTGCCGTGCTGACCGTCGGTGACCCGTTCCCCCGATTCCGTGCCAATGCCTGCGTGGGTGCCTCGAAGGAGAGCCTGACGACCGTCGACAACGAGTCGTATCCCGATCGTTGGGTCGTCTATTTCTTCTATCCGAAGGACTTTACGTTCGTCTGCCCGACCGAGATCGCCGAGTTCAACCTCCGGCTCGGCGACTTCAAGGACCGCGACGCGGAGGTCGTCGGCGGCAGCACCGACAACGAGTTCAGTCATCTCGCCTGGTGCGCCTCGCACGACGCCCTCCGGGGGCTGAACTACCCCTTGATCGCGGCCCAGAAGTTGGCCGGCGACCTCGGCATCCTGGACCCCGACGAGAGCGTCTGCCTGCGGGCGACGTTCATCGTCGACCCGGAGGGGACGATCCAGTTCGCCTCGGCCAATAACTTGAACGTCGGCCGGAGCGTCGACGAGGTGCTCCGGGTCCTCGACGCCTTGCAATCGGGCGAGCTCTGCCCCTGCAACTGGTCCAAGGGGCAGCAGACCATCACGGCCTGAGAACGATCGCACGCAGAGCCGCGGAGTCGCGAAGGAGAGCCCGCGTTCTCTTGATCGACGTTGCGACTCCGCAGCTCTGCGTGCGATCCCTCCGATTGATAATAACCTTTCGGGAGCCAACATGCCGACGCTCGATGACCTGAAAGCCGCCCTGGGCGACGACACCAAGGATCTACGCCTGAACCTCGGCACGGTGCTCGGCGGCGGTTCGCTGTCGCCGGAGCAGCGCTACAATGTCGCCCTGACCTCGGCCCTGTTCCTCGGCGACGAGGCCCTGGCCGGGGCGATCCGCGACGACGGCCGCGCGCACCTCAACGACGCGAGCCTCGCCGACGCCCGAGCCGCCGCCGCGATCATGGCGATGAACACGGTCTACTACCGTTTCCGCCACATGGTCGGCAAGGAGAGCTATCAGCACCGCCAGGCCGGCCTCCGGATGGGACGGATGGCCCGGCCATTGACCGACAAGGCCACCTTCGAACTCGCCTCGCTCGCCTGCGCCGCGCTGGCCGGCTGCGAGACATGCATCCGCGCCCACGAAAACAAACTCCTGGCCGAAGGGGTCGGCGAGGACCAGGTCCACGACGCCGTCCGGATCGCCGCCGTCGTCCGAGGCTTCCAGGCCGCCCTGGTCGCCTCCCGACTCCTCGATCCCGGAGCCTGAAACCGCGAACCTTCGGCGTCCGGGTGGCCGGGGTCGTCCCGACCCCAGCCGTTGACGCCGCTTGGCGATCGATCGGCTTCTCGATGGGGTCGGGACGACCCCCGGCCACCCGGACGCACTCCCAGGACGAAGATCCCGTCATAAGCCCGGTCGCGCTCCAACGTCACGCGCCTCATCTCATCGATCGTTGGCATGGCGTTCATGCCCGAACCATACCCGGCCTTCACCTGCTCCGACCACCGATCTTCGGGCGCGGATGTCGGATCATGCCATCGCGCTAAGATGACTGGCGCCATTCGCTCAATGGACCCCGGCCGTTTCGACTCGCTTCAATCGTCTTCGATGACGAACGGGATCCGATGGGAAACCAGCCGCGTCGGCGTGGGCGGGAGGGGATCGGAATAGATCACCTCGACTTGATAGCGGCCCGCTACATAGTGATACAGGGCAGAGATATCCACGGGCCCTTCACGGTTGGATTCTCCACCCTCCAATACGATGTGTAAATTTCGATCACGATATGCACCATTCACGAACCTAGTGAGGTGCCGCTCACCCTCTTGCGTGAGCGGGAGCTCGTCACCTTGTTCATTAGTCACAATCACGCGGTGATTCGGCCAGAAGCTGCATTTGTAAATCGTGACGGGAAGGTTTCCATTGTTGAGAATTTCCGCTGTCAGGAGGATTGGATCATCGATGCGATAAACATGCTTCGCAAGTTTGGCGTGCAGTACGCAAGCTCGCTGGTTGAACTCGTGATTACCCAGACTCGTATACGGCCTGGGTTTGGTTGCGATATCAGCTCGGCCGCTTACATGCCTGAACGAAAAGCCAAGAATCACCATTGCGAAAGTGAAAAAGAATAAGAAAAGAACGCGCCGCCTCGACCGGAAGTGTTGTCTCATCCAGCTACCTCTCACGAAAATCGGGATGGCGAGAACCACAACTCCGCAAAGAACCAATGTCAGGCTATTCGGCTCCGGAACCGCAGTGAGGTTGGAAGACCACCTATCGGCGCCTGACAATGATGGCCGATTGCCCGATGAATTGTTGGATGGAGGATATTTCTGAATTAGAAAACCCCACGAGATGCCATCATAGATGGTCACCGAACCGACCCCGTTGGTCAGCGTTCCATCCCATGAAGCAAGGTGCAAATCGGCGGACCAGGTTAGACCGTTGATGAGAGCAGGGGGAACAGGAGGGGTGGGATAAGGTCTTTTCGGCTCGTCGCCAAAAAAATATGTGTCGCCGGTTTTCCAATGCGAATCGATATAGGTCGGATCGCTTCCATTTATGTCCCAGTAAAATGGTAACTCAGGGTCCTCATCGCTCTCGTAGGGGTCGATCACAGGGTTGGGGGTGTCTGGGAGAGGGTCGCTTGTGTTAACAAGTTGAATCCATCTAAGATTGTCAATGATGGGGTCTGTATTGGCTCTTTCATATTCAAGATAAATCTGTGCGCCGCCATAGTTTTCATTTGCTGTAGCTTTGTAAGCTTGGATTGTTAGAGTGCCATTTAAATTGAGGTAGCTGTTATAATAGACCGTGGGCACAGCGTAATTGAACGTCCAACCGGGAAACTGATCTGCCAGGGTGTCCCGGAATAGGGTTGAGGCTTCTGTGAGATATTGTACAGGAGTAGGGCTGAGGGACACGTTGGCGTTGGCTCCCTGGTGGGATGCTTGAGGGACGCTGTTTTCCGGGATCGGCCCCTCGACGAGGAAGCCAGCGGATACCGGCATGTGAATTGTTGTCGCAGCAGCAAAAATGAAGAGCGTTCGCCAATTAGTACGCATGATTCGTTCCTTGTGATCCTGTGTTCACGTCGAAGCGTGTCGTACCTTATTCTGGTATCGAAACTAGCTTATCATACCGACTTTGTCCATCCCCTGCAAGGAGAATTTGCAGAATCGCTCAGAATTTCAGAAATGCTACGATGGCCAGCCTCGACCGGGTGGCCGGGGTCATCCTAACCCCAGTCGGTGGGCATGGCGATTACTGGACGGGTCAGGAAAATTCGCCTGTCGGGCGAGGTCCATCGTCCTCGACGGCCAGGCGGTCGATGAGTCGAGGGCGAAGCCGATCCTGCTCGTCGAGGTAGTGGGAGACCAGCCGATGCGGGTCGTGGCCGAACCGTGCCGAGATCCGGTGGCGGATCGCGCGGATCTCGTCGATCACCGGATCAGGTTCGGTGGGCGTCATCGTGGTCTCCGGGCAATGTCTCGACGTAGACCCTGGGCTTGACCATCAGGTGAGGCGGGGCAGGGGGCCGTCGCCGCAATAGTCGGGGTTGCCGAAGGTGTCGATCTGGTGGCCGAAGCCGTGGGCGAGGGACAAGAGCAGGCTGTTGTGTCGGGCGTTGTCGTACGTCAGGGCGCGGCCCATCTGAAAGTCGAGGCCGCCGCCGACTAAGACGAAGGGGATGTCGTTGAGGGTGTGGGAGTTCCCCTTGCCCAGCTCGTTGGTCCAGACGATCAAGGTGTTGTCCAGCAAGGTGCCGGGGCCGCCGGGCTCGGGGGTCTCGGAGAGGCGCCGGGCGAGGTAGGCGACCTGCTCGCAGTACCAGGTGTTGATCTTGGTGAGCTTCTCGACCGCCTCTTCGTTGCTGTCGGGCTCGTGTGAGAGGCCGTGGTGCCCCTCGTCGATGCCGATCCAGCGCATCTTGGCGCCGCCGACGGAGTTGGTGATCTGATACGTCGCCACCCGGGCGAAGTCGGCCGCGAAGCTGTTGACCAGCAGGTCGATCTGCATCTTGCTGATCCGCGGCATCGCGTCGTTCTCTTCGTCGTCGACGCCCGGCTCCAGCTCGGGGACGGCGTGGCCGAGGTCCTGGGGCGCCGGGGAGTCGGCGAGCTGCCGTTCCATCCGTCGGACGAAGTCGGCGTGCTCGTCGAGGATCTTGCGGTCCTCATCGGCGACGGCCGATCGGACCCGGCCGAGGTCGTCCTGGAGGTCGTCCAGGATGCTCCGGAGGTTCTCGGTGTCCTTCCGCCGGCCGTAGAGCTTGTTGAACATCTGGTACGGGTCGTCGATCGGCGCGATCGGCTTGTTCGGCCCGGCGTAGGACATCCGCGTCCAGGTGTCGGCGCGGTCGGGGACCATGACGCCGAACTCCAGGGAGCCGAAGCGGGTCCGGGTCGATTCATCGGCCTGGAGGAAGTTCTTGATCTCCTGATCGATCGACAGGCCGCTGGCCCAGCCGGCCGGCGTGTCGGAGCCCCCCTGGATGTTCCCCGGGAACAGCTCGGTGCCGGTCAGCAGGCAGCCGATGCCACGCATGTGGTTGTCGCCGTCGCCCCGGACCTTGTCGCAGACCCCTTGCAGGGTCAAGGTCCGGTCTCGGAACGGGGCCAGGGGTTCGAGGATCGGCTTGAGGACCAGGTCCCCCTCCTCATCCGGCCAGAAGTTTTTGGGGACGATCCCGTTGGGGCTGAACACCACGATCAGGCGACGCTTGCGAGACGGGCCGGAGTCCGAGCCGGCGCCGAGTCCGAGGCTCGGCAGGTTCATCAAGAAAGGCAGGGCGGCGCCGCCGACGCCAAGGCGACGGACGAACTCGCGGCGGGTGGTGGCGTGGGTCATTCGGGGTTCGCTCCCTTTTTTCGATGGCGAAAGGCCGAGCACGGGTTGCCCGGCCTTCGGGCTGCGATGGTACGGATTGCGGAAGACAGATTCCAGGTCCCGGAAGGCGGATTCCAGAGGGCAGAAGGCAGATTCCAGAAGGCAGAATTCGAAGGTTCCGTTGCGGTCCTGAAATCTGTCTTCTGTCTTCTGCCCTCACGGCCTTCGGGATTCAATCGTGCGACGCGGTGGCGATCGGCTCCGGTCTCCGAGGGACCAGGGCCGACCGGGCGACGATCTCGACCAGCAACTCGCGGAGGTTAAAGCCCGAGTCGACGAAGGCTTGCGTCAGTTCGGGCAGGACCTCGGGGCCGAACGCGCGGATCGGCTGCTTGACCAGGTGGTGAAACGCTTGCTCGACGAACGCCTCGTGCACCTCCTCGCTCTCGGCGAGGAATTCGGCAAGCCCTCGGGCCCCTTCGAACTCGGCGCGATCGCCGACTCGGGTCTCGAAGAAGCCGGCCGCGTCAATGGGCCGGTCGTGCTCCGACTCCCGAAACCGGCCGACGGCGTCGTAACGCTCCAGGGCGAAGCCGAGCGGATTAATCATGCCGTGGCAGGACATGCACGACTCCGGGCTCGTCTGGAGGGCAACCCGCTCTCTGGTGGTTAGGTCCGGGTGCAAGTCGGGCGCCAAGGGGGCGAAGGCGGCCGGCGGCGGGCGGAGCCCCTGGCCGAGGACGTTGCGGGCCAGGAAGACGCCGCGGTGGATCGGCGAGGTGGTCGAGGTGTAGGCGAAGTTGGCCAGGAGGTACGGGTGGGCCAGCACCCCGGCGCGCTCGCCGAGGGCTTCGGGGTCCTCGACGACCTCGAAGGGGGCGTCCTCCGGCCGATCGATGCCGTAATAATCGGCGAGCCGGCCGTTGAGGAAGAGTGTCTGGTCCAGCAGCAGGCGGCGGAAGTCGGGATCGTCGCCCCAGGCGACATCGTCGAGGAACAGTTCCAGGGAGGTCCGCAAGTCGGCGGCCACGGCGAGGTCGAAGCCGGGGTACGCCTCGGGGTCCTTGGCGAGATCGGGGTTGGACTCGACCTTCAGCCACTTCAGGAAGAAGGCCCGAAGGGTGGCGTGCGCACGAGGGTCGTCAAGCATCCGTCGCGACTGCTCGGCGACCTGCTCCGCAGTCCCCAGCCGATCCTCGGCGGCGGCCTTGAGCAGTTCGGAGTCGGGCAGGGCGTCCCAGAGGGTAAAGGCGATCCGGGAGGCGACATCGTAAGGGTCGAGGTCGCCGTCGACGTCGAGATAGAGGAACCGGGGCGACTTGAGCGTCAAGAGGACGACGCGCTTGACGGCCGTCTCGGCGTCGGGGGCCTCGTCGAACTGACGATCGACGTAAAGCTGCCGCTGCTCATCACTCAAAGGGTGTCGGAAGGCACGCTCGACGAATCGAGCGGCGAAGCTGCGGGACTTCTCGGATCGCTCCTGCTCTTCGTCGTCGCGGCCGATGTCGGCGAGGCGGTCGAGGTGCTCGGCGACGTAGCCGGCGGCCTCGATGGCCCCCTCGGTGGTCGCCTCCTCCCAGGCCGAGGAGACGGCGGTGCCGCGCTCGTAGCCGACGCTGCGGTCGTCCGGCGGGAAGGGGGCGGTGGAGACGAAGACCTCCGGGGCGTCCTTGGGGCTCAGGTGACGGGCCGGGATCACCTCGGCCGATGACCGGGGGCGGACCCACTCCAGTCGGATCGACGCCGGGATCTCCGGCTCCTCCTCGCGGTCCTTGTCGACCCCCTGATTCGCCTTGGAGAATTCTAGCTTGATCGGATAGGCGTGCCCTTCGAGCAACGCAATCGAGGCCCGGTGCTCGGTCAAGTCCCCCGACTGGACCCAGCCGTCGATCAAGGGGGTCTCGGGGTCGTTGACCCAGAGCCGGAGCGCGTGTTCGGTCCGGACGATGAACTCGAAGTCCCCCGACTCGGTCGACAAAATCGAGCCTTCCCAGCGGATCGCGAAGAGGTTCGGATTCTGGAAGTCCTCGTCCGCCGGGTCGGGGCTCTCGGTGCCGAAGTCGAAGCGGACCTCGGGGTCGACCCGCTCGAAGACCCGGTCCTTGCCTCGGAACCGTCGGCCGTCGTAATACTCGGCGCGGAGGCCGCGCTGCTCAACCCGCTCGGGCTCCCATCGGAACGAGCCGACGAGGTCGGCCAGGGCGTTGCGGTACTGCCGGACGGTCAGGCGGGCGAGTTCGATCCGAGGCGGGGCGTTGCGGGCCTGGGCGATCTCGGAGTAGAAGGCGTCGTAGATGTACCGGGCGACGGCCTCGGCGTCGTCGCCGACGCACTCCTCGGCGAAGCCGGGGGGCATTTTCCGGTCGATGAAGGCGGTCAGACCGTCGACAGAGCGTTCCCCTTCGAGGGGGTACGGATAGTCGAGTTCGGACCCTTGGCCCTCGGGGCCGTGACATTCGGCGCACTGCTCGGCATAGATCCGGGCGCCCGGGGATTCGTCAACGGCGGCCGAGGCCGATGCGGCGGTCAGCGTCGCGGCGGCCAGCGTCGCGAGCAGCGTCCGCGATCGGGGATTCGGGCTGGGAGGGGTCGTGATCGGCATCGCTTGCGTGATCCTCCGGGGTGGAGGGTCCGGTGTCGTTGGAGGCGGGGCGACACCTTAGAATTCAGAAACGTCGGGCCCGTCAGCAGGCGCCCCCGTCGTCGAGGGATCGGGCGGACCTTTTGCAGGCGGGTGAGTCCCAGCAACGATTCGAAAGGGCGGACCGGAAGGACCGGCGGCCTCGACGTCGCAACGGTCCGAGGGAAGTCCAGCATTGCGTCGACTTCCACGTCCGGGGGCTCAACAATTGTCTATCATAGATGATTTCGACCCCGATTTCAAGTCGTCGGCAATTCGCTACGGTCCGGGACAACGGCTCAAGGGTACGCCCTCGGGACGTGTCCGAGGGCCGTTTCGGCCACGGGATCGCGCGGCCGATCGGATGTCGACGCGCGGGCCGAAGATCGCCGCGACGCTCGGTCAGGCGTCGCCGAACTCCCGGCCGAATTCCTCCGAGAACTAACGGTCCGCGGTCTCCCAGTCCAACTCAAAGGACGCCTTGGCGACAAGGGGCAACGAGATGCACGCGACGGCCGCTCGGGCATGTTCGACGGTCAGGGGAGGCCGACACGCTTGCGGAGGAGCCACTCGGCGGCGAGCAGGGCGAAGACGAGGAGCAGGGCGAAGGGGGTGTCCCAGAGCGGTTCGGCATCGGTCCGAGGGCGATCGACGACCCGAGCGTCGAGGAGTCCGGGGAGGAGGCCGGCCTCGACGTCGCGGAGAAGACGGCCTCCGGTGGCCTCGGCCAGTTGCCGGAGCGGGGCCGGATCGGCGGCGAGGTCGAGCAGTTCGCCGGTCTCGGGGGGGCCGACGTCGAACGTGGTCGAAGGGGCGGGGAGCCCCTCGGCATCGAACGATTCGGCGAGCGTGGGCACGTCCAGGACGGCGAGGTAGCGGCCGGGGGGCAGCGGCGGGGCGGCGGCCTCGAAGCTCCGGGGGCGGTCGAGGGACGGACGGAGGGGGACGATCGCGATCGGCCCGGCGTCGCTCCCGGATTCGGGAATTGCGGATGCGGGATTGCGGGTTCGGGAGGATGTTGGATTCTCGATTTCGGGATTCCTCCGGGCGGGGGCGGGGAGGATTCGGGCGGCGAGCAGGAGGTCGGGGGGGACTTCGGGGAGGTTGGCGGAGACGCGGGCGCGGAGGGTGACGGGGAGACCTTCGGGGGTTCGGGGGGGATCGGCCTCGAAGCGGACGAGGCGGTTGCCGGACGGGCCCGGCGACGAGGACGCCCAGCGGACGACCTGGCCCCAGAAGCGGTGGTGGTAGGCGTCGCCGACCCGGACTCGCCAGCGCCAGGTGCCGTCGGTGCCGACCCAGAGGACCCGGCCGAGGCCGTAGGGGTGGGCCGCGACCACGGCGGCAGCCGTCGGATCGGAGGAGGATTTCGAGTCCCCGGCGACGAGCAGGGCCGTCGCCCCCGGCTTCGGTCGGCCGGCGAGGGCCCAGGGGAGCGGCGACAGGCGGGACCAGGCATCGCGGCTGGCCCGGGGGTCGGCGTCGAACTCGAGCATCGGCCAGGCGCCGGGGGTCTCGTCGAGGCCGGGGGCGGGGGCCACCGCCACGCCGCTGGGCAGGGCGGCGCGGTCGGGGTCGATCGCCGAAGGGTCGACCGGGATGGGGCGGGGGTCGTCGACCGGCAGCATCCCGAGGGCGATCCTCGGCAAGCCCCCAGGGGCGAGGCGGGCCTTGGGGCCTTCGGCGATGACGAGGGTTCCGCCTAAGGTCGAGACGTAGGCGTCGAGGCGAGGCCAGAGGTCGTCGGGGGCATGAGCCGTCGGCAGGTCGCCGAGGATGATCGCGTCAAAGTCGCCCAGCGGGTCGGGGGCGTCGGCGTCGGGCCCCGGGGCTTCGGGCAGGGTGTTGGGGAAGGTGGGACGGGCGCCGGCGGCCGGCGTCGGCGGGTGGAGAAGGACGACGTCGAGGTCGACCCTCGGGTCGCGTTCCAGGGCGGCCCGGAGGTAGCGGAACTCCCAGCGGGCCTCATCGTCGATCAGCAGGACGCGGAGCTTGCCGTCGACGATGTGGACGGCGGCCGATCGGCGGTCGTTGGCGGGCATGGCATCGGGGAGGCCGTCGGGCATCGCCACCGTGGCGGACAGCTCCAGCCTCCCCGGCCGACCGAGCGGCACGCGGAAGGCCGCGACGGGGCGTCGGCCGTCCCCTTCGGCGCGGACCGTGGCGTTCGAAGCCGACGGCCTCGACGCCGTCACGACGAACGCGCTCGCCCGCAAGGCTAGGTGCTCGAAGAACACGCTCTACGCGCTGTTCGCCGACCGGGGCGCGATCCTGGCCGCCCTCGTCGCGCGGCAGGCGGGTGCGCTCAACGCCGCCCTGGACGGTGTCGAGGACGCCGCCGCCCCGCGCGCGGCGCTGGTCGAGGCGGGCGCGCGCCTCCTCGACCTGCTGACGTCGCCCGCCTCGCTCGCGATCAACCGCGCGGCGCTGGGCGACGCCTCGGGGGAACTCAGCCGGGTCCTGGTCGCGGCCGGCCGGGATCGATCGGCGCCGGGGATCAAACGGCTGCTCGACCGGCTGCGCGCCGACGGACGCCTCGCTTTTTCGGACACGCGGGCCGTCTACGGGTGCTTCTACGGCCTCCTGATCGCCGATCGGCAGATCCTGGCACTCCACCGCGTTCCCGATGCGCGGCCCGACGCCGGAGCGAGGCAGGCCATTGCGGGTCGTGCGGTCGCCGACCTGTTCAAGCTGTTTGGCACCGCGCCGGGCCGCCGCCCGTAGAGCCGCCCGCTTCGGTCGGCTACCGCTGGGGCAAAGGCCGATGGGGGAGGCCCATGCTCGCGCTCTTGTTCGTGCTCGTCTTCGCCTTCATCGTGATCGGCGTGCCGGTCGCGATCGCGCTCAGCTTGAGTTCGCTCCTCTACGTCGTCCTCTCGGGCAGCGTGCCCGACCTCGTCGTCGTGCATCGGACGGTCAACGGCGTCGACAGCTTTCCCCTGCTCGCGGTGCCGTTCTTCATCCTGCCCGGCAACCTGATGAACACGGCCGGGATCACGCACCGCATCTTCGACTTCGCCAAGGCGCTCGTCGGCTGGCTCCGAGGCGGTCTCGGCCACGTCAATATGCGGCGCCTCGGTCATCCTCGCCGGCATGTCGGGCGCCGCCGTCGTCGACGCCGGCGGGCTCGGCACGAGCGAGATCGAGGCGATGAAGAAGGCCGGCTGCGACACCGAGTTCTCGGTCGGGCAACCGTTCGCCGCCGGCTTCGTCCCCGGGCGCTGATGGCAGCCGCCCTCATGCTGATGGCCGCGTGGTACGCCAAGAAGCGTGGCTACCCGCGCGACGCCGCCTTCTCGCTGCCGCGCTTGGGGATAACCTTCAAGCCCCCGCCGAAACACCCTCGCGCGCGTTCGTCGCGTGCCCGCGCCCGGGCGCCGCCGCCATGCGCAGGCGGACGACGAGGCCGGGGCGGTTGTCGTCGAGTTCGAGCCTTGCCTCGTGCAGTGCTGCGACCGCCTTGACGAGGCTGAGGCCCAGGCCGTTGCCGGGGCCGGAGCGCTCGGGCTCCAGGCGGGCGAAGCGTTCGAGCGCCTTGTCGCGCAGGTTGGCGGGGATGCCGGGGCCGTCGTCGGCGACGCTCAAGACCACCTCGCTTTCGGCCCGCGCCGCCGTGACCTCGATCCGGCCCCCCTCGGGCGTGTGCTTGATCGCGTTGTCGACGAGGTTGGCCAGCGCTTGCGCCAGGAGGTGGCGGTTACCGAGAACGGCGAGGTTCGATGCCGCGCGCAGGTCGAGGCCGATCTCGCGGTCCTCGGCCAGAGGCCCGTAGAGTTCGACGACGTCGTGGCAGATCTCGGCCGGGTCGACCCGTTCCAAGGACGTCCGGCGCTCGCCGGCCTCGGCCTGGGCGATGTTGAGCAGCGCGTCGAAGGTGGCGATCAGCGTCTCGGCGTCGCTCACCGTCTCCTCCAGCAGCGCTCTCGCCGCCTCGCCGTCGATCGGGCGCAACAAGGCGACCTCGATGCGCGAGCGCATCCGGGTGAGCGGCGTGCGCAGGTCGTGCGCGACGTTGTCGGTGACCTCGCGCATTCCGGCCACCAGTTTCTCGATCCGCTCCAGCATGGCGTTCAGGTTCTCGGCCAGCTCGTCGAACTCGTCGCCGCCGCCCTTGAGGGCGCCCTGCACGGCGATGCGCTGGCCGAGGTCGCCGCCGATGATCCGCGCCGTCGTGCGGTTGATCGACTCCAAACGGCCGAGCGTCCAGCGCGAGAGGATCAGCCCGCCGACGACGCCCAGGATCAGCATGAGCGCGGTGCCCAGCACCGTCGCTTGCAAGATCAGCGCCTGCACGTCGCGCTTGTCCTCGATCGCGCGGCCGACGAGGAGCTGGGTGGTGCCGCCGACGATGAACGCCTGCGCCAAGGCCGGGACGCCGGCCCCGGTCTTGAGCGTTATCCGGCCACCCTCCTCGAACACCACGTTCTCCGGCCAATCGTCGAGGTTGCCGGCGAGCTTGAGGCCGCCCAGGCTGCGCAGGAGGTAGACGCCGCCGGTGCGCGCGTCGCTCGACCGCTGTTCGATCGTGCGGATCAGGCCGCCCAAGCCCCCGATGTCGTACTGCTCGCGCAGGCCCTGCACTTCGGCCTCGATCGTCGCCATGACCTGCCGTTCCATGAAGGTGACGGTGGCGGCGTAGATGAAGCCCATCAAGGCCGCGGCCGAGACGCCGAACACGGCGAGGTAGGCCAGCGTCAGCCGGAAGGTGGAGGATTTAAGCGCCCGCGTCGGGACTTGGCGCAACCGGGCCTTCCCCGCCGCCTAGTGGGCGGTCTCGGGCACGCGCAGGCTGTAGCCGGCACCGCGCACGGTGTGGATCAGCGCCGTGTCGTGGCCCTTGTCGATCTTCTGGCGCAGCCGGCTGATGTGGACGTCGATGATGTTGGTCTGCGGGTCGAAGCGGTAGTCCCAGACCTTCTCCAAGAGCATGGTGCGGGTCATGACCTGGCCCGCGTGGCGCAAGAGGACTTCGAGCAGCTTGAACTCCCTTGGCTGCAAGTCGATGCGTTTGCCGGCGCGCTCGACGCGGCGGGCGAGCAGGTCCATCGTCAAATCGGCGTAGCGCAGCGTCGTGACCGACGGCTCGCCGTCGCCCGCGGTGCCGCGACGGGTGAGGGCCTCGATGCGGGCGACCAGTTCGCTGAACGCGTAGGGCTTGACGAGGTAGTCGTCGCCGCCGGCGCGCAGGCCCTCGACGCGGTTGTCGACTTGCCCCAGCGCGCTCAAGAACAAGACCGGCGTCGTGTTGCCGGTGGCGCGCAGCGTCTTGACGAGGCCGAGCCCGTCCAGGCCCGGCAGCATCCGGTCGACGACGAGGATATCGTAGTCGTTGGTGGCGGCGAACAGGAGGCCGTTCTTGCCGTCGTGGGCGACGTCGATCGCGTGCCCGCTCTCCTCAAGGCCCTTGGCCATGTAGGCGGCGGCCGAGACGTCGTCCTCGATGACCAGGATTTTCATGGCAAACCTCCGCGCGAAGGCGGTGAGATCAGGAAAAGGGGGAAGCCGCGACGGTCGCGGCCTCCCCCAGCGTCGAGGAAGCGGGTACCTTTAGGACCTTAAGAAGCGTCGAAGGGCACGGCGACGAACAGGTTGCTGTCGTCGCGGCGGACCGACATGAGGACGAGCTTGTCGCCGTCCTTCGCCGCCTGCTGCACCGCCTGGACGACCGTCTCGGGGTCGGCGACCTGCTTGCCCGCGACCTCCATGATGACGTCGCCCTGGCGCAGGCCCTTCTCCTCGGCGGACGAGCCCGGCTCCACGCCGGCGATGACGACGCCCTGCGTGCCCTCGTCGAGGCCCAGGCGCTCGCGGGCCTGGTCGTCGAGCGGGGCGAGCGACATGCCCAAACGCGGCTGGTCGTCGTCCTGTCCGGCCGCCGCCATCTGGGTCGGGTCGTCGCCCGGCATCAAGGCGACCTCGACCTTGAGCGACTGCTCCTTGCCGTCGCGGTAGACCTCGACGTCCTGGGCTTGGCCCGGATCGGTGCGGGCGACCGCGGTGGTGAGGTCGCGCAGGCGCTCGACCTTGGTGTCGCCGAACGTGACGATGACGTCGCCCTGCTTCAAGCCGGCCTTCGCCGCCGGGCTGTCGTCGAACACCTGGGCGACGAGCGCGCCGTCCTCGTTGTCGCGGCCGAGCGCCCTCGCCAGATCCTCGTCGATCCCCTGGATCTGTACGCCGAGCCAGCCGCGCTCGACCTTGCCGTCCTGACGCAGGTCGGCGACGATCTCCTTGACGAGGTTAGCGGGGATGGCAAAGCCGATCCCGACCGAACCGCCGGACGGCGAGAAGATCATCGAGTTGACGCCGACGACCTTGCCATCGGTGTCGAAGGTGGGACCGCCCGAATTGCCGCGGTTGATCGCGGCGTCGATCTGCAGGAAGTCGTCGTAGGGGCCGGAGCCGATCTCGCGGCCCGCCGCCGAGACGATGCCGCTCGTCACCGTGCCGCCGAGCCCGAACGGGTTGCCGACCGCGACCACGGCGTCGCCGACCCGCACCTTGTCGCTGTCGGCGAACTCGACGAAGGGCAGGGGCTGGTCGGTCTCGATCTTGAGCAGCGCCAAGTCGGTCTTCTCGTCGACGCCGATCAGCTTCGCGTCGTGCTCGTCGCCGTCCTGGAGTGCTACGGTGATCTCGTCGGCACCGCCGGCGACGTGGGCGTTGGTGACGATGTAGCCCTCGGCGTCGATGATGAAGCCCGACCCCTCGCCCAACTGGCGGCGGTCGCCCCGGTTCTCCGGCCCGGGCCCCGGCATCTGCGGCATCGGCTGGCCGAAGAAGCGCTCGAAGAACTCTCGCATCTCGGGGTTGTTGAACGGGCTGTCCTCGCCGCTCGGACCCTCGTTCATCGCGACGGGGGCGGCGTCGCGCTCGACGCGGACGTTGACGACGGCGGGGGCCACCGCCTGGACGAGGTCGGCATAGCCCTGCACCGAGGACGGCATGGCGGCGCGGGCCTGATCGGTGATCGGACCCTCCTGCTGGGCCGCCTTGGCCTGATCGTGGGCGAGGCCGCCGCCGACGACGAGGGCGAGCGCGCCGGCACCGGCGAGGGCCCGTCGCAACGACTGCGGCTTGAAGAGCGTGTTCGTCATCTGGGTTCTCTCTGTTCTTCTCGTCTTGAAGGGCGGCGCGGTACCGCCGCGGGCGGGATGCGCTGGAGGACTAACTAACATAGGTGCCTTTGCGTGACTTTGCGCTGTAATGAAACTTCTGTCATGGTTGGAATGCCGGCCGAGGAGGTGTGCTTGCGAATCGCGGTCTGGGACGGGGAAGAGGATGGCGGGCCGGGCGGTGCGGCCGACCTCACCGTTTGCCGTCAGCGCCGGGGCCCCCCCGCCGGGGAGGCGTCGGACGGGGCGCTCGCCGACGCGATGATCGCCCACTCGCGGCGTTTTGGGCGCCCGCTCGCTTGGTGGTTCGTCGAGCAGACCAAGGGTGCCCGCCACGCGGCGCTGCAGGTGGCGGATCCCGATCGGGGCGCGCTCGCGCACTACCGCGCCACCCACTTGAGCGACCCGTCGCTGGCGCCGGGCGCGTGGCTCACCTTGGTCCCGTGCCTGAAGGTCAGGCTCGGCCTGCTGGCGGCGGGCGACCTGCTCGACCCCGAGACGGCGCGGGCGCTCACACTCGCCGGTGCCCAAGCCCTGCTCGGCCTCGGCCTCGACCCGCCGCCCGACGCCGCCCTGGGCGAGGCGCTCGTGCGCACGCGGGCGCGCGAGAACGGGCTGCCCTTGCTCGCGATCGACGTCGACGGCGCGATCGTCGCGGCCGACGCCGAGGGCGTACTCTTGGAGTCGACAGTCGCTAGGGGTGCCCCGGTCTACGCCCTGCCGCCGGGCGCCGGCCTTTCCCGCCCGCGGCAGACCGACCTTTATCGCATCTTGAGCGACGCCGGCGGGCCGCTGCGGGACTAGGGCCGCCCTGCGATCAAGCCTCCATCGGAGACGATCATGCGAACGATCCTGCTCAACCTCGATCCCAATCCCGGCCTCGCCGCCGCCCTGCAGACGGCACTCCTCGTCGCCCGGCTCGACGGCGGCTACGTCGAGGGCCTGCACGTCCGCCCGTCGCGGCCCGACGTGATCGTCGCCGGGGCCGACGGCTTCATCGCCGCCGCCCCCGACCTCGTCGCCGGCTTCGAGCGCGAGGCGAAGGGGCGCAGCGAGCGGGCGATCGCCGCCTTCACCGCCTTCATGACCGAGGAAGGGCTGCGGCGGCCGGGCGACGGGGACGAGAAAGGGTGGGACGAGAACGTCAGCGCCGACTGGCGCGTCGACAACGCCGAGGGCGGCAACACGCTCGCCCAGCGCGGCCGGCTGTTCGACCTGATCGTCGTGGCGCGGCCGGTCGACGACTGGGTCGGCCCCGGCACCGCCGCCCTGGAGACGGCCCTGTTCGAGAGCGGCGGCCCCGTCCTCGTCGCCCCGCCCAAGCCGCCGAGAACGCTCGGCCGCCACGTCGTCGTCGCCTGGAACGGCGCGAGCGAGACGGCGCGCACGATCGGGCTCGGGATCGACCTTTTGCGCCGGGCCGAGCGGGTCACGGTGCTCACCGTCGAGAACGGTAGCGTGCAGGGCCCGACGGGCGACGAGCTGACCCAGGTCCTGCGGCGGCGGGACATCGAGGCGACCTACGCCCACGTGCCCCTAGAGGGCGCCTCGGTCGGCGGGCGGCTGCTCGCGATGACGGCCGAACTCGGCGGCGACCTGCTGTTCAAGGGCGCCTACACCCAAAGCCGGCTGCGGCAGATGATCTTCGGCGGCGCCACCTCGCACATCCTGGCCCACGCCGACCTGCCGGTCTTCATGGCGAACTAGCCGTTCGATCTTGAGGCGTGGCGGGTTTGGGTTGCCGGCCCCAAGCCCGCCACGGCGCAGTCTCAGACCCGCTCCATCGTGCCGGTGACGAAGTCGTACTCGGCCTCCAGCACATGGTCGGCGCCGTAGCTTCCCAGGTGGCTCGAATAGAGGCCGAACGACGATACCGGGAAGGGCCGCGCCTTGAACAGGTTGCGCGCCGCGAGCCAAGAGGCGAGGCGGTGCTCGGGCGGGGGCAGGCGAAAGCGCCCGAGCGTGACGTGCGGCACCCACTTGCGCGCCTCGGGCGGCGCGCCGGCGGCACCCACCACCCGGTCGATCCGCCGCTTCAGGCGGGCGAGGTCCTCGCTCGGCTCGACCCCGGCCCACAGGTGCTTCAAAGGGCCGCGCGGCGGGAACTGGCCGATCCCCTTCAAGGTGAGGTCGAAGGGCGGCAGGCTGATGTCGGCCAGCGTCTCGCCGATCTCGTAGAAGGTTTCGGCGTCGACCTCGCCGATGAAGCGCAGCGTCAGGTGGTAGTCGTCCGCGTCGGTCCAGCGGACGGCGGGCAGGCCGCGCGTCAGACGGTCCAGGTCGGACGCCGCCTCCTCGGGCGGGCGGATGGCGATGAACAGCCTCGGCATGAATCGGCCTCCACGGCGGGGACGGCCCAGCATCCGGCGAGGCCGCCGCCCTTGTCAAACCGTCCTCAACCCCATAAGAGCCACGATTGCGACGCCGGGCGCCCCGTGGTAGCGGTCCGGCCGGCTGTCGGCAACGCCCGCCGCCCACCTTTTTCAACCAAAAGCTGTAACGCGTGTCGATCGACGATTCCTTCATCCGCGAAGTCAACGAGGACATGCAGCGCGACCGGCTGCAGCGGCTCTGGTCGCGCTACGGCGCTTATCTGATCGGCCTCGTCGTCCTGATCGTGCTCGCCACCGCGGCGGGCGTCGGCTATCGCGCCTGGAGCGAGCGCTCGCTCAAGCAGCAGGGCGAGGCGTTCGCCGCCGCCGACGCGCGCCGGGGCGGGGATCCGGCCGCGGCGGCCGCGGCCTACGCCGACGTGGCGGCCGCGTTCGGCGGCGATCCGGCCGCGGTGGCGCGGATGCTCGAAGCGGGCAGCGCGTTGAACGCCAACGCCGCCGACGCCGCGACCGCCGCCCTCGACCGGGCCGAAGCGTCGAGCGCCGATCCGATCCTGAGCGACGCCGCCGCCTTGATGGCCGGGATGAACCACCTCGAAGCCGGCGACGCGGACGCCGCCGAGGCGGCGCTGACCCCGCTCGTCGCGGCCGACCGCCCGTTTCGCCACTCGGCCAAGGAGATGCTGGCGCTGGCCGACTTGGCCAGGGGCGACACCGGGCGCGCGATCGAACGGCTGCGCGAGGTGGCGAACGAGCCCTCGGCCCCGCCGGGCCTGCGCGGGCGCGCGGCCGAACTGCTCGCGGCGTTGGGCGCGCCGCTCGACCCGGCCGGGGGGGCCGCGTCGTGAGCCGCCCGCGGTCGACGCTGCTCGTTCTCGCCCTGCTCCAGCTCACCGGCTGCGGCGACGGCTACTTCGGCGCCGACGAGGCCCCGCCTTTGCCGGGCGAGCGGGTGCCGGTCCTGCTCATCAACCAGGACGTCGCCGCCGATCCGGCGATCGCCGATCTGCCGATCGTGCTGCCGACCCCGAACGCCAACCCGGACTGGCCGCAGGCGATGCAAGGTGCCGCGCACGACCCCGGCCACCTGGACCTCGCCGACGACCTGGCGCTCGCGTGGCGGGCCTCGATCGGGGCCGGCGATGGTAGCCGACAACGGATCTTGAGCCCGCCCGTCGTCGGTGCGGGCGCCGTCTACGCGATGGACGCCGAGGGCGCCGTCTCGGCCCACGCGAGCGCCGACGGGGCGCGCCTTTGGCGCGTCGTGCCGGAAGGGTTGGAGGGCGACGGCCGGCTGCGCGCCGGCGGCGTGGCGCTCGGGCGGGATAGGGTCTTCGCCACCACCGGCACGGGCATGGTCCTGGCCCTCGACGCGGGCGACGGGCGCGAGGTCTGGCGCCGCCCGCTCCTGACCCCGATCCGCACGGCACCGGCGCTGGCCGACGGCCGCGTCCTGGTCACGACCAGCGCCAACCAGACCTTCGCCCTCGACGCTTCGAGCGGCGAGGTCCTCTGGCAGTACGCCGGCTTTCCCGAGCAGGCGAGCATCTTAGGGGGTGCCGTGCCGGCCGCGGCCGGCAACGCCGTCGTCGCCGCCTACTCCTCGGGCGACGTGGTCGGCCTCGACGCCGAGAGCGGCCAAGCCGTGTGGCAGGACACGGTGCTGCGCCCGCGGCGCACGCTCGCGATCAACACGATCGGCGGCATCACGGGTGCCCCCGTCATCGCCGGCGATCGGGTGATCGTCGCCGGCAACGGCGGCGAGACGGCGGCCATTCGCCTCGCCGACGGCGGGCGGCTCTGGGACGTCGAGATCGCCTCCGCGGGCACGCCCTGGGTCGCCGGCGGTTACGCCTACGTCCTCAGCGAACGCAACGAGTTGGTCGCCATCCTGCGCGATGGCGGTCAAGTGCGCTGGATCAGCCCCTTGCAGCGTCTCTTGGAGCCCGACGACCCGAACTCGCGCCGCGTCTACTGGACGGGACCCGTGCTCGCCGGCGACCGGCTCCTCCTCGCGTCGAGCGAGGGCGAGGCGATCAGCGTCTCGCCCTACACCGGCGAAGTCCTCGGCCGCATCGACCTGCCCGGCGCCGTCTCGCTGCCCCCTGTCGTCGCCGATCGAACGCTCTACGTTCTCACCGACGGCGGCGACCTCGTCGCCTACCGCTGAAGCCCTCCCATGCCCCCCGCCACCGTCGCCATCCTCGGCCGGCCGAACGTCGGCAAGTCCACCCTCTTCAACCGCCTCGTCGGCCGGCGGCGGGCGCTGGTCCACGACACCCCCGGCGTCACCCGCGACCGGATCGAGGGCGAGGCTAGGCTGTTCGACCACGCCTTTCGCGTCATCGACACGGCCGGGCTCGAAGTCGGCCTCGACGGCCCGTTGAGCGGCCGGCTCGTGGCGCAGAGCCTCAAGGGCCTAGACGAGGCCGACGTCGGCCTCCTCCTGATCGACGCCCGCGCCGGCGTCACCGCACTCGACCGCGACGTCGCGGCGATGCTGCGCCGGACGTCCAAGCCCGTCATCCTGGTCGCCAACAAGTGCGAGGGCCGCGCCGCCGAGGCCGAGGCCGCCGGTGCTTGGGACCTGGGCCTCGGCGAGCCGGTCTGGCTCTCGGCCGAGCACGGGCTCGGCTTCGACGAGTTGGCCGAAGCACTCGAAGTTCACTTGGCGCGCGGCGCCGCCGAAGACATGCCCGGCGGGGACGCGCCCGTTGACGCCCCGCTCGACGAGGGCGAGGATGCACCCGGTGAAGACGGGTCAGAGAACGCGCCCGAGCGCGCCTTGAAGCTCGCCATCGTCGGTCGGCCCAACGTCGGCAAGTCGTCGCTCGTCAACCGTCTCCTGCGCGAGGAGCGTCAGCTCACCGGGCCAGAGCCCGGCCTCACCCGCGACGCGATCCGCATCGCTTGGCGCTGGAAGGACCGTTTGATCGAGCTGGTCGACACGGCGGGCCTACGCCGCAAGGCCAGGATCGAGGCGCGGCTGGAGCAGATCTCGGCCAGCCAGTCGGTGCGGGCGATCAAGGAGGCGCACGTCGTCGTCTTGATGCTGGACGCGACGCAGCCCTTGGAAAAGCAGGACCTCGCCATCGCCAACCTCGCCCTCGACGAGGGCCGGGCGCTCATCGTCGCCGCCAACAAGTGGGACCTCGTCGAAGACGAGAAGGAGGCGCGCGCCGAGATCCTCTACCGGCTGCAGCACAGGCTCTCGCAGGTGAAGAACCTGCCCTTCGTGCCGCTCTCGGTCCTGACCGGCCGCGGCGTCGAGCGGCTGCTCCCGGCCGTCGTCGGGGCGCACGACCGCTGGAACAGCCGCATCTCGACCGGTCAGCTCAACCGCTGGCTGCAAGCGGCGCTGGCGGCCAACCCGCCGCCGATGACGCAAAACCGCCGGATCAAGATCCGCTACGCCACCCAGGCCGCGACCCGTCCGCCCACCGTGGCGCTGTTCGCCAACAAGCCGGCCGAGCAGATCCCCGGCGCCTACAAGCGCTACCTGCTCTCCGGCTTCGTCGAGCGCTTCGGCCTCGTCGGCGTGCCGGTCCGGCTCGCCTTTCGCCACGGCGACAACCCCTACGACCAGGACTGATGCGAACGGCGACGACGGACAACAAGCAGCGGCCGCGCCTCGGCTTGGCGCTCGGCGGCGGCGCCGCGCTCGGCCTCGCCCACATCGGCGTCCTTCAGGTCCTGGGCGAGCGCGGGGTCAAGGCCGATATCGTCGCCGGCACCTCGATCGGCGCCGTCGTCGGTGCGGCCTACGTCTTCGATCGCATGGCCGCCCTCGAAGAGGTCATGACGGCCATCGACTGGCGCTTGATGCTGCGCCACGCTGATCTGCGCCTCGGGAGAGGCGGGCTGCTCGGCGGCACCCGCATCATGAGGCTGGTCCGGCAGCACCTGGGTGACGTCGATTTCGCCGCGGCGCCGATCCCGTTCGCCGTGGTCGCGACCGACTTGATCGCCGGCGCCGAGGCGATCTTGCAAGACGGCCCGGTCGCCGACGCGATTCGCGCCTCGATCTCGCTGCCCGGCATCTTCACGCCCGTGGTCAAGGACGACCGCCTCCTGGTCGACGGCGGGATGAAGAACCCCGTGCCGACCTCGGTCTGCTTGAAGCTGGGCGCCGAGCGGGTGATCGCGATCGACGTCGCCGGCGAGTACCAAGGGCTCTTCGCCCTCAAGGTGGTGAACGGCCGCGTCCGCGACGGCGGCATCGTGCGCGTCGTCACGGCGGCGTTCGGCACGGTGATCAAGGAGCTGGCCCGCACCCGCGCCGCGCTTCACCCCGCCGACGTCACCATCGTGCCCAAGATCGGCCACCTGCGCCTCTACCACTTCCACCGCGCCGAGGAGCTGATCGGGGCCGGACGGCAGGCCGCGATCGAGGCGTGGCCGGCAATCGAGGCTTGCCTCGCGCGCGGCGACGGCTCGTCCCCGTGCTAAGCGACGTCCTCGAACTCGTCTGGCGCGCCCTCCTCCTCGACCCCGCCGCCTTTCAGGCGGCCGCCTTCATCCCGGCCGCGCGCCGCGCCGCCTACGCCGTCGCCTTCCTCGCCGGCGCTTCCGAACTGGGCGGGCAGGGCGTCATCCTGCTGCTCAACCGCGTCCGGCCGTGGCGCTTCGTCTTGAGCTTGTGCCTGTCCGGCCTCGTCTACGTCGCCGGCGTCGCCGCGACCGCGTTCGGCCTTTGGCTCACGGCCGAGGTCGTGCTGCGGCAGGCAACCGGCCCGTTCGCGCTCTTGGGCGTCGTGGCGCTCAGCTACGCGCCGCGGCTGTTCGGCTTCTTCGTCCTCGCCCCCTATTTCGGCGAGGTCTTGAACCGCGTCCTCGACGTTTGGGTGCTGGTCGCCCTCGTCCTCGGCCTTCGCGTCGCGTTCGGCCTGCCTTTCGCCTCGGCGCTCCTCTGCGCCGGTCTCGGCTGGCTCGTCACGCTGGCCTTGCGCGCCGCGTTCGACCGGCTGTTCTCGCAGATGTTCGCCCGGCTTGAGATCCTCGCCGCCGGGCGCCCGCTCGACATGCGGCCGGCCTCGATGCTCAAGCTCCTGGTCGAGCGGGCCAAGCGCGAGTCGCCGGGGGGGCCGTGACCGAGCTGCTCGAACGTCTGCTGCTCGTCGGCCTCCTCGCACTTGCCTTCACCGCCGCCCTGTCGCCCCTGGAATCGCTCGGCTGGTGGGCCGGCTGGTTCCACGAGCCCCTGCCGACGCCCGAGCCCTCGACATCCGAACCCCCGCCGGCAGGACGGCCCCCGGCGCGCGTCTACCTCGTCTTCATGTCGGGCATCGGCTCGATCTCGGGCAAGATCCTCCTGCAGCGCGAGGTCGCCTTCCTCGAACGCTTGGCGCGGGCGCTGCCGGACGCCCGCATCGTCAGCGACGTCTTCCCCTACGCCCCCGGCGGGCAGCCGCTGACGACGGGACGGCGGCTGTTTCCCGCCGTGTGGGGGTTCCTCTACCGCCAGCGCCAGGGCCGCGCCGGGTCGCTCGCCATGCTGATCAACCTGCGCAACGCCTTCCAGGTCGCCGTATCGGCCGACCACCGCTACGGCCCGGTCTACAATTACGGCACCTCGCGCATCATCCTCGAAGCCCTCGTCCGCGCCGGCTATCCCTTGGGCGCCGACGTCCCCGTCGTGCTCTTGGGCGTCAGCGGCGGCGGCCAGATTGCGCTCGGCGCCGCCACCTACTTGGACGCGAGCCTGAACGCCCCGATCGAGGTGGTCACGCTCGGCGGCGTCATGGCGGCCGACCCGGGCCTCAGATCCGTGCGCCACCTGCACAACCTCTACGGCACGCGCGACTGGGTGGTGCCCTTGGGGCCGATCGTCTTCCCCGGCCGCTGGCCGATCCAGCCGCACTCGCCCTGGAACACGGCGCTGCGCCAGGGCCGGATCACCCAAACCGCCCTCGGCCCGATGCGCCACGCCGGCAAGGGCGCCTACCTCGACGACGGCCCCACGCCCGCCGGCAAGAGCCACTTGGCGCGGACGGTCGAGGCGGTGGCGGCGATCGTCGGGGGGCGTGGGTGAACGCTTGCGCGTCCGCTGCGCGGGGCTTTTTCTTTTCTGCAACTTTGATCGGGGTTGGCTTCAGCGTTGAGACCAATCCCCAACGACAAGTAGCAAAAAGAGAAGGCCGCGCGCCTAGCGCACGCGGAGCGTTCAAGCAAAACGTGCGCACAAGAAGCCCACCGCCTCAGCGTCGCCCAAGACAACTGGGCCGCGCCACGCGGGTCTGCCGGGCTCGGGCACGGGCAGGCGGTCGAGCGGCTCCCAGGCCCCACCCGGCTTGTGGCGCGCCTCTAGGCCCGCCGCCTTGACCAGCACGAGGCCGCCGCCGACGTCCCAGACGTTGGGCGACTCGAAGCGGGCGACCTGCAACAGGCCAGCCGCGACGAAGGCACACTCGATCGCGGCCGAGCCGGTCTTGCGCACGTCCCAGGGCAAGCCCTCGCCCGCCAAACCCTCCGGGTCGCCGCCCAAGCGCCGCCTCACGCCCGGATCGCGCACGATGACGAGCGGTTCTTCGTCGAACATCGGCCGCCCGCCGCGGCGGGCGTGGTAGACGCCGGGCCGCAGCTTATGGCTCGTCGAGCACCACACGGCGCCGACGACGGGTTCGCCCTCGTGCAGGACGCCGATCGAGGCGGCGAACAAGGGAAAGCCGTTGACGAAGTTGGCCGTGCCGTCGATCGGATCGATCACCCAGACCGTGCTGTGGTCGCGGCCCGGCCGCTCGTCGATCTCCTCGCCGACGATGTCGTGCTCAGGATAATCGGCGGCGAGACGAGCGCGCAGCATGGCCTCGACCCGGTGGTCGACCTCGGACACGGGGTCCTTGAACGCGGTCTCCTCAGGATCGGCGCCCTTGTAGCGCACGGCGAGCGCGCTGCCGAGGGCGCCTTGGATCTCGGCGCCGGCGAGCCGCGCCAAGCCCACGGCGATGCGTTCCAGGTCGAGCAGGGTCTCAGGCGCGAGCATCGCGGTCGTCTCCCAGTGGTGGTCGCGGCAACAGGACCCGGACGGCGCCCGGCAGGACCTCGACCTCGACCGCTGTCGGCGCCGCCGGCGGGGGATAAAAGTCGTCGTCGATGCGCAAGGACACCCCGGCCCAGGCGAAGACGAGGCGGCGGCCGCAATGCACGGTCAGCGGGGCAGTGTTTGGGGCGTCCGCTCCGACCCAGGCCCGCAGGCCGTCGCGCCGCCCCAGTTCGACCGGCACCACCTCGAACAGTCCGTCGCCCGGATCGCCCTCCGTTAGCCGCAGCGCGGGGCCGGTTCGAGGGATGTTCAGACATTCGAGCAGCAAAACCGCGTCCGGCAGCGCCTTACCGTCGAGGCGGGCGTCCAGCATAAAGGGTGCCCGTGTTTCCAGCAGCTCGACGAGGCGCTCGCGCCCGAGCCTCGTCTTGTCGCCCGACGACACGCGGCGGGCCTTGACGTCGCCGCCCGCCTCGGCGAGCGCGCCTAGGCCCACCCCCTCGACGAAGCGGCGGCGGCCTCAGGGGCCGCGCGCGGTGCCCAGGTCGAAGGGGTGCGGGCGCATCCCCCGGCGGCCGCGGACGAGGGTCTCGACGTCGCCGCCGAGGCCGAGTGCCTGGGCGATGTTGTTGGCCGTGCCGAGCGGCAGGATCATGACCGGCGGCGCGTCCTCGGGCAGGCGCGTGAACACGTCGCCCACCGTGCCGTCGCCGCCGGCGACGATAAAGAGGTCGCAGGAACGTCTAAGGGCGGTCTCCAGACCTTCATCCTTCACCGAATGCCAATCGGTATCGCACCCGGTCTCGGCGAAGAGGCTTGCCAGCCGCGCTTGGGTAAAATCCCCCGTGGCGGTCTTGTTGGGATTGTGCAGAATCGTCGCGCGCATGGCGTCCGAACGCGCGTGGCGCCCGTCGGTTCCGCCTCACCCGGCGTCGTCCCCGTCGAGCGCGTCCAGGTCGTCGTAGAAGCCCTGTGCCGTCTCATGGAGGCGCTCGAAGATCGGCGCCATCTGGGCGTAGCGCTCGCGCCACGCCGGGTCGGGGGCGATCGTGGGTCCGTGGCGGACGAGGGCGTCCGCCGCCGCCCCCGGCGCGGCGAAGCGGCCGGTGGCGACGGCGGCCAGCGCGGCGCAGCCGACGATCCCGCCCTCGGGCTCCTCGGGCACGACGAGCGGGACGTCGTAGAGGCTCGCCTTGATCTTGAGCCACAAGTCCGACTTGGCCCCGCCGCCCGTGGCGATCATCCGTTCTGGCGCCGCGCCCGCGTCGCGCATCGCGGCGACGTGGCGGCGGACGGCGAACGCGACGCCCTCCATCACGGCGCGGTGCAGGTGGGAGAGGCCGTGGCGGGCGGTGAGGCCGAAGAACTGCGCCCGCGAGTTCGGCGCCGCCCCCAGCCGCTCGCCGCTCAGGTAGGGCAGGAAGAACAGCCCGTCTGCCCCGGCCGACGCCTCCTTGGCGGCCTCGGCGATCGCGTCGTAGCCGAGCGCGTTGGCGTGGAAGGCGCGCCGCGCCCAGCGGACCGAGTCGCCGCCGGCATCGAGGAGGACGAAGCCGCCCCAGTTGCCCTCGACCGTGGCGAGGTTCGAGATCTCGGGCGCCAACAGCGGCCGTTCGGCGATCAGCGTCACGATGGAAGACGTGCCGGTCACGTCCGAGGCGAGCCCCGGACGGCAAACGCCCGAGCCCAAGAGCGCCGTCGGGAAGTCGCCGGCACCGACCAGGACGGGCGTGCCGACCCGCAATCCCGTCGCCGACGCCGCGTCGCCCGCGACCCCGCCCAGGATCGAGGCGGGCGGCAGGATCGGCGGCAGCTTGGCCCGGTCGAGGCCGAGCCGCTCGATCATCACGTCCGACCAGTCGCGGGTGCCAGCACCCATCAAGAAGCTGAGCGACGCCTCGCTCCAGTCGGTCGCACGGCGGCCGGTGAGGCGGAAGTTGACGTAGTCTTTCGGCATCAAGACGGCGGCCGTGCGGGCATAAGTTTCCGGCTCCTCGTCCCGCAGCCAAGCCAGCTTGAAGCCGGGCCAAGCGACCAGCGCCGGGTTCGCGGTGCGCCGCAGCGCCTCGTTCGCGTCGTGCGCGTCCTTGTAGGCTTGAACCTGCGGCCCGGCGCGCTTGTCGTTCCACAAGATCGCCGTCTCTCGCACGAGATCGCCCGCCCCGTCGATCAGGACCGTGCCGTGCATCTGGCCGCAGGCGCACACCGCCCCGACCCGCGCCGGAGCGCCCTCGATCCGGCCCAAAACCTCGCGCACGGTCGCCACCGCCCCCGCCCACCAGCCGTCGGGGCGCTGCTCGGCCCAGCCGTAGCGCGGCGTGATCTGCTCGTGCTCGCGCGCGGCGAGCGCCAAGACGCGGCCGTCGGCGCCGACGAGCCCGGCCCGCACGCTGCCGGTGCCGACGTCGATCGCGAGGTAGAGGTCTTGCATGAGGGCTTCCCTGAACGCTTCGCGTCCGCTGCGCGGGACTTTTTTCTTCCTCTTTTTTTGCTTTTGTCCGAGGAGGGCTTCAACGTCCATGCCAGTTCGGGAACAAAATGACAAAAAAAGAAGAGAGAGAAGCCCCGCGCAGCGGACGCGAAGCGTTGCACTTCATCGGCGTCACGACCAAGCAAAGCTCGATCATGCGCGTCTTTCCGGCCTGGGCCGCGCATTTGGGGCTGGATGCCGCCATCGTCGGCGTCGACCTGCCGCTGCACGCGCCGCGCGATGCCTACCGCGATGCCGTGGCCCGGATCAAGGCCGACCCGCGCGTTCGAGGGGCGCTGGTCACGACGCACAAGCTCGACCTGTTCGCCGCCTGCCGCGACCTGTTCGACGAGGTGGAGGCGCACGCGGCGGCGCTCGGCGAGACGAGCTGCCTCGCCAAGCGGGGCAAGCACCTGATCGCCTCGGCCAAGGACCCGATCACGGCCGGGCTTGCCCTCGACGGGTTCCTGCCCGGGGGCCACTTCGCCGCGACGGGCGCCCACGCCTTATGCCTCGGCGCCGGCGGCTCGGCGATTGCCTTGACATGGCACCTGACGAGGCCCGAGCGCGGCCTGAACCGGCCGGCCAAGGTGATCGTCACCGACACGCGCGGGGAGCGGCTGGCGGGGATCGAACGGGTCCACGCGGGGCTGCAAACCGGCGTCGCGATCGACTGCGTCCCCGTCGGGGGGGCCGAGGACAACGACGCCCTTCTGGCCCGCCTGCCGCCGGGCTCGCTCGTCGTCAACGCGACCGGCCTCGGCAAGGACGGACCGGGCTCGCCTCTGAGCGACATGGCACGCTTTCCCGAGCACGGCATCGCCTGGGAACTCAACTACCGCGGCGACCTCGTCTTCCTCGATCAGGCCCGGGCCCAAGCGGCGGCGCGGGGTTTGCAGGTCGAGGACGGCTGGACCTACTTCGTCCACGGCTGGACGCGCGTCATCGCCGAGGTGTTCGAGGTCGAGATCCCGACCGAGGGGCCGGGCTTCGAGGCGTTCGCGCGGATCGCCGCCGACGTCGCCGAGGGGGGCTGAGCGCCCGCGCGCATCGGTTGAGGGGTCTGCCGACGGGTTGAAACCGCCCCGACGGGATTGACGTAGATCAAGTGAGAAATAGTTCCAAGCGGCGACGGACGCCCGCACACTACGGGAAGGAATTCCATGACGATCTCGCTCACCGTCAACGGCGAGGATCGGCGCATCAAGGCCGACCCTGACACCCCGCTGCTCTGGGTCCTGCGCGACGAACTGCGCCTCACCGGCACCAAGTTCGGCTGCGGCATCGCCCAGTGCGGTGCCTGCACCGTGATGCTCGACGGCACGACCCGGCGCTCGTGCGTCACGCCGGTCGGCTCGATCGAGGGGGCAGACGTCGTCACGATCGAGGCGCTGGACGGGCCCGAGGCCGAGGCCGTGCAGGCGGCCTGGGTCGCGATCGACGTGCCGCAGTGCGGCTACTGCCAATCAGGGCAGGTGGTCTCGGCGACGGCGCTCTTGCGCGAGACGCCCAAGCCCAGCGACGCTGACATCGACGGCGCCATGGCCGGCAACATCTGCCGCTGCGCCACCTACGTCCGCATCCGTCAGGCGATCCACGACGCCGCCAAGAGCATGGAGGGTTGAGGACCATGAGCGTGATGACCGCCCCCTCCCGCCGCAACTTCCTCAAGGCCGGCGGCGCCCTCGTCGTCGGCGTCTGCCTGCCGCTCAAAGCGGGCGCCCAGTCGGGCGCCGCCGCCGTCATCAAGGGCGACAGCGCGAAGGCCGCGTTCGCGCCGAACGCCTTCGTGCGTGTCGCCGCCGACGACAGCGTGACCGTGATCGTCAAGCACACCGAGATGGGCCAGGGCCCCTACACCGGCCTCGCGACCCTGGTCGCCGAGGAGATGGACGCCGACTGGGGCCAGATGCGCGCCGAGGCAGCACCGGCCAACGTCGAACTCTACGCCAATTCCCTGTTCGGCATCCAGGGCACCGGCGGCTCGACCGCGATCGCCAGCTCCTACGTGCCGATGCGAAAGGCCGGCGCCGCCGCGCGGGCGATGCTGGTCGGGGCCGCCGCCGAGCGCTGGGGCGTGCCGGCCGGGGAGATCACCGTCAAGAAGGGCGTGATCGCGCACGAAGCCTCGGGCCAGTCGTCCGGCTTCGGGGCACTCGCCGAGGCGGCGGCCGAGGTCCGGCCGCCGGAAGACCCGGCGCTCAAGGATCCCAAGGACTTCGTCCTGATCGGCACCGACGTGCCCAAGCTCGACAGCCGCATCAAATCGACGGGTACGGCCCGGTTCACCCTCGACGTCTACCGCGACGGCATGCTCACCGTCGCCGTCGCGCATCCGCCTATGTTCGGCGCCAAAGTGGCCTCCTTCGACGACGCCGACGCGCTCAAGGTCAAGGGTGTGACCAAGGTGGCGCAGATCCCCTCCGGCGTCGCCGTCTACGCCCAGAGCACGTTCGCCGCCTTCAAGGGCCGCGACGCGCTGAAGGTGACCTGGGACGAGAGCGGCGCCGAGACCCGATCGAGCGCCCAGCTCTACGACGCCTGGAGCGAGGCGGCCAAGGCACCCGCCAAGGTCGCCGAGGAAGTGAGCGACGTCGAGGCGGCGCTCGAAGGGGCCGCGACGACGCTCGAAGCGGAATACCTCTTCCCCTTCCTCGCCCACGCGCCCCTGGAGCCGCTCGACGCGGTGATCGAGACCAAGGACGGCAAGGCCCAGATCTGGATGGGCTCGCAGCTCCAGACCGTCGACCACCAGACGGCGGCGGGCGTGCTCGGGCTCGATCCCGCGAGCGTCCAGATCCACACCATGCTCGCCGGCGGCAGCTTCGGCCGGCGGGCGCAGCCGACCTCGCACGTCGCGGCCGAGATCGCCGCGATCGCGAAAGCCGGCGGCGACGGCGCCTACAAGCTCGTCTGGACACGCGAGGACGACCTCAAGGGCGGCTACTACCGCCCCTTGACGGTGCACCGCCTGCGCGCCGGCCTCGACGCCGAGGGCAACATCGTCGCCTGGGAGAACGGCATCGCCAACCAGTCGATCGTCGCGGGCTCGGCCTTCGAGCAGTTGATGACCGACGGGCTCGACCCGACCTCGGTCGAGGGCTCGACCAAGATGCCCTACGCTTGGCCCGCCTCCAAGGTCGGGTGGGCGCAGATGGAAACGCCGGTGTCGATCCTCTGGTGGCGCTCGGTCGGCCACACCCACACCGCCTACGCGACCGAGACCTTCCTCGACGAGGTGCTGGAGAAGGCCGGCAAGGACCCGGTCCAAGGCCGGCTCGACCTCCTCAAACCCGAGGCGACCCGCGACCGCGGCGTCCTCGAACGGGTCGCCGAACTGGCGAACTGGAAGGGCCGCGGGGGCGCCGACGGCAGGGCCTACGGCGTGGCACTGCACGAGAGCTTCAACACCTACGTCGCGATGATCGCCGAGGTCTCCAACGAAGGCGGCACGCCCAAGGTCCACAAGGTCTGGTGCGCGATCGACTGCGGCGTCGCCGTCAACCCGAACGTGATCCGCGCCCAGATCGAGGGCGGCGTCGGCTACGCGCTCTCCGCCGCCATGTTCGACGAGATCACGCTTGCCGAGGGCGGGCGGGTCGTCCAGGCCAACTTCGACACCTATCGGATGCTGCGCATCCACGAGATGCCCGAGGTCGAGGTCGCGATCGTTCAAAGCGACGCCGACCCGACCGGCGTCGGCGAGCCGGGCGTGCCGCCGCTCGGCCCCGCCGTCGCCAACGCTTGGCGGGTGCTGACGGGCGAGACCCCGCGCCGTCTGCCGTTCGTCGCACCGGTCGGCGTTTGAGGGGAGGATGATAGAATGATGAAGACGGTATGGACCGCCGGCCTCGCCGGCACCGCCCTCCTGGGCGCCTCGCTCACCGCGTCCCTGGCGCAGGAGGATGCCGCGGAGAGCCTCAAGCCGGCGTCGTCGTTCGCCTCGATCGCGGACGAGGGGGAGCGCGCCGCCGCCCTGTTCATCGAGATGGGCAAGGTCATCACCCACGCGCGCTGCATGAACTGCCACCCGCGCGACGACAGCCCGCGCCAGGACGACGTCATGGCGATGCACCAGCCGCCCGTCGTCCGCCACGACGCGAGCGGCATGGGCGCGCCGGGGATGCGCTGCACCGCCTGCCACGGGGCCGAGAACGTCGCCTACGTCGGCGCCGAGGGCTCGATCCCCGGCCACGAGCCGTGGAACTTGGCGCCCAAAAGCATGGGCTGGATCGGCCTGTCGCTCGGCGAGATATGCCAGCAGATCAAGGACCCCAAGCGCAACGGCGGCAAGACGCTCGCCGAACTCCACGCCCACAACGCCGAGGACGGCCTCGTCGGCTGGGGCTGGCACCCGGGCGAGGGCCGCACGCCCGTGCCCGGCACCCAGGCCGAGTTCGGCGAACTCACCCAAGCCTGGATCGACGCGGGTGCGGGGTGTCCGAGGTAGGGGAGAGAGGAGAATGCTTCGCGTGCGCTGCCGCGCAGGCTTTTTTCTCTCTTTTTTGCCAGTTTGGGTTGAGGCCAACCGTGGTGGTTTTCTCAAGCACCGGGCCGTTCGGGAATGCCCCTTAGAGCCCCCGCCTCTCCTCGTCATCCTCGGGCTCGACCCGAGGATCCGCGGTGCCAACCGCCAAAGCCGCGCCAAGCGGGGACTGTGGACCCCCGATCGAGTCGGGGGTGACAACGTAGGAGCGGGTCGGAGCAACGTGGCTCTTTCCTCGGTCGATGCTGGGTCTCAGCCCTCCCATACCGCCTCTTCCTTGTCACCCCCGACTCGATCGGGGATCCAGGGATGAAATGCGAAGCATTTCATGGATTCCGCCCCTTCCCGCCCGCGCCCCGCCGCCGCCCGCTCCCGGTTGAGCCCGAACAGCCGCGCCAGCACGCCTCCTCGTCGAGGTCGGCGGGCCAGCCATAGGCGGCGGCCTGTAATGTAGCCCCCTTAAGCAACGCCCCGGCCTTGAGCCGGGCCTAACGGCACAAACCGCCAAGCCTTCCATCGAGCGATGTTCGTGCGAGACCATGTTGGCCCCGGATCAAGTCCGGGGCGTGAACCTTTCTTGATCGCTGCAAAATCGGCTTCAAGCCGCTCATGTAATTGCCTGCGAACGCTCCGCTTCTACCGGCTCGGCTTCTTCCGGCGCATCGTCAAGCTTCGGCAGGTACTCCAACAACGCCTGCCGCAGCGGCTCCCCCTCTTTGGTATCAAGAGTATTTTCAACGAGAGTTTTAAGGGTCTTTGGATGAGCAAGTTCTAGAATACCGGTAACTACATTTAATAAACTTTTGTTATCATAGAACCGCAAGAGTCCTACCGTGTCACATGCCACGATCAGGTTTTCCATTTTCTGCTTAACTTCATCATGAATCGCTCGCACATTGATGCTGTCCGTACCCTTAGCGAAGCTCTCGGCCAGCGCAACAATGTTTTTGTGTTTGCCGAGGTCGAGCGCCTTCATTCGCTCGTCGATGTGTCGTTTTGTGTATCTCATGCAAAAGCCGGCAAGCTCGTTCTGAATCGTTTCACGCACTTTCTCCTCCGCAGCTTGCCGCTTCCGTCGTGCCTCCTCCGGCGAACAGTGAAGCAGCCGCGCCAGCGCCTCGACCACCTCCGGCAAAACCAGAAGGTTCTCGACTTCCGAGACCGGCAGCAGGTGGACTCCCATGTCCCGCAACCGCTGTTCCTCGTCCCCGCCCCGCCCATCGTTGTCGATCAGGCCCACGCCCTTGATCCGGTGAAGGGCAGGATGGCGTCGGAACGAGCCAACGGCGTGGATCACGCCTTCGCAGCTACCGATTGGCATGACGGTCCAACCGGGGTAGAGGCGCCGGTAGAGAGCGGCATCTAGGCTGCCGCTGTCGCCCTCGACGAACAGGATCGGCAGACGGCTGCCGACGATGCGCGAGACTACCTCTTCCGGCAGATCTTCATTCTTGGGTAGAGGCTCCACGTCCCATGCAAGGGGATTGGCAGAGTAGTTACGAACCACATACTTCTCAGCATTATGACGTGTGGCCGCAAACTCCAGATCATGAGTGAAATAGATAAAGCAGCAGTCAGACCGCTCAACTTCAAGCATATCCCATAGTTTGGCAAGAACCGCCTTGTTAATATGTAACTCCGGCTCGTCGACAATGATTGTCGTGCATTCTGGTACTATTAAACATTGTCCAATCAGATAAAAAATGACACGTTCACCGTCACTCAAACTTGAGGCTAGGTATTTTTTACCAAAATTATCTGTGATGCTGGTTTCGCCATTTTCAACTGTCAGTTTACGATGTCTAAGTATTTTCTCCCATATTGCCTTCAAGCGCTCAAGTTTAGTAAGGGGATTGGGTGTGCCTGGATTCAATTTGTGACTTCGCATAAATTCTATAGCTTGCTGGGAGTAATCAGCATAAAGAACTTCTAGCAAAAGCTGATAATCGTCTTGTAATGCATTGACAACATCAGAACTACCGTAGCTCGAACGACTAAAACCTCCACTTTTTCTAGTAAACAATAAATTATGTTCAACATCAGTCTTAGTTTTAAGATCGACGCGATCTCTAAATTCTAGAGATTTATGAGCACTAATCTTGTACGATTTGTCATAATTTATATCGATATGCGCAGCCAGACGGGTTTTACCCGATCCATTAGCACCAATAAATACAAAATATTTATTAACTCTTAGATCGAGAAATATTGGCGCTGAATTAATACAAGGAATTTGATTTTTGTATCCTGTATCTGGCGTGGTAGTTACATCGCCCCCAGAAATATCTACACCGACATCAGCGCCAATATCTGGACCGACATCACCTGGAGTGAAGCTTGAGGAAAAACGATTTGCCATCTCTAAGCATCCTTACAGCTCATGGTAGAGATATAGCCGATGATTTTATGTCTGGACAAACGAGAATCCCACAAACTCCGTCACCCCCCGCCGCGTCTGCCCCGGCCGCATCCGTTCCGGTTCGGCGAACGCCCACTTCAGCCGGCGGCGGGTGTCGGGGTCGGCGAGGTCGGCGTGGTCGAACTCGATCCGACCCGAGACCGCGTTGGTCCAGTTGGTGACGATGCGGTAGCGATCGAGGTTGCAGGCGATGAGCAGCGGCGGGTTTTCCAGGGCGAGCGCGTAGCGCTTGAGCTGGTCGAGCGCGTCGCTGAGGCTGCTGCCCCGGCTCTTGTACTCCCAGGCGAAGCACCCGCGCTTCCAGACGTCGGCCCAGCCGTCGCCGCCGGTCGACTTCCTGGCCCCCTTCTCGAAGGCGTACCACGCGCCCGACGGGTCGGCGTCGGTCGGCGCCTCCTCGTCCAGCACCTTGCACAGGTCGAGGAAGTACGCGTGCGCCGCCGCGCGCTCCTTCAAGGGGTTGTCGCGCCACTTGGCGGCGAACTGCTCGGGCGTCATGGGTATCCGATGAAATCAACCAATGATACGCCACCCTTTGCCCCGAGGCCCGCGTCCACACTTCTGCGCCGCCCCGAACGCGGCCAAGCCGGAATGAGACAGGCTTTCCCACCCGCACGGCGGCGGCGACGCGTCCGCCCGACTCGCGGTCCAGCCGCTTCGTCACGACGACGCAGCTAACGCATTGGCATCGTGGTGGAGCCGGACGGGATCGAACCGACGACCTCCTGCTTGCAAAGCAGGCGCTCTCCCGACTGAGCTACGGCCCCGTTGATGGATGCGTATAGGCGCAAGCGGTCGGGGTGCGCAAGGTGGGAGCGGTGAAGATCAGCCGGCGGCAGACGGCCTCGAAACCGAGCCGGGCGTAGAGGGTCCGGGCCCGCGGCGTCGCGGCGAGCCAGACCAAGGGCGGCACCGGCGACGGCGGGTCGGCCAAGAGCCGGCGGCACGCGGCCAGCGCCAAGCCCCGCCCCCGCTCGACGGGGATCGTCCAGACGCCGCCGAGCTCGACCGTCGCTCCGGTCCCGATCAGCGCCGCCCCGGCAACGGGCCGACCGTCCACGATCGCCGCCACGGCCCGCACGCGGCCCCCGGCGAGCGCCCGGCGCAGGCCGGCCACCTCGTCGGCCGCGATCGGCTTCGCGCCGGGGCCGGCGACGCCCGCCAAGTAGAGGGCGAGCAGCCGCTCCGGGTCGTCGGGGCCGAGGTACGCCGCCGGCGGCGCGCTCGCCGAAGGCAGGAGCGGGGGGGTGTCGGGGGCGCGGCGCATCAAGCACGCCTCGACCTCGAGGATCAATCCTGCCGCCGCCAGCGCCGGGGCGAGGCCCGGCCAACGTCCGGCGGTGAACTCGACCCGCGGCGGCAGGCCGAGGCCGTGGAACGCTTGCAAGAGGGCGGCGACGCCTTCGAGCGGCGGGGCCGACCCGAGCGGCACGGCGAGCGTCGGCAAGTAGGGGTGCCGGTCGAGCCGGCGGCAGAGGAGAAAGCCTTTCGCCGTCAGGGCTTGAGCCCCGTCTCGAAGTGCTGCCGCGAAACCCTCGTCGATCCGGACCAGATCAGGCCCCACGTCGGCCGCCGCCGCGCTTCGCCCGGGCGAGACGGGGGCGATCGGCGACAAGCTCGGGTTCGTTCGCACGTTGTTCGGGTTCATGCCCGGTTCGGGTGGATCCGCCTTTCGCCCGACTGACCACGATTCTCGGGTTCGTTCGTGAACCCCGATCTTCTCGAACGACCCAAAGCAGGGCGCAGGGAGCAAAAGCCGCCTCATTCCAGCACGACGGCGACACCGGAACGCGCAGCGATCAAGAGGGCACGCGAACACTCCTCGATCTGAGATCGAGGTGAGCGTACCTGTACAAGAACTGGCCGCAACGGCCGCGGCCAGCCTTCGGGTCAAACCGGCGAAGCGGCGTTCTCTCGGCCTTACGCCTCATCCGCCGTCGGCGGTTCCTCGTCGAGCAGGTCGATGCCGCCGCCGGCGCCGCCCGCCACGCCGGCGTGGGCGCGGATCTGGTTTTCCAGCTTGGAGGCGGCCTCGGGATGGTCGCGCAGATACTGCTTGGCGTTCTCGCGGCCCTGGCCGATGCGCTGGGTGTCGTAGGAGAACCACGAGCCGGACTTCTCGACCATGCCGGCCTTGATGCCGAGGTCGATCAACTCGCCCATTTTCGAGACGCCCTCGCCGTACATGATGTCGAACTCGACGACGCGAAACGGCGGTGCCACCTTGTTCTTGACGACCTTGACGCGCGTCTGGTTGCCGACGGTCTCGTCCTTGTCCTTCACCTGACCGATGCGGCGGATGTCGAGCCGGACGCTGGCGTAGAACTTGAGCGCGTTGCCGCCGGTCGTCGTCTCGGGGCTGCCGAACATGACGCCGATCTTGGAGCGGATCTGGTTGGTGAAGACGACCATCGTGCGCGAGCGGTTGATGCTCGCGGTCAGCTTGCGCAGGGCCTGGCTCATCAGCCGTGCCTGCAGGCCGACGTGGCTGTCGCCCATCTCGCCTTCGAGTTCGGCCTTCGGCACGAGGGCCGCGACCGAATCGATCACGATCACGTCGATGGCGCCCGAGCGCACCAGCGTGTCGGCGATCTCCAGCGCCTGCTCGCCCGTGTCGGGCTGCGAGATCAGGAGTTCGTCCAGGTTGACGCTGAGCTTACGGGCGTAGCCGGGATCGAGCGCGTGTTCGGCGTCGATGAAGGCGCAGACCCCGCCTTGCTTTTGCGCTTCGGCGATGGCGTGCAGGGTCAGCGTCGTCTTGCCCGAGCTTTCCGGGCCGTAGATCTCGACGATCCTGCCTTTGGGCAGTCCGCCGACGCCGAGCGCGATGTCGAGGCTGAGCGAGCCCGTCGAGATGGTCTCGATCTCGACGTTCTGCCCGGCTTGGCCGAGCCGCATGAGCGAACCCTTGCCGAACGAGCGCTCGATCTGCGCGATCGCGGCGTCGAGCGCCCGCTGCTTGTCGTCGCCGCCGCGGCGCGTAACCAGGGATTCAACTGCCATCGTGTTACCCAACCTCGCTGTTAGACAAGAACATATGGTGAACAAAGCGCGACTTTGAAGGCTTGAGCGCCGAGAAGCTCCCCAATCAACCTACTGAAAAGGCTTAGAAATCGTAGGCCCGGCCGTTTTTTTCCCAATCACCGAACCGGGTGGGCTCAAGACCCTTGGGGCCGCCTTGCTCACCGGCCGGCTGGACGGGCTTCTTTGCCCGGATACGCCGCTCGGCCTCGGATGTCTTTGCCGTACCGGCCGTCTCGGCCTTCTGCTCAAGGGTGGATCGCGTGGATCGGGACCCGCTCATTCGCTCATCACCTGCGCGCGCGCCTCGTGCTCCAGTTCGATCATGCGCTTGTTCAAGGTGTGGTCGCTGATCTCGACGCCGGCATCCTTTAGATCGGCTTTCGCCTTGGACATGGCGTCGATGGAACGTGGTTGGGAGAAGTCGGCCATGATGACCGCCTTCGCGTAATCGGCGACGGCATCGCCGCTCAAGCCGAGATGATCCTTGGCGAGCCAAAGCCCGAACAATTTGTTGCGGCGGTTGCGGATCTTGAAGGCGAGTTCCTGCTCGTGCACGAACTTGCTCTCTTCCATGCGTTCACGGTCGTCGAAGGTCGTCATCCATTCCTCTCGTTCAACCAAGTGTCGCCGTTGCCTATATAGGATGTACGGGGCTCGAACGCCAGAAAACCTCCCGCCGTTTGAGCGCCACCTTCAAGCGAGGAACGTCTACTTTGTGCACGCTCGTCCTGCTGCGCCGCCCCGACCACGACCGTTACCCGCTCTTGCTGGCGGCGAACCGCGACGAGATGGCAAACCGGCCGAGCCGGGCGCCGGGGCGGCACTGGGGGGACCGGCCCGAGATCGTGGCCGGGTTGGACGAACTCGGCGGCGGTTCCTGGCTCGGCGTCAACGATCACGGCGTCGCCGCCGCCATCCTCAACCGTCAGGGCACGCTCGGACCAGAGGAGGGGATGCGCAGCCGGGGCGAACTGGTCCTGGAGGCGCTCGACCATGCCGAGGCCGGGGCGGCGGCCGAAGCGCTCGCCCACCTCGATCCACGGGCCTACCGCCCCTTCAACCTCGTCGTCGCGGACGCGGCCGAGGCGTACTGGCTTCGGCACGCGGGCGACGGCATGGTCCGCTCGCAGGGGCTGGGGGCGGGGTTCGCCATGCTCTCGGCGCGCGAGGTCAACGATCCCGCCTCGCCGCGCATCCGCCGCTACCTGCCCTTGTTCCGTGCGGCCGAGGTCCCCGAGCCGGACGAGGACGACTGGTCGTCCTGGCAGTTGCTGCTGGCGGCGACCGCGAGCGAGACAGGCGATCCCATGGACGCGATGCGGATCGTGACGCCGAACGGCTACGGCACGCGCAGTTCCAGCCTGATCGCCCTGCCGCCGTTCGCCGAGCAGAGGCCGGTCTGGCTCTACAAAGGCACCGAGGACGAAGCTTGGCAGTCGGTCGGGCTCGATTGAGGCTCAAGCCGGAGCCCGCTTCGCGAACGGCGTCATCCTCGCGTCTAACGTTCGCACCAGCGAGAAACATAAACCTCAAGCAGCGACGCCTGCCCCTTCGATGAGCCGCTTGAGCCCCTCGCGTGTGGCATGGGGCGCATCGAGAAACGCGAAACCGCCAGGAACCGATCCTGTAGGGCGGACGTAGCGGGCCGGCAGATGCAGACCGTCGATAATCAACGTGCCTACTTGGTCTTGGTCGGCGGCGACGGGCGTGTCGGTCTTGGCGCCCCCCAGAGAACAGTCGAGAAGACATATCTCGGTCGTTCGGCCGTCGTCGGCAACAAAGCGGGCCCGCCAGTTGACGGAGTAGCGCGGCTCGCGGCGGACATCGCGGTTCGAGGGCATGATCTGACCCAGATCCGCGACAAGATCGTCGACGGTTCCGGTCATCTCCTCCGCGATCGCCTCGGTACGCCCGGCGAGCGCGCTGCTCTCGTTGATCGCGTTCTCGATGCTTTGCACGTCAGCCAAGGCACCACGGGCATGCTCGGCCGCGATGGCGGACCCGGCGCCGATCTCCTTGGTCACGCCGAGTTGCTCAGCAACAATGTCGCCGACTTGGTTTGAACTCGCGCTCATCGCCTCGATTGAGCCGCCGATCTCCGTCACGGCGGCGTCGGCCGCGATCGCAACGTTCTGGATCTGCTCGACCAGCTTGCCGATATCTTCGGTCGCCCGGGTCGTCTGCGCCGCCAGACCTTTGACTTCACCGGCAACGACGGCGAAGCCTTTGCCGGCCTCGCCGGCGCGCGCCGCCTCGATCGTCGCGTTGAGGGCGAGCAGGTTGGTCTGCTCCGCGATCGTGGCCACGATCTTCACGGCATCGCCGATACCGATCGCCGCAGCCCCCAACTCCTGCATGCGCTCTCGGGTGGTCTGCGTCGATCGCGCTGTTTCGCCGACGAGCCCGAGGTTCTGCCGCACATGGTCGTCAACGTCGTTGATGCTGGCGACCAGTCTTTGCATGGCATCGGCGGTGGCCTCGATCGCCTCGGCCGCTTCGCGCGTGGCGCCGGACGTACCGGCCATGCGCGCCTTGATCTCTGTGGCGTGCTGCTGCATGGCCGAAGCGGCTTCGCATAGCTCTCGCGAACGTTCGGCGGCGCCCGTGTTAGCCTGTTCGGCTAGTTCGGCGATGCGGTTCGACATCTCGTGCAACTCGCGACTCAGGGTACGGTCGGCGTCGCCGAGCTTCTGTCGAAACGTGACGACCGCCCGCGCAATCGCACCGATCTCGTCGCGCCGCGCCGTGCCCGGCACCTTTTCAAGCCATTCGCCGGCGGCGAGACGGGTAATGACACCGGTGATCTTGCGAATCGATCCGGCGATGCTGTGACCGACGAGGCCGGCGACGACGAGGACGACGACGGTGGCGACGAGCCATCCCCAGTAATTCCGTCCTGCGGCGACCCGTTGAGCACCGGCCGTCGCCTGTAGTTCGGCGTAGGCCGAGGACTCGACCACGCCCAGCAGATCGATGCGCTTGGTCGCGAGGTCGAACCACGCGGCGGCATCGACGCCGGCACCGTCGTCGCCGTAGGCGCGCCCGCGGAGATCCTCGACCTCGGCGAAGACGGGATTGCCCACCGCACGGTCGAGTTCCGCCAGGAGCGTGTCGGGTGCGTAGTCGCGAAACAGGTCGAGATAGGCTCGCTGCTGGGCGGCGAGGCCGATGAAGCGCTGCAGCACGGGCGCGGGAAAGGTTGCTTGAGCAAAGCCGTTGGCGCCCATCGCACGCTCCAGGCCCGCCTTCTCCTTGGCGCTCAGCAGGGCCTGCACCGCCACGAGGCGGCGGGTCATGGCACCGCCCTTCTGCGCGTGGGCGTTGCGGCCCATCAGGCCGATCAGGGGCTCGACGATCGCGGTGTAGGCGGCGACCTCGTCGGCGACGGTGATCTCCAGCCGATCGACGCGGCGGCGCACGGCGTCGAGAGCGTCCAACGAAGCGGCAATCTCATCGGTGGCCTGCCAGAACGCCGCGTCCAGAGCCTCGCGCGGCAGCCCGTCGAGCGCCGTCACGTAGGCCGCACGCGCGGCCCCGGTCGCGGTGCGGCGGGCGGCGAGCGCCTCGGCGAACGTCGCATCGCCGTTGGCGCCGAGGAACCCGGCCGAGGTGCCGCGCTCGCGCTGCAACTCGGTGACGAGCGCCCCGATCGCCGGATTGATCCCGGCGACGGTATCGACGCGCTCGGCCTCGATCAGACGCCCGCGCTCCTGCCATACCAACGTAGCGCCGCCATAGACGCCGTAGCCGACCGCCAGGACCACCAAAAACCAGATACGCACCGCCACCGCTCACATTGCTGGGCTCCAAAAATTCGGCCAAATGATGTCGTCGTTGTAGCCCGGCACGCTTAAGATTTCGTGAAGGTGGCGGACGTGCGGCGGTCGATGATCGGCGTTGCTTCTCGCCCATTCCTTTCCTGAACAGGTAGGCGGCGGGCTCCGCGTCCGTCAGTTGACGGTGAGGACGGCGCCGGCGTCGACGCGGTAGTTGGCGCCGTTGATGTAGCTGGCCAGTTCCGAGCACAAGAAGGCGATGACGGCCGCGACCTCGTCCGGCCGGCCGCGGCGCTTGACGGCGATGCCGGGGCGGTTGGTCTCAAGGAACCACTGGACCGTCTCGTCGAACGACTTGCCGAGTTCCTTAGACTGCTGCTCCATCATCGCGTCAGTCATCGGCGTGGCGATGTAGGCGGGCGAGACGACGTTGACCAGGACGCCGTCGGGGCCGTAGGCCTTGCTCAGCGACTTGGTCAGGTTGATGACGGCGGCCTTGCAGGCGTTGTAGGGCGATTCTTCCGGGTAGGGCTGCACGGCGTTCTCGCTCGCCACCATGACGAGGCGGCCCCAGCCGCGCTCGCGCATCTGCGGGATGAAGGTGCGGGCGACGCGCACGGCGGCCATCAGGTCGACCTGGATCGTCTCAAGCCAGTCGTCGTCGGACAGGTCGAGGAAGTCGCCCGCGGCCCCGCGCGCGCCGGCGCAGTTGGCGACGATGTGGGCGGGGCCGAAACGCTCCTCGGCGAGGTCGGCGAGCGCCACGACGGATGCCGCCTTGGTCAGGTCGGCCGGAACGGCGACGACCTCGCCGCCCTTGCCCGCTGCCCGGCGGACGTCGGCCATCGCCTTCTCCAGTTCGCCCGCGTCGATGTCGCTCAACACCACCTTGGCGCCGGCCTCGACCAGCCGCTTCGCCGTCTCGCGGCCGATGCCGCTGTCGCCGCCGGTGACGACGGCGACCTTGCCCTCGATGCCTAGATCCATCCGCTTTCCTCTGTCGCTTGATCGAGCAAAATTCGTCGATCTAACTGGGCCGAAGCACATCCCGTTCCAGCAAAAAAGAGCGGGCCCGAAGATCGGACCCGCTTTCAAGGGGAGGGGAAAACCTTCGTGGCGCGCCGCCCGTCGATCAAGACCGGGTGGCGGCGTGGCCGGCTGCTACTCGCGATTGCCGAAGAGCTGCAGCAGCATGATGAAGAGGTTGATGAAGTCGAGGTAGAGGCGCAGGGCCCCCATGATGGCGCCCTTGGTCTGCACGCCGCCGTCGGCGTACTCCAAGCCGCCCACATACTCGTTCTTGATCGACTGCGTGTCGTAGGCGGTGAGGCCGACGAAGACGAGGACGCCGATCACGCTGATGGCGAACTGCAGCGCCGTGCTGCCGACGAAGATGTTGACGACCGAGGCGAGGATGATGCCGATCAGCCCCATGAAAAGGAAGCTGCCGAGCTTGGTCAGGTCGCGCTTCGTCGTGTAGCCGTAGAGGCTCATCGCGCCGAACGTGCCGGCGGTGATGAAGAAGACGCGGGCGATGCTGGCGCCCGTGAAGGCGAGGAAGATCGAGGCAAGCGAGAGCCCCATGAGGCCCGCGAACGCCCAAAAGCAGATCTGGGCGGCGCCGGTGCTCATCTTGTTGATGCGAAAGCTGAAGAAAAGGACAAAGCCCAAGGGGGCGAGCATGACGACCCACTGCAAGGGCGTGCCGAAGATCGCCTGCAGCATGGCGGGGGAATTGGCCGTGAACAAGGCAACGATGCCCGTCAGGCCGAGGCCCAGCACCATGTAGTTGTACACCGACAGCATGTACCTGCGCAGGCCGGCGTCGATTTCGGCGCTATCGACGCGCGGTTGCGCGTGTCTCTGGCCAGCACGGATTTCCATTGAGGTGCCCTTCTCCTGATTGGCGCTTCGAGGACCGTGAACAGATTTAGGGATTTTGAAGGACTAAGCAAGAGGACCACGGCGGTCCGGTATGCGATTTTACCCCAGAACAGGTTAAGGTTTCATGAAGGGGTGTGAAAAACCGTTCATGCGCCTTTCAGCGCCCGGTTCGGCGGGGCGGCGAGCACGCGGCCGAGGCCGAGGCCGCCGATGCAAAGGGTCAGCGCGAGCGCCAGGGCCAAGATGCCGAGCACCGCCGTCGGGGCAAGGCTGAGCGGCAGGTTCAAGGCGAACGCGGCGACGAGCCACGCGCCGAGCGTGCCGAGGCTCAGGCCCAGGACGCCGGCGACGGCGCCGAGCAGGGCCAGCTCGGTCAGCATCTGGACGAGGATCTGCCGCCGGGTGGCGCCGATCACCTTCAAGAGCACGGCCTCTTGCGTCTGGCGCCGGCGCGAGGCGCCGATCGCGGCGGCGAGCACGAGCCCGCCGGCGATGAGCGTCACGCCCGCGACCGCGCGAAGGCCCAGGCCCACCTGCTCAAGGATGTTGCCCAGGCGCTCGATGATCTCGCCGACCCTGATCGGGGTCAGGTTCGGCATGGACTTCGCGACCGCCCCCATCAACGCCGCCTCCCGATCCTTGGGCACGTCGACGGCGGCGACGAGGGTGTGCGGGGCCCCTTCGAGCACGCCAGGGCTGAAGATGAAGATGAAGTCTATCTGGCCCTCCGACCAGTCGATCTCGCGCCGGAGCGACGCGATCTCGGCCTCGATGACGCGGCCCAGGATGTTGAAGCCCAGCGTGTCGCCGACGCCGACGCCGTAGGCTTTCGCCACCTCGTCCTCGACCGAGACGAGCGGCGGGCCGTCGTAGTCGGCCGGCCACCATTCGCCGGCGACGATGTCGGTCGTCGCCCGCTTCGCGCCCTGCCACGTCAGGCCGCGGTCGCTCTCCAGGGTCCAGCGGCCTTCGGGGCCGACGGAGGCGACGTCGGGCACGGCGCCGTCGATGCGCACGACCCGGCCGCGCAAGATGGGGGTCATCTGCATGACCGTGCCGCCCGTTTCGGCGATTTCGGCCGTGAAGGGCTCGCGCTGGTTCGGCTGGATGTCGATGAAGACGAGGGACGGCACTTTGTCGGGCAGGTCGCCGACGATCTCGGCGCGCAAGGTGGCGTCGATCAGGGTGACGAGGGTAAGCGCCGCCAAGCCGGCCGCGAGCCCGCCGGTGACGGGAAGGGCGCCCGAGCCCGGCCGGGCGAGGCGGCGCAGCGCCGGGCGCACGACCCCCGGCAGCCGGGGCGCCAAGCGCGGCAAGAGCGCCAAGATCGCCCCGCCGAGCAGGTAGAGGACGACGCCGAAGACGAGGGCCGCGGCGATGAAGCCGGCGCCTAGCCAGCGCTGGGGCAGGGCCAGCACGACGATGACGGTGAACAAGACGGCGAGGCCCAGGAGCCAGGGCCACGCCCGCCGCCAGCCGCCGCCGACGTCGCCCAGGGCCGCGTCGCGAAACAGGCGCGCCGCCGGCACGTCGCGGGCGCGGGCGAGCGGCAGCACGCTGAACAGGGCGGCGGTGAGCAGGCCGACGAAGCCGGCGAGGAGAAGCGGTGCCAGGGCGACGCCGGGTTCGAGGTCGATCGGCAGCAGGTTCGCCGGCAACAAACGCACGGCCTGCGGCAGGAGGGCGCCCAAGACGAGGCCGGCGCAGGTGCCGATGAGGGCCAAGAACAGGATCTCGGCGCCCAAGAGCGCGTCGATGTCGCGGCCGCGGGCGCCCGTCGTCTTGAGCGTCGCGATCATCGCGGTCTTGCCGTCCAGCCAAGCGCCGACGGCGAGACCGACGCCGAGGCCACCGATGAGCAGCGAGGCGAGCCCTGCCAGCGTCAGCCACGCCGCGAGCCGGTCGCTGACCCGCTCGATGCGCGGCTGCACGGCGGACGCGGCGCGAACGCGGTAGTTGACGTCGGGCGACGCCGCCTCGATCCGCCGCACCTCGGCCGCGGCGTCGAGGCCGGGGGGCAAGAGGACGCGGTCGCTGTAGCGAACGAGCGCGCCGGGCAGGAGGATGTCGAGGCCGTCCAGCGTCGCGTCGCGCATGAGGACGCGGTCGCCGCCGCCGGCGAAGGAGGCGATCTTGTCCGGCTCGTTCTCGATCGTCGCCGCGACCTCGACCCATTCCTTGCCGATCTGCACCTCGTCGCCGACCTCGATGCCGAGGCGGGCGAGGAGCAGCGGGTCGATCGCGATCCGCCCCGGCGCGATCGCATCATTCAAGGGTATCGGCGGGTCGAGCGTCACCGAGCCCGCGAGCGGGTAGGCGGCGTCGACGGCCTTGATCTCGACCGGGGCGCTGCGGCCGCCCTTGGCGAACGCGATCGAGCCGGTGCGCAGCGTGCGCGACAGGCGCCCCCCTTCGGGCAGGGTCGCGGCCAGCGCCGCCTCGGGAACGGGCGCGTTGGTGGCTTCGTAGGCGAGATCGCCGCCCAGGAGTTTCGCCGCGTCGCGCTCCAGGGCGGTGATGAGGGCGGCGTTGACCCCGCCGATGCCGGCGATGAGGCCGACGCCGAGTGCTAAGCTCGCCACCACGACCCAAAGCCGGGACAAGCCGCCCTTGAGGTCGCGCCAAGCAAGGCGTAAGAGGCGGGCCGGGCTCACGATACCGCTGCCGCGGGCTTGGGCGCGCCGGCCAGAAGGCCGTCTTCCAGGCGTGCGCTCGCGTCGCACACGGCGGCGAGCGCCGGGTCGTGGGTGATGAGCACCAGCGTGGCGCCGCGCTCGCGCTGGGTGGCGAAGAGCAGCTCGATCATCTCGCGGCCGGTGTTGCGATCGAGGTTGCCGGTCGGCTCGTCGGCGAGCAGCAAGTCCGGGTCGTTGGCGAGCGCCCTCGCCAGCGCCACGCGCTGCTGCTCGCCGCCCGACATCTCGGACGGGTAGTGCTTTTGTCGATTGCCGAGCCCGACCGCCCGCAGCCCCGCCTCGGCCCTGGCGTCGGGGTCGGGCGCGCCCGACAGTTCGAGCGGCAGGGCGACGTTCTCGCGCGCGCTCAGGTTCGGCAGGAGGTGGAACGATTGAAAGAGAATGCCGACGGTGTCGCGGCGAAACAGCGCGAGGCCGTCCTCGTCGAGCGCGCCCAAGTCCCGCCCGGCCACCTTGACGCTGCCCCGCGTCGGGCGCTCGATGCCGCCGATCACCGCCATCAGGCTCGACTTGCCCGAGCCCGAGGGGCCGACGATGCTGAGCGAGGTGCCGCGCCGCACGTCGAGATCGATCCCCTTGAGGATGTGGACGGGGCCGGCGGCACCCTTAAGTGTCAGGTGGACTTGGGTAAGCGAGATCATGCGGGTCCGATACGATGAGGAAACTTCTGTTGAGCGAGATGGGGCACGAGAACGGGCGCGGCAAGCGGCGCGGGGTCTGGCCGCTCGTCGCCTTGTTGTTGCTGGTGACGTCGGCCGAGGCCGCGGGTGCCTGCCGCGTCGCGGTCCTGGGCGATTCGCTCACCGCCGGCTACGGCGTGCAACTGAAAGACGCGTTCCCGACGCAACTGGAAACGGCGCTGGTCGAGGCGGGGTATCCTTGCACCGTCGTCAACGCCGGCGTCTCGGGCGACACCTCGGCCGGCGGCCTCGCCCGCATCGACTGGCTGCTCGCCGACGATCCGACGCACATGATCGTCGAACTCGGCGGCAACGACGGCCTGCGCGCGCTGCCGACCGAGGCGCTGCGCGCCAACCTCGCCGGCATCGTCGACAAGGCGCAAGCCCAAGGTGTTGAAGTGATGCTGAGCGGCATGGAAGCGCCCCCCAACATGGGCGGCGCCTACACGAGCGCGTTTCGCGCCGTCTTCGCCGATCTCGCCGCCGAGAAGGACGTGCCGCTCGACCCGTTCTTCCTCGACGGCGCGATCCAGGATCCGTCCTTGATGCAGCCGGACGGCATCCACCCCAACCCGAAGGGGGTGAAGGCCATCGTCGATCGCCTCTTGCCCTTTGTGACCGCTTGGCTACATTCCACCGGCGTCGGACCCGAAAGAGCCGGATAAGGGCTTGCCATGACGGGTTGAAGCGTGTTCTTCATGTATAACTTGAAATAGCCGCCCAAATCGAAGGCGATTCGATCCGAAATCACCCGCTTACCCACAGTTTGTGGATAAGCTTGGGGATCAAGCCCGGATTCGGCCCAATCTTGTGGATAACTTGATCTTGTCCGGCATTTGGCACGGGGTTCATGCACCGCCCCAATGAAGGGTTGCCCGATTGGGGACTTGATGGGCGAGCGGTAGTGGCCTTACATGCCGGTTGCCGATCTTCATCTTTGATCAGGGGGAACGACGATGGCGGACTTGTATCCGGTCGAGGAACATGTCGCGGAACTCGCGCACATCGACAGCAAGGACTACGAGGCCATGTACCGGCGCTCGGTCGAGGAGCCGGAGGCTTTTTGGGCCGACCAGGTCGGGCGCCTCGATTGGATGAAGAAGCCGACCAAGATCAAGAACACGTCGTTCACGGGCGACGTCAGCATCAAGTGGTTCGAGGACGGCGAACTGAACGTCGCGGTCAACTGCATCGACCGACACCTAGACGAGCACGCCGATCGCGTCGCGATCATCTGGGAGGGCGACGAGCCGGACACCGACGCCAAGATCACCTATCGCGAACTGCACGAGCAGGTCTGCCGGCTCGCCAACGTCCTGCGCGACCACGGCGTCAAGAAGGGGGACCGGGTCGTCCTCTATCTGCCGATGATCCCGATGGCGGCCTACGCCATGCTGGCCTGTGCCCGCATCGGCGCCATCCACTCGATCGTCTTCGGCGGCTTCTCGCCCGACGCCTTGAAGGATCGGGTGGTGAACAGCGGTGCCAGCGCCATCATCACCGCCGACGAGGGGCGGCGCGGCGGGCGCACGATCCCCTTGAAGGCGAACGTGGACAAGGCGCTGGAGCGCGCCGGCACCGACGTTGCGGTGCTGGTCCACAAGCACACCAACGGCGACGTCGCCATGAAGGACGGGCGCGACGTCGACCTGAACGCCGCGATGGCGAACGCCGCGACGACCTGCGAGCCCGAGCGGATGAACGCGGAAGACCCGCTCTTCATCCTCTACACCTCGGGCTCGACCGGGATGCCCAAGGGGGTCTTGCACACGACGGCCGGCTACCTGCTCTTCGCCGCGATGACGCACCACTACATCTTCGACATCAAGGGCCACGACGTCTACTGGTGCACGGCCGACGTCGGCTGGGTAACCGGGCACAGCTACATCGTCTACGGCCCGCTCGCCAACGCCGCGACGACCTTGATGTTCGAGGGCGTGCCGAACTACCCCGACGCGGGCCGCTTCTGGCAGGTCGTCGACAAGCACGAGGTGTCGGTCTTCTACACCGCCCCCACCGCGATCCGCGCCTTGATGCAAAAGGGCGAGGGGCCGGTGAAGGCGACCTCGCGCAAGAGCCTGCGGCTCTTAGGGACGGTCGGCGAGCCGATCAACCCCGAGGCGTGGCGCTGGTATCACGAGGTCGTGGGCGAGGACCGCTGCCCGATCGTCGACACGTGGTGGCAGACCGAGACCGGCGGCATCCTGATCACGCCTTTTCCGGGCGCCACCGACTTGAAGCCCGGCTCGGCCGGCCTGCCCTTCTTCGGCGTCAAGCCGGCCTTGTTCGACAACGACGGCAAGCCGGTCGAGGGGCCGGGCGAGGGCAACCTCGTCATCACCGACAGTTGGCCCGGGCAGATGCGCACCGTCTACGGCGACCACGAGCGCTTCGTGCAGACCTACTTCTCGACCTTCAAGGGCGTCTACACGACGGGCGACGGGGCCAAGCGCGACCACGACGACTACTACTGGATCACCGGCCGGGTCGACGACGTCATCAACGTTTCCGGGCACCGCATGGGCACGTCCGAGGTCGAGAGCGCGCTCGTCGGCCACAAGGCGGTGTCGGAGGCGGCGGTCGTCGGCTTCCCGCACGACATCAAGGGCCAGGGCATCTACTGCTACGTGACCCTGACCGACGGCTTCGAGCCGTCCGAGGACTTGAAGAAGGAGTTGGTCAAGCACGTCAGGAACGAGATCGGCCCGATCGCGTCGCCCGACTTCATCCAATTCGCGCCGGGCCTGCCTAAGACGCGCTCGGGCAAGATCATGCGCCGGATCCTGCGCAAGATCGCCGCCAACGAGCACGAGCAGTTGGGCGACACCTCGACGCTCGCCGAGCCGGCGGTGGTCGATGATCTGGTGGCGAATCGCAAGGAGGCGGGATAATCGAACGCTTGCGCGTGCGCTGACGCGCGATCTTCTTTTTTCTCTTTTTTGCTTTGTCCGGGGCCGGCCCTCGGCGGCGCGGCCAGCCGCCTGCGTTAACACTGGCAAAAAGAAAGAAGAGAAAGCCCCGCGCAGCGGACGCGAAGCGTGACCGCCGACGTGTCAGGTCAACGCCGCCTCTAGGTTACGGGCATGCCGCCGCCCCGGCGCGACCACCGGCATCGCCTTGTGCCGCCACGCCTCGATCGCGTCCGCCGTCATCGGGCGGCCGAGGTAGAAGCCTTGCAGCTCGTCGCAGCCCTGGCCGAGCAGGAAGGTGAGCTGGTCCTCGTTCTCGATCCCCTCGGCGGTCGTGCGCATTCGCAATTCGTGGCCCAGGGTCACGATCGCGCGGGCGACGGCCTCGGCCTCCTGGGCGCTGCCGATGCGGTGGATGAAGCTGCGGTCGATCTTGATGTTGTCGAAGGGCAGGCTGCTCAAGTAGCTGAGCGACGAGTAGCCGGTGCCGAAATCGTCCATCGCGAGCTTCACGCCGAGGCCGCTGAGGCGCTTGAGGCTGCCCACGGCCGAGCCCGTGTCCTCCATCAAGACGCTCTCGGTCAGTTCCAGTTCGAGCCGGTCCGCTTCGAGCCCCGTCTCGGTCAAGACGCCCCGCACGGTCTCGACGACGTCGCTCTGGCGGAACTGGACCGCCGAGACGTTGACCGAGACGAACAGGCCCGGCCACCTCTTGACCTCTTGGCAGGCGGTGCGCAGCACCCAGGCGCCGATCGGCACGATGAGGCCGGTCTCCTCGGCGATGTTGATGAACTCGCAGGGCGACACGAGCCCGCGCTCGGGGTGGTGCCAGCGCAGCAGCGCCTCGACCCCGACCATGCGCCCGGACCGCGCCTCGACGCGCGGTTGATAGTGCAGTTCGAACTGGCCCCGCGCCAGGGCGTCGCGCAGGTCGGTCTCGATCGCCCGGCGCTCGCGCAACTGCTTGTCCATCTCCGGCAGGTAGCGGCGCCAAGCGCCGCGCCCGTCGCGCTTGGCCTGATAGAGCGCCATGTCGGCGCGGTTGAGCAGCGCCTCCTCCCGGCGCCCGTCGTCGGGGGCGCAGGCGATGCCGATGCTCAGGCCCAGGACGAAGGCTTGGTCGCCGCCGCAGTCGATCGGAACCGAGAACGCCTCCAGCAGCCGCTCGGCCGTGTCCTGTGCCTGTCCGGCCTCTCTTAAGTTGGTCAAGACCAGGACGAACTCGTCGCCGCCGACGCGGGCCACCGTGTCGCTGTCCCTGGCGCAGACGCGCAGGCGCTCGGCGGCGATCTTCAGAAGGGCGTCGCCGGCGGCGTGGCCGAGCGTGTCGTTGGCCTCCTTGAAACGGTCGAGGTCGATCCAGAGCACGGCCGTCAGCGTCCCCTGCGCCGCCGCCAGGGCGAGGGTCTGCGACAGGCGCTCGCGCAGGAGGACGCGGTTGGCCAAGCCCGTCAGCGGGTCGTGCAGCGACAGGTGCTCGATGCGCGCCTGGGCGCGCACCTCGTGTGTAATGTCGGTGGCGGTGCCGCGATAGCCGGCGAAGCTTCCGTCGGGCGCCGGGACCGGCCGGGCCGACAGGCGGCAGAAGCGCTCCTCGCGCCCCGCCGTGTGGTAGCGGCAGCGAACATCGCGCAGGCCGCGCTGCTCGGCCAGCATCGCCTCGAACTCGTTTCGGGTGCCCTCGTCGGGGCAGGCGAACATCCGCAGGTGCATGCCCTTGACGATCTCGGCGGGAAGATCGGTCGCTTGGGTAAAGCGCTCGGAAACGTAGGTCAGGCGCATCTTTGCGTCCGTCTCCCAGATCCAGTCCGACGCGGCCTCGGCGACGTCGCGAAACCGGGTCTCGCTCGCGATCAGCGCCGTCTGGGCGACCTGGATGGCCTTGGTACTGCGGCGCAGGTAGACGGCCACGCACGCCGTCAGCGCCAGGGCGCCCAGCCCGACGAGGCCGAGGACCGGCAGGAGGTTGCGCAGGAGATCGTCGCCGGGTTCGGACGGCACCCACTGCAGTGCTCCGACGGTCGCCCCGCCCGGCGACGTCAGCGGCAGGGCGGCGGGAGATGCGGTTTCAGTTGCAAAATTGGCGTCTTGCAAGAGGTAGGCTTCGCCCATCTCCTCCAGCACGTCGCGATCGAGGAGATCGATGAAGACGATGAAGCCGCGGACCTTCCGCCCCGCCGCCTCGGCGGCGAGAATGGCCAGCGCCGCCTCGCCCTCGGGGTCTTCCGGGGTGACGGCATCCAAGCCGACCAGGGCCGGCCCGCGTTCGGTCATGACGATGCCGCCGGCGCCCTTGGGGTCGTCGAGCGGCGCGATAAGGGCCTCGGCACGCAGCGCCGCGAGCTCCCCCCCTGCGATGCCGAGACGATCGCCCTCGACGCGCTCGCCATCCAGCATGGCGTAGACGATGCCGCCGTCGGGATCGAGGAAGAAGCTGCCCTCGTAGCCGTAAGAGTTGTAGATCCAAGGGCCGAGATTGCCGTCCGCCCAATCAAGATCGATCCCCTGCGGGCCCTGCATCTTCTCCAGCGTTTCGTTCCACCACGTATACTCCTTGACGATCGAGGTGAGTTTCGCGGTGCGCGTGGCGATGGCCGTCTCGGCGAGGCGCCGCTCGGCGGCGAGCGCCAGGGCGTCCTGCTGGCGCGCGGTCAGCACGACGACCAGGAGCGAGCCCGTCACCGCCAAGAGCAGCACGCCGCCGATCAGGAGGGTGACGAGAAGGCTGAGCCTGCCGACGCTGCGAACGAGATAGGACATGGCCGCTGGGCACCCGCGCGATGGGACGTTTTGAATGCCCCTTGTCTAGCGGCCAAAGCTTAATTTTGCGTTTGCGGCCCAGCGTTCATGCCGAAGACGGGTGTCTTCAGCCTAACCCCTCTACCTCGTCCGCCAGCACCGCGCCGCGCGAGGCCATGAAATAAAGGCCCATGTGGTGCGTCGGAGCCTTGGGGTGGCCCGCCGTCTCGGGCAATCCCAAGCCCGCCGCCGCGGCCTTGGGCAGGTCGTAGGTCGCGGTCGCGGGCTCGACCACGACGATGTCGGCGAGCGTCGGCATCAGCCGGTGGTTCCTGGCCGAGAGCATGGTGAGCACGAAGTCCATGACGCAGACGTCGGTGCAGATGCCGACGACCAGAACCGCCTCCAGCCGGTGGCGGTTGACCCAGTCGACGGTCTTGTTGTGGCTGAGGCCGTGCCCCTTGAAGGTGGCTTCGATCCCGCCGACGAAGCCGTTGATGCAGTCCTTGCGGATCAAGGTCGCGTCCGGCTCGTCCTCCAGCCAGCGCAGTTCGGGGACGAGGTTCTCCTCGCCCGTGCCCTTGACGCAGTGCGGCGGGTAGGGCGGCTCCGGCACGTCCGGCGCGTGCGTGTCGAGAAAGGCGAGGATCGGTCGGCGCCCGGCGACGAAGGCGCGCGCCAAGGCGTCGGTGCGCGCGACCATCGCCTTGATCTGCGCGTCCGGGGCGGCGGGTGCCAAGTTGCCGCCGCCGACGGCGCAAAAGCCGTTCACTTCGTCGACGACGACGAGGCCGACCGCCTTGCCGTGGATGTCGTAGGGTGTCGTGCGCAGCGGCAAATGCTCTTGTAAGCCGGTCAGCAGCGCGTCGGCGTCCATCGGCGTACCCTTTCCAACGTGTGACGCTCAAGCTTGCCGAATTTGGCGTTCTTGGGCAAGGAGGCGAACCATTCTCTAGGCTGGGCTCAAGGTTGAAAGGGAAGAAAATGCGAATCGGGGTCGTCGGCTGCGGCGGGCGCATGGGGCGGGCGAACCTCGCCGAGATCGCGAGGACGGCGGGCGTCACGCTCGCCGGCGGCACCGAGCGGCCGGGGCACGACCTCGTCGGGCGGGACTTGGGCGCGCTGATCGGCGGCGAACCCTTCGGCCTTCGCGTCACGGACGACGTGGCGGCGCTCGCGGCCGGGGCCGACGCGCTGATCGAGTTCTCGTCGCCCGAGGCGACCGCGGCGCACGGCCGCCTCGCCGCCGCCGCCGGCTGCGCCCACGTCGTCGGCACGACCGGGCTGGGGGAGAGGGAGCGGGCCGACTTGGCCGAGGCGGCGAAGCGCGTACCGATCGTTTGGGCACCCAACATGAGCCAGGGCGTCAACCTGCTCCTCGCCTTGGTCGAGCAAGTGGCGCGAACGCTCGGCGACGGCTTCGACGTCGAGGTCGTCGAGGCCCACCACCGGCACAAGGTGGACGCGCCCTCGGGCACGGCGCTGGCGCTGGGCGCGGCGGCGGCGCGAGGGCGCGGCGTCGACCTCGACGCGGCGGCGATCGGCGCTCGGGCAGGACATACCGGCCCCCGGCCCGAGGGCGGCATCGGCTTTGCCGTCGTGCGCGGCGGCGACCTCGTCGGCGACCACACCGTCCTGTTCGCCGGCGACGGCGAGCGGCTCGAACTGGGCCACAAGGCGCAGGACCGCGCCATCTACGCCAAGGGGGCGGTGCGGGCCGCCTTGTGGACGCGGGGGCGTCCGCCCGGCCTCTACGGCATGGCCGACGTGCTCGGCCTCACCCCGGCGAGCTAATCGTCGGTAGGCTCGTCGTAACCGACCAGGGGCCGCAGCGCGCGCGCCTGCGCCACCCAGTCGGCGACCTCCTCGGCCGTGGGCGAGCGCCGCGCGATGCGCTCGGCCTGGTTCAAGTCGCGCAACTCGGCGTGCAGGGTGTCCGCGTCCCGCCCCGCCAGCGTCTGCACGTCGCGCACGCCCAGATCCTCCAGCATCAGGCCGAACACGACGCCGACGCCGTTCACGCGCGCCATGTCGGCGCGCTGGACGAGGGCCTCCAAGGTGTCGGGCGCGATGCCGCTCGCCCGCGCGAGCGCCGCCCGGCCCGTGGCGGGACCGGCAACCTCCAGGAGATGGCCGCAGTTGGTGATCCGGCGCGCCTTCAAGCGCACCCGCGCCACCTGCGTCACACCGCGTAGCTTGCTGATCGGCAGCGACCAGGCCGGCAGGGAAGTATCGGGTGCATCCGCTCCCATAATATGATCGTTTTCCTTCAACGGCCGCGTTGTGCGCGGGCTTATTATCGCAATCGTCGTATTGTCATCGCCAACCTCTATGCCAGTTTTCTACCAATCGCAATCGGCTAGATATGTTCTAATCATATAACGCATCCGAGGACGCAATGTTCGTCTTCAAGATGAACTTATAGTGAAGCTAATAAATTTGAACGTTAGTACAAGTTCTAGAACCCGTCGTGGGCGACGAACCTTCGACATTCGGTTCAAGGCATGACGACTTCGTCCAAGCCGTGTCTGTTCAACCGTCGAGCGCGCCCGCGTTCGACGGGCACCGGTCGACCCGTACACGACCTTGCCGCCCCAAAACGTGTCGAGCGGGGCGCATATCTACTTGTGCGGCGTGTGCGATGATCGGTTCGGCTGCCGATCGGCGTCGAGGGAAACGACGGGCGATCGAGCAGTCGACGTCGTGCCCGGTCGGGCGTCGAACCGCTAGAAGGGGCGGTGGTCGTGCAGGGCGCGGCGCAAGGCGTAGGCGAGGTCGAGCTTCTCTTCGGGCGTCAAGAAACGACCGAGTTGCACGCGCTCGGCCCGGGCGGCGACGATGAGCCGGCTCCCGCGTTGGGGCGGGTCGTCCATGTGGACCCTCGTCCAGCACGGCTCCAGACTCCAGTCGCGGGCGCGGCCCTTTGCGTCGACCGCGCGGATGTGCAGGCCCTCGGTGTCGAGGCGGATGGTCTCAAAGCAGCGCGCGGCACGGCGCGCTTTGGCGAAGAACACCACGAACAGCGCGATCTCGGGGCCCATGATCCCGGCGACCGGCCAAGCGCCGGCGAGCCAAAAGCCGGTCGCGATACTCGACGAGACGGTGAGCGTGGCAAAGCACACCCAACGAAAGCCCTTAGCCGACATCGGGCCGTTCGGGTAGAGAACGGCCTCGAACGCGGCGGCACCGGCCGGCATCAACGGTTGCTCCCGTGTCGATGGCTGATGAGAAGGATGATATGCGATGCAAGAGGGCACGCGCCAAGCCCCCCGGTCCCTGCACGGAACCTGCGATCTCGATCCAAGCGAGGTCGAGGCGGTGTTCGAGGCGCTCGCCGTCGCGTGGCCCGAGGCACGAACGGCCCTGCGCTACACCTCGCCCTACACGCTGCTCATCGCCGTCGTCCTCTCGGCGCAGGCGACCGACGTCGGCGTCAACAAGGCGACCGTCGGGCTGTTCGCCGCCGCCGACAACCCGGGCGCCATGCTGGCCTTGGGCGAGGAGGGGATCGCGGGCCACATCAAGTCGATCGGGCTCTACCGCAACAAGGCGAGGAACGTGCTGGCCTTGTCGCGCGACCTCCTCGAACGGCACGAGGGGCAGGTGCCGCAAGGGCGCGCGGCGCTGGAGGCCCTGCCCGGCGTCGGGCGCAAGACGGCGAACGTCGTCTTGAACGTCGCCTTCGGCGAGCCGACGATCGCGGTCGACACGCACGTCTTTCGCGTCGCCAACCGCCTCGGCCTCGCCCGCGGCACGACGCCGCGGGCGGTCGAGGACGGGCTGCTCAAGATCGTCCCGCCGCATCACTTGGCAGACGCGCACCACCGCCTCATCCTGCACGGCCGGCACGTCTGCAAGGCGCGCAGGCCCGCCTGCCCGACCTGCGTGGTGAACCGCCTCTGCCGCCACCCGCCGGCGGCGGCTTAGAGCCGCACCGTTCATCCGCGAGCTACGCCATGCCGCCCGCCCGATGCCCGCCGATGCGATGTTTGCAGCAACAGGACTAGCGCCTTCTGCGGCGGCTTGATAAGCCTGTCGGCAATCGTCACGAAAGACAGGGAGCAGTTCATGTTGATGCGAACAGGGGCGAGCGCGCTGGCGCTGATCCTCGCCGGGGGTCTGGCGACGGGCGCCGTGGCGGCGGAGCTCTCCATCGTCGCGGGCTCGGTCGGCAACGATCTGCAGATCCTGCGCCAGGAGCTGGATCAGTTCCAGGACCAGACGGGGCACAAGGTCGACATCGTCTCGATGCCGTCGTCGAGCACCGACCAGTTCGCCCAGTACCGCTTGTGGCTCTCGGCGCAGAACCAGGACATCGACGTCTACTGGACCGACGTCATCTGGGCGCCGCAGTTGGCCGAGCACTTCGTCGACCTGAAGAGCGCGATGGAGGGGGAGATCGACCAGTTCATCCCCGAGATCGTCCAGTCGCAGACGGTGGAGGACAAGCTGATCGCGGTGCCGATGTACACCGACGCGCCGGCGCTCTACTACCGTAAGGATCTCCTCGATAAGCACAGCAAGGAGGTGCCGCAGACCTGGAGCGAGATGGAGCAGACGGCCGCGGAGATCATGAAGGCCGAGCGCGCCAGTGGCTCGACGGACATGTACGGCTACGTCTTCCAAGGCGCGGCCTACGAGGGCCTGACCTGCAACGGCTTGGAGTGGATCAACTCCAACGGCGGCGGCCAGATCGTCGATCCGAGCGGCGAGATCACGATCAACAACCCCAAGGCCGCCGAAGCCATCAACATGGCGGCCAAGTGGCCCGGCACGATCGCGCCCCCGGGCGTCCTGGCCTACCAAGAAGAGGACAGCCGCGGCGTCTGGCAGACCGGCAACGCCGTCTTCATGCGCAACTGGCCCTACGCCTACAGCCTCGGCATGGCCGACGACAGCAACGTCAAGGGCAAGTTCGACGTGACGACGCTGCCCAAGGGGTCGGCGGACGGCAGCAGCGCCGCGACGCTAGGCGGCTGGAACCTCGCCGTCTCCAACTACAGCCAGGAGCAGGAGGCGGCGATCGAGCTGGTCAAGTTCCTCTCCAGCCCCGAGGTGCAAAAGAAGCGGGCGATCGAGAACTCGAAGCTGCCGACGATCGCCTCGGTCTACGAGGATCCGGAAGTGCAGGAGAAGGCGCAGTTGGTCGCGACCTGGAAGGACGTGGTCCTCAACGCCGTGGCGCGGCCCTCGGCGCCGACCCAGAGCGACTACAACGAGGTCTCGAAGGAGTTCTGGGACGCGGTGCACGCGAGCCTGTCGAGCGGCGGCAACGCCGAGCAGCAGTTGGACAAGCTGGAAAAGAGGCTCAAGCGGCTGCGCGGCCGCGGCTGGTAAGGTTTTCTCGTTCGGCCCCGGGGGGAACTTCGGGGTCGGCGACATTTTCTGCAGCTTCTGCCGCACCGCGAGCGGTGACGGGCATCATCAAGGAGGGGCGTCATGGCGACGCAAGCACAAGCGCCTGAACGGGACCGGCCCGTCGAGGGCGACGTCGTCAAGCCGCGTCAGTCGGCGCTGACCCAGCGCAACGTCCGGGCGGCGTGGATATTCCTGACACCGATGCTGGTCATCCTCGCCTTCGTCGCGGCGTGGCCCTTGTTCCGCACGATCTACTTCTCGTTCACCGACGCGTCGCTCTCCAGCGTCGGCACCGGCGATTACGGCTTCGTCGGCTTCAACAATTTCCTCGAATACTTCGACTACGGCGACGGTACCGGCGAGTGGTTCGGACTGTTCGTCGATCCCGACTGGTGGCAGGCGGTCTGGAACACGGTCTGGTTCACCCTCGTCACCGTCACGATCGAGACCACCTTGGGCCTCATCGTCGCCCTCGTCCTGAACGCCCAGTTCGCCGGCCGCGGCTTCGTGCGCGCCGCGATCCTGGTGCCCTGGGCCGTGCCGACCATCGTCTCGGCCAAGATGTGGGCCTGGATGATGCACGACCAGTTCGGCATCCTCAACGACATGCTGATGAAGCTCTCGATCATCTCGGCCCCGATCGCCTGGACCGCCGACCCCGACACGGCGATGTGGGCCGTCGTCATCGTCGACGTCTGGAAGACGACCCCCTTCATGGCGCTCTTGATCCTGGCCGGGATGCAGATGCTGCCGGGCGACATCTACGAGGCGGCCAAGGTGGACGGCATCAACCCGATCCGGGTGTTCTTCAAGGTGACGCTGCCCTTGATCCGGCCCGCGATCCTGGTCGCCGTCATCTTTCGCGGCCTCGACGCCCTGCGCATCTTCGATCTGATCTACGTGCTCACCCCCAACAATTCGCAGACGACGACGATGTCGGTCATGGCGCAGCAAAACCTGTTCGCCTTCGACAACTTCGCCTACGGCTCGGCGGCGAGTACCTTACTGTTCCTCATCATCGCCTTCATCACGATCGTCTACATTAAGGCGGCGCGGCTCGACCTCGGAGGCGGCAAATGAGCCAGAACAACGTCTTGAAGACGATCGGCCTGTGGTTCCTGATCGCCATCATCACGATCTTCGCCCTGTTTCCGTTCTACTACGCCGTCCTCACCTCGTTCGAGACCGGGCAGTCGATCTTCAACGTCAACTACCTGCCGGAGTCGTTCAGCCTCGCCAACTACACGGCCCTGTTCGCCGGCAGCCAGACCTTCGGCCGCAACATCCTGAATTCGGTCATCGTCTCGTTCTCGGTCGTCGTCATCTCGCTGTTCTTGGCGGTGACGGCGGCCTACGCGCTCGCCCGCATCCGCTTTCGCGGCCGGCCGCTCCTCCTCTTCACCATCCTCTCGGTCTCGATGTTCCCGCAGATCGCGGTCTTGGCCGGCCTCTACGAGATGGTCCGCGCCTTCAACATCTATAACAACCTGCTCTCCTTGATCCTCGCCTACATGATCTTCACCCTACCCTTCACGGTCTGGGTCTTGACCACCTTCATGCGCGAACTGCCGATCGAGCTCGAAGAGGCGGCGATCGTCGACGGCGCCTCGCCGTTTCAGATCATCTTCAAGGTGTTCATGCCGCTCTTGTGGCCCGCCCTGGTGACGACCGGCCTGCTCGCCTTCATCGCCGCCTGGAACGAGTTCCTCTTCGCCCTCACCTTCGTCTCCAACAACGACATGCGCACGATCCCGGTCGCGATCGCGCTGTTGTCGGGCTCGACCGAGCGCGAGATCCCCTGGGGCAACATCATGGCGGCCTCGGTCGTCGTCACCGTGCCGCTCATCGTGCTGGTCCTCATCTTCCAGCGCCGCATCGTCTCGGGCCTCACCGCCGGCGCGGTCAAGGGCTGACGGAGGATCCTTGGAGCACCTGCCCACCCGCCACGACACGCCGAAGGTCAACCCGCGCACCGATCGGTGGTGGCGGGGTGCGGTGATCTATCAGGTCTACCCCCGCAGCTTCCTCGACACCAACGGCGACGGGATCGGCGATTTAGCCGGCATCACCGCCAAGCTCGACCACGTCGCGTCCTTGGGCGTGGACGCACTCTGGGTCTCGCCGTTCATGGCGAGCCCGATGAAGGATTTCGGCTACGACGTCGCCGACTACCGCGCCGTCGATCCCCTGTTCGGGGCGCTGGACGACTTCGACGCCCTGCTCGCCAAGGCGCACGGGCTCGGCCTCAAGGTGATGATCGACTTCGTGCCGAGCCACACCTCGAACCAGCACCCGTGGTTCAAGGAGAGCCGCCAAGACCGAACGAACCCAAGGTCCGACTGGTACGTCTGGGCCGACCCCAAGGAGGACGGCAGCCCGCCCAACAACTGGCTGTCGGTCTTCGGCGGCGTCGCCTGGGCCTGGGAGCCGCGGCGGCGGCAGTACTACCTGCACAACTTCCTCGCCGAGCAGCCCGACCTCAACTTCCACAACGACGAGGTGATCGCGGCACTCCTCGATCAGGCCCGCTTCTGGCTCGATCGCGGCGTCGACGGGTTTCGCGTCGACGCGATCGACTACGGCGTGCACGATCTCCAGTTGCGCGACAACCCGCCCCGGCCCTTGGGGAAGCTGCGCGGCGGCGGCACGGCCGGCTCCCCTTGGGCGATGCAGTACCAGCGCTACAACAAGGCCCGGCCCGAACTGTCCGATCGCTTCTTGAAGCCGCTCTACCGCCTGAGCGAGGAGTATCCCGGCCGGGCGCTCTTGGGCGAGATCAGCGGCGAGACCGCGCTTCGACGCCTGGGCGAGTACACCTCGGGCGGCGGGCTCGACATCGCCTACACCTTCGATTTGCTGCTGACCCCGCTCAAGCCGGAGGGGATCTGCGAGGTGGTGCGGGAGATGGAGGAGCACGTCGGCGACGGCTGGGCCTGCATCGCCTTTTCCAACCACGACCTGCCGCGCGCCGTGACCCGCTACGGCGGCGTCGAGGCCCCGCCCGAGGCGGGGGCACTTCTGCCGATGCTGCTCACCTCCCTGCGCGGCACGGTCTGCCTCTACCAGGGCGAGGAATTGGGGTTGGGTCAGGCCGAAATCCCCTTCGAGAAGCTGCAAGACCCCGTCGGGATCACCTTTTGGCCGCAGGACAAGGGCCGCGACGGCTGCCGCACGCCGATCCCTTGGACGGCCGACGCGCCGCACGGCGGCTTCACGACGGCCGAGCCCTGGCTGCCGGTCTACAAGCCGCATTTGAAGCACGCGGTCGATCGCCAGGGTGCGGAAGAGGGCTCGGTCCTCAACCGCCTGCGGGCGTTCCTGCGCTGGCGCAAGGGACAGCCGGCCCTGATCGACGGCCGCATCCGTTTCGAGGCCGCGCCCGAGGGCGTGCTCGCCTTCGTGCGCGAGGGAAATGAGAACGCGGTCTACTGCGCCTTCAACCTGAGCGACACGGAAGTTCGCTACGAAGCGCCCGAAGGCTTGACGGCCCTCGACGCGCCGGGCACGAGCGGGCGCATCGAGGACGGGGCGATCGTCTTAGCGGCGCACAGCGCCTTTTTCGCGCTCGGCCAGAGCCGGACGTCATAATCAGGGCCAAGGGAAGGAACACGAGCCGTGGCAGCCATCACCCTCGACAAAGTGACTAAATCGTTCGGCAACGTCCACGTCATCAAGGGCGTCGACCTCGCCATCAAGAACCGCGAATTCGTCGTCTTCGTCGGCCCCTCGGGCTGCGGCAAGTCGACGCTTTTGCGCCTGATCGCGGGCCTGGAGGACATCACGTCCGGCCAGCTCAAGATCGGCGACAAGGACGTGACCGACAAGGCGCCGGCCGAGCGCGGCATCGCCATGGTCTTCCAGTCCTACGCGCTCTACCCGCACATGAGCGTCTACGAGAACATGGCGTTCGGGCTCAAGCTGGCAAAGGAGAGCAACCAGACGGTCGACGAGCGGGTGCGGGAGGCGGGGCGCATCCTCCAGCTCGACCAGCTCTTGGACCGCAAGCCGCGCGAACTGTCGGGCGGGCAGCGCCAGCGCGTCGCGATCGGCCGCGCCATCGTCCGCCACCCGAAGGTGTTCTTGTTCGACGAGCCGCTCTCGAACCTGGACGCAGCACTTCGCGTCCAGACCCGGATCGAGATCGCCAAGCTGCACGACTCGATGGACGCGACGATGGTCTACGTGACGCACGATCAGGTCGAGGCGATGACCCTGGCCGACCGGATCGTCGTCCTGAGCGCCGGCTACGTGCAGCAGTTCGGCTCGCCCTTGGACCTCTACCACCACCCCGAGAACAAGTTCGTCGCCGGCTTCATCGGCAGCCCGAAGATGAACTTCCTGCCGGTCGAACTGCTGAGATCCGAGGGCGGGCAGAGCCAAGTCAAGCTGCCCAACGGCTCGACGATGACGGCGCCGATCAACGCCGACGGCGCCAAGGCCGGCAACGGCTACGAACTCGGCGTCCGACCGGAGCACCTGCTCGCCGGCGGCGGCGGCGACGCCGAGATCGAGGGGCCGGTGATCACGATCGAGAACTTGGGTGCGGAGACGTACGTCTACGTCGACATCGGCATGGGCCTCGGCATGCCCTTCGTCGCCAAGGCGGCCGGCGACGCCCGCGCCGAGCCGGGCCAGACGGTCAAGATCGGCGTCCCCGCCGGGGCCTGCTACCTGTTCAACAAGGACGAGCAGGCCTACCCGCGGCAGGCGTACTACTGACACCCATGCCACCGCCCCGCCCCCCGCGGCCGCGGGGGGCGGGGGTGCTCGCGACCGATCGGTGCTCGAATTAAGGATCGGCGGTGGCCTCCTACCAGCCTCCTGACCTTCGCCTACGTCGCGGTGGCCGCCGCCTACATCGTCACCGAGAACAGGCACCCGACCTCGACCTTCGCTTGGATGTTCTTGTTCGTGACGCTGCCGTTCATCGGGCTCGCGATCTACATCCTCTTCGGCCGCGAGCGAAAGGCGTTCAGCCGCAAGGGCAAGCTCGTTCGGCAGGATCTGCCCGGCCCCTGTCGCGAACGCTCGCATCGATGAAGACGCAGCACGATCACGCGGTGGAGCGGCTGGCGGGCGCTGGCCCGAAGCTCGCCACGCTGATGCAATCGAACGGGCACTCGCCGGTCACGTCGGACAACCGTCTGCGCGTGCTCCAGAACGCGCAAGAAACCTACCCGACCCTCACCGAGGATTTGCGCAACGCGCTCGTCGATCCACCTGCAATATTACGGTCGGGGATCCGGCCGCTTCGGCGAGGAGCGGATCATGGTGAGCGCGCGCGGCATGAACCAGAGCCTGCCCTACTGGGCGGCGAACACCTACGCCGAGGAAGTCGCGAACGCGGGCGCCAAGGTCTTCTTCTACGAGCCCGGCTACCTGCACGCCAAGGCGATCGTCGTCGATTCCGAGCTCTGCTCGATCGGCTCGGCCAACTGGGACATTCGCAGCTTCAGCATCAACTGCGAACTCAACGCGCTGATCTACGACGCCGAGATCGCCGGACAGGTCGCGAGCGCCTTCGAGCGCGACCTCGCCCGGTGCCGACGCTTCGACCCGAACGCCTACCGGGACCGCCCGTGGTGGGTCCGCTTTCGCGACTCGGCGGCGAGGCTCGGCTCGCCGCTCATGTGAGGCGGGCAGGCGCATAAGCCTTGCCGCCCACCCCCGGCGGTGGCACGACGGGCCGGGTCAGTCGCCGCAAAGGAATGGGCATGTCAAACGCCGATCGGGTCGTCGCGCACGTCGATGCCACCTTCGACCAGTCGCTCGAACGGCTCAAAGACTTTCTCGCCATCCCGAGCGTCGGCACCGATCCGGCCTACCACGCCGACACGCGGCGCTGTGCCGAGTGGCTGGTCGGGCAGTTGCGCGAGATCGGCTTCGAGGTGTCTTTGCGCGAGACGCCGGGGATGCCGGTCGTCGTGGCGCACGGCGGCGAGGGGCCGGGGCCGCGCCTCCTCTACTACGGCCACTACGACGTGCAGCCGGCCGACCCCTTGGAATTGTGGGAGAGCCCCCCCTTCGAGCCCGTGGTCGCGGAGGGCAAGAACGGGCCGCAGGTCGTGGCCAGGGGTGCCGTCGACGACAAGGGGCAGGTGATGACCATCGTCGAGGCGCTGCGCGCCTGGAAGGCGGTCGAGGGGCGCCTCCCCTTGCCGATCACGCTGTTCATCGAGGGCGAGGAGGAGGCCCATTCGGCCAATCTGGAGCCGTTCATGCACGCCAACGCCGAGGCGTTGCGCGCGGACGTCTGCATCATCTCGGACACCGGCATGCTCTCACCCGACCGGCCGGCGGTGACGACGATGCTGCGCGGCATGGCCTACGTCGAGGCGACGCTCCACGGCCCCTCGCGCGACCTGCACAGCGGCATGTACGGCGGGGCCGTGCCCAACCCGATCAACGAACTCTGCCGCATCGTCGCGGCCCTGCACGACGACGAGGGCCGGGTGACGCTGGAGGGCTTCTACGACCGCGTCGCGCCGCTGCCCGAGGGGCAGGTCGAGGCGTGGCGCTCTGCCCTCGACGAGGCCGCGTTCCTGGGCGACATCGGCTTGAAGGAGGGCAAGGGCGAGGCCGGCTACACGACCGTCGAGCGGGTCTGGGCCCGCCCGACGCTGGACTGCAACGGCATCTGGGGCGGCTACACCGGTGAGGGCTCGAAGACCGTCATCCCGGCGCAGGCGTCGGTCAAAATCTCCTGCCGGCTGGTGCCCGACCAGGACCCGGCCGAGGTGGGGGCCAGCTTGAAGGCGCACTTCGAGCGCCACTGTCACCCCGAGTGCCGCGTCGAGGTCAAGGATTTCGGCGGCGGCGGCGGCATCCGCGTGGACGGCGACAATCCCTACGTCGACGCCGCCAAGCGCGCCGCCGCCGCCGTGTTCCCCGCGTCCCTGACCCTGATCGGCTGCGGCGGCTCGATCCCGGTCGTGGCGGCGATCAAGCGGATCTTGGACATGGACACGATGCTCTTGGGCTTCGGCCTCGACGACGACCGCATCCACAGCCCGAACGAGAAGTTCGACCTCGTCTGCTTCGAGCGCGGCATCAAGACCCACGCCCGCCTGCTGGCCGAGATCGCGGGAGGCGCCTGATCCTCTCGCCAGCGATCAATCAAGCAACAACCAAGGGAGGCATCAAGCCATGCGCACCATCAACCGGACCGTCCTGACGCTTGGGGTGGCGCTTTGCATCGCCACGGCGGCGCGAGCGCAGGACGACGACTGGACGCAATCGAAGTGGGGGCCGGACGACGAGGTCGGTGCCGCCAACCTGATCACGCCGGAGTCGGTCCAGGCGGCGGCCGGCCTCGTCACGCGGGGCAAGACCTACCCGCTCGGCCTCGTCGTCGACAAGACGACCCCCGCCTTTCCGCCGCGCTCGATGAGCGTCACGGTCCTGCAGCCGAACCAGATCACGACATCGGGCCTCGGCGACAACAAGTTCACCTACAACGACGACATCTTCATGGGCTGGCTCGGCATCGGGCCGCAGATCGACACGCTCGCCCACGGCGGCATCGACCACGTCTACTACAACGGCAACAAGGCGGCCGACTTCGCCAAGGCCGACGGCGTGACCAAGCTCGGCGTCGAGAAGGTGCCGCCGCTCGTGACGCGCGGCGTCGTCCTCGACATGGCGGCGCACTTCGACCAGAACCCCGTGGCCGAGGGCACCCCCTACACGCGCGAGGCGATCGAGGCGGCGGCGAAGGCGCAGAACGTCGAGATCAGGCAAGGCGACGTCGTCCTGTTCCACTCGGGCTGGCTCAACCTCCTGAACGGCGAGAACGGGGACCGCGAGCGCTACGTCTCGGTCGAGCCGGGCCTGGGCACGGGCGGGGCCGACTACCTGATCGAGAAGAACGTCGTCGCCGTCGGCGCCGACACCTGGGGCCTGGAGGTCGTGCCGTTCGAGGACGGGGTCGGCCCGTTCGAGGTCCACCAGACGCTGCTGGCCAAGAACGGCGTCTACATCCTGGAGAACATGGACACCCGCGCCCTCGTCGCCGATGGCGTGTCGGAGTTCATGTTCGTTCTGGGCGCTGCCCGGATCAAGGGGGCGGTGCAGATGATCATCAACCCGATCGCGATCCGCTGAACGAAGAGGAAACGAGCCTGTGCAGACCCGCGCCGCCGTCCTGCGCCGCTCCCCGGCAAAGCGCCCCTACGCCGAGACCCGGCCGCTTGAGATCGAGACGCTCGACCTCGACCCGCCGGGTCCGGGCGAGGTGCTGGTCAAGATCAGGGCTGCCGGCCTGTGCCACTCGGATCTCTCGGTCATCAACGGCGACCGGCCGCGGCCGGTGCCGATGGCGCTCGGCCACGAGGCGTCCGGCACGGTGGTCGAGACCGGCCCGGGCGTCGACGATTTGGAGGCGGGCGACCTCGTCGTCATGGTCTTCGTCCCCTCCTGCGGCCGCTGCCCCCCCTGCGCCGAGGGGCGCGCGGCTTTGTGCGAGCCGGGGGCCAAGGCCAACGCGGCGGGCGAACTGCTCGGCGGCGGGCGGCGGCTGCACAAGGGCGACGAGACGGTCCACCACCATATCGGCGTCTCCGCCTTCGCCGAGCACGCCGTCGTCTCGCGCCGCTCGCTGGTCAAGGCGGAACCCGGCATCGCGCCCGACGTCGCCGCCTTGTTCGGCTGCGCCGTCCTCACCGGGGTGGGTGCTATCGTCAACACCGGCAACGTCCGGCCGGGGCAGAGCGTTGCCGTCGTCGGCTTGGGCGGCGTGGGCCTGAGCGCCGTCATGGGCGCCATCGCCGCCGGTGCGGCCGAGATCGTCGCCGTCGACCTCGCGGCCGACAAGCTCGACTTCGCGGCCGAGCTGGGGGCCACCGCCACCTTCAACGCCGCCGATCCCGGTTGCGCCGACGCGATCCGCGCGGCGACCGGGGGCGGCGTCGACGTCGCGATCGAGACGGCGGGCGTCGCCCCGGCGTTCGACCTCGCCTACGCCGTGACCCGCCGCGGCGGCCTCACCGTGACCGCGAGCCTCGCCAACCCCGCCGTCAAGCTCAGCCTTCAGCAGGTCGGGCTCGTCGCCGAGGAGCGGACGATCAAGGGCAGCTACTTGGGCGGCGGCGTGCCGGCGCGCGACCTGCCGCGCCTGATGCGCCTCCACCGCCGGGGGCGCCTGCCGGTCGAGCGCCTGCTCACCGGCCGCGGGCGCCTGGACGACATCAACGCCGCCTTCGACGCGCTGGCCGAGGGGCGGACGGTTCGACACTTGATCGAGATGGGGTGAGAGAACGCTGCAGTGCCTGGCATTGCCAGGCAGGCTGCCGCGCGGGCTTTTTTCTTCTTTTTTTGCAACTTTGGCTGGGGCCGGCTCGGGCGTCGGGGCCAACCGGGTGGTTTCGCGCGAGGCCGGCCGTTCAAGCCTACCAGACGAGGAAGACGCCCGAGGCGAGGAGGAGGGCGAGGACGACGCGCTTGAAAGCCTTCTCGCCGATACGGCCGTAGGCGCGCGTGCCGAGCCACGCGCCGACGAGCGTCGGGACGACGCACAAGGCCGCGAGGCCGAGGACGTCGGGGCCGGCCTGCCCGCTCAAGCCCATCGAGACGGCGGCCAGGCTCAGGACGACGAGGTTGAACGGCTGGTAGACGCCGCGCTGCTCGGCGGACGGGCCGCCTTGCATCTGCATCCAGATCAAGGGCGCCGGGCCCGACAGGCCGGCGAACCCGCCCAAGAAACCGCCGCCGACGCCGACGGCCGCGTCGGCCGGCTTGCCGCCCAAGCCCGCCTTGATCCGCAGCTTTGATAGGCCGAGGAGTTGTGCCAGCGTATAGAGGACGAGGAAGAGGCCGACGAAGCCGCGCAGGCCCGCGGGCGAGACGGCGCTCAAGGCGTAGACCCCGAGCGGCACGCCGAGGACGCCGCCGACCAGGAAGGGCGTCACCCGCGTCCAGAGGAACCCCTTGCGCACGACGATGCAGCCGACGGTCTGGCCGACGACCGAGACGAGCGCGATCAGGGGCGGCACGAAGGCGGGCGGCAGGACGTGGAACCAAAAGCCCGAGGCGACGAGGCCGGTGCCGAAGCCGGCGAGCCCGGTCGTGAAGCCGGCGACGAAGGCGCCCGCCAGCACGACGAGGAGGGTGGCGGGCTCGAAGCCGCCCACTACATCCGCCGGCCGGGCAGGTCGATGCCCGTCGTGAGGCTCAAGAGGTGCGCGGCGGCGGCGATGGCGACGAGCAAGCCTAGGCCCATGAGGACCGGCAGGGGGACGGGGGAGCCGCCGCCCAAGTCGAGCGGCCGCCGCTCGAACCATGCGCACGCGCCGGTGAGCGCCAAGCCGGCGATCAGGAGCAGGACGGTCGGCAGGAGCGGCATCGACGGGCGGCTTCGTGGTCGGGGGGCGTCAGGCGAACATGTCGAGTTGCGCCTCGTTCCGCGCCGGGCGGCGGAACAGGTCGGCGCGAAGGGGTGGCGCGTCCTCCAGGCCGAGCCGGCGGCGGGCTTTGGCGAAGCGCTGGCGGATGAAGGCGGCGTAGCGGCCGGTCCCGGTCATGCGGTCCTTGAAGTTCGGGTCGTTCAAGGCCCCGTCGCGGCACGCGCGGACGAGCGCCAGGACGCGGTCCTTCTTCAGGGGATGGTACAGGTCGAGGTGGCGGACGAACAGGGCCTCGACGTCGTGCGGCAGGCGCAGCAGCGTCGCCGCGGCCGAAGTCGCCCCAGCGTCGGCGGCGGCGCGCAGGACGTTCTCGATCGCATCGTCGGTGAGGCCGGGAATGACCGGCGCCAGACTGACGCCGACCGGCACCCCCGCCTTGGCCAGCGCCTCGATCGTCTCCAGGCGCTTGTGCGGTGCGGCGGCGCGCGGCTCCAGGCGGCGGATCAGCGCCTTGTCCAGGCTGTTGAGCGAGACCATCACCCGAGCCGTGCCGGTCTCGCCCATCGAGGCCAAGAGGTCGAGGTCGCGCGCGACCAGCGCCGACTTGGTGACGATCCCGACCGGGTGGCGCGCCTCGGCCAAAACCTCCAGGACGCCGCGCGTGATCTTCAAGCGCCGCTCGACCGGCTGGTAGGGGTCCGTCGCGGTGCCGAGCGCGATCGGGGCCGGGGCGTAGCCGGGCTTGGCCAGTTCCGCCCGCAGCACCTCGGCCAGGTTCGTCTTGGCGACGAGGCGGCGCTCGAAGTCGAGGCCCGAGGAGAGGCCCAAATAACTGTGCGTCGGCCGGGCGTAGCAGTAGACGCAGCCGTGCTCGCAGCCGCGATAGGGGTTGAGCGAGCGCTCGAAGGGGAGGTCGGGCGAGGCATTGTAGGCGAGCGCCGTGCGCGCCGCCTCGAAGCCCACCTCCGTCCTGAAGTCGTCTCCCTCGATATCGTCGGGCGCGTCCTCGATCGACTCGCGCCGCAGGCGCTCGAAGCGCCCGCTCGGGTTGGCGTCGGTTCCCCGGCCGCGGGCACCTCGCGGCAGCGGCCTCGGCATCGTTTGCAGCACGTGGCCTTCCTTCAAAGGTTGTGAGAACGAAACATGAACAGACGTAGCGTGCCGCCGCCGCCTCGTCTAGGGTGCCGCCCGGTGTGGATCCGAGGAGGATGACGAGACGATGCAAACGCGCAACTTCGGCGCTTGGCCGTCCCCGATCAGCGCCGAGGTGGTGACGACGGGGCAGAACGCGCTCTCCCAGCTCGGGTTCTGGCGCGGCGACCCCCTCGTCGCCGAGGGACGCCCGGACGAGCGCGGACGGACGACGCTCTTGCGGCTGGGCGAGGGGGGTGCCGCGGTCGAGTTGACCCCGGCCCCGTTCTCCTTGCGCACCAGGGTCAACGAGTATGGCGGGCGGGCCTGGGCGGCGGCCGGCGACGTCCTGGTCGGGACGAACGACGCCGACCAGCGCCTCTACCGCCTCGACGGCGCGGCCCCGGTGCCGCTGACCCCGGCGACCGACGGGCGCCTGCGCTTCGCCGACATGGCGATCGACCTCCGCCGCGGGCGGGTGATCGCGGTCATGGAGGACCACCGCGTCGGCGGCGAGCCGGCGACCTCGATCGTTGCGGTGCCGCTCGATGGCGGCGGCGTGATGCCGATCAGCCGCGGGCACGACTTCTTCGCCTACCCGCGCCTCTCGCCGAACGGCGCCAAGCTCGCCTGGATCGCTTGGGACCACCCGGAGATGCCCTGGGACGCGACGACGCTCTACGTCGCCGACCTCGGCCCCGACGGCGGGATCGCCAACGTGCGCGCGATCGCCGGCGGGCAGGGCGAGTCGCTGCTGCAGCCCGAGTGGATCGACGACACCAGCGTACTCTACCTCTCCGATCGCACTGGCCACTGGCGGCTCTACGTCGAGAAGCGCAACGCCGAGGCGCGCTGCGTCTGGCCGGGCGAGGCCGATATGGCCTACCCGCTCTGGCAGCTCGGCATGCGCTGGTATGCGCCGCTGCCGGACGGCACGGTGCTGGCAACCTACGTCGAGCGGGGAACGTGGCGCCTCGCCCGGCTCGATCTTGAGGGCGGCGCCACCGAGATCCCGCTGGATGCGGTCGAGATCGCCGACGTCGCGGTGGACGGCGGCGAGGTCGCGCTTCTCGTCGGGTTCGCCGAGCGCCCCGTCGCGGTCCTCCGGCTCGATCTGGCCACGAACCGGACCGAGACCCTCCGCAGCGCCGGCCGGATGCCGGTCGATCCGGCCTGGATCGCGCGGGCCCGGCCGATCGACGTCCCGAGCAAGGGCGGACGCACGGCGCACGCCTACTACTACCCGCCGACCAACCCCGAGGTGCGAGCGCCCGAGGGCAGCCTGCCGCCGCTCATCGTGCGCAGCCACGGCGGGCCGACCTCGTGCGCCAACCTGGCGCTGAAGCTCGCTTGGCAGTTCTGGACCAGCCGCGGATTCGCGCTGGTCGACGTCGATTACGCCGGCAGCACGGGCTACGGCCGCGCCTACCGCGAGGCGCTGAACGGTGCCTGGGGCGTCGCCGACGTCGCGGACTGCGTCGCCACCGCAAAGCACCTCGTCGATAGGGGCCTCGCCGACCCCGAGCGCCTGATCATCGCCGGCGGCAGTGCCGGCGGCTACACGACGCTGGCCGCACTCGCCTTCACCGACACCTTCAAGGCCGGCGCCTCGTCCTACGGCGTCGGCGACCTGCGCGCCTTGATGCAAGAGACGCACAAGTTCGAGAGCCACTACCTCGACAGCCTGATCGGCCCCTGGCCCGAGGCCAAGGAACTCTACGACGAGCGCTCGCCGATCCGCCACGTCGAGCGGCTGAACTGCCCGATCATCTTCTTCCAGGGCGGCGAGGACAAGGTCGTGCCGCCGTCGCAGACCGAGGCGATGGTGCAGGCCCTCGACGCCAAGGGTCTGCCGGTCGCCTACGTCTTGTTCCCCGACGAGGGGCACGGCTTTCGTCGGGGCGAGAACCGGGTGCGGGCGCTGCAGGCCGAGTACGCCTTTTATTGCCGCGTCTTCGGCATCGAGGCGGACGGGGCCTCGGCCCCGCTCGACATCCGCAACCTTCGAGGCGAGGGCGCACGATGAGGGCGATACGGGCGACGATGGCCGGCCTGTTGCTGGGCCTGATCGCCGCGACGACGGCCGCGGCCGGCGAGGTCAGGATCGTCGACGCGCGGGCGACGCCCGAGGCCGGCGGGACGTGGCGCTTCGACGTCACCCTAAAACACGCCGACGCGGGCTGGGATCACTACGCCGACAAGTGGGTGGTCGAAGGCCCCGACGGCACGACTTATGCTGAGCGCGTCCTCTTGCACCCGCACGAGAACGAGCAGCCCTTCACCCGCTCGCTCACCGGCGTCGCCGTGCCGGACGGGGTCGGGCAGGTGACGATCCGCGCGCACGACAAGGTGCACGGTTGGGCGGAGGAGGCGCTGGACGTTGCGTTGGAGTGACGCTTCGCGTGCGCTGCCGCGCGGGCTTTTCTCTCTTGTTTTTGCAACTTTGGCCGGGGCTAGCCTGAGCGTTCGAGCCAAGTCCGGGAACAAGTAGCAAAAAAGAAGAAAAGAAGGCCCCGCGCCAGCGGACGCGAAGCGTATTTACGCCAGAACCGCCGTTACTGCACCGAGCCCGCGCACGAGATCGTCGGGCTTGAGTTCGACTTGGAGCCCGCGTTTGCCGGCATTGACGAGGATCGTGGCGTGGTTGGCGGCGTCGGCGTCGAGGAAGGTCCGGTGCCGCTTCTTCTGGCCGAACGGGCTGATGCCGCCCTTGACGTAGCCTGTCGCGCGCTCGGCCTGCGCGAGGTCGGCCAGCGCCGCCCGCTTGGATCCGGCGGCCTTTGCCAGCGCCTTGAGGTCCAGTTCCCGGTCCACGGCGAGGATCGCGACGACGAGTTCGCCCGTGTCGAGTGTCACGGCGAGCGTCTTGAGCAGGCGTTCGGGCGCGACGCCCAGGGCCTGCGCCGCCGCCAGCCCGAGCAAGCCCGGCGTCGCCTCGAAATCGTAAGCATACGTCGTGTGGGCGATGCCCGCCTTGCCGAGCGCCGCGAGGGCCGGCGTGCCCCCCTTCGTCTTGGCCACGATCTTCGCCCCTTTCCCGTGCCAGGTGCTCCTTGCCAGCTTCGAGCGGCTATGCCATTCGACGCCGGCCCGCAACCCTTCCACCCTTCAAGGAATGCCCGTGCCCAAGATCCCCGCCACCATCGTCACCGGCTTTCTCGGCTCGGGCAAGACGAGCCTGATCCAGCACCTGCTGAAGGCGGCGGACGGGCGGCGCATCGCGCTCATCATCAACGAGTTCGGCGATCAAGGCGTGGACGGTGATCTGGTCAAGGATTGCGGCATCGAGGGCTGCGACGCGGCCGACCTGATCGAACTGGCGAACGGCTGCATCTGCTGCACCGTCGCCGACGACTTCCTGCCGGTGATGAAGAAGCTCCTGGCGCGGGCGACGCCGGTCGATCACATCGTCATCGAGACCTCGGGCCTGGCGCTGCCCAAGCCCCTGATCCAGGCCTTCAACTGGCCCGACGTGCGCAACCGGGTGACGGTCGACGGCGTCGTCGCGGTGGTCGACGCGGCGGCGACGGCGGCGGGCCTGTTCGCCGACGACCCCGGCGCCCTCGACGCGGCGCGGCGGGCCGACCCGTCGCTCGACCACGAGGGCCCGCTCGAAGAACTGTTCGAGGAGCAGTTGGGTGCGGCCGACCTCGTCCTCCTCAACAAGCTCGACCTCGTCGACGCGGCGGGCGAGGCGGCGGCGAGGGCGGCGGTCGCGGCGCACGCGCGATCTTCGGTGCGCATGGTCGGCTGCCGCCACGGCAAGGTCGATCCGAAGGTCGTCTTGGGCCTCGACGCCGCCGCCGAGGACGATTTGGCAAGCCGCCCCTCGCACCACGACGGCTCGGACGAGCACGACCACGACGATTTCGAGAGCTTTCTCGTCGATCTTCCCGTTCAGCCGAGCCCCGAGGCGCTCGCCCGCCGGGTCGAGGCGATGGCGGCGGCGCACGCGGGCGTCTTGCGCGTCAAGGGCTTCGCCGCCGTCGCCGACCGGCCGATGCGGCTCGCCGTGCAGGCGGTGGGCGATCGGGTCGCGACCTACTTCGACCGCGCCGCCGCACCCGCCGCCGGGTGTCTCGTCGTCATCGGCCTCAAGGGCCTGGATCAAAGGGCGATCGCGGCGGCGCTCAAGGACGACGCCGTCCAAGCGGCTTGAGGTTCCTTTAAAGGGCGTCGCCCGTGCGAGAAGGGCCGCCCCGTCGGGGACGACCCTCGCGATCCTGCCGCAACTAGGCGAAGCGCCGCTTACTCGGTGACGGTGGTCACGATGTCGACGCGGCGGTTCTGCGAGCGGCCCTCGCGCGTGTCGTTCGAGGCGACCGGCTCGCTCTCGCCGAAACCCTGCACGCGCAGGCGCGACTGGTCGACGCCTTGGCCGACGAGGTAATCGGCGACGCTCTGCGCCCGGCGCTCCGAGAGCCCCTGGTTGTACTGCTCGGGGCCGGTGGCGTCGGTGTGGCCGAGGACGCCGACGGGGGTGCCGGGGTTCTGCGCGATCAGGTTGGCGATCTTGGCGAGTTCGGGCTCGAACGAGCGATTGATCGCCGACTTGTCGAACTCGAACAAGACGTCGCTCGCGAGCGAGATCAGCTCCGGCAGCGGCTGCGGCGGCGGCGCGACGACCACCGCCTCGGGCTGCTCTTCGAGGACGGCGAGCGCGGCGTAGAAGTGCTCCTTGCACGCGGCGATGTCGCCCGGCTGGAAGTTCTCCTCCTGCTGCTCCAGCCAGCAGTCGTAGCTGGCGAGCGCTTGGGCCGAGGCGTCGGGCTTGTCGGTCATGTTGCCGCCGCCGAGCGCCGTGGTTAGGCGGGTGCGGGCTTGGTTCAATTCGCCGACGAACTCTTGCGGTATGTCGCGCTCGGAGACCATCTGCGGCTGGACCGACTGGCCTTGCGCGCCCGCCATCGCCTTCTCGGCGTGGAAGATCGCGTCGGGCGAGTCCTCCATGTCGTCGAACTCGTACTCGGCGTTCATCATGTAGTCTTGGTAGAGCGCCGCCGCCAAGGGATCGGATCCGGGCGTGGTGCTACGGGCCTGTTCCATGACCCCCGGTGCCGTGAACTCGGACGCGCAGCCGCCCATGAGGATGGCCGTCGTCGACAAGATGGCCCCCGTCCGCCATAAGGACATTCTATTCTCCAGACCGCATTTGTTGTCCCGTCTTTTGAAACCCCGGAGTCGGGCAGGCTAGCTGCTCAACCGTAGGGTGATCTGCGGGTTGCATAAACACATGCCCGCGCGAATGCAATAAAACCTATTTTTGTCAGGAGAATAAGCGGGAGCGTATGGGGGATGACAATTAAACTTCGGCTGTGCCGCGCCTGCAACGGGTGCGGGAAAAAGCCCTCTCGCCTCCAATTGCCGCAGCCCGCCTCGGTGCTTCAGCCCCGTCCCAAGGTTCGCATCAGTTCGCGCCACTCGCCGGGGCCGAGACCCGAATCCGCCTGATCGACCGTCTCGCCCTCGATCAACCGACGCACGACGGCGAGCGCATCTTGCGACAGTTCGGCGCCGCCGAGGCGATAGGCTTCGAACGCTTCGGCGGTGAGCGGCACCCAGCGGCGCAGGACGTCCAGCAAGACCTCGGCGTAAGCGCGGATCTCAAGCTGGGCGTGGGGGTCGGCGCGCAGGCGCAGGAAGTGAAGGAAGTTGTGCAGGTCCGCCTTCCAGTACCACTGCGTCCAGGTCGAGAGCGGCAAGGCGCTGCGGGCGATCTCGCGCGACAGCCCGACCCCTTCGTCCCCGTCCAACAGCCAGCGATAGTCGGCGACGCCCCGCTCGGCGTTGGCGGCGAGCCGCGCCCGCGCCGCCTCGGCGAGGTCGTCGGGCAGGGCCGCCCCGCGCCCCTGGCGGTTGGTCGCGGCCTGGACCGCGAGGTCGCGTTTGGGCGGGACGTAGGCGCCCTCGTCCAGGATCGAGTAGCGTGCCGAGACCTCGTTGAGGTTGGCGGTGCGGTGCCGGACCCACTGCCTAGCGACGAAGATCGGCAGCTTCACGTGCAGCTTGATCTCGCACATCTCGAAGGGCGAGGTGTGCCAGTGGCGCATCAGGTAGTTGATCAGCCCCTTGTCCGAGCTGACGTGCTTCGTGCCCTTGCCGTAGGAGACGCGCGCCGCCTGCACGACCGCCGCGTCGTCGCCCATGTAATCGACGACGCGCACGAAGCCCTCGCCTAGGACCGGCAGGGGCTCGTAGAGGATCGCCTCCATCGCCGGCACCGTGGCGCGGCGGGTGGGGGCCTGCTCGGCGCGAAGATCCTCGATCTCGGCCAGTTGCTCGGGCGTGGGCGGCACAGGGTTTTTCCTCGCCATAAACAGTTGTGGTTTGACTTCAAGAGGCAGACGGGGGCATTCTGCCCCCGTCCGTCAAAGCTCTTCCGCGGTAGTCATCTTGCCGGATAGGCCGCAGAGAGTTAGCTATCGGGCCAGGGCTGGTAAGGATTTCTAACGAAGGAAGACCCTTATCAGCCCTAGCACCGCCGTCAGGACGTCCAACAGATAGGCTGTCCTGCTGGCGTCGAAGGGCGGTAGTTGCATCTAGGTACCTTTCAAGTTTGACTTCATGAGTGGCTTCATGACCCATCGGTCGGCCCCATCATAATCGCGTATGACCAAGTGCTAAACCCCTTCCGCAACCGGCGACGAGGCGCTATATAACGGCTGCCGGCTTCGGCCGGCTATGACGATAAACGCTGTTTGGAATAAGCGTTGCGGACCCGGGGGCAGATCCCGGCGCCTCCACCACTCCACTGCGGGGGCGACTCAGGCTCGACGTGCGTAGTAAAGAGATAGTTTTCGTCCGGCATGGTACCGTCGTTATCGGGCCAAACACGAAAGATGCCAACGACAACCGTATGGCTCTCGCTGCTTAACTTAGGTTAGGTAAGCGCGGCCGGGGTGGGCCGGGCAACAGAACCATCCCAAAAGTCCTTGGGCTTCGGCCCGGGGCGCGGTCCGGGGGGCGCCGGGCACCAGAAGCCCCCCACTCCACCCGAATTTCGCCTCAGAGGCTTTCAAGTGGCAAACCAGCCCCGCAAGATCGAGTACGGCCACCTCGTCGAAGCGGCGCTGCGCACCGTCGTGCGCGACGTGCTGGGGCGGCACGCGCGCGGCGAAGTCCCGCCGCCGCACTATTTTCTGCTCACCTTTCGCACCGACGCGCCGGGCGTCGAGTTGGCCGACCACCTGCGCCAGCGCTACCCGGTTGAGATGACCATCGTCCTCCAGCACCAGTACTGGGAGCTCGACGTCGACGACGAGGGCTTCGCGGTCACGCTCAGCTTCAACGACATTCCCGAGCGCTTGATCGTGCCGTTCACGGCGCTCAAGGTCTTCGCCGACCCGGGCGTCGATTTCGGCCTGCAGTTCACGCTCGGTGCCGATCCCGACGAGGCGGGCCGGCCGGTCGCCTCCCTGCCGCGGCAGCCGAGGCCGGTGCCGGCCCCCGTCGAGGCCAAGGAAGACGAGACCGGCGGCGAGGGCGATGCGGGCGCCGAGATCGTGACGCTGGACCGCTTTCGCAAGAAGTAGCGTTCACGACGCCTTGACGTTGCCCCGCCGCCGTCACAGACGGGTCGTGACGAGCACGGGGAGATGACCATGACCGATAAGGTGCGCATCGAGAGCGACACGTTCGGGCCGATCGAGGTCGACGCGTCGCGCTACTGGGGTGCCCAGACCCAGCGCAGCCTGACCAACTTCAAGATCGGCGGCGAGCGGATGCCGGTCCCGCTCGTGCGGGCCTTGGGCGTCGTCAAGCTCGCGGCGGCGAGGGTCAACCTGCGCTTGGGCGTCCTCGACGAGAAGATCGCGGACGCGATCGCGCGCGCGGCGCAGGAGGTGGTCGACGGCGGGCGCGACGACGAGTTCCCGCTCGTCGTCTGGCAGACCGGCTCCGGCACCCAGTCGAACATGAACGCGAACGAGGTCATCGCCAATCGGGCGAACGAATTGCTCGGCGGCGAGCGCGGGCAGAAGTCGCCCGTCCACCCGAACGACCACGTCAACCGCGGGCAAAGCTCGAACGACACCTTCCCGACCGCGATGTCGGTCGCGGCGGCGACGCAAACCACGACCCTGCTCCTGCCGGCCTTGGAGCACCTGCTCTCGGCCCTGGAGGCGAAGCGCCAAGCGTTCGATAGCATCGTCAAGATCGGCCGCACCCACACGCAAGACGCGACGCCCCTGACGCTCGGCCAGGAGTTCTCGGGCTACTGCCAGCAGGTCCGCTACGGCATCGAGCGGGTCAAGGCGACGCTGCCCCGCGTGAGCGAGCTGGCGCAAGGGGGAACGGCGGTCGGCACCGGCCTCAACGCCAAGAAAGGCTTCGCCGAGGCGCTGGCCGAGGAGGTGTCGGTGCTCACCGGCCAAGCCTTCACCTCGGCCGAGAACAAGTTCGAGGCGCTGGCGGCGCACGACGCGATGATCGAACTCTCGGGTGCTCTGAACGTGCTGGCGGCGAGCTTGATGAAGATCGCCAACGACATCCGCTTCCTCGCCTCCGGCCCGCGCTGCGGCTTCGGCGAACTGTCGCTGCCCGAGAACGAGCCCGGCTCGTCGATCATGCCTGGCAAGGTCAACCCGACCCAGTGCGAGGCGCTCACCATGCTCTGCGCGCAGGTGATGGGCAACCACGTCACGGTGACGGTCGCGGGCGCCAACGGCCACTTCGAACTCAACGTCTTCAAGCCGGTCATCATCTATAACGTCCTGCAATCGCTCCGCCTGATCGCCGACGGCTGCCGCAGCTTCACCGACAACTGCGTCAAAGGCATCGAGGCCAACACCGATCGCATCGACAAGCTCTTGAACGAGAGCCTGATGCTGGTGACGGCCCTCAACCCCAAGATCGGCTACGACAACGCCGCCAAGGTGGCGAAGAAGGCGCACAAGGAGGGCACGACGCTGAAGGAGGCGGCGCTGGCGCTCGACCTCCTCACCGCCGAGGAGTTCGACCAGTTGGTGCGGCCGGATAAGATGCTCGGGCCGTCGGATTGACGTTTCGCCGCGCGGGCTTTTTCTTCTTTGTTGCAACTTTGGCCGGGGCCGGCCTCGGTGTTCGTGCCAGTCCGGGAACAAGGGCCCACCCTCGATTGCGCCAGATGGTGATGGCGGCCACATGAACGGCGGCGAGGAAGTTGGTCGCCGTAGCGGTGCAATCACGCGCTCGCCGTCGATCTCGGCGACCAGCGCCTCGAACGTCGTGCCCCGGCCGTATTCTTTGGCGTAGAGCGCGCCGTGCCGCTGCACGATCCAGCCCATGTCGCCCGGCCGGGACGTCGATGGGAGGTGCGGCGCCCTGTCCTTGCCTTGCCGCGTTGTTGCCTTGATCCTTATCGCTAGAGCGTTTTCAAGCGGAACCGGACCGGTTTCGCGCCAAGAAGATGCGCCTATACAAGAAGATTGAGCGTTTTGCATGAACCGACGTTCGTGCAAAACGCTCTAGAACGTTCAGGGAGAAGGTTGATGGCAGAGGTGGCGGGCAATCCGTTCCTGGTCGAGGCGGTGCAACTCTCGGCCGACGCGTTCACCGACGATACGGCCGGCCCGCAGGCGCGTGGCTGGCGGGCGGTCGAGGTGCGTGGCCTCGTCGACGGGGTGCAGGACGTCGAGGTCGCGGCGCTGCCCGACGGCACGGCGATCACCTCGGTCCTGCACGCGGTTGAAGGGACCTATGCCGGCGAGCGCACGCTGGCGCTCTCGTTTCGCGGCATCGACGAGGGGGCGCCCGAGTTCCTGTTCCAGGTGGCGTCGGGCGTGCGCGCCTTCGACCTCTATTTGCAGGCGCACGCGCCGGTCGTTCGAGCGGCGCTCGAAGGGGCGGCGCAAGGGGTCGATCGCGTCCTGATCACCGGCCACTCGCTGGGCGGCATCCTGGCCGAGAAGGTGGCGGCAACCCTCCTCCTTGGCAGCGGGTTTGAGGACAAGACGATCGTCGTCACCTCCGGCTCGCCGGGCTCGGACGCGAACGCCTCGGGCTTGCGCGTCCTCAACCTCGTCCACACCGAGGACCGGGTCGCCGAACTCTCGACCGTGCCGGTCCTCGGCTTCGCCGCGCGCGAGGGGACCGATCTGTCGATCGACTTGCCCGGCGTGGAAGTGCCGCCCTTGCCGGTCCTCGATAGCCAAGAGGCGCTGGTCGGGGCGGTGTCGGACCCGGCGCTCTTCGCCGAGCACGGCGTCGACCTCTACCTCGAGTCGGCGGCGGCGCTCGAAGCCGAGGCCGACAAGGTTCCCGGCACCCGCGACGTCGCGGGCGACGCGCGCTTCTTCTTCTCGAAGGGCGACCGCTTCGTCCTGGGTACGGAAGGGGCCGACGCGCTGCACGGAACAAACGGGCTCGACGTCGTGCTCGGCCTTGGGGGCGACGACCGGATCAAAGCTGGCGGCGGCGGCGACCGGCTGATCGGCGGCGACGGCGCTGATCGACTCCGCGCCGACGCCGGCGCCGACAACCTCTCGGGCCGCCGGGGCGACGATCGCCTCGACGGCGGCGACGGTAACGACCAGCTCTACGGCAACGGGGGCGACGACAGGCTCGACGGCGGCTCGGGCGACGATTACCTCGACGGCGGCCTCGGCGACAATCGGCTCCGGGGCGGCGACGGCGACGACCTGCTGATCGTCGGGCAGGGATTTGATCGGATCGACGGCGGTAGCGGCCACGACACGCTCGTAGTCGAAGGGGCGCACGATGCCTACGCCGTTCAGGATCACGGCGAGGACTTCAGGTTGCAGGCCCTGCACGATCCCAACATCGGCGCCGACGTGCGCCACGTCGAGGCGATCGTGTTCGGCGACGGCTACGCCTACGACGCGACGACGGCGCGGTTCGTCCCGCCCGAGCCGCCGCTTCTCTAGCCGATGCGCGTTCGCACCGCACGGCGCGACGACCTTGAAGCCATCGTCCGGGTGCTCGCCGACGACGAGCACGGCCGGGCGCGCGAGGATTTGCGCGAGCCGCTTCCCGCCGCCTACGCCGAGGCGTTCGCCCGGATCGAGGCGGACGCGAACGCGCAAATCATCGTCGCCGAGGTCGACGGGGGGGTGGTCGGCTGCCTGCAATCGACCTTCATCCAGGGCCTCTCGCACCGGGGCGCCCTGAAGGCCGAGATCGGCGCCGTCTTCGTCGCCGCGGCGCACCGCAACCGGGGCCTCGGCCGGGCGCTGGTCGAGAACGCGCTCGAACTCGCCCGCGAGCACGGCTGCCGCCTCGCGCAACTGACCAGCAACGCCGGCCGCACCGACGCGCACCGCTTCTACGCCCGCCTAGGCTTCGTTCCCAGCCACGTCGGCATGAAGCTGAAGCTCTAGCGCCGATGAAATACGACAAGCCTACACCGTAGGTTACGCATCGCCTCGGCGTTAATCGAAGTTTAACCTGGACACGCGGGGCTCAAACCATCATATACCGGTTCCTCTCAGTAAGCCTAAGCACTGCGGCGCGCGCGGCGGCGGCATTCTGATTTCTTAACTCTTACCTGGGGGTTGGGAGGTCGGCATGGTCCAGTCCTTCAGCGGCGCTGCCGCATTCGTGTCTTCTGCAAACCACGACGTTCCGGCGGTCGCCATTCGGCCGCGCGTGATCGTGGCGCGTGCGGCCGACGTCGTCGCCCGTTTTCCCGGCGACGTGCTCTACGCCGTCAAGTGCAACGACCACCCGCTGGTCTTGCAGGCCCTCCATCGCGGCGGCGTGCGCCACTTCGACACGGCGAGCATCCGCGAGATCCGTACCGTCAAGGCGCTCCTGCCCGAGGCGGTCTGCCACTTCATGCACCCGGTCAAGACGGCGCCCGCGATCGCCGAGGCCTACCACGCCCACGGCGTGCGCCGCTTCGTCGTCGATCACGGGGACGAGCTGGCCAAGATCGTGGCCGCGACCGACGGCGCCAGCGACCTCGAACTCTTCGTTCGGCTCGCCGTGCCGGGCGACGGGGCGATGCTGACCTTGACCGGCAAGTTCGGCGCCGAGCCCGAGGCGGCGGCGGACCTCGTCGTGCGCGCCAAGGCGCTCTCGAAGCGGGTCGGCATCACCTTTCACGTCGGCTCGCAGTGCCTCGACACGCAAGCCTTCACCCGTGCCGTGCGCATGGCGGCCGGGGTCGCGAAGGACGCTGGCGGCATCGACGACCTCGACGTCGGCGGCGGCTTTCCCGCGGCCTACGACGGCACCGAGCCCGACTTCGCCGCCTTCGTCGCCGCGATCCGCGCCGCCCTCGCCGAGACCGGCCTCGTCTGCCGCCTCCAGTGCGAGCCGGGGCGCCTCCTCGTCGCCGACGGCGCCTCCGTGCTGGCCAAGGTCGAGCTGCGCCGCGGCCGAGGCCTCTACCTCAACGACGGCGTCTACGGCAATCTGGCCGAACTGAAGTGGCTTGGGCCGAAGTTCGCCATGCGCCGCGTCGGCAAGGGCCGGCCGGCGCCGATCGCGGCGTTCGACCTGTTCGGCCCGACCTGCGACAGCATCGACAGTATGCCGGGCCCGCACCACCTGCCGGACGACATCGCCGCCGGCGCGTGGATCGAGGTCGGCATGATGGGCGCCTATTCCCTCGCGTTGCGCACCGGCTTCAACGGCTTCTCCGACCACCGCTGCGTCGTCGTCAACGACGCGCCGTGGTACGCGGCGGGCACGGCGGGGCTGAAGCGGGCGGCTTAGGGTGGAATGGTAGTATGCCCAGATTGAGCGGTCTCCGCATCCACAATGTGCTGAAAAGCACGGGAACGCAGCCGCCGAAACTGTAGGCGAAAGGAAGTAGGGCAAAGGGTAAGCCTACGGACGACGGAGGCGAGCTTTAGTGTCGCAACAGCTTCGCACTTGTATAAGACAAAAAACCTATTATAATTGCGTCATGAACCAGCATCGCCTTGTCCTGATCGAATGGGAAGACAGCGCCCAGCCTACCGCAGCGTGGCAGTGGCTGTCTGATTGTGCTGATCTTAAGATAGTCACCTGTCGTTCGGTTGGTTGGCTAGTATACGACGGGGACGACGTGAAGGCGCTGGCGCCAAACATAGGCGCCTACGCTAACGATAATGATGTTCAGGTGTCTGGTCTGATGCGCATTCCTACACGATGCGTTACCCGCTTGATCGACTTAGGCGAGGCTACTTCTTAGGTTTCTGGCCTTTAGTCTCGTCCTGCGTCAGCACTGATGCGGCAAGTCGCTTAGCGTCTGCCGACGTCGCTTGCTTGCGGCCCGATAGAACGTTACTGGCGAGCGTGGACACATTGGGAGATGACTGTTCGCGTGGGGCTTTGGGTTTGCTAGGTGGGGTGCTCTTGCTTGGTCCTTTACCGCCGGGCGAGGCACTACCCTTTCCTCCAGATTTAGCTGCCATCATATCCTCCAGTTGAACAACCTCGATGAAATTACTTATAAGAGCGTTGCATCCAGCGAGCAATAACTCAATTGTAGCAAACCACTAAAGCAAATTCCAGGAGACTCGAGACGAACCACGCCCCGGACTTGATCCGGGGCCTAACGGTTCAGGCCATCGAGATATTCATCAAACGGCTTTTGGGTGAGACTATGTAGGCCCCGGATCGAGTCCGGGGCATGATACGAGAGCAGGCTAGTGTCTCAACCGTTACCAAATCTGCTTTAGGCGCGCATACCGAGCGTTGCGTTTGCAATGTTGCATATTTTTCCTTGCCTCTTAGAGGCTTTCAAAGATCCACCAACATCCGATCCAACGCCGCCATCAGCCTCGCCAGATCTCCCGGCCGGGCCAGCCGGTGGTCGCCGTCCTCGATCAGTTCGACGTTGACGGTGGGCGAGGTCAGGCGGGCGGCCAGCTTGAGCGTCGTCCGCCAGGGCACGTCCGGGTCCTGAACGCCGTGCAGCAGGTGGACGGGGACCGTGATCGGGATCGGGGCGTCGAGGAGGGCGTGGCGCTCGGCCTCTTCTAAGAAGGTGCGGCCGATCGGGAGCGGGTCGCCGTAGCGTGAGGGGAGGTGGGCGACGCCGTCGCGTTCCAGCGCGGCCTTGGCAGCCCTGTCGAGGACGTCGGCTTGCAGGCGGCGGGTGAAATCGACGGCGGCGGCGATGCCGATCAGGCCGGCGACGCGCGCCGGGCGGCGCAGGGCGACGTGCAGCATCAGCCAGCCGCCCAAGCTCGACCCGCAGACGAGGTAGCGGGGGCCGGCGAGGGCGTCGATCGCCTCGATCGCCGCGCCGAGCCAGCCGCCGAGCGTGCCGGTCTCGATGTTCCCGTCCGAGGCGCCGTGGCCGGGGTAGTCGAGGCGCAAGTAAGCCTGCCCCCGCTTGGCGCAGTGACAGTCGAGCGCGTCGCCCTTGATGCCGAACGCGGTCGAGGCGTAGCCGGGCAGGAACACGACCGTCGGCGCGGCGCCCCCGCGGCGGGCGTAGGCGACGCGGGTGCCGGCGGCGTCGAGGTGGCGAACGGCAATGTTTTGCACTCGATGCATTCGTGCTAGCACCCGTCCGGCACTTGTTCAATCGCTGCGTGTATCGCCCGATACGGGGTCTTGCAAGATCGATGTCCGATCCGTCCGCGCCGGCCGTCGCCGGCATCCTCTACGTCGTGCCGAAACCCACCTGGGGCGAGGCGGCGCGCGGCGCGCTCGACGTCGCGCGAACGGCCGCCTCGGCGGGCTACGCCGTCCACGTCGCCTCGGAGGACGCGTCCCTGGAGCCCGCGCTGTCCGGCCACGGCATCCGCTACCACAAGCTGCCGCTCGGGGGTACGGGCTTGGTCGCGCGGCTGGCGCACGCTTGGCGCTTAGGCCGGCTGGTGCGCCTGCACGGGATCGCAATCGTCCACGCCTTCAGCGCCTTCAGTTCCGGCCACGCCTGGAGCGCCATGCACGCCGCCGAGCGGGGCGGCGCCCTCCTGGTGACGACGGTGGGCATACCGCCGGCGGCGGGGCCGTTCTGGCGCCGGACGTTCAACCAAGCGCCGCTCAAGTCGGCGCGGGTCATCGCCGTCTTCGAGCACGTCGCCGAGGAGTTGGGCCGCGCCGGCGTCGAGCCCGGCCGGGTGCGGCTCGTCCGCCCCGGCGTCGACACCGGCGTGTTCGACGCGGGCCGCGTGCGCGGCCTTCGTGTCGCGGCCCTTGCCGAGCGCTGGCACTTGGGCTTCGAGCGCAAGATCGTCATGCTGCCCGGCCCCGTGCGCGAGGCGGGTGGGCACCTCCTCATGCTGGCCGCGATGCGGCGCATGGCGCGGACCGATTTTACCCTCCTCATCGTCGGCGACACCGAGGGCGACGGCAGCTTCGTGCGCAAGATCGAGGCGCAGGCCCGGCGCCTCGGCCTCACCGAGCGGGTCCACTACGCCGGCGGCTGCGACGACTGGCCGGCCGCCTACATGCTGGCCGACCTCGTCGCCGTGCCGGCCTTGGAGGCGTACCGCTACGCCCGCGGCGCGATCGAGGCGCAGGCGATGGGCAAGCTCGTCGTCGCCAACCACACCGGCGGCCTCGACGAGGCGGTGAAGCCGGCCGCGACCGGCTGGCTGGTCAAGGCCGAGGACCCGGCCGAACTCGCCTGGGCGCTCGACCTCGCCCTCAACTTGAGCGACGACGACCGCGCCCGCCACGCCGAGCACGCGCGCGCCTTCGTCGAGCAGGCCTTCGACCTGGAGCGCGCCTGTCAGAAGACGCTCGGCGTCTACCGCGAACTGACCCGTTCGCCCGAGGCGGTGCCCTCGTTGGCGCAGGTGCCGTGAACGCTTCGCGTGCGCTGACGCGCGGTCTTTTTTCTTTTCTTTTTTGCAACTTGTCACCGAACTTGGCCTCAACGCCGAAGCCAGCCTCAAACAAAAGCAAAAAAGAAGAGAAAAAAGCCCGCGCGGCGAGCGCACGCGAAGCGTTCACTTCGACGCATACCACGCCGCGACCGCCTCGATCTGACGATCGCTCATACGCTTGGCCGCGGCGGTCATCAGGTGGGCGAACGGCGTGCCGCCGCGCCCGCCCTCGCGCCAGAGGTGGAGCTGGGTTTGGAGGTAGTCGGCGTGCTGGCCGGCGAGGTTGGGGTAGAGCGGGTGGCGGCGCGGGGCGTTCGGGCCGTGGCAGGCGACGCAGGCGGGCACGCCGTCCGCGACCACGCCTTGCTTAGCGATGGTTTCGCCCTCGGCGAGGAGATCGGGATCGGCCTCGATCGGGTCGGCCGGTGGTGCCGGGGCTTCGGCCGCTGTGTAGTGGCGGGCGAGCGCCTTGAGGGTGGAGTCGTCGAGGCCCTTCGCCTGTGGTTGCATGATGCCGCTGTAGCGGTGCGCTCCGGCGTAGGCCTGGAGCGAGGCGTAGAGGTAGGTCTCCTTCTGGCCGCCGATCTTGGGCGCCGCGCCCGTGCCGCGGCCCTGCCCGTCGTAGCCGTGGCAGCGGGCGCATTCCCCGGTCAGGACCTCGGCGATCGCGGGGGGCGCGTCGGCCGGCGGCGCGGCGTCGAGGGCCGGGCCGTAGGCGAGGTCGCGGTAGGTGGCGGCGTCCATGCCCGGCAGTTGCAACAAGAACGCCACGACCGACCAGGGCTCGGCGGGCCGCTCCTGCGTCGCCCAGGCCGGCATACCCGAATACTTGATGCCGTGCAGGACGATCCAGTGCAGCTCGTCCTTCTCCCAGGTCGGGATCCGCGGCGGCAGGTAGGGCGGCTCTGGGGTCATCGACAGGACGACGGCGCCCTGCGGCACGCCGGGGGCGCCGTGGCAGGGGGCGCAGCCGTTCTGGTAGTGGCCGGCGCCGCGCTGGATCAGGGCGACGTCGTCGAGGTCGGGCGGCGGCTCGGTCAGGGCCGACTGCACGGCGACCGCGCGTTGCATCGTCGCGTGCAGGAACCAGGCGGTGAGGTCCCAGTGGCCGGCGCTGGCGGCGATCGAGACGAGGCCCGACACCGCGAGTGCCAGACCGGCGGCGCCGACGAGGGCCAGCGTGACGGCCGCGTGCAGGGCGAAGCGCTTGGCCCCGTTCCGGGTGAGATCGAACTGCCTCATGCCGGGGCCCGTGCCGGCCGGCGCAGCAGGCGGGACGCGAGGTAGAGGCCGCCGGCGAGGTAGGCGGCGCCGCCGAGGCCGAGCATCAGGACGCCGCCGAGGCGCTGGTCGTCTAGGGGCGCCAGCAAGGGCGAGCCGAGGCAGAACGCGCTGTAGAGCGGGCGCGGGCTCAAGCTGAGCAGGACGCCCAGGACCGTCATGTGCATCGAGGTGAGGAGGAGGGCGAGCGTGCCGGCGGCGGCGCGCTTGGCGTCGTTCGGCCCGCCGCCGAGTGCGGCACCCCAAAGGAGGAGGCCGGCGGTGAGGAACGACGCCTGCTCCAGTACGGTGCCGAGGGGCGAGGTGAGGGCGAAGTAGCGCGCGGCCGGCGCGTGCCAGCCCCAGACCAGGACAAGTTCGGCGATCGCGGCCGGCACGGCGGCGAACAGCCGGGGCAGGCGCCGGGCCGGGTCGAACCGGGTCCGGGCGAGGCCCAGCGCCAGGAGCGGCGAGGCCAGCGCCACGACGGCGAGGTGGACGACCATGTGGCCGCTGAAGCCGTGGGCGCGGCGCAGGGGCTCCAGGAACGTCCAGGCAAGCGCCAGGACGGCGAGGCCCGCCAAGAGCGGGAGGTTTAAGCGAGGGCTCAGCGGCACGTCGTGAACACCCAAGCCGGAAGCGCCACGTAGACGACGGCGATGAAACTCAAGCCCGCGAGCAGCAGGGTCGCGTTGGCGAGAAAGCGGCTGCGGCTGTCGAGCGTCGCGTCGTCGAGCGGGTCGTCGGCGACGAGCGTGCCGCCCGAGCCGCGCCACGCGCCGTAGCCGGCGAGCGCGACGACGGCGAGCGCCACGGCGGTGGTCGCGGCGATCGTCAGCCGGGCAGCGTCGAGGCCGAAGCCGCCGGCACTCTCGCGGGCGCAGGCGAGTGCCGCCGTGGGGTAGGCGATCAGGAAGTGCAGCGCCCAGACGGTCGGCGGCGTGACGAGGGTCCAAAGCGAGCGCTTGGCGCCGATCCAGGGCCGGGGCAGGCTCATCGCGCGTCTCCGTCAGGCGAGCAGGGGAAAGACGCCGAGGGCCAGGAAGGTCACGGCCGCCGTCAGCAGGAGAAAGTGCCAGTAGAGCGCCACGTTCCAGGCCTCGATGTCGTGGTCAGGGGTGAGGCGGCCGGCCAAGCTGCGGGCGAGCGCGTAGCCCTGCATCAAGACGCCCAGGGCGACGTGCAGCCCCGTCCACAGGACGATGACCCAGACCGTCGCCGGGTAGACGTGCGCCGTCGGCTCCATGCCGTGCCACCAGGGGCCGGCCGCGAGGGCCGCCCCGCCGGCGAGGCCCAAAAGGATCGCCGGGACGTAGTAGGCGCGAAAGCCCGCGGCGCTGCCGGAGGCGTTGACGGCGCGGGCGCGGTAGGTGAGCAGCCAGGAGAGGGCCAGGAGGCTTAAGCTCAGTGCCATCGGCGGGAGGAGGCTTGGCGCGTCGGCCGGCGGGTAGGCGTCGTGGACGGTCCAGAAGAACAGGTGGCCGAAGATCAGGCTCAGATAAGCGGTCATGTCGCCGGTCATGGTGATGAACATCGCCCACCAGCCGACCGACTTCGGCCCCGACTGGTAGAGCGGCAACGTCAGGCCGAGGCCGACGTGCTTTTCGGGCTTCTCCGGGACCAGCGCCGTGCCGGTCCACAGCCAGCAAAGCGTCACGGCGAGTGCCGCGAGGCCGCTCAGGATCGTCACCGTCCACCAGTGGTACGTGGCGAAGATGAAGAACCCGCCGGTCAGCGCGGCGGCCCAGAAGGTGAGCCACGTCGGCCCCGGCACGCGCAGGCACTGGATCGGCTCGGCGTCGAGGACCGAGGTGACGAGGGTCTCGCGCTTCATCTCCTCGGCGTCGGGAAGGTAAAAGCGCCCCTCGGCGACGTCGTCGGCGAAGTTCGGCTGGTCCCACAAGGGGTAGCGCGACTCGATCAGCGGCACCGAGCGCACGCCCCAGTCCTCGGGCGGCATCTCGATCAGCCATTCGAGCGTGCCGCCGTTCCAGGGGTTCGGTTTGGCGTAAGGCTGCTTCTTGCGCGGGCGCAAGACGTCGAAGACGACGACGAGAAAGCCGGCCGCGAAGACGAAGGCGCCGATCGTCGACGCCATGTTGAGGCCGTCCCAGCCGAGGCCCGAGGGGTAGGTGTAGACCCGGCGCGGCATTCCCAGCAGGCCGGTCAGGTGCATCGGCAGGAAGGCGAGGTTGAAGCCTGCGAACATGAGCCAGAAGGCCCACTTGCCCAGGCGCTCGGAGAGGGTCTTGCCCGAGATGAGCGGGAAGAAGTAGTAGATCCCGGCGACGATCGGGAACAAGGCACCGCCGACGAGGGTGAAGTGCAGGTGGCCGACGACGAAGTAGCTGTCGTGCGCCTGCCAGTCGAAGGGGGCCAAGGCCACCATGACGCCGGTGAGGCCGCCGAAGACGAAGACGCCCAAGGCACCCAGCGCGAACAGCATCGGCACGGAGAAGCGCGCCTTGCCGGCGAGGAGGGTCGCGATGAAGACGAAGATCTGCACGCCGGTCGGGATCGCGACCGCCTCGGACGCGGCCGAGAAGAAGCCGAGCGAGATGCCGGGCAGCCCCGTCGCGTACATGTGGTGGACCCACAAGCCGAAGCTCAGGAAGCCGGTGCCGATCGCGGCCAAGACGATCCAGCTGTAGCCGACGATCGGGCGCCCGGCGAAGGTCGGCACGATCATCGCGATCAAGGCGATCGCCGGCAGGAAGACGATGTAGACCTCGGGATGGCCGAAGATCCAAAACAAATGCTGCCAGAGGAGCGGGTCGCCGCCGCGGGCCGGGTCGAAGAACGGCCAATCGAAGGCGCGCTCCATCTCCATCAGCAAGTCGCCGGCGATCAAGGGCGGGAAGGCGAACAGGATCATCACCGCGACGACGAGGATGTACCAAGCGTAGAGCGGGATCAGGTTGATGCGCATCCCCGGCGGGCGGCACTTCAAGACGCCGACGATGAGTTCGACCGCGGCCGCGATCGAGGCGATCTCGATGAAGGAGAGGCCCAAGAGCCAGACGTCGACGCCGATGTCGTCGGCCAGCGGGCCGGACGTGCTCAAAGGCGGGTACATGAACCAGCCGCCCTTGGGGCCGGCGTCGAACAGGATCGAGCCGCAGACGAAGGTGCCGCCGATCAGAAAGCTCCAGTAACCGTAGGCCGAGAGCCGGGGGAAGGGGAGGTCGCGCGCCGAGAGCATCTGCGGCATGAGGAGGACGGCGACCGCCTCGAAGATCGGCACGGCGAAGAGGAACATCATCGCCGAGCCGTGCAGGGTGAAGGCTTGGTTGTAGAGGTCGGCCGAGATCAGGTCGTTCTCCGGCACCGCCAGTTGCGTGCGCATGAGAAGGGCGAGCAGGCCCGCGAACAGCATGAAGGCGAAGGCGGTCGCCGTGTACCACAGGCCGACCTCGGTGTTGTTGACCGCCGACCAGTAGCGCCAGCCGGGGGGCGAGGCCCAGACCGTGCGCAGCCGCTCCTCCTGGCCGCGGCGGACCTCGGGGTCGTCCTGATCGGTGGCCCCGGCAGTCATCGCAAGCCGTCCAGCCAGCTTGCCAGGGCTTTGAGGTCGTCTTCGGGAATGACGTCGAAGGAGGGCATGTAGACCTCGGGCTTCAGGTCCTGCGTGTGCCCGATCCAGACGGCGAAATCCTCGGGTTCGTTCGGCAGGACGCCGGCGCCCAAAGTCGCTCGCGAGCCGACGTGGGTGAGATCGGGGCCGACCCTGCCCCGGGCCTCGGTGCCGCGCACGGTGTGGCAGGCGCCGCAGCCGTAGGTGAGGAACACGTCCAGCCCCCGCCGTCCGGTCGCGTCCGCGGGCGCTGCGGCCGGCGCCGCCTCGTGCTCCAGCCAAGCGACGAAATCGTCGGGCGGCATGGTGACGGCCGAGAACGCCATGAGCGCGTGGGCGGCACCGCAGAACTCGGCGCACTCGCCGCGAAAGGTGCCGGCCAGGGTCGGCTCCAGCACCAACTCGTTCACGCGCCCCGGGATCAGGTCCATCTTACCGGCCAAGGAGGGCACCCAAAAGGAGTGGATGACGTTCGGGCTCGACAGGTGCAGGGCGCTGCGGCTGCCGACGGGCAGGCGCACCTCGTTGGCGCCCTCGATCCGCCGCCCGTCGGGGGTGACGTAGGTGACCCGCCACCACCAGAGTTCGCCGACGACCTCGACGCTGGTCGTGTCGGGATCAGCCGGCAGGCGCAGGTCGCGCGTCAGGACGAGGCCGTAGGCGAGAAGGGCGGTCAGCACGACGGTCGGGAAGACGACGCCGCCGCCGACGATCAGCGCCACCGCCGTGCGGCGCTCGTGCGCCCTCGGTCGCAATCGGACCGCGAACACGGCGAGCGCGATGACCAGCACCCAGATCACCGCGGCGCCGGCGATTAGGACCCGCCAAAGGGCGCCGAGGCGCTCGGCCTCGACGCCGGCGGCGCCGAGCGCCGACTGGGCGTTCTGGGCGAAGGCGTCGCCGAGATCGACGACGACGCGCCCGGGGCCGTCGCTGCCGCAGCCCGCGAGGGCAAGCAGGGCGAGGAGCGACCAGCGGTGTAAGTCTCTGATCAACGGGCCTCGGCGCAAAGTTCGTGGTACAAACTTTAGCCGTGGTGGTAGGGTCGCGCTAGACGCTTCGCGTGCGCTCGCCGCGCAGACGTTTTTCTTTTTTTGCCAGTGTTGACGGAGGAGGTTGGCCGCAGCGCCGAGGGCCAGCCTCGGACAGGAGCAAAAAACAAAAGAGAAAGGCCGCGCGCCTAGCGCCGCGAAGCGCCTACCAGAGCCGCTCGGCGAGCGAGTGGCGCTGCTCCATCTCGGGCTGCATCCGGGCCAGGGTCTCGGGCGGCAGGTCGCGCAGCGAGAGCACGCCGACGACGCGGCCGTCCTCCATCACCGGCATGTGGCGAAAGCAGCCCTCGTCCATCCGCCGCAGCGCCTCGCGACCCGTCTCGGTGTCCTCGATCCGCTCGGGATCGCGGGTCATCACCGCTTCCAACGGGGTCGCGTTCGGGTCGAGGCCCTCGGCGACGACGCGCGTCATCAAGTCGCGCTCGGTGAAGATGCCGCACAAGCGATCGCCGTCGCAGACCAGGATGCTGCCGCAGGCGTGCTCGGTCATCCGCACGGCCGCGGCCTGCGCGGTCTCGTCGGGGCGGGCGACGACGGTCAATCGGGGCTTCAAGATGTCACGCACGAGACGCGGCGGGCGCATGGGTGTACCTCCTTGCATGATCGGGGCTTCGAGCGGCTTCTTACGGCCTTTTCGTCAAAGTTAAGGGTATCGCAAACAACCCCGTGCCCTTGCAACCTTTACCGTCAATTTTTAGGCGGATGCGATTCAACCGGACCGTTAGGCGGTCCTACCCCAGCCGCCGCAGGCAGGCGTCGAGCAGGTCGAAGAAGCCGTCCGCGTCGGCGTCGCGCACGACGAGCGCGTTGGTTGGCTTCGTCGAGCGGTTGTACCAATCGACCACGGTCATGCCGCGGGTGAGGGCGCTCTCGGCCTCGATCTCGACCAGGCAGCGGCGGCCTTGGAACAGGTCGGGCCGCAGCAGCCACGCGATCGTGCAGGGGTCGTGCAAGGGCCCGCCCTCGGTCTGGTAGCGCTCACGATCGAAGCGGTTGTAGAATTCGAGCATCCCGGCCGCGACCCCGGCGGCGCGGTTGCCGACCGCCGCGATGCGCCCGAGGCGCTCGTCGGTGACGCAGACCTTGTGCGTCACGTCGAGGCCGAACATGACGATCGGCACCCCGGCCGCGAAGACGATCTTCGCCGCGTGCGGATCGACGTAGACGTTGAACTCGGCCGCCGGGGTCACGTTGCCGAGTTCGATCGCACCCCCCATGAGGACGATCTGCTCCAGCCGGCCCATGATTTTGGGCGCCTTGGCGAACGCCATCGCGACGTTGGTGAGGGGGCCGGTCGCGACCAGCGTCAGGCTCTTGTCGGGGCGGTGCTGGACCAAGTCGACGATGACGTCGACCGCGTGCATCGGCTCCGGCCGGCGCACGGGCTCGGGCAGGTTGGCCCCGTCGAGCCCCGTCTCACCGTGGACGTACTCGGCCGTCTCCAAGGGCACGACGAGCGGCCGGTCGCAGCCGGCGAACACCGGCACGTCGTCGCGGCCGCACAATTCGACGACCCGCCGCGCGTTGGCCTCGGTGAGGTCGAGCGGCACGTTACCGCCGACGGCGGTCACCGCCAGCACGTCGAGGTCGCCCTGCGCACTCAGGGCCATGAGCAGCGCCACCGCGTCGTCCTGCCCCGGATCGCAGTCGATGATCACCGCGCGCGCCATAGTTTCCCCCTCGACGGCTTCGATGCCTTGGCTGGGATTAAGCCCCTACCGGCCGCCCCGCAAGCGCTGTTGCGCCGCAACCCGGCCGCGCTTAGGCTTCACGAAACTGCAACGCAAACGTGGAGGAAAACTCATGCGGGTTGACGTTGGGCGCGGATTGCGGGCGCTGGCGCTCGCCGCCGTTGTGGGCTTGGCTTCGAGCACGGCGGCACTCGCGGCGGGCGAGCTTCGCTTGTCCACGGCGGGGGAGCCCAAGACGCTCGACCCGCACGGCGTCTCGGGCACCTGGGAGAACATGGTCGTCGGCGACCAGTTCATGGGGTTGATGACCGAGGACGCGGCGGCGAAGCCGATCTACGGTGCGGCCGAGAGCCACACCGTCAGCGAGGACGGCCTGACCTACACCTTCAAGTTGCGCGACCACAACTGGTCGGACGGCGAGCCGGTCACGGCGGAGGATTTCGTCTTCTCGCTGCGCCGCATCCTCGATCCCGCGCTTGCTGCCGAATACGCCTCGATCCTCTTCTTGATCAAGAACGCGCAGCCCATCAATACGGGCGAGATGGCGCCGGAAGAACTCGGCGTGCGCGCGGTCGACGACAAGACGCTGGAGATCACGCTGGAGAACCCGGCCGGGTACTTTCCTGAACTGCTCACCCACTACACGGCCTTTCCGGTGCCCAAGCACGTCGTCGAGGAACATGGTGCCGAGTGGACGAAGCCTGAGAACTTCGTCTCGAACGGCCCCTACCACGTCGTCGAGTGGACGCCCAACACCCGCGTCGTCGCCGAGAAGAACCCCGAGTTCTACGACGCCGAGAACGTCAGCTTCGATCGCGTCGTCTACTATCCCGACGAGGACCGCAACACGGTCGCCAAGCGCTTTCGCGCCGGCGAGATCGATTTTGCCACCGACTTGGCCTCGGAGCAGGTCGATTTCCTGAAGCGGGAGCTCGGCGAGGCGGTCCACATCTACCCCTACCTCGGCGTCTACTACTACGTCTTCAACAACAAGCAGCCGCCCTTCGACGACGTGCGCGTGCGACAGGCGCTCTCGATGGCGATCTACCGCCAAGTCATCACCGACAAGGTGCTGACGACCGGCGAGATCCCGGCCTACGGCGTCATCCCGCCCGACACCGGCTCGATCGACGAGCCCTACGAGCCCGACTGGGCGTCGATGCCCTACGACGAGCAGGTCGAGGAAGCCAAGTCGCTGCTCGAAGAGGCGGGCTACGGTCCCGACAACCCACTCAGCGTCACCTTGAGCTACAACACCTCCGAGAACCACAAGCGCATCGCCGTCGCGGTGCAGGCGATGTGGAAGGGGCTCGGCGTCGACGCGCAGATCGTCAACCGCGAGGTCAAGGTCCACTACGACGAACTCCAGCAGCACAATTTCGAGGTCGCCCGCGCCGGCTGGATCGCCGACTACAACGACCCGCAAAACTTCCTCTATTTGCTCGAAACCCGCACCGGCCCGAACAACTACGCCCAATACTCGAACCCCGAGTTCGACCGGCTGATGCAAGAGCAGGCATCGATCGAGGACGAGGCGAAGCGGACCGAGCTGATGCAAGAGGCCGAGGCGATCGCGATGGGCGACTTCGCCTGGGCGCCGATCTACTACTACGTCTCGAAGGCGTTGGTCTCGCCGGATCTCCAGGGTTACGAGGACAACGTCAAGCACATCCACCGCAGCCGCTGGCTCTCGCCTAGCGAAGGCTGAAGCCCATGCTCGGCCACATGGCGAAGCGGCTCGCGGTCAGCCTGCCGACGCTGCTGCTCATCATCACGCTCGCCTTCTTCATGATGCGCGCCGCACCGGGCGGGCCGTTCAGCCAGGACCGGCCGATCCCGCCCGACATCATGCGCAACATCGAGCAGGCGTACCACCTGGACGAGTCGCTGCCGCAGCAGTACCTGCGCTACTTGGGCGGGGTCCTGCGCGGCGACTTCGGCCCGTCCTATCGCACCAAGGACTTCACCGTCAGCGAGTTGCTGCTGGCCGGCGCGCCGGCCTCCTTGAAGGTCGGCGGGCTGGCCGTTCTCCTGGCGACCGGGCTCGGCCTCGCCGCCGGCATCGTCGGGGCGTTGCGGCAGAACACCTGGATCGACTACGCGGTGATGACGCTCGCCATGGTCGGCATCGCCATCCCCTCCTTCGTCCTCGCCCCGCTCCTCAGCCTCGTCTTCGGCCTCTACCTGGGCTGGCTGCCCGTCGCCGGCTGGGGGGGAGGGGCGCCGATCTACCTCGTCCTCCCGGTCGTCGCCCTCGCCTTGCCGCAGGTGGCGCGGATCGCGCGGCTGACCCGGGGTGCCATGATCGAGAACCTGAACACCAACCACGTCCGCACCGCCCGCGCCAAGGGCCTGCCCGAGAAGATCGTCGTGCTGCGCCACACGCTCAAAGGAGCGATGCTGCCGGTGATCTCGTTCTTGGGCCCGATGACGGCCGCCCTCGTCACCGGCTCGGTCGTGGTCGAGACCATCTTCGCCATCCCCGGCATCGGCCGCTACTTCGTCGAGGCCGCCTTGAACCGCGACTACACCCTCGTCATGGGCGTGGTCATCGTCTTCGCGGCGCTGATCATCTTTCTCAACGCCGTGGTCGACCTCTGCTACGGCTACCTCGACCCGAGGGTACGGACATGACCGCGTTCGGCTTCGAAGCTCCGGCCGAGGTCCAAGGCGTCGGCGAGGTCGAGGGCCGCAGTTTATGGACCGACGCCCGGCGGCGCCTGTTCAAGAACAAGGCCGCCGTCGCGTCACTCGTCGTCCTGACGCTGATCGCGCTCGCCTGCGTCTTCGCCCCGCTCTTGAGCCCCTACGCCTTCGACGAGATCAACTGGGACGCGATCGGGATGCCGCCCGACATGGCGGCGTGGCACTGGTTCGGCAGCGACAACAACGGCCGCGACCTGTTCGTGCGCACCCTCTACGGCGGCCGGGTCTCGCTCATGATCGGCGTCGCCGCCACGGCCGTCAGCCTCGTCATCGGCGTCGCCTACGGCGCCATCGCCGGCTACGTTGGCGGCAAGACCGACGAGGTGATGATGCGCTTCGTCGACGTGCTCTACGCCTTGCCCTTCATGTTCTTCGTCATCCTGCTGATGGTCGTCTTCGGCCGCAACATGATGCTGATGCTGATCGCCCTCGGCGCCGTCGAGTGGCTGACGATGGCCCGTATCGTGCGCGGCCAGACCCTCTCGCTGCGCCGCAAGGAGTTCATCGAGGCGGCGCACGCGGCAGGCGTCGGCGGCTTCACCATCGTTCGCCGCCACATCATCCCGAACGTGCTCGGCCCCGTCATCGTCTTCGTCACGCTCACCGTGCCCGAGATCATGATCACCGAGAGCTTCCTCTCGTTCTTGGGCCTCGGCGTGCAGGAGCCCTACACCTCCTGGGGCGTGCTGATCGCCGAGGGGGCGGGGCAGATGGAATCCGCACCTTGGCTGCTGATCTTCCCGGCGATCTTCCTCGCCGTCACCCTGTTCTGCTTCAACTGCGCGACGCGCTCCTCGGCGACGGCCTGCGCGATGCGCTCGACCCGAAGGATCGGTGATGGCGAGCCCCGTCCTCGCCGTCGACAACCTCGCCGTGCGCTTTGCCACCGACGACGGCGAGGTGCGCGCCGTGGACGGGGTCGGCTTCGAGGTGGGGCGCGGCGAATGCTTAGGGATCGTCGGCGAGTCCGGTTCCGGCAAGTCGCAGACCTTTCTCGCCGTCATGGGCCTGCTCGCCAAGAACGGCCACGCCGAGGGCGGCGTCCGCCATCACGGCCGCAACATCTTGGGCTTGCCGGCGCGGGCGCTGAACGAGGTCCGGGGCGATCGGGTGACGATGATCTTCCAGGACCCGATGACCTCGCTCAACCCTTTCTTGAGCATCGGCCGGCAGCTGACCGAGACCTTGCGGGTCCACAAGCGCACCCCCCGCGCCGAGGCGCGGGCGAAGGCGCTCGCGATGCTCAGGCGCGTCGGCATCCCCGAGGCCGAGAAGCGCCTGGATCAGTACCCGCACGAACTCTCGGGGGGAATGCGCCAGCGGGTGATGATCGCGATGGCGCTGCTGTGCGAGCCGGAACTCCTGATCGCCGACGAGCCGACGACGGCGCTCGACGTCACGGTGCAGGCGCAGATCCTCGAACTCCTGGCCGATTTGCGCCGTGACCTCGGCATGGCGATCGCGCTCATCACGCACGATCTCGGCGTCATCGCCCGCCTCGCCGACCGGGTCGTCGTGATGTACGCCGGCCGCGTCGTCGAGGAGGCCCCGGCCGAGGCCGTGTTCGCCGCCCCGCAGCACCCCTACACCGAGGGGCTGCTCAACTCCGTTCCCCGCCTCGACGCCGAGGGGCGCACCACCCTGGAAACGATCCGCGGCCAGCCGCCGAACTTGCAGAACCTGCCGGAGGGCTGCGTCTTTCGCGACCGCTGCGCTTATGCCTTCGATCGCTGCGCCGCCGAGGTGCCGCGCCTGCGCGAAGTCGCCCTTAGGCACACCAAGGCCTGCCACCTGGAGGGGCTCGCGTGAGCGCGCCGCTGCTCGAAGTCGAGGATCTGAGCGTCCACTTTCCCGTCCAGACCGGCGGCCTGTTCGGCAAGACGGTGCCGTTGCGCGCCGTCGACGGGGTCAGCTTCGCGGTCCGGCCCGGCGAGACCTTGAGCGTCGTCGGCGAATCCGGCTGCGGCAAGTCGACGCTCGGCCGCGCCGTCCTGCACCTGATCAGGCCGACCTCCGGCCGCGTCCTCTACCTCGGCCGCGCGATCGACCGGGGCAACGTGCCGCGGCACGACCTGCAGATCGTCTTCCAGGACCCGCTGGCCTCCTTGGACCCGCGGATGCCGATCGGCGAGATCATCGCCGAGCCGCTGAAGTCGTTCGAGCCCGACCTCAAGGGGGGCGAGCGCCGGGCGCGCGTGCGCGAGACCATGGCCGCCGTCGGCCTGTTGCCGCAGATGATCAACCGCTACCCGCACGAGTTCTCCGGCGGCCAATGCCAGCGCATCGGCATCGCCCGCGCGATGATCGCCAAGCCCAAGCTCGTCGTCTGCGACGAGCCGGTCTCCGCCCTCGACGTCTCGATCCAAGCCCAGATCGTCAACCTGCTCATGGACCTCCAGCGCCGCTTGGACCTAGCCCTCCTCTTCATCAGCCACGACCTCTCGGTCGTGCGCCACATCAGCACCCGTGTCATGGTCCTCTACCTCGGCCGCGTCATGGAGATCGCGCCGCGCGACGCCCTCTACGCGGCCCCGCGCCACCCCTACACCAAGGCGCTGCTCTCCGCTGTCCCGGTTCCCGATCCGAAGATCGAGCGGCAACGCGAGCGCATCGTCCTCAAGGGCGACCCGCCGTCCCCCCTCGACCCGCCGAGCGGCTGCGTCTTTCGCCGCCGCTGCCCCTGGGCCGAGGAGGTCTGCGCCAAAGCGCGCCCGCCCGAGGAGGAGGTGGCACCGGGTCACAAGGTGGCGTGCGTGCGCTGGCGGGAGGTGAATTCAGGCAATACGACTAATCCTAGCCTTTGAGTGAGCAGTTTTCTTAGAGGTATTTGGTGCGGCAGAACGGCTTTCTAAGGCGAATAAATAAAAACCGCTGCCGGCCTTTCTTGACCAGTCCCAAATCTCATTGTTCTGAACCTCGAAGTTTCAAAGCACCGGCAGCAACCGCCGCAGGATCATCGCCGACGCCGCCGCCGCGTGGTGGACGAAGCGGGCGAAGTCGAAGCGCGATTCCTGGCCCGCCAGATCGGAGAGGGCGCGCACGTCGAGGTGGGGAATGTCGAAGGCGCGGCAGACTTGGCCGAGCGCGCCGCCCTCCATCTCGACCGCCTTGCCACCGAGCGTCTTGAACAGCCGCTCGCGCGTGCGCTCGCAGTGGATGTACTGGTCGCCCGAGAGGATGGTGCCGAAGACGATCTTCGGCGCCGTGCCGGTGCCGCCGGCCTCGACGGCGAGCGGCGGCAGGGCGAAACCGTCGAGCCGCGTTCGCAGCCGCGCCACGAGGTCGTCCGGCACCGGGTAGCCGAGGTCGTCGGTCGGGTTGAAGAAGGGGACGTGCCCGGCCTGGTAGGTCTGAACCCGTTCGTCCTCGATCACGCCGGCGTCGTGCTGGAGCGTGCGGTCGGCGATCACCACGTCGCCGACGGCGAGGTCCGGGTCGAGCCCGCCCGCGACGCCGGAGAAGACGACGAGGCGGCAGCCGAACCGATCGGCGAGCAGGGTCGCGGTGAGGGCCGTGTTGACCTTGCCGATCCCCGCTCCCACCAGGACGACGGCGTGGCCGTCGAGCCTCCCCTTGGCGAAGGCGAGCCCGGCGACACCCACATCCTCCTCGTGGTCGAGGGCGCCCCGCAGGACGGCCAGTTCCTCGGGGATGGCGCAGATGATGCCGATCGTCATGGGCTCGGGGCCTCCTTCGCCGCCGCCCCCGTCCTACTTAAGGCCGAAGCAGACCTCAAGCGTGCAAGGGAGAACGGCATGGATCGGGCGATCACCGGCCTCGACCACGTCATCGTCGGCGTGGAGGATCTGAGCGCCGCCCGCGCCGCGTTCGGGCGCCTCGGCTTCAACGCCAGCCCCCTGGGCCGGCACGAGGGCTGGGGCACGGCGAACCACTGCCTGATGCTCGACGACGACTATATCGAGCTGCTCGGCGTGCGCGACCCGTCCTTGTTCACCAACGGGCTGGACGAACGCTTGCGAGAGGAAGGCGAGGGGCTGCACGGCACCGTCCTCGCCAGCCGCGACGGCGCCGCCACCGCCGCCGCCTGGGCCGAGGCCGGCATCGCGGGCGTCGAGGTCAAGGAGCTCGCCCGGACGCTCGACCTCGCCGGCGGCGTCGAGCGCTTAAGCTTCAAGAACGCGATGGTGCCGCCGGACGCCGTCGCCGGGCTCAACCTGTTCGCCTGCCAGCACCTGACGCCGGATCTCCTGCGCCGCGAGCCGGCGTGGCTGCACCACCCGAACGGTGCTAAGCGCATCAAAGCTGTCACGCTCGCCTGCGCCGAGCCGGCGCCGGTGGTGGCTGCCTTCGAGCGGCTGCTCGGCGGCTTCGCGCTCAACCGCACCGACCGGGTCTGGACGGCACGCGCCGCCCGCACCGCGATCGTCGTCGCCGGCAACGACGACCTCGACGCCCTCCACCCCGGCATCGAGGCCAAGGCGGGCGGCCCCCCCCGCGCCGTGGCGCTGGAGGTGGGGGTCAAGGACATCGACCGGACGGCGGCCTTTCTCGACTTGCAAGGCGTGGCCTACAAGGCCGGACGGCACGAACTGCGCCTGAACACGCACGGGTTTCGGCTGGAGTTCAGTCGGGTCTGAGGCTGGAACAGAGAACAGCCATCGCGGCGCTCACGCGAACGTGAACGGCCGTGCATCGACACATCCGATTGAACATGCATCGCTGCTTCGACAACCAATAATAAAGAGGGAAGCCCATGACGGAGCACGACCTGTCGGTATCGCGGCGCGCGGCCCTGCTCGCGGCGGGCGGTGTGGCGTTCGCCGGAACGCTGGCACGGCCTGAGCGCGGCGCGGCCCAGTCGGTGGCGTGGCAGCAGCCCGGCAACAACAACCACGTCCTGACCCTGCAGGAGGGCGGCACCGACGCCGCCGGCCCCGTCCGGCTCGACTACTACGGCCACTGCGCCTTCAAACTCACCTCGCCCGCCGGGCTGACGCTCGTGTTCGACCCCTGGCGCAACGACCCCTCGGGGGCCTGGGGCCTTTGGTACCCGAACCCGTTTCCCAAGATCGCGGCCGACGTCGCCATGTCGACCCACGCGCACTTCGACCACGACGCCTTGGACCGGGTCGAGGCGACGATGATCCTGGACCGCATGGTCGGCCGGTTTCAATTCGCCGACGTCACGATCACCGGGATTGCCGACAAGCACGCTTGCGAGGCCCCCGGCTGGTACGACTGGACCAACGCCATCAAGGAGTTCGGTCAGGAGCCCTGTCCGCCCAACAATCCCGGCCACATGGACATGTCGAGCTTCGTCGTCGAGACCGGCGGCCTGCGCTTGTTGATCTGGGGCGACAACCGCCACAACCCGCCGGACGGCGTGTGGGACGCCTGGGGCCAAGTCGACGTGCTGACCGTGCCCGTCGACGGCTCAGAGCACATCCTCTCCTACGACCAGGGCAACGCCATCGTCGAGCGCCTCAAGCCCAAGATGGTGATCCCCACCCACTACCTGAACGAGGCCACCACGCTCACGCTGAGCACGCTGCAAACGGCGGACGCGTGGGTGAGTAGTCAAAAAAGCTTCCAGCGGCTCGACGGGCCGACGCTGGAACTCCGCGCCGAGGAACTGGCGAGCATGGAGCGCGAGTTTTGCTACTTTGGTAGCAATGTCTTGAGCGGTTGAGAGAGAACGCTTGCGCGCGGTCTTTCTTCTTTCTTTTTGCAAATGTTAACGCATGAGGTTGGCCCCAGCGCCGAGGGCCAGCCTCGGACAAAAAGCAAAAAAGAGAAGAAGAAAGCCCCGCGCTAGCGGGCGCAAAGCGTTCTCAATCCTCCAGGCTTCGATACATCACGTATGCGTCCACCAACCCCCGTCGCGGGTGGCGAAAGGCGTCCGGCAGGGTGCCGACGACGGCAAAGCCCATCGCCAGCCACAGGCGGACGGCGCCGGCGTTGGTGGTGACGACGAGGTTGTACTGCATCGCGTGGTAGCCGAGGCGGCGGGCCTCGTTTAGCGAGTGCGCGCACATCGCCCGGCCGAGCCCTTGCCCGCGCGCGGCGGCGGCCACCATGTAGCCGGCGTTGCAGACGTGGTCGCCGGGGCCCAACTGGTTCGGCCGGAGATAGTAGGTGCCGACGGTGCGGCCGGCCCCGTCTTCGGCGAGGTAGACCCGCTTGTCCGGCGCCATCCAGACCGCCCGCGCCGCGTCTTCGCCGATGTCGGGCGGGTAGGCGTAGGTGTCGCCCTGCGCCACCACCTCGGCGAAGACTGGCCAGACGAGCGGCCAGTCGGCTCGCGTGGCGGGGCGGATCACACGCTTCGCGTCCGCTGGCGCGGGGCCTTTTTTCTTCTTTTTTTGCTCTTGTCCGAGGCTGGCCCTCGGCGCTTCGGCTCATCTCCGCCGTTAACACTGGCAAAAAAAGAAGAAAGACCGCGCGTCAGCGCACGCGCAGCGTTCCTCATCGCGGCGCCATGCGCAGGGCCCCGTCGAGGCGGACGACCTCGCCGTTGAGCATCGGGTTCTCGACGATGTGCCGCACCAGCGCCGCGTATTCCTCGGGCGCCCCCAGCCGGGCCGGGAACGGCACCGACGCCGCGAGGCCGGCCTGCACCGCCTCGGGCATGGCCTCCAGGAGCGGCGTCTTGAACAGGCCCGGCGCCACGGCCATGACGCGAATGCCGTGCCGCGCCAGCTCGCGCGCCGCCGGCAGGGTGAGCGACGCGATCCCGCCCTTGGAAGCGGCGTAGGCGGCCTGGCCGATCTGGCCCTCGTAGGCGGCGACGGAGGCCGTGCTGACGATGACGCCGCGCTCGCCGGTCTCGGTCGCCTCCAGGCCCGTCATCGAGGCGGCGGCGAGGCGAAGCGTGTTGAAGCTGCCGATCAGGTTGACGCGGATCACCTCGGCGAAGGCGTCGAGCCGCATCGGCCCGTCCTTGGCCACGATGCGGCCCGAGGGCGCGACGCCGGCGCAGTTGACCAGGATGCGGGGTGCGCCCATCGCCTCGGCGATCGCGGCGAAGACCGTCTCGGCGGCGGTCGCGTCGCCGACGTCGAGGCAAAACGGCTCGGCACCGTCGATCGCGGCGGCCGCCGCCTCGGCGCGGGGCAGATCGCGATCGACGAGCGCGACCCTGGCACCGTTCGCACCCAGCATCGCGGCCGTGGCCCGGCCGAGCCCGGAGGCGGCGCCGGTGACGATCGCGGTACAGCCTTGAATGCGCACGGTGCCGTTCCTACTCAGACGAGCTTGCGGGTCACGTCCTCGATCGCCGATTGCATCACCCGGTCGGCCGCGTCGTCGCCGAGGCGCTCCTCGATCAGGCGCCGCGTGGCGCGGGCGGCGAGTTGCGCCGCCCGCGCGCGCACGTCGGCAACGGCCTTCGCCTCCTCCTGCTCGATGCGCTCCTCGGCCTGACGGGTGCGGCGCTCGACCGCGGCCTCGTACTCGCGCATCAGCCGCGCGCGCAGCCGCTCGGTCTCCTCCTCGGCGCGGGCACGGATGTCGGCCGCCTGCTTTTGACCCTCCTCCAGGCCGGCGTGATGCTTGGCGAGGAGGGCTTTCGCCTCGTCGTGCAGGCGCTCGGCCTCGTCGAGTTCGTGGCGGATGCGCTCGGCGCGGGCGTCGAGCGTGCCGAGCACGTTCTTCTTGAACGGCTTCCAGAGGAGGAAGCCCAAGATGACGAGCGCGACGAGCAGGACGAGTTCGAGCATCAGGCGGCCTCCGACTTTACGTTCTCGACGGCGGCCTTCACGTCGGCCTCGGGCATGGGCTTGCCGACGAGCCGCTCGATCATCGCGTTCGCGACCTCGGCCGCGACGCCGTCGACCTCGGCGAGGGCCGCCTCCCGCGAGCGGCCGATGCGCGCCTCGGCCTCGTTGATGCGCGCGTCGAGCTTGGCGTCGAGCTCCTGCTGGCGCTCGGCGGTCTCGGCGTTGACCTTCTCGCGCAGCGCCCGGACGTCGTCGCCGGCCTTGGCGTGCGCAACGGCGACGGCGTCTTCCTGCTGCTTGAAGGCCGTCTCGGCCTCGCCGCGCAGGCGCTGCGCCCGTTCCAGGTTATTGTCGACCCGTCCGCGGCGGGTCTCCAGGATCTCGGCGACGCGCGGCAGGCCGCGGCTCTTCATCAGCCAGTAGAGGAGCCCGAAGCTGACGATCAGCCAGAGGATCTGGCTCGGGTAGGAAGCGGTTTCGAGCTGCGGCATCCCGCCCCCGTGCTCGGCCGCCTCGCCGTGCGCCTCGTCCTCGACGATGACCAGATCGCCCTCGTTGACGACGCCGTCGCGGTTGGTGTCGATGACGACGGCCCCGCGGGGGTCATCGTGGCCCTCGGCCCCAGCCTCGCGGTCCCGGCCCTCGATGTTCTCCTCGATCGCCTCGGGCGTCGTCGGCCCGCGCAAAGTCCCCTCCTCATCGGTCTGCGCCCGAACAACCGGACCCGACGAGAGGCAGAAGACGAGCAGCGCCGCCGCCAGGATGAAATGCAAGCGTTTCAAGGCCGCTCCCCCCAAAGCGCCGACGAGGACGGCCGCGGCGACCGCCTCGGCGCCGTGGTTCAGGTGAACAGGACGAGGAAGGCGATCAGGAGGGCGAACAGGCCCACCGCCTCGACCAGGGCGAAGCCGATGATGGCGAAGGGAAAGACGCGCTGCTGCACCGAGGGGTTGCGCCCGACGGTCGAGATCAAGGTGGCGAAGATGTTGCCGATGCCGATGCCGACGCCGAACAGGGCGATCGTGGCGAGCCCGGCCCCGATCATCTTCGCGGCTTCAAGTTCCATGGTTCTACTCCCGTGATGGGTTCGTTTGGGTTGGGACGTGGGTGAAAGGCGGCACCGTTCCTGGGCAGGATCAGTGCATGTGGATGGCGTCGTGCAGGTAGATGCAGGTCAAGACGGTGAAGATGTAGGCCTGCAAGAAGGCGACCGCGAACTCGAAGCCGGTGAGCGCCACGGCGACGACGAGCGGCACGATGCCCGGCAGGACGAAGTAGGAGCCGAGCGCGATCGTGCCGGCGGCGAACACCTTCATCATGGTGTGCCCGGCCATCATGTTGACGAACAGGCGCACCGACAGGCTGATCGGCCGAACGCAGTACGAGAGCACCTCGATCGGCACGAGCACGGGGATCATCGCCTTGGGCGCCCCGTGCGGCACGAAGAAAGTGAGGAACTTCGTTCCGTGGATGACGAAGCCCAGGATCGTGACGAAGACGAAGACGGCGAGCGCCATGAAGAAGGTGACGATGATGTGGCTCGTGAAGGTGAACGAGCCGGGGACCATGCCGAGCAGGTTGCCCATGAGGATGAACATGAACAGCGTGAAGACGAGGGGAAAGTAGCGCATTCCCTCGCGGCCGGCGTTCTCGCGCAAGAGGCCGGCGACGAACTCGTAGGACATCTCGACGACCGACTGCAGCCGGCCGGGGATCAGGGCTTGGTTGCGGGTGCCGTAGACGACGAGGGCGTAGACCGCCGCCACGGCAATGAACATCCACAAGGCCGAGTTAGTGAACGAGAAATCGAGCCCCTCGACGTGGATGTCGAGGAAGCGCACGATCTGGAACTGGTGGAGAAAATCGGTGTCCAAAACGACGTCTTCCCGTACTTCGCCCGGCTCAATTCTTGTCCGGCAGCATGTAGCGCTTGAGGTGGCGGTAGGCGTTCAGCATCCCGGCCGCGGCACCCATGAAGAAGAACACGACGAGGAGCAAGGGCGACGTGCCGAACCAGCGGTCGAGACCGTAGCCGATGAGGCACCCCACCGCCACGCCCGCGACCACCTCGATCCCGACCTGGAGCCCGTCGCCGAAGCGCATCCGCCCCGGCGGCGGCTCCCCAGGCCGCGTCTCCTCGGTCTTGCCGTCCGCGCGCGCACCCTTCAAGCGCGCGTCGAAGTCGGCGAACCGGGAGGGTTCGTCATCTTCTGCCATCGATCCCTCGAACCTTCGAAGTGAGGGACCGCCGGCCACCGTAGCGATCCTCGCCCCTCGAAGGCGCGGCGAACCTAGAAACTGCCGCCCGTTACGTCAAGGCGACATGGCACGGTGCCGGCGTCGCTACGGCGTCGCGCGCGCCAGCACCTCACGGCCGCAACCGGTGTCGTACCAAGTTCTCGTAGATCGGCCTGACCTTCGCCACCATGCGCTTGACGTGGTCGGGCTGCCCGTTCAGGTCCGGCGGCGGTTTCGCCGCGTTGATCTTCTCGCTCGCCAGGGCCTCGACGTGCCAGCGCTTCCAACCGTTCCACGCCTGGACGTCCTTTCGCTCCCAGCGCATCGCCGAGGGCACGAAAGGGATGCCCAAGCGATCGCAGTAGGCCGACATCGTCGCGTCCGGAGCGGCTTGGAAATCTTCCGTCCTGATCAAGACGGGCGTCGCGTTCTCAAGACGGGCCGTCGCTTCGAAGACCTTCTCAAGCTCGGGGTAGCCGGTTTCTTCGAGATCGAAGTCGGGCACCATCTTGTAGAGCGACGCCAGGGCCGAGACGGGCTGGCGCAGCAAGAACGTGCTCCTCACCCGGCGCAGGAAGTCGGGCGTCCAAAAGTCGCGCACGTGGTAGGCCATGTCCTTGACGAAGACGATCTTGTCGTGGTCCCGGTCGAAGATCTGCGCCGTGACGGCGGCGTAGTCGTACGCCGGGTCGGCCTCGGTGGAGGCGTAGCGGCCGTGGCGCCGCTCGCGGCCGTGGTAGAACGCCATCGAGTAGGGTTCGTGCAGCGCGAGCGCGTCGTCCCGCTCGACGAAAACCCGCTCGAACGCCGTCGACGCGGAGCGGGGAATGCACCACAAGAAGATGGGTCGGTTCATCGTCTAGGAGCCTGCAATGCTGGTGGTCGTGGGTTCGAGGGGTGTGCGTCCGACCCCGGGCCGAAGCTGCAACCGTCCGGGGGGGCGTTCGTTGCCTCAGCCGGCCCCGTGCATCTCCACGGCGTCATCGAGCGCCACGGAAACGGGGGGCGAGACGCCGCGCCCGGTCATGGTGACGCCCTAGAGCCGGTCCTGGCCGCGACCTCGGCCATCAGGTCGATGAAACGCTCGATACTGGCGTCGTCGAGCGGCGCGTCGATTTCGTCGAGGACGCACAAGGGGCCGGACTTGGCGAGGAAGAAGGCGAAGACGGGGGCGAGCGCCGTCAGGCCCTTCTCGCCGCCCGACAACATGCGGATGTTGGTCCGCGCCTGGCGGTTGAGGGTCGTGATCCCGCGACGCAGCCGCTCGATCGAGGCGAGCAGCTCGGCGATCTCCACCGCGATCGCCCCGGCCGCCTCGCGCAGCCCCGCGATCCGTCGCCGGCGCTCGGCCTCCTCGGCGCGCAGGGACTTCAGCGACGCGGCCGCCTCACGCTTGGCGAGGCCGTCTCGCAGCGCCGCCGCCTCGCTCGACCACTCGGCGAGGTCGCGCTCCAGCCGTCCGGCCTCCTCGGCAAGCGTCGCTTGGGCCTCGCGGCGCAAGGCACTCCTGGTCGCGGCCTCGGCCTTGCGCCGCTCGTAGGTGAGCCTGGCGCCCGCGAGCGACTGGGCCGCGGCACCCATTCGTCCCTCAAGGATGCGCCGCGCCTTCGAGCCGGCCCCGATCCGCTCGCGCAAGGGGCCGAGGCCGGCCTGGAGCGTGCGCAGGTCGAGCGCCGCCAAGTCCGCCCTGCGCGCGAGCGTCGCCGCCTCGGCCGCGAGTGCTTCGGTGTCGGTGGGGGGTTCGGCGGCGAGCCGGGCCGCCCGCGCCTTCCAAGCGTCGCGCTCCTCGTCCAGCCGCGCCGTCACGCCTTGAGGCGCTTCGCGTCCGCCGCGTGCCGCGCCGCCGCGGCGCAATCGAGCGCGCGCCTGGCCCCGGTCTCGGCCCACGCGGCCTGTTCCAGGGCATCGGTCGCCGCCGCGCGCGAGGCGTCGAGTTCTTCAAGCCGCGCGCGCACCGCCAGACGCCGCGCGCCGGTCCCGCCGCCCCCGGGTCCGCGCTCCGGCGTCCCCCCGGCCCGATCGTCTCGCGTGGCGTGCAACCCATCATACCGCTCACGGCGGGTGCGTGGCGCCGCCGCCGCCGTCAGGGCGACCGCTTCAAAATCGCCCGGCGACGTGTCCCAAAGCGCCTCGGCCTCGGCCGCGAGCCCGGCGGCGCGCGTCTCGATCCAGGCCGGCGTCTCGTCCAGCATCGCCCGCCGCTCGGCGATGCCCCTGGCGGCGGCCTCGGCCGCGTCGCGCGCGGCCGCCGCCCGCTCGGCCTCACGCCGCGCCAGAGCCTCCGCCCCGCGCGCCGCCTCGATCGCCCGCGTCAAGCGCCCGTGATCGGCGTGGAGCGCCGCGTCCGCCTCCGCCGCCTTGCGCCCGGCGACCTCGATCAGGACGGTGTCGTCCACCCCGTCGAGCCGCCGCCGCTCGTGCCCGACCGCCGCCGCCCGCCCCCGGCACTCGTCCAGCCGTGCCGCGAGCGCCGCCAGCGTCCGGCGCCTCGGCGCCCGACGCGGCGCGCGCCCCGTCGAGGGCAACCGTCGCCCCGCCGTATGCCACCGCCGCCTCGCCCGCCGCCGCGCCCAAGGCGGCGACGGTCGCAGCGAGCCCGGTCTCCTCGGCGCCGAGCGACGCATCCAGTTCCTCCGCCCGCATCAGCCCCGCCGCGATCTCGGCCTCGATCAACGCGAGTGTCCGTTTCAGTTCAACGTGGCGGACCCCGATCGCGGCCCCGGCCTCGGCGCGGCGTCGGGCCTCCGCCTCGGCGGCGCGCAACCGCTCTTCGAGCCGGGCGCAGTCTTCCCTCTCCCGCCCGAGCGCGGCGACGGCCCCGTCGAGCGTCGCCAAGGCGCTCAACGCCTCGATGCGGCGGCTCTCGGCCTGCAAGGCTTTGTAGCGCTCGGCCTCGTTGGCTTGACGTTCGAGCGCCCCGACCCGGCCGCGCAGCGCCGCCGCTTGGTCTTCGAGCCGGGCGACGTTGGCGCGCGCCGCGTCGAGCCGCGATTCGGCCTCGCGCCGCCGCGCTTGCAGCCCGCCGATCCCGGCCGCGTCCTCCAAGAGCCGCCGCCGCTCTTCCGGCCCCGCCTCGACGATGAAACCGATCTGCCCTTGCCCGATCACGGTCGGGCTGTGGGCGCCGGCGCCGGCATCCGAGAACAAGAGCCGCACGGCGCGGGCGGGTACCTCGCGGCCGTCGCGGCGGTAGGTCGAACCGACGCCGCGGCCGATACGACGCGCCACCTCGACCTCCCCGCCGCGGCACTCCAGCCCGAGCATCACCTCGGCGAGGTCGAAGGCGGGGCGGATCGCCGTGCCACCGAAGATAATCTCGTCCGAGCGCAGACCTTCGGCCGACGCCTCGCCTAGCACCCAGCGCAGCGCCTCGACGATGTTCGACTTGCCGCAGCCGTTGGGCCCGACGATGCCGGTCAGCCCGGGCGCCAGGGTCAGTTCCGCCGGCCCGCCGAACGATTTGAAGCCGCTGATCCGCAGTCGCGTGAAGCGCAAGGCTGTGAGCCGCCGGTTTAAGACGACGGCAAGCCTAGCACCGCCGGGACAGGCCTGTCACCCCCGATAAACAACCAAAGCGTGTTATATGGAAATAGAAATCAACCTGTTCGGTTCAACCCTCGCCCTTGGCCGCGAGTGCCGCGTCGATCGCCTCCGCCATCGCCTCCGCTTCGGCGTTGCCACGAAACATCTCGCCGTCGATCAGGAACGAGGGGGTCGAATCGACCCCGTGCTGCTGCTGCGCGTCGAGGCGCATCTGCAAGACGGCCTCGGCCATGCCCTCGTCGCTCAGGCAGGCGTCGATCCGATCGGGCGCGAGGCCGCCCAAACGCGCCATGTTGCGCAGGGCCGCCGTCGGATCGCTTGCCGTCGCCCACTCGTCCTGGGTCGAGAAGAAGGCATCCGAGAACTGGAAGTAGCGATCACCCGCGCACTGGGCGAGGACCGAGGCGGTGAGAGCCCCTTGGTCCAAGGGAAACTCGCGGAAGACGAACCTCGCCTTGCCGGTGTCGATGTAGTCGGCCTTGAGCGTGGGCAGCGTCTCTTCGTGGAAGGAAGCGCAGTGCGGACAGGTGTAGGAGGCGTACTCGACGATCGTCACCGGCGCCGCCTCGTCGCCCAGGATCCGCTCGCGCACCTCCGCCGCCCCGGCGGCCGAAACCCCCGCCACGAGGACGGCGAGCGCCGCCAACGTCGTTCGCACCACACGCGCCATCTCGTCGGTCTCCTTGATCTGTCCGTCTGCTCGAAGGCTAGATAGACGCATAGGCCCGCTTCGCCAAGCGTGCGCCGGGTCAGCGCCGCCGGGTGCCCGCAACCGCGCGGCCGAGCCGGTGCAGCACCGCGCGCAGGTCCGGGTCCTCGACCTCCGCCAGTTCCTCCGCCAGCCGCGCGTCGAGGACCGGGTCGGGCAGGGCGCGCGGGGGCGGCCGCGGCAAAGGCGTGGGCCGCGGCAGCGGCACCTGCATGAGGTGAACCCGGGCGACGGCAGGATAGCCCATGTAGTCGTTGACCCGCTCGCAGATCTGCAGGGTCGCGTGCTGCAGTTCGAGGGCGGCACCGCCGCGGGCGCGCAGGAACAAGATGCCGTGCGTCGTCCGGCCGCGCTCGAAGGCGAGGCGCACGGGCTGGCAGCGCGCCGCCAGCATCGGCCCGACGATCCGGTCCCACTCGGCCAGCACCGCCGCCTGCGCGAAACCGCGACGCCGCGCCGCCGGCGACAAGAGGTCGCTCAAGAGGCGGCCGATGGCGCTGGTCGCGTGCAGGCGGCGGCTGTTCTCGATCAAGGCCTTGGATCCTTGGCGGTGGATGAACGCTCGCGCGTGCGCTGACGTGCGGGCTTTCTTTTTCTCTTTTTGCCCTTGTCCGAGGCCGGCCCTCGGCGCTGATGCCAATCTCCTACGTTAACACTGGCGAAAAGAAAGAAGAAAAAGCCCCGCGCAGCGGACGCGAAGCGCCCCATATCGCCCGTATGCAGCTCCTCCCTTCCCCGCCAGAAAGCCTACGCGCCGCCCTCCTCGACTGGTACGACGCGCACGCGCGCGACCTGCCCTGGCGGCCGAGGCCGGGCGCTGCGGCCGACGCTTACGCCGTGCTGCTCAGCGAGATCATGCTGCAACAAACGACGGTGGCGACGGTTCGGCCGCGCTTTCTCGCCTTCAAGGCGCGCTTCGCCGACTTGGCGGCGCTGGCGGCCGCCCCGCTCGACGACGTGCTGCACGCGTGGCAGGGCCTCGGCTACTACCGCCGCGCCCGCGCCCTGCACGCGCTCGCCCAGGAGGTCGTGACCGTGCACGGCGGCGCCCTGCCGCGCACGGCAACGGGGCTCGCGGCTCTCCCAGGGATCGGCCCCTACACGGCGGCGGCGGTGGCGGCGATCGCGTTCGGCGAGACCGAGGTGCCGGTCGACGGCAACGTCGCCCGCGTGCTCGCCCGTTTGTGCCGGATCGAAGCGCCCCTGCCGGACCTGCGCGCACGGGCGGCAGCACTCGCCGGCGGCGACAGGCCGGGCGACCTCGCCCAGGCCGCGATCGAACTCGGCGCCCTCGTCTGCACCCCGCGCACACCCGCCTGCGAAGCCTGCCCCTGGCGCAACCCTTGCTTGGCGCGGGCAGCGGGCGACCCGGCCGCTTGGCCGCGCAAGGTGGCGAGGGCGGCAAAGCCCCGCCGCTACGGCGCCGCCTTCGTCGTCACCCGCGCCGACGGGGCCGTCTTGTTGCGCCGCCGCCCCGAGGCGGGCCTGCTCGGCGGCATGGTCGAGCCGCCGACGACCGCGTGGCGCGGGCAACCCTTCCTGAGCGAGGCCGAGATCCTGGCCGAGGCGCCTATGAGCGCCGGCCTCGCCCCGCTGCCGGGCGAGGTGCGGCACGGCTTCACCCACTTCGACCTCCGTCTCGGGGTCTGGCGCGGGACGGACGGGGGCGGGGCGACGGAGGGGTTCTACCATCCGCCCGGGCGCCTGGGCGACCTCGCCCTCTCCACCTTGACGCGCAAGCTCCTGCGCCACGCCGGGCTCGATGCCTGACGGAGGCTCACGTTCGATAGACGTCGCGCACGTGCCGGATGCGCCGCCAGCCGTCGATGGCGACGAGATCGAAGCGCAGGTCGAGGTTGCGGTGGTGCGGGTGGTATTGCAGGTAGGCCTCGGCGGCGCGGGCGATCCGGGCCTGCTGCCGGGGCGTCAGCGCCAGGACGGCCCGGGCGGCGCCCGAACGGCGCTTGACCTCGACGAAGGCGAGCACGTCGCCCTTCTGGCAGACGAGGTCGATCTCGCCGAACGGCGTGCGGTAGCGCCGATCGAGGACGGCGTAGCCCTTGAGGCGAAGCCACAGCCCCGCCAGCGCCTCGGCGGCGAGGCCGGTCCGATACGCGCTCAATCGGCCATGTCCTTCGAGGAACGCCCCTTCAAAGCGAGGGCGTAGAGGTCAGCCCGCTTGCGCCCGGTGCGCTTGGCGAGGTCGGCCGCGGCCCGGCTGGGCCCCAGGCGCGCGGTCGCCTCGCGCAAGGCCGCTTCGAGGTCGGCCCCGTCGAGCGCCGCCGCCGGGGGGGCTTCGGCCGGGCCGATCAGGAGGACGATCTCGCCCCTGGGCGGCTCGCCCCCGGCGTAGGCGGCGGCGAGGCCGTCGAGGCGGCCGACCTTGACCTCCTCGTGCCGCTTGGTCAGCTCGCGGGCGATCGCCGCCTCGCGCCCCCCGAGCGCTGCGGCGGCGGCTGCGAGCGTCGCCGCGAGCCGGTGCGGCGCTTCGAGCAGGACGAGCGTTCCGGGCACGCGCGCAAGCTCGTCCAGCACGGCCGCCCGCGCCGCCGCCTTCGCCGGCAAGAAGCCCTGGAAGAAGAAGCGGTCGGTCGGCAGGCCCGCGATCGAGAGTGCTGCGACGATCGAGGACGGCCCCGGCACGGCGAAGACCGGGTGGCCGGCCCCGCGCGCCGCGCGCACGAGCTTGTAGCCGGGGTCGGCGATGCAGGGCGTGCCGGCGTCGCTCACCAAAACGACGGCCGCACCCCGGTCGAGTGCCGCCAGCACGCCCGGACGCACCTTGTCGCCGTTGTGGTCGTGGTAGGCTTGCGTGCGCGCCTTGATGCCAAAGCGGTGCAGGAGCTTTGCCGTCACGCGCGTGTCCTCGGCGAGCACGAGGTCGGCGCCGCCGAGCGCTAAGCGCGCCCGGTCGGACGTGTCGCCCAGATTGCCGATCGGCGTTGCGACGACGTGGAGCCCAGGCGCCAATTGCTCCAAGGCGCCCGTGCCGCTAGGCTGGGCCGGTGTCACCCGCCCCTGCCCCGGAGCGTCATCGCCGCCATGGCCGCCATGTCCCACGTCCTCGACCTTCATCCGCGCTTCGCCGTCCTGGGCTTGGTGCTTCTCGTCGCCGCCTGCGCCGGGCGGCAACAGACCATAGGCCCGCTCGATCGGCAACTGCCGGGGGGACTCGACGAGCTTCCCCTGGAAGAGCAGGCCCCGGCGCAAGCAGCGATCCTCCTGCCGCTCTCGGGCTCGGCCGCCGCGGTCGGCAACGACATGCTGGACGCGGCGCAGATGGCCCTGTTCGACGTCGGCCGGACCGACCTCGTCTTGGTGCCCGGCGACACGCAAGGCACGCCCGAGGGCGCCAGGGCGGCGGCGGGGGCCGCGATCGGATCGGGGGTCGATATCGTGCTCGGCCCCTTGTTCTCGTCCTCGACCAAGGCGGTGGCGCCGCTCGCGGCCGGATCCAACATTCCTGTGCTCGCCTTCACCAACGACGCCGGCGTCGCCGGCGGCGGCACCTGGATCCTGGGCTACCGGCCTGAGGAGCAGGTCGAGCGCGTCGTCGCCCACGCCCGCGAGCGGGGCTTGACCCCCGTCGGCGCCATCGGCCCCGACGACGTCTACGGCGTCCGCGCGCTCGACGCCTGGAGCGCGGGCGGGGCCGTCGGCGGCGCGCAGACCTACGACCCGCGCGAGACCGACCTCGCCCGCGTCGTCCGCGACGCCCTGCGCGACGGCCCGCCGCGCTCGCTCCTGATCGCCGACGGCGGCGAGCGGCTGCGCTCGATCGGCGCCTTGCTGACCTACTACGATTTCGACCCGCTACGGACCCGGCTGCTCGGCACGATGCTCTGGCTCGAAGACCGCGCGCTCCTGCGCGAGCCGGCCCTCGCCGGCGCTTGGCTCGCCACCGTGCCGCCGAGCGACGACGACGCGTTCGCCGAGCGCTTCGAGCGGCTCTACGGCCGCCGCCCGGACGTGCTCGCCGGCCTTGCCTACGACGCGACGGCGCTCGCGGCCGTGCTCGCCAACGACGGCCAGGGCTTCGCCGCCCCGCAATTGGCGGACGCGGCCGGTTTTGCCGGTCACGCCGGCATTTTCCGCCTCATGCCGAACGGGCTGAGCGAGCACGGGCTCGCCGTCGTCGAGGTGGGCCCCGACGGTCGCCTCGACGTGGTGGCGCCCGCCCCGTCGAGCTTCGACCGGACGCTGGCAGCGCTGCGGGTTAGATAACCAGAGCGATAAATCGTGTTGAACTGTTAGCCTATAAGTTTATACCGCTGCCCCGGACGCGACGCTGCGGGGGCGGGATGGACATCGACACCGAGGGAGAAGGGCAGGGCCTTGCCGAGGGTCCAGCCGCCTTCACCGGCCGACTAAGGCTGGTGCCCTCGTTCGAGACCGACGCTAAGCGCCCCTTACACCTACTCCTCGTCGAGGACGCGGGCCCCGAAGATTACCTCGTGCCGTCGCTCCTGGAGCGGGTGCCGGACACGCCTTCTATCGTCACCCGGGCGGGCTCGGCCGAGACGGCGCTGCGCTGCTTGGCGCACGGCGGCATCGACGTATGCCTGATCGACGACGCCCTGCCGGGGCGCAGCGGCCTCGACCTCGTGCGCCTGATCCAAGCACGCGGTTTTCTCGTGCCGCTCTTGATGCTCTCCGACCGGGGCATCGAGTTAGAAGAGGAGGCCGCCGCCGCCGGCGTGGACGACGTGCTGGAGCGGGCCGACCTCGACGCCGGCCGGCTGGAGCGGGCGCTGCGCTTCGCGGTCGCGCGGGCGCGGCGCCGCGCCGTGGCCGAGCGCGCCGGCCAGTTCGACCCCTTGACCGGCTTAGCACTGCCGGTCGTGTTCGAGGATCGGATCGACCGGGCGCTGGCGCACGTCAAGCGGCGCGGCGGGCACGTCGCCGTGCTGGCGATCGACCTCGGCGACGTCGAGGCGCAAGGCTTGAGCCCGCGCGGCCTGAAGACGCTCGCCGACCGCCTGAGTGCCAGGCTGCGCGAGACCGACACGATCGCGAGGCTCGGCCCCCGCGTCTGGGGCGTGCTGCTCGAAAACCTGCGCGCGGCCAAGGACGGCGCCGTCGTCGCGACGAAGGCGCGCACGACGCTCTCGGGGCCGATCGAGGGCGTGGGCGGGCCGGTGACGCTGACGCCCAAGCTCGGGCTTGCCGTTTTTCCCGACGACGCCGACACGGCCGACGACCTGCTGCGCCGCGCCGGCGACGCGATGCGCGCCGACGGCCTCGGCGCGAGGCTGCCGGGCGGCGACGCGCCGGCGCTCAGCGCCGCCGGCCTCAAGGCGGCGTTCGACGACGGCCGGATCGCGCTGCGCTACCTGCCGCAGATGACCCTGGCCTCGCCGATGATCGGCCTCGCCGCCGTGCCCTGCCTCCTCGATGCGGGGGGGCACGTCCTGGACATATCGGTGCAGACGATGGCCGAGACCCTGGACCTGCACGGGCCCTTGATGCACTGGCTGATCGAGCGCGGCGTCGGGCAGTTGCGGGCCTGGGCCAAGGCGGGGATGCCGCGGCTGCATTTGGCCTTGCCGCTCGTCGCCCGGCGCGACCTCGCCTGGGGCGCACTCGCCGACCGCACCGCCACGGCCCTGGACCAGGCCGGGATCGACCGGCACCGCGTCGAGTTCGAGTTGGACGAGGCGCGGCTCAAGCACGAGGTCGAGACGGGCGGGCAGGGCCTGCGCGAGCTGCGCGAGGCGGGCCTGCGCTTGGCGCTCGTCGGTTTCGGCGAGGGTCCGGCCTCGCTCAAGCTGCTGCGCGACGCGCCGCTCGACACGGTGCGCCTGTCGCCAAGTCTGATCGAGGGCGTGCCGCAGGACCGGCACCGCACGGTCTTCTTGGAGACCGTCATGCACTTGATCCGCATGAGCCAGATGCGCCTCGTCGTCGAGGGCACCGAGGATCCCTCGCAACTGCGCTTCTTGCGCCGGGGCGGCTGCCACGCGGTGCAGGGCATCATCGGCGGCCCGCTCGACGCCGAGGCGTGTACCCTGTGGCTGCGGCAGGCCGTGCGGCGGCAGGGGTGAGAACGCTTGCGCGTGCGCTCGCCGCGCGGGCTTTTTCCTTTTGTTTTTTAACTTTGCTCTCGAATTTGGCCTCAACGCCGAAGCCTGCCCCGACCAAAGTTGCAAAAAAGAGAAAAAAGAAGCCCCGCACAGCGGACGCGAAGCGTTCATTCCCCCGCCGGCACCAATTTGAGCACCGTGCCCTCCACCCGCCCGGTCGTCATCGCCAATCCTTCGCCCTTGGCCCACAGGAGTTGCAGGTCGGCGTAGTGGGCGGAGAGGAAGTGGCCGCTCTGCCCCGTCGGTTGGAGGAAGCGCGAGCGGTCGGGGTCGGCCAGGTCATAGACGGCGCGGAAGGTGGGGCCGAGTGTGGCCTCGAACGGGCCGGCCGGGTCGACGGCGGCGAACGCGGCGACGTCGAGGCCGAAGGCGTCGCCGCCGGGCGTCCCCTCGACGTCGAGCAGCGGCCGCAGCCACGCGGGCAGCACGCCCGAGAGCGGGTGCGGGTGGCGAACGACGTGCGCCGCGTCCCAGCGCCAAGCGTCGATATCGCCGCCGTAGCGCTCGCCGAGCGCGTCGAGCGCGATCTTCAGCGACAGCGCCAAGCGATCGGCGCAGGTCTCGGCCGCGGGCGTCGCCGCGTCGTCGCACCACGCCCCCCACTCGCGCAAAACCCGGCGCAGGAACAAGGGCCGCAGCCCCCGCGCGAGGGGGTAGGCCTCGCCCAACTCGTCGGCGTAGATGGTGCTGCCGAAGGCAATGAACCAAGCGTAGAACACGAGCGGCTCGGCCGCGTCCGGGCGCACGGCGCCGTCCCAGGCGGCGAGCCGTTCGAGCGCCGTCCTTGTGCCCGCATCGTCGGGCGGCGGGGTTCGCGCCAGCATCGCCGGCAGGAGGTCGCGCGCCATCCCCGACACGAGGTCGGTCTGCATCGCCATGAAGCCCGCGACGTCGTGGCGGGGCTTGGTATCGAGAAGGGCCAGCGCCCGCTCCTGCCGGTAGGGCGGCGGCCAGTCCTTGGTGAGGCTGTAGGGGTAATTGTCCGGCACGATCTTGCTGTTCGCGGTGACGAGCCGCCCGGACGGCGGGTCAAGGCTGCGCGGCAAATCGGCGAAGGGGATGAAGCCCCGCCAGTTCCCGCCCGGTCCGGGCGCGCGTCCGTCGCCCTCGGCCCTGATCGGCACGCGGCCCGGCGCCATGAGGCCGACGTGGCCGTCCCGGTCGGCGTAGAGGATGTTCTGCTGCGGGGTGCGGTAGGTTTCCAGCGCCTCGACGAAGCCCGGCCAGTCGGCGACGCCCTGAAGGGCGAGGAAGGACTCGAAGGTCCGGTCCTCGGGGTCGAGGCCGACCCAAGCCAGCGCCAGCACCTCGTCCCCGCCCAGCACGTCCGAGACGACGGGGCCGTCCGCCGTCGCGCGCACCCGCAAGCTCTCCGACCCGCCGTCGCGAAGATGGATCGTCTCCTCGCGCACCGTAAACGGCGCCGGGCCGTCCGGGGTCAGGTAGCCGGCCGGGTCGGGGCGGACCTCGATCAGGTCCTGCACGTCCGAGTGCGTCGTCGTGAACCCCCAGGCGGCCTCGCCGTTGTGGCCGAGCAGCACGCCCGGGATGCCGGGCAGGGTGCCGCCGATCGCCTCAAGGCCCGGCGCCGAGAGGTGGGCGAGGTACCAGGGTGCCGGGGCGGAGAGGCCGAGGTGGGTGTCGTTGGCGAGCAGGGCGCCGCCGGTGGCGCTCCGCGCCGGCGCCACCGCCCAACTGTTCGAACCCTTGCCCGGCAGGTCGGCGGCCGGCAGGGGCGGCAGCGGCAGGGTGATCCCGGTCGCGTCGCCGACGTCGCCGCCCAGGCCCGGCGAGAGCAGTTGGTCGAGGCGCTCGGGCGAGAGAACGCCGCGCAGCCGATAGCGCAGCAACTCGTCGCGCCAGTTGGCCGACAGGTCCCAGGCCATCAGCCGCCCGAAGGCCAGCGTATCGGCCGGGCGCCAGGGCTCGGGCCCGTAGCCGAGCAGCAAGAACTCGGGCGCCAAGGGCCCGCCGCCCCCGATGCGGGCGTTGACCCCCCGCGCGTAGGCATCCAGAACGGCGCGCGCGTCCGGGCCCAGGTGCGCCAGGTTCGCGGCGGCGACGCGCTCGAACCCGAGCGTGCGAAACAGCCGGTCGGTCTCCAGCGTCGCGGTCCCCGCGACCTCGGACAGCCGTCCGGCGGCGGCGCGGCGGCGCAGATCCATCTGAAACAGTCGGTCCTGCGCGTGGACGAAGCCCAAGGCCGCGTAGGCGTCGAGCGGGTCGGCGGCGTAGATGTGCGGCACGCCGTGAGCGTCGCGGACCACCTCGACCGGCCGCTTGAGCCCGGGCAGGACGCGCTCGCCCGCGACCTGCGGCAGGGAGGCGCGCAGATAGAGGTAGAAGCCGAGTCCGCCGGCGATCACGACGAGGACGAAGGCGGCGACGAGGCGAAAGGCCCAGCGCCTCAAGGTTCGGGCAGCCAGAGCTGGTCACGGTGGCCGACCGTGAGCGAAGAGCGGCCGGTCTGGATGTAACGCGCCCTGACGGCGGCCCAGCCGTCGATCTCGTCGGCGGCCTCGGGGGCGAGGCTGCGGGTTGCCTCGGCCCAACCCTCCAGAACGGCTTGCTGCATCGCCCGATCGTCGGCGCCCAAGCGCCAGTCGGCGGCGACCTCGTGCCAGTTTCCCTCCCTTTCGAGCCGATCGCGCAGCGCCGCCGGCGCGTTCGGCCCCAAGGCCGGGCCGAAGCCCTTGTCGCGGCGCTGGTCCCGGTCGAACAGGGCGAGCGCGTCCGGGTCGAAGGCGTCGCCCGGACGCCAGCGTTGCCGACCGTCGTAGGTCAAGGCCGCGTAGAGGCCGACGCGCCGGCGGCGAATGATGGCGCAGAGCCGGTCCAGCCAGTCGGCGGCGACGAGGTCGAGGAGCGCCGAGCCGGTGACGAGGTCGGCGTCGTTCGGGATCAGGTCTTCCAGGTCGCTGGCGAGGTCGGCGCCGTGCCAGACGACCTCGGCGCCCGGCGGCGGCGCCAGCGACCGGCCGGCCGCGATCAGCCGCCCGTCGATCTCGACGACGTGCCACGTCTGCGGCACCGGCAGCGCCGGCGCCACGGCGCGCATCGTCGAGCCGGTACCGCCGCCGAGATCGACGACGATCAGCCGCCCCCGGTCCGCCGCCCAAGCCCCCAGCCGGTCGAGCAGGCCGGCGTCGCGCGCGTTCGCGTCGTAGGGCTCGCGCAAGGCCAGCCAGTCGGCGGCAAAACCGCTCATCGTTCCTCCAGTCTGGTCGAGTCCCACGGTTCGCGCCCCGTCACCGCCCTGAGGACGTCGGCGACCCTGCCGGCCGCATCGGCCCAGGTCGGCGCCCCACGCCCGGCCGCGAGCGCGCCGGCCGCGAGCCGGTCGCGGCGCCCCCGGTCGGTGAGGCAGAGGTGGATCGCCGCCGCGAGCGCCCCTTCATCGTCCGCGTCGACCAGGAGGCCGGCCGTCTCGGGCAGGGTCTCGGCGACGGCGCCGCCCCTGACGGCGACGACCGGCAGGCCGGCGACGAGCGCTTCGGCAATTGCCATGCCGTAACCCTCGTAACGCGCCGTCGAGGCGAAGAGGTCGGCGGCGGCGAACAGCCGGTCGAGGGTCGCCTCGTCGCACTCGCCGACGAGATCGACTCGTGTGCCGAAGCCGAGGCGGGCGATCTCGGCCCGAAGCCCCGCCGCCGTCGCCGGGTCGCGCGTCATGGAGCCGGCGATCACGAGCCGCCAAGGGAGATCCGGCAGCGTCGCCAGGACCCGCACCAGCGCGGTCTGGTCCTTGCGCGGCGTCACCGCGCCGACGTTGAGGACGAGCGGCGGACGGGAGCCCCTGGCGCGGGGCCGGGGCGCCGTACCGGGCAGGGCGACGGTGATCCGCTCAACCGGCACGGCGAAGTCCGCGGCGAGAGCGCGCGCGGTCGCGGGCGAGGTGACGACGACGCGGTGCGCGTGCCCGAGCCCCGCCCGCTCGCTCGCCGCGAGGTCCGCCGCCGTCATCGGATCGAGGCCGGTCTCGTGGGCGAGCGAGTGGTGGACGAGGGCGACGAGCGGGCGCACTGCCCCGGTTCGCGCCGCCAGACCCGGCATCGCGCCCAAGCCCAAGCCGTCGACGACGAGCGGCAGACCCGGCCGCAAGGCCGCGAACGCCGCGGCCGCCGCGTCGAGATCACCCGGCGTCGGGTAGGGGAAGGACGGCGCCAAGTTGATGATCTGAGCTTTGATCCCCATATGTGAGAGCGCCCCGATCAGGCGGCGATCGTAGATCGTGCCGCCGGTCCGGGCCTCGATCGGCCCCGGCAAGGCGAAGGCGAACTCAACCGAGGAGGAGAGCATGGACCGGACCTACATCGAACCGCGCCCCGAGACGGCCGTGACGCAGGGCAACGCCGGACGCGCCGCCGCGCACGCGACCTACGCCCTCTACGCCGTCGCCCTGTTCACCGGCGTTCCCTGGCTGCTCGGCGCCATCCTTGCCTACGTCGCCCGCGGCGATGCCGATCCGCTCTACGCCAGCCATCTGACCTACAGCATCCGCACGTTCTGGTGGACGCTGCTCTGGGGCATCGTCGGCACGATCACGACCTTCATCCTGATCGGCTGGGCGATCCTCGGGGTCTTGTGGCTCTGGCACGTCTGGCGGATCACCCGCGGCTGGCTGCGCCTCGCCGACAACCGCCCGGCCCCGCTTTGAGGCTGAGGCGAATCCCTCAAAGCCGGCCCTCGTAGCCGCCCCAGGCGACGTGGCTCTCGCCGAGTTCGACCCGGATCGCCCTCAGCCCTTCTGAGCCCGGTCCGAGCCTGCCGTCTCGCACCGCCTCGGCCATGCGCTCGAACACGTAGCGGGCGAGGTACTCGGTCGTCGTGTTCTGCCCTCTCATCTCCGGCATCTCGTTGAGGTTGCGGTAGCGCACCGGGTCGAGCGCGCCCTTGAGCGCCTCCAATGCCAAGCCAATATCGACGACGATGTTCTCCGGCCCCGGCAGGTCGTCGCGCATCAAGGTGACGTCGACGACGAACGTGGCGCCGTGTAGTGCTTGCGCCGGGCCGAATACCTCGCCCTCGAAGCTGTGCGCGATCATCACGTGGTCGCGTACGCGAACATAGTACATGAGTCGTGCTTCCTCTCAAGAGATACGTTTACGCGTCCGCCGCGCGGGGCTTTCTTTTTTCCTTTTTTGCTAGTGTTAACGGAGGCGGCTGGCCGCGGCGCCGAGGGCCAGTCTCGAACAAAGACAAAAAGAGAAAAGAAAAGCCCGCGCGGCAGCCTGCCTCGCGATGCGACACTGAAGCGTTCATCAAACATAGCGCACCCGATGGCACAGCACACCGCTCCCCTCGCGCAGGATGTTCGGCATGGCCTTCGGCAGGTCGGCAAAGGCGCTCTCGGAGTTGACGAGGGCGTCGAGGGCCGGGTCGTCAAGCAGGTCGAGCGCCTTTCGCAGGCGGCGGGCGTGGTCCCAGCGCGGGCGCTGGCGCGGCGCCACCGCCCCGACCTGCGACGCGCGTAACGCCAGTCGGCGGCTGTGGAAGGGGCCGCCGAGCGGCAGGGAGACGGGCGCGCTACCGTACCAGCTTAGAGCCGTCACCTCCGCCTCGTCCCCGGCGGCGGCCAGGGCGGCGGCGAGCGCAGCACCGTTGCCGGAGCACTCGATCACGCGATCGGCGTCGAAGCCGTCGAGCGCGTCGGGGTGGCAGAGGTCGAGCCCGAGCGCCGTCGCCACAGCGGCCTTGGCGGGGTCGGGATCGGCGAGCTTGAGATCGACCTTGGGCAAGGGGCGCAGCAGCCACGCGACGAGGAGGCCGACGACGCCGCCGCCGAATACCACGACCCGCTCGCCTGGAGCAGGACTGGCGTCCCAGACACCGTTGAGCGCGGTTTCCATGTTGGCGGCGAGCACGGCCCGGCCGGGCGGTAGCCCCTCGGGCAGGGGGTGCAGGGCCTCGATCGGCACGGCGAAGCGGTCCTGGTGCGGGTGCAAGCAGAACACGTCCTGGCCGACGAGGCCGGCCGGGCCGTCCTCGACCGTGCCGACGGCGGCGTAGCCGTACTTGACCGGGAAGGGGAAGTCGCCCGCCTGGAAGGGGCAGCGCATCCGCGACGCCTCGCCTGGCGGCACCCCCCCCGCCGCCACCAGCGCCTCGGTGCCGCGGCTGACGCCGGAGTAGCGCGTCCGCACCCGCGCCAGACCCTCGTTGATTTCTGGCATCGGCGCCTCGCGCAGGGCGCCGGCGAACGGCCCGATCGTCCAGTAGGCGGTGGCCTGCGACGCCATCACGAACCCCTACTTCGGGGCTTGTTAGGTAAATTTTCTTCCATTTGCGTTTTAAGCACCGATGGGCAACCCTGGGCGAAGCGTCGTTTCGACGCCAGATAACACAGCACCGCCTCCGCGCGGGAGAACGAAGATCGGGGCCGACGCCGCGGGCCAGGGCGAACTTTCGCCGGCATCGGCGGCGAGAAAGGATGTCCATGTCGGGTCACAACGCGCACTGGCGCTTCGTCGAGGTCGCCGCGGCCGAGCGGATCTTGGGGGGCGGCCTCGGCGTCGCGATCGAGCACGGCGCCGGTTTTTGTGTGGCCTACGCCCCCGAAGCGCTACCCGACATCGAGATCGAGCGCCTGCTCGCCGCCGAGGGCGCAATCGGGCTCGTCCTGACCCGCGAGCGTCTGGAGGCGATCAACCCGGAGACGGTCCCGCGCGACGAGGCTGTGGTAGTGACCTTGCCGCCCACCGCGTCGCCGGGCACGGTGCGCGCGCTCGCCGACCCGGTACGCCCGCAATCGGTCTCGGCCGCGATCTTGCGCGCGGCGCCGGTACGACCGGCCGAGCCGGTCGAGCGCGCCGCCGTGCGCTTGGCCAAGGACGCCGGCCTGTTGCCCTCCGTCTTCGTCACGGGCGGTCCGGTGGCCGGTCTGCCGGTACGCGCCGGGGTCGGCGCCGAGGCGATCGAGGGACACCGCCTCGCCGTGGCACAGGACCTGCTCCCCGTCGCCGAGGCGGCGCTGCCGCTCAAGATCGCGGCCGACACCCGCCTCGTCGCCTTTCGCTCGCGCTTGGGCGGTCCGGAGCACTACGCCGTCCTCGTCGGCGAGCCCGAGGCGCACGAGGCACCCTTGTGCCGCCTGCACTCGGAATGCTTCACCGGCGACGTGCTGGGCTCGATGCGCTGCGATTGCGGCGATCAGCTCATGGGCGCGTTGCGGCGGATGGCGCTCGAAGGATCCGGCGTCCTGATCTACCTGGCGCAGGAGGGGCGCGGCATCGGCCTCGTCAACAAGCTGCGCGCGTATCAATTGCAGAGCGCCGGCTTCGATACGGTCGACGCCAACACGCATTTAGGCTTCGAGCCGGACGAGCGCGATTTCGTCGCCGCCGTCACCATGCTCAAGGGCCTCAAGATCCCTGCCGTCAGGCTGCTCACCAACAACCCGGCCAAGGTGGACGCGCTCACCAAGCACGGGCTTGCGGTCGTGCGGCGCGTGCCCCATGCTTTCGGAGCCAACGAGCACAACCGCTTCTATCTCGAAACTAAAGCGCGGCGGGCCGGTCACCTCTTGGACGGGGCCGAACCCGTCCTGGATGGCCACGCATGCAGCACGCGGATGACCTAGCCGACGACCCGAAGGGCGAGGTTCGCCCGCCGCGGCGGGCGCTCTGCTTCATCAACCCCAACGCCCGCACCGGCGCCTCCGACGCCGTGGCGCGCGCGCGCGAGGTCTTCGCCGGCGCCGGCATGACGCTGATCGAGGGCGACATGACCTCGCTCGACGCCGCCGGGCGCTGCATCGACGAGCGGGCGCACGAGGCCGACGCGATCATCATCGGCGGCGGCGACGGCACGATCAGCCATCAATTGCCGCACTTGCTGGCGGCGAAGAAGCCGCTCGGCATCCTGCCGCTCGGTACCGCGAACGACCTCGCCCGCACGACCGGCCTGCCGCTCGACGTGGGCGAGGCGGCGACGGTGATCGTCAAGGGCTCACGACGTCCGATCGACGTCGGCCTCATCAACGACACCCCCTACCTCAACGTCGCCAGCATGGGGCTAACCTCGATGCTCTCGCGCCGGCTCAAGGGCGAGACCAAGCGCCGCTTCGGCCGCTTCGGCTACTGGATCGAGGGCCTGCGCGCCTTTCATGAGCGCAAGTCCTTTCGCGTCGCGATCCGCACCGAGGCAGGCCGCATCTGGCGGCGCAAGGCCCTCCAGATCGCGGTCGGCAACGGCCGGTCCTACGGCGGTATGCTCAACATCGACGAGAAAGCCGAGGTCTGGGACGGGCTCTTGCACCTCTACAGCGTCGAGCCGCGGCCGTTTCTCTACCTCTTGCGCCAAGCACCCGGCTTCTTCCTCGGCCGCCTCAAGCACCGCGACGGCATCTTGGCGCTCGAAGGGGCCGAATTCACCATCGAGACCAACCGGCCCTTGGAAATCTCCGCCGACGGCGAGATCAAGGCGACGACCCCGGCGCGGTTTGCCGTCATGCCGGCGGCACTCGACGTGTTCATGCCGGCGGACTTGGCACGGCGGCCGTGAACGCTTGCGCGTGCGCTGACGCGCGGTCTTTTTTCTTCTTTTTTATAACTTTGGCCGGGCCTAGCCCTCGGCGTTGCGGCCAATCTCTGCCGACAAGTAGCAAAAACAAAAGGAAAAAGCCCGCGCGGCGAGCGCACGCGAAGCGTTCTCAAGCCCTCGGCTTGACCTCGGCCGCCGCCGGTTCGTCAGGTGCTGGCCGCTTCAGCAGCGCGCCCTCGCGCCGGCGGCGGGCGGGGTCGAGCCGGGCCTCGGCGAACGCGATCGCGCGGGTGATGACGAAGTTGATCAGGAGGTAGAGGGCGCCGGCGACGATGAAGACTTCGACCGGGCGGAAGGTGGCGGCGATGATCTTCTTGGCGATCCCGGTGATCTCCAGGATCGTGATCGTGGAGGCGAGCGAACTCGACTTCACCATCAAGATCATCTCGTTGCCGTAGGCCGGCAGCGCCTGCCGCACGGCCTGCGGGAAGGTGACGCGCCGAAAGACCTGGGAGCGGCTCATGCCGACGGCGCGCGCCGCCTCGATCTGGCCGCGCGGCACCGATTCCAGCCCGCCGCGGATGATCTCGGCGGCATAGGCGCCGTTGTTGAGCGCGAGTGCTAGAAGGGCGCAGAACCAAGCGTCGCGAAAGAAGGTCCACAGGCCGATGTCGGCCAAAAACGGCCGGAACTGGCCCGAGCCGTAGTAGATCAAGAAGATCTGCACGAGCAGCGGCGTCGAGCGGAACAGGTAGACGTAGACCCAGGCGGCACCCCGCGGGATCGGGTTCTTCGACAGGCGCATCAGCGCCGTGACGACGGCGAGGACGAAGCCGACCAGGAGCGAGATCCCGACCAGGAGCAGCGTCGTCGGCACCCCGGCCAGCAACTGCGGCAGGGCGCTTTGGATCGTGGCGAAGTCCACAGCCGTTTGCTCCCCTCAAGCGTCCTTGGCGACGCCCTTGTTGGCCCAGGTCTCGGCGCGGGCGAAGCCCTGGTTCGAGAAGGCGGTGAGGCCGAGGTAGAGGATCGCCGCCGTGACGTAGAAGGTGAACGGCTCCTTCGTCGCACCCGTCGCGATGGCGCTCTGGCGCATGATCTCGACGAGGCCGATCACCGAGATCAGCGACGTGTCCTTCAAGACGAACTGCCAGACGTTGCCGAGGCCCGGCAGGGCGTAGCGCGCGGTCTGCGGCAGGAGCACGCGGCGAAAGCGCTGCGGGCGCGACATGCCGATCGCGACCGCGGCCTCGATCTGGCCCTTCGGCACCGTCTGGACCGCGCCGCGGATCACCTCGGCCGAGTAGGCGGCGGCGCTGACGCCGAGGCAGAAGACGCCGGTGACGAAAACCGGCGGGTCGACGTAGCCCTCATAGCCGAACAGGCCCGAGGCGATCGCGCGCAGCGCCTGCCCGCCGCCGAAGAAGACGAGGTAGATGACGAGCAGTTCGGGGATGCCGCGCACCACCGTCGTGTAGACGGAGGCAAACCAGCGCAACGGGGCGACGCCGCTCAGCTTGCAAGCGGCGATCCCGCTCCCGAGCACGATGCCGAGCGCGTAGGCGAGAAATGCTACGAGGATGGTGACGAGGGCGCCCTTGGCCATCTCGTCGCCCCAGCCGGCAGCACCCCAGGCGAGGAGGGAGAGGTCCAAGGGGGCGTTCGCCTACCTAGCCGCGGCTCACTGGGTCGCCGAACTGTCGAAGCCGAACCACTCGGTGGCGAGCTTGCCGATCGTGCCGTCCTCCAAGGCGGCCTGGATCGCCTCGTCGAACTTGTCCTTCAGGTCCCCCTCGTCCTTGCGCAGGCCGACGCCGACGCCCTCGCCGAAGAGGCCGCCCGAGAGGCCCGGCCCGATGCGGGTGAAGTCCTCGCCGGCATCGCCCTCCAAGAGGGGCTGCCAGCCGCTCTGGTCGGCGAGGCCCGCATCGATGCGCCCGGCCTGGAGGTCGAGGTCGAGGTTCTCCTGGCTGTCGTAGGTGCTGACGTCGACGTCGGGCATGTACTCGCGCAGGAAGTTCTCGTGGATGGTCGCGGTCTGCACGCCGACCGTCATGCCGTCCATCAGCGTCTTCAACTCGTCGATCAGGGCCTGCTCGTCCGAGGACACGTCGTCCAGGTTGATCTTCTCCTGCGGCAGGTTGGCACCCCCTTCGGCCAGATCGCCCTCCTTCGGCACGACGAAGATCGCGGGCGTCGTGGCGTAGGCGCGGCTGAAGTCGATCACCTCCTTGCGCTCGGGCGTGATCGACATGCCGGCCATGATGGCGTCGTACTTGCCGGCCTGAAGCGCTGGGATCATGCCGTCCCAGGCCTGCGGCACCAACTCGCACGGCACTTCCATGCGCTTGCACAGTTCTTCCGCCAGCGCCGGCTCGAAGCCGTCGAGCTCGCCTTGCGCGTTGGTGAAGTTCCAGGGTGCGTAGGCGCCTTCCGAGGCGATGCGGACCGTTTCTTGCGCCTGCGCCGTGCCGGCGAGCATCAGGCCCAGGGTCAGCGCGCCGAAGGTGATGGATTTCATGAGGCTCTTCTTTCGCTCGTTATCCATTGGTGAAACGTCAGTGCAGGACGCTGGCGAGGAAGCGGCGGCAGCGCTCGGAGCGGGGCTCGCCGAACACCCGTTCCGGCGGGCCGTCCTCCTCGACGCGGCCCTCGTGCAGGTAGAGGACGCGCGAGCTGACCTCGCGGGCAAAGCCCATCTCGTGCGTGACGACGATCATCGTCCGCCCCTCCTCGGCCAAGCCCCGCATGACGCGCAGGACCTCGCCGACCAGTTCCGGGTCGAGCGCCGAGGTCGGCTCGTCGAACAAGAGGACGCTCGGCCGCATGGCGAGCGCCCGCGCGATCGCGACCCGCTGCTGCTGCCCGCCCGAGAGTTCGGCCGGGTAGGCGTCGTGCTTGGCGTCCAGGCCGACCTTGGCGAGCAGGTCGGCGGCCTCGGCGCGCGCCTCGGCCTTGTTTCGTCGCAAGACGGTGACCGGCCCCTCCATGACGTTTTGCAGGACCGTCATGTGGCTCCACAGATTGAAGCTCTGGAAGACCATGCCGAGCCGGCTGCGAATCGTCTCCATCTGCCGCCGGTCAGCGACGCGCGGCCTGCCGTCGCGCCCCTGGCGCACCTTGACCTCGTCGCCGCCGACGACGACGCGGCCCCTGTCCGGCATCTCAAGGAAGTTGATGCAGCGAAGAAACGTGCTCTTGCCCGACCCCGACGCGCCGATGATCGAGACGACGTCGCCCTCGTCGGCGTCGAGCGAGAGCCCTTTTAGGACTTCAAGCCCGCCGAAGCTCTTGTGGATGTCCTCGACGATGAGGGCCGCCATGCCGTCGCGCTCCTGCCGTTCGAGCGACGATAGGGGGGCGATTGCCGGCCTGCAACGGGGTAAATCGTGGGATCGTACGGATGGACGCTTCGCGTGCGCCGGCGCGCGGCCTTTCTTCTTTGCTTTTTTCACTTTGGCCAGGGCCGGCTTCGGCGCTCGTGCCGGTCCGGGGAGAACGGGTGAAAAAGCGAGGGGCTTGTTCCTCACAGGTAACCGCGCAGCTTCGATGCGGGCTGGCGAAGCGGGCGTACGCGCGGGCGTGTTCATCTTCGCCTCATCTGCGATGATGCGCCCGACTACGACAGGGAGGCGGCCATGCACACGGCGGCGGCGATAGGTAGGCTCGGCACGGAGAGCGCGTTCGAAGTCTTAGGGCGGGCGACGCGGCTGGGGGCGGCGGGCCGCGACATCATCAACCTCGGCATCGGCCAGCCCGACTTCCCGACCCCGGCGCACATCGTCGAGGCCGGCCGTAAGGCGCTCGCGGACGGCCACCACGGCTACACCCCGGCGGAAGGCGTGGCGCCCTTGCGCGGGGCCGTCGCCGCCGACGTCCACGCCCGACGCGGCGTCGAGGTGGCGTCCGACCAGGTCCTGATCGTGCCGGGCGGCAAGATGACGATGGCGTTCGCGATCACGATGTTCGGCGAGCCGGGCGCCGAGATCCTCTATCCCGATCCCGGCTTTCCGATCTACCGCTCGATGATCGCCTTCACCGGCGCCACCCCGGTGCCGCTGCCGCTGGTCGAGGCGCGCGGCTTTGCGATCGAGCCCGAGGCGATCTTGGCGCGGATCACGTCTAAGACCCGTCTCTTGATCCTCAACAGCCCCGCCAACCCCACGGGCGGCGTCCTGCCCAAGGCCGACCTCGACCGCCTCGCGGCCGGTTTGGCCGACTATCCAAACGTCGCGATCCTGAGCGACGAGATCTACAGCCGCATCGTCGACGCCGACGCCGGCTTCGTCTCGCTCCTGACCTATCCGGCCCTGCGCGACCGGCTGATCCTGCTCGACGGCTGGTCCAAGACCTACGCCATGACCGGCTGGCGGATCGGCTACGGCGTCTGGCCGCGGGCGCTGATCGACGGTGCCACCCGCCTCGCGGTCAACTTCAATTCCTGCGTCAACGCCGCGACGCAGCAGGCCGCGATCGCCGCCCTGGAGGGGCCGCAGGACGCCGTGGACGCGATGGTGGCGGCGTTCGCCCGGCGGCGGACCCTGATCGTCGAGCGCCTCAACCGGCTGCCCGGCGTTCGCTGCCAGACGCCGGGCGGCGCCTTCTACGCCTTTCCCAACGTCGAGGCGACGGGCTTCAAGGCGCGCGACCTGCAAGACCGCCTCCTTCAAGAGGCCGGCGTCGCCACGATCGCCGGCACCAGCTTCGGCGTCCACGGCGAGGGCTACCTGCGCTTCTCCTACGCCGCCTCCGAAGCCGCGATCAAGACGGCGCTGGGGCGCGTCGGGGGTTGGCTCGCGGACAATAGATGAACGCTTCGCGTGCGCTGCCGCGCGGGCTTTTCTCTCTTCTTTTTTATCTTTTGTTTGAGACTTGCCCTCGGCGCCGATGCCAGCTACCTCCGTTAACACTGGCAAAAAACGCGGCGAGCGCAACGCGAAGCGTTCCTCACCCCATCAACTGCCCGCCGTTGACCTCGATCACTTGGCCGGTGACGTAGCCGCCGAGGGTGTCGCTGGCGAGGTAGAGGAAGGCGCCGACGCACTCATTCGCGGTGCCGACGCGCTTGAGCGGGATCTTCGCTGCCGTCGCCGCCAGCTTGTCGGGCGTCGAGTAGATTTCGTGGAAGCGGGTCGTGATCGTGCCGGGCGAGACGGCGTTGACCCGGATCCCGTCCGGCGCCAGTTCGGCGGCGAGCGAGCGGGTGAAAGTCGCGACGAACGCCTTGGACGCCGAATAGAGCGAGGAACCGGGGCTGCCGCCGGTTTTGGCCGAGATCGAGGTGACGTTGACGATGTTGCCGGAACTTTTCCGCAAGGCCGGCAGCGCCTCCTGGCAGGCGAGCACGACCGAGCGCGCGTTCAAGTCGAACACGGCGTCGATGTCGGCGTCGCACATCGTTTCGAGCGGCACGCGGCCGAGCATGTGCCCGGCGTTGTTGATCAGCACGTCGAGTCCGCCCAGCGCCTCGATCGCGCCGCCGACGACGCGCCGGACCGCGTTTGCCTCGCGAAAGTCGCCCCGCAAGAGGGCGAGGTTGGGGATCGCCGCCGCCTCGGCCGGTTCGCGGGCGTAGTGCAGGGCGAGCTTGGCCCCTTCGCGCGCGAACGCCCGCGCCGCCGCCGCCCCGATGCCGCGGCTGGCCCCCGTGATCAGGACCCGCTTGCCTGCGAGGCCGAAGCCCGTCGCCTTGCCGTCCATCGCCGCCCCCACTTAACTTTGCGTCCGCCCGCAGCTAAACCACGGATCCGAGCGCCGGGCCAACCGGCCTCGTCGAACGAGGAGCCGCCCCTTGCCCGACACCGCCGCCATCGAGGGGATCCGCGACCTCGCCGAGCGCTACCACGGTTTCATCATCGACCAGTGGGGCGTCCTGCACGACGGCACCACCGTCTACCCCGACGTTCACGGTGTCCTGGCCGAGTTGCAGCGCCGCGCCAAGCAGATGGTGCTCTTGTCCAACACGAGTCGCAGGGTCGCGGACAACCGCCGGCAGTTGCGGGGGCTGGGCCTCAACCCGGGCATGTTCGCGGGCATCGTCACCTCGGGCGAGGCGGCCTACTTGAGCCTCCTGCACAAGCGCCGCCCGCCCTTCGATCGCCTCGGCCGCCGCTGCCTCCTGCTCAGCCACCCGGGCGACACGTCGCCGGTGGACGGGCTCGACCTCGACCTCGTCGACAGTGTGGACGAAGCCGACTTCGTCTTCCTGGCTTGGTACGATCGCGCCGCCCACCCCGAGGACCACTTCGCGGCGTTCGCCGGGCGGGCCATCAAGCGCCGCCTGCCGCTGATCTGCGCCAACCCCGACCGGCTCGTGCGGGTCGTCGGCGGGCTGATCGAGGCGCCCGGCGCCTACGCCGCCCGCTACACCGGGGCCGGCGGCGAGGTCGTCTACGTCGGCAAGCCGCACGCGCCGATCTACGCCGCCTGCCTCGACCTGCTCGAAGGGCTGGAGAAAAACGAGATCGTCTGCATCGGCGACTCGCTCGAACACGACATCAAGGGCGCCAACGACATGGGCCTCGATTCCGCCCTCGTCGCGGGCGGCATCCACGCCGAGGAGTTGTTGCGCACCGACGGGGGCTTGAGCCTTGAGAAGCTGCCGCCCTTGATGCTCGAACACGGCGCCAAGCCGCGCTACGTCCTGCGCCGCTTTGGCTGGTGATGAACGCTTGCGCGTGCGCTGCCGCGCGGGCTTTCTCTTCTCTTTTTTGCTTTGTCCGAGGCCGGCCCTCGGCGCCCCGGCCAGCCGCCTGCGTTAACACTGGCAATAAGAAAGAAGAGAAAGCCCCGCGCAGCGGACGCGAAGCGTTTCCTACTCCACCGTCACCGACTTGGCCAAGTTGCGCGGCTGGTCCACGTCCGTACCCTTCAGGACGGCGGCGTGGTATGCCAGCAGTTGCACCGGCACGCTGTAGAGGATCGGGGCGACGAAGGGGTCGACGCTGGGCAGCGTCAGCGTGCGCCAGGCGTAGGCTTTGAGGGCGGCGACCCCCTTGGCGTCGGAGAGGAGGACGATCCGGCCGCCGCGCGCCGCGACCTCTTGCAGGTTGGAGGCGGTCTTGTCGAACAAACGATCGCTCGGCGCCACGACGATCACCGGCACGGCCTTGTCGATCAGCGCGATCGGGCCGTGCTTGAGTTCGCCGGCGGCGTAGCCCTCGGCGTGGATGTAGCTGATTTCCTTCAGCTTCAACGCCCCTTCGAGTGCCACCGGGTACATCGCACCGCGGCCGAGGTAGAGGACGTCGCGCGCGTCCTTGATCCCCTCCGCCACCTCCTTGACGGCGCCGTCGAGGTCGAGCGCCTGCACGACGCGGGCCGGGATCTCGTCTAAGGCCTGCGTCAGCGCCGCCTCGCGATCCGGGTCGAGGACGCCCCGGCCGCGGGCCGCCGCGATGACGAGGCAGGCGAGCGTCGCCAACTGGGTCGTGAACGCCTTAGTCGAGGCGACGCCGATCTCGGGGCCGGCGAGCGTGCGCAACGTGGCGTCGGCCTCGCGCGCGAGCGTGCTCTCGGGCACGTTGACGACGGCGAGGGTCGGGTTGCCCTGCGCCTTGACGTGGCGAAGGGCGGCGAGCGTGTCCGCCGTCTCGCCCGACTGCGAGACGAAGAGACCGACTTGGTCCGGCGCCAGGGGGGGGTCGCGGTAGCGGAACTCGGACGCGACGTCCCAATCGACCGGCAGGCGCGCCACGGTCTCGAACCAGTACTTGGCGACGAGGCAGGCGTAAGATGCGGTGCCGCAGGCGACCGCGGCGACGCGCGAGGCGGCGGCGAGGTCGAGGGTGAGGTCCGGCAGGGCCACCCGGTGCGTCGCCGGCTCGGCGTAGGCGCGCAGCGTGTCGCCCAGGACGGCGGGCTGCTCGAAGATCTCCTTTTCCATGAAGTGGCGGTGGTTGCCCTTGCCGATCATGGCGCCCGAGAGCGCCGTCTGCACGATCGGCCGCGCCGCCACGTCGCCGTTCGCGTCCAGGACGATCGTCGTAACCGCCCGGACGACGGCGAGGTCGCCCTCTTCGAGGTACTGGATCCGGTCGGTCAGGGGGGCGAGCGCCAGCGCGTCGGAACCGACGAACATCTCGCCCTGCCCGTAGCCGACCGCGAGCGGGCTGCCGCGCCGGGCGGCGATCAGGAGGTCGGGGTGGTCCTTGAACAATAAGACGAGGCCGAACGCGCCCTCCAGCCGCCGGACGGCCGCCAGCGACGCCGCCACGGGGTCGAGGCCGGCCCCGATCCCGTGCGCGACGAGGTGCGGCACGACCTCGGTGTCGGTCTGGGTGGTGAAATCGACGCCGTCGGCTTCGAGCTCGGCGCGCAGTGCTTGGAAATTCTCGATGATGCCGTTGTGGACGACGACGACGCCGCCGCCCTCGTGCGGGTGGGCGTTGGTCTCGTTCGGCGCCCCGTGCGTCGCCCAGCGCGTGTGGCCGATGCCGACCGTGCCGCCGAGCGGCCGGTCTTCGAGCAGCATGACGAGGTTGTCGAGCTTGCCCTCGGCGCGGCGGCGCTCGATCCGGCCGTGGCTCAAGGTGGCGACGCCGGCGCTGTCGTAGCCGCGATATTCGAGCCGCCGCAAGCCCTCGACGAGGACGGGCACGGCCGGGCGGTTGCCCAAAACGCCGATGATGCCGCACATGGTCGTGATGTCCGATTAAAACGGGTTGAACCTATGGTGGCAAGCTTGCGCCACCCTGAACGCCGGCGTCAAGCGAACGAGGGGCGATCGTCGTTAACGGCTTGTTAAGCCCTTTTGCCTAGGTTGGCGACAGCAACAGGAGACGGGGACGACGACCGTGGCAGACTTGACGCTCGACATGTTCATGACCTTCGCCCGCGAGGACCTCGGGCTCAACGTCGCCGAGGATCGCTCGTGGCTCGATCCCGACGCCAACCCGGCCATCAAGCTGCTGCGCGCGGCCGACCTCGCCGCCGCGGCGCTGGGCTGGAGCCGGGCCGACGTGCTGTTCGGCTTCGGCGCTTGGCTGGACGGCCGGATGACCCGCGACGGCGCCTTGAGCCGGACGCGCCTGTTGAGTTCCTTGCTGGCGCTGCGGCACGAGATGGAGCGCTGGCTCAGCCGCCGGCACGCGTTCGCCAACCTCGGCAATCGAACCCCCTCCGACCGGCTGACGCTGCAGTACCGCGACTCCTCGGCCCTGGGTGACGTCCTGCACGGGCTCCTGGTGGCGCGGCTGCGCCGCTCGGGCGCGCGCGTGCAGGTTGATCGGCAGAACTTCGCCGACATGAGCGGCACGCAGCTCCACTTCCGCCTGGAGCGCCTGTCCGAGGACGCGGCCGCTTGAGGCCATCCGTGGGCGGTTCAAGCAGCCCTGGCCGAAGGTGCCCGCGAAGGCTAGGTTGAACGGCAACGACGCCGTCCCCGTCACCGGGACGGCGCACCGTCCAAACCTTCGCGCGGAGAGAAGCTTTGCCCAAGCTTCCGATGGCCTGTCTAACGCTCGCCCTTCTCCTGACGGCACCGCTAGCGTCCCGGGCCGAGCCCGCGCGCTACGTGGTCGATCCTGAGCACCTCTCGATCAGCTTTGCTGCCACCCACATCGGCTACGCCGACGTGCTCGGCCTCTTCCTTGAAGGCGAGGGTAGCTTTGTCTACGACGATGCGGCCCGCAGCTTGAGCGACTTGACGATGACGGTTCAAGCCGACAGCGTCTTCACCAACCACGACGAGCGCGACGGCCACCTGAAGAGCGGCGACTTCCTCGACGCCGGGTCCAACCCGGAAATCACCTTCGTCATGACCGGTGCCGAACCCACGGGCGACACGACCGGCATCGTCAGGGGCGATTTGACCATGCGCGGGCAGACCCGGCCGATCGAGGTCGAGGTGCGCCTCAACAAGGCCGAGGTCTCGCCGATCGGCAACCAGTACCGGCTCGGCCTCACCGCCACGACCACGGTGAAGCGCAGCGATTTCGGCTCGACCTACGCCGTCGAGAACGGCTGGGTCGCGGACGAGATCCCCTTGCGCTTCGAGATGGAAGCGGTGCGCCAGGAGTGAGTGCCGGCGACAAGGCGGGCGACGGACCGCCGCTCTGGTCCTGGGCCCGGCTCAAGCGCGCCGTCGAGCCGCGCCTGCTCGTGGTGCTCTTGCTGCTGAGTGCCGCCGTCTACGGCTTCGGGGAAATCGCCGACGAGGTGATCGAGGGCGACACCCGCGCCTTCGACGAGCGGGTGCTGTTGGCCCTGCGCACGCCCGGCGACCCGAGCAACCCGATCGGCCCCGAATGGGTCGAGGAGCTGGCGCGCGACGTCACCGGCTTGGGCGGCGTCTGGCTGCTGGGCTTCTTCACGCTCGTCGCGGCCGGCTACCTGTTCCTCGCCGACCGGCCCCGGGCCGGGGGCCTCCTCCTTCTCGCCAACGCCGGCGGCTTTGGCCTCAGCTTCCTCCTCAAGAGCGGCTTCGATCGGCCGCGACCCTCCCTCGTGCCGCACGAGACGGTCGTCTACACGACGAGCTTCCCGAGCGGTCACGCGATGATCTCGGCCGTCGTCTACCTGACGCTCGCGGCGATGCTCTCGGGCGTGCAGACTAGGGCACGCCTTCGGGTCTACGTCATGGGCGTCGCCTGCCTGATGACCGTCGCGATCGGGTCGAGCCGGATCTACCTCGGCGTCCACTATCCGACCGACGTCATCGCCGGCTGGACGGCGGGCTCGGCCTGGGCCCTCGTCGCGTGGCTCCTCCTACGGCGGCTGGAGGATCGTTGAGGAGAACGCCCGCGCGTGCGCTGCCGCGCGGTCTTCTTTTTTCTCTTTTTTGCTTTGTCCGGGGCCGGCCCTCGGCGCCCCGGCCAGCCGCCTGCGTTAACACTGGCAAAAAGAAAGAAGAGAAAGCCCCGCGCAGCGGACGCGCTCAGCGCGTAACGGCGACATTACCGTGCCACTCGACGTTGTCCGGGCCGTGCAGCGGGGAAGGCGCCGTGCCCGTGCCCACGCTCAAGGCCCCGATCGCCACGATGAGGGCGAGGCTCGTGACGAGGGTGAGCAGGAGCTTGCGGCCGAGCGAGGTTTCGGCCGCTGCGGGCGCGACGCTTTGAAGCCGTGCGTGGTGCATGACGTGTTCTCTCGGCTGTCTGGCGAAGGGGCATCCGTCGCCGTCCTGCTAAGATCGTGCCTGTCCTACGATAAAGAAAGCAAATGTTGATTATCCGTTCGATAACGCTCGCTAATGCCTTGTCCGCGGTCGTCAGTCCTTGATGCTCGGCCCCGCGCTCGAACGCATCGCCCGCGCCTACGCCCTCGCGCGGCGCGAGGGCTATCTCGGCCACCCGCTCGTGCGTCACCTCCAAAGCGAGGCGCCAAAGCGAGTGGCGGGCGCGCTGCACGACCGTAACGGCCGTCTCGTGCGGGGATCGGCCGGCTATCGCGGCTGGGCGGCGGTGCCGTGGATCGCGGTGTTCGAGAAGAGGGTCACGGCCTCGGCCAAGCGCGGCACCTACGTCGTCTACCTGTTCCACAGCTTTGAGCCCCGCTTCTACCTCGCCCTCGTCCACGGCACGGTCGACGTCAGGACCCGGCACGGCGACGCGACGCGCGATGTGCTGCGCGCGCTGGCGGGCAACATCCGGGCGCGGCTGCCCGAGTTCGCCGCCGGCCACGCCGGCCGGGTCGAATTAGGCTCGATCGGCGCCCTGCCGCTCGATTACGAGGCCGCCGCCGCCTGTGCCGTCCGCTACGACGCGAACGCGCTGCCGGGGGAGGATGCGTTGGTCGCGGATCTCAATCGTTTCGCCGATGCTGCCCGGTCGATCGCGTAACGCTGCGCGTGCGCTGCCGCGCGGCCTTTTTTCTTTCTTTTTTACAACTTGTCGCCGAACTTGGCCGCAACGCCGAGGGCCAGCCTCGGACAAAAGCAAAAAAGAGAAAAAAGAAGGCCGCGCGGCAGCGCACGCGAAGCGTTCAAAGGAGCAGGCCCGTGGAGCAAATCGGCCTCGTCGTCATCTTCCTCTTCACCCTGTTCCTCCTCCTTGGCACCGGCGTCTGGGTGGCGCTGGCGCTGCTCGGCGTCGCCTACGTCGGCATGGAACTGTTCACCTCGCGCCCGGCGGGCGACGCGATGGTGACGACGATCTGGACCGTCGCCTCGTCCTGGTCGCTCACCGCCTTGCCCTTGTTCATCTGGATGGGCGAGATCCTGTTTCGCACCCGGCTGTCGGAGGACATGTTTCGCGGGCTTGCCCCCTGGACCGCGCGGCTGCCGGGGCGGCTGTTGCACACCAACATCATCGGCTGCACCGTGTTCGCCGCCGTGTCCGGCTCGTCGGCGGCGACCGTGACCACGGTCGGGCGGATGTCGATCCCGGAACTGCGCCGCCGCGGCTACCCCGAGCCGCTCGTCATCGGCACGCTCGCCGGGGCCGGCACGCTCGGCTTGATGATCCCGCCCTCGCTCACCCTCATCGTCTACGGCGTCACGATCAACGAATCGATCGCCAAGCTGTTCATCGCCGGCGTCCTGCCGGGCATCGTGCTGGCGTCCTTGTTCATGGGCTACGTGATCGTGTGGGCGCTCCTCAACCCGACGCGCGTGCCGCCGCCCGAGCCGGCAGTGGGGTTCAAGCAGAAGCTGGCCGAGAGCCGTTTTCTCATCCCGGTGGCGCTCTTGATCCTGGCCGTCCTGGGCTCGATCTACGCCGGGTTCGCGACGGCGACCGAGGCCGCCGCGGTCGGGGTGCTCGGTGCTTTGTCCCTCGCGCTGGTGCAAGGTTCACTGAACTGGGGCAGCTTCACCGAGAGCCTGATGGGGGCGGTGCGGACCTCGGCCATGATCGCCTTCATCTTGATGGGTGCCGCCTTCCTGGCGCTGGCGATGGGCTTCACCGGCCTGCCGAGCGCGCTGGCCAACGGGATCGGCGCGCTCGATCTCCCGCCGCTGGCATTGATCGCCGCCTTGACCCTGTTCTACGTCGTGCTCGGCTGCTTCTTGGACGGCATCAGTTCGGTCGTGCTCACCATGGCCGTGGTCGAGCCCTTGGTGCGCGGCGCCGGGCTCGACATCGTCTGGTTTGGCATCTTCGTCGTCGTCGTCGTCGAGATGGCGCAGATCACCCCGCCGATCGGCTTCAACCTGTTCGTCCTGCAGGGCATGACGGGCCGCGACATCGGCTACGTCGCCCGCACGGCCTTGCCCTTCTTCGGCCTCATGCTGGTGATGGTCGTCCTCCTCGTCGCCTTTCCCGGCCTCGCGACGTGGCTGCCCGAGACGATGCGCCAAGCCCCAGGCTGAGGGGCCGACGCCCCCCTCCGGCATCATACGTGGGTGTGGCGCAAATGCTGCACCGTGTCCCGGCGGCGGAAACCTTCGCCGGACGCGGAATAAAGCGTCGCAAAGGGGCGTCTTTAGAAATGCGTCTCGACTTTGAACAGGGTGCTTCGTTCAGACCCCGTGCTTAAGGTTTGGTCGCCGGTCGTTGCTTCGATGCTTGCTTGAGTTCGTCGAAGGTCGATCGTGATGGGGGTGCCGCTGGCACGCCCGTACCGCCCAGAAAACCTATTACGGCTCCGTCGGGAACCCCGACGGGCCAACCTTTTCTAACCCGATCGTGTCCCCGATCGCTTGGTATTGGAAGCTAGGACAAAACTTGTGACTTGGACCCATTTTATGTGCATACTGCGCGACGTCAAACCCAAATCACATCTCGTGCCAGTCGACTGCCGCAGGCCCCCAGGTCCGCTCTTCGTCGTTCAGTCTGAGGAGAAGCTTGATGCTCAAGCTTGTTGCTCCTGGTGAGACCGAAGCGATCGCTAGGCCGGCCGGCGTCTTGCCCGCCCGCCAGGAAAGTTCAAGCCGCATGACATCTCGTCATTTCTTCGGCGGCAAGCCCGCGCCCAAGCAGGCGACGAAGCAGATCGGCGAGGCGCTGTTGGAGCACGTGGCGTCGCTCAGGCGCTACGCGATCCTGCTGCTCGGCAGCATCACCGACGCCGACGACGCCGTGCAGGAGACGCTGGCAAAGATCCTGAGCCAGGGCAAGGCGCTGAGCGAGGTGCGCGACTTGCGCTCCTACATGTTCGCTGCCCTGCACAACGTCTGCATCGACGACGCGCGGCGGCAGCGGCGCTCGGCCGGCCTCGTGCCGATCGAGGACGTGATCGGCACGCTCGCCAGCCCGGCCACCCAGCACAAGCGGCTGGAGTTGCGCGACCTCGCGGTGGCGCTCGCCAAGCTGCCGCTTGAGCAGCGCGAGGTGATCCTGCTCGTCGGCCTGGAGGGCATGAGCTACGCCGACGCCGCCCAGACGCTCGACGTCCCCGTTGGAACGATCATGTCGCGCCTGTCGCGCGGGCGCGAGGCACTGCGCCAATTGACCGCGCGAAGCAATGCTGCACCTAGACTGCGAATCGTCAAATGAGCAAGTCGGATATGCCGTTTCGGCGTCCGGTTGTCGACGCCGACTTGATGGCCTTCGTCGATGGGGTTCTCGACGAGGATCGTCGCGTGCCCGTGCTCGACCACATCGCCGCGAACTACGACGCGGCCGACCGGGTCGAGGCCTGCTTGCACCAGAACGCCAATTTGCGTCTCCTGGGTCAAGCCTTCGATCTGTCGGACGAGCGGGTCTTCTGCCCCCGCCTGCAGGCCGACCTCGTCCAGGCCCTGCAGCAGCCGGCGCGGGACGTGCAAGGATCGCTGCCCTGGCGCTGGGGGGCGAGGCCCGTGTGGGCCGCCGCCGCCGCATTGGCGCTCGTCGTCGGCCTCGGCGCGGTCGTCGGTCCCCGTCTCCTGCCCTCGAACGGGCCGGACGTCGCCGCCCTGGCGCCGGAGCGGCTGAGTGCGCCCGACATCGCCCTGGCGCCGGAGCAGTTGACCGCTCCCGACGCTTCGGCGGAGGGTCTGCTGCCGGCGATCCTGCAAGCCCCCTCGGCGACCCCCACCGTCGACTTGCCGCTGGTCCTGTTCGACGGCACGCCCGAGAGCCTGAGCGGGACCGGCGAGGACGCCTCGGTCAAGTGGCTGCGCGAGCGTTTGGGCGCGCACAGCTTTGTTCGGCCCGACCTCGGCCAGATCGGCCTCGCCTTTAAGGGCAGCCACGTCTTCAGCGCGTCGCAGATCCCGGCGATCAGCCTCGACTACGAGGATGCGGCCGGTCGGCCGCTCCGGCTCTACGTCGGCATGCTCGACGGTGCCGGCGGTTCCGGCCACGTCCTTCGCCTCGTGCCGGAGGATCAGGTGTCGATGACGTGGCGCGACGGCCCCTTGGTCTTTGCCCTCGTCGCACCGCAGGACACGCCCGAACTGCTCGACGTGCTGCAGACCGTGCGCGCCGCCCTCCTGCCGCGCGCCGTCCCGACCGGGGCGGTGCCGGCGGAGGCGCCGGCCGCGACCGTCACCCTGCCCGCAAAGCCCGACAAGCCCTTCGTCCTGCCGGCCCCCAGGCCCGAGCAGGAGGCGATGCTGACGCCCCACGTCGTTCCCGACACGGGCATCATCCAGCAGCAACTGCCGGCCGGTCTCAGCGTCGCCGACAACGAGGCGCCCGAGGCGCTTTGATGATCCGTCGCATCGACTAACGGGGCGGCCTCTCAGCCGCCCCAGACGCGGCGGGCCAGGGCCTTCATGTTGCCGCCGAGGATGCCCGCGATCGTTTCGTCGCCGTAGCCGAGGCGGATCATGCCTTCGACGATCTCGGGCAGTTGCTCCGGGGCCGCGATCTTGATGCCGAGCCCGCCGACGTAGCCGTGCGCCGGCGGCCACCAGTAGTCCCTGTCGAGGCCGGGCGGATCCTCCTCCAAGCCCATCGCCGGGTAGGCGTAGTCGAGGCCGAGCCCGACCTTGTCCGGCCCGATCCGGGCGACGAGGTAGTCGATGTGGCGGACGACGGCGCTCGACGGCGCGTCGGCGACGCCCAAGAAACGTCCCACCCCGTTGACGCAGACGACGCCGCCCGTGGCGGCGCAGGCGTCGATCTGGGCGTCGGTGACGTTGCGCCCGTCGGCGCAGAGCGCCCTCGGGTTCGCGTGGCTGAAGAAGACCGGCGCCGTCGACGCCTCCATGATCTCGAAGCTGGTGCGCTCGCCGGTGTGCGAGCAATCCATCAATACGCCGGCGGCGTTGATCGCGGCGACGGTGCGCCGGCCGAGCTTCGTGAGCGGCGCGGGCTCGTCGTAGCAGCCGCCGCCGAGCGCGTTGTTGCGGTTGTAGGCGAGGTGGATCTGCCGCACGCCGAGGTCGAAGAAGAGACCCACCGTCTCCGGCCGGCCGAGCAGCGGCAGGCCGCCTTCCAGGTCGAACGCGACCGCGAGCCGGCCGGTCCGCCGCGCCGCCTCGATCTCGGCGACGCTGCCGGCGAGCGCGAAGCGGTCCTCGTGCCGGCGCAGTTGCGCGCGAAAGCCCGCCAGGACGGCCACGACCTGCCCGATCGGGTTCATGTCCATGCCGACGTTGACCGAGACGAAGTCGACCCCTTGCGCCCGGTGCCGTTCGAGGACGGTGAGATCGGTATCGGGGTGCAGCGTCAGGCAGGAATGCGCGTCCCAGACGAGGTGTTGCTGCAAGATTGCCGTCGGCTCGGCCATCGCTCGATGATTCTCCGTCTGCCCACCGCCCGGCGCGGCGGCCGCAAGAGTTTGTTAATCAACTTACGGCAGAAAGGAAACGGCCGGTGATCGCGAACGGGGCAATGAAGCCCTCGTCGCGGGCCGCCGTTTTCGAAAAAGGACCTGCCATGCACGCTTCGACCTCCAGCGACTCAGGCCCGAACCGGCTGCCGCTGCTGCGCCGCCGCTTCCTGAGCCGGGCGCACGACCGCTTGGCCGAGATGCGCAGCATCGCCGTCGGCGCCGGCGGGGAGGCGCTGAGCCCGACCGACCGCGACATCCTGATCCGCCTCGCGCACCAACTCGCCGGCACCGGCGGCAGCTACGGCCTCGACAGGCTCAGCCGCGCCGCCTCACGGCTCGAAGCGAGCCTGGAGAACGAAGCCCTCAGCCCCGACGAGGTCGGCCGCCGCCTCGCCGAGATCGAGATCGCCCTGATCGAGACTGCCTGAGACGCGGCGCCGTCGGGGCGGCACCGCGCCGGCGCTTGGGCAAGGCTCAGTGGTTGCGCCGCGGCAGGCCCCGCTTGCGCTCGATGTCGAGGTAGAGGACGGCGGGCTCCAGGCAGGCGCCGGTGCCGAGTTGGCCGACGAGGCCGCGCTGGATCTCCTGCCAGGGGGTCTGCGACTTGGGGTGGGTCGGCCGCATCGTTCGCCGCCGCGCCTCGATCTCGTCGGCGTCGACGAGCAGGTCGAGCCGCCGCGCGTTCAAGTCGAGCCGCACCCTGTCGCCGCTCTTGATGATGGCGAGGTTGCCGCCCGCCGCCGCCTCGGGCGAGGCGTTGAGGATCGAGGGGCTCTCCGACGTGCCGCTCTGCCGCCCGTCGCCGATCGTCGGCAGCGCTTGGATGCCGCGGCGGATGAGGGGGGCCGGCGGGCGCATGTTGACGACCTCGGCCGCCCCCGGGTAGCCGATCGGCCCGACGTTGCGGATGAAGAGAAAGCAGTCCTCGTCGATGTCGAGCGACGGGTCGTCGATCCGCTCGTGGTAGTCCTCCGGCCCCTCGAACACGACCGCCCGGCCCTCGGCCACGCCCGGATGGTCCGGGCGCTCGAAGTAGCGCTCGCGAAATTCGGGGCTGACGACCGAGGTCTTCATCACCGCGTTGTCGAACAGGTTGCCGCCGATAATGAGAAAACCGGCCTCGGGCATCAAGGGGGCGTCGTAGGGGTGGATCACCCCGCGGTCGATCGTGACCGGGTTCGCCTCGACGTTCTCGGCGTAGGTCTTGCCGGTGACGGTGAGAACCCCGCCGTGCCAGCGGCCGGCGCCGACCAGTTCCTGCACCACGGCAGGCAGCCCGCCGGCGTGGTAGAAATCCTCGCCCAGGTACTGCCCGGCCGGCTGCATGTCGACGAGGAGCGGCACGTCGTGCGCCGCCTCCCAGTCCTTGATGTCGAGTTCGACGCCGACGTGGCGGGCGATCGCGATCAGGTGCGGCGGGCAGTTGGTCGAGGCGCCGATCGCGGCGGCGGCGGTGATCGCGTTCTCGAACGCGGCCCGCGTCATCACCTGCGACGGGCGCAGGTCCTCGTGGACCATCTCGACGATCCGAAGCCCCGTGCGGTAGGCCATCTGCGCCCGCTCGCGGTAGGGTGCGGGGATTGCGGCACAACCCGGCAGCGACATGCCCAGGGCCTCGGCCATCGCGTTCATCGAGGAGGCCGTGCCCATCGTGTTGCAGTGCCCGACCGACGGGCTCGACGCGCAGGTCATCGCCATGAAGCCGTCATAGTCGAGCTTGCCCTCGGCCATCAGCCGGCGCGCGTGCCAGACGACGGTGCCGGAGCCCGCCAGTTCGCCCTTGTAGCGCCCGTTCAGCATCGGCCCGCCCGAGAGCACGATCGCCGGCAGGTTGACCGTCGCCGCCCCCATCAACAAGGCCGGCGTCGTCTTGTCGCAGCCCGTGGTCAGGACGACGCCGTCGAGCGGGTAGCCGTAGAGCACCTCGACCAGCGAGAGGTATTGCAGGTTGCGGTCCAAGGCCGCCGTCGGCCGCTTGGTCGTCTCCTGGATCGGGTGGACGGGAAACTCGATCGGGATGCCGCCCTTGTCGCGGATACCGTCGGCGACCCGCTTGGCGAGCTCGCGGTGATGGCGGTTGCAGGGCGCCAGGTCCGAGCCGGTCTGGGCGATGCCGATGATCGGCCGGCCGGCCTGCAACTCCTCGCGGGTCAGGCCGTAGTTCAGTTGCCGTTCGAGGTAGAGCGCCGTCATGTCGGGGTCGCTCGGATCGTCCCACCACGACTGGCTGCGCAGCCGCCGCTCTTGTTCGGTCATTCTTCCAGCCCCTTTCAAGCCTACCGAGACGTTGAAGCTTGAAAGGGGCGTTTGCGTCAAGGCGGGTCGGGAACGGCCCGGACGTTCAAGCCCGGGCCGTCCTCGATCGTGGGTCGCGACGCCTTAGATCAATCGGTGGCGTCGTCGATCTCCTCGCCGGCCTCCTCGGCCGGGCCGTCGTCGCAGGCGCCGAGCGTGAGCGCGCCCAGGCCCAGGAGCATCGCCAGCATCAGCGAGCGCCATTTGTGAGTCGTCATCGTCTTCTCCCTTCGTCGTGCTACCCGCCGGGGTGGACCGTCCGCCCCGGCGCCGATCGAGATGCTCCGGTCAGTTTCGATCGTCGATCGCCTCGCCCGCGTCCTCGATCGCCTCGCCGGCGTCGTCGACCGCGTCGTCGATGTTCTCGCCGGCCTCCTCGGCGGGGCCTTCCTCGTCGCAGGCGGCGAGCGGCAGGGCGAGCAGGCCGAGCCCGAGGGCGAGGACGATGGCGCGCTTGCGCGGATCAAACATGCGACTTCTCCTCGCAAGTGTGGCGTGGCGGGTAGCCTTGTACATCAAAGCAACGGCCGTGGCCAAGTTTCCAGCACCCGCCGGCCCGGACGCGGACCCCTTCGGGCGACCTCCGGGCGGCGGGCAAGGCTATTTGAACATGCCGTTGGCGCGGGCGTAGGCTTCGAGCGGCTGCATCGTGTAGCGCAGCGCGGTCTCCTCGGCCTCCTTTGGCGAACCGCCCTTGGTCCGGCCCCAGCCGAGGTTGTTCCTGAGCGAACCCCTGACCGGGAACGGGGTGGTCAGGACGCTGACGTGGACGTGCGGCCGGAACTTGCCGCGCGGGTTGATGATGCTGCCCACAACCGTGCCCTTGCCGACGTTCTGGTTGCGCCTGACCTTGCCCTGGACGTGGCCGTAGACCCAGTAGCGGCTGGCGCCGTTCTCCTTGACGATCACGGCGGCGTCGAGCGGGTTCTTGGTGATGACCGAGACGACCTTGCCGGGTGCCAACGCCCTGACCGGCGAGCCCACGCCCTTGGGCAGGTCGAGGCCGGTGTGGCGGATGTACTTGCCGCCCGAGGGCTTGCTGTAGCCCATGTAGTTGGGGGCCAAGTAGCCGACGCTCATCGAGGTGCTAGAGCCGACGGCGTCGCGGAACATGCTCTGCGCCACCGAGCGGATGTAGGACGAGGCCCTTTTCAGATCGTCGCCGTTGCGCAGGACGTAGTCCCAACCCCTGGGGGTCTTGCCGCCCCGCTTCGATGCCTTCTTGTACCTGCCGGCCACCTGGATCGCCGCGAACGTCTCCGTCTTTTCGGCGAAGGCGCTCAGGTCGGGTGACACCGCGGTCGTCGTCGCGACGTCCGTTCGCGGTGCGGCCGCGTCGGCCGAGACGGCGGCCTCGGCCTGGGCGCCGAGCGCGCAGGCGAGGATCAGACCGGCGATGAGAAAACGATGAGCAATGCCGGTAAGGTTTCCTTCGGGCGCGCTGAATCGCGTCGAAAGCATGCAGAACTCCTATGTCCCGTGGCGAGATTCGCCCGCGCGTCAGAGGGCGGGCATTTCTTTGTTTGGCGGGCCGTGCCGCTTGGTTGGAGGCGCTCGGCGACCGCTTGACGACCTACAGACGGAGCGGCCGGAAGGAATATTCCTAAGGAATCTCACTTTGGGCGATAAATTAAGCGATAACATACTGTTATTCGTGCCTGAACCGGCAACTAGTTAACGGGTGTCGTGCGCGTCATAGTTGCCGTAAGAGAGACCGCCGCTCGCGACGCGGGTATCGCCCGTAAGGGCTTGAGGCGGGCAAAACCGGCACGACGCTTCGCCGTGACCAACCCCCTTTGGGTACGGTCGCAGAACAATTGCGGCGATTTGTGGCTTGAGCGGCCCAGTGGCGGCTTGAGCAATCGGATGGCGTGGCCCTACAGTTTCTGCCAGACCGCGATCCCGGCAAACGCGCCCCGCCGGGATGAAACTTCTGCGTTGGAAACATGACCGACTGGATCGCCCGCATCGTCTTCGCCGCCGGCCTTTGCGTCCTGCTCTTCCTCGCCGGCTACCAAGTCCGTAGCTGGGAGTTGTGGCCGGCGCGCCACCTCGAAGAGGCCAAGGACGCCGCCAATGCGGTCTACAACCGCTATTTCGTCGAGGACTTCGCCTTCGTCCCGGCCAAGAACGTCGAGACCGGGACCGTGCGGCTCGATCCCGAGCGCACGGCGGGGGGGCTCACGCTCGTCACGATGAAGACCAAGGACAGCTTTCTCGCCCGGTTGATCGAACTCGACGGCACGGTGCGCCACGAGTGGCGGGCGCGCTTTGCCGAGGTGTGGCCGAACGGGGCGCCGCAGGTCATCAGCGAGGGCAACCCCGACACGGTTCGTTGGCACGGCGTCCACCTCTACCCCAACGGCGATCTCTTGCTGAACTTCGAGGGCGGCCACTTTCCCTACGGCGGCGGGCTCGCGCGGCTCGACAAGGACTCGCAAGTCGTCTGGAAGGTCGACGCCAACACGCACCACGACGTGTTCGTCGCCGAGGACGACAGCGTCTGGGTGCCCTCGATGACCTACCGCACCGAGCCGATGCAAGGCTTGCCCCGCAACAAGACGTGGTACTACGAGGACACCGTCCTGCACGTCTCTCCCGGGGGCGAGGTGCTGGAGCGGATCTCGATCCTCGAGGCGCTCAAAGGGGCGCCGGGGCTGCTGCCGGACCGCATCGAATCTTACGACTTCACCCACCTGAACAACGTCGAGGTGGTGACGGCCGCGTTCGCGGCGCAAGTGCCGGGCTTCGAGGCCAGCGACGTCCTGGTGTCGTTGCGCGACCTCGACGCGCTCGTGCTCATCGACAAGGACACGCACCGCGCCAAGTGGGCTCTCGCCGGCCCGTTCGCCGGCCAGCACGACCCGGACCTGCTGCCCAACGGCCACATCCTCCTCTACGACAATCGCGGCCCCCGCTTTTCTTGCAAGGCGAGCCGGATCCTGGAGATCGACCCGGTGACGCAAGCCGTGGTCTGGTCGTACGGCGATTGCGCCGACGGCTTCTACAGCGAGGTCTGGGGCAACGTGCAACTGCTCGCCAACGGCAACGTGCTGTTCCCCGAATCGACGGGCGGCCGGGTGTTCGAGGTGACGCGCGAGCCAGAGCCGCGCGTGGTCTGGGAGTGGCGCAACGGCATCGGCGACATCGACGGCGAGCCCTATATCGGCTTCGTCGGCGACGTCGCCCGCTACGCCCCCGAGGATCTGCCCTTTCTCGACAATGTGAGCGTGACGGCCGCGGCCGACTAAGTCGCTAGAGAAAAGCGGGCGGCGGCCGCGCCCGCTTCGCCCGTCTTCTTATGCCGTGCTTGACATCAACGTCTGGTCGCCGCCGCGGTCGATGCGTATATCCCGCGCACGGCGAGCGATGAACCGTTGAGGAGAGCATATGAGCGGCCGACCGTTGCTGCGCGAGGCGCTGACCTTCGACGACGTTCTCCTGGAGCCCGGCTTCTCGACCGTGCTGCCGGCCGAGGCCAACGTGCGCACGCGCTTGCGTGCCGACCTGGAATTGAACATCCCGCTCCTCGCCTCGGCGATGGACACGGTGACCGAGGCGCCGATGGCGATAGCACTGGCGCAGGCGGGGGGCTTGGGCATCGTCCACAAGAACCTCGACGTCGAGCGGCAGGCGGCCGAGGTGCGGCAGGTGAAGAAGTTCGAGGCCGGCATGGTCGTCAACCCGCTCACCGTGGCACCCGACACGCCGCTCGCCGGGGCGCTGGCCTTGATGCGGGCGCATAAAGTGTCGGGCCTGCCGGTGGTCGAGGGGCCGAGGCGGCGGCTGGTCGGCATCCTCACCAACCGCGACGTGCGCTTCGTCGAGCCCTCGAACCAGCCCGTCGCCGAACTGATGACGTCCGAGAACCTCGTCACCGTGCGCGAAGGGGTGGGGCGCGACGAGGCGCGCCAGCTCCTGCACCGCCACCGGATCGAGAAGCTGCTCGTCGTCGACGACGAGAGCACCCTGATCGGCCTCGTCACCGTCAAGGACATCGAGAAGTCGGCGCAGCACCCCAATGCCGCCAAGGACGGCCACGGCCGGCTGCGCGTCGGCGGCGCCGTCGGCACCGGCGGGGCCGGCGCCGAGCGGGCGCTGGCGCTGATCGAGGCCGGCGCCGACGTCGTCGTCGTCGACACGGCGCACGGCCACTCGGCCGGCGTGCTCGACGCCGTGGCGCGGGTCCGGCGCGAGAGCAACCGCGCCGTCGTCGTCGGCGGCAACGTCGCCACGGCCGAGGGCGCCCTGGCGCTCGCCGACCACGGCGCCGACGCGGTCAAGGTCGGCATCGGCCCCGGCTCGATCTGCACCACCCGCGTCGTCGCCGGCGTCGGCGTGCCGCAGATGACCGCGATCATGGACGTGGCCGGGGCCTGCCGCGGGCGCGGCGTGGCCGTCATCGCCGACGGCGGCATCCGCTCCAGCGGGGATCTCGCCAAGGCGATCGCGGCCGGGGCCGACCTCGTCATGGTCGGCTCGATGTTCGCCGGCACCGACGAGGCGCCGGGCGAGGTCTTCCTCTACCAGGGCCGCTCCTATAAGGCGTATCGCGGCATGGGCTCGCTCGGCGCGATGGCGCGCGGCTCGGCCGACCGCTACTTCCAGGCCGAGGTGCGCGACAGCCTGAAGCTGGTGCCCGAGGGCATCGAGGGGCAGGTGCCCTACCGCGGCCCCGTCGGCGCCATCCTCCACCAGCTCGTCGGCGGCCTCAAGGCGGCGATGGGCTACACCGGCAACCCCGACATCGCCGCCATGCAGCAGAACTGCCGTTTTTTACGCATCACCAACGCCGGCGTGCGCGAGGGCCACGTCCACGACGTCGCCATCACCCGCGAGGCGCCGAACTACCGCGGCGGCGGTTAAGCTAGCCCACCGGTCGAGCGAGTTTCAAGAATCGACCTTGCAACGGATAAATGCTCAAGGGTCAGCGTTCGGTTTGAAGATCGCGTTCGATCCCGAACATGGTAGCCTTGAGCGCGCCGCCGCACCGGGCAACAGGCCGATCATCTTGTATTCGAAAGTGTCCGGCAGGTTATAGGAGAGAAGTTGAGTCTTCATATCACCTTCTATCCCAGGATACGCGGCCAACGCCTCGCGTGCTTCGGCCTCGTCGTAAAAATGGCGAGAAACAGCCCAGTTCGTTTCAGAAGGACTCCGGTTCGCCTCGAAATTGCCTACGTAGACAATCTCGCCAGCGCCCACCTGAAATGTGGGTGGAGGACAAAAGAAGGAAAATCCGGTGCCTCCGGCGCGTTCAATGCCCACATCGACGCCATACATGCCTGGCTTCAGAGATCTAGTAAAGTAAACAAAATCTTCAGATTTAGCGTCATTAAAAGTTACATCTAAGTATTCAGCTCCGAAAGTGTTTTTATATTCATCATATCTTGAAAACTGCAGATTAAAAACGCCGAATCCGGGCGCCGGTGGGTTTTCCCATCTCAGACCCACAACGACCAATCCCTCCTCGCTTGCGGCACGAAATTGCGTCGTGTTGACGTAGCGTGGCCCGCACGTCGCCAACGCGCTGGCGAGGAGAACGGCACTGAGGTTGCGCATCCATTTTTTGGCGATGGTCAAGGTATGGTTGCGCACGAACATGCCCAACATTATTCCTCTAAAGTTGAATAAATGCAATTACAATCTATCAGAACGCTATAACTTTTCAAGGAGGAACGTGCGGCATGAGCGCCAATCATATTGGGGCTAGGACTGGATCTCGCTTTCTCGGCTTGAGGTGCGGCCCTGCCTTGTGTCATGCCAAGCCGGTGGAGCGATGGTAAAGGATTGATTGATGCCCAACATCGGCCGAGCCGCGCGGCGTAGGGTCCTCATCGGTGTCTTGGCTTGGCTGCTGGCGGCACCGCTTGCGGCGCAAGAGCAATCCGCTGCCGGTGGGTCGTCCTCGCCCGCCGCCGCCTCGACGCCCCTCTTGCTGCAACTCAACAAGCTGGAGCCGATCAACGGCGGCGCCTGCCGCGCCAGCTTCGTCCTGCGCAACGAGGGCGAGGCGCAGTACGACAGCTTGAAGCTGGACTTGGTCTCGTTTCGCCCCGACGGCGTGATCGGCCAGCGCCTCCTGGTCGAACTGGCGCCGGTCGCGCCCGAGAAGACCCTGGTCAAGGCGTTCGACTTCGAGGGCGTCGGCTGCGGCGAGATCGAGCGCATCCTCGTCAACGAGGTCTCGGCGTGCCGGACGTCCGACGGCGAGGTCGACCCGGACGCCTGCCTCGATCGCTTGAGGCTCGAAACCCTCGCGGCCGAGTTGTGGAAGTAGACCTCGACGCTTGGGCGGCGTCGGCCGAGGGCCTGCTCGCCGCCGGCGGGACCGTCCTCGTCGCCTTGCTGCTGCTCTCGATCGCCGGCCTCGCGGTCGTCATCGTCAAGGCGGTCCAGTTCGCCCGCGCCCGGCTCGGCGACCGCCGCTTCGTCGCGCCCGCGCTCGACGCCCTGCAGACGCGCGACGCCGACGGCCTGCGCGCGGCGGTGCGCGGCAGCACGAACCCGATCGCGGGGCTGCTGCACCGGATCGTGACCTCGCCGCGCGCCGATCGGGCGGCGCTCGACGCCGACTTGCAGTGGCGGGCCGAGGCGGCGCTCGCGGGCCTGCGCCGCCACCTGCGCCTGCTCGACGTCGTGGCGCAGTTGAGCCCGCTCCTGGGCCTGCTCGGCACGGTGCTCGGCATGATCCAGGCGTTCGAGGCGCTGCAGTCGGCGGGCGGGCGGGCCGATCCGGGGACGCTCGCCGGCGGCATCTCGCAAGCACTCGTCACCACGGCGGCCGGCCTCATCATCGCCATCCCGGCGAGCGCGGCTTTGAGCTACTTCGAGGCGCGCCTGGACCGGCTGCGGCAGGACATGGAGACGATCGTCAACCAAGCCCTCGACATCCTGGAGGGGACGTGAGGCTGGCGGCACCGCGCCGGATCAGGACCGCCATCCGGCTGACCCCGCTGATCGACGTCGTCTTCCTGCTGCTCGTCTTCTTCATCCTCGCCGGCCGCTTCGACGAGATCAGCCTGCGCCCGCTCGACCTCGCCAGCGCAGGGCTGGCGGCACCCGACGCGCCGCCGCGAGAGACCGTGCTGCTGCGCCTCGACGCCGACGGCGGCGCCCGGCTGAACGGCGAGGCGCTGCCCGAGGGCGTGATCGACGCCCGGCTGCAAGCGCTGCGCGGGCGCTTCGCCGGGCTTCAGGTCGTGCTCGACCCCGAACCCGGCCTCGACCTGCAAGCCTTGATCGATTGGCTCGACCGCCTAGAAGGGCTCGGCCTCGACCGCGTCCGCCTCCTGCCGGCGCAGGCCTGATGCGGCTGCGCGCGACGACTGGGCGGCGCGACGACGACGTCGCCGTCATCCCGCTCATCAACGTCGTTTTCTTGATCCTGGTCTTCGTCATGCTGACGGCGGCCCTCGACCCGGCGAGCCCGATCGCCGTCGACCTGCCGGCGACCGTGTTTAAGAGCCGTGCCGACGACGCCGAGACCTTGTTGATCGACGCCAACGGCCGCCTCGCCTACCGCGGCGAGGTCGTCGCCCCCGACGCCCTCCTCGCCCGGCTGCGCGCCCTGGGCGTCGAGCGCCTCACCCTGCGCGCCGACGCCGACCTGCCGCTTAGCGTGTTTCGCCCGCTCGCGGAGCGGTTGGATCAGGCTGGTATCGGGGTCGCGGTCATGGCGGTGCGGCGTTGAACGCTCCGCGTGCGCTCGCCGCGTGGGCTTTTTCCTTTTGTTTTTGCAACTTTGGCTGGGGCTGGCTTCAATGCTGAGGCCAATCTCCAACGACAAATAGCAAAAAAGAAGAAAAAAAGGCCCCGCGCCAGAGGACGCGAAGCGTTCAACGAACCTCCACCCAGACCGGCACATGGTCCGAGACGCCGCGGCCGGTGCGGGCGTCGCGGTCGATGCCGGCCTCGATCGTGCGGTCGAGCAGGTCGGGGCTCAACAAGAGGTGGTCGATGCGCAGGCCCTCGTCACGCTCGAAGGCGCCGGCGCGGAGATCCCACCAGGAGAAGCGCCGGTCAAGCGGGTGCAGGGCGCGAAAGGCATCGTACCAGCCATCGAACAGGATCGCGCGCAGCCGGCGGCGCTCCTCGGGGTGAAAGCAGACGTGCCCGTCGCTGCCGATCGGGTCGAAGACGTCGATCGCCTCGGGTGCGACGTTGAAGTCGCCGCCGACGACGACGTTCGGGTAGCGGCGGCGCAAGGCGCGTCCGTGCGCGCGAAGGCGCTCCAGGAAAGCGAGCTTGTAGGAGAAGTTGGGCGATTCCAGGTTCGTGCCGTTGGGCACGTAGACCGAGGCGACGCGAACGCCGGCCACCGTCGCCTCGATCCAGCGCGCCTGCGCGTCGTCGGGATCGCCCGGCAGGGTGGTCGCCACGCCCTCGATCGGGGTTCTCGCCAGGATGGCGACGCCGTTGCGCCCGCCGCCCTGGCCGTGGTGCACGACTTGCCAGCCCTCGGCCTCGAACAAGAGGCGCGGGAAGGCGTCGTCCTGGACCTTCGTCTCTTGCAGGAGGAGGACGGCGTCGGGGTGTGCCCGCAGCCAGTCGAGGACGATCTCCTGGCGCTTGCGGACCGAGTTGACGTTCCAGGTGACGACGCGCAACGGCCTACATCGCGAACGAGCTGCCGCAGCCGCAGCCCGACGTGGCGTTCGGGTTCTCGACCTTGAAGTAGGAGCCGGTCAGGTCCTCGATGAAGTCGAGCCTGGAGCCGGCGACGTAGAGGAGCGAGGTCTCGTCGACGACGACGACGGCCCCGTCGCGCTCGACCCGCACGTCGCCCGTCTCCTCGGTGTCGTCCAGCTTGAAGCCGTACTGAAAGCCCGAGCAGCCGCCGCCCGAAACGCTCAAGCGCAGGTGCAGCTTGCCGCCCTCGCCATCGGCGATCGTCTTGATGCGCTTGGCGGCGCTTTGCGTCACCTCGAACGGTGCGGCTTGAATACCCGTCATGCTTTTGGCCCCTCGTGCTCGACCTTTGAGCTTGAAATGTAAGCGCCTGCCGGTGCGGCGCAAGCGAGGACGGCCTATCTAGGTCATGGCCATGCCCGAACCCGCCCCTTACGCCTGCCATCCTGCCCGCACGGCGGGCCGCCTCGCGCCCGAGGCGCCCGCGCGGCTGCGCAGCGACTACCAGCGCGACCGCGACCGGGTGGTGCACGCGACCGCCTTTCGCCGCCTCGAACACAAGACGCAGGTCCTGGTCAGCTTCGAGGGCGACCATTTTCGCACCCGGCTCACCCACTCGCTCGAAGTGGCGCAGATCGCCCGCACGCTCGCCAGGACGTTGCGGGTCGACGAGGACTTGGCCGAGGCGATCGCGCTCGCGCACGACCTCGGCCACAGCGCCTTCGGCCACGCCGGCGAGGCGGCGCTGGACGCGGGCTTGCGCGACTTCGGCGGCTTCGATCACAACCTCCAGACCTTTCGCGTCGTCACCCGCCTGGAGCGGCGCTACCTCGCCTTCGACGGGCTCAACCTCACGGCCGAGACCTTAGAAGGGCTCGTCAAGCACAACGGGCCGCAGGCCAACGTGCCGGCGCCGGTTCGTTCGCACGGGCTGTTCGAGCGGTTTCAGGCCGGGGGGCAGGCGCCGCTCGAAGCCCAGATCGCCGCCATCGCCGACGACGTCGCCTACACCAACCACGACCTCGACGACGGGCTGCGCGCCGGGTTCTTCGAGCCCGCCGACCTGCTCGGCCTGCCGCTCGTCGGCCCGATCGTGGGCGCCATCGTCGAGGCCCACCCGAAGGCGCGCGAGGAGCAACTGGCGCACGCGATCGCCCGCGCCCTGATCGATTGCATGGTGGCCGACCTCGTGGCGACGGCGGCGGCGGGGCTCGATCGGCTCGATCCGGCGTCGCCCGACGCGATCCGGGCGGCGGACGCACCCCTCGTCGCCTTCTCGCCCGCGACCGCCGAGGGGCTCGCCGCCGTCAGGGACTTCTTGCACGCGCGCATGTATCGCCACTACAAGGTCAACCGCACCGCCTTGAAGGCGCGGCGGCTGATCGTCGACTTGGTCGAGGCGTTCCTGGCGGCGCCCGAAACCCTGCCCGATCGCTGGCGCGCGCTGGCCGATGGTCCCGGTACCCCCGCGACGGCCGACGCCGTGCGCGACTACGTCGCCGGCATGACCGACCGCTACGCCCTCGACGAGCACGACCGCCTATTTCGCTTGTTCCGCGACCGGTCGTGAGCGCCTTCCCCGAACGAGGATCGGGACGGTTCAATGCGACGGAAAACGACGAGGTGGGGCGCGTGGGCGCTCGCGGCCGCGATCGTGCTGGCTGCGGCCGGCGGCTGCGCCCCGACGGGCGGCGCTCGAACACTGGGCAAGGATCAACCGTCGCAGCGGGCGGTGGATCACGTCACCCGCTATTTCAAGGCTCAAACCCTATCGGAAGAGGGTTATGCGCGGCGCGACGCGGCGTCGTTGCGTGAGGCGATCGACCTCTACCTGAGCGTCATGCGCGAGACGTCTCGCGACGAGATGCCGGGCTTTTGGGGCATGTATCGGTGCGAGCTGGGCCTCGCCCTCTTTCGCCTCGGCGAATTGACCGGCGACAACGCTGGAATTACGGCGGCCGTCACGGCCTTGCGCGTGGGATTGCAGGAATACACCCGCGAACGGGCACCGGTCGGTTGGGCCGACGCGCAAGGCCATCTCGGCGCGGCGCTGGCGCGCTTGGGCAACCTGAACGGCGACGTCGGGCAACTGACTGAGGCGGTGGCGGCGCTGCGGTTGGCCCTGACCGTTCAGACCTTCGAGGAGCGGCCGAAACAGTGGGCGGCGACGCAAAACAATCTCGGCAACGCGCTCGCGTCCTTGGGCAATCACGCGAACGATCGGCGAGCCTCGCGCGAGTCGATCGACGCTTTCGACGCGGCCTTACGGGTGTACAACCGCGACCAGGATCCCTTGCGCTGGGCCGAGATCCAGCACAATAGAGGTATCGCGCTCTTCCACTTGGCCAAGGACGACGACACCGACGCGGGCTGGCGGGGGCTCGACGCGGCGATCGTGGCCTTTCGTGCCGCCTTGGAAGAGCGCACCCGCGAAGCGTCGCCGCCCGCGGGGGCCGAGACCACGACACTGCTCGGCACGACACAGAATCCTGCTCGCGACCAGAACCCGCGACGGCGCGATGGCGAACGCGGCCTTGCAATCGTTCACCGCCGCGCGCACGGTCCTGGTCGAAGAACTGAGGCAGACCGACCGCGCCGCGTGGTTCGACGGGCGCATTGCCATCGCCCGCGCGCTGGCGGGCCGGCTGGGCGCGGCCACGACGCCGGTATGAACGGTCAGGCGTTCCACAACCCTACTCCCGAACAACGGACAAAAAGAAAAGAGAAAAAGCCCGCTGCCAAGCGGCGCGGAGCGTTCCGCCGATGGACGCCGCTCATGGCACTCCTTATGTACCGGTGCCATGAACGCATTCGCCAGCCTTGAGACCGCCGTGAGCGCGGCGATCAACCGCCTGCAAGAGCGCGGCACGCTGCCGGCCGGGCTCGCCCTGGAGCGGGTCGGCGTCGAGCCGCCGCGCGATCCCGCCCACGGCGACGCCGCGACCAACGCCGCGCTCGTCCTGGCCAAGCCGGCGAGGATGCCGCCGATGGCGATCGCCGAGGCGCTGGCCGGGGAGTTGGCGGGCCAAGACGAGATCGTCGGCGCCGAGGCGGCGCGGCCCGGTTTCGTCAACCTCACCCTCGACCCCGGCTTTTGGCGCCGTCAGATCGGCGTCGTCTTGAACGAGAGCGCCGACTACGGCCGCAGCGGCCTCGGCCGGGGCGAGAAAGTCAACGTCGAGTTCTGCTCGGCCAACCCGACGGGCTCGCTTCACGTCGGCCACGCCCGCGGCACGGTGTTCGGCGACGCGCTGGCCTCGCTCCTGGCGTTCGCCGGCTTTGCCGTCACGCGCGAGTACTACGTCAACGACGGCGGTGCTCAGATCGAGGCGCTGGCCCGCACCGTCCACCACCGCTACCTCGAAGCGCTCGGCCGCGACCCCGGCCCCCTGGCAGCGGGGCTCTACCCGCTGCAGGAACTGATCCCGGTCGGGGAGGCGATCGCCGCGCGCGAGGGCGGACGCTTCGCCGACGCGCCCGAGGGCGCGTGGCTGCGCTTGTTCGGCGACGAGGCGGTGGCGGCGATGCTGGTCCGCATCAAGGACGACCTCGCCGCAATCGGCGTCCACCACGACGTGTTCACCTCCGAGCGCGGCTTGATCGAGGCGGGGCAGATCGAGGCGACGCTCGAAACCTTGGATAAGAAGGGCCTCGTCTACGCGGGCACCCTGCCGCCGCCGAAGGGCAAGCCGGACGACGATTACGAGCCGGTGCCGCAACTCTTGTTCAAGTCGAGCGCGTTCGGCGACGACGGCGACCGGCCCTTGAAGCGCTCGAACGGGGTTTGGACCTACGTCGCCGCCGACCTCGCCTACCACCACGATAAGCTGGCGCGCGGCTTTAAGGACCTGATCGACGTGCTCGGCGCCGACCACGGCGGCTACGTCAAGCGGCTGCAGGCGGGCGTCAAGGCGCTCTCCGACGGCGACGCGACGCTGGACGTGCGCTTGTGCCAACTGGTCAGCCTGATGGACGCGGGCCAGCCCTTGAAGATGAGCAAGCGCGCCGGGCGCATCGTCACCATGCGCGACGTGGTCGGCGAGGTCGGCCCGGACGTGTTTCGCTTCCTCATGCTGACCCGCAAGAACGACGCGCCCTTGGAGTTCGACCTCGCCAAGGCGATCGAGCAGTCGAAGGACAACCCGGTCTTCTACGTCCAGTACGCGCACGCGCGGGTCTGCTCGGTCTTTCGCAACCTGGAGGCCGAGGGGCTCGGGCACCTGGGCCAGGGCCTCGACACGGCGGCGCTCGACCCGCTCACCGATCCGGCCGAACTGGCGCTTATCAAGCAGGTCGCCCTGTTCCCGCGCACGGTCGAGGCCGCCTGCGTGGCGCGGGAGCCGCACCGCATCGCCTTCTACCTGCACGACCTCGCCTCGGCCTTCCACGCGCTTTGGACCCGGGGCAAGGAGGAGCCGGCCTTGCGCTTCATCCGCGCCGACGCGGCCGAGACGACCAGGGCCCGCTTAGGGTTGCTGGCGGCGGTGCGAACGGTGATCGCGGCCGGCCTGGGCGTCTTGGGGGTGACACCGGTCGAGGAGCTGACGTGACGGCGCAAGCGGCGAACGAGGGGGCAGGGCGCTGGGGTTGGCTGCCGGCGGCGGCGATCGCCGTCGTCTTCCTGGCGTTCGGCCTCCTCCTCTGGCGGGGCTGGCAGCAGTACGGGGGCGGCGTCGACGAGGCCGTGCCGATCGCCCGCGCCGAGGGCGCTTACAAGCGCCCGCCGACGGAGGCGGAGCGGGCCGCCAATCAACCGCTCAACGCCGACTCGCCCTTCGTGCAGGACTTGAGCGGCGAGCCGGTGGCCTACGAGCGCATCCTGCCGGGCCAGGACGAGCCGCCGCGCTCGCTCGACGACCTGCTCGCCGAGCGGCCCGACTTCGCCCGCCCGGCCGAGGCGCCGCCGGCCCAAGCGCCGCCGGCCCAAGCGCCGCCGACCGAGACGCCGCCGACGGTCGAGCCCGCCGCCCCGCCGGTGGCCGCCCGGCCCGCGCCCGAGCCCGCCGTCGTCGCCGCGGCGCCCGTGGTTCCGCCGCCGCCGGCAGTGACCCCCGGCGCCGGTTGGCGCCTGCAACTCGTGGCGCTGCGCGACCGGGCGTCGACCGAGGCGGCGTGGGTGACCTTCAAGGACCGCCACGCCGCCGTCCTCGGATCGCTCGAACCCGAGATCGACGCCGGCGACGACGGCGGCGCCCCGATCTACCGCCTGCGCGCCGGCCCGTTCGCCGGGCGCGCCGAGGCGATCAAAGCCTGCGAGCGGCTGCAAGAGGATGGCGGCGAGTGCTTCGTCGTCGGCCCCTCTTCATGACGGCCGGCACCCCGCGCGCCGCCGTCGTCGGCCTCGCCGGCACGGGCCTGAGCGACGCCGAGCGCGCCGCCTTTCTCAAGGCACCGCCGGCGGGCTTCGTCCTGTTCAAGCGCAACTGCGCCGGGCCGGAGGCGTTGAGCGCGCTCGTCGCCGACCTTAAACGCCTGTTCCCTGAGCGCTGGGTGCCCGTCCTGATCGACCAGGAGGGGGGCAGGGTGCAGCGCCTGCGCGACCCCGCCTGGCCCGTCTGGCCGGCGCCGGGACGCCTCGCCGCCGCCGGCGGCCCGGACGCGCTCGGCCGGCTCGGTAGCGGGCTCGGCCGGCTGTTGCGCGCGCACGGGATCGACGTGAACTGCGCGCCCTGCCTCGACCTCGCCCACGCGGGTGCCACGGCGGCGATCGGCGATCGGGCGCTCGGGGGGGATCCTGCCTTCGTCGCGGCCTGCGGCCGGGCTTTCATGGCCGGGCTCGCGGCCGAGGGCGTGGCGCCGGTCATCAAGCACCTGCCCGGCCACGGCCGGGCATCCGCCGACAGCCATGCTTCCCTGCCGCGCGTCGAGGCGTCGCTCGACGAACTGCGCGCCACCGACTTCGCCCCGTTCGCGGCGCTCGCCCCCGACGCCCCCTTCGCCATGACGGGGCACATCCTCTACCCTGCCATCGACCCGGACCACCCGGCGACGCACTCGAAGCGAATCGTCGCCAAGATCATCCGCGGCGCGTTCGGCTTTAAGGGCATCCTGTTCAGCGACGACCTCGACATGGGTGCGCTTCAAGGCCCCGTCGCCGAGCGGGCCTTGCTGGCACTCGACGCCGGCTGCGACCTCGCCTTGCAGTGCTCGGGCGATCTCACCGTCGCCGCCGCCGTCCTCGACGCCGTGCCGCCGATGCCGCTCGAAGCCTTCGAGCGGTTGCAGGCGGCGCGACCCCTCATGCCCGGTACGACCGACGACCCGACCCAACTCGCCGCCGAGGCCGAGGCGCTTGCAAGCATAGCGGGCCATCATGCCTGACCTCGCCGCCATCGGCGCCGCGCTCTCGGTCTGGGCGCTGCCGGTCCTGATCGCGATCTGCTTTCACGAGGCGGCGCACGGCTGGGCCGCGAACCGCTTAGGGGACGACACGGCGGCACGGCTCGGCCGCGTCACCTTGAACCCGATCCGTCACGTCGACCCGTTCGGCACGATCTTGATGCCAAGCCTGCTGCTGCTCGCCGGCTCGCCCTTCATCTTCGGCTTCGCCAAGCCCGTTCCGGTCGCCTTTCACCGCCTGAACAAGCCCAAGCGCGACATGATCTGGGTGGCGCTCGCCGGCCCGGCGATCAACATCGTCCTCGCTTGGATCGCCGCCCTCGTCCTGCACGTCCTCGCCGGCGGCGACGGGCTGATGAGCTTGTGGCTGTGGCAGAACCTCGAGAACGCGCTGCTCATCAACGTCGTCCTCGCCTGCTTCAACATGATCCCTCTGCCGCCGCTCGACGGGGGGCGGGTGCTGACCGGCCTGCTGCCGACCCCGCTCGCGATCCGCTTCGCCCGCATCGAGCGTTACGGCCTCTTGATCCTGATCGGCGCCATCTTCCTCCTGCCCTTCGCCGCCTCGCAGTTCGGCCTCGGCTTCAACCCGCTGCAGTGGATCCTGGGGCCCGTCGTCGGCTTCGTCCACGGGCTGATCTTGTTCTTGAGCGGCTGGGGCTGAGAACGCTTGCGCGTGTGCTCGCCGCGCGGGCTTTCCCTTCTCTTTTTTAATTTGTCCGAGGTTGGCTTCGGTGTTGAGGCCAAATCCGGGGACAAGTTGCAAAAAAGAGAAAAAGAAGCCCCGCGCAGCGGACGCGAAGCGTTCCTAGCGCCGAAGCTCGCCCGCAAGCATCGCCACCACCTCGTCGAACATCGCGGGCGTCAGGACGCCCGTACTGATGTTGTAGCGCGAGGTGTGGTAGCTCGACAGGATCGTTGGCCGGTCTAGCGGCCGGTGCAGGCGCTTGTGGCCGAACGGGTAGTCCTTCAAGCGCAGGCCGAGCGCCTTGAGCGTCGAGTCGTGCGCGATGCGACCCAGCGTCAGGATGATCGCCAAGTTGGGCATGGCGGCGATCTCGGCGACGAGGAAGGCGCGGCAGGCGTTGATCTCGGCGCCGACCGGCTTGTTCTCGGGCGGCACGCAGCGCACCGCGTTGACGATGCGGCAGTCTAAAGGCGTGAGCCCGTCGTTCGGGTCGGCGGCGAACGACCCTCGCGCGAAGCCGTGCGCGATCAGGGCCGGGTAGAGGATCTGCCCGGCATAGTCGCCGGTGAAGGCACGGCCGGTGCGGTTGGCGCCGGCGACGCCCGGCGCCAAGCCGACGACGAGGAGGCGGGCAGCGATCGGCCCGAACGGCGGCACCGGCGCGTTGTGCCAGTCCGGGCGGCTCTCCCGCAGCCCGTCGCGCAAGGCGACGAGCCGCGGGCACAAAGGGCAATCCTGACCGGGGATTTCTGCTGCGGGCGCCATGTCGGGCGGACGTCATCCGATATCGAGGGGGTGAGGGGAGGGGAGCGACGCCGTTCGCCTCAGCGGCGGGTGTCTTCCAACTCGTCCTCGTCGTCCTCGTAATCGTCCTCGTCGTCGTAGTCGTCGTCCTCGTCGAGCGGCAGGTCCTGACGCGCCTGGGTTTCGCGGGCGATGAGGTTTTGCAGCCCGGCAAGGTCGACGAAGATGTCGGCCTGGCGCCGCAGTTCGTCCGCCACCATCGGCGGCTGGGTGCGGATGGTGCTGACCACGCTCACCCGCACGCCCTGGCGCTGCAGGGCCTCGATCAGGCGGCGGAAGTCGCCGTCGCCCGAGATCAAGATCGCGTGGTCGATGTGCGGCGCCATCTCCATCATGTCGACCGCGATCTCGACGTCCATGTTGCCCTTGAACTTGCGCCGCCCGGTCGGCTGGGTGAACTCTTTGAGCGGCTTCGTCACCATCGTGTAGCCGTTGTAGTCGAGCCAGTCGACGAGCGGCCTGATCGGCGAGTATTCCTGCTCGTCGAGCAGGGCGGTGTAGTAGTAGACGCGGATCAGGCGCCCTTGCTCGTGCAGGGCGCCGAGCAGGCGCTTGTAGTCGATGTCGAAGCCGAGCGCGCGCGCCGTTTGATACAGGTTGGCGCCGTCGATGAAGACGGCGAGGCGCTCGGCGGTTTCAGGCGCGTTGAGGCGGGGCATGATCAAATCTCCGAAGGTTGGCCATTATTTGCGGTTCCTGAAAGCCTGAAAAGCCGCTGCCCGGAGCCGTGGCCTTTGGCTGAGGGTTGGACGGCGGTGCCCCTTTTTGATGCAGGGGTTTCGCAATGGGCATCCATTGTGTCCGAACGCGGGTGCGTGTGGTTGCCCACCGACCGCCATTGAAGTAGTAAACTATGGACGCGGCCCGCGCCAGTCACTATCTGGTCGGGTTACAAAGCCGTCACGGTCTTCTTTTTTAAAACGTCTGGATCTCCCCATGGCCCGCATCACCGTCGAGGACTGCGTCGAGCGCGTTCCGAGCCGCTTCGAACTCGTCATGCTCGCCGCCCAGCGCGCGCGCGACATCTCCGCCGGCTCGGCGCTCACCATCGACCGCGACAACGACAAGAACCCCGTCGTGGCGCTGCGCGAGATCGCCGACGGCACGGTCGATCTCGACCACCTGCGCTACGAGCTGATCCACGGCCTGCGCCGCCACGTCGAGGGCGACGAGAGCGACGAGCCGGCCGACCTCGTCCAGGAGCTCGAAGCGCTCATCCCCTCGCGCTCGGTCGAGGACGAGGACATCATGCCCGAAGGAATGGACTACGGCGATCAGGACATCGTTGACGACGACTGACACCCTCAGCCCGGCGCCCCTCAACGGCGCCTTGGCGGTCGCGGACGGCGGAACCCCTCCGCCCGCCGAGGCCGTCCGGCCGCGCCGGCCGGTCCTGCGCCAGTACGACCTCGTCGAGCGCGTCCGCGCCTACGACTCGGGCGTGGACGAGGACCTGCTCAACCGCGCCTACGTCTTCGCGATGAAGGCGCACGGCAGCCAAGTACGCGCCTCGGGCGACCCCTACTTCCACCACCCGGTCGAGGTGGCCGGCATCCTCGCCAGCTTGAAGCTGGACAGCGCCTCGATCGCGACCGCCCTCCTGCACGACGTCGTCGAGGACACCGGCGTCACGCTCGGCGAGATCGAGGCGCTGTTCGGCCCGAAGATCGCCCGCCTCGTCGACGGGGTCACCAAGCTCTCCAAGCTCAACCTGGAGAGCGCGCAGACGGCGCAGGCCGAGAACTTCAGGAAGCTCCTGCTCGCGATGTCGGAGGACATCCGCGTGCTCCTCGTCAAGCTCGCCGATCGGCTGCACAACATGCGCACGCTGCACTTCATCAAGAAGGAGGACAAGCGCCGCCGCATCGCCGCCGAGACGATGGAGATCTACGCGCCCCTGGCCGAGCGCATCGGCATGGAGGCCTTGAAGGCCGAACTGGAAGACCTCGCGTTTGCCGAACTCTGGCCCGACGCGCACGCCAGCATCATGCACCGGCTGAGCGACCTGCGCGCCAACGACCACGCACTCGTCGAGCGCATCGTGGCGCGCGTGGCCGAGGACCTGCGCGAGGCCGGGATCGAGGCCGGCGTCTACGGCCGCGAGAAGTCGCCGCTCTCGATCTGGCGCAAGATGCAGCGCAAGAACGTCGGCTTCGAGCAGCTCTCCGACATCATGGCGTTTCGCGTCGTCGTCGGCAGCGTCGGCGACTGCTACGCCGCACTCGGCACCCTGCACGCGCTCCACACCATGCTGCCCGGCCGCTTCAAGGACTTCATCTCGACGCCCAAGCCCAACGGCTACCGCTCGCTGCACACGACCGTGCTCGGCGTCGAGGGGCGCAAGATCGAGATCCAGATCCGCACCGAGCAGATGCACGCCGAGGCCGAACTCGGCGTCGCCGCGCACTGGGCCTACAAGCAAGACAGCCGCACCGACGGCAGGCAGTACCGCTGGGTGCGCGAGCTGCTCGACATCCTGGAGCAGACGCAGACGCCCGAAGACTTCTTGGAACACACCAAGCTCGCGATGTTCCAAGACCAGGTGTTCTGCTTCTCGCCCAAGGGCGATTTGATCGCCCTGCCGCGCGGGGCGACGCCGGTCGATTTCGCCTACGCCGTCCACTCGGAGGTCGGCGACCACTGCGTCGGCGCCCGCGTCGATGGCCGGATGGTCAACCTGCGCACCGTCCTCGACAACGGCGACCAAGTCGAGATCATCACCTCGCGCAGCGCCACGCCGACCCCGGCCTGGGAGCGCTTCGTCGTCACCGGCAAGGCGCGCGCGCGCATCCGCCGCTTCTTGCGCCAGCAGCAGCGCGACGGCCTCGTCGCCAAGGGGCGCGACGCCCTGAGGCGTTTTGCCAAGGCCGAGGGGGCGAAGCTCACCGAGAAGGCGCTCGCGGCGGCAGCACAGGCCCTCGGCCACAAGACGGCCGACGACCTCTGCCTCGCCGTCGGCGACGGCCGCGTCAACCCGCGCGCCGTCTGGCAGACGGTCCGGCCCGAACCCGAGGCACCGCTTGAGCCCGAGACGATCGTGCCGGGGCCGCGCCGGGCGCCCGGCGATGCCGAAGCGGGAGGGCCGATCGACGGGCTGCCGAGCGGGGTCGCCTTTCAGTTCGCCAATTGCTGCCGGCCCGTGCCCGGCGAGACGATCTTAGGCGTCGTGCGCACCGGCCGGCCGGTCAGCGTGCACCGCACCGAGTGCCCGCAGATGCTGAAGCTGACCGACGACGACCACCGCCTGATCCAGCTCGGCTGGAACCGGCCGCTGCGCCCCTTGAGCGCCGCCACGCGGCTCAACGTCATGATCGCCAACAAGCCGGGCGCCTTGGGCGCCATCACCACCCTGATCGGCAAACAGGCCGGCAACATCGTCGACGTCCGCATGGGCCGGCGCACGCCCGAGTTCTATGAGATGCTGCTCGACGTCGAGGTGGCCGGGATCGACCAGTTGCAGGCGATCCTCGCCGCCCTTCGCGCCAGCGGCCTCGTCGAGAGCGTCGAGCGGTCCGTCGCGTGACCCCGGACGCGGTGCTGGACGAGTTCCGCCGCGCGGGCGCCCTCCTGGAGGGCCACTTCGTCCTCTCCAGCGGCAAGCGCAGCCCCTACTATCTCCAGTGTGCCAGGGTGATGATGGACCCGAGCCGCGGCGGGCGGCTGGCGGCAGCGCTCGCCGAACGCTGCCGCGGCCTCGGCGCACAGACCGTCGTGGCGCCGGCGATGGGCGGGCTGATCGTCGGCCACGAACTCGCCCGCGCCTTGAGCCTGCCCTCCATGTTCGTCGAGCGGGTCAAGGGCCGCTTCGCCCTTCGCCGCGGCTTCGATCTCGCCTTGAACGAACGCGTCCTGATCGCCGAGGACGTCGTGACGACCGGCCTCTCGACCAAGGAAGCCGCCGCAACTTGCGCCGACCTCGGCGCCGAAATCGTCGGCGTCGCCTGCCTCATCGACCGCACCGGCGGCAAGGCAGGCCTCCCGTTCCCCTTGCGCGCGCTCGCCGCGGTCGATTTTCCGGTCTACGACCCGGAGGCTCTGCCGCCCGCCCTCGCGGCCCTGCCGGCCGTCAAGCCGGGATCGCGGGAAACGCTTCGCGTGCGCTAGGCGCGCGGCCTTTCTCTTCTCTTTTTTGCTAGTTGTTCCCGGACTTGGCCTCAACGCCGAGGGCCAGCCTCGGACAAAGACCAAAAAGAAGAAAAAAGCCTACGCGGCAGCGCACGCAAAGCGTTCCCGTCATCCCCCCGCAACGATCCGGCGCCAAGCCCGTGCAAAGGAAACGCCCCCATGCGATACGCCCTCGTCGCCATCCTGCTCGCCGCCCCCGCCGAGGCGCAGGAGGCTCATTCCGCCACTTTAAAGGCGCACGCCGTTCTCCCGGCGCAGACCTTCGTCCCGCCGCCGGCCGAGGCACCCCCCGGCTTCAACCTCTCGGGCCGCTTCACGAGCGAGGATAAGCTGCGCGAGGAGCGGCCCTACGCGATCGTCGAGCCCGATACCGGCCTCGCCACGCCGTTCGCCGGCCAGCCGGTGCAGGGCTTCTCCGGCATCAGGCACTTGGGCGACGGGCGCTACCTGACGCTCAGCGACAACGGCTACGGCAACCGCCGCAACTCGCCCGACGCCCTGCTGATGCTGCACCGCGTCCGCCCGGACTGGGAGAGCGGCCGGGTCGCGCTCGAAGGCACGACGTTCCTGCACGACCCGGACAAGAAGGTGCCGTTCCTGCTCGTCAACGAGTTCACCGACGGGCGCTACCTGACCGGCGGCGACTTCGATATTGAGAGCGTGCAGCCGGTGGCGGACGGCTACTGGTTCGGCGACGAGTTCGGCCCGTACCTGTTCAAGACTGACGCGGACGGAAGGATCACGACCTTCGTCGAGACGGCCCTGAACGGCGAGGCGGTGCGCTCGCCCGAGCACCACGCCGTCACGCTCCCCGCCACCCCCGACGGGGCGCTCGACTTCAACCTGCGCCGCTCGCGCGGCTACGAGGGCATGGCGCTCAGTCCCGATGCCAGGACCCTCTACCCGCTGCTCGAAGGGCAGGTCTACGTCGACGGCGCGCCCGAGACCAAGGGCGACCGGCCGGTCTTGCGCGTCTACGAGGTCGACGCTTCGAGCGGCGCGTTCAAGGGCCTCGCAGGCTACTATCCCCTGGAAAATGCGGACCACGCCATCGGCGACTTCAACCTGATTGACGCCATGCGCGGCCTCGTCGTCGAGCGCGACAACAACCAGGGCGACCCGCGCGCCCCAGGCTTCGACGAGCCGGCACAATTCAAGCGCGTCTACCTCATCGACCTAGCAAAGCTGGACGACGCGGGCGTGATCGAGAAGCTCGGCTACGTCGACCTGCTCAAGATCGACGACCCGAACGGCGCGGCGCGGCGCGGCACGATCGACGGCACGTTCGCCTTTCCCTTCGTCACGATCGAGAACGTCGATCGCGTGAGCGAGACCGAGATCGTCGTCGCCAACGACAACAACTACCCTTTCTCCAGCGGGCGCGCGCCGGGCGTTGCGGACGACAACGAGTTTATTCTCTTGGAGGTAGGTGACTTGTTGCGGGCGGAGTGAAAGGCCACGCGGCAGCGCACGCGAAGCGTTCCAAGGAACAGCCCATGACCAGCTTGACCGACCTACCGCCCGACCTTCCCGTTCCCGAAGACGACGGCGCCGCCCGTCACCTTCTAGGTATGGCGCTGCCCGTCGTCCGGCTCGCCGCCACGACGGGCGGCGAGGTCGATCTGGGGGCGCTCGGGGCGGGGCGGACGGTGATCTACGCCTACCCGCGCACGGGCGCGCCGGGGGCGGCTCTCCCGGACGGCTGGGACGCGATCCCCGGTGCCCGCGGTTGCACGCCGCAATCGTGCGCCTTTCGCGACCACCACGCCGAATTGGCCGGCCTCGGCGCCGACGTCTACGGCCTCAGCACGCAAGGCACCGCCTACCAGCGCGAGATGGCGGAGCGCCTGCACCTGCCGTTTCCCGTGCTGAGCGACGCCGGCCTCGTCCTGACGCGGGCGCTCGACCTGCCGACCTTCACGTCAGGGGGCATGACGCTGCTCAAGCGGTTGACGCTCGTCGTGCGGGGCGGGCGGATCGAGACGGTCTTCTACCCTGTCTTCCCGCCGGACCGGAGCGCGGAGCGGGTAACGGATTGGCTGCGGGCGCACCCGATGAGCGCTTGACAGGTCGGTCTCGGTGATATCGTTTGTACACGAACGATCGCGGGGCGGACGCCGCCCTTGAGCCGAAGAGGGGTCGGGGACATGTCGCTGCGCGCGACGACGCTCGACGAGGCTTGCCGGGCGCTGGCGGCGGGATCATTTGACATCCTCGCCGGCGGTACGGACTATTACCCCGGCCTCGGCGACGGGCCGCCGCCGCGGCCGGTCCTCGACCTCGGCGGCATCGAGGAACTGGCGGGGGTCGAGGTCGCGGCCGATCATGTTCGCATCGGTGCTGGCGTCACCTGGAGCGGCCTCGGGCGCGCGGCCCTGCCGCCCGCCTTCGACGCGCTCAAGGCGGCCGGGCGCGAACTCGGCTCGGTCCAGATCCAGAACACGGCAACGCTCGTCGGCAACCTCTGCAACGCCTCGCCGGCGGCCGACGGCGTGCCGCCGCTGCTCGTCCTCGACGCCATGATCGAACTCGCCTCGACGCGGGGCCGGCGGCGGGTTCCTTTGTGCGACTTCATCACCGGCAGCCGCCGCACCGGGCGCGGGGCGGACGAGATCGTGACCGCGATCCTGGTGCCGCACCCGGCCGACTGCGCCCGATCGGCGTTCCTCAAGCTCGGCTCGCGGCGCTACCTCGTCGTCTCGATCGCGATGGTGGCGGCCGTGGTCGAGGCGGGCGCGGACGGGAGGGTAGCGGGGGCCAGAGTCGCGATCGGCGCCTGCTCGGCCGTGGCGCGGAGGCTGCACGGCCTGGAGGACGACCTCGTCGGCCGGGACGCGCGGCCGGGCCTGGGCACGGCCGTGAGGCTTGAGCACTTGGCCGATCTTGCTCCCATCGACGACTTCCGGGCGACGGCGGCCTACCGCATGGACGCCGCTTGCACCCTCGTCGGGCGAACCTTGGACGCCTGCGTCGGCGAGGCGGCATGAGCGGCGCCTTCACCCTGAACGGGGCCGGGGTCCGGCACGACGCGCCGCCGGCGATGCGCCTGAGCAAGGTGCTGCGCCAGACCTTTGCCCTCACCGGCACCAAGGTCGGCTGCGACGTCGGCGACTGCGGCGCCTGCACCGTGCTCCTCGACGGCGCCCCCGTCTGCGCCTGCCTCGTCGCAGTGGGCAAGGTCGACGGCAGGGCGGTGACGACGATCGAGGGGCTGGACGACGACCCGCACAGCATCGCGCTGCGCGCGTCGTTCCTGCGCCACGGCGCCGTCCAGTGCGGCGTCTGCACGCCGGGGATGCTGGTCTGCGCCACCGACCTCCTGCGCCGCAACCCTGAGCCTAGCGAGGCCGAGGCGACCGACGCGCTCGGCGGGGTCCTGTGCCGCTGCACCGGCTACCGCAAGCCGGTGCGGGCCGTGATGGACGCGGGCGGCGGCGCGGGGGCGGCCGAACCGCCCGCAGCCGGTGCCGCCGTCGGCGCCAGGATCGAGCGGCTCGACGGTGTCTTGAAGGCGAACGGGCGCGAAATCTTCGGCGCCGACGCCGCGCCCGAGGGGGCGCTCCTGGTGCGGCTCGTGCGCGGCCTGCACCACCGGGCGTCGTTCGTCCTGGGCGACCTCGACGCCTACCGCTGCCGCCACCCCGGCATCGTGCGCGTCCTGAGCGCCGCCGACGTACCGGGCGTCAACCGCTTCGGCGTCATCCCGGCGTTTGCCGACCAGCCCGTGTTCGCCGTCGGCGAGACCCGCTACCGCGGCGAGCCGGTGGCGGCGGTCGTCGGCGGGGCGGACGCGATCGAGGCGCTCGACTTGGGCGGGTTTCCCGTCGTCTGGACGCCCCTGCCGCCCGTCCTCGACGTCGAGGGCGCGCTCGAAACGAACGCGCACACCGTCTGCCCCGGCCGCGAGGGCAACGTCCTCGTGCGCGGGCACGTCGCCCGCGGCGACCTCGAAGCCGGCTTCGGGGCGGCCGCGGCCGTGGTCGAGGGGGCGTTCGCGACCGGCTTCGTCGAGCACGCCTACATCGAGCCCGAGGCCGCGAGCGCGCTCAGAGTCGGCGACGCGATCGAGGTCAGGACCGCGACGCAGGCGCCCTACATGAACCGCGCCGAGCTGGCGGCGATCCTGGGCCTCGCCCCCGAGGCGGTCAGGATCGTGCCCACCGCCGTCGGCGGCGGCTTCGGCGCGAAGCTCGACCTCTCGGTCCAGCCCTACGTGGCGCTGGCGGCGTGGCGCACCGGGCGGCCGGCGCGGATGGTCTACTCGCGGCGCGAATCGATCATGGCGACGACCAAGCGCCACCCGGCCGCGATCCGTGCCCGCATCGGCGCCGACGTGAACGGCCGGCTCGTCGCGATGGACTTTGCGGCCGACTTCAACACCGGCGCCTACGCGTCTTGGGGGCCGACGGTCGCCAACCGCGTGCCGGTGCACGCGTCGGGGCCTTACCTGATCCCGAACTACCGCGCCCGGACGCGGGCCGTGCACACCAACTGCGTGCCGGCCGGCGCCTTTCGCGGCTTCGGCGTGCCGCAGGCGGGCGTGGCGCAAGAGCAGTTGTTCGACGAGCTCGCCGACCGGCTCGGGCTGGACAGGCTCGAATTTCGCGTCATGAACGCGCTCGACGGCACGACGCCGACCGTGACCGGGCAGGTCTTGGGCGATGGCGTCGGCATCAAGGACTGCCTCGAAGCGCTCCGGCCGCACTGGCGGCGCGCACGCGACGCGGCGTCCGCCTTCAACGCCGACGCGGCCGGGCCGAAGCGGCGGGGCATCGGCGTCGCCGGCATGTGGTACGGCTGCGGCAACACGGCCCTGCCGAACCCGTCCACCATCCTGGTCGGGTTGAAACCCGACGGGCGCGTGGCGCTGCACCAGGGCGCCGTCGATATCGGCCAGGGCGCCAACACCGTCATCACGCAGATCTGCGCCGATGCGCTCGGCGCCCCGATCGACCGCTTCGATCGCCTCGGCGCCGACACCGGCCTCACCCCCGACGCCGGCAAGACCTCGGCCTCCCGCCAGACCTTCGTCAGCGGCAAGGCGGCGGAACTGGCGGGTTTGGCGCTCCGGCGCGAGCTGCTGCGCCTCGCCAACGCCGGCGAGGGTGCTTGGCTGACCTTCGAGGACGGCCTTATCTGTGTCGCCGAGGGCGACCACGCCCGCGCGCTGAAGCTCGACCAGTTGCCCGCCGACGGGCGCGGCTACGTGCTGACGGGCGAGGCCACCTTCGACCCGCCGACGACGGCGCTCGACGCGAACGGCCAGGGCGACCCCTACGCCGTCTACGGCTTCGGCGCGCACATGGCCGAGATTGAGGTCGACACCGACCTCGGCACGGTCAAGGTCTTGAAGGTCACCGCCGCGCACGACGTCGGCCGGGCGATCAACCCGACGCTCATTGAGGGCCAGATCGAGGGCGGCGTCGCGCAGGGTCTCGGCCTTGCCCTGATGGAGGAGTTCGTCCCCGGCCGGGGCGAGAACCTGCACGACTACCTGATCCCGACGGCGGGCGACGTGCCGCCGATCGAGAGCATCCTGATCGAGGCGCCGACGCCGCTCGGCCCCTTCGGCGCCAAGGGGATCGGCGAGCAGGCGCTGATCCCGACGGCGCCCGCGATCTTGAACGCGATCTTCGACGCGACCGGCGCCCGCGTTCGCCGCGTGCCCGCCACGCCCGACCGGGTGCGCGCCGCGATCCTGGCGGCGGGGGCGTCGGCGTGAGCGCCCTGGCCCCCTCCACGATCCGCTGCGACGCCTGCCCGGTGATGTGCCAGATCCGGCCGGGCCGGACGGGCGCCTGCGACCGCTACGGCAACGATGACGGCGACCTCGTCCGCCTCGACCCGCACGTCGTTCTCGATCGGACGCTGGCGGCCGGCGGTGCCGTCGTCCCGTTCGGGGCCGAGGCCGAGTGGGACGGCCGGCTGCTGCAGGGGCCGGACACCTTCGTCACCGCGATCGGCGCCGGCACGACCTACCCCGACTACAAGCCGGCCCCCTTCATCGTCGCGGCCGAGATCGACGGGATCGACGTGGTGACGGTCGTGACCGAGGGCATCTTCAGCTACTGCGGCGCCAAGGTGAAGATCGACACCGACCGGCATCTAGGCCCCGAGCGCGCCCTGGTCCGGGCCGGGGGCGAGCCGGTCGGCCACGTCACGACGGGCGAGTACGGCTCGCAGATGCTCTCGATCGGCGGCGTGCATCACCTCACCGGCGGCGGCAAGAAGGAGGGACGCGTCACCTGCGCCACCCTGCTCGATCTGTGCAACGGCAAGCCCGTCGCGCTCGACGTCGACGAGGGGGTAAGCGTCGTCGTTCGGGCCGGGCACCCGCCGGTCGTCAACGGCGTCGCCGAGGCCCGGATGCGCGTCGGCTGCGGCTCGGCCACGATCGGCATGTTCGCCAAGCAGTGGCACGGGCTGGTCGACGAGGTCGTCGTCGTCGACGACCACATCACCGGCGTCCTTTCTGAGCACCAGGCCGGGCGCCTGCTCGACGTTCCGCCGACGGGGGTGCGCCTCAAGGGCCGGCGCTCGACGCCGGGGCGCTACTTCCAGGTGGCGCGGCCCGGCACCGGCTGGGGCGGCACCGACGTCGCCGATCCGCTCACGATCCTGGGCGACTTCGACCCGAAGACGGCGTGGCCGGGCCTGCGCCTCCTCATGGTCAGCACGACCGGCGAGCAGTACGGCTACTTCGTCCTCGACGGCGACCTCCGGCCCATCCAGCGCGACCTGCCGCCCGATCTCGCCCCCTCGGTCGGGCGCATCGCCGAGAACTGCGAGCCCGCCCTTTGCACCGTCCTCTTCATGGGCGGGGCCGGGGGGTCCTTGCGCGCCGGCGTCACCGAGAACCCGGTCAACCTCACCCGCTCGGTCAAGGACGCACTGACCCGCGTCACCTGCGGCGGGGCGCCGGTCTACGTCTGGCCCGGCGGCGGGATCACCTTCATGGTCGACGTCACCCGCCTGCCCGAGAACGCGTTCGGCTACGTGCCGACCCCGGCGCTCGTCGCCCCGGTCGAGTTCACGCTGAGGCTCGACGCCTACGAAGCGCTCGGCGGGCACACCGGCCACGTCCGGCGCCTGGACGAGATCGGCGCCGATCTGCGCCGCGTCGCGCGGCCGGCGGCGGGAAGAACGGCGTGAGGGGGCAAGCCCGCCTCCTGCCCGACGGCCGCCGGCTGCACCTGCACGACGGCCCGATCGACCTCGTGGTCGAGGCGTTCGGCGGGGTGGTCGAGCGCCGCGCCGCCTACGCCGCGGCGACCCGGCGTTTCGCCACCGTGCTCGACGAACTCTGCGCCGAACTGCCGGCCTTGCGGGCACCCGCGAAGGTTGACGGGTCGGGGCCGACAAGCCCCGTCGGCCGGCGCATGGCCGCCGCCGTGGCGCCCTTCGCCGACCGCCGCTTCGTCACGCCGATGGCGGCGGTGGCGGGCGCCGTCGCCGACGAGGTGCTATCCTCGATGCTCTCCGCCGCCGACCTGCCCCGCGCCTACGTCAACGACGGCGGCGACATCGCCGTCCACCTCGCACCGGGCGAGCGCCTCGACGTCGGCATCGCCCACGCGCCGGACGGGCCGGCGCCGTTCGGCCGGGTGGCGCTGGAGGCGGCGATGGGGGTCGCCACCTCGGGCCGGCATGGCCGCAGCTTCTCGCTCGGCATCGCCGACGCCGTCACCGTCCTCGCCGCCAACGCCGCCCTGGCCGACGCCGCCGCGACGCTGATCGCGGGCGCCGTCAACCTGCCGGGCCACGGGAGTGTGCGCCGCGAACGGGCCGACGCGATCGACCCCGACAGCGACCTCGGCGGGCGCTTGGTGACGCTGGATGTGGGGCCGCTCGGCCGGGGCGAGGTCAAGACGGCGCTCGACGCCGGCGCGGCGTTGGCGGAGGCTTGGTGCGGCGAGGGGCTGATCCTGGGTGCGGCGCTCGCCCTGCGGGGCGATTTGCGCCTCGTCGGCGGCTTTCCCGCCCTGGGGCGTGAACGGGAGGTGATCTGTGCCTGAAATCGTGTTGCGCAAGCGGTTGGTCCTGGTCGAGGAAATCTATCACGAGGGCGGCCCGCCGCTCGATGAGCCGCTGTTGCAGGGCGCCGTCCTCGCGGTCATCGCCAACCCGTTCGCCGGGCGCCACGTCGATGACATCGCCCCCTTCATGGACGATTTGCGCCCGCTCGGGCTCGACATGGCAAGCACGCTCGCCGAACGCCTCGGCGGCAAAAACGCCGTGCGGGGCTACGGCAAGGGCGCCATCGTCGGCGGCGGCGGCGAACTGGAGCACGGCGCCCTCTGGCACGCGCCCGGCGGCTACGCCATGCGCGAGGTGCTGGGGGGGGCCAAGGCGATCGTGCCCTCGACCAAGAAGGTCGGCGGCGTCGGCGCCCGCCTCGACGTGCCGGTGACGCACGTCGAGGCGAGTTACGTCCGCAGCCACCTGTCCTCGATCGAGGTCGGCGTTCCCGACGCGCCGCGGGTCGACGAGATGGTCCTGGTCCTCGTCATGACGACGGGGCCGCGCGTCCACGCCCGCGTCGGCGGGCTCAAAGCGGAAGACATCGTCGGGGAGGACGGGCTGCGATGAGGGCCGACATCCGCAAGCTCGTCGTCGTCGTCGAGGAGACGCACCGGGAGATGGGCCGGGCGATCGACCCGCCGACGCGCAAGGCCGTCGCGGTCGCCGTGATCGCCAACCCGTTCGCCGGGCGCTACGTCGAGGACTTGAGCGACCTAATCCTGATCGGCGAAGAACTGGGCGGGCTCTTAGGAAAACGCGCCGTCGAGGCGCTCGGCATCGCGCCGGCAGCGGCCGAGAGCTACGGCAAGGCGGCGATGGTCGGCGAGGCGGGCGAACTGGAGCACGCCGCCGCGATCTTGCACCCGAAGCTGGGCGCGCCGTTGCGCGCCGCCGTCGGCGGGGGCGCCGCGCTGGTGCCATCGTCGAAGAAGATGGGTGGGCCCGGCCAGCCGCTCGACGTGCCGCTCGGGCATAAACACGCGGCCTACGTCCGCTCGCACTTCGACGGCATCGAGGTGCGCTTGAACGACGCGCCGCGGGCGGGCGAGATCCTGGTCGCGGTCGCCGTCACCGATAGCGGTCGGCCGCTGCCGCGCGTCGGGGGGTTGAAGGCTGACGAGGTCATGGGCAAGGATGGGCTGCGGTGAGCCGCGCGCCCGAGACGGGGGGAGACGCCGGGATGCCTTACGTGCGCAACGCGTGGTACGTCGCCGGTTGGGGCCGCGACTTCGGCCGCGAGATCAAGCGGGTCACCGTCCTTGAGGACAACATCGCCGTCTACCGCACGACCGACGGGGGCCTCGTCGGCCTGGAGGACCGCTGCCCGCACCGGCTCCTGCCGCTCTCGAAGGGTGCTTTGATCGGCGACGCGATCCGCTGCGGCTACCACGGCCTGACCTTCGATAGCACGGGCGCTTGCGTCCGGGCTCCCGGCCAGGACGTCATCCCGGACGCGGCCCGCGTCAGGTCGTACCCGATGCACGAGCGGCACGGGATCGTCTGGGTCTGGATGGGCGAGAAGGACGCGGCCGACACAAGGGACATCTTCGACCTGCCCGAGTTCACCGACCCGGCCTGGGCCGCGCACCTGGGCGACGCGCTCCACCTCGAAGCCGGCTACCTCAACGTCGCCGACAATCTATGCGATCCGGCGCACGTCAGCTTCGTCCACCCGACGACGCTCGGCAGCGCCGCCGGCGAGGACGTGCCGGTCAAGACCGAGAAGCGCGATGACGGCGTGATCGTCACCTCGCGCTGGATCAAGGACGCGCCCCCGGTCGGGTTCTTCCAAAAGTTCGGCGGCTTCGAGCGCAACGTCGATCGCTGGCACTACTACTATCTCTACCCGCCGAGCATCGCGCTGATCGACTTCGGCAGCGCCGACGTCGGGGCCAAGCTCGACCACGACACGCGCGGGCAGGGGACGCGCATCCTGGCGATCCACTTCCTCACCCCGATCGACGCCACGACGACGATCGACCACTGGATGCACATCCGCAACGCGGCGGTCGAGGACGCGGACGCCGCCGGGCAGATGGACGCCATGTTCCGCGTCGCGTTCGCCGAGGACAAGGAGGTGCTTGAAGCGATCGAGGCCGAGGAGAGGCGCCGACCGCCGCGCCGGCCGGTGCGGCTCGCGATCGACCGCGGCCCGATCCTCTACCGCCGCACGATCGAGGCCATGCTCGCGGCCGAGGCGGGGATCGCGGCCGAGGCGGGCGCCGACGCCTGAGGAACGGCGCGAACGTAACGGGAGAGAAGACAATGACAAGAGCGAAAGTTTTGCGGGCGCTGCTGGTCGGCTGCGCCGCGCTGTTGGCGCTGCCGGCGGCGGCCGAGACGATCAAGATCGGCGACATCAACAGCTACAAGCGCCTGCCGGCGTTCACGGTCCCCTACCGTCAGGGCGCCGAGATGGCGATCGATGAGATCAACGAGGCCGGCGGGGTCCTCGGCCAGGAACTCGAATTCGTCTCGCGCGACGACCAGGGCGAGCCGGGCGAGGCGGTGAAGATCGCCGAGGAACTGTTCGGCCGCGACGGCGTCGCCCTGATCTCCGGCTCGTTCTTCAGCAATGTCGGCTTGGCGCTCGCGTCCTACGCCGGGGCAAAGCAGCGCCTCTTCGTCGCGGCCGAGCCGCTCGCCGACGCGCTGACCTGGGCGAACGGCAACCGCTACACCTTTCGTCTCAGGCCGATGACCTACACCCAGGCCGACATGCTGGCCGAGGCGGCGGCGAAGAACCCGGCTGTGCGCTGGGCGACGATCGCGCCGAACTACGCCTACGGCCAGGAGGCGGTCGCCAACTTCAAGAAGCTCTTGAAGGAGCGGCGCCCCGAGGTCGAGTTCGTCGCAGAGCAGTGGCCCGCGCTCTTCAAGATCGACGCCGGCGCCGAGGTGCGGGCGCTGGAGGCGGCGAAGCCCGACGCGATCTACAACGTCACCTTCGGCACCGACCTCGCCAAGTTCGTCCGCGAGGGCACGACGCGCGGCCTGTTCGACGGGCGCTTCGTCACGAGCCTGCTCACCGGCGAGCCCGAATACCTCGACCCCTTGGGAAGCGAGGCGCCGGAGGGCTGGCTCGTCACCGGCTACCCCTGGTACGCGATCGAGGAGCCGGCGCACCAAACCTACATCAAGGCGTATCAGGAGCGCTTCGGCGACGAGGTCCGCTTCGGGGCAATCGTCGGCTACAACACGATGAAGGCGATCGCGGCCGCGATCGAGAAGGCGGGCTCGACCGAGACCGAGGCGCTGATCGACGCGATGAAGGGCCTGGAGTTCGACAGCCCCATGGGGCCGATCACCTTTCGCGCCATCGACCACCAATCGACGATGGGGGCTTGGGTCGGCACGACGGCGCTCGAAGACGGCAAGGGCGTCATGGTCGACTGGCAGATGCTCGACGGCGCCGATTACCTGCCCGACGACGCGGAGGTGAGAAAGCTGCGCCCGGCGAGCGATTGAGCCTGTTCGGGACCGCAAGCTAGAGAGCAAGCCAGAAGGGGAGGGCGCCTTGTCCGTCGGCTTCATCGTCGCCCAGTTGCTGACCGGGCTCGCCAGCGCGTCGGCCCTGTTCCTGGTCGCGTCCGGCCTCTCGATCATCTTCGGCGTGACCCGCGTGGTCAACTTCGCCCACGGCTCGTTCTACATGCTGGGCGCCTATATCGCCTACACGCTCACCACCCTTCTGCCGGGAGGGTTAGGCTTCTGGGCCAGCCTCCTCTTGGCAGCACTCGCGGTCGGGCTCGTCGGCCTCGTCGTCGAGGTGGTCGTCTTGAAGCCGATCTACCGTTCGCCCGAACTCTACCAGCTCGTCGCCACCTTCGGCGTCATCCTGATCGTCCAGGACCTCACCTTGATGACCTGGGGGGCCGAGGACCTGCTGGGGCCGCGGGCGCCGGGGCTGGAGGGGGCCATCCGTATCCTGGACGAGCCCGTGCCGGTCTACGACCTCGCCCTGATCGCGCTCGCCCTCCTGGTGCTGGGGGGCCTCTGGCTCCTGTTCAACAAGACCAGGGCCGGCGTCCTGGTCCGGGCCGCGACCGAGGACCGCGAGATGGTGGCGGCCTTGGGCGTCAACCAGACGTGGCTGTTCACCGGCGTCTTCGTCCTCGGCTCGGCGCTGGCGGGCCTCGGCGGTGCGGCGCAACTGCCGCGCGGCGGGGCCGATTTGCTGATGGACTTCGCCATCCTCGCCCCCGCCTTCGTCGTCGTCGTCGTCGGCGGCATGGGCAGCATCTTGGGCGCCTACATCGCCGCCGTCCTGATCTCGGAACTCAACGTCTTCGGCGTCTGGCTCTTGCCGCAAAGCTCGCTCGTCTTGATGTTCGTCGCGATGGCCGTCGTCCTCGTCGTCCGCCCCTGGGGCCTCCTCGGCCGGCCCGAGCGCGCCGGCGAGGGCGCCGCGACGCCGGGCTTGGCCGAGACCCCGCTCCACCGCTTCGGGGTGGGGCAGTGGTTCGCGGCCGCCGTCATCTTCGTCCTCCTCGCCTGCCTGCCGCTCCTCGACGACGGCTTTCTCCTCGTCTTCGCCACCGACATCCTCATCTTCTGCCTGTTCGCCGCCAGCCTGCACTACATCCTGGGCATCGGCGGCCTCGTCTCGTTCGGCCACGCCGCCTATTTCGGCGGCGGCGCCTACGCGGCGGCGCTGGCGGTCAAGTACCTCGCCGCGCCGATGCCGCTCGCCATGCTCTCGGCCCCGCTCGGCGCCGGCCTCGTCGCGTTTCTCGTCGGCTGGTTCTGCGTTCGCTTGAGCGGCGTCTACTTCGCCATGCTGACGCTCGCGTTTGCCCAGGTGCTCTGGTCGATCGTGACGCAGTGGATCGCCGTCACCGGCGGCGACGACGGCATCTTAGGGATCTGGCCGGCAGCCTGGGCCGGCGGTGCTAACGTCTACTACTACCTGACCCTCGTCGTCGCCGGCGGCGGGGTGTTGGGGCTGCGGCTCCTGGCCTATACCCCGCTCGGCCACGCGCTACGAGCCGCGCGCGACTCTGAGCGCCGCTCGGAGGCGATCGGCATCGACGTCAAGCGCGTACGCTGGCTGTCGTTCACGCTCGCCGGTGCCATGGCCGGGATCGCGGGGGGGCTCTTCGTCTTCGCCAAGGGCAGCGTGTTCCCGACCGAGATGGAGATCACCCGCTCGTTCGACGCGCTGATCGCCGTCTTCTTGGGCGGCGTACAGTCCTTGAGCGGCCCGATCGTCGGCTCGACCGCGTTCTTGATCCTGGAGGACTACCTGACCCGCTTCGAGTACTGGCGCCTCGCCTTGGGCGTTCTCATCGTCCTGATCGTCGTCCTCTTTCCGGGCGGCCTCGTCGGGGTCAAGGACCTGTTCCGGCGCCGCCGCGCGGGTGAGCCCGAGGCGGCGCCGGCGTGAGCCTGCTCGCCGTGCGCGGCCTGAACAAGCGCTTCGGCGGCGTCACCGCCGTGCGCGACGTGTCGTTCGAGGTGGCGCGCGGCGAGGTGCTGGCGCTGATCGGCCCGAACGGCGCCGGCAAGTCGACCTGCTTCAACATGCTCTACGGCGGGCTCAGGCCCGATAGCGGCAGCGTGCGGCTGGAGGGCACCGAACTGGTCGGCTTGCCGCCGCGGCGGATCTGGCGCCTGCGCGTCGGCCGCACCTTCCAGATCACCCAAACTTATGCTTCGATGACGGTGGTGAAGAACGTGCAGGTGGCGCTCGCGTCCTACCACCGCCAGACCTACGCGCCCTTCCGCTCGGCGTGGCGGCTGCACCGCGACGCCGCGCTCGGCCTCTTGGAGCGCGTCGGCATGAAGCCCCAGGCCGACCGCGCCGCCGGCGTCCTCGCCTACGGCGACGTCAAGCGGCTCGAACTCGCCGTGGCGCTGGTGGGCGAGCCCAAGCTGTTGCTGATGGACGAGCCCACCGCCGGCATGGCGCCGGCCGAGCGCAAGGACTTGATGCGGCTCGCGGCCGAGATCGCGCGGACGAACGGCATCGGCGTCCTGTTCACCGAGCACGACATGGACGTGGTCTTCGAGCACGCGCAGCGCGTCCTCGTCCTCAACCGGGGCGAGTTGGTGGCGCAGGGCTCGGTCGAGGAGGTCAGCACGGACCCGAAGGTGAAGGAAATCTACCTCGGCGGCGGCACCACCTACGCGGCGAAGGCACCAAACCTTGCTTGAGGTCGAGGGGTTGCACGCATTCTACGGCAACGCGCACATCCTGCACGACGTGGCGCTCGGCGTCGGTCGGGGCGAGGTCGCGGCACTGCTCGGCCGCAACGGTGCCGGCAAGACGACGACGCTGAAGAGCATCATCGGCCTCCTCAAGCCGGCCCGCGGCCGCGTGCGCTTCATGGAGGAGGACGTCGCCGGCTGGCCGCCGCACCGGGTCTGCCGTCGGGGCCTCGGCTACGTGCCCGAGGAGCGCCGCATCTTCGCCGACCTCACCGTCGACGAGAACCTGGAGGTCGGCCGGCGGGACGTTCGGCCGGGTGCCGCCGCCTGGGACGCGGGCAAGCTGTTCGGGCTCTTTCCCAACCTCGCCGAGCGGCGGCGGCAGTTGGGTCGTTCCTTGAGCGGCGGCGAGCAGCAGATGCTCGCCATCGCCCGCACGCTGATGGGCAATCCTGCCCTCGTCCTCCTCGACGAGCCTTCGGAGGGGCTCGCACCCCTGATCGTCGAGCAGATGGCCGACGCGATCCGCGCGATGAAGGCGGAGGGCCTGAGCCTGTTGATCTCCGAGCAGAACCTGCACTTCGCCAAGGCGATCTCGGACCGGGCGCACGTCATTGAGCAGGGCCGCGTGCGCTTCTCCGGCAGCATCGCCGAACTGGAGGCGCACCCGGAGGTCCGCGACGCCTACCTCGCCGTCTGAGGCCGACGATGAGGCGATGACGCCGCCGGCACCCTACCTTCTGGAATCCCAGATCGGCTTCGTGCTGCGTCAGGCGAGCCAGCGCCACGCCGCGATCTTCGCCGCCTCGATCGGCGACGACCTGACCCCGACCCAGTGGGCGGTACTGGCCAAGCTCGCCGAGGCGGGGCCTTTGTCGCAGAACCGGCTCGGCCGCTCGACCGCGATGGACGCCGCCACGATCAAGGGCGTCGTCGATCGCCTCGCCAAGCGCGGCCTCGTCGCGATCGACCACGACCCCGACGACGCCCGCCGCCTCGTCGTGAGTTTAAGCCCCGCCGGCCGGAGCCTCGTCGCCGGATTGCTGCCGAACGCGAGGCGGATCACCGCCGAGACCCTGGCCCCGTTGAGCCCGGCCGAGGCCGACACCCTCCTCGCCCTCCTCGCCAAGCTGCGCTGAGAAAGAAATTGCTGCGATGCAATAAAAATGCCTTGAACCCGCCGGTCGACCGCCCACTTATTGTGCAGTGCAGCAAAATGCTGCGGGCACCCATCACAGGAGATCGTCGCATGACCGTCCACAAGACCGATGCCTTCCAGGCCCCGAAGTTCGTCAACATCGAGGCGCTGCAGGCGATGCAAAAAGCCAATCTCGACACGTTCGTGCGGGCGCAGCAGGTCTTCGCCGACGCGACGCAGGCAATCTTCAAGCTTCAGGTTGCGTGGCTCAACAAGTCGGGCGGCGCGTTCAACGGCCTCAACGGCCGCGTCTCGAACGAGGCCGGTCGGCCGGCGGCCGAGGACGTCCTCGCCAAGATGAAGGCCGTCACCGAGCACGCCGTCGAGACCGGCAAGGCCCAGACCGAGATCGGCCTGAAGGCGCAGCAGCAGGTGGCCGACCTCGTCGTCGCGCGCGTGCAGAAGAACATCGAGGAGACCAAGTCGCTCGCCGCCTAAGGCCGCGATCGGGCCTGTCTTTAAGAACGAAAACGGGCCTCCAGGCGGCTGGGGGCCCGTTTTTCATGGTGCTGAACGTCTATCGGCGTGCCGGGCCAGGTGCCCGCAGCAAAAAGGCGAGCGTGACGACCACGCCCGCGAGCAAGGCGAGCAGGCCGAACGCGGCCCGTAGCGAGATCAGTTCGGCCAGAAAGCCGATGGCGGGCGGGCCGAGCAGCATCCCGCCGTAACCGAACGTGGCCACACTGGCGATCGCCGTGCCGGGCCGCGCAGTCGGATCGTTCGCGGCGCGCGAGAACACCAGCGGCATCACCACCGCGTAACCGACGCCCATGAGCGCGAACCCGGCGAGAGCCGACACCCGATCCGCGCCGAGCGTGGCCAGCAAAACTCCCGTCAGTGCGATGCCGCCGCTCGCGCGCGCGGTCGCTACCGGCCCGAAGCGGTGAACGATCCGATCGCCGAGCAGTCGGGTCGCCACCATCGTGATCGAGAAGACCGCATAGCCGAGTGCTGCGGTCGCCTCGCTGGCCGCCGCCACCGTGACCAGGAAAACCGCGCTCCAATCGGCCATCGCGCCTTCACCGAGCGCGACGCACGCCGCGACCAAGCCGATGAGAAGCAATCGACCGCGCGGCACGGCAAGGAACGGGCGGCGCTGTCCCAACCCTGGGACAGACGTGGCGCTCGTCCAAGGCACCCTAGCCAGGGCCAGCGCGGGAAAAGCGACGAGGGCGGCGAATAGGAGGAAATGAACCGCCACGCCGACGTCCATCTCCGCCGCGATGAAGCCCGAACCGGCGCCCAGACCGGCGCCCAAGCTGAACATCGCGTGAAAGCCCGACATGACCGGGCGCTTGAGGGATCGTTCGACTTCGGCCGCCCAGCCGTTCATGGCAACGTCCATCGCGCCGTGCGCGGCCCCGAACAGCAAAACGGCCGATCCCAGCAGCGCGAGGTCGGGGCTGAGGCCAATTGCGGCCAGGGCGGGCGCGTAGACGAGCGCGATCGCCCTGGTCAGTCTGGCGGCGCCGATCCGGTCCGACAGTGCGCCCGCCAACGGAAACGAGACGATGGCCCCGGCCGCGAGCGCGAGCAACAGTAATCCCAGCGCGCCCGCGTCCAGCTCGAACCGCTCCTTGATAACCGGAATGCGCGAGGCCCACGCGCCGAACAGCGCGCCGTTGAACAAGAACATCGCCGCCACCGCCCGCCACGGCGGGTCGGTCAGAACGGGCGCGTCGGGACGAAGGGCGACGCCGTCAGCCACCGTGAACCTCGACGTCAAAGGCCGCGTAGCCGGCCGTCTCCTGCTCGGGTGCGTCCGTCACTAAGATGTCTAAGGCTTCGCACGACAGCACCTGGTGGCGCGCGCGCCGCCCAAGCCTGCTCTTTGCCGCAACGACGCACACGCGCGCGGACGCGCGCGCCATCGCACGCTTTAGGCTCGCCTCGTCGCCGTCATCGGCGCTCAGCCCGAAGCCCGGATCGAGGCCGCACGTGCCGAGCAGGCAAAGGTCGGCGGCGCATCGCGCCACCGCCCGCTCGGCCTCGGCGCCGACGGCGATCGCGCCCTCAAAGCTCAAACGACCGCCGATCAGCACGACGTTCGCCCCCTGCTCTTGCGCGGCGAGCGCCACCGCCGGCGCTGGCGTCACGACGAGGCCGGCAAAGGGCGTGGGCAGGCGGCGGGCGCAGGCCAGGACCGTCGTGCCGCCGTCGAAAAACACCGTTGCGTGCGGATCGATCAATCCGACCGCCCGCGCGACGAGGGCCTCCGCCACCGCGTCCGGCTGCTTGGCGCGGCGATAGAAAGGCTGTTGGGGCGGCGAGACCGGCACCGCCCCGCCGCGCACGCGACGCACCAAACCGTCTTGTTCGAGCACGGTGAGATCACGGCGTATGGTGTCGACGGACACGTCGAACTCCTGCGCGAGCGCGGCCGCAACAAGCGGTGCCCGACCCTTCAAACGCTCGGCCAAAAGGGTGCGGCGAATGTCGGGGTTGTTGAGGTCCAGGTTCATGATGCAGACCAACAGTGGCGAGAAACAGCATAAACATGCACAAAACTGCAAAACAAAGCAAGGCTGATTTCCGGAAGCCTTAAATGGTGCTAAGCTGCGGGGGCAGAGGAGGGGGCTTTGCCATGATCGTTCAGGACAACCCTTACCGGGGTCGCGGGATCGAGGGGCTGTGGTCGGGGGAGGCGACGTGGCCCAGCACCGACGCCGGGGCCGTCGCGGGCTTGCTGGCGCGCTGCCCCGCCTTTGGCGCGACGCCCCTCTTGGCGGCGGCGGGCCTCGCCGAACGGGCGGGGGTGGCGGAAGTCAGCCTGAAGGACGAGCGCTCGCGCATGGGGCTGGGCAGCTTCAAGGCGCTGGGCGCCGCCTACGTCATCGCCCGCGACGCCTGCGCAGCGGCGGGACCCGAGGCGGGCGACGCGTCCTTGTCCGGCGCCCTGTCCGGCCCCTTGTCCGGCAAAGTCTACGTCGCCGCGAGCGCCGGCAACCACGGCCTCTCGGTCGCGGCCGGGGCGCGGGTCTTCGGGGCGACCGCCGTTGTCTACCTGTCGAGGAGCGTGCCCGAGGCGTTCGCCGGGCGGCTGCGGGCCTACGGTGCCAGGGTCGAGCGGGCGGGTGCCACCTACGAGGCCAGCATGGCGGCCGCGGCGGAGGCGGCGGAGCGGCACGGCTGGGTGCTGTTGTCGGACGCTTCCTGGCCCGGCTACGTCGCGATCCCGCGCCGGGTGATGGAGGGCTACCTTCAGATGATCGCCGAGACGGTGGACGCGATGCCGGCGCCGCCGACGCACGTCTTTCTCCAAGCCGGGGTCGGCGGCATGGCGGCGTCGATCGCGGCACTCGCGCGCGAACGCTGGGGGGACGCCCCTTTGACCGTCGTCGTCGAGCCAAAGGCGGCGCCGGCCCTCGTCGAGAGCATCCGGGCCGGGCGCGCCGTCGTCGCTTCCGGCCCGGTCTCGTGCATGGGGCGGCTCGACTGCAAGGAGCCCTCGCTCTTGGCGCTCGCCGGCCTCGCCCGCGACGCCGACGCGTTCGCGACGATCGACGAGGAGGAGGTGCTAGCCGGCGTCGCGGCACTTCGTGCCGCCGGGTTGGCAACGACGCCCTCGGGCGGCGCCGGCGTCGCCGCCCTCTTGACGGCGGCGGCGGGGCCGGAACGGGAGGCGCTGCGGCTTCGGCCCGACAGCCGGGTGCTCGCCTTCTTGAGCGAGGGGGTCGAGGCGCCGTGACGGGGGCGGAGCGCGGCTTCGAGGTCTCGGAGTTCCAACGGCGCAACGACGCCTTGCAGGCGGCGATGGCGGCGGCGGACCTCGACGCGCTCCTGCTGACCACGGCGGCGGATATCTACTACGTCACCGGCTTTCTCACCCGTTTTTGGGCGAGCCCGACGCGGCCCTGGTTCGTGATCGTGCCGGCGCGGGGTCGTCCCGTCGCCGTCGTCCCGTCGATCGGTGCCGCCGCGATGGGGGCGACGTGGCTGGAGGACGTCCGGACCTGGGATTCGCCGCACCTCGGGGACGACGGCGTCACCCTGCTGGCCGACGCGCTGGCGGGCGCGGTCCCGCACCACGGGCGCCTGGGCCTGCCGATGGGGCCGGAAACGCAGTTGAGGATGCCGCTGGCCGACCTTGAGCGCGTCCGCGCCCTCATCGCGCCCCGTGCGGTGGTTGACGCGACGGGGATCGTCCGCCGCGTCCGCGAGGTCAAGTCGTTGGCGGAGATCGCCAAGATCCGCCGGGCGTGCGGCGCCGCCGGCGGCGCCTTTAAGCGCGTCGCCGAATTCGCCGGGCCGGGCCGGCGGCTCGATATGGTCTTCCGCGACTTTCAGATCGCCTGCCTGCGCGAGGGGGCGGACTGGGTGGGCTACCTCGCCGGCGGTGCCGGTCCCGGCGGCTACGCCGACGTGATCTCGCCAGCGACGCCCCGGCCGCTGGCGCCGGGCGACCTGCTGATGCTGGACACCGGCGTCGTGTGCGACGGCTATTTCTGCGACCTCGACCGGAACTTCGCCGTCGGCCACGCGCGAGAGGGGGTCAAGCGCGCCCACGCCGCCCTCCTCGCCGCCGCCGAGGCCGGCATCACCGCCGCCCGGCCGGGGGCCACGGCGGCCGAGGTTCACCGGGCCATCGAGCGGGCGCTGGTCGCGGAGGGTGCTTCGCCCCTGCCCGGGCGCTTCGGCCACGGCGTCGGCTTGGCGCTGACCGAATGGCCGTCGCTGATGCCCGAGGACCGGACGATCTTGCGCGAGGGCATGGTGCTGGCGATCGAGCCGGGAGTCGAGACCGTGCCGGGGCGGATCGTGGTGCACGAGGAGAACGTCGTCCTGCGCGGGCGGGGGGCCGAACGCCTGTCGCCGCCCGGGCCGAGGGAACTGCCGGTACTGGGGTAGAACGATGCAGCGCGCCGCCTATTCCCTCACCGGCCCGATCGGGCGGCGCGCCAGCCTGGGCTTGGTCGTGCTGCGGGTGGACGAGACGGTCGAGCACGATTTTCGCCGCGTCTTCAACTCCCAGGACGTCGCGCTCTACGTCACGCGCGTGCCGAGCGGCGCCCGGCTGACGCCCGCGACGATCGCCGCGATGGAGGGGACCCTGGCCGACGCGGTCGGCCTCCTTCCCGCCTCGATCGATTTCGATGCGATCGGCTACGCCTGCACGTCGGGAACGACCTTGATTGGGACGGGGCGGGTGGAGGCGCTGGTCCGGCGGGGGGCCAGTGTCCGCCACGTCGCGCAGCCCCTGAGTGCCGCGGTGGCAGCCTTCGAGCGTCTCGGGGCCAGGAACATCGGCCTCGTCTCGCCCTACGTCGAGGCGGTGTCCGGGCCGCTCGTCGCGGCCTTTGCGGCCGCGGGGCTGAACGTCTGCGAGGGCGTGTCGTTCGGCGAGGAGGTCGAGGCCCGCGTGGCACGCATCGACCCGGCCTCTGTCCAGGCGGCGGCGCTCGACGTGGGCGCGCGCGACGGGGTGGAGGCGGTCTTCTTGTCCTGCACCAACCTTAGAACGCTCGACATCATCGACGGACTCGAAGAACGGCTGCAAAAACCGGCCGTCGGCAGCAATCAGGCGCTGGCGTGGCAGATGGCCCGCTCGGCCGGCGTCGAGGACATAACGACGGGCGTGGGCCGGCTGATGCGGCGCCGGACGTAGCGACCGGCCAAAGTTGCAAAAAAGAAAGAAGAAAAGCCCGGCGCAGCCGACGCGAAGCGTTCATTCTTCATCGATTAGCAGCCGCGCCCCGACGACCCGCTCGCCCTCGACCCTGAGCAGCCCCCGTGCGTAGAGGTCGAGGGCGAGTGGGTAGCAGCGGTGCTCGACCCGCAGGACGCGCGCCGCCAACGTCCTCGCGTCGTCGTCCGGCAGTACCCGAACGGCACCCTGGACGAGGATCGGCCCGCTGTCGAGGGCCGGGCGGACGAGGTGGACGGTGCAGCCGTGCAGGAGGACGCCGGCTTGAAGGGCGCGCGCGTGCGTGTCGAGGCCGGGGAAGGCCGGCAGGAGCGAGGGATGGATGTTGACGAGGCGATTGGACCAGCGCCCGACGAAGCCCGGCGTCAAGACGCGCATGAACCCGGCGAGGCAGACGAGGTCGATGCCGTGCCGGGCGAGGTGCGCGCTCAAGCCGGCCTCGAAGGCCTCGCGCGACGGATAATCGCGGTGGTCGACCAGCACGCCGGGCACGCCGGCGGCCTTAGCGCGGTCCAGCGCCATAGCACCGGGGACGTTGACGACGGCAAGCGCGATCTTGGCGGCGCACGATCCGGCGTCGAGCAGGGCCTGGAGGTTCGAGCCCGAACCCGAGGCGACGACGGCTACGCGCGCTCGGGCCACGCCCCGCCGCCCTCGAAGCGCACGGACGGCTTCGTCCCCGGCGGCGCTTCTTCGATCACGCCGATCCGGCGGGCCGGTTCGCCCGCGGCGTCGAGCGCCGCCTCGACCGCCTGAACGGCGCCCTGGGCGACGACGAGGATCATGCCAAGGCCGCAGTTGAAGGTGCGGGCGAGGTCGTGCCGGCCGAGGTCGCCCGCGCGCGCGAGCCAAGCGAAGACCGGCGGCAGGTCCCAGGCGTCGAGGTCGATCCGGGCGCGCAGCCCCGGTCCCAGGGCGCGCGGCGGGTTCTCGATCAGGCCGCCGCCGGTGACGTGCGCCAGCGCCCGGACGCCGCCGGCGCGGATCGCGGCGAGGCAGGGGCGGACGTAGAGCCGGGTCGGCGCCAGGAGGGCGTCGGCGAGGCTTTGCAGCGGGTCGAAGGGGGCCGGGTCGTGCGGGCCCAGATTGTGCTCGGCCAGGATCTTGCGGATCAAGGAGAAGCCGTTGCTGTGCGGCCCGGACGCGGCGAGGCCGAGCAGCACGTCGCCCGGCTCGCAAGGGTTCGGCAGGACCGAGCCCCGCTCGACGGCGCCGAGGGCGAAGCCGGCGAGGTCGAAGGTGCCGGGCGCGTAGACGCCGGGCATCTCGGCCGTCTCGCCGCCGAGAAGCGCGCAGCCGCTCTCCCGGCAGGCGTCGGCGATCCCGGTGACGATTCTTTGCCCGTGCCCGACGTCGAGCCGCCCGGTCGCGAGGTAGTCGAGGAAGAACAAGGGCTCGGCGCCCTGGACGACGAGGTCGTTGACGCACATGGCGACGAGGTCCTGGCCCAAGCCTTCGAGCCGGTCCGCCGCCTCGGCGAGCAGGAGCTTGGTCCCGACCCCGTCGGTGGACGCGACCAGGAGCGGGTCTTCGAAGCCGGCCGCCTTCAAGTCGAACAGGCCGCCGAAGCCGCCGAGCGCCGCGTTCGAGCCCGGCCGCGCCGTCTTGGCCGCGAGCGGGCGGATCGCCTCGATGAAGGCTTCACCGCGGGCGATGTCGACGCCCGATCGGGCGTAGGCGTCGGCGGCGCGCTTGTCTTGGGTCATTGGCCGGGGCTAGTCTTGGTTGCGGGCGGCGCCGGGGCCGCCGTGATCGGACGCGAAGCTTAGAGGAAACGATGCGTATTGCAATTCGGCTCGTCCGATCGTCGCTGCTGGCGGCGGTCTTCTGGACGGCGCTCGCCGGCAGCGGGCTGGCGCTCGACGGCTACACGATCCGCGACATCGCCGTCGACGTCACCGCCGGCGACGCCGTGGCCGCGCGCGCGCGGGCGATGGACGAGGCGCAGCGCAGGGGCCTCGTCCGGCTGATGGACGAACTCACCGGCGGCGGCAGCGGGTCGCCCGACATCGCCTCGCTCGACCTCAACCGGCTGGTCCGCAGCATCGACGTTGAGGAGGAGCAGCTCGCCGCGACCCGCTACATCGCCAAGCTCACCGTGACCTACGACCGGGACGCGATCGACGAGGCGTTGCAGAACGCCCGGGCGCCGATGGTCCTGGGGCCGGCCGAGCCGCTCTTGATCGTGCCGGCGATCGATCGGGGGCAGGGGCCGGAATTCTGGGGACCGGCCGACGCTTGGCGCGCGGCGTGGCGCGGCGGCGACGTCGGCATCGGCCTGCTCGACGTTCGTCTACCGTCGGGCGACGCCAACGATCAGGCAGTCTTGAACCCCGAGATCTACCAAGAGGACGCGGAAGGATCCTTGCGGCGGCTGGCGGAGCGGCACGGGGCGGCGGGGGCGCTCGTCGTACTCGTGACCCCGAGCGGGCCGGCCGAGGCGCCCGAGGCGCTGGACCTGTCGCTGCCCCGCGCAGTCGACTGGCCGGCGCCCCCGCTCGGCGGGCGCTTCGTCGCTGATCGGGGCGACGTCTACGCCCAGGCGGCGAACGCGGCGGCGAACGCGCTCGAAAAGGACTGGCAGGACGACAACTTGGTGCGCCTCGACAATCTGGCGACGGTTTCGTTGCGGGTGCCGCTTGCGGGTTTAAGCGACTGGGTGCAGGTTAGACAGGGGATGGAAAGCCTGCCCGAGGTTCGCGAGACCGTCGTTCGGCGCCTGTCGCAGCGAGAAGCGACGCTCGAACTCCGTTACATCGGCGGGCGCGAGGCCCTGTTCGACGCGCTCGGCGCGAACGGGATGCGGGTGTCGCAGGAGGCAAACGAATGGCGCTTGCGGCGGGCGGGGGTTCGAGACGATCCTTGGGAACGCTCGCCCGAGCCGCCGCGCTCGGTTTTCGACTGACCCTTCCCCACCTACCGAACCTGCTCACCGGCCTGCGCCTCCTCGCGGCATTTCCGCTGCTGTTCTTGCTCTCAAGCAACAGCTTCGCTGCTGCCTTCGTCCTCCTGCTCCTGGCCGTGGCGTCGGACGCGATCGACGGTTGGCTCGCCCGCCGGACCGGGTCCTGCACGACGCTCGGCGCCGCGCTCGACCCGATCGCCGACAAGCTGCTCTTGGGTGCCCTCTACCTCGGCGTCGCCGACGAGGCGGTCGTGCCGCGCTGGCTCGTCGCCGTCATCCTCGGCCGCGACCTGCTACTGGTCTTCGGCGCGCTTCTCGTCGTCCGCCGGGGCGGCGTCTTCGTCCGGCGCATCGAGCCCCTGGTGCTCGGCAAGGTCACGACCGCGGCACAGATGGGGCTGGGGCTCGTCTGCCTCGCAGCGCTCGCCGGCGAGACGACGGCGGCGGTCGTGTTGCCCTACGCCGTCCCGGCGGTCGGCGTCCTGACCGTCGCATCGTTCCTCGCCTACGCCCTGGCGCACGCCGTCTACGTGCAAAGGTTGAGCAAAGCCTAGCTCTATTTCGCTATTACGTGCTATCAAGCGCGCCCTTGGGGCTGTTTTTTGAGAGGATTGGCGCGCGATGGTGAGTCTCGCGGCGTTGGCCGGGCGCGATAGCTGGGTCGTTGCCGGGCTGATGTCGGGCACCTCGATGGACGGGCTCGACATCGCCGTCTGCCGCTTCGAGCGGCCGCTGGGCGCGCGGGTAACGCTGCTCGCCGGCGCGACCGTCCCCATGCCGGCCGATCTGCGCCGGGCGCTCGACGTCGACGCGCGGGCGATGTCCGCGGCCGAGGCGGCGCGGCTCGACATGGAGGTGGGGCGCTGGTTCGCCGACGCGCTCGACGCTTTCTGCGCCGGGCGCGGCCTCGCCCCCGACCTCGTCGGCTCGCACGGGCAGACGGTCTACCACGCGCACAAGGTCACCACCTTGCAGTTGGGCGAAGCCGCCTTCGTCGCGCAGCGCTTAAGCTGCCCCGTCGTCGCCGACTTTCGCCGCGCCGACATCGTCGCCGGCGGCTGCGGCGCGCCGCTCGTGCCGATCTTCGACCGGCTCGTCCTCGCCGAGGCGGGCGTCGGCGTCCTGGCGCTCAATTTGGGCGGCATCGCCAACTTCACCGCCGTTCCCCCCCGCGAGCGCCCCGACGAGGCGCTGATCGCCTTCGACTGCGGCCCGGCCAACATGCCGATCGACCTGCTGGTGCGCCGGATGAGCGGCGGGGCGGAGGGCTTCGACCGGGACGGGCGGATCGCGGCGGCCGGCACGATCGACGCGGCCCTCCTCGGGCGCCTGCGGGCCGACCCCTACTACGCCCTGTCGCCGCCCCGCTCCTGCGGCCGCGAAGAGTACGGCGAGGCGTTCGTCGAGCGGCTGCTGCGAGAGCGTCCACCGGACACGTCGGCCGACTGGCGGGACCTCGTCGCGACGGCGAGCGAACTCGCCGCCTGGGCCGTCGGCGACGCGTATCGGCGTCACGTGGCGCCGGTCCGCTCGATCGGGCACGCCTACGTCAGCGGCGGCGGGGCCGCCAACCCGCACCTCGTCCGGCGCCTCGCGCACCATCTAGACCCCTTGCCCGTGGCCGACACGCGCGCGCGGGGGGTCGATCCCGACCTGAAGGAGGCGATGGCGTTCGCCCTTCTCGCCGCCCTCTTCATCACCGATCAGCCCGGCAACGTGCCCGAAGTCACCGGCGCTGTGCGTCCGGCCAAGCTGGGCCGCCTCTCGCTGCCTTGACGCCCGGCGAGGCGTGCCTGCGCCGGGGCCGCCCGATCGGGCTTAACATGAGGTTAAGGGTAATCGACCTAAGAGTGCGCTCCATGAGACCGAGCAGGACATCGCCGATGACGTTGAAGGTGCTGGGAAGACGGTTGCCGTTGGTCCTGGCGGCCGTCGGGCTGCTCTTGGGCGGCTGTGCCGGCAGCGGCCTTGAAGACCTGCCGCCGCCGGGGGGGGCGCACAAGGTCGGCCCGAGCGACGTCGACGACCAGACGGCGCAGCTTTTGCGCATGGCCGAGGGCGCCAAGGCCGGCGGGGAGGTCGGCGTCGCCGCCGGCTTTTACGGCCAAGCCCACGAACTCAACCCCAAGAACGGTGAGATCGCGCTCCTGTTCGGCGACGCGGTGCTCGCCAGGGGCCAGCCGGCGGCGGCGGCCAAGGCGGCGGCGGGCGTCTTGGAGCGCGAGCCCGGCTCGCTCCCCGCCGCCAAGCTCTACGCCAAGGCGATGCTGACCACGGTCCGGCCGGAGACGGTCGTGCCGCGGCTCGAACCGTTGCTGGCGCGCCATCCGGACGACGTCGAACTAATCAACCTCCTGGGCGTCGCGCACGACCTGCTCGGCCGGCACGACGACGCGCTCAAGCTGTACCGGCACGGGCTTCGCATCGACCCGGCCTCGGTGCCGCTGCGCACGAATTACGGCCTCTCGCTGGCGCTCGCCGGCGACACCCAAGGCGGCATCGAGGTCTTGCAACCGCTCGCCGACGGCGCCGACAGCAGCGCGCGCGTCCGCCAGAACCTGGCGATCGCCCACGCGCTGGCGGGCGATATGGCGGCGGCGGAACGGATCGGCCGGATCGACCTGGGCCAGGAGGCGGTCGAGACGAACCTCGCCTATTTCCAGGCGCTGAAGGACGGGCCCGCCCCGTCGCCCGCGGCAGCACCACCGGTCTCGGTGACAACGCGTCCACAACAGCAACTATTAACGGTGGCCAAGAGCCCGCAGCCGCCGACGGCGGCTAGGAGAAGCCCGCAGCCGCAGCCGTTGATGACGACGGCGGCGCCGCGGCCGCGACCGGCATCGGCGGCGCCGCAGCCCGCCGCGGCCGCGCCGCCCGCCCTCGACGTCGCCGCGGGCGCCGCCGGGATGGCGCTGGGCGAACCGGACGGCGGCGCCTGGGTCATCGACCTCGGCCGCTTCGCCGACGCCGACGCCGCGGCCGCGCACTGGGACGACCTCGCGCAACGATGGCCCGAGGCCGTGCGCGGCCTGCGGCGCTTGGCGGGTGGGGCCCGCCTGCTCATCGGCCCCTTCCCGAGCGAGACCGGGGCGGGCGCGGCCTGCGCGGCGCTGCAAGCCGGCGCGTGCCGACCCGTGCGCCTGTAGGCCAGCCCTCGGCGTTGGGGCCAGCCTCACACGCTAACACTCGCAAAAAAGAAGAAAAGAAGACCGCGCGTCAGCCTGCCTCGCAATGCGAGGCACTGAAGCGTCCACTCTCACGCCAGCACCGCCCTCGCCGTCATCGCCAAGCGTCCGGCCGGGTCGCTTGCCCAGAGGTGCGCGACGTCGCCCTCGCGCCGCCCCGCCAGCACGAACGGTGCTGTATCGAAGAGGGGGCCGACGGCGCGGAACTCGTAGGCCGTGACCCGCCGCGTCGGTTCGTGCGTCAGCGCGAGGTCGACGAGGAGCGTTGCCGTCAGCGGCCCGTGCACGACGAGGCCGGGGTAGCCCTCGGCGTCGCGGCAGTAGTCGCGATCGTAGTGGATGCGGTGGCCGTTGTAGGTGAGGGCCGAGTAGCGAAACAGGACGACCGGACTCGGCTCGACCGTGCGTTGCCACTCGGCGTCGGACGGTGCCTCGGGCGGCGGCGGGGCCGGTGCCTCGCCCTTGAGCGCCTCGCGGTAGACGATGTCGTGCTCCTCGGACAGGCAAGGTTCCTGCCCGACGTGGAGCGCGTGCCGCACCGTCACGAAGCACAGGCGACCGCTCCTGCCCGCCTTGACGACGACGTCCTTGATCGTCGAGACCTTCTCGACCGTCTCGCCGAGGCGAAGCGGGCGCTCGAACGCGAAGCGCCCGCCCGCCCACATGCGCCGCGGCAGCGCCACCGGGGGCAGGAACCCGCCCAGTTCCGGCAGGCCGTCGCGCCCGAGCGCGCCCGGCGGGGCCTCGGTCGGGAAGTAGAGCCAGTGCCAGAGCGGCGGCAGGCCGTCGCCGGGTGCGGCCGTCGCTCCGCGGCCGAGGAGGGCTTGCATCAAGCGGGCCGGCCGCGGGTCGAGAACGTCGCGCCGGCGCTCGGCCTTGCCGATCCAGCGGCGCAGGACGTCCTCGTCCAGGGTCTTAGGCTTCATCCGGCGGAAAACCTCGCTCGGGCTGCGGTGGCGCGTTCGGTCTTAGAACACGCGCCGCGCCCCGTCACCGTTTCCCGTGGCGGCGCCGAGGCGATAATCGTTCGCGCCTCTTGCTTCTCTTCTTGTACCTTGGAACCGCATCGTCGCCTGAATGCTAGCATTTCCAGCCGCCCGTATAACTCGAAGAATTTGATCACGACATGCGCATCGATGCGACGACCCCGCCGGGCGCCACGGCCGAGGCGGGTTTGCGATGGTTTCAGGGCCCGCGCTTCACACTCGGGTGGAAGGGGCACCTCTATTTGTCCGGCCACGCCGCGGGGGCCAAGAGCGTCGCCGTGCTCGCCCGGCACCTCGAAACGGTGCCGCTCGCGCGGGCCGTCGCGGCGCTACGCGGCGTCTACGGGCTGTTCGTCCACGACGCCGACGCGGGCACGTGGCAGGTCGCGGTCGATCACGCCGGCCTCTATCAGGTCTACTACGACGGCCGCGGCGCCTCGACCGGCTTTCTCGACCTGCTCGCCGACCGGGGCCTGAACGCCGGCGCGTTGCGGCGCGACAAGGCGGTCGAGTACCTCGCCCACGGCACGATCTTCGACACGCAGACCCTCGTCGCTGGCGTGCGCCGCCTCGCCCACGACGGGGTGCTGACCCTGGCCCCAGGTTGCCCGCCGGCGCTCGCCGAGAAGGCGCTCGACGCCGTGCCCGAGGTGCCGCCCGAGGCGGTCGTCGCCGACGCCGTCCGCGACCTCGTCCGCTCGCTCGACGGGCGGCGGGCGAGCGTCGACGTGACGGGAGGCTTCGACAGCCGCCTCGTCGCCTGCCTGATGCGCGAGTCGGGCGCCGCCTTCGAGGCCGCCATGTCGGGCCTGCCCGGCACCGCCGACACGACGATCGCCGCGCGCGTGGCGGCGGCGCTCAACCGCCCGTTCCACCTGTACGAGCAGGATTTGAGCCGCCTGAACGACGACCTCGACGCGGTCTTCCTCGCCGGCGACGGCCTCACCGACCTGCGCCGCTTCCACCGCGACCACGGCCACGCGCGGGCGCGCTTGGCGCGGGGGGCCGAGGTGATGGTGCACAGCGCCGCGGGCGAACTGTTCAAGGACCAGCACAGCGTGCACGACTTCCCGTTCTACGGCGTCGAACGGGTCGACTTCGCGCGCTTCTACGCCCTGCGGGTGTCGCCGGTCCCGTGGTCGCGGGACGACTTCGCGCCGGCGGCGGCCGGAGACTTCGACGCGCTGCCGGCGTATTCGATCGCCCGGTTCGAGGCCGCGCGCGGCCCGACCAACAATGTCACCTACAACCGCATCAGCCTCTACTTGCGCGCGCAGGACCTGATCGGGCGCATCTATTCCAACTACGTCAACATGGGCCTCGACGTGGCGGCACCGTTCTTCGACCGCGACGTCGCCGAGGCGGGCATGCGAATGCCGCCCTGGCGCACCGTCTTCACCCGCTGGCACCGGGCGGTGCTGACCGAGCGCTGCCCGGCCCTGGCGGCGCTGCCGACGGCCGACGGCTACACGGCGTCCAACGCCTGGCAACACCTGCCGCGCAACCTCCTGGGCTACGGCGTCTACCAAGCAAGGCGCGGTGCGAAGAAGGCGAGCCAGCGCCTGACCGGCAAGAGCCGCTTCCACGCCGCCGGCGCGTTCGTCGCCGACCGGCCGGGCTTCATGGCGGCCCTGCGCGCGGCCCCCCACTTCCCCCGCGCGTTGCGGGCACTCAAGGCCGCGGGCGTGCTGCGCCACGACCTCGACCCGGCGGCGGTGCGCGACGGCCACCTCGGCCGCGTCCTGACCCTCGGGCTCCTCGTCGAGCGGCTCGGGTAAGGCCGATCGTCGTTCGGGTGATGTCGCTTCTCTTTTGTCATTGAGCGCGTGTCGTCGCCGGGACGGCGGCCGGTATCTACGCACTGAACCTTGTATATTTGCCTTTGGGTATTGACATTTGAAGGCTAATTGGCCCAAAAAAATGTGCAGCATGTAAGGCGACCTATTACGTCCTTAAATCTACTCTTGGATGAGAATAGCAATGCACATATCCGACAGAGATGATTGGCATGCTCTCAACATAGAAGCATCAGATATATTTTCTCCTAGTGCACCAGTAGACGAAGATGAACTTTTAGCAGGACGTGCTAAACAAAGGAAAATGTTGAGCGACTCAGTTTTGTTTCGTGGCTCTCACGCAGTTTTATACGGTGAGCGAAGCGTTGGAAAAACGTCATTGGCAAATGTCTTTTCTAAAAATTTAGTTGGAGCAAATCCTAAATATTATCCGCTACGGGTTGATTGTCATCCTGAAGATGATTATTTATCAGCATGGAGGAAAATCTTTTTCAAAATTCCTGCAATGACAAGTGATCATTCGTTGGCACTAAGCAGTTAGAGGGTTTGAGCTTGGCATAGACCGCCCATATCCGTCGGCCAGGGAACGGCGGACGGGGCGGGTTGGATGGGGCTACGGTGCAAGGGGTGCGGGGGCGAGGAGCACGTCAAGAACGGGTTCATGCGCGGCAAGCAACGCTACCGCTGCAAGGGCTGCGGGCTGAACTTCACCGACACCCCGCCGCGCGGGATGCCGCTGCGGCTCAAGGTGGAAGCGGTGCTGCTCTACCTCAGCGGCGTCTCGATGAACCGCACCGCCAAGCTGCTCGGGGTGTCGACCCCCACGGTGCAGGCCTGGATCGAGCGCTTTGCGGAAGTCTACGCGCAAAAGCCCGAGCCCGAAGGCCGTGCCGTCGTGGTCGAGCTGGACGAGATGTGGCACTACCTCAAAAAAAGCCGAACAAGCTGTGGGTCTGGAAGGCTCGGGATCGTGCTACGGGACGGCTCATCGACTGGGAGCTGGGGGGTCGTGACCGAGCCACCCTTGAACGCCTTCTCAAGCGCCTGAAGCGCTGGGGCGTGCGGCTCTACTGCACCGACGACTGGGCCGCCTACGAGAAGGCGATCCCCCAAGGCCGGCTCTACGTCGGCAAAAAGGAGACCCACGGCATCGAGCGCGACCACGCCCGCCAGCGGCACTGGCTCGCCCGCTTTCGGCGCCGGTCGATCGTGGTCTCCAAGGCCGTGCGCATGGTGGACGCCTCGATCGCGCTGTTCGCCCGCTTCGGCGGCAACGACAAGATCGGCGACCTCCGGTCTATGCTAGCCTGAGACCCTCAATTTTTGCAGAAATTAAATTCATTAGCTGAAAAAAGAAATTATTGTATCGTTCGTTAATATATCTGCAATGAACAGGTAACGCTGCCGACCGAAGCGCGTCGGTTATTTGGTTTGAACGCGGGCGGGTGTTCGAAGCCGAAATGATACTAGGTTGTTTTGGGTTTAGATTCAAGACCACGATTGGTGCTGAATTTAATTACTTTCATGCTGCCTGAAGTGCCCTGCGTACTCAACAGCGTCCACATGCCTCATCCCCCCAACAAGCACCCAATGCCATAACACCGCCCGAGCGCCTTGGCGAAGAACAGCCAGAGCGCCGCGTCGACGGCGGCAAGCGCGGCGACGAAGGGTAGACCAAGGTAGACGAGCGCGTAGAGATAGGCGCGGCGGGTCGGGCGGGGCGGTTTGATGACGTGGCCCTTGACGTTGGCGGGTTGCGGCACGGGGGCTCCCCTTCTTTCAACTTTAGATGTATATTCTCTCGCATCACGGCGAGAGGATCAAGCGGTGCGTGTCGAGGCGGTGACGGGGCGGGCGAACTGGGACGCCGTGCTGGCGGCGGGGGCGCACGCCAGCCTGCAGCAGGGCTGGGCCTACGGCGACGCCGCCGCCGGCGCCGGGCGCGAGGTGCTGCGCCTGCTGGTGCGCGGCGTCGACGGCTCGCCCCTGGCGCTCGTGCAGATCCTGCGCCGGCGGCTGGTCGGGCGCTTCGGCGTCGGCGCCCTGATGCGCGGCCCCTACTGGCTCAAGCCCCCCGCCGACGGCGATGAGGCGGCGCTGATCGCGCTGTTGCGCGCCGAGTGCCCGCGCACCGCCATCTTGTGGAGCCCCGACGACGCCGACGGCGCCGACCGCCGCGCCGGGGCCGGGCGGGTGATGACCGGGCAGAGCACCGTCTGGCTCGACCTCACCGAGGATACGGAGGACCTGCTGCGCAACCTGGACGGCAAGTGGCGCAACATGCTGCGCCGGGCCGAGCGGGCCGGCTTCGGCCTCAAGGCCGCGCGCGGCGGCTCGTCGCTCGACTGGCTGATCGACGCCAACGAGGCCCACCGCCGCCGGGTCGGCTACCGCGGCCCGTCGCCGGATTTCCTGCGGATGCTCGCGGCGGCACAAGCGCCGCCCGGCCCCCTCGTCCTGATCGCCACCGAGCAGAGCGGCGAGCCGGTCGCCGGCGTCCTCATGGTCCGGCACGGCGCCGCCGCCACCTACCTCGCCGGCTGCACGAGCCCGCGCGGGCGCGAACTGCGCGCCCACCACCGCCTCCTGTTCGAGGCGATGCGCCGGCTCGCCGACGAGGGCGTGCGCCGCCTCGACCTCGGCGGCGTCGAGACGCACGACAGCCCCGGCATCGCCCGCTTCAAGCTCGGCACCGGCGGTCGACTTGCGACGCTGGCGGGGACTTACCTGGTCCCGCCGCGGTTTTGAACGCTTCGCGTGCGCTGCCGCGCGGGCTTCTTTCTTTTGTTCTTACAACTTTGGCCGGGGCTGGCCCTCGGCGTTGTGGCCAGCCCCCGTGTTGACACTGGAAAAAGGGGCTGTCCCAGAACTAGGAATGATCCAAAGGCTGTTATGGACCGGCATTAGGGCGTCGGCGCGCCGTCGTCGCGCGCCAAGCGGCGGCGCCAAGCAAAACTGCGCGCGACGACCCATATGATGATCCGTTTCGAAGGACTGCCGTCGGCAGACGGCAGAGGGTGGACAGCAAGACAAAGCCGTGCTTGGCCATCGGGCAGCTTGGACACCGCCAAGTCGATGCCGTGCGCCTTGGCGGCATCGGCCGCCGCCTCGCCGCTGTAGCCTTGGTCGACTCCCCGTCCCGCTGTGCAAGCCGGAGGGCAGGCTCAAGCCAGGGTGAGGTTTTGGCCGCTCGCGCGTCCTGCACCGCCTCGGCCCGCTCACCCACGGCCGCACGCTGCGCAGCACGCCCAGGAGCGGCCGGCGTACGGCTGTCGAGCACAGCCGCGGGGTTCCTCGCCGCGCTCGGCCACCAGCCGCAGGACCGCGCGCCAGTTGCTCAAAGCAGCCCAAGCGCAGCCAAGCACTGGGCTTAATCGTAGGCGGTGTGCCATCGGCCGTGGAACGCCGATCCGTCCCGAAAAGCCTGCCGCCGACTTGATCTACCGTGTTGGCCGTCAAGCGGTCATCGGCGCGTGCGGCGGACTTTCCGTCTGCCTGAGCACGGCGTTGAGGCGGACCAGCAGCTTGCGCATGACCGCGACCAGCGCGACCCCCGACGGTCGAAGAGATCTGTGGGGGACCGTAAGCTCCCCGGCCCAGGGCCGCATCATCCGCGACCACTGCCAACATGCAGTGGGGGGCAGCAGGCTCTGCCTGCTGAGGGTGGTAGGTCACTGGGCATGGGGCGCGCCATGATTGGCAGCGCCAATCATCCGTTCTCGCAGGGACGGCAGGTGCGGGCCTGCCGAGGGGAAAGCCGTTCTTGACCGCGTAGCGCAGGCCGTTGAGCGCCCCGCGCAGCGGATGGCTGCGCTGCTCGGCGGCCTCGGGCAGCAAAGCAGGCAGGAGGGTCCATTCCTCGTCACAAACATCGAACGGAGAGGGTTTGCGGGCACAGGTCGTGCCCAACACTTGGATCATAAAAGCTCATGGTTCGTAACAGCTTATAAGTATAAGTCACGGCGTGTTCTTGATACTAAGCTGTCTCGGCTTTGAACATGTTTTGGCCGTGAAGAAGCTTCGGCACCATCTCTAGCTATTTGCGCCCGACCAGCCCCTGCGGTCCAGCCGCCCACGAAGGCGAGTGTCCCCGTCGATGGGCGTGCCCCGTCAGCAAGTCATCGACGTCGCACCGGTCCAGGCGCGGCCGGCGCTACAGTGGATCGCTACGAAGAACGGTCACGCTCGAAGCGGAACAGGACGGCGCCTTTGGGATGAAGAACCTCCTGTAGCGAGCCCTCTTCGCGCAGCGCGTCGAGCAGCAGACGATCGTGTTGATCGCCCCAGTAGATGATGACGACCCAAAAACTGGCGTAGGGCGCCATCTGAGCCAACTGGCGCTCGATCCAGGCCCGGTAGTCGGCCGCGATGGCGACGTTGGCGGCGACGCCGGTCGTGCGGTCCATGCCGCCGTAGGCCTTGAGGCCGGTATCTCGGGCGTAGAAGCCGAACCCGGCCTCGGCAAAATAGTGCTTGAGCACCGGCAGGCGCTGCGGGTCGTTCAGGATCCTCTCGATCACCGGCCTTATTTCCTGCCGTTGCGGCGCCATAGACTGCAGCACGGCCTGCGCCGCACCGGTGACCAAAGGAATCGAGATCAAGGCCACGACGGCCGACACCCTGAAACGAAGGCGTGCACCTCCCGCTGCAACGACGATGCCGGTGCCGAGACAGGCGGCCACCGGCGGCAGCAAGAACAAGGTGTAGCGGCCGTAGAGCAGCGGAAAAATCTGCAGGTAGGAGAGAACGAGCAAGGTCGAGCCGAGCGCGGCACACAACCAAAACAAGGCGGATGAGCGCCGACGCAATTCAAACAGGCCGATCAGGGTTAGAACGCCGAGGGCGCCGAGGCCGACGAAGAGCGCGATCAGCGGGCCGGCGATGAGAGGTCCGACCTGTGCCGCCTGACGCACGAGCACGGGCAAGGACTGCACCACGCCGAGTCGCCCGTCGCCGGTCAGCCGGGCGAGATCGTCGAGCAGACTACCCAAATTGACGAAGAGCGTTATGAAAACCCGTGCCGCATCGGCGACAAGGCTGCCGGAAGCCGCCGCGAAACCCCGGGCGAAGTGCGCGCCGTGCGTATTGAATTGTGCCGCCGTCGCCGGACCCGCGTGGGCGAGATAGACGACGAGGAAACCGAGGCCCCAGACGCCGAGGACGGCGAGAACCCGCCAGTTCTGCCGCAGCGCGGCCACGTTCGGATGTAAAGCGAGCGTGGCCAGGCCCGCCGCGAACATCACGAGGATGAGGGTGAACGAGAAGGTCAACAAGACGAGCCCAGCGAGAGCAGCGATCAGGGCGAAATGGTTGGCAGCCGGCCGTCGCAGGAGTTCGAGCCACAGCCAGACCACGACGATGGCGGCTGACAGTTCGAGGCCGTACTGCTTGAACTCCATCGAGTACCGCACGGGCATCGGCGCGAAGGCGACCAGTGCGCAGGCGACGAGCGCGGCCGCGCGGCCCAGTTCCGGCCGCAAGACCAAATAAGTCAACCCGACCGAAGCCGTTCCCGCCACGAATGGCAGGAGCCGAAGCGACCACTCGGTGTAGCCGAACAGCGAGCCCAGCAGCTTCGAGGCCCACAAGAAACCGAGCGGTGCTGCCTGCTCGAAGTAGGGCAGGGGCCCGGCGAGGGCGGCGGGGTCGAGCTCGACGAGGTTGAGGGCGAGCATAGCCTCGTCGATCCACAACGAGTGCGCTTGAGCATAACCCCACGCCCGAAGCACGGCCGCCACGGCGAAGACGGCAAGCGCCGCGACGTCCAGCCTGTGCAGGCCGACGCGACGCTCAGCGGGCATCAAGCCGGCATGAGTTCCCATGATCCAGTATCTTCCAGTATTCTCGTTTCGCCCCGTTCATCGGAGCAAAGACAATATCGATGCTGTATCAATGCTTTCGCGGCGAATGACCCGCCCAAAGAAGGGGAGAACGCGAACGTTCCCCCTTCGAACAAAACTTAACGCGCACCCGCCATCGCATTGCCGGTGGCGATCTGCTGCTCGGGTTCCGCGTGCGTCTCGCGCGCGGCCTCTTCGTGGTAATCCTGATCGACGTTGACGTCCCACAAATCGTGAATTTGCTCTCCGGCCAACAAGTTATGGACGGCGTAGAGGCCGGTCAGCATGGCGTGATCTTGGTTGTTGTAGCGGTGCAGCCCGTTGCGGCCGACGGTCTGGAAATTCTCAAACCCGTCGACGTAGTTTCGCACCGTCGCGAGGGCATCCTTGTAGCCGGAGTCGTAGACCGGGTAGGACTTGGGCACGCGGAACACGCAGCCGTCGCGGACGCTGCCGGCGGGCGCCAGCCCCAGCGCCTCCACCTCGCGCGTGGCGAGCGCCACCAGCGCCTCGTCGGGCATGCTCCAAAGGTCGTCACCCTCGTTGCAGAAATATTCGAGGCCGAGCGAGGTCTTGGTCGCGTCGGGCACCATGTCGGGCGACCAGTTCTTGAAGTTCTGGATGCGGCCGACTTTGACCTTGGGATCGTGAATGTAGATCCAGTTGTCGGGGAACAGCTCGGGCGCGTCGATGATGAGCCCGACGGTCAGGAAGTCGCGGTAGGTGAGCTTGGCGGCCGCGTCCCGCACCTCGACCGGCGCCGGCGGATCGAGCTTGGCGATGAACTCGGTAATCGGCATCGAGGAGATGACGTCACGGGCTTCAAGGTGCGTCTCACGCCCGTCGGGACCGGTCGTGCCCACCCCGGTGACGCGCATCCCCTCGCGCGCGACGCGCGTGACGCCCGCTTCCAGGCGCACCTCGCCGCCTTGCCGCTCGACCGCGTTCTGGACGGTTTCCCACATCATGCCGGGACCGAAACGGGGGTAATCGAACGCCTCGATCAGGCTCGTGACCTTGGTGCCGGGCTTGACCAGCATCGAGGTCACGGCGCTGCGCAGCGAGAGGTTCTTGATGCGCTGGGCCGCCCAGTCGGCGCCGAGTTCGTCGGTCGAGATGCCCCAGACCTTCTCGGTGTAGGACTTGAAGAAGGTGCGAAACAGGCGCCGCCCGAAGCGGTTGGTGACCCACTGGGCGAACGTCCGCTCCTCGGCGTACGGGAAGAGCTGCCAGCGAAGGTAGCTGAAGAGGATCTTCGCGGCCTCGATTGGGCCCATGCCGCGCAGCGCGTTCATCGGCTTCAAGGGATAGTCAAAGTAGCGGCCGTTGTAGAAGATGCGCGACATGCGCGGGCGGCGCAGGAACTCGCCGCCGAGCGTTCGATGCCACAGGGCCTGGACCTCATGCGACTTGGTGAAGAAGCGGTGGCCGCCCATATCGAAGCGATAGCCGCGATACGTCTCGGTCCGGGCAATCCCGCCGACGATGTTGTCCTGTTCCAGGACCAGCGGCCGCATTCCGGCGTCGATCAGCGCCTGCGCCGCCGTCAGTCCGGCAGGACCCGCGCCGATGACGATCACGCCCGCGTCTTGCGGGTCGGAAAAATTCACTCGTGTCATGATCAAGAGACCTTCTCTAGGGCCAAATCTGCCCTCGTCCGCGATGAAACGGTGCGGCGGGCGGCAAAGTGCTGGGTCGCGCCGAGGGCGAGCCCGAGCGCCGCGCAGGCGAGGTGCAAAGCGTGCAAGGGAACACAGACCGCGGCAAAGCCGAGGCCGCGGGCGCGGGCGAAGGCGGCGAACAGGCCGGGGTTCATGAGCGGCAGGGTAAGGAGCGCCAATACCGCGAGCAGCAGGGCGGGCGGCCACCATAAGGCGGCCACGGCGCCGAGCGGGACGAGGGGAACGACGAGCATGCTCGCCCGGCCGGCGGCGTCCGCGTTGAGGCCGCGCGCCATCCGGCCCTCTTCGAGCATGAGGCGGGTCCACGGCCGGGCACGGAACAAGACGTCGGTGCGCGCGGCGGTCCACAAGCCCCAACGCTTGAGGTGCTTGCCCTCTAAGGCCGCGTCGAGGCGGATGCGGTAGCCGGCACGGCGCAGGCGATGGCCGAATTCGACGTCCTCAACGTAGTTCCAGCGCGAGGCGGGATCGAAGCCGCCGACGGCGTTGAACGCCTCGCGGCGCACCGCCCCGCAGCCGGTCCAGAAGGTTTCGGCAGCACCCGCCGCGCGCCGATGCACCTCGCGGTGGCGCAGGTTGACGTAGAGGCTGACCGCGCCGTCCTCGGCGGGCAGCGCATCGTAGCAGCCGAAGACGGCGGCGGTGGCGGGATCGGCGAAGGCGGCATCGAGCCGCGGGCGCGCGTCGTCGGCCACCAGCACGTCCGAATCGACGAAGAACAGCACCTCGGCCTCGAGGGCCGCGGCGGCGCCGGCGTTCCTTGCCGCCGCCGGACCGCCGTTGACGTCGAGCCGGACCACCCGCGCGCCGTGCCGCTTCGCGGTCTCGACCACGCCCCCGTCATGGGAAGCGTCGTCGGCGACGACGATCTCGTGCGGCGCGAAGCCGGCCGCCGCCAATGCCGTGAGGCAGTGTTCGAGCAGATCGGACCGGCCGTGGGCGGGCACGATCGCGACGATCGTTTCGGCCGTCCGTCCAGCATTTCCCGTGGTCTTAGATGTTTTCATGCGCCTGTTCATGCAAGAAAGGGTCTCACAGATCAATACACCTTTCAGTACGGAAGTAGGCTCGTACGATCCCTGATTCATGTAAAATAACTGTAAAAAATCATCGTGAAGGTCGTGTTAACGGCGAATTTCTCAAGATCAGCAGGTCCTCGTCGTCGGGCAAGGGTCGATAGTCTGTCAAACGGGGATCACGCGGCCAAGCGCCGGCGGGAAGACCATGTTTTGCGATGATTTTCGGCTTTTTGACCTCGATTCGGTCCAAGATGTCATACGTATGGCCGGTGAGGCGCTCGTAGGCGGCGAGTACGCCGCCATCCTGATTGACGAACCAGACGTAGGCGATATCGGGCCGAAAGACGTTGAAGTCGTTGCGGCCGTCCAGCACCGGGTCGTCGACCTTGGTCAGCGCGAGCACCCGGGTAACCCGCGCCAGCTGCGCTCGATTGTCGCGTACCCGCAGCGAGCGGGCGGCATCGCCCAGTGAGGCAAGGGTCAGGGCGGCCATGAGAACGGCCAAGATCGGCGGCCGATGCCGCAGCGCGTCGAGCATGGCGCCGCCGGCGATCAGCGCCACGAGCGGCAGGGCCGACAGGTAATACTGCGCATAGTATTTATTCAACACCACGACCCAGGCCACGAGCGCGACGGCGATAAAGGCGGTCTCGGCCCGCAGGCGCGCGCGAACGGGATCGACGCCGGGCGGTGGTCGCAGCAGGGCGATCAGGCCGACGACGAAGAACCCCCACAAGAGTGGGCTGCGGCCCAAGCTGTCGATCAAGATCAGGTAGACCTGTGGCGTGTGGCGCAAGGTCTCCACCGGTCCGGCGACGTAGGCCTGCGCGCTGTTGAGGCGGTAGTTCAACAGCCAGAACGAATCCAACGCGCCGCTCATCCCCAGCCACGCGACGAACGGGAGCAAGGCGGCGGCGAAGCCGGCGGCAAGCGCTGCGGCATCGCGCGGGCACGAACGGCCTTGCACGACGCGCACGCCGACGACGACGCCGACGGCGAGAATGAGAAAGACGGCTTTTTGCAAGGTCGCGAAGGCGAGGCCGAGGGCGAGGCCGCTCGCCACCGCGCCATACCAGCGCCGGCGCTCGAAGTGATCGATGAGCAGGACGAGGCCGAACAGGCCGAAGAAGGTCTGCAAGACGTCGGGGCGCAACTCGATGATCTTGGCGCTGAAGATCGGCGCGCTCACGAGCAGGACGAGCCCGACCAGTGCTGCGGCAACGTTGAACAGCCGCCGGCCGATCTCGAATGTGGCCACCAAGATGCCAGCGACCAGGACGAGGTTGAAGAGCCGCATCCAGATCAACGCCGCGGCATCCTCCGCCGTGACAGCCAGAAAGGATGCCATCAGCAGGTAGGACAGCGGGTGGTGATGTTCGAAGAAGTCGCGATAGATCACACCGCCTTGCAGGATCTTCCAAGCGGCGTGCAGGGACTCGATCTCGTCAGGATCAAAATAACGATAGACCGACGTAGCAGCTAGACCGGCAAAAGCTAGAACAAGAAAGAGGACGCTAGCAAGAACGATTTGCTTGTAGCTCGAAAGCATGTCGGTCTCATGTGCGTCATGCTCAACCGATACATGCATCGTCGATCTCACGAGTTCGGCGGGAGGCAAGGCGCTTCGTGCCTATCCTTTCGTGGGGCGTCAAGAACGAAAAATAACGCCGATAGCGTACCACATTGGCAGGCATTCCTACCGCTGCGCGAATTTGAGCTTGGATTAATCTCGTGGCGTCGGTAGGTACGAACCTGCCCGGTCGATGTTGCGCCGACCGAGGCGACATTGCTACAGTTCGCTCGGCATGACAGCCGCACACTCAATAATACCTCGTTTCGATCTTCCTGCCGGAGCAGCCATTTGGACCGCCGTAGCCTGTCGTTCTTCATGTTTTTCTTGCGGGCCCATCCGGGGCGCAGCACGCTCGCCGTGACGCTTCTGCTCCTCGCCGGCCTCGCCGAGGGCGTCGGGCTGATGGCGCTCTTGCCGGTCCTGCACCTCGCGGTGACGCCCGGCGCCGAGGCTGGTGCCGCGGGCGCCTTGGTGACGCGAACGTTCGCCGTCTTCGGGTTGACCCCGACGCTGCCCTTGCTGCTCGGGCTGATCGTCGTCGCGATGACCCTCAAAGGCGCCTTGATCTTCGTCGCCATGCAGCAGGTCGGCTACACCATGGCGGCGGTCGGGGCCGGGCTTCGCCTGTCGCTGATCCGCGCGTGGCTGAACGCCCGGCCGGGCTTCTTGGCCGACCGCTCGACCGGCGAGGTCGCCAACGCCGTCAGCACCGAGGCCCACCGCGCGGCTTGGGCCTTTCGCGACGCGTGCGCCGCACTCGCCGGGGCCTTTCAGATCATGGTCTACGGCGCCGTCCTCCTCTTCGTCGCGTGGCGGGTGGCGCTCGCCGCCCTCGTCGCCGGTGCGTTGCTGATGCTGTGCATGCGCCGCATCCTCGCGATCAGCCGCGGGGCGGGCGCCGCGCAGACCCAGGGCATGAAGTCGCTCGTCGGCCGGCTGGTCGACCTGCTGCCGGCGTTCAAGGCGCTCAAGGCCATGCGGCGCGAGGCGGCGCTCGCGGCGATGCTCGAAGAGGACGTGCACGGCGTCAACCGCGCCCAGCGCCGCGCCATCCGTGCCTGGGAGACGGTCCACAACCTGCGCGAACCCTTCTTGACGCTGGTGCTGGCACTCGGCCTCTACACGGCACTCGGTGTGTTCGCGCTCGACTTCGCGCTGGTGATCTTGCTGGCCGCGATGTTCTATCGGATCATGCTGACCTTCGGCGACATGCAGTCGCAATTGCAGATCATGCTGGAGGGCGAGAGTGCCTTTTGGTCGCTGCGCGAGCAGATCGATGCCGCCGAGGCCGCCGCCGAACGCGCGCCCGCCACGCCACGGCCCATCGGCCACGCCCCCCGCCTGGAGCGCGAGATCCGCCTGGACAAGGTGGTCGCCGGCCACGGCGACACGACCGTCCTGGACGACGTGTCGCTCGCGATACCGGCCGGAAGCTTCTGCGCCGTGGTCGGCCCCTCGGGCGCCGGCAAGACGACGCTGATCGACGTCGTCTTGGGCCTGCAGCCGCCGCTCGGCGGGCGGGTGCTGATCGACGGTACCCCCTTGGAGACGCTCGACCGCGACGCCTGGCGCCGGGGCGTCGGCTACGTGCCGCAGCGGCTGGCACTCCTGCACGACACGGTGCGGCGCAACGTCACCTTGGGCGAGCCCGACCTCGACGACGCGGCCGTGGAGCGGGCCTTGCGCGCGGCCGGTGCCTGGGCCTTCGTCCAGGCCCTCGACGGCGGCCTCGACCACGTCGTCGGCGAGGGCGGCGCCAAATTGTCCGGCGGACAGGGCCAGCGCCTCGCCATCGCCCGGGCGCTGGTCCGCGCGCCGCGCCTCCTGGTCCTCGACGAGGCGACGGCGAACCTCGACCCCCGGGTCGAGCGCGAGATCCTCGTGACGCTGCGGGGCTTGAGCGAACGGGTCACGGTCCTCGCCGTGTCGCACCAGACGGCGGTGCGCGAGGTGGCGGACGCGGTGATAGAGGTCGGCGATCGCGCGGCGCGGATCAAGCCGGTGCTGCGATCGGCGCAAGGCGCCGTCGGCTAGAAGCAAACGAAAAAGGTGATGTCTTTGCGCGTGTTGCACGTCTTGAATTACGGTTGGCCGCACGTCGACGGCTACACGGCCCGGTCGATCGGTCTGATCGCCGCCCAGAGGCGGACGCTGGGCCTGGAGGTCGCCGTCGCCACCTCGCCGTTCGCGCCGCTGGCAAAATCGTCCGACCCGGATTTCGTCACGCCCGAGTGGGCCCCCGACCTTCAATCGCGGGCGGCGACGCTCGACGCGGCCGGTCGGCCGATCGGCCCCAAGACCTGGGAGCGGCCCGACGTCGGCCTCTCGCCCGCGACGTCGGCGATGTTTCAGCGCGAACTGAGTGCCATCGCCGCGCGCTTCAAGCCGGACTTGATCCACACCCACCACCCGCACCACATCGCCCGCACGGCGCTGCGGGTGGCGCGCGAGCGGGGCGTGCCCGGCGTCTACGAAATCCGTTGCCTCAACGGCGACTACGACCTCGACGCCCGCAACCCCTACTATCTGGCGCGCGGTCGCCTGCGCAACGCCCTGGAATTCACGCTCTGCCGCCAAGCCTCGGCCGTCGTCACGATCGGCAGGGGCCTCGCCGAACGGCTCAAGGCGGCGGGTGCGCCGAGCGATCGGGTCTTCGTCGTTCGCAACAGCGTCGACCAGACGGTGTTCAAGCCGAATCCCGGTACGAAGCCCGACGTCGACGACGGCCGGCTGCGGGTCGGCTACGCCACCACCTTCGAGAAGATCGAGAACCTGGACGGCGCCGTGCGCGCGGCCGGTTTGGCCGCCAAGGCCGTGGCCCGAACGGGTCGCCGATTGCGGATGATCCTCGCCGGCACCGGCCGCGACTGGCCACGCATTCGCGCCCTCGTCGACGAGATGGGGCTGCAGGACGTGGTCGAACTACCGGGCTTCGTCCCCTACGGCCGGATGCCGGATTTCTACCGCTCGCTCGATTTGTTCTTGGTGCCGCGCAAGGCCGCCGCCGTCGCCAAGGACACGACGCCCTTGAAGCCGCTGGAGGCCGCGGCTTGCGGTCTGCCGCTCCTGGTCTCCGACCTGCCGGCGATGCGCGAACTTTTGGGCGATGCCCCGGCCGCGCGCTACGTGCGCCCCGACGCCGCCGCGATGGCCGAAGCCTTGGCGGCCTTCGCGCGGAAGCCGTGGGCGGGGGGGCTCGACGTTTCCGATCGGACGTGGGTGCGCGAGGTCGAGAAATACCGCGCCGTCTACGACGCGGCGCTCGCGCACGGCCCGCCCGCCCGCTCGCGCCCGACGGGTGGCGATCGCCGCGAGGAGGCGCCGCCCCGGGCCGCCGCACCGCAAGGCGGGCTGACGTCGTGACGAATGCCTTGTTTCGCCCGATCCTGCCACCGCCGCCCCCCTTGTTCGACGTTCACGTCAACGCCCTCCCGCCCGGCGCGGCCCCGGCCGGGGGATTCTACGCGACGCAGGGCATCGACGCGATCGCGAAGCTCAGCGTGTCGCGCGCCTTGGTGTCGCCGCCGGCGCTGCCGGGTTACGCCGCGGCCAACGCGGCGCTGCGCGCCTGGGCGGGCGGTACGGGCGGGCGCTTCTCGGCGATGGCCCGTCTCGGCGGCGCCACCGGGCCGCGCCCGATCAACGGCTTATGGCAGGCGCGTGGAGCGGTCCGTGCCGCGCTGAGGAAGCGCCCGTCGGACGTCGACACGTTCGCAGGCTTCGCCGCCGTCAAGCTCATGCCGCACGTCGACGGCTTGCCGGCCCCGGACGTGCTGGCGGACATCAACCGGCACAAGCTGCCGGTTCTGGTCCACGCCGGAGCGATGTGCCCGCCCGGATGGCTGGCGCGGCGCCTACTGCCCCACCTCGAAGGGCCGATGATCCTGGCGCACCTGGGCGCTTGGCCCTGCGCCGCCGAGGCGCTGAGCGACGCCGTCGATCTCGCCGTCGCCGACCCGCGCGTCTACTTGGAGACCAGCGGGGCCAGCATCGGCAACTTCATCGCCCACGCCGCCGAGAAGGCGCCGACGAAAATCCTGTTCGGCTCGAACGCGCCGATGTGCCCGCCGCTCGTGCAGTGGGCGCACGTCGCCGCCTCGGTGCTCGACGACGCGGTGCTGGAGGGCATCGCGTGGCGCAACGCGCACGGTTTGTTCGGCCCCGCCGACGCCGGCACGCAGAACGAAGGACGCGACGTTGCCTGAGCGATCCTTGAGCGGCCCGATCGACTGCCACGTCCACATCGGTCCGAGCGACACCGGCGAACTCTACTACGGCACGCTTGACGGTGAGGAGTGGCTCGGCCTCGCCGCCGCCGCCGGCATCGACCATGCGCTGGCGTTTGCGCCGCTGCGCGAGACCGGCTACGCCCAAGCCAACCTCGACCTCGCCGCCTGGTGTGCCGGCACGAACGGCCGGGTGCGGGCGCTGGCCCGGATCGGCGGCAAGCGGATCGGGCTGACCGAGCCCCGGATTTGGCTCCTGCGCCGCAAGCTGCGTCGCCTGATCGGCCATCGCCCGCCCGACCTCGCCCCCGACGACCTGCACCGTTTTGCCGGTATCAAGCTCCTGCCACACCTGGATGGCCTGCCGGGGAGGGAGATCTTCGAGGCGGCGAACGCGCTGGGCCTGCCCGTCCTGACCCACGCCGGGCAGTTCGTTCCGGCGGCGTGGCTGGAGCGGGCCGTCCTGCCGCTGATCAAGACGAGGCTGGTGATCGCGCACTTGGGCGCCTTTCCCGACCGCGAGGGTGAATTGCGTCAAGCGGTCGACCTTGCCGGGCGCGACCCGCGGGTCTTCCTCGACACCTCGGGCATCTGGATCGCCGACTTCCTGCGCTTTGCCCTCGATCGGGTGCCGCACAAGCTGATCTTCGGCTCGGACTGCCCGCTCACCCACCCGGGCGTCGCTTGGCGCTTCTTGGAGACGCAAGCGCGTGACGACCGTCTCTTGGAGCGCATCGGCCGCGAGAGCGCCCTGGAGGCGTTCGGACCCTTCGAGGCGACGAGGAGGGCCGCGGCGTGAGATCGACGGAAGCCCTGGCGGCCTTGGGCATCGTCCCGCTCAACCGCGCGCTCACCAAGCGCAGCTTGTGGGGCAGCCTGCCGCGCCGGCTGCCCGGTGGCCGCCCGGTCGCGTTGCCCGAAGGCCGCCCGGCGCTGGCGCTCAGCTTCGATCTCGACTATCAGGCCGACACCGACGCGCTGCCGGATCTGCTGCGCCTGCTAGAAGAGGCCGACGCCGAGGCGACATTGTTTTGCATCGGTGCCCTGGTCGAGCGCGACCCCGCCCCCTACCGTGCGGCGGCCGAGGCCGGGCACGAGATCGCCAACCATACCCAGACCCATCCCGACAACCCGGTCTTGAACCCGGACCACGAGTTCTGGCACCTCGACGTCGCGACGATGGCGGACGAGATCGGCCGCTGTCAGGACACGCTGGCGCGCCTGACCGGCGTCCGCCCGTGCGGCTTTCGCACCCCGCACTTCAAGGACGCGCGGCGGATGACCGAGGCCCTGGCGCGCTACCCCGAGATCACCTACATCAGCACGGCGCTCGCCAGCAAGTCGCCGCGGACCACGCCCTACTTCCCGACCCGCGATCCGGCGCTGGCCGACCTCGCCTTGCACTACCCGGCGCCGCGTGGCAGGGAAGGGTTTCCGCAACTCATGATCCCGCTGACGCCGTGCCCGGGCCTGCGCTGGTCGCCGTTTTGCTCCTACAGCTCGATCCGCCGGCCGGCCGATCCGGCCAAGGGTGCCGGCCTGCACGACGTGCCGACCTGGGAACGGCTCTGGGATGTGATGCTCAAAGGTGCCCGTCGCGACCGCTTCGCCTCGGTCTACTTCGATCCCTTCGACGTCATGCGCGACGACGAGACCCGAACGGCCTTCGCCCGGATGCTGCGCGGTGCCGCCGCGAAGGGATGGAAGGTGACGACGCTGGCCGAGATCGAGCGGCGCTGGCGGCCCCTGATTTAACCCTTCGGATTCACGAATCCTCAACGCGAGGGGTGCATCCTTCGATCGAGGCGGATGTTGGGTCGTGTCCAACACCGTAAGAAACGTCTTTTCGTTTAGGAGTACTGGGTGGCAACCCTTCCTAGCGTGCTGCACGTGGTCGAGAGTTGGCGTCCCGTCGCCACCGGCTACACCAGCCGCGGCTGGCACATCGTCGCGCATCAGGCGCGCGGCGGCGTGGCCCGACCAAAGGTCTTGGTGACGAGCCGGCAGTCGGTCCACGGCGGCGATCGCGCTCTGGCCCCGCCGGACGTCGAGGCGCTGGCGGCCCTGCCGTCGGCGACTGAGCGCCGCTGGCGGCGGGTGCGGCGTTGGCACCTCGACCGTGGGGCGCTCGAAGCGGCCATCGTGCGGGCGGCGCGGGGCGTCGATCTCATCCACGTCCACTGGGCGAGCGGCATCGGTGCCGCCGCGGCCGACGCGGCCGAGCGTCTGGGCCTGCCCTTGGTGGCCGAAGTGCGCTTCGACCTCGCCGGCGCCTTCACGAGCGAGACGCTGGCCCTGCCGGCACCGTTCGAGCGGGCGCTGCGGCGTCGGTTCGAGGCGCACCTGCCGCGCGCCGCACGGGTCGTGGCGGCGAGCCACAGCTTAAAGCGGCTGCTGGCGCACGATTTTCCGCAACTGACGCATCGCATCGACGTGGTTCCCAATGGTATCGAGCCGGGGGCATCACGCGGGGCCAACGGCTTTGAAACCGACAAAGTGACGCTCGGCACGACTGCGAACATGCTGCGCTACGAAGGTCTGGAGCGGCTGATCGACGCCGCGCGCGGGATCGAGGGGGTGAGGCTCCTCTTCGTCGGCGACGGTCCTTGCCGCAACACCCTCGAACGGCGCGCGCGGGAGGCCGGCGTCGAGGCAGTCTTCGTTGGTCGTGTCCCCCCGAGCGAGGTTTCGGCGCAACTAGCCCGCATGGACGTTTTCGTCGTGCCGCGGCACGACGTCACGATCACCCGCTTTGCCAGCCCGATCAAGGTCGTCGAGGCCATGGCCGCCGGCCTGCCGGTCGTGGCGAGCGACGTCGGCGATCTCGGCGATCTCCTGGCGGACGGCCGGGGCATCGCGGTCCCGCCCGGCGACGCGGCGGCCCTGCGCGCGGCCTTGGGCGCTCTGACGAAAGACAGTACCCGCCGCCGCGCGATCGGTGCCAGCGCCGCCGCCTGGGCCGGCGAGACGCTGCCTTGGCCGCGCGTTGTCGCCGGCTACGGTCCCGTCTACGCCGCGGCACTGGGCAAGACCATGCCTGCCACAGATGCCTGTGCACAGGCGATGGCGTGAGCACGGTGCCCACCCCCCCCGCACCGCGCTGGAGCGTCGTCGTCCCGACCTTCAATCGGCCGGAGGCGCTGCGCCATGCCCTGGCCGCGCTCGACCGGCTGGTTTCACCTAGGGGCGATCACGAGATCGTCGTCGTCGACGACGGCGGCAGCGCCGATCTCGGCTTCGTCGCCGACCACCCCCGGACACGTCTGTTGCGGCAGGCCAATGCCGGCCCGGCGGCGGCGCGCAACGCCGGCGCCGCCGCCGCACGGGGACGCTTCCTCGCCTTCACCGACGACGACTGCCGCCCGCGCCCGGATTGGCTCGCCCGCTTGGCCGAGCCCCTGGAGGGCGTGCCCGAGCGGCTCGTCGGCGGCGTCGCCGTCAACGGCCTCACCGACAACCGTTTCTCCGCCGCGAGCCAGATGCTGGTCGACGCCTTCACCGCCTGGGAGAATCGCGGCGCCGTACCCCGCTTCTTCGCCAGCAACAACATTGCCCTCGCGCGCGACGCCTTTCTCGCCGTCGGCGGCTTCGACACCGCCTTTCCGCTGGCCGCCGGCGAGGACAGGGCCTTTTGCAAGGATTGGGGCGCGTCCAGACGCCCGCTGGTCTTCGCCCCAAACGCCGTCGTCGATCATTTTCACGACCTCGACCTCGCGCGGTTCTGGCGGCAGCAGGCCAACTACGGTGGGGGCGCCCGCCGCTTGAGGGGGCAGGCCCGCACCGACGTGTCCAGCGGCAAGGCCACGACGCGCTTGGCCTTCACGACACACCTGCTGCGCACGCCCTGGCGCGCCCGAGCCGGTAATGCCGTCGTCCTCACCGGCCTGCTCGCTTTGTCGCAGGCAGCGACGGCGTGGGGCTTCGCCCGCGAGGCGATGGCTGGAGAACGTCGAACGGCGACATATCCAAACGAGACGATCAAGATGAGGGACAGCGAACGATGACCGAGGAACGACCTTTCGGCGGCGTCAAGGTTTGCGTCGTCGGCCTCGGCTATATCGGCCTGCCGACGGCGGCGGTCCTGGCCGCGCGCGGTCACAGCGTACATGGGGTCGACCTGAACCCGGTGACGGTCGACACGATCAACGCCGGCCGCGCCCACATCGTCGAGCCGGACCTGGACATGCTGGTGCAGGCCGGCGTGCAGACCGGGCGCCTGCGCGCGCACGCCGAGCCCGACGCGGCGGACGTCTTCATCTTGTGCGTGCCGACCCCGCTGACCGGCGATCGCCGCCCCGATCTTCGACACGTCGAGGCGGCGGCGGCGGCCGTGGCGCCGCACCTGCGGCCCGGCAATCTCGTCGTCCTCGAATCGACCGTCCCGCCGGGCACGACGGAAGCGGTGGCCGCCCGGCTGCGCGGGCTCTCCAACCTCGGTCCCAGCGAACTCAGGGTTGCGCACGCGCCCGAGCGCGTCCTGCCCGGGCGCATCTTGCGTGAAGTAGTCGAGAACGACCGGGTGGTCGGCGGGGTCGACGACGCGTCGAGCGGGGCGTGCAGCGCCTTCTACGGCACCTTCGTCGCCGGCCGCGTCCACGTCACCGATGCCCGCACCGCCGAGGCGACGAAGCTGGTCGAGAACGCCTATCGCGACGTCAACATCGCGTTCGCCAACGAACTGTCGCTCGTCGCCGATCGCCTCGGCCTCGACGTCTGGCGGCTGATCGCGCTCGCCAACCGTCACCCGCGCGTCGACATCCTGCACCCCGGCCCCGGCGTCGGCGGCCACTGCATCGCGGTCGACCCCTACTTCCTGATCGACGCCGCCCCCGACCTGACGCCCTTGATGACCCAGGCGCGGCGCGTCAACGGTGCCAAGCCGCACCGCGTGGTCGAGCGGGTGCTGGGTGTGGCCGAGCGCTTCAAGCGTCCGCGGATCGCCTGCCTCGGGCTTGCCTACAAACCCGACGTCGACGACCTGCGCGAATCGCCGGCGCTGGAGATCGTGCGCCGGCTGCAAGAGGAGGCGGCCGGGCCTTTAGACGGCGACGTGCGCGTATGCGAGCCCAACCTGACCCGCCTGGACGGGTTCGACCTCGTGCCGCTCGACGCTGCCTTGGACGGGGCCGACATCGTCGTCGTCCTGGTGGCGCACCGTCAATTTCGTGCTTTGGAGCCGCGGCGGCTGGCCGAGAAGAGCGTCATCGACGCGTGCGGCGCGCTCGTCCGGGGGCTGGAGGCGTGAGCGCCGTGTCCGAGCGACGGGTTCTCGTCCTCATGGGTACGCGGCCCGAGGCGATCAAGCTAGCACCCGTGGTGCTGCGCCTGGACGAGGCGCCGGGGCTGGTGCCGGTCACGGTCTCGACCGGGCAGCACAAGGAAATGCTGCACCAAGTCGTCGATCGCTTCGGCTTGCGGCTCGATCGTGATCTCGCCGTGATGCGCCCCGACCAGACGCTGGCCGGCCTGACCGCGCGCCTGCTCGACGGCATCGACGACATCCTGACGGCGGTCGAGCCCGACTTGGTCGTCGTCCAGGGCGACACGACCACGGCGTTCACGGGCGCGCTCGCCGCCTTTTACCGCCGCGTACCGGTGGCGCACGTCGAGGCGGGGCTGCGCACCGGCCGCCTGGACGCGCCGTTTCCCGAAGAAGCCAACCGCGTGCTGGTCGGCCGTCTCGCCGACCTGCACTTCGCGCCGACGTCGCGCGCCGAAGAACGCTTGCTGGCGGAGGGCGTGCCGGCCGAGCGCATCACCGTCAGCGGCAACACGGTGATCGACGCGCTGATGATCGAAGAAGCGCGTCAGACAAACGATCCGGCGGCGAGGCAGGCCGTGGACGCGGCGCTCGGGCCGCACCTCGGCCCCGACTGGCGCAAGGGGCCGCCTTTGATCTTGATCACTGCGCACCGGCGCGAGAGCTTCGGCGGCGGCTTCGTGCGGATCTGCGAGGCGATCGCCGATTTGGCCGAGAGGTTTCCCGACCACCGCTTCGTCTTCCCGGTCCACTTGAACCCGCAGGTTCGTCGGCCGGTCGGCGAGCGGCTCAAGGCCGTGCGCAACGTCGTGCTGCTCGATCCCCTGCCGTACCCGGAACTGGTGGCGCTCTTGCGCGCCTGCCGCCTTGTTTTGACCGATTCGGGCGGGATTCAGGAAGAAGCACCCGGTTTTGGCAAGCCCGTGCTGGTGATGCGCGAGACCACCGAGCGGGCCGAGGGAGTCGAGGCCGGCGTCGTGCGGCTGGTCGGCACCGATTGCGCGGTGATCACCGCCGAGGCCACCTGCCTCTTGTCCGACGAAAGCGCCTACGATGCTATGGCGCGGGCGACCAACCCCTACGGCGACGGACACGCCGCCGCGCGCATCGTCGAACGGATCGGACAATTTTTACAACGATCCAATGCCGGCCCGGCCGAATGAGGGCAGAGCTACCGGTGGCGTTCATTCATGACGGCTCAAGAGAGCGTGTCTACCGAGCGACCCTTGTGGCCCGGCATAAGCTTGCCTTGAAGCCCTGGATCGAGAACCTTTCCGCCACCCGCGCCGCGGCGCCCCTTGCGAGTCCCCGTTCATGCCAGCAACGCCCACGCCAGCGCCACGCTTGTCCAAGCGCGTCCTCGTCACCGGCGGGGCCGGCTTCCTCGGCTCGCACCTGTGCGAGCGGCTATTGCGCGAGGGCCACGAAGTCTTGTGCGTCGACAACTACTTCACCGGCAGGCGGGCCAACGTCGCGCATCTCCTGGATGACAAGCGCTTCGAGCTGATGCGCCACGACGTCTGCTTTCCGCTCTACGTCGAGGTCGACACGATCTACAACCTCGCCTGCCCGGCATCGCCGGTCCACTACCAGTTCGACCCGGTGCAAACGACCAAGGTCTCGGTCATGGGGGCGATCAATGTGCTGGGCTTGGCCAAGCGCACCGGCGCCACGGTCCTTCAGGCCAGCACGTCGGAAGTCTACGGCGACCCGGACGTCCACCCCCAGCCCGAGACGTATCGCGGCAACGTCAACCCGATCGGCCCGCGCGCCTGCTACGACGAGGGCAAGCGCTGCGCCGAGACCTTGTTCTTCGACTACCGCCGCCAGCACGGCCTCAAGATCAAGGTGGCGCGCGTCTTCAACACGTATGGCCCGCGCATGCACCCGGGCGACGGGCGCGTGGTGTCGAACTTCATCGTCCAGGCGCTCAAGGGCGAGAACATCACCGTCCACGGCGACGGCCGCCAGACGCGCAGCTTTTGCTACGTCGACGACCTGATCGAGGGCTTCGTGCGCTTGATGGCCACGCCCGAGGGCGTGACGGGCCCGGTCAACCTGGGCAATCCGGGCGAGTTCACCATCCTGGAGCTGGCGCAAAGCGTCATTGACCTGACCGGCTCGCGCTCGAAGATCGTCTTCAGGCCGCTGCCCGAGGACGACCCGATGCAGCGCAGACCCGATATCGCCCGCGCCAGAGAATGGCTCGACTGGACGCCGGCGGTGCCGCTCGACCAGGGCCTCAAGCGCACCGTCGCCTACTTCGAGGACTTGCTGCGGGCGGACCGCCACTCTGCCGCGGCCGGTTTCTAACGCGTTTTCTTGCCGCAAAGCCGGCTCGGCCTCGCTCGAAGACGCTCCAGACATCGTGCGCCCCTCGACGTCGATTCTCGGCATTGGCGGCGTCCGTCCGGTTCGGCGAGACGATGCCCAGGCGCTTCATCTTCCGGTAGAGCGCCTGCCGGCTGAGCCGCGAAGACCGCGCGGTGTCGGCGACGCACCACGCGTTCTGGCGCAAGGCGTCGAGCAGGGCGTTCGCCGCCGAAGAGGAACCGCCCGCTCGATCGTCGGCCGCGTCGACACGATTGCCTTGCCCAACCGTGCTGCCGCGCTTCGAACGAGGCTCGGCAGCAGGACGCTGCAGGCGATCACGCCCGAGGGCCAGGCGACGATCGCCGTTCGAAGCAAGTGGCGAAGCTGGCGGATGTTGCCGCGCCAGCGATAGCAGGCCAAGGCAAAAACTGCGTTCGGATCGAGCCTCGCGGTTCATCTTGAGTTCGTTCGCCTCCGACGCCAGCACGCGCCGGATGAGATCGATCTTGTCGGCCCGGTCGCGCAGGGCGGGCACCGTGATCGAAGCCCCGGTCAGCCGATAGATGAGGTCGGCCCGAAAGCGGCCTCGCTCGGTGAGCGATGCAAAATCTTGGTGACTGACGCGGACGACGTGAAGATCGACGCAGGCCGGGCGGGCAACGTCGATGCCCTCGCGCTTCACCTGGCGCCAGACCCCGGATCGAGGTCCGAGGCAAGCTCTTGCGCACGCCATAGATGCCCAAGTTTGCCTCGAAGACGCGGCGGGTCTCGCCGCAGAGTTCGGCGTCGCGCCGTTCCCGGGCGGCGTGCGCATGCTAGAGCATTTTCAAGCAAAACCGGATCGATTTTGCGTCCAGAAAAGGCGTTTTGATAGGGACAGATAGGGCATTTTGCGTGAACCGGTGTTCGTGCGAAATGCTCTAGGTCGATGCGGCGATCGGCAGAACCCGGCAGATCGGCTCGACCCCCCAGACATCACGATGGTCGTCGATGAACGCCGTCATGGCTTGAACCAGCGGTCGGGCTCCGCCGCCGCAAAATACGCCGATGCCTTGCAGGATCTCGCTGGCCTGGCGCAACTCGCGGACCTCGCGCTCAAGAGCCTTGATCCGGTCGTGCTCCTCGCTCGTCTGCCCGGCGCGCGCCCTGATCACGCTCGGCCTGGCGTGCGCAGTGTCTTGCCCGAGCAGCCGACCTTCGCCGCGATCGCCTCGCACTGCGAGGCGGGCTCGCCCTGATGCTCACGCAGCATTCGCACGGCTCGTTTCCCGACCTCCGGCGAATGTCTCTTCGATGTCGGTTTCGTTGTCATGATGACCTCATTCTCTCGGGAATTGAGGTCTCCGAAAAAGCCGGCGCGGTTCAGGTCGGGGCCGGCCGATCCGCTCGATCGGGCTGGAGCCGTTGCCGAAGGATGCTCTGGTCAAGCCCGAAGCGCGCGGGACGCTCAAGGCCAACATGCCGGTCTCGCACCGGCTGTGCGTCGGGGCCGCCGCGTTCCGACGGCAACCCGCCCGTCGACGTGTTCTTGATCGGCAAGGACGGCGGCGTCTGTGAGATCGCGCTCGTCGTCCGCACCGAGACGGCCGAGGGCGACGATCAGATGCGGGTCGAAGACGGCGCCGCCCGCAGTTGGCCGCTCGCGACGAACCACGCGTGCGTCGGCCGCAGCATGGCGTCCAGGTCTCGGATCTGGGGTGCGAAATCGAGGTCGCGCGCGGCCCTCCCCGTGTCGATGCGCCGGTCGGCCATGAACAAATCGAGGCGCGTCGCCGTCAGGGGCGGCTCGCGGCCGAGGCCCTTGAAGACGGGTGCGCTCAGGGCGGCGCCGAGGCGGGCGACGGCGGCGGGCAGGACGACCCAGGGCCGCTCGCGCCCGACCAGCCCGCCGACGGTTTTAAGGATGCGCTTTAGCGTGTGCCCGCCGTTCGAGTGGACGAAGTAGGGGCCGGACGCCGCCTCCGCCGCCTCCGCCGCCAGCATCGCCAGGAGCAGGTCCTCGACCGCGATCAGGGGTTTCTCGACGTCAAGCCTGCCGCCGAACGCCGGAAACGTGCCCCGGCGGCAGAGCTTGAACAGCTTCAAGAGCGGCCCGCCGCGCACCCCCTCGCCCGTCACCATCGGCGGGCGCAGGATGACCGGGTTCAAGCCCTCGATCGCCAAGAGCGCCCGCTCGCCTTCGAGTTTCGTCACCTCGTAGGGGCTGTAGGGGAGCGGCTTCGTCGTCTCGTCCACGATGTCGGCCTGCGGCGAACCCAGGGCCGCCGTGCTCGACAGGTGGATCGTGCGGGCGCCGGCGGCGCGCGCCGCCGCACCCAGGCCCGCGACGCCGCGGACGTTGACGGCCTCGGCAGCACCCGGCTCGCCGCCCGGCAACCAAGCCGCGCAGTTGAAGACCGTGCCGCAGCCGGCGACGGCGCGCGTGAGCAGGTCCCCGTCGCGCAGGTCGCCCGGCACGACCTCGACGTTCGCGGCGTCCCGTAAGGCCGGATCGAGTCGGTCGGGCTGCCGGACGAGGAGGCGCAAGGGACGGTTCTCCGCCCCCAGGGCGAGCGCCAAGCGACGGCCGACGAAGCCGGTCGCCCCGGTGACGAACGTCCCGCGTTGCCCTGTCGGGTCGCGCATCTTGTCTCCTCGTTTGCGCGACGACGGCGCGTTTTGGCGTTGGGTACGACGGCGCAAGCGGCTAACAACGTTGGATCAACCGCGCAAGGGGGAGGCAGGCGATGACCCGAGTGGATTGCGTACTGGACGCCAAGGCGCGCTTGGGCGAGGCGATCGTCTGGGACGAGCGCCGCCGCGTCTTGTGGTGGGTCGACATCGAGGGCCGGGCGCTGCACCGCCTCGACCCGAGGGGCTGGGACACGAGGACGATCGGCTTGCCCAAGCGGCCGGGCTGCCTCGCGCTGCGCGAGGACGGGAGCTTTCTCCTCGCCCTCGAAGACGGCTTCTACTTCCTCGACGAGCCGGACGGGGAACTGACCCACATCGTCGACCCCGAGCCGGACAAGCCGGACAACCGCTTCAACGACGGCGCGCCCGACCCCGCCGGCCGAATGATCGCCGGCACCATGCCGCTCGGGCCGCGGGAGCCCGTCGCTGCCTTCTACCGTCTATCGGTTGACCTTGCCTGCGAGCGGCTGATGGACGGCTTCACCGTCACCAACGGCGTCGCCTTCAGCCCGGACGGGGGGACCTTCTACTTCAGCGAGACCGAGGCCAAGACCCAAACGATCTACGCCGCCGACTACGATCCGGACTCAGGGCACCTCAGCAACCGCCGCGTCTTCTTCGATACGCACGCGCTCAAGGGCCGCCCCGACGGCGGCACGATCGACGCCGACGGCTGCTACTGGATGGCCGGCGTCGGCGGCTGGCAACTCGTCCGCTTCACGCCCGCGGGCAAGGTCGACACGACGATCGACATGCCGGTCGAGAAGCCGACCAAGATCGCGTTCGGCGGCGAGAACCTCGACACCCTCTACGTCACCTCGATCCGCGACGGCATCGCGGTCGAGGACCTGCCCAAGCAGCCGCAGGCGGGCGGGATCTTCGCCCTCACCGTGCCGGGCGTGCAGGGGATGCCGTGCCTGCGCTTCGGCGGCTGAGGCAGGCCGCCATCCTCGTCTCAAGGGCGCGGCGGTGAGCGGCGACCCGCCCGCCGACCGGCGCGGCAAGCCCCTGCGACGGCCGACGCCGGCGCGGCTGCGCAACAGAGCACTCGCCTACCTGGAGCGCTTCCCGACCGCGCGGGCGCACCTGCGGCGCGTGCTCTTGCGCCGCGCCGCCCCCGAGGCGCAAGCGCACGAGGTGGCGCTTGACGCGCTGGAGGCCGACGTGGACGCGCTCTTGAACGACCTCGAACGCTTGGGCCTCCTCGACGACCGCCGCTTTGCCGAGGCCAAGGCGCGCACGCTCCTGGAACGGGGCCGCGCGCCCGGCCGCGTGCGCCAGACGCTGCGCGCCAAGGGGGTCGACACCGACACCGCCGCCGCCGCCCTCGACAGCGTCGAGGAGCGCGAGGGCCTTAACGAATGGCAAGCGATCGTCGCCTACGCCCGCCGCCGCCGCCTGGGGCCGTTTCGGCGCGGTGAACCTAGCCCCGAGACGCTGACGCGCGAACTGGCCACCCTCGGCCGCGCCGGCTTCGCCTACGGCCCCGCCCGACGGCTGGTCGAGGCGACGAGTATCGAGGAGGTGGAAAGGTAGTTACGCTTCGCGTCGGCTGCGCTGGGCTTTCTTTTCTTCTTTTTTGCAACTTATCGCTGAGAATTAGCCTCAACGCCGAGGGCAAGCCCCGGCCAAAGTAGCAAAAAAGAAAGAAAAAAGGCCGCGCGCCAGCGCACGCGAAGCGTTCTAACCCCCCACGTCGAGGCGGCGGGTTGCTACGCGCCCGGCGTCCTGATCGGCGACGAGGATCGCGATCCCCTCGCCGGCGAGCGTTCGGATCAGGCGGCGCCAGCGGTCGAATTCGGCCGGGTCCGTGCCCGCGAACGGCCGGTCGAGCAGGAGGAGGCGCGGGCGCTGTGCTAAGGCGCGGGCGAGGTCGGCGCGTCGGTGTTCAAGGGGCGTGAGGGCAGCACCCTTGCGCTTGCGCAGGCCGACGAACGCGAGCAGGGCGTCCGCGTCCCGGTCGTCGCCGTCGCGGCCCGACCAAGCCCGGCGCAGGAGCCGCCAGACCGCCGGACCCCGCGCCAGCCGATCGGCGAGGAGGACGAGGCCGTGCGGGTCGAGCCCGGCCGGCAACGGCGCCTCGGCAAACGTGCGGGCGATGCCGGCCCTTGCCAGTGCTACCGGGTCGTGCAGGTCGAGACCCGCGTCGGCGAGCCGCGCCGTGCCGTTTGCCGGCGGCCGCAGCCCCGAGAGCGCGTCGAGCAGGCGGGCCGCGTCCTCGTCCGGTGCGACGACCGCCAGAACCTCGCCGGCGTCGAGGGCGAAGCCGATCCCGGACGGGCGGTCCGACGGCCGCAGCGACAGACCCTCGCAGACGAAGAGGGGTCGCGTCATCGTGGTCGGGGCGCTCTCGGGTGCAGGAGAAGGTTGAGGCCGAGGCCGACGGCCGCCATCGGCAGGGCAAGGTCGGGCAGTTCCGGTGCCAGGTCGGCGGCGACGCGCGGCAGGACGAGGAGCGGCAGCAGCGTGAGGCAGGCGAGCGGGCGCGAGCCGCCGCCGATCACGACGGCGGCCGGTGCCACGAGCGACAGGGTGCTCCAGGCGGGGTAGGGCCCGCCGGTCCCGAGCGCGATCATCCCGCCGCCGAGCCCGGCGAGCAGGCCCGCGACCAGCAGCACGAGCGCCCGGCCGGCGGGGCGGCGCACGCCGAGCACAGCGCCCAGCCGCGGGTGGGTGCGCGCCGCGCGCAGCGCCGCGGCGAGCGGCGAGCGGCCGACGCCTATCACGAGCGCCGCAGTGATGCTCAGGCCGATGAGCAGCACGACGAGGCCCCCGGCGGCGGGAACGCGCGGCGCGTTGGCGGCAAAGGCGAGCGGCAGCAGCACGGCCTCGCCGAGGGCGAGCGACAGGGCGGCGAAGCGCCAGTGATCATTGAGACGGCCCAACAGCGCCAGGACCACCGCGGCCGGGAGTGCTGCGAGCCCCGCCAGCGGCACGAGCGTCCAGGTCCCGGCACCCCATGTCCCGGCGCCGAGGCCGAGCGCCAGGGCGGCGCCCAGGGCCGCGAGGCCGCCGAGGCCGAAGACGTGCCGCCCGGCGGCGTCGAAGGCGAGGTGGGCGGCGAGGGTGAGGGCGAGCCCGCCCGCCGTCTCGGCGACGAGCGGCCAGCCCGCCGGGCCGGCGACGTGCAGGGCGAGCGGCAGCGCCAGGACCAACGCCAGCGCCAAGATCAGCCACGCCGCCTCGGCCGCCCACGACTCAGCCAAGGCCGGTCGCCGCGCGTCGGGGCCGCGGCAGGCAAGCGAGCAGGCCGACGCCCAGCCAGGGCAGCAGTGCCATTCCGACATTCGTCGGCGCCAGTGCGGCGGCACCCGCGAGCCCGCCGACGATCGCGGCGACCGGCAACAAGACGCTCAAGGGGCGGTCGAGCAGGGCGAGCAGGAGGGCCGCCAGCGGCAAGACGGTCGCCAGCGTCGCCAGTTCGCCGAGCAGAGCCGAGGCCGGCACCAGGACGAGGGCGACGGCCAGCGGTGCTCGCAGGCGGGCCGGCACGACCGCGACGGGCCCGCGACGCCGGAGGTACAAGGCCCCGCCGAGGCACAAGACGCCGACGCCGAACAGCGGCGCGAACGTGCGCCCCTGGCCCAGCGGCGCCAAGAAGAGCGCGGTCGCCGTCAAGACGAGGAGGACCAGGGCCAGCGCGCCGAGCCGCGCCGCCGACTCGGGCACAGGGCCGAGGGACGCTCGGCCCAGCACCGCCGCGAGCGCTGCGAGGGCAAAGGCAAGGCCCAAGCGGGCGGCGAGCCAGAAAAAAATTGCGTCCAATGCCCCGAGCGCCTTCGTGAGGGCGGCACCTGGGCCGCGTGGCGACTGTCAGAGGGGGGCCTTCTAGGGTTCGGCCCGCCGTCTGTCCACCCGGGTGATCTTCAGACGTCGTGCGCCTCGCCGGCATAAGGTGTCAGGCCGTCGAGGAAGCGTTTCGCGTCGGCCGCGATCGCGGCCCGGCGCTCAGGGTCGAGACGGGCCGCGTTGCGCACGATCGGCCCCATGCGGGGGTTTGGCGCAAAGTGCTCCTCGTGGCGCAGGACGAAGTCCCAGTAGAGGTAGTTGAACGGGCAGGCGTCCGGCCCAGCCTTCTGCTTCACATCAAAGCGGCAGTTCTTGCAGAAGGTCGACATCCGGTCGATGTAGGCGCCGGAGCCGGCGTAGGGTTTCGAGCCCATCAGCCCGCCGTCGGCGTAGAGCGCCATGCCGAGCGTGTTGGGCAGTTCCACCCACTCGTAAGCGTCGGCGTAGACGGCCAAGTACCACTCGTGGACTTGGCGCGGGTCGATGCCGGCCAGGAGCGCGAAGTTGCCGGTAATCATCAGGCGTTGGATGTGGTGCGACAGGGCTTCGCGCCGCGTCTGGTCGATGACCCGACGCATGCAATTCATCTCGGTCTCGCCGTTCCAGTAGAAGGCCGGAATGGTGCGGGTCGCGTTCAAGGCGTTGCATTCGACGTAGTTTGGCATCTCCAGCCAATAGATCCCGCGCACGTACTCGCGCCAGCCTAGGATCTGGCGCAAGAACCCCTCGGCGCTGTTGATCGGGATCACCCCCTCGGCGTAGGCCGCCACCGCCGCCTCGCAGACCTCGCGCGGGGTGAGCAGGCCGGCGTTGACGTATTGCGACAGGGCGCAGTGGTAGAGGTAGTCCTCGCCCTCGACCATCGCGTCCTGCCAGTCGCCGAAGTGGCGCAGCGCCCCCTTGATGAAGGCGTCGAGCGCAAACAGTGCCTGCTCGCGCGTCACCGCGAACCAGAACGGGCGCAAGTCGCCGAAGCGGTTGCCGAAGCGTCGGCCGACCGAGTCGAGGACGGCCTCGGTCGTGGCGTCCGGCGCGAAGACCGCCGGCCGGGCGAAGAGGTGCCGGCCCTTGGGCGGCTTGCGGTTCTCCTTGTCGTAGTTCCAGCGCCCGTTCTCCGGCAGGCCGTCTGCCGTCATCAGCCAGCCGGTCCGCTTGCGCATCTCGCGGTAGAAGTGCTCCATCCGCGGCGCCTTACGCCCCTCGGCCCAGCGGCGAAACTCCTGGATCGAGCACAAGAAACGGTCGTCGAGCCGGACCTGCAACCCGACCCCGAACGCCGCTTTCCAGCCGCGCACGTCGTCGAGCACGCGCCACTCGCCGGGCTCGGTGACGACGACGCGATCGGCCGCGTGCCGCCGAAGCGCCCGGCCGACCTCGCCCCTGAAGCTTCCCGTGTTGTCCGGGTCGTCCAGCACGACGTAATCGACCGCGATCCCCTCGTCCCGCAAGCCTCGCGCGAAGTGGCGCATCGCCGCGAAGAGAAAGGCGATCTTCTTCGGGTGGTGCGGCACGTAGGCCGTCTCTTCGGCCGCCTCGACCATCAAGACGACGTCGCGCGCCGGGTCGAGGTCGCGAAGCGCGCTCAAGTCGCGCGTCAACTGGTCGGCGAGGACGAGGCGGATGGTCTTCAAGCGTTAAAACTTCCTTACGCTTCGCGTCCGCGGCGCGAGGCTTTTCGTGCGGTGTTAACGTAGGAGGAGGCTGGCCGCGGCGCCGGGGGCCAGCCTCGAACAAAAGCAAAAAAGAGAAGAAAAAGATCGCGCGTCAGCGCACGCGGAGCGTTCAACCGCTCAACGGCGCGAACAGGTCCTCGACGTCGGCCTCGCTCAGGCCCATGCCGCCGCTGACGCCGCCCAGGATGCCGTCGACCAGCGACTTCTTGCGCGCCTGGAGTTCGAGCATCTTCTCCTCGACCGTGCCGCTCGCGACCAGCTTATAGACGAAGACGGTCTTGTCCTGGCCGATTCGGTGCGCCCGGTCGGTCGCCTGCGCCTCGACCGCCGGGTTCCACCAGGGGTCGTAGTGGATCACGGTGTCGGCGCGGGTGAGGGTGAGGCCGGTGCCGCCGGCCTTGAGCGAGATCAGGAAGACGGGCACCTCGCCGGCCTGGAAGCGCGCGACGGGGGTCTCGCGGTCCTTGGTGCGGCCGGTGAGGACGACGTGGTCGATCTTGCTTTTGACGAGCCCGGCCTGGATCAAGTCCAGCATCTCGACGAACTGCGAGAAGACGATGATCCGCCGGCCGGTCTCGGCCATCGTCTCGATCATCTCCAACAGCATGTCGTACTTGGCACCGGACTCGGTCGTCGTCGCCGTCTTCAACAGGCGCGGGTCGCAGCAGATCTGCCGCAGCTTGAGGAGGGCTTCGAGGATCGCGATGTTCGAACGGGCGAGGCCGCGCTCCTCGATCTCGCTGCGCACGCGGGCGTGCATCGCCAAGCGCACGCTCTCGTAGAGGTCGCGCTGCACGTCGGTGAGCTCGATCTCGCGCACGAACTCGGACTTGGGCGGCAGTTCGGAGGCCACCTGCTCCTTGGTCCGCCGCAGCAAGAAGGGCCTTACCCGGCGCGACAACAGCGCCTGCCGACCCTCGTCGCCGTCCTTCTCGATCTGCTGCCGGAAGACCTTTCGAAAGGTCTCGCGGTCCCCTAAGAAACCCGGCATCAGGAAGTGGAAGACCGACCACAGTTCGCCCAAGTGGTTCTCGATCGGCGTGCCCGAGAGCGCGATCCGCTGCTCGGCCTTCAGTTCGCAGGCGATCTTGGCGAGCTTGGTGCTCGGGTTCTTGATCGCCTGCGCCTCGTCCAGGATCAGCATGGCGTAGCGGTGCCGCACGAGGTGGTCGCGGTCGCGCAGCATCAAGGCGTAGCTGGTCAGGACGACGTCGTGGCGCTTGATGCCGGCGAACAGGTCGGCGCGGTTGTTGCCGTGCAGGACGAGGAACTTGAGGTCGGGCGTGAAGCGCCGCGCCTCGTTGCGCCACGTCGGGATCAAGCTGGTCGGCGCCACGATCAGGACCGGCCGCTTTTGCCCGCCCTCCTTCTTCTCAGCTAGGATGTGGGTCAGCGCCTGCAAGGTCTTGCCGAGGCCCATGTCGTCGGCGAGCACGCCCGAGAAGCCGTTGCGGGCGAGGAACTGCAACCACGCGAAGCCCTGCGCCTGATAGGGGCGCAAGGTCGCCTTCAGGCCGGCGGGCAAAGGCGGCGCCGGCAGGCCCTCGGCGCCGTCGAGACCGGCCGCCAGCTCGCGCAGGCGCTCGCCGCCCTGCCAGACGAGGTCGGCCGGGCTCAAGTCCTGCTCCAGGGCCCGCAGCCGGGTCGCCTCGGCCGCGCGCAGCCGCAACCGCCCGTCAGGGTTGATGCGCTTTTGCGCGAACTGCTCAAACAGCGCTTCCAGGATCGCCTTCAAGCGGACGGCCGGGATCGGCAAAAGGCGCCCGTCCGGCAGGGCGCCGTAGACCGGCTCGTCGCCGTACTCGTCGAGCGCGTCCGGGGTCATCGCCTCGGGCGCGCGCTCGAACAAGTCGAGCAGGATCGGCAAGAGCGGCAGCCGCTCGCCGTTGATCTCGACGGTGAGCGCCAGCTCGAACCAGTCCTTCTCGCCCTCGACGACGTCGACGCTCCAGGGCCCGACCTCGTCGACGACGCCGAACGGGTAGTCCTCGGCGAAGGTGACGCGCCAGCCGTCGGCCTCCAGGCCCGGCAGTTCCTTGTGGTTGAACTCGACCCAGCGCAGGCTCAAGTCGCCGTCGTCGTCCTCCTCGAAGGTGAAGTCCTGGCGCAGCGATTCGTGCGCGAAGCGGCCGAGGCCCGTTGGCCCCAGCGGTTGCAGGCCGAGCGCGTTCAGGCGCTCGATCGCCTGGACCTCGAACAGGGTGTTGCGCGGCAGGACGAGGAGCCGGTTGTCGACGACGTGGTTGAGTTCGGGCCGGCCGTCCTGCCAGTTGACCTCGGCCCCGGCGTAGTCGAAGGCGACGCGGGTCAAGGGGCAGGCGAACTCCTGCTCCTCGCGGCGATAGCCGAGGCCCCGCGTCACGGTGAGGGTCGGGCAGTGCAGGTGCAAGACCGGCACGGGCCGCATCTCCAGCCGCTCGCGCTTGCGCAACGGTTCGGGCAGCGGCAGCGCTTCCGCCGCCGGCATCAGGCGCTGGCGGACCAGCGTCGCGGTCGCGGGCGGCACCAAGGGTGCGGCGAGCAGGAGCCCCGCCACCGCCCGGCCGACCTTCGTCTCGACCCGGCCGACCTCGTCAGTCCGCAAGTCGAGATACCAAGGCTCGCCCAGATTGAGGACCACCGTGTCGGCGCCGGCACCCTCGACCTCGCAGACGACGTGCTGCTGGCCCTCGCCGTCGAAGCGCCAAGCAAAGCGTCCCGGCCTCGCGTCCGCCGCCCTGAGTGGCCGGCCCTGCGCGTTGCGCCAGTGGCAGCGCCCGGTGTCCAGCATCCGCTGCAGCGTGGTCGCGTCGGCGAGGCCTTGCAGGCGGCGCTGGTGCGCGCCCAAGCCGCCGAGCAGCCGGCCGATGACTTGATCGTCGAGGCCGATGCACGACGCCGGGTGCTCGGCGGTGAGGCCGGCGATCGCGATCGGGTTCTCCTTGCCGTACATGCCGGCCCGGACCTGCTTTGCCCGCACCGTCTTGATCAGCATCGGCTGGGCGAGCCCCGCCTCGCGCCAGGAGCGCTGCGCCGGTTCGAGCAGGTAGAGGACAACCTCGCTGTTGTCGGCGTGGCCGTTGCGCGCCGTCTGGTTGACGGCCGCGATCCAGGCGTCGAGCTCGCCGTCGACCACGACCGACCCATCCTCGGGGTCGGGCGCCGAGGACTGGTCGAGGAGGCCGAGCAGCGTCGCCGCCGCGTGCTCGCACTCGCTGTGGACGAGGCAGGTACAGGTGCTCATCAGCCGGACGCGCCCGCCGCGCCCGTTGGCGATCTTGATCCGCGTCGTGTAGGGCGAGCGGCGCTGGTCGCGCACGCGGCCCATGATCGACTTGCCGTCGCGCTCGACGCTGACGTCGACGACGGCGCCGCCGTGAACGAGAATTTCAGCTTTTTGCCAGATCGTCTGAGCGAACAGGCGCTCAAGGTCACTCCGATTGAATGCAAGCATCGGGTTGGGCTGTGCTCATCTTTTTTTGTTTCACGCCCCAGGGAGGCGAACCAACGACGGTAGATGTCATAAGCGGCAGGATTCGCCAAGCAAACAGTTTGGCTTACCCGCGTTTTTTTGCCTTGGTTCCATTGGACGCCGCTTGATGCGTGCTTCAGGCCGCGGTTTCAGCCGGCGATCGTCTCGGCGAGACGCCGCCCGTTGACCCGCTCCGGCCCGCCGTCGCGCACGATGCTCGTCCGGCCGAGGCTCATCGCCGTGCCGCTCGCGCTGTCGGCGATGATGATGTGGATGAAGAACACCATGTTTGGTCGCATGATCGTCGGATTGCCGGCGTAGAACATGAAGGGGTGGTCCATCCAGGACGGGGCGTAGGTGGCGCCCAGCGCGTAGCCGCAGGCGTTCAGCCGGTGTTCGCCCAAGCCGCGCCGGTCGAGGGCCCGCGCGTGCGCCGCGAAGACGTCGCCCATCGAGGCCCCCGCCCTGAGCGCCGCCTCGCAGGCTTCGAGCGCCCCGATCGCGGCCGCGAAGTAGCGTTGGTGCAAATCGCTCGGGGGCCCGACGATGAGCGTGCGCATCGCCGCCGCGTGGTAGTGGCGCCAGACCCCGGCCCACTCCAGCGTCAACTGGTCGTCCGCATCGAGCCGGCGGCGGCCGGTCTTGTAGCGGCATAGAAGCGCGTCGGGGCCGGAATTGACGATGAACGGGTTGGCGGGGTAGTCGCCGCCGGCCGCGAAGACGGCGTTATGCATCGCCGCCAGGACCGCCCCCTCGTCGGCGCCGGGGGCGACGATCCCGCGGGCGGCGGCGTAGGCGGCGTCGGCGAGGTCGCCGGCGCGGCGGACGTGGTCCAGCTCGGCCGGCGACTTGACCAGCCGCAGCTCGCCCACCAGCGTCGAGGCGTCGATCGCCGTGGCGAAGCCTTCGAGCGCGTCGCGAAGCGCGATGCCGTCGGCGCCGCTCAACCCCTGGCTCCGCCACTCGACGCCCAGGCGCTTGCCCGAGAGGCCGAGATCGGCGAGGAGCGCCACGAAGTCCACGATCGGCAGGGCGTCGGCCGCGTCGCGCCAGACCCTGACGTCCTCGATGATCGAGGTGTGCCCGGCTTGGCGCAGGTCGGCCGAGCGGGTGAGGAGGGCGAGGCCGCCGTCGGCCCTCAGCACGAGCCCTTGAAAGAAGCAGTAGCCGAACGTGTCGTAGCCGGTGAGCCAGTAGTGGCTCTCGGGCTTGAACAATAAGAGCGCGTCGAGCCTCGCGTCCGCCATCGCGCGCAGCGTCGCCGCCGTCCGCGCCTCGAATTCGTCCAGCGTCGCGTGGATCGCCATCGTCCGCCCTTTCCCCCGCCGTCCCGCTTGATTATCACAGTGCCCGGTCGAACGCGGTTTGGGAAGGAGCCCTAGATCATGCCCTACGTCATCACCTGCCTCGACAAGCCGGGCGCCCTGGATCTCCGCATACGGACCCGCGAGCGCCACCTCGCCTACGCCGACACGTTCGTCGAGCGGCTCCTCCTCGCCGGTCCCATGCTCGACGAGGAGGGTGCCCCGATCGGCAGTCTCTTCCTGCTCGACGCCGCCGACGCGGCCGAGGCGCGACGCTTCGCCGACGGCGACCCCTACAACGAGGTCGGCCTGTTCGTCGAGGTGACGATCCGCCCGTTCAACGTCGTGCGCGGCCGCTACGCCGCTTGAGCCGCCGGTGCGCTGGCTGCTCAAGGCGGAGCCGGGAGACTACACCTTCGAGCGGCTGATGACGGACGGCCGCACCGCCTGGACCGGCGTGCGCAACCACCAAGCCGCCAACAATCTGCGCGCCATGGGGGCGGGCGACGCCGCCCTCTTCTACCGCTCGGTGGCGGCGCCCGCGATCGTCGGCCTGATGCGGGTGGCCACTACCGCCTACCCCGATCCCACGGCCGACGATCCGCGCTGGGTCTGCGTCGATCTGGTCCCCGTTCAGCCCTTGCCCCCGATCGTCTTGCGCGCGATCAAGGCGGACGATCGCTTTAAGGATTTCGCCCTCGTCCGCCAGTCGCGCCTCTCGGTCGTGCCGGTCGGCGACGGGCACTGGAGCGTACTCGGCCTGGATTGAAGCGTTAGCCGACGATGTCCTTCTCGGCGAAGAAGAACGCGATCTCTTTGGCCGCCGTCTCGGGCGCGTCGGAGCCGTGCGCCGAATTGGCCTCGATGCTCTCGGCGAAATCCTTGCGGATCGTGCCGGGCTCGGCGTTGGCCGGGTTGGTGGCGCCCATCACCTCGCGGTTCTTGGCGATCGCGTTCTCGCCCTCCAGGACCTGCGCCACGATCGGCCCCGAGGTCATGAACTCGACCAGGGAGGCGAAGAACGGCCGCTCCTTGTGCACGGCGTAGAACGCCTCGGCCTCGGCTCGCGCGAGGCGCAGGCGGCGCTGCGCCACGATGCGCAAGCCGGCCTCCTCGAAGCGCTGGTTGATGGCGCCGGTCAGGTTGCGCCGGGTGGCGTCGGGCTTGAGGATCGAGAGCGTGCGCTCAATCGCCATCGGGGGATACTCCTTGGGCAGGCAAATGCGGCGCCGGTCGGCGCCAAGAGAAACCGGCCGCCTTATAGCGGCGCTCAAGGTAGCCGGCCAGCCTTTCCCGGCCGCGGGCGCTTGAGGCCGTGACGACCGAACGACGCAGATTGGAGACGTCGAGAGACCGTTGGCGTAAGCCTTGCTTCGCGTATGCCGGGCTTGGGAGTGTCGAATGGCGGTGAAGCGCGTCGTGACCAACATCGCCGCGAAGAACGTCGAGGACGCCGAGGCGTTCTACGGCGACGTGCTGAAGATGCGCTTGGTCATGGACCACGGCCGGATACTGACCTTCGCCGCCGAGGGCGGCGCCGCGCCGCAGATAAGCGTGGCGAGCGAGGGCGGCTCGGGCACGCCGGTGCCGGACGTATCCATCGAGGTGGACAACCTCGAAGAAGTCCATCGGGCCGTGCTCGCGGCTGGGTTTGCCGTCGAACACGGGCCAAGGAGTGAGCCGTGGGGCGTCAAACGCTTCTACGTGCGCGATCCTTACCGGGCGTCTGCTCAACGTCGTCGCCCACGACGAATGACCGATCGGTAGTGCCCCGCTCTGGTGGCGCGAGATCTTTAGGCGCCCAACCCATCCGGTCTTGCCCAAAGCGCGGACAGCGCTGTGCGCCACGCGCCCGGCATCGGGCGGTGATCGACGGCCGGGCGGGGAACGAAGGCGGGGGCTCGGCTCTGGGCATCGGCGGCGTCGCGGATGCCACGGATCAAGCCGCGCCCCGACCGCTCCGTGCTGCCGACCAGTCCGGGGGCGTCCGCGGCGCTGTCGGCCCGAAGCGTTTGGACGTGATATTGCCGATGCCGTGACCGAAAAGATCAGCACCTCAAGAACAAACTACCTTTTCCTGAGGGTCGAATAGCGGGACGACCTTGGTGGCGCTTGAACTGTCCAGGTCCCGGTGGCTGATCACGGACTGCTCGAACATTGCGGCGGGCATCGGCTTGGCGAACAGGTAGCCTTGGGCGAGATCGCAGCCGAGATCCTGCAATTTGGCGTGCTGCCTCGCGGTCTCGATGCCCTCGATCGTGATCGTCATGTCGAGGGCGTGGCCGAGGTCGACGATCGAGGCGACCACCGCCCGCGCTTGCGCGGAAGTTTCGAGTTCGCCGACGAAGCTGCGGTCGAGCTTGAGCTTGTCGATCGGGAGTTGGCGCAGGTAGCTGAGCGAGGAGTAGCCGGTCCCGAAATCGTCCAGCGCCACGCTGACCCCGAGGTTGCGCAGGCTCGTCAGGGCCTTTCGCGTCGCTTGCGTGTCGCGCAACAGCATGCCCTCGGTGATCTCGACTTCGAGCCGTCGGGGTTCCAGGCCGGCGGCGAGGAGCGCGTGCTGCGTCATGCCGACGACGTCGTGGTGGAACTGGGCCGCCGAGAGGTTGACGGCGATGCGAAGGTCGTGCCCCCCATCCTGCCACGCCCTCGCCTGACGACAGGCGACGTGCATCGCCCACTCGCCCAAGGCGAGGATCAGGCCGGCCTCTTCGGCGATCGGGATGAAGGCGGTGGGCGGGATATAGCCCTGCGCCGGGTGCCGCCACCGCATCAGCGCCTCCGCCGCGAGCCACTCGCCCGTGGCGACATCGACTTGCGGCTGATAGTGCAGTTCGAGCTCGTCCCTCTCGATCGCCCATCGCAGGTCTTGCTCCAGCGAGCGCCGCGTGCGCATCTGCGCGCCCATCTGCTGCTCGAAGAAGCAATACGCCCCTCGCCCCGCCTGCTTTGCCTTGTACAAGGCCATGTCGGCGTTGCTGACGAGCCGCTCGGCGTGTTGCCCGTCCTCGGGGTAGCGGGCGATGCCGATGCTCGTGCCGGAGTGGATCTCGTGCCTCTCCAGCCGAAAGGGCTGGCCGAGGCATTCGAGCACGCGCGTCGCGACGTCGACGGCGTTGTCGGCCTGCACGATGATGGCGAACTCGTCGCCGCCGAGCCGGGCGACGACGTCGGCGCCGCGCACGCAAGCTTGCAGACGTGCGGCGACTTTCTTCAGCAGCATGTCGCCGATCGGATGACCGAGCGTGTCGTTGACGATCTTGAAGCGATCGAGGTCGAGGAGGAGGAGCGAGACGCTCCGGTCGCGCTGCTTCGCGCGCGCCAACGCTTGCGCCAGACACTCGTTGAAGAAGGTGCGGTTGGGCAAGCCGGTCAGCGCATCGTGGTGCGCCATGTGGCGGATCTCGGCCTCGGCCTCGCGCCGTTCGGTCACGTCGGCGCTGCGGATGACGTAGCCGAGCCTCTCGTCACCGTCGCCGAGGATGGCGTTGATCCTGAGGTCGATCGGTACCGGTCGATCGTGGCCCTTGGTGCGCAGGTCCAGTTCGCCCGACCAGGAGCCCTGGCGGCGCACGGTGGCGACGGCGCGCGCGGCGTCGCGCTGGGTCCCGAAGACGCGAAGAAGGTTGCTCTGGGCCAGATCGTTCGCGTCGTAGCCGAACAACTGCTTGAAGGCGTCGTTGACGTAGACGGTCCGGCCGTCCTGATCGGCGATCAAGATGGCGTCGCTGCTGCTCTCGACCGCGGTCCGGATCCGCAAGCGCTCCTCTTCGGCGGCGCGGTCGCGGAGCTTGTGCAGGTGCTGGACCTCGATCGCGTTGCGCCGAAACATCTCGATGGCCCGCGCGATGTTGCCGACCTCGTCCTGACGGTCGAGCGCCGGCACCGCGACGTCGTGCACACCTTGACCCAGATCGCCCATGACGGCGGCCATGTGGTCGAGCGGCTCCGAGATCCGGCGGAACGTGACGTAGATCGCGGTCAGGACGCCGACGATGAGGGCAACCAGAACGCCGCCGTAGGATTGTGCGCTGCGCCGCTGCGCCGCGTCGAGGCGCGCCGTCGATACGGCGACTTCCAGCGTTCCGAGCCGCTCCTCGCCGTCCCTGGTCGGGTGCAGTATCGCCTGCGCGACGCGAAGATCGTCCGGCGTCGAAGGACGCACCGCGTAGCGCCAAGTCACGGCGCCGCTCGGGTCCAGGACGCTGGCCGTCACGAAGTCGGGGTCTTTTGCCAGCGCCAGCAGCGCGGCGTCGATCTGCTGCTCGTCGTAGTCCCAGATCGGCACCGCCAAGGCGTTGGCCTGGATGCGCGTGAGCAGTTCGACCCGCTCGACCAGGTTGTGGCGGCGCTCGGCTTGGTTTTGCTTGATGCTCAAGACGCCGTACGCGCTGAGCAGGCCGCCGACGATCACGAACACGGTGATGAGGGCCTTGGTGCTCAGGCTCCACGGCCGTGCCGGGGCTGTGCTCATCTCGTTTCAACCGTCTGTCGCCGCCGTGGGCGGAGGCCCGTGATCGAAGGGCGGCGGGAAAATACATAAGATATTTGGTCAGATCCCTTGAGCGTTCGGCGTTCACAGCGGTTCATGTGGGGCGCTCCATCTTCGTTCGTGTCGTGGCGCATTCTTGGTCGCCAAGCCTGATGGTCTCGCCGGGATGCTCTAACGGTCCAAGGGAGAACGCCAGTCGCTCAGGCCGTAGCGGGCCATGATCTGCTCCAGCCGGCCCGTACGCCGCAGCCGCTCGACGCCGTCGGCCAGAAGGGCGGCGTAAGTCTCGGCGTTCGGGTCTCGTGGGGAGAAGGCGATATGGACTTTGTCCGGATCGTCCCACGCGATGACGCGCGTCTCGTCTTCGAGGCCGAGTTCGTGGACGGCGCGGCGGAGCACGTTGAAGTCGTCGACGACGACGTCGACGCGACCGGCGATCAGCTTGCGCAGATTCTGCTCCAGGGCGTCGTCGCCGGCCGTGAACTGGACGAGCGAGCGATCCTCGCCGTGCGCTTCGATGTAGGCGGTGGGCGCGTCGGAATAGTTGTAGCCACGGATGGCGGCCAGCGTGAGCCCGCGCAGCGGGTCCGGATCGGCTGCGTCGATCGACGTGTCGGGCCGAACGGCAAAACCGTTGTTGCTGAGACCCAAGGGCTCGCCGAAGACGAAATCGGGCGCCTCCTCGCGGATCGCGCCGATGATGCCCGAGTAGCGGCCGGCGCGGCTCTCGGCGATGCTGCGCAGCCAATTCAAGGTCTGGTAGTCGACATCAAAGCCGGCCTCGCCGAACACCTCCTGGGCGATCTCGATCATGTAGCCTGGACGCTCGGACCCCGGCACGCAGTTGTAGGGGCACCACGCGTCGGCGCGCAGCGTGATCGTCTCGGCGGCGGCGCCCGTCGCCGCGAAGGCGAGGAGGCAGGCGAGAAGGGCCGAACGAGCTTTGCGGCGCATGACGCGATCTTCCATAGGTTCCTGATCGTTCCCCGTGATAACCCAAGAGCCCTTACTTTTTTGTTATCGCGCTCGGGAAAAAGGCTCTCGACCGATCGCCGCTCGCGGCGACTCCCCGGGACCTCGCCGTCCAAGGGCCCCTACCCATCGGCGCGGCCGTGTGCTTTAGCGGTGGGCGGGGGATGGACTAGGGAAACACATGGCGGCGACGACGGCCGGAGCACGGGCGGGCGGGCGAACACGGCGCTTCTTGCGCGATCCCTTGACGCTCATCGCCTTCCTCACGGTGGCACTCCTGCTCGCCGCCGCGCTCGCCGCCCCGGTCGTGGCGCCCTTCGACCCGAACGAGCAGTTCTTCGATGGGCTGACGCTGGAGGGCGCACCGCTGCCGCCGGGGGAGCGCTTCTGGCTCGGCACCGACCTGCTCGGGCGCGACCTCCTCTCGCGGCTGATCTTCGGCGCCCGCACCTCGCTCACGATCGGCATCGTCGCCAACGGCGCCGCCGTCGCGATCGGCACGCTGTTGGGCGTCACGGCCGGCTTCGCCGGCGGCTGGTTAGGAACGGTCGTCATGCGCTTCACCGACTTGATGATGGCGTTTCCGGCCCTTCTCCTCGCCATCGCGCTCGCCGCCATCTTCAGTCCGTCTTTATGGATCGTGGCGCTGGTCATCGCGCTGGTGAACTGGGTGCAGGTGGCGCGCGTCACCTACACCGAGACTTTGGCGCTGAAGGAGCGCGAGTTCGTCGAGGCGGCGCGGGCTCTCGGCGCCGGACCCTTGCGCATCCTCGCGACCCACGTCCTGCCGCACCTGCTCTCGACCGTCCTGGTCTGGGCGACGCTCGGCATCGCGACGACCGTGCTCTTGGAGGCGACGCTCTCGTTCCTGGGCGTCGGCGTCCGCCCGCCGACGCCGTCCTGGGGCAACATCATCTTCGAGAACCAGACCTACTTCGCCACGGCGCCCTGGCTCGTCTTCTTCCCCGGCGCCGCGATCCTGGCGACGGCGCTCGCCTTCAACCTGCTCGGCGACGCGCTGCGCGACGCGCTCGACCCGACCGAGCGGGGGCGGGGATGAGCGGCCGCTACCTGCTCGGTCGCTTGGGCCAGTCGCTCTTGATCCTGCTCGGCGTCTCGCTCGTCACCTACGCCCTCATCTTCCTCGTCCCGGCCGACCCGGTGCGGCAGATCGCCGGGCGCAGCGCCACCCCCGAGACGGTGGAGGCGATCCGCCGCCAGCTCGGCCTCGACCTGCCGTTCTGGCAACAGTACCTGCGCTACCTGGGCGGTCTCTTGCAGGGCGACCTCGGCCGCTCGTACCTGCAAAGGACCGAGGTGGCGACGCTGATCCTGGCGCGCCTCCCGGCGACGCTGCAACTGATGGCCGGCGCCATCCTGGTCGAACTGCTGATCGGGCTGCCGCTCGGGGTCTTCGCCGCGACCAAGCGGGGCCGGGGAGCGGACCGGGCGGTGATGGTGGCGGCGTTCGTCGCCGTCTCGGCGCCGCAGTTCGTCGTCGGCATCCTCCTCCTCTACGTCTTCGCCGTGCAACTGGCGTGGTTCCCGATCGGCGGCTACGGCACGCTTGCCCACCTCGTCCTCCCGGCCCTGACGCTCGGGCTCTTGGGCGGCGGCTGGTACGCCCGCGTCGCGCGCTCCTCGATGATCGACGTGCTCAGACAGGACTACATCATCACGGCGCGGGCGAAGGGTGCCTCGGGCCGGCGCGTGCTCCTCGTCCACGGCCTGCGCAACGCGGCCCTCCCGGTCGTCGCCATGATCGGCCTCGACGTCGGCTTGTTCATGAGCGGCGCCGTCGTCGTCGAGTCGGTCTTCGGCTGGCCCGGCATCGGCCAACTCGCGTGGCAGGTGATCCAGCGCCTCGACATCCCCATCATCGTCGGCGTAACCTTGGTGGCGGCGGTCGGCATCGTGCTCGGCAACCTCGTCGCCGACCTGATCGCCCCCCTGATCGACCCGCGCATCAAGCTGCGGGCGTGAAGCAAGACCCGATGGAGACGCCCTTGATGAGACGCTTGCTGCCGACGTCCGCGCTGGCTTTGAGCCTCGTGGCATTCGTGCCCGCCGTCGCCGCCGCGCAAGAAGGGGTGCCGGGCGGCGAGATGATCGTGACCTACAAGGACGACGTCAGCACGCTCGACCCGGCGATCGGCTACGACTGGCAGAACTGGTCGATGATCAAGAGCCTGTTCGACGGGCTGATGGACTACGAGCCCGGCACGACCGACTTGGTTCCGGACTTGGCGGAAGGCTACGAGATCGCCGACGACGGCAAGACCTTCACCTTCCAGCTGAAAGACGGCGTCAAATTCCACAACGGCCGCGCCTTGAAGGCCGGGGACATCAAGTACGCGATCGAGCGCACCGTCCGGCCCGAGACGCAGTCGCCCGGTGCCGGGTTCTATTCCATGATCGAGGGCTTCGACGCGGTGCAGTCGGGCGAGGCACAAGAGCTTTTAGGCATCGAGACCCCAAACGACGAGACGGTGGTCTTTCGCTTGAACCGGCCGGACGCGACCTTCCTCCACGTCCTCGCCCTCAACTTCGCCCACGTCGTGCCAAAAGAGGAGGTCGAGGCGGCGGGCGCCGACTTCGGCAAGAACCCGGTCGAGACGGGCGTCTTCAAGCTTGCCGAGTGGGCCTTGGGCCAGCGCCTCGTCTTCGAGCGCAACCCCGACTACTACAAGAAAGACCTGCCCAAGCTCGACAAGATCACCTTCGAGATCGGTCAGGAACCGCTGGTGGCGCTGTTGCGCCTTCAGCGCGGCGAGGTCGACATCTTGGGGAATCCGATCCCCTCGGCAAAGTTCCTGGAGGTCAAGAACAGCGAGGAGTGGGGCGACAACATCGTCGAGGGCGGGCAGTTGCAGACGGGCTACGTCACGATGAACATCAACGTGCCGCCCTTCGACGACCCCAAGGTGCGCCGAGCGGTCAACCACGCGATCAACAAAGACCGCGTCATCCGCATCATCAACGGTCGCCCCGTGCCGGCGAACCAGCCCCTGCCGCCCGCCATGCCGGGCTACGCCGAGGATTACAAGGGCTACGCCTACGACCCGGAGCGGGCGAAGGGTCTCCTCGCCGAGGCGGGGCACGAGGACGGCGTCCAGACCGAACTGCTGGCGATGAACACCGACCCCAACCCGCGCATCGCCCAGGCGATCCAGCAGGACTTGGCGGCGGTCGGGATCAAGGCCGAACTGCGGCCCTTGGCGCAGGCGAACGTCATCGCGGCCGGCGGCGAGCCGGAAGGGGCGCCGATGATCTGGTCGGGCGGCATGGCCTGGATCGCCGACTTCCCCGATCCCTCCAACTTCTACGGCCCGATCTTGGGCTGCGGCGGCGCCGTGCCCGGCGGCTGGAACTGGGCTTGGTACTGCAACGAGGGTCTGGACGCGAAGGCGGCCGAGGCCGAGGCGATGGTGGCCGAGGACGGGCGCCAAGCCCGGCTCGACCTCTGGCAGGAGGTTTTCTTGAGCGTCATGGAAGACGCGCCCTGGGCGCCGGTCTTCAACGAGCAGCGCTTCACGATGAGGTCGGACCGGATGGTCGGCCCCGACGCGATCTTCGTCGATCCCGTTCATATCCCGGTCAACTACGACGAGGTGGCGGTCAGCGATGCACGCTAAGCACACGATCCACGCCAAGCACCACCACCACGGCTGGGACAACGCTTTCAAGCCGGTCCTGACCGTGGCGCCGGGCGAGACGGCGACGTTCGAGACGATCGACGCCTCGGGCGGGCAACTCTCGCCCGAGGCGACGCTTGAGAACCTGAAGTCGCTCGACTTCAACAAGGTCAACCCCGTGACCGGGCCGGTCCGCATCGACGGCGCCGAGCCGGGCGACGCGCTGGTCGTCACGATCGAGGCGTTTCAACCCTCGGGCTGGGGCTGGACCGCGAACATTCCGGGCTTTGGTCTTCTGGCCGACCAGTTCCCCGATCCTGCCTTGCACCTGTGGCGCTACGACACGAACACGATGGATCCTGCGATGTTCGGCCCCGGCGGGCGGGTGCCGTTGAAGCCGTTCACCGGCACGATCGGCGTGGCCCCGGCCGAGGCGGGCCCCCACAGCGTCGTGCCGCCGCGCGCCTGTGGCGGCAACATGGACGTGCGCGACCTCGCCGCCGGCACGACCCTCTACCTGCCGGTGATGGTGCCGGGCGCTTTGTTCTCGGTCGGCGACACGCACGCGGCGCAGGGCGACGGCGAGGTCTGCGGCACGGCGATCGAGAGCCCGATGGCCGTCACGCTCGGCTTCGACCTCGTCAAGGGCGCCAACCTCAAGGGGCCGCGCTTCACGACGGCGGGGCCGGTGTCGCGCCACCTGGACAAGAAGGGCTACGAGGTGACGACGGGGATCGGCCCCGACCTGATGACCGGCGCCAGGGACGCCCTCGCGCGGATGATCGACCTGCTCGCTTCCCGCCACGGCATGGCGCCGGTTGAGGCCTACATGCTCTGCTCGGTCTGCGCCGACCTTCGCATCAGCGAGATCGTCGACCAGCCGAACTGGGTCGTCTCGCTCTACTTCCCGCGCGTCGTCCTGGCCTAAGAGGCCAGGTTGAGCCTCCTGAGCGTCGAGAACCTCGCCGTCGCCTACCGCGGCGACGGCGGCGGCGAGAGCGTCGTCGTCGACGGGGTCGACCTTAGCCTCGATAAGGGGCGGACGCTCGGCCTCGTCGGCGAGTCGGGATCGGGCAAGAGCGTCACGGCGCGGGCGATCATGCGCCTCCTGCCCGAGCCGCCGGCCAGGATCTTGGGCGGCCGCGTCGCCCTCGACGGCGAGGACCTCTTGCGGCTGTCCGAGCGGCGGATGCGCGAGGTCCGCGGCAACCGGATCGCGATGATCTTCCAAGAGCCGATGACGTCGTTGAACCCCACGCTCAGCGTCGGCTTCCAGGTCGAGGAGGGCTTGCGGCTGCACACGGATTTTGATCGCGCCGGGCGGCGGGGGCGGGCGCTCGACCTCCTGCGCCGCGTCGGCATCGGCGCGCCCGAGCGGCGCTTGAGGCAGTACCCGTTTGAGCTGTCGGGCGGCCTGCGGCAGCGGGTGATGATCGCGATGGCGCTCGCCTGCGGCCCCGACCTCCTGATCGCCGACGAGCCGACGACGGCGCTCGACGTCACGGTGCAAGCGCAGATCCTCGACCTGCTCGACGATCTGCGGCGCGACGCCGGCATGGGCGTGCTCCTCATCACCCACGACCTCGGCGTGGTCGGCGGCCACACCGACGAGGTCGCCGTGGTGTACGCCGGGCGGATCGTCGAGCGGGCGGCGACGGCCGACCTGTTCGAGCGCCCGCGCCACCCCTACACGAGCGGGCTGATCGCCTCGATGCCGCGCCTCGACGGGCCGCGCGGCGTGCGGCTCGCGGCGATCCCCGGCACCGTGCCGCCGCCGGGCCGGCTGCCCGTTCGTCGATCGCTGCGAGCGCGCCCTGGCGCGCTGTGCGCCAGAGCGGCCGCCGCTCGCGGGCGCGGACGGCCGCACGTTCGCCTGCTGGAACCCGCTGCCGTGACGGCGCTGCTCGACGTCGAGGACCTCGCGGTGCGCTTCGACTTAGGAAGCGGGCGCTCCTTGCAGGCGGTGCGGGGCGTCGGCTTCGTGCTTCATGCCGGCGAGACGCTGGCCGTCGTCGGCGAGAGCGGCTGCGGCAAGTCGACCCTGGCGCGCGCGATCCTACGCCTCGTCGAGCCCTCCAGCGGCCGGGTGCTGTTCGAGGGCCGGAACCTGTGCCTGCTGTCCAAGCGCGCCGTGCGCCGCGAGCGGCGCCACATGCAGCTCGTCTTCCAGGACCCGATGGCCTCGCTCGACCCGCGCTTCACGATCGGCCGTGCCGTCGCCGAGCCGCTCGTCGTCCATAAGATCGGCGAGCGGTGCTGGCGCCGCGAACGGGTCTTGATCTGCTGGCGCGCGTCGGGCTCGATCCGGCGGCGGCCGAACGCTACCCGCACGAACTCTCCGGCGGCCAGCGTCAGCGGGTCGGCATCGCCCGGGCGCTGGCGCTCGAACCGAAGCTGCTCCTGCTCGACGAGCCGGTCTCGGCGCTCGACGTCTCGATCCAGGCGCAAGTCCTGAACCTCTTGATCGACCTCAAGGCCGAGCATGGCCTCGCCTACCTCTTCATCGGCCACGACCTCGCCGTCGTGTGCGCGATCGCCGATCGGGTCGCCGTGATGTACTTAGGCGAGATCGTCGAGATCGCCCCCGCCGAGCGGCTCTACGCCGCCCCCGCGCACCCCTACACCCAGGCCCTGCTCGCCGCCGTGCCGCGGCCGGGGACGGCGCGGCGCGGGCGCACCGCCTTCGCAGGCGACCCCCCGAACCCGGAAGCCCCGCCGCCCGGCTGCCCCTTCCACACCCGCTGCCCGATGGTCATGGACCGCTGTCGAACCGTACCCCCGCCGTCGGTCGTGCTCGACGGGGGGCAGGCGGTGCGGTGTCACCTGTACGACTGAACGCTCCGGTGCCTCGCGCCGCGAGGTCTGGCGGCGGCTCAAGCGCGAGGGGGGCGCGGCCCGTCCCTCGTCAGGTCGCGCAGCAGATGCCTCGCGTCCAGGAAGTATTTTGGGAAACCTACGCACCTCGCGCAGCCAAAAAAAGGGCCGGCAAGAATGCCGGCCCGATACGAGGCGATTGTGGGAAGTATAACCCGCAGCCCTACACCCCCGGCTGAGGCGCGATGCCACCGCCCGGCTCGTCGCCGGGGCGGGGGGGACGGCCGGTCGTCGGGACCGAGCCGCGCCGCCCGCCGGGGTGGTGCGGCATCGTCTCGCGCGGTGCCGGCTTGGAAGGCAGCTCCTCACCGCGCAGGATGGCGCTGATCTCCTCGCCCGAGAGCGTCTCGTGCTCCAAGAGCGCGCCGGCGAGCTTGTGCAGCATCTCCAGGTGCTCGTTCAGGAGATTGCGCGCGACGGCGTCGCCGGCCTCGATCAGGCGGCGGATCTCCTTGTCGATCGTCTGCGCCGTCGCCTCGGAGACGTTGCGGTTCTGCGAGACGCTGTGGCCGAGGAAGACCTCGCGCTGGTTGTCCTCGTACTGGACGGGGCCGAGCTCGTCGCTCATCCCGGCCTCGGTAATCATGTGCCGGGCGATCTTGGTCGCCTGCTGAATGTCGGAGAGCGCCCCCGTCGTTACCTTGTCGTAGCCGAAGATCAACTCCTCGGCGACGCGGCCCGCCATCGCCACGCCGATGCGCGAGGTCAGCCACTCGCGGGTGTAGGAGTGGCGGTCGCGCTCGGGCAGTTGCTGCACGAGGCCGAGCGCCCGGCCGCGCGGGATGATCGTCGCCTTGTGGATCGGGTCGGAGGAGGGCGAGAAGTAGGCGATGAGGGCGTGCCCCGCCTCGTGGTAGGCGGTGAGGCGCTTCTCCTCCTCGGTCATGACCATCGAGCGTCGCTCGGCGCCCATCATGATCTTGTCCTTCGCCGCCTCGAAGTCGACCATCGTCACGATCCGCTTGCCGGTACGGGCCGCCATCAAGGCCGCCTCGTTGACGATGTTGGCGAGGTCGGCGCCGGAGAAGCCGGGCGTGCCGCGGGCGATCACCTTGGTGTCGACGTCGGGCCCGAGACGGATCTTCTTGATGTGGACGTTGAGGATCTTTTCGCGGCCGGTGACGTCGGGGTTCGGCACGACGACCTGCCGATCAAAACGGCCGGGACGGAGAAGGGCCGGGTCGAGCACGTCCGGACGGTTGGTGGCGGCGATCAGGATCACGCCCTCGTTCGCCTCGAAGCCGTCCATTTCGACGAGGAGTTGGTTCAAGGTCTGCTCGCGCTCGTCGTTGCCGCCGCCGAGGCCCGCACCGCGGTGCCGGCCGACGGCGTCGATCTCGTCGATGAAGACGATGCAAGGTGCGTGCTTCTTCGCCTGCTCGAACATGTCGCGCACGCGGCTGGCGCCGACGCCGACGAACATCTCGACGAAGTCGGAGCCCGAGATGGTGAAGAAGGGCACGTTCGCCTCGCCGGCGATCGCGCGGGCGAGCAAGGTCTTACCGGTGCCGGGCGGGCCGACGAGGAGGCAGCCCTTGGGGATCCGCCCGCCGACCTGCTGGAACTTCTGCGGGTTCTTGAGGAACTCGACGATCTCCTGCAGCTCTTCCTTCGCCTCGTCGATGCCGGCGACGTCGCCGAAGGTGACGCGGCCGTGCTTCTCGGTGAGGAGGCGGGCCTTGGACTTGCCAAAACCCATCGCCTTGCCGCCGCCGGACTGCATCTGGCGCATGAAGAAGATCCAAACGCCGATCAGGAGTAGCATCGGGAACCAGGAGATCAAGACGCCCAGGAGCGAGGGCATGCCGTCGTCCGCCGGCGCCGCCGTGATCCGCACGCCGCTGTCGGTCAGCCGATCGACCAGGCCCGGGTCGTTCGGCGCGTAGGTCGTGAACAGCTTGCCGTCGGCGTAGTGGCCCGAGATCGAGTTGCCCTGGATCGTGACGTCGCTGATCCCGCCGGACTCGACTTGACTCAGGAAGTCGGAGAACGGCAGGCTCGTTTGCGTACCACGCGCCGGTGGTTGAAAAAGGTTGAACAGCGCGATCAGCAGCAGGCCGATGATGACCCACAGCGCCAAGTTCTTGCTGAAATTGTTCACGTGCTAGCCTCGCTTTAACGCCAGGGATCAGACGACACCGTCTCGACCCATGTACTGCACTGCAACAGACAGCGTGTCGAACGCGTGCCGGGCGGTGGGGAAAGCCCCGTCACCGCCCTCATCATAAATAAGCAAACCGTCGCCCGAAGCAACACAAGCATCGACGAACAGGGCCTGCAGGAGCGGCCGCAGCGGCCTGAAGCGTACGTGAGCGACGATCGGTCCCAGGTCGAGCGGCCACCAGGCGAGCTGCGCACGGCCCCCGGCCTCGATCAAGGGCAGGGTTCTGGCGAAGCCGGGCGGCAGACCCACCGCTTGCAACCGCCGGGCGATTTCGGGCGTGGACCCCCTTGCCAGACCGATCCGGCAAGGGGTCGACGCGAGCGGCGTCACCACGAAGCGGCCGTCCCACAAGACGGGCTTGACGTCGAGCCGGATCGGCGCTGCTCCGACGCGCCCGGGCTCGCGCCCGACGCGGATCGTGTCCCCTTCGCGCGCGATCGTGCAGCCGCCGAGCGTGCGCCGCCGGTCCGACCCATCCAGCGCCGCCGCGAGGCCGGCCACCTCCGCCCGCGAGGGGAGGGGCGTTGCCCCCCCGAGCGCGCCGAGCGCGCGGCGAAGGCAGTCGTGCCAGAGGTCCGAGGGTAGGTCGGCCGCCGATCGGGGCAGGGTGAGGACGCCCAGAGGGTGAACGCGCGCGCGGGCGAGGACGACGGTGGCGAGTGCGCGCTCGTGCCGTTTCCGATCGCGACCCGGATCTCGCCGGACGAACGCCGTCGTCCCGGCCCGCCGGTGACGGCCGCGCCAGTAGCGGGGGTCGAGGTTGGCCGGGTCCTCGATCCAGGAGAGGCCGTCGGCCCGCAGCCGGGCGACGAGGCGGGCCTTGGGCACGTCGAGCAGCGGGCGCAGGTAGCGGACGTGGTCGCCGTAGCGGATCGCTGCCATGCCGGCGAGGCCGTGGGGGCCGCTGCCGGCCCCCGCCCGCATCGCCCGCGTCTCGTCCTGATCGTCGGCGTGGTGCGCGAGCAAGAGGTGCAGGATCCCGGCACCCTTGCAGGCCCGCCCCATCAGCGCGTAGCGGGCCGCGCGGGCCTTGGCCATGACGCCGCTCGAAGGTTTGGGTCCGCGCCACGTCAGGACGCGGCAGGGAATGTCGTGCGCCTTGAGCCGGCGCCGGGTCTGCTCGGCCTCGACGTCGCTGTCCGGCCGCAGCCCGTGGTCGACGGTGAAGGCGCGTAGGCGCCCGCCCCGGTCCCGCACCCAGGGGGCGGCGAGAAGCGCGAGTGCCAGACTGTCCGGCCCGCCCGAGACGGCGACCGCGAGCCTCGGGTTCGGCTCGAAGGGGCCGAGCCGGTCGAGCCGGATCGCGACCTCGGCCGCGCTCAAGGGGACGGTGTTCGAAGGTGCCGGATCAGGCGCAGCCGGCACTCCGCCTCGCCCGTTCCAGGTTGCGGGCGACGGCGCCCTCGGCGTCGGGATAGCGCCGCCCCAGCTCGTCGAACGTCTGGCAGGCGCGGTCCTGATCGCCCAGCGCCGAGAGCGACATGCCGAGCTTGAGCAGGTTCTCCGGCGCCTTCGGCCCGTCGTTGCCGTAGGTGCGGTAGTTACGGGCGTAGACGGCGGCGGCGTCGGCGTAGCGCTCGCGGAAGTAGAGGGTCTCGCCCAACCAGAACGAGGCGGCGGGGCGGTTGGCGTCGTCGGGAAAGGCGTCGAGGTAGCGCTGGAACGCGTCGCCGGCGGCGTCGTAGTTGCCCTCCTGCAACAAGGTGAGCGCAGCCCGGTAGCGGGTTGACGGATCGCCGCCCCCGGCCGGGGCCGCCGCGGGCGTCGTCCCGTTCGGCGGGCCGGGGGCCGCGTCGCGCGACGCGCGCGGGCGGAACGGGACGAGGCCCGGCGGCGCGTCGTCCCCGGCCGGGGCCGCTTCCAGCCGGCGTTCGAGCCCGTCGAGGCGCTCCTCTAGCTGCCGCTGGCGGTGGTCGGTCTCTTCGAGCCGGCCGCGCAGGCGCCGCAGCTCCTCTTCGAGATCCATGATGCGCGCCTGCGCCGCCGCGAGCGCGCGGGCGTCTGGGCGAACCCCCGACGGTTGGCCGAGTTCGAGGCGGTAGGGATCGATCGGCGGCTGTTGCGCCGCCGCTGGGCCCAGCCACACGAGCGAGAGGCCGACGGCGACGAACGCCGCGCGCGGGCTGCCCTTCATGCGCCTCCCCCTCAATTGACCACGTTGACGACGGTGACGCCGCGGCGGTTTTGGGCGTAGGCCACGTCGTTGTGGGCCGGATCGACCGGGCGTTCCTCGCCGTAGGAGATGGTCAGCATCTGGTCGGGGACGGCGCCGAGAGCGGTGAGGTAGTTCTTGATCGCGGCGGCGCGGCGCTCGCCGAGGGCCAGGTTGTAGTCGTTGGTACCGCGCTCGTCGGTGTGGCCCTCGATCGTGACGGTGAGGTTCGGGTACTGCTGCAGCCACGTCGCCTGCCGCTCCAGCGTGCCGCGCGCCGCGTCGTCGAGCGAGGTGCTGTCGTAGCCGAAGTAGACCCGATCACCGACGTTGATCTCGAAATCCTGCTGCGTGCCGGGAACCGCGCCGTTGACCAGTTCCCCCGCCCCGGCCCCGCTCGCGTCGTTGAGCGGGTCGAGGTTGCTCGTCGTCGTGCGCGGCTCGCCGACCCCCTCGCCGTAGACGCCGCCGGGCGTGGCGCCGCCCGCCGTGGCGCCGCCGTAGACGTCGCTCGGGCTGCGGCTGCAGCCGGCGACGAGGAGAAGGAGGAACAGGACCGCAAGACGATTTCGCATCACATAAGAACCTTGTGAAGGCCCACCGCGTCCGAGATCGAAGGCCGCGGGCGGGACTGTTGTTACGCGCTTCGGCTTCAAGGAATCAAGGGCGACCAATCGGGGTCGGAGGCGTCGGTCGGGGTCGGCAGCTCGCGCTCGTTGTAGCCGGTGACGTCGACCGTGAACAGGCGGCGGCGGTTGGTGGACGGATCCTCGCGGGCGAAGACGATGGTGCGGCCGTTGGGCGCCCAGGACGGGCTCTCGTCGAGGAAGCTGCGGGTGACGAGGCGCTCGTTCGCGCCGTCGGGGGCCATGACGCCGATGTGGAAGAAGCCGCCCTTGACGACGGTGAACGCGATCAGGTCACCGCGCGGCGACCAGGCCGGGCTGCCGTAGCGCCCCTCGCCGAAGCTGATGCGGCGCACGTCGCGGCCGAAACGATCCATGACGTAGAGCTGCGGCGTGCCGCCGCGATCGGAGTTGATGACGATGCGATTGCCGTCCGGGGCGAACGAGGGCGAGGTGTCGATCGCCGGGCTGTCGGTGAGGCGGGTGAAGCGGGCGGCGGCGAGGTCGTAGCTCACGATGTCGGAGTTGCCGTCGAGTGCCTGGGTGAGCAGGAGGCTCTGCCCATCCGGGGCGAAGCGCGGGCTGAAGGTCATGCCTTCCAAGTCGCCGATCAGGGTGTCGCGGCCGCCGGACAGGTTCTTCACGTAGACCTTCGGCCCCGGCGCGCCGTAGGCAAGGTAGGCGATGCTGCGGCCGTCCGGGGCGAAGCGCGGGGTGAGGACGAGGTCGCCCCCGTCGGTGAGGTAGCGCTCGTTGGCGCCGTCCTGGTCCATGATCGCCAAGCGCTTGACCCGGCGCGTGGCGGGGCCGGTCTCGGCGACGTAGACAATCTTGGTGTCGAAGTAGCCTCGCGCCCCGATGATGCGCGCGTAGACCGCGTCCGCGATCCGGTGCGCGATCTGGCGGGTGTTGTCGCTCGTGGAGGTGAAGCGCAGGCCTTCGAGCTGCTGGCCGGCGAAGACGTCGAACAGGCGAAAATCGACGTTGACCCCGCCGGTGGCGTCGCTCGCGACCGTGCCGCCGACGAGGGCCTGGGCGTTGATCTGGCGCCAGTCGGCATAGCGCGGCCCCGCCGCCAAGGAGCGCGGGTCTTGGATGTAGGCGGCCTCGCCGATCAGGGCGAACAGGCCCGAGCGCCCAAGATCGTTGCGCACGACCGTCGTGATCTCCTCGGCGAGCGCCGGGCCGTTCGGGCCCTCGCCGAGAAAGGGGCTGATCGCGATCGGCAAGGGCTCGATCCGGCCGCCGGTGACGTCGACGCGCAACTGTGCCGCCGCCGGAACGGCGAGCGAGCCCGCGGCGAGCGCCGCGGCACCGGTGAGGAGGAGGGAGCGCCGGCGCAGGCCCGGCGTGGGCTCAAGGGTCATCACGGGTTCGCCTCAAGGATAGAAGGTCAAGATCATGTCGCGCCACTGGGCGTATTTTTCCGCCGGCAGGTCGAGCCTGCAACCGTAAACTCCCCGCTGCGCGCTCTCGACCAGCGCCCGAAACGCGGGATCGGCCGCCACGCGGTCCCGATCGACGATCTCGGTGCGCTCGACCCGGCCGTCCCGGCCGAGGTTGACGCGCACCTCGAACGGGTCCTGGCGCCGGCCCTGGCCCGCGTCCGGGCGGCGCCAGCACTGTTCGAGCTGCCGGCCGACCAGGGCGAACTCGGCCTCGCTCAAGGTGGCGGCCTCGGGTGCCCGCTCCTCGGCCTTGCCGCGCCCCGGCCGTGCCTCCTCGGCCTCGACGCGCTTGCCCTGCTCCTCGACGCTGCGCAGGAACTCGTCGAAGTCGGGCGCTTCGGCCTCGGGCTCGGGTTCCTTCGCCGGCCCCGGCTCGGCCTCGGCAACCTGCGGCGCGACCCGCGGCGGCGGGGTCGGGCGCATCGGCGGCGGCGCGACCGGCGTCGGCTGGGGTTCCGGCTCCGGCTCCGGTTCCGGCGGTGGCTCGGGCGGCGGCGGCGGTGGTTCAGGCGGCGGCTCTGGGGCCGGCTCTGGTTCCGGTTCCGGTTCCGGCGGTGGGGGAGGCGGTGGCGGCTCCGGCGCTTCCAGTTGCGGCGGCGGTGGAGGCGGCTCCGGCGGCGGTGGCGGAGGTGGTTCCGGTGCGGGCTCGGGCTCGCGTTCCGGCGCCGGGGTCGGCGGCGGCGGGGCGGTGCTCGCCGCCTCGCGCGGCGGCAGGGGTGCTGCCTCGGCCGGTGCGGGGGTGGGGGCCTCGCTCGGCGGCGCGTCGGCGGCGGCGACGATCTCGACCGTGACCGCGTCGGGCTCTTCCAGCCGCTCGCCCAGGCGCGGCAGGCCGAGCGACAGGCCCAGCAAGAGGCCGACGTGGAGAATGGCGGAAACGATCAACGCGGCGCGCATCGTGCCAGGGCCCTACGGTTCGCGCGGCGCCTCGGTGACGAGCGCCACCTTGGTGAAGCCGGCGCGGTTGATGGCGCCGACCACCCGCATCACCTGCCCGTAATCCACGGCCCGATCGCCGCGCACGAAGATCCGCGCCTCGCGGTTGTTGGCGCTCACCGCCGTCAGCCGGGCCGACAAATCGACGAGCGCCACGGTCGTGTCCTGGACGTAAACCTCGCCGTTCGGCCCGACCGTGACGCTGAGCGGCTCGTCCTGGCCCGGGAGCGACGAACTCTCCGCGCGCGGCAGGTCGACCGAGACCCCGGCGGTGAGCAAGGGTGCCGTCACCATGAAGACGATGAGCAGCACCAGCATCACGTCGACGAAAGGGGTGACGTTGATCTCCGCCATCTGCCGCCGCGAGCGGCGGCCCGAGCGGCCGCGCGACCTCGCCGTGGCGACACCGCCGGCCATCAGGCCGCCAGCCGCTGCTGGTCGATCTCGCGCGACGCGACGATCTGGAACTCGTCGGCGAAGCTGCCGAAGCGGTCGGCCAAGTCGTCGACCGTGCGCGAGAGGCGGTTGTAGGCGATGACGGCCGGGATCGCGGCGAACAGGCCGACGGCGGTGGCGAACAGGGCCTCGGCGATGCCGGGCGCCACGACGGCGAGCGTCGTCGTCTCGGTGAGCGCGATCGACTGAAAGCTGTTCATGATCCCCCAGACGGTGCCGAACAGGCCGATGAAGGGGGCGACCGAGCCGATCGTCGCGAGCGTCGGGACGTTCTTCTCCAACAGCGCCACCTCGCGGTCCATCGTCAGCCGCATCACCCGGCCGATCCGGGTGATCAGGTGCCCGGCCGATTCGGAGGACATGCCCGACGGCGCCTCGCGCCACTCCTCCATCGCGGCGGCGAACATCAAGATCATCGGGTGGTCGATCCGCTTGATGTGGCGGCGGTAGAGGTCGTCTAAGGGTATCCCCGACCAGAAATCCTTCTCGAACGCGTTCACCTTGCCGCGCAGGCGCGAAAAGCGCACCGTCTTGTCGACGATTACCGCCCAGCACCACAGCGAGGCGAGCAGCAAGACGAGCAGGACGAGCTTGACGACGAGGTCGGCCTGCCAGACGAGCGCGACGAGGCTGACCCCCGTCGCCTCATCAAGACCGACGCTGCTGATGCCTGTTTCCATGGAGTCTGCCTGTACGCCGTCCCGACACCATGAGGGCCGCTCCGCCGCCGCGAAGCCAAACGATGTCAAGACGTTGGATGATGGAATGAAAGTGATGTCGCGACGCGAGCAAGGGCGAAGTTAAGGGTCAAGCAAGCCTGTCTGTCAAGGCGCGAGGCGGGTTTCTTACCGGGGCTTCACGACTCGGCAAGGCGTTGTCGCAGCGGCGGCGGCAGCCGCGACGCGCGCAGGGCAGAATTGATGAAAACCAGGGCGATTTCAACCATAACGAGCATCTCGCCGTCGCGAAGGACGTTCTGCGCCAGGGCGAGGCTGGCCCCGCCCGAGCTCGTGATCGAGGTCTCGACCGTGAGCGGATCGTCGAGCCGGGCCGGCCGCTTGAAGTCGAGGGCGCAGCGGCGGACGGCGAACTGGCCGCCAAAACGCTCGATCAGGGTCGGGTGATCGAGGCCGGTCTCGCGCAGCCACTCGGTACGGGCGCGCTCGGCGAACTTGAGGTAGTTGGCGTGGTAGACGATCCCGGCCGCGTCGGTGTCCTCGTAGTAGACCCGGACCGGGAAACGGTGCGCGACGCTTGAACGTCCCACGCTCAAGGGTCGCAAGCTCAAGGATCGATGCCGAACAAGTCCGCCTGATCGCGGGCCGAGACCGGCATGGCGAGGCCTAAGTGCGTCCAGGCGCTTCGGGTGAGAAGGCGGCCCCGCGGCGTGCGCTGCAAGAGGCCCTGCTGCAAGAGGAAGGGCTCGACGGTCTCTTCGAGCGTGTCGCGCTGCTCGGAGAGGGCCGCCGCCAGCGTCTCGACGCCGACCGGCCCGCCGCCGTAGCTCTCGGCGATGGCGCGCATGTAGCGCCGGTCCAACTGGTCGAGGCCTAAGCGATCGACGTCGAGCTGGCGAAGGGCGGCGTCCGCGAGCGCGGCGTCGACCGATGCCGCGCCTTGCATCGTGGCGAAGTCGCGCACGCGGCGCAGGAGGCGCCCGGCGATGCGCGGCGTGCCGCGGGCGCGCTTGGCGATCTCGTGCGCCCCGTCCCCGGCAAGGTCGAGCTTGAGCACCCGTGCACCTCGGTTGACGATCTCCTCCAGCTCGTCGATGTCGTAGAAGTGGAGCCGCTGCAGGATGCCGAAGCGGTCGCGCAAAGGCGTGGTCAACAGGCCGGTTCGGGTCGTGGCGCCGACGAGGGTGAAGGGCGGCAGGTCGATCCTGACCGAGCGCGCGGCCGGCCCCTCGCCGATCATCAGATCGAGCTGGAAATCCTCCATCGCCGGGTAGAGGATCTCCTCGACGGCGGGCGAGAGGCGGTGGATCTCGTCGATGAACAGGACGTCGCGCGGCTGGAGGTTGGTGAGCAGGGCGGCGAGGTCGCCGGCCCGGACGATGATCGGGCCCGAGGTCATGCGAAAGCCGACGCCGAGTTCGGCCGCGACGATCTGCGCCAGCGTCGTCTTGCCGAGCCCGGGCGGCCCCGCGAACAAGACGTGGTCGAGCGGCTCGGCGCGCTTCTTGGCCGCACCGATGAAGACGCCCATGTTGGCCTTGAGCTGCTTTTGGCCGAGAAAGTCCCTCAGCCGGCGCGGGCGCAGGCTCTGGTCGAGGTCGTCGGGCTGCACCTCGGGGTCGGTGGGACGCTCGCTCATCGCGCCAGCTCCTTCAACGATTCACGGATGAGGCCGTCCAGCTTCGCCTCCTCGCCGAGGCGGTCCTGCACCTTGGCGAGTGCGGTGTAGGCCTCGCTGCGGCCGTAGCCGAGCCCGACGAGGGCGACGAGCGCGTCGCCGGCCGGATCGCCCGCGGGCGGGCCGAAGCCGCCCGCGATCGTCGGCACGGCGGGCAGGTTGCCGACGCGCGACTGCAACTCGCTAACGATGCGCGCCGCCAGCTTGGCGCCGACGCCGGGGGCGCGGGTCAAGGGTGCCCTGTCGCCGGCGCTGACGGCGTGCGCGATCTCGTCCGGCGGCAGGGTGCCGAGGATGGCGAGTGCGAGGCGCGCGCCGACGCCTTGAATGTTCTGTAGCAGCTTGAACCACGCCTGCTCGCCGGGCTCCAGGAAGCCGTAGAGCGTGATCGCGTCCTCGCGCACCTGGGTCACGACCTTCAGTTCGACCGCCTCGTCGCGCGGCAACCGGGCGAGCACGCGGTTCGGGCAGTGGACGAGGTAACCGACGCCGCCCACGTCCAAGACGGCGTGGTCCTCGCCCAGATGGGCGACGCGACCGCGCAAGAGGGCGATCAAGCGACGACTCCGGCGGTGATGCGAGATTGGGTCAGCCTGATATGGGCGTGGCACAAGGCGACGGCAAGCGCGTCGGCGGCGTCGCCGGTGACGGGGCCGCTCTCGGGCAAGAGCATCCGCACCATGACGGCGACCTGCTCCTTCTCGGCCGCCCCGGTGCCGGTCACGGCGCGCTTGACCTGCTTCGAGGCGTACTCGTGGACGAGGAGCCCCCCCCGCGCCGCGGCGAGCAGGACGACGCCGCGGGCGTGGCCGAGCTTCAAGGACGAGAGCGCGTTCTTGTTGACGACGGTCTCCTCGACCGCGGCCTCGATCGGCTCGTAGGCCTCCATCACCTCGCTAAGGCCGCTGTAGAGCTTGTCCAGCCGCGCCGCCAGCGCCTCGCCCGCCGCGCTGGCGACGACGCCCGAGGCCAAGAAGCGCATGTGGTTGCCGCGCGCCTCGATCACGCCCCAGCCGGTGCGCTGCAAGCCGGGGTCGAGGCCGATCAGGCGCACGCGGTTCCACCCCCGGCGCGAATCAGGCCGGCGCCCGCCGCCGCGTCGCGGTCGCCGAAGTGGGAAACGATGCTCGGCCGCACGAGAAACCTCCTTGGTGGCCGGCCCGCGTCAGCCGGACAGGCGCGCCAGCGCCTCTTCCGAGACCTCGAAATTGGCGATCACGCGCTGTACGTCGTCGCTGTCGTCGAGGCTTTCCAACAACTTGAAGACTGTCTCGGCCCGCTCGTCGTCGACCGGCACGTTCACCTGCGGGCGCCAGCCGAGCCGCGCCTCCTCGGGCGGGCCGAAGCGGGCTTCGAGCGCGTCGCGCACGGCCGCGAGGTCGTCGGGGGCACACGTGATCGTGTGGTTCTCCTCGTCCGATTGCACGTCCTCGGCCCCGGCCTCGATCGCCGCCTCCAAGACCGTGTCGGCGTCGGCCACGGCGGCGTCGAAGCGGACCTCGCCGATGCGGTCGAACTGAAAGCTGACCGAGTTCGGCTCGCCCAGATTGCCGCCGAAGCGGGTAAAGGCGGCGCGCACTTCGGCCGCGGTACGGTTGCGGTTGTCGGTCAGCGCCTCGACGATCATCGCGACGCCGCCGGGGCCGTAGCCCTCGTAGCGCACCTCCTCGTAGCTCTCGCCGTCGGCGCCCTGGCCCTTCTTGATCGCGCGCTCGATATTGTCCTTGGGCACATTCTCGCCCTTGGCGGCCTGGATCGCGGTCCGCAGCCGCGGGTTGTGGACCGGGTCGGGTAGGCCGCCCTTCGAGGCGATCTGCACCTCGCGCAGCAGGCGGGTGAACTTGCGCGCCCGGATCGAGTCCTGGCGCCCCTTGCGGTGCATGATGTTCTTGAACTGGGAATGGCCGGCCATCTTAGCGTCGATGCTGTTGTTGTCGGATCATCATGCCTCATAGCAGCAACGGCGTATCACAGGCCAGATCCGAGCGCACGTTCCGGCGCCGAAGCCGTCTTGACTGTGTGACGCGCGCCGGGCCCGGGTTCGTTCGGTCATCCTCACCCACCCGCGACGGCCGCCCGCTCCGCCTCGCCCAGCACGAGCGGCGTCACGGCGGGCGCCCCCGTCGCGGGGTCGAAGAACGGCGTGCGCTTGTGATCGCCGCGCAGGCGGGCGCCGACGATCACCTTCGCGACGCGCGGCACGTGGCGCAGGACGCCGCCCTTGACGGGTCCGAGCGTCCGCACGTCGCCGCGGGCAAAGCGAAGGAAGACCTGCCCCCGCACGGGGCCCAGCACCGCGTCGCGCGGCGTGCCGTCCGTCGCCGCGCCCAGGCAGGCGTGCACCAGCCCGACGAAGGGAAGGCCCGGCCTCGCCGGCGTGTTGCCGATGGGGGTGCGGCAGCAGTCCGCGTACCAGCGCAGGAGCCCCTTGGGCGTCAGCCGCACGCAGGCGAGCCGGTCAGCGCCACACCCGAACGCCACGCGCGCCGGCGAGGTCTGGAAGACGTCCGTGCCGCCGCAGGGGTCGAGCACGGTATCGGCGCGGCCGAGAAAGCGGGCGAAGGCTTGGCAGTCGTCGCAGTAGCACGCGAGTCGGTTGCCGGCCTTGGGCGACAGCCCGCGCGCCACGCCCGTCAGCGCGCCGCAGGCGCAGCGGATCGTGAGGTCGGTTGCCAAGTGGGAGACTCCGTTTACGCTTCGCGTCGGCTGCGCCGGGCTTTTTCTCTTTTCTTTTTATCACTTTGATCTCAGCCTAGCATGGTCGTCGCGGCCGGCCTCGGACAAGGGCAAAAAAGAAGAGAGAAAGCCCGCGCGGCGAGCGCACGCGCAGCGTTCATTCACTGAGGGAGGAAGCAATGAACCTGGACGGCATCGAAGCCTGCGTCTTCGACGCTTACGGCACGCTGTTCGACGTCCACGCCGCGGTTCGGCGGCACACGGCTGACATCGGCGATAAGGCCGACGCGCTCTCGGCGCTGTGGCGGCAACGGCAGCTCGAGTACACCTGGACGCGCTCGCTGATGCGTCGCCACGCCGACTTCTGGCGCCTGACGCAAGACGCGCTCGACTTCGCCATGCGCACGCACGGCGTCGAGGATCAGGGCCTGCGGACGCGCCTGCTCGCGGCCTACGCCGAACTCGACGCCTACCCGGAGGTGCCCGAGGTGTTGCGGGCCTTGCGTGAACGCGGATTGACGACGGCTATATTCTCTAACGGCACGTCCAAGATGCTCCGCGACGCGACCGAGGCGGCCGGGATCGGCGACCTCCTCGATCGCCTGCTCTCGGTCGAGGAGATCGGCGTCTACAAGACCGATCCGAGCACGTACGCGCTCGTCATCGACGAGCTGGGGCTGACGCGCGACCGCGTGCTCTTCGTCTCCTCGAACCGCTGGGACGTGGCGGGCGGGGTGGCATTCGGGTTTCGCACCGCCTGGGTCAACCGCTCGGGCGGGCCCGACGAGTATCTTGACCTGCCGCCGGACGAAGTAGTGAGCGATTTGCAAGGATTGGTAGAATGACGACGATCGACAAGTCGCAGACGGTGACGCTCGCATCCGAGCCCGCCGCCGCCGGCTGCGGCCACGCAAGCGACGTGCATCCGGTTCAACCGAGCGCCCCCGGCTGCGAGGACTGCCTGAGGACGAGTGATTCCTGGGTGCATCTGCGCATCTGCATGACCTGCGGCCATGTCGGCTGCTGCGACTCGTCGCCGAACCGGCACGCGACCGCGCACCACCACGCGAGCGACCACCCGATCGTCCGCTCGATCGAACCCGGCGAGGACTGGGGCTGGTGCTACGTCGACGAGGTAATGCTAGAGGGGTCGTGAAGAGGACGCTTCAGTGCCTAGCATAGCTAGGCACTGAAGCGTTCACGCATTCGCGCAAAATTCGTCTAAATTATCAATCAACATCCAAATCAAATTTGACGGAATTTGCTAGCGAACTTAGCGAAGTTCTTCCCTGATTGTTGTTGCGCAAATTCAACTATGAAGTTAGTTAACCTATTGTTCGTCTCCGCTATGGTTCTCGTGCCCGGTCCGGCCGGCGGGCACGGGTTCCGCGGCGATTGCCCCGCCAGGATGCAAGGAACCCGCGTCATGACTTCTACGCCCGTGAACGACAACCACGCCCTGAACGAGGCCCCGGCCAGCTTCTACCACCTCGAAGGATTGGCCCAGCGCCTGCAGACGGCCGACCGCAAGCTCGTCGAGGGCGTGGTCACGGCGGCGGTGCTGACGACGGTCTCGTTCCGCCTGCGCGACGAGGAGGGGCTGGTCGTCGGCCTGCGCCGCCTCGCCGACGCGATCGACGCCTTCGATCGGGCGGCCGCCGACGCCGCCTGAGGCGGCGAAACTTGAATGGGCCCGAGCCGCCTCAAGGCGGCGAAACTTGAACGGGGAGGAGCGCCCCCCCACATGCCCGCCGAAGCGCCGGTCCAGGCGCCGCGGTCGAAGGGACGAAGGCATGGAATCGGGTGCGCCGGCGTGGCACGGCACCACGATCCTGTCGGTGCGCAAGGGCGGTCAGGTCGTGATCGCCGGCGACGGGCAGGTCAGTTTGCAAAGCACGATCATCAAGGCGAACGCGAGGAAGGTGCGCCGCATCGGCGGCGGCAAGATCCTCGCCGGTTTCGCCGGCAGCACGGCCGATGCCTTCACGCTCCTGGAGCGGCTGGAGGCGAAGCTTGAACGCCACCCCAATCAGTTGATGCGCGCTTGCGTCGAGCTCGCCAAGGATTGGCGTACCGACCGCTACCTGCGCCGCCTGGAGGCGATGATGGCGGTGGCCGACGCGGAGGCCTCGCTCGTCCTCACCGGCAACGGCGACGTGCTCGAACCGGCCGACGGGCTGATCGGCATCGGCTCCGGCGGCAACTACGCACTCGCCGCGGCAAAAGCCTTGCTCGACGTGCCCGACCTCGGCGCCGAGGAGATCGCCCGGCGCGCGATGGCGATCGCGGGCGACATCTGCGTCTACACCAATACCAACGTTACGCTTGAGCAGTTGGAGGCGCGATGACCGCGCTCACCCCAAGGGAGATCGTCTCCGAACTGGACCGCTTCATCGTCGGCCAGAACGCGGCGAAGAAGGCGGTCGCGATCGCGCTCAGGAACCGCTGGCGGCGGCAGCAGATTGATGACAACGCCCTGCGCGAGGAGATCCTGCCCAAGAACATCCTCATGATCGGTCCGACCGGCTGCGGCAAGACCGAGATCGCGCGGCGCCTCGCCAAGCTGGCCCGCGCACCCTTCATGAAGGTCGAGGCGACCAAGTTCACCGAGGTCGGCTACGTCGGCCGCGACGTCGAGAGCATCGTGCGCGACCTCGTCGAGATCGCGATCAAGCTCACCCGCGAGCGGCTGCGCAAGGAGGTGCAGGCGCAGGCCGAGCACAATGCCGAGGAGCGCGTTTTAGACGCGATCGTCGGCTCGCAGGCGACCAAGGACACGCGCGAGAAGTTCCGCCGCATGTTGCGCAACGGCGAACTCGCCGAGCGCGAGATCGAGCTTGAATTGAAGGACGCCGGCCAGGGCGGGATGCCGATGCTCGACATCCCCGGCATGCCGGGTTCGCAGATGGGCATGGTCAACCTGAGCGAGATGCTCGGCAAGGCGATGGGCGGACGCACCAAGCGGCAGAAGCTGCGCATCGAGCAGAGCTACGAGCGCCTCATGGAAGAGGAGAGCGACAAGCTGCTCGACGAGGACCAGGTGCGCCGCGAGGGCATCGACCTGGCCGAGCAGAACGGCATCGTCTTCATCGACGAGATCGACAAGATCTCCTCGCGGGAGGGCCGGGCCGGCGACGTCAGCCGCGAGGGCGTGCAGCGCGACCTCTTGCCGCTGATCGAGGGCACCAGCGTCACGACCAAGCACGGCACCGTCAAGTCCGACTACATGCTGTTCATCGCGTCGGGCGCCTTCCACCTGAGCAAGCCGGCCGACCTCCTGCCCGAGCTTCAAGGCCGCCTGCCGATCCGGGTCGAACTCGACGCCCTCACGCGCGACGATCTGGAGCGCATCCTGCGCGAGCCCGAGGCCAGCCTCATCAAGCAGTACGAGGCGCTGCTCAAGACCGAAGGGGTCGAGATCGCCTTCACCGAGGACGCCATCGGCGAGATCGCCAACCTCGCGCACGAGATGAACGCGCGGGTCGAGAACATCGGCGCCCGGCGGCTGCAGACGGTGATGGAGAAGCTGGTCGAGGACATCAGCTTCACCGCGACCGACCGCGGCGGCGAGCAGGTCACGGTCGACCGCGCCTACGTGCAGGACCACGTCGGCGGGCTGCTCGAAGGCGGTGATCTGTCGAAGTTCATCTTGTAACGCTTCGCGTCGCCTGCGGCGGGCTTCTTTCTCTTTGTTCTTGCTCGTGTTAACGCGAGAGGTTGGCCGCGGCGCCGAAGGCCGGCCTCGAACAAGAGCAAAAAAAGAGAAAAAGCCCGCGCGGCGAGCGCACGCGAAGCGTTCAAGCCATGCCCTTCCTTGTACCCCGTCGCCTCACCGGCTCGATGTCGCTCACGCCTCAGCCATGCGTGCGCAGCACTTGGCCGGCGAGGTAGAGTGAACCGCAGATCAGGACGAGCTTCGGCTTCGGGTCGGACGCGAGGCCGAGGACGGCTTCCTCGACACCCGCCGCCGTGCCGCTCGGGATGCCGCACGCCCTGCCCGCCGCCGCCACGGCCCCGGCCGGTCGGGCGTGGGGCTCGTTCGGGATCGTGACGGCGGTGAGCGAGGCGGCGCGCGCCGCGAGCGGTCGCAGGAAGGCGGCGGTATCCTTGGTGTCGAGCATGCCGGCGATCAGGTGGACCGGCCGCTCCCCCGCGATTCCGCCCAGGCTGAGGGCCAGCGCCGCGCCGGCGGCGGGGTTGTGGCCGCCGTCCAGCCAGAGGTCGCTCCCTGCCGGCAGGGCGTCGACCAGCGGTCCCCGCCTGAGGCGTTGCAGCCGGGCGGGCCACGCGGCCGTGCACAGACCCGCGGCGATCGCGTCCCGGTCGAGACCGAGGGCGCGCGCCGCCATCGCGGCGAGGCCGGCGTTCTCGATCTGCCAGATGCCCATCAGCGCCGGCCGCGGCAGGGCAAGGGTCGTGCCGCCGTCGAGGAGGATCAATCCGTCGTCGTCGGCACTCACCCGCCAATCGCGCCCGTGCGCCTTGACGGGGGCTTCGAGGGCGTCTGCCCGATCGAGCAGAACCGTGAGTGCGTCGGGCGGCTGGGCCCCCAGGATCAGCGGCACGTCCGGTTTGACGATTCCGGCCTTCTCGGCGGCGATCTTCGCGATCGTGTCGCCGAGGTAGGCCTCGTGGTCCATCGAGATCGGGGTAACGAGGGTGAGGGCCGGGCGCTCGACGACGTTGGTGGCGTCCAGCCGCCCGCCCATGCCGGTCTCCAAGAGGAGAACGTCGGCCGGCGTCTCGGCGAAGGCGAGAAAGGCCGCGACGGTCGTGATCTCGAAGAAGGTGATCGACAGGCCCACGTTCGCCACCTCGGCGCGGGCCAGGACGTCTTCGAGGTAGGCCTCGTCGATCGGGCGCCCGTGCAGCAGGATGCGCTCGTTGAAGCGAACGAGGTGCGGCGAGACGTAGCGGTGCACCCGCCTGCCGTCGGCCGTCAGCATCGCGTCCAGCATGGCGAGCGTGGAGCCCTTGCCGTTGGTGCCGGCGACGTGCACGGTCGGCGGCAGGCGGCGTTCGGGGCGCCCTAGTCGGGCGAGCAGGCGGACGATCCGGTCGAGCGAGAGGTCGATCGCCTTCGGGTGGAGGCGTTGCAGCCGTTCGAGGATCCCGTCCGCCGCCGCCTCAGCCATCGGCGTCGTCCACCTCCGCCGGCTCAAGCAGCGGCGGCGGGGGCGTCAGCCGCTCGGGGGAGGCCTCGCGGCGGTGCATCAAGAGCTCCAAGACCCGCGCCAGGGTCGCGCGCAGTTCGAAGCGGTGCACCACCATGTCGATCATGCCGTGCTCCAACAGGTACTCGGCGCGCTGGAAGCCCTCGGGCAGCTTCTCGCGGATGGTCTGCTCGATGACCCTGGCCCCGGCAAAGCCGATCATGGCGCCCGGTTCGGAGATGTGGACGTCGCCCAGCATGGCGAACGACGCGGTGACGCCGCCCGTCGTCGGGTCGGTGAGGACGACGATGTAAGGCAGGCCCGCCTCCTTCACCGTCTCGACCGCGACCGTCGTGCGCGCCATCTGCATCAGCGAGATGGCGCCCTCCTGCATCCGTGCCCCGCCCGACGCGGTGACGACGATGAAGGCCGCCCCCCGCGCCACCGCCTCGCGCGCCGCGACGATGAAGCCGTCGCCCAAGCCCGCCCCCATCGAGCCGCCCATGAAGTCGAAGTTCATGCAGGCGACGACGACGGGCAGGCCAGCCATCGTCCCGGCGGCGACCTCGATCGCGTCGACGGCCTTGGTCCGCGCCTGCGCCTCCTTCAGCCGGTCGGTGTAGCGTTTCAGGTCGCGGAACTTCAACGGATCGACAAGTGCCCGCGGCATGTCGAGGGTAACCCAGCTATTCTCGTCGAGGAGCGCCTTGAAGCGATAGGCCGGCCCCACCCGCATGTGATGGGCGCAGTGCGGGCAAACGCGCTGGTTCGCCTCCAGGTCGCGGTGGAAGATCATCCGCTCGCAGGACGAGCACTGGTGCCAGAGGTTCTCCGGCACGTCTGCCTTGCTGCTGGAGCGCACCAGGGCCTGAAACTTCGGCCGGACGTACGAGGTCAGCCAGTTCACGCCCGCGCGTCCTCTGCGTCGCGCGCCTCCTGGTCGGCCCGCCGCGCCTCGCGCACGGCGTTGGCAAGGGCGCGCACCTCGGCGTGGACGGCGGGCGCGAGGCCGGGCGCGGCGCGGCCGTTGGCGTCGAGGTGGGCCTTGATCGTGTCGACCAAGGCCGAGCCGACCACGGCGGCATCCGCGATCTTGGCGATCTCGGCCGCTTGGTCTGGCGTGCGGATGCCAAAGCCGACCGCGAGCGGCAGCTCGGTGTGGCGCCTCAGCCGCGCCACGGCGGCCTCGACCCGCGCCTTGAGCGGGGCGGCGGCGCCGGTGATGCCGGCGATCGAGACGTAGTAGAGAAAGCCGCTCGCGTTCGCCAACACCGCCGGCAGGCGGGCGTCGTCGGTGGTCGGCGTCGCCAGCCGAACGAAGGCGAGGCCGCGCTGAACTGTCGGCACGGCGAGTTCGGCGTCCTCCTCGGGCGGCAGGTCGACGACGATCAGGCCGTCGACGCCGGCGTCCACCGCCTCGTCGAGGAAGCGTTCGACGCCGTAGCGGTGGATCGGGTTGTAGTAGCCCATCAAGACGACCGGGGTCGTGGCGTCCTTGGCCCGCAGGCCGCGGACCAGGCCGAGCACGCCCGCCAGCGTCGTCCCGGCCGCGAGGGCGCGCAGGTTGCCGGCCTGGATCGAGGGGCCGTCGGCCATCGGGTCGGAGAACGGCATGCCGACCTCGATCAGATCGGCCCCGGCCCCGGCGAGGCCGCCCAAGATCGCGGCCGACGTCGCAAGATCGGGGTCGCCGCCGCAGACGAAGGCGACGAGGCCGGCCCGGCCTTGCCTGCGCAGCGCGGCGAAGCGCCGCTCGATCCGGCCGCTCATGCCGCGCCCCCCGCCGCCTTGGCCCCCGCCTTGGCCCCCGCCTTGGCGCCGGTGCCCTCGGCCCCCGTCCCTTGGGTCAGCCGCGCCACCGTGTCGACGTCCTTGTCGCCCCGGCCGCACAGGTTCATCACGATGACCTGGTCCTGCCCCATCCCCGGTGCCGCGCGGATGACGTGCGCCAGCGCGTGGCACGGCTCCAGGGCCGGCAGGATGCCCTCCAAGCGCGCGCAGGTGCGAAAGGCGTCGAGCGCGTCCTGGTCGGTGGCGCTGGCGACGGTGATCCGGCCGACGTCCTTCAGCCACGAGTGCTCGGGGCCGATGCCGGGGTAGTCGAGCCCGGCCGAGATCGAGTGCGGCTCGACCACCTGCCCGTCGTCGTCCTGGAGGAGATACGAGCGCGCGCCGTGCAGCACGCCGGGCGAGCCCGCCGTCATCGCCGCCGCGTGGCGCCCGCTCGCCACCCCGTCGCCGGCCGCCTCCACCGCGACGATCGCCACCTCGCGCTCGTCGAGGAAGGGGAAGAACAGCCCCATCGCGTTCGAGCCGCCGCCGACCGCCGCGACCAGAAGATCCGGCAGCCGGCCCTCCTTTTCCAGGATCTGCGCCTTGGCCTCCTCGCCGATCACGGCCTGGAAGTCGCGCACCATCATCGGGTAGGGGTGCGGCCCCGCCACCGAGCCGATGATGTAGAACGTGTCCTCGACGTTGGTCACCCAGTCGCGCAAGGCCTCGTTCATCGCGTCCTTCAAGGTGCGCGAGCCCGAACCCACCGGCCGCACCTCGGCGCCCAAGAGCCGCATCCTGAACACGTTCGGGCGCTGGCGCTCCATGTCGCGCTCGCCCATGTAGACGACGCACTCCAGCCCGAGCTTGGCCGCCACGGTCGCCGTCGCCACCCCGTGCTGCCCCGCCCCGGTCTCGGCGATGATCCGACGCTTGCCCATCCGCCGGGCCAGCAGGATCTGCCCGACCGTGTTGTTCACCTTGTGCGCGCCGGTGTGGTTGAGCTCGTCGCGCTTGAAGTAGACCCTCGCCCCGCCGAGTTCCGCCGTGAGGCGCTCGGCGAGGTACATCGGCGACGGCCGGCCGACATAGTCCTTCAGCCACACCTCCAGCTCGGCCGCGAACAGAGGATCCGCCCGCGCCTCCTTGTACGCCGCCTCCAAGGCCAAAATGTTGGGCATCAGCGTCTCGGCGACGAACCGCCCGCCGTACACGCCAAAATGCCCCGCCTCGTCCGGACCCGAACGGTAGCTGTTGGGGGGAAGCGAAGCAGACATGGGCAAGGTCACATCGAGGCTGAGGTTGTGGGTTTGTGCGCGGTCGCCTGGGCGAGGAAGGCTTGCAGCAGGCGCAAATCCTTGACGCCCGGCGCCGCCTCGATGCCGGACGACACGTCGATCGCGGTGGGGCCGATCGCGCGCGCGGCCGGCAGCCGGGCGGCGTCGATGCCGCCGGCCAGCATCCAGGGCAGGGCAGGGCGCAGCCCGCGCAGGAGTTCCCAGTCGAAGGCGAGGCCGTTGCCGCCGGGCAGGGTCGCGTCCTTCGGCGCCTTAGCGTCCAGGAGGAGCCAGTCGGCGGCCTGGGTGTAGAGTTCGATCGGGGCGAGGTCGGCGGCGGCGGCGACCGACAGGGCCTTCATCACCGGCAGGCCAGTACGCGCCTTGATCGCGGCGACGCGCCCGGCCGTCTCGCGCCCGTGCAGTTGCAGCATGGCGAGCGGCACGGCGTCGAGGACGGCGTCGAGCAACGCGTCGTCCGGATCGACGAAGACGCCGACCAGGGACGGCCGATCCGGCGCCCGTTCGACGAGCGCTTTGGCCTCAACCGGGGTGAGGGCGCGCGGGGAGGGTGGGAAGAAGACCAGCCCGGCGAACGTCGCCCCGCCGGCCTTGGCGAGCGCGAGTTCCTCGGGCCGTTTGAGGCCGCAGACCTTGACCCGCATCAGGTGCCCCTCGCCTGGGCGAGCAGGCCGCGCGCCGCCCCGGCCGGGTCGGGGGATCCGGTGATCGGCCGGCCGACGACGAGGATGTCGGCCCCGGCTTTGAGCGCCTCGGCCGGCGCCATCGTGCGCTTCTGGTCGTCGTCGGCGGCGACCGGCCGGATGCCGGGCACGGCGAGCCTCGGCCCCCGCCCGAAGCGTTCGCGCATCGCCCGGACCTCGTGCGCCGAGCAGACGATGCCGCCGGCCCCGGCTTTGAGCGCGAGGTCGGCGAGGCGCAGCGCCTGATCGGTGGTGCCGCCCCCGATCCCGGTCGCGGCGAGGTCGGCCGCGTCGAGGCTGGTCAGCACGGTGACGGCGAGAACGAGGCGACCCTGCGCCGCGTCCGCCGCCGCCGCCACCATGCGGGCACCCCCCGCCGCGTGGACGGTCAGCATCGCCACCGGCAAGCGGTCGAGGGCGGCAACGGACCTTGCGACGGTGTTGGGAATGTCGTGCAGCTTCAAGTCCAAGAACAAGGGTAGGCCGATCTCGCCCAACGCCTCGACGGCGCGCGGCCCCTCGACGACGAACAGTTCGAGCCCGAGCTTGAAACCGCCCACGGCGCCGCGAAGCCGCCCGGCGAGCGCGAGCGCGGCAGGCAAATCAGGGCGATCGAGCGCGCAGAAGATCGGGTTCGACAAGGGATGCAGACCGAGGCGTCGGGGGGTTGAACGGCTTATACCAAGCGGAGTGTGGAAGGAACAGCCCTTGTCATGATACGCTTGCGCGTCCGCTGCGCGGGGCTTTCTCTTCTTTCTTTTTGCCAGTGTTAACGCAGGCGGCTGGCCGGGGCGCCGAGGGCCGGCCCCGGACAAAGCAAAAAAGAGAAAAAAGAAGACCGCGCGGCAGCGCACGCGCGGGCGTTCTCCTCAATCGAGCGCCTCGCCCTCGCACAGCAGGTGCAGGCCGCGGCCGAGGCTGCGGCCCCGATCGAGCGCCGTCTCGGCGGTGGCGAGCAGGGAGGCGTAGCCCGTCGTGCCGTCGGCGAGCGCCACGCCGATCGCCGTGCGGACCGGGAGGAAGCGCCCCTCGTAGACGAGCAGGCTCGCCTCGACCGCGGTCTTCAGCCGCTCGGCGATCTCGCGCGCGTTCGCGACGGTCGTGCCGGTGACGAGGGCGGCGAAGCGGCCGTCGTCGAGCCGGGCGCGCAGATCAGTCTTGCGCAGCAGATCGTCGAGGACGTTGGCGATGATCCGCTCGGCATCGCCCACGACCGACGGGCCGAGCAGGTCGCACAGGCGCTCGCGGTGGTCGAGGGCGACGAGGAACAACGCGGCCCGCCGCTCGGCCGTCGTCGCGGCCAAGGAGCGCTCGGCGGCGGCGATGAAGGGGGAGTCTTCGGGTTCGTCGACCACCGGCGGGGCCGGATCGGGCCGGTGGGGTTCTGGGGCGAGCGTCCCGCAGCAGAGTGCGAGAAGGCCAGCGCCCCACAGGAGAGCGAAGGCGAGGCCCGACGGCGGCGCCGCGCAGGCGGCCACTTGCGCCGCCAACATAACCATCAGACCAAGCCCGATCGGCCAGAGTCCGTGCGCGCATACCTCGAAGAACCGTCCTGCCACCACATGCCCTACGCATCATCGCCTCGAAAGAGGCCCCAGCACGGACAATAGCGGCCTTAAGTTAAGCTTCTCTTGCGCCAAGCCGATTTCAGCGCGGCTTCGGGCCCGCCAACGCCAACGCTTCTTGACGCTGGCGCGAGCGCTCAAGCGCCTCTTCTTCCTGGCGCTGCTCCTCGACGCGGCGCGAGATTTCACCCGCCTGCGCTTGACGCCTGAGCCGGCGATGCTCCACGCGCCGGTCGTGGTCGGAGGCCCAGGCCGCGATCCCGCCGACGATAGCGCCCAAGAAGACGCCGATCAGCAGCACGGCGAACAACGGTAGCTGGAAGGTGCCGGCGTCGCCGATCACGGTCAAGGGCCAGAAGCTCACCGTGACGAGGCCGCGGTTGACGACCGCGAACCAGACGATGAGGACGGCGGCGGCGACGGCGAGCAGGTTGCGCAAGAATGACATGCTGACTCCAACGGGTCGGGCTAACAGGTCTCGGCATTCAGCCGCTCGCGCAGCTCCTTGCCGGTCTTGAAGTAGGGGACCGCCTTGTCGGGCACCCGCACCTCGTTGCCCGTGCGCGGGTTGCGGCCGACGCGGGCGGCGCGGGCGCGGGCGGAGAACGCGCCGAACCCGCGTAGTTCGACCCGGTCGCCGCGGGCAAGTGCGGCCGAGATCTCCTCAAACACGGTGCCGACGATGCGTTCGATGTCGCGCGTGAACAGATGCGGATTGGCATCGCTCAGCCGCTTGATGAGGTCGGACCTGGTCATCGGCGCATCACTCGTGCAAACGGCCGCTATGTCCTTGAGCAAGCGTCCCTCGCCCGTCCTTCGCTGCGGCCTTGCCCGACCGTGCCATGCGGGTGGTGGAGCGTCAAGCGAGCGCGGCGGCCGGGCGACGAAAAAACGCCGCCGGCGGGGGCCGGCGGCGTCGCGAGCAACGATTTCAAGGCGGGTCTCAGTCCTCGTCGGACTGGCCCTGCTTTTGCCGCAGTGCAGCGCCCAGGATGTCGCCCAGGGAAGCGCCGCTGTCGGAGGAGCCGTAGTCGGCCATCGCCTGCTTCTCGTCTTCCAGTTCGAGCGCCTTGATCGACAAAGTCAGCCGGCGGCTCGCCTTGTCGATCTGCACCACCCTCGCGTCCAGCTTCTCGCCGACCGCAAAACGGTCCGGCCGCTGCGCGTCGCGGTCGCGGCTGAGTTCCGCCTTGCGGATGAAGCCGGTGGCGCCGGTGTGGGTCGAGACCTCGACGCCGCCGACGTTGACCTCGGTCACCGTGCAGGTGACGCGATCGCCGCGCTTGATGCCCGAGACGGCCTCGGCGAACGGGTCGTCGGTCAGCTGCTTCATGCCGAGGCTGATGCGCTCCTTCTCGACGTCGACGTCGAGCACGACCGCCTTGACGTGGGTGCCCTTGGCGAACTGCTGCACCGCCTCCTCGCCGGGTTTCTCCCAGTCGATGTCCGAGAGGTGGACCATGCCATCGATGTCGTTCTCCATGCCGACGAACAGGCCGAACTCGGTGATGTTGCGGACCTCGCCCTCGACCGTGGAGCCGACCGGGTGGTTCTCCAAGAACGCGTCCCAGGGATTGGCGAGCGTCTGCTTCAGGCCCAAGGAGATGCGGCGCTTGTCGGGATCGACCTCCAGGATCATCACCTCGACCTGCTGGCTGGTCGAGACGATCTTGCCCGGATGCGCATTCTTCTTCGTCCAGCTCATCTCCGAGACGTGGACGAGACCCTCGACCCCGGGCTCCAGCTCGACGAAGGCGCCGTAGTCGGTGATGTTGGTGACCGTGCCGGTGAACTTCGTCCCCACCGGGTACTTCAGCTCGACGCCCTCCCAGGGATCGGCCTCGAGCTGCTTCATGCCGAGGCTGATGCGCTGGGTTTCGCGGTTGAAGCGGATGACCTGGACCTTGACGGTCTGGCCGACGCTCAAGACCTCGGTCGGGTGGCCGACGCGCTTCCAGGAGATGTCGGTGACGTGGAGCAGGCCGTCGAGCCCGCCCAGGTCGACGAAGGCGCCGTAGTCGGTGATGTTCTTGACGACGCCGTCGAGGATCTGGCCCTCGGCCAGGGTGGCGAGCAACTCCTCGCGCTGCTCCTTGCGGCTCTCCTCCAAGATGGCCCGGCGCGAGACGACGATGTTGCCGCGCCTGCGGTCCATCTTCAGGATCAAGAAGGGCTCTTGCTTGTTGACGAGCGGCGACACGTCGCGCACCGGGCGGATATCGACTTGGCTGCCCGGCAGGAAGGCGACGGCGCCGCCGAGATCGACGGCAAAACCGCCCTTGACCCGGCCGAAGATCGAGCCTTCGACCTTGCCCTGCTCGTTGAAGGCGCGCTCAAGCCGGTTCCAGCTCTCCTCGCGCCTTGCCTTGTCGCGGCTCAAGACCGCCTCGCCGGTCTTGCTCTCGAAACGCTCGACGTAAACCTCGACGTTGTCGCCGACGTGGACCTCGACCGGGTTGCCCGGCGTCGAGAACTCGCGCAGCGCCACGCGCCCCTCGGACTTCAGCCCGACATCGACGACGGCCTCGTCGTTGTCGACGGCGATGACGGTGCCCTTGACGACGGTGCCCTCAAGGCGGCTGCCGCTGCCCAAGCTCTCGTCCAGCATCGCCGCGAAATCATCGTGCGAGGGGAAGGACTCGGCGACCGCAATACTCTGCTGCATACTTGCTCCACGTAAACCTGCGGCCTAAGGTCGAGCCACAGGGCAAGGGTTGGTAGATGAACGGTTCGGCGTTCAGCCGAGTTGCCGATCGATCGCGGCCCTGATCGCGACGAAAGCCCCGTCCAGATCCATATCGGTCGTGTCGATCTCGGCGGCACCGTCCGCAACGGCCATCGGCGCGACCGCCCGTCGGGCGTCGCGCCCGTCGCGCGCGGCCAATTCCGCTAAAACGTGCTCGTATATAGGCGCGTCGCCCCGCCGCCGCAACTCATCAAACCGTCGTTCGGCCCGCTTGGCGAGGGAGGCGGTGACGAACACCTTGGCGTCGGCGTCGGGGCAGACGACGGTACCTATATCGCGCCCCGCGAGCACGGCGCCGTGCTCGCGGGCGAAGCGGCGCTGCACCGGCAGGAGTGCTTGGCGCACGTCGGGGTACGAGGCGACCAACGAGGCGACGTTGCCGATCCCCTCGCCGCGCAGCCGGTCGCCGTCGAAATCCTCGGGCCGGACGCGCCCCGCTTGCGCCAGCGCCAGCGCCCGGTCGTTCGGGTCCTCGCCGGCATCCAGGAGCCGCCGTGCCACGGCGCGGTAGATCAGCCCGGTGTCGAGAAAGCGCAGGCCGTAATGATCGGCCGCCCGGCGCGCGAGGGTGCTCTTGCCGGACGCGGCCGGACCGTCGACCGCGACGACGCGGACGCGCGCCGTCATCGCCCGTCTTCGTCGGCAGGAGGGGCGATGACGGTGCCGAGCCGGTTCATGAGGCCGGCAAAGCCCGGAAAGCTGGTCTCGATCGCCTCGGCGCCGCGCACGCCGACCGGCCGCTCGGCGAGACCGCCCAAGATCAAGAAGCTCATCGCGATGCGGTGGTCGAGCTTGGCATCGATCACGGCACCGCCCAAGCCGCGGCCGGACCCGTGCCCGTGGACGATGAGGTCGTCGCCCTCGACCTCTACCGAGGCGCCGCAGGCGGCGAGCCCCGCGGCCATGACGGCGAGCCGGTCGCTCTCCTTGACGCGCAGTTCGGCGAGGCCGCGCATCCGCGTCGTCCCGTCGGCGACGGCGGCGAGTGCCGCGAGGACGGGGTACTCGTCGATCATCGCCGGCGCGCGCCCGCCCGGAACGTCGACGCCGCGTAAAGCGCCGCCGGTGACGACGAGGTCGGCCAGCGGTTCCCCGGCGCTGAGGCGCTGCTTGTGCAGTTCGACCTTGGCCCCCATCGCCTCGATCGTCGTCACGAAGCCGGTGCGCAGGGGGTTGACGCCGACGCCCTCGATCGCGACGGCGCTCCCCGGGCTCGCGGCCGCGGCCGCGAGCACGAACGCCGCCGAGGACGGGTCCCCCGGCACGGCGAGGTCGAGCGGGGCGAGGTCGGCATGGCCGGCGATCGTGACGCTTCTGCCCTCCTCGCCGTCGACCGTCTCGACCGTGGCCCCCATGGCGCCGAGCAGCCGCTCGCTGTGGTCGCGCGACGCCGCGGGCTCGATCACCGTCGTCGCACCCATGGCGCCGAGCCCGGCGAGCAGCACCGCCGACTTGACTTGGGCAGACACCACGGGTGAGCGCCACGTCAGCGGCAGGAGATCGTCGCGCCCGCGCACCGCGAGCGGCAGCCGATCGCCGCTCCGGGCGACGAAATCGGCCCCCATCAGGCGCAACGGCGCGATCACGCGCCGCATCGGCCGGGCGCGCAAGGAGGCGTCGCCGGTGAGGAAGGTCGTGAACGGCGACGCGGCCAGGACGCCGAGCATGAGCCTTGCACCCGTGCCGGCGTTTTGCAGGTCCAAGACGGTCTCGGGCTCGCCGAACGCCGCCCGCCCCTGGCCCTCGACGGTCCAGGCGCCGTCCCCCCCGCGCTTGAGCGCGACGCCGAGGCGTTCGAGCGCGCCCGCGGTCGCCAGCACGTCCTCGCCCTCCAACAGGCCCGTGATCCGGCTCCGGCCGGTCGCGAGGGCGGCGAACATCAAGGCGCGGTGCGAGATCGACTTGTCGCTTGGCACCCGGACGCTGCCGTGCAAGGGGCCGTGCGGCCGGGCGAGGAGCTGCATGGGTGCGACCGTTCGATGCTGTCGTGAAGGGCAAGATCGGCGGCGTCCGCCGGCCGGGAAAGCTTTTGACAGGTCCAAGCGATCATGGCAATTGCGCCGCCTTGAAACTTTCCTCACCAAATATGTATCTGGAGTAGCGTCTTGGCCAAGCCGGAATGGGGCGTCAAGCGGACCTGCCCAAACTGCGGCGCGCGTTTTTACGATCTCGGCCGGGCGCAGATCGTTTGCCCCGCCTGCGGCACGCCCTACGACCTGGAGAGCGCCGCCCGCCCGCGCCGCGCCACCCGCGCCGTCGCCGCCCGCGCCGGCGTCGAGGAGGACGAGGCACCCGAGGCCGTCGCGGAGGACGCGGAAGAGGAGGCCGAGGAGCTGGAGGAGGTCGCCGCCGCTGGGGACGACGCCGAGACGGCCGAGGCCGAGGAGGAAGAGGAGGAGGACGAGGCGCTGATCGAGGACGCCTCCGAACTCGACAGCGACGACGTCAGCGACGTGATCGACAACGACATCGACGACGATTCCGAGGGGCGAAGCTGAGCCGCCGCGCCAATTTCCGCTTGCAGTTCCGCCCCTTCTGCCATATTTGACGGCTCCGCGACGCGACGGGGCCGTAGCTCAGTTGGGAGAGCGCTTGAATGGCATTCAAGAGGTCGTGGGTTCGACTCCCATCGGCTCCACCAAGCGGCGCAAGGGTTTAGCTAATTATTTGCTTCCGATTCTCCCGCCAGTCTTGAATCCGGAAGCGTATCGGAAGCATTAGTGCTAGGCTGGCTAAACATTGGGCTTCAGCCGTCTGAAACCGCATCGTGAGCCACGATTGCAGTTTCCATCTACCTTCCCTCGAAGGGAACGACGCATAGACGTTATTGTAATACGGATCAGAAGGTTGGAGATTCGAGTCCTCCCGGACGCGCTGATGTTTTCGATGGCTTGGCTTGCTCTTCATCAGGCGTGCTTTTGATCTAGCTACCCGTTTAGATGCCTGTTCGCACATTGTTTTCACTCAAATACGCCAAGTACATCTCGCTTTTTGTAGCCTGACCAAGAATTTGGCTCATAGCGTATGAATCGAAGCGCCATTGGCTGCCATCGTCTCTAGGATCAGCGCGCGGTCGAGGTAGTTGTTCCGGCGTTCGCAGCTCGTCTCGGCGATGAGCAAGCAACCGTGGCAGGCGGCACCTAAAAGCGCCCGCTCGTCAACGGTCTCACCCGGACCATGATCGGCGCAGACGGGGTCGTTGGAGCAGATCCGAAAACGTTCGAGCGCATTTTTGAGAACGGGCGATAAACGTTGCGTTACCGCGACGAGGCCGCCGAGGGTTCCCTGCGCGCCGGTGGCGACCGTGTAGATCAAGATGCCGTAGCGGGCCGGCCGGCCGCCGTGGGGTGTCATCGCGAAGATCCGCTCCTTGAGCGAACTCTGTGGATAGCCGCAGTCGAGGGCGATCTCGATCATCAGGGCGTGCGAGAGGCTGTGGATGAGGTAGTAGGGAGCCCCGGGGAAGTCGTTGTCGGCCAACGTTCGGTAGTTCCGCTTGCGCGCTTCGTAACCGTCCTGGAGCGTCTTGACGCGCTCATCGACCTTTGAAGAAGCGAGCCAAGAACCGATCTCCCGCTCGCTCAGCTTGATAAAGATCCCCTCGCCGAACTGCTCCACCGCCGGCAGCCAGTCGCTGTCGTTGCCGATCCTGGCCCCACGCACGGCGAGGCGAACATCATCCAGTTCGGCGTCGGCCCCGCTTGGCGGCGCCTCGAAACGGGTGAACCCGTAAAGACTCACGACCTCGCGCAGGCGATGGACGGCGACGACGCCCTCGACGATCGGCAGATGGGTGCCACCGGGTCGCGCCCAATCCTTCTGAGCGAGCGTTTCGGCGAACAGCCAGGAAGACGACGTGTTCTCGCCGATCGTTCGCTCCCCGCACGCGAGCCGGTCGAACTCCCGCGCCCGCGGGTTGGCTTCCGCATCCTGCTCCGTCGCCTCACGGCGCCGGCCTAGGCGCTCGAAGATCTGCTCGTCGGTGTAGTCCTCGAAATCTAGCTCGAAATCCGGATTGAACTCACGAGCGCCCCTGACTTTCTCGACGCTCGTGACTCGCGACAGAACTTTGCTGTGCCGTTCGATCAACGGGTCGAGCCGGTCGTTCGCGTCCTGAGGAATGGAGATGACCGTCAAGGTGAGCGGGAAATAAGCGTTGGTCGCGGAGCGGGTCAGCAAGCGCAGCTTCGTCGGCCCTTCGCGCTCGTCCAGGCAGGTCTCGCGCTCCGCGTTGGAAAGCCAGGGCATCCGTCCCTCGCAGATCCCCAACCGCCCCGGCTGGGTAAGGTCCCGCAGCGACAAGGCCGCCCCGCACTGACAGACCACTTCCAAGTCGGCGAGGTTGGCGCTCGTGCCCCGCTCGACGAGCCACAAGGTCTCCTCGCAGTTCCGACCGGGGTGGAGCAGGAGCCGCCACTCGATGTCCTGGATGTGGCCGTTCGGACAAGCCCCAACGAAGCGCAAAGGCGAAAGTTCGTACTTCTTGCCGTCGTCCTCGGCCACGAACTTGCGCCTCCCGCTAGCGTCGTCCAGGTCGGACCAGCGCAGCAGGCGTCGGCCGCGGCGGGGTTGGCCGTCGATGATCGGGGTTTCGACGCGGTCGAGGACGAACCAACCGGGAAAGACGGTAACCTCGATCCCGAAGGGCTCGCCCTTGCGGCCGTTGGGTTCGACCGGCGGGGTCCGCAGGCGCAGCCCACGCCCTTCCGGCAGTCGGCCGTGCTCGCGCAGCCACGTCTCCAGGATCCGGGTCAGGACCGGCTCGTCGATGGTCTTAGCGGAGGCGGAATCGATCTTCCAGCGATCGAGGCCGCCCACGAGCACCGAGCGCGTGGGCAGGTCGATCATGGCACCGGGGCCGAAGGTGGTGATGATCTGGCTTTGGCGCTGGACCGGCTTCTTCATCGCACGTCGTCCGCCTTGAATTTGGCACCGTTGGGATCGCGGATCCTGAGGACCACGCTCGCCTCGACGTCGCGCATCGAGCGGGCGGCCTCGACGACCCTCTCGCCGGTGGCGGGATCGGGGATCTGCGGGTCGAGCGGCTGGTAGAGCAGGTACTTCTTGCCCTTGAGCTTACGGTCGCCGTAGGCGAACTGGCCTTTGTGCGTGTCGGCGCGCTTGATCCAGGCGTCGAGGCACGCCCCAACGGCGGCGCGAAGCGCCGACGTTCCACCGACTAACTGCGCCGCCGGCGCCCGCGATGTCAAAACGTCGACGACCTCGTCGCGCACCTGCGGCAGCGTCTCGATCTGGCGCGCCGCCGTCTCCGGGGTCAAGTCGGGGTTCAAGTGGCGGGCGAGCGCCACCACGACGGCACCGAGCGAACGGTCGAGCGCGCGCGCCGCCCAAGGGGTCACGCTCGTCGCCTCGATCGCCCGGTAGAAGCTCTCATGAAAGGTGGTGAAGGACTCGTAGTGGCCGCGGTCGCGGGGCTTGTGCAGGTTCAAGGCGGTGATCACGAGCCCCGGCCGCTTTGGATCGCGACCGACGCGGCTGGTCGCTTGGATGTACTCGGCGGCGGTTTTAGGCTGGCCTTGGACCAGCATCAGCCCGAGGCGCGTGATGTCGAGGCCGACCGAGATCATGTTGGTGGCGAGCGCCACGTCGACGAGATCGGCGTTTTTATCATTAAAGCGCCGCTCCAGACGGCCCTTGGCGGCGGCGACGTCGTCCGTGGACACCCGGGAGGTCAATTCGAGCGGCTCGCGCAGCACCCGGTCGGGAAACGCCTGCCCCCCCGGCACGACGCGCTGTCGGCTGAGGGCGTAGGCGGCGAGCTGGTTCGTGACCTCGTCCTCAACGATCCGCCGCGCCCCGCCCAGCTCGCGCAGGGCGTTGAAGTAGCACAGCGCCGTCACGTAAGGATCGGCCGGGTTGTCGGGGTTGGCGTAGCCGCCCGCCGCCTCGAACTCGGCCCAGGCCGCCGCCATGACGGCGCGCAGGCCGCGCAGGAACACGAACTTAGGGCCACGCCCTTGGGCGGCCAGGCCCACGTAGAGCCGGGCCGGGGACTGCTCGGCCGTAAGGGTGCAAGCGAACCAACTGTCGGTGCGGTCCACGCCCGGCGGCGGGAAGATGCGCGTGTCCCCGCGGTCGAAGAGCGTTCGGATCTGGTCGGCGGCGCGCCGGACGGTGGCGGTGGAGGCGACGATCTTGGGCCGGACGCGCGCTTCGCCTTTGCGGCGCGTCGCGAGCGCGTCGATCGCGCTCTCGTAGAGACCTGCCACCGTGCCCAAGGGGCCGGAAATCAGGTGCAGTTCGTCCTGGATGACGAGATCGGGCGGTTCGAGCTTGTGACCGTAATTGAGCGGACGCCCCTCCGTCGGCCGGGCCGCCCCGTAAAAGCCGTGCTCGTCGTGGCGGGCCACGTGGCCGAAGAAGGCCCCGGCCTCGCCGAGCCAGGGCAGGCCCGCGAACTTGTCGATCGTGGCGATGAGAAAGGCGGGCAGGCGGCGGTAGATCTCCTCGTCCACGGCCAGGATCGGCAAGGGGCGCTCGCGGGTGAAGTCGCAAGCTGGGTTGGCGCAGCGCAGCGTCATTCGCTTCGGCGCCACGTTATTAGGCTCGCAGGCGAAGCTGCGCTTGTCGAAGCCGGTGCCGCACCAGGGGCAGGCCTTGATCGGGGTCGGCGCGTCCTTGCCGTTGCGCTTGAACCTGCCGACGCGCTCGACGGCGGTGTGGTCGCCCTTCTCCTTGGCGTTGCCGAGCCGATTCGGGCTCGCGTCCGCGCCGACCCAAAGGCCGATCTCGATCGGCCAGTCGCCCAAAAGCCGCCGTCCCCTGTCGTCCACGAAGCGCGGGTCGTCGCGCAGGAGTTCCATGGCGCAGATCATGCCGGCGGCGCGGCCCAGCTGGTCCAGGGTCAAAAGGCGCAGGGTGTAGCGCATGATGACCGAGACCCCGGCGCCCAGCACACCCCCGCCCAAGAGGCGGCGGTGCGCGATGGCGAAGGCGGCGAGGCCCAAGTAAGCCTCGGTCTTGCCGCCGCCGGTCGGGAAGAACAGGAGATCGACGCGCTCGCGGTCGGGGTGGGCGCCATCGCTGAGGCCGTCGAGGTTGAGCAGGATGAAGGCGAGCTGGAACGGGCGCCACGCGGGCGGCGGCCCCGCCGCCGGATCGCCCGCCGCCCCCGCCCAACGGCAGCGAAGCGCCGCCGCGATGGCGAGGTTGGCGACGCGAAAGGCGAGCCGCGCCCGTTCGTCGTGGCGCAGCCGGGCGATGCCGCTCGCGATCCTGAGGCGCGCTTGCTCCATGTCGGCGATCAGCCCCCGCGCCACCTCCTCGCGGCGCGGGGCCAGCCCGCCTCCGCGGCCGCGCTGCGCCGCGATCCAGGCGCCGTAGAGCGCCGGCAGGGCTTCGAGTGCCTCGTGGATCTCGGTACCGCCCGCCTCGGCCCGTTCGGCCAAGTCCTCCATGCCGAAGACGACGCCCTCGATGGTGTCGTTCGGGGCCACGCGCTCCACCTCGGCCACCGGCAGAGGATCGGTCCAGACCCGGCGCACGACGCCGTCCGCGTCCGCCCGCCACGCGCCGGAGACGTTGCGGCCGACGGCGTACTCGGCGATGTCGCGGTAGTGGAGGTCGGCGAGCCGCCGGTCGGGGTCGTCGGCGCCGTAGCCCGAGGTGTCGCGCCGGGGGACGAAGCCGGCCTCGGCGCGCAGCTCCAGGCGGGCCTGGAAGGCGTAGGTCGCGTCCGCCGCGCGCCGCCGCGCCGTCGGCCGGCGGTTGACCAGGAACACGCTCAGGACCCGGACCTTCACGTCCGCCTCGCCCGGCACCGGCATGTCGTAGCGGCGCGCGTGCGCCTGCAAGACGAGCCCGCCGCCCGGCAGGAGCGGCGCGGCGCTGTCCGGGACGATCACTTCGGTGCGCCCGCCCGCTTCCGGCACCGGCAGGGTCACGAGCGCCCCGCGCGGGCAACGCAGCCACTCGACCTCCGGCAGCGGGCCCTCCGCGCCGTCGGCGAGCTGTTCGGGGTCGAGGGGCGGCTCGGTGACGTAGTCGCCCCAATCGACGCGGGCCTCGACCCGCCCGACTTCGGCGGGCAGCAGGACGGTGAGGCCGATCGAGGCCGGGACGAAGCGACGCCGCACCACCGGGGCCTCGGGCGGCGCGTCGTCCTGGGCGAGGGCGTTTTGGTCCGCGTCCTCGGCCCCGTCGTCGTCGGGCGCGTCCTCCTGCGCGGTCTCGCGCTCCTCGGCGGCGTCGGGGTCGTCGTCGGCGCGCGCCGCCTCGCCCAGCGGGCCGATGAAGCCCGCGAGGTACCACGCCGAGGGGGCCTCCCGCAGCCGCTCGCGGGCGAGGTCGGCGTCGGGGTCGCCGTCCGCCGTCGGCGGCAGCGGGCCGACCGTGTCGCGGCGCAGCGCGTGCAGGATGCGGTCGCGGACGGCCCCGCTCGTGGTCATGCTCACAGCAACTCCCCTTCGCCCCCGTCCGCGCCCCGCTCCGGGGCCGCCGCCGCGCGCCGGGACCCGCCCGGACCGCGCCGCACCTCGGCCGCGTGCCGCTCCTTGTTGAGGACCAGCAGCCGCGCCAGCACCTCGTCGCGGACATCCTCGGGCCAGCGGTAGCGCCAGGGCTTCTTGCGCCGGCCCCCGCCCGCCTCGTCGTCCTCGTTTTCCCACTCAAGCTCGAAGACGGGGGCGGGGTCGAGGTCGCCCCAGCCGTAGGCGTCGAGCACGGCGCGGTCCATCCTGTCGTGCAGCGCGCGCAATTCGCCGATCCGGTTCGAGGTCTCGTCCCGGTCGTGGAAGCGGTTGTAGGTCTTGGTCAGGCCCTCGTTGTTGTCACGCATCAGGTTGGCGCGGGTCTCGTAATAGGTCTTGCCGGCGTCCTCTAGGCTCAGGTTCGTTTGGTAATTGGGCGGGAAGGGAAAGGTCTCGAAGCAGTCGGAGGGGGTGTAGCGCAGCCTGTCCTCCAGCGACGAGGCGAAGAAGCGCGCCCAAACCTCGTGGACGCGGGACTGAAGGGCGCAGAAGGCGGCGTGGGTCGGTAGGGCTATGATGACGAGTTGTTCGGAATAGACCGTGCCGTTCGGCAGAAGCGAGAAGGCACCCTGTTCACCGACTCGAGCGATTGCCAGCACCCGGTCAAGCGGGCGGATGGCCTCTGTAAGACCTACTCTATAAGCTCCAAAACGCCACCAATATTTTGCGACAGTTCGATTCCAGTTGTTCTTTGGTGGCAGCTTCTCTCTCTCCGGTTTCACCCGCTCCCGCACGATCGCCAGCAGGTCCGGCCAATCCGCCGCCACCGGCTCCGGATAGTCGGGCGGCACGACGCCCTCGCGAAGCCATTCCTCCCGTCGCCGCGCGTCCGCTGCCGCCCACGCCCGGCCGAGGTCGCGCCGCTCCAGCGGGAAGTTCTCGAAGTTGATGACGTAGCGGTGGTGCGCCTGGGTCGGACTGCTGTTGACCTCCTCGCCGCCGATGTAGGGAAAGATGCGCTCCTCGTTGCGCGGGTCCTTCTCGATCAGGCGCGCCATCTCTTTGATCGGGCTGGCGGCACCTTTCTTATCGGTGTCGTCGAAGGTGAAGCCCATGCCGAGCACGTAGCTGCCGATGAAGCTCTTGTCCGCGTTGGCCTCCAGCTTGGCCGGGTCGTCGTCGCCGCCGTCGTGGAATAGAAAGGCGGTGATCCTCGGCACCTCGCGCCCGTCCAGGCGGTATGGCCCCGCGAGTCCGCCCTTGTGGACGTGGACGACGGCGACGACGACGGCGGCCTCGCCCGGCCACTTGATCCGGCGCTTGGCCGCGTAGATCGTCCCGCCCGAACGCCGGATGGGGGCGAGGCCGGTGCCGCGCGTGTCGCCCTGGCGGATCGTGTTGGTGGCGATGAGGCCGAGGGCACCGCCGTCGCGTAGGATGCCGAAGGCGCGGCGGAAGAAGTGCGCGACGAGGTCGGCGTTGCCGTGTGCCCCTTTGTGCAGGGTCTGGAGCCAGGGCAGGTAGCCTTTGCGGTTGCCGTCGATGACGTTGTTCTTCCCGGCGAACGGCGGGTTGCCGACCACCGCGTCGAAGCCGGGGTTGGCGCGATCGAACACTTCCGGGAATTCGAGTTCCCAGTGGAAGGGGGTGACGGGGTGCGGGCCGTGGCCGAGGGCGACGACGGCGGGGGCGAGCTTGTCCTGCCAGCCTGATCCGCCCGCCTGAACGACGGCCTCGACGCCCTTAAGGCGCTCGACGCGCGCCTTGTCCTTGGCCTCGGCGAAGAAGGCGGCCACCACCGCGTCGCCCACCGTCTTGGCCGCGCGCAGGTCGGCCTCGACGCGCTCCAGGTAGGGCCGCAACTCGGCCTCGCCCAAATCGTCGCCCGCCTCGCGGATGAAGCGGCGCCCGTCCCGCACCTTGGCCAGCGCCTCGTCCACGAGCCGCCGGGCGAAGGTGAGTTGCGGGTTCGGTCGCCCCGGCCAGGTCAGGTCGCCGATCTCCTCGGCGCTCGAGCCCACCAGCGAATCCCCGGTCCGCAGGGCGTGGTCGAGGAAGGTGAACTCGTGGTCGCGGGCGAGCGTGGCGAGCCACAGGCTCAACCGGGCGAGGTCGACCGCCATCGGGTTCTTGTCCACGCCGTAGAGGCAGCGCTGCGCCACCGCGCGCCGGGCGCGAAGCTCGGCGTCCTCGTCGGCGGCGAGTGCTGGCCGGGCGTGCGGGTGGCGCTCCCAGGCCCGGACCAGCCGCGCCGCGAGCTGGCGGCAGGCCTCGACCAGAAAGGCGCCCGAGCCCATCGCCGGGTCCAGCACCTTGAGGGCTAGCACAGCGTCGGGCGTCGCGTCCTCGCCCAAGCGCGCGAGGATCGGGCGCAGGGTCTCGGCGACGAGGGGCTCGGTCAGGCGGCGCGGCGTGTAGTGGCTGCCGGTGCGCCGCCGCTCTAGGGTGGGCTGGAGGATGGGGGCGCCGGCGCGACGGCGGTCTGCATGGTGATGTGGTCGGCGGGATCGGCCGGCTTCAGTTCGCCGGTGCGCAGGTCGATCGTGCCGCCGGGCGTGCCTAAGAGCCAAGGGTCGGCGTCCCACTGCTCGACGGTCGCGACCTGGCCGGGGTTGCTACGGGCGAGGGTGACAACGTTGGCGACCGTCGCCGCCGAGCGCAGGTTCTTCGCCATGCCCTCGAGCGCCGCGGCGGCTTTAGGATCCTTGGCCGCGCGCGCCCGCTCGAGCAGCTTTTCGGCCTCTTGGCGCAGGAAGGTGCGCGCGCGGGTCATGTGCTCAAGCTTGTCATCGACCTTCCAGCGCGTGCCGTCCCAGAACAGCCAGCTGCCCCAGGTCGCGACGTAGCGGACGTTTTGCCACGCCTCGCCCATGGCGAGCGCCAGCGCGTCATGCGACAGGTCGCTCCTCGATCGCGACGGCGGACTGTCCTCGCGCCGCTCGCGCGCCGCCTCGAGCAGCTGGTCGAGCCGGCGTTCGGCCGCCTCGCCGTTGAGCGTGCCGTTGCCGATCTGGCCGTGCGGGTGACGGGCGAGCACGACGGCAAGTTCGTCGTCGTCGAGGTCGTGGGCGAGGTGGATCGCCAGCGAGTAGTCGAGCCCGCTCGCCGAAGTGTCGCCGCCGCCGCCGAGCTTGCGGCCGTGCTCCCAGGCGGCCGCGAGCGCGAAGTCCGCCGCCAGGAGCGCCGCGAACTTCGCCGGCAGCGGGGCATCCTTGGTCGGCAACGGACGCGCGGCCGCCTTCGCACTCTTCTTCGTCGTCTTGGACACGGTGCTGGACGAGGAACCGGATCGCTCGCCCTTGGCCTCGGCAAGGCGCGGGACCAGCGCCTCGAGTGCCGCGGTGCCGTCGGCGATCCTGTCCGGCGTGTCAGGGTGGTGCCGGCCTGTGACGGTGAAGTAGCGGCCGCTCGTGTAGACCTCAACCTGCTCGTGGTGCGCCGCGCCCGGACGCTCGGCGACGACGATCTTGTTGCCCGGCAGCTCGATGGGGTGCGTGACGTAGAAGAGGAGCTTGATCCCTTCGCCGCTCGGGCTGACCTCGCCGTAGGTTCGGAACCGCTCGAGGATCGCCTGCGCCCACGGCTTGATCGCGCCGTCGTTCGGGTCGCGGCACAAATCCAGGTCGATGCCGCACAGGATGCGCTCGGGAGTGACCTCGCCGAGCACGACGCCGACGCCGTCGTAGTTGCCGATGGCCACGGCCTCAGCGCAGGGGCGAAAGCGCGACCACGTCGCGGACTTGGTGCTCGAGGCGTGCCGGCCGTTGGGCCGGTAGGGCACCTTGGTCGGCTTACCGCCGGGCTTGCGCTGCTCGTACTTCCAGCACACCCAGCGCGGCGCCTTGAGCAGCTTGAGGACGGCGTCGGGGCAGGCGGTATTGAACAGGCGCTCGGCGAGCGTGCGCTGCCCGTTATCGGGTGGAGTCGTCATGCAGGTTGTCCTTTAAGTTCGATTGAGTGCTCATGCTCGGCGCGCCACGTGGACGCGCCGCAGCTTGCACAGCCAGGGCTAGCGGGAGCGTTGCGCCGCCGCGGCCACGCGGGTCTCGAGCCATGCATCGAGATCCTCGACGCGGTAGCCGACGGCGCGCTCGGTCAGGCGCAGGTGGGGCGGACCTTCATGCCGCGAGCGCAGGCGCTGCAGCGTAACGACGCTGAGTCCAAGCCGCTTGGCCGCCTCGGTCGGCCGTAGGACGGTGGAAGTTGTCGGTTGGTTGATCATCAGGCTTGCCCCTCATGCGTTCGCACGCAGGATCGCGCTCGAACGCTAAGGTTATGCCTGAGAGCGTCGGCCAAGCCTGCTCGAAATGATTTTATTATTATTTGAATAATATTGTGACGAAGCTACAGATCGTCTTCCATATCTGCCGCGGCGTCGAGGGCAGTTTGGCAACACCGCTCGAAGTGCTGGATCGCCTTGGTGGCAAGGCGGCGTGCCGTGTCGAGCGTCATCCCGTGGCTGCTAGCTTCGCTATGCGCTTGGATCGCTCGGGCCAGTTCGATCGCGTGGCGCGGTTTGCCGTTATGGAAGGCCAACGTGGCGCCGGCGAAGATGAGCGCCTCGTGGGTGAACGGATGCTGTTGACGACCACGACCGTCGCGGCGCCTGCTCGCCGGCGCCTCGATGCCCTCGAGGATCTTGTCGAGCACAGCGTCGAGCATGGCGCGGTAGAGCTGGCCGCTCGGGTTTAACCGCCATTCGCCCAGCCGCTGCCACCCGTCGGGCGTTTGCGGCTGTCGCGTGCAAAGGTCGCCGTCGAGCAGGTCGACGCCCTTGACGTGGCCGGTCACGATGACGGCCTGGAGCAGTTGCACGGCACCGTCGCGGTCGTTCCCGAGACGTTGCACGACGCGGGCTGCGGCGGCCTCCACGGGCACGAGGTCGTCGAGCGGCGGGGTCGGGATCGGCTCGCCCATCGCCACCAGCGCCCGACGCATCGCCGCCATCAAGCCCCGGTCGTCGATCTGCGCCATGGCCAGCACCTACCGCTTGAAGCCTTCGTCCGCGCCGAGCAGCACTACATACAGCCAAGGACGGGGGCGAAGAAGTCGATAGGTTGGATTGCAAGTCGATAGCCACCATTGACGATCCGCGCGGCCGGCCCTTGAGACTATGCCGCATGGGTCGAGGGTTGCATCACGATCCCTTCGATCGTGTCGGCCCACGACTGCAGTGCCGCGCGCTTCTCGACCGCGTAGTGCGCGCGGTTGTAGATGCCGGCGACGCCCCCGCGATGGCCCGAGAGGTGGTTGACCACCGCCTCGATCACGTGCGGCGCGACGCCGAGCTCGGCCATGCCCGTCACCGCCGTGCGGCGCAGGTCGTGAACCGTCCATCCGCTGCCGATGCCGGCGCGGGCGTCGAGCCGCCGCTTCGCCGCGCTGTAGCCTGAGAACGGTCGCCCGGCGACGCCGAACGCCGTGTCGTCGGCCGCGTCGCGCGAGACCTCGCGCAGGATGGCGACGGCTTGCCTCGGCAAGGGGACGAGGTGCTGATGACCGTTCTTCGTCCGCTTCGCCGGCAGGCGCCATAGTGCCTCGTCAAGGTCGAGCTCGGACCAGCGCATGCCGCCGACCTCGCCGCGGCGCTGGCCGGTGAGGAGGCGTACGATACGGTTGTAGGCGGTCGGCGCCGCGGTCGCGTGCCAGATCGCGCGCAACTCGCCCCTGCTCAGGACGCGCTCGCGCGTCCTCTCCTTGCCGGCGAGGTTCGTGCCCATGACTGGGTTGACTTCGGTCGATCCCTCGGCGATCGCCCAGGCGTAAAGCGCGCTCAACGTGCTTCGCGCCCGATTGGCGGTGACGACGCCGTAGGCGGCCGCGATCTCGGGCAGCAGGTCGGCGACGTGACGGCGCCCGACCGCATTTACCGGCAGGTCGCGCAAGGGCGCCCACTCGCGCCGTAGATGCCGTTGCTGACTGTCGAGCGAGGAGGCCGAGAGGCGGGGGTAGACGTGACGCTCGATATAACGGTCGGCAACGTCGCCAAGCGTCAGGATTGAAACACGGGCCTCGGCCTTCATCGCTTGCGGATCCTTCCCGCTCCTCGCCGCCGCCAGCGCGTCGCGCGCGGCCTTGCGGGCCCTGTCGGCGCGAAGCTCGGGCCACTGACCCAGCTTAAGACGGCGCTGCTTTTGGCCAAAGCGGTACTGCGCGATCCAGGTCTTCTTGCCCTTGGGCGAGACGCGCAGCCCGAAACCGGCGACCTCGCTATCCCAGTAGAACACATCCGAAGCGCCTAAGGGCGGGCGAAGGGCGGCAACGGCCGTCTCGGTGAGCTTGACCTTCTCGACCATGACAACTCCATTCGGAAGCATATCGGAAGCAATCGCGATGACGGTTCATGAGCATATAAGCCTATGCACGATAGCATCGTCAAGGGGTTGTCTGAGATTGATCGAGCTAAATCAGCAACATAGCTGTTGTTAGATAGCTTCCGATCGCTACTGATCAATGACGAAGAGACTATAGCTTCTACATGGCATTCAAGAGGTCGTGGGTTCGACTCCCATCGGCTTCACCAAGCGGCGCGAGAAGTCGGTAGGTCGGCTGCTTTCACTCAAAGCTTCTCACACGCGCCGCTGGAGCGGCAACGGCGTGGTCGATGCGCCCGACAGCGCGCGGCTTTGCGCCTGCCGCCCGGTCAATCGCACGAGAGCTTGATGCCCGCACGGCCGAGGGTCGATCGCATCGCGGCCGACCAGACCCGGCGCCGGTGTCGTGCCGGCCTTCATCCCCGATCGAGACGGCACTCGACCAGACGGAACTTGCGGCCGGGCGGCGGCTCCAGCGAGGCGACGCCCTCGACGCGGATCTGGGCGTCCGCGCCCAGGAGTCCTTTGAGGCCCGAGCGCACGGCGCCCTCGTCCGGGCCGGCACGGCGGGACTTCTGCTCGTACTGGACCAGGAACCCGCGCAGGTCCTCTTGCACCACCCGGTAGCGTTCGAGGCCGGGGATCGGCCCCAGCACGTGGGTGAGGGCGTAGGGTGAGACCGCCCTGCCGTCGGCGAGCCTGATGCAGTCGACGAGGCGGCCCTCGATCCGCTCCAGGCGCCGAAACGTCCGGCCGCAGCGGCAGCGCCCGGCAGCACCCGGCCGGACGAGGTCGTTGGTGCGGTAGCGGATGAAGGGCATGCCGACGAGGTCGAGCGTGGTGACGACCATCGGCCGACCCTCGCCCGGCTCGGCCTCGGGCAGCAGCTCGACCAGCGCCGTGTCCTCGGAGAGGTGGTAGCCCGCGTGCTGGGCGCACTCCCAGGCGAGCATGCCGCTCTCGGTGAGCCCGTAGGCGTCGAAGACGTCGGCGCCGAACACCGCCTTCAAGTAGGTTCGAACCGCGGGCTCCAGGGTCTCGGCGGTGGTGACGACGGCGCGGGGCTTCCAGGGCACGCGTTTCGCTTCGAGGCCCACCGCCATGCGCCGCAAGGGCGAGACTGGGCCGTAGACGACGTGCGGCCGGAACTCGGCGAAGGCGCGCGCGAGGCCCTCGTCGCCGTCGAGGTTGAGGGCGTAGCGCCAGCGCATCCAAGCCGGCGGCTGCTTGGGCCGCTCGTCGGTGACGAGCAGCAGGCGCTGGCCCGGGCGGTAGCCGGCGGCGACGAGCGTGCGCAGGAACAAGGCGTTGCGGATGCTCAAGAACGCGCGGTCGAAGTAGGTGGTGAACGGCTGGCCGGTCGAGCCGCTGGTCTTCTCGCGGATCAGGTCGTCGCGGGCAAAGGCGGTGCTGGTGGTGGCGTCCACGCCCGCCGCCTGGAGGTCGGCCTTGGTGGTGAAGGGGATCCGTTCGAGGTCGGCCGGGGTCTTGATGCCGGCCGGATCGACGCCGGCCGCATCGAACAGCCGCCGGTAGTAGGGCACCGTGGCATAAGCGTGCGGGACGAGCCGCGCCAGCTTGCGTTGCTGCAGGGCCAGGATCGCGTCCGGCGCCAGGCGCTGGTTTCGGCTCAAGCGTCGATAGGCCCGAAGCGTGCCGAGGGGGTTCATGCAATCTCCGCTCCGTCTAGACGAGGCTGGCGGGTTTGGCGCCGAACGTGGTGCGCAGGAGACGGTTCAAGTCGCGCAAGAACGTCGGCTGGAGCAGGACCACCGCGAGCAGGTAGCTTCCCCCGCCCAGGATCGTGGCACCCGCGAGCGAGGCGAGGGGCGGCAGGGCCAGTTGCCGCCAAGCCAGCACGGCGAGCGCCATAACGCCGGTCGCGACCGCGAACGGTAGGACGCCCATGATCTGGGCACGCACGTCCGCCCCCATCACCCGCTTCGCCGCCCACAAGCGCACCGGCACCAGCAGAATAAAGCGCGCGAGGATGGCGGCGCAGGCGGCGAACAGGCCGTAGGGGCCGGCGAGCCAGACCCCGATCACGATCACGGCGGTGCCGAAGACGCCGATGCCGAGCTGCCAGTCGGCCCGCCCGCCGCCGCGCATCAAGGCGGCGTCGAAGTAGCTGAGCGGCAAGAACAGGCCGACGAGCACGAGCACCTGCGCGGCCGGCACGGCCGGGCGCCACGCCTCGCCGAACGCGAGCGGCAGCAGGTCGGGCGCGACGAGCGCCAAGCCGGCGAAGGCCGGCATGGCGAGCGCCGCCGCGACCCGCGTGCCCTCGACCAGGACCTGCCGTGCTTGCGCCGGCTCCCCCCGCAGCTTGGCGAAGACCGGCATCGCCACCTTGGCGAACGGCTGGACCAGCGCCTCGGTGGTGAGGTCCAGGAGCTTGCGGGCGAGCACGTAGTAGCCGAGCGCCACGGGTCCGAGCAGGCCGCCCAGGATGAGGCGCGGCCCGAACTCGTCGGCGTAGAGGCACAAGCGCTCGCCCAGCGACATGACGCTGAAATTGTGCAACTCGCGGTAGTGCCGCCAGGAGAAGCGAAGCGAGGGCCGCCACGTCGTCGCCCACCAAAGGGTGAGGGTCGCGACGAGCTTTTGCGCCACCTGCTGGATGACGAGGCTCCACACCCCGAAGCCGGCGAGCGCCGCCCCGATCCCGGCGACCCCGCCGATAAACGTGGCGAGCAGGGTGCGCGCCGCCAGGGGCGCGAAGCGCAGCTCGCGCCGGAGCAGCGCGTCCGGTACGGCGTAGAGGGCGGCAAGCGGCAAGGTGAGCGCCAGCCAGGGGATGAGTGCCGCGAGGTCGGGGGCGTCGAGGAGGGCGGCGAGCGGTTCCGCCGCCAGGACCGTGACCAGGGCGAGAAGGGCCGTCAGCACGAGCAGCAGCCAGAATACGGAGTCGGCGTGGGCGGGATCGAGGTCAGGGTGCTGGATCAGCGCCTCGGTCCAGCCGCCGCGGGTCAGGATCAACTCGCCCAGGGCCGGGATGATCATGGCGAGCGCCAGGAGGCCGTAGGCTTCGGGCCCGAGCAGGCGGGCGAGCAGGACAAAGATCAGGAAGTTGAAGACTTGCTGGCCCCAGGTCTCGGCCGCGGCCCAGACCCCCCCTTTCGTCAGTTGGCGCTTGAGATCGCTCATAGGTAGGAATGCGTGCGGGGGATCGAGTTCATGGGTTTTCGCATCGTCGTGGTCTCATCCTGGCGCAACAAGGCGTCGCCGGCCGAACCGTCGCTGGGGCAGACGGCGCGGGGCAGGCTCCTTATGCTACCTTAGCGGGAACGCTCGCAATGACCCATCTCTTGGACCTTTCGCCTTCGCGTGGCAAGTTCTCGAACGCGATCGCCCGGCACCCGATGGGGTGCTCGTTGTCAAAGAGCGACCTTTTTGCTTCTGGTCCGCCCTTTGGGGCGGTCGGCACAAACGTAGACGGAGGCGACGCATGACGACGGGCCGCATCGATGCCCACGTACATTTCTGGCAAGTGGACCGGGGCGACTATGGCTGGCTGACGCCGAAGATGACGGCGATCTACCGCGACTTCGCGCCGTCGGACCTGAAGCCGAGGCTCGACGCCGCCAAGATCGCGCGGGTCGTGCTGGTGCAGGCGGCGCCGACGGTGGCCGAGACCGAGTACATGCTGGCGCTGGCCGACCGGCACGACTTCGTCGCGGCGGTGGTCGGCTGGGTCGATTTCGAATCCTGCGACGCCGTGGCGACGCTGGAGCGCCTCGCCCTATACCCGAAGCTGCGCGGCGTGCGGCCGATGATCCAGGACATCCCGGACGCGGACTGGATGCTGCGGCCGGCGTTCAGGCCGGTGTTCGACCACGTCGCCAAGGGCGGCCTCGTCTTCGAGGCCCTGACCTTGACGCCGCACCTGCCGAACTTGCTGACGCTGCTCGAACGCCACCCCGACCTGCCCTGCATCGTCGATCACTGCGCCAAGCCCGCGATACGCGACGACGCCTATCAGCCCTGGGCGGACGATATCGCAGCCATCGCGCGCGAGACGCGGGCCTACTGCAAGCTCTCCGGCCTCGTGTCGGAGGCGCGGCCCGACTGGACGGTCGAGACCCTGCGCCCTTACGCCGAGCACGCGCTCGGCGCCTTCGGCCCCGAGCGCGTGATCTGGGGCTCGGACTGGCCCGTCCTGACGACGAACGGCACCTACGCGGCGTGGGTCGAGACGACCGACGCGCTCTTGTCGGGGCTGAGCGCGGCGGACCGGGCGCGGGTGATGGGGGAGAACGCAAGGGAATTTTATAGCATCAGTTAAGGAGTTTTTGAGCAAGAAACCGAAGAGATTTTGCCTTAACAAGGATCAGTCTAAATACCAATGTATTCATCTTCATTTAAGCAATTTATGTTCTATTTTGTCTTCTTGATTTTGGTTGTTTAACTCTTGATGCAAATTTACAATATTTAAAGGCAAGGCTCTACTTTTTTCTCATCTAAATACCTTGTGATCTGTACCGCTGCAATAGGTCCAAAGAAGACAGCAAATATCATAATCCAATCTGTCCATTCCATATGCAAGCACCTCTCCAATCCACTCAAAGCGAGCCGTCTGTTATAGATTTTAGAACTAATGGCTCACAATATGCTAGACTAAAATGCTAGAGCAATTAAGATTCTATATCTGATGCCTCCTAACTTGGCACCGGCGCGTCCTCGCGAATAAAGCTGCGCTCCTTCAAGGCGGTCCAGAGTTCGGGCGGGGGCGCGGCGTCGAGTACGTCGACGTTGCGCCCGACCTCGTCCGGCTTCGCGGCCCCTGGGATGACCGAGACGATCGCGGGGTGGGCGAGGACGAAGTGCAGCGCCGCCTCAACGAGGCGGGTGTCGTGCGCCTCGCAGACCTTCTCGATCGCCCGCACGCGGTCGAGCACGTCCTTCGACGCCGGGGCGTAGTTGTAGTAGGCGCCCTCGATCGGGCCGGTGGCGAGGATGCCCGAATTGTAGGCTCCGCCCAAGACGATGCCGACGCCGCGCGCGACGCACTCCGGCAGAAAGCTCGCCTGCGCCTCCTGCTCCAGGAGGGTATAGCGGCCGGCGAGCAGGAAGCAGTCGAAGTCGCCGCGCCGCATCAGCCAGTCGCAGATCTCCCACTCGTTGACGCCGGCACCGATCGCCTTGACGTCGCCCGCATCGCGGAGCTTCTCCAGGGCGCGGTAGCCCGAATCCATCACCTCCCGCAGCTTGGCGTTCGAGGCTTCCTTCGACTTGTGCGTCCAGACGTCGACGTCGTGGACGTAGAGGATGTCGATCCGATCGACGCCTAAACGTGCCAAGCTCTGCTCGTAGGAACGCATGACGCCGTCGTAGGTGTAGTCGAAGTCGAACGTGCGCAGCGGCGTCTCGACGAAGCCGACCTGCGGCACGTCCTCTGGGCCTCCTGCCTCGCGCAAGACCCGGCCGATCTTGGTCGAGAGCACGACCGACTTGGAGCCGAAGCGTTCGAGCGCCGAGCCGAAACGCTCCTCGGACAGGCCCATGCCGTAGAGCGGCGCCGTGTCGAAGTAGCGAATGCCCGCAGAAAAGGCCGCGTCCAGCGTCTCCTGCGCCTGCTCTTCCGGCAGCGCCTTGTAGAGGTTGCCCAAAGGCGCCCCGCCGAAGCCGAGTTCCGTCAGGTCGAGGGAAGCGCCCTTGCGGGTCTTGAGGGTGCGCGTCTTCACGAATGACTCCTTGAACGCTTCGCGTCCGCTGCGTTTTTTTGCCAGTGTTAACGTAAGAGGCTTGCCGCAACGCCGAGGGCAAGTCTCAAACAAAAGCAAAAAAGAGAAAAAGAAAGCCCGCGCGGCGAGCGCACGCGCAAGCGTTCACCGCACCGCCGCCCCCGTCGTCGCGTCGAACACGTGCATCCGCGCCATGTCGAAGCGAACCGGCACGGTCGAGCCCAGCGTGTAGCGCGCGTGCGGGTCCATCTGCGCGGTGATCGCGGCCGCACCGACGTGGCCGAGGACGAGCGTGTGCGGCCCGAGCGGCTCGATCGTGTCGATCGTCATCTCGGTGCCGGCCGTGCCCTCGCCCTGGACGTCGCCCGTGTTCTCCGGCCGGATGCCGAAGATCACGTCCTGGCCGAGCGCCGGCCGGTAGGTCTGGACGGCGCCGTTTGGGATCGGGACGTCGGCGCCCGTCTCCAGGCGCAGGCTCAAGCCCCCGTCGGCCTCGACGACCCGCGCCGGCAGCATGTTCATGCTCGGCGCCCCGATGAAGGTCGCGACGAAGGTGTTGGCCGGCTCCTCGTAGAGGGTGATCGGGTCGGCCGCCTGCTCGACGCGCCCGCCGCGCATGACGACGACGCGATCGGCGAGCGTCATCGCCTCGACCTGATCGTGGGTGACGTAGACGATCGTCGTCTCCAAGCGGCGGTGCAGCGCCTTGATCTCGGCCCGCGTCTCGATGCGCAGCTTGGCGTCGAGGTTGGACAAGGGCTCGTCGAACAGGAACACCTTGGGCTGGCGCACGATGGCGCGGCCGATCGCGACCCGCTGGCGCTGGCCGCCCGAGAGGTGCTTGGGGCGCCGGTCGAGGTAGGGTTCGAGCCCGAGGATACGCGCGGCGTTCTCGACCGCCCGCTCGCGCTCGACCTTGGGCACGCGGCGCACCTTCATGCCGTAGGCGATGTTGTCGCGCACGCTCATGTGCGGGTAGAGGGCGTAGTTCTGAAACACCATGGCGCAGTCGCGCACGCCCGGCCGCAGGTAGGTGACGTCGCGCTCGCCGATCGTCACGCTGCCGCCGCTCACGGTCTCCAGCCCCGCGATCATGCGCAGCGTCGTCGTCTTGCCGCAGCCCGACGGCCCGACCAGGACGACGAACTCCTTGTCGTCGATCGCGAGGTTCAGGTCCTCGATGACGGCCGTGTCGTCGTAGACCTTATCGACGGCGGACAGGGTCACTCTTGCCATGCGTGCTCAAGTCTCGATCGGGTGGGGGGCGCGCGCGGCGCCGGATCGACGCCGCGCCGAGTCGTGTCAGAGCGGGGGCAGGCCCATCGAGGCGCGATAGGCGGCGAGTTGCGTGTCGCGGCCGAACTCGTCGGTGAGGCCGTCCCACGCCTCGGCGACGTTGTCGAGGGCTTCTTGGGGGCTCACCTCGCCGGCGAGCGCCTTGGACAGCTCGATCTCCAGCACCTCGGTGTAGGAGAAGTAGCCCGGCAGGCGCATGTCGAGGGCGACGTTCTCGGCGTCGATCGACGCTTTTTGCGCGCTTAAGTATTCCTCGGCCTCGCGCCCGCTGAACAGGTCGGACCACAGATCGGGGTTGTCGACGTGCGCGAAGCGGTAGGGGTTGACGCCCGTGCCGCCGGTGATCGCCGCCTGACTGGAGATTTCCGGGCCGGTGAGGTAGGCGATGAAGTCCCAGGCGGCCTCCTGGTTCTGCGACGAGGCCGGCACCGCCGCCTGCCAGCCGCCGAACGCCATGAAGGGCGAGCGGACCACCTCGTCGAATTCGTCCCACTGCTCGGTCTTGTAGTTCCAGACCTCGGTCGAGCCCGGCAGGACGGCGGAGCCGACGTTGCCGGCGACTTGGCTCTGCTTCGGATCGGCGGCGATGACCCCGGTGTCGCCCCAGCCGATCGACTGCGCCACCTGCCCGCCCGCGACGGCGGCGTTGACCTCGCCGAACGAGAAGTTCAAGGCATTGGGCGGCGCCAGCTTGGAGGACGCGATGTACTCTTCCAGGCCGCGCACCCAGCCGGGGTTGTTGACCTGCGCGTCCATCGTCTCGGGGTCGAAGAACATCGAGCCCGGATGGTCGGGGTGGTTGGTGTAGGCGGCCGCGTGGCTGAAGAAGAACCAGAACTGCTGCCCGCCGCGCCGATAGGCCTCGGCCGTGCCCCAAAGCCCCTCGTCCGGGCGCTGGAAGAACTCGGCGATGTCGAGGTACTTCTGCCACGTGTCGGGCGGGGCCAGTTCGTAGCCGTACTTCTCTTCGAACGCCGTCTTCTCCGCCTCGTCCTCGAACAGATCGATGCGGTAGGTGTAGGTGTGGACGTCGCCGTCCATGGTCTGCGAGAGCACTTGGTCGTTCCAGACCATCAGCCGCTCGCGGTAGACCGGGAAGATGTCCTCCCAGGAAGCGCCCGACTGCATCGCCTCGGGCATCGGCGTCAAGAAGGCGGTGAAGTCCGGCGACCACGCCGGCGCGAAGGTGATGCCGTCGAAGGTCGTGTCGCCGCCGGCGAGCGAGGTGACGATCTTGGGGTAGAGTTCCGACCAGGGAAACTCGACGACGTTGACCGCACCGCCCGTCTTCTCCTGCCATCCCTTGCCGGCCATCTGCAGCGCCGAGGCGATGTAGGGGCCGGTCTGGGTGGCAAAGGTGAGGGTGGTGCCGGCGTATTCCTGGTTGTCCTGGGCCAACGCCGGCGCGCTCAAGAGCGCCGCCGCGGCGGTGGCGAAGAGCAGACGTCGCATGGGTGTTCTCCTTCCTGATTTCTGTCTTGTTATCGTTCTAGGATCTTGTCGTGTTCGTGAGACCGCGCGTCGGGGTGTGTTGCATACCATCTTGCACGCGCACGCCTCACTTGATCGCCCCGTGCAAGAGCCCCGAGCGCATCAGCCGGCTCAAGAAGACGGCCATGACGACCATCGGCAGGATCGCGATCAGGACGGCGGCCGAGACCGCCCACCACTCGTCGCCGCGCTGCGAGTTCTGGCCCGCGACCAGGATCGGCAGCGTCTGCCAGTTGGAGGTGGTCAAGAAGAGGGCGAACAGGAACTCGTTCCAGACGAAGGCGAGCGTGATCATGAAGGTCGCCGCCAAGCCCGGCGCCGACATCGGCACGACGATGTCGGTGAAGATGCGCCACTGCGGCACGTTGTCGACCAAGGCCGCCTCCTCGACCTCGACCGGCAGGGCCTCGAAGAAGTCGCGCATCAGCCAGACGACGAGCGGCAAGGAGAAGGCGACGTAGCAAAAGGTGAGGCCCCAGAATGTGTCGATGAGGCGAAACCCGGCCCGGCCGAACTCGGTGTACATCAAGTAAAGGGCGAACGCGACGACGATGGGCGGGAACATCCGCTGCGAGACGAACCAGAAGACGATGTCGTTGTTGCCGAGCGTCGGCCCCGGCAGGCGGTAGCGGTTGACCAGGACCGAGAGGGCCAGCGCCAAAGCACCCGAGGCGAAGAGCGCCACCACGCGCGAGGCGCCGAGATATTCCGTGCCGGCGACGTACCCGCCGAGCGCCACGGCGACGAAGAGCAGCCCCGAGAGGAGGCGCACCTTGAAGGGAAAGCGCACCAGCGCGTAGGCCGCCATCGAGCCGAAGACGAGGGCGATGGCCGAGGACGCGAGCCCGACCAGCGTCGAGTTCCAGAACGTGTGCGAGAACTGGCCGCGGATGCCGGCCAGGATGTCGCGCCAAGCCTGGAGCGAGGGGGTGAAATCGACGAAGGGCAGGTAGGTCGGCCCGCCGTTGACCGCGGGCGGCGTCTTGAAGGCGGTGATGAAGACCCAGTAGATCGGAAACGCGGTCAAGAACAGCCAGAACAGGAGGCCCGCCACGACCAGCGCCTTGGACCAGGGGCGCATCGCGGTGAGCGGGCGCGCGCGGCGGGCGGATCGCACGGCCCCGCCCGCGCGCGGCACGGCCTCGGGCACCGTGCTCATCGGCGCTTCTCGATCTGGGGTTTGAGGAGGGCGAGAAAGGCGAGCCCGACCACCGTCACGACGATGAGGATCAAGAACGACAGGGCCGAGGTGTAGCCGAGGTTGAACTTCTTGAAGCCCTCCTGGTAGGCGAACAGGGTCAGCGTCTCGGTCGCGATGCCGGGCCCGCCGCCGGTCATGACGAAGACCGTGTCCATGATCTTGTAGCTCTCGATCAGCCGGATGAAGACGACGGCGGTCGAGATCGGCAACAGCATCGGGAAGGTGATGTCCCAGAACTGCCGCCAGCGCGACGCGTTCTCCAGTTCGGCCGCCTCGTAGATGTCGTCGGGCAGCGTGGCGAGCCCGGCCAGCATCAGCAAGATCACGAACGGTGTCCACTGCCAGACCTCGACCGCGATGATGGTACCGATCGCCCAGCGCGCGCTGGTGAGGTAGGGCAGGTTGGCGAGGCCGAACAGGGCCATGAACTCGTTCAAGGGCCCCATCGTCGGATTGAAGATCATCCTCGCGATCAGCGCCACGGCGACGGGGGCGAGCAGCATCGGCATCAAGAAGACGATGCGAAACAGCCGCTCGCCCGGCATTCGCGCGTGCAGCGCCAGCGCCACGGCGAAGCCGATCGCGTACTGCAGTGCTACGGCGGTGAAGGCGATCAGCGAGGTCGTGCCGACCACGTTCCAAAAGCGCCGCTGGGTCAGGAGGTCGGCGTAGTTGTCGAGCCCGACGAAGCGGGGCGGGATCGGCGGGATGAGGCGGAGACTCATGAAGCTCGTGGTGAGCGAGTAGATCAGCGGGAAGACCGCGACCAGGAGGACGACGGTGAGGGCGGGCCAGATGAACAGGTGCTTGATCGGGTCGCGGGCGCGGATCGAGTCCGGCGCGACCACGGCGCTCAAGCTCCGGACCCCTTGGCGATCAAGACCTCGATCTCGGCCCGCGACGGCATGGCGGGCGCGGTGCCGGGCTTCGTGACCGAGATGCCCGCGGTGGCGCAGCCGAAGCGCACGGCGTCGAGCGGCGGCCGTCCCTCCGCCAGCGCCACCGCGAACCCGCCGGCGAACGCGTCGCCCGCACCCGTGGTGTCGACGACCTTGCCGACCGCGTAGGCCGGCACCAGCTCCGAGACCGCCCCGTCGTGGTAGAGGGCGCCGCGTGCGCCCAGCGTCATGACCACCGCCTTGACGCCGCGCTTGAGCAGCGCGTCGGCGGCGGCGCGCGCTTCGCCCGGCGTCTCGACAGTGAGTCCGGTGAGCGTCGCCGCCTCGGTCTCGTTCGGGGTGACGTAGTCGCAGAGCGCCAGGAAATTGTCGGCGAGTTCCGCCGCCGGCGCCGGGTTCATGAGGGTCACGACGCCCGCGTCGCGGGCGATCTTCAAGGCGGCCTGGGCGGCGGGGATCGGCTGCTCAAGCTGGGTGACGAAGACCTTGGCGCCTATGATCGCGTCGCGCGCGGCCAGGGCGTCGGCGGGCGACAGCGCCCCCGCAGCGCCCGGCTCGACGATGATCGCGTTGTCGCCGTTTTTGGACGAGACGAAGATGAAGGCCGCCCCCGTCGGGCGCTCGGGATCGGTGACGACGTTGGCCGTCTCGACGCCGGCCTCGCGCCACGCTTTCAGCGCCACCCCGCCGAAGGCGTCGCCGCCGATGCGGGTGATGAAGGCGACGTCGCCGCCGGCCCGCGCCGCCGCGACCGCTTGGTTCGAGCCCTTGCCGCCCGGCCCCAGGCGAAAGCCCTGGCCCATCAGCGTTTCGCCCATCACCGGCAGGCGCTCGGCGGTGAAGGCGAGGTCGGCGACGAAGATGCCGAGGATGGCGACGCGCGCGCCCACGGACTTCTCCCCGGCGTCAGGCATCGGGAGCGATCACCCCCTTGGCGAAGACGAAGCAGCCATAAAAGCGGCGCTCGCCGGTCGCGACGATGGCGTAGGCCCGCCTGGCGCGGTCGTAGAAGGCGAAGCGCTCGATCGACGCCATCGGCTTAGGCTCGCCGCCCTCCGCCTTGTCGATCGCCGCCTGGACCTCGCGCTGGACTTCCGGGACCTCGTCCGGCGCGCCGACGACCTCCATCCGGCAGGCCGGCGCCTCGACGAAGGTGTCGAGCGGCATGACCGAGAGGATGGCCTCGACCGCGCGGGCGGCCGCGACGCCCTCCAGGCGGACGGGCTCGCCCGAGACGGTGGCGCGCGCGACCGAGTCGGCCGGGAAGTTGGTGTCGCAGACGACGATCTCGTCGCCGTGCCCCATCGCGCGCAGCACGTACAAGAGATCCGCACCCAGCAGCGGATCGAGGTTCTTCAGCACGCCGTCCCTCCCGGATCGCCCTTGTCGTGGAACGCGCACGTTCCCGAAGCTTTCGGATCGCCGCGGGCAGACTGAAAGGCGGGATCGGGAAATGTCAAGAACGGTGTGTTGCACGGTGAAGTTCGTGCGCGTGCGGCGGCACGTCGAGCCTCACTGCGGACCTAGCTTCAACGAACGGTCCGATCGGCGCGATCTACCAAGAAAGCACCCTCATCACCGTGGCGTGATTGGCAACAATGCATGATTGCCGGCACAAATTGCATACTATAATGCTATGAAAAACAAAATGCCGTCAAAAGATCGTTGGCTTATTTTATTTATCTGGCAAATCGCATGTTCGATTATAAGGTTCACGAAAATGCTGAAATCGGCTAACGAGCCAGGCAAAAATGCAGACGCAAGGAAAGATCGCAGACGCACATTATCCGAAATGAAACTAGAAATCTTCACCAAGAATAGCAAAAAACACTTTGGATATGTTTGCTGTTCAGCTTTTTACTTGCTTCCGGATGCAAACAAGAAAAAACTAAAATTACAGAAATCAAAGATGTTGATACTTGCATCAAAGACCAAGCAATGTTACTTGCCAATCAAATTATTCTGGAAAACGAGAAAAACGAGCTTGGTATTTATAACTGACCTCGACCTGTCAGAGTGGCATTGGTGACAGATGATAAGACGGGAAAATATTGGTATGAGGCAAGTGCAATCAACAAATTTTTGCAACGAACGAACGCCGAAATATCAATCGACGTTTCGCTAGTTTCTAGAAGTAAGAATGAGAAGCCAAATCTGCTGGTTGTATACGGTGAAGGCGCCCTGTCAGGCATTCCTACATTAGAAATGCCTTACATAAAAACAATGGTTGACGTTGGCTGTGAGGTTATATTGTATCATAATGACAATAACACTGTACAATTTTCAGTTGTTCAATTAGATAATGAAAATCTTACTCAGGAAGAGAGAAGCATGTGCTTGATAAGCGGCATAGCAAGCGCATTAGGTGTTGACAACGATCAGTATGAAATGTGAGGGTCTCAGGCTAGCATAGACCGGAGGTCGCCGATCTTGTCGTTGCCGCCGAAGCGGGCGAACAGCGCGATCGAGGCGTCCACCATGCGCACGGCCTTGGAGACCACGATCGACCGGCGCCGAAAGCGGGCGAGCCAGTGCCGCTGGCGGGCGTGGTCGCGCTCGATGCCGTGGGTCTCCTTTTTGCCGACGTAGAGCCGGCCTTGGGGGATCGCCTTCTCGTAGGCGGCCCAGTCGTCGGTGCAGTAGAGCCGCACGCCCCAGCGCTTCAGGCGCTTGAGAAGGCGTTCAAGGGTGGCTCGGTCACGACCCCCCAGCTCCCAGTCGATGAGCCGTCCCGTAGCACGATCCCGAGCCTTCCAGACCCACAGCTTGTTCGGCTTTTTTTGAGGTAGTGCCACATCTCGTCCAGCTCGACCACGACGGCACGGCCTTCGGGCTCGGGCTTTTGCGCGTAGACTTCCGCAAAGCGCTCGATCCAGGCCTGCACCGTGGGGGTCGACACCCCGAGCAGCTTGGCGGTGCGGTTCATCGAGACGCCGCTGAGGTAGAGCAGCACCGCTTCCACCTTGAGCCGCAGCGGCATCCCGCGCGGCGGGGTGTCGGTGAAGTTCAGCCCGCAGCCCTTGCAGCGGTAGCGTTGCTTGCCGCGCATGAACCCGTTCTTGACGTGCTCCTCGCCCCCGCACCCCTTGCACCGTAGCCCCATCCAACCCGCCCCGTCCGCCGTTCCCTGGCCGACGGATATGGGCGGTCTATGCCAAGCTCAAACCCTCCAAGAAGGACAGAACGAGCTAGAGCGTGTCTGTCCTCCTGCGAATTAGAAGAGAGTCTGTAAGCACGGCATCGGCAAAATTTCTGACACTACACTACGAAATCAGTCTCTGCACGCCAGCACCCGAACCGGCGCGAAGCTGCGCCGGTGGTGGCGCGTCGCGCCGTGCAGCCGCAGCCCCTCGACGTGCGCCTTCGTCGGGTAGCCGGCGTTCGCCTCCCAGCCGTAGCCGGGGTAGCGGCGGGCGAGGATGGCCATCAGGCGGTCGCGGACGACCTTGGCGACGATCGAGGCGGCCGAGACCTCGGGGACGAGCGCGTCGGCCTTGACCAGCGCCTCGGCCGGCCAGGGTAGGTTGGGGAGGCGGTTGCCGTCGACGACGACGCGCGTCGGGGGCGCGCCGAGGCGCCGCACGAGGCGAAGTGCTGCGCGGCGCATGGCGAGGTGGGTGGCGTGATGGATGTTGAGCGCGTCGATCTCAGGCACGGACGCGGCGCCGAGCGCCACGCGCGCCTCGGCGCGGACGCGGTCGTGCAGGGCCTCGCGCCGTGGGCGCGTCAGCACCTTGCTGTCGGCGAGGCCGGGGATCGGGGCCGGCAGCGCCACGGCGGCGGCGAGGACGGGGCCGGCGAGCGGGCCGCGGCCGACCTCGTCGATGCCGATCAGCACGAGGCGACGATCCGGCCGATTTCGATGCCGGCGAAATTGACCAGCCGCGGCGCCATCCGCTCGGCCAGCGCCACCTTGGCCCCCGGGCCGAGCCAACCGAGCCCGTCCAGGGCGGCGAGGAGGGCGACCTCGGCGGCGCGCGTCGCCCCGTCCAGGGCCTTGAGTGCCAAGCCCCGACCCGAGCGCCGGTCGGCGGCGAGGTAGACGCCCTCCGCGCCGGTCTTGACGACGAGATCGGGCTCGGCCGCCATCAGTTCGGTGTCGAGCCGCTTGGTCCCGGCGACGAGGAAGGGGTGCGCGCGCATCGCCTCCGTCACCAGCGCCGCCGCCCGTGCCCGCTCGTGCGGCAGGCCGCCGGTGTCGACGAGGCGCGCGCCCGCCGTCGCCAGTCCGCGCAAGGTCAAGGGCCAGTTCGGCAGGCTGCAGCCGTCGGTGCCGGGCGGGGCGTCGAGCGCCTCGCCGCTCATCGCCGCCAGCGCCGCGCGGCAGCGGCGCTGCACCGGGTGGCCGGGGTCGGCGTAGCCTTCGATCGGCTCGTTCAGGTGCAGGGCCGTCGTCAGCATTCCGGCGTGCTTGCCCGAGCAGTTGTTGTGGGGCCGCGTCGGCCGCGACCCGGCGCGGACCAGCCCGTCGGCGGCGGGGCGATACAGCGGCGGATGCGGACCGCAGGCGAGGTCGTCGGCGCCCAGGCCCAGCCGCGCCAGCCACGCCGCCACGCGCCCGACGTGGGCGGGCTCGCCGTTGTGCGACGCGCAGGCGAGCGCCACGTCCTCGGGCGCGACCCCGAAGGCGTCGGCGGCCCCGGTCTCGATCAGCGCCAGCGCCTGGATCGGCTTCACCGCCGAGCGCGGGAAGACGAGGCCGTCGTCCGCCCCGCCGGCGACGACGGCGCCCCCGGCGTCGGCGACGACGACCCGCACACGGTGCCGGCTCTCGACCCGCTCGCCGCGATAGACTTCGACGCCGCGCGGCAGGGAAACAGAAGACATCGGACCCGCCCTCGTTGGTGGCGGGCGAGGTTAGGCAAGGGAAGCGCGAACGGCAAGCCACGGCCGCCGAACCCTTTGACGCCGCCGAACGCAGGCCCTAGAGGGCATCCAGTCTCTTCGCCACAGAGGTAGCCTCATGCGCGCGTCGCTCGCGATCGTCCTCCTGCTCGCCCTCTCCGCCTGCGCCGGCCTCGGCCTGCCCGGCAGCCTGGAGGAGATGGAACGAGCCCCGCACGCGGTGGGGGACGAGGGGTAGGAGGAACGCCTTCGGCGTGCGCTGCCGTGCGGGCGTTCTTTTTTCTCTTTTTCGCTTTTGTCCGAAACTGGCCCTCGGCGCTGCGGCCAGCCTCCCGCGTTAACACTGGCAAAAAAGAAGGAAAAGCCCCGCGCAGCGGACGCGAAGCGTGCTCTTGCGCCATGCTCGTCCTTGAGGCACGTTTTGGTGGTCCTGCCTAACGAACGGGCAGGACGCCGCCGCGTCGGGCGGTTTCGTGCGGGTTGGACAAACTAGGCATCGCTCTTGCATGATCGAGCGACAACGAGAACGAATCGGGGGACATCTTCATGCGCGTTTCATTCTGGCGGTGCGCGACCGCGCTCGGTTTTCTTCTCGCGGCACCGGCGGCCTTGGCGCAGCAGGCGGGCGGCACCTTCGTCTACGTTGTGCAGCCGGAACCGCCGACGCTGGCCTCGTTCCTCTCGACCTCGGGGCCGATCGGGCAGGTCGCTGCCAAGATCTACGACGGCCTGCTCGAATACGACGCCGAGTTGAACCCGATCCCCGGCCTCGCCGAGAGCTACTCGGTGAGCGAGGACGGTCTTAACGTCAGCTTCACGCTGCGTCAGGGCGTGACGTGGCACGACGGCGAACCGTTCACCTCGGCCGACGTCCAGTTCTCGGTCATGGAGGTGTTGAAGAAGTACCACCCGCGCGGCCCCTTGACCTTCAAGGAGGTCGAGGCGGTCGAGACGCCGGACGATCACAGCGTCGTCCTCAAGCTGGCCCACCCGGCCCCCTACATGCTCAGAGCGTTGTCGGGCTACGAGTCGCCGATGCTGCCCAAGCACCTGATGGAGGGCACCGACATCGCCGCGAGCGATCTCGCCAACAACCCGGTCGGCACGGGGGCCTACAAGTTCGTCGAGTGGCAAAAGGGCCAGTACATCCGCCTGGAGAAGAACGAGGACTACTGGAAGGAGGGGCTGCCCTACCTCGATCGCGTGGTGGCGCGCTTCATCTCGGATGCCTCGACCCGAACGGCGGCGATCGAGAACGGCGAGGTCCACTACGCCGGGTTCGGCGCCATCCCCAACATCGACGTGGTGCGCCTGCGCGACGTGGAGGGCATCGAGGTCACGACCGACGGCTACTCGATGATCAACCCGATGGCGCTGTTGGAACTCGACACGACCAAGCCGCCCTTCGACAACGTCGATGCCCGCCGCGCGGTCAGTTTCGCCATCGACCGCCGGTTCATCATCGACAATATCTGGTTCGGCTACGGCAAGCCCGCGACCAGCGCCTTGTCCTCCAACTTCGAGGCCACCGGCCTCTACAAGGCCGAGGAAGCGGCCTATCCGCCCGAGGCCGACCCCGAGGCGGCGAAGGCGCTGCTCGACAAGGCCGGGCTGACCCCCGACGCGAACGGGGTGCGCGCCCGCATCACCCAGGATCTCATCCCCTACGGCGAGGAGTGGCGGCGCCTGGGCGAGTACATCAAGCAGGCCCTCGGCGACGTCGGCATCGAGGCCGAACTGCGCTACGAGGACGTGCCGACGTGGCTCAACCGGGTCTACACCAACTACGACTTCACGATGAACTCGAACTTCTTCTACCAGTTGCCCGACCCCGCGATCGGCGTGGAGCGGCAATATTTGAGCGACCAGATCCGCCAGGGCACGGTGTTCACCAATTCCTCGCGCTATTCCAACCCGGAGGTCGATCGACTCTTGAGCGAGGCCGGCACCGAGCCCGACGCGGAGAAGCGCGCCGAACTCTATCATCAAGCGCAGGACATCCTCGCCGAGGATCTGCCGGTCGTGAACCTGTTCGAGATGGAGTTCACCACCGTCTACCTCGACAAGGTCAAGGACGTGACCACCTCGCCGCTTGGCCCTTACGGCCCGATGGAGCGCGTCTGGATCGAGGAGTAGGCGTTGGCCGCCGGCCGCCTCGCCTACGTCGGCCGGCGCCTCGTCCAGGCGCTGCCGATCGTCTTGGCGATCGTCGTCGTCAACTTCTTCCTGCTCCAGTTGGCCGAGGGCGACGCCGCGACGGTGCTAGCCGGCGAGGCCGGTTCGGCGACGCCTGAATACGTGGCGCAGTTGCGCGCCAAGTTCGGCCTCGATCAGCCGCTCCTGGTCCAGCTCGGTCTTTATTTGAAGAACGTGGCGATGCTGGATCTCGGCTACTCGTTTCGCCACGACCAACCGGTGCTCGACCTCGTCCTCGACCGCCTCGGCCCGACCCTCATCTTGATGACGGCGACGATCCTGATCGCGGTCGGCTTTGGCATCCTGCTCGGCGTCGTCGCGGCGGCGACTTTGGGCACCTGGAAAGACAACCTCGTCTCAGTCCTGGCACTGCTCGCCTACGCCACGCCCTTGTTCTGGATCGGCTTGATGCTGATCGTCGTCTTCTCGATCCGCCTTAGCTGGTTTCCCTCATCCGGCATGGAGAGCATCGCCATGTTCTACGAGGGCTGGGAGCGCGCCCTCGACATCGCCCACCACCTCGTCCTGCCGGCGATCACGCTGTCGCTCTTCTACCTCGCCCTCTACACAAGGCTGATGCGCGCCTCGATGCTGGAGCAGGCGGGCATGGACTACGTCACCACCGCCCGCGCCAAGGGCCTCTCCGAGCGGCGCATCATGGTCGGCCACGTGCTTCGAAACGCGATGCTCCCCGTCCTCACCATGGCCGGCGTGCAGGTGGGCGCCTTGATCGGCGGCTCGGTCGTGGTCGAGTCGGTCTTCGGCTGGCCGGGGCTGGGGCTCCTCGCCTACGAGGCTCTGTTCGCCCGCGACTTGAACCTCTTGCTCGGCATCTTCCTCCTCTCGGCCCTCCTCGTTGTCGCCGTCAACCTGATCGTCGATCTCCTCTACGTCCTCCTCGACCCGCGCATCGAGGCCGCCTGATGGCTTTCTGGGGCCGATTCATCCGCAACCGCTCGGCCGCGATCGGCCTCGTCATCTTAGGATCCGTGATCCTCATGGCGTTCCTCGCCCCGATCCTCTACCCGGGCGACCCGTTTCGCCTCGCCGGCCGGCCGATGACCCCGCCGTTCGAGGGCGCGTTCATCTTCGGCACCGACATACTCGGGCGCGACATCGCTGCCGGCATCGTCCACGGGGCGCGCACCTCGCTCCTGATCGGCCTGCTCGCTACTCTAGTCGCCGTCGGCTTCGGCACGGCGATGGGCGGGCTCGCCGGCTACTACGGCGGCTGGATCGACGACCTGCTCATGCGCGTCACCGAGATGTTTCAGACCATCCCCTCCTTCATCTTCGCCATCCTGCTGGTTGCCATCATGAAGCCCTCGATCGAGAGCATCGTCATCGCGATCGCCGTCGTCTCGTGGCCGGCCGTGGCCCGGCTCGTGCGCGGCGAGTTCATGGCGCTGCGCGGCCGCGAGTTCGTCCAGGCCTGCCAGACGCTCGGCCTCTCCGACGCCAACATCATCTTTCGCCAGATCCTGCCCAACTGCCTCTCGCCCGTAATCGTCGCCGCCTCGCTCATGGTGGCGACCGCGATCTTGATCGAATCGGCACTCGCCTTCCTCGGCCTCGGCGATCCGAACGTGATGTCCTGGGGCTTTCTCGTCGGCGCCGGGCGCACGGTCCTGCGCTCGGCTTGGTGGGTCTGCACCTTCCCCGGCATCGCGATCCTGCTCACCGTGCTGGCGATCAACCTCGTCGGCGAGGGCCTGAACGACGCCTTGAACCCAAGACTGCGCGAGCGGGCGGCGTGAACGCTTCGCGTGCGCTCGCCGCGCGGGCTTTTTTTCTTTGTTTTTGCAACTTTGGTCTCGAACTGGCACGAACGCCGAGGGCCAGTCCCGGCCAAAGTAGCAAAAAAGAGAAAAAAGAAGCCCGGCGCAGCCGACGCGAAGCGTAACGGACACCCCATGACATGACTCCGATCCTGCGCATCGAGCACCTGCACGTCGCCCTGCCCAAGGGGGCCGACCGGGCCTACGCCGTCGAGGACGTCAGCCTCGACCTCGCGCCGAACGAGATCTTGTGCGTCGTCGGCGAGTCCGGCTCGGGCAAGTCGCTCACCGCGCGCGCCGTGATGGGCCTCCTGCCGGCACCCCACGTCCGGGTGGCGAAGGGGGGCGTCTACTTGGGCGACGAGGACGTGACGAAGCTCGCGCCCAAGCGCCTGCGGCAGGTGCGCGGCGGGGTCGCCTCGATGATCTTCCAAGAGCCGATGACGGCCTTGAACCCGCTGATGACGATCGGCCGCCAGATCGACGAGGCGATCCGCACCCACGCCCGCATGGACAAGAAGGCCCGCCGCAAACGGGTGCTGGCGATGCTCTCCGACGTCGGCCTGCCCGAGCCCGAACGCCTGATCGGCGCCTACCCGCACGAACTGTCGGGCGGACAGCGCCAGCGGGCGATGATCGCGATGGCGCTCATCCTGGAGCCCAAGGTGCTGATCGCCGACGAGCCGACGACGGCCTTGGACGTGACGACGCAAGCCCAGATCCTCAAGCTCATCAAGGGGCTTCAGGCCGAGCACGGCACGGGCGTCCTCTTCATCACCCACGATTTCGGCGTCGTCGCCGAGATCGCCGACCGGGTCGCCGTCATGGAGCAGGGCCGCGTCGTCGAGACGGGCCCCGCCGCCGAGGTTCTCGACCGCCCGCGCCACCCCTATACCCGCGCTCTGATCGCGGCCGTGCCGGCCCTGGCGCCGCGCAAGCCGCGCCCCGTCGCGAGCGAGCCGCTGATGAAGGTCGAGGGCCTCGTCAAGATTTACAAGAAGCGTGGCCTGTTCGGCGGCTCCGGCCGCGAGGTGCGCGCCGTCGACGAGATCGGCTTCACCCTCCAGCGCGGCGAGACCCTGGGCATCGTCGGCGAGTCGGGCTCGGGCAAGTCCACAGTCGCGCGCTGCCTCGTGCGCCTGCTCACCCCCGACGCCGGCCGCATCGATCTCGACGGCACCGACCTCGCCTCGCTCTCGCGCGGCAACCTGCGCCCCTGGCGGCGGCGGGTGCAGATGGTCTTCCAGGACCCTTACGCCAGCCTCAACCCGCGCCGCCGCATCGGCCGGATCGTCGCCGAGGGGCCGATCGCCCAGGGCACGCCGCAAAAGGACGCCCTCAAGGACGCGCACGAATTGCTGGAACTGGTCGGTCTCGACGCCGCCGCCGCCGAGCGCTACCCGCACGAGTTCTCCGGCGGTCAGCGTCAGCGCGTCGGCGTCGCCCGGGCGCTGGCGCTCAAGCCCGACATCCTGGTCGCCGACGAGCCGGTCTCGGCGCTCGACGTCTCGATCCAGGCCCAGATCCTGGAGCTGCTCGACGACCTGCGCGCGCGCTTCAGCCTGTCGATGCTGTTCATCACCCACGATCTGCGCGTGGCAGCGCAGGTCTGCGATCGGATCGCCGTCATGCAGTTCGGCAAGATCGTCGAGCACGGGCCGACGGCCGCCGTCTTCGCCGACCCGCAGCACGCCTACACCCAGCAACTGCTCGCCGCCGTGCCCGGCCGCGACTGGCGTTCGAGCCCGATCGAGGAGGCAATCGCATGACCGAGGACGACGCCCTGCTCGCCCGAAACGCGCCCGGCCCCTGCGCCATGAGCGCCGTCGAACTCGCCGAAGCCTACGCCGCAGGCCGCCTCTCGCCGGTCGAGGCGGTGAGCGCCGTTCTCGACCGGGCCGAGGCGCTGAACCCGACCCTCAACGCCTTCACCTACATCGACCGTGCAAGCGCCGTCGAGGCGGCGCGGGCGAGCGAGCGACGTTACCGCGACGGCGCGGCGCTCGGCCCCCTCGACGGCGTTCCCTGCACGATCAAGGACATCGTCGCCGTGCGCGGCTGGACGGTGCGCTACGGCAGCCCGCAGACGCCCGACACCCCTTGCGCCGAGGACGCGCCCGTGCCGGCCCGGCTGCGCGCCGCCGGCGCCGTGCTGATCGGCCTGACCGCGTCGCCCGAGTTCGGCTGGAAGGCCGTGACCGACAACCCCCTCAGCGGCATCACGCGCAACCCGCACGACACCGGCCTCACCCCCGGCGGCAGCAGCGGCGGGGCGGCAGCGGCGTCGGCGGCCGGGATCGCGCCTTTGCACCTCGGCACCGACGGCGGCGGCTCGATCCGCATCCCGGCCTCCTTCACCGGCACGGTCGGGCACAAGCCCGCGTTCGGCCGCGTGCCCGCCTACCCGATGAGTTCGTTCGGCACCGTCGCCCACCTCGGCCCGATGGCGCGCACGGTCGAGGACGCGGCCTTGATGCTCGACGCCATCGCCGGCGCCCACCCCGACGACTGGTACACGCTGGTCGATCCCGCCTTCGACGCGCGCGCGGCCGTGGGCGGCGGGCTCAAGGGCAAACGCTTCGGCCTGTGGCTGGAGACCGGGCTCCTGCCGACCGAGCCCGAGACCCGCGCCGCGACCGAGGATCTCGCCAAACGCCTCGAAGACGCGGGCGCCTCGATCGTGCCGTGCGAGATCGACGCCGCCGAGTTGCTCGACACCTTCCACAAGCACTGGTTCGCCGGCGCCATGCACCGCCTGAGCGGCGTGCAAGACCTCGATCGGACGCGCCTCGACCCCGGCCTCGACGCGATCGCCCGCGCGGCCGAGAAGTTCGACCTCGAAACCTACTTAAAGGCGGTCGATCGCCGCGTCGCCTTCGGCCGCACGATGATGCACCGCTTCGAGACGCTCGACGTCGTCCTCTCGCCCGCCTGCGCCGTCCTGCCGTTCGCGGCCGGGCTGGAGGTGCCCGAAGGCTCCGGCCTCGAACGCTGGACCGAGTGGGCCGGCTTCAGCTTCCCGATCAACCTGGCCCAACTGCCGGCGACCGTGATCCCGAACGGCACCGCCAAGGACGGCCGCCCGATCGGCGCGCAACTCATCGGCCCAAAAGCGGCCGACGCCGCGACACTGGGGCTTGCCGCGCTGATCTGAACGCTTCGCGTGCGCTGCCGCGCGGGCTTTTTCTCTTCTTTTTGCTACTTATCCCCGAACTTGGCCTCAACATCGAAGCCAGCCCCAGCCAAAGTTGCAAAAATAAAGAGAAAAAAGCCCCGCGCAGCGGACGCGAAGCGTTCACACCGGCTTGATCATCCGCCCGAGATCCTGCCCGGCGAAGATGTGGACGTGGAAGTGGGGCACTTCTTGGTGCGCGTCTTCGCCGTGGTTGGCGAGGATGCGATAGCCGTCGGCTTCCGCGCCCGCGTCCTTGGCCACCTTGGCGACGGCGCGAAAGAACCCGGCGATCTCGGCCTCGCCCGCGTTGGCGCCGAAGTCGGCGATCGAGATGTAGCGGCCCTTGGGGATCACCAGGATGTGCGTCTTGGCCTGCGGGTCGATGTCATGAAAGGCGAGGGCGAAATCGTCCTCGTGGACCTTCTTCGCCGGGATCTCGCCTTTGAGGATCTTGGCGAAGATGTTGCTGTCGTCGTAGGCCAAAGCGGCGCTCCCTCGGGTCTTCGGTGCATGAGGCCGTTTCTGGCGCCGCCGGTTCGCTTGTCAAGCGGCGGCGGTTGCGGCACTAGGTGCTTGGCGCCGAGTCCACCCTTGGTTTTGCCCACCCTTGACTTTGGAAGCCGCCATGTCGCTCGCCGTTGCCGTGCAGATGGACCCGATCGAGGCGATCGACGTCGACGCCGACAGCACGTTCGTCCTGATCGAGGAGGCGCAGCGGCGCGGGCACGGCATCTACCACTACGAGCCCAAGCACCTGAGCTACCGCCAGGGCCGCGTCGTCGCCAAGGCGAGCCCGCTGCAAGTGCGGCGCGAGAAGGGCAACCACGCGCGTAAAGGGACGCCCGAGACGCTCGACCTCGCGACGATGGACGTCGTCCTGCTGCGCCAGGACCCCCCCTTCAACCTCGCCTACATCTCGACGACGCACCTCCTCGACCGCCTGCACCCCGAGACGCTCGTCGTCAACGACCCGGCCTCGGTCAGGAACGCGCCCGAGAAGCTGTTCGTCACCCAGTTCGCCGAACTGATGCCGCCGACGCTGATCACCTACGACATCGACGAGATCAAGGCGTTTCGCGCCGAGCACAAGGACATCGTCGTCAAGCCGCTCTACGGCAACGGCGGTGCCGGTGTCTTTCGCCTGCAAGAGGGCGACACCAACCTGTCGAGCCTGACCGAACTGTTCTGGACCTACCTGAACGAGCCCTTGATGGTGCAGCGCTACCTGCCGGCGATCGTCGAGGGCGACAAGCGCGTCATCCTGATCGACGGCAAGGCGGCGGGAGCGGTCAACCGCGTGCCGGCCCTGAACGAGACGCGCGCCAACATGCACGTCGGCGGCCGGGCCGAGAAGGCGGCCCTCACCCGCCGCGACCGCGAGATCTGCGAGGCGATCGGCGAGACCTTGAGGGAGCGCGGCCTGATCTTCGTCGGCATCGACATCATCGGCGGCTACCTGACCGAGATCAACGTCACCTCGCCGACGGGCCTGCAGGAGATCGACCGCTTCGACGGCGTCAGCCTGGAGGCGGGGATCTGGGACGCGGTCGAGGCCCGCCTCGACGCCCAGGACCAGAGCCACCGCCACCCGAGCTGATCGACCACCCTCGGCCGAGGCGGCTTGCCACCTCGCGGGCGGACGGCTATGTTCCGGCCCACGTCGGAGCGTAGCGCAGCCTGGTAGCGCATCAGTCTGGGGGACTGGGGGTCGCAGGTTCAAATCCTGCCGCTCCGACCAATGAGAACGAGGGCTTGGCGGCCCCCGGACGACCGATCCCGGTTTCTTCTTGAAAACGCCCCTCGGCATGGCGCGGGGCGGCCACGGATCCGAACGTCGCCCATAAGTCCGTCGACGATACCTGTCGGTGCCGTCTCGTTCAGCCGTTTCGTTCTTCCAGTTCGCGCACGAGGGCGTCGGTCGTGATCTGCCGGCAGTAGCCCCCGATCTCGCGCAAAGCACTCTCGTGCCGCGTTGCGGTGTAGGTGGCGCAGGCGTCGGTGACGACGGTGACGAGGTAGCCGAGGTCGCAGGCGTGGCGCACGGCGGACGAGACGCACTGGTCGGTGACGAGGCCGCTCACGACGAGCTGGCGCACGTTCAAGTTGCGCAAGACGTAGTCGATGTTGGTCGAGGCGAAGACGTCGGACGAGGTCTTGGCGATCACGATCTCGTCGTCCAGCGGCGCGATCGCGTCGAGCACCTTCGCGTCCCAGGAGCCCTTGGGCACGTTGAAGCCGGTGATCTTGTAGTCGAGGCCCCGGTCGCGTCCGTCTTTGGTCAGGCTCTCGATCACGGTGTAGAGCACCTCGACCTTGGCGGCCCGGCAGGCGCGTTGCAGGCGGCGCATGTTGGGCAGCACGGACGTCTCCAGGCGCTCGAACAGGTAGCCCAACTTTGCTCGCCGCTCATCGTCGCCCAGCGTCTCGAACTCGCCCCCGTCGGGGCGGGCGCAGTAGTTCTGCACGTCGATGAAGAGAAGGGCCGCGCGCGCGGGATCGAGCGGCAGCTCGCGCGTGGTGGGCCGGTCGAGGTCGATCATCGTCGATGCCTCTCGACGTCGAGGTCGCCGAGCGCGCCTTGAAGGGCGTGGGCGAGCCGGCCGGCCCAGAAGCTGCGGCCGGCGGGGTCGGCGAGCAGGTCGTTGCGCACCTCGACCAGGACGTGCGGGATCGAGCGCGCCTCGCCGTGGACGGGGATCGTGTAATCGCCCGCGTCGTCGACGGCGTAGGGGGCGTTGAAGGCGAGGTTCAGGTCGGGCTCTGCCCGGCGGAGATGCGCCATCAGCGCCCGCGCCAGGGTAGCGTCGCGGTTGTAGAGGAGGCCGGCGTGCCAGGGGCGGGGAAGGCCGTGGCGCAGGCGCTGCGTGAAGCTGTGGACCGTGACGAGGACGGTGGCGCGCTTCGCGCCCGCGCGCCCGTCGAGCAGCCGGGCGATCTGGTCGTGGAAGGGGACGTGGATCGCCCGCAGACGCTCGGCGCGCCCGGCCCCGCCCAGACCCGCGTTGGCCGGAACCGCCGTGCCGTCGCTCACGGCGGGCGCGCAGTCGGGGGCGTCGGGCGGGCGGTTGCAATCGACGACGAGGCGCGAATAGGGCTGCGAGACCGCCGTCGCGTCCAGCAACGCGGCGAGGCGCCGGGTGAGGTCGGCGGCGCCCAAATCGTAGGCGATGTGGCGTTCCATCGCGCCCGCCTCGACGCCGAGGTCGCCGAGTGCTGCCGGCACCGCCTGCCCGGCGTGCTCGCAGACGAGGAGGATCGGCGAGGCGCCGCCGCCGTTGACGATCGAGACGGGTGCTGGATCGCCGTCGACGAGCAGGTCGATGAGCAGGGGGTCGGGGGTGCTTGCAAGCATGGGCCGGGCCGGGTGTTGCGGGTCGCCAAGGCTTGGCGCCGGCGAGGGCGGCTGTCAACGCCGGTTCGGCGTCGGGCCAGACCGTACGATGGTGCAGTGCGAAATTCCCGTTTGCCGCCGGCAGCCCGAGCCCATAAGGTCGCTGCCGGGCCGCAAGCACCGACCGGCGGCGGACGGCCCCAACGAACCGTAACGATGTGGAGGAGTCCTCGATGAGCCTCGGCAGACGCACCGTCCTTGCCCTCGCCCTCGCCGCCGCGATCGGCAGCCACGCGCGGGCGCAGGAGGGCGATCCGATCATCTTCGGCGGCGCCATCTGCCTCACCGGCATCCAGGCCCCGCTCGACGAGCCGGGCTTCAAGGGCGCCCAGGTCGCGATCAAGGCGCTGAACGACGCCGGCGGGATCATGGGCCGGCCGGTCGAGTTCATCAACGTGGATGGCAAGTCCGATCCGGTCACGGTCGGCAACGCCGCCTTGGAGGTGATCGACCAGGGTGCTGATCTCGTCATCGCCCCTTGCGACTTCGACTTCGGCGGTCCGGCCAGCCGGGCGGCGCAGGAGGCCGGCCTCGTCGGCGTTTCTTTGTGCGCCTCCGACCCGCTCTACAATGCCTGGACGCTCGGCGACAAGCAGTTCACCTTGTCGATGTGGAACACGACGATGGGGGCGACGGCGGCCGAGTACGCCTTCAACGAACGGGAGTGGAAGAAGGCTTACGTCGTCACCGACCAGTTCATCGCCTACACCAAGTCGCTCTCGAAATACTTCGTCGAGCACTTCGAGGGTATCGGCGGCGAGGTCTTGATGGAGGAGACCTACACCAACGGCGACAACGACTTCTCGGCCCAGATCGCCCGCCTGCAGGCGATGGAGGAGAAGCCGGACGTCATCTTCATCTCGTCCTACGGCACCGACATCGCGATGATCATCCGCTCCTTGCGCGAGGTCGGCATCGACATGCCGGTGATCGGCGGCGACTCTTACGACGATCCGGCCATCTGGGAGGCGCTGGGCGAACGCTTCGGCTCCGACATCACCTTCGTCACCCACACCTGGATGGGCGAGGAGGCGAACCCCGACATGCCCCGCTTCGTCGAGCTCTACGAGGCGATGCACGGCAGCCCGCCCGAGACCTCGTTCGTCGCGGTCGGCTGGGACACCGTCAACATGCTGGCCGAGGCCGTCGAGGCGGCGGGCTCGACCGACGGCGGGGCGGTGGCGCGTGCCTTGGAGGACAACACCTTCGATCTCCTCACCGGCAAGCTCGACTACACGACGGCCGAGGAGGGCCACATGCCCGATAAGGCCGCCGTCCTGGTGACGCTCGACGCGGGTGAACCGGGCTTTCTCGGCTGGCGCACGCCGACCAACCCGCCCGCCCCTTGAGCCGGGCGGCCCCGAAAGCGAGCGCGGCGGGCGGGCCGCTGGAGGTGCGACACCTCAGCGTCGCGTTCGCCGGGCTTCGCGCCCTTGACGATGTGTCCCTCAAGGTGATGCAAGGCGAGATCGTCGGGCTGATCGGCCCGAACGGCTCGGGCAAGACGACCTTGGTCAACGCCATCACGGGCCAGGTCGGCTTGGCCGGCGGCAAGGTCGTGTGCGGCGGGGTCGACATCACCGCCAAGCGCCCGGCCGAGGTCGCGCGCCAAGGCGTCGCCCGCTCGTTCCAGGTCGTGCGGCTGTTCGACAATCTGAGCGTGCGCGAGAACGTCGAGGCCGCCGCCGTCGCGCAAGGGTGCGGCAGGCGGGCGGCGGCGGCGCGGGCGGAACGGCTGATCGGGGCGCTCGGGCTCGAAGGCCTCGCCGAGACCTTCGCCGGGGCGTTGAGCTACGGCGACGAGCGGCGGGTCGAACTCGCGAGGGCGCTCGCGGCCGAACCGCGCTTTCTCCTCCTCGACGAGCCGGGGGCGGGGATGAACGACGCCGAGTCCGAGGCGTTGCTGGCGATCCTCGCCCGCCTGCCGGCCGAGCGGGACCTCGGCCTCTTGATCATCGACCACGACATGGGGCTCATCATGCGCCTGTGCCACCGCCTGCACGTCCTGGCCTCGGGCCGGACCATCGCTGAGGGCGACGTCGAGACGGTGCGCCGCGACCCGGCCGTGATCGAGGCTTACTTGGGCATGTCCGCCGATGCGTGCTTGGGCACGCCCGCCGATGCCTGAGCCCGTCCTCGACGTCGCGGACCTGGAGGTGCGCTACGGCGCCGTGCGCGCGGTGCGGGGCGTCAGCCTTCGCGTCGGCGAAGGTGAATTGGTGGCGCTCTTGGGCGCCAACGGCGCCGGCAAGTCCTCGACCCTGCGCGCCATCGCCGGCGCCCTGCGCCCGGCCGGGGGCCATGTCCGTCTGAGCGGCCGCGACGTGGCCGGGGCGGCGCCGGAGCGCATGGTCCGCCTCGGCGTCGCGATGGTGCCCGAGACGCGCGACGTCTTCGCCGACCTCACCGTCGAGGAGAATTTGAGGCTCGGCGCCTTCACCCGCCGCCGCGACAAGGACGGGGTGCGCTCGGACCTCGCGCGGATGCACGACCTGTTCCCGATCTTGCGCGAGCGCGCGGCGCAGGCGGCGGGCACGCTGTCCGGCGGCGAGCAGCAGATGCTGGTGATCGCCCGGGCGCTGATGAGCGGGCCGCGCATCCTCCTCCTCGACGAGCCCTCGCTGGGCTTGGCGCCGACGATCGTCAAGCGGATCTTCGCCCTCATCCGCGACTTGAAACGAACCGACCTCACGATCCTGCTCGTCGAGCAGAACGCGCGCGCGGCGCTTAGCGTCGCCGACCGGGCCTACGTCATGCAAGGCGGCGTGATCGCCGCCAGCGGCACGGCCGGCGAGATCGCGGCAGCAAGCGACCTGCAGGGCCTCTATTTGGGGGGCGTCGCGTGACGGCGTGGCTTCAGTTCGCGATCGACGTGCTCAGCCTCGGCGGCGCCTACGCCTTGATGGCGCTCGGCCTCGTGATCGTCTACGGTATCCTGCGCCTCGTCAACTTCGCCTACGGCGAACTCTTCATGGTGACGGGCTACACCCTCTACCTGCTCAGCCCGTCCCCCTTGCCCTGGCTCGTCATGGCGCTGGTCGCGGTCCTCGCCGCCGTCTTGACCGGTATCCTGACCGACTACGTCGCCTTTCGGCCGGTGCGGGCGAAGTCGGTGACGGCCGTGCTGATCACCTCGTTCGCCTTCTCGACCTTGTTGCAGAACATGGCGCAGGTCTTCATCTCGCCCCGGCCGCGCAACGTGCCGCTCCCCGATCTGTTCTACGAGACGGTGCGGATCGGCGGCGTCGTGACGCCGTTGCGCAACCTCGTCGCCATCGCGACGACGTTTCTTCTGCTCGGCCTGTTCGCCTGGCTGATGAAGCGCTCGCACCTGGGCCTCGCCATGCGCGCGTCCGCCACCAACTTCACCATGGCGCGGATGCTGGGCGTGCCGGCGAACCTCGTCATCAGCGCGGCGTTCGCGATCAGCGGCCTGCTCGCCGGGATCGTTTCCTTGTTCTGGTTCGGCCGCATCGGCACCGTCGTGCCCGGCATCGGCCTGGAGCCCCTGCTGATCGCCTTCATCGCCACGGTGGTCGGGGGGATGCGCAGCCTGCAAGGGGCGGTCTTGGGCGGCTTCCTGCTCGCCTTCATCGACACCGGCTTGAACTACACCTTGCCGCAGGATCTGTTGAAGTTCCGCGACGCCTTCACCTTCTCGGCCGTCATCTTGATCCTCTTGTGGCGCCCGGAAGGTCTGATGCGCGGCCCGGCCACGGGGGCGCGGACGTGAGGCAAAAGATCCTGCCGACGTTCCTGCTCCTGCTCGTGCCGGTCCTGGCCCTCGTGATCGGCGCCAAGGCTTACGGCGACCCCTTGTTCGAGCGGATCGCGATCAATTTGTGCATCAGCCTCGTCCTCGTCGTCGGCTTGCAGGTCTTCATGGGCAATTCGGGCATCCTCTCCTTCGCCCACATCGGCTTCATGGGGGTGGGGGCCTACGTCTCGGCCGTCCTCACCATCCCGTTGCGGATGAAGGGCATGGCGCTGCCCGACCTCTACCCGTGGCTGGCCGAGGTCGAACTGTCGCCCTACCTCGCGATCCTGATCGGCGCGCTCGCGGCGGCGCTGGTCGCGGCACTCGTCGCCTACCCGCTCATGCGCCTGTCGGACGCCGCCGCCGTCATCACTTCGTTCGCCCTTCTCGTCGTACTGCACACGCTGATGCTGCACTGGAGTGCTCTCACCAACGGCCCGCGCACGCTGTTCGGCCTGCCGAACGCGACGACGCTCTACCTCGCGGCGGGGGGCGCCGTCCTCGCGATCGCCCTGGCGCTGGTCTTCAGGGAATCCCGCACGGGCCTCCTCTTGCGCGCATCGCGCGACGACGAGGTGGCGGCGGCGGCGATGGGGGTCGACATCCCCAGGTTGCGCTACTTCGCCTTCGTCCTCAGCGCGCTGCTCGCCGGCCTCGGCGGGGGCCTGTGGGGCCACTTCATTACCTCGTTCTCGCCCAAGGCCTTCTACCTGCACGAGACCTTCGTCGTGCTGGCCATGCTGGTCATCGGCGGTGCCTCCACCGTCTCGGGCGCGGTCGTCGGCACCTGCGCCGTCACCTTCGCCTTCGAGGGGCTGCGCGCGGTCGAGTCCGCCCTCAACCGGACGCAGTTGTTCGGCACTCAAGTCGTCGGCCTCACCGAGATGGCGCTGGCGCTCGCCATGCTGGCCGTCCTGGTGCTGCGGCCGGGGGGCCTGTTTCCGACGGCCGAGATCGGCGCCCTCATCACCGGACGGCGGCCGAAGCCCGACGCCGCGCCCGTGATCGGCGCCCAAAAAGAGGAGCACCCGTGAACTGGAAGACCGCCTACCGCTCGTTCTACTACGCGAACGCGCCCGAACCCGACGACATCGTCTTGCGGCCGAAAGAGACGGCGCTGCTCGTCGTCGACATCCAAAACACCTACCTCGCCGCCAAGGAGGACGCCGACGAGGACGGGCGCTGGCGCCCCTTCTTCGAGCGCATGGACGGGGTCGTCGTCCCCAACACCGCCCGCCTCATCGACGCCTGCCGGGGGCGGGGGGTGGAGGTGATGTTCGCCCGCATCGCCTGCTTGAAGGCAAACGGGCGCGACCGCTCGCTGAGCCAGAAGAAGCCGGGCTTTAATTACCTCCTCTTGCCCAAAGACACGCCCGAGGGGCAGGTCGTGCCGCAACTGGCGCCGAGGGACGACGAGGTCGTCGTCCTCAAGACGACCGACAGCGCGCTCACCGGCACGAACCTGCGCCTGATCCTGCGCAACATGGGCATCAAGAACGTCGTCGTCGCCGGCATCTTCACCGACCAGTGCATCTCGTCCACCGTGCGCAGCCTCGCCGACGAGAGCTTCGAGGTCGTCGTGGTCGAGGCGTGCTGCGCTGCTGCGACGAAGGAGCTGCACGACGCGGAGCTGGCGATCATCAACATGATCTACTGCCACGTCGTCGGGCTCGACGACGTCACAGGCTTCCTCGACGCCGGCCGGGACGCTTGAGCGATGCGGGCACCTTTGACCTTCGCTTGCCTCGGCGATTTGTCCGGCCTCGTGCGAGGCAAGGGCTTCTTGGCTTCCGATTTGGACAAGCGGCTGGTCTCGGGGGTGGGCTGGACGCCGACCAACGTGCAGATCACCTGCTTCGACACCATCGCCCCCTCGCCCTACGGCTCGTTCGGCGACTTGGTGCTGCGGCCGAAGCTTGAGACCGAGGTGCGCCTCGACCTCGCCTTCGAGGACGGCGGCACGATCCGCGAGCACTTCCTCTTGGGCGAGGTGAGCGAGACCGACGGCACGCCCTGGGCCTGCTGCCTGCGCACGCTGCTGCGCGAGACGGCGGTGCGCTTCTCGGCCGAGACGGGGTTCGAGGTGATCGCGACCTTCGAGCACGAGTTCACCTTGCAAGACGGGCGCGGGCACGGCCCCGCCTTCTCGCTCGACGGGTTTCGCCGGGCGAGGCCCTTCGGCGAGCGCCTGATGGCGGCGCTTCGAGGGGCCGGCCTCGAACCCGACAGCTTCCTGCGCGAGTACGGCCAAGGCCAGTACGAGGCGACGCTCGGTCCCCGCCCGGCGCTTCGGGCCGCCGACGAGGCGCTGATCCTGCGCGAACTGGCCAAGGCGGCGGCCTCTAGCCTCGATACCGGCGTCACCTTCGCCCCGCTGCCCGCCGCCGAAGGGGTCGGCAACGGCGTCCACGTCCACTTGAGCCTGCGCGATGCGGACGGTCGGCCGGTCATGCACGACCCGAACGGCACGCACGGGCTCTCACAAGTGGGCGGCGCCTTCGTCGCCGGCATCCTGCGCCACGCCCCAGCCCTCGTCGCCCTCACGGCACCGAGCGTCTTGTCCTACGACCGCCTCGTGCCGCACCGCTGGAGCGCCGCCTTCGACAACCTGGCCGAGCGCGACCGCGAGGCGTGCGTGCGGGTCTGCCCGACCTCGGCCGAGGACGCCGCCGGCCGGGCGCGCCAGTTCAACGTCGAGTACCGCGCCGCCGACGCCTGCGCCGACCCGCACTTGACGCTGGCGTCCCTGATCGCCGCCGGGCTGGAGGGCGTCCGGTCCGGCCTGCCCACGCCCGAGGCCACCGCCGAGGATTTGAGCCTCCTCGACGACGCGGGCTTGAGGGGTCGCGGCCTGCGGCGGCTGCCGCGATCCCTCTCGGACGCGCTCGAAGCCCTCGCCGCCGACGCGATCGCGCGGGCGTGGTACCCAGAGCCCCTGGTCGAAATCTACCTGGCGCACAAGCGCGAGGAGATCAGGGCCCTGGAGGGCAAGACGCTCGAAGAGCGGATCGCCGCCTACGCCGCCGTCTACTGAGCCGCGCCCATGCCCCACAACCCACCGTCTCGCACCCCGCCCGCCCGTCGCCACGGCGCCGTCGCGGTAGTCGGCGCCGGCCTCGTCGGCGCCGCGATCGCTTGGCGGCTGACCGGCGCCGGTGCCCGAGTGACCTTGTTCGACGCCGACGCGCCGCGTGCTTCGGAGGCGTCGTTCGGCTGGATCAACGCCTCGTTCGGCAACCCGCCCGATTACGTGCGCCTTCGCGCCCGGTCGATCGCGCTCTGGCACGAACTCGACCTCGAAGGGCTGGCACCCCGCTGGACCGGCTCGCTTGGCTGGGAGGCGGGCGGGGCCGACCTGCGCCGCTACGTCGACGAATACGCGGCCCTCGGCCACGCGATCCGCCGCGTCGATCGGGCCGAGATTGAGAGGCTAGAACCTACGCTCGCCGATCCGCCGGACGAGGCCGCCTACTGTGAGCGGGAGGGGATCATCGACGCCGGCGCCGCCGCCGGGGCTTTTCGGAGTGCCGCCATTGCCGGCGGTGCCCGGATCGTGCGCACGCGGGTCGTCAAGGGGGACGGTGGGCTTCGCCTCGCCGACGGCGGGCCGATCGAGGCCGAGCGGGTCGTGGTCGCGGCCGGGGGCGGCACGGCCGACCTGCTCGGCCTGCCGGTTCGAACGGTGTCGGGGCTTCTCGCCCGCACCCGGCCGGCGCCCTTTCGCCCGCGCCGCGTCGTCGTCACGCCCGAATTGATCGTGGCGCCGGCGCCCGACGGCGGGCTGATCGTCGGCGGCGCGGCGGGCGGCTCGAACCCGGCCGACGACCCCGAGGGCGTCGCCCGGGCCGTCGTCGCCAAAGCGGCGGCGCTGTTCGGCGGGGCGGGGCTCGAACCGGCCGCCTGGAAGATCGGCCACCGACCGATGCCAATGGACGGCCTGCCGATCGTCGGCCCGATGCCAGGCGAGCCGCGCCTCTACGCGGCGGTCACGCACTCCGGCGTCACCCTGGCGCCCCTCATCGCCGAACGCGTGACGAGCGAACTCCTCGATGGCGAAGCGTCGGACCTGCTCGTACCCTACCGGCCTGGGCGTTTCGTACCGGACTGAGCGGCCTGCATGAACTTTGCAAAAGGATGAACGAATGGCGCGGCAACCGGCGACTGCTACCCAACTGGTCGACGACGATCGCGTGCGCGTGACGCGGTTCGATTTCGGCCCCGGCGCCGAGACGGGCTGGCACGAGCACGCGCACGACTACGTCGTCACGGCGGTGACGGAATGCCTGATGATGCTCGAAGAGCCCGACGGGACGACCCGCAACGCCGATATCTCGGCGGGTGAGGCGTACCGACGATCGAAGGGCGTGCGGCACAACGTGATCAATCGGGGCGAACGGGCGATGTCGTTCGTCGAGGTCGAGCTGAAGTAGCCGCGCGAAGGGAATTCCCGGTCGTGGCGCTCAGCCGTCGCGCCGCGGCAGGTCGTCCGCGGGCTCGACCCAGGCCACCTGCTCCTCCCAGTGGACGTGGCGCTCGGGCGCGAAGTCGGCGTGGTCGTCGAGCAGACTGGCGTAGAAGTGGATCTCGTCCGGGTCGCGGTCGGCATCGTAGGCCACGGGGGCGCCGCGTAGTCCGTGGCGCCTGTTTACATCGCCAGTGCTACCTTCCTCAACGATATGATAGCTATGTTACGCTGAAGACGGCAATTTTAGGGTTGCCATTATACGACAGTAGTGTAGACGAAGATGAAGCGCACGCTCATTAAACCAATGTCTAAAATTTTTGAGGTTATCAAATGAAATTTGCTCATAAGATATGTTTTATAAATCGCCGTAGTTCAAGTATTATTATCGGAATTATCATTGTTTTTGGTTTAGCTCCTTTTCCTAACAATATTAAAGAATATTATTATCGTTTTATTGCTCAAAAATATGAGAACAATATTGAAACTTTGTTGATTTTATTCATCGTTCTATTTTTAACGTCGCCATTTGTTCCATTAACAATTAGTATTATCGTCAAAACAACAAATCTAATAATAGCGCCGGTATTCGTAATTTTACTTGTGGTTCTTAGTTTTTTGGTTGGCTTATTTTTTACAATCATAGCTTCGGCGTTTGGTGGCGTTGGGCAAGAACTTGCGGTGGTGCATGGGACGGTGCTTACCTTGGCCGTCATAAGCTCGATCATATTCATGACAAAGGAGCCGTTCCATCACCCCGGCGGCGTTCTAGTAATAGGTGGACTAGGCATTGTGACTGCCGCCGCTCTATGGTCACTGCTGTGTCTCGCCCTCATTGTCCTTCAGACAAATGTTATTGTTCAAAATCATCCTTTTTGTCTGGCGTATCATGGCAAAGACGAGCCAATCAAATCATTGGCGAACTTGCGTGGGTTCTGGTTTTACTCGATGAACTCTGGATATAAAATGAATTCACGTTGGTTTTTTCATGGTGTTCTTCTCGTTGAAACTTCTGATGGTAGTGAATATTTCAACTGGTCGCCGCGACGGATGCGGTTCGATCGCATTGAGAACGAGGAGAAATTCATCGTGCCTGTTCGCGACGCTTGCACGCCGAGGGTGGATTTTTGGGAGAGCATTGTTTTCCAATTTTGAGCCGGTAAGAGTTGGGAAGATGACGGCAGTGACGAACCCATGACCTTGCGCAAGATCGCCCTTTGGGGCCACCCGGTCCTGCTCGAACCGGCCGTTGCCGTGGACGACGCCGGCGCGCCCGACGTGGGGGCGCTGATCGACGACATGCTGGCGACGCTCGACGATATCGGCGGGCGCGGACTCGCGGCACCGCAGGTCTACGACGGGCGGCGCGTCGTCCTGGCGCAGGCGACGCGGGCCGAGCCGGCGCTCGTCCTCGTCAACCCCGTGCTCGACTTGATCGGCGCGGCCGACGCGCTCGGCTTCGAGGGCTGCCTGTCGATCCCGGGCCTGCGCGGCGTCGTGCCCCGCCACGCGCGGCTAACCTATCGCGGCCTCGACCGCGACGGCCGGCCGGTCGGGGGCGAGGCCGAGGGGATGCTGGCCCGTATCCTGCAGCACGAGGTCGACCACCTGGACGGCATCCTCTACCCTATGCGCCTGCCGAGCCTGGCCTATATGGGGTTCGAGGCCGAGACGACGCGCATGATAGTCGAGTTGAACGAGGGGGAAAGGCGGTGAGCGAGGCGCTGAAGCGGCGCAGGGCGCAAAAGGACGAGGTGCTGGAGGCGGCCTTGATGCACGCCGCCTTCGACGGCTGGGGGCGGCGCACGCTCCTGAACGCCGCCGCCGACGCCAAGACGGAGCCGGCGACGGTGACGCGGCTGTTCCCGCGCGGCACGACCAGCCTCCTGGCGTGGCTCGACGACTGGACCGACCGTAAGATGCTCGAAGCCGTCGAGGGCGAGGACCTCACGTCGCTTCCCGTCCGGGTGCGCATCCACCGCCTCGTCCAGGCACGGCTGCGCGTCCTGGAGCCGCACAAGGAGGCCGTCCGGCGCGCGGCGCTGGCCCGCGGCCTGTCGACCAACGTCGGGGGCAGCGGCCGGGCGGTGTGGCACGCGGCCGACGTCATCTGGGAGCGGGCCGGCTTCGCGATGAGCCCGGAAGAGGGCTTCAGCTACTACAGCCGGCGCTCCTTGCTCGTCGGCATCCTGCTCTCGACCTTCTTCTACTGGCTCGAAGACACCTCCGAGGACTACGTCGACACCTGGGCCTTCCTGGAGCGCCGCATCGACGACGCCTTGAAGCTCGGCAAGGCGACGGGCAGGCTCGCCGGCTTCATCCCGTCGCCCATGCGCCGCAAGTCGGCGTGAACGCTTCGCGTGTGCTAGGCGCACGGCCTTTCTCTTTTCTTTTTTGCAACTTTGGCCGGGGCTGGCTTCGGTGTTGAGGCCAATCTCCGCCAACAAGTAGCAAAAAAAAGAGAAAAAGCCTGCGCGGCGAGCGCAACGCGAAGCGTTATATCACCACCGCCCCCAGCACGAGGCACGCCACCACGACCACCGTCAGCGGCCAGCGCAAGCCCGGATACCAAGACGGCGCCTTGCCGCGCCTGACCTGATACAGGTCGTAGACGAGGAGGGTGGCAAAGCCGAGGGCCAGCAGCAGGAGGCCGAACGGGCCGCCGACGAGATAGCCGAGCCAGCCGAGGAGCGCCCAGGCGACGCTGGCGCCGAGGCGGGCGAGGTCGCTCTCGCCGTGCGCCATCGCCAGACCCCAGTGGATCCCGCTCATGAAGGCGAGGATGGCGAGGCCGTAGCCGAGCAGCACGCCCGGCGCCCAGGCCGTCCCGGCGAGCGTCAGGAGGCTCAAAGCCACGAACGGGATCAACCCTGAGAAGCCCAAGACCCTGGCGGCGATCGGTACGCCCTTGAGCCGTTCGAGCACGGCGATCTCCTTTGCACTACCGTTGATGTAAGTTAAGAACGCCAACATGAACGCAAAACGCAAACCCGTCCTGCTGCACGCCGACTGGTCGATCAAGCCCGAGGCGCGCGCGCTCGCGATCGCCGTGCCCAAGGGCGAGGGCTGGCGCATCGAGCACCTCGTTCAGCCGGTGCGCGACGAATGGCTGCTGAAGTTCGTCGCCGACCTGCCGCGCCCGACCGTCCTGGCGATGGACCTGCCGCTCGGCGTGCCCGAGGCCTACCTTGAGAAGCTCTGGCTCGACTCGTTCCTCGACCTGCTCGCCAAGCTCGACGAGCCGGCGTTCGCGGCGTTCGCCGAGCCGGCCACGGCGTTCGCCGAGATCAGCGTGCATCGGCCGTTCTACCCGGCGGCCGCCGGCGGCACGCGGCAAGAAGACCTCGTCCAGGGCCTCGGCCTCGACAACGCCCACGCCCTGCGCCGCCGCTGCGAGGGGCAGACGTCGCTGCGCACGGCGGCGGCGCCTGTGTTCTGGACCATCGGCCCGCAGCAGGTCGGCCGGGCGGCGCTGGCGGCTTGGTACGGGGTCGTCCGCCCGGCCCTGCGCGACCTCGGCGCCGCGATCTGGCCCTACGCCGGCGAACTCGACGACCTCGTCGCGGGCGGGCGGCTGGTCCTGGCCGAGAGCTACCCGAGCGACGTGCGACGGCGCTTGGCGCCCGAGAACGGCGACGCCACCATCGCCAACCCCGAGAACCGGGCGGCGATACTGGGCGAGGCGCTCTCGGGCTTTATCAACGTCGAGATGGCGCAGGGGCTTTGGGACGAGGCCGAGGAAGGCTTCGCCTCGCGCGACGCGTTCGACGCCTTCATCGGCCTCCTTGGCATGATCCGCTCGGCCGAGCGCGGCTGGCTGCCCGAGCCGCCGCGCGGCGCGTGGCTCGCGATGGAGGGCTGGATCCTCGGCCTGCCGCCCGAGGAACTGCGCGTCAAACCGGACTACTGAGCCGTCCTCACCACTTGCCGGTGTTCTGCATCGAGGACCAGGGCTCCTGCTTGGGCTTGGAGTCGCCCTTTTGCAGCAGTTCGAACGAGATCCCGTCCGGCGACTTGACGAACGCCATGTGGCCGTCGCGCGGCGGGCGGTTGATGGTGACGCCGGCGTCCATCAGCTTCTGACAGGTGGCATAGATGTCGTCGACGACGTAGGCGAGGTGGCCGAAGTTGCGGCCCCCGTCATAGTCCTCGGGGTCCCAGTTGTAGGTCAGTTCGATCATCGGCGCCTTGGTCTCGCGCGCGGCTTCCTCGTCCTCCGGGGCGGCGAGGAAGACGAGCGTGTAGCGCCCGCCGTCGTTCTCCATCCGCCGAATTTCCTTCAAGCCCAGCTTGTCGCAGTAGAAGTCGAGCGACTCGTCCAGGTTCTTCACCCGGACCATCGTGTGCAGGTAGCGCACGGGCATCTCCTCGTTGGTTGGCTATGGCCTCTACAACCGCCGAAGATAGGTTTTGCTCCCCGCAAGGTCCACGGCGACGCTTCACGCTTCGGTGATCTTGGGACGAAAACACGATCGGGAAGCACGGCGATGAACGGGGTGGTCCGCAAACGCAGAAGACATAGATCTCGCCCAATCGTTTAACGGTAGCCTTGAGCGCTCGAATCAGGATCCGACCGTGCGCGATGTAGGCGAGAGCTAGGGCCGGTCGAACCGGGTCTTGCCATGGCGGGGGCGCAGTCGTTTGATCCTTGGAGCAACGAAGAGGAGACGACTATGCCGCACGCAACCGCCATCGCGGCCAACGTCCTTATCATTCTCGGCACCACGTCGATCGCACGTTTGAAAGACAATGCGAGGGCGCTCGCCGCCCGCTGACGAGGGCGGGGGTGGGCCCGTTTCACCCGGACAAGCGTAGGCGCCGCGGTTTTTATGCCTAGGTCGGCACGCATCCGGCCCACGCGAACAATGTTCTAAACAGAGGCCGGTGCAGCGTCTGGCTGACACAGTCCGTTACGGGAAGACCCATGGAAGCCCTTGCCATCGACATCGAGCAGACGCCCCGCACGCCGTTGAGCGATGCGCACGTGGAAGCGATCCGCGAGATCGCGACGCCGCGCACCTTCGCGGCCGGGGCGATGGTGATACGGCCGGGCGACGCGATGGACGAGTTCGTGCTCGTCGAAGAGGGCGAATTGGAGGTTATCAACGCTTCCACCGGAAAGCGCTCGATGCGGTTCACGCTGGGGCCTGGCCAGTACATGGGCGAGATCACGTTCTTGAACGGTGGAACGTGGTCGACCGGTTTTCGGGCGGTCGCGGAGACCAGGGTTTGCGTGGTGCCGCGCGCGGCGATGCTGGACTTGATGGCCCGTGTTCCGGAGCTGTCCGACCGCATCGTCACAGTCTATGCAGGACGGCGGCGACGCGTTTTCGAGAGCGGGGAGAGCGCGCTCACGCTGATCGGCGCCGACGACGACAGGGCGCTTCGCCGCATCGCCTCGTTCGTCGACCGTAACCGTATCGCGGTGCGGCGTCTGGCGCTCGGATCGCCGGAAGCCGACGCGATCTTGTCGGCGGCAAGCCTTCCAACCGCCTGTGCCGCGGTCCTGTTCGCCGATCGCGTGATCGACGATCCCAGCCCCCGCTCCATCGCCCGCCTGCTCGGGCTCGACCTGTCGCTGACGTCCGAGGACACGTTCGATACCGTGATCGTCGGCGGTGGCCCGGCGGGCATCGCGGCCGCGGTCTACGCCGGCGCGGAGGGTCTGCGCGCGCTCGTGATCGAGGACGAGGTCATCGGCGGGCAGGCCGGCTCGTCGTCGCGCATCGAGAACTACATGGGTTTTCCGACCGGCATCTCCGGCGGCGATCTGTGCTGGCGCGGCGAGATCCAGGCCATGCGCCTGGGCACGCGCTTCGTGATGCCGCGCCGGGTCGTCGCGATCGCGCGCGACGAGGGCGACTACGCCCTCAGCCTGGACGACGGCGAGACCGTGCGGACCCGTTCGGTCGTGATCGCGACCGGCGTGCAGTACCGCAAGCTGCCGATCGAGCGCCTGGAGGCGTTCGAGGGTGCGGGCATCTATTACGCCGCCACGGAAATCGAGGCGCGCTACTGCCGCGAGCGCGAGGTGCTCGTCGTGGGCGGCGGCAACTCCGCCGGCCAAGCCGCGATGTTCCTCGCGCGCGTCGCCAAGCACGTCCACGTCCTGATCCGCGGCGCGGGCTTGGCGGAAACCATGTCGGCCTACCTGTCGAGCCGCCTGGAGGCCGACCCGGCGATCACGTTGCACCCGTTCACGGAGCTTGCGGCACTTCACGGCGGGGAGACGCTGGAGGCCGTCGACGTGCGCGATCGGCGATCGGGCGACGTGAGGCGCATGAACGTCAACGGCGTGTTCATCATGATCGGTGCGGCACCCAACACGGCGTGGCTCTCCGACGTCGTGACGCTGGACGACAAGGGTTTCGTGCTGACCGGCGAGGCGATCGGTGCGGCGTCGCCGTTCGCGACCTCCGCCCCCGGCGTCTTCGCGGTCGGCGACGTCCGCACCGGCTCCGTCAAGCGCGTAGCGTCCGGCGTCGGCGAAGGATCGGTCGTGATCTCCCACGTATGGCATCACGTCCACGGCGGCGACACGCCGTAGGGCCGGCACCCCGATGGTCAGACACGGTAGCGCAAAAAGCCTCAACGCCGAAGGCCAGCCTCGGACAAGAGCAAAAGAAAAGCAAGAAGCCCGCGGGGCACTGAAGCGTTCAGCTCTCCCCGCTGCGGATCGCCCGGACGAAGTCGGCGATCGCCATCAGGGCGACGAGGACCATGATGAGGAGGAGCGGCAGTTCGCGCACCTTCCAGGCGATGGCGCTCAAGAAGAACAAGAAGATGCCCATGCCGATCAGGCTGCCGATGACGTTGCTCACGCGGTCTCCTCCAGGTGGCGGGCGAGCCACGCCGCCGTGCGCAAGAGCCGGGCGTCCTCGCCGTGGCGGCCGACGAGCTGCACGCCGATCGGCAGGCCGTTCGCGCCGGTCAAGAGCGGCAGGATGACGGCCGGCAAGCCCAAGAGGCTCCACAAAGTGCAAAAGGCCGGGCTGCCAGTCGAGGCAAGATCACGCGGCGCCTCGCCGGCGGCGGCGGGCGTCAAGATCGCGTCGGCCCGCTCGAACAAGGGGTCGAGGCTGGCGCGCAGCTTCGGGATCGCGGCTAGGGCCCGGATATAGTCGTGGGCGCCGTGGCCCAGGCCCCGCTCGATCAACGCCTGCAACGCCGGGCTGAGGCGATCCCGGCCGCGCGTCCACTCGGGCGCGAAGTTGACGGCGAGGTCGGCTTCCATGATGCAACGGTGCGCGTCCCAGGCGGCGGCGATGCCGTCTGGCAGGTCGTAGCGCCGGGCGCGCTCGCCGAGTGCCCCGGCCAGTTCCTCGAAGCCGGCGCGGGTATCGGCGTCGGCCTGATCCCAGACGGGGGTGCGGACGAAGGCGAGGTCGGGGGCGAGCGGCCAGTCCTGGCGCAGGGTCCAGCTCAAGCGGGGTGCGGCCCAGTTCAGGCTGTCCGGGTCGTCGGGGTCATGGCCGACGAGCGCGTCGGCGAGAAGCGCCGCGTCCGCGACGTCGCGGGCGAAGACGCCGACTTGGTCGAGGTGGCGGCTGACGCACAAGGCGCCGGAGCGTCCGATCAGCCCGAAGCTCGGCTTGAAGCCGACGACGCCGCAGTAGCTCGCCGGGCGGATCACCGAGCCGTTGGTCTGCGTGCCGATCGCCAAGGGCGCCATGCGGTCGGCGACGGCGGCGGCGGAGCCCTGCGACGAGCCGCCGGGCGTGCGGCTTAAGTCGTGCGGGTTGCGGGTCCTGCCGGGGGTCAGGTTGGCCATCTCGGCGGTCACGGTCTTGCCGAGGATGACGGCGCCGGCCGCGCGCAAACGGGCGACGGCGTGCGCGTCCTTGCGCGGCCGGCGGCCGGCGTGGAGGGCGGTGCCGTTCTCGGTCGGCATGTCAGCCGTGTCGAAGATGTCCTTCACCGCGACGGGCAGGCCGTGCAGGGGCCCCTGCGGCCGCCCGGCCCGGCGCGCGGCGTCGCACGCCTCGGCCCCCCGGCGGGCGTGGTGCGGGTCGAGGAAGGCGAAGGCGCCGACCTCCGCCTCGCGCGCGCCGACCCGCGCGAGGCAGGCCTCGACCAGTTCGACCGAGGCGAGCTTGCCCTCCTCGATCAGGCGCCGCGCCGCCGTGGCGCTCGGCTCGACGAAGTCGGCCTGATCGGAAGGTTTCGCCACGCCGCTCACCCGTAGATCATGCTGGGCAGCCACAGGACGAGGCCGGGGAAGATGTAGACCAGCGCCATCGCGACGAAGACCATGCTCAAGAACGGCATACAGCCGGCGAAGATCTGCGTCAGTTGCACGCCCGGTGGGGCGATGCCCTTGAGGTAGTAGGCCGACATCGCCATCGGCGGGGTGAGGAACGAGGTCTGCAGGTTCAAGGCGACGAGGACGCCGAAGAAGACCGGATCGACGTCGAAGTGGACCAGGAGCGGCAGGAAGATCGGCACGAAGATGATGATGATCTCGGTCCACTCCAGGGGCCAGCCGAGCAGGAAGATGATGAACTGGGTGAGGAGGAGGAAGGTGAGCGGCGTCAGGTCGAGGCCGAGGACGAACTCCGAGACCACGCTCTCGCCGCCGAGGTAGGAGAAGACCGAGGAGAAGTTCCACGAGCCGATGAAGAGAAAGCAGACCATCGCCGAGGTGCGGGCGGTGAGGTAGACCGCCTCCTTAAGGCGGATCCAATTGAGCGCCCGGTAGGCGAGTGCCAGGACGAGCGAGCCCAAGGCGCCGATCGCGGCGGCCTCGGTCGGCGTCGCGAGGCCGAACAGGATCGCGCCCAGGACCGAGAAGATCAGGAGGGCCAGCGGCAGGAAGGAGGCAGCGAGCAGCACCAGCACCTGCCCGAGCGGCACGTCGGCCTGTTCCTTGGGCAGCTTCGGGGTCAGTTCCGGGCTCAGGATGCCGCGCCCGATCGTGTAGACGAGGTAGAGGCCGGCCAGCATGAAGCCGGGAATCAATGCCGCGGCGTAGAGTTGGACGACCGAGACGCTGGCGGCCGCCGCGAAGACGATCAGCATGATCGACGGCGGGATCAGGATGCCGAGCGTGCCGCCGGCGCAGATGACGCCGGCCGAGAGCTTGGTGTCGTAGCCGGCCTTGAGCATCGCCGGGAAGGCCAAGAGGCCCATCAAGGTCACGACCGCGCCGACGATGCCGGTCGCCGTCGCGAAGAGGGCGCAGGTGATGAGCGACGCGACGGCGAGCGAGGCCGGCACGTTGCGCGCGGCCAACTGAATACTCGAAAATAATCGGTCCAGGATGTTGGCGCGCTCGACGACGTAGCCCATGAACAAGAACAACGGCACGGCGGTCAGCACGTCGTTCGCCATGATGTCGTAGGTGTTCTGCACGATCAGGCTGAAGACGCGCACGTCCATGGCGTAGAGGCCGAAGAACACCGAGAGTGCTAAGAGCGTGAAGGCGACGGGAAAGCCGAGGAAGATGAGGGCGATGAACAGGCCCATCATCACGATGCCGAGTTGCGGGTCGGTCATGCCCGGCCCCCTTGCTCAAGCTTAGGGTCGTCCCGGCGCTGGTGGACGAGGGCGGACTCCAACTCCTCGACGTCGTGCAGCCGGGGCGGCCACTGCCCGGTCTGGATGCAGCGATAGCAGCGGATCATCTCGGCGACGCCCTGCAGGCACAAGAGCACGCCCGCGATCGGGATCAGCGTCTTCATCGGGTAGATCGGGATCCCGGCTGGGCTGAAGAAGCTGACCTCGCCAAAGCGCCAGGACTGGGCGGCGAAGAAGTAGCCCGAGTAGGCGAGTGCGGCGCAGCCGGGCAGGAGGAAGAAGAGGTAGAGCACCATGTCGACCGCGGCTTGCACCCTGGGCGGCCACAATCGGTAGAGGAAGTCGCCGCGGACGTGGCCGTTGCGGGACAGGGTGTAGGCGCCGGCCATCAAGAACAGGGCGCCGTACATCATGTAGCTGATGTCGTAGGCCCAGGACGTCGGGCTGTTGAGGACGTAGCGCACGAAGACCTCGTAGGAGACGCCGAAGGTCAGGATCAGGATGGCCCAGGCGAACGCGTGCCCGGTCCACATGCTCAAGCGGTCGACGAAGCGGACGAAGGCGTCCATCTCGATCCTCCACGTTCAAGGCCGCACGCGGCGTCCGGGGCGGCGTCGAACCGCCCCGCGCCATTGGTCGTTATCGTCGAGCCTAGAAGCCGAGGCCGCCGAAATAATGCTCGTAGGCGAGCTTGTAGTCGGCCGCGTTGAACAGTTCGTAGGCCGCGACGCGCTTGGCCCACTCTTTTTGGCTGTCCATCACCCGCTTCATGTACGCGTCGTCCTCAAGCCCCTCGACGACCTTGTCCCAGGCGGCGAGTTCGGCGTCCAGGATCGACTGCGGCGTGCGCTGCACCGTGACGCCGCCCTCGGTGCGCAGCCACTCCAGGTCCTTGGAGTACTGGTCGTAGGCCGTGGCGATGTTCGAGGTCGAGGCGGCCTCGGCGGCGTATTCGAGGATCGCTTGGTGCTCGGCCGGCAGACCGTCGAACCGGTCCTTGTTGAACATGATCTCGAAATACTCGGTCGCTTGGTGATACGACGACATCATGTAGTTCTTGGCCACGTCCTGCGCGCCGAAGCGTCGGTCCGAGGTCGGGTTGTTGAACTCGAACGCGTCGATCACGCCGCGCTCCATCGCCGGCAGGATCTCGCCGCCCGGCAACTGCGCCACGGCCATGCCCATCTCTTGCATGACGTCGGCGGCGAGGCCGACTGTGCGGTATTTGAGCCCCCTCATGTCGTCGGGCGACTGCGGCGCCTCCTTGAACCAGCCCAAGGGCTGGGTCGGCATCGGCATGGCGAAGAAGCCGACGATGTTGAGGCCCAAGATCTCCTGGATCAGCTCGTTGTAGAATTCCTTGCCGCCGCCTTTGTGGATCCAGGCGAGGCCCTCGTTCGCGTTCCAGCCCCAGCACGGGCTGGTGCCGAAGAGCGACGCGGCCTTGTGCTTACCGTACCAGTACGCGCTGACGTGGTGGCCGGCGTCCAGGATGCCCTGGTCGACCGCGTCTTGCAGGCTGAACGGCTTCACCACCGCGCCGGCGATGAGGTAGTCGATCTTGAGCCGGTTGCCAGCCATCGCGTTGACGCGATCGACGTACTCCATCGCGAACTCGTTGAAGATGTCGGTCGCCCCCCAAGCACCCTGCATCTTCAGGTTCGCCGTCTGCGCCCGGCTGACGTTCGGCATCGCGACGGTGGCCGCACCGGCGACGCCGGCGATCCCAGCACCCTTCAAGAACCGCCGGCGCGACTTCTGCCCTTCGGCGTCCCGCCCGGCGACGACGATCTCATGACCCATGATTTCAGCCCCCCTGAAGGCTTCATTGGTTGAACACAAAGTCTAATGCTAGCGCATTCCGGCGCTCGTGGGAAATACCTCGTTCGCCCGACAGGGCGGCCGCGGCCGGGGATGGCGCGCGCCCTCAAGCCCTCACCCCCGCCGCCGGCCGAGCGCGCCGACGAGGGCGAGGCCCACCCCGGCCACGGCGAACGCCGTCAGCGCCGGGTGCATCTGCGCCTCCAAGAAGAGGCTGGAGCGCCGCGCCGGGAACCCCGATAGGCTTGAGCGCGCCGCACCGTCCTCGCGCGGGGCGTCGAGGTTGTCGCGTCGGGCGCTTCGGCCGCGATCGTCGGTCGATTGCATCACTTTGCCCGCCGCCTCCATGACGAAGTCGGTCAGGCGGGGGGCCAGCGAGCCCATCGCCGCCACGGCCCAGCCGCCCGCTCCCACGACGAGGTCGCGCACGCGGTGCTCGCAGGCGTGCTCGATCGCTTTCGCCACCACGTCCGGGTCGTAGGACGGCGGCGGGTTCTTGGTGCCCGCGTCGAAGTAGTTGCGGGCGTGCTCCATGTAGGGCGTGTCGATCGCGGACGGCTTGATCAGCGTCATCGAGACCGGGGCGCCCGCCGCCTCCAGTTCCATGCGTAAGGCGTCGGTGATCGCCTTGACCGCGTGCTTGGTGGCGGAGTAGGGGCCCTGGTAGATCATCGCCCGGTCGGAGAGTACGCTGCCGACGTTGACGATCTTGCCGCCGGTGCCGCGCCGCAGGCGCCCGGCCGCAATCAAGGAGCCGTGCACGACGCCCCAGTAGTTGGTCTCGAACAGCCGCCGCTGGTCGGCCAAGGGCACGTCGGTCACGGCGCCGTAGATCGCCGCACCCGCGTCGTTGATCCAGGTGTCGAAGCCGCCGTAGTGCCTCTCGGCCTCGCGCGCGACCCGCTCCACGGCCTCGAAGTCGCCGACGTCGGCCGCGACCGCGTGCGCCTCGCCGCCCAGAGCCCGGCACTCGCGCGCCACGTCCTCCAGCGCCTCGACGTTGCGCGCCACTAAGATGAGCTTGGCGCCCCGCCTTGCCAGCCGCCGCGCCGTCGCGAGGCCGATGCCGCTCGACGCCCCGGTCAGGACGACGCGCTGGTCGCGCAGAGGTTTCAGATCGAACGTCATCGGGCTTCTCCACTCGTTGCCGTCAAGAAACGGCCGCTGCAACGTCCCGTCCCGCCCCGGCGTTCCATGGCTGCGGCCTTCCGTCGTCCCCGGCCTGGCCCCAGACTGGCTTGGAACGGCAACCTGTCGTAGCCTCGGCCCCGTCAGCCGAAGGAAGCCTACGCATGGCCGAGCTTGCCACCCCCGCCCCGATCTTGCGCACCGTCGACGATTTCCTCGCCTGGGCGGAAGGGGAGGAGGAGCTTCGAGTTCTTCGACGGCGTCGTCAGGATGATGATCGGCCCGTCCGTCGCGCACGAGGCGATCGCCGCCAACGTCCTGATCGCGCTCGGTAACGCCCTAGGTGGCGGCCCCTGCCGCCCGTTCGGGGGGGCATGAGCGTCGAGGCCGGCAACAACGCGCCCAGGCCCGACGTCAGCGTCTCGTGCGGCCCCGAGAGCGGCAACCGGCTGCGCCACCCCGTCGTCGTCGTCGAGGCGCTCTCGCCGTACCGCCGACGCCGACCGCAAGTGGACCCTCTACCGCACGCTGCCGAGCCTTCGCCACTACCTCCTCTTGGAGCAGGACCGCATCGCCGCCGACCTCTACACCCGTGAGGGGACGACGTGGCGGATCACGCCCCTGGAGGGGGAGGACGCCGTCGTCGATCTCGCGGCGGTGGACGTGACGCTGAGGCTGGGCGAGGTCTACGCGGACGTGACGTTCGAAGCCGTCTAGCGGCCGGCCGTTCAGGCCGCGCCCGGCGCCTTGACCGCCGCCGCGATCTGCCGGATGCGGTTGATCATCGCGTAGAGGCCGTTGGCGCGGCCGGGGGTCAGCATGGCGCCCAAGCCGATGCGCTCGAACACCTGCGTCGAGGAGCCCTCGATCTCGCTTGGCGTGCGGCCGTCGTAGAGGCGCATCAGAAGGGCGATCAGGCCCTTGACGATGATGGCGTCGCTGTCGGCGGCAAAGCGCAGCCGCTCGTCCCCGTCGCGGTCGGCGACGAGCCAGACTTGGCTTTGGCAGCCGCGCACCTTGTTGGCCTCGACTTTATGGACGGGGTCGAGCGGGGCCAAGTCCTTGCCCAGCTCGACGACGTGCTCGATCTTCTCGCGCGGGCCGTCGAGGAACGCGAAATCGTCCTCGATCGCCGCCGCGGCCTCTTCAAGCGTTGCCTCTTGCGGCATCGTAGCCCTCTAGTGATGGTCTAGGGACGTTCATGTGGCGACGATGCCGTACCGGTCAACGCTTCGCGTTGCGCTCGCTTTTTTGCCAGTGTTAACGCAGAAGGCTGGCCTCAACGCCGAGGGCCAGCCTCGGACAAAAACAAAAAGAGAAAAAGAAGGCCGCGCCCAGCGCACGCGAAGCGTTCACCCCCGCCCGGTCTCCAGCACGATCTTGCCGATATGCGTCGAGCTTTCCATCAGCGCGTGCGCCTCGGCGGCCTTGTCGAGCGGGAAGGTCTTGAACAGGAGCGGCTTGACCTTGCCCTCGGTCAAGAGGGGCCAGACCTCGGCTTCGAGGGCGGCGGCGATGCGCGCCTTCGCGTCGACGCTCTGCGGCCGGAGCGTCGAGCCGGTCCAGGTCAGGCGCTTGAGCATCAACTGGGCGAAGTTGGCCTCGATCTTGGAGCCGCCGAGCCACGCGATCTGGACGAGGCGTCCCTCCATCGCCAGGGACTTGATGTTGCGCGCAACGTACGACCCCCCGACCATGTCGAGGATGACATCGAGGCCCTTGCCGCCGGTCGCCTCCTCGATCGCCGCGACGAAATCCTCGTCCTTGTAGTTGATGGCGCGCTCGGCCCCCAACTCCTCGCACGCCTTCGCCTTGTCGGCGCTCCCGACGGTGCAGTAGACCGTGGCGCCGCGGGCGGATGCCAGCTGGATCGCGGTCGTGCCGATGCCGCTCGACCCGCCGTGGACGAGAAAGCGCTCGCCGTCTTTGAGCCGGCCGCGCTCGAAGACGTTGTGCCAGACGGTGAAGAAGGACTCGGGGATCGCGGCCGCCTCGGTCATGCCCATGCCCGCCGGGACGGGCAGGGCGTTGCGCTCGGGGGCGACGCAGAACTCGGCGTAGCCGCCGCCGGGGGTGAGCGCGCAGACGGCGTCGCCGACCTCATAGCGCCCGCAGCCCTCGCCCAGCGCCGCGACCTTGCCCGCGACTTCCAGGCCCGGCAGCGGCGAGGCGCCGGGCGGCACGGGGTAGTTGCCCTGGCGCTGCAGCACGTCCGGCCGGTTCACGCCCGCCGCCGCCACCTCGATCAAGACCTCGCCTTGTTTCGGGCTCGGTACGGGACCGCTCATGGGCCGCAGCACCCCCGGCCCGCCGTGGCCGTCGATCTCGACGCAGCGCATCTGGTCCGTCACCGGCGTTTCTCCCTCGTCGTTCGCTGTGGGAGGCCATCTTGCGCCGATTTGCCCCCGATCGGCAAGACGGGGGACGCCCCCCGAGCGGCTCGAATCCCCTTAAGCGCGCCGCCGGTGAACGTGGCGAAGGACGGCCAACTCGTCGCGCTCGCGCGCCTCGCGCCGATCGGCCTCGGCCCGGTCGGCATCGAGGCGGCGCTCGCACAGCGATTCGAAGCGCCGGTGCTCGACGCGCCGCGCCCGCACGACCTCGCGCTGGGCCGCGATCTTCTGGTCGAGCGATGCCAGCGCCGCCTCGATGCGCAGAAGCGCGGTGCGCCCGCCCTCGGTCAGCCCGCCGTAGAAGGCGACGTGGGCGCCGTCGCCGGCCGCCTCGATCGCCGCCCTGACGTGGCCGCGGGCGGCGTCGCGGCGGCCGACGAGGTCGGCGCGCTCGCCCTCAAGGCCGAGCAGGACCGCGCGCTCGCGGTCGAACTCGGTCGCCTCGATCGCGACCAGGGCAGTGAAAGGATTGCGCCTCACGCCGGCCTCACACCCAAGGCCTCGGCGCCCAAGGCCTCGGCGCCCAAGACCTCGGCCAAGCCGGCAAAGGCGCCCGCCGCATTCGCCGCCTCGCCGACGCGCTGCGCCAGCAGGTCTTCGAGCGGCCCGCGCAGCCGGATCGCCTCATCAAGAGTCGGGTTGCCGCCGCGATAGGCGCCAAGCTCGATCAGTTCGCGGCTCTCGGCGTAGGCCTGCATCAGCCGGCGGGCGCGCCGCACCAGCGCCCACTCGGCCTCGCCGTAGCAGGCGGGCGCCGTGCGCGAGAGGCTCTTCAAGACGTCGACGGCGGGGTAGCGCCCGGCCTCGGCGATGGAGCGGTCCATGATGACGTGGCCGTCCAGGATGCCGCGCACCGTGTCGCTCACCGGCTCGTTGGTGTCGTCGCCCTCGACCAGGACCGAGAACAGGCCGGTGATGTCGCCCTCACCCTCGCCGGGGCCGGCGCGCTCCAGGAGCCGCGGCAGTTCGGCGAAGACGCCGGGCGGATAGCCCTTGCTCGTCGGCGGCTCGCCGGCGGCCAAGTAGATCTCGCGCAGCGCCATGGCGAAGCGGGTCACGCTGTCCATCAGGCACAAGACCTTGAGGCCCCGGTCGCGGAAATATTCGGCCACGGTCATGGCGACGTAGGCGGCCCGGCGGCGCAGCATCGCCGGCGCGTCGGAGGTGGCGGCGACGACGACGCTGCGCTTTTGGCCCGCCTCGCCCAGGACGTGGGTCAAAAACTCGTTCAGTTCGCGCCCGCGCTCGCCGATCAGGCCGATGACGAGCACGTCGGCGTCGCTGTTCGCCGCCAGCATCGAGATCAGGCTCGACTTGCCGACGCCGGAGCCGGCGAAGATGCCCAAGCGCTGGCCGCGGCAGCAAGGTGTGAACAAATCGAGCGCCTTGACGCCGAGCGACAAGCGCTCTTGCACCAGCCGCCGCTTGCCCGCCGCCGGCGGCGCCGCCTGGATCGGGTAGTCCTTGGATCCGGGGCACAAGGGGCCCTTGCCGTCGACCGGTTGCCCGAGCGCGTCGATCACCCGGCCGAGCCAGGACGCGTCCGGCCGCAAGCCGCGCGAGGCCCCGTCCAAGACGACGGGGTCGCCGGCGCTGATGCCGGTGGTCTCGGCGTAGGGCAGGACGAGGTTGGTGTGCTCGGTGAAGCCGACGACCTCGGCCAGGACCGGCTTCGGCGCGTTTTTCGGCAGGATCTCGCAGGTCTCGCCGATGGTGGCAAAGCCGCTGATCCCGTTGACGACGATCAGGTTGCCGGTCGAGGACGCCGTCTCGCCCCGCACGCGGACCGGTTGCGCCGCCCGCAGGCGGGTCTTGAACGCCTCGATCTGTTCTGGACGCCAAAGCGAGGTGCCGTTGCCCGTCATGATGCTCGATCCTCGATAATCCGTGACTCGAACGTCATGCTAGCCGGGGATGGTAAACGGGAGCTTAACCGTTCGGGGTCAAGCCGAAGCCTCCGCACGCTCGACGGCCGCTGCGGTCGTGCCGGCATCGGGGTCGGCGAGCAGCCAGCCCGCGACCTCGTCGACCGGCATGGGTTTTGCAAACAAGAAACCTTGGCCCTCGTTGCACCCCAAGGTCGCGACGCGCCGCGACTGCTCGGCGTTTTCGATGCCCTCCGCGATCACGTTCATGCCCAAGCCATGCCCGAGGGCGATGACCGCTTGAACGACGGCGGCGCCCGGCGCGTCGTGGTCGAGGCCGGCGACGAAGGAGCGGTCGATCTTGACGCGATCGAAAGGAAACGACTGCAGTTGGCTGAGGCAGGAATACCCGGTGCCGAAGTCGTCCATGGCGAGGTGCACGCCGAGCGCCTTGAGGCGCAGGATGGCGGCGCGCGCCTCATCGACGTTGCCGATCAGCATGCTCTCGGTGATCTCCAGCTCAAGCCGCTCCGGCGCCAGGCCCGATTCGTGCAAGGCTTGCGCGACCGTTGCCGGCAGGTCGGGGCGCAGGAACTGGGCGGGCGAGACGTTGACGGCCACGCGCAAGCCGGGCCAAGCCGCGGCGTCCTGGCACGCGCGCCGAAGGACCTGGGCGCCGATGACGTGGATGAGACCAGTCTCTTCGGCCACCTCGATGAACGCGCCCGGCAGTACGAGGCCGTGCTCGGGATGACGCCAGCGCACGAGCGCCTCGAACCCGATCGTGGCGCCGGTTCGCAGGTCGATCTGGGGCTGGTAGTGCGGCTCGAACGCCTTGTGCGCCACCGCCGCCTGCAGGTCGGCTTCGAGCCGCCGCCGCGTTTCGCGCCGCTCGTCCATGTCCGCTCGATAAAAGCGCGCCGTGCCGCGTCCTTGCGCCTTGGCGACGTAGAGGGCGACGTCGGCGCGGCGCAGGAGGCGCTCGGGCTCCTCGCCGTCGTCGGGTGCCAGCGCGATGCCGATGCTCGCCCCGATGACCGCCTGCCGGCCGTCGTGGTCGTAGGGTTGCGACAAGGAGGCGACGAGGCCCTTTGCCAACGCCTCGACGTCGTCCTTAGCAGGACACACGACCGCGAACTCGTCGCCGCCGAGACGGGCGACGACGCCGTTCGCGACGCGGCCTTGCAGGCGGCGGGCCACCTCGCGCAGCACCGCGTCGCCGACCGGATGGCCCATCGTGTCGTTGACCTCCTTGAAGCGGTCCAGGTCGAGGAGCAGCAGGGCGGCGTCCCCGCTTAGCGGTCCGTCGGCCAGGGCCTCTTCGAGGCGCCGCCGCAACGCCGGCCGGTTGGCGAGGCCGGTCAGCGCGTCGGTCGAGGCCATCTCCCGCAGACGCCCCTTGGCGTCGACGATCGCGCGCAGCATCGGCAAGAAGATGACCAGCGCCTCGATCAAGAGCAGGCCGAGCGTCAGCAGCACCAGAACGAGGTGCAGCGCCTGCAATCGTTGCTGCGCGTCGTCGGCCGCCCGGCGGCAGGTTTCGGCGAGCAGGTCGATCGCCTTGACGAGCGCGCCGGCGTCGGCACCGGCGAACTCGGCCGCCGTCAGGGCCCCGGTCCTGGATCGGCCCTCCGGATCGAGGGCCCGATCGAGTTGCGCCAGCAGACGATCTGTTCGGGCGTTGAGCGAGAAAGGGGCCTCGAAGAGGATCTGCCGCGCCGCCGGAACGGGGGTAGAACCCCGCCCTCGGGCGTTCGCCCGGCCGCCAGCGCCACGTGGTTCGCGCGCAAGATCGCCACGGCCGCGCGCATCTCCTGCTCCAGCCGCCGCCCCAAACCCCGGTCGTCGCGCCGGTCCGCCCCTTGCAGGTTGAGGGCCAGCAAGGAGAGCCGGCTCAGCGTCGCCCGCACCTGCGACGTCGTGTCGATCATGAGCATGTGCTGGGCATCGTTCTTGATGGCGCCGTGCAGCACGAGGGCGCCGCCGATCGTCATGAGCACGAGCAGCGTGCAGGCGATGAGGTAGCCGCGCCGGACCATCGGCATGACGTCGTCGTGCGGTTGCCGTGCACGCACGGGGCACATCGCGTTATCCTCGGGCGGTGAGAGTCGCCGTCATCGTAGGATTTGCCGCTTAAGATGCGGTTAAACGGTCGTGCAACCGGGCCATCTTGCCCGTGACGCGGTGTCGAGGGCTGCACAGTCTCGACGCGAAGGCCCGTTCTCTAGCCGAGCGACGGCGCGAGGAGCCAAGCCGTGTAGCCAGCGTAGCCGGCGAGGAGGACGCCGCCCTCGACCCGGTTCAGGCGCCAGCCGGTCAGCAAGAACACGATGGCGAGCAGGGTCGCCGCGAGCATGACCCAGATGTCGACCGCGGCGATCGCCGGCGGCACGGGGATCGGCGTCACGAGCGCGGTAACGCCCAAGATCCCTAAGATGTTGTAGATGTTGCTGCCGACGACGTTGCCGAGCGCGACGTCGGACTGGCGCCGAAGCGCCGCCGTCACCGAGGTGACGAGTTCCGGCAGCGAGGTGCCGACGGCGACGACGGTGAGGCCGACCACGGTCTCGGAGATGCCGGCGGCCTCGGCCAGTCGCACCGCCCCGTCGACGAGCAGCCTGGCGCCGAGGATGGTGAGCGCGATGCCGCCGATCGCGAGCAGCAGCGCCAGCCACAGTTGCGACGGCCCGCCCGGCGCCGCCGCCGCCTCGGCCTCGTGCATCGCGGCCGAGGCGTCGTGGCCTTGCCGCTCGCGCAGGTAGGTGAAGACGATGTAGCCGACGAGCAGCGCCACGAAGGCGGCACCCCAGAGGCGGTCCAGGTGGCCGAACAGCACGACGGCGACGCAGAGCACCGAGGCGATCACGAGCATCGTGCCGTCGCGCAGGAAGGCTCGGCGCGAGGCGGTGAGCGGGCTGATCACGGCGGCGACGCCGAGGATCAGCAGGATGTTGGCGATGTTGCTGCCGACGACGTTGCCGACCGCGATGCCGGCCGCACCGATCGAGGCCGCTTGCAGGCTGGTGACGAGTTCGGGCGTCGAGGTGCCAAAGCCCACGAGGGTGAGGCCGATCATGAGCGGCGAGACGCCGAGGCGGGTGGCCAGCGAGACGGCGCCGCGTACCAGGGCGTCGCCGCCGACGACGAGCAGGACCAGCCCGAGGCCGAGTTGGACGTAGAGCATGACTTTGAGTCCAGGATTTCCTTGGCCCGCCCGCCCCGATTCGGCCGGTGGGGCGGCGGGTAAACGTGCGCTTCTAGCGCGGGATGCCGGGGCTCTGGCCGGGGGCGCCGGGGGCGGGCTCGCCGCTGTCGAAGCGGCCGATGTTGCCGAGCAGCTGTTCGAGCAGCGATACGTCGCTGCCGAGCGTCCTCGTCTCGTCGTCGGTCGGGTCGATCGCGTTGGCGCTCTCGATGCCGCTCTGCCCCACGTCGGTGACGCGGTCCTGGGCGTCGAAGTCGATCGCGACCACGTCCTGCGTCGCGAGGCGCTTGTTGAAGAACGAGCGGTCCTCGGTCTGCTGCGCCACGTAGTACCAGCGGCGGTCGTCGAAGGTCGCCTGCATGGAGGGCGAGCCCAACAAGCGCAGCACGTCCTGGCGGGTGGTGAGGCCGGGCTCGATCTCGGCCAGCTCGCTCGCCTGCACGACGTTGCCGTGCGGGACGACGTTGGGCTGACAGCCGCCGAGTGCTGTGAGGCCAACGAGCGCGAGGGCGACGCAGCGGTACTTGGTCTTCGTGGTGGCCATCGTCCGGCCCGATCCTACCTATAGCCGTTGAGCGGCTTGCCTATCTAAAAGCCGTTGGGCGGCTTGGGCGGTAGCATGGATGGCTGAGACAGAACAAGGGACAAGCCCTCGAATGCCCTTGGAGGGGCGGTTGGGGTTCTTCGCGCGCCGGACGGCACGTCGCCGGGCGGGGGCGGCGGCGGTCGGGCTCTACCGAGCGGCGGTCGAGGCGGCGCGGGCGCCCGTCTTCTACGCCGAGATGGGCGTGCCGGACACGAACGACGGGCGGCTTGAGATGATCGGCCTGCACGCGGCCCTCGTCATGCGCCGCCTGCGCCGGGGCGGCACGGGCGGGATCATGACGGCGCAGGCCCTGTTCGACCTCATGTTCGCCGACATCGACCGCGCGTTACGCGAGCAGGGCGTCGGCGACCTCTCGGTCGGCAAGCACGTCAAGCGCGCCGCCTCGACCTTCTACGCCCGGGCGCACGGCCTGGACGGGGCCTTGGCCGAGGCCGACGACGCGGCGCTAGCGTCGCTGGTGGCGCGCAACCTCTCGGGCCCCGCCCCGCCTTCGCCCGCGGGCATGGCGCGCTTGGCGGCGCACCTGCGCGGCTTTGCCGCCCGTTTGGAGGCGTTGCCGGACGCGGCGCTGTTGTCGGGCCGCCTCGACGACACGTAACCTTTTCTCATCATCAAGGACGTTGATTATTCCCGCGCCTAGCCCTAGCCTTGTCCGTCGTCTCAAAGAGGGCTTAATAAGGCGGTGATCGCGCCCAAGCGGCGGTTCGTGCCCCACGCCCGGTTCAAGGGACCCGCAAATCTTGTCAGACCGCCATCTCTTTGCCCACCCGTTCCCGGTCGAGGGGCTCAAGCGCGAGGGCGTCGACTTCGATCGCGTCGCCGACGCGGGCGAGCGGGCGCGGATCGCGCGGCGCCTCGACCTCGTGGCGCTGGCGTCGCTCGCCGCCAAGGGGCGCGTCCAGTGCGTTGACGCCGGGCTGATCGTCGTCGAGGGCGCCCTGGAGGCCGCCGTGACGCAGCGCTGCGTCGTGACCTTGGACCCGTTCGAGAGCGAGACGGCGCTGCCGTTCAAGCGGGTCTTCACGACCGAGGCGGCGCCTTTGGACGAGACGATCGTCCTCGACGAGTCCAGCGACGACGCGCCCGAGCCGCTCGACGAGCCGTTCCTCGACCTCGGCGAAATCGTCGTCGAGGAGCTCTCGCTCGGGCTCGATCCCTACCCGCACGGCCCGAACGCCGACGCCGCCTTGAAGCGCCTCGGCGTCCGGCGCGAGGGGGACGACGCGCCGGCTGACGAGGCGGCGGGCGACAAACCCCACCCGTTCGCCGCCCTGGGGCGGCTGCGCCGCCAGGATGGGGCCTGAGGCCGATGAGGATTTGCGGGTGAGCTATCGCATCGCGCTCGACGGCATGGGCGGCGACCACGCGCCCGAGATCGTCGTCGACGGGGCGGCGCTGGCGCTGGAGCGCCACCCGGATCTGCGCTTCATCCTCTACGGCGACGAGGCCCGGCTGAAGCCGCTCGTGGACGCCCGCAAGGGTTTGGCCCGCGTGGTCGAGGTCTGCCACACCGACGCGGTGGTGACGGCCGACATGAAGCCGTCGGCAGCACTGCGCCAGCGCCAGCCGTCCTCGATGCGGCGCGCGATCGACGCCTTGAAGACCGGCGACGCGGCGGCCGCGATCTCGGCCGGCAACACGGGCGCCTTGATGGCCATATCGATGGTCGTCCTGCGCGCGCTGCCCGGCATCGACCGCCCGGCGATCGCGTCGTGCATGCCGTCGCGCACCCGCCCGGTCGTCGTGCTCGACCTCGGCGCCAACGCCGAGTGCACGCCTGAGAACCTGTTTCAGTTCGCGGTCATGGGCGAGGTCTACGCCCGCGCCGTGCTCGGCGTCGACAAGCCCTCGGTCGGCCTGCTCAACATCGGCACCGAGGAGATGAAGGGCGACAGCGTCGTCAAGAAGGCGGCAGCACTCGTGCGCGATTCGGGCTTGCCGATCCAGTACGCCGGCTTCGTCGAGGGTACGGCGATCGCGCAGGGCGTCGTCGACGTCGTCGTCACCGACGGCTTCACCGGCAACGTCGCCTTGAAGGTGGCCGAGGGCACGGCGGGCTTGTTCGCGCACACGATGAGGGACCTGTTCGGCGGCAGTCTGCGCGGGCGCTTGGGCTACCTCGTCGCCAAGCCGGTCATGCAGGCCATGCGCGACCGCTTCGATCCGAGGCTCTACAACGGCGCCATGCTGCTCGGCCTGAACGGCGTCGTCGTCAAGAGCCACGGCGGCACCGACGCGATCGGCTTCGCCGCCGCGATCGGGGCCGCGGTCGAACTCCTCGCCCGCGGCACCAACGCCCGCATCATCGACGAGATCGGCTCGGTCAAGCAGGCCGCCGTCGTCCGCGATCCGACCACCGCGACGGGCTGAGACGCGTGCGCCGTTCCCGCATCACCGGCCTCGGGGCCTACCTGCCCGCGCGCATCGTCGTCAACGACGCGCTCCCGTCCGGCCTCGACACCTCGGACGCCTGGATCAGGGAGCGAACCGGCATCGAGCGGCGCCACATCGCCGCCGAGGACGAACTGACCTCCGACTTGGGCGTCGCCGCGGCCGAGGTGGCACTCAACCGCGCCGGCGTCGACCGGGCGTCGATCGACCTCGTCCTGGTCGCGACCTCGACCCCCGACAACACCTTTCCCGCGACCGCGACCGCGGTGCAAAAGAAGCTGGGCCTGCCGCCTTGCATGGCCTTCGACCTGCAGGCGGTCTGCGCCGGCTTTCCCTACGCCCTCCAGACGGCCGACGCCCTGATCCGCACGCGCGCCGTCCACAAGGCGCTCGTCGTCGGCGCCGAGACCTTCTCGCGCCTGCTCGACTGGGACGACCGCGGCACGGCCGTCCTGTTCGGCGACGGGGCCGGGGCGGTCGTCCTGGAGGCCGACGAGCAGCCGGGCACGCCCTTGGACCGGGGCCTGCTCGCCGCGGTCTGCGCCGCCGACGGGCGGCACTACCACGAACTCTACGTCGATGGCGGCCCGTCCTCGACCGGGACGACCGGGCACCTGCGCATGAACGGCCGCGAGGTCTTCCGCCACGCGGTGGCCAGGCTCGCGGCCGCGGCCGAGGAGGCCCTGGCGACGGCGGGGCTCAAGCTCGACGACGTCGACTGGTTCGTGCCGCACCAAGCCAACCGGCGGATCATCGACGCCGTCGGCAAGCGGCTCGGCATCGACGCGGGAAGGGTGGTCGTCACCGTCGATCGCCACGCCAACACTTCGGCCGCCTCGATCCCGCTCGCGATGAACGTCGCCTACGAGGACGGCCGCTTGCGGGCGAACGATCTCCTCGTCCTCAACGCGATGGGCGGCGGCTTCGCCTGGGGCGCGGCGGCGCTGCGCTGGTAGCCCGACCGGGGCGGGATATTGCCCCGGCCGCTTTAGCATTGTTGACACGAAGCCATTGTCAGGCTTAGCTTTTTACGCGTCATTCGTCGAATGGTCCATGGAATAGAGGGGGCTTCATGACGGCCAATACTGTCACGCGCGCCCATCTGGCCGAAGTGGTCTACGAGGAGGTCGGCCTTTCCCGCAGCGAATCGGCCGATCTCGTCGACGCGATCTTGGAGGAGATGGCGGGCGCGCTCGTCGAGGATGGCAGCGTGAAGATCTCGTCGTTCGGCACGTTCGCCGTGCGCCAGAAGGGCCAGCGGATCGGGCGCAACCCGAAGACCGGCGAGGAGGTGCCGATCCTGCCGCGCCGCGTCCTCGTCTTTCGCGCCTCGCAGGCGCTCAAAGACCGCATCAACGGCGGCGAGAAGCCGTGAGCGTGACCGACGCGGCCGAGGCGCGGCAGAAGGGCAAGTCCGAGACCGCCTTTCGCACCATCAGCGAGGTCGCCGAGGAACTCGACGTGGCGCAGCACGTGCTGCGCTTTTGGGAGAGCAAGTTCGCCCAGGTACGGCCCTTGAAGCGCGGCGGCGGGCGGCGCTACTACCGGCCCGAGGACGTCGGGCTGCTGAAAGAGATCCGCACGCTCCTCTACGAGCAGGGCTACACGATCAAGGGCGCGCAAAAGCTCCTGCGCGAGCGCCGTACCCGCCTGCTGCCGCCGCGCGTGCCGCCGCGGATCGACGTCCCCATCGAGGAAGGAACCGCCGCCCCGGCCGCGCCCGCTGGGCCGAGCGAGGCCCGTCTCCTCGATCTCCGCCGACGGCTGGCCGAGGCGCGCGATCTGCTCCTCACCGTGAGCGGCGAGGCTGTGGGCGGCGCCGCGCCGCTTGAGCGTTCGACCATCGACCCGACCGACGGCCTCGATTGAGGCCGGCACGTCGGGACCGGGGGCGACGAAGCGCTTGGGTGGCGGGCCGCTTTCGTGCGATCTTCTCCGGGTTTGAAGGCGGGGCCGCGAGGAGGATTGGAAAGAATGGGTGCACAAACGGCGGCGGGACGCGAGGCTTGGCTTGAGGCGGCCGGACGCGCCCTCAAAGGGCGCGACGTTGGAACGCTGACGACGCCGACCCTGGACGGTATCGAGGTCCGGCCGCTCTACGCCCCCGCCGACGCGGCCGGGATCGTCACCGGCCGGCCCGGGGAGGCGCCCTTCACCCGCGGCAATCGGGTCGATGGCGGCTGGAAGGTCTGCCAGCGCTTCGAGCTGCGCGATCCCGCCGCCGCCAACGCCGCGATCCTGGCCGACCTCGAAGCCGGCGCGGACGCGATCGAGCTGGTCGTCGATCGCGACGGCTACGGCCCCGGCGTCGCCGCCCCCGACCGGGCGGCGCTCGAAGCGGCGCTCCGGGACGTCTACCTCGACGCAGCACCCCTGACCCTCGACGCCGGCCCCGCGTTCGCCCCCGTCGGCCGCGACCTCGCCGACCTGATCGAGAGGCGCGGGTACGATGCGGCGACGCTCGACGTGCGCTTTGCCGCCGACCCGCTCGGCGCGGTGGCGTGCGGCCGGGCGGCGCCGGACGGGGCGATGGAGGACGCGCTCGCGTTTGCCGCCGGCACGGCGGCACGGCTGCCCGCCGCCCGCCTGTTTCGCGCCGACGGCGCCCCCTACCACGCGGCCGGCGCCTCCAAGGCGCAGGAACTGGCCGTCGTCGCCGCGGGCGCGACCGCCTACCTGCGTTACTTGGCCGATAACGGCTTCGACCCTTCTGCGGCGGCTTCCCTGATCGAGGCGCGGCTGGCGTGCGACGCCGATCTCTTCGTCAACATCGCCAAGCTGCGCGCCCTTCGCCGCCTCTGGTCGGGGATCCTGGGTGCCGCCGGCATCAGGCCCCGCCCGCTGCCGGTGACGGCGATCACGGCGGCGCGGATGTATGCCGGCCGCGACGTCTACGTCAACGTGCTGCGCGCCACGGCGGCCGCGATGGCGGGCGCGCTCGGCGGGGCCGAGGCGGTGACGGTGCTGCCCTTCGATCGCGCGCTCAAGGACAGCGACGGCTTCTCGCGCCGCGTCGCCCGCAACACGCAGCGCATCCTCGCCGAGGAGGCGGGGCTCGGCCTCGTCGCCGATCCCGCCGGCGGCAGCGCCTACGTCGAGCGCTTGAGCGAGGACTTGGCGGCGGCGGCGTGGGCGATCCTGCAGCGGATCGAGGGCGAGGGCGGCGTGCTTGAGGCGCTTAAAAACGGATCGGTGCAGGCGATGATCGCAAACGTCGCCCGGCGCCGATCCGAGCAGATCGCCCGGCGGCAGGCACAACTCACCGGCGTCTCGGCGTTTCCCGACCTGAACGAGCGGCGGCGTCCGGCCCCGACGCGCGAAGCCTCGTCCTGGCGCCCGGTCGGGGGGGCGATCGAGGCGCCCTTGACGCCGACGCGCCTCGGCGGGGGGTTCGAGCGGCTGCGCGACGCGGCCGAGGCCGGGCACGAGCGCCCGACCGTGTTCCTCGCCGTCCTCGGCCCGCTGGCCGAGCACAACGAGCGCGCCAACTTCGCCGCCAACGCGTTCGCCGCCGGCGGCATCGAGGCCGTCTCGGGCCCGATCGACGCCGATCCCGACGCCGTCGCGCAAGCGTTCGCCGCGGGCGGTTGCCGCATCGCCTGCCTGTGCGGCACGAACGATCGCTACGCGGCCGAGGCGGGATCGCTCGCCGCCGCCCTCAAGGCGGCCGGGGCCAAGCGGCTCTACCTCGCAGGGTCTCCCGACGACGGCCTCGCCGCGGCCGGCATCGACACGTTCCTCCACCAAGGCTCCGACCTGCTCGGCCTCTTGGAGGACGCCCACGCGCTGCTAGAAGGAGACGAGCGATGAGCCGCGTCCCCAACCTCGCCGACGTCCCGCTCAAGGCGCTCGGCATCTCCGCCGACACCGCCCCGATCGACGCTGTGCCCAAGTTCGAGACCCCCGAGGGGATCGTCCTCAAGCGTGCCTACGGCGCGGCCGACCTCGACGGCCTCGATAACCTCGACACCTATCCGGGCCTGCCGCCCTATCTTCGCGGCCCCTACCCGACGATGTACGTCACCCAGCCCTGGACGATCCGGCAGTACGCCGGCTTCTCGACCGCCGAGGAGTCGAACGCCTTTTACCGCCGCAACCTGATGGCCGGGCAAAAAGGGCTCTCGATCGCCTTCGACCTCGCGACGCACCGGGGCTACGACAGCGACCATCCAAGGGTCGCGGGCGACGTCGGCATGGCGGGCGTGGCGATCGATTCGATCCTCGACATGCGCCAACTGTTCGACGGCATCCCGCTGGATGTGATGAGCGTGTCGATGACGATGAACGGCGCCGTCCTGCCGGTGATGGCGCTCTACATCCTCGCGGCCGAGGAGCAGGGCGTGGCGCCGGAAAAGCTCTCCGGGACCATCCAGAACGACATCCTCAAAGAGTTCATGGTCCGCAACACCTACATCTTCCCGCCCAAGCCCTCGATGCGGATCGTCTCGGACATCTTCGCCTACGCCTCAACCAACATGCCGCGCTTCAACCCGATCAGCATCTCGGGCTACCACATGCAAGAGGCGGGTGCCACGGCCGACCTCGAACTCGCCTACACGCTCGCCGACGGGGTCGAGTACATCCGCGCCGGCATCGAGGCCGGGCTCGACGTCGACGCCTTCGCGCCTAGACTGTCGTTCTTCTGGGCGATCGGCATGAACTACTTCATGGAGGTGGCAAAGCTGCGGGCGGCGCGGATGCTCTGGTCGGAACTGGTGGCCAAGTTCGAGCCCGAGAACCCGAAATCGCTCTCCTTGCGCACGCACTGCCAGACCTCGGGCTGGTCGCTCACCGCCCAGGACGTCTACAACAACGTGATTCGCACCTGCGTCGAGGGCTTCGCCGCGACGCACGGCGGCACCCAGTCGCTGCACACCAACGCCTTCGACGAGGCGCTGGCGCTGCCGTCCGAGTTCTCGGCCCGGATCGCGCGCAACACGCAGCTCTTCATCGCGCAGGAGAGCGGCACGCCGCGCACGATCGACCCCTGGGGCGGCAGCTACTACGTCGAGCGGCTGACGCACGACTTGGCAAGCCGCGCCCGCGCCCACATCGAGGAGGTCGAGGATGCCGGCGGCATGGCGAGCGCCATCGAGCAGGGCATCCCCAAGCTCAGGATCGAGGAGGCGGCGGCGCGGACGCAGGCCCGGATCGATTCCGGCAAGCAGACCGTGGTCGGGGTCAACAAGTATCGTCTGAGCGAGCCCGAGGACGTCGAGGTCTTGAAGGTGGACAACAAGACCGTGCGCGCCCGGCAGCTCGACAAGCTGGCCAAGCTCAAGGCCGGGCGCGACGACCTCGCCTTGAAGCGCGCCCTCGACGCGCTGACCCGCTCGGCCGAGACCGCCGAGGGCAACCTGCTCGCGCTCGCGGTCGACGCCGCGCGCGCGCACGCGACCGTCGGCGAGATCACGGGTGCGCTCGAAAAGGTCTGGGGCCGGCACGTCGCCGAGATCCGCTCGATCGCGGGCGTCTACGCCAAGGAGGCCGGTTCGATGGGCAACGTCGCCAAGGTGCGCGGCATGGCCGAGGCGTTCGAGGCGGCCGAGGGGCGCCGCCCGCGCATCCTGATCGCCAAGATGGGCCAGGACGGCCACGACCGCGGCCAGAAGGTGATCGCCTCGGCGTTCGCCGACCTCGGCTTCGACGTCGATATCGGCCCCCTCTTCCAGACCCCCGCCGAGGCCGCGCGCCAGGCGGTCGAGAACGACGTCCACGTCGTCGGCGCGTCGTCGCTCGCGGCCGGGCACCTGACGCTGGTGCCCGAACTCAAGGCCGAACTGACGGATCTGGGCCGCGACGACATCATGATCGTCGTCGGCGGCGTCATCCCGCCCGGCGACGTGGCGGAACTGAAAGCCGCCGGCGCCGAGGCGATCTTCCCGCCCGGCACGGTCATCGCCGACGCGGCGGTCGACTTGCTGGGCAAGCTGAACGAGCGGCTGGGGCTGGATGCGGCGGCGGAGTGAACGCTTCGCGTCGCTGCCGCGGGCTTTTTTCTTCTTTTTTTGCAAGTGTTAACGCAGGAGGGTGGCCGGGGCGCTGAGGGCCAATCTCGGACAAAAAGTAAAAAAGAGAAGAAAAGAGACCCCGCGTCAGCGGACGCGAAGCGTTCTTGGAGGTGCAACATGATCGCCATCGCCCACGACATCGCCGCGATCAGGACGGTCGAGGACTTCGCCGTCTGGGTCGAGACGCAAGAGCAGCGTCACGAGTTCATCGACGGCCGGATCGTGCTCCAGGCGGGTACGCTGTTCGGGCACGCGGTCGTGCAGAGCAATCTGATCGCTGCGTTGGTGCCCCGGTTGCGCGGCAAGCGTTGCGTGGTCCTGGGCTCCGACAGCCCCGTCAACACCAAGTCCAACCGCCGCACCGGCCGCTTTCCCGACGTGTCGGTACATTGCGGGCCGAGACCGTCGGCGACGGCGCGCGTGCTCGATGAGCCCCTGATCCTGATCGAGATCACTTCGCCCTCCACGGCCGACATCGACCGGGGCGAGAAGCTGACCGAGTACCGCGCCATGCCCTCGGTGATGCACTACCTCGTCATCGAGCCGGACGCCGTGCGCGTCGAGCACCACGCGCGCGAGGGCGGGGGGTGGACCTGCCGCGTCGTCGAGGATGTGGCCGCCACGCTGGTGCTAGACCCGCCCGGCGTCGAACTGCCGCTCGGCGAGGTGTACACGCAAGTCGCGGGTGCGTAAGTCGCGTGGGGTTGCAGCGCAACAAAGATGAACATTATGTCACGCGGGAATTTTTAGCGTCGAGCATGATTAGTTGCGACTTGTTTGAGGCTAAGGCTTTTTCCCTTGTTCAGGTACCCGGCCGCGTGCGACGATCCATCCCGGTGCGGCGGCTTTGAACTATTCGCCGCCAGGGAGAATACGATGATGGACGGACCCCGTGATGGGCTGGAGCAGGTTACGGACGAGGGCATCGGCGAGGACGTCGACGGCAGCAAGCCGCTCGACCCCGACGGGCCGATCCAAAACGATGGCGAGGGCACGGCCGGCGCCGACGGGGCCGGCCCAGTCGGCGCCACGATCACCGCGCTCGCCGCCGACGGCGGCTTTGCCAACACGGTCGGCTACTATCTCAAGGACGATACCGGCGGCATCGCCGACGCCGGCGTCCTATTTGCCGATGTCGGCGACGCGATCGGCGGCGAGGCCGTGCGCCTCGCCGAGGCGGCGCGCGGCGATCTCGGCCTGTTCCTCGTCCGCGACGGCGCGAACTTGGGCATCGACTGGGAAGACGGCGAGGTCGCCTTCGAGAACGGCCGGCTGGTCCACACCGCCTCAAACGGCACCGAGACCAAGGTGGCGCCCTGGCAGGTGTTCTTCACCGATGCGGCCCTCAACCCCGACGGCACCCCCCACGCCCTGGAATCGCAGCCCGACGAGGGACCGGACGTCGCGTTCTACGAGTGGGAGGACAAGAACGCGAACGAGGGCTCCTACGACGGCGACTTCAACGACGCCAAGATCGAGGTGAGCTTCGAGCCGCCGGCGATGGACGGTGGGTCCGATCCGCTGATCTAGATACGCTTCGCGTGCGCTAGGCGCGCGGCCTTTCTCTTTTCTTTTTTGCCCTTGTCCAAGGCTAGCCCTCGGCGGCGCGGCTAATCTCCTACGTTAACACTGACAAAAAAAGAAAAGGAAAAGCCCCGCGCAGCGGACGCGAAACGTTCTCTCAGGCCGCGACCTCGCCCCGCGCCGGGTAGTTCTTCGCGGTCGTGAAGTCGATCGCCTTGATGAGGTCGTCCAAGGGCGGCCGGGCAAACGGCATCGACTGGATCGAGGCGTAGTAGACGCTCCTGTCGGGCTTGAGCAAGAAGAGGCCCGGCTCGCTGAAGCGCTCGGGCTCTTCGACCCCGATCGAGGTCGTGCCGATGCCTTTCGAGATGTAGAGCCCCCAGTTGCGCGCCGTCGCCTCGTCGAGGCCGTAGCCGAGATCGAGCCGATCCAGGCGCCATTCCTCGGTCGTGCGCCGCGCCCGCTCCTCGCCGTCCATGCTGAGCGCCAGGACCGCGACGCCGCGCTCGTCGAGCGCGTCCAGCTTGCGCTGCAGCTCCGAGAGCTGCACGCGGCAGATCGGGCAGTGCAGGCCGCGGTAGAAGACGAGCATCTGCAAGGCTCGCGGTCGCTGGTCGCCCAAGCGCCAGGAACCGCCGCGCAGCGTCCGTACGTCGAGGTCGGGGGCGCTCGAACGGGGGAGGGGGTTCGACATCGGATGTGTTCCTCGTGCGGTTGTTGGCCCTCTTCAAGGTAGGGGCGCGCCGTGCCCGCCGCTTTGTCCCTCAAGTAGTTGTGATAATCGGTCTCGAACCGTGACCTTGGTAGGGCTATGGCAAACCCCAAAACGGCGCTAGGTAGGCGGGATGAAAAAGCGGCTGAACTTGGCGTTGCAGGGCGGCGGGGCGCACGGCGCCTACGCCTGGGGCGTGATCGACCGGCTGTTGGAAGCGGACGATCTCGTCTTCGACGGGGTCACGGCGACGAGTGCCGGCGCCATGAACGCCGTCGTCCTGGCCGACGGGCTTCGGCGCGGCGGACGCGAGGGGGCCAAGGCGGCTTTGCTGGCGTTTTGGCGGGACATCAGCGTGCTGGGTCTGTTCGTCAGCCCGGTGCCGCGCTTTCCCACGTCCTTCGAGACGCCGAAGGGCTGGGCGTTCGAGCCCAATCCGGGCTACTTCTTCTTCGACGCCTTCACCCGCATCGTCTCGCCCTACCGCTTCAACCCGTTCGGGCTCAACCCGCTGCGCCTCCTCCTGGAGCGCCACGTCGATTTCGCCGCCCTTCGTCGCGACGAGCCGGTCGCCCTCTTCGTCAACGCGACCAACGTCCGCACCGGGCGCGGCCGGGTCTTCCACTGCCGCGACGTCACGGCGGACGCGGTCATGGCCTCGGCCTGCCTGCCCTTCTTGTTCCAGGCGGTCGAGATCGGGGGCGAGGCCTACTGGGACGGCGGCTACACCGGCAACCCGGCCCTGCACCCGCTCTTCTATCACACCAAGACGGAAGACCTGCTGCTCGTCCTCCTCAATCCCCTGGAGCGCCACGAGGTGCCAAAAGAAGCGGCGCAGATCAACGACCGGATCAACGAGATCAGCTTCAACAGCGCGCTCCTGGACGAACTGCGCGCCATCGCCTTCGTCCAGCGCCTCTTGGGCGAGGAAATGCTGAGCGGCCCTGTGCGCGACCGCTACCGCGACGTGCGGGTCCACGCGATCCGGGCCGATAAGGTGCTGGACGACCTGAGCGTGGAGAGCAAGGTCGACACCTCCTGGCCGTTCTTGCAGAACCTGCGCGACCGCGGCCGGGAGGCGGCCGAGACGTGGCTCGCCGGCGACGCCGCCATGCTCGGGCGCGAGGGCAGCGTCGATTTGAGGGCGTTCCTCGACGAACCGTCCCGCCGGACGGCGCGCGCGGTCGGCACGGTGCCGCGGGGGGATAAGGATGCGTAACGCTCCGCGTTGCGCTGCCGCGCGGGCTCTTTCTTCTCTTTTTTTGCAGGTGTTGACAAAATTGGCTGTCCCGGAACTGCGATGATCTAGAGCGGTTTCATGCGCCTGAAAGGTTGTCGGTTGACGCAAGAGCAGCAGGCGAGGCTGGCCGAGTTTTTCGTCGCAGGATGCAAAGCGACGCATCGCATCCGCCCGAACGGCCGCCGACCTGCTCGGCGTCAACCGCAAGAGCGTGGACTTAGTCGACCACCGGCTGGGCGAGAGCATCGCTTGACCTCGACGGGGCCTCGCCGGTGGACGGGCCGGTCGAGACCGACGTGGGCTGGGCCGCCCCCGCCAGGACAGGCTTTGGCGGCAAGCGCGAGCGCGGCCGTGGCGACGGATCGAGGTGGTGGGGCGCGATCCACGGCAAAGCCTCGGTGTTCGGCACCCTCAAGCGCGGCGGCAGGGTCTACACGCCGACGATCCCCGACGTCCGGCGCGCGACCTCGATGCCGATCATCCGCGACAAGCCCGTCTTGGACGCCGTGGTCACGCCGACAGTCACGGCGTTTGCGGCGCCCCGCGCCACTCTCGCATCGACCACGACTCGCCCCAGAACCGCGCGCGCCCGCTGCGGCGCCGGGCCACCCTCGCCGCGAGCCAATCCGTCTGAAACGGCCCCAAACAACGAAAAAAGCCCCGCGCAGCGGACGCGAAGCGTTAATTCCTTCGATCCAACACGACCCGCACCTTGCGCGCGACCAGGGCCGCCACGCGCGGACCGCTCTCGCGGGTGTGCGTCGCCCGGCCGTCGCTGCGCAAGAGTTTGGGGTGTGTGTCGCCCGGCCGATCGAGCGCCGCGCCCGCGAGCCGTTCTTCGTCCAGCGCCCTGACGAGCGCCGCCTCGTCGGGGCAGCCGCGCCCCGAGGCGTCGATGATGACCGCGCCGGGTTTCAGCCCGTCCACGTCCGTCTCGCCCAAGCGGTGCCGTCCAAGGTCGCCCGTCGGCGGCGGGTGAAGCGAGAGCACGTCGGCCGCGCGCAGCAGATCCCGCCGCTCTAGGGGCTCGATGTCGCGCCAGATCGAGGCGGAGGGCGGTACCCCCGGCGCGTGGCCGACGACGTTCATGCCGAGCGCCCGGGCGCCGTAGGCGACGCCGCGCGCGGCGCGATCGACGCCGAGCAGCCCGAACGTGCGACCGGCGAGTTCGCCGCCCCCGTCCGCGTCGGCGCGAAAGGCTTGCCGGACCAGCGTGAGTGCCGCGAGCAGGACGTACTCGACGATGGCCGTGTCGAAGGCACCCTCGGCGGTGCAGAGCGCGACGTTGCGGGCGCGAAGACCGGCGGCGTCGATGGAATCGAGCCCGGTCCCGAACACGCCGAGTGCCCGCAGGCGCGGCAGGCGGTCGAGCGTCGCCCCGTCGAGCGCGTAAGCGTCCGGCACGATCAGCGCCTCGGCCCGCTCGTCGTCCCCCGACCAAGCCGCGACGCCGCGTTCGGGGAACAGCCGCGCCAAGTCGTCGAGCAAGGCGCCCGGCCCCTCGACGACGAGGATGTCGGCCGACTTCGCCCTCATGTCCTAACGAGACGACGGCAGAGCTTGACCCGCGCACGCAACCCGTCTCTCCTTTTCCCGGCCGGCGACGCCGGCAGCATAGGCTTGGACGGGGCTTGGGGTCGAGCCCAGGATCGAGCAGAATTAAGGGTCGGGTGGGGAGCGGGCGTGACGAAGGCGGCGGAAGGACGGCCCTGGCGGTTCGGCGGGGTGACGACGCGGGCGATGAACGTCCTGGCGAGGGCCGGGCGCGGCGAGAGCCAGCACTTCGGGCTCGACGAGGGGCGGATCGAGGCGGCGGCGGCGGGTCTCGCCGAGCGGGCGCGCCCGGCCCTGGCGGGCGATCTTCCCCTGGTCACCGTCTGGCACGACCTGCGCGAACGCCACCCCGCGGCCCTCGACGCGCTGGGCGCCGCCGTGCAGCACCTCGACCCGCGCGGGCGCGCCCGCTGCGGCCTCGACCTCGCCGTGCTGGCCGCGCTGCTCGACCCGGCCGGCGGCGCGTCGCCGGTCTTCTTGCGTTTGTGCGCCGCCTACGCCGGGGGGCGCCTCGCCGCCGTGCCGGGGGCGACGGCGGAGGCCCACCTGGAGGCCGAGGGCTTGGCGCGCTGGTTGGCGGGCGACGCGGCGGCGCAGATCGCCGGGCCGACGCGGCAGCGGCTCGACGCGCTGGTCGAGGGCCTGCGCCGCGACCGGGTGCTGTTCGGACCGTCGGCGCGCTTCGGCCTGCTGCTCGACACCCTGCTGGCCGAGCAGCAGGACGGGCGGCTCGGCGTCGGGCGCGTCGCCGCCCTGCTGAGCGGCCTGGACGAGGCGATCATGACCGGGCCCGTCTGGGCGATGGCCGCGCGGGGCCTGGGCGACGTCTGGCGCCTGCCCGGCCTCGCGCCCGACAACGACGCTCAGGGCGATCTGGTCCCGTTCCACGCCTTCTTGCAGGCCCTCTTGCTGGCGATGGTCGAGCCCCTGGCCGAGACGGGTCTGGCGTTCGCCGACGCGGGCGACCTCGGCGTGCCGGCGACGGCGGCGCTGGCCAGGCAGATGCTGCGCTTGCGCCTCTTGCGCCCGCGCCACGCGGCCGTGACCCGCCTCGTCCACCCGCCCGGATCGGACATCGTCGTCGAGATGCGCGCCTTGTCCTTGGGGCTGGTCGAGACGCTCGGCGAACGGGTCAGGGCACGGCTTGAGATCGACGCGGGCCTGCCCAACGTCCGCCTGGCGGCCCTGATCGAGGGCTTGGTCGCCGAGGCGCCCGACGACGCCCCGAGCGGCGACGTTGCGATCCTGGATGGTCTATTCTAAGCACGTCCGCGCCGCCCGTTCTTGTACCTTGGGCGCGGGGCCTTGGCGGCGGACCGCTCGAAGGGGGGCACCTAGACTCGCATGGCAGACCTGAAGATCGTCGACCACCCGCTCGTGCAGCACAAGCTGACCCTCATGCGGCGCAAGACGACCTCGACCGCCGATTTCAGGCGCCTCGTGCGCGAGGTGGCGCACCTGCTCGCCTACGAGATCACCCGCGACATGCCGCTGGAGTCGATCGAGATCGAAACGCCCCTGGAGCCGATGCGATCGAGCATCATCGCCGGCAAGAAGGTCTGCTTCATCTCCATCCTGCGCGCCGGCAACGGCCTCTTGGACGGGATGCTCGACCTCGTGCCCTCGGCCCGCGTCGGCCACATCGGCCTTTATCGCGACCACGACACGCTGCAGGCGATCGAGTATTTCTATAAAGTGCCAGAGGACATCGCCGAGCGGCCGGTCATCATCGTCGATCCCATGCTGGCGACCGCCAATTCCGCCGTCGCCGCCGTGACCCGCATCAAGCAGGACCGCCCGATCGAGATCAAGTTCGCCTGCCTGCTCGCCGCGCCTGAGGGCGTGCGACGCTTCCAGGACGCGCACCCGGACGTGCCGATCTTCACCGCCGCCGTCGATCGCGCCTTGAACGAGAAGGGCTACATCCTGCCGGGCCTGGGCGACGCGGGCGATCGCATCTACGGGACGCGGTAGGGCGTTCTAGTTCGGGGCCGCCCGGCGCGCCAGGGCCACCTCGACGAACTTCGGCGTGACGGCCCTGGCGATGTTCGTCGGCGGCGCCTCGATCGCGCCTTCCCGGCCGAGGAAATCCGCGGTCGCCGTCAGCGCCTCGACGGCGCCGCCCGCCGCCCCGCCGCCGAGCCATTCTTCGGACGCCTGCTCTTGCATGGTGGGGTAGCGGTAGAGTGCCAGAACGTTCGGCACGTCCTCGGCCTTGCCGCCGACGAGGTCGACGATCTGCCGCACCGGCTTGCTGCCCGCGGTCCACTTGTCTTTGTTGTCATGGTAGGCGGCGTTGGCCCCGTCGAGGACGGCGACGAGGTCGCGCATGAAGTCCTGGTTGGCATCGGCGAAGGCGCGGCTTGCCACCATGCCGTCGAACGTCGCCTTGCCCTCGGCCGCGAGGTCGCCCGAGGTGAGCATGACCTTGCCCGAACGCTTGATCTCGCTGAGTGCCGGGTCCCGGACAAAGGCGGCGTCGATCTCGGCCTTTGCCCAAGCGGCCGCGATCTGGTTCGGCTGCAAGTCGCGTAAGCTGACGGTCTCGGGCTTGATCCCCCACATGTCGAGTGCGGCCAGGGTGTCGAAGTGGCTGGTCGAGACGAAGGGTACGCCGATCGTCTTGCCGCTTAAGCTTTCCGGCTTCGCCGGATCGATGCCGCTGGCGGACCGCACCACCAGGGCCTCGGCGTCGGCGATGTCGGCGACGATCCAAAAGAGTTGCAGGTCGATCCCGCGGGCGAGGCCGGTGACGATCGGGCTGGAGCCCACGACCACGACGTCGACGCGGCCGCCTTGCAGGGCGTCGAGCGCCTTGGCGCCGCTGTCGAACTCGGAATAGACGACGCTGCGCCCGGTGGCCTGTTGCAGCCGATCGGCCGCGATCACGGTCATCCAAGGGTTGTAGATCAACTGGTAGCCGATCCGGACCGCGTCGTCGGCGCGGGCGGGCGCGGTGCCGGCCACGACGGGCAGGGCCGGAAGGGCGAGGAGCAGCGCGCGACGGCGCATGCGACGTTCCCCTAGTAGTGCGAATAGGTGCCAACATCGCATGTTACGCTGTCCGGCGAAAGCCCCGCGTCACGCGGCCTCGCCGCGCAGAAACGCCGCGACGATCTCCGGGTGCGCCGCTCGCGAGCGACGCCGACCCCGGCCGGTACGCGGCAGGACGACGACGCAATCGCTTGTTTTTTGCTAGTGTTAACGCAGGAGGCTGGCATCAGTGCCGAGGGCCAGCCCCGAACAGAAAGCAAAAAAGAGAAGAAAAAAGCCCGCGCGGCGAGCGCAACGCGAAGCGTTCACCGCACCGCCGTTGTTGACGCTCTGAGCTTTTACGAGAATACCGACACCGACCCTCAACCCGAGGGTATTCGTTGCACGAGCACTTTTCCATGGCGGCACCGCCGCGCCTGCGGCGCTGGCTGACCGAGACGACCGACCGGCTGGAGCGGGTGCCCTGGCCGGAGCGCCGCCGCATCGCCGGGCTGCCGTCCGACCGGGCGCACTACGACGAGTTGCTCTTGAGCCTGCCCTTGTTCGGCAAGATCGAGGCGTGCCTGCCGCCAAAGACGAGGTTCGCCAAGGACAGGATCCGCGTCGGCTTCATGCCTTTGGGGCCGGCCCCCGGCCTGCACGCCGTCGCCGGCCGCAGCGCCTGGGACGGGCTCGACGTCGTCCTGCTGCCGGGGGTTGACGTCGGTATGCGCCGCTCGGGCAACCCGCACGACGCGGCCGTGCTCGCCGACGGCCTCGACATGGGCTACGCGTTTGCCGCCGCCGCCGCCGCCGCCGTGCGGCGGCTGGCCGGGCCCCGACGCCGACCTCCGCGGCCTCCTTGGTAGCGCGAGCCTGTTCGACCCGGTCCTGCACCGCTTGGGCGGGTTGCGCGTCGACATGACCGGCCGCTGGTACACGGCCGCGCACGAGCGGCGCTTGGGCGGCACGCTCGCCCTCTTCGCCCAGTGCCTGATGGGCCCCGAGCCCGTCACCCTCGTCACGCTCGCCCCCGATCCGAGCGTGCCGATCGCCGAGCGGCGGCGGCAGATCGTGGCCGTGCCCGAACAGCTCGACGCCTACGACCCGCTGAGCCCCGCCCTCGTGGCGCTCGATCCGGGCGACGATCTGGCGGACGGCCCCGCCGGCCTCGCGGGGCGGCGGCGCCTTGCCCGCTTCGTCCTGCCGCTCGGCCGCCACGATCCGCTGGTCGAAGCGTTCTTGAAGCGCGGTTTCACTCAAGCCTCGAAGCCGTCCGGCGCCAACGGACGCTGCGGCATAATGCTCGCGCGCAAGCTGGTATGCGATCGGGCCCGCAGCGTCTCGATGGCCGGGCAGGGCGGGGCCCGCGCCGCGGCGGGCGACCTGATCAGCGTCGAGATCGGCTTGCCTTAATTAGCACCGGCGCCGCTTGCCCCGGCAACCCCCATTGTTGCCGCCGCGGGGGTGCCCTATGTCAGCCTTCGTTCATCGCTTGGGAGGATTTGGGGAATGTCGAAGTTTGGCGTGGGCCAGCCGGTCCGCCGCAAGGAAGACCAGCGCCTGATCACCGGCCAGGGCCGCTACACCGCCGACGTCCGCTTCGAGGGCCAAGCCGCGATCGCCGTCGTCCGCTCGCCTTACGCGCACGCGCGCATCAACGGCATCGACACCGCCGCGGCCGCTAGCCACCCCGGCGTCTTGGGCGTGTTCACCGGCGAGGACCTCGACGCCAGCATCCCCTGCCAAGTCCCGCTCGAAAACCGCGACGGCTCCTCGCGCGCCGACCCGGCCCACCCGGTCCTGTGCCGCGACAAGGCGCGCTACGCCGGCGATCCTGTCGCCTTCGTCGTCGCCGAGACGGCGGCGGCGGCGCACGAGGCGGCCGAGCTGGTCGAGGTCGACTTCGAGCCGCTGCCGGCCGTCGTCGACACGGCGAAGGCGACGGAGGCCGGCCAGCCGCTCGTCCACGACGACGTGGCCAACAACCTCGCCTTCGACTGGCACCACGGCGACGCCGACGCCGTCGAGGCGGCGTTCGCCAAGGCGGCGCACGTGAGCCGGGTCGATCTCGTCAACAACCGCATCATCTGCAACGCGATGGAGCCGCGCGCGGCGGTCGCCGAGCCGGTCGACGGCGGGATCGCGCTCCACGTCTGCAGCCAGGGCGTCTGGCCCTTCAAGGAGGTGCTGATCGACCACCTGAAGCTGCCCAAGGACAAGGTCGAGGTCTACACCCACGACGTCGGCGGCGGCTTTGGCATGAAGGCGATGTTCTACGCCGAGTACTCGATGTGCGCGTTCGCCGCCTTGAAGCTCGGCCGCTCGGTCGGCTGGACCAGCGAGCGCGGCGAGGCGTTCTTATCCGACTCGATGGGCCGCGACCATGTGACGACGGCCGAACTGGCGCTGGACGATGACCACCGCATCTTAGGCCTCAGGGTCAAGACCAAGGCGGCGATGGGGGCCTACTACTACTTCTTCGCCCCCTTCATCCCGACGGGTGCCGCCCTGAAGGTCCTGCCCGGCGTCTACGACATCCCGGTGATGACCTACGACGTCGAGGGCGTCTTCACCCACACCGTGCCCGTCGACGCCTATCGCGGCGCCGGCCGGCCGGAATCGATCTACTGCATCGAGCGGGTGATCGACGCGACGGCGCGCGACCTCGGCCTCGATCCGGCCGAACTGCGGCGCAAGAACTTCATCCGCCCGGAGCAGATGCCCTACAAGACGGCCGCCGGCGAGACCTACGACGTCGGCGAGTTCGCCCGCGTCATGGACGCCTGCATGGCGAAGGCCGGCTACGCCGGCGCCGCCGCGCGCAAGGACGAGGCCGGCCGCCGCGGCAAGCGGCGCGGGATCGGCATGTGCTACTACATCGAATCGACCATGGGCGATCCGAGCGAGCACGCCGGCGTGCGCTTCGCCGACGACGGCGTCGAGGTCCTGGTCGGCACCCAGTCGAACGGGCAGGGGCACGAGACCGCCTACGCGCAGGTGCTGCACGCCCGGCTCAACGTGCCGTTCGAGAAGATCCGCGTCGTGCAGGGCAACACGCACCGCATCCCGACCGGCGGCGGCACGGGCGGCTCGCGCTCGTTGACGGCGCAGGGCGTGGCGATCCACGGCGTCGCCGACAAGGTGGTCGAGAAGGGCAAGGCCTACGCGGCGCAGCACTTCGAGGCCGCGGTCGCCGACGTCGCCTTCGAGGACGGCACCTTCAGCGTCGTCGGCACCGATCGCAGAGTCGACATCATGGACCTCGCCGCGCGCGCGCGCGACCTTGAAGTGCCCGACATGGAGGGCGGGCTCGACGCCGACGCCAAGATCGAGCTCGGCGCCTGGACCTTCCCCAACGGCTGCCACATCGCCGAGATCGAGGTCGACCCCGACACCGGCGTCACCGAGATCGTCGCCTACAACATCGTCGACGATTTCGGCGTCGTCGTGAACCCGCTCCTCGTCGAGGGCCAAGTCCACGGCGGCGTGGCGCAGGGCATCGGCCAAGCCCTGTTCGAGAACACGGTCTACGACGATTCGGGCCAGCTCCTCACCGGCACCTTCATGGACTACGCCCTGCCGCGCGCCTGGGACATGCCGTCCTTCGACTTCTCGACCATCGAGGTGCCGTGCGTCACCAACATGATGGGGGTCAAGGGCTGCGGCGAGGCCGGCTCGGTCGGGGCACCGGCCGCGATCATCAACGCGATCGTCGATTCGCTGCAAGACCTAGGGGTGCGGCACGTCGACATGCCGGCCACGCCCTTGAAGCTGTGGACCTTGATGCACGAGGACGCCGCCAAGGCGGCTTGACGCTTCGCGTCCGCTGGCGCGGGGCCTTTCTTTTTCTCTTTTTGCTTTGTCCGAGGCTGGCTTCAGTGTTGGGGCCAGCCTCGGACAACAAAACTTGCAAAAACAAAAGAAAAAAGACTGCGCGTCAGCGCACGCGAAGCGCTCTTATAGTTCGTAGTGCGCCTTGATCGCGCTCCAAGCCTCTTCGGCGCTCTCGACGAAGCGGAAGATGTCGAGGTCGTCCTTATCGATCATGCCCTCCTCGACCATGGCCTCGAAATTGACGATCTTTTGCCAGTATTCGCGGCCGAACAGCAGGACCGGCATGCGGCGCTTGATCTTGCCGGTCTGGATCAGGCACAAGGTCTCGAACAATTCATCGAGGGTGCCGTAGCCGCCGGGAAAGACGACGAGTGCCCGCGCCCGCATCAACAGGTGCATCTTGCGCACGGCGAAGTAGTGGAACTGAAAGCAGAGTTCGGGCGTGATGTAGGCGTTCGGCGCCTGCTCGTGCGGCAGGACGATGTTGTGGCCGATGCTGGGTGCCCCGGCCTCGCTCGCCCCGCGGTTCGCCGCCTCCATGATGCCGGGTCCCCCGCCCGTGACGATGACGAAGCGCCGCGCGACGTCGGGCTCCTGCCCTGCCTTCGAGACGATCTGGGCGAAGCGGCGCGCCTCCTCGTAGTAGCGCGCGCGCGCCAGTAGGCGTTGTGCCCGCGTCCGGCTTAAGCCGTTCTCGGCGCCGTCTGGTGCTTGCGCGTAAGCCGCTTCGGCCGCCTCGACGCCCCCCTCGGCGGCTTCTTGCGAGGGGATGCGGGCGCTGCCGAAGACGACGATGGTGGCGTCGATCTCGGCCTCGCGCAGCTTCAGTTCGGGCTTCATCATCTCAAGCTGCAGCCGCACCGGCCGGGTGTCGCGGTGGAGGAGGAAGTCCTCGTCCGAGAAGGCGAGGCGGTAGCTGCTCGATCGGGTCTGCGGCGTGTCCGGGACGGGCCGCGCGTGCGCGAGATCCTCGCGGGCGCTCGGCAGGGTGGCGTGGTCGGAATCGGTCTCGCGCATCGGCAGCCTCGAAGATGAACGCGGCGGGAAGCGCCACGACCCAGGAAAACGTTACCTAGCGCGAATAGGGCTTTGTTTCCAAGCAGTCGGACGGGTTTCGATGCTTGGCGGACGACAAAATCCCCGGCCGGGAGACCGGGGTCAATCGAACGTCGGATCGGGCGACGGCACGCCGCCCGGACCGATCAGCTTTTCATGTTGCCCTTGACGTCGTCGAGGTTCTTCGACGCCTGCTTCATCAGCAGCTCAAACACCTCGTGTTGGGCCTTCATGCCCAGATCCATCGTCTCCTTGAGGTCGGCCAGCGACTTCTCCATGAGCGCCTTGGCCTCGTCGCTGTAGGCGCCCGACCCGTCCTTGTTCTCGGCCCGGTGCATCGCGGTGTTGAAGCGCTCGACCATCTCCTTCATCAGCTCGGCCTGACGGCTGCCGACGGTCTGGGCGTAGTCGAGGACGATGCGCTGGGTCTCGGCCAGCGTTTGCATGTTGGCGCGCTGCATGGCGAAGAAGCGGTCGAGCGGCATCGTCGGCGCGCCCTTGAACATCGACGCGACGGCGTCCTGCGCCCTCGCCGCCGACGCTTCGGTCTTCTCGCGGACGGTTTCGGTCTTGGTGCTCACGGGTTTCCTCGTCGGTAGATTGTGGGCCGAGCTTTAAGCGGCCCGATATAGACGGACGTCCAGGGTATCGCAACGGTGATGGTGCGCCGCAGCATGACGGGCGGCAGTGTTACCAAGGTACGCTTAATTGCGGCTTTTCGTCGCGGAGGTCGCGGTGCGGGCGTAGAACTCGGGGTGCTTGCGGGCGATCCAACGCAGGAAGCTTTCCATCTCCGGTCGGGCGCGGATCGCGGCCGGGTCGGCGAGGTCGCGCGCCAGTTCGGCCTCGCTCCACAAGGAGTGCACCTTGCGGTGGCAGACGCGGTGGACGTGGGCAGTTTCGCGCCCGCCCTTGGCACGGGGCAGGAAGTGGTGCCGGTCGACGCTCGGCCCCGCCAGCATCGTCCGGCCGCAGATCGGGCAGGGGCCGAGGTCGGCACCCGTTTCGCGCGTTCTGGACAAGGTCGGTTCGTCTTCCTCTCGACGTTCACGCACCGGACATAGGCGCCGTCGGGCCCGCCGCAAGCGTTCGCTTCGAGCCCGCGTGGGCTGGCGCGCGATCCGTCGTGCGAGGCGTCCCCCAAGTCGCCTTGCCCTTTTCTCGGACCCCGTTTAGAGAGATCTAAACAACAATCGACGCGAAAGCACCGTAGTTTGAGCGGGCGCGGGTCAGGGGAGGGTTCGCGGCTTGAACTACCAGTTCAGTTTCGCGCCGGTCTTCGAGAACTACGACCTGCTCCTCGCCGGGACCTGGGTGACGATTCAACTGTCGTTCGGCGCCATGCTGCTCGGCACGATCATCGCGATCGTCTGCGCCGTCGGCAAGACGGCGGGGCCGGCGCCGATCCGCTGGCTGGTCAACGCCTACGTCGAGCTGATCCGCAACACGCCGTTCTTGATCCAGATCTTCTTCATCTTCTTCGGCCTGCCGGCCGTGGGCTTGCGCCTCTCGCCGAACGTGGCCGCCCTCTTGGCCTTGACGATCAACGTCGGCGCCTACGCCACCGAGATCATCCGCGCCGGCATCGAGTCGATCCAGCGGGGGCAGATCGAGGCCGGTGTCGCGCTCGGCCTGAAGCGCGGCCAGATCTTTCGCTACATCGTCTTGAAACCCTCCCTGCGCACGGTCTACCCGGCGCTCACCAGCCAGTTCATCTACTTGATGCTGACCTCCAGCGTCGTCTCGGTGATCTCCGCCACCGACCTCGCCGCGGCCGGCAACGACATCCAGTCCAAGACCTTCGCCGCTTTCGAGGTCTATCTCGTGATCACCGCCGTCTACCTGCTGCTCTCGCTCGCCTTGTCCGTCCTCTTCGCACTGGTTCAGCGCCGGGCGTTTCAGTACCCGCTGAGCCGCTAGGAGGGGCCGGATGATTCGAACCTTCGGCGTCAACGAGTTCTGGTTCATCGTCGCCGCCGTCCGCTGGACGATCGCCTTGTCGGCCGTCGCCTTCGCCGGCGGCGCGATCGGCGGGCTCCTGGTGGCGCTCGGCCGCGTGTCCAAGGTGACGCCGCTGCGTTACGCGGCGCTCGGCTTCATCCGCCTGTTTCAGGGCACGCCGCTGCTCATGCAGCTGTTCTTGGTCTTCTTCGGGCTCAACATCTTCGGCGTTGGCGTCAACCCCTGGATCGCGGCGTCGGTGGCGCTCACCCTCCACGCCAGCGCCTTTCTCGGCGAGATCTGGCGCGGCTGCATTGAGGCCGTGCCGGGCGGCCAATCCGAGGCCTGCTGGGCGCTCGGCCTTCGCTTTTACGACCGGATGAAGTCCGTCGTGCTGCCGCAGGCCGCCAAGATCGCCGTGGCGCCGACCGTCGGCTTCCTCGTCCAACTCATCAAGGCCACCTCGCTCGCCTCGATCATCGGCTTCGTCGAACTGACCCGCGCCGGGCAGGTCATCAACAACGTGACCTTCGACCCGTTCACCGTCTTCGGCCTCGTCGCCGTCCTCTACTTCCTCCTCTGCTGGCCGCTCTCGCTCCTGGCCCGCCGCTTGGAACGGCGCTTTGCCGTCGCCATGGGGCGCTGAGGCTCACCTTTCAAACCAAAAAGGAAACAAAGTATGAATATCCTTAAAAAAGCGGCATCGGCCGTGGCGGCGGCGTTTCTGTTCGCCGGCCTCGGCGCGGCGGCAACCGCCCAGACGCCGGACGAGATCGAGGGGCGCGGCACCATCAACATCGGTGTGCTCGTCGACTTCCCGCCCTTTGGCATCCTCGACTTAGAAGGCAACCCGGACGGCTACGACGCCGACGTCGCCAAGCTGCTGGCAGAGGACATGGGCGTTAAGGTCAACCTCGTGCCGGTCACCGGCCCGAACCGGATCCCCTATTTGCTCTCCAACCAAGTCGACATCCTCGTCGCCTCGCTCGGCATCACCGAGGAGCGCGCCAAGCAGGTCGACTTCTCCCAGCCCTACGCCGGCATCGAGATCTTCGTCTACGGCGACACCGACGTCGAGGTCGCCGACGCCGCGGACCTCGCCGGCAAGAACGTCGGCGTGGCGCGGGCCTCGACCCAGGACACCTCGATCACCGAGGTCGCCCCCGAGGACACCAACATCCAGCGCTTCGACGACGACGCCTCGGCGGTGCAGGCGCTGCTCTCGGGTCAGGTGCCGCTGATCGGCGCGTCCGACACCGTGGTGGCGCAGGTCAATCAGGCCGCACCCGATCGCTTCGACATCAAGTTCTCGTTGCGCCGGCAGACCCAGGGCATCGTGACCCGCCCGGGCTCCGACGAATTGATGGCCTACATCAACGACTTTCTTACCCGAGAAAAAGAGAGCGGCGCATTGAGCGAACTGCACGAGAAGTGGCTCGGCGCGCCGCTGCCCGATTTCATCGCCGAAGACAAGCAGTAGGCCGGGACATCGACGATGGGCACCGACCCCAAGGCGCCGGGCGCCGCCCCCGCCGTTCGCATGCAAGGCGTCGAGAAGTATTACGGCGCCTTCCACGCCCTCAAGCACATCGACCTCGACGTGGCGCGCGGCGAGAAGATCGTCGTGTGCGGCCCCTCGGGCTCCGGCAAGTCGACCTTGATCCGCTGCGTCAATCAGCTCGAAGCGGTGCAAAAGGGCACGATCGTCGTCGACGGCATCGACTTGACGGCGGGGGCGAAGAACGTCGAGAAGGTCCGGCGCGACGTCGGCATGGTCTTCCAGCAGTTCAACCTGTTCCCGCACATGACGGTGATCGAGAACTGCACGCTCGCCCCGCTCAAGGTGCGTAAACTGCCGAGAGCCGAGGCCGAGGCGACGGCGCGCAAGTATCTGGAGCGCGTCCGCATCCCCGAGCAGGCCGACAAGTACCCGGCCCAACTGTCGGGCGGGCAGCAGCAGCGCGTGGCGATCGCGCGGGCCTTGTGCATGAACCCCCAGATCATGCTCTTCGACGAGCCTACCTCCGCCCTCGACCCGGAGATGGTCAAGGAGGTCCTCGACACGATGATCGACCTCGCCGAGGAGGGCATGACGATGCTCGTCGTGACCCACGAGATGGGCTTTGCCCGGCGAGTCGCCGATCGCGTGATCTTCATGGACCGGGGCGAGATCGTCGAGATCGCCGGGCCGGAGAAGTTCTTCTCCAGTCCCGAGCACGAGCGCACCCGCACCTTCCTCGGCCAGATCGCCGGCCACTGACCCGCCCGTCGCGTCGTCCGGCGGGACGGTCCCCGAAGGCGCCGTCTCTACGCCACCGCACGCGCGCCCGATGCGCGCCGATTGCACAGCGTGTGCCGCATCGTTGGCCAATCCCCGGCGTCTCGGCTCGTCCGCCCGCCTCCCCACGACTGTAAGTAGCTGGCACGTCGCTTGCACAAGATCGTCCACAGCCCGCCTCGCCCGCGCAGCCGAGGCCGGACCACGACGAGGGGTGTGCAGCATGTGCTTTCGACACGGCGACCGCGGCTTTCCCGATCTTCGCAGCCTCGACATGAACCGGCGCTCTCTCATGCGGCGCGGTGCCGAGGGTGCCCTCGTCGTCGGCCTCGGCGGTGGGCTCTTGGGTGCCGTCGGCAACGCCCTCGCCGACACCGGCATCAAGGCGACGCACGGCACGGGGTTTTGCAACCTCGCCTTGTTCCTCGCCCACGCCCGCCAGATCGCGGCCGAGGACGGCGTGGCCTTAGAGTTCGTCAACGCACCGACGTTCGCCGACCACGTCACCTTCCTCGCCACCGGCGCCGTCGACGTCAGCGTCCTGCCCTACACCAGCTTCGTCGCGCTGCACGGTGCGGGGGCGCCGGTGAAGATCGTCGCCGGCGGCGGCATCGAGGGCTGCGTGATCGTGGCGCAGCCGGGGCTCGACAGCGCCGAGAAGCTCAAGGGCAAGACGCTCGGCACCTTCCAGCTCGATACGCTCGAAGTGCTGCCCTACGACTACCTCAAGGCCAACGGCGTCGGCTTCGACGAGGTGGTCGTGCGCTACATGGGCTCGACGCCCGAAGCGGTCGAGGCGTTCAAGGCCGGCGCCTTGGACTGGATCTGCACCATCGAGCCCTACGGCACGGCGCTGCTCGAAACCATGCCCGGCACGCACAAGCTCTCCGACGGCACCCTCGCGGCGCTGAATTACTGGGAGGAGAAGGGCGTCAACGTCGCGATGGGCATGGATGAGGCCGGCATCAACGACGACCGCGACATGCTGCAGGAGATGCGCATGGTCTTGAACGCGCACCGCACGCCCGGCATCGGCGACGCGGAGCGGATCAACAGCGACGTGCCGACCAAGGCGCAGGTGCTGCGCATGGCGACCTCAAGCGGCGCCGCGACCACGCCGTTCGGCGCCTCGATCGACACGCTGGAGGTCGGCAAAGGCGCCGACTTGGTGCTGATCGACCTCGACCGGGTCGCCTACCCGTACCTGGACCGCGACACGCCGGTGCTCGACGCGGTGCTGCACCGGGCCAAGACCGGCCACGTCGACATGACGATGTGCGCCGGCGAGGTGGTGTACGAGCAGGGGAGCTTCACCAAGGTCGACAGCGTCGCGGCGCTCGAAGCGCTCAAAGCCGACATGGACAAAGCACCCAGCGACGAGGAGGTCGGGCGCCGCGAGTTGGCCGCGGCGCTCTACCCGCACGCGCACAGGTTCTACGCCGATTACTTCGACGCCGGCGCGCTCCGGCCGTTCTACAAGCAGAGTTCGCGGGTGTGAGGATCGGTGCTCGGGGCCGGCGGGAAGGCCGGTGAAGCGTCGGGCGATCAGGCCTGCTTGAAGAGCCGGCCCCAGCCCCGTACGCGGGCGGGGTCGGCGCCGGCGAGCCGCATCGCCTTCCAGACCCCCGTCGCGACCGTGTCGTAGACCGGGATGCCGGTCTCCCGCTCCATCGCCCCGACGACCGAGGCGCCCCTGAGGTTGGTGCAGAACACGGCAATCGCGTCCGGCTTCGCCGCGGCTACCTCGCGGATCATGCCGGCGAGCCTTTCCTCGCCATACTCGAAGAAGGAGAAGTTGCCGCGGTCGTTCAGGTGCCGCTCGGCGACGCAGGCGAGGCCGGCCTTGGCGTAGGTGGCGAGGATGCGTTCTTGGATCGCGTCGAGGTAGGGGGTGACGAGGCCGAAGCGGCGCACCCCCGTCGCCTCGAAGACCTCGTTCAGCGCCAGGACCGAGGTGCAGGCCGCGATCCCGGTCCGGTCCTCGATCGCGCGGCACAAGGCGTGGTCGGCCTCGAATCCCATCCAGCCGGCGTTGGTGCCGCTCCACAGGATCGCGTCGACCTTGGCATCGGCGAGGAGGTCGCAGGCCGCCAGGATCGGGGCACGATCGAACTGGCCGAGCGCACCGGGATCGACGCCGAGGCCAGCTACACGACCGTGGACGTTACCGGGATCAAGGATCGAGCAGTTGCGCCTCTTGAAGAGCGGCCTGTTCGACGTCGTCTCCTTGCGCATGTCGCAGGTGAGCCGCGACGAACCGACCATCCTCGGCCTCGACCTCGTCGGCCTCAACCCGACCTACGCGGCCGCCCGCGGGACGACGGATGCGTTCGAGGCCACGGTGGACGAGCGCCTGCAGGCGCAGTTCGACACCAAGCTCCTAGGGATCTGGCCGTTCGGGCCGTAGGTCTTGTTCTGCGAGCCCGAGATCGGCGGCCTCAAGGACCTCGCCGGCAAGAAGATCCGAGTCTACGGCCAGAACCTCGCCAACTTCATCGCCTCGGTCGGCGGCGCCCGTACTTTTAAGCTTCTCCGACGTGCACCAGTCGCTCGCCCGCGGCGTGGTCGACTGCGCCGTCACCGGGCCGAGTTCGGCCGGCTGGCCGGAAGTGACCAACTACGTCCTGCCGATCGCCTTTCAGGTCGCCCTCAACGGCTACGGCATCAACCTCGACACCTGGAACGGGCTGTCACCTGAGGACCAGGAGAAGCTGGAGCGGGCGTTCGACGGCCTCACGCGGGAGATCTGGACGTACTCCGAATACCTCTTCGAGGACGCGATGCGCTGCAACGTCGGCGAGGAGCCCTGCGAGACGGTGACGTCGTACGATCTGATCGAGGTGCCGGTGGGCGATGCCGACCTGAAGCTGCTCGAAGACGCGGTGAAGGACGTCTCCTATCCGACCTGGGCGGAAGTCTGCGACGCCTCCAACCTCGCCTGCTCGAAGGCGTGGACGGCGACGGTCGGCCAGCGCGTGGCCGTGGAGTGAGCGGCCTCGACGCGGCGGCCCGCGCGCACGGCCGGGACGGCACCGCGCGATCGGGCGCCGCGCACGGCCTGTCGCCCCCCGTCAACGCCTTGAGTGCCCTGTTCGGCGCCATGCTGCTCGGCCTGTCGTTCCTGGTCGCGATCGAGACCCTGGCGCGCAAGCTGTTCGGCTTCTCGTTCGAGGGCGCCGACGAACTCGGCGGCTATGCGCTGGTGATCGGCGCCACGCTCGCCTTCTCGATCGCGCTCGTCGAGCGGGCGCACATCCGCATCGACCTGATCCATAGGCGTCTGCCGCTCAAGGTCCAAGCGGGGCTGAACTGGCTCGCGGTCGTGTCGCTCGCCCTGTTCGGCCTCTTCATGGCGTGGGTCTGCCTGCCGGTCGTCCAGGACACGATCGCGTACAACAGCACCGCGCAGACGCCGTGGGCGACGCCGCTGATCTGGCCGCAATCCTTGTGGTACGCGGCCCTCGTCGTGTTCGCGCTTCTCGGCGTCTGGCTGGCGGCGCGCGCGACGCTACTCTTGTTCCAAGGCCGGATCGACGCGCTCAACGCCGCTTTCGACCCGAAGGGCGCCACCGAGGCGCTTCGAGACGAACTCGAAGACGCGGATCGCCGCTGAGCGGCGGGGAGGGGCGGCATGGTCGCAGTGAGCGAGATCATCGTCGCGTTCGGTCTCATGCTCGGCCTCATGCCCGTCGGCGTGCCGATCGCCGTCGTCATGGTGCTGATCGGCGTGGTCGGCGGGCTCTTGACCTTCGGCTGGCCGCTCGTGCAGTCGATGGGTCCGGTGGTCTGGGGCACCCTCAACGAGAACATCCTGACCGCGATCCCGCTCTTCATCCTCCTGGGCCAACTGCTCTTGCGCAGCGGGATCGCCGACAAGATGTACGGCGCGCTCTCGCTCTCGCTCTGGTTCGCCGGGCTGCCGGGGGGGCTGCTGCACACCAACGTCGGCTGCTCGGCCCTGTTTGCCGCCACCTCGGGCTCGTCGGTGGCGACGGCCGCCACCATCGGCACGGTGGCGCTGCCGGCCCTGAACGAGCGCGGCTACCCGAAATCCCAGGCGCTGGGCTCGCTCACCAACACCTCGATCGGCCAGCTGTTCATCGTCGGCATCGTGCCGGGCATTCTGCTCACCCTCGTCTTCATGGCCTGGATCGTCGTCGCCAACCTCGGCGAGGTCGCCTACCGGCCCGAGGCGCGCGTCGCCTGGGGCGACAGATTACGGGCGCTCGTCCACCTCCTGCCGCCGCTCGTCATCTTCGCCATCGTCATGGGCAGCATCTATCTCGGCGTCGCGACCCCGACCGAGTCGGCGGCCCTGGGCGTCGTCGTGGCGCTGGCCTGCGTCTGGCGGGCCGGCCGGCTCGATCTCGCCTTCCTGCAGCGCTGCTTCGTTCAGACGGCGCGGACGTCGGGCATGGTGCTGCTCATCATCGTCGGCGCCTTCATGCTCATCGTCACGCTCTCGCTGGTCGGCGTCGCCCAGACCATGACCGCCTGGGTCGCCTCGCTCGGCCTCTCGCCGACCGGCCTCCTCTTGGTCCTGGTGGTCTTCTACCTCCTCCTCGGCATGTTCATGGACGTGCTCTCGATGCAGGTGCTGACCATCCCGATCACGGTCCCGATCGTCGTCGCGGCGGGCATCGACCCGATCTGGTTCGGCGTCTTCATCGTCCTCATGTGCGAGCTCGGCCTGATCACGCCCCCGGTCGGCATGAACCTCTACGTCGTGCAGGGCGTGCGCCCGGACCGGGGCAATTTTCCCAAGTCATGCGGGGTGCTCTGCCCTACGCCCTCCTCATGCTGGCTTTCACCGGGCTGCTCATCGCCTTGTCCGAACTGGCGCTCTGGCTGCCGCGCACTATGCTGGGCCCTTGAGCGCGCCCGGCGATCTGTGGCGGCTCGACGCTTGTGCGCTCGGCGATCTGCTGCGGCGGCGAGAGGTCTCGCCGGTCGAGCTGCTCGACCTGGCGCGCGGTCGCATCGAGCGCCTGAACCCTTGCATCAACGCCTTCGTCGCGCTGAGCGCGACGGTGCCGGCCGAGGCCGAGGCGAGTGAGGCCCGGCACCGGGCGGGAGAGCCGCTCGGGCCCCTGGACGGCGTGCCGGTCTCGATCAAGGACAACCTGCTGGCGGCCGGGATGCCCGCCGCCTGGAGCAGTCGGCTGTTCGAGGACTTCGTCGCGGAGGCGGACGAGTCGCCGGTGGCGGGGCTCCGGGCGGCGGGCGCGGTCCTCGTCGGCAAGACCAACGTCTCCGAGTTCACCTCGGAAGGCTACACCAAGAACGACCTCTTCGGCACGACCGGCAACCCCTGGAACCCTGCCTTGACCCCCGGCGGGTCGAGCGGCGGCGCCGTCGCCTCGGTCGCCGCCGGGATGGTGCCCGCGGCGCTCGGCACCGACGGCGGCGGCTCGATCCGCCGCCCGGCCGGCTATACGGGCCTCGTCGGCCTCAAACCCTCGCTCGGCCGCGTCCCGCGCTTCGGCGGCTTTCCCCCGCTCCTCCTCGACATGGAGGTCGCGGGCGGCCTGACCCGCAGCGTCCGCGACGCCCGGCTGGTCTTCGAGGCGTTGGCCGCCAGGGTTCAGGCGCCGCCGCCCGCGCGCCGCATCCTCTACGTCGAGCGGTTCGGCGCCGCCCCCCTCGATCCGGCCATCGCCGGGGCCTGCCGAGATGCCGCCGGGGCGCTGGCCGATCTCGGCCACGACGTGCGGGAAGGCCCGCTGCCGTTCGACCCGGAGCCGATCGACCGGGTCTGGGTCGAGATCGCCCGGATCGGCCTCGCGGGGCTGTTCGGGCGTCACCCCGAGGCGGGCGCCAAAGCATCGAGGAAGTACGTCGAGATGGCCGAACGGGGTGCCGCCATGCCGGCCACGCGGCTGAGCGACATCCTCGACACGCTGCGCGCGTTTCGCGCCGCCGTCGCCGCGGCGTTCGAGTCCGTCGACGTCGTCATGACCCCTGCCTCGGCGGCGATGCCTTGGCCGGCCTTCGAGCCCTACCCGGCCGGTGTAGACGGCGTGGCCGCGCGGCCACGCCGTCTACACCGGCCGGGTCAACGCCGCCGGCCACCCGGCGATCGGCCTGCCGGGCGCCCCGGCGCCGGACGGGATGCCGATCGGCTTCCAGTTCGTCGGCCGCTTCGGCGCCGACGAGGGGCTGCTGGATTTGGCGCAGCACTACGAGAGCGTTTCTCCGTGGTTCAATCGCTGGCCGAGGATCGCTGCTTCATAGGATCGAAACGTTCGTGACGTGCTTCGTGCGCGTATCACCATGCGATCGAGCGGTGACGATCGGGGCGCGGACGGCTTTTCTTCGGTTGTCCATGCCCGTGTTTTCGATGAACTATGAGGCCATCGCATGATTGTCTCAGGCGTTCTGGTCTCGCGCCGGCGCCACAGCCGTCCTCGACGTCGAGACGGCCGAGCCACGCCGCGCCGCGACGTTGTGCTTGTCGGGCCAGAACGCCAGCTTGAAGCCGAGATCGTCGCGCGTGTAGGGGCCGAAGCCCAGGATTTCGACGCGGGCGTGGGCGTCGGCGAGGTCGGCGTAGGCGGCTTCGAGCGCCGCCCGGTCGGGCTTGGAGGGTTGGGCGCAAGCCTCGCCCACGCGCGCCTCGAACGACCCCGCCGCGTCGGCGAAGCCGTTCACGGCGGGCAGCGCCACCGTCTCGGTCAGGTCGGCGACGATGTCGGCGGGCCCGGCAGCGTTGGCCGATGCCGCGACGAGGACGGCGAGGGGGATGGGGGCGCGCGCTAGGGTCTTCTCCATCAAAGCGAGTTCACGAAGGCGAGGAGCGCCTCGCGGTCGGCCTTGTCGAGGCCCTTGAAGCCGTCGCGCGCCGCTTGCGCCTCGCCGCCGTGCCACAAGATCGCCTCGCTCACGTCGCACGCCCTTCCGTCGTGCAGGAACAAGGTGTGGCCGCCCACGGTCTTGGTCAGGCCGATGCCCCACAAGGGCTGCGTGCGCTATTCGCGGCCCGAGGCGAGCCCCTGCGGCTGCCCGTCGGCGAGGCCCTCGCCCATGTCGTGCAACGAGGTGCAGGGCCAGATCAGTTGCCGGCGCAGGTGCGGCGGCACGTCCTCGCCCTCGGCGGTGACGAACTTCGGCGCGTGGTCTGGCCCGATCCCGGCACGTTGCCGCGCTACTTCCTGCTCGACGAGCCGACGGCGAGCCTGGACCTCGTCCACCAGCAATTCGTCCTGGCCGCCGTGCGCCGCTTCGTCGACGCCGGCAACGGCGCGCTCGCGGTCTTGCACGACCTCAACCTCGCCGCCGCGTTCGCCGACGTGATCGTCCTCTTGAAGGACGGCCGGCACGCCGGTTCGGGCACGCCCGGTGCTGTCCTCACCCCTGAGCGCGTCGAGGCCGTCTACGGGCTGCCGGTCGAGGTCTTCCACCACCCGACGTCGAACCGGCCGATCGTCGTGCCGCTCACGGCACCGCTGCCGGCCCGCGCGCCCCACATTGCCAAGACGGAGTAAAGCGCCTTGTGCGAGAACTGCGACAGTAAAACCAAGGCGTGTCCCACTTCGATCACCCTCCTCAACCAGCCGCGCCGGATGAAGCTCTGGGAGGTCGAGGGGCAGATGCACTGCTCGATCGTCGGCACCTGCTTGAACCGCCACGACCTGAACCGGATCATGCGCCGGGCCAAGCTGGCCCTCGCCGAGGAGGCGCGCGACTACGACATCCACAGCTACTTCGTCCACGCCGCCGGGCGCTCGGACCTCGTCGGTCGGATGCTGCACAAGGCCCTCGACGACAAGCACGCCGTCTTCGTGCGCCGGGTGCGCGGCTTGAAGGACCAGGGCCTGTGGGACTACTGGCGCGAGACGTGCGGCTCCGGCCGCGTCGCCGGGGGCTACTGGGCCTTGCTCAGCTGGAGCCACGTGCCGATGGCCTTGAAGGTCCACATCTTCGGCGACGTCTACATGCCCTCGCACATCATGGTCGGCCACAACCGCGGCGACGCGCACGCGCTCATGGAGGCCGAGGCGCGCGTCGATCAGTTGGGGCGGCGCCTGGAGCGCGTGCGGCGCGATCGAAACGAGGATCTTGCCGCGCGCGACCGCCGGATCGACGACCTCGATCGCGACCTGCGCGAGGCCCGCGTGCGCTCTTGGCACGGCCGGCGACGGTGAAGCCGTCCGGCGCGGCGCGGCGACAGGCAAGAGCGCCGCCTCGCCGCGCGGGCACCGCTCGCGGCACCTTCTACCGCCCCGCCGCGCCTGCCCTGCGACGGCGCCTGCCTCTAGGTCGGCGGCAGGACCAACCTGCGGCCGTTCTTGGAAGCGCGCGCCGAACGCTCTGCCGTCGCCTCTCGAAGCGTTCGAGTGTCCGGGGCAAGTCTCGATCATCGAGTGCGACGCGATCGTGCAGGGCGTGCCCTCCACGCCCGACGACGCCTTGCGCTTCACGCCGGGCGTCGACTTTCAGGGCGGGCCGCGGCGGACCGGCGAGTGCCGGCCATCCGCGGCTTCTCCGGCCCCGACGTCGTCGTGCTGTTCGACGGCGGGTTCTTCGTCGATCCGGCGTTCTCCTGCGCCGCGTCGAGGTGGTGCGCGGGCCGGTCTCGGCGCTCACGGCTCGGGGGGGCTGGGCGGCGTCATCGAGTTTTGCACGCTTAAAGCGGCCGACGTCATCGACCCCGGCGAGAGCGTCGGCGGCCGGGTCGGCTACGAGACGGTGAACGACGAGAACAGCTACAACCCCACCGGTGCTGCGCGGACGCTCGGCGCCGACACGCTCGCCTTGCGCAATTCGGGCGACGTCGACCTCGGCGACGGCTCGGCGCTGACGAGCGAGTCAAGGCCGGCCTCGTCGAGGGCGGCTGCGACTTCGGCGACCGGCGCCTCGAATGGTCCTGGATCGGCTTTCGCGACGACGTCGAGGAGCCCAACAACGGCCAGGGCAACGACGACGCGGTCGACAAGAACGTGATCGGCGACACGCTGCGCTCGGGCTATCGCCTCGTCCCGCTCGACAACGACTGGCTGGACCTGGGCGTCACCGCCTACCACGTCCGCAACGAGGTCGAGACGTGCGGCGGGTGCGGGATCCGCAGACCACCGACACGATCGAGGTCGGGGCGGGGCTACGCTTCGACGGCGTGATCGCCGAGGCCGACGCGGCGTTTTTCAAGGGCTCCTACTTCTTCACCTGGGGCGACGACAGCATCGACCCCGTCGTCGAGCAGCCCGGGGTGGTCGACGCCTGCTTCTTGCCACATGACGAAGACGGTCACCTCGGCCGTTGCCAGGAGCACGAGGCCCGGCAGGAGGACGGACAGCCACGCCGGCAGCGTTCGGCGCCGCTTGGGGTCCGTCGCCGTCAGGTAGGCCAGCGCCGCCAAGCTCGTCCCGATCGCCGCGAGGGTCAAGAGCGTCGTCGTCACTCGACCGGCCTAGCTTCGGCGGCACCTCGGGCCCACGCGATCCCGGGCTGTTTGCCCGACGCGGCGAGTGCGAAAACGATCCCGATTGCCAGCAGCGCAAAGTCAAAACCACGACCGTCGCGTCGGTGGCCGATCCCCGGTTCGTGCCGCCTACGGCGACGCGCGTCACCGGCAGGAAGACGAGGCCCCTGGCGAGCAGGGCTTGGCATACGCGTACCAGCGTCTCGCCGTCGCGCAGCACCACGCCCAGCGCGACCGCCACACCCGTCACGAAAGACGGCGTGCTCGCTCATCGGCGTCCTGCACCTCAAGGCCCCCGATGGCCCGCAGGGGCAGATCCTTCACTGAGGCGCGCTTGCGCCACTTCCTGATCGTCTTCGCGTCCAGGCGGTATCGCTCGGCGGGCCGCGCGAACGAAGCCGGCGATCGCCGCAGCGCTCTTGGATGGCGTGCGTGGTCGTGGCGCTGCCGCACAATCTGGCCCGTAGCGCGTCCCTTTTGGTGGGTGGGGGCAGCCTACCACCACGCCATGGGATCGAACGTCTAGCGTTCCTCCGTTCCCCACAACGCCGCCCGCCGCATCCAGCCTTCCGTGCCGTCGAAGGCGATCTGGCACCAGTCGGCCTCGCAGGTTTCGAGCCAGCCGAAGGTGCCGGGCTCGGCGAGGAGGATCGTCCTGGCGTCGGGGTTCGGGCGGCGGCGCAGGGCCTGCGCCGTCGATCCGGTGACGAGCGCGCTGCGCTTGCCGCTGAGCAGGCTGACGTGGACCCAGCCGAGTTCGCCATCGACGTCCTCGACCCGGCGCCAGTCGCCGGACTCCTCGACGATCCTGAGCGGCACGCGGCGGGCGGTGATGACCCAGCGGATCGGAAAGCCCATGCCCGGCCCCGTGCGGACGTTGACCGTGCTGCCCTTGACCGAGGCGTAACGCGGCAGGGGGTTGCCGCTCGGGCCGAGGGTCTGGGCGCGTGCGGTGCCGGCGACGAGGAGGATCAGAAGGGCGAGCCAAGTTAGGAAAAAGCGCAAGCGTCATATCTCCGGTGCTGCATTTTGTCGTCGCGTACATTGGCAGAAGCAGTTTGCTGCTATATTCTGCTTACGCAGCATAGTTCCATCTACGCTGAAACCACGCTTCCGTAGGAGAGTCGGGCAACGTACGCCGACGTTTGGAGCGATGCCAAAGGTAAATCCGCAAATTTTGTCCTGGGCACGCGGGCGCGCAGGTCTGTCTTTAGAGGATGCCGCACGCGCCATAGGCTTGAGTGGCGCCAATGCCGTCGTGCGTCTTGAAGAAATGGAAACGGGCCAACGCGATCCCTCGCGCCGCCAGCTTATCGAAATAGCTAAGAGATACCGACGGCCGCTGCTGACCTTTTATCTCTCGGCACCGCCGGAACCGAGTCAACGGACACACGATTTTCGCACGCTGTCTCAACGCAACACCGGCTTTGAAGCTGTGCTCGACGCACTGGTTCGTGACGTGAAAGCACGCCAAGCATTGATTCGCGAGGCACTGGAAGATGCCGAAGAGAACGAAATATTGCCGTTTGTTGGTTCTGTTCAGCTACAGCAGGGCGCTGGTGTGCTGACAGAGACAATACAAGATACCTTGAATTTTAATTTAGCTATTTATCGCCAAGCTTATCCAATGGATCGTGCCTTTAATATTCTACGCAATGCGGTTGAAAGTATAGGAGTATTTGTAATCTTAATGGGAAATATAGGTAATCATCAATCCAATATTAGCGCAGATGTTTTTCGCGGACTGGCAATTGCTGATCCGGTTGCGCCTTTCATCGTCATCAATGAAACAGATTCTAAATCTGCTTGGCCTTTTACGCTCCTGCATGAGCTTGCACATATCTTTTTGGGTGAGAGCGGCATTAGCGGTTATGATAGTGATCAAGCAGTTGAAACTATATGTAATGAAGCTGCTGCACAGTTCCTACTCAAAGACGACGAATTAGATGAAATTCCGACAGATAATATAGATCTAGAAGATTTACTTCAAGGAGTAGATAGTTTCGCAACAGCACGCAATGTCAGTAGAAAGATGATTGCTTATAACCTGTTGCGCGTCGGACGCATCTCGCGCAGCACCTACAATCAGCTCACCGAGCAATTCGATGCCGATCGGCGGCGTAAGGAGGCTCAAGACACGAAGCGCGGAGGTGCTCCAGACTATTACACTGTGCCACGGCATCGCGTAGGACCTAAACTAGTACAATTTGTCGATCGCATGATTGCCGGCGGCATTCTCAGCGCGACGAAAGCTGGCAAGGTCTTGGGTGTCAAGCCGACAGCCGTTGATCGCGTAACCGAGGGTACTCGGGCGGCGTAGGGAATTGACGATTGGAGGGTTTGAGCTTGGCATAGACCGCCCATATCCGTCGGCCAGGGAACGGCGGACGGGGCGGGTTGGATGGGGCTACGGTGCAAGGGGTGCGGGGGCGAGGAGCACGTCAAGAACGGGTTCATGCGCGGCAAGCAACGCTACCGCTGCAAGGGCTGCGGGCTGAACTTCACCGACACCCCGCCGCGCGGGATGCCGCTGCGGCTCAAGGTGGAAGCGGTGCTGCTCTACCTCAGCGGCGTCTCGATGAACCGCACCGCCAAGCTGCTCGGGGTGTCGACCCCCACGGTGCAGGCCTGGATCGAGCGCTTTGCGGAAGTCTACGCGCAAAAGCCCGAGCCCGAAGGCCGTGCCGTCGTGGTCGAGCTGGACGAGATGTGGCACTACCTCAAAAAAAGCCGAACAAGCTGTGGGTCTGGAAGGCTCGGGATCGTGCTACGGGACGGCTCATCGACTGGGAGCTGGGGGGTCGTGACCGAGCCACCCTTGAACGCCTTCTCAAGCGCCTGAAGCGCTGGGGCGTGCGGCTCTACTGCACCGACGACTGGGCCGCCTACGAGAAGGCGATCCCCCAAGGCCGGCTCTACGTCGGCAAAAAGGAGACCCACGGCATCGAGCGCGACCACGCCCGCCAGCGGCACTGGCTCGCCCGCTTTCGGCGCCGGTCGATCGTGGTCTCCAAGGCCGTGCGCATGGTGGACGCCTCGATCGCGCTGTTCGCCCGCTTCGGCGGCAACGACAAGATCGGCGACCTCCGGTCTATGCTAGCCTGAGACCCTCGACGATTGCTCTATCTGCTTGATGCGGACCCGCTTATTACGGGCGATCGTCGGGCTTATCCACTAAAGCGTTTTCCCGTTTTTTGGAATTGGCTTTGCTATCAGGGCAGACAAGGAAACGTCAAAATTCCTTTCGAGCAATTTGAGGAAGTGACAGTAGGGCGCGGCGAGTTGGTAGACTGGCTTAAGGATACTGACATTAAGCAGGCACTGCTGTTTGACGAGGAAGTCGACTCTGTCTCAGTGGGTCAGGTCATTCATAAAGGTTACGGTAAACTCAATGAAGATGAGATCGAACGGGTCGGCCGCGATCCGTTTCTAATCGCCTATGCTGTTGCAGCTCCTGGTGAACGAAGTGTTGTTAGCTTTGAGGTTTCGTCTCCGAAAAAGTTAGGTGCTAATCGAAAGATTCCTGACGTATGCCGAACATTTAACGTGCCCTGCTGCACTCTATTCGACATGATCGAGACACTTGATTTTACAACGAATTGGCGCTTGCCGTAATCCAAGGCTGCTGCTGCCTTTGGATGCTCCTTTGCTTGGCGCCCCCTCGCCCCCGTGCTAGCTATGGTCGCAACACAACGCGAACGGGCTCTGGGAGGCCAAACGAAGTGCGACATCTACTCGCCGCGATCGGCGCGGCAACGATCGGCCTGGGCTTTGCCGCCGAGGCGCCGGCGCAGGGGGCGGAGGAGCAGTTCATTCCCTCGCTCGTCTACCGCACGGGACCCTACGGGCCGAACGGCGAGCCCTGGGCCAACGCGCTCGCCGATTATTACACCCTGGTCAACGAGCGCGACGGCGGCATCAACGGCGTCAAGATCGCGTTCGAGGAGTGCGACACCCAGTACAACAACGACAAGGGCGTCGAGTGCTACGAGCGCCTGAAGGGGCAAGGGGCCACGGGCGCGGCGGCGATCAGCCCGCTCTCGACCGGGATCACCTACGCCCTGCTTGAGCGGGTCAAGGCCGACAAGATCCCGATGTTCACGATGGGCTACGGCCGGACCGACGCCTCGGACGGGCGGGTGTTCCCTTATGTCTTCACCATGCCGACGACGTACTGGTCGCAGGCGACCGCGATCGTGAAGTACATCGCCGACGAGGAAGGCGGCATGGAGGCGCTCAAAGACAAGAAGATCGCGCTGATCTACCACGACAGCGCGTATGGCAAGGAGCCGATCTCGACCTTGGAGAACTTGGCCGAGACGTACGGCTTCGACCTCGGCCTCTACCCCGTCGCACCGCCGGGCCTGGAGCAGAAGTCGGTCTGGCTGAAAGTCGGGCGCCAGTACCGGCCCGACTGGGCGGTGATGTGGGGCTGGGGCGTGATGAACGCGACGGCGATCCAGGAGGCGGCCTCGGTCGGTTTTCCGATGGACCGCTTCATCGGCAACTGGTGGGCCGGCGCCGAGCAGGACGTGCGCCCGGCGGGGGACGCGGCGACGGGCTACAAGGCGGCGAACTTCACCGGCCTCGGCGACGGCTTCGACGTGCATCAAGCGATCTATGCGAACGTCTACGACGAGGGCCTGGGTGCGGGCGATCGCGGCCGGGTCGGCGAGGTGCTCTACAACCGCGGGCTCGCCAACGCGATCATCACCGTCGAGGCGATCCGCACGGCGCAAGCGATGCACGGGGAGAAGGCGCTCACCGGCGAGGAGGTGCGCGACGGCTTCGAGAACCTGGACCTGAACGAGGCGCGGCTGAAGGAGCTCGGCCTTGAGGGCTTCATGCAGCCGATCCGCGTCACCTGCGCCGACCACGAGGGCTCCGGCCCGGTCTTCATCCAGCAGTGGACCGGCGAGGACTGGGAGCGCGTCTCGGACTGGATCGAGCCGATGCAGGACGTGGTGCGGCCGATGATCGAGGAATCCGCCGCGGCCTACGCCGAGGAGAAGGGCATCGAGCCGCGGGAATGCCCGGCCTCTTGAGCCTCGGCGGGGCGCAGGCCGAGACGGGGGTGGGGGTCGATCTTCCCGCCGCCGGAACCCTCTTGGCCTTGCACAACGTCGAGGTCGTCTACGACCACGTCGTGCTCGTCTTGAAGGGCGTCTCGCTCGCCGTGCCCAAGGGCGGCGTCGTGGCGCTCTTAGGAGGCAACGGGGCCGGCAAGACGACGACGCTGCGCGCGATCTCGAACCTGCTCAAAGCCGAGCGCGGCGAGGTGACCAAGGGCAGGGTCGAATTGGAGGGCCGGGCGGTGCAAGGCCTCGCGACGACCGACCTCGTCAAGCGCGGCGTCGTGCAGGTGATGGAGGGGCGGCACTGTTTCGAGCACCTGACGATCGAGGAGAACCTGCTCGCCGGCGCCTACACCCGCAAGGCCTCGAAGGCCGCGGTCGGGGAGGACCTGGAGCGGGTCTACGCCTACTTCCCGCGGCTAAAGGAGCGGCGGCGCAGTCAGGCCGGCTACACCTCGGGCGGCGAGCAGCAGATGTGCGCGATCGGCCGGGCACTGATGGCGCGACCGAAGATGATCCTGCTCGACGAACCCTCGATGGGTCTGGCACCGCAACTGGTCGAGGAGATCTTCGAGATCGTCGTCCGCTTGAACCGCGACGAGGGCGTGACGCTGCTGCTCGCCGAGCAGAACACCAACATCGCGCTGCGCTACGCCGGCTACGGCTACATTCTCGAAAATGGGCGCATTGTCCTTGACGGACCGGCGGTTTCCTTGCGAAACAATCAGGATGTCAAGGAATTCTACCTCGGGCTCTCAGGAGCCGAGCGCAAGAGCTTTCGCGACATCAAGAGCTACAAACGCCGCAAACGGTGGCTATAGATAGGTGAGAGAAGCATGGACGGGCAACACCGTCCAGACATCGGCAGGCAGGCCACGCGGACGCTGAAGCGCGCGTTGCGTCGCTCGGTCGGTGCGGACGCGTTTCGATCGGACGGGCGCCTCAAGGACTGGCAGAGCGGTCTTCTGCCGTGCCTGCGCGCCAACGGCAGAGCTTTTCCCAACGGCATCGACGCGGCGCCGCTCAGCCGGGCCGAGAGCGGCGCGTTCGTGGCGCTCAACTCCTTCTTGCCCTGGGTCGAACGGACCGACGGCCTGTACTTAGGCGAGGTGTCGGGCTTCGAGCACCTGCGCTTCCACGCCCGCTGCCCGGCCGGCGCGCGCGGCACGCCGCCCAGGCTCGACTTGATCGCGTGGCGCAACGACGAGGTGGTCGCGGTGACGGCAAAGGGGTTCGACTACCTCAAGCCGCGCGGGTCGCGCCCGAAGCTCGCCCTGAACGGGGAGACGCCGGGCTTGGCCCCCTGGCTGCAACTGCTGCAAGCGCCGGTCAACGGTTTTGACGATTATCACCACCTCGATGTCGTCGGTCTCGTCAAGCTCGCCGTCGGCGTCGGCACCACGTTCCCGCGCCAGCGCATCGTCCTCCTCTATTTGTTCTGGGAGGACGACGCCGTCGCCGAGCCCTTCGCGCGCCACCGCGCCGAACTCGCCCGCCTCGTCGAGGCGGTGGACGACAGCAAGGTGCGCTTGATGTTCTTGAGCTTCGAGGAGCTCTGGCAGGGCTGGCTCGACCGCGGGCGCGACGATCGGTGGCTGAACGCCCTCGTCGGGGAATTGCGTGCCCACTACGCCGTGGCCAAGACGCCCGCCGTTGCCTCATGATCCGTCGGGCGAGAGAACGATGCCCGCGCGAAACCGCGACGGCCTGAGCGGAGCGTCCATGCCGCCCGAGACGAGCGACAGCTACTTCGACCGGCAGGAAGTGCGCCGGCCCGACGAGCGCGAGGCCGTGCTGTTCAACGCCCTGCCGGGCCTCTTGCGCCACGCGGTCGAGACGACGCCCTACTTCCAGGCGACGCTCGCCGAGGTCGCGATCGACCGGATCACCGATCGAGGGGCGCTTGGCATCCTGCCGCTCCTGCGCAAGCGCGACCTGATCGGCCTGCAGGGCGAGACGCCCCCGTTCGGGGGCCTGTGCGCCACCCCGATCGGCCGCTTGGGCCGCCTGTTCGCCTCGCCCGGCCCGATCTTCGACCCGGAAGGGGCGCGCGGCGACTACTGGCGCTTCACCCGCGCCATGTTCGCGGCCGGCTTTCGCCAGGGCGATCTCGTCTACAACACGTTCTCCTACCACCTGACCCCGGCCGGCTTCATGGCCGACGGCGGGGCGCGGGCGCTCGGCTGCCCGGTGATCCCCGGCGGCACCGGCCAGACCGACTTGCAGGCGAACGCGATCCACGCCCTCAAGCCCGTCGCCTATGTCGGTACGCCGTCTTTCTTGCGCATCCTGCTCGACAAGATGACCGAGCAGGGCCTGCGCGCGGGCTTCAAGAAGGCGCTGGTCTCGGGCGAGGCGTTCACCCCCAACATGCGGGCACACTTGGAGGACGCGCACGGGATCGACGCCTACCAGTGCTACGCCACGGCCGACCTCGGCCTGATCGCTTATGAGAGCCGCGCCCGCGAGGGGCTGATCCAGGACGAGGCGGTGATCGTGGAGATCGTCCGCCCCGGCACGGGCGATCCGGTGCCGGACGGCGAGGTCGGCGAGGTCGTGGTCACGGTCTTCAACCCGGACTACCCCTTGATCCGCTTCGCGACCGGCGACCTCTCGGCGATCATGGCGGGATTCAGCCCCTGCGGCCGGACCAACCGCCGCCTCAAGGGCTGGCTCGGGCGCGCCGACCAGACGGCCAAGGTGCGCGGCATGTTCGTCCACCCGGAGCAGGTGGCCGCGATCAAGCACCGCCACCCCGGCCTCGGCCGGCTGCGGCTCGTCGTCGAGAGCGAGGGGGGGCAGGACCGGCTCCGCCTCTTGTGCGAGACGGGCGCCGCCCCGGCCGAGGGCTTGGCGGCGGCGGTGGCCGGGGGCGCGCGCGCCGTGACCGGCCTGCGCGCCGAGGTCGAGCTCGTGGCGCCGGGCACGCTGCCGGCCGACGGCAAGGTGATCGACGATCGTCGCGGCTGAGGGCGGGTTGGAGGTCGAGGGGCTCGCCTGCTGGCGCGGCGGGCGCCTCGTCCTGGCCGAAATCGACTTCACGCTTCGGCCCGGCGAGGCCCTGACCCTGCGCGGGCCGAACGGCAGCGGCAAGTCGACGCTCTTGCGCCTCGTCGCCGGCTTTCTCGAACCCGACGGCGGGCGGATAGATTTTGCCGGCGAGGACTTGCGCGGGCGCGAGGGCGAGACCCTGCACTATGTCGGCCACACGAGCCCGGCCAAGCCCTTGTTGAGCGTTGAGGAGAACTTGGGCGCGGCCGTGCGGCTCGCGGGCGGCGGCACGATCGAGGCCGGGCTCGACGCGCTCGGCCTCGTGCCCTTGCGCCGAACGCCGGCGCGCTTTCTTTCCGCCGGGCAGCGCCGCCGTCTGGCGCTCGCCCGTCTCGCGGCGGTGCCGCGGCCGTTATGGCTCCTGGACGAGCCCGGCGTCGGCCTCGACGCCGAGAGCCGCCTTCGGCTCGAAGCCCTGATCGCGAGGCACCGCGCCGGCGGCGGCACCGTCGTCGCCGCGACCCACGGCGACGTGGCGCTCGACCGGGCTTATGTCCTGGAACTGGGCTGAAGCCTTGTTCGGTCCCGTCCTCGCCCTGATCCGGCGCGACCTGCGCCAAGCCCGCCGCCGCGGCGGCGAGACCCTGGTCGGGCTCGTCTTCTTCCTCCTGGCGCTCGCCCTGTTTCCCTTGGGCGTCGGCGCCTCGCCCGACGTGCTGGCGCGCATCGGCGGCGGCGTCATCTGGGTCTTGGCCCTCCTCTCGGTCCTCCTCGGCCTGGAGCGGGTCTGGCAGGCGGACCTGGAGGACGGCAGCCTGGAGCAGATGGCGCTGGCGGTCGCCCCCCTGCCGCTCCTCGTCGCCGGCCGCTGCGCCGCGCACTGGCTGACGACCGTCTTGCCGCTGATCCTCGTCTCGCCGCTCCTCGCGATCCTGATGAGCCTGCCGGCCGAGGCGCTCTGGGTCCTGCCGCTCGCCCTCCTGCTCGGCACGCCCGCCTTGACCATGATCGGGGCGCTGGGGGCCGCCCTCCTCGCCGGCAGCCGGGCCGGGGCCGTGCTGATGGGCCTCCTCGTCCTGCCGCTCTACATCCCGATCCTGATCTTCGGCGTCGGCGCGGTCGACGGCGTCCTGCTCGGCATCGCCGCCAAGGCGCCGTTCTTGATCCTGGCGGCGCTCAGCCTCGCCGCCCTGGCACTCGCCCCCTTCGCCACGGCGGCGGCGCTGCGGGGTGCGCTTCGCTGAGCTTGCGGCCGGGGCTTGGTCTTTCTAGGTTTCGCCCGACCGATCGAAGCGAAGGGCGAAGACACATGGCGGGGGTGCCGGACAAGGCGCGGCTCGGCGAGGACGAGTTCATCCGCGCCAAGCTGTTCGACAGCGACAAATCGCAGGCGCGCCGCTACGCCGACCTCGTCGTCGGCCCCGAGCGCCCGTACCGCGACCTCCTCGTCTACGAACTCATCACCTCGCTCCTGGGCGGCCTGCCGGGCGCCCTCGGCATCGCGCTGCGCAAGGCCTTCTACCCGCGCCTGTTCAAGGGCTGCGGCAAGGGCGTGATCTTCGGCAAGGGCCTCGTGATCCGCAACGCCAAGAACATCACGCTCGGGCAAGGCGTCGTCCTCGACGACGGCGTCGTGATCGACGGCCGCGGCGCCGGGCTTGAGGGTGTGATCATCGGCGATCGGACCATCATCGGCCGCGACGTGATGCTGCAGGCCAAGATCGGCCCGGTCCATATCGGCCCCGACTGCGACATCGGATCAAGCAGCGTCGTCCACAGCCAGGGCGGCACCTTCATCGGCAAGGAGGTCGTCTTAGGGGGCGGCGCCAAGATCTCGGGCGGCGTGTTCCAGATCGAGCGGGGCCTCCCCGACGCCGCGGGCGGGCCCGGCCCGGACGACGGGCAGGGCGGGCGCGGGCAGATGCGCTTCACCGAGGGTCCGATCCGCATCGGCGACCGCTGCCTGATCGGCATGGGCTGCCTCTTCCTCGACGCGGTCGAGGTCGGCGAGGGGGCGGTGATCGGCGCCGGCAGCCTCGTCAACAAGCCGCTCCCGGCGTGGTCGGTCGCGGCGGGATCGCCCGCACGGGTGCTCAGGATGCGCGACGGGGGCGCGAAACGGGTGTAGGATCGTCAACGAAAACGGCCTCAAGTAAAAAGGGTAAAGCCCCCATGCAAGCCTTGGTCACCGGCGCCACGGGTTTCGTCGGCGCGGCGCTCGCCCGCCGTCTGGTCGAGGAAGGCCACGCGGTCCGCGCCTTCGTGCGGGCACCCGAGCGGCTCGAAGCCGTCGGCCTCGCCGACGTCGAGGCGGTGCAAGGCGACATCACCGATCCCGACGCGCTCGACCGCGCCATGGCCGGCATCGAGGTCGTCTTCGCCGTCGCCGGCACCTTTCGCGAGCCGAACCTCGCCGACGAGCGCTACCGCGCGATCAACGTCGAGGCCGTGCGCCACGTCGTCGAGGCCGCCGCCCGCCACGGCGTGCGCCGGGTCGTGCACTGCTCGACGGTCGGCATCCACGGCAACGTCGAGGGGGCGCCCTTGAACGAGGATGCCCCGCTCAGGCCCGACGGCATCTACGAGGAGACCAAGGCCGCGGGCGACGAACTGGCGCGCGACCTCGGTGCCGAGCTCGGCACCGAGGTCGTCGTCCTGCGCCCGACGCCGGTCTACGGCCCCGGCGACACGCGCCTCTTGAAGCTGTTCAAGCTGGCGCAGAAGAAGCGCACGGTGATGCTGGGCTCAGGCCGGGCCGGCTACCACCTCGTCTACATCGACGACCTGATCGACGCCTTCGTCCTCGCCGCCACCGAGCCCGGCGTCGGCGGCGAGGCGTTCATCGTCGGCGGGCCGGAGCGGCCGTCCTTGAACGACGTGACGCGAACCCTGGCCGACCTGCTCGGCCAGAAGGACCAGCGCGTCGTGCGCCTGCCGGCCTCCCCCGTCCGGCTCCTCGGCCACGCCTGCGAGATCGTCTGCCGGCCGTTCGGCATCGACCCGCCGCTCTACCGCCGCCGCGTCGACTTCTTCATCAACAACCGCGCCTACGACACGACCAAGGCGGAGCGGCGCCTCGGCTACCGGCCGAGCGTGACGATGCGCGAAGGCTTGCGCCGCACCGCCGCGTGGTACGCCGAGCGGGGCCTGCTGCCGGCGCCCCCGCCGGCCGCGTCGGCGCCGCATCCTGATCGGGGCGCCGCCTGAGACACGCGGCCGCCCTGGGTGGGGGGGCGTGCCTCAGTTCGACCCGGTGAGAACGCTTCGCGTGCGCTGGGGGCGCGGCCTTTCCTTTTTTTGCCAGTGTTAACGGATGAAATTGGCTTCAACGCCGAAGCCGGCCTCGGATAAATATTCGAATGGCAAGCGTTCCAGGCTGGATAGATTGATGCCGGGCGCGCGATATGAATTTGCCTCTTCACGCCGCGCTGATACCGCCCCGCCCCGATCTGAGACACGCCGCCACCTGGGCAACCGGGGAAAAAGCGCCTAAGTTGGGCATAGGACGGGGCGTCGGCTCGGCCGGCGTCCCTCGATCTTTACCGGAAGGACAGCGACGTGCAGGTGTGCGGCCACGACAGTCTGAACGTGCGGCGGCAACTCGATGTCGAGGGACGCGGCTACGACTACTTCTCGCTGCCCGAGGCGGCCAAGCAGTTGGGCGACGTCACGCGCCTGCCGTTCTCCTTGAAGGTCTTATTGGAGAACCTGCTCCGCTGGGAAGACGGCGAGACGGTCGGGATCGACCAGCTCAAGGCGATGGCCGGCTGGCTGAAGGACAAGCGCTCCGACAGCGAGATCGCCTACCGCCCGGCCCGCGTCTTGATGCAGGACTTCACCGGCGTACCGGCCGTGGTCGACCTCGCCGCGATGCGCGACGCGATGGTGACCTTGGGCGGCGATCCGAAGAAGATCAATCCGCTCTCGCCGGTCGACCTCGTCATCGACCACTCGGTCCAGGTCGACAGCTTCGGCGGGCCGCAATCGTTCAAGCGCAACGTCGAGATGGAGTACCAGCGCAACGGCGAGCGCTACGCCTTCCTGCGCTGGGGCCAGGGCGGGTTCGACAATTTCCGCGTCGTGCCGCCGGGCACAGGGATCTGCCATCAGGTCAACCTCGAATATTTAAGCCAAGTCGTCTGGTCCGCCAAGGACGGCAACACCGAGATCGCCTACCCCGACACGCTGGTCGGCACCGACAGCCACACGACGATGGTCAACGGCCTCGCCGTCTTGGGCTGGGGCGTCGGCGGCATCGAGGCCGAGGCCGCGATGCTGGGCCAGCCGGTCTCGATGGTGATCCCCGAGGTGATCGGCTTCAAGCTGACCGGCAAGCTGCCCGAAGGGGCGACCGCGACCGACCTCGTCCTCACCGTCACCGAGATGCTGCGCAAGAAGGGCGTCGTCGGCAAGTTCGTCGAGTTCTACGGCCCGGGCCTCTCCAACCTGCCGCTGGCGGACAGGGCGACGATCGCCAACATGGCGCCCGAGTACGGCGCCACCTGCGGCTTCTTTCCGATCGACGCGATCACGCTCGACTACATGCGGCTCACCGGCCGCGAGCCGGCGCGGGTCAAGCTGGTCGAGGCCTACGCCAAGGCGCAGGGCATGTGGCGCGAGGACGACGCCGCCGACCCTGAGTTCAGCGACACGCTGGGACTGGACTTGGGCGACGTGGTTCCCTCGCTCGCGGGGCCGAAGCGGCCGCAGGACCGGGTAGCACTCAGCGACGTGCCGCAGAGCTTCGAGGGCGCCTACAAGGCGGCGTCGAAGGCGAGTCCGCGCGACACCGAGGTCCCGATCGAGGGCAGCGACGCGACGCTCGGCCACGGCGACGTGGTGATCGCCGCGATCACGTCCTGCACCAACACCTCCAACCCTTCGGTGATGCTGGGCGCGGGGCTCGTCGCCAGGAAGGCGATCGAGAAGGGTCTGGAGCGCAAGCCCTGGGTCAAGACCTCGCTCGCCCCCGGCTCGCAGGTGGTGACCGACTACCTCGCCGCGTCAGGTCTGAACGAGGACCTCGACAAGCTCGGCTTCGACCTCGTCGGCTACGGCTGCACGACCTGCATCGGCAATTCCGGCCCCTTGCCCGACCCGATTGCCGACGCGATCGACGCCAACAACCTCGTCGTCGGCGCGGTGCTCTCCGGCAACCGCAACTTCGAGGGCCGCGTCCATCCGCAAGTACAGGGCAACTACCTCGCCTCGCCGCCGCTGGTCGTCGCCTACGCGCTGGCAGGATCCTTGGAGATCGACCTCGCCAAGGCCCCGATCGGTAAGGGCAAGGACGGGAAGGACGTCTACTTGAGGGACATCTGGCCGACGCCGGCCGAGGTGAGTGAGGTCGTCGCCTCCTCCGTCACCGACGCGATGTTCAAGTCCTCCTACGCCGACGTCTTCAAGGGCGACGAGCACTGGCAGAAGGTCGGCGCCGACTTGGAGGGCATGACCTACGACTGGCAGGACAGCAGCACCTACGTCCGCCTGCCGCCCTACTTCGAGGGCATGGACAAGGAGCCCAAGGCGGAGGTCGACGACATCGAGGGCGCGCGCATCCTGGGCCTGTTCGGCGACTCGATCACGACCGACCACATCAGCCCGGCCGGCTCGATCGCCAAGGACAGTCCGGCGGCGCAGTACCTGGAGAGCTACCAGATCGGGCGCAAGGACTGGAACTCGTACGGCTCGCGCCGCGGCAACCACGAGGTGATGATGCGCGGCACGTTCGCCAACATCCGCATCAAGAACCGGATGCTGGACAACAAGGAGGGCGGCTACACCCTCCTCCAGCCGGACGGCGAGGAGATGTCGATCTACGACGCGGCGATGACCTACAAGGAGCGCGGCGTGCCGCTCGTCGTCGTCGCCGGCAAGGAGTACGGCACCGGCTCCTCGCGCGACTGGGCGGCGAAGGGCACGCTCCTGCTCGGCGTCAAGGCGGTGGTGGCCGAGAGCTTCGAGCGCATCCACCGCTCGAACCTCGTCGGCATGGGCGTGCTGCCCTGCGTCTTCAGGCACGGCCAGTCGTGGCAGGGCTTGAACCTCGACGGCTCGGAGGAGGTTAGCATCACGGGCTTGAGCGACCTTAGGCCGCGCCTGGAGGTCACGATGACGATCAAGCGCGAGGACGGCACGAGCGAGGAGACGCCGCTCCTGGTCCGCCTCGATACCGCCGACGAGGTCGCCTACTACAAGAACGGCGGCATCCTGCACTACGTCCTGCGCCAACTGCTGAAGTCGGGCGAGACGGCCGGCAACGCTTGATCGTTCTCGACGGGCGCCCCGGTCACACATGGCCGGGGCGTTTTGTGTTTAGGATTGAACGCTTGCGCGTGCGCTGCCGCGCGGGCTTTCTTTTTCTGTTTTTTACTTTGTCCGAGGCTGGTCCTCGGCGTTGCGGCCGATTCGATAAATAAGAGAAAAAGCCCGCGCGGCAGCGCACGCGAAGCGTAATGGTGCCCAGGGACGGAATCGAACCGCCGACACAGGGATTTTCAGTCCCTTGCTCTACCGACTGAGCTACCTGGGCGCTCGCACCGGCGGGGATATAGCGGCTCGGTCCGGGTCTGTCCAGGGCCGCTAGAACCAGCCGCCGCTCTTGGAGAGCCGCGCCATGGCGTAGGGGGCGGTCAGGCTGTGGACGACGGCGGAGAGGAGGATCGTCGTGATGACGATCGCCCACAGGAGTTCGTGGCCGGCGAAGTTGGCTTGGCCCAGGGCGTAGGCGAGGTAGTAGAGCGAGCCGATGCCGCGGATGCCGTAGAACGAGGTCGCCAGCCGGTCCTGCCACGACCAGCCGACGCCCGCGAGCGTGACCCAGGCGACGAGCGGGCGGACGACGAGGACGAGGCCGAACGCGACGGCGGCACCGCCCCAAGTCAAATACGGCATGACGATCAGGATGACGCCGCCCAAGAGGAAGAGGACCAGGACGAGGGCGGCGTGCTCGATCTCCTCGATGAAGTTGAACAGGGCTTGGTTGTAGTCGTCGTCGGGCGCGACGGCGCGCATGACGAGCGCCGCGACGAAGGCGGCGATGAAGCCGTAGCCGCCCAGCAGTTCAGCACCGCCGTAGGCGACGAGGAAGAGGCACAAGGCGATCGAGGCGATGCCCGTGGCCGCGACGGAGGTGTCGGAGGGGCCGGTGTAGATCAGGTGGGCGAGGATCCGGCCGATGAGGGCGCCGACGATCGCGCCGACGACGACGCGGTAGAGCACGTCCTGCAGGAACCACGTCCCGAGCCAGGACGGGTCGCTGAAGCCCAAGCTCGCGGCGGCGATGGCGAGGTAGGTGAAGGGAAAGGCGAGGCCGTCGTTGAAGCCGGCCTCGGCCGTGAGCGTCAGGCGGACCCCGTGCGTGTCGCCCTCCTTCGGCCCCGCCACCTGCAAGTCGCCGGCGAGCACGGGGTCGGTCGGGGCGAGGACGGCGCCGATGAGAAGGGCCGCCGGCACGGCGAGGCCGGCGAGGCCCCAGGCAAGGAGGGCGGTAAGCGCGATGCACAGCGGCATGGCGAGGAAGAGGAGGCGGCGCACGGGTGCCGCCAGCAGGAGCCGCCGGCTGTCGATCTTCAAACCCGCGCCGACGAGGGAGATGACGACCACGGCCTCGGTCAGCTTCTCCCAGACGGTGAGCTTTTCCTTCGAGAACGGGTCGAAGTCGTAGATGTCGGGTAAAAAGGCAAACACCGCCATGCCGCCCAAGAGCGGCACCAGGGGCAGGGTGACGTGGCGCCGAAACAGGGCGACCGGCAGCCAGACGCCGGCGAGCAGGCACAAGCCGAGCGCCAACAGGCCCAATTCGTAGGGCGCGAAACTGAACAGGTCTTTCAAGGTCGGTGCTCTCCCGGTCCGATCGCCGTCCGGCGTTCTAACCGGGTCAACGAGAACGGGGACTCGAAAGCCCCCGTTCCCACGATCTTCGACGAAAGAAGGCGGCAGTGTTCGCCTACTTCACGCCCTCGGGCATCGCCTTACCCTCCTGCCACGCCTGGAGCAGCGTGTCGTAGGCGACGGTCTGCCCTTCTGGCTTCTCGTTGTCGAGCTTGGGCTTGGGCGCGCCCGGCCGATCGAACCAGGCCTGCGCGTCCTCTTCTTCGTTGAGCTTCGGGCCGCACTCAGCCTGCACGCCGGCGCGCTCCAGGCGCATCATGACGCGGTCCTGCTGCTCGGCCAAACTGGCCATCGCCTCTTGCGCCGACACCGACCCGGTGACGGCCTCGGCGACGTTCGACCACCAGAGTTGGGCGAGCTTGGGGTAGTCGGGCACGTTGATCCCGGTCGGCGTCCAGGCGACGCGGGCGGGGCTCCGATAGAACTCGACCAGGCCGCCCAGCTTCGGCGCTAGCTCGGTCATCGCCTCGCTTTGAATGTCGCTCTCGCGGATCGGGGTCAGGCCCTCGATCGTCTTCTTCAACGACGTCGTCTTCGCCGTCGTGAACTGGGCGTAGAGCCACGCCGCCTGCCGCCGCTCGACGGGGGTCGATTCGAGCAGGGTCCACGAGCCCACGTCCTGGTAGCCGAGCTTCATGCCCTCCTCCCAATAGGCGCCGTGCGGGGACGGCGCCATGCGCCACTTGGGCGTGCCGTCGTCGTTGACGACCGGCAGGCCCTCTTGCGACAGGGCCGCAGTGAAGGCGGTGTACCAGAAGATCTGCTGCGCCACGTTGCCCTGCCCGGGCACGGGACCGGCCTCGGAGAAGGTCATGCCCGGCGCCTCGGGCGGGGCGTAGGCCTTCAGCCAGTCGATGTACTTTTGCAAGGCGTAGACCGAGGCCGGCGCGTTGGTGGCGCCGCCGCGGGTGACGCTGGAGCCGGCCGGGTGGCAGCCCTCGATGCGAATGCCCCACTCGTCGACCGGCTGGCCGTTCGGCAGGCCCTTGTCGCCGGTGCCGGCCATCGACAGCCACGCGTCGGTGAAGCGCCAGCCCAAGGACGGATCCTTCTTGCCGTAGTCCATGTGGCCGTAGACGCGAACGCCGTCGATCTCCTTGACGTCGTTGGTGAAGAAGTCGGCGATGTCCTCGTAGGCCGACCAATTAACCGGCACGCCCAGTTCGTAGCCGTACTTGTCCTGGAACTGCTGCTTCAAGTCCTCGCGCTCGAACCAGTCGGCGCGAAACCAATAGAGGTTGGCGAACTGCTGGTCGGGCAACTGGTAGAGCTTGCCGTCTGGGCCGGTCGTGAAGCTGGTGCCGATGAAGTCGTCGAGGTCGAGCGTCGGCGAGGTGAATTCCGCACCCTCGCCCGCCATCCAGTCGGAGAGTGGCACGACGTAGCCGTAGCGGCTGTGCGTGCCGATCAGGTCCGAATCGTTGACGTAGCCGTCGTAGATGTTCTGGCCCGACTGCATCTGGGTTTGGATCTTCTCGATCACGTCGCCTTCCTGGATCAGGTCGTGGTTGACCTTGAGCCCGGTGATCTCGGTGAACGCCTTCGCCAGCGTCTGCGCCTCGTACTCGTGCGTCGTGATCGTCTCGGAGACGACGTTGATCTCGCTGACACCCTGGTCCTTCAGCTTCTGCGCCGCGTCGATGAACCACTGCATCTCCTGCAACTGCTCGTCGCGCGAGAGCGTCGAGGGCTGGAACTCCTCGTCGACCCACTTCTCGGCCGCCGCCATGTCGGCCATCGCCGGCCCGGCGCCCGCTATGATGACGGCGATCGCCGCGCCCAGCATCAGTTTCTTCTTGGTCAAGATGCTACTCCCTGTGCATCGTTTGGCCCCCGTTGCGACCGGGCGAACCCGGCGGCGCGGCGCGAAGGCGTTCTTCGCCGCATCCATCAAACAAAATCCTCAGCCCCAGACCATCTCGGCGACGAACCAGACCAGCGCCGCGATCGAGCCGTAGACCAGGGGCAGGTCGGTGAGGCCCAGCCACGCGAGGTGGACGAAGGCGGCTCCCAGCAGGCCGATGAACAAACGGTCGCCGCGCGTCGTCGAGATCGGCAGCAAGCCCTTGCGCTCGACGGTCGGCCGGACGAGTTCGAGCGTCGTCATGCACAAGAGCATCAAGGCGATGGTAATGAAGAACAGGGCGGTCGGCACCGTCCAGTTCATCCATTGCAGCGCGGCCGGCGCCTGAAACGTCTCCAGATACGCCCACAAGCCGAGGGGGGCGGCGGTGATCGTCTCCACGTTCGGCTCCCTCAGACGCGGCCCAGGGCGAAGCCCTTGGCCATGTAGTTGCGCACGAAGTAGATGACGACGGCGCCGGGGATGATGGTCAAGACGCCGGCCGCCGCGAGCAGGCCCCAATCCATGCCGGCGGCCGAGACGGTGCGGGTCATCGTGGCGGCGATGGGCTTCGCCTCGACCGAGGTCAGCGTGCGCGCGATCAGGAGTTCGACCCAGGAGAACATGAAGCAGAAGAAGGCGGTGACGCCGATGCCGGCCTTGATGAGCGGCACGAACACCTTGAAGAAGAAGCCGGGAAAGCCCATCCCGTCGAGGTAGGCGGTCTCGTCGATCTCGCGCGGCACGCCCGACATGAAACCCTCTAGGATCCAGACCGCCAGGGGCACGTTGAACAGGCAGTGCGCCAGCGCGACGGCGATGTGCGTGTCGAACAACCCGACCGTCTGGTAGAGCTGGAAGAAGGGGAGGACGAAGACAGCGGGCGGCGCCATGCGGTTGGTAAGCAGCCAGAAGAACATGTGCTTGTCGCCGACGAAGCGGTAGCGCGAGAAGGCGTAGGCCGCCGGCAGCGCCACGGCGAGCGAGATGACCGTGTTCATGGCGACGTAGGTGAAGCTGTTGATGTAGCCGGTGTACCAGGACGGGTCGCTGAAGATCGTGACGTAGTTCTGCAGCGTCAGCGTTTGCGGCCACAGGGTCAGCCGGCCGAGGATTTCCTGGTTCGTCTTCAGACTCATGACGATGAGCCAGTAGATCGGCAGCAAGAGGAAGACGAAGTAGATCAACAGGCCGATCGTGCGCTTTCGCATCGGCTCACTCTCCCTTGCCGGCGCGCGTCATCGCCGTGTAGAAGACGAAGCTGAACAGCAAGATGATGAGGAAGTAGATGAGCGAGTAGGCGGCCGCCGGGCCGAGGTCGAACTGGCCGAGCGCCTGCTTGACCAGCGCCTGGCTGAGGAAGGTGGTGGCGTTGCCGGGGCCGCCGCCGGTGACGACGAAGGGCTCGGTGTAGATCATGAAGCTGTCCATGAAGCGTAGGAGAACGGCGATGAGCAGGACGCCGCGCAGCTTGGGCAGTTGGATGTAGTAAAACACCTTCGACTTGGACGCGCCGTCGATCGCGGCGGCTTGATAGAAGGCGTCGGGGATGGCGCGCAGGCCGGCGTAGCACAGGAGAACGACGAGCGGCGTCCAGTGCCAGACGTCCATGACGAGCACGGTGAGCCAAGCATCCAGCGGGTCGGCGGTGTAGTTGTAGTCGAGGCCGAGCACACCGTTCAAGAACCAGCCCATCAAGCCGATGTCGCCGCGGCCGAAGACCTGCCAGATCGTGCCGACCACGTTCCAGGGGATCAGCAAGGGCAGCGCCATCAAGACCAGCGCCAGCGAGGACCGCCAGCCCTTGGCCGGCATGGCGAGCGCCACGGCGATGCCGAGCGGGATCTCGATCAGCAGCACCGCGCCGGTGAAGACAACCTGCCGGCCGAGGGCGCCCTGGAAGTCGTCGCTGCCGAGCACCTGCTCGAACCACTCGGTGCCGACCCAGAACGCCTGGCCCGGCCCGAAAATGTCCTGAAAGGCGTAGTTGACGACGGTCATCAGCGGGATGAGCGCGCTGAAGGCGACGAGCAGGAACACCGGGACGACGAGCAGCCACGCCCTGTTGTTCCAGGTCTTGTCCATCTGTTCTCTAAACCCCCCAACGATCCTTAAACGACCATCCGACCGTTTGCGTAGAGCCGGGTGAAGTCGGGATTGAAGCCGAGCCACGCCGTCTCGCCCGGCACCGGCCGGTCCTCGGGCAGCTTCGCCTTGATCTTGTGCGGGCCGATCCCGGCGGTGACGAGCTTGAAGTTGCCCAAGTCCTCGACCCTCAACACTTTGGCGCCGAGTGCGTCGGGATCGAAGGCGTCCTTGACTTCGACGTGCTCGGGCCGGACGCCGATCTCGTGCCCGGCTTCGGCGTGCGCCCGCGCGGCCCCGGCCCAGGGGTCGCCCATGACGAGGTCGGTGCCCTCGATGACGAGGCCGCCGTCGCCGAGGCGGCAGGGCAGGAAGTTCATCCCGGGCGAGCCGATGAAGTAGCCGACGAAGCGGTGCTCGGGCCGCTCGAACAGGTCCTGCGGGCTGCCCTGCTGCACGACCTCGCCGTCGAACATGACGACGACGCGGTCGGCGAAGGTGAGCGCCTCGTTCTGGTCGTGGGTGACGTAGACCATCGTGTGCTTGAAGCGGCCGTGCACTTCCTTCAGCTTGCGGCGCAACAGCCACTTCAGGTGCGGGTCGATGACGGTCAAGGGCTCGTCGAACAGGATCGCCGCCACGTCCTCGCGCACCAGCCCCCGGCCCATCGAGATCTTCTGCTTCTGGTCGGCGGTGAGGTTAGCCGCCCGCCGATCCAGCATCGTGCCGAGATCCAGCATCGCCCCGACCTCGGCGACGCGCCGCTCGACCGCGTCCTTGGGCACGCCGCGGTTGCGCAAGGGAAACGCCAGATTCTCGAAGACGCTCATCGTGTCGTAGATGACCGGAAACTGGAACACCTGGGCGATGTTGCGCTGCGCCGGCTTCAGGTCGGTCACGTCGCGGCCGTCGTAGAGGACGCGGCCCTCGCTCGGCCTGAGCAACCCCGAGATGATGTTGAGCAAGGTCGACTTGCCGCAGCCGGACGGCCCCAACAGCGCGTAGGCGCCGCCGTCCTCCCAGGCGAAGTCCATGCGTTTTAGGGCGTAGTCGGCCGGCGTCTCGACGCGGGGCGCGTAGCTGTGGGCGAGCTTGTCGAAGGCGATGCGGGCCACGGGCGTCAGCCGGTCACGGCAGCACGGGGCGGGGCGGCGGCGAGCTTGCCCCCCGCCTCGAAGGCGTAGAAGCGGGCCGGATCGGCGAAGACGCTGATCGGCTCGCCGGGGCGGTGCGCGTGGACGCCCTCCTCCTGCACGACGAGGCCGACCCCGCCGTGGCGGACGTGGACGAAGGTTTCCGAGCCCGAGATCTCGGCCACCTCGACCTCGCCCTCGATCTCGACGTCGTTCTCGGCGTGGCGGCGCAAGAACAGGTGGTTGGCGCGCACGCCGAGCGTGCCGCCGCGGCCGTCCATCTGGGCCAGGTGGCCTTGAAGCGGCACCTCGAACCCGCCGCCGGACACCCGCGCCCGGCCGTCGTCCAGGTCGACCGCGATCAGGTTCATCGGCGGGTCGGAGAACACCCCGGCCGCCGCGATCGAGCCCGGCCGGTGGTAGACCTCGACCGTGGGGCCCGTCTGGATCACCCGGCCCTCGTGCATGAGGACGACGTTGCCGCCCATGACGAGCGCTTCCATCGGCTCGGTCGTGGCGTAGACGACCGTGGTCCGGCCGGCGGCGAACAAGTCCTGCAACTCTAAGCGCAACTCCTCGCGCAGCTTGTAGTCGAGGTTGACCAGGGGCTCGTCGAGGAGGAGGAGGCCGGCCTCCTTGACCAGGGCCCTAGCTATCGCGACCCGCTGCTGCTGCCCGCCCGAGAGTTCGGCCGGCAGCCGGTCGAGCAGGGGCGCGATCGACACCCGTTCCGCCGCCTCGCGCACCTTGCGCTCGATCGAAGCCTTGTCGAGCCCCTTGATCTTCAAGGGGCTGGCGATGTTGTCGTAGACCGTGAACGAGGGGTAGTTGATGAACTGCTGGTAGACCATCGCGACGTTGCGGCGGCGGACGTCGGCCCCGGTCACGTCCCGGCCGTCGACGACGACCCTGCCCGAGGTCGGCCGGTCCAGCCCCGCCATCACCCGCATGAGCGAGGTCTTGCCGGCGAGCGTCGGACCCAAGAGGACGTGCAGGCCCGGCGCCAGTTCCAGATCGACGTCGGCGAGACAGACCTCGCCGCCGACGCGCCGGTCGATCTTGTCGAGCCTGAGCGTCATTCGGCCGCTTCGAGCATAGGCGCGTGGTCGCGCATCCAGGCGTCTGCCCTGGCCCTGGCGGCGTCGTCAAGGTGCAGGCCCAGCTTCGAGCGCCGCATGAGCGCGTCCTCACCACTCACCGCCCACTCCTCTTGGGCGAGGTAGGCGAGTTCGGCCGCGTAGAGGTCGTAACCGATGTGCTCGCCGAGGTCGGCCAAAGCCTCAGCATCGCCGAGCCAGCGCCGGGCGCGCGTGCCGTAGGCGCCCCCGATCCGGTCTGCCATCGCTTCGGGCAGGAAGGGGTAATCCCGCATCAGGCCGCGCAGGAAGCCGGCGAAGTCGGCGTTCGGGATGTCGCCCCCCGGCAGCGGCGCGTTCGCCGTCCAGCCCGCGCTCGAAGCGCCGAGGAGCGGTGCCAACTTCTCCAGCGCGTGCTCGGCCAGCTTCCTGTAGGTCGTGATCTTGCCGCCGAAGATCGAGAGCAGCGGCGCCTTGCCCTCGCCCTCGTCGAGGTCGAAGACGTAGTCGCGCGTCACGGCCGAGGCGTTGCCCGAGGCGTCGTCGTAGAGCGGCCGCACGCCCGAGTAGGTCCAGACCGCGTCCTCGGGCCTCGTCTGGTGCTTGAAGTAGCGGTTGACGACCCGGCAAAGGTAAGCCGCCTCGTCGTCGGAGATACGCACGTCCCCCGCCTCGCCCTCGTACTCGACGTCGGTCGTGCCGATCAGGCTGAAGTCGCGCTCGAAGGGGATGACGAAGACGATCCGCTTGTCGTCGTTTTGCAGGATGTAGGGGTGGTCGCCGGCGTAGAGCCGCGGCACGACGAGGTGCGAGCCCTTGACGAGGCGGACGTGCTTGGAAGCGTTGTTGCCCAGGCTTTGGCGCAGGAAGCGCTCGACCCAGGGGCCGGCCGCGTTGACCAGTGCGCGCGCCTTGATCGTGCGCCGACCCGCCGGCCCCTCGATCAGGGCCTCCCAGGCACCGTCGACCCGGCAGGCGGCGGTGCAGGCGGTCCGGGTCAGCACCTCCGCCCCGCGCTCCTTGGCATCGAGCGCGTTGAGCGCGACGAGGCGCCCGTCCATGACCGAGGCGTCGGCGTAGGTGAAGCCCCGCGTCACCCAGTCCTGCAAGGGGTCGCCCAAGGGGCCGGGCGCCGCCAAGTCAACGCCCTTCGACGCCGGCAGGATCTTGCGCCCGCCCAGATGGTCGTAGAGGAAGAGGCCGAGGCGGACCAGCCACGCCGGCCGCTGCTCGGGGCTGTGCGGCAGGACGAAGTTGAGGGGTCGGATGATGTGCGGCGCCGCGCGCAGCAGCACTTCACGCTCGATCAGCGCCTCGCGCACGAGGCGGAACTCGTAGTGTTCGAGGTAGCGCAGGCCGCCGTGGATCAGCTTGGACGACCAGGACGAGGTGTGCCGCGCCAGATCGTCCTTCTCGACCAGAAGCACCGACAGGCCGCGCCCGGCGGCGTCGCGCGCGATCCCGGCCCCATTGATCCCGCCGCCGACGACGAGCAGGTCGTAATGTTCGGCCGATGCCACGCGACCCTCCCCACGATCTTCGATCCGTTGACCCGGAACATAGTCACGCCAGGATTTTTCACAAGCGAAAATATGACGGTTCGTTTGCGAACCGCCGCCGCCCGCTCTCAGTCGGCGAGGAAGGCGTCGACGACGGCGGTGAAGGCTTTCGGCGCCTCGGCGTGGAGCCAGTGGCCGACGCCCTCGATCGTCTCGACTTGCATGTTCGAGAACAGCCGCTCGGCGGCGGCGATGCCGACTTTTGCGACATAGTCCGAAGCACCGCCCCGGATGAAGAGCGTCGGCCCTGAATAGGGTTCGAGCCCGTCCAGCGCCTCCGGCCAGCCGGTGATGGCGTCCATGTGGCGGCGCAGGACGTCCAAGTTCGGTTTGATGACGGGCTCGGCCCCCGTCCCGACGTCGAGGTTCTGCAACAAAAAGGCGCGGATCGCCGGCTCGGGCACCTTTTCCTCCAAGGCGGCGTCGGCCTCGCTGCGCCGGGTGATTCGCGTCAGGTCGAGCGCTGCCAGCGCCTCGACGTAGCCCTCGAAGCCGTGGTCGTAGGCGATCGGCGCGATGTCGGCGATGACGAGGCGGCGGACGCGCGCCGGCGAGCGCAGGGCGAGCGCCATCGCCGCCTTGCCGCCCATGCTGTGGCCGAGCACGTCGGCGACGCCGCCCTCCGCATCGACGAGCGCTTCGAGATCGGCCGCCATGGCGGGATAGTCCGTCGCCTCGTCGTGCGGCGACGCGCCGTGGTTGCGCAGGTCGACGGCGCAGACGCGGCGCGTCCGGCCCCAGCCCTTGGCGAGGGCTTGCCAATTGCGCGACGAGCCTAAGAGCCCGTGGCACAAGATCAAGGGCGTGCCGCCGGCGCCGAAGGCGCGGGCGTGAAGTTCGATGGTACTCATAACGTTCTTTGTAGCGCCCATCGCGCGCGCGGCAAAGCCAATGGCTTCACGCGGCAAAGCATCGCCGTTAGGATTAGCGTCCGAACGTTCGCGCCAAGCTTCGGGTGACGCCCTCATGACCACGAGCCAACGCCTCCTGATCGTTGACGACAGCGACGATTTTCGCGACGAACTGGCCAACCAACTGACCCGGCGCGAGGGCTTCGAGGTCGTGGCGGCGGCGACGGCGGCGGCCGGGCTGGAGGCGGCCGGCAAGGGCGGCTTCGACCTCCTCGTCCTCGACGTCGGCCTGCCCGACATGGACGGGCGCGAACTGTGCCGCCGCCTGCGCGCCGACGGGATCAAGGCACCGATAATCATGTTGACCGCGCTGGCTGACGACGCCGACGCGATCCAAGGGCTGGACGCCGGCGCCAACGACTACGTCGCGAAGCCGGTGCGCTTGAGCCTGCTCACCGCGCGCATCCGCGCCCAACTGCGCCAGTTCGAACTGTCCGACGACGCCGTGTTCCAGATCGGCCCCTACAGCTTCCACCCGGCGACCAAGATGCTGACGACGGCGGCGGGCAAGAAGATCCGGCTGACCGAGAAGGAGACCGGCATCTTGAAGTACCTCTACCGCACCGGCGACCGGCCGGTGCCGCGCGAGCGGCTCTTGGGCGAGGTCTGGGGCTACAACGCCGCGGTCAGCACCCACACGCTCGAAACCCACATCTACCGCCTGCGGCAGAAGATCGAGCCCGCGGGCGGGGCCAACCGCATCCTTCTCACCGAACCAGGTGGCTACAAGCTCGCTCGATCGGGGTGAACGCTTCGCGTGCGCTCGCCGCGCGGGCTTTTTTCTTTTTGCCAGTGTTAACGTAGGAGGTTGGCCGGGGCGCCGAGGACCCAATCTCCGACGACAAGTAGCAAAAGAGAGAAAGAGAAAGCCCCGCGCAGCGGACGCGAAGCGTTCATTCCCCCCTCTCCCGATTGAGCGCGCACTCGATCTTGGCCAGTTCGACCTCGACCCGCAGTTCGATCTCGGCGATGAGCGCCTTGGACGCGTCGCTGCCGTCGTCCATCTCGCCGGACGACAACAGGCGCCGCAGCCGCGGCAGCGCCTCGGGCGGCAGGGCGCCGTCGAGCAGGGCTAGGCGCAAATCGTCGAGGCCGTCGAGCAGGACGGAGCCCCGCCGCGCCGTCCGCCGCCGTCCCTCCAGGGCGTCGTCCACGCCCTGCACGCTCAAGATCGCGCCGAGCGAGGTCAGCGCCGCCGCCTGGGACGTGGCGGCGCTCGACGCGGGGCCGCCGGCCTTGGTCGCCCCGGCGGTGCCGCCGTCGCGCGATCGGGCCGCGCCGACGCCGTGCGATCGCGCGGGCGCCTTGTTGTTGGTGATCCGCACCCTCTTGCCCCTATACCATCGGTTGCCATACGTCAACGACCTTAAACCTTTGCGCTTATCAAGGACACCTCAATCGCCCCGGGTCGGGGCGGAATGAGTGGGTCGTCCGCTTGCCGGCAAGTTTTGCCGCCGAGCGGACGAAACTGCCGGGTTCTTGCTGCCCGGCGACCGGGCATTTCATGGTAAACAAAGGGTTGGCACGGGCTTCGCATGAGAGGTGCGCAACGACGGCACCACTGCACAGGTTTGTCTCATGCGCCCCATCTTCGCCCTCGCCCTCGCCCTCGTCTGGCTCGGCCTCGCCCCGCCGGCCTCGGCCTCGGTTCGGATCAAGGACATCACCGACTTCGAGGGCATCCGCGAGAACATGCTGGTCGGCTACGGCCTCGTCGTCGGCCTGAACGGCACGGGCGACAGCCTGCGCAACGCGGTCTTCACGCAAGAGAGCCTCGTTGCCATGCTGGAGCGCTTGGGCGTCAGCACGCGCGGCAACAACCTCAACACGAAGAACGTCGCCGCCGTCATGGTGACGGCGACCCTGCCGCCGTTCGCGCGGCAGGGCGGGCGGATCGACGTGCAGGTGAGCGCCCTCGGCGACGCGAAGTCGCTGTTGGGCGGCACGCTCCTCGTGACCCCGCTCGTCGGCGCCGACGGCGAGGTCTACGCCGTGGGGCAAGGGGCGCTCACCGTCGGCGGCTTTAGCGCCGGCGGTCAGGCCGAGACGGTGACCCGCGGCGTGCCGACGGGCGCGCGCATCCCGGCCGGCGCCATCGTCGAGCGCGAGGTCGTGTTCGCCCTCGACGACATGGCCGAACTGCGCTTGGCCCTGCGCAACCCCGACCTCACGACGGCGCAGCGGGTCGCGGACGCGATCAACGCCCGCCTCGGCGGCAACCCCGCCCGGGCGCTCGACCCCTCGACCGTCGTCGTGCCGGTGCCGGACGCCTACCGCGGCGCCTCGGCCCGGCTCCTGACCGAGATCGAGCAGCTTCGCGTCGAGCCCGACACCTCGGCCCGGATCGTCATCGACGAGAGCGCCGGCATCATCGTCATGGGCGACAACGTCCGCATCAGCCGGGTCGCCGTGGCGCAGGGCAACCTCACCGTGCGCGTCACCGAGGCGCCGAACATCGTCCAGCCGGCCCCCTTCTCCGACGGCGTGACGGCGGTCGAGCCGCGTACCGCGGTCGAGGTCGACGACGACGCCGACAAGCGCATGGTGGTCTTGGAGCCCAACGTCACCCTCGACCAGCTCGTCGACGGCCTGAACGCGCTCGGCGTCGGCCCGCGCGACATGATCGGCATCATCCAGGCGATCAGGGCGGCGGGCGCCCTGCAGGCCGAAATCGAGGTGATGTGAGGATGGTCGAACCCTTGAACAGCGCCGCCGTCAAGGCGGCGGCACCCAAAGTCACCGGCGACAATGCGAAGCTGCGCGAGGCGGCCGAGGAATTCGAGAGCGTCTTCCTCGCCCAGATCCTCAACGCGATGGGCGCCGGCCTCGACGGCAACCAGGGCATCGGCGCCGGCGACGACAACCCGTTTGGCGGCCTGTTGCAGCAGGAATACGCCAAGCTCATCAGCCGCAGCGGCGGGATCGGCGTCGCCGACGCCGTGTTGCGCGAGATGCTGCGCCTTCAGGAGACGACGCAATGACCCTTGAACACACGAACGCCTTCCTCGACCTCGTCCGCCGCCTGACGGCGGTGCTGGAGCGCGAGACCGCGGCCGTGCACGGCATGGCGCTGCGCAACCTCGACGCGATCCAGGCCGAGAAGTCCGGCCTCGTCGAGGCCTACGAGCGCGAGGTGCGCCGCCTGCGCCAAGCCCCGACGGCGAAGCTCCCGCCCGAGGCGATCGGGCCGCTACGGACGCTCGACGCCCGCATCCGCCAAAACGCCCTGACGCTCGCCGCGGCGCGCAACGTCGTCGAGGGCGTGGTGCGGCGCCTGAGCGAGGCGGCGCACGCCACCCCCTACGGCGGCCAAGCCGGCGGCACGGCGCCGGTGACCCTCAACGAGCATATCTAGGACAGCCCCGATGAGCCTGTATTCAAGCCTCTTCACCGCGACCTCGGGCCTCGCCGCGTCGCAGCGGGCGCTCGGCGTCGTCGCCAACAACGTCGCCAACGCCAACACCGAGGGGTTCAGCCGCAAGAACGTGAACCTCGCGACCCGCGTCCTCGACGGCGAGGGCCGGGGCGTCACAATCGCGGACACGACCCGGGTCGCGGACCAGTACCTCAACGCCGAACTGCGCCGCCAGGAGAGCGCGTTCGGCCGCACCGAGCGCCTGAAGGCGGCGCTCGACCGGGTGGACGCGAGCGTGTTCGGCGAGCCCGGCAGCACCAGCCGGGGCTTGAGCGCCAAGCTGCGCGACACGGTCGTGGCACTCGAAGGGCTCGCCAACAACCCCGAGCAGCTCGCGAGCCGGGGGGCGCTCGTCAACGCGGTCGCCGACCTGACCGGGCAGTTGCGCGCCGACCACGCGACCGTGCAGGAGATGCGCCACGACCTCGACGCCGAGATCAAGCAGTCGATCGACACGATCAACACCGAGCTCAAGGCCCTGCACGACCTCAACGGCGAGTTCGCGCGGCTGGGCGAGAAGCCCGAACTGCTCGACCGCCGCGACGCCCTGTTGACCTCCTTGGCGCAGAAGCTCGACATCAAGACCGCCACCTTGGACAACGACCGGATCGCGGTCTACACCGTCCAGGGCAGGGCGCTGCTCGAATACATCCCGCGCCACCTCGACTACACGGCGGCCCCGCAGGTCGACGCCGCGACGGCCTTCGGGCCGGTGACGGTCTACACCCAAGACCAGCTCGACCCCGCGACCGGCGGCCCCAAGCCCGCCGCCGTCGGCGAGGTCCTGGTCAGCGGCGGCGTGCGCGCCGACCTGACGCCGGAACTCATGGCCGACGCGGTGCCGGACGCGGACCAGCGCATCGTTCAGCCCCTCACCGGCGGCCGCCTCGCCGCCCTGTTCGAGGTCCGCGACCGCTACCTGCCGGGGCTCGCCGACCAGTTGACCGAGACCGGCGTCATCCTCGAATACAGCCTCAACAAGGCGCACAACAACGCCGTCCCCCACCCGCTGCCGCAGACCCTGACCGGCGCGCCGCAGACTGGAATGGTGACGGCTGCTGCCGGCACGGGCTACCTCACGGTGATCGACGGTGCGGGTATCATCGCCGCCGACATCGCGATCGACGTCGGCGGCATCAGCACGCCCGCCGACCTTGAGGTTGCGATCAACGCGGGCTTAGGCGGGGTCGGCACGGCGACTTATGACGCCGCCGCCAACAGCTTCACGATCAGCCTCGGCACCGACAGTTCCGGTCAACCCTACCGCATGGCGCTGGATGCTGGCACCAGCGCGATCACGGTTGCCACGCCCGGCCGCAGCCTCGACTACGGCTTCGCCCACTACTTAGGTCTCAACAACCTCGTCACGCGCGGCAGCCCGGCCGGGGTCGACCTCGACGTGCGGGCCGACATCAAGGCCGACCCGAAGCTGGTCGCCAACGTCGCCGTCGATCGTGGCGCCGGCGTGACGGTCGGCGACGATGCCAGTAAGGTCGTCGGCGGCGCCGGCGACACGCGCGGCCTGCGGGCACTCGCCGACGCGGTGGGGGAGGGCGTGCAGACGGTGGATCGCGGCAGGATTGCCGGCGGGACGAAGTCGCTCAGCGGCTACGTCAACGACGTCGTCGCGGTCAACGCGACCGAGATCGCCCGGGCCGGGATGATCGAGGGAGCCGACCGGGCGCTGGTCGAGGACCTGCGCTTTCGCCAGGGCGCCGTCTCCGGCGTCAACCTGGACGAGGAACTCTCCAAGTTGCAGATGTATCAACAAGCCTATTCCGTCTCCGCCCGCCTGATCGGCATCACGAGCGAACTGCTCGACGAGCTGATCCGGATGGGCCGCTAGAGCATCGTCACGACCGACGCCCGAAGAGGAGATCCCATGAGCATACGTACCGGCGACGTCGCGCAGAACGCGCGGCTGAACAGCCTGATGCAGAGCAACCAGAGCCGCGCGCGCGAGGCGCAGCTCGACATCTCGACCGGCAAGCGGGCGCACCGCTTCTCCGAGGTCAGCGACCAGACGGCCGTCCTCCTCCGCGCCAAGGAGGACAAGTCGGCCTTGAGCGTGCTGGCAAAGCAGAACGCGGCCTCGCTCAACCGGATGCAGGCGATCGACAGCGCGCTCGGCCAGATCGCCGACCAGATGATCCACATGCGCGGGCTGATGACGCAGCGCCTGAACGACCCGAACGGGGATCTCGTCGCGATCGACACCGAGGTCGACATCATGCTCGACACGGCGGCGGCGGCGCTCAACGTCAAGTCGGGCGACCGCTACCTGCTCGGCGGCAGCCGCAGCGACGCGCCGCCGATCGTGCTGCCGGCGAACGTCGCGTCCGCCGCCGACTTGACGGGCGCCTATCGGGGCGACGACGTGCCAACTAGCTTTCGCATGGACCGCGAGGTCACGGTCGACCTCGACCTCAACGCCGGGCAGTTCCAAGGGCTCCTGGAGACGCTCGCCGCCGCGAAGGAGGCCCACCTCGCCGACGACCGGCCGGCGCTGGAAGCCGCCAACGATCGCTTGAGCGCCGAGATCGACGCGCTGGCGCAAAGGCACGGGCAGGTCGGCGCCACGATGGCGCGCATGGAGAACATCGCCGACGGGCAGCGGGCGACGATCGACTATCTCGGCCAGATCGAGAGCGACATCGAGGACACCGACATCGCTACCGCGATGGCCAACCTCGCCCAGGACAAGGTGATGATCGAGGCGACATACCTGACGATCAGCCGGATCAACAGCCTGTCGCTCGTCGATTACATCCGTTGAGGAACGCTTACGCGTGCGCTCGCCGCGCGGGCTTTTTTCTTTGTTTTTGCTAGTGTTAACGTAGGAGGTTGGCTAAGGCGCCGAGGGCCAGTCCCCGACGACAAGTAGCAAAAAAGAGAAAAACAAAGCCCCGCGCAGCGGACGCGAAGCGTTCCATCCCTCAAGCGGCGTGGGCTTTGCCGGCCGCGGCGGCCCTCTCCCGGCCGAGCGTCACGTAATCGACCTTGCCCGAGGCCAGGAGCGGCAGGTCGTCGAGGGCGTGGATCTCGGCCGGCAGCAGCAGTTCCGACAGGCCCCGCCGGCGCAGCGCCTCGTGCAGCGCCCGCCGCGTGGCGCCCGCCATCGTCGTGTAGAGGACGAGCCGCTCGCCCTTGCGCGCGTCGCGCGCGGCGATCACGGCGTGGGTCGCGTCGGGCCAGAGCAGGCGCGCCTCGGCCTCGACGAGGCCGAGCGAGACCATCTCGCCGCCGAGCTTGGCAAAGCGCTTGGCCCGGCCGGTGACGTGGACGAACCCGTCCGCGTCGAACGCGACGATGTCGCCCGTGTCGTGCCAGCCCTCGACGGTCGGCCGCACGACGCCCGGCGCCTCGGGCAGAAGGTAGCCGACCATGACGTTCGGCCCCTTGATCCACAAGCGCCCGCCGGTCTCGAAGCCCTCGACCGGCTCGATGCGGTGCTCGACGCGCGGCAAGGGGCGGCCGACCGTGCCGGGGCGGTAGTAAAGCGGCGTGTTCAGCGCCACGACCGGGCTCGCCTCGGTGAGGCCGTAGCCCTCCAGGATGCGCAGGCCGAAGCGCTCGGCCCAGAATGTTCGCGTCTCCTCGCGCACCGGCTCGCCGCCGGCGACGACGTAGCGCAGGCGCTGGAAGTCGTAGCCGTCCGCCTTGCGGCCGTAGCCCATCAAGAAGGTGTCGGTGCCGAACAAGACGGTGGCGTTGACGTCGTAGGCGACCGCCGGGATCTTGCGGTAGTGCAGCGGCGACGGGTAGAGAAAGACGCCCATGCCGGTCAAGAGCGGCAGGGTCAGCCCGCTGATGAGGCCGAAGCTGTGGAACAGCGGCAGGACGGCGAGCGTCTTGTCCTCGTGCGTGATGTCGAACAGGACGGCACCCTGGCGGGCGTCGGCGATCAGGTTGGTGTGGGTCAGGACGACGCCCTTGGGCGAGCCCTCCGAGCCCGAGGTGAACAGGACGAGCGCCGGATCGTTCGGGTCCGCCGGTGCCGGCGGGCGCGGCAGGAACGTGCGCGACAGCGCCAGGAGGCGGGCACGGGCGCTCACCTCCTCGCGTAATGCTTCGAGGTGGACGACGCGCACGCCCGCACGCTCAAGCTCGGCGATCGTGTCCTCTATGCCGGCCGCCTCGACGAAGCGCCGGGCGGTGACGACGGTTCGCACGGCGGCGGTGCGCAGGCTCGCCAGCATCGGTGCGGCGCCGGTCGAGAGGTTGAGCATCGCGGCCTGACGCTTCGCCGCGGCGAGCGTCAGGACCGTAACGACGGCGGCAGCACTGTTGGGCAGCAGGACGCCAACCCTGGCCTCGTCGCCGCAGGCCCGATCGAGGTGCGGCCGGAGTGCTAAGACCGACGCCAGGAGGCGGCGGTAGGTCAGGCTCTGGCCGGAGGCGTCCTCGACCATCGTCCGGCCCATGCCGTGGTAGCGGGCCGCGTCCCAGACGGCGCCGAACAAATCGTGCCGTCCCGTGCCGCAGGCGGCGATATGGTCGCAGATCAAGTCGTAGAGGCGGCGCCCGCCCGCCTCGCGGCGCGCCTTGCCCTTGAGGTCCGGGTCGAGGTCCAGGCGGCAGGGCGCGCCGATCTCGATCGTGACCTTGGGCAGGAGGCGGCGTCGGGCCATCGTCGGGCGCAGGCGCGAGACGCGGCTCTGCTCGGCCCCCTTGATGTAGACCGGCACGATCGGCACCCCGACGCGATCGGCGATCATCGCCGGGCCGTCGTGCACGCGCATCAGCCCGCCGTTCACGGTGATACGGCCTTCGGGGAAAATGACGAGGCTGCGCCCGCCCCGCACCGCCTCGCTCAACCGGCGCAGGGCCAGAGGGTTGGTCGGATCGAGCGGCAGCGCCTCGGCAAAGCGCAGGAACGGCCTGATCCACCACTTTGCCGCCATCGTGTTGTCGATGGCGAAGACCGGCTTGTGCCGCAAGAAGGCGAGGAGGAGGGGGCCGTCCAGGAGGCTGACGTGGTTGGCGACGACGACGGCAGGGCCGTGCAGGTCCGCCAAGCGGTCCTCGCCGCGCACCTCGACGCGAAGCAGCACCTTCAGCAAGCGGCGCGCGCCCGTTCGCCAACTCTCGGCCGGGATCAGGCGGCCGACCAGGATGCAAACAGGGAGAGTCATCAGGCCGGTGAAGAGGATGATCGTCGAGACCTCGAACCCGAGCGCCTGCAGGGCGAGCGTGACGAGCGAGGACGCCACCATGAAGCCGGCGTTGACGATGTTGAGCGCGGCGATGACCCGGGCGCGCCGGCCTTCCCCGGCCCAGGTCTGGATCGCCGCCATCAGCGGCACGACGAACAGCCCGCCCGCCGCCGCGAGGCCGAGGAGGTCGACGGCGACGCGCAGGCCCCCGGGGCCCTGCAAGAAAGCGAGCGGGCCGATCGTCCCGTCGCCGGCCGCGAACGCGCCGATCGCCCGAACGAAGTCGAGCGTGAACAAGGCGATGCCGAGCCCGGCGAGCGGGACCAGCGTCAGCCGCACCCGGCCGTGCGTCAGCCGGCCGGCCGCGAGCGAGCCGAGGCCGATGCCGAGCGAGAACAGGGTGAGGAACAAGGTGACGACGCCCTCGTTCGCGCCCAAGCCGACTTTGACCAGCGTCGGGATCTGGGCGAGGTAGACGGCGCCGACGAACCAGAACCACGAGACGGCCAGCGCCGCCCGCCACAAGCGCCGATCCTGGCGCAGCGCGGCGAAGGTCGGGCCGATTGCCGCCAGCGGGTTGATGGGCAGGCGCAGGCCGGGGTCGCGCGGCGGCACGGACGGGATCGCGCGGCTGGTGAGGTAGCCGGCGACGGCGCAGGCGACGACGAGGCCGGCGACGAGGGCCGGGCCGCCGTCGTGCAAGATCAGGACCCCGCCCAGGATCGTGCCGGTGAGGATGGCGAGGAAGGTCGCGGCCTCGATCAGGCCGTTGGCGGCGACGATGCGATCCTTCGGCAAGAGGTCGGGCAGGATGCCGAACTTGACCGGGCCGAAGACGGCGCTTTGCGTCCCCATCAAGAACAGGACGACGAGGAGGAAGGGGACGTTGCCGACGAGCAGGGCCAGGGCGCCCGCCGCCATCGTGCCGATCTCGGCCAGCTTCGTCGCCCGCGCGAGGCGGGCCTTGTCGATCGCGTCCGCGAGCGTGCCGGCCTGGGCCGAGAACACGAAGAACGGCAGGATGAAGATGCCGGCGGCGGCGGTGACGAGGAGAGGACCGCTTCCTTCGGCGAGGCGGTAGAGGACGAGGAGAACGAGCGCGTTCTTGAACAGATTGTCGTTGAAGGCGCCCAGGAACTGGGTCCAGAACAGGCCGCGGAACCTTTGGTCGAACATCAGCGCGAACACGATGCATCCCTTCGCGAGCAAGGATCGTCGGTGGCGAACAGGCGGTCGATGAACGTGCCGACGCGCCGTCTTACCGCGGAAAAGAAAAAAATGCCGCCGTGCGGTGCCCGGACGTGATGCACGGCGGCCGCACCTTCGAGCCGCATCTCATCGACGCGCACCACGGCGTCGTTGTCGAAGCCGAGCAGCGGGTTGAAGCCGAACGGGCCGCCCGACCCGGCCTCGATCGTGCAGAACGGCACCGGCATCGGACCCAAGCGCCGCGCGCTCTGGGGGCAGCAGTCGAGCAGCGCCGGCCCGAACAGGCGCCGCAGGGGCGGCACTCGGACGAAGGTTTCGGCGAGCCGCGAACCGCGGTTCGGGGTCGTGACCAGGACAGCGCCCAAGACCCGGTGACGGAGGGCGGGCTCGATGTCGGGCGCCAACAGGCGGCGGACCATGAGCCCCCCTAAGCTGTGGCCGACCAGGACGACGCGGCGTTTCCCCGAGAGGCGCGCGATCAGCCCGGCCATCGTTCGGGCGTGCTCGTCGAGGCCGCCGCGCGTGCTGGCGTAGGTGGGGGCGAGGACGACGCGGCCCTCGCCCGCGATGTCCGGCAAGAGCGGGTCGAAGACGTGCCGGCTCTGGGTCAAACCGTGCAGCAGCAGGACCGTGTCGAGCGGCGGCTCCTTAGCGGCGAACGTCGAGAGCCGGGCGTCGAGTTGCGCCACGGTTCCGCGCGCGACCTGCCGGCCGTGCGGATCGATGATGCGGCCCGCCTCGGTGCCGACGTGCCGCTGCAGCCGGTAGCCGTTCTGCAACGCGGCGTCGCTCCAGGCGCCGAAGCGCCGGTCGGTCAGGCCCTGGCGCATGACCGGGCACCCAAGGCTCGAAGGGCCGCCGACGCCACGGCCGCCCCGCGCGGCACGAGCGGCCCGCCCAGGCGGCCGTAGACCGCGAACGTCGCCGGTTGCAGGGCGAGCCCCATGACCAGCGCCGCGGCGAAGGCCGGATCGCCGCGTGGCACCTCGCCCGCCGCCATACCGTCCGCGATCAGCCCTTGCACCAGGTCGACCGGCGAGAATTCGGTCTCGACCGCGTCCAGGTGCTCGTGCTGGGTGAGGAGGAGGAAGCCGAACATGGCCGGATCAGCGTCGAACAGGCGGTAGGCCTCGCCGATCGTCGCCGCCAGCTTGGCCCGAAGCCCCTGCGCGTTCGCGGCGGCGTCGAGCATCGCCCGGCCCAGCGCCTCGTACTGCCGCTTGAACACGGCCCGGGCCAACGCCTCCTTGGAGACGTAGTGGCGGTAGAGCGTGCCCTCGGCGACGCCCGCCGCCTTGGCGATGTCGCGCACCGAGGTGGCCTCGACGCCGCGCTTGGCGAACAGGCCGACCGCCGTCCGATCGAGCCGCACGCGCGTCGCTTCGCCATCCCGCATCGAGCCTCCCTCATCATGAGTGAACGTTCATTCACATAGGGGCGGCGGGAGGCTTTGTCGAGCCTTCGTGTGAATAGGATGATACGCTTCGCGTGCGCTGGGCGCGGCCTTTTTCTTTTCTTTTTTGCGATTTGTCCCCGGACTTGGCGGGGGGCGCCGAAGCCAACCCCGACCAGAGTTGCAAGAAAGAGAAAAAGAAGGCCGCGCGTCCAGCGCACGCGAAGCGTTCATCTCCTAAAACCCCAGCGCCAACCCGTCCTTGCGCGGGTCGGAGCCGCCGACGAGGGTGCCCGCGTCGCGGTCGATCAGGATCGCCTGCCCGCCGCCGAGGGCGCCGTCCGCCTCCCGGACGGTGTGGCCCCTGGCTTCGAGCCCCTCGATCGTGGCGGGGCTGATGCCGCGCTCGACCTGGAGGTCGTCGGGGTAGGCCATGGCGCGCGGGTGGTCGAGGGCGCTCTGCGGGTCCATGCCGTAGACGAGCATGTTGCCGAGCAGGTGCGCCTGCCCGACGGGTTGGTAGTCGCCGCCCATGACGCCGAAGCCCAAGCAGGGCCGGCCGTCCTGGAGCGCCATGCCGGGGATGATCGTGTGCATCGGGCGCTTGCCCGGTGCCAGCGCGTTCGGGTGGGCGGGATCGAGGCGAAAGGCCCGGCCGCGCGAGTGGAACAGGATGCCGGTCTCGGGGCAGACGATGCCGCTGCCGAAACCGTCGTAGATCGAGCTGATGAACGAGCAGACGGTGCGCTCCCGGTCGACGACGACCGTGTAGACCGTGTCGGGGTGCGGCTCGATCAGCCGTTCGGGCACGGCCGTCATCGCCCGTTCGCGGTCGATGCGCCGGGCGAGGTCGCGCGTGAGGGCGGGATCGAGGAGGCGGTCGGTCGGCACGTCGGCGAACTCAGGGTCGGCCAAATGCGCGTCGCGCAGGGCAAAGGCGAGCTTGGTCGCCTCGGCCTCCAGGTGGTAGCGCTCCGCCCCGTTCGGGTCGAGGCCGTCGAGGTTCAGGGCTTCGAGGAGGTTGAGGAGGAGGAGGGTGACGACCCCTTGGCCCGGTGGCGGGCACTCGTAGACGGTGAGGCCGCGGTAGTCGCCCTTGATCGGCTCGACCCAGGCGGCGCGGTGGCCGGCGAAGTCGGCGGCGGCGTGGCGCCCGCCGAGGGCGGCGAGGCTGGCCGTCATCGCGTCGGCCGCGTCACCCCCGTAGAAGCCGGCAGCACCCAGGCCCATGAGCCGCTTGAGCGTCCGGGCCAGGGCGGGGAGGGCAACGCGCTCGCCCGGTTTCGGCGCCCGGCCGTGCGGCAGGTAGACGGCACGCGCCGCGTCGTTCCCCGCCAACAGCGCGGCACCGCGCGCCCAGTCGTGCGCGACGCGCGGGGTGACGAGGAAGCCCTCCTCGGCCAGACGCGCGGCCGGGCGCAGCAGCTCGTCCAGGCTGCGGGTGCCGAGGCGCTCGACCAGCGCCTCGATGCCGGCGACGTAGCCCGGCACGGTGACGGCGTGCGCACTGTTGGACGCGATCGCCGTTAGCCCCTCGGCGCGCAAGCCCTCCAAGGAGGCGCCGGCCGGTGCGGCGCCGGCGGATGCCAGCGCGAACACCCGACCGTCGTCGCCGGCAACGAGCGCGAACATGTCGCCGCCAAAGCCGGTCATCTGCGGCTCGACGACGCCGAGCACCGCCGAGGCGGCCACGGCCGCGTCGATCGCGTTGCCGCCGCCCCGCAGCACGTCGAGCGCCGTCAGCGTCGCCTCGGGGTGCGAGGTCGCGGCCATGCCGGCTTGACCGTAAGCGGCCGAGCGGCCGGGAAGGTGGAAGTCGCGCATGGGGCACCCGTCTGGAGTAGTGAACGCTTCGCGTCCGCTGCGCGGGGCTTTCTTTTCTTCTCTTTTGCAACTTTGGCCGGGGCTAGCTTCGACGTTGAGGCCAATCACCAACGACAAGTAGCAAAAAACAAAGAAAAAAGACCGCGCGTCAGCGCACGCGAAGCGTTCACCCTATCAGCCCTCAACCCCGATGATAAGGGTGCCCGCTCAGGATCGTGGCGGCGCGGTAGAGTTGCTCGGCCAGCATGGCGCGCACCAGCATGTGCGGCCACGTCGCCCGGCCGAAGGCGAGGAGGAGATCGGCTTGCGCTCGAATCGCGTCGCCGTGCCCGTCGGCACCGCCGATCAGGCAGGCGATCTCGGCCGCGCCGCCGTCGCGCCAGCCGCCGAGCGTGGCGGCGAACGCGGCGCTGTCGAGATCGCGCCCGCGCCCGTCGAGGACGACCGCCTTGGCGCCGGCCGGTAGCCGGGCCAGCAGGGCAGCGGCCTCGGCGTCGGGGCCCCGCCCCTTGCCCTTGGGGACGACCTCGTGCAGCCGCACGTCCCAGGGGGTGCGCCCGGCGTAGCGCCTTACCAGGGCCTCGATCTCCGGGTCGCGCCCCCGCCCGATCGCGAGGATGGTGACCCGCAACGCCCGATCAGGTCACGGCGGCGAGCCGCGACCGTTCCGGCGGCGGTGCGGCCCAGAGGCGCTCGATGTCGTAAAAGGCGCGGGTCTCGGCGCGGAACAGGTGGACGATGACCTCGTTCGCGTCGATCAGGACCCAAGGCGTGTCGTTCTGGCCCTCGGCGAGGACGTCGTCGTGGCCGGCGGCCTTGAGGCGCTCGATCAGCTTGTCGGCCATCGCCGACAAGTGGCGCTGCGAGGTGCCGGTCGCGACCACCATCTGGTCGGCGATCACCGTCTTGCCGGTGAGGTCGATCACCTTCGGGTCGATCGCCTTGTCGTCGTCCAGCGATTGCAGGACGACGTCGAGTGTGCCGCACTGCCCGGCGGCGAGAGGGGTGGCAGAGCCTATGGCGCGTTCTCCGTCGCTCATGATCCGGCGGCACCCGCCGCGCGGATCGCGGTGCTCGACGCGGGGTGGCGCCTGACGCGCAGGAATGTCCAAGCCGGCAGCGGCTGGTGCATGAGCGCCGCGGCGCACCTCCCATCGAGGCGCTCTTTCGAGAAGGCGACCGTCGCCTTTCCCTTGAGCGCACTATAAGAATAAGGCTCGCGGTCGAAGACCGCAATCGCGCAGGCGCCGAAAACCCGCCGCCAGCGATACCATTGGGGCAGTTGTTGCAGATTGTCGGCCCCGATCAGCCAAACGAAGGCCGCGTCCGTCCGCTCGACCAGCCGCTTTAGCGTGTCGGCGGTGTAGCGCGTGCCCAAGCGGCGCTCCAGGTCGGTGACGCGAACGCGCGGGTCGACGCCCGCGATTCCACGCGCGCCTCGCAGCCGCTCGTCCAAGGGCGCCATGCCGGCCTTCGGCTTCAAGGGGTTCTGCGGCGAGACCAGCCACCAGACTTGGTGCAGCCGCAGGCGCTTCAAGGCCTCGCGGCTGACGTGGAGGTGGCCGGCGTGCGCCGGGTTGAACGAGCCGCCGAGCAGGCCGATGCGGCGCTTGCGCCCGGCGGGGGACGGCCCCGGCTCCGGGCAGGGCAGGTGCAGGCGCGGCCCGGCGTTCAGCGGCGGGGGCGGAACGCCGACCCCCCAGGGATCAGCCCGGCCGGATCTGGCCATGCCCGCGCACCGCGTACTTGAACGTCGTCAACTGCTCGACGCCGATCGGACCGCGGGCGTGCATCCGCCCGGTCGAGATACCGATCTCGGCCCCCATGCCGAACTCGGCCCCGTCGGCGAACTGGGTCGAGGCGTTGTGGACGGCGATCGCGCTGTCGACGTCGCGCAAGAAGCGCTCGGCCGCGCGATCATCGGCGGTCACGATCGCGTCGGTGTGATGCGAGCCGTGCGCGTTGACGTGGTCGATCGCCGCCTCCAGGCCCGGCACCGCCTTGGCCGCGACGATCGCGTCCAGGTACTCGGTGTCCCAGTCGGCCGGCCGGGCGGCGACCACGCGCGGGTCGAGCGCTCGCACGGCGTCGTCGCCGCGGACCTCGCAGCCCCGATCCAAGAGCGCCTTGACGACGCGGGCCCCTACACTCGCCAGCACCGCCTCGTCGATCAGGAGGCTCTCGGCCGCGCCGCAGACCCCCGTCCGGCGCAGCTTGGCGTTCAAGGTCACGGCTTCGGCCATCTCAGGCTCGGCCGCCGCGTGCAGGTAGACGTGGCAGTTGCCGTCCAGGTGGGCGAAGACGGGGATCCGGCTCTCGGCCGCGACGCGCTCGATCAAGGAGCGCCCGCCGCGCGGCACGATGACGTCGATGTAGCGGTCCATGCGCAGCATGTGGCCGACGGCGGCGCGGTCGGTCGTCGGCACCGCCTGGACCGCGTCCTCGGGCAGGCCCGCGGCGCCGAGCCCGGCGCGCAGACACTTCAAGATCGCCCGCGACGATTCGAAGCTCTCCGAGCCGGGGCGCAGGACGGTGGCGTTGCCGGCCTTGAGGCACAAGGCCCCGGCGTCCGCCGTCACGTTCGGCCGGCTCTCGAAGATGACGCCGATCACGCCCAACGGCACGCGCACGCGGGCGATGTCGAGCCCGTTCGGCCGCGTCCAGCGGGCGATCTCGGCCCCGACCGGGTCGTCGAGGCCGGCGATCGCCTCCAGCCCCGCCGCCATCGCCTCGACCCGCCCCTCGTCCAGGGCGAGGCGGTCGAGCAGCGCCGGGCCGAGACCCTTCGCCCGCGCCGCCTCGACGTCGGCGGCGTTTGCCTTGAGGATCGCCGGCGTGCCGTCCCGCAGCGCCGCCGCCGCCGCGTTAAGGGCCGCGTCCTTCGCCGAACGGGGTGCCGCGGCGAGCAGGGCCGCCGCCGCCTTGGCGCGCTTACCCATCGCTGCCATGTCGCCGGCCAGCCGGTCCTCGGTCTTCAAGCGGGCCGCCAAGGCATCCTCCGATCCACTCAATTCGCGTCCACCGGCTTTAACAAAGCCTCGGGTTCCCGTCGAGCGCCGTTGCCGCGCCCCGCCCCTTGTGGTTAAGCTCTGGGTCTCGCGCGCGCCCGGCGGCGCTCAGGTTTGCGTCCACCCTCACCGCGTCGGCGCGACGGAGGTTGAGCCCGTGTCATCCGTCCCGACGACCCGACCCGCCGCGATCGACGGCCCGGGCCTCGCCGCCGCCATCGTCGGCGCCTGCCTGTTCTCGACCAAGCCGATCTTCATCAAGCTGGCATACGACGTCGGCGCCGCCCCCCTGCAACTCCTGTTCTGGCGCATGGCGCTGGCCCTGCCGGTCTACTTGTGCATCGGCTTCGTGACATGGCGCCGCCGGGGCGGCGGCGTCGGCGGGCGCTGGTGGCTGCTGGCGGGCCTGAACGGCATCCTGGGCTACTACGTCGCCTCGGTGCTCGACTTCTTCGGCCTCGTCCACGTCACGGCCCAGTTGGAGCGGCTGATCTTGTTCACCTACCCGTTCTGGGTCGTGATCCTGGGCGCCATGTTCTTCGGCCAGAAGCTCAAACCTCTCACCTTCCCGGCCCTCGCCATCGCCTATCTCGGCCTCGCCCTCGTCTTCGCCGGGCTCGTCGGCCACGAGACGGCCGGCGGCCGGATCTGGCTCGGCACCCTCCTCGTCCTGCTCGCCGCCTTCGCCTTCGCGCTGTTTCAACTGTTCGGGCGCGAGATCGTCCGCAGCTTGGGCGCGTCCCTCTACACCTCGATCGCGATGACGGCGGCCGCGTTCGGGGTGATGACGCACGCGGTCGTCGTCGAGGGTCCGAAGGGGCTCGTGGTGCCGGCCGACGTCCTGACGCTCGCCGCCGGGATCGCGCTGTTCGCCACCGTCTTTCCCTCCTACTTGATGAACTACGCCCTCGGCCGCATCGGCGCCGACGGCACGGCGATGGCCGGCAACGCCGGGCCGGTCTTCACGATAGCACTCGGCGTCGTCCTGCTCGGCGAACCGTTCGGCTTGGCCGAAGCACTCGGCACCGGGCTCGTGATCCTGGGCGTGTGGCTGTTCACGCGGCGGTGAACGCTTCGCGTTGCGCGCGCCGCGCGGGCTTTTTTCTTTTTTGCTAGTGTTAACGTAGGAGGCTGGCCACAACGCCGGGGGCCAGCCCCGGCCAAAGTTGCAAAAAAGAAGAAAAAGAGCCCCGCGCAGCGGACGCGAAGCGTTCAACCGAACACGTCCCGCACGAAACCGCCGTACCAAGCCAGCGCCTCGGCGTAGGTCTTTCGCCGCACCGCCCCGGGCTCGCCCGTGGCGCTGGCGAAGCGCTCCGTCGCCCTGATCCTGCCGTCCTTGGGCGCGTAGAAGCCGCCGGTGAAGACGGCGTCGCCCAGGTTAAGGAGGGCGTAGCGGGTCTCGAAGTAGGCGGGCGTCGGCAGGAACGCGCCGGTCAGGGCGTGGCGGATCGCGGCGGCACAGGTCTTGGCTTGGCTGTTGGCGGCGAAGGCTGTCTTGGGCATGTCGCCCGCGATCGCGGCGTCGCCGACGACGTGGACGTCGGGCACCAGCGTCGATGCCATCGTCGCCGGATCGATCGGGCACCAGCCGCTCGCGTCGGTGAGGCCGGCTTGATGGGCGAAGGCACCCGCCGTCTGCGGCGGGATGACGTTGACGATCTCGGCCTCGATCCGCTCGCCGTCCTCGGTCACGACCGCCGTCGCCCCGGGCTCGACGCGCACGACCCGGCCGCCGGCGCGCGCCGGCACCCACTCGATGCGGCCGGGGGCGTGCTTTGCCCAGGCCGCCTCGAACAGATCCTGGCCCGCGAAACCGTCCTTTGCGTCCAAGAGGAGGAGTTTTGCCTTCGGGTGGTTCTCGCGGCGAAACGACAAGGCGACCATCGAGGCGCGCTCGTAGGGTCCCATCGGGCAGCGGTAGGGTGCGGGCGGGGCGACGATGACGAACAGCCCGTTGCCGAGTTCCGTGATCCGCTGCAGGCGGCGCTTGAGGGTTAATATCTGCTCGCCGCCGGTCCAGGCGTGCGGCATGGTCTCGACGGCGTTCTGGTCGTAACCCTCGATAGCGTCGAAGCGCAGATCGACGCCGGGTGCGACGACGAGCCGGTCGTAGTCGAGCCTGGCACCGCCCGCGAGGTCGAGCCGGCGCGCCACCGGGTCGAGCCCGACGGCGGCGTCGATCCGGACGTCGACGCGGTAGTAGTTGGCGAGCGTGCGGTAGTCGTGGCGCAGGCGGTCCCACTCGTAGAGCCGGGCCAGGACGCCGTTCGCGAACGAGCCGGTCGTGTGGACCGGCTCGCGCTCGACCAGCGTCACGGCGAGTTTGGGCTCGTACAGGCTCAAGTGCCGCGCCGCCGTCGCCCCGCCGGCCCCGCCGCCGACGATAACCACCCGACCCGCCGACGTTTTAGCCGCCCGGGTACGCCCCGGCGCCAGCGCCGCAGCGGCCGCGAGCGCGCCGAGCGCGCGTCGCCGCGTCAGGTCGGATGCCATCAGGGATAGGCGTCCTTCGCGGCGTAGTAGGCGGCGAGCCCCTCGATCTCCGCCCGGCTCAGGCGGCGCGCGATCGGGGTCATGATCGGGTGTTGGCGCGTGCCGTCGACGTAGGCGTTCATGGCGGCGAGGAAATCGTCGGCCGGGGTACCGTCCAGGCGCGGGACCGGGGCGGTTTTCTGCTGTAAGGCGTGGCACGCCCAGCACCCGTCGGCGATCAGGTCGATCGGACCAACGTTGGTGTATTTTTGCCGCTCCGGCCCCGAGACCGTCTCCTCGGCCGCGGTAGCGACGCCGGCCGCGCCGATGAGCGTCAGCACGACCGATACGTAAAGGTTCACGCCGCCTCGTCGTCCAAGGCGGCACGCCGCGCCGCCTCATGCAAGGAGGCGACGATCGTCTCGAACGGCTCCAGGCCGTTCAAGGTCAACTCCTCGTTCAAGACGATCGCCGGCGCCTCGGTGACGCCGAGCGCCTTGGCCTCGGCCTCGAAGGCGCCGACCGCCTTTCTTCCGGCGCTGGAGCGCAGGAACCCTTCCGCCTCGTAGCGGCCGATGCCGACGGCTTCGGCCGCGTTGCACAAGACGTCTTGGTCGGCGAGGTCGCGCTTGTGGGCGAAATAATCGTCGAACAGGCGCTCTTGCAGCGGCGTCGCCTTGCCCTTCTCCTGGGCGAGCAGGATCAGGCGCTGCGCGTCGGTCGTGTCGACGCCCGGCGGCGGCGCGCCCTCGAAGACGACGCCCTCCTCGCGGGCGGCGGCGGCGAGTGCCATCGCCCCCTTCTTGCTCGACTTGCCCGAGCCCATCGGCAGCCAGTGGACCTCAACCTCGATCGTCTCGCCGACCTCGGCCAGCGCCCGCTGCAGACGGCGCCAAGCGACGAGGCAGCGCGGGCAGGCGACGTTGGCGAAGATATCGACGCTGACGATGGTCACGCGGCTTCTCCTAGCGAAAATATTCTTGATAAGTTTATCATATTGGTAGCAAAGCCGATGGTATTCAACCGCTGTACCGCATCACCGCTTCCGACCGTGTCCGTTTGGAAGAATCCTTCGTGGGGCCGTTCCCGTCGATGCGGATGCCGGGTCGGCCGCGATCCCGCACGGCACCCCTCGCCCGAGTCGACACCCCACGCATAGCAGGATATTGTGCAGTCGTTTAACAACCTATAAGGGAACAGCTCAACAGGCTTGCCAAAACAATGGTTAGACTTCACGTAAGAAAGCACGCCGTCCAACCGTATGGGTCTATCGAGGCGGCACGGTTCGATGGCCGACCGTGGGCCGTACCGCTCCGTACCAAAAGCCCCACGCCAAGAAGAGTCTGCAGTCTTGATGGGACGCGTTCATAAAAGCTTCTTGACCTCGTATTGGTGGTCGCCTGTGCGACGGCGCCTGCCCGCCGGACTCCCCGTGGCCACCGTTCTCACCGCGATCAACGTGCTCCTCGTCGCCGTTGCCGCCGCGGCGGCGGGCTGGTTCGTCGCTTCGGCGATCGCCGTCGTCGCCTTCGCCGCCTGCTCGTGCGCGTGGCCGAGGGCGCCGCGCTTGCAGATCACCGGCGAGACGAACCGCAAGGAGAGCCCGAGACGCTTTGCCAAGGATCCCCTCACCGGCCTGTTCGGCAAGGACGCGCTCAAGCACGCTTTTCAGGCCAAGATTGCCGCCCTGGCGCCCGGCAAGCGTTTGGCGCTCATCGCCTTCGACGTCGATCGGCTGAAGGACATCAACAGCTTCTACGGCTACACGGTCGGCGACCAGATGCTGCGCGTCCTGGCGCTCCGCTTGGAGGGCAAGTGCAACGACTCGGCCTTTCGCACGTCGGGCGACCGCTTCGCCGTCCTGGTCGAGGGGCTGTCGGACGCGGTGGCGGCGGAACTGTGCGCCGTGCAGAAGCTCGACCGCATCACCCGCCCCTTGCAACTGTCGGCGCACGGCACGGGCGAGGTGATGCCGAGCGCCAGCGTCGGCGTTGCCGTCTATCCCGACCACGGCGGCGACCTCGACGCGCTGCTGCGCTACGCCGAGATGGCCGTCGACGAGGCGAAGCGCGCGGGCGGGCGGCGCTGCAGGCTGTTCGACGACGGGCTGATCTTGGCCTTGAAGGCGAAGAAGAGCCTGGAGCACGAATTGAAGCTGGCGATCGAGGGGCATGGGCTCACCTTGCACTACCAGCCGCAGATCGACCTCGCGAGCGGCCGGATCACCGCCGTCGAGGCGCTGATGCGCTGGCCGCACCCCGAGCGTGGCCAAGTCCCGCCGACGACCTTCATCCCGATCGCCGAGGCGACCGGCCTGATCCGTCCCATGGGCAAGTGGCTGATCGAGGAGGCGGCGCGCCAGACCGAGGCTTGGCACGCGATGGGCCTGCCGATCGGCATGGCGATCAACATCTCGGCCGCCCAGTTGCGTCAAGCGGAACTGCTCGACCACATGGCGGCCGCCCTGACGACGACCGGGCTGCCGGCCCGCATCTTCGAACTGGAAGTGACCGAGAGCCTGTTCGTCGATCCGTCCGAACTGATGATGCGGCGCACCTTGCAGCAGCTCGACGAGATGGGCTTCAGCCTCGCCATCGACGATTTCGGCACCGGCTACTCGTCGCTCGCCTACCTCAAGCGGCTGCCGGTCCACAAGATCAAGATCGACAAGTCGTTCACGAGCGGCATCGGCGACGACGACACCGACGAGGCGCTGGTGCGGGTCATCATCAGCTTGGCGCGCACGTTCGGCAAGCAGGTTCTGGCCGAGGGCGTCGAGACCGAGGCCCAGCACCGCTTCCTCGCCGCCGAAGGGTGCAACGCCGCGCAGGGCTACCTGTTCGCGAAGCCGATGCCGGCCGACCTCTGCCAGGAGCTTTTGCTGCGCGAGCACCGCCGCCCGCACGCCTTGGCGGCCCGTGCCGGCTGAGACGAGAACGCTTCGCGTCCGCTGCGCGGGGCTCTTGTTCTTTCTTTTTTGCAACTTTGGCCGGGGCTGGCTTCGATGTTGAGGCCAATCTCCAACGACAAGTAGCAAAAAGAGAGAAAAAAGGCCGCGCGCCAGCGCACGCGCGAGCGTTTTCTTAGGCCGCGGCGGCGAGGAGAACCTTTTCCAGGCGCTTCGTCGCCTCGGCCTCGTCGACCTTGTCGATCGCGGCGACCTCGCGGGCGAGGCGCTCCAGGGCGGCCCGGTACATCTGGCGCTCGCTGTAGGACTGGTCGGCGTCCTCGGCCTTGTGCAGTTCGCGCACGACTTCGGCGATCGAGACGGGATCGCCGGAATTGATCTTCGCCTCGTACTCCTGCGCGCGGCGGCTCCACATCACGTTGCGGCGCGGGCGGGTGCGGATCTTCAAAGCGTCGAGCGCGGACTGGATCTTCTCGCGCGAGGAGAGCTTGCGCATGCCCGACTTCGGCGCCTTGTCAACCGGCACGCGCAAGATCAGCTTCTCGCTCTCGAAGCCGACCACGTACATCTCAAGCTCGATCCCGGCGATCGTTTGCTTCTCGATCGCGGTGATGCGACCGACCCCGTGCGACGGGTAGACGATGTAGTCTCCAGCGTCGAAGGCCAGCTCTTTTATCATCTGTATCATTCTCCAAGGGCACCCTATCCGCCGACGATGCCACCGCGTGAACGACGCTTCGGGCCGCGACGGCGGCCCGGGTCGTTGAGGGTCGGTGGAAACGACGGTCTGCATGTCCAACCCCGAGGCCGCAGGTGCAGCGGGGCTAACACGCAGTCGTAATTAGCATAAAATTAATCGAATTTCTAGTCTGCCACGCCTAGGCGGATACCTACAAGGCCTAATTGGACGCTTTTTAATGACCGGTTCGGCCCGGCGCCGCGGGGCGCCGGGCCGGGGCTGAACGTCAGGCGGCGGGGCGGCGCGGGACCATGACAACGGCCTCGCCGTCGACGACCTTGGTGTCGCCGACGGTGCAGACCGTCTCCATCACCACCCGCTTGCGCTCGGTGTTGATCTCCTTCACGGTCACGGTCGCCACTACCGTGTCGCCGGCGCGGACGGGGGCGAGGAACTTCAGGTTCTGGCTGACGTAGATGGCGCCCGGTCCCGGCAGTTCGGTGCCGAGCACGGTCGAGATGATGGCGGCGGTGAGCATGCCGTGCGCGATGCGGCCCTTGAACATCGTGCCCTTGGCGTACTCGTCGTTCAGGTGAACCGGGTTGGTGTCGCCCGAGATGCCGCAGAACAAGACGATGTCGGCGTCCGTGATCGTGCGGCCGAACGAGGCCGTCAGGCCGGTCTGGAGGTCTTCAAGGTAGAGTCCTTGCAAAGCCATGAAGCAGGTCCTTGGTCCGAGTTATTGTTGCGCCGCAGCGTGCCCGTTCGCGGCCGCGAAAGTCAAGGTTTACCCCGCCGCGGCGACAACGAACGCGTCGCCGCATGGACGACGGGATGCGCAGAGGCTAATTTCGTCGCGAAGCGACCGAGGAAGGGGGGGGTGTGGATGGACGCGATCGAGGCGATCATGACGCGGGTGACGGTGCCGCCCGCGAAGATGGGCGAACCCGGCCCGAACGACGCGGAGCTTACCACCATGATCGGGGCCGCCGCCGCGGCACCCGACCACGGCCGGCTGGTGCCGTTTCGCTTCCTTCTCGTGCGCGGCGCGGCGCGGGAGTGCTTGGGCACCCTGTTCGCCGGCGCCGGGCGCGGCGAGGCCGAGGCGGCGAAGCTGGCCGAGGGGCCGACGCGGGCACCGGTCCTCGTGCTCGCGATCGCGCGGCTGCGACCCGATCACCCCAAGATCCCGGTCGGGGAGCAGCAAGCAGCGGCGGCGAGTGCCGTGCAAAACCTGCTGCTCGCGGCGCACGCCCTGGGCTTTGCCGCCAAGTGGGCGACCGGCCGCCCGGCGGCGGATGCAAGCGTCGCGGCCGGCCTCGGGCTCGACGCCGACGAGCGGCTGCTCGCGATCGTTTATCTCGGCACGGCGACGGCGACGGCGCCCCCGCCCGAGCGGCCGGCACCGGCCGATCTGATGCGCGCGTGGACCGGATGAGGCGATCCGCCGTCGTCACGGCGGCGCTAGTCGTACGCTGGCGCGTGCGCTGACGCGCGGTCTTCCTCTTCTTTTTTTTGCAAGTGCTAACGCAGGAGGCTGGCCGCGGCGCCGAGGGCCGGCCTCGGACAAAAGCAAAAAAGAGAAAAAAGAAGCCCGCGCGGCAGCGCACGCGAAGCGTTCAACCGCCCGGCGTCGAGCGGCTCGTGGCCGTGGAACAGGATCTTGCGCTCAAGGTGCAAGAACTTGAGCGCATCCAGGCCGACGCCCGGAAAGGTCGCTTGATTGAACTGCTCGATGTCGTCCCAGCGCTTGTACCAGCTTGAGCGCACCATCACGACCGAGCCTTCGGGGATGCGCCCGTGCGCCTTGAACAAATTGTCCGAGATCGTTACCTCCTCGCACGGCCCACGCCGGGCGGGCGGGAGGCGGGTCTACGTCACCACGTCCGGCGCGCTTCGGCCGGTGCGCCCTTCGATGCCGGCGATCGCGTCGGCGACGCGGGCGAGGGGGGCCAGCACAGTGCTTGTGTCCCCGTCCACCCGCTTTGGCTCGTAGCGTTCGAGGTAGACGCGCAAGGTGGCGCCGCTGGTGCCGGTGCCGGAGAGGCGGTAGACGATGCGAGCACCGCCCTCGAAGCGAAGCCGCAGGCCCTGGTGCTCGCTGAGCGAGCCGTCGACCGGGTCGCGGTAGGCGAAGTCGTCGGCTTCGGCCACCGTCTCGCCGTCGAAGGTCTGGCCTTTCAGGTCGCTCAAGCGGGCGCGGAGGTCGTCGATCAGCCCGGTCGCGGCTTCGGCGTCGACGCCCTCGTAGTCGTGGCGGGCGTAGTAGTTGCGGCCGTACTCCTGCCAGTGCGCGCGCAGGATGTCGGCGGCCGACGTGCCGCGGGCGGCGATGACGTTGAGCCACAAGAGGACGGCCCAGAGCCCGTCCTTCTCGCGCACATGGTCCGAGCCGGTGCCGGCACTCTCCTCGCCGCAGATCGTGGCGCGGCCGGCATCCAGCAGGTTGCCGAAGTACTTCCAGCCGGTCGGCGTCTCGTAGCAGTCAAGCCCCAGCTTCGCGGCGACGCGGTCGAGGGCGGCCGAGGTCGGCATCGAGCGGGCGACGCCCTTGAGCCCGTCCTTATAGGCGGGGGCGAGGTGGGCGTTGGCGGCGAGCACGGCGAGGCTGTCCGAGGGGCTGACGAACAGGCCCTCGGCGTGGATCAGGTTGCGGTCGCCGTCGCCGTCGGACGCGGCGCCGAAATCGGGCGCGCTGGAACCGTGCATCAGTTCGACGAGGTCGCGGGCGTGGACGAGGTTCGGGTCGGGGTGGCCGCCGCCGAAGTCGGGCAGCGGCGTCGCGTTGACGACGCTGCCCTCTGCGGCACCCAACATGCCCTCCAAGATGCGCTTGGCGTAGGGGCCGGTCACGGCGTGCATGGCATCGAAGCGCATGGTGAAGCCCGTGGCGAACAGCTTGCCCAGCGCCTCGAAGTCGAACAGGGTGCGCATCAAATCGGCGTAGGCGTCGACCGGATCGACGATCTCGACGCCCATGCCGCCCAGATCCTGCGTCCCGATCCGGCCGAGGTCGATGTCGGCCGCGTCGAGGATGCGGTAGCGATCGATCGTCTTCGTGTGCTCGAAGATCGCGTTCGTCATGCTCTCCGGCGCCGGGCCGCCGTTCTCGGCGTTGTACTTGATGCCGAAATCCTCCTCCGGGCCCCCCGGGTTGTGGCTGGCCGAGAGGATGATGCCCCCCTTGGCGGGCGTCTGGCGGATGAGGTTGGAGGCGGCCGGGGTCGAGAGGAGGCCGTCCTGCCCGACGATCGCGCGCTTGACGCCGTTCGCCGCCATCATCTTCAAGATGGTCTGGATCGCTCGATCGTTGAAGTGGCGCCCGTCGCCGCCGAGAACGAGCGTGGCGCCCTTAAAACCGCCGACGGCATCGAAGAGGCTCTGGACGAAGTTCGCCAGGTAGTGCGCGCCCGCGAACACCGGCACCTTCTTGCGCAGGCCCGACGTGCCGGGCTTTTGCCCCTCGAACGGTTCGGTCTCGACCTCGCGCACGCGCATGTCTCAGGCCCCTTCAAGCGGACGGCGTTTGTTTCCTGCTCGAAGGACATAGCCGGCTTCGCCGCGCGCGTGAAGTCGGCCGGATGTCCCGAGACGCTCAGATCTGCCCGAGCGTGCGCAGCCGGGCCTTGGGCGAGATCTCGTTCTGCGACAAGACGATCGTCGACGGGCGGAAGCGCTCGACTACCGAGCGGACGTAAGGTCGGATCGAGGGCGAGGTGACGAGGATCGGCAGTTCGCCCTTCATCGCCTGGACCTCGAAGGCGTCGCGCAGGCCCTTGACGAACTCCTGCAGCCTGGAGGGCGCGATGGCGAGCTGGCGCTCCTCGCCCGAACCGACCAGCGCCTCGGCGAACGCCCCCTCCCAGCCCGCCGAGAGGGTGAGCAGCGGGATGTAGCCGCCGGGGCCGGTCGCGGCGTTGCTGATCTGCCGCGCCATGCGGGTGCGGACGTGCTCGACGATGAGGACGACGTTGGCCGTGTGCGTCACCGCCTCGCCGATCGCCTCCAGGATCAAGGGGAGGTCGCGGATCGAGACGCGCTCGGCGAGCAGCCCTTGCAGGACGCGCTGGATGCCGGCCGTGGTGATCTTGGCCGGGACCATGTCGGCCAGCAGCTTTTGATAGTCCTCGTCCAATTCGCGCAGCAGCTTTTGCGTCTCGGCGAAGCTGAGCAGGTCGGCGAGGTTGTCCTTGACCAGTTCGGTGATGTGGGTCGTCACCACGGTCGCGGGATCGACGATGGTGAGGCCGCGAAAGCTGGCCTCGTCGCGCAGGGCCGGCGAGACCCACATCGCGGCGAGCCCGAAGGTGGGCTCGGTCGTCTTCTCGCCCGGCAGCGGGATGTCGCGCCCTTCGGGGTCCATGACGAGCAGCATACCGGGGCGCATGTCGCCGCGGCCGGCCTCCATCTCCTTGATCCGGACGATATAGGTGGTGCCGGGCAGTTGGATGTTGTCCTGGATGCGGATCGAGGGAAGGAGGAAGCCGAGTTCGCCGGCGAGCTGGCGGCGAAGGGCGCGGATCTGGTCGGTGATGCGCCCGGCACCGCCGTCGTTGATCAGGCTCAGCAGCCCGTAGCCGAGTTCGAGCCGGATCGCGTCCATCTGCAGCATCGACGAGGCCGATTCCTCTTTGGGCGCCGCCGCCGGTGCCGCCTTGGCCGGGGTCTGTCCCCCCTTGCCCTTCTCGGCTTGCGGGCCGGAAGCGTCCGCCCCGCGCGACGAGCGGTAGGCGAAGTAGCCCGAGGCGCCGGCGAGCGCCAGGAACGGCACGGCCGGCAGGCCCGGCAGCAGCGCCAGCGTGGCCATGAGGCCGCTCGTGACGCCGAGTGCGCGCGGAAAGGCGCCGAGCTGGCCGATCAGCGCCTTGTCGGCCCGGCCGGAGACGCCGGCCTTGGAGACGAGGAGGCCGGCCGCCATCGAGACGATGAGGGCCGGGATCTGCGAGACGAGGCCGTCGCCGACGGTGAGGATGGTGTAGCTGGCGGCGGCGTCGCCGACGCTGATGCCCATCTGCGCGACGCCGATGATGAGGCCGGCGACGAGGTTGATGCCGGTGATCAAGAGGCCGGCGACGGCATCGCCGCGGACGAACTTCGCCGCACCGTCCATGGCGCCGTAAAAGGCGCTCTCCTCCTCCAGCTCCTTGCGGCGCGTCTTCGCCTCCGCCTCCTCGATCAACCCCGAGGACAAGTCGGCGTCGATCGCCATCTGCTTGCCCGGCATCGCGTCCAAGGAGAACCGGGCCGCGACCTCGGCGATGCGGCCCGAACCCTTGGTGATGACGACGAAGTTGACGATCACGAGGATGGCGAAGACGATGATGCCGATGACGTAGTTGCCCTGCATGATGAAGCCGCCGAAGGCCTCGATCACCGACCCCGCCGCGGCCGGCCCCTCGTGGCCGTGCGCCAGGATGAGCCGGGTCGAGGCGAGGTTCAGCGACAAACGCAGCATCGTCGAGATCAACAAGACGACCGGAAACGAGTTGAAGTCGAGCGGGCGCTCGATGAACAGGCCGGTGAGCAGGATCAGGACTGAGAAGGTGATCGAGACCGCCAGCATCAAGTCGAGCAGGAAGGGCGGCAAGGGCAGGATGAGGACGACCAGGATCGCGATGATCCCGAGCCCCATCAGCACGTCGTTCTGCCGCAGCGCGTATCCGATGTCGGAGAACACGCTGCCGTTAGCCTTGATCTGGGTTGCCATCCCTGCCTTGCTCCCGCGGTAGGCCCTTGAGTCCCGTCCTTTCTAATCGCGGGTGGTTAAGCGTCGGTTAACCATGAAGGCTTGGGGCTGGCACAGGGCCGGGACCGGCTTAGGCGGCCGCCGGTTCTTCCTCGGCGTACTGCTTGAGCTTGTTGCGCAGCGTGCGGATCGAGATGCCGAGGATGTTGGCGGCGTGGGTGCGGTTGCCGAGCGTGTGCTGCAGCGTGTCCATGATCAGCCCGCGCTCGACGTCGGCGACCGTGCGCCCGACGAGGGCCGGAGCACCCGCGCCCGCGTTCAAGCCCGCGCCCGGACCGCCCGCCGCCCCGGCCGGCGCCGTTGCCTGCGGCCGTCCGCCCTGCAGGACGATCGCCTCGGGGCCGATCGCGTCGCCCCGTGTCAAGAGCACGGCGCGGTGCAGGCAGTTCTCCAGTTCGCGCACGTTGCCCTTCCAGTAGTGGCCGCGCAGCATGGCGAGCGCCTCGGCCGAGATCGGCCGCTCGGGCAGGGTGTTGGCGCGGGCGTATTTCTGCGCGAAGTGCCGGGCCAGCACCTCGACGTCCTTCGGCCGGTCGCGCAAGGGGGGCAAATCGAGGGTGAGGACGCTCAGGCGAAACAGGAGATCCTCGCGAAACACCTTCTCCGCCACCGCCTGTTCCAGGTCGCGGTTGGACGTCGCGATCAAGCGGATGTCGACCTTGACCGGCTTCGTGCCGCCGACGCGGTCGATCTCGCGCTCCTGGACGGCGCGCAGGAGCTTTGCCTGCAAGCGGATGTCCATCTCGGTGATCTCGTCGAGGAGGAGCGTGCCGCCGTCCGCCTCCTCGAACTTGCCGACGCGCCGCGCGACGGCGCCGGTGAACGCGCCCTTCTCGTGCCCGAACAGTTCGGATTCGAGCAGGTTGTCGGGGATGGCGGCGCAGTTGACCGAGACGAAGGGGCCGCCGGCACGGCGGCTGTGCTGGTGGACGAAGCGCGAGAGCATCTCCTTGCCGGTGCCGCTCTCGCCGGTGATGAGGACGCTGGCGTCGGCCGGCGCGTACTGGCCCGCGAGGTCGAGCACCGCCACCATGCGCGGGTCTTCGAAGACGACCGGCCGCGCCTCGCCGGCGACCGATTCGAGGATCGCCGAGATCAAGTCGGGCTCCGGCGGCAACGGCAGGAACTCGCGGGCGCCGGCCCTGATCGCCGCGACCGCGTCGCGCGGGTTGCTGGCGATGCCATAGGCGATCACCGGCAGGTGGATGTGCTCGGCGTGCAGCGCCTCGATCGCGGCGCGCACGTCCATCGTCACGTCGATCATCATCATGTCGGCGCCGCGCCCGGCGCGCAGTTCGGCGAGCGCCGCATCGAAACCCGGCGCGTGGCGCACCTTGGCGCCGCGCTTGGCGGCGATCGCGCTCGCCGCCGCCACCTCGTTGCCGTGCTCGCCAACGATCAGCAATCGCATGGTCGTCTCCCGCTCCTAACCGCCGGCCCCACGATCATTTACTGCTCGGTGCGGATGATCTCGGTCATGGTGACGCCCAGATGGTCGTCGACCACCATCACCTCGCCGCGGGCGACGAGCCGGTTGTTGACGAAGATGTCGACCGGCTCGCCGACCTTGCGGTCGAGTTCGATCACGGCACCGCGCCCGAGCTTCAAGAGCTGGTTCACCGGCATGGTGGTCCGGCCGAGCACAGCCGCGACCTGGACCGGAATGTCGTAGACGGCGCTCAGGCGCTCGACCGGGTTGGCGCCCGCCGAGACCCCGCTCTCGTTCGTTTCGGCCGAAGGCTTGGTGCCGGTCTGCTCGGTGGTCATTCATCGTCTCCATCTGCTAGGTGGTCGTTCTCAAGTTCGCTCAAGGCCGCGGCGGCGGCGGCCTCTAGGGCCGCCGGGTCGAACGTCGCCGAGCCCTTGCTCCAGCGGGCCCGAACCTGTCCGGGCGAGAGGGATGGATCGGGACGAAAATCGATCGCGCCCGCCCCGCCCTCGAAGTCGGCCCGCAGCCGCTCGATCGCGTCGGGCGCGGTCTCAAGGCGCAAAGGCGCCGTCTCGGGCAGGTGCCCGGCGCAGTAGGCGGCGAGGCCGTCGGCCGCGGCACCGACGCGGCGCTCGGCGATGTCGGGCGCCAGTGCTGCGAGCAGCGCGCGCAGGATCTCGCCCAACTGGGCCCTCGCCTCGCGGTCGCGCCCGGCCGCTTCGGCTTTGAGCGCCTCCAGGGCTTCGAGTGTCTTCTCCTGCAACGCGAGGCCCCGGGCCGCGGCGGCCGCCTCGGCCTTCGCGCGCGCCTCGGCTTCGGCCGCGAACGCGGCTGCGGCCATCATTCGCGCCACTTCCGCCTCGTCGAAGGTGACGGCCGCCGCCGGCGGCGTCGGCGGCGCTTCCTCGACGGGCGGGTCGGCGGGTTGCGGCGCGGACTTGGCGCCGGGCTGGAACGTGCGGGCGATGACGAAAGGACGGCATTGCATCAGTAGAGCAGGTCCTCATCCTTGCCGTTGCCGATGACGATCTCGCCGGCGGCGACCAGATCCTTGGTCGCGTTGACGATGAACTGCTGCGCTTCCTCGACGTCCTTGAGGCGCACGCCGCCCATCGCGTCCATGTCGTCCTTCATGATCTTGGCGGCGCGCTCGGACATGTTCTTGAAGAACAGTTCGCGCAGCGGCTCGCTCGCACCCTTGAGCGCCATTCCGACGCGGTTGTTGCCGGCGCTGCGCAAGACGGTCTGCACCCCCGACGCGTCGAGCTTGATCATGTCCTCGAAGGTGAACATCAACGCGCGAATGCGCTCGGCGGAATCCTTGCTGTGGTCTTCCAGCGACGCCATGAACCGCGTCTCGGTGCTGCGGTCGAAGTGGTTGAAGATCTCCGCCATGACCTCGTGGTTGTCGCGGCGGTTGGTGCGGGCGAGGTTGGACATGAACTCGCCCCTGAGCGTGCGCTCGACGTCGGCCAGGATGTCCTTTTGCACGATCTCCATGTGCAGCATGCGCATGACGACCTCGGTGCCGGCCTCCTCGGGCAGGCAGGCGAGGACCCGGGCGGCGTGGTCCGGCTCGATGCGCGAGAGCACGACCGCCACGGTCTGCGGGTACTCGTTCTTGAGGTAGGAGGCGAGAACGGTCTCGTTGACGTTGCCGAGCTTGGCCCAGACGGTGCGGCCGGCGGGGCCGCGGATCTCTTCCATGATCTGGCCGACGCGGTCGGGATCCAAGAAGCGGGCGAGCAGGCGCTCGGTGCTGTCGAAGCCGCCGATGAGGCCGCCGGTCTGCCCTTGCTGAATGAAGTCGTGCAGCACCGTCTCGACGCTCTCGGTCGTGACCCGACCGAGCATCGCCATGGTCTGGGAAATCTCCTTGACTTCCTCCATGTCGAGCCTGGCGAAGAGGTCGGCGACCTCGCTGTGGCCGAGCGCCAGCATCAAGATCGCCGCTTTCTCGCTCCCGGAACGATAGGTGTGTTCGGTCATCGCGTCGTTCCTTATCTTAAGCGTTGCCGAGCCACTCGCGGATGATGCGCACGGCGTCGTCGGGCTGGCCCTGGACGAGCCCGATCGCGTCCTGCAGCAGCCCCGCCTCGACGTGGCCGTTGACGTTCTGCAGCTGGACCTTACCGTCGCCCTCGGGCCCTTGCTCGGCGGCGTCGCGTTGCCCCCCTTCGCCCGCCCGGGTCAGCAGGCCGGTCGTCTCGATCGCGGCGGGCGCCGCCGCGGCGGGCTCGGGGAAGAGGCGCTTGAGCATCGGGCGCACGCCGAACAGCAGGACCAGGATTGTAACCAAAAGGAGAATGAGTGGCTCAGCTAATTCAACCATATACGATGTCGAGCGGTCGAGGAAACCCTCTTCCGGGGCCGCCTCGGGCTCGGGCGTGACGAACTGCCGGCTGACGATCGAGACCGTGTCGCCGCGCTCCTCGTTCAAGCCGAGCGCCGAGCGGACCAGGGTCTCAAGCTCTTCGAGTTCGCTCGCCTCGCGCGGCTTGAACACGAGGGTTCCGTCCTCGCCCGGCGCGTAGACGCCGTCCACCTGGACCGCGACCGACAGCCGCTCGACGCGCCCGCCGCGCATGCGCTGGTTGCGCACGGTGCGGGAGACCTCGTAGTTGACCGTCTCCTCGACGCGGTTGCTCTGCTCTTGGCTCGTGTCGTTCGCGCCCGCCTGCTGGCCGCGCTCGGCCGGCAGGTTGTTGGCGACGCTGACGCCGTTTTGACCGTCGCGCTCGTTCGCCTCGCGCTGCTCCTCGATCGTCTGGGTGCTGCGCACGACCTGACCCTCGGGGTCGTACGTCTCCTCGGTCAGCGTGACTTCGTCGAAGTCGAGCGCCGCCGTCACCTGGGCGTCGACCCGGCCGGGGCCGACCGTGCGCTCCAGGAGCGAGACGACCTTGCGCTTCAGCCGGTCTTCGAGGCCGGTGCGATAGGCGTCCGCCTCGTCCATCAAGTAGCCCGCCGTGCCCTCGTCCTCGGCCCGGGCGAGCAGGTTGCCGCCGTCGTCGAGGACGGTGACGCCCCGCGCGTCGAGGCCCGGCACGGCGGCGGCGACGAGGTGGCGAACGGCCGCGATCTCGCGCCGGTCGATGCCGCCCGGCACGCGCAGGCTCAAGAAGACCGACGCCGAGGGCTTGGTGCGCTCGCGCTGAAACAGTTCGCGCTTGGGCTGGACGAGGTGGACGCGGGCCGAGCGCACGCCCTTCATGCTGGCGATCGTCCGGGCGAGTTCGCCCTCAAGCGCGCGCTTTAAGTTGACGTTGGAGAGAAACTCGGTCGTTCCGAACGGGTCGGCGCTGTCGAAGATCTCGTAGCCGACCACCCCGCCCCCCGGTAGGCCCTCCTCGGCGAGGCTCATGCGCAAGCGCAGCGCCTCGCTGGACGGCACCATCACGGCGTCGCCGCCGCCGCTCAGGCGGTAGGGAACGCCGAGCGCTTCCAGGCGCTGCACGATCTCCTGGCTCGCCGCCAGATCGAGGTTGGCGTAGAGGAGCGTGTAGCGCTCTTCGAGCGAACGGTTGATGATGAAGGCGAAGAACGCCGCGAACGCGAGGGCGACGAGCCCGAGCGCCGCGATGCGCGGCGCGCCGAAGGTCCGCAGCCCTTCGAGCCTGCCCGCCACCGCGGGCGGAAGGATCCCGCCAAGCAACGGCGCACCGCCGTTACCGACCGCCGCCGCCGTTCCGCCTTGCGCGGTAACGGGACCACCCGCCGCCGCGTCCGTGTTCGGTCTTGCCGTTTGTGCTTCGAGTTCCTGAGCCATCGCCAATGCTATCTCTTCCGGCCTGTCGCTTGTGTCGGAAAGGCTAGGCCCAACCTGGTAAACAACCGGTAAAGATCGCGCGGACGGTGCGAATTCTCTTGGAACTGGGGACGATGAACCGAAACGGCCTCGGGCTTTTGAGGCGCTAGGCGGGCCGTTCTAGCGGTGGCCGAAGGCGGTTGGCGCTCGCTGGGGTACCGACGAGCGGCGAGGGGGCGATACCCGCGCGATCCCGCGGCGGATGAGGATCGTCCCCTCGACGCTCGAACGCCGGCATCTTCTCAACGAAACTCCTGTAAGCGCGTCACCCGCAGCCCGCCCATGCCGTGCCGATCGATCGCCCGCTCCCACGAGCCGTACTCCTCGGCCGAGATGTTGTAGCGGGTGCAGGCGTCCTCGAAGGTCAAGAGGCCGGCCCGGACGGCCGTCACCACCTCGGCCTTGCGCCGCGCCACCCAGCGCCGCGTCTCGGGCGACGGCAGGGTGTCGAGGCTGAGCAAGGTACCATCGGGGGCGACGACCATCTTCGGGCGCGCGCTCACGGTTTCCGACATCAGGCATCTCCTTTTGGCGGCCGGACGCACCGGCCTTCATTCAATGTCATTGTGACTACACCCAATGCCTTTAAAGGCAAGCTAATCATTTTGGTAAACATGTATTAAACTGTCATTCACTGCCGTCGTTTCATCAACGATTGATCTGAATAAGCTCGCTGAGCATGTCGTTCGCCGTCGTGATGATGCGGGCATTGGCCGAATAGGCCCGCTGCGTCACGATCATCTTGGTGAACTCCTCGGCAAGGTCGGCGTTGCCGCCCTCCAGGGCCGAGGCGATGAGCGAGCCGGTGCCGGGCTCGCCGACGGCCTTGAGGTTGGGGTTGCCGGAATCGCCCGTCTTGGCGAAGACGTTGCCGGACTGCGGGCTCAGGCCCGAGGGGTTGGGGAAGGTCGCGAGCGGCAGGCGGAAGAGCCGGCGCTCGTCGCCGTTGGTCAGCTTGGCGACCAGATAACCCTCCTCGCTGATGCTGACGCCGCTGAGCGAGCCGACCTCCGACCCGTTCTGGCGGATGGCGCCGACGGTGCTCTGGCTGGCGAACTGGGTCAGGCCGTCCGCGGTGCCGGCCGTGCCGATGTCGAAGTCGATCGTGCTGGGGTCGGCGTTCGTGGCCGCGTCCCAGGCCACCGTCATCGGCGAGGCCAACCCGTTGGTGAGCAGGTTGCCGCTGCCGTCGAAGGTGATCGTGCCCGAATTGACGACGCCGTTCGGGTGGGCGCCGGGATCGACCACGCCGGGCGTGTTGTTGAAGACCTCGACCTCCCAGGTGTTGCCGCCGGTCTTGAGGAAGCCGACGGTCAGGTTCTGCGCCGCGCCGAGGCTGTCGTAGACCTGCAGCGAGCGGGTGAAGGTCGGCGCCGCCGCTCCCGTCGCCATGTCGCCCGGCGCGTAGGCGCCGGCGGTCGGGGCGTTCGAATCGAGGTTGGCGTCGAACTCGATGCGCGTGGTCGGCCGCGCCATGCCGGAGACGTCCCCGATCTGGACGGTCTCAAGTTCGTTCGGGTCGATAACTTGGCCGTCGTTGTCGAGGCGCCAGCCCTGCAGGTAGGAGCCGCTCGGCGTGCGCAGATTGCCGTTGATGTCGGGCTCGAAGCTGCCGTCGCGCGAGTAGAGCTGCGCGCCGGTGCCGTCCGCGCTGCCGTTGACGACGAAGAAGCCGGCGCCCGAGATCGCGGCGTGGGTCGCGACGTCGCTGCCCTGGACCAGGCCCTGCTTGGTGATGTTGTAGCTGGTCGACGTCCGGACGCCGCCGGGCGAGTAGGGGGCCTTGGCGTCGCCTTGCGTCACGAGCGTGCTGAAGCTGGGCCCGGCGCCCTTGTAGCCGGTCGTGTTCACGTTGGCGACGTTGTCGGAGATCATCGCCATGGCGCGGCTCTGGGCCTTGAGGCCGGAGACGCCGGAGAAGAGCGATCCGAAGAGAGACATGCGTGAAATTCCTTGTTGGTAATAGTATCAGGATTGGGTATCGGCGGCCGTCGCGGGGCGAACGCCGCGCACGACCGAGAGCGGCACCGTCTGCCCGTCGACGACGAGGCCGAGCGCGTCGCCGACCCGCTCGATCGCCTCGACCGTGCCCTCGACCTCGACGGTGGCGCTGATCGGCGCCTTGTCGGCGTCGAGGCCGGTGACGCGCAGGCTGTAGGCGCCGGCCGGCAGGCGGTTGCCGGCCTGATCGCGCCCGTCCCAGGCGAGCGCGTGCCGCCCGGCCGTGTCGGGGCCGTCCAGCAGGCGCACGGTCTTGCCGCCGCCGTCGAGCACCTCGATCGCGAGCGAGCGGGCGTCCTCGGGCAGGCTGTAGGCGAGGTCGACGCCGCCCGCGTCGGGCAGGGCGAAGTTTGAGCCCTCGATCTGTACCTTGGTGCCGAGATAGTCCAAGGCCGCCGTCGCTTGGCCGGTCTCGGTCAGGCCGATCAGTTGCGAGAGCCGGTCGTTGGTGCGGATCGCCTGCTCGACGGTCGAGAACTGCACGAGCTGGGCGGTGAACTTGTCGGTGTCCATCGGACTCGTCGGGTCTTGCTGCGTCAACTGCGTCGTCAGCAGCTTCAAGAAACCCTCGAAGTCGTCGGCGATTCCTGTGCCGGCCTCGGACTTCTTCGCCGGCGGCTTGACGCTCGGTGCGCCCAACGCGTCGATTGGCATGTGACTTGGCCTCTTATGGCTAGACGTGGAGGTCGTAGAGACGATCGGAGACGAGGCGGGCCGGCGCGTCGGCCGCCTCCGTCGTGCCGGCGTCGCCGTTCTTATGGCTGAAGGAACCGTTGGACCCGTGTCGGCCCCTGGCGTTGCCGTCGCCTTGCTGGCGCAGTTCCATCTGGATGCCGCCGCTAAGGTCGAGCCCCTGGGCGGCGAGCAGGCGCTCGATCATGCGCGCGTCGCGGTTGAGCAGGTGCAAGGTCTCGGGGCGTTCGGCGGCGATGGTGACGTGCGTCTTCGTGTCGCGGCCGGTCTCGACCGTCACCTCGACCGTGCCGAGATCCTCGGGATGGAGGCGGACTTCGAGCCGCTCGACCCCGTCCCGCGCCGCGCGCACCACTTCGAGCGGCAGGTCGGCGACCGGCACGGCCCGGCGCGCGGGCGCCGCGTCGGCCGTCTCGGCGGTGGGCGCGACGTCGGCCGGGTGGTCGGCCGTGAGGTCAAGCGGTGGCAGGTCGGGCAGAGCCGGCCCGTCCGCGGGCGGGGCGAAGGTGTCGGGCGCTAGCGGCAGGGCTTCCTTCGCCGCCGCCGGCCTCGCCGGCACCGCCTCAAGCAGGGTTTCGGCGGCCGTCTTTGCCGCACCGGCGGCCGGTGGGGCGCTCGGCCGCTCCGGCGGGGCCTGCGTCGGCTGCTCCCCGAGAAGGACCGGGGCAGGGGCACGAACGATCGGCGTCGGTCGTGGCACCGACACCGCCCTCGCCGCGGTCGGCTCGATCGCCGCCCGGACGACGGCCGGGGCCGAAGCGACCGGTGATGCGGCCGGTTGCGCCGGCATCGCCTGCAGCCAAAGGGCGGACGCGCCCAGCGTCCAAGCGGCGGCGGGCGCGGCGACGGGCTTGCGGACACTGTCAGCAGGATCGGCGGCGGATAAGGGTGCCGGCGTCTCGTCGGACGCGCCGCCCGCGTCCGCCGGCCCGCCCGTCGCTACGTCGAGCGCCGGTCCATTCTTTAGTGCATCGAGCGCCGCGCCGTCCGTTACCGTCGTAAGTTGCGGCGTCTGCGGCTTCGTTGCGGGTGCCGGCTGGCCTTTGAGAATCGGGGCGGCGGGGACAGGGCCGGCCGGCGGCGAGAAGGGCGTTGCGGGGATCGCGTCCGCCGCCTGCCCCGGCACGATGACCGGGGCAGCCTCGGCGGCCGGGGCGGGTGCCGCGACCGCAACGGGCGCCAACGCCTGCCCCGTGACGGTGATCGGGGCAGCATCCTTGGCCGCCGCATCCTTAGCCGTCGCGTTCAGGCCGGCCGCCGCGTTCAAGCCAACGGTCAGGCCCAAGATCGCCGAGGCGGTCGTCGGCGTCTGCGGTGCAACCGGCGCGTCGCCGTTGCCCGTGGCGAGCAGGGCGGCGAACGGGTTATCGCCGCAAGGGGCTTCGGCCGCGTCGCCCTTGCGGGACGTGGGCGAAGATGTGGGGAAGGGCAGGGTCTGGATCATGGTACGACCGCTGATGCAAGCGGCGTGCCATGCTCAAAAAAGCTTAACCATAAGGCCGGGGCGCCGGCCGCTTGCCGGCAAAGTTTGCCGGGACGGGGGGCTTTTTTGCCCCTTTCAGGCGTTTTTAGGTCGCGTGGGGAAGCGCCGGCGGCTCAATCATCACGATAGACCTGCTCGCGCCGCTCGTGCCGCTCCTGCGCCTCGATGCTCAAGGTGGCGATCGGCCTCGCTTCGAGGCGCCTGACGCCGATCGGCTCTTGCGTCTCCTCGCAAAACCCGTACGTGCCGTCCTCGATCCGCTGCAAGGCGGCGCCGATCTTGTTCAACAGCTTGCGCTCGCGGTCGCGGGTGCGCAGTTCGAAGTTGCGCTGCACGTCGGCCGAGGCCCAGTCGCTCGCGTCGGCGAGGCGCTTGTCCTCCTCTTGCAGTTGCCGCAGCGTCATGCCCGAGCCGCGCAGGACCTCCTCGCGCCACCCGATCAGCTTGGCGCGGAAATAGGCGACCTGCCGCTCGTTCATGTAGGGCTCGTTCTCGCTCGGCCGATAATCTTTGTCGATGACGCTCTCCATCCGCTTCCCTTCTGTTTCGTCCCCATTCCACCGACGCGGATCGCTTACCCCATGTACCGGGAAAACTGCAACAATATCGTGCGGCATGGTTCGAGCTAAGCGCTTGGAAACGTGCAACGTTTCGCAAGTGCGTCATAGAGAGCCACTATTTCAACGCATCCGGGTGCAGCCCTCGCCGCACGCTACCCGGCGGCGAACGCGAATGGCCGTCGTCTCGGCGGCGAGCGCGTCGTAGAGCAGCATCCTGCCCGACAGGCGGGCGCCGACGCCGAGCAGTTCCTTGACGACCTCGACCGCCTGCATCGCACCGACCGCGCCGACTGCCGGCCCCAGCACGCCCCCTTGGGCACAAGACGGCAGGAACCCGTCCGCCACCTCGTCGTCGAGCAGGCAGCGCATGCAGGGGTGCGGCGTGCCCAAGTACCCTTTCCAGGTCGTGAGCTGTCCGTCCATGCCCTGCACCGCGGCGGCGACGAGCGGCCGGTCCTGACGCATGCAGGCGTCGTGGACGAGGCGGCGGGTGGCGAGGTTGTCGCTGCCGTCGGCGACGAGGTCGTAGGCGGCGACGAGGCGATCGACGTTCTCGGCATCCAGCCGCCGTTGGTGCGGCTCGATCAGGATCGCGGCGTTCAGCGCTTGCAGCCGCGCCGCCGCCGCCTCGACCTTGGCCGCACCGAGATCGGCCTCGGTGAACAGCACTTGGCGTTGCAGGTTGGAGAGGTCGATCGCGTCGTCGTCGACGAGGCCGAGGCGCCCGACGCCGGCGGCGGCGAGGTAAAGCAGCAAGGGGGCGCCCAAGCCCCCGGCACCGACGACGAGCACCGAGGCCGCCTTCAGCCGCGACTGCCCCCGGCCGCCGACCTCCGGCAGCACGATCTGCCGGGCGTAGCGCTCGACCTCCGCCTCGCTCAATTCCACCAATATGTCGCCCCCGAGGCGCGTTTACGTTGCGTTAACCATAGGTGACTAGCTTCGCCCTGCAAGCGGACGTGGAAGGGAAAATCCTTTCGCCGACCTGTGACCACAAAGGGTGAACGAAGATGAGCATTGAGACCACCGTGTCGCGCAAGGCGAAGTCGGCCGAGACGAGGCTGCAAGCCGCCGCCGCGGCCATCGGCGCCGCCCGCGCGCTCGCCGACGAGGGCAAGTCCATCGGGCTCGAAACCCTGATGGAGGGCGTCAACCAGACGCTGATCGCGCTCGGCGACCTCGACGCCGACGAGCGCACGGCGCTGCAGCCGCTGGTGATGGCGATCGCCGACGAGGCCGAGCGCTTGGTCGCGAGCCTCGACAAGGCGTCGAACGAATTGCGCCTGACGATGCGCGACAGCGCCGCCTCGCGCCGCGCCGCGAACGCCTACGCCGGCGGGGCCAAGGCGTGATCGAGCTCGCCGAAATCGGCCGCTCGGTCGGCGTCTTGTTGCTGATGCTCGGCGCGATCGCCGGGCTCGGCTACTTGGTACGGCGGCTGAACCTGGCGCCGCAGGCGGTGCGCGGCAAGGGGCCGCGGCGGCTGCGCGTGGTCGAGACCTTGGTGATCGACCCGCGCACCCGCTTCGTCCTCGTCGCCGCCGACGACAAGGAGCACCTGCTCCTCGTCGACGCCAAGGGGGCGGCCACGCTTGCTACCCAGGCGGCGAAGTCGATCCTCGCAGCGGAGGCAAAGGGATGAGACTCGGCCTCGTGTTCGGCCTTCTCGTCGGCCTGCTCCTCGTCCTGCCGAACGGGGCGGCGGCGCAGGCGATCAACATCGACCTCAACGGCGAGGGCACGATGACGGGCCAGATCGTCCGCCTCGTCCTCCTCGTCACCGTGCTGAGCTTGGCACCCTCGATCCTGGTGATGGTGACCTCGTTCGCGCGGATCGTGATCGTCCTCTCGTTCCTGCGCACGGCCCTGGGGTTGCAGCAGAGCCCGCCGAACGCGGTCCTCGTCAGCCTCGCCCTCTTCTTGACCCTGTTCATCATGCAGCCGACCTTCGAGCAGGCCTGGGAGGACGCCGTGGCGCCCTTGATCGCCGAGGAGATCGACGAGGCGACCGCGTTCGAGCGCGGGGCGGCGCCGTTTCGCACCTTCATGCTGGGGCAGGTGCGCGAGAAGGATCTCGGCCTGTTCTACGACATCGCCCGGATCGAGCCGGGGGCGGGGCCCGAGACCGTGCCGCTGCGCGTCCTGGTGCCGGCCTTTCTCGTCGGCGAACTGAAACGCGCCTTCGAGATCGGCTTTCTCGTCTTCGTGCCGTTTCTCATCATCGACATGGTCGTCGCCTCGATCTTGATGTCGATGGGCATGATGATGCTGCCGCCGGTCGTGATCTCGCTGCCCTTCAAGCTGATCTTCTTCGTCCTGGTCGACGGCTGGTACCTCCTCGTCGGCTCGCTGGTCGAGAGCTTCGCGGTGGGCTGAGGCGACGGCCGCCCGCCGCACCTAAACTCTCAACGGACATTCGGACCGACCGTCATTGCCGAGACCGACGCGACGATCGCGTCCGCGTCGATGCCGAAGTGGCGGTAGAGGTCCTCGATCGTGCCCGTCTGGCCGAAATGCTCGACGCCGAGCGGGACGGTGCGGTGGCCGGCGACGGCGCCCAGCCAAGCGAGCGTCGCCGGGTGGCCGTCGGTCACGGTGACGAGCGTGCAGTGCGGCGGCAGGGGCCCCAAGAGACGGTCGACGTGCGCGCGGGCGTCGCCCCGGCCGCGGCGGCGGGCGCCCAAGGCGGCAGTCCAGCCGGCGTTCAGCCGGTCGGCGGAGGTGACGGCGAGCACGCCGATGTCGCGCCGTCCCCGCCCGATGCGGCCGGCCGCTTGGATCGCCTGATCGGCGACGGCGCCCTGATAGGCGATGACCAATTCGCAGTTCGGCCCTGGTTCGCGCCACCAATACGCACCGTCGATCACGCCCCGCTCGAAGGCGTCGCCCGTGCGGCGGGCGGGCTGCTCCAGGGGCCGGGTCGAGAGGCGGAGGTAGACGGCACCGCCGGTCGCGTCGCGCAGCCACGTCCGTCCGTCGGGGTCGCCCGCCCCACCGCGCTGCATGTAGTCGAAGGCCCAGTCCACGATGACGGCGAGCTCGTCGGCGAACGCCGGCTCGAAGCAGGCCAAGCCGTCCTGCGCCATGCCGATCAAGGGCGTGCCGATCGACTGGTGCGCGCCGCCCTCGGGGGCGAGGCTGACGCCGGACGGCGTTGCCGCCACCATGAAGCGGGCGTCTTGGTAGCAGGCGTAGTTGAGCGCGTCGAGGCCGCGGGCGATGAAGGGGTCATAAAGGGTGCCGATCGGCAGGAGCCGCCGGCCGAAGAGCGAATGCGCAAGGCCGGCCGCACCCAAGAGCAAGAAGAGGTTCATCTCGGCGATGCCGAGCTCGACGTGCTGCCCCTCGGGCGAGAAGCGCCATTTTTGCATCGAGGGCACGCGCTCGTCGCGAAAGGTGTCCTCCAGGCCCTCGCGGGCGAACAGGCCGCGCCGGTTGACCCAAGCGCCGAGGTTGGTCGAGACGGTGACGTCGGGCGACGCCGTGACGATGCGGCCCGCGAGGTCGCTGTCGCCCTTGGCGAGCCGGTCGAGGATCTTGCCGAACGCACCTTGAGTCGAGATGGTATCGTCGTCGGGTCGCCCGACCCCCGGCGACGGCACGGCCGGGGCCGCGTGGCGCCGCGTGCCGCGGGCGAAGAAGGGGGCTCGGTCGATCGTCGCTCGCAGGGCGTCGGGGTCGTTGACGCCGGCCAACGGCATCCACTCCTCGCCCTCGGCTACGCCCATCCTGGCCCGGAATTCGGCCATTTGTGCCGGCGTCATCAAGCCGGCGTGGTTGTCCTTGTGCCCGGCGAGCGGCGTGCCCCAGCCCTTGATCGTGTAGGCGAGGAAGACGGTCGGCCGGTCGTGGTCGATCGCGTCGAAGGCGTCGCACAGCGTCGTGAGGCAGTGGCCGCCGAGGTTCTCCATCAAGGCGGCCAACTCGGCGTCCGAGCGGCGCTCGATCAGGGTGCCGACCTCGCCCTGGTCGCCGATCTCGTCCAGAAGGCGCCGGCGCCACGCGGCGCCGCCTTGGAAGGTCAAGGCGGCGTAGAGCTGGTTCGGGCACGCCTCGATCCAGCGGCGCAAGCGTTCGCCGCCGGGCTCCTCAAAGGCGGCCCGCTGCAGGGCGCCGTGGCGCAGGCGCACGACCTCCCAGCCGAACGCCTCGAAGACCGCCTCCAGCCGCCGCCACAGCCCCTCGCGCACGACCCCGTCCAGGCTCTGCCGGTTGTAATCGACGATCCACCACGTATGGCGCAGGTTCTGCTTCCAGCCCTCCTGCAACGCCTCGTAGACGTTGCCCTCGTCGAGTTCGGCGTCGCCGACGAGCGCCACCATCCGGCCCGGCCGATGCTCCGGCCGGAGATCCGGCTTGGCGTGCAGGTAGTCCTGGACCAGGGCCGCGAACGCGGTGATCGCGACGCCCAAACCCACCGAGCCGGTCGAGAAGTCGACGTCGTCGCCGTCCTTGGTGCGCGAAGGGTACGACTGGGCACCGCCGTAGCCGCGAAACGCCTTCAGCTTGGCCAAGCTCTGGTTGCCGACGAGGTACTGGATCGCGTGGAAGACCGGCGAGGCGTGCGGCTTGACGGCGACACGGTCCTCGGGCCTGAGCGCGTGGAAGTAGAGCGCCGTCATGATCGAGACCATCGAGGCGCTCGATGCCTGATGCCCGCCGACCTTGACCTCGCCGTCCGGCTTCGCGCGCAGGTGGTTGGCGTGGTGGATCGTCCAGCAGGCGAGCCAGAGCAGGCGTTGTTCGATCGCTTTGAGCATGGCGTTTCCTACGTGGTTGAACGCTTCGCGTGCGCTGGGCGCGCGGCCTTTTTCTTTTCTTTTTTGCGCTTTGTCACCGGACTGGTACGAACGCCGAAGCCAGCCTCGGACAAAGCAAAAAAGAGAAGAAAGCTCCGCGCGGCGGACGCGCCAGCGTTATACCGTTTGCACGACGCGATGCCGTCCAAGGAGGAACGCGAATGACCAAACCTCTGGCGCTGATCGTCGGCGTCGGCGACGGGCTCTCCGCCTCGCTGGCGCGGCTGCTGCACGGCCAAGGCTACCGCTTGGCGCTCGCGGCGCGCGACGTCGCCAAGATCGAGGGTCTCGGGCGGGCGACGGGGGCGACGCTGCACGCCTGCGACGCGACCGAGTCAAGAGCGGTGGCGCGGCTGTTCGCCGAGATCGAGGGGCCGCTCAGGGTCGCGGTCTACAACCCCTCCGCCCGAGAGCGCGGGCCGCTGGTCGACCTCGACCCGGCGGCGGTGCGGCGCGCGATCGAGGTGACGGCGTTCGGCGCCTTTCTCGTCGGTCAGGCGGCGGCGCGAACGATGCTCGGCCAGGAACCGGAGGACGGTGCCCGCGGCACGATCCTGTTCACCGGTGCCTCCGCCGGCGTCAAGGGCTACCCGCACTCGGCGCCGTTCGCGATGGGCAAGTTCGCCGGGCGCGGCCTTGCGCAGTCGATGGCGCGCGAACTGCACCCCCAGGGCATCCACGTCGCCTGGATCAACATCGACGGCGCGATCCGCAACCCCGGCCGCGAGGAGCCGGCGGATAAGCCGGACTCGATGCTCGACCCGGACGCGATCGCCCGAACCTATCTGGCCCTCGTTCGTCAGGACCGCTCGGCTTGGTCGGAGGAGATCGCGGTCAGGCCCTGGGTGGAGCGGTTTTGAACGCTTCGCGTGCGCTCGGCGCGCGGCCTTTCTTTTTTGCAACTTTGCTCTCGAATTTAACCACAACGCCGAGGGCCGGCCTCGGACAAAAAGCAAAGGAGAAAAGAAAAGTCCCGCGCAGCCTGCCTCGCAGTGCGAGGCGCTGAAGCGCTCAAAAATCGACCCGTATCCCCCCTAACACCGCGATCAGCGCGTCCGGGTTGTCGTCGGTGCCGGCGGCGACTGCGGGCGAGCCGTCGGGCAGGCTGATGTCGTACCAGCGCGCGCCGAGGTAGACCTCGGCCGCGAGGTCGTCGATCTCCTGGACGACGCCGCCGCCGAAGGAGAGCGCCTCGGCGTTGTCGTCGCCGTCCGAGGTGATCGCCTCGACCTCGGTGTCGAAGTAGGCACCCTCGCCGTAGAAGGCGTCGATCGAGAGGTTGGTCGAGCCGACGGGAAGGGCGTCGATCTTGTAGCCGAGCTTGGCGTAGTAGGCGGTCTGGTTCGTGATCTCGGCCCCGGCCGCGTCGTCGCCGTCGAAGACCTGGAGTGCTGCGGCGAGCGTCAGGTTCAAGCCGAATGGGAACAGGATCGAGCCGGAGCCGACGAAGACGTCGCTGTCGCCGGCGAAGGTGTCCTCGTCGTTCTCGCTGCGCCAGCCGACCCCCGCCTTGGCTTTAATCCCGCCGGGCAACTCGTCGTTCTCGTACCACAGGCCGACGCCCGGGCGCAGGCCGCCGTCCTCGCGCAGGCTGGCGGCGACGTGGAAGCCGGCGAGGCGGGGCGTGTCGTAGCGCACCCGCATCTCGCGCTCGCCGTCCCGGTTCGCGAAGATCGTATCGACCCCGACGCCGTTGGCGAAGCTCAAGCCCCCGGCCGTGTCGTCGACGTCCGACTGGGCGATGCTGGTCGTGCCGGACAAATCGTTCTCGGCGATGTCCTCGGTCGCCGTGTTGCCGAAGCCCAAGGCCAGTTCGCCGACCGCGTCGCCGCCGATGTAGGCCTCGGCGTGGCGCAAGGTGGGAAAGTCGGCGTCGGTACTCTCGTCCTGGCCGAACGCGATCTCGTCGGTCGAGTTGTAGGCGAGGCCGATCTCGATCAAGGTGCCGGCGGCGAGGCCGTAGGCGTCGGCCTCGCCGTTGAACGAGAAGCGGCTCTCGGTGTTGTCGTTGTCGACGACGAAGAACTGGTCGTCGTCGCCGTTGTCGGCGTAGAGGACGGCGGTGCCCACGCGGCCCGCGAGCGTGACCCTGACGGGGCTCTCGTCCAACACGACCTTCGGCGCGGGCTCGGGCTCGGCTTCCGCCCGCGTGGCTTCCAGTTCGGCCTCAAGCTCGCGCACGCGCTCTTGCAGCGTGTCGATCTGGCCCTCGGTGCCGCGTCGCAGCAATTCGATGCGCTGGTTCAGATCCCGCAGTTCGGTCGCGGCGTCCTGCGCCGCCGCGATGCTCGGCAATGCTGCAAGGACGATGAGGGTGGTCAGCGAGGCGCTGCGAACCATCGTTTCCCCTTTTCTTGTTGTGGTTATAACGACGAAGGGCGGTCGTCAGACCGCCCTTCGCCTGCGTCATCGAACGCTTAGAACGTCAAGCCGCTATGTCCTGCGCGATGGTGACGACGCCGCCGTCCTCGCTGACCTCGACGTCGATCGCTTGGCCTTCGCTGTCGGTGCCCTCGAACTCGTACATCGTGGCGAGGTTGGTGCGGGTGCTGTGCTCGATCGTCTCGGGCTGAAAGCCGCTCAGGTGCTTGTTGAGCGCGTCCTGCACCGCCTGCGGCACTTCTTCCATGCTGATCTCGCGCTCGACCTCGATGACCTCACCGGTGGACAGGACGTCGACCTCGACGTTCTTGCCGTCCATCTGCGCGCTCAGCTCGTAGGTGGCCTGACCGCCGTCGAGGTCGAGCTGGACCTCCTGGAACTCGACCCCCGGCATGGCGGCCATGGCGCCGGCGTGCGCCTCGGGCGGGACGTCGGACATCGACATTTCGCCCTCGTCCTGGGCGAAGGCGGGGCTGGCAAGCAGCAGCACGAAGGCGGCAGCGTAAGTAGCACGCATGATGGTTTCCCTATCAAAGTTGGTTGGTTCTTGCTTCTCTAATCCCACCCCCACGGGTCGCACACGACTGTGACACCAGTCGGATGGTTCAGTAGCAGTTCTGTGAAGTTCGTTATTCTTGCGCAATTTATAAAGAATTAAATCCGATTCGGCGGATATTTGTCATGGCTAAGGTATTTGTTCTTGTACGCTCGCCTTAGAGTCGGGGCCGTTCGAGGCCAAGCGGCGGTAGAGCGCCATCAGCCGCTCGGCTTGACCGGCCCAGTTGTAGCGCTCGGCGACGGCGCGCTTGCCGCGCTCGCCCATCGCCAGCGCCTCGTCGGGGTTGGCCTGCAGCCACGCGATCGCCGCGGCGGCGGCCTTCGGGTCCTCGGGATCGACGCACAGACCCACCCGCTCGCCCTCGATCAAATCGCGCCAGACCTTGAAGTTCGAGGCGACGATCGGCAGGCCCGCCGCCATGTACTCGAAGAACTTGGTCAGTTCCTTCTCGCGGTAGTGGTCGGTGTCGGGGAAGAGGGCGAGGCCGCAGGTCCAGGGTTCCTCGTAGGATTGCATGATGCGGTCGTGCGACACCCAGCGCTTGTCGATCGTGAGGTCGAGCCGGGGCTCACGCTCGGCGAGATCCAGGAGTTCGGCGCGCAGGTCGTCCATGTCGCACTTGCCGATGAGCCGCACGGCGGCGTCGCCCGGCAAATATTCCAGGAGCCGGGCGTGGTGCCGCCCGCCGCGCACGTCGGTGACGCCGCCGGTGTAGAGGCAGCGGATCGAGGCCGGGCGCAACTCGGTGCGGTCGATGGCGCGAAGGGCGGCGAACTCCTCCAGCCGCGCGTAGTTCAAGACCTTGATCGAGCCGGGGAACAGGCGCTCGTAGTAGCGCTCGGCGATGATCGTCGTGAAGGCGTGGCGGGCGAGCCAGGCGAACGCGTTGTAGCCGCCGCGGATGGTGCCGCGCAGCGCGTTCGGCATCCAGGCGCGCACGGACGCGGCGGCGGCGTAGTCCTCGTGGACGTCGTAGATCACCGGCTGGCCCAGGCCTCTCAGGATCAGGCACCAGGGGATCAGCTCGGGCTCGTGGAAGTGGTAGACCGCCGGCCGCTCGCGCAGCGCCGCGCGAAAAGCGCGGTAGGTCGTCTGGGTGAAGCGCTCGAAGCGGCCCTTGTAGCGCGGGATCGCCTTGACCTTGACCCCCTCGCGGGTCTCGTCCCGCTCCCAAGGAGCGATGACGATCACCTCGAAGCCGGCGGCGGCGGCGCTCGTCGCCTCGAAGAAGGTGCGCGGCTCGTAGGGGTCGCGGTGCGGCGTGAAGTGGACGATCTTGGTCATAAGTGCTCGGCGCTGACGGACGGGGCGGGGGCGTTATAGCGCGGCCACCGGCGGCGTCGAGGCGGGCGCGGCCTTGGGATGCGTACCCTCAGCCGCCGGGCAGGGTGAACGCCTTCGCCAGGACGGACGACCGCACGAGAACGGCAGTGCCTGCCACCTGCGGGCCGTGCCGTATGAGGGCGCTCTGCACGCCGAGCACGACGAAGCCGTCGGCGCGGGCGAGGAGGAGGGGCGAGCCGGAGGAGCCGGGGGTCGGGTCGCAGTCGTGCAGCAGCAGGCGCCCGTCCTCGACAAGGCCGAGCGTCCGGCAGCCGTCGACCAGAGTCGGCAGGTGCGGCCGGTCGGCGGCGTAGCCGACCCGCAGCAGCCTCGCCTCGGCAAGACCGGCCCGATCGACGCTCGTGGCGAGCGGCAGGGGCACTACCCCCTCGATCGGGCGGCGCAGCGCGACGACGGCCCAGTCGTCGAGCAGGGAGTCCGGCCTGCCGTCGGCGTCGACCCCGATCGTCGGCGGCAGGCGAAGCGCTTGCCCTTGCGCGTGTGCGGGGTAATTGTCGCGGCGGTAGCGGGGGAGGAAGTGGAGCTTGTCCGGGGCGTACCAGCCGCCGCGGCGGCGGTCCCACAGGCAGTGCGCCGCGGTCAGCACCGCGTCGGGCGCGATCAGGACCCCGGTGCAAAAGCCGCGCCCGTCGCCCTGGTTCAGCCGGCCGACCGCGTCGAAGCGGTGGTCGCCGTCGGCGACGATCGCGCGGTCGTCCGCGCCGATGATGCCGAGCGGCCGCGCCCCCGCCCCGCCGGCGGCGAGCACCAAGAGCAGAATGGGCAACAGTCGCCAGCGCATCGTAGATCCTTTAGGAGAACGCTTTGCGTCCGCTGCGCGGGGCTTTCCTTTTTCTCTTTTTTGTAACTTTGGCCGGGGCTGGCTTCAACGCTGAGGCCAATCTCCAACGACAAGTAGCAAAAAAGAAGAAAAAAGCCCGCGCGGCGAGCGCAACGCGAAGCGTTCTCTACACTTTCGAGGCACGCATGGTCGATCTCGACGCGCTCGAAGCGATCTTGACCGAGACGGCGCGGGACGAAGGCAGCGTCACCTACGGCGCGTTGCTGGCAGCACTCGGCTTCGCGCTCGGGCCGCGCAACGTCAACGCCCTGTGCCGCGACCTGTTCAGGCTGGAGCGGCGCATGGCGCCGGCGGGCGCGCCCGAGCTTGCCTGCCTCGTCGTGCGCAAGGAGGACGGCCTGCCGGGGCGCGGCTACTTCGTCGGGCTGGCGAACGAGGAGGGCCTCTCCCACCCGCCCGAGGGCGAGGACGCCCGCGCGTGGCTGCGGCGGCGGCAGGGCGCGGCCTACGCCTGGGCCGTGTCCCTGCCGCCGGGCAAGCCTTAGGAGGTCTTGGCGTCGAGCAGGGCGTGCAACTGCTCGGCGGTGCCGTCGTCGAGGCCGGTGCGGCGGGCGAGTTCGGTCATGAACTCGCGCTCGGCCGGCGTGTCGATCTCGATCGCCATCGCGGCGGCGGCGTAGACCTCGGCCGCGACCTCCTTGTTGGGGATGTCGCGGACCAAGCCGTCGAGGTCCTGCGGCTTTTGTATCTCCGCCATGATGAAGCGGCGCTCCTCGTCGCTGACCTCGCCGTCCTCGCCCGCCTTGCCGGCGATGCGCTCCATCTCCTCCTTCGAGATCTTCCCGTCGGCCTTGGCGGCGGCGATCATGCCGCGCAGGGTGAGGCGCGCCGCCTCGTCCGAGGTCATGTGCTCCATGGTCGCGTCGTCGGTCACCTTCTCGCCGCGCTGGAGCTGTTCGAGGACGCTCTCGTGACCGCCCTGCTGGCCTTGCCCGCCGGGGGTCGCGCCGGCGTTCTTGTTCTTCATCGCCTGGAGCGCCATCGCGGCCAGGACGCCGATGGCGCCGCCCTTCAAGGCGCCCGTCGCGCGCCCCTGCCCGCCCATGAGGACGGAACCCAGCATGGCGCCGATACCGCCGGCTTGGCCCTTGCTCACGTTGCCGAGCCCGCCCAAGAGCCCGCCGAGGCCGCCGCCTTGGGTCGAGCCTTGACCGAACCCGCCGCCGGTCGTGCCGCCACCGCCGAGGAGGCCGCCGAGCCCGCCGCCGCTTCCGCCCCGGCCGCTTCCGCCCAAGAGCCCGCCGAGGCCGCTTTGCATCCGGCCGTGCGATGAGCGGCTCATGCCCTGGTTCAAGAGCGAACCTAGAATATTGCCGTAAGACATCATCGTTCTCCATATGGCCGCGATCATCGCGGCACTTTGTTGGTAGATTAAGCCTCAAGCGGCGGCTTTGGTTTCCTTCGCGTCCTCGCGCAGCATGGTCGCCGCCTTCTCGGCGATCATCAAGGTCGGCGCGTTGGTGTTGCCCGAGGTGATCGTCGGCATGATCGAGGCGTCGGCGACGCGAAGGTTGGCCAGCCCATGCACGCGCAGGCGCGGGTCGACGACCGCGCCCGCGTCCTCCTTCGGCCCCATCTTACAGGTGCCGACGGGGTGGAAGATGGTCGTGCCGACGTCGCCCGCCGCCTTGGCCAACTCGGCGTCGCTCGTGAGGGTAGGCCCGGGCAGGTACTCCTCGACGGCGAAGGGGCCGAACGCCGGGGCCGCCATGATCCGCCGGGTCAGGCGGATGCACGCGGCCGCGACGCGACGGTCGTCGTCGGTGGCGAGGTAGTTCGGCTGGATGACGGGCGGGCTGCTAGGCCCGGCGTCGCGCAGGTGGATCGAGCCCCGGCTGCTCGGGCGCAGGTTGCACGCCGCCGCCGTGATCGCCGGAAAGGCGTGCAGGGGATCGCCGAACTTGTCGAGCGAGAGCGGCTGGACGTGGTATTGCACGTTGGGCGTGGCGAAGCTCGGGTCGGTGCGGGCGAACGCACCCAGTTGCGAGGGCGCCATCGAGAGCGGCCCGCGGCGATGGAGCGCGTATTCGAGCGCCATCAGCGCCCGGCCCATCAAGTTGCCGGCGCGCTGGTTCAAGGTGGAAGCACCCTTGATCTTGAAGATCGTGCGCAGTTGCAGGTGGTCTTGCAGGTTCTCGCCGACCCCGCCCAGCGCGTGGCGCACGGGGATGCCGTGTCGTTGCAGCACGTCGGGATCGCCGATGCCGCAGCGCTCCAGGATGACCGGCGAGGCGACGCTGCCGGCGCTTAAAATCACCTCGCCCGAGACGTCGGCGCGCTTTGCCGCCCCGTTCTCGGCGTAGCGCACGGCCGTGACCCTCGGGCCGTCGAAGTCGAGGCCGGTGACGACCGACTTCACGCTGAGCTTGAAGTTCGGCCGCTTCAGGATCGGCTTGACGAACGCCTTGCCGCTGTGCCAGCGCAGGCCGTTCTTCTGCGTCACCTGGAAGTAGCCGCAGCCCTCGTTGTCGCCGCGGTTGAAGTCGTCGACCTTGGGGATGCCGACCTCGGCCGCCGCCTCGCGCCACGTGTCCAGGATCGGCCAGGACAGGCGCTGCTCGTCGACCAGCCACTCGCCCAGGCCCCCGTGCCATTCGTCCTCGCCGCGGGCTTGGCGCTGGTGCCCCTTGAACAGCGGCAGGACGTCGTCCCAGGCCCAGCCGGGGTTGCCCATCTGCCGCCACGTGTCGTAGTCGCGCGCCTGGCCGCGCATGTAGATCATGCCGTTGATCGCCGACGAGCCACCCAGAACCTTGCCGCGCGGGTAGTTGAGCGCGCGGCCGTTCAACCCCGGCACCGGCTCGGTCTTGAGGCACCAGTCGGTCTTGGGGTTGTTTTGCGTGTAGAGGTAGCCGACGGGCACGTGGATCCACAAGTGCCGGTCGAGCCCGCCGGCCTCCAGCAACAGAACGCGCTTGGTCGGGTCGGATGAGAGCCGGTTGGCGACGAGGCAGCCCGCCGTCCCGGCGCCGATCACGACGTAATCGAATGTCTCGGCCAACGTCGCCCCCCTCGATGCTCGTCGGTGCATCAATATGGCACGGGCGGGCGGCGGCGGCGAGGGTGGTGAACGCTTGCGCGTGCGCCAGGCGTGCGGCCTTTCTCTTCTCTTTTTTGCAATTTTGGCCGAGGCTGGCTTCGACGTTGAGGCCAAGTCCGGAACAACTAGCAAAAAAAGAAGAAAAAAGACCGCGCGTCAGCGCACGCGAAGCGTTCAATGCCGCCTGTGCTTGCGCGACTTGCCCTTGAAGCCCTGATAAATCTTCCTATAGGTAGCGCCGGCCTTCGGGTTGAACTTCTCGGGATAGACTTGGTAGGCACCGCCGCCGCAATTGTAATAGGTCTCGTAGGCGATGCTCTTGGCGTTGCGGGCGAAGAAGTCCGTCGTCTTCTTGATGAAGAGGGGGTTGTCGCTGCCGCCCTTGCCGTCCGAGATGCCCCACTCGCCGAGCGACAGCTTGGCGTGGTGGCGCTCGGCGAAGCGCAGCCACTGGCCGAGCCCGTTCGGCCCGCCGTTGTGGGTCTTGAGGTACGAGGCGTTCCAGAGGGCCTCGCTCTTGAAGCTCGGAAAGCGGTCGTAGAACGAGAGGCCGACGACGTCGACGTAGGCGTCGCCCGGCCACGTCTTCTCGACCGAGTAGCGAAGGTGCCCCTTCTCCGCCATCGGCCACTCGATCGTGGCGCCCGGGATCACCGAGCGGATCGTCTTCGCGGCACGCCGAAAGCAGCCCTTGTAGCCCTCGGGGTTGTTGCCGATGCTCCAGGGAAACCAGCTCCCGTTCGCCTCCCAGCCGAGCGCGAACACGGTGTCCTTGCGGCCCTTGGCGCGGACCGCTTGCGCCGCCTGGCGGAAGTAGGCGTCGAAGGCGCCCTTGGCGCAGGAATTGAAGTCGCCCTTGTGGTCGTTGGTGAGCAGGGGCGTGCGTATGACGATGCGGGCGGGCTGGCGCGCGAACGCGGCGAAGCTGCCGCCTTGCCAGTACCTGACGAACTCGCCCCAGTTCTTGTGCGGCGCCCAGCCGAGCACGACGTCGAACTTGTGGCCGCGCCACGCCTCGACCTTGGCCATCGGCGACGACGAGCGGTTCCAGCAGGACATGCCGGACGCCCAGGGCAGGCCCGAGCGGGCGGTGCTGAAGGCGCTGGCGGCGGCGTCGGCGCGCCGGCTTGCAGCGTGAGCGTCAGGCCGAGGGCGACGGCGAGCGACTTGAGGGCGTGACGACGGCCGGACGGAAATGCCCGGCGGGCGTGGAAGGACATGGACGTCTCTTCTTCGTAGTTGATGCTAGCCCCCGTCGTGGCGAACCCTGCATCGCGGCAGGGGCGAACTGTTGACGCCGCGATTAGCACTTTATTTCCTATGGTACGCATCGGCGCGCGGCGCCGCCGTCGTGACGCAAGCCGCTGTCGCGCCGAAAAGAGCGCTCGACCGAGTCAACGCCTACATGATTGTCCCACAGGGCGCGGGGCCGTCGCGCCACGGCACCGATGGAGGAAACGCAGCGATGCTGGGCACGATGTCGCGCACGATCGACGCGAAGACGGGGGACAAGGCGCGGCAGATCGTCGATCTGGCGCGGGATTTCTCGATCGAGGTGACGCCAAAACAGGCCTCGAAGGTTGCCTCGTTCAAGGCGATCCTGCCCGAGGCGACCCGCGTCTTCGTCGCCTTCATCCCCGGCGAGAGCAAGGCCAACCTCGTCGCCACCGTGAAGCGCCTGTACGAGGATGGGCTGCGCCCGGTGCCGCACGTCCCGGCGCGCTCGCTCGAAGACTTGGCCGTCTTCGAGGCTTACGTCCGCGACCTGCGCGCGGCGGGTGCCAAGGAGGCGCTCGTCATCGCCGGCGGGCTCAACGCGCCGGTGGGGATGCTCACTTCGTCCTTGCAACTGCTCGACAGCGGCGCCTTCGAGGCGCACGGCTTTGCCGGCCTGTTCGTCGCCGGCCACCCCGAGGGCAGCCCCGACATCGACGCCGCCGGGCTCTCGGCGGCACTCGCGCACAAGAACGCCCACGCCCTGCGCACCGGCACGCCCACAACGCTCACGACGCAGTTCAGCTTCGACGCGCCGCGCGTCCTCGCCTGGGCCGAGGCGATCGGCGAGGCCGGCAACCGCCTGCCGGCGCGGATCGGCGTCGCCGGCCCCGCCTCGATCACGTCGCTGATGAAGTACGCCAAGATGTGCGGCGTCAACGCCTCGGTGGGCGTCATGGCCAAGGCCGGCGGCAAGATGCTGCAACTCATGGGGCAGAGCGCGCCGGACGGCGTCATCACCGACCTCGCCACCAAGCGGCGGGGTCACGGCCGCGCCGTCCAGAGCCTGCACTTCTACCCGTTCGGCGGCTTCGAGAAGACCGCCCGCTACGCCACGTCCCTCGCCGGGGGCCGTATCACGCTCGACCGCGACGGCGAGGGGTTCGGCGTCGAGGCGTGAGGCCGGCCCCGCCTTGACAGAATGGGATTCTGGGTCCGTAGCTAGAAGTCGCCCTCGGGGCCGTCCGCTAAGCGGTTCCGGGGCATCCCACTCGCCAACGGACAGGGCGCCTTTCCTTGCTCGACAACCGCCTCCAGCGCCTGACGCTGGTTTGGATCTGCCTGCTCGCGGTCTCGATCGGCATCGTGACCGGCCTCGGCGCCGTCGTCTTTCGCGCCCTCGTCGACTTTGTCCACAACCTCTTCTTCTACGGCAACCCCTCGTTCGAGGGCCTCGGGGCCGGCTTCGGGCCGCCGAGCGTCTTCGGGCCGCTCGTCGTCCTGAGCCCGGTCGTCGGCGGGCTGATCGTCGTTTGGATCGTCAAGACCTTCGCGCCGGAGGCCAAGGGCCACGGCGTGATGGAGGCGATCTATTACCGAGACGGGCACATCCGCCCCGTCGTGGCGGGGGCCAAGATCCTCGCCTCGGCGCTCTCGATCGGCAGCGGCGCTTCCGTCGGCCGCGAGGGGCCGATCATCCAGATCGGCGCCGCCTTCGGCTCGACCGTGGGGCAGGCGCTCAAGATGGCGCCCTCGCAGCGGATCACCCTCGTCGCGGCCGGGGCGGGGGCGGGGATCGCCGCCACCTTCAACACGCCGCTCGCCGCCGTCTTGTTCGCGACCGAACTGCTCTTGCCCGAGATCAGCAACCGCACCTTCTTGCCCGTCGTCATCGCGACCGGCACGGCGACCTTCGTCGGCCAACTGTTCTTCGGCCCCGAGCCCGCGTTCATCCTGCCCGACCTCGTCCACCTCGACCAGCGGATCGACCTCGTCTCCCTGCTCGCGGCCGGGGCGCTCGGCATCCTGGCCGGGGTCGCGGCAGCCTTGTTCGTTCGCCTCCTCACCGCCCTTGAAGAAGGGTTCGAGAAGGCGCCGGGCAACGACTACGTCAAGAACGCGGCCGGCATGTTCGTCGTCGGCCTTCTCTTCTACGGCCTCTTCCTCGGCTACGGGCGCTACCACGTCGAGGGGGTCGGCTACGCCACGATCGAGGCGATCCTGAACGGGGGCCTGACCGGTTTCGGCCTTCTGGCGTTGCTCTTCGTCGCGAAGCTCCTGGCGACGACGATCAGCCTCGGCGCCGGCGCCTCGGGCGGGGTCTTCGCCCCCTCGCTCTTCTTGGGCGCGACGCTCGGCGGCGCCTTCGTCAACAACGTGCTCGGCTTCACCGGCCTTGGCATCGGCGAGTACGCGATGATCGGCATGGCGGCCCTCGTCGGCGGCGGCACCGGGGCGGCGATGACCGCGATCGTCATGATCTTCGAGATGGTCCGCGACTACCACATCGTCTTTTCGGCGATCATCGCGACGGCACTCGCCGTCGGCACGCGGCGGCTGCTCTCAAGAGAGAACATCTACACGGTGAAGCTCGCCTGGCGCGGGCGGCAGATCCTGACCGACCGGCACAGCAACATGTTCCTCGTCCGTCGGGCGGGCGACGTGATGAGCCGGAACGTCGCCGTCCTGCCCGACAGCATGACCGTGCAGGAGGGGCTGAGGGCGATCCCGGCCCTGCCGGACTCCGAGTACGTCATCGTCGCCCAGGGCGGGCGCATCCGCGGCGTGATCCTGGTGCCGCCGAGCCTGCACCGGCTGGAGGAGGTCCGGGGCAGCCTCACCCTCGGCGAGATCGCCGACCGGCAGTTCATCGTCGCCGGCGCGGACCGCAGCATGTTCGAGATCTTCCCGTGCATGAAGCGGCGCCACGCCCGCTACGTCCTCGTCGTGGACGGGGGCGGGACGTCGCGCGCCGGCCGGGTGCAAGGCGTGGTGGCAAGGGCGCAGATCACCGACGCGGTCCTGGAAAATTTCGGTGCCCGCGCGGAGCGATAAGGCCGCGTCCCAAGGATCCGGCGGCGGCATGTTCCACCACGCCGTCCTCCACCGCCAGGAGATCGTGCTCGGCGTGCTCGCCGTCCTGATCGGTGCCGCCGCCGCCTACGCCGCCATCGGCTTTCGCGAGGGCGCCGACTTGATCGCGTGGCTCCTCTACGGTGCTGCCGAGGAGAACGTGCCCGCCGCCGTCCGCGATGCCGCCGCGTGGCACATGCTGCTCGTCCCGGCCTCGGGCGGGCTCGTGCTCGGCCTGCTCGCGGTCTACGTCCTGCCGGCGCGGCAGCCGCAGGGCGTCGCCGAGGTGATCGAGGCCAGCACGATGCGCAACGGGCGGCTCGACGCCGGGCCGATGTGGAGCGGGGCCCTCTTCAGCGTCGCCTCGATCGGCGTCGGCGCCTCCGTCGGCCGCGAGGGGCCGGTCGTCCACTTGAGCGCGTCGCTCGCCTCGCTCGCCGCACGCCGCCTCGGGCTCGGCCCCTCGCTCGTGCGCACCCTGATCGGCTGCGCCGTCGCCGGCGGGGTCGCGGCCTCGTTCAACGCGCCGCTCGCCGGGGTGTTCTTCGCGCTCGAAGTCGTCGTCGGGCACTACGGGATCGGCGCCTTCTCCCCCGTCGTCATCGCCTCGGTCGTCGGCACGATCATCACCCGCGTCCACGTCGGCCCCGAGCCGGCCTTCGATTTGATGCCGCAGGTCGTGGTCTCGTTCTGGGAGATGCCGGCCTTCGTCCTGCTGGGCTTCGTCTGCGCCGGGGCCGCCGTGGCGCTCGTCGGCGGCATCGACCTGTCGCAGCGCGTCCACCGCCGCTTGGGCGTGCCGCGCTGGCTGCAGCCGGCGCTCGGCGGCCTCGGCCTCGGCGCGCTCGCCTTCGCCTACCCCGAGATCCTGGGCGTCGGCTACCAAGTCACCTCGGCGGCACTCTCGAACGAGATCGGGCTGCAGGCCCTCGTCCTCCTGGCGCTGGCCAAGATCGCCGGCACCGCCCTTTGCCTCGGCTCCGGCTTCGGCGGCGGCATCTTCTCGCCCAGCCTCGCCATCGGCGCCCTCACCGGCGGCGCGTTCGGGCACGTCGTGGCGCACGTCTTTCCCGGCCTCGCCTCGGCCTCGTCGGTCTACGCCGTGCTGGGCATGGGGGCGGTGGCGGCGAGCACGCTCGGCGCACCCATCTCGACCGTCATCATGATCTTCGAACTGACCTCGAACTACGAGATCACCTTCGCCCTCATGGTCTCGGTCGCCATCGCCTCGCTCGCCTTTCGCAACCTGTTCGCCGAGAGCTACTTCCTCTGGCAGCTCCGCCAGCGCGGCGTCAGCGTCGAGGGCCAGCGCGAGCTCGGTTTCCTGCGTCAGCGCCTCGTGTCCGAACTGATGCGCGACGATCACGACGCCGTGCCGGCGAACGCCGACCTCGCCTCGTTGAAGGCCCACCTGCGCCGCCACCCGACGTGCGGCCTCTACGTCGTCGACGAGCGGGGCCGGCTGATCGGCGGGATCGGCGTCGAGGACTTGGCCGAGGCCGTGCTCGGCGACGAGCCGATCGAGGCGATCGCGGCCGAGGGGCTGGCCCGCAAGCTGCCGGTCGTGCTACGTCCGAGCGACGACCTCGCGACCGCCTTCACCCGCTGCCGGACGCTGCAGGAGACGCACGTGCCGGTGGTGGAAGGTGATGAGGCGAACGCGCGGCTCGTCGGCGAGGTGCGCTTTGCCGACCTGATGCAGGCCTACAACGCGGCGCTGCTCCAAGCCCGTGCCATCGAGCAGGGGCGGCGCTGGAAGGAACGTTCCCCTTGAGTGCTGTGTCCGACCGTCCCCCGACGGCGAGCGAGCCGGCGTGGCTCGCGTCGTTGAACCCCGAGCAGCGCGCCGCCGTCGCGGCCGACGAGGGGCCGCTCCTCGTCCTCGCCGGTGCCGGCACCGGCAAGACCCGCGTCTTGACCACGCGGATCGCCTACCTCCTCTCCACCAACCGCGTCCGGCCGGGCGAGGTCCTGGCCGTCACCTTCACCAACAAGGCGGCGCGCGAGATGGCCGAGCGCGTCGAGGCGCTGATCGGACGGCCGGTCGCCGGCATGTGGCTCGGCACCTTCCACGCGATCGGGGTGCGCTTGCTTCGCCGCCACGCCGAGCGCGCCGGCTTGAACCCCAACTTCACCATCCTCGACACCGACGACCAGCTCAGGCTGACCAAGCAGGTGATCGAGGCGGCGAACCTCGACGACCGCCGCTTCGCGCCGCGCGTCCAGCTCGGCATCGTCCAGCGCTGGAAGGACCGCGGCTACACCCCCGAGGGCGTGCCGGCCTCCGAGGTCGGCGACTTCGCGCTGGGCCGCACGGTCGAACTCTACCAGGCCTACCAGGAGCGGCTGAAGGCCCTGAACGCCGCCGACTTCGGCGACCTCCTCTTGACGCCCCTGGAATTGCTGCGCCGGCACGAGGACATCCTGGCCGATTACCAGCGCCGCTTTCGCGCCGTCCTGGTCGACGAGTACCAGGACACCAACGTCGCCCAGTACCTCTGGCTCAGGCTGCTCGCGCAAAAGCACAAGAACATCACCTGCGTCGGCGACGACGACCAGTCGATCTACTCCTGGCGCGGCGCCGAGGTCGGCAACATCCTGCGCTTCGAGCAGGACTTTCCCGGTGCCGAGATCGTGCGCCTGGAGCGCAATTACCGCTCCAAGGGCCACATCCTGGGTGCCGCCTCCGGCCTCATCGCCCGCAACCAGACGCGGCACGGCAAGACGCTTTGGACCGAGGACGCGATGGGCCTGCCGGTCCGCCTCGCGGGCCTGTGGGACGACCAGGAGGAGGCGCGCTTCGTCGGCGACGCGATCGAGGCGTGGCGCAAGGACGACGGCAAGCTGAACGCGTGCGCCGTTCTGGTCCGGGCCGGCTTTCAGACCCGCGCCTTTGAGGAGCGCTTCATCCAGATGAACCTGCCGTATCGCGTCATCGGCGGGCCGCGCTTTTACGAGCGCTTGGAGATCCGCGACGCCATCGCCTACCTCCGCCTCGTCCACCAGCCGAGCGACGACCTCGCGTTCGAGCGCATCGTCAACAAGCCCCGGCGCGGCATCGGCGATCAGGCGGCGAAGACCCTGCACGCCTTCGCCCGCAAGGAGGAGGTATCGCTCCTGGAGGCGGCGGGGCGGCTCGTGCTCAGCGACGAACTCGCCGCCCGGACGCGCAACGCGCTCATGGGCTTCGTTCAGACGATCGCCCGCTGGCGGGCGGATCTGGCCGAGACGCCGCCGCGCGACATGGCCGAGCGGGTCCTGGACGAGAGCGGCTACACCGAGATGTGGAAGAACGACAAGTCGGCCGACGCGCCGGGCCGGCTCGACAACTTAAAGGAACTGGTCAAGGCGATCGAGGAGTTCCCGACCATCCCGGCGTTCTTAGAGCACGTCAGCCTCGTCATGGACCAGGTCTCCGACACCTCCGCCGACATGGCGACGATCATGACCCTGCACGGCGCCAAGGGGCTCGAATTCGACTGCGTCTTCCTCGCCGGCTGGGAGGAGGGGCTGTTCCCGAACCAGCGCGCGATCGACGAGGGCGGCACCAAGGCGCTGGAGGAGGAGCGGCGGCTGGCCTACGTCGGCATCACGCGGGCAAAACGCCTTTGCACCATCAGCTTCGCCGCCGGGCGGCGCATCTACGGCCAGTGGAACGCGAGCGTGCCGTCGCGCTTCGTCGAGGAACTGCCCGAGGACCACATCGAGCACCTGCAGCGCAACCCCGCGATGCGCCCGGACCTCGACCCGCTGATCGAGTTCGAGGCGGCACCCCTGGCACCCCGCGCCTCGCCCTACCGCCGCCGCGGACCGAAGGTGATCGAGGGCCGGGCCGAGATCCTGCAAGCCCAGCCGCGCAAGAAGGCCGGCCGCTTCAAGTCGGGCGACCGCGTCTTCCACGAGAAGTTCGGCTACGGCCGCGTCGATGCCGTCGAGAGCGACAAGCTCACGATCGCGTTCGAGAAGTCGGGCACGAAGAAGGTCATGGACAGCTTCGTCGAACCGGCGGGGTGAGAACGCTTCGCGTGCGCTGGCGCGCGGCCTTTTTCTTCTTTTTCTCAACGTTGGTTGGGGGGGCGGCTTCAACGTTGAGGCCAAACTCCGGCGACAAGTAGCAAAAAAGAGAAGAAGAAAGCCCCGCGCAGCGGACGCGAAGCGTTCATCCATCAAGGAGCCGAATGTTGCCGGACTTGTGGCGGGCGTATTTCACCGTCGAGGGCGATGCCGTCCTGCCGTTCTTGGACGCGCTCGAAGAGTTGGCGCTCGCCTGCACGATCCACGAGGCGGCGGCCGACGCCGAGGACCGGACGACGGCCTGGACCGTCGATCTCCTGTTCGACGCCAAGCCCGACCGCAGGACGCTGATCAGGGCGCTGCGGGACGTCCTGGACCCGGCCGGCATCGTCCCGGCCGGTCTCGTCGTCGAGCGGATGGCCGAGGCGGATTGGCTGCAAAAGGACGGGCTGCGCCGCCCACCGGTCGGGGCCGGGCGCTTCTACGTCCACGGGCGGGCCGAGCGCGGCGGCGTGCCGGCGGGTACGATCGGCGTCGAGGTCGAGGCGGGGCTCGCGTTCGGCTCCGGCGAGCACTACACGACCCACGCCTGCCTCTTAGCACTCGACGGGCTGCTGCGCCGCCGCGGCCGGCGCTTTCGCTGCGCCCTCGACGTCGGCTGCGGCTCGGGCATCCTCGGGATCGCCGCCCTCAAAGGGGGTGCCGTGCGCGCCGACTTGGTCGACAACGACCCGATCGCGGTCCGGGTGACACGCGAGAACCTCGTCAAGAACCGGCTCGCGCACCGCGGCCGCGCGATCTTGGGCGAGGGCTACGCCGCCCTGCACGGCGCTTACGACCTGATCTTCGCCAACATCCTCGCCGACCCGCTGATCGAGATGGCGCCGAGTGCGAAGCGGCGCTTGGCGCCGGGCGGCTTCCTCGTCCTCTCCGGCCTCCTCGACCGCCAAGCCCCGGCCGTCCTCGCCGCCCACCGAGCGCAGGGCCTGCGCTCGGTGCGCCGGCTGGCGTCCGGCCCGTGGGTGGCGTTGGTGTTGAGATGAACGCTGGCGCGTGCGCTCGCCGCGCGGGCTTTTCCTCTTCTTTTTTGCAAGTGTTAACATAAGAGACTGGCCTCAACGCCGAGGGCCGGCCTCGGACAAGAGCAAAAAAGAGAAAAAAGAGACCGCGCGTCGGCGCACGCGAAGCGTTCTCCTCCTTGCAGCACTTCCCCATTTCGCCCATATCGGCCTTGCACGCCGCGCCCGCCACGGCTATAAGGCCGGCCGCGCCTGCGCCGGGGCTTCGCCGCGTCGCGGCGGCATTGGAGATTTCAAGCGACATGACCAAGCTCAAGACCAAGCGCGCGGCCGCGAAGCGCTTCACCTTCACCGGCACCGGTAAGGTCAAGCGGCGCCACGCCTATCACCGCCACAACCTCACCAGCAAGCCGACCGAGGCCAAGCGCGAGCACCGCAAGCCGGCGATCTTGGAGCCCGGCGATGCGAAGCTGGCGAAGCTGATGCTGCCCTACGGTTCCTACGACTAGCACCGTTCTCGCCTCGATCTGACGTTTTTCAAGGATATCGTACATGGCTCGCGTCAAGCGCGGCGTTACCTCGCACGCCAGGCACAAGAAGGTTCTCGAAGCCGCGAAGGGCTACCAGGGCCGGCGCAAGTCCTGCATCAAGACCGCGCGGCAGGCGGTCGAGAAGGCCGGGCAGTACGCGTACCGCGACCGCAAGGTCCGCAAGCGCACCTTCCGCGCCTTGTGGATCCAGCGCATCAACGCGGCGGCGCGCGAAGCCGGCATGACCTACGGCCAGTTGATCCACGGGCTGAAAACCGCCGGCATCGACCTCGACCGCAAGGTGCTGGCCGACATCGCGGTGCACGACGCCGACACGTTCGCCGGTTTTGCCAAGCAGGCGGAGACGGCCCTGCGCGCTTGAGCTTCAAGCGTCGGCCGGGGTTGCCGGCGGTTCTTTATCGGGGCCTCCGGCGCGAGCGGGGGCCCTTTTTCGTTGGCGGCCCCGATGGATAAGCCCGATAAGCAGCAAAGGGCGAATGACATGATCGAAGGATTGGACGGGCTGCGGGCCGAGATCGAGGCGGCTTTGACGGCGACGCGCGACCTGAAGGGCCTGGAAGAGCTTCGCGTCGCCTATCTCGGCAAGAAGGGCCGCGTCACCGACTTGGCCAAGGGCCTGGGCAGTCTGACGCCCGAGGAGCGCCCGGCGGCGGGGCAAGCGATCAACCGCCTCAAGCGCGAGGCCGAGGATCTGCTCGCCGAGCGCCGCGCCGGACTCGCGGAGGCCGACTTGGCGGCGCGGCTGGAGGCCGAGCGGCTGGACGTCACGCTCCCCGTCCGCCGCCGCGTCATGGGCTCGATCCATCCGGTCAGCCAAGTCGGCGAGGAGGTGGTCGCGATCTTCGCCGAGATGGGCTTCTCGGTCGCGGAAGGCCCGGACGTCGAGGACGACTTCCACAACTTCACCGCGCTCAACATTCCGCCCGAGCACCCGGCCCGGCAGATGATGGACACGTTCTACCTGGCGACGGGCGAGGAGCGGCCGAGCGTCGTGTTACGCACGCACACGAGCCCGGTGCAGGTCCGCACGATGGAGAGCGGCAAGCCGCCCTTTCGCATCGTCGTGCCCGGCCGCACCTACCGCTCGGACAGCGACGCGACGCACACGCCGATGTTCCACCAGTGCGAGGGCCTCTTGATCGACCGGCGCACGCACATGGGCCACCTGAAGGGCTGTCTGATCGACTTCGTGCGCGCCTTCTTCGAGCGCGACAACATCCGCACCCGCTTTCGCCCCTCCTTCTTCCCGTTCACCGAGCCCTCGGCCGAGATGGACATCGGCTGTAAGCGGACCAAGGACGAGCTGATCGTCGGCGAGGGCGACGATTGGCTGGAGGTCCTGGGCTGCGGCATGGTCCACCCGAAGGTGCTCTCGAACTGCGGCCTCGATCCGGCCGAGTGGCAGGGCTTCGCGTTTGGCATGGGGCTCGACCGCCTCGCCATGCTCAAATACGGCATTCCCGACCTGCGCACCTTCTTCGAGGGCGACCTCGCCTGGGGGCGCCACTACGGCTTTGCGCCGCTCGACGTGCCGACGATCTTCGGGGGGCTGTCGCGATGAAAATCACGCTGCCCTGGCTGAAGGAGCGGCTGCTCACCGAGGAGGACGCCGCCTCGCTCGGCGACGCGATGACGGCGCTCGGCCTTGAAGTCGAGGCGATCAGCGACCCGACGGCGGCGCTCGGCCGCTTCTCGGTCGCCCATGTCGAGGCGGCCGAGGCGCACCCGAACGCCGATCGCCTGCGCGTCTGCACCGTCGAAACCCTGGACGGCACCAAGCAGATCGTCTGCGGCGCCCCCAACGCGCGCGCCGGCATGTGGGCGGTCTACGCCCCGGTGGGCGCCTACATCCCCGGCTCCGGCATCACCTTGAAGCCGGCCAAGATCCGCGACGTCGAGAGCCAGGGGATGCTCTGTTCGGCGCGCGAACTGGGCGTCGGCGACGAGCACGACGGCATCATCGACCTCGATGGCGCGTTCGAGGTCGGGCAGGGCGCGGCCTTAGCACTCGGCGTCGAGGGGCCGGTGATCGACGTCGCCGTCACCCCCGATCGCGCCGACTGCTTAGGGGTCTTGGGCATCGCCCGCGACCTCGCCGCCGCCGAGTACGGGCGCCTGCGCCCGCCCGACACCGCGCCCGTGCCGTCGGATGGCGGGGCGACGCCGCGCGTGACCCTCGACTTTCCCGACGGCGACCGGGACGCCTGCCCCGCCTTCATCGCCCGGCGGATCGAGGGGGTGACGAACGGGCCGAGCCCGGCGTGGCTGCAAGCGCGGCTGCGCGCCGTGGGCCTAAGGCCGATCTCGGCGCTGGTCGACATCACCAACTACGTCATGCTCGACCTGAACCGGCCGCTGCACGTCTTCGACGCCGCCAAGCTCAAGGGCGACTTGCACCTGCGCTTCGCCAAAGCGGGCGAGGAATTGCTGGCGCTCGACGGCCGCACCTACCGGCTCGAACCCGGCATGACGGTGATCGCCGACGACGACGGCTCGCAGAGCCTCGGCGCCATCATGGGCGGCGAGGCGAGCGGCGTCGGTCCCGACACGACCGACGTGATCCTGGAGGTCGCCCTGTTCGACCCTCTGCGCACCGCCATGACCGGGCGGCGCCTGGGCATCGACAGCGACGCCCGCGCCCGCTTCGAGCGCGGCCTCGACCCCGCCATGCTCGTGCCCGGCATGGAGTCCGCCACCCGGATGATCTTGGACCTCTGCGGCGGCCGGGCGCACGCGCCGGTCATGGCGGGCGCGGTGCCGGACACGCCGCGACAAATACGCTTTTCCTTGAGCGAACTGCCGCGCCTGGGCGGCATCAGCCTGCCACCGAGCGAGATCAAGACGATCCTGGAGCGTCTGGGCTTCGCGGTCGCGGACGAGAACGACGGCGTCATGGACCTCGTCGTGCCCTCCTGGCGCAACGACGTCACCACCTCGGCCTGCATCGTCGAGGAACTCTGCCGCCTGCACGGCTACGACGGCATCCCGCCGACGCCGCTCACCCGCGCCAGCGCCGTCGGCGCCACCGTCCTGACGCCCGAGCAGCGCCGCCGCTCGCAGATGCGCCGCACGGTCGCGGCCGAGGGCTACACCGAGGCGGTCACCTTCTCCTTCACCGCCGAGGCGGCGGTGCGGCCGTTCGCCGACGGCCCCCCGGTGCGGCTGATGAACCCGATCTCCAGCGACCTCGACGTGCTGCGCCCGTCGCTGTTGCCGAACCTGCTCAAGGCCGCCGCCGCCAACCACGCCAAGCGGCGCGAGGGGGGTGCCCTCTTCGAGTTGGGGCCGCGCTTCACCGGGGCGGCGCCGGGCGAGCAGGCCGTGGCCTTGGCGGGCCTGCGCTTCGGTCACATGGTCGAGCGCCACTGGGCCGAGGCGGCGCGGCCGGTCGACGCCTTCGACGCCAAGGCCGACGCCTTCACGGCCCTGGCCGCCGCCGGGGTGCGGGTCGAGGCGGTGACGGTGACGGCCGGTGCCTCGGCACACTACCACCCCGGCCGCTCGGGCAAGCTGACGCTCGGGCCGCAGCAGGTGCTGGCCGAGTTCGGCGAACTGCACCCGCGCGTGCGCCAAGCCTTCGACCTCGATCTGCCGGCGGTCGCGTTCGAGATCGACCTCGACCGCCTGCCCAAGCCCAAGCGGCGGGGGAGGGCGCCGATCGAACTCTGGCCCTACCCGCCGGTCGATCGCGACTTCGCCTTCATCGTCGACGTCGGCGTCGCCGCGGACCAGGTCTTGAAGGCCGTCCGCTCGGCCGACAAGCGGCTGATCCGCGAGGTGGCGCTGTTCGACGCCTACGCCGGCAAGGGTGTCGCGGAGGGCAAACGCTCGCTCGGGGTCGCCGTGCGCCTGCAGGCGGCGGACCGGACGCTGAAGGAGGCCGAGGTCGAGCCGGTGGCCGCGAAGATCGTGGCGTCGGTCGAGAGGGCAGTCGGTGGGGTATTGCGTTGAACGCTTCGCGTGCGCTGGGCGCGCGGCCTTTCCCTTGTCTTTTTTACTTTTTGTTCGAGACTTGCCCTCGGCGTTGCGGCTAGCCACCTTCGTTAACACTTGCAAAAAGAAAAGAAAAAGCCTGCGCGGCGAGCGCAACGCGAAGCGTTCACTCAGCAATACAGAGGGTCGATGACCGATCTCAGCCACATCCGCAACTTCGCCATCATCGCCCACATCGACCACGGCAAGTCGACGCTCGCCGACCGGCTGATCCAGGAGTGCGGCGGCCTCGCCGAGCGCGAGATGCACAGCCAAGTGCTCGACTCGATGGACATTGAGCGCGAGCGCGGCATCACGATCAAGGCGCAGACCGTGCGCCTGCGCTACACTGGAAAAGACGGCAAGGACTACATCTTCAACCTGATCGACACCCCCGGCCACGTCGACTTCTCCTACGAGGTCAGCCGCTCCTTGCGCGCCTGCGAGGGCTCGCTCCTCGTCGTCGACGCGACGCAAGGGGTCGAGGCGCAGACGCTCGCCAACGCCTACCAGGCGATCGAGGCCGACCACGAGATCGTGCCGGTGTTGAACAAGATCGACTTAGCCGCGGCCGAGCCCGACCGGGTCAAGGGGCAGATCGAGGACATCGTCGGCCTGGACGCCTCGGACGCCTTGATGATCTCGGCCAAGACGGGGCTCGGCGTCGACGAGGTGCTGGAGGCGATCGCGGCCCGCCTGCCCGCACCCACGGGCGACGCCGAGGCGCCTCTACGTGCCCTCATCGTCGATAGCTGGTACGACGCCTACTTGGGCGTCGTGACGCTGATCCGCGTCCGCGAGGGCGTGATCCGCAAGGGCTCGAAGCTCTTGATGATGGGCACGCGCGCGACCCGCACCGTCGATCGGGTCGGCGTCTTCACGCCCAAGCCCCTCTTGGCCGAGACCTTGGGGCCGGGCGAGGTCGGCTTCATCACGGCCGGCGTCAAGGACATCGCCGAGACCCGCGTCGGCGACACGATCACCGAGGAGAAGCGGCCGGCGAGCGAACCGCTGGCCGGCTTTCGTCCCTCGCAGCCGGTCGTGTTCTGCGGCATGTTCCCGGCCGACGCGGCCGACTTCGACTCCTTACGCGACGCGCTCGGTAAGCTGCGCCTCAACGACGCCAGCTTCGAGTACGAGCCGGAGAGTTCGAGCGCGCTGGGCTTAGGCTTTCGCTGCGGTTTCTTAGGCCTCCTCCACCTGGAGATCATCCAAGAGCGCCTGGACCGCGAGTTCGACCTCGACCTCGTCCTGACCGCCCCCTCGGTCGTCTACCGCGTCCACCTCACCGACGGCACGGTGCAGGAACTGCACAACCCGGTCGACTACCCCGACCCGGTCAAGATCGACTTCATCGAGGAGCCCTGGATCAAGGCCAGCATCATGGTCCCGGACGATTACCTGGGCCGTGTCCTCGACCTCTGCACGGAAAAGCGCGGCGTTCAGCTAGAATTGACCTACGTCGGCCAGCGGGCCCTCCTGGTCTACCGTCTCCCCTTGAACGAGGTCGTCTACGACTTCTACGATCGCTTGAAGTCGATCAGCCGCGGCTACGCCAGCTTCGACTACCAGCTTGACGGCTACGGCGAGAGCGATCTGGTCAAGCTCACGCTCCTGGTCAACGCCGACCCGGTCGATAGCCTCGCCCTCATCGTGCACCGGACGATGGCCGAGAAGCGCGGGCGGGGCCTGTGCGAGAAGCTTAAAGACCTGATCCCGCGGCAGATGTTCAAGATCGCGATTCAAGCCGCGATCGGCGGCAAGGTCATCGCCCGCGAGACCGTCTCGGCGTTCAGAAAAGACGTCACTGCCAAGTGCTACGGCGGCGACATCACCAGGAAGCGCAAGCTCCTGGAAAAGCAGAAGGCCGGCAAGAAGCGGATGCGCAACATCGGCAACGTCGAGATCCCGCAAGAAGCCTTCCTCGCCGCGCTCAAGATGGATAGCTGAGGGGTGGAAAGCGGCTCGGGTTCGTTCGGTAATTTCACCCTTTTCGCACGGCCGGTGGTTGGGCGGGGGCAGCGCGAACGGTTCATTCCAGTATAGGTAATGGGAGATGGACGGCGTCGGCGATCGTCGCGCGGCCAATGCTTATGAGACCGGGCCCGATGGGGAAACACAACCCTGCGATGACGCGACGTATCGAAGGCCCTATGAGGCCGCTTTTCCCCATGAAACGCTTCGCGTTTCATCCCTGGATCCCCGATCAAGTCCGGGATGACAGGAGGGGGCGGTTTTGACTGAGCATCGAGCAAAGTAGAATAACGGCGCTCCGGCGCGCTCTTATATTGTCACCCCCGACTTGATCGGGGGTCCAGGGTGGTCGCGTGCCACCGTCCCAGGCGTCTTGCCGTCTCATTACCGCTGTAACAGCCGGCACATCTTCCTTGCAAACGTAAAATCCAACTTATATCATTTTAGGCATTAATAGTACAACCTAATTTGCCAGAGATTTCAAGAACGCAACATGAGTTAAGTATAAAGCACATTTGCTTTGATCAATATATTATAATGGTCCAATCTGTTCAAGGAACTCGTCGACTTTTTCGTAGTCAATGTATCCATAGCTCTTATAAATATTTTTAGACTGTGCAGCGGTCATGCTTGCTTTTTTGAAATTACCAATTGTTGCATCATATTTGGCTATAAGATGTGAAGCATCTGCCATACAGAGCGGATCGCCGATTATTTCACCTATCATTAATTGTTTTTTAGCATATCTTTTTGCCCTATTGGATAAACCGCTTTTACCATATGCATTAGCTAAATTTCCAAATAATATGCCTTGTATTCTCGAAGCAAACTCGCTGTTTACAAAAATATTTAGCGCTGAATGTGTACAGTTTATTGCTTTATCAAATTCCTCTTTGAGGGTTTGAGCTTGGCATAGACCGCCCATATCCGTCGGCCAGGGAACGGCGGACGGGGCGGGTTGGATGGGGCTACGGTGCAAGGGGTGCGGGGGCGAGGAGCACGTCAAGAACGGGTTCATGCGCGGCAAGCAACGCTACCGCTGCAAGGGCTGCGGGCTGAACTTCACCGACACCCCGCCGCGCGGGATGCCGCTGCGGCTCAAGGTGGAAGCGGTGCTGCTCTACCTCAGCGGCGTCTCGATGAACCGCACCGCCAAGCTGCTCGGGGTGTCGACCCCCACGGTGCAGGCCTGGATCGAGCGCTTTGCGGAAGTCTACGCGCAAAAGCCCGAGCCCGAAGGCCGTGCCGTCGTGGTCGAGCTGGACGAGATGTGGCACTACCTCAAAAAAAGCCGAACAAGCTGTGGGTCTGGAAGGCTCGGGATCGTGCTACGGGACGGCTCATCGACTGGGAGCTGGGGGGTCGTGACCGAGCCACCCTTGAACGCCTTCTCAAGCGCCTGAAGCGCTGGGGCGTGCGGCTCTACTGCACCGACGACTGGGCCGCCTACGAGAAGGCGATCCCCCAAGGCCGGCTCTACGTCGGCAAAAAGGAGACCCACGGCATCGAGCGCGACCACGCCCGCCAGCGGCACTGGCTCGCCCGCTTTCGGCGCCGGTCGATCGTGGTCTCCAAGGCCGTGCGCATGGTGGACGCCTCGATCGCGCTGTTCGCCCGCTTCGGCGGCAACGACAAGATCGGCGACCTCCGGTCTATGCTAGCCTGAGACCCTCTCCTCTTTTTCATCATGGTATGAAGCTAATATCATGCAATGAAGGATACGGCAATTTGCAATTGTCTTTAGTGAGAGGTTATCGATATTTTCATACAATACGATTTCAGCTTTTTGGGCTTCTTCCCTCGCGATTTTTACGCAGCCTATGTCTTTAAAGAACGTAGCATAATTATACTTAGTAGAAACTATCTTAGAAATATCTCTCAGTTTATCATAACATGACAAAGCCTCGCAGAAAAAATGATTTGCTTCCTCTTCTCTGCCCATTCTTACAGCAACAGAAGCAAAATTGTTAGCACAATCAGCTATCATAGAAATATCATCCGCATCACGCGCGGCTGCATAACCATCTTTAAGCCATTCATATTCCTGTTGACGTGTCAAGCGTATGTCAACAACATTTGCGCCATGTAAAGCATAAAGCCACAATGCTTTTCTAGAATTATTGTCTTCTACCATATGCGTTTTTGCATGCTTACGTCCTGATTCTATATTTTTCCTTTCTAAATCAAAAAGAATTAAGCCCTTTAATTCGTCTACATTGTCGTAAATATGATTAGCAAAACCAATTAATTCAGCAAAATAGGCTGCATGTCTACGTTCCGAGACTGCAAGCAAAGCATGATCAACCGTTGCTCTAGCTGTATCGCGCAGCAAATCGTGCAGCCTGTAGCGTGTCGTGCCGGCGTCGTGGTTGACGAGACTGCGCCGTACCAGCCGTGCAACCTCGCGCCGAGCGTCCTTAGCCTCGCACGCCCATACCGCCGCCGCCGCATCCGCGTCAAAATCGGTAGGGAAGACAGCGAGACTCCGCCAGCGGGCGGCGAGGTCAGAAGCATCGCGTTCAAGCAGTACGATGCTGTAGCCCAGGATCCGGCGGACGTTCAGGTCATTCCGACCGATGTCGGATGCGTCTGCCTCGAAACGATCGAGTCTAGCCTCAGCCAAGTCCGAGAGATAATCGGTAACGCTTCCGCTCATCTCGGCAAGGTAGCTGCCGGCGAGGCGCAGCGCCAAGGGCAGGTCGCCGCAGGCTTCGGCGAGCCTGTCGAGGTCGGCGACTTTGGCGTCCGGCAGCATCCCGGCCAAGAGTTGTACGGCTTCGCCACGCGTCAGGGTGTCGAGCGGGACAGGCGTGGCGCCCGGCAAGCTGAGCGTCTGACGCGAGGTAACGATGACGCCCGTAGGCGGACCAGGGAGGAGCGGCTGCACCTGCGCACCGTTCTCAGCATTGTCTAGGACAAGGAGCAGGCGCTTGCCCCTCAGCGCGCCGGCGTAGGCCGAATGCAGGGGGCCGGGCGCGTCGGGCGGCTTGGCTTGCGGATCGAGCGCCTGGATGACATCGCTCATGGCACGCTCAGGCGTGAGCGGGTCGGTGGTGCCGAAGAGGTCGATCAGGATTTGGCCGTCGGGGTAGACATCGGCGAGACGCTGCGCTGCCGCCTGCGCGAGTTGGGTCTTGCCGACGCCGCCCATGCCGGAGACGGAGGCGGTGATCATGGCGGTGCCGCCGCCACGTAGGCCTCGGACAACGCGCTCCAACTCGGCTACACGGCCGGTGAAGTCGTTGACGGGCGATGGGACGGCGAAGGCGGCTTTGGCAGTCTGGTGCACTTCGTGGATGTGGATGTCGATGTTCGTGTCCCGGCCGGAGGCGATGCCGCCGTCGCGTGCCTCAACCGTCGTGTTGCCGCGCCAGATCATTGCCGGTCTTCTCTGCGGCCAATCGAGACGTTGGTGTCCCGGCCGGAGGCGATGCCGCCGCGGTCGGCGGTGGTGGTCTGTTGCCGTTCGGGTGCGCGCTTGTCACGACGCAGTGTCAAGATACCGATGACGATCATCACAACTAACGTGATGATTACCCAAAAAGTAGGCCACGTCCAAAACGTATCGGTCGGCATAAATCACCCTCTCGCTTGCCCTTAAGGTTAATAAATGAAAGCAGATGCTGCAACTATTACGTTGGCAAGGTGTGCGTCTTTCAAGCGAAAAAGCATCTTGCGGCGGTAGTGGACCCTCCGGTCGAGCCGGAGGGTGACATTCGTGGAGGTCGGGGCAGTCAGGCTCTCTTGAATGACCCATTACCTAAGATGGCCGGTGCTGCCGTGGTGTGGCACCAACACTTGAAGCCGGCCCCGGCCAAACTTGCAAAAAAGAAGAAAAAGAGGCCCCGCGCCAGCGGACGCGCAGCGTTCACCTCACCCCGACGCCGCCTTGCTGTTGGGGAAGAACAGTTGCTGGCCGCCCAGCTTATAGCCGGCGATGGCGTCCTGGCCATTTTTGCTCGTGATCCAGTCGACGAAGGTCTTGGCGCCCTCGGCGTTGACGTTTCCGCAGTGCTCGGGGCTGACCTGAATGACGCCGTACTGGTTGAACAGGGCCTCGTCGCCCTCAACGTCGATAGTGAAGTCGGCCTTGTTGGCGAAGCCGATCCAGGTGCCGCGATCGGTGAGGGTGTAAGCACCCATGCCGATGGCGGTGTTGAGGGTGGCGCCCATGCCGGAGCCGGTCTCGCGGTACCAGCCGCCGCTATCCCCGGTGGGATCGACGCCGGCCTCGTTCCAGAGCTTCAACTCGGCTTTGTTGGTGCCGCTGTCGTCGCCGCGCGACGCGAACGGCGCTCTGGTCTCGGCGATCTTCTTCAAGGCGGCCGGGGCGTCGGTCATGCCCTTGACGCCCGCAGGGTCGGCGGGCGGGCCGACGATGATGAAGTCGTTGTACATGACGTCGAACCGTTCGACGCCGTAGCCGGCCGCGACGAACTGCTCCTCGCTCGGCTTGGCGTGGACGAAGAGGACGTCGCCGTCGCAGTTCTCGGCGTTCTTCAAGGCTTGGCCGGTGCCGACGGCGACGACGCGGGTATCGATGCCGCTCGCCTGCTCGAACGCGGGCAGGATCGCATCGAACAGGCCCGAGTTCTGCGTCGAGGTCGTCGATTGGATCAGGATCGAGCCCTCGGATGCGTGCGCCGCACCTGCGGCGAGGAGGGCGGCGAGGAGGGCAGGGGCGTAAGCTCGCACGGCGCGTTTCCTTGGTTGGTGGTCAAAGGACGAGGCGGCCCTCGACGAAGGCGCGGGCCTCGGCCGACTTAGGGTCGGCGAAGAAGGTCGCGGCCGATGCCCGCTCGACGATCCGGCCGCGGTGCATGACGGCGACCGTATCGGCGAGGCGACGGGCTTGGCCCAGATCGTGCGTGACGAGGACGACCGTGACGCCGGCTTCGCGCGCCGCCTCCAGCCGCGTCTCGATCAAGGCGGTCGCGTGCGGGTCGAGGCTCGACGTCGGCTCGTCGAGAAAGAGGATGGCAGGGTCGAGGCACAAGGCCCGCGCGAGGGCGAGGCGCTGCTGCTCGCCGCCGGAGAGACTCCTGGCCGAGACGTCGGCGCGGTGGGGAAGGCGCGCGGCTTCGAGCGCGGCGGCGGCGCGCGCCGGGCGTTCGGTCCGCGCGACGCCGCCGTGGCGCAGCGCGTGCAGCAGGTTGGACTTGGCCGAGCGGCGCAGGAGGACGGGGCGCTGGAAGACCATCGCGCTTCGGCGCTGGACCCCGGCGTCGGCGGGCCTGCCTTTCCAGGCGACGCGGCCGGCGCTCGGCCGCAGGAGGCCGTGCAGGAGGCGAAGGAGAAGGCTCTTGCCGGCGCCGTTCGGGCCGACGATCGCGGTGATCCCGCCCGCTTCGAGGCGAAGGTCGAGCGGGCCGACGAGGGCGCGGCCGTCGGCGGCGTAGGCGAGGCCGAGGGCTTCGAGCGGGAAGATCGACGCCGCCGCGATCGGCGGCGCACCGCCCGCACCCTGGCCCGGCACGTCAAGCATAGGCGGCGCGCCTAGCGCTCAGGCGCGAGGACATGGCGGCGGCGGTGACGGCGAGTGCTATGAGCATGAGAACGGCGCCGAGCGCGAGCGCCAAGGCGAGGTTGCCCTTCGAGGTCTCCAGCGCGATCGTCGTCGTCATCACGCGGGTCGAATGGTTGATGTTGCCGCCGACGATGACGACCGCACCCACCTCGGCGATCGCCCGGCCGAAACCGGCCAGCGCCGCCGTGAGCAGGGCGAAGCGGGCGTCGAACAGGAGGGTCCCGATCGTGGCAGCACGTCCCAGCCCTTGCGAGCGCAACTGCTCGTCGTACTCGCCGTGCAGGCCCTCAATCGTCTCGCGGGTGAGCGCCGCCACGATCGGCGTCACCAGGACGAACTGGGCCAGGATCATCGCCGACGGCGTGTAGAGGAGGCCGAGCGCGCCCAAGGGCCCCGCGCGCGAGAGGGCAAGGTAGAGAAAGAGGCCGACCACGACCGGCGGCAGGCCCATCAGCGTGTTGAGGACGACGACGACGAGGCCGCGGCCGGGAAAGCGTACGACGCCGAGCCAAGCACCGAGCGGCATCCCGACGAGGCAGGCGAGGAGGACGGCGCTCAACGAGACGCGCAGCGAGAGCGCCACGATCGCCCATAGGTCGGCGTCGCCCGAGACAAGCAGGTAGAGCGCGTCGCCGAACGCCGCCAAGGCCGTCTCCCGATCGTTGTGAGAAGGGTGATAGGCCGGATCGGCGGGAGAGAAAACAGCTTCGTGCAGGTTTTTGCAAGGTTGGGGTATGGTGTGAACGCTTCGCGTGCGCTGGCGCGCGGCCTTCTTTTTTCTCTTTTTCTCTTTGTCCGAGGCCCGCCCTCGGCGCCGCGGCCAGCCACCTCCGTCAACACTGGCAAAAAGAAGAAGAGAAAGCCCCGCGCAGCGGACGCGAAGCGTTCCCTCGACCGACGGAGGTCGTCAGGACTTACAATCGCCGCGCCGCAGCGCTATCTAAGCCCCTCGATTGTCGAGCAACAGCGAGAGCCCCACGATGTCGAGCGTCCTGCCGCGCGTTGATGCACCCGAGGCGGTGCGCCTTACCCTGCCGGACGGGGCGGTGCAGACGTTTGAGGCGCCGGTGCGCGGCATCGACGTGGCGGGCGCGATCTCGAAGGGGCTCGCCAAGGCGGCGCTCGCGGTCGAGGTGGACGGCCGGCTGACCGACCTCGACCGGCCGATCGCGCACGACGCGGCGATACGGATCGTTACGGCCAAAGACCCCGAGGCCCTGTCGCTCATCCGCCACGACGCGGCGCACGTCATGGCCGAGGCGGTGCAGGACCTGTTTCCGGGCACGCAGGTGACGATCGGCCCCGCGATCGAGAGCGGCTTTTACTACGACTTCGCGCCCAAGCGCCCGTTCACGCCCGAGGATCTGGCGAAGATCGAGGCGCGCATGGCCGAGATCGTCGCGGCCGACCTGCCCTTTCGCCGCGTGGAGGTGTCGCGCGAGGCGGCGCGGGCGCGCTTTGCCGAGCTGGGCGAGACCTTCAAGCTGGAGCTGCTCGACGCCATCCCGGCGGACGAGCCGGTCAGCCTCTACTACCAAGGCGAGGGCGACGACGCCTGGTTCGATCTGTGCCGCGGGCCGCACGGGCCGTCCACCGGCCGGATCGGCGCCCTCAAGCTGACCAAGCTCGCCGGGGCCTACTGGCGCGGCGACGCCAAGAACGCGCAGTTGCAGCGCGTCTACGGCACGGCCTTCTTCAGCGACAAGGACTTGAAGGCGCACCTCACCCAGATCGAGGAGGCCGAGCGCCGCGACCATCGCCGCATCGGCCGCGAGATGGACCTGTTCCATTTTCAAGAAGAGGCGCCGGGGCAGGTCTTCTGGCACCACAACGGCTGGACGGTCTACACCGAACTGCTGGCCTACATGCGGCGCAAGGTCCGCGCGCACGGCTACCAGGAGATCAACACGCCGCAGATGCTGGATTCGCGCTTCTGGGTCGCGTCGGGACACTGGGACAAGTACCAGGACAACATGTTCATCGTCGCCGACGAGGGTGCCGAGCACACGGCCGCCTTGAAGCCGATGAGCTGCCCCGGCGGCGCGCAAGTCTACAAGGCGACGCAGCGCAGCTACCGCGACCTGCCGGTGCGCTTGGCCGAGTTCGGCCACGTCTTTCGCCGCGAGGCGTCGGGGGCCCGGCACGGGCTGATGCGGGTCCAGGCGTTCACCCAGGACGACGCGCACATCTTCTGCCGCGACGACCAGCTCGAAGACGAGGTGGTCGCGATGTGCGATTTGATCCGTGAGGTCTACGCCGACCTCGGCATGGCGGACGACATCACCGTCCACTTCGCCACCCGCCCGCCGCAGCGCATCGGCCGCGAGGAGGACTGGGACCGGGCCGAGGCGGCGCTCAGGAAGGTGCTGGATCGGATCGACATGCGCTGGGTCATCAACGAGGGCGACGGCGCCTTTTATGCGCCCAAGCTCGACTTCAAGCTGCGCGACGCGATCGGGCGCGAGTGGCAGTGCGGCACGGTGCAGGTCGACATGAACATGCCGCACCGGCTCGACCTCGCCTACATCGGCGAGGACGGGGCCAAGCACACGCCGCACATGGTGCACCGCGCGATCTTAGGCTCGGTCGAGCGCTTCATCGGCGTCCTGATCGAGCACTACGCCGGGCACCTGCCCTTGTGGCTCTCGCCGGTGCAGGCGGTGGTCGCGACGATCACCAACGAGGTCGACGCCTACGCTAAGGAGGTGGTGCGGCGGCTGCAAGGGATCGGCGTTCGCGCGGTCGCCGACACGCGCGCCGACAAGATCGCCTACAAGGTGCGCGAGCACTCGCTCGCCAAGGTGCCCTTGTTGTTCGCCGTCGGTGCGCGCGAGGCCGAGGCGGGAAGCGTCAGCCTGCGCCGGCTGGGGGCCAAGGGCCAGACGTCGCTTTCGCTTGACGAAGCCTTGGCGCTGTGTCAGCGGGATACCAGCCCCCCCGATCTCTGACTTGCGGGTCGGGAAACGGCGAGGCCGCGTCGGCAGTTGCGACGCGGTCCATTTGGTGCTTGTCTTGAGGGATCAACGAACGGAGGTCGATCGACCCATATGGCAGTTCAGCAGCGCGAGGAAGAGTACCGCGTCAACGATTTGATCGAGGCCCGCGAGGTGCGCCTCGTCGACCAGGATGGCCAGATGGTCGGCGTGGTCCACGTCAGGGAGGCCCGAACGAGGGCGGAGGAGGCGGGGCTCGATCTGGTCGAGATCGCGCCCCAAGCGAGCCCGCCGGTGTGCAAGATCCTCGACTACGGCAAGTTCAAGTACGAAGCGCAGAAGAAGGCCAACGCGGCGCGCAAGAAGCAAAAGGTCATCGAGGTCAAGGAGATCAAGATGCGTCCGGCCATCGACGACAACGACTACGGCGTCAAGATGAAGAAGGTGCGCACCTTTCTCGAAGACGGCGACAAGGTCAAGGTGACGATGCGCTTTCGCGGCCGCGAGATGGCGCACCAGGACATCGCGATGAACCTGCTCGGCAAGGTCCGCGACGAGGTGTCGGAGCTCGCCAAGGTCGAGCAGATGCCCAAGCTCGAAGGCCGCCAGATGGTCATGGTGATGGCGCCCTTGAAGTAGTGCCGGCCTCAAGCCCCACGATCCCGGCGGCGGTCGACCTCGACCCCGCCGAGGTCGACCGCCGCCTGCGCGGCGTCAACGCCTCGGCGGCCAAGGGCGATGCTTGGCTCGACCTGTTCGGGGCGGACTTGAGCGACGGGGCCGAGGATTGGCTGCGATCCCGCCGCGCCGCCCTCGACGCGCCGCCCCCCGCACCCCCGCCGCCCGCCGAACGGCTGGCGCTGCTTCGGGCCGAACTGGGACGGGCCGGCGTCGACGGCTTCGTCCTGCCGCGCACCGACGCGCACGGCAGCGAGTACCTGCCGCCCGCCGAGGAGCGCCTCGCGTGGCTCACCGGGTTCACAGGCTCCGCGGGGCAGGCGGCCGTCCTGCCCAACCGCGCCGCCGTCTTCGTCGACGGCCGCTACACCGTGCAGGTGCGGCAAGAGGTGGACGCCGACCTGTTCGAGATCGTCTCCCTGGTCGAGCGCCCGCCGACGCGCTGGCTGGAGGAGGCGCTGCGCGGGGGTCAGACGCTCGGCTACGACCCCGCGCTCCACACGCGAGGCGGGATCGAGCGGCTGGAGAAGGCGGCGGCGCTGAAGGGGGCCACCCTCAAGGCGCTGGACGCCAACCCGATCGACGCCGTCTGGCGCGAGCGTCCGCCGCCGCCGATCGCCCCGGTCCAAATCCACGAGGAGCGCTACGCCGGCGAGACGAGCGCCGCCAAGCGGTCGTGGATCGCGGCCGAGGTGGGACGCGCCGGCGCCGACTGCCTCCTGGTCAGCGCCGCCGACAGCGTCGCGTGGCTGTTGAACGTGCGCGGGTCCGACATCCCCTACAACCCGCTGGTGCTGAGCCACCTCCTGCTCGACGGCGACGGCCGGTCGCGCTGGTTCGTCGATCCGGCCAAGCTGCCGCCGGGGCTCGCCCTCGACAACGCAATCGAGACCCTGCCGCCGGACGCGCTGATGCCGGCCCTGGACGGGCTGAAGGGTGCGCGCGTCCTGGTCGATCCGGCGCGGGTCCACGCCCTCTTCGCCGGGCGTCTGAGGGCGGCGGGCGCGACGCTGGTCGCGGCCGACGACCCGATCGTGCTCGCCAAGGCGATCAAGAACGCGACCGAGGTGCAAGGGGCCAAGGACGCGCAGGCCCGCGACGGGATCGCGCTCTGCCGCTTCCTCGCGTGGCTCGACAGGCACGCGCCGGGCGGGGGCGTGGACGAGATCAAAGCGGCCGACCGGCTCGAAGATTTACGTGGCGAGCACCCGCTCTACCGGGGCCTCAGCTTTCCGACCATCTCGGCGCACGGCCCCAACGCCGCCCTGCCGCACTACCGCACGGCGGCGGCGAGCAACCGCAAGCTGAGCGGGGGCGTCTACCTCGTCGATTCCGGCGCCCAGTACCCCGACGGCACGACCGACGTCACCCGCACGATCGCGCTCGGCACGGTCGGGAACGAGGCCCGCCGCCGCTTCACCCAAGTCCTCAAGGGCCACGTCGCGGTCGCGGCGCAGGCTTTTCCGGCGGGCACGACCGGCGCCCAGCTCGACCCGCTGGCGCGCACCGCCCTGTGGGCCAGCGGCACCGACTTCGACCACGGCACCGGCCACGGCATCGGCAGCTACCTGTGCGTTCACGAGGGGCCGCAGAACCTTTCCAAGCGCGGCACCGCCACGGCGCTCAAGCCCGGCATGATCGTCTCGAACGAGCCCGGCTACTACAAGGAGGGCGCGTTTGGCATCCGCATCGAGAACCTCGTCCTCGTCGTCGAGGCGGCGATCGAGGGGGCCGAGCGGCCGATGCTGGCGTTCGAGACCCTGACGCTCGCACCGATCGACCGGCGGCTGATCGAGACGGACTTCCTGACCGAGGACGAGCGGGCGTGGCTCGACGCCTACCACGCGCGGGTCCTGGCCGAGATCGGGCCGCACCTCGACGGGGCGACGCGCGGCTGGCTGACAAGGGCGTGCGCGCCGCTTCGCGCCGCGTCGTGACGCCGCCCGCGCCAAAGCCCCTCGTCGGCGCGGGCCCTGCCGCCTCCCTCGACCCGCTCGCGGTGCTGATGGGCGTCGGCTTCGCCTTCATGTGGAGTTCGGCCTTCTCGTCGGCCAAGGTGGCGCTGATCGACGCGCCGCCGCTCACCCTGCTCGCCGTCCGCTTCCTGCTCGCGGGCGGGCTCACGCTCGTAGCCGCCCTCCTCATGGGCCAGCGCCCGCCGGCGAGGTGGGTCTATTGGCGGCGGATCGCGCTGTTGGGCGTCTGCCAGAACAGCCTCTACCTCGGCCTGTTCTTCGTCGCGATGACGCGCGTGCCGGCCGGTTTGGCCTCGATCATCGCCAGCACGATGCCGCTCCTCGTCGCGGCGGCGGGGCCCTTGTTCTTCAAGGAGCGCGTCGGCCGGCTGGGGGCTCTGGGCTTGGCGCTCGGCTTCGGCGGCACGCTCTTCATCCTGCAAGACCGGCTCGGCGGCGATCTCAGTCTCTGGGGCCTGGGCCTCTGCCTGATCGGCGTCGCGGCGCTCGCCGGCGCCACGCTCCTCGTCCGGCACGCCGAACTCGGAAGCGGCCTCTTGATGGTCGTCGGCTTGCAAATGCTGATCGGCGGGACCGTGCTCGCCCCCTTCGCCCTCGCCTTCGAGAGCGTGCACGACGTGAACCCGACGCTCCCGCTGCTCTTGGCCTTCCTCTACACCACCTTCATCCCCGGCATCGCCGCGACCCTCGTCTGGTTCAGCCTGATCCGCCGCATCGGTGCGCCGAAGGCCAGCGCCTACCACTTCCTCAACCCCGCCTTCGGCGTCGCCGTCGCCCACCTCCTCCTGGGCGAACCGGTCGGCACCGTCGACCTCGTCGGCGTCGCGGTCGTGGCGGTGGGGATCCTGATGGTTCAGTTGGGGCGGGTATGAAGAGAACGCTTACGCGTCCGCTGCGCGGGGCTTTTCTTTTCTCTTTTTTATAACTTTAGTCGGAACTGGCTTCAGCGCTTCGGCCAATCTCCAACGACAAGTAACAAAAAAGAGAGAAAAAAGCCCGCGCGGCAGCGCACGCGAAGCGTTCACCTCAATTCAGCACAAGCCTTGGCGATGCGCTTGCCGGCCTCGTCGACGGCCTCGGTTGCCGTGGCGTAGGAGATGCGAAAGTAGGGGTCGAGGCCGAAGGCGGAGCCTTGGACCACGGCGACGCCGACGCCTTCGAGCAGGTAGCGGACGAAGTCCTCGCTCGACTCGATGCGGCCGCCGTCGGGGGTGCGCTTGTCGATGACGGCGGCGCAGGACGGGTAGACGTAGAAGGCGCCCTCAGGCGTTGGGCAGTCGAGGCCGGCCTCGTTCAGGTGCTTGGCGATCAAGTCGCGGCGCTCCTTGAAGGCGGCGTTGCGTTCGGGGAGGAAGTCGAGGCCCCCGTTCAAGGCGGCGACGGCGGCGGCTTGGCCGATCGAGGACGGGTTCGAGGTGCTCTGCGATTGCACCTTGGCCATCGCCTTGACGAGGTCCTTCGGCCCGCCGGCGTAGCCGATGCGCCAGCCGGTCATGGCGAACGCCTTCGAGACGCCGTTCACGGTGAGCGTGCGGTCCTTCAAATCCGGTGCCGCCTGCGCGAACGAGGTGAAGGCGAAGCCGTCGTAGACGAGGTGTTCGTAGATATCGTCGGTGAGGACGTGCACGTGCGGGTGATGGCGCAGCACCTCGGCCAGCGCCTCCATCTCGGCCATGGTGTAGGCGCTCCCGGTCGGGTTGGAAGGCGAGTTCAAGACCAGCCACTTGGTCTTGGGCATGATGGCGTCGTCGAGCAGTTCCGGCAGCAGCTTGAAGCCGGTGTTGGCGCCGCAGGCGACGAAGCGGGGCTCGCCGCCGGCCAAGAGCGCCATGTCGGGGTAGGAGACCCAGTAGGGGGCCGGGATCAAGACCTCGTCGCCGGGGTTCAGGCTCGCCATGAAGGCGTTGTAGAGCACCTGCTTGCCGCCGGTGCCGACGGTGATCTGATCGGCCTCGTAGGATATGTCGTTCTCGCGGCGGAACTTCTCGACGATCGCCTTCTTCAAGGCCGGCGTGCCGTCGACGGCGGTATACTTGGTGTCGCCGTCCTTGATCGCCCGGATCGCCGCCTCCTTGACGTGGTCGGGCGTGTCGAAGTCGGGCTCGCCGGCGCCGAGGCCGATGATGTCGCGGCCGGCCGCCTTCAATTCGCGGGCGAGGTTGGTGACGGCGATCGTCGGGGACGGCTTGATGCGCTTGAGGCTGTCGGCGAGGAACGCCATGGGCTGCGACTTCCGGGCTTGAGGGCGTAGCGAAGGTTCTAGACCCGTGGCGGCGCGAGTTCAATTACGGTCGAACGCTTCGCGTCCGCTGGCGCGGGGCCTTTTTCTCTTCTTTTTTGTCTTTTGTCCGAGACTGGCGCTCGGCGCCGCGGCCAGCCTCCTGCGTTAACACTGGCAAAAAAGAGAAGAGAAAAACCCCGCGCAGCGGACGCGAAGCGTATTAACCGATGGCGAACACGCCCGCCACCTCGACGCTGGCGTCGAGCGGCAGGGCGTTGGTGCCCACCGCCATGCGCGTGTGCCGACCGGCGTCGCCCAAGACCTCGACCATGAAGTCGGAGGCACCGTTCATGACCTTGGATTGGTCGTGGAAGTCGTCGGCCGAGGCGATGAAGCCCTGGAGTTGGACGCAGTGCTGGACGCGGTCGAGGTCGCCCTCGCAGGCGGCCTTTAAGGCGGCGATCAGGTTGATCGCGCACTGCCGTGCCGCCGCCTGCGCGTCTTCGAGCGCGACGTCGGTCGGCACCCGGCCCGGATGCATCAGCTCGCCGTCCTTGAAGGCGAGCTGGCCGGCGATGTAGGCGAAGTCCCCCCGCACCACGTAGGGGACGTAGTTGGCGACGGGCGGCGAGACTTCGGGCAAGGAAACGCCCAACTCCTGGAGTCGGGCGTCGACCTTGCCGGCGGCACGGGCCTCGGCCGCCAGCAAAGGCGCTGCCGCCAAGCCGGCGGCACAAGCGACGAAACCCCGCCGCGCCAGCGAAAACCGGCGCGGCGGCACCGAATTGAGCCCTGTGGCTTCACGCTCCATGGTTCTTTTTCCCTGGTTGATGCGTCGCGTCGTACGAAGATCGGGACACGTTCAGAACTTCGACGCCAGATCGGCGCAGGCTTCGATCACGCCCTCGACGTCGTGGCGGTCGTGGAAGAGGTGGGTCGAGACCCGCAGCGGACGGTGCGGATCGCCGCCCTCGGGCATGTTGACCGAGGTGTTGCGGACGACGTAGCCGTACTCCTCGCGCAGCCGCGTCACGAACTCGGACGAGCGCTCCCCGTCGGTGGGATCGAACGCGTTCAACGGCACGAACGACGTCAGGGCCGACGTCAACCGCCGATTCACCGGGCAGTACAGCGCTTTTCTGCCCCAGTTCTTGATGATCAGGCGCTTGCAGTGGTCGCTGAGGTCGAGGATGTAATCCTCGATGCGTTGCCGGCCGATCTTCGTCCACAAGTTGCAGGAATCGACCAGGGCTTGGTTGGCCGGGTAGTTGGGGTTGCCGTGCGACTGATTGAACAAGCCGACGTCGTACTCTTCGTGCGGCTCGCGGTCGCCGTCGGGGATCGGGACCTCGCCGCCGAAGACGTCGTAGACGAGGGTGCGCGTCGGATAGAAGTGCGGCAAGGGCAGGGGGTTGCTCTCGGTCTGGTTGCGGATGTACCAGATCCCCGTGCCGCCCGGCCCGCACTGCCACTTGTGGCCCGAGCCGGCGAAGAAGTCGACGCCGAGCGCGTGGAAGTCGAGGTTGAACATGCCGGTGGCGTGCGCGCCGTCGACCAGGGTGTAGAGGCCCTCGGCGATGGCGAGGTCGGCGAGGTGGCGGATCGGCAGCATCGTTCCCGTGACATAGGTGGGTGCCGAGAACACCATCATCTTGGGCTTGAGGCTCCGGCCGCGCGCGTCGTCGATGGCGGCCTTGAACAGGCGGACGTAGTCCTGGGGCGTTTGGCGAATGCCGACGGGCAAGGTCACCTCGACGGTCTCGACGCCGCGCCGGTCGCGAAGCAGCGCCAGCGGCGCCCGCCCCGCCGGGTGCTCGTGGTTGGTGGTGATGATGGCGTCGCCCGCCTCCATCCCGATCGTGACGCCGTTGAGCGTCATGCACATGCCCTCGGTCGTGTTGCCCGAGAGCACCATCTCGTCGGTGTTGCAGCCGAACTGCGGCGCCAGGGTCTCGCGCATGGCGTCGGTGCCGCCGAGGTTTTCGAGCGGGTCGCGGGCGATCAGGCGGTTGTTGGCGTCGTAGGCGTCGAGCGTGCTGCGCGGCATCGACCCGGTCGTGCCCACGTTCATGTACGTGACGTCCGGGTCGAGAACGAACGCCTCCTTGAGGCGGCGAAACAGCCGGCGGTCGGGGATGCGATCGGCGCGGTCGAGCCAGCGTAAAGCCTCCCCGCCGTCCGCCGCGTGCGCCGACGGCGCGATCGTCAAGGCACCGGCGGCGCCCAGGCCGGCAGCACCGGCCCCCGCGGTGCCGAGAAAGCTCCGGCGCGTGGCCCCGGTGCCCGTCGGCCCGCGCGACGTCTTGCCCTCGTTGGTCGGTGTCATCTCGGCTGACCTCCTCTTATGGCGTCGTGTCGTTCATCGACCGGCGCTTCCTGGCGGGCAGGCGGGCGGCTTGATGCCGGGCGCGAGGCGGGGTGACGTCCCTCGTGTCAGGGACCGAGGCGCAAACGCCGAAGCCTTCCGACAACCCACGAAACGGTAACCTGAAGATGGTTCCATTACAAGCCGTTAATAATTATCTCTAAAAGTAATTCCTTCCATTCTAATGCAACTAAAAATAGTGTTCGCCGGGCAATTTCACCGGTTCGGGAAGTACACGAGGACGGGCTTGGTCGGCGCGTGAGCGGGTAAAAAAGTTATCGCCGCTGACGACAAATATTGGTATGCAAAAACAAAATATCGTCCCATCGTCAGAGGTCTGAAGCAGTAAAAGTACTACTTCTGGGTTCAATAAATCAAAATTTTCTAAAATACCTACCGAGGCAAAAAATTGGTAAAACTTAAAATATTCGTGGATACATCGGCGAAATTCACGACCGTCGTAACTTCGATTTCAGAAGGCAAATTTATTCAAATAGTGAGATTGCATTCACGGTTTATGCGGCCGCTCGACCGCGCCCCATCGAAACTCATGGTTCATACGGCCTCGGATTCGGCCTCCAAGGCTTCGTCGAGGCGCCGCACCCTGGCGTAGAGGCCGTGGCTGCGTCGGGCCAAGCGTTCCAGTTCAAGCGGCAGGTCCCGGCCGGGCGCGAAGGGCGCGTCGTCGTCGCACAAAGGCCCGCCCTCCAGTCGCCACGCCGGTTCGCGCGCCTCCGCCGCCGTCAGCTCGCCGCGGCGCACCGCTTGGCGGGCGAGCAGCCATGCGCTCGCGTGGCCGATCTGGGCCGTGATTCGGCCGATCTCGGCGCTCTCCTCCAGGCGCATGAGGGCGGTGGCGTCGGCCCCCGGCCGGCGCAGGATGTAGGCGCGCACGTCCTCGGCGAGCCGAAGCGTCTCGCGCAGCATGACGTCGATCGTTCCGGTCGCGGCCGATACGCCCGGCTCCGGCATGGCTTTTTCCTCGCGGCGTTCCTCTATGCAAGGAATGATCCGCGATTCGGGGCAAAGCGGTCAACCGTCCCACGGCCGATTAAGGCCCGAAGCCGTAGCGAGGTAAGATTTGCGCCTTTACTTTTGCCCGATCGGCGCCCTGGGGGCGGCGAAGAAGGCGCGGATCCCGCCCGCGTCGAGGCCGGATGGGCGCAAAACGGCCACCGCACCCGGCGCCGCGGCGGGGGACCGGGCGCCGTAGACTACCCTCGGCGGCGGCGCACCGGGGGCGACGGCGAGCCCCCCCCGGCCGATGCCGCCCGGACCGGCGGCCGCGACGACGGGCGGGGGTGCCGGCCGCTCGCCCAGATCGCGCCAATGCGCCAGCACCTTCGCCCGATACGCGGTGCCGCGGTCGGGGTCGGCCGAGTGGTAGCGGGCGATCGCCGCCTGCCAGTCCCCCGTCTGCCCGTGCAGGTCGCGCAAGAAACGGGCGGCGTAGCGCAGGTTGGTCAACGGATCGAAGCCGGCGGCAAGGTCGGCGAACGCGTCGGGGTGGTACATCAAGTTGATCTGGGCGCAGCCGACGTCGATGTTGCGCCGCCCCTCGGCTTTGAGCCGGCGCACGGTCGCCAGCGCCTCGGCTTTGGTGTCGAGGCGAAAGGCGTCCGGGCCGGCGCGCACGGTCCAGGGCCAAGCGTGGCCGCGTTGCAAAGCGGGGTCCCAGCGGGCGCTCTCGGTCAGCGCCACGGCGTAGAGCATGTCTTGCGGCAGGCCGCGCTCGCGCTCGGCGGCGGCGGCGGCGGCGGCGCACAAGCCGGCGTCGCCGCCGCGCGCGGCCGATCGCGTCGGCGGGGCGAGGACGAGGAGCAGGCAGACGAGGGCGAGAACGTGGCGCATGGCGGCACGTTGTAGGCCGTCACGGTTAAGACGCCGTTAAGCGGCGCTCTCGACCGCGCGCGGGGCGAGGACAGCGCCCAGGTCGATCACGAGGCGGCCGAGGATCGCGCTCAAACGCTCGACGCCGGCGGGGTCGACGCGGTCGGTCCTCTCGTTCCAGAACAGGCCGCGGCGGATCTCGATCTGCAAGGCGCTGCGGCCGGCGGCGGGCTCGCCGTAGCGCTCGGTGATGTGGCCGCCGGCGTAAGGCTGGTTCGCAGCGCAGGCCAACCCTTCGGCGGTCAGGCGGCGGGTCGCGGCGCGCGCGACGGCAATGTTGCAGCTGCGGCCGAAGCGATCGCCCAGCGCCGCGTCGACGCGGCGCCCGTCGACGACGGCGAGCGAATCCGGCATCGAGTGGACGTCGAGCAGGAGTGCCGCGCCGAAAGCTTCGGCGATCATGCCCAGGCGCCGCTTCAAGACCGCGTGGTAGGGCTTGTAGGCGTCGTCGAAGCGCCGCTGCAGGGCGGTCTCGCTCAAGGGGCCGGCGTAGATCCGCGCCGCGCCGACCCGCGTCGGGATCACGCCCAGACCGACGCGGACCTTGGGCGTGAGGCCGTAGCTGCGCCCGGAGCGGGGCGGCAACAGGCCGGGGTCGAGTTCGATCATCGAGCGGTTGAGGTCGACGACGGCGCGCGGGTAGAGGGCGCAGACCGCCCCGGCGCCGGCGCGCAGGGCGCCCTCCAGGAGAAGGTCGGTCGGCCCGTCGTCGAGCGGGCGCAACTGACCGGGTTCGAGCGGCGTGGTCGTCAGGAACCAGTCGGGATAGATCCTGCCGCTGTGCGGCGAGGACAGCAAGACCGGCAGGGCCGGGAGTTCGGCCCCGAGGCAGCGCGCTGACAAATCCATACCACTCCGCAAGAAGAACGCCGGCGAACGAAGCACGGCCACCCCCGGCAGACAAGCGCCGCGATCGTCGCGGGGTTCCGCGGCGATGGCCGTACTGGAGGGATATATAGGCTTCGGTCGACCTCAAATTCTCGGCCAAACTGATACGTTCGAAAGTCGAAGGAAGGATAAGGCCACGGATCGATGCGAACGGACGGGAAGATAGCACCGAGATTGATCGCCGACGGCCTCGCCGCCTGCCTGCTCTGCGGCCGTCACACGCCGCACAAGCCGCCAAAATATCGCGGGCTCTACTGCTCGAACGCCTGTCAGCGGGGCGACGTCTTCCTGCGCCTTACCGTGCCGAAGATCGAGGCCGGGTCGATCCGCAACCGGAGCACGCTCTACCGCTACCTCGTCTGGCGCAACGGCAACGCCTGCAACGGGTGCGGGATCACGGACTGGCGGGGGCAGCCTCTACCTCGTCTGGCGCAACGGCAACGCCTGCAACGGGTGCGGGATCAAGGACTGGCGGGGGCAGCCTCTGCGCTTCGAGGTCGATCACAAGGACGGCTGTGCCGCCAACGACGAGGGATCGAACCTGCAACTGCTCTGCCCCAACTGTCACGCCTTGACACCGCATCGCGGCGGTCGTAACCGTGGCCGCGGCCGGGGCAGCCTCGGCCTATCCTGGCGGTAGGGTGATTAGCTCAGCGGTAGAGCGCTCGCTTGACATGCGAGAGGTCACTGGTTCAATCCCAGTATCGCCCACCACCGCTCCCGGCGCGGTAAAGTGTCTCCTCGCAAACGACTGTTCTTGGCGCTCGAAAGCTTGTCATGCGGCTTCTGGCGCGAGAGGCGGGCCTCTTGTCCAGCGCCCGGACGGTGGTTAAAGTGGCCCCTGCTCGAATGGGGCGAGGGCCAAACGATGCCGCTTGAAACATAGTCTGCCTCGCCGCCGTCGCCGTGTTCTTCGCGCTCCCGCCCGGCACGAGCCGGCTGCTCATCGTCTTGAACAGCAACCGGTACGGGCTTCGGCGAAGTTCCTTCACGATCACCGGCGACCTCACGGCCAATTGTTTGCAGATGACGGGGGCCGCCTTCGGTCTCGCGGCGGTCATCGCGACGTCCGCCGAGGCGTTTCAGCGGATCAAATGGATCGGCGTGATCTACCTTGCCCGGATCGGCCTCCGGCTTTTGCTGTCAAAGGAAGCGGACGGCCGCGTCGAGGCGGGCGCTTCGGGCTCGATGTTCCGCCTGTACAGGCAAGGCTTCATCACGTCGATGGCGAACCCGTTCGCCGTCGTCTTCTTCGGGACGCTGTTTCCCCAGTTCATCGACCCGACCGCGCCGATCCTGCCGCAGTTGCTGATCTTGGGCGGGACGTATCTCGTGGTGGACGGCGTTATCTTGACGGCCTGGGGCTGGCTCGGGATCCGGGCCGCGAAGGGCCTTCGGCGCCTGTCGTCGGGGTTGATCAACAAGGTGTGCGGGGCCTTGATGATCGGTGCCGCGGGTTTGCTGGCGATGAAGGATTTCGAGCCGCAGCCGCAAAAGTAGCGCACCGGCCACGACACCGCTCGAACGTCCTCTCTCGGTTCAAGGCTTCGCGGCACAGTTCAAGATGAGCGAGAGGGGCTTGCCCGTCGCCGCATCGACCGGCTCGCGGCATTCGGCGGGCACCAACCCCGCCGCGCCGATCTCGCAAAGCCAGGACTCCAGGGCGCGAAAGTACCAGGGCATCGGCCGCCAGTCGCCGGTCCCCATCGCCGCGAACGTCTCTTGCCGCCAGCCGTCCTTGTAAGCTGCCTCGCCGCACGCGGTCCAGGGGTGCAGGGTCTGGATCAGCAGCCGTCCGCCCCCGTTCAGCGATTGCCGCAGCGCCGCGAGGATCGGCGCGACGTTCTCGCCGAAGAGGGCGAAGTTGCAGACGACGACGTCGTAGGGGCCGCGCAGCGCTTCGGGCCGCTCGACCAAATCCTCGTAGGCGAGAACGGCGTACGTGCCGCCTTGATGCATGGCCCTCGCCGCGGCGATCAGGCGCCCGCTGCCGTCGAAGCCCCAAACCTCGCGGCCGAGTTCCAGGGCGAGGCGTCGCGCGAGCCAGCCCTCGCCGCAGCCGACGTCGGCGACGCGGCCGGGGCGCAGGCGGGCGACGGCATCGACGATCGCCGCGTCCGTCCCCGCCGATCGGCTGGCGATGCGGCCTTCACGCACGGCCGAGGTCCAGGCTTGGGCGTTCGCGTCCCAGGTGTTGCGGATGTCAGCGTCTTGATCCGCGTCACCCCCGCGCATCGGCATGAGGATCTCTTACCATTCGACCTCGTACGGCTCGACCTCGTCGGCCTCGATGCGGTAGCCGACCTCGGCGAGCTCGGTGGTGATCTCGTTGGTGCCGAACGTGCCCTCGACCCAGACCGGCTCGAACAGCCCCTCGCTCGGCACCGGGTTCTTGCTGGTGACGAAGACGAGCTGGTTCGGCGGCGGCGGCGGCACGTGGATGCAAGCGCCAACGTAGGGCACGAGCAGAAACTCGCGCACCTCGGTGCCCTCGAAGTCGAAGGGCACCATGTAGCCGGGCAGGCGCACGGTCTTACCGTCGTAGTCGTGGACGAACGAGACTTCTCCCGCCGCGTAGCCGCCGAGTTCGGGATCGTAGGTGCCATCGTAGACGACGCCCGGCTCCACCATCGTCTCCTGGTCGGGCATCAGGTCGCGCAGGCGGTCGTTCAGCGGGATCAGATTCTCCCAGGTGATCTCGACCGCGGCCGCGGCGGGCGGGGCGGCAAGGGCCGAGAGCGCGAGCGCGGCGAGGATGGCTTTGAGCGGCATCGTCTGTTTCCTTGTCAGGTCTTGACCGAGAGCCCGTCGCCGAGCGAGAGCCGATAGGCGCGCACGGCCGGGAAGAGGCCGGCGAGCGCGCCGGCGGCGACGATCGCGGCGAGCGTCGCGAGGTCGGCTTTATCCAACGGTTCGAGCGCCAGATAAAGGCCAAAGCGGGCGTCGATCCACGAACGCAAGACCGTCAGGAGCGCGTAGAGCAATGCAACGCCGGCGACCACGCCGGCGAGCGCCAGGAGCGCCGCCTCGGCGGTGAGCAGGCCGAGCACGTGCGCGGGCCTGGCGCCCACGGCGCGCAGGATCGCCATCTCGCGCCGCCGCTCGTTCAGGCCCGCCGTGATCATCGTCACCATGCCGAGCAGCGCCGTCGCCACCACCATGACCGAGACGGCGATCAGCGCGGTCTCGGCGACGCCGATCAGGTTCCAGAGACCCCCGAGCGCCACGCCCGGCAGCACCGCCGAGAGCGCCTCCTTGGGATACTCGTTGATGTAGCGCTGCAACCTGAACACGGCGAGCTTGGACTCAAGGCCGACGAGTGCCGCGGTGACGGCGCTCGGGGTCAGGTCCATGCCCCGCACCGCCTCGGCCGAGACGCCCCGTCCGGGGATGCGGGCGCCGGATTGCCAGTCGACGTGGATCGCCTCGATCGCCGCCAGGCTGACCAGCACCGTGCGATCGACCGGGGTACCGGTCTTTTCCAGGATGCCGCTCACCCGAAACGGCTTGTCGTCGTGACGGCTCAGGCCCGCGCGGTCGAGGCCGTGCGCGACGACGATCGGCTGGCCGACCTCATAGCCGAGCGCCTCGGCCACGTCGCTGCCGATCACGGCGTCGAACAAATCGTCGAACGGCTCGCCTCCGGCGAACGCGAGCCGGCGGTCGCGCCGGTAGCGGTAGCGCTCGAAGTAGTCGCGCGTCGTGCCGAGGACGCGAAAGCCGCGGTGGCTGTCGCCGAGCGAGAGCGGCACGATCCAGGCGACCTCGGGCCGGGACGCGATGTCCTGGTAGCTGGCAAAGGTGATGTTGGCCGTCGCGTTGCCGACGTGAAAGACGCTGTAGAGGAGGAGCTGCACGTCGCCCGCCCGCGCGCCGACGATGAGATCGGTGCCGGCGATGGTGTCGGCGAAGCTCTGCCTCGCCCCCTCGCGCACCGTCTCGACGCCGAGCAGGAGGGCGACGCTGAGCGCGATGGCGAGCACGGTGAGGCACGCCGTGAGCAGGCGGTTGCGCAACGACAGGTAGGCGAGGCGAAGGATGCTCATCGGGTGGCCGCGATCTCGTGCAACTCGACGGCGCGATCGAACAGCGGGCCCAGGCCCCGGTCGTGGCTGACGACGAGGAGGCTCGTTCGGTGCCGTGCGGCCTGCGCGAACAGGAGGTCGAGAAAGGCCGTCTGCCGATCGCGGTCGAGCGCCGAGGTCGGCTCGTCGGCGACGACGATCTCGGGCGCACCGATCAGCGCCCGCGCCGCCGCCACCCGCTGCTGCTGCCCGACGCTCAAGCGATCGGCGCGGGACCCGGCAAGCCCGGACGGCAGGCCGAGCGCGCCCAAGAGGCGCCATGCCTCGGCCTTGGCATCGCCGCCCAACCGTTCGCGACGCTCGGACGAGAAGCGCAGCGGCAAGAGGACGTTGTCGACGACCGAGAGGTAGGGCAGCAGGTTGAACATCTGGAACAAGACGCCGATGTGAGCGGCGCGAAAGCGGTCGCGCGCGGCACCGCTCAACGTGCCCAGGTCGGTGCCGAGCACGGCGACCCTGCCCGCGTCGGCGACGAGAACGCCGGTGACGAGGCCGAGCAGGGTCGACTTGCCCGAACCGGAAGGGCCCGCCAGGAGCAGCCGCTCGCCACGGTCGAGGCCGAAGCCGTCGACGCCGAGGCCGAAGCCGTTCGGGCCGTAGTTGAAGCGGACCCGATCGAAGACGACGGCGGCGTCGGACGCGCTCAGACCTGCCCGTCCAGGGCGAGGCGGGGCCTGTCGCGGGCGACCTCGTAGCTCGACTGGCCGCGTTCGCTGACGAGGTTGACCTCGACCTCCTCGGCGTTCGGGAAGCGATCGAAGAAGGCGAAGTCGATGCTCTCGATCGCGGACGGGTCGTCGCAGGTCAAGGCGTACTCGGCCTCGAACGCGCTGTGGGTCGCTTCCTCGCCGTGCTCCTCGGCATGTTCTTCCTCATGGCCCGCTTCCTCGTGTTCGTGCGCCTCGAACACCTGCCGGACCTCGGCGGTGTCGAGGCTGCAACCGGCGTCGGACGGCAGCTTGAACAAGGCGAGCGGGTCTTCGAGCGCCGCCATGCCGGCGTCGAGCGCCGCGCGGTCGGCGTCGCCCTCGGCCGCGTGCTCGAAGCCGACGATGTCCGCGCCGGGGGCGCTCAGGGCCATCGCCACGCTCTTGCCCTCGACGGCGATGTCGAGGGTCGCGTGGCCGTGCTCGTGCGGCCCGAGTTCGCGCCGCTCCTGGGCCGCGGCCGCCGTGGCGAGCAGGACGGCCGCGAGGCCGGTGGCAATCGTGATCCGCATCGTCGCTCCCTCATGAGGCTAAGGCGTGCGGTGTGATGTAATATCATAACATTCTTGGGTGACAACCTTTGAACGCTGACGCGTCCGCTGCGCGGGGCTTCTTTTTTCTCTTTTTTGTCTTTGTCCGAGGCTAGCCCTCGGCGTTGCGGCCAATCTCCTACGTTAACACTAGCAAAAACAAAGGGAAAAAGCCCGCCGCAGGCGACGCGAAGCGTTCACTCCGTCTCCCGCCAGCGCGCCGTCCCCGGTGCCTCGACGTCGAACAGGTCGAGGACGCGGCCGAGCGTGTGGTCGATCATCTCGGCCAAGGAGGCGGGCTTGGCGTAGAAGGCCGGCACCGGCGGGGCGACGATCGCGCCGAGGCGGGTGACGCGGGCCATGTTCTCGATGTGGCCGAGGTGCAAGGGCGTCTCGCGGGCGAGCAGGACGAGGCGGCGGCGCTCCTTCAAGGCGACGTCGGCGGCGCGGGTCAGAAGGTTGTCGCACACGCCGGACGCGATCGCGGCCAGCGTCGTCATCGAGCAGGGGGCGACGATCATGCCCGCGTGCTTGAACGAACCGCTGGCGATGGCGCCGCCGACGTCCTTGAAGGGGTGGACGCGCGACGCGAGGCGCTTGACGGCGTCGAGGGTGTAGTCGGTCTCGTAGCCGAGCGTCAGGATCGCGGCCGGGCTGATGACGAGGTGGGTCTCGATCTTGAGGTCGCGCAGGATCTCCAACAAACGCACGCCGTAGATCACGCCGCTGGCGCCCGAGATGCCGACGACGAGGCGCATGGGCGTCAGATCACCGCCTCGATCAGCGTCGGCCCCGGCGTCGCGAACGAGCGGCGCACGGCCTCGTCCATGGCCTCGGCCGTCTCGACCCGCACCCCCTCGACGCCCATGCCCTTGGCGATCGCCACCCAGTCGAGGGCCGGGCCGCGGATCTCGGTCATCCGCCGGGCGGCAGCACCGTAGTCGGGGTTGCCGCCGCGCTCCAGTTCGACTTCGAGGATGCGATAGGTGCGGTTGGCGTAGATGATGTTGGTGACGTTCAATCCCTCGCGCGCCTGGGTCCACAGGGCCTGAACGATGTAGGCGCCGCTGCCGTCGGCCTCCAGCGCCACGACCCGTGCCGACGGGTCGGCGAGCGCCGCGCCCGCCGCGAGGCCGAGGCCCAGGCCGATGGCGCCGCCGGTGAGGGCGAGCTGCGTGTGCGCCGGGGCCGTCATTCCGACGGGTCCGAACGCGGCGCCGCCGGTGACGGCGGTGACGCAGACGATCACACCCTCGGGCAGGTGGCGCCCGACCGCCGCCGCGATCCCTTCCGGGTCGAGCCGCCCTTCGGCGGGGGGAACGGGTGCGATCTCGCTCGAAGTCGGGGCGATCCGCCCGGCGTCGAGGGCGGCGGCGAGGTCGGCGAGGCCCAATGCCGCGTCCTCCTCGGCGGTCGCCAAGTGCAAGGCGCCCTCGCGGCCGTCGAGGAAGCGGGACGGGCGGTCGGCGTAGCCGAAGAACGAGACCGGGAACTTGGTTCCGGCGACGATAACGACGTCGTGCTGGTCCAGCGTCGCCTGCGCCACTTCCGGGAAGTAGGGCAGCCGCGTCACGGGCGGGCGCCCGGCGCCGGCGTCGAGGCGGGCAAAGCCGGTCTCGGCGATGAGCACCGCCCCGGTCGCGGCGGCGATCCGCCCGGCCGCTTCGAGGCCGGCGCCGTGGAGCGCCGTGCCGCCTAGGAGCAGCGCCGGGCGCTTCGCCGCGCTCAAGCGCCGGGCCGCCGTTTCGATCCGGGCCGGATCGACGCGCGGCGGCAGGATCGGGTGGTAGGGCGACGCCGGCGCCGGCTCGACCTCGGCCAACTGGTGGTCGTGCGGCACGATCAGGGTGGCGATGCCGCCGTGGTGCGATCGGGCGCGGGCGACGGCCTCGGCGGCGTCGCGCGGCAGGGCGGCGGCCGAGCCGCTGCGCCGGACCCAGGCCGAGCACCAGTTGGCGAGGAGATCCATCTCTGAGTGCAAGGGCGGGTCGGCCGCGAGGTGCCACGTCGCGTGCTCGCCGACAAGGTTGACGATCGGCGTCCGCGCGCGGCGCGCGTTGTGGAAGTTGGCGAGCGCGTTGGCGAGCCCGGGGCCGGGGTGGAGGAGGACCAGGGCCGGCTTGCCCGCGATGCGGCCGTAGCCGTCGGCGGCGGCGCTGCACACCGTCTCGTGCAGGCCCAGGACCGGGCGCATCGTGCCCGAGCGGTCGATCGCCTCGACGAACGGCATCTCGGTCGTGCCGGGATTGGCGAGGCAGAGCCCCACCCCGTTGGCTTCGAGCGCTTCGATGAGATGATCCGCGCCGCGCCGCATACGCTCCTCCCACATGGCTGCATCGACACGAGACAGCTAGCACCGATGACGCCGCGCGTCCGTTTTTTTGCCAGTGTTGATGGGGGTGGCTGGCCGCGACGCCGAGGGCCAGTCTCGGACAAAACGAAAAACAAAGAGAAAAAAGCTCGCGCGGCAGCGCACGCGCAGCGTTCGTTGCCACGACGGGGTCAATTTAGGCACAATGGGCGCCGAGGCATCAGACAACCAGAAAGCGTCCGTCATGGGTCAGCACCTCGACGCGCTCGCGGGCGTGGACCTCCTCGCCGGCCTCGACCGGGACAGCCTCGCCGAGATCGAGCGCCTCGTCACGGTCCGCCGCTACGCCGTGGGCCAGAGCGTGCTCGAATTCGAGGACGACACGCACGAGGTCTGCTTCATCCTGGAGGGGACGTTGCGCATCACGCTCTACTCGCGCAGCGGCAAGGAGGTCTCGTTTCGCCACCAAAAGGCCGGCGAGTCGTTCGGCGAACTGGCGGCGATCGACGGCGGGCCGCGCTCGGCGAGCGTCGTGGCCTCGCAGCCCGCCACCATCGCCGCCGTTGCCCCTGCAACGTTCATGGACGTGGTGCGCCGCCACCCGGCCGTGGCCGAGGCGACCTTGAGGAAGCTGACGACGCTCGTGCGCCGCCTGTCGGCGCGCATCTACTGGCTCTCGACCCCGGTGCCCAAGCGCATCTGCGCCGAACTGCTCGACCTCGCGCGCGAGGGCATGATCGCCCCGAACGTGGCCCGGCTGTCGCCCTCGCCGAAGCAGGCCGACATCGCCAGCCGCCTCGTCACCCACCGCGAAGCGGTCTCGCGTGTCTTCGGGCAGTTGAAGGCGAAGAACGTCATCCGCCGCGGGCGGGGCGAACTCTTGATCCTCGACGTCGAGGGGCTCTCGAAGCACGCCGATCCTGATACGGACGAGCTGCTTTAACGCTGCGCGTGCGCTGGCGCGCGGCCTTTCTCTCTTCTTTTTTGTCTTTGTCCGAGACTGGCCCTCGGCGCCGTGGCCCGCCACCTCCGTTAACACTGGCAAAAAACGCGGCGAGCGCAACGCGCAGCGTTCACGCCGCCTGAGTCGCGGCCCAGCGTTCCAGGGCGTCCTTCAACGCCGGATCGGGGGTATCGGGCAGGTCGACCAGGAGGCGCACCAACTGGTCGCCCCCGGCGACGCCGCGGCCCTTGAGGCGCAGCGTCTTGCCGCTCGTCGTCCAGGCCGGCACCTTCAAGCTGACCTCGCCGCTCAGCGTCGGCACGCGCACGCGCCCGCCTTTGATCGCGACCGCGAGCGGCACGGCCCAATCGACGAGGATGTCGGACCCCTCGCGGCGGAACTGGGGGTGCGTTCCCACCTTCAAGGTGACGAGCAGGTCGCCCGGCGACCCGGTCGGGTCGGGCGCCCCCTGGCCGCGCAGGCGCATGATCTGGCCGGTCTCGGCCCCGGCCGGGATCTTCAATTCGATCGTCCGGCCGGACGGCAGGCTGACGCGGCTTTTGCCGCCCAAGGCCGCCTCGATGAAGCCGACTTCGAGGTCGTGGCGGGTCTCGAACGACGCCGGCGAGGGCGACGGCGCCTCGGCCGTCTCGAAGGCGAACGTGTTGCCGGCCCCGCCGCGGGCGCCGAACAGGTCGTTCAAGATGTCGTCGAAGCCGCCGAAGCCGCGGCCGCCGCCGGTGCGGAAGCGAAAGCCCCCGGAGCCGCCGCCGGCGTTGCCGCGATTGGCCCCGGCGAAACCGCCGCCGAAGTTCGGCTGGACGTCGTTGCCCTCGTCGTCGATCAGGCCGCGGTCGTAGCGGGCCCGCTTGTCCTTGTCGTGCAGGATGTCGTAGGCGCGGGTAATCTTCTTGAAGCGTTCCTCGGCCGCCTTGTCGCCGGGCTTCAAGTCGGGATGACTGGACTTGGCAAGGCGGCGGTAGGCCTTCTTGATGTCGGCCTCGCCCGCGTCGCGCTCGACGCCCAAGATGCGGTAGAGTTCGCCGGTCATGCAGGATTCCGCCGAGCAGGCCTAAGACCAACCACGCTTAGACGCACGAAGATGGTGGACGCAAGGGTCCGGCGGGACCGTGCCCGCCGGACCTCGACGATCGATGGTGCCGTGCGCCCCTCGACGGGGGGCACGGGCTTCATTCAAGCCGCCTCGGCTTCACCAACGGCGCCGATCGCGATCGTGCGCGGCCGCAGCGCCTCGGGAACGCGGCGCTCAAGTGCCACGCGCAGGAGGCCCTGCTTGAGTTCCGCGCCCGCGACCTCGACGTGGGGCGCGAGGACGAACCGCTGCTCGAAGGCGCCGGTGCGGATGCCGCGGTGGAGATAGCCGTCTTCGGCGGGCGCGTTGCCTTCGGCGGGGGCGGGCGCATTGCCCTCGGCGGGCTTGCCCTTGACGCTCAGCACGCGGTCTTGCGCCGTGATCTCGATCTGGGCCTCGTCGTAGCCCGGAACGGCGAGCGTGACGGCGAAGCGGTCGTCGCCCTCGCGGGCGATGTCGTAGGCGACGCCGCGCAGGGCGCCCCTAACGGCGAGCCCGCGGGCGGCGAACGGGTCGAAGCGAACGATATTCATCGTATCCTCCAAAGTTGAGCGATACAGACAACGGGGCGCTCCTGTGGCGGACGCACCCCTTAAGGTTGCTGTGCCGGCGTCCTTGCTGGCCCGACCGGCGCATTCCATGTGGGCGCGGCGGTCGCCGTTTCAAGATCGCCAACGCCGCCCCATATGGGGGTGCGGCCGGTGGCGAGCGGCCGCGCCGCGTCGGGCGATGCGGCGGTGAAACGGAGCCTTTTCTTGTCCCAGTCCTTCCTTCTCCCCTACGGCAAGCGCGCCGTCGCGCAGCAACCGCGGCTGACGCGGGCCCTCTACCACGGCGAGGCGGCGCTGATCCGAAGCGTCTGGGCCTTGAGCGGGCGCCTCGACGTCGACCGCGCCAGCCGCTTGGGTGCGAAGATCCTGCGCCGCGTCGGGCCGAGGGCCGCCAAGCACAAGCACATGCTGGCCAACCTCGCCGTCGCTTTTCCCGGCCTCGATTCGAAGGCGCGCGCGGCCCTCGCGCGGGACATCTGGGGCCAGATCGGCCGGGTGATGGCCGAGTACCCGCACCTGGAGACGATCTGCGGCACCGAAGCCGCCTCGCGCATGGAAATCGTCGATCCGCACGGGATGCACGACAAGGCCGCGCGCCGGCCGGTGATCTTCGTCTCGGCGCACACTGCCAACTGGGAACTGGCCGCCGCCCTCGGCCGCGTCGGCGGCTTTGAGGTCGACGTCGTCTACAGCCCGCAGACCAACCCCGTCGTGCATCAAGCCCTCCAAGCACGGCGGCGCCCCTTGCACAGCGGCTTCATCGAGCGCCGGGTGGGGGCACGCGGCATCATCCAGACGATCAACAAGGGCCGCTGCATCGGCATCCTGCTCGACCAGCGCTACGACGAGGGCGAGGACGTGACCTTCTTCGGCCATCCGACCCCGGCCGGCACCGGCCCCGCAGCACTCGCCTTGAAGCTCGGCGTCGATTTCGCCCCGATCAGGATCGAGCGGCTCGACGACGCGCGTTTCAGGGCAACCTACGGCGCGCCCTTGAAGCCGGTCGTGGACGGCCCGCTGCGGGTGCAAGCCCACGACCTGACCCAGCAGGTCTACGCCCTGTTCGAAGCCTGGATCAGGGACCGCCCGGCGCAGTGGCTGTGCTTGAAGCGGCGCTGGCCGAACGCGGTCATGGCCGCCGCCGGTGCTTGATCGAGCGCCGCCCTCGACGTGGCTGATGCTCGGCGCCAAGGTCGGCGACAACGGGCAGTTGCTGGCGCTGGCCGAGGCGCTGGGCTGGCCCTACACGATCAAGAACCTGCGCTACCGCAAGACCGAACTCGTCACCAACCTGTTCGCCGGGCCGACGCTGGCCGGGCTCGATAAGGCGCACTCGGACCCGCTCGAACCGCCCTGGCCCGACCTCGTCCTCTCGGCCGGGCGGCGCAACGAGCCGCTCGTGCGCTGGATCGCGGATCAAGCCGGGCGCGAGAACGTCCGCCTCGTCCACGTCGGGCGCCCCTGGGCGCTGCACGAGTCCTTCGACCTCATCGTCACGACGCCGCAGTACCGGCTGCCGGACAAGCCCAACATCCTGCACAACGAGGCGCCGATGCACCGGGTGCGATCGGAGCGCCTGGACGCCGAGGCGGATCGGTGGGGTCCGCGCCTCGACCGCCTGCCGCGCCCGCGCCTTGCCGTCGTCATGGGCGGCAACGCCGGCCCCTACACCTTCGATCGCGAGAACGGCGCACTCCTGGCCCACACCGCGAGCGCCATGGCCAACGCCAAGGGCGGCTCGCTCCTGGTGACGACGAGCGCCCGCACGCCCAAGGACGCGATCGACGGCTTTGAGGCCGCCATCACCGCGCCGGCGCACGTCTACCGCTGGACGAGGCAAGCAAAGGAGAACCCCTACTTCGCCTACTTGGCGCTTGCCGACGAATTGATCGTCACGTCGGATTCGATGTCGATGCTGACCGAGGCCGCGGCGACCGGCAAGCCGGTCCACATCTTCGACCTCGGCCGGGGACCGGGCTCGCACCGCCCGCCGCTCCCGGCCGACGGCGCGGTGCCGCCGCGAACGTGGGCCGAGCGGCTGCGCAGCTTCAGCCTCAGGCCCTACGTCTACCGCTTGGGCATGCGCTACGGCCCCTCGCGCCTGACCCGCGACGTCGGCATCATCCACCACCGGCAGGTCGCGGCCGGGCGCGCGGTCTGGCTCGGCGACGCGCCGAACGACGCGCCGCCGCCGCTCGCCGACACCGAGCGCGCCGCCGCCGCCGTCAGGCGCCTGTTCACCGACCCGCCGCCGCGGCCCGTCGTCGCGCCGAGCCCCCGGCCGGAGTGGCTGCGGCGTCTGACGCAGGGGTGAACGTGAACGCTGCGCATGCGCTGCCGCGCGGGCTTTTTCTCTTTAGTTTTTGCAACTTTGCCCCCGAACTCGGCCCCACGCTCAAGCGGGCCTCGGCCAAAGTTGCAAAAAAGAAGAAAAGAAGGCCCCGCGCCAGCGGACGCGCAGCGTTGCCCTCGTCACGAATCTGCCTTACCCCGCCTTTATGCGAAAGACGCCGCCGGCAACGAGAACGGACAGTCCATGCCATCGACGACGCTGCCGACCAACCCTGAGCCCAACGTCGTCGATCACCTGATCGAGGAGCGGGCCGGGCGGTTGTTCAAGGGCCTCACGGGCGGCGTCGTGCGCCGCTGGCTCTACCGCGTCCTCAACTACGACGAGGCGGTGGCGTTCGCCGATCGGCTCGGGTGGTTGCCGGGCGCGGACGTGCTGCGCCAAGCGAGCGAGCACCTCGCCTTCAAGATCGAGGTCGAGGGCATCGAGCACCTGCCGCCCAAGGGCGGCTTCGTCCTGGTCTCCAACCACCCGACCGGGATCGCGGACGGCATCATCCTGTTCGACCTGCTCCAAGGCCGGCGCGACGACATGGTGTTCTTCGCCAACCGCGACGCGCTGCGCGTGGCGCCGCGCCTGGCCGAGGTCGTCATCCCGGTCGACTGGCTCAAGACGCGGCGCAACATCGCAACGAGCCGCGACACCTTCCAGGCGACGGTGCGGGCGGCGCGGGACGAGCGCGCGATCGTCAACCTGCCCTCGGGCCGCCTCGCTCACATGACGTGGCGCGGCCTGAAGGAGCGCCCCTGGACGACGACGGCGCTCAGCGTCGCGCGCAAGTACGATTTTCCGATCGTGCCGGTCCACATCAAGGCGCGCAATTCCTGGCTCTACTACCTCTTCGCGCTCCTCAGCAACGAGTTGCGCGACGTCACCGTCTTCCACGAACTGCTCAACAAGCGCGGCAAGCGCGTCGACGTCCGCGTCGGCGCCCCGATCGACGCGGCCGCCCTGGCCGACAACCCGAACGCCGCGACCGAGCGGCTGCAAGCCTACGTCGAGGGCGGCATGACCGAGCCCCTGCCGTCGGCGCCGGCCAAGCGCGAGCGGGCGGTGCCGGTCGCGGCTTGAGCGAACGCTCCGCCTCGCCTGCGGTAGGATTTTTCAAGCGTTGGCGAAGGCGGCTGGTGGGCGCGCCGAGGGCTCGCCACCTGTACCCCATCAGTCTTGCGGCGGGATCAGCACGAGCTTTCCGGGATATTTCTTCGCGGCGAAGTCGGCTTGCGCGGCGGCGATCTCGGTCAGCGGATAGGTCTTCGAGACCAAGGGTTTGAGGCGCCCGGCGTTGATCAGCCCGACCAGCCCGGCGAAGACCTCGCGCGGCGTGAAGGTGCAGCCGTAGACAGTCAGATCGTTGAGATAGACCGTGCGCAGATCCATCGTGACGATCGGCCCCGCGACGGCCCCCGACGTCGCGTAGCGCCCGCCCGGCGCCAGCGCGTCGATGACGGCGGGCCACTTGGCACCGCCGACGACGTCGATCGCGACGGTGAAGCCCCCGGCCTCGGGCGTTTCGCTTCGATCCAGCACCGCGTCGGCGCCGGCGGCCCGCACCGCGCCGTGCTTGGCGCCGCCGGCAACACCGGTCACGCGCGCACCCTTCAGCTTCGCCAGTTCCACCGCCGCGAGACCGACGCCACCCGAGGCGCCGGTGATCAGCACCCGGTCGCCCGGCCCGACGGCCGCCCGGCTCAAAAGGTTGAAGGCGGTGCCGTGGGCGCAGGGGATGGCGGCGATCTCGACGTCCGTCAGCGGCGAGGTGCCAACGTCGTGAAGCTGTGCCGCCGGCAGGGTGCAGTACTGGGCGAAGGCCCCGTCGAACTCGGAGCCGAGGGCCGAAAAGCGCGTCGGCGCGTCCTCGCTCGGGTCGGGCTGGTTGATCGGGCAGGTGACGCGCATCCCCGGCGTCAGGTTGGTCACGCCTTCACCGAGCGCCACGACCTCGCCGCAGAGATCGCCGCCCTGCACGCGCGGGAAGCGCAGGGCGCCGGCCCAGCCGCCCGCCTCGACGGCGGTGCCGGGAGCCACGTCCGCGGTGCCGCGCGTCACCTCCTTGGCGTACCAGCCGACCCGCGTGTTGATGTCGGTGTTGTTGACGCCGGCCGCCAGCACCTTGACCAGCGCCTCGCCGGGGCCGGGCCGGGGCATCGGAATCGCGTCGTTCCAGACGAGCTTCTCGGGTCCGCCGTGCCCCGTGAGCTGAACGCCCCTCATCGTCTCAGGTATCGTCACGTTAGCCCCTCTCGTTGTGATCCGTCACCCGCGAACAATGAGACAGAAAACACAGGCCCCGTCGATCCTTTCGGGCAACACCCCGCCCTTGCCACCCTGGACTCCCGATCGAGTCGGAGGTGACAGGAGGGGGCGGTTTGGGGGTATGGGTTTATCCTTGGTCAAGGATGAATCATGTTGCTCTCGCATCCGCCTAAGTTGTCACCCCCGACTCGATCGGGGGTCCAGGGTGGCAGAGATCGGACACCCGTGACGGCCTGAAGCATCTTTCATGCGCCGCCATGTTTGAATAAATTCCTACAACTTGCTACACTCCCGGCACCCACCTGCCAGGAGCCCCCCGTCCATGACCGCCGCCGACCCCGCCGTCCGAACGCCCCGCCCGCGCAGCGCGGCGCAGATCGAGGCCAGCCGCAGCAACGGCGCCTGGGGTCGGGGCCCCTGCACCGAGGCGGGCAAGCGCCGCAGCGCGTTGAACGCCGCCCGCCACGGCTTGCGCGCACGCACGGGTGCGGTGACACCAACGAACCCGCAGGACGCGAAGAAGCTCGCCGAGCTTCGCGCCGACCTCGCGAGGCGCTGGCCGGTCGCCACCGCCAGCGAGCGCCACTGGCTCGACACGCTGGCACACTGCCACTTGCGGCAAGCAAAGCTCGACGCCCTCGAACTCCTGGCGATGGACGCGCTGCTGCTCGGCACAAACGAACCCGGCCTGCCCTCGCTGGCGACATTGACGCGCTATCGCCGCGGGCTCACCCGCGAGATGCGCGAGGCCTGCGCCAACCTGCAAGCGGCAATCGCCGCCCGGCCGCAGCGCCAACGCGACGCGAACGAACCCGAGAGGCGGGACGAGGCGCCGAGACGGGTGGAAGCGCCGGGCGCGGCGGACCCGGAGCGCGAGATCGACGCGCTTCTATCCGGCACGGCCGCGCCCGGCCCCGTCGTGCCCGCCGGCAGGCGCGGCGCGATCGACGCGGCGCGGTGCACGGCGCTGCCGCGTGCGGGCACGGCGAAGGTCGGGGCAGGGATGACATGAGAAGGCCCCGCCCCGGCCGCGCCCTCACACCAACGCCGCCGCCCGCCGCGCCTCGCCGAGCGTGCCGGCCTGCATGGCGAGCGTGCGGTCCATGCGGGCGGCGAGATCGGGGTTGTGCGTCGCGATCAGGGCGGCGACGTCGCGCTCGCGGGTGATCTCGACCAGGAGGTCGAAGACGATCTCGGCCGTGGCGACGTCGAGGTTGCCGGTCGGCTCGTCGGCGAGCAGGACGGAGGGCTCGTTGGCGAGTGCCCGCGCGATCGCGACCCGCTGCTGCTCGCCGCCGGAGAGCCGGGCCGGGCGGTGGGTCAGCCGGTGGCCGAGGCCCAGGCGCTCCAGGACCGCCTCGGCCCGCGCCTTCGCCCGCCGCCCGCCCCGTCCGGCGAGCAGTTGCGGCAGCATGACGTTCTCAAGCGCCGTGAAGTCGGCGAGCAGGTGGTGGAATTGGTAGATGAAGCCGACCTCGTTGCGGCGGATCGCCGTCCGCTCGCGCTCGGACAGCCGGCCCGTGGCGCGGCCGCCGATCTCGACCTCGCCGGCACTCTGCCGCTCCAGGAGCCCGGCGATGTGGAGGAGGGTCGACTTGCCGGCGCCCGAGGGGCCGACCAGTGCCACGATCTCGCCGGGGCGGAGCGCCAAATCGATGCCCTTGAGCACCTCCAGCGCCTCGTCGCCCTGCAGATAGCGGCGGCGGACGTCGCTCAAACGTAGGGTCGGCGTCGTCATTCGTAGCGCAGCGCCTCGACCGGATCGAGCCTTGCCGCCCGCCACGCCGGGTAGATCGTGGCGAGAAAGGAGAGGGCGAGGCCCATCAAGACGACCTTGAGCGTGTCGTCGACCTCGACCACGGCCGGCAGTTGCGAGAGGAAGCGGACCTCGGCCGACCACAGTTCGGCCCCGGTGACGTTCTCCAAGAACACCCGGATCACGTCGATGTTGAGGGCGAACGCGAGGCCGAGGCCGAAGCCGACCAGCGTGCCGACGACGCCGATCGAGGCGCCCGAGAGGAAGAAGATGCGCATGATCGCACCCCGCGTCGCCCCCATCGTGCGCAAGATGGCGATGTCGCGGCCCTTCGACTTCACCAGCATGGTGATGCCGGTGATGATGTTGAAGGCGGCGACCAGGATGATGAGGGTCAGGATCAAGAACATGACGCTGCGCTCGACTTCGAGCGCGTTGAAGAAGTGCGAGTTCAGGTCCTGCCAATCGACGACGCGGCCGCGGCCGGCCGCCGCCTCGGCGAGCGCCGGGCGCAGGCGATCGACGTTCTCGGGGTCGGTGACGAGCACTTCGACGGCGCGCACCGTGTCGCCCATGTTGAAGTAGGCCTGCGCGTCCTCGAACGGGATGTAGACGAAGCTCGAATCGTACTCGTACATGCCGACGTCGAAGATGCCGCCGACGGTGAAGCCCTTGATCTGCGGCATGACCCCGAACGCGGTCGCTTCCCCTTGCGGCGAGATCAGGTTGACCTGCGAGCCGAGCGTCAGGCCCATGCGCTCGGCCATACGGGCGCCGATCAGCGCGTGGTCGGGCTCGCCCAGCGCCGCCTCGATCGAGCCCTGCTCGATGTTGTCGGCGAACGTCGGGCGCCGGGCGAGGTCGGCCGGCCGCACGCCGCGGACGACGGCGCCGCCGTTGACGCCGTTGGCGCTCGCCATCACCTGCCCCTCGACGTAGGCCATGACGTCGGTGACGTTGCTCACCCTGGCGAGGTCGGCCGCCAGCTCGTCGTAGTCGGCGATGCCGCCCGCCCCGTCGGCGACGACGGTCGCGTGGCCGTTGACCCCTAAGATGCGGCCGAGCAACTCGTCGCGAAAGCCGTTCATCACGGCGAGGACGACGATGAGCGTGCCGACGCCGAGCGCGATGCCGACGAGGGCGAAGCCGGCGATGACCGAGACGAAGCCCTCGCCCCGGGTCGGGCGAAGGTAGCGCCACGCGACGAGGCGCTCGGCCGCGGCGATCATGCGGTGAGCCGCGCCAAGGCGGCGTCCAGGGACGACTCGTCCTTGTCGCCGCCGCTTCGCGCCTTGACCTCGACGGTGCCGGCCTTGGCGCCGCGCGGGCCGATCGTCACCTGATAGGGCAGGCCGATCAGGTCCATCGTCGCGAACTTGGCCCCGGCGCGCTCGTCGCGGTCGTCCCACAAGACCTCGACGCCGGCCTCAGTCAGCTTGGCGTAGACATCCTCCGCGAGCGCACTGGCGGCCGCGTCGTCCTGCCGGATCGTGACGAGGCCGACCTTGAAGGGGGTGACGGGCTCGGGCCAGACGATGCCGGCCGCGTCGTGATTGGCCTCGATCAACGCACCGACGAGGCGCGACACGCCGATGCCGTACGAGCCCATGTGGACGGGCGCCTCCGTCCCGTCGGGGCCGTTCACGGCAGCATTCATCGGGTCCGAGTACTTGGTGCCGAAGTAGAAGATGTGCCCGACCTCGATGCCGCGCCCGCGCCGCAGGTGCTCTTCGGGTACCGGGCAGGTCGCCGGGTCGTGCATCTCGTCGGCGGCGGCGTAGAGGGTCTTCAGGTGCTCGGCGTCGAGGTCCGGGTCGGTGAAGTCGATCGCCTCGAAGGCGGCGTCGAAGAAGACCTCGCTCTCGCCCGTGCTCGCCAGGATCTGGAACTCGTGGCTCATGTCGCCGCCGATCGGCCCGGTGTCGGCCAGCATCGGGATTGCCGTCAGGCCCATGCGGCGAAAGGTGCGCAAGTAGGCGACGAAGTAGGCATCGTAGCTGCGCTTGGCGCTCTCAAGGTCGAGGTCGAAGGAGTAGGCGTCCTTCATCAAGAACTCGCGCCCGCGCATGACGCCGAAGCGCGGCCGCACCTCGTCCCTGAACTTCCACTGGATGTGGTAGAGGTTGACCGGCAACTGCCGGTACGACTTGACGTGGCGGCGGAAGATGTCGGTCACGTTCTCCTCGTTGGTCGGCCCGAAGAGCATGTCGCGCTCGTGCCGGTCCTTGATGCGCAGCATCTCCTTGCCGTAGGCGTCGTAGCGCCCGCTCTCGCGCCACAAATTGGCCGGCTGGATCGTCGGCATCAAGATCTCGTTCGCGACCCGGTCCATCTCCTCGCGGACGATGCCCTCGACCTTTTGCAGGACGCGATGGCCCAAGGGCAGCCAACTGTAGATGCCGGCCGCCAGCTGCTGGATCATGCCGGCGCGCAGCATGAGCTGGTGCGAGACGATCTCGGCCTCGGCCGGGGTTTCCTTCAAGACGGGCAGGAAGAAGCGCGACAGGCGCATGGAGAACAATCCTCGATCAACGGCGCGGTGCGCCTGATCGCATGGATCACGTGGCGGTGCAACCGAACGCTTCGCGTCGCCTGCGGCGGGCTTCTTTTTTCTCTTTTTTATCTCCTTGTTCCCGGACCGGCCCCAATGCTCAAGCCAGCCCCGGCCGAAGTCGCAAAAAAGAAAAGAGAAAGACCGCGCGTCAGCGCACGCGCAGCGTTCTCAATCCCACTCGTCGGGGGCGACGTTGCTCATCTGGACCAGCCGCCCCTCTTTGCTGCCGAGTGCCTTGATCGCCGTCATCTCGTCCTCGTTCAAAAGGAAGTCGAAGATCTCGAAGTTCTCCTTCGCCCGCGCCGGGTTCGAGGTGCGCGGGATCGCGATCACTTCGGGCTGCTGGACGAGCCAGCGCAGCGCCACCTGCGAGGGGGTCTTGCCGTGCGCCTCGGCGATCTTCTGCAAGAGGGGATCGTCAACCACCTTGCCGCGGGCGAGCGGGCAGTAGGCGGTGAGGCTGATATACTTCGCCCGCATCCAGGTGAGCAGCGTGTCCTGGTCGAGGTAGGGGTGGTACTCGACTTGGTTGGTGGCGAGTTGCGCTCGGCTCACGGTCTGCGCCGCCTCGACCATCGGCACGGTGAAGTTCGAGACGCCGATGTGGCGGGTGTGGCCGTCGGCGATCGCCTCGTTCATCGCCTCCATCGTCTCCTGGATCGGCACGGTCCGGTTCGGCCAGTGCAGGAGGAGGAGGTCGACGTGGTCGAGTTGCAGGAGGTCGAGCCGCTGCTTCAGGGCGTCCTTGAAGCGGTCCTTGGCGAATTCCTCGGGGGCGATCTTGGTCGTGAGGAAGACCTCCTCGCGCGGCAGGTCGCTCGCCCGCATCGCCGCCCCGACCTCGGCCTCGTTCTCGTACATCTGCGCCGTGTCGACGTGGCGGTAGCCGACCTCGAACGCCCGCTCCACCATCGAGCGGCAGGCGTCGCCCTTGAGCTGCCACGTACCGAAGCCCAACGCCGGTATCCTCGCCCCCGCCGCTTCCACGAACTGCATGACGTCCTCCTCTCGCATCGGCCGTGTCGGCCTGCTATCAAGCCCCTCCAACCCGGACCCGCCAAGGAACGTTCCTTCAGATGATCGAGCCGGACCTGCAGCGCCGCGCGGCGCTGGCCGAGGCGGTCGCCCGCGACGCCGCCGCCTTGGCACTCGATATGTTTCACGGCCGCCATCGTCTCAAGGTCGAGGTCAAGGCGGCGCAGGATTACGTCAGCGAGGCCGACCGCGCGGTCGAGCGGCGCGTGCGCGACCGGCTGGCCGCCTTGTTTCCCGGCGAGCCGACCTTAGGCGAGGAGGGCGGCGCCGATCCGGGCGACCTCGACGCCGGCGCCTGGGTGATCGACCCGATCGACGGGACGTGGTGTTTCTTGAACGGCATCCAGAGCTTTTGCGTCTCGCTCGCCTACGTCGCGAACGGCGCCATCCTGGTGGGCGTCATCGTCGATCCCTGCGCCGGCGAGACCTTCGTTGCCTACCAAGGCGGCGGTGCGACCTTGAACGGGGCGCCGATCCGCGTCGCCGGGGCCGATCGGCTCGACGCCGGCTCGATCGCGATCGGTGCCTCACGGCGGACGCGGGCAATTGAAATCGTGCCGGTGATCGAAGCGCTGATGGACGAGGGCGGCCTCTACCACCGCCACGGTTCGGGGGCACTCGGGCTCGCCTGGACCGCCTGCGGCCGGCTGATCGGCTACGTCGAGGCGCACATGAACAGTTGGGACTGCCTCGCCGGCCTCGTCTTGGTGCGCGAGGCCGGCGGGCGGACGAACGATTTTCTCAAGGGCGACGGGCTGCGCGACGGCAACCCGGTCCTGGCCGGACCTGTCGGCGTCTGGCCCCACCTCGTGCGCCTCACCGAGTCTTGGGGCGAGCGTTGGTTGCCCGGTTGAGATCTTACGGCGCGGGCCGGTTCAGAACGTCAGCGTGACGTTGAGCACGTCGCTGTAGGTGCCGGGCGCCGCGTCCTGGTCGCCGGGGATCAGGCCGAAGACCGGGAACGTGCCGGTGCCGGCGCTGATGGCGCGGGTCAGCTTCTGCTCACCGACGCCCCAAGGCGCCGTGCGATCGGCGTCGCGGTAGATCTGGTAGGCCAAGTCCCCGCCGTTCGCGGTGCCCATGCGCCGGTTGCCCGTGTCGCCGGCGGTGCCGCCGTCGATCTCGATCGTCACTTGGTCGGTGCTGCAATCGGCGAAGGTGACGGCGCCCTGGCCCATGAGGTCGCCGCGCTGGCCGGCCTTGTAGGCGCCGAAGTCCAGCGTGCCGCCCCGGATCTCGCAGGCGTCGACCACCACGACCTTGATCGCCAGGGTGGCGCTGTCCCGGCCCGCCGCCGCGGCGCCGGCGGCACCGAGAAGCATTACGAGTGCCGCCAAGAATTGCGTGCCGAAACGAAACATGCGGATGAAGCCCTGCCATCGCTGGTAAACATCGGGCAGTGGGGCGCCCGTGCTCTGGAAGCGATGGTAGGTTTCGACCGGTTAATGCGGCCTTAACGCGGCGGCATGGCGAGGAAATCCTTTCGCCGTTATTTGAATGACTGTTAACGAATTTGAAACTTGTTACAAGGCGGTCTTGAACGACCGACCGCCCGGGTCAGGGCCAGGCCCAGCCCATGTGCATGCCGCTGTCGACCAGCAGCATCTGCCCGGTGATCGAGGGGCTGTGCAGGATCAGCCGAAAGGCGGCGACGATCTCCTCGACCCCGCTCGCCACCTTGAGCGGCGTCTTCGCCACCAGTTCATCGAAGCGGGCGTCGCTCATGCCGGGTGCGGGCAGCACCTGCCCCGGCCCGATCGCGGCGACGCGGACGTTGGGGGCCAAGTCGCGCGCCAGTACTTGCGTCGCGGCGTGGAGGCCGGCCTTGGCGACGGTGTAGGAGAGGTAGGCCCTGGTCGGGTTGACGATCCTCTGGTCGAGGAGGTTGACGATCAACCCCTGCGCACCCTCCGGCAGCGCCTTGGCGAAGGCGGACGCCAGGAGGAGGGGTGCCTTGAGGTTGACGGCGATCTGGGCGTCGACCTTGGCCGGCTCCAGGGTCTTGACCCGGTCGTTGGCGAAGAGGGCGGCGCCGTTGACGAGGACGCCGAGCGGGCCCAGCGCCGCTTGAACTTCGGGCACGAGCTTGAGCGTCGCGTCCGCGTCGGCGAGGTCGGCCGGCAGCACGACGCAGCGGCGCCCGAGCCCCTCGATCGCCCGCGCCGTCGCCCCGGCCGCGTCCTTCGATCGGTGGCAGTGCAAGGCTACGTCGAACCCGTCCTCGGCCAGCGCCAGCGCCAGCGCGGCGCCGAGGCGCTTGGCGCCGCCGGTGACGAGCGCCGCGCGCGGCAGTTCCTTGGGCAGAGTCGTCATGTTTTAACCTTCCGGCACCCTCTAGCGCGCCCGCCACGTCGCCTAACTTGACGTCTTGGGCTTGTCACGGCACCACATCATATATTGAGGCTGTGCAAGATCGTTCAGGCGGAGACAAGCGATGAATTTCCTCCTCGGCGGTGCCGCCCTCTACGGCCTCGTCGTCGGCGGTCTCTACGCCCTGCAAAACGGGCTGATCTTCCCGCGCAGGGCGGCGGCGCGCGCGTTCTACCCCCTGCCGGACGGCAACGAGCGGGTGACGCTCAAGACCCCCGACGGCGACACCCTGCACGGCAACCTCGTCCGGGCGCCGGGCAAGAGCCGCGGCCTCCTCTTCGGCTTCACCGGCAACGCCTGGAACGCCGACGACTGCACCGCCTTCATGGCGCACCGCTTCAAGGACGTCGACATCGTCGTCTTCCACTACCGCGGCTACGCCCCGTCCGAGGGGACGCCGAGCGAGCGGGCGCTGTTCGAGGACGCGCTCTTCGTCCACGACCGGATGACCGAAGAATTACAGCCCACGCGCGTGTTCACGATGGGTTTCAGCTTGGGCTCCGGGGTCGCCGCCTACCTCGCCCGCCACCGGCCGATCGCGGGACAGGTGCTGGTCACGCCCTTCGACTCGATCGAGGCGATCGCCGCCAACCGCTACTTCTTCGTGCCGGTGCGCTGGCTCTTGAAGCACCCGTTTCGCTCGATCGAGCACATCGACGACCTGGACGTGCCGACCGCGGTCGTCTTGGCGAGCGACGATCGCGTGGTGCCGCGGACGCGCACCGAGGCGCTGATCGCCAAGCTGCGCCGCCCGGTCCTGATCGAAACCGTGCCGGAGAGCACGCACGGCGGCATCTACGACAAGGGCGCCATCGGCGACGTGCTGCGCCGCGCCCTGGACAGCGTCGAGGTGGCGGCGATCGAGGGCCGTTCGGCGCCCGAGGCATTCTCCGGCCAAGCCGGGCCGGTCTTGGGCTGAAAACGGCGGCGGTGGGGGACTGGACACAGGCCGCCGTTGCCCCAATTGCCAAGGGACCGGCCACGCCGTTTGCGAAAGCGTTTGCCATGCGCCTTCTCGTCGCCCTCGCCCTGATCTGGTCGTGCCTCGCCCTTCCCGCCGTCGCCACCCAGACCGACCCACGGCTGGACGGTCTGTTCGCCGACTTGAAGGCGGCGCCGGACGCCGGGGCCGCCGCCCCGATCGAGCGCAGCATCTGGACGATCTGGGGCCAGAGCGAGGACGACGACAGCCGCCGGCTGATGCAAACGGGCGTGGCACTGATCAACGATCAGAAGCTGAACCGGGCGATCGAGGATTTCAGCCGCCTGATCGCGCACGACCCGGACTTCGCCGAAGCCTGGAACCGCCGCGCCACCGCAAACTACCTCAAAGGCGATCTGACGGCATCGGTGAGCGACATCGAGAAGGTGCTGGAATTGGAGCCGCGCCACTTCGGGGCGCTGTCCGGCCTCGGCCTGATCTTCATGCGTCTGGGCCGGCAAGAGGCCGCCTTGAAGAGCTTCGAGGCGGCGCTGGAGGTGCACCCTTACCTGCCCGCCGCCCGTGCCCACGTCGACATGCTGCGCGAGCAGGTTCTAGGCAAGCCGCTGTAGGCATACGATCCATCAACCAACGAGGTTATCCATGTACATCGCGATGAACCGTTTTCGGGTTTCGAAGGGTTCGGAGGCCGACTTCGAGAACGTCTGGCTCAACCGCGAGGTCCACCTGCACGAGGTGCCGGGCTTCGTCGAGTTCCACCTGCTCAAGGGCCCCGAGCGCGAGGCGCACACGCTCTACGCCTCGCACACGATCTGGAGGTCGTTCGCCGCCTTCGAGGGCTGGACGCGATCGAAGGCGTTTCGCGACGCGCACAAAGGCGCCGGCAACAACAAGCCGCTCTACCTGGGTCACCCCGAGTTCGAGGGCTTTGAGGTCATCCAGACCGTCTCGGAGAACGGCCGTACCCAGGCGGCTTGAGGAAAACGCTTCGCGTCGCCTGCGGCGGGCTTTCTCTTCTTTCTTTTTGTCAGTGTTAACGCAGGAGGCTGGCCACACCGCCGAGGGCCAGCCCCGGACAAAGCAAAAAAGAGAAAAAAGAAGATTGCGCGTCAGCGCACGCGAAGCGTTCATCCCCCACGCGAAGCGTTCATCTCCCTTGACAACGCGTCGACGCCGAAGCCTGTTGTTATAACAAAATCAGGGGGGAAAGGCCGATGGCGGACTCTGCCGCTGGCCCGAACAAGGGCAACCGCTCGGTCGCGGTGCGCATCGCCGCCGCGTTTCGCCGCCACGGCGTCGACACTGCGTTCGGCCAGAGCCTGCCCAGCGCCTTTCACCTCGCAGCACCCGAGTTCGGCATTCGGCAGGCGGCGTACCGCACCGAGAACGCCGGCGGCGCCATGGCCGACGGCTACGCCCGGATCAGCGGCAAGGTCGGCGTGGTCACGGCGCAGAATGGGCCGGCGGCGACGCTGCTCGTGCCGCCGCTCGCCGAGGCGTTGAAAGCCTCGATCCCGATCGTGGCGCTGGTGCAGGAGGTCGTGCGCGGGACCGCCGAGCGCAACGCTTTTCAAGAACTCGATCACCTGAAACTGTTCGACGGGTGCGCCAAGTGGGTCCGCCGCCTCGATCACGTCGATCGGGTCGAGGACTACGTCGACATGGCGTTCGCGGCCGCCGCCGGCGGCAGGCCCGGCCCCGCCGTGCTGCTGGTGCCGGCCGACCTCTTGAACGAGACGGGGGGCGTGGCCCCGCGCCGGGAAGCCTGCCTCGGCCGCTACCCGCTCGACCGCGCCTTGCCGGAGACCTCCCGCATCGACGCGGCGGTGCTGCTTTTGGCCGAAGCCGAGCGGCCGCTCGTCGTCGCCGGCGGCGGCGTGCATCTGTCGGGCGCCGCCGAGGCGCTGGCCCGGTTGCAGGAAGCGTGCTGCCTGCCGGTCGCGACGACGGCGATGGGCAAGGGTGCGGTTGACGAGAACCACCCCCTCTCGCTCGGCGTGGTCGGCTACTTCATGGGTTCGGGCGGGCGCACCCACGGCCTGCGGCCGATGGTGGAAGGGGCGGACGTCGTCCTCCTGGTCGGCAACCGCACCAACCAGAACGGTACGGATAGTTGGCAACTCTACCCGCCGGGCGCGCGCTACATCCACGTCGACGTCGACGCCGGCGAGATCGGCCGCAACTACGAGGCGCTCCGCCTCGTCGGCGACGCGAGGCTTACCCTGGAGGCGCTGCGGGCGCGCATGGGCGACGCTTCGCTCGACAAGCGGCGTCGGGCCCGTCCCGCCGTCGAGGCAGAGATCGCCGAGGGCCTCGCCGGCTGGCGCGACTTGATCGTTGGGGTGTGCGGCCCGGACCGGACGCCGATCCGGCCCGAGCGGGTGATGGCCGAACTCGACGCGCTCTTAGGTGAGGACGCGTTGATCGTCGCGGACGCCAGCTACGCCTCGATCTGGGTCGCCAACTACCTGACCGCGCGTAAAGTTGGGCAGCGCTTCGTCACGCCGCGCGGGCTGGCCGGGCTCGGCTGGGGGCTGCCGCTCGCGATCGGGGCGCAGTTCGCCGCCCCCGAACGCCGCGTCGTTTGCGTCGTCGGCGACGGCGGGTTCGCGCACAGTTGGGCCGAACTGGAGACGCTCAAGCGCCACGAGCTGCCGATCACGCTGATCGTGCTCAACAACCGCGTGCTCGGCTATCAAAAGGACGCCGAGGACGCCCTGTTCGGCTCGCATACCGACGCGTGTACCTTCGAGCCGGTCGACCACGCCGCCATCGCTAAAGCCTGCGGCTGCCGGGGCGTGCGGATCGAGCGGCCGGAGGCTTTGAAGCCGGCGCTGGACGAGGCGCTGGGACATGACGGCCCCGTCGTCCTCGACGTCATCACCGACCCCGAGGCGCGGCCGCCGATCACCGCCTTCGAGAGCCGCTTTGCGCCGCCGTTCGGGCGCTGAGGCACCGGCCCATTTCGCCAACGATAAAGGGAGGACAACGATGATCGACAAGAGGCTCTTGGGCGCGGCCGCCCTGTCGGCGCTGCTCGTCGCCGGGGGTGCGCGCGCCGACGTCACGTTCGGGGCGCTCTACCCGTTCAGCGGGCCGCTCGCGCTGTTGGGCGAGGAGAGCTTTCGCGGCCTCGAACTCGCGGTCGAGGAGGTCAACGCCGCCGGCGGCGTGCAGGGCGAGCAGGTGAACCTCGCCCGCGGCGACGCGGTCGACAACAACCAAGCGATCGGCGAGGCCCGGCGCCTGATCTCGGTCGAGGGGGTGGGGGCGATCTTCGGCACCTACTCGTCCTCGCGCTCGATCGCGGCCAGCCAAGTGGCCGAACTCGCCGGCATTCCCTACTTCGAACTCGGCGCCGTCGCCGACGAGGTGACCGGGCGCGGTTTCGAGAACGTGTTTCGCACCAACCCGACCGCCGAGGACATGGGCGAACTCAGCGTCGAGATGCTGGTCGAGGCGGTGGCGCCGGCGCTCGGCGTCGAGCCCGGCGACCTCAAGATCGCGCTGGTCCACGAGGACAGCAACTACGGCACCTCGGTCGCGGGGCACCAGGAGAGCGAGGCCGAGGCGCACGGTCTCAACGTCGTCGACGTCCAGCCCTACCCGGCCAACACGGTCGACATGTCCTCGATCATCCTGCGCTTGCAGCAAGCCGGCGTCGACGTCGTGATGCAGACCTCGTACCAGAACGACTCGGTCCTGTTCCTGCGCCAAGCGAGCGAGGCGGGCTACGCGCCCAAGGCCATCGTCGGCGGCGGCGGCGGCTACTCGATGCAGCCGACGGCGGATGCCGTCGGGGACACGATCGAGGGCGTGCTCGACGTCGATTTCACCCAGTACGCGGTCAACCCGGACGCAGCACCGGGCGTCGAGGGCTTCCTCAAAGCCTATCAGGACAAGTACGGCGGCGAGCCGCGCTCCGGCCACTCGCTCAACAACTACGTCGGCGCCAAGGCGATCTTGGAGGCGATCAACGGGGCCGAAGGCTTCGAGCCCGAGGCGCTGCGCGAGGCCGTGAGGGCGATCGATATCCCCGAGGGCGGGACGGCCGCCGGCTACGGCGTCAAGTTCGACGACACCGGCCAGAACGAGCGCGCCTCGATGCTGGGGATGCAGTGGCAGGACGGCAGGCTGGTGACGGTCTACCCGAAAGACGCCGCCGTCGCCGAGATGAAGATCGGCCAATAGCGCTAGCGGAAGGTCCGGGCCGAGATGCCCGGCCCGGGAGGCGGTCGAGGAGGGGTTCGTCGATGGTCGTGTTCGCGCAGCTCGTCCTCAACGGGTTGATGCTGGGTGGCCTGTTCGCCATCGTCAGCGTCGGCCTCACCTTGATCTTCGGCATCGTGCGGCTGGTCAACTTCGCCCACGGCGAGTTCTTGATGGTCGGCATGTACGCCGTCTTCCTGCTCACGGCCTCGCTCGACGTCCACCCCTACCTCACGGCGGGGCCGGTCATCGTCCTGTTCTTCCTGATCGGCATGGCGGTGCAGCGCTTTCTCATCGAGCCGCTGCTCGAAGCGCGCGACGAGGGCATCCAGATCTTCGCGACCGTCGGCCTCTCGACGGCGCTGATCAACTTGGCCCTGTTGCTGTTCGGCGCCGACATCTACTCGACGCCGGCGGGGGGCTTGCGCACGCCCGTCGAGATCGGCCCCTTGCGCGTGCTGAGCGGCCAACTGGTGATGTTCGCCTGCGGCGTGGCGCTCGTGATCGGGCTCCAGGTCTTTCTCAGCCGCACCTATCTCGGCCGGGCGATCCGCGCCACCGCGCAGCACCGCGCCGCCGCACAGCTCATGGGCGTCGACATCCGCTGGATCTACATGGTCACGTTCGGCATCGGCACGGCCTGCGTCGGCCTCGCCGCCGTCCTCGTGGCGCCGATGTACCCGGTCTCGCCCAACGTCGGCACCTACTTCGTCCTCACCGCCTTCGTCGTCGTCGTGCTGGGCGGCATGGGCAGCGTCTGGGGCGCCTTCTTAGGCGCGATGATCATCGGCCTCGTCGACAGCATGAGCGGCTACTACTTGGGCTCGGACCTGCGCGAGGTGGCGAGCTTTGCCATCTTCCTCGCCATTCTCATCTTCCGGCCCTCGGGCCTGTTCGGGCTGGGTAGGGAGTAGCGCCGATGTCCACCACGTCCGTCACCCGCGCCGGCCCCGTGAGCGAAGCCGAGGGCAAGCCCCGCCGCCGCGACGCCGCCGCCGTCCTGGTCCTGCTGGCAGCCCTCCTGGCAGCCCCGGTCCTGATCGGCGATTCCTTCGTCTACCACGTCTTCATCACCATCCTCCTCTACGGCGCGCTGGCGACCGCCTGGAACATCGTCGGCGGCTTCGCCGGCCAGCTCTCGCTCGGTCACGCCATCTTCTACGGCATCGGCGCCTACACCGCCGTTGTCTTGATGGACTACGGGATCAGCCCGTGGTTCGGCATGATCGCCGGTGCCCTGTTGGCGGCCCTGGTCGCGGTCGGCATCAGTTGGCCCTGCTTTCGCCTGCGCGGCCCCTTCTTCGCGCTCGCCACCGTGGCGCTGCTCGAAGTCTTCCGCCTGCTCTCGCTGCATTTTCGCGACCTCACCGGCGGCGCCACGGGCAAGATGGTGCCCTTGCAGATCGGCTGGGAGTGGATGATCTTTCGCGAGCGCTGGCCCTCGCTCCTGATCGCCTTCGGCCTCCTCGTCCTGGCGCTCGCCGTCGCCGGCTGGCTGCGCGGCCACCGCCTCGGCTACCAACTGATCGCCACGCGCGAGCGCGAGGCGGCGGCGATGGCGGTCGGCATCGAGACCGTGCGCCTTCGGCTCCTGGCGGTCGCCCTCTCGGCCGGGCTCGCCGCCACGGTCGGCACGTTCCACGCCATGTACCTGACCTTCATCGAGCCCGAATCGGTGTTCTCGCTCACCTTGTCGATCCAGATCGCGATGTTCGCGCTGATCGGGGGCCTCGGCACGGTGATCGGCCCGTTGCTCGGCACGCTCCTCGTCGTGCCGGTGACCGAACTGGCGCGCGGCTGGCTCGGCGCCGAGGCGATCGGGCTGCACGGTTTCGTCTACGGCACGGTTCTGGTGCTCGCGGTCCTGTTCATGCCCAACGGCATCGTCGGCCTGTTCAGGGGCCGCTTCGGCGCCGGCGCCGCGGCCGAGGCGCCCGACGGGTCGCCGCGGCTGGAGGCGATCCACGCCCCGGCGGCGGCGCCCGCCGCCCCGGCGGTCGAGCGGTCCTTCGGCCCGCCGATCCTCAAGGCCGAAGGCTTGAGCAAGCGCTTCGGCGGGCTCAAGGTCATCGATGGTGTCAGCTTTGATCTGCGCGAGGGTGAGGTTTTGGGCGTGATCGGCCCGAACGGGGCCGGCAAGACGACGATCTTCAACATGCTCTCCGGCGTGCTGCGGCCCGACGCCGGCACCGTCGCCGTGCGGCCGGGCGACGGCGGTTTCGTCACGCCCGCCTCGCCGCCGGCCTTCGCCCGCGCCGGCGTCGGCCGCACCTTCCAGATCGTCCAGCCGTTCGCCGGCATGACCGTTCTGGAAAACGTGATGATCGGCGCCTTTCGCCGCCACCCGTCGGTTGTGGCGGCGCGGGGGCACGCGCTGGAGGTGATCGACGCGATGGGCCTCTACCCGCAGCGCCACGCCGAGGCGCGCCACCTGACGATCGGCGGCTTGAAGCGGCTGGAGGTGGCGCGCGTCATGGCGATGGAGCCGCGCGTCCTCCTGCTCGACGAGGTGATGGCCGGCCTGAACCAGGCCGACGTGAGGCACGCGATCGACCTGATGAAGGCGATCCGCGACCGGGGTGTCAGCATCATCGCGATCGAGCACGTCATGCAGGCGATCATGTCGCTCTCGGACCGGGTCATCGTCATCAATTCAGGCCGCATCATCGCCTCAGGCTCCCCTGAGGCCGTAGTGCGCGACGAGGCGGTGATCGAGGCCTATCTCGGCGAGGAGTTCACCCATGCTCCGGCTTGACGACGTCGAGGCCGGCTACGGCGAGACGACGATCCTGCAGGGCGTCTCGATCGAGGTCGGCGAGGGCGAGGTCGTCACCGTCGTCGGCGCCAACGGCGCCGGCAAGACGACGCTGCTCCGCACGATCGCCGGCCTCGTCCGGCCGAAGCGCGGCCGGATCGCGTTCGAGGATGACGCCATCGGTGGCCTGAAGCCGCACGCCATCGTCGCCCGCGGCATCACCTTGATCCCCGAGGGGCGCCAGCTCTTCCCGCTGATGAGCGTGCGCGACAATCTGCGGATGGGCGCCTTCACGCCCCACGCGCGCGGCCGGGCGGGCGAGACGCTGGCGGAGGTGCTCGACCTGTTCCCGCGGGTGCGCGAGCGCCTCGACCAGATGGCGGGCTCGCTCTCGGGCGGCGAGCAGCAGATGGTGGCGATCGCCCGCGGGCTGATGGCGCGCCCGAGCCTGTTGATGTTCGACGAGCCGTCGCTCGGGCTCGCCCCGATCATCGTCAAGCAGGTGTTCGACGTCGTCGACCGGATCGTGCGCTCCGGCACGACGGTGCTGATCGTCGAGCAGAACGTGTTCCACACCCTGAAACTCGCCGATCGTGGCTACGTCCTGGAGAACGGCCGGATCGTGATGAGCGACACCGGCCAAGCCCTGCTCGGCAACGACCACGTGCGCCGGGCCTACTTGGGCATTTGAGAACGAGGAGACGGCAATGGACGACCTTGAGCGACGGCCGAGCCACGCCGGGCGCGCGGTGCTCGTCACCGGCGCCGGGCGCGGCATCGGGGCCGCGATCGCGGCGGCGTTCGGCCGGCGCGGGGGCGCCGTGGGCGTGCTCGACGTCGACGCGGCCCTGGCCGAAGGCGTCGCCGAGGCCATCCGCGACGACGGCGGCGATGCCGCGGCCGTTGCTTCCGACGTCGCCGATTACGCGCAACTGGAAGCGGCGGTCGAGACGCTGCGGGCAGCGCTCGGCCGACCCTTCGACACCCTCGTCAACAACGCCGGCATCTCGCCCAAGCACGACGGGCGCCCGGCGCCGATCTGGGCGATGGAACCCGAGGAGTGGCGGCGCGTCGTCGGCGTCAACCTGAACGGCTGCTTCAACGCGATCCGCCTGCTCGCGCCCGCCATGCGCGCGGCCGAGTTCGGCGCCATCGTCAACATGTCCTCGGTCGCCGGGCGGACCTACTCGCCGATCGTGGCGGCGCACTACGCCGCGACCAAGGCGGCCTTGATCGGCCTGACCAAGCACGCGGCGGCCGAACTCGGCCCCTTCAACGTGCGCGTCAACGCGATCGCGCCCGGCCGGATCGAGACGCCGATGGTGCTGGCGGTGGGGCGGGCGGTCAACGACGAGCAGGTGCGCCTGACGCCGATGGCGCGCTTGGGGCACGCCGACGAGGTCGCCGACCTCGCCCTCTACCTGACTTCGGACGAGGCGAGCTTCGTCACCGGCCAGACGATCGACGTCGCCGGCGGCCTCTACATGACCTGAAGCCCGCGCGGCGGGTCCTCAGCGCACGATGCGGTCGAGCGCGGTCCGGCCGAGGCCGCTGGCCTCGACGTGCTGCAGCGCGTTGTCGAGCTTGGTGAACACGTCCTCGTAGCCCAGCGCCTCGCCGTGCGGATCGACGTAAACGTAGCCGCCGGTGACGTGGAAGAGGGTGATCATCTCCTCGACCCCCTCGGGCACGACGAGCGTGTGCGTCTCGCCGGGCGGCTCGAAGGCGTAGTCGCCCTCGCGCGCCACCCAGTCGTGCTCCAGGTAGTGCCAAGAGCCGCGCAGGGTGAAGGCGTGGACGGGGCCGGAGTGCCGGTGGCGCGACAAGACGCCGGCGCGGCGCACCCGCAACAGGTTGACGTAGAAGCCCTGGCTCACCGAGAGGACGAGCGGTTTGAACCAGACGTCGGGCGCCTGCGGCACCCACATCGGGTCGTCGGCGCGAAGGTCGAGGGCACCGCCCAGAAACACGTCGGACACCATGCCCATCGGCTGCGGGCGCTGGTAGGCGATGCGGCTGCTGTCTTGCTTTCCGGCCATCTCGAACCCTCCCGTTAACAACCTTCCCAATGCTCAAGATCGGTACGCGGCACCCGTTCGGCAACGGCTTTCGGCGGCTGAGCAACAAGTCATTTTAATTCACAGGTATATTTTCCTAGAAAATTGTCATTGATCTGGTATACTGCTAGGTGACGTTTATGGTTGATCGCTTAAGCAGACCTAAGCGCCCGCGCGAGGCAAGCCAGCTTGCAAAGGCGATTGTTGATATTGCATCCGGAGAATGGCCGGATAGTGATTCGCGCGCGAAATATGGCAAAGATCCGGCTGCTGTATCTTTGGGACGGCGGGGCGGGTTGAAAGGTGGAAAGGCACGCGCAGCGAGCATGACGCCGGAACGGCGTAAGGAGATTGCGCGGGCGGCAGCATTATCCAGGTGGAAGAAAGATGGCGATTAATCTACCTCAGCTAGATCAAGTCATCATGGAAATGGTAAATAAAGCAGAACAAGAAATAGAAATAGGTTAGAATGTGATTTACTATATTACTATGGTGAAATAAGGCACGGCATCACTTCCTTTTTTAGAGGTACACTTGAAAGGCTGGCTGATCGTCCTGGCAAGAGAGATGCTATCGGCATTTGCTTAACAACTCCGGGTAGTCAAGCTGAAGTTGTTGAAAAACTTGCGGAAATGATACGCTACCATTATAAAACGGTATGCTTTATCGTTCCCCGCCTTGCGATGTCTGCAGGTACAATATTCTGCATGTCTGGTGACAAAATATATATGGATTATTCTTCTTCGCTAGGTCCTATAGATCCTCAAGTCCCAGATAAAGAAGATAAACAGCTTGTTCCCGCTTTGGGATACTTGGATAAAGTGAGCGAGCTTATTGATAAATCACGCGATAACTCTTTAACACCTGCAGAGTATATGATGTTAGAAAAGATGGATTTGGCGATGCTAAGATTTTACGAGCAGGCGCGAGAGCTTTCTATCCGCCTTCTCACGGATTGGCTTGTAAAATACAAATTCAAGGATTGGACTGAGCATCAAACTACACGACCTGGAGAGCCCGTTACCTTAGAACAAAAAGAGGCGCGTGCTAACGAAATAGCAACTTTATTATCTAACAATAGCCACTGGCACTCCCACGGCAGGCTTATCAGTATGAGCACCCTTGTGAATTTTGTGCGTCTAAAAATTGATGATTATGGGGAGGATCATGAACTTCGTTTTCACATACGGCAGTACAGCGACACTTTGACCGATTACCTTATGCGCCAAGGCTACCAAGCTTATATCCACAACAGGCACGTCATGTAGAGGGAGAACGAGCGTGACTAGTATCGTCGAGCGCCTTGAAGGGGAGATGGCAAAGGCACAGCAGCGCCCACAGGAGTTCCGGAAGCAGCTTCGCGATCTAATGGCGGTTCGTGATGATCTCCGCGCCCGTGGTTTGGATAGCAACAGCAAGTATGAGCTACCGCTAATGCATCGCATTGGACGTCATCCTGAGCGCAAGATTAGAACATCTAAGGGCTACTGAACTGATCTTTTTGCTTCACCAGTCAAGCATTGTACGTGGACACCCACGAGGGGTTCGCTGGCATTAACATTCATGACTTTAAGTCAAGTCCCGGTCGCTTGCCTGAGCGTCGCGATCAAAGCCGACTTCCGCTCGAAGCCGATGCCGGGCGCGTCGGGCAGGCCGACGTGGCCGTCCTCGACGGTGATGTTGTCGGCGAAGCCGCCGAAAGGGGCGAAGACGTCGGGATAGGACTCGTTGCCCCCTAAGCGCAGCCCGGCGGCGATGTTGAGCGAGAGCTGGTGCCCGCCGTGGGGGATGCAGTTGCGGGTGGTGAAGCCGTATTCGGATAGGAGGTCGAGGGTGCGCAGGTACTCGACGAGGCCGTAGCTGAGGGCGCAGTCGAACTGGAGCCAGTCGCGGTCCGGCCGAAGCCCGCCGTAGCGCAGCAGGTTGCGCGCGTCCTGGTGCGAGAACAGGTTCTCGCCGGTCGCCATCGGCCTGTCGTAGTGCTGCGCCAGTTCGGCCTGGAGCGCGTAGTCGAGCGGGTCGCCGGCCTCCTCGTACCAGAACAGGTCGTAGGGCCGCAGCGCCCTCGCGTAGGCGATCGCGGTGTCGAGGTCGAAGCGGCCGTTGGCGTCGACCGCGAGGCATCTCCCGTCGCCGACGACTTCGAGCACCGCCTCGACGCGGCGCAGGTCCTCGTCCAGGTCCGCCCCGCCGATCTTCATCTTGACCACCGTGTAGCCGCGATCGAGGTAGCCCCGCATCTCGTCTTGAAGCCGGCGCAGGTCCTTGTCCGGGTCGTAGTAGCCGCCGGCGGCGTAGACGAAGACGCGCGGATCGAACGCCCCGTCGCCGTAGTTCCGCGCCAAGTGGGCGTAGAGCGGCACGCCCTCGATCTTGGCGACGACGTCCCAGAACGCCATGTCGACGACGCCGACTGCGACCGAGCGCTCGCCGTGCCCGCCGGGCTTCTCGTTCGCCATCAGCGTCGCCCAGACGCGGTGCGGGTCGAGATTGTCGCCGGCATCGGTCAGGAGCGATCCCGGCGACGCTTCGCGCAGGCGCGGCAGGAAGCGCTCGTTGAGCAGCCCGGACGCGGCGTAGCGGCCGTTCGAGTTGAAGCCGTAGCCGACGACGGGTTTACCCCCGCGCACCACGTCGGTGACGAGCGCCACCACGCTCGCCGTCATTTTGGCGAAGTCGATGTAGGCGTTGCGGATCGGGGAGGCGATCGGTACGACGGCCTCGCAGATGTCGACGATCTGCATAAGCTCTCTCCTCGCGTTGACGTTGCCTCGTTCCAGAGCCCCGCTGTACAGGTGGCCGGCAGGCTTGCTAGACGGTTAGCGCAAAGCGGCGCATGAAGGGGAGGAATACCAATGGCCACGAACGTGCCCGACAGCATCCTGAGCCACGTCTCGCTCGGCACCAACGACTTTGCCCGCGCCGAGGCGTTCTACGACGCCGTGCTGCCCGCGCTCGGGATCGAGGCGGTCATGCGCCACGAGGGCGCCAAGGCCTACGGCCGCGCCTACCCCGAGTTTTGGATCCAAGTCCCGATCGACGGCGGGCCGGCCACGGTCGGCAACGGCGCGCACGTCGGCTTTGCCGCCGCCTCGCGCGCGGCCGTCGACGCCTTCCACGCGGCGGCGATCAAGGCCGGCGCCGCGGACGAGGGCACGCCTGGACCCCGGCCGGACTACGGCGACCCCTACTACGGCTGCTTCGTCCGCGACCCCGACGGCCACAAGATCGAGGCGGCGTTCTGGGACGAGGTGCAGGTCCAGGCGCGTGCCCTGGAGGCGAAGGACGCTTGAAGCAACGGGGGCAGTGACAGGCGCATGTCGCTACGCTAGGGGTGGGACAACGAAAAGCCTACGTCAGGGAAAGCATCTTCCATGCATCACCTATTCGTCGTCACGGGCGCCATCCTTGCCCTCGGCACCGCCGCCGCCTCGGCGCAGGACTTCAGCCCCGACAGCCCCGAGTGCGTCGCGCCGGCCCAGCCCGGCGGCGGCTTCGACCTCACCTGCCGCATCGCGGCCGAGGCGCTGCAGAAGACCGGGCAGATCGACCAGCCGATGCGCGTCACCTTCATGCCGGGCGGTATCGGCGCCGTCGCCTACAACTACATGAATACGACGCGCGCCGACGACGGCAACACGATCGTCGCCTTCTCGGGCGGCTCCTTGCTCAACTTGGCGCAGAACAAGTTCGGCGCCTATGACGAGAGCAAGGCGCGCTGGCTCGCGAGCGCCGGCAGCGACTACGGCGCCATCGTCGTCAAGGCCGACGCCCCTTGGCAGGACCTCTCGGCATTGATGGACGCGCTGAAGGAGGACCCGCAGGGCATCGTCGTCGGCGCCGGCGGCACGATCGGCAGCCAGGACTGGATGAAGGCGGCCTTGCTGATGCAAGCGGCCGGCGTCGATCCGCGGCAGATGCGCTACGTCGCCTTCGAGGGCGGCGGCGAGTCGATCACCAACCTCTTGGGGGGCCACATCCAGGTCTACACCGGCGACATCTCCGAGCAGGGGCCGCACATCGAGGCGGGCGAGGTGCGCATCCTCGCCGTCCTGGCGCCCGAGCGCCTGCCGGCCCCCTACGCCGACCTCCCGACCGCGAAGGAGCAGGGCGCCGACATCGACTGGACCATCATCCGCGGCTACTACATGGGGCCGGAGGTGTCGGACGAGGCCTATAACTGGTGGGTCGAGCACTTCAAGGCGATGTACGGCACCGAGGAGTTCGTCAAGATCCGCGAGGACAAGGGCCTGTTCGAGCTGAACCTCGCCGGGCAGGAACTGACCGACGAGGTCAACGAGCGGGTCGCCTCCTACCGTGAGCTGGCGAAAGAGGCCGGCCTGATCCAGTAGCACCCCCGATGAGCGACCGTCTGTTCGCCGTCGCTCTCCTGCTGGTCATAGCGGGCTACGCCTATTTGGCGTGGGGCATCGAGGTGCCCTTCCAGTACGAGCCGCTGGGGCCGAAGCCCTGGCCGCTCGTGCTGGCGGCCGTCGCCGCGGTCTGCGCCGTCATCATCCTCCTACGGCCGGCGGCCGAGCCCAACTGGCCGCGCGGACGGGGCCTCTTGCGCGCGGCCCTTCTCTTGGGCGCGCTCATCCTCTACGCCGTCCTGTTCGAGTCCTTGGGCTACATGCTGACCACCTTCGCCTTGTGCCTCGGCCTCAGCCTGATGCTCGGCGCCAAGCTCTGGCGGGCACTCGCTTTCGCGGCGGTCGTCGCGGTGCCCGGCTACTTCTTGTTCACCGACGCCTTGCAGCTCAACCTGCCCTGGGGCGAAGTTTTCCGATGAAGGGTGTGACGCCGTGGAGGTGCTGAACGCCCTTGCCTCGGGCTTCGCCGTGGCGCTGTCGCCGTTGAACTTGGCGATGGTCCTGGGCGGCTGCTTCGTCGGCACGCTGATCGGCGCCTTGCCCGGCATCGGGCCGATCAACGGCGTCGCGATCTTGATGCCGATCGCCTACGCGCTGGGCCTGCCGCCCGAGACGGCGCTGATCCTCTTGGCCGGGGTCTACTATGGCGCCGAGTACGGCGGGCGGATCTCCTCGATCCTCTTGAACGTGCCGGGCGACGCGAGTGCCGTCATGACGACGCTCGACGGCCACCCGATGGCGCGCTCGGGCAAGGCGGCGGAGGCGCTGGCGCTCTCGGCCGTGGCGTCGTTCATCGGCGGCACGTTCGCCGTCATCATGCTCAGCCTCGTCGGCCCCCTGCTGGCGCAACTCGCGATCGCGTTCGGCCCGTCCGAGTACGTGGCGCTCATGGTCTTCGCGTTTGCCACGCTCGCCGCGATGGTGGGGTCGAGCGTGCCCAAGACCCTGATCGGCGCCGTCATCGGCTTGATGATTGCGACGGTCGGCGTCGACTCCGGCACCGGCGTCAACCGCTTCACCTTCAACTCGCCCAACCTGTTCGACGGCATCGACTTCCTCGTCGTCGTCATCGGCCTGTTCGGCATCTCCGAACTGTTCTCGCTCCTGAACGAGGCGACGGGCGAGGCGATCAAGACGACCAAGCTCGGCCGGGCCGTGATCGGCTTCAAAGACGTCTTCGCGCTGAAGTGGACCCTCGTGCGCTGCTCGATCATCGGCTTTTTCATCGGCGTCCTGCCCGGCACGGGCGCCTCGGTCGCGAGCGCCGTGGCGTATGGCGCCGAGAAGCGCCTCGCCGGCGCGTCGAGCCGCTTTGGCGAGGGCGACCCGCGCGGGCTCGCCGCACCCGAGGCGGCGAACAACGCTTCCGCCGGCGGGGCGATGGTGCCGATGCTGACGCTCGGCGTGCCCGGCTCGGGCACGACCGCGATCCTGCTCGGCGTGCTCCTCCTGTTCAACATCCAGCCCGGACCGCTCCTCTTCACCCAGCGCCCCGAGATCGCCTGGGGGCTGATCGCGTCGATGTACATCGGCAACGTGGCGCTGATCCTCATCAACCTGCCACTGGTAGGCCTGTTCGCCAAGCTGATCAGCATACCGCGCGCTTACCTGATCCCGGTGATCGCGGTCCTCACCTTCATCGGCGTGTTCTCGGTCGCGGGCCACGCCTTCGACCTCTACCTGATGATCGGGCTCGGCGTGCTCGGCTTCGTCCTGCGCCAGCTCAACGTGACGCTCGCCCCCGTCATCCTCGGCGTGGTCCTGGGCGAGATCTTCGAGCAGAACCTGCGCCGCGCGCTCTCGATCAGCGGCGGCGACCCGATGATCCTGTTCGAGACGCCCGCGACCCTGATCTTGTGGGTCCTGGCACTCCTCGTCCTCTTCCTGCCGCTCCTGCTCAACCGCTTGAGCAAGGCAAGGGATTAACGCTTCGCGTCCGCTGCGCAGACTTTCTCTTCTTTTTCGCAACTTTGGCCGGGGCTGGCTTCGGCGCCCGTGCCGGCCCGGATGACAAGTTGCAGAAAAGAGAGAAGAAAGACCGCGCGTCAGCGCACGCGAAGCGTTCAAACACGCCAAGGACAAAATGCACCCCGGTATCAAGATCCCGCTGACCCTGGCGCTCGCGGCCGCCGGCGGCGCCGCCTTCACGGCGGTCGGCTTTCCGGCCGGCTGGCTGGCGGGCGCGATGATCGTCGTCGCGGCGGCGGCACTCGGCGGGGTCAAGGTCGGCCTGCCCGAGACTTTACGCGACGTCGCCTTCGTCTTGTTGGGCGTCTCGATGGGCTCGGCCGTGACCCCTGAGAGCCTGGAGCGGATGGCGGCGTGGCCGCTCAGCCTCGTCGTCCTCCTGCTCAGCGTCGCCGCGACCGCGACTGCCGTCGCCTACTGGCTGGAGCGAAGGCACGGCTGGGACCGCGCCACCGCCCGATTCAGCGCCATTCCCGGGGCGCTCTCCTACACGTTGGCGCTGGCGCTCAAGAGCCCGGCCGACGTGCCGCGGATCGCGCTGACGCAGAGCCTGCGCCTCGTCACCCTCGTCGCCTTGATGCCGCCCTTGATCCAAGCGGGGCGCAGCGTCGATCCGGGCGCCGTGCTGGCGGGGGGTGCTGCCGGCGGGCCGATCGAGATCGTCTCGATGCTGCTGCTCTGCGGTGCGCTCGGCTACGGCTTCAAGCGGCTGAACGTGCCGGCGGCCTTGCTGATGGGCGGCCTCGTGATGAGCGCTGTCCTGCACGGGAGCGGGTTGATCGAGGCGCGGCTGCCGGGCTACCTGCTCGTGCCCGGCTTCGTCGTCATGGGCGGCGTCGTCGGGTCACGCTTCGGCACCACGTCGCCGGCCGCCTTGCTGCGCGTCCTGCGGCCGGGCCTCGAAGCGATCGCGATCGGGCTCGTCGTTTCCGCCTTGTTCGCGCTGCTCGCGGCCTGGCTCCTGCGCCTGCCGTTCGGCCAGATCTGGCTCGCCTACGCGCCGGGCGGGGTCGAGGCGATGACGGTGATGGCGTTCGCGCTGCACGTCGACCCCGCCTTCGTCGGCGCGCACCACTTCTTTCGCCTGATCGCCCTCAGCCTGCTCGTCCCGCTGTGGATGCGCCGCACGCTGCGCGAGGCCGGTACGCCGCACGGCGAGACAAATAAACCATCTAGCACCCGATGATACCGATCTTCGGTCACATTTTGCCACAGATCGGTTGCACAAAAATGGATTCGCACGTTTGATCGCGCCACGAACGTGACGGACGCCAACCCGGCACGTAGAAGGAAGAAAACTGACCCTGCGGGATTGGGGTATGCCCCATCAGGGCATCATTCGGAGGCTGACATGCAAGACAACGTCAACGTCTACGACGATGACGAGGGGCCGACGCCGCTGCGCGAATTGAGCGCCGAGGAGCGGCAGGCGGCGGAGAGCTACTGGAAGCAGAACATCCGCCTCGTCACGATCTGCTTGATCATCTGGGCGCTGGTGTCGTTCGGCTTCGGCATCATCTTGCGGCCCCTGCTCGCCGGCATCCAGTTCGGCGGGACCGATCTGGGCTTCTGGTTCGCGCAGCAGGGCTCGATCATCGTCTTCTTGATCCTGATCTTCTTCTACGCGTGGCGCATGAACGCGCTCGATCGCAAATACAACGTCGACGAGCAGTAGGACCGAGACACGATGGATCAGCAAACCCTCATCTACCTCGTCGTGGGCGCCACCTTCGCCCTTTACATCGGCATCGCCATCTGGGCGCGCGCCGGCTCGACCGGCGAGTTCTACGCTGCCGGCCGCGGCGTCAACCCGGTCCTGAACGGCATGGCGACGGGTGCGGACTGGATGTCGGCCGCGTCCTTCATCTCGATGGCTGGATTGATCGCCTTCGTCGGCTACGACAACTCGACCTTCTTGATGGGCTGGACGGGGGGCTACGTGCTGCTCGCCATGCTCTTGGCGCCTTACCTGCGCAAGTTCGGCAAGTTCACGGTGCCGGAGTTCATCGGCGACCGCTTCTACTCGCAGCCCGCGCGCATCGTCGCCGTCATCTGCCTCATCGTCGCCTCGGTCACCTACGTCATCGGCCAGATGACCGGCGTCGGCGTCACCTTCGCCCGCTTCTTACAGGTCGACGCCACGGTCGGCCTGTTCATCGGTGCCGCCATCGTCTTCCTCTACGCCGTCCTGGGCGGGATGAAGGGCATCACCTACACCCAGGTGGCGCAGTACTGCGTCTTGATCCTCGCCTACACCATCCCGGCCATCTTCATCTCGCTGCAACTGACCGGCGTCGCCCTGCCGCCCTTGGGCCTGTTCTCCGACACGCTCAACGACGGCGTGCCGCTCTTGACCAGGCTGGATCAGGTGGTCACCGACCTCGGCTTCAGCGCCTACACCGAGCACAACGCCAGCACCCTCAACATGGTGCTGTTCACCCTGTCCTTGATGATCGGCACGGCAGGATTGCCGCACGTCATCATCCGCTTCTTCACCGTGCCCAAGGTCTCGGACGCCCGCTGGTCGGCCGGCTGGGCGCTCGTCTTCATCGCGCTCCTCTACCTCGTCGCCCCCGCCGTCGGCGCGATGGCGCGCCTCAACCTCATCGACACGATCTACACAGGTCCCGTCTCCGAGCCCGGCAACGCGATCAATTACGCCGACCAACCGAACTGGATGACGACCTGGGAGGAGACCGGCCTCCTCGTCTTCGAGGACAAGAACAACGACGGCCGCATCCAGTACTACAACGACGAGAACCCCGCGTTCGCGGCCCAAGCCGAAGCGAACGGCTGGGCCGGCAACGAGTTGACGGTCGACCAGGACATCCTGGTGCTCGCCAACCCCGAGATCGCCAACCTGCCGGACTGGGTCGTGGCGCTTGTCGCGGCGGGCGGGCTCGCGGCGGCGCTCTCGACCGCGGCGGGTCTCCTACTCGCCATCTCGTCGGCGATCTCGCACGACCTGATCAAGGGGACCATCAACCCGCGCATCTCGGAGCGGGGCGAACTCCTGGCCGCGCGCATCTCGATGGCAGTCGCGATCGCGGTCGCGGTGTATCTGGGCTTGAACCCGCCGGGCTTCGCCGCCCAGACGGTGGCGCTCGCGTTCGGCATCGCCGCCGCGTCGCTCTTCCCGGTCTTGATGATGGGCATCTTCTCCAAGCGCATCAACGACAAGGGCGCGGTCGCCGGCATGGTGACCGGGCTGGTCTTCACGCTGATCTACATCTTCCTCTACAAGGGCTGGTTCTTCTTCCCCGGCACCAACCAGTTCCCCGACGAGCCCGGCTGGTACATCCTGGGCATCTCGCCGCTCTCGATCGGCTCGGTGGGTGCCATGATCAACTTCGCGGTCGCGACCCTCGTCTCGCGCGCGACGGCGGCACCGCCGATCGAGATCCAAGACCTCGTCGAGAGCATCCGCGTACCGCGCGGCTCCGGAACGGCCGTCGCCCACTGACGCAGACCTCTTCCTCGAACGAGGGCTTGCGCCGCACGACCCCGTCCATGCTTATGGGCGGGGTCGATTTTTGACGGGACGCCACCGATGAACGCGATGGAAGAAGAATTGCAACGCTTCTTCGCCGAGCACCATCCCTTCGACCTTCTCGACGCTTCGGTCCAAGGCGAGATCGCCGCCGCCACGGCGCTGCGCGACCTCAAGGCCGGCGAGACCCTCTACGCGCCGGGCGAGACGCTCGACGCCCTGCCGCTCGTCGTCGGCGGCGGCGTCGAGATCCGCTCGAACGAGGGCCAGCCGATCGCCCGCCTCGGCCCCGGCGCCGGCTTCGGCGAGCGCATCCTGCTGCGCGGCGTGCCCAGCGAGGAGCACGCCGTCGCGATCGAACCGACGCGCATCGCGTCCGTGCCGAAGGCGCTCTTGACCCGGCTGATCGAGGCCGAGCCCGACTTTGCCGCGTTCTACCGCCGGCCGAGCACCCCGCCCGCGTCCGGCGCCGAGACGCCCGACGCGCCGGTCACGGCCGACCTGGCCTCGGTGATGACCCCGAACCCGATCACGATCGGCCCGGACGCCACGGCGCGCGAGGCAGCGGGGCTGATGCGCGCGCGCGGCATCTCGTGCGTCCTCGTCACCGGGACGGACGGGCGCTTGGGCGGCATCCTTACCACCGGCGACCTCACCGCCAAGATCGTCGCCTCGGGCCGCGACTCGTCCGTGCCGGTGGCGGAGATCATGACCCCAAACCCGCGCGGCCTGCCGCCGGGGGGACTGGTCCTCGACGCGCTCCTCTTGATGAGCGAGTTGGGTATCGGCCACTTGCCGGTGGTCGAGGCGGGCCGGCCGGTCGGCATCCTCACCCGCACCAACCTGACCCAGAGCCGCGCCTCGTCGGCGGCCGGCATCGTCCACGACATCGGCCGCGCGGACGCCGTTCCCGACCTCGCCAGGGCACTCCAAGGCGTACCGCATCTCCTGGCGCAACTGGTCGGCGGCGGGGCCGAGGCGCACAAAGTCGCGGCGATCATCACCGGCATCACCGACGCGCTCACCACGCGCCTGCTGACGCTCGCGGCCGGGCGGCTGGGCCCGGCGCCGACCCCCTATCTGTGGCTCGCCTGCGGCAGCCAGGGGCGTCGCGAGCAGACGGGGGTCTCGGATCAGGACAACTGCCTGATCCTCGATGATAGCTACGACGAGGCGGCGCACGGCGCCTACTTCGGGGGTCTCGCCCGCTTCGTCTGCGACGGGCTCGACGCTTGCGGCTACGTCTACTGCCCGGGCGAGATGATGGCGATCACGCCGCGCTGGCGCCAACCGGTCAAGGTCTGGCGGCGCTACTTCAAGGGCTGGATCGACCGGCCCGACCCGATGGCGCAGATGCTCTCCAGCGTCATGTTCGACCTGCGCCCGATCCAGGGGCAGGGCGACCTGTTCGCCGGGCTGCAGCGCGAGACGCTGCGCGCCGCCAAGGCAAACAGCATCTTTCGTGCCCATATGATCGCCAATTCCCTGAAGCACACGCCGCCCTTGGGCCTCTTTCGCGGCTTCGCGCTGGTCAAGGACGGCGAGGGCAGCGCCGCCGTCGACCTGAAGCACGGCGGCGTCACGCCGATCGTCGACCTCGCCCGCGTCTACGCGCTCGACGCCGGCATCGAGGCGGTCAACACCCGCGAGCGCATCGTCGCGGCGCAAGAGGCGGGCTCCTTGAGCCGGACTGGCGGCGACGACCTCCTCGACGCCTACGACTTCATCACCGACACGCGCTTGAAGCACCAAGCCGCTCAAGTCCGCGAGGGCAAGAAGCCCGACAATTTCCTGCGGCCCAGCAGCCTGTCGGCCCTGGAGCGCAAGTATCTGCGCGACGCGTTCGGCGTGGTCAAATCCTTGCAGAGCGCGCTCGGCTGGGCGCGCAGTGCGGGCTAGAACCCGTCGTGCCCTTCACCCTCCTCGGCGCCGTCGTCCTCGGCCTCGCGGTCGCGGGCGTTCTCATGCTGGCGGCACGCCTCTTCAAGCTGAACGTGCCGCGCTGGATGCTGCCGGCCGCCGCCGGGCTTGCCGTCATCGTCTATATCGTCTGGAGCGACTACACGTGGTTTCGCCGCACGGCGGGCGTCCTCCCGCCCGGCATCGAGGTCGCAGCCGGCTTCGGCACGTCGAGCGCGATCCGGCCCTGGACGCTGATCAAGGCGCCGGTCGAGCGCTTCGTCGCCGTCGACGCGAACGGCGTGCGCACCAACCCAAAGGCGCCCGGCTACGCGCTCGCCGTCGTCTACTTCCTCCAGCGCTACCTGCCGACCGCCCAGGCGACGCAACTCTACGACTGCACGATGCCGCGGCGGGCCGACCTTGGCACCTCGGTCGAGTTGCGCGATGACGGGCTGCCGCCGGACGACGCCTGGATCAAAGTAGCGCCCGACGACGCGGTACGCCGCACGGTCTGTGCCGCTGCACAGGAATAACGCTTCGCGTGCGCTGGCGCGCGGCCTTCTTTTTTTCTCTTCTTTGCTTTTGTCCGAGGCTAAACCCAGGCGCTGGGGCCAGTCCCGGTGCAAAGTCGTAAAAAGGAAAGAAGAAAAGCCCCGCACCAGCCTGCCTAGCTACGCTAGGCACTGAAGCGTTCTAACATCCTTCGAGGGGAGGCACGATGCGCAAGCGCGCACTCATCGTCGAGGCCGACGCGCCGCTCGCGGCCTGCTTAGTGGCGCTGCTGCGCGGGCACGGCGTCGAGGCCGACATCGAAGCGGATGCGGGGGCGGCGTTGGAGCGCCTGCGCAGTGATCTGGAGATCAGCCTCGCCGTGATCGACACCCGCCTGGACGGCTTTGCCTTGTGCGAGGCGGTGCGGGCCGATTCCAGCCTTCGCTGCCGCCTCGTCGTCACCGGGCCGCGCGGTCGGGCGGCGATGGCCTCGAAGGCGCGGGCGCTCGGCGTCGACGCCTACCTCGCCAAACCCTTCACCACGGCCGAACTGCTGGCGGCATTCGACGGCGACGCCCGTGGTTGAGCGGCTCGCCGGGCGCTTGGGCTTGCGGCTTCGGGTGTTCTTGTTCTTCGCCCTGATCGGGCTCGGGGCCGTCGCCGCCGTCGCCGTCGCGATGGTGCTGGCGGCGGGTCGCCTCGGCGGGGACGCAGGATCGGTCCTGACGCTCCACGGCGGTGTTGCCGCCTTCGCGATCGCGGGCTTGACGCTCTGGGTCTGGCAGAAGTTCGACGATAACGTCGCACGGCCGATTCAGGCGCTCGTCCGCGACGCGCGGGCCGCGACGCACGCCGGCGGGGCCTGCGCCACCGACGCCGCGCGGGCGCGCTACTTGGACGACCTCGCACCCGCCGTCGCCGGGGCGCTCGAAGCGCTGGGTGCCGCGCGGGGCGAGACCGGGGCGGCGGTCGCGCGGGCGACGGCGGAGGGCGCCCGGCAGAAGGCGTGGCTCGAAGCGGTCCTGCGCGATCTGGAGCAGGGCGTGGTCATCTGCGGCCTCGACCACACCCTCCTCCTCTACAACCACCGGGCGCGCGAGGTCCTGCGCACCGAGGCACTCGGGCTCGGGCGTCCCTTCCTCGACTGCGTGGCGCCGCAGCCCTTCCACCACGCGCTGCGCCGCCTGCACAACCGTTTCGCCGCCGGCCGCCACCTGACCCACCCCGACCGCTTGAGCGTGACCCTCGCCGCCACGACCGGGACCGGCAACCGCGCCTTGAAGGGGCGGCTGTCGCTGATGCTGCGCGACGAGGTGCTTGTCGGCTACGTCGTCGTCTTCGAGGACGTGAGCGACGAACTCGCCGCCGGCATCTGGCGCGAGCGCGCGGCGCAGGAGGCGATCGAGGATTTGCGCGTCGGCGTCACGGCGCTGATCCTCGCCGACGCGCTCGCCGACGGGGCCGACATGCCAAACGCGGCGCGGCGCGCGTTGCGGGATTGGCCAGAAGCGATGCGCGAGCGGCTGGGGCGGCTCGATGCGGCGGCGTCCGACCTGCTCGCGAGCGCGTGGCCGGTGATGACCGTCCTCTCGGCGACCCTTCTCGACTGCCTCGCCGCCCGGCGCTCGGAAGGCCGCGACCTCGCCTTCGAGATCGTCGGCCCTTCGTGCTGGCTGGTGTGCGACAGCGCCGCCGTCACCGACCTGCTCGACCGGCTGCTCAACCGGGTCGCGGTCTACGCCGGCGTCGAGCGCTTCGCGCTTCGCGTCGAGGGGCAAGGCGACACCGCCCGCGTCGAGGCCCGCTGGCGGGGCGATCCCGTTCCGGTCGCGGTGCTCGACGCCTGGGTCGAGGAGCGGCTCGACGTCGGGATCGGCGCCTTTCGCGGTCGAGACGTACTCGACCGGCACAAGACCGAGGTCTGGTCGGAGCGCTGCGACGACGGGGCGCGGCTCTGCCTTCCCTTGTCGGTTGCCGCCGACCGCGAGGCGCCGCCGCCGCCGGCGCGCGCCCGACCCGAGTTCTACGATTTCGACCTGCTCGGCCGGGCCGCGGCCGGGGGCGACGCCGCGACCAGGCTCAAGCGCCTCGCCTACGTCGTCTTCGACACCGAGACGACGGGGCTGGAGCCGGCCAAGGACAGGATCGTCTCGCTCGCGGGCGTGCGGATCGTCAACGGGCGTCTCCTGCAAGGCGAGGTCTTCTCGACCCTCGTCGATCCCGGCCGGCCGATCCCGGCGGCGTCGAGCCGCGTGCACGGCATCACGGACAAGATGGTCGAGGGTGCCCCTAAGATCGAGGCGGTCCTGCCGAACTTCGCCGCCTTCGTCGGCGACGCGGTCCTGGTCGCGCACAACGCCGCCTTCGACATGAAATTCCTCGCCATGCAGGAGGCGAGGGCGGGCGTGCGTTTCGGCAATCCGGTGCTCGACACGGTGCTGCTCGCGGCGCACGCGCTCGGCGCCGACGACGACCTCACCCTCGACGCGCTCGCCCGGCGTTTTGCCGTCACCCTGCCCGACAAGGAACGGCACACGGCGCTCGGCGACGCGCTCGCGACGGCAAAGGTCCTGCTGGCGCTGCTGAATTTGCTGGAGGCGCAAGGCGTCACGACGCTGGGCGAGGCGCTGGAGGTCTCGAAGAAGCAGACGGCGATCAGGCGGCGTCAGGCAAAATATTAACGCTTCGCGTGCGCTCGGCGCGGCCTTTTTCCCTTTGTTTTTGCAACTTGTCCGAGATTGGCCCTCGGCGCTGCGGCTAGCCTCCTGCGTTAACACTGGCAAAAAACGCGGCAGCGCACGCGAAGCGTTAAACCTTCGTCTCCCCCGCCGCGAACGTGCGCAAACGCTCAATCACCGCCGGATCGTCCCACTCGGCGTCGCCGAGTTGGCGGTAGACTTCGCGCCCGTCTCGGTCGATGACGAGGGTGACGGGGATGCCGGCGGCGCCGATCGCGCGCAGCGACGCCATCGAGGGGTCGCGCAGCAGGTCGAGGTTCGGCGCTTCCAGGTCGTCGAGGGCGGTGCGCAGCTCGTCGAGAGGCGTGCGCTCGACGGCGAGTGCGAGCACTTCGACGTCGTCGCCGAGCGCGGCTTGCAGGCGGGCGAGCGTCGGCATCTCGACCTTGCAAGGGGCGCACCACGTGGCCCAGAAGTTGAGGACGACGATTTTGCCCTCGTAGTCGTCGAGCGTTCCCGCCGTGCCGTCGGCGCGCTCGAAGGCGATCGGCGGCAGGCCGCGCGGTTCGGTGAGGACCAGATCGTCCGCCTTTGCGATCGCGGCACTCGCGGTTAGAAGCAGGGCCGTGAGACACGAGACGAAAAAGGCGCGCATGGCAGGCTCCAAGGACAAGGCGGGACGCGATCTGTGGGGGGGGCACTTCGAGAGCGGTCCGGCCCCGCTGATGCAGCGAATTAACGCCTCGATCGGTTTCGACAAGCGGTTGTGGGCGCAAGACATCATGGGCTCGATCGCGCACGCCCGGATGCTGGCCGATCAAGGCATCATTACCGCGGCCGACCGCGAGGCGATCCTGGACGGGTTGGCGCGGGTCGGGGCCGAGATCGAGGCCGACACGTTCGCCTTCACGCCCGAGCTAGAGGATATCCACCTCAACGTCGAGGCGCGGCTGACCGAGATCGTCGGCGAGCCGGGGCGGCGGCTGCACACCGCCCGCTCGCGCAACGACCAGGTTGCGACCGACTTTCGCTTGTGGGTGCGCGACGCGGCCGACCGGGCGCTCACGCACCTCGAAGCCTTGATGCGCGTTCTGATCGACTTGGCCGAGGCGCACAACGAGAGCGTCATGCCGGGCTTCACCCACCTCCAGGCGGCGCAGCCGGTGACGCTCGGCCACCACCTGCTCGCCTACGTCGAGATGTTCGGCCGCGACCGGGGGCGTTTTCGAGACGCGCGCCGACGCATGAACGCGTGCCCCTTGGGGGCGGCGGCGCTGGCCGGAACGGGCTTTGCGATCGACCGCGACGCCACGGCCAAGGCGCTCGGCTTCGACGCGCCGATGCGCAACTCGATCGACGCCGTCTCGGACCGCGACTTCGCGCTCGACTACTTAAGCGCCGCCGCGATCGCGGCGGTCCACTTGGCACGCCTCGCCGAGGAACTAGTCTTGTGGTCGACGCCGCAGTTCGGCTTCGTGCGCTTGGGGGAGGACTTCACCTCCGGCTCCTCGATCATGCCGCAAAAGCGCAACCCCGACGCGGCCGAACTGGTGCGCGGCAAGTCGGGCCGGGTCTTCGGCCACCTGCAAGCGCTGCTCGTCACCTTGAAGGGTCTGCCGCTCGCCTACTCCAAGGACATGCAAGAGGACAAGGAGGGCGTGTTCGACGCCGCCGACACGCTCGATCTGTGCCTTGAGGCCACCGCGGCGATGCTCGGCGGTGCCGCGTTCGACACGGACCGAATGCAGGCCGCGGCCGGGGTCGGCTACACGACCGCGACCGACCTCGCCGACTGGCTGGTGCGCGAGAAGGGAGCCGCCTTTCGCGACGCGCACGGGCTGGCGGCGCGGGCGGTCAAGGCGGCCGAGGAGCGCGGCGTCGGGCTCGAAGGCTTGGGGGCGGACGTGCTGCGGGCGATCGACCCGCGCCTGGAGGGGGGTGCCGCGGTCCTGGGCGTCGAGCGCTCGGTCGCGAGCCGAACCAGCCTCGGCGGCACGGCGCCGGCGCGCGTGCGGGAGGCCGTCGCCGCGGCGCGCGCTAGGTTGGAGGAGGACGAATGACGCGCTGGCTCGCACTCGCCTGCTTGGCGCTCGCCCTCCTCGGCTGCGGCCGCAAGGGCGAACTCGAACTGCCGAACCGAGAGGCGCCCGACCTCGAAGAGCGCCCGGCGCCGGAGGTCGGATGAGCGGGATCGACGGGTTCGAGATGACTAAGGCCGGCCTCGCCTGCGAGGGCGTGCCGCTCAAGGTCATTGCCGCCGAGGCCGGGACGCCCACGTATGTCTACAGCGCGAACGCGATGCGCCGCCGGCTGCGCGGCCTGCAAGCGGCGTTCGCGGGCGACGACGCCCTGTTCTGCTACGCGATCAAGGCGAACAGCAACCGCGCGATCGTGCGCCTGCTCGCCGGCGAAGGTGCCGGCGCCGACGTGGTCTCGGGGGGGGAACTAGTCCGCGCCCTGGACGCGGGCGTGCCGCCGTCGATGATCGTCTACGCCGGCGTCGCCAAGACCGACGACGAGTTGCAGGCGGCGCTCAAGGCCGACATCTTGCAGTTCAACGTCGAATCGCTCGCCGAACTCGATCGTTTGGGCGTGCTCGCGGCCGGCTTGAACGTCGAGGCCCGTGTGGCGCTGCGCGTCAACCCTGACGTCGCCGCCGACACGCACGCCAAGATCTCGACCGGCCGCAAGGGCGACAAGTTCGGCATCGACCTCGACGAGGCGCCCGCCGCCTTCGCCCACGCCAAAAGCTTGCCCGGAATCGTTCCCGTCGGCGTCCACCTGCACATCGGCTCGCAGATCTACGATGTCGGCCCCTTGGAGGCCGCCTACGCCAAGGGGGCGGGGCTATTCGCCGGGCTTCAGGCCGGGGGCTATCCCATGCAAACCCTCGACCTCGGCGGCGGCTTCGGCATCACCGAGGGGGGGCGGGCGGCGCTCGATCCGGTCGACCTCGCCCGTGCCGTGCGGCGGGCGACGGTAGGCTTGGGCGCCAAGCTCCTGTTCGAGCCCGGGCGCTACCTCGTCGCCGAGGCGGGGGTGCTGCTCGCCCGCGTCGTCTGGCCGAAGGAGACGGGCGGGCGGCGCTTTCTCGTTCTCGATGCCGGGATGCACACCCTCGTTCGGGTGGCGATGTACGACGCTTGGCACGACGTCCGCCCGGTGCGGCCGATTGAAACTGGCGAGCCGATGCTCGACACCGACGTGGTCGGCCCTATCTGCGAGAGCAGCGACGTCTTCGGTCGCGACCGCAAGCTGCCGCGTCTTACGGCCGGCGATCTTGTCGTCTTGACGTCGGCCGGCGCTTATGGCGCGGTCATGGCGTCGAACTACAACTCGCGCGTCGGCGCCGCCGAGGTGCTGGTGGACGATGGGCGCCACGCCCTGATCCGGCCGCAGGTCGACGTCGCGGCGCAGATGGCAATGGAGAGGGTGCCGGCATGGCTGATGGACGAGACGGCGTGAACGACCCTGACACGGGCCTGCCGGAGCGGTTCGAGCGCCTGACCCGGCGGGCGCGGGGCTACTCGGACTTCGAGCGCTTCTGGCGCGCGGCGCTGCCGCCCTTGTCGCTCCTGGGCCTGTTCATCGCACTCTCGCTGCTCGACGTCTGGGTGGCGCTGCCGGCGTTCTTGCACCTCCTGGCCCTCTTGGCGTTCGTCGCCGGCGTCGCCTACCTCGCTTGGCGCGGCTGGCGCCGCTATGCCCCGGTCGGGCGCGACGAGGCGCTGAGGCGCATCGAGCGCGGCAATGATCTGACCGACGCACCGCTGCGCGGCCTCGACGACCGGCTGCCGGAATCGTTCGACGACCCCTTGACCGCGCGCCTCTGGCAACGGCACCGCGAGCGGACCCTGGCCTCGCTCGGCGCCTTGAAGGTGCCCTTGCCCCGCTCGCCCTGGCCGCGCCTCGACCCCTGGGGCCTGCGGGCGCTCGTCCTCCTCCTCCTCGTCGTCGGCCTCGCCGCCGCCGGACGCCAAGCGCCGAGCCGGCTCGCCGACGCCTTCGTGCCGGGCCTCGGCGGACCGGCCGAAGCGGCCGAACCGCTCAAGGTCGAGTTCTGGCTCACCCCGCCGGCCTTCACCGGCCTGCCGCCCGTGACCCTAGCCGACGGCGACCCGCGCGCCGAGGTCGCCGTCCCCGCCGGCACGGCCGCGATCTTGCAGGTGCAAGGCTCGGGCGCCAACGACGCGACGCTTCGCTACGGCGGGGACGCCCTCGACGGCAAGGCGCTGGGTGCGGCGGGGCAGGAGGCGCGCTTCACCCTCGAACAAACCAACGACATCGTCGTCGCCGACGGCGACGGCCCGGTGCGCCGGCTGCGCGTCGCGATCACGCCGGACGCGCCGCCGAGCATCGTCTTCGCGTCGCCGCCGAGCGAGACGGCGCGCGAGTCGCTCCAGATCGCCTACGACGCCAAGGACGATTACGGCGTCAGGCGACTCGCCTTGATCCTGCGGGCACCCGACGGCGGCAAGGAGGAAGTCCTGCCGCTCGCGACCCCGGCGCGGGGGCCGAAGGAGGTCCAGGGCCGTACGTTCCAGAACTTCGCCCGCCACCCCCGCGCCGGGCTGCCGACGCTGTTGCAGTTGGAGGCGCGCGACGCCCGCGACCAAGCCGGCCGGAGCGAGGCCGTCCTCGTCACCCTACCCGAGAAGGTGTTCACCCACCCGCTGGCGCGGGCGATCATCGCCGAGCGCAAGGGCCTTGCCGAGACGCAGAGCGCGCGCCGATCCGTGGCCGACGCGCTCGACGGTCTGGCCGAGGGGCCGCTCGCCGCCGAGCAGCCGACCACCGTGCCGCTGACGCTCGGCGTCGCCGCCGACCGGCTGCGCGCCGACGCCGACGGCGCCGAGCGCGCCTCGATCATGGACATGCTCTACGATCTGGCGCTGTTCATCGAGGAGGGCGACCTCTCCGTCGCCGAGCGCGACCTGCGTCAAGCGCAGGAGGCCTTGGAGCAGGCGCTGGCCGAGGGCGCCGACGAGGCCGAGCTCGAACGGTTGATGCAAGAGCTTGAGCAGGCGATGCAGGCCTACCTCGACGAACTGAGCGAGCAGATGCAGCAGGCGCTGCAGAATGCCGATCCGAGCGAGATGCAGCCGATGCCGGAGGGTACCCAGACCGTCGATCGCGACCAGTTGCAGCAGATGCTCGATCAGGCGCGCGAGATGATGCAGACCGGTGCACGCGACGCGGCGCAGGAGATGTTGGCGCAACTGCGCGAGATGCTGGAGAACCTGCAAGCCGGCGTCCCGCAGATGCAAGCCGGGCCGCAGCAGCAGGCGTTGCAGGACTTGCAGCGGATGATCGAGTTGCAGCAGGGGTTGATGGACCAGACCTTTCAGCAGCAGAACGGTGCTGGCCAGCAGCAGCAAGGTCAGCAGGGCCAGCAAGGCCAGCAGGGCCAAGGCCAGCAAGGTGGAGGCCAGCAGCGTCCCGGCGGCCAGGGCCAGTCGTTCACCGGCTCGGCGGCGGAGCAGGAGGGTTTGCGCCGCGCGTTGGGCGAGATGATGCGGCGCCTGGGCGAGGCCGGGGCCGAGATCCCAGGGGCACTCGGCCAGTCGGAACTGCGGATGCGCGACGCCCGCGACGCGCTGGGCCAGGGCCAGCCGGGACAGGCGCTCGGCCCCCAGGGCGAGGCGCTCGATCTGATGCGTCAGGCGGGGCAGGCGATGGTCGAGTCGCTGCAGCAGCAAGGCCAGGGCATGGCGCAGGGCCAGCCGGGACAGGGCCAGGGGCCGGGGATGCCGGGTCAGGGGCGCGATCTGCTCGGGCGCGAGCTGCCGGGCGGCTACGGCCTGAACGGCGACGACGTCGACGTGCCGACCGAGGCCGAACTCGGCCGGGCACGCGAGGTCCTGGACGAGATCCGCCGCCGCAGCGGCGAGAACAACCGGCCGAAAGCCGAGCGCGACTATTACGACCGGCTGCTCGATCGGTTCTGAGGACGCCCGCGCGTGCGCTCGCCGCGCGGGTTTCTCTCTCTCTTCTGCCAGTGTTAACGGCGGAGGTTGGCCGCAACGCCGAGGCTTGGCAGTGTGGTGGCAGTCGAGGCTGGCAACAACGTGTTCCTGGCCACCTTGGACCCCCGATCGAGGCGGGGGTGACAAATGATGTTGGCTGGGATGCATCGGCTCTGCCTTGAGCAGCGCAATGCACGACGGCCTTGACCGCCTCAACCTGTCATCCCCGCCTCAATCGAGGGTTCAAGGTGGCCGGATTTTGATCTTTCAATACTCTTGCCTTCATCGGGTCGGGTCCGATGGTTGTGCTTATAGGAGGCGGCCAAGATAGTGAAAAATTTAACTATAGTGCGCGCGATGCATCAAGGAACCTGGGCGTACTGCTTTGGCACCCGCCGGTCCTTCAGCACCTCGATCCTCGCCACCTCGGCCTTGAACCGGCGCAAATCGTCGCCGGTCAGGCGGGCGAGCGTCTGCGGCTTGAGCGACATCGGGTTGATCTGCACGCCGCTCTTGAGCACTTCGTAGTGCAGGTGCGGCCCGGTCGAGCGGCCGGTCGTGCCGACGTAGCCGATGACCTGTCCCTGCCTCACCCGGGCACCGCGCTTCAGGCCCTTCTTGAAGCCCTTCATGTGGGCGTAGGCGGTGCTGAACTCGGAGCTGTGGCGCAGGCGGACATAGTTGCCGTAGCCGCCCCTGCGGCCGATCATGTCGACGACGCCGTCGCCCGCAGCGTAGATCGGCGTGCCGCTCGGGGCGGCGAAATCGGTGCCTTTGTGCATCTTGGTATAGCCGAGGATCGGGTGGCGGCGCTTGCCGAAGCCCGACGACAGCCGTGCCCCGTTGATCGGCGTGCGCATCAGCCACTTCTTGAGCGACTTACCGTTGGCGTCGAAGTAGGCGATATTGCCGTTCGCGTCCTTGAAGCGGTAGGCGGTGAAGACGCCGCCGCTCCTGATCGCCGCGTGCAGCAAGTTGCCGGTCCGCCGCTCGCGCCCGTCGGCGGTCGAGACCCGCTCGTAGACGACGTCGATGCCGTCGCCCGGCTGGATGTCGCGCTGGAAGTCGATGTCGTAGCTGAACAGCTTGATGATCTTCAACAAGGCCGCGTCGGGCACGTCTTGCGCCCGGGCGGCGTTGTAGAGGCTGTCCGTGACGCTGGCCGAGGCGACCTCGACCTCGGTGCGCAGGGCGCGCGGCACCTCGGCGGCGGCGAACGCGCCGTTCGTGCCGCGTTCGAGTTCGAGGTCGCGGGTGAAATCGAGGTTGAGGTTAAGCGACATCAGGCGCTGCGCCCCGCCCTGCGTCGGCTCGGTCTCCAGTACCAGCGTCTGGCCCACCCGCAGGCCGCGCGGGTCGAAGACGTCGTTGAGCGAGGCGACGGCCGCTATCGCCTCGGGGTATTCGAGGCCCGAGCGCTGCAAGAGGTCGATCAGCGTGTCGCCCCGGCCGACGCGGACCTCCTGGGCGACCCGCTTTGGAACGAAGGGCGCGGGCGGCGTGCGATCGAGGGCGGGGGCCGCGAGCCGCGCCGGCCACGCGTCTTGCGCCAAGGCTTGCCGCCGTGCAGGGGCCGGAATGGGAATGTGAACGGCCGCGACGACGGCACGCGAAGGCGGCGCCGTCGCGGCCGGCCGCGATACGTCACCGGACGTCTCGGTGCGGGCGAGGGCGAGGCCACCGACGAGACCGCCCATGAAGACCGTCAGCGTCAGCGGTACGGCGACGA
>CBDCHP010000011.1:0-647500 GCA_965217265.1 Geminicoccaceae bacterium | reverse complement strand
ATGGGCTGCCGGCTGTGACGGGATCGGGTGTCGAGGCGTCTCTTTGGAGGCGGTCTCGCACCCATGTTCTTTTGACATCGTGAAGAAGCAAGTTTGTTCTAATGCGGCGCGGACGTCTTGACGTCCCGGCGTTGGCGGCGGACGGCGGCGTTCGATTGATGGGGGCAACCCTGTTGAGGGGACGAGGCGGTTCGACGGCTCAGCCGGGATCGAGGGACGCACCGCGTTCAATGTAGCACTAGAGGTATGCTTGAAGGCATATGCCCTCTTCCATCTTCGGTGGCGCCGTGAAAGGTGCCGGCGATCGGGAGTGGGGTTTTGAGCAAGAGAAGGGCATCTGGTGGATGCCTTGGCACCAAGAGGCGATGAAGGACGTGGCACGCTGCGATAAGTCCGGGGGAGGCGCGAGCACCCTTTGATCCCGGAATGTCCGAATGGGGCAACCCACCCTCCTCGTGAGGGTATCCCAGACTGAATCCATAGGTCTGGGAGGCGAACCCGGCGAACTGAAACATCTCAGTAGCCGGAGGAAAGGAAAGCAACCGCGACTCCGTTAGTAGTGGCGAGCGAACGCGGACTAGGCCATAGGCCAGGACGATCGAACCCGAAGGACTTGGGAAAGTCTTCCGTAGAGGGTGAAAGGCCCGTAGGGACAAGGGATCGTCTTGGTCTTCGAGTAGGGCGGGGCACGTGAAACCCTGTTCGAACGTGGGGGGACCACCCTCCAAGCCTAAGTACTCCTTGGTGACCGATAGCGAACCAGTACCGTGAGGGAAAGGTGAAAAGCACCCCGACGAGGGGGGTGAAACAGACCCTGAAACCGGATGCCTACAAACAGTCGGAGCCCTTACTTCGTCCTTCGGGTCGAGGTGCGGGGTGACGGCGTACCTTTTGTATAATGGGTCAGCGAGTTCGTTGGTGCAGCAAGCTTAAGCCGATGAGGCGTAGGCGCAGCGAAAGCGAGTCTTAACAGGGCGAATGAGTTGCACGGATGAGACCCGAAACCGGGTGATCTAGCCATGGCCAGGCTGAAGGTGCGGTGACACGCACTGGAGGGCCGAACCCACGTCTGTTGAAAAAGACGGGGATGAGCTGTGGCTAGGGGTGAAAGGCCAAGCAAACCCGGAGATAGCTGGTTCTCCGCGAAAGCTATTGAGGTAGCGCGTCGCGCGGTGCCCGCACGGGGTAGAGCACTGGATGGGCTAGGGGGGCGCGAGCCTTACCAAACCTAACCAAACTCCGAATACGTGCGCGTTAGCGCGGCAGACAGACGGCGGGTGCTAAGGTCCGTCGTCGAGAGGGAAACAGCCCAGACCGCCGGCTAAGGTCCCCAAGTCGTGGTTAAGTGGGAAAGGATGTGAGGTAGCCTTAACAACCAGGAGGTTGGCTTAGAAGCAGCCATCCTTTAAAGAAAGCGTAACAGCTCACTGGTCTAACAGCCGCCTTGCGCCGAAGATGTACCGGGGCTCAAACCACGCACCGAAGCCGCGGGCTCAGCGTTGTGGCAACACGGCGAGGAGCGGTAGCGGAGCGTTCCGTAGGCCGATGAAGGCCGACCGGCGAGGTCGGCTGGAGGTATCGGAAGCGCGAATGCTGACATGAGTAGCGATCAGGAGGGTGAGAGACCCTCCCGCCGAAAGTCCAAGGGTTCCTGCGCAAGGCTAATCCGCGCAGGGTGAGCCGGTCCCTAAGCCGAGGCCGAAAGGCGTAGGCGATGGCAACACGGTTAATATTCCGTGGCCTGTCAGAAGTGACGGCACCAAAACGTCGTGCGAGCTTAACGGATTGCTCGTGCGGCCGACGGTGTCCAGGAAACAGCTCTGACGTATAGACCGTACCCGAAACCGACACAGGTGGACTGGTTGAGCATACCAAGGTGCTTGAGAGAACGATGCTGAAGGAACTCGGCAAATTGCCCCCGTAACTTCGGGAGAAGGGGGCCCCGTTCGTGGGCAACCACGGGCGGGGGGCACAAGCCAGGGGGTGGCGACTGTTTACTAAAAACACAGGGCTCTGCGAAGCCGCAAGGCGACGTATAGGGTCTGACGCCTGCCCGGTGCCGGAAGGTTAAGAGGAGGGGTGCGAGCTCTGAATCGAAGCCCCGGTAAACGGCGGCCGTAACTATAACGGTCCTAAGGTAGCGAAATTCCTTGTCGGGTAAGTTCCGACCTGCACGAATGGCGTAACGACTTCCCCACTGTCTCCAGCATCGACTCAGCGAAATTGAAGTCCCCGTGAAGATGCGGGGTACCCGCGGTCAGACGGAAAGACCCCGTGCACCTTTACTGCAGCTTTGCACTGGCACGCGACGACGCATGTGTAGGATAGGTGGGAGCCGACGAAGCCGAGGCGCTAGCTTTGGTGGAGGCACCCTTGAAATACCACCCTTGCGCCGTTGCGTGTCTAACCGCGACCCGTGAAGCCGGGTCCGGGACAATGCATGGCGGGCAGTTTGACTGGGGCGGTCGCCTCCCAAAGAGTAACGGAGGCGCGCGATGGTCGGCTCAGGCTGGTCGGAAACCAGCCGTCGCGTGCAAGCGCACAAGCCGGCCTGACTGCAAGACCGACAGGTCGAGCAGAGACGAAAGTCGGCGCTAGTGATCCGGTGGTCCCGCGTGGAAGGGCCATCGCTCAACGGATAAAAGGTACGCCGGGGATAACAGGCTGATACTCCCCAAGAGACCCCATCGACGGGAGTGTTTGGCACCTCGATGTCGGCTCATCACATCCTGGGGCTGAAGCAGGTCCCAAGGGTTCGGCTGTTCGCCGATTAAAGTGGTACGTGAGCTGGGTTTAGAACGTCGTGAGACAGTTCGGTCCCTATCTGCCGTGGGTGTAGGAGACTTGCGCGGATCTGCCCTTAGTACGAGAGGACCGGGGTGGACGAGCCTCTGGTGGACCGGTCGTGGCGCCAGCCGCGCAGCCGGGTAGCTATGCTCGGACGGGATAACCGCTGAAAGCATCTAAGCGGGAAACCCACCGCAAAACGAGGTCTCCCCATCAGGGCCGTGGAAGACCACCACGTCGATAGGCCGGGTGTGAAAGCGCAGCAATGCGTTGAGCTGACCGGTCCTAATCGCCCAAGCGCGCTCAAAGCCCCCCTCCCCATCGCCGGCCGGCCATCGGCCCCAAGGCGAGGGATGGGCAAGCTGCAAAGCCCTCAACCCATGCTTCTAGAGCGCCGCGTTGAACCGATCGCCCGCGATCGGCCGCATTGAGAACAAACCGCTTGCCCGGCTCGACGGCTTGGTGATCACAGCGAGGGTGCCCCACCCGACCCCATGCCGAACTCGGCCGTGAAACCCCTCAGCGCCCATGGTACTGCGTCAAAAGGCGCGGGAGAGTAGGTCGTCGCCAAGCCCTCCAGCCGGACAAGCCTTGCTTCCACGATTCCCTCACCCCCGCGGGGTGGAGCAGCCCGGTAGCTCGTCAGGCTCATAACCTGAAGGTCGTAGGTTCAAATCCTACCCCCGCAACCAGATATGTAGCCGAACCGGCGACGCTTCCCAATCAGGTTCCGTAGGTCGTTCCCGAACGTCCGCGTCGCCGAGTTCAGGCGTGCGGCGCGCCGCCTTGGGATCGACCTCGACCAGCCCACAGGCCGCCGCTACGAGTAGCCGCGCTCCGCCATCAGACGAAGCGCGGGCCCGATCAGTTTTTTCCCAGAAAGTCCTTCGGCGCCGCCGCGTCCGGCATCGACTCCGCCAGCAGCTTCTTCAGCCGCCGGTTCTCGTCCTCCAGCGCCTTCAGCTTCTGGGCGTCCAACACGCTCATCCCGCTATACTTCGCCTTCCAGCGATAGAGCGTTTGCTCGCTGATCCCGTGCCGCCGACGAACCTCTGCCGTCGCGCCGCCGGCTTCATGCTCACGCAGCACGTCAATGATCTGCGCCTCGGTGAACCTGCTCTTCTTCACGTCCGTCTCCTTGAGGTTGACGGACTCTCACGCAAACCAGGGGATCAGGAAGAGGGCAGGTCGTCTCGGCACAACGACCGACGGTGGCAACTTTCGCGTGTTCTTTCCACGCTTGCCATTAACCGCCCGGCGGTCGTCGTCAAGAAGAGCCCGAGCATCAGCCGCAGGCCATGGCTTGTGGGCTTTCGCGGGCGCAGGCGGTCCAGGACGTGGCGGATCGAGAATTTCTGGAACTAAGCCGAGCGCCACCCGCGCCGCCACAACAGCCTGGCCCCCGTCGGGCTCCCTCCGATCCGAGGGCATCCCCAAGCACCTCTTCCTCAAAAAGACCGAGATCCGCTTCAACCACGGCTCGCCCAAGAACCAGTTGCGCCTGCTGCGGCGCCGGGGCACCGTCGCCACAGGCTAACTCATCTAAAACAGCTTTGAAAAAGAAAAGGAAAAAGGCTTCACGCAGCGGATGCGAAGCTTTCACCCACAGACAAACCCGACACTTTGCGCTAAGCCCGAGCCCACGACATCACTGAGTAGGGTCTTCACCGTGGCTGGGCACACCTTTCATCCCACGCTCTTGCGCGAGTACGACATCCGCGGCGCCGTCGGCGAGACGCTGTTCGCCGAGGACGCGCGAGCGCTCGGGCGGGCGTTCGGCGCGGTGGTCAAGCGTGAGGGCGGGACGAGGATTGCAGCTGGCTACGACGGGCGCTTGAGTTCGCCCGAACTCGCCGTCGCCCTTCGCGAGGGCTTGGCATCAAGCGGGCTCGACGTGCTCGACGTCGGGGTCGGGCCGACGCCGATGCTCTACTTCGCCGTGCATCATCTGAACGCCGACGCCGGCGTCCAGGTCACCGGCTCGCATAACCCGCCGGACTACAACGGCTTCAAGATGATGCTGGGCCACGCCCCTTTCTTCGGCGACCGTATCCAGGAACTGGGCCGGATCGCGGCCGAGGGGGCGTTCCCGGCCGGGGAGGGACGGGTTGAGACGGTCGATCTGTTCGACGCCTACGTCGCGCGGCTCCTCGAAGGCTACGGCGGCGGGCGGCCGGTCGATGCCGTCTGGGACGCCGGCAACGGTGCGGCGGGCCCGACGATGCAGGCCCTAACCGAGCGCCTGCCCGGCCGGCAGGAATGCCTGTTCGCCGAGATCGACGGTACCTTCCCGAACCACCACCCCGATCCGACCGTGCCGAGGTACCTTACCGCCCTGATCGAGCGGGTGCGGGCGGGCGGCTTCGAGGCCGGGATCGCGTTCGACGGCGACGGCGATCGGATCGGCGTCGTCGACGGCCAAGGGCGGATCATCTACGGCGATCAGATCCTGCAAATTCTGGCGGGCGACATCCTGGAGTCCAACCCAGGAAGCACAATCATCGCCGACGTCAAGTCGAGCCAGATCCTGTTCGACGAGGTAGCCCGGCTGGGCGGCAATCCGTTGATGTGGAAGACCGGCCACTCGCTGATCAAGGCGAAGATGGTCGAGACGGGCGCCCCGCTCTCGGGCGAGATGTCGGGGCACATCTTCTACAAGGACAGGTTCTACGGCCACGACGACGCGCTCTACGTCGCGGTGCGTCTCCTCGACATCCTGGCCCGAGGCGAGCGCACCCTGGCCCAGATCAAGGACGCGATCCCCGAAACGCACAACACGCCGGAGATCCGCTTTGATTGCCCGGAAAAGCGCAAGTTCGAGGTCATCGAGGCGGTGCGGCAGCGGCTCGCCGACGAGGGTGCCAAGGTCAACGCGATCGACGGCGTACGCGTTCGGACCGAGGACGGCTGGTGGCTCTTGCGCGCCTCGAACACGCAAGCCGTCCTCGTCGCCCGCGCCGAGGCGAAGAGCGAGGCGGGGCTGAAAGACGCCAAGGCGGCGATCGTGCGGTACCTTGAGGCGGCAGGGATCGCGACGCCCGACGATCTCTGAACGCTTTTCTCCAGTATTACATAAGGTTCGCAGACGAGGTTGTGCTTTTACACCCGCTAGCCCTTCTGCCGATCGGTTTCAAGGTTGGCAAAAAGATGGAGCGGGTGCAGCCGGGACCGCCTTGGCAGCGTTCTGGGCCGGGGCCGACCGCAAGGCGGTTGATCTCACCGATAAACTGTAAGCCCGAGCGCGCTTTTATAACCTTGAGCACCCCCACACCTCGCTTGGCGATCGCAGTGCGAGCCAACGCCTCACGACCTGCCGTTACCTCATCCCGACGATCAACGCCGCCTACGGCGACGGGTCCGCGCGCTATCACACCAACAACCATTACGTCTAAGCCGCTACCTGACGCGCGTTATGCAATCTCCACAGACCCTACTAACGCAGGAGATTGGCCGCGGCGCCGAGGGCCAGCTTCGGACAAAGACAAAAAGAGAAGAAAGAAGCCCGCGCGGCGAGCGCACGCGAAGTGTTCAACCTCCTAGGTGCAACAAGGCAAGGCTCACCGGCCCCAGCGTCACCGCATCCCCTTCCACCGCCCGCTCGACGCCGTCGATCGTCCGGGCGGTGTCCACCGCCACCCGCCACGCCCCCGGCGGCAGGGTGAAGCGGGTCGCCTCGTCGCGGCCGTTGAGAAGGAGGAGGAAGCCATCCGGCAGCAGGAGGCCGAAGGCGCGCTCGGGCGGATCGGGCGGGGCGATCGTCCCGGCCGTGGTCAGCCACGCCTCGCCCGGCCCGGCCCGGCCGCGGCGCAGCGCCGGATGGCGGCGGCGCAGGCCGACCAGGACCGCGACCTCGGCGGCGAAGTCGGCGTCGGCGTTCTCCCAGTCGACCCAGGCCGTTGGGTTGTCCTGGCAGTAGGCGTTGTTGTTGCCGCCCTGGGTGCGGCCGAATTCGTCGCCCATCAACAGCATCGGCACGCCGCGGGCGAAGAGGGTCGTCGCCAGGAGGTTGCGGCGCTGGCGGCGGCGATAGGCCAGAACATCTGGGTCGTCACTTCGTCCCTCGACGCCGCCGTTCATCGACAGGTTGTGGCCGTGCCCGTCGCGGTTGTCCTCGCCGTTGGCGTCGTTGTGCTTGTCGAGGTAGGAGACCATGTCCATCAGGGTGAAGCCGTCGTGCGCCGTAACGTAGTTGACGCTGGCATAAGCCCGACGCTCGGGCGGGAACAGGTCGGCCGATCCCGCGAGCCGTGCCGCCAGTTCCGGGCCGACGTTCTCGTCGCCGCGCCAAAAGGCCCGCGCCGCGTCGCGAAAGCGATCGTTCCACTCGGCGAACGGCGGCGGGAACTGTCCCAAGCGGTAGCCTTCCGGCCCGATGTCCCAGGGCTCAGCGATCAGCTTGACGACACGCAAAATCGGGTCCTGGCGGATCGCGTCGAAGAAGGCGGCGTTCGGCGAGTAGCCTTCCCCCTCGCGCCCGAGCGTCGTCGCCAGATCGAAGCGAAAGCCGTCGACGCCGACCGCCTCGACCCAGTAGCGCAGCGAGTCGAGCGCCAAGCGCAGCACGAACGGCTCGTCCACATCGAGCGTGTTGCCGCAGCCGGTGACGTTGACGTAGCGGCACGCGCCGTCGAGCCTATAGTAGGCAGCGTTGTCGAGACCGCGATAGGCCAGCGTCGGCCCGGCCGCGTCGCCCTCGCCGGTGTGGTTGTAGACGACGTCGAGGATCACCTCGATCCCGGCCGCGTGCAGCGCCGCGACGGCGCCCCGCGCCCCGTCGAGCCCGGCGGCGTAGCGCGGCTCCGGCACGAAGAAGCCGACCGGGTTATAGCCCCAGTGGTTGGAGAGGCCCTTCGCGACCAGGAACGGTTCGTCGAAGAACGCCTGGAGCGGCAGCAATTCGATCGCGGTGACGCCGAGCCTTGTCAGGTGGTCGAGGATCGCCGGTTCGGCCAAGCCGGCGAGCCGTCCGCGCTTTGACGGATCGACGCCCGGATGGCGCACCGTCAGCCCCTTGGCGTGCGCCTCGTAGAGGATCGTCTCGCCCCACGACGTCGCCGGCCGGCCGTCGTCCCCCACAAGCGGCGGGGGCGGCGTCACGACGCACTTCGGCATCGCGTCCGCGCTGTCGCGCAGGTCCGGCGAGCCCTCGTCGCCGTCGCCGAGCAGGCGCTTATCGTAGGCGAAGCCGCCGTCCCAGGCGCGGGCGTAGGGGTCCAAGAGCAGCTTGCACGGATTGAAGCGGTGGCCGCGCCCGGGCGCGAAGGGGCCGTGGACGCGGTAGCCGTAGCGTAGGCCGACGCGGGCACCGGCCAAGTAGCCGTGCCAGACGTCGCCGCTGCGCTCAAGCAGCGCGTGGCGCGCGGTCTCGGTGCCGTCCTCGTCGAACAGGCATAATTCGACCCGCTCGGCGTGGCGGCTGAACAGGGCGAAGTTGACCCCATTCGCGTCGGGCGTGGCGCCGAGCGGCTCCGGCAAGCCGGATTGCAGGCGCTCGGGTGCGGCCTTCACCCGGCCGGCCCGATCGCGCCCCGGCCTTTACCCCCGTCGTCGGCCGTGCTTAGGAGGGCCGGACCCGTCCGCCCTTCGGGGCCGCGTCCACGCCCGAGCCCGTCATGCACGATCCCGCCTTCATTGCCCGCGAGGGGCGCCGGACGCTCGATCGGCTGCGGCCACGGCTGGCGGCCCACCTCGACGACGACGCCAAAGCCGTCTTCCTCGATCGCCTGGAACGCCGATTCCCCGACCTGTTCAATCTTCTCCTGACCCTTTATGGCGACCGCTACGATTTCCATTGGCACCTGGAAAAGATCCTCACCACGGCAGCCCTGCACTACACTGCCCGGGGCACTCAACTCAAGGTTCTCGACGCCGCGCGCGAGGGGCGGGACGACTGGTTCCTCGACCACCGCCACGTCGGCGCCGTTCTCTACGTCGACCGCTTCGCCGGCGACCTCGAAGGTTTGCGCGGACGCCTCGATTACCTGGAAGAACTCGGCGTCACCTACCTGCACCTGATGCCGCCGTTCAAGACGCCGCCCGGCGACGACGACGGCGGCTACGCCGTCTCCGACTACCGCGCCCTCGACCCTGGCTTAGGCGACATGGACGGCCTCGCCGTCCTCGCGGCGACGCTGCGTTCGCGCGGGATCAGCCTCGTCCTCGACTTCGTCCTCAACCACACCGCCGACGACCACGCCTGGGCCGAACGTGCCAAGGCGGGCGAGCGCGACTTCCAGGACTATTACTGGATGTTCGACGACCGCGCCCTGCCCGACGCCTACGCCGCCCACCTGCGCCCGATCTTCCCCGAGCGCGGCGGCGACGCCTTCGTCTGGCGCCCGGACGTAGCAGGCCCGAACGGCGGCAAGCACGTCTGGTCGACCTTCTACCCCTTCCAGTGGGACCTGAATTACCGCAATCCCGCCGTCTTCGACGCCGTCGTCGGCGAGATGCTGTTTCTTGCCAACCAAGGCGTCGAGGTGCTGCGCCTGGACGCCGTGCCGTTCTTATGGAAGGAACTCGGTAGCCCTTGCGAGAACCTGCCCGAGGCGCACACCGTCGTGGCGGCGCTCAACGCGATCACCGACGTCGCGGCCCCCGCGCTGATCTTCAAGTCCGAGGCGATCGTCCACCCCGACGAGGTGGCGCGCTACGTCGATCCGGCGAAGTGCCACCTGTCCTACAACCCGCTGTTCATGGTCCTCCTTTGGGAGGCGCTCGCCACCCGCGATACAAGGCTGATGCGCCACTGCCTGGAGACGCGGGTGAGGACCGCCGCCGGCACGTCCTGGGTCAACTACGTCCGCGGCCACGACGACATCGGCTGGGGCTTCGCCGACGAGGACTGCCACCGTTTGGGCATCGACCCGATCGGCCACCGCAATTTCCTCAACGCCTTCTACACCGGCCGCTTTCAAGGCTCGTTCGCCCGCGGCCTGCCGTTTCAGGAGAACCATGCCACAGGCGATTGCCGGATCAGCGGCACGGCGGCCTCGCTCGCCGGGCTGGAGGGGGCGGTGGCGCTGGGCGACACCCTCCTGATCGAGCACGCGATCCGGCGCCTCCTCTTGATGCACGGCATGATCGTCGCCTTGGGCGGCATCCCGCTCCTCTACGTCGGCGACGAGGTGGCGCAGTTGAACGACGGGGCTTACGCCCGCGACCCGAGGCACGCCGCCGACAACCGCTGGACGCACCGCCCCTTGTTCCCGCAGGACCGCTTGGCGCGCGCCCGCCGCGACCCGGCCTCCCCCGAGGGGCGCGTGTTCCACGGCCTGAAGCACCTGCTCGGCCTGCGCCGGCGCCTCGCCGCGCTCGGCGGCAGCGATCTGCGCCCGGTGACGCTGGATCGGCGCTACCTCGTCGCTTACCTGCGCCGCGGCGGCGGCCCGCCGCTCCTGGTCGTCGGCAATTTCTGCGAGCACCCCGTTTCGGTCGCCCGGCGCGATCTCCTGGCCCCGTTCGGCGGTGCCAAGGCTTACGATCACGTCACGGCCGCGACGCTCGGCGACGACGACCCGGCGATCGTCGCCCCTTACGCCTTTCACATCCTGGAGTCCTGCCCATGAGCGGTTTCGATCTCGTCTTCAAGGGTGCCACCCTCGTAACGGCCGAGGCCGTGATCGAGGCCGACCTCGCGGTGCGGGGCGATAAGGTGGCGGCGATCGGGCACGGCCTTAAGGCGGCCGAGACGATCGACGCCCACGGCCGGATCATCACGCCGGGCGGCGTCGACGTTCACTGCCACGTCGAGCAATTGTCGGCGTCGGGCCTGATCAACGCCGACACGTTCGCCAGCGCCACGGCGTCGGCGGCACTCGGCGGCACGACGACGGTGATCCCGTTCGCCGCCCAGCACGTCGGCATGAGCTTGAAGAAGGTCGTCGCCGACTACCACGCGCTGGCCAAAGCGCAGGCGCGCGTCGACTACGCCTTTCACATGATCGTCACCGACCCGACGCCGGCGGTCCTCGACGAGGAGCTGCCGGCGCTGATCGCGGCGGGGCACGGCTCGATCAAGTGCTTCATGACCTACGACCGCCTGCGGGTCGACGACGGGCAGTTGCTCGACGTGCTGGCGGCGGCGCGGCGCGGCGGCGCCCTCGTCCTGGTCCACGCCGAGAACCACGGCCTGATCGCCTGGATGGGCAAGCGCCTGATCGAGCGCGGGCACACTTCGCCCAAGTACCACGTCACCAGCCACCCGCGCGCCGGCGAGGCCGAGGCGATCTTTCGCGCCGTGCAACTGGCCTCCTTCATCGACCAGCCGTTGATGATCTACCACGTCTCGACCGAGGAGGGCGTCGAGGTCATCCGGGCCGCCCGCGCCAAGGGGCAGAAGATCTTCGCCGAGACCTGCACCCAGTACCTGGCGCTGGACGCCGCCGACCTCGACCGGCCGGGGATCGAGGGGGCGATGTGGATGTGCAGCCCGCCGCTTCGCCACGCGGGCGACCGGGACGCGCTCTGGGCGGCGCTCGCCGACGGCACGCTGCAACTGGTCTCGTCCGACCACGCGCCGTACCGCATGGACGATACCGGCAAGCTGAGCCAGGGGCCGAACCCCACCTTCAAGCAGGTCGCCAACGGGATGCCGGGCCTGCAGATGCGCCTGCCGGTCCTGTTCGACCTGATGGTGAGCCAGGGCCGGATGGGCCTCCCCGACTTCGTTCGCCTCACCACAACCGAGCCCGCCCGCATCTACAACTTGCACCCGAAGAAGGGCACGCTCCTTCCCGGCGCCGACGCCGACCTCGTCGTCTGGGACCCCGAGCGCGAGGTCGAGGTCACCCACGACCTCGCCGTCGACAACGCCGGCTACACCCCCTACGTCGGCCGCACCCTCAAGGGCTGGCCCGAATCCGTCTACCTGCGGGGATCGCCGCTCGTCGTCGAGGGCGAGCCGGTCGAGGGGGCGCCCTGCGGCCGCTTCCTGCCGCGGGGCGGGGGCACGGCGGCGGCGCCGACGGGGCGGGTCGCGCCGGAGCTTGACGGGGGGAATAGGTTCGGGGCGGACTTGCTCTAGCTATCCGGTTGCCGGTGCCAAGCTTTGCAGGAATGCAAAGATGGGCCACAGCCTGCCCTTAGCCTGCCTTCGAATGGATCGGAGAACTTGACCGGAAGGGAAAGGCGACCCGTCGAACGATACAAGATCGTCAATCGGGCCAGCCTCGGACAAAGACAAAAAGAGAACAAGCCCCGCGCAGCGGACGCGCAAGCGTTCTTCAGTCTTCAGAGCGCCGATAGGTCACCGCCAGCGGAATAAAAGCCGCCACAGCGAATAGAGTATTCAAGCCGGCGTTCGCCGCGAAGCCGGCCCAGATCGAGAACGCGCTGTCGATCAGGAACCAAAGCCCGAACGAGCCGGCGAGCGCGTTCCAGGCCCAGGCTTCGCCGCGGCGGAACGGCACGGCGACGACGTAGGCGACGAGGATCATCCAGCCGATCAGGACGGCCCCCAGGACGCCGTGGGAGAAGCGGACGTAGGCGACCGCCTCGGGCGTGAAACCGGCCGGCGGTTCGGTCTGGCCGAAGAAGAGAACGTTGAAGAAGCCTTGCGTCGGCGAGGGTGCCGTCAGCATGAGCGCGCCCAAGAGCGCGATGTCGGCCGCGACCAGCAACAGCCAGACGCGCCAGAGCCTGCCGCCGGCGGCGGTGTCGGGCGTCTTCGGAGCGACGGTTTGCGTTGCCATCTCGATGGGTTTCCTTGTTCGGGATAAAGAACGGCGTCAGAAGGCTTCATCCGGCACCGCGCCGCAATTACGTCCGAGGTCGTTGTCGGACCGGCACGATCGGTGCATCAACGTTCCATGCTCACGCTGCCCCAACCCGCCCCCGTCACGGACACGTTCGGCCGCGCGCTGGCCGACCACCGCCGCCGCCGGGGCCTCAGCCAACTCGACCTCGCCCTTGAGGCCGAAGTGTCGCAGCGGCACGTGAGTTTTCTGGAGACCGGCCGTGCCGCGCCCAGCCGCGCGATGGTGCTGCGCTTGGGTGAGGTGCTCGACCTGCCGCTGCGGGCGCGCAACACGCTGTTGCACCGCGCCGGCTTCGCGCCCGCCTACCCCGAGCGGTCGATGCAAGCGCCGGAACTGGCCCCGATCGAGGCGATGCTCGACTTTACCCTGCGCCGCCACGAGCCCTACCCCTGCCTCGTCATCGACGCGGGCTGGAACCTCCTGCGCGCCAACGACGCGACGGCGCGGCTGCTGGCAGCATTCCTAGCGCCCGAAAGAATGGAGGCGTTCGGCGCGCCCCCCAATCTCGGGCGGCTGATGTTTCACCCCGAAGGGCTGCGTCCCTTCGTGCGCGACTGGGAGGTTTTCGCCGCCCGCCTTTTGCGCCGCGGCCGGCGGGAGGCCGAAGCGCGCGGCGACGCCGACCTAGCCGGCCTGATGCGCGACCTGGGCGACATGGCGGGCGAGACGCCCGGCCGGGCCGAGGTCGCCCACGGCGACGACCCGCTCCCCGCCGTCCTGCCGCTGACCCTTATTCATGACACGGGCGACCTTGCCCTCTTCACGGCGCTGACGACGATCGGTACCCCGATCGACGTGACCTTGCAGGAGATCCGCCTGGAAACCCTCTTTCCGGCAGACGCCCCGACGGACGCGAGGCTGAAGCGGTTGACGGGCGCGCCCGAGGCGATGGACACGGATGATGCTTGACCGGTGCGTGTCCAGTGGCCTGAGGTGCTGCCGAGCGTTCACCGCCGCCAGGGTAAAGCGGCCACCGCCTCGATCAGACCCATCGTCTCCGGGTCGAGGCGACCATCGACGCGGTGCTGGCGAAACCGGCGCTGAAAGGCACGCACGAGGTGCTCGAAGGCAGTGCCCGGCAGATCGGCCGGGTAGCCGACGTGCGCCAGGAATGCCGCCGCCCGGTCCGGTGCCGGGCGGGCGGGCGCCGTTGCTTCGGGCCAGAGGCCGAAGCCGTGCCGGGCGAGGTGCCTCCAGGGGAACAGCTCGCCGGGGTCGTCCTTGCGCGCCGGGGCCACGTCACTGTGGCCGAGAAAGGCGGCAGCGTCCAGGCCATGCCGCGCGCGCGCGCCGCGCAGGAGATCGAGCAGGGCCGCGATCTGCGCCGCCGGGTAGTCGGTCAAGCCCCACTCGTGGCCGGGGTTGACGATCTCGATCCCGATCGAGACGTCGTTCAGCGAGTGCCAATCCTGCCAACGGCTCACCCCCGCGTGCCACGCCCGCCGGTCCTCGGCGACGAGCCGCCAGACCTCGCCGGCCTCGCCGACGACGTAATGCGCGCTCACCTTGGCCGCGGGATCGCGTAAGCGTTCGAGCGCCGCCTCGCCGCTCACCATGCCGGTGTAGTGCAGGACGACGAACCGGACGGCGGCGGACCGGACGTCGTGGTTCGGCGAGGGCAGGTCGAGCATGGGCGGCATTTGTAAACCAACACTCCGCGCGTGCCAGAGTATTTTCCAGCAAAGCCGACTAGGCTTCGCGGCCGGAAAATGCGCCCGTCTCACCGCCTTGAAGCGGCCCCATGAAACGCAGCGTGTTTCATCGTTCGACGATTAAAAGCGTCGCTTTCGATCGGTTGACGTCGATCCACGCAGGGTGAGCAAGTTGATGAAAGCGCTGCTTTCTCGTTGGCGCGGCAAGGGGAGGTTGGTCCGGCACCGCTGGTCCAGACGCGCCCGCGCAGGGCGTGGCCGCTATAGCCGCGGTCGGCGGCGATCCAGTATTCGCAAAGCGGGTGGGCCATACCTAAGAGCCTGCTCCGGCCTACCCAGGGATGTGGGGAGCAGGGCTGCTCACTCATTTCGGTCCCGCGGGGATGGCAGGCTCTGCCTATCAAGGGGACGGCGCGGCCTCACCCCTGCGAGTTCGTGTGCAAAACCTGAACCGAACAACCCGATCGGTTCAGGCTCGACCTATTATGCCTCACTACGGGACGGGACCAAACATCGTGCCGCCACTCCCCCGGCATTGGCCGCCGCTCTTGCCCCGCTCGTCGGCCTGCTGGCTCTGATTGAATTTTGCCCTTAATGCACCCGCCGCCGCTTTGGTGCGCCCATGCCGGTGCAAGCCCGCGCCTCGCGCAGATAGTCGGCCAGCGGCCCCCCGCCCGCCGGGTAGGCGTCGAGCACGACCCCGGCCGCGGCGGCGGGGTCGATCTCGGCCGGCAGGCGCAGCACCCAGGCGAAGAACACGCCGCGCGCCGCGTCCGGCTGCTCGAAGCCCTGCGCGATCAACCCGCCCGGATCGCAGCGATCTAGCGTGAGTACCGTGTCCGTGCCGTCGTGCGCCATTGCTCGCTCCCATCAAAACCCACGCGGACTATGTGCGCCGTTCAGCGACGACGCAATGCGTACCGGCGACACACGCACGTCGCGAACAGCGACGTCCCGCACACCAAAACACGAGGGATTTAACCCTTTCTCAACCACCCCCATGCTATCCTGTTCGAGGGTGACTAGCTACGACGCGCCTACACCGGCCACATCCCATGACCCAGCGCGGCGGCGGATTGCTAGGATCGCATGGGCCATACGCGAGAATATAAGGGCGGCGCTAAAATCGAGTAAACGGTCCGGCGGCGTCAGATCGCTTCCTTCACCACGGCCGTCGCCGAGTCGCCCGTGTTGGGCGTGTCGTAGGGTTCGATCAGGAGAAGGTGAACCTCATCTTCGGCGACCGGCCGGTGCTCGACGCCCTTGGGCACGACATAGAGGTCGCCCGGCCCCAGCCGAACCTCGCCGTCGCGCAACTGGATGACGAGGTTGCCCTTCAAGACCAAGAAGAGGTCGTCCGTGTCGTCGTGCGCGTGCCAGACGAACGTGCCCTTCGCCTTGACGACCATCACGTCGTGGCCGTTGAACCCCGCGACGACCTTGGGCGACCAGTGGTCGGTGAAGGTGGACAGCTTTTCGGTGAGGTTGACGGCCTTGGGCATGGTGGCCTCCTAAGAGATTCACTTCGCGTCCGCTGCGCGGGGCTTTTTCTTCTTTCTTTTTTACAACTTGTTCCAGGACTTGGCACTAACACTAAGGCCAGCCCCGGCCAAAGTTGCAAAAAAGAAGAAAAAAGACCGCGCGTCAGCGCACGCGAAGCGTTCTCCTACCGCTGCCGCTTCTTGGGCGGCTGCAACATAGCGCCGCTCCAGAACTGCATCGTCTGTTTGGTCATCTCGTTGAGCATCTGCGTTTGCTGGCGCTGAAGCTCGGCGGTCCAGAAGCCGCGCATCGCGCCAGCCCACTGGTTGGCGGCGCTCAGCCACATGCTCATGAAAGGGTTGGTCATCGAAGGTCGCTCCGCAAGCTGGTGTTGCAATGCAGCATGTAGCGCCGGCGGAGGGTGTTCTCAAGTGCCGATCGGCGTGCCGGACAGGTTGACGAAGGTGTGCGGCGCCCCGGCCGGCACGACGGCGACGTCGCCTACGCCGCATTCGACCGTCGCGTCGCCGACGACGAAGCGGTAGCGGCCTTCGATCACGCGGAAGGTCTCGACTTGCCCACGGTGGACGTGCAGCGGCGGATCCTGCCCCGGCGCCGTCGTCTCCTCGAACAGCGCCAGCGCGCCGTCGGTCGCGTCGGTGGGCACCAGGACCTTGAAGCCGTGCGGACCGAGATCGATCTGTTCGGCATTGCTGGTCGTTGCGATATAGGGTTGCATGGCTACACCTCTTTCTCGATCACGCGCGCCAGCCCTTCGGTCGTGCCGCGCCCGCCCATGTCGGGGGTGAGGTCGCGGCCCGCGGCCAGGACGCGCTCGATCGCGGCCACGATCGCGTCGTGTGCCTCCTTGTGACCCAAGTGCTCCAGCATCATCGCGCCCGACCAGATCATGCCGATCGGGTTGGCGACGCCCTGGCCCGCGATGTCCGGCGCCGAGCCGTGAACGGGCTCGAACATCGAGGGGTGGCGCTTGGTCGGATCGAGGTTGGCCGAGGGCGCGATGCCGATCGTGCCGGTGACGGCGGGGCCCAAGTCCGACAGGATGTCGCCGAACAGGTTCGAGCCGACGACGACGTCGAAGCGGCCCGGGTCGCGGACGAAATGGGCGGTGAGGATGTCGATGTGGTACTGCGTCGTCTTCACGTCCGGGTAGTCGGCCTTGATAGCGGCAAAGCGCTCGTCCCAGAACGGCATGGTGTGGACGATGCCGTTCGACTTGGTCGCCGAGGTGACGTGACCGCGGCGCCCCTCGGCCAGATCGAAGGCGTAGCGCAGCACCCGATCGACGCCGCGCCGCGTGAAGACGCTCTCCTGCACCGCCGCCTCGGCGTCCGTGCCGCGGTAGAGCCTGCCGCCGATCTCGGAATACTCGCCCTCGACGTTCTCGCGCACGACCGCCATGTCGATCGACCCCGGCTCGCGCAAGGGGCACGGCACGCCCTGAAACAGCCGCACCGGCCGCAGGTTGACGTACTGGTCGAAGACCCGCCGGATCGGGATCAGCAGCTTCCAGAGCGAGACGTGGTCCGGCACCCCCGGCCAGCCGACGGCGCCGAGGTAGATCGCGTCATGCCCGGCGATATCCTCCAGCCCGTCCTCGGGCATGAAGCTCCCCGTCTTCTCGTACCGGGCCGACGACCAGTCCTTCTCGTCCCAAGTGATTGACAAACCGACCTTCGATGCCGCCTTCTCGACGACGCGCATCCCCTCGGGCATGACCTCCCGGCCGATGCCGTCGCCCGCGATCACGGCAACCTTGTGGTCCGTCACCCCTTAACCTCCCACTCGTCCTCGTTCGCCCTATCTTAACGCCCCATTCCCAGAACGTCACGGTCATGCTCGCCCGCTCCCACCTGATCGCCGCCGCCGCCGCCTACGCCGGCGCCGTGCAGGCCGACCTCCTCCCCCTGGCGATGGGACCCGCCGTCGCCTGCCTGATCGGCGGCCTCGCCCCCGACCTCGACCACCCGAGGAGTACCGCCGGGCGGGTGCTGCCCTGGCTGAGCGCGCCGCTCGCCGCCACCTTCGGCCACCGCGGTGCCCTGCACAGCCTGCTCGGCTTCGCCCTCGCCGCCGCCGCCGCCTTCTGGTTGGCGCAGACCTTCTGGCTCCCCGACGCTCTCGCCCTTGCCTTCGCCGTCGGCTACCTCAGCCACCTCGCCGCCGACGCCCTGACCTACCAGGGCATCCCGATCTTGTGGCCGACCCGCTCGCGCCTCGCGCTCGGCCTCGTTCGCACCGGCGGCACCCGCGAGGCCGTCGTCGTCGGCCTCATGCTGGCGGGCCTCGGCGCCTGGGCGCTTCCCCGCCTGCCGCTCCCGGCGCTGGCAGGCTGAAAATGCTTGCGCGTGCGCTGGCGCTTGGATGACTCGCGCTGCGAGTCATTTTCTTTTGTTTTTATAACTTTGGCTGCGGCCGGCTTGGGCGTTGGGTTAATCTTGGGGGAGGCTCGGAAGATCGGTTTTGGTGTGCTAGGGTTGTTGGGTGACGTCGTAGGGCGTGCTGGTCGAAGCGCTTCCTTGAGAGCGAACTTTTGCGCTGGCTCGACGTTACCGGCGTGTCAACGCGCCGCTTCTGGTCGAGGCACAACAGTTGAAGGAACAAGAGCATGAAACGACACGCGACCGCCGTCTGGCACGGCGTCTTGAGCGACGGCGACGGCGCGCTCACCCTGCAAAGCGGCGCCTTCGATAAGCAGCCCTACTCGTTCAAGAGCCGCTTTCAAGACGAGAGCGGCACGTCCGGCACCAACCCCGAGGAACTGGTCGCGGCGGCGCACGCCGGGTGCTTTGCCATGCAGCTCGCCCACATGATCGGCGAGGCCGGCTTCAAGGCCGACGCGCTCGACGCCGAGGCCGTCGTCAGCGTCGAGCAGGAGGGCGAGGGCTTCGCCATCAAGACCTCGGTCATCACGCTGGACGCCAAGGTGCCGGGCATCGATCAGTCGACCTTCGACGACCTCGCCGCCAAGGCGAAGGCGGGCTGCCCGGTCTCGAAGGCGCTGGCCGGCGTCGATATCACGCTGAACGCGACCTTGAACAACGCTTGAGACTTGGGTCGGGCGGGCGTCGCGGCTGGCGCCCGCCGCCGAGCGGGTAAGGGAAGAAGTGTGCGTTACGCCTTGGGCGACGCCCGGATCGAGACCGAGGACGAGGACTACTGGATCGCGCCCTCGGCGGTGCTGATCGGCCGGGTGCGCCTGATGCAAGACGCCTCGGTCTGGTGGAACGCGGTCCTGCGCGGCGACAACGAGTGGATCACGCTCGGGCGGGGCTCGAACGTGCAGGACGGCTGCGTCCTGCACACCGACCCCGGTTACCCGCTCACGATCGGATCCAACGTCACGGTCGGGCATATGGCGATGCTGCACGGCTGCACGATCGGCGAGGGCTGCCTGATCGGCATCGGTGCCGTGATCCTAAACGGCGCCACGATCGGCAAGAACTGCCTTATCGGTGCCAACACGCTGATTGCCGAAGAGAAGACGATCCCCGACAACGTCCTCGTCCTCGGCCAGCCGGGGCGGATCAAGGGCGAGGTGCGGCCCGATCAGGCCGAGCGCGTCCGGCGCGGGACTGAGGGCTACGTCGACAAGTGGAAGCGCTACCGCCGGGACTTGCGCGCGGACGAGCCGTTCTGATCGGCGACCTCGCCATCGCCGCGATCGCGATGTTCTTCGGCACGGCGCTCTACATCAACGTCGCCGAGCAGCCGGCGCGCCTGCGCCTCAAGGACGGTCCGCTGCTCGCCGAGTGGCAGTCCGCCTACAAGCGCGGCTTCATGCTCCAGGCCACGCTCGCGATTGTCGGCGCCGTCCTGGCGCTCCTCGCCTTCTTCCAGGAGGGCGGCTGGTTCTGGCTCTTGGGCGCCCTCCTGATCGCCGCCAACTGGCCCTACACCCTGTTGGTCATGATGCCGACCAACAAGGCGCTGATGCGCATGGATCCGAGCGTCCCCGACCCCGACGCCCGCCCCCTCATCGGCCAGTGGGGCCGCCTCCACGCCGCGCGCACGGTGTTGAGCTTATGTGCGTTGGTCGCGTGTTTGGCGGCGCGGTGAACAAACGCTTCGCGTCCGCTGCGCGGGGCTTTTTCTCTTTCTTTTTTGCCAGTGTTAGCGCAGGAGGCTGGCCTCAACGCCGAGGGCGGGCCTCGGACAAAAGCAAAAAAGAGAAAGAGAAGGCCGCGCGCCAGCGCACGCGAAGCGTTCATTTAAAGCCCCGAGCGCGGCGCCGCCGTCTCGGGCCCGGCCGGCGCTCGCCCGGCCAGAGTCAACGCGTGGTCCCGGTTCCAGCCGCGCTCATGAGGAGATCGCTCGACGGCACGTGCGCCCAGCGGGCGTCCTCGTTGACCGAGTAGTAGGGCACGTACTGAACGAGCCGCGCGTGCGGCAGCACGGCATCGGTGACGTTGTCGAGGATCAGGACGTCCTTGTCCCCGTAGACGGCGAGCACGGCGTGGGCGAGGTCGCGCAGCGTATCCTGCAGGACGACGAGGCGCAAGCGCTTGGCCGGCAGGCCCAGCAGGCGCAAGGACACGTACTTGAAGATCGCGTAATCCTCGCAGTCGCCGGAGCGGCGCAGGAACTCGCCCGGCGTCGCCCAGTAGTCGCTCCGGCCGAAGTTCTCCAGGTCGGTCGCGTAGCGCCATTGGTTGGCGAAGCGGTTGATCGCGCGCACCTGCTCGGCCTCGGGCGCCCCTTCGAGCCCGGCGAGCAGGGTCATCCAGGCCATCATCGCCCGGTTCGGACAAGCGGCGGGGTCGGCGGCGCAGGCGTCGTAGACCGGCGCCTCGGCGGCGATGCCACCGAGCAGGCGCCGCCACTGCGGCAGGGCCTCGTGCGAGTCCGCGCGAAACTCGGCCGTGCCGAACAGCGCGATCGGCGGCAGGGCGAACGCCGGCGCCGCGACGACGAGGTGCACGACGGCAACGAGAACGGCAAGGCGCATGACGGACCCCTCGATCGGCCGGGCGGATCCGGCATCGCGTTTCAATCGAGGGGCATGCTACGTCAGGGTCAGTGAATAACCCTTTTATAAACAAGGCTTATTTGCGTTAACCCTGGCGCAGCCGCATGACGTAGCCGACGATCTCGGCGACCGCCTTGTAGTGCTGCTCGGGGATCGGCTCGCCGATCTCGACGCCCTTGTTCAAAGAGCGGGCGAGCGGCGGGCTCTCGATCAGCGGTACGCCGTTTGCGCGCGCCACCTCGCGGATCTTCATGGCGAGGTGATCGACGCCCTTGGCGACGACGATCGGGGCCGGCGCCTTTTCGGGGTCGTAGCGCAGGGCCACCGAGACGTGGGTCGGGTTGGTGACGACGACGGTGGCGCCCGGCACGTCGCTCATCATGCGCTGCTGGGCGCGCTCCATGCGCATCTGCCGCAAGCGGCCCTTGATGTGCGGGTCGCCGTCCATCTGCTTGTGCTCGTCTTGGATGTCGCGGCGCGACATGCGCATCTGCTTCATGTAGTCGAAGCGCTGCCACGCGAAGTCGATGCCGGCGAGCAGTGCCATGACGATGCAAGCGGCGAAGAAGAGGCGAAAGCACAGCCCGGTGAGGTAGGCGGACATCGCCCCGACCTCGATCTGATCGACGCTCAAAAGGCGGTAGCGCTCGGGCCAGAGCACGACGGCGCCGGCGGCCGAGACGAGCAGCAGCTTGCCGAGGTTCTTCAAGAACTCGACCATCGACTTCGCCGAGAACAGGCGCTTGAGGCCGGCGAGCGGCGAGAGCTTCTCCCACTTGGGCTTCATGCTCTCCAGGCTGACGACGATGCCGTTTTGCACGGCGGACGCCGCGATCGCGGCGACGATGAAGCCCAAGAACGGCAAAGCGAGGATCAAGACGGTGTCGAGGAGCGCCCCCATGAGGACGTGGCCGACGCCGGCCGGGTCGGTCGGCAGGGCGTGCGCCTGGGCCAAGAAGGTGCGCATCAGCAGCTTGAGCTTGGAGGCGGCCTCGGGGGCGACGGTGACGCTCAACAGGGCGGCGGTGGCGAAGAGCAGAAAGCTGCCGACTTCGCGCGAGCTGGCGATCTGGCCCTTCTGGCGCGCGTCGTCGAGCCGCTTTTGCGTCGGCTGCTCGGTTTTTTGCGACTTGTCCTGATCGTCGGCCACCGCTCAGCCTTTCAAGGTACGTCGAGCCAGAGGAGGGCGCTGCCCAGCGTGTCGAGGAACAGCCTCGCCGTGAAGCCGAGGCATAAGAGGATCACGACGAGCGAAGTCATGATCTGCACCGGCATGATGACGAACATGACCTGTAAAGACGGCATCAGCCGGTTGAGGAGGCCCATGAGCAGGTAGAGCGCGAAGCCGACGACGACGAGCGGGGCCGCGAGCTTCAAGCCGGCGGCGACCGCGATGCCCAACAGGCGCAAGTACGCCTGCGCCATGTCGCCGGCCGGAAGATCGGCGCCGGCGGCGAGCGGCGCGTAGCTCAGGCTCAGCCCCTTGAGAAGGAGGAGGTGGGTGTCGCTCGCGACGATGAGGACGAGGCCCAAGGTGGTGAGCAGATTGCCGAAGATGGTGCCCTGCGACGCCTCGTTCGGGTCGAACATCGAGGCGGCCGAGAGGCCGGACTGCATGGCGAGCACCGCCCCGCCGAAGTGCATCACGGTCATCGCCAAGCGCAGGGTGATGCCCAAGAAGAGACCGACGACGACTTCGAGCATGACGAGCCAAGCAAGATCGGCGGGCTCGTCCGGCAGGGCCGGCATGACGGGGGCCAAGGGGCCTGCCAGCAGCAGGCTGACCGCGAACGCGAGCAAGAGGCGCAGGCGGCTCAAGACGTAGCTCTCGCCGATCGCCGGCATCACCATGAAGGCAGCACCGATGCGGCAGAAGATCAACAAGACGGCGAAGACTTCCTGACCGACGAGGGCGGGGACGTCCATGGTCAGCCGAGGCCCCCGGTGGCGATGCGCACGAACAGTTCTTCGGTGAAGCCCTTGAGCGCGCCCAGCATGAAGGGCACGGTCAGCACCGTGACGCCGAATATCGCGAGCACCTTGGGCACGAAGGTGAGCGTCATCTCCTGCACCTGGGTCAGCGCCTGCAACAGCGAGACGACGAGGCCGACGGCGAGCGCCGTCAGCATCACGGGCGCCCCCACCTTGACCATCAGCCAAAGCGCTTCGCGGGTCAATTGGATGAAAGCGTCCTCGGTCAACACGGATCTCCCAAGATCAGGGCGAGTCGTTGCGTGCGGTCGGCGTTAGATCGGCATCCGGATGATTTCCTGGTACGCGCTCAAGACCCGGTCGCGGACCGCCGTCACCTTCTCCAGCGACATCTCGGCGGCCGTCACCGCCTCGACCAGCGCCTGCGTGTTGGCCTGGCCGGCGAGGTTCTGCAAGGACGCCGCCTCGCCCTGGCGCAGCGCGTCGACGCCGCCGACGAGTTCGCCCTTCAAGAGGGCGCCGAACGCCGGCGCCGGGTTGGAGTTCTGCTCGTCGTTGCCGAGCGTGCGCTCGGTGGCGGCCTGGTAGGCGTTGAGCGCCCGGGCAAAACCGATCTGTGTCATCGTCGTGATCCCTTCGTTGGTAAGCTAGCCGTCAGCGCAGCACGTCGATCAGGCGCTGCAGCATGCTGCGCGCCTGCTGCATCCCGCTCAAATTGGCCTCGAACGAGCGCTGCGCCTCGCGCATGTCCATCAGCTCGATCAAGGGGTTGACGTTGGGGTAGAGGACGTAGCCCTCGCCGTCGGCGGCCGGGTGCGAGGGTTCGTAGCGGCGGTCCATCGGGCTCTGATCGACGCCGCGGCGCGTCACCTCGACCATTTCGGCCCCCAACGCGCGATCGAAGCGGTTGCCGAAGGTCAAGACCTGCCGGCGATAGCCCTCGCCGCCGGGCGTCTCGGCGGTGGACTTGGCGTTGGCGAGGTTCTCCGAGACCACCCGCATCCGCGCCGACTGGGTCTTCATGCCGGCGGCGGCGAGGCGCATCGAGGTCGACAGATCCATCGTTCAGTTCCTTCGCTTGGGGCCGCGTCAGCCGCCGGCCGTGCCGACGGCGGTGCGCAGCATGCCTAAGTACTTGCGATACAGGTTGGTCGTCGTCTCGTAGTCGAGGCGGGTCTGCATCATCGCCTCCGTCTGCTCCTCCAAGACGACCTCGTTGCCGGAGAGCGACGTCTCGAAGCCGTCCACCTCGCGGCCGGCGGTGTCGAGCGTCGCCAAGGGCGTGGCAGCGATGTGGCCGGCTTGCGTGCCCACCAAGCCCAAGCCGCGCTCGGGCCGGGCCGCGCGCCGGAGCAGGTCGTCGAAGTCGCCGCCTTTCAGATCGTGCGGCTTGTAGTCGGGCGTGTCGGCGTTGGCGACGTTCTGCGCCAGGACGCCGTGACGCGCCTGCAACCAAGCACCCCTGGCCGAGATCAGATTAAAGAGGACGCTCATGCCGTAAACCTCGCTCGAATGGCCATATCCCGCGGCGGCCGCCGCCTCGACGGGTCAAAATCCCCGCCTTGTGTGATTGCGGTAATATCCTGTTAGGGTTAACAAGCCGTTAAGCCTCGGGCGGCCACAGCCATCGATTCGACGCCTCCGACGAGGGAACGGACATGCTCTATTTGACCCGCCGCACCGGCGAGGCGGTGATCGTCAACAATCAAGTCGAGGTCCGGGTCGTCGCCGTCAAAGGCCGCAGCGTGAAGCTCGGCTTCACCTTCCCGGCGACGGCGAGCGTGCTGCGCGAGGAAGTCTTCTTGCAGATCAAGGCCGAGAACGAGGCGGCGGCGCAAGCGGCCGTCGACATGTTCGGCCGGCATGACGAGGCCGAACCGGGGTGAGCGGACTCAGACCGGTCGCGATCGTCATGGGCAGCGGCTCGGATTGGCCGACCTTGCGAGCGGCGGCCGAGATCCTGGATGCGATCAAGGTCGGCTACGACGCCCGCATCGTCTCGGCGCACCGCACGCCCGAGCGCCTCTACGCCTTCGCCAAAGGCGCGGTGGGCGAGGGTTTCTCGATCGTCATCGCTGGGGCCGGGGGGGCCGCTCACCTGCCGGGCATGATCGCCTCCTTGACCCCCCTGCCGGTCTTCGGCGTTCCGGTGCAAAGCCGCAGCTTGAGCGGCCTCGACAGCCTGCTCTCGATCGTCCAGATGCCGAGGGGCGTGCCGGTCGGCACGCTCGCGATCGGCGGGGCCGGGGCCGCCAACGCCGCCCTCCTCGCGGCATCCGTCCTCGCCTTGAACGACGGGGCACTAGCCGAACGTCTCGCCGCGTGGCGGGCACAACAGCGCGACTCGGTAGCGGAGCGGCCGGAGGCGTGATGCTCAAGCCCGGATCGACGATCGGCATCCTCGGCGGCGGCCAGCTCGGGCGGATGACCGCGGCGGCGGCGGCGCGCCTCGGCTATCGCTGCCACATTTACGCGCCGGCGGGCGACAACCCGGCCTTCGACGTCGCGGCCGAGCACACGATCGCCGGCTACGACGACGGGGCGGCGCTCGACGCCTTCGCCGCCGCCGTCGACGTCGTGACGCTGGAATTCGAGAACGTGCCGGTCGCGGCGCTGGATATTCTCGCCGGTCGCGTGCCGGTGCGGCCGAATGCTGCCGTCCTCGCCGTGACGCAGGACCGCCTGCGCGAGAAGGTGTTCGCCGCGGCGAACGGGATCGAGACGGCGCCCTGGGCCGCGATCGTGGGCCAGGGCGATCTCGGCCCCGCCCGGGCGAAGGTGCCGGGTGCAGCGATCTTGAAGACCGCGCGCCTCGGCTACGACGGCAAGGGGCAGGTGGTTTTGAGCGACGGCGAGCCGCTTGATGCCGCCTTCGCCCGCCTCGGCGGCGTGCCCTGCATCCTGGAGGGGAGGGTCCGCTTTCGCCGCGAGGTCTCGGTGATCGTCGCCCGCGGCGAGGACGGGGACGGCGCCGCCTACCCCCCGGTCGAGAACCGGCACGAGGACGGCATCTTGCGCCAGACGATCGTGCCGGCCCCGCTCGGCTCCGAAGCGGCGACGAAGGCCGAGTCGGTAGCCCGCCGCCTCGCCGACGCGCTCGAACTCGTCGGCCTGCTCGCGGTCGAGATGTTCGAGGACGACGCGGGCCATTTTCTCATGAACGAGATGGCGCCCCGGCCGCACAATTCCGGCCACTGGAGCCTGGACGCCGCCCCCACCTCGCAGTTCGAGCAACTCGTCCGCGCCGTCTGCGGCCTGCCGCTCGGCGCAACGACCCCGATCCGGCCGGCCCGCATGACCAACCTGCTCGGCGACGAGGCCGAGGCTTGGGCCGAAATCCTGGCCGAGCCCGGCGCCCGGCTGCACCTCTACGGCAAGGGCGAGGCAAAAGTCGGGCGGAAGATGGGGCATGTGACGCGGGTGGGGTGAACACTTGCGCGTGCGCTAGGCGCGCAGCCTTTTTTCTCTTTTTTGCCTTTGTCCGATGCTGGCTCTCGGCTGGGGCTGGCTGTTCGGTTCTGAGGTGTGGTGGTAGGCTGTTTTCGACCCCTGAGGAGGGCGTGCGCTCGACGGTGCTAACAGTTGAGGAAGAAGCTGTCTGCGTCACCCTTCGCCGCCGCCGCTCGAACGGGCAGACCTGTCTTCGACCCCGATCAGAAATCGAACGGATGATCAAAGACGCAACCGTCCAACGCCACCACAACGCCGATCACGCGCAGCTTCGCGGTCATCTAGAAAACTTCATCAACGCCTACAACGATGCTCAGCGGCTCAAGATCCTGCGCCGCCCGACGCCCTTCGAGTTCGTCACCAAGTGCCGGACCAATCGGTCCATATAAAACGCTCTATCTTCTTGTATAGGCACATTTTGTATAGGCACATTTTTTTGGCGCGAAACCGGTCCGGTTTCGCTTGAAAATGCTCTAGCTTCGAACAAAGACAAAGAAGAGAAGAATGCCTCGCAGCGCAAGGCATCCAAGCGCCGGCGCACGCGAAGCGTTCTCCTACCCTGCGAACGCTTGGCGACGCATGGCCCCCCAACTCTTGTCGCCGCGCAGGTAGCGCCAGTGGCCGATCGCGCGCCAGAGATTGTTGAGTTGGCGGTAGCCGAGGTTCTCGACGACCGCGACCAGGGCCAAGAGCGCCAAGTCGCGCGCGCGGGGCACGCGCCTCAGTTCGAGTTCCTCCAAGATCAGGGTCCCGATCGAGACGAAGATGCCAAAGCCGAAGGTGAGCGCCAGCCAGGCGGCGAGAAATTCCCAGTAGACCAGGCCGAAATACCAGAACAGCGGCATCAAGACGTAGCTCACCAGTTCGATCAGGGGCGTCAGCACGTCGACCAGCAGGATGTGGCCGAAGCCGACGCCACCGACGACGCCGTAGCGCGGGCGCAGTAGCATGTCCTGGTGGCGAAAGAAGGTTTCGAGCGTACCCCGATGCCAGCGGATGCGCTGGCGGGCGAGGACGGACAGATCGTCCGGCACCTGGGTCCAGCACACGGGTTCGGGCACGAAGGCGATCTCGTAGTCGCGCCCCGTCTCGCGCATCCGGCGGTGGATCTTGACGATGATCTCCATGTCCTCGCCGACCGTGTCCCGGCTGTAGCCGCCGACGTCGAGGGCGACGTCGCGGCGGAACACGCCAAAGGCACCCGAGACGATCATCAAGGCGCCGACCTTGCCCCAGGCGAGCCGGGCCATGGTGAAGGCGCGCAGGTATTCGACCGTCTGCAGCAGCGGCAGGAGTCGGCGCGGCAGGTTCACCTCGCGGACGCGCCCGGCCCGGACCGTGCAGCCGTTGGCGACGCGCACCGTGCCGCCGCCCGCGACGACGCGCTCCGGATCCTCGACGAAGGGGCGCATGACGCGCAGCAGGGCGTCGCCTTCGAGCAGGCTGTCGGCGTCGATCGTGCAGAAATAGTCGGTCTCGACGTGGTTGATGCCGGCGTTGAGCGCGTCGGCCTTGCCACCATTTTGCTTGTCGAGGACGAGCAGGTTCTCGGCCCTGGCCGAGCGCAGCACCGTCGTCACCGGCGCGCAGTCGAGGCTGCTCGACGGCGCCGTGCGCGCCGGTTGCAGGTCGAAGCGCTCGGCCAAGCGCCGCAGGGTAGCGTCGCCTGAGCCGTCGTTGACGACGATGACGCGAAAGTTCGGGTATTGCAGCGCCAGGAGCGAGCGCACCGACTCGACGATCGTCGCCTCCTCGTTGTAGGCCGGCACGACGATCGTGATCGGCGGGGCGACGTCGACGAGTTCGGCCCAGAGCGAGCGGCTGAACTTGGCCTTCGGCCGGCGCAGCATGATGCCGCAGGCGAGGCACAAGAGCGCCACGTAGACGAGGTTGGGGGCGAGGCTGGCCACGATTACGACGATCGCCAGCACCTCGGCGAGCCAGTCGAGGAGCGCCCACGCCGGCGTCGGCGCCGTCATGCCGGGGCTCCTTGTAGGGGGCTACTCGGTATGGTCGACGTGGTTCGCGTCAGGCGCTGCGCCTCGGCCCGCACGCGGGGATCAGGGTCATTGAGGGCGTTGAGCGCCAGTTCAGGGGTCTTCTTGGCACGCAGTCGGCCAAGCGCCCGCAGGGCCGCGGCACGCACCGCCCCCGCCTCGGCCGTCGCCGCGAGCGCAGCGATCGGACCCACGGCCTGCCCCTCGCCGGCCTCGGCCAAGGCGTCGATCAGGCCGACGCGGCTTAAGTCGTCGGCCCCCTTCAAGAGCACGATCGCGGCGGCGCCGTTCTTGCGGGCGAGGTTGATGAGAAAGCGCCGTCCGGCGCCCGAGACGCGGCGGCGCAGGACTCGGGCCGCGAGTGCCGCGGGGTTGGGCACCCGGTCGAGCAACGCCTCCGCCGCGGCGAGGCGAACGGCCTCGTGCCGGTGCTCCAGGGCGCGCTCAAGGGCAGCCGTCGCCGCGTCACCCTCGAACAGCGCGAGGCGCCGCGCGGCCTCGGCCCGCCGCGCCGGGGTACCGTGCCCCAGGCGACCCACGAGGTAGCGCTCAAGGCCGAGCTTCTCGCCCAAGATTGCGAGGCGGGTCCGCGCCTCGCCGCGCAGCATCTGGTGCACCTCGTCGAACAGGTCGGACCAGTCTTCGGGCGACAGGACGGCCGGCCAAGCCCCCGGCTCGTCGAGCCCGTTCGCGCGGCGCAGGAGCGACCGGCGTGCTTCCTTGCGCGCGAACGCCTCGCGCGCCGCCTTGGCCTCGCTTCGGGCCCGGCGCAGGACGAGAACGGCCAGGATGATCGCGCCCAGCAGGACAAAGGCGATCGCCCCCATCCATATCAGCCGCACGAAGACCACGAGCGCCAGCGGGGTGAAGGGCATCTAATCGAACCTCAAGGTCAAGCCGGCCGTGAAGCTCTGCCGGTCGCGGCCCCGGTCGGGCGTCTCGTAGCCGAGCGACAGGTCGAGGGTGACGTGATCGCTCAAGTCGCGCCGGTAGCCGGTGAAAATCGTGTCGCGGTCGATGGCGCCGTACCGCTCGGCGTCGCTCTCGCGCGCCACGCCGAGATAGACCCGGTTGCGGTCGTCGATCTGGTGGTCGAGGCGCAAGGAGGCGCCGAAGTCGAGGCGTCCCTCGGGATCGAACCCGCCCGTCAGCCTCACGGTGCCCCAACTGACACCGTCGGCCGTGTACTGGGTCAAGCCCAACCCCAGCGTGCGCGCCAGACCGGCGTCGTAGTCCGCGAGCGTCACGTCGGCGGAGCCGACGGTGCCGCCGAGCCGCCCGTTGCCCGGCCGCAGCTCGTGCTCGACCCCGGCCTTCGCCCGCCAGGTCGGCAGGAAGTCGGCGGCGGGGGTGACGCCGAGTGCGACGAAACCGGCCGTTTTGGGCGTGAAACGCTGCGTCAGGTTGAGCGCCACGTGCGTGTCGATCTTGTCGTCGTAGCGCCGCGCCGTCTCGTAGCTGGCGCCGACCAACCGGCCGCCGCCCAAGCGACGGGTGAGGCTGGCGTAACTCTCCGCCCAGGGCTCCCCGCCCTCGACGCGGCTGGCGCTTCCCGAGAGCCCGACGAGCCACGTCCAGTGCTGCTGCGCCAAGGCCCGCAGCCGCATCGCGGCGGCGCTGTCGGCGCCCGGCAGGTCGAGCGCCGTTTCGTAGGCGACGCGCGACGCCGCGGTGTCGCCCTGCTCGCGGGCGGCGTCGCCGAGCGCCAGCCACGCCTCGGCGTAGGCCGGCTCGTTCGCGACCACGCGCTCGAACGCCGCCCGCGCCTCGGGATGGAGCCCGGCACGCAAGGCGAGGCGCCCTTGCACGTAGGCGTTGGCGTCGGGGCTGCCCGCGACCGGCAGCAGCGCCCCGTCCTCGATCGGCGTCGCCGCCGAGGCGCGATAGAAGCGAATGCGTATCTGGGCCCGGTGCACGTCGGCGTAGTCGGGCGCCAGCGCCTCGGCCTCGGCCAGCGCCGCGAGCGCCGCGTCGTAGCGGCCGAGATAGCCCAGCAACTGGCCTTGAAAGAGCGCCAGATCGGCATCGCCTGGAAACGTTGCCCGCCGCTCGCCGACGACGACGAGCGCCTCCTCAAAGCGCCCGGCGTCGCGCAGCGCCTTGATCTCGTCGAGACCGGCCAGGGCAGCGCCGCCCGTGCCCGCCAGGAGGAGGGACGCGCACAAAGTCGCCCACGCCAGCCTTCGCGCCCGCACAACGCCCGCCGTTTGCATCAGACGCCCCGCGCGCGCAGCGCCTTCGTCACCCGCATCGCCAGCTCTTCGGGCATGAACGGCTTGACGAGGTAGTCGTCGGCGCCCTGGGCGAGGCCACCCACCACGTCGCGCTCCTGCTTGCGGGCGCTCAGCATGATGACCGGAACGTTGGCGAGTTCCCGGTCCTGGCGCAGCTCGCGCAGGACTTCGAGTCCATCGCGGCCGGGCATCATCCCGTCGAGCACGATGAGGTCGGGCCGCTCGGCCTGGGCGCGCTCGATCGCGAGGTCGCCGTCGTCGGCCGTGACCACCTCGTGGCCGCGGCTCTCAAGCGTGAAGGTCACGAGTTCGATCAAGAGATCGTCGTCGTCGGCAATCAGAACGCGGGCCATCGTCGTCTCCGGCTATGAGGTTTCGTGAACCAGCCGGGACGGTTTAGGCTTGCGGATCTTGCTTTATGGTTAACGGCAGTTAAGGCGAACGCTTCGCGTCTGCCGCGCGGGGCTTCTTTTTCGCTTTGGCACTGCTAGGCGAGCACGCCTGGGAAGAAGCGGCTGTAGAGGGCGCGTTCGACCATCTCCTTGGGCTTGGCCTCGGCCGATCTTCCTCACCCACTTCAACACCATGACGTTGTCGTTGCCCAAGACGTCAGCAATGCTGCGCAGGCCAATCCCCTACGGTACGAGGCGAACGCCTTCTCCCGGTCCGCTTCTATGTATAGCTCCCGCAGCCGATCGTTTTTCCGTCGACTCAACCTTTACCTACCGCCAGAGCCATGTGTCCATTTTAATTGGTAATGCCAAAGAGAAAAAGCCGCGCGGCAAGCGCACCCGAAGCATTCATCCCCGCCGTTCGAGAACGTGGAACTCGCGCTTGGTGTGGACGGGCCAGGGCCATTCGTCGGCGTTCTTGCCGAAATCGTTGCCGTCGAGGTCGTAGGTGAAGCGGAGGGTTTCCTCGACCACGGTGTTGGCGCGGATCAGGCCGTACTGCTCGCGCGGCGTAGCGAAGGTCGCGGCGAATTCGAGGACGGTGACGGCGGCGGCATCGATCAGGGCGTAGAGGTTGGCGAAATCCTCCTCGCCCATGTCGAGCAGTTCGAGGCCGAGCATGACGAGGCCGAAGCCGCCGGGGCGGCGCACGTCCCAGACGATGTCCTGGAAGCGGCCGCGAACGTGGCGGGCGCGGCCGCCGTGCTTGAGCGGCCGCTCGACGTCGGGGAGGAACGGATCGACGACGATCACCTCGACCCTGGCGTCGTCGAGGTAGCCGTCCATCGGCGTTCGCCCGCCGCCGATCTCGACGACCGTCGGGCAGCGCCGCACGAAGTGGGCGGCGACGGCGCCGCGGAGGCGAAAGGCCGCGCTCTCCAGATAGGGCCATCTGGTCGCGGGCGGCTCCAGGACAGGAACGTCCGGCTTGCGGGCGACGCCGAGCGGGCCGATAGGAGGGGGTGCGACCAAAAGCTTACAGCCTTGCTTACGGGAGAAAAGCCGCTAGCTGGCGCGGCTGGGTATTGCCTAGCCACGATTGGACAACCGTTCAAGCGATTCACCTCTTAGGGCTGTCGGCCGCACTCACAACGCCTCAACCGGTCGGTCACGAAATAATCAAAAAGGACGCCGCGTGCATCCCACCCCCGCCCTCACGCCGCCGATCGGCTCGGCCGCGTACGCCCCCGCCATGCGCCGCCGCCGCTGGCTCGTGGCGTCTCTCTCGACCGCGACCGTCCTCGCGGTCGTGCTGGCGATGTACCGGCTCCTGGGCGTCGACGGGCTGAACGGGTTCGAGGCGCTCATGCTCGTCTTCGTGGCGCTCACCAAGCCGCATCTGGCCTTGAGCCTGTGGAGCGTCGTCGCCGGCCTCGTCCTGCTCGTCGTCTACGGCGACAAGGCGGCCGCGGCCGTAGCGCCCCTGAACGAGCCGGGCGACCTGCCGCTGACGACGAGGACCGCGGTCGTCATGCCGATCTGCGAGGAGGATCCGGGGCTGGTCTTTCGCCTGCTCTCGACGACGGTGACCCTGCTCGATCGCACCGGCGCGGGCGACGCCTTCGAGGTCTTCCTGCTCAGCGACACGCGCGACCCGAAGATCGCCGCCGAGGAGGCGCGGCGCTTCGCCGCGTGGCGGGCGCAAGACCCTCGGCCAGGACGGCTGCACTACCGGCGCCGCAGCGTGAACACCGACCATAAGGTCGGCAACCTGCGCGAATTCGGCGCCGCGCACGGGCACCGTTTCGATCACATGGTCATCCTCGACGCCGACAGCCTGATGGACGGCGAGCGCGTCGTCCGGCTCGCCCGGCTGATGCAGGCGAACCCGCGCCTCGGCCTGATCCAGACGCTCGTCGTCGGGTTGCCGGCCCTGAGCCCGTTCGCCCGCTTCGTTCAGTTCGGCGCCCGCCAGGGCCTGCGCCCCTACATCGTCGGCAAGACGTGGTGGCAGGGCGACGAGGCCTCGTATTGGGGCCACAACGCGATCATCCGCTTGGCACCCTACCTCGAACACTGCCGCGTGCCGCGCGTGCCGGGACCGCCGCCCTTGGGCGGCGAGGTGCTCTCGCACGACCACCTCGAAGCCGTCTTGATGCGCCGGGCCGGCTACGGCGTCCACATCCTGCCCGAGGAGGGCGGCACGTTCGAGGACACGCCGCCCACCCTGCCCGACTTCATCAAGCGCGAGTTGCGCTGGTGCTTCGGCAACCTGCAATATTTGCGGCTCCTGCACCTGCCGGACCTGAAGGCGATGGGACGGGTCAGTCTGGCGATGGCGGCCTTGATGTATGTCGGCCCGTTTGCGTGGTTCGGCTTCATCGTCACCGGCGCCTTGCACCTCGTGGCGCTTAAACTCGGTCTGGCAGGACCAAACCTCCTGCCGCCGCTCGACCCGGCGTCGTGGGGCGAGGTGGGCTTCGCCGACTTCATCACCCTCTACCTCGTGCTGATGGCGATGATCTTCGCCGTCAAGATCGTCGGCGCCGTCGACCTCCTGGTTCGGCGCGAGGCGAGGGCGGCGCACGGCGGGATCGGCCGCGTCCTGCCGGGGCTCGGGCTCGAACTCGTGTTCGGCTTCATCATGGCGCCGGCGATCGGTTTTGCCATCACCATCTTCATCACCGCCTTATTCTTCGGCCATCGCCTGCAATGGTCAGCGCAGCGCCGCGAGGGCCGCAGCCTGGGCGTCGCCGACGCTTGGCACTCGCTCTGGCCGCAGACCGTGGCGGGGGCCGTCCTGCTCGCCCTGTTCGCGGCGCTGGCGCCCGCCGTCGTGCCCTGGGCGCTGCCGCTCGTCGGCGCCTTGCTCTTGAGCGTGCCGTTCGCCGTGCTGACCTCGCGCTTGAGCCTGGGCCGTCGCCTCGCCGCGCGCGGCATCGCCGCCGTGCCGGAGGAACTGAACCCGACCGACGCGGTGCGCATGGCCGGCATCCTCGACGGCTTTCCGACGCCGCCCGCGACGCCGAGTCCCATACCGGCCAGCGGTCCGATCGAGGCCGACACGTACGGCGAGGGCGTGGACGGCCTGCGCCTCACCGGCGCCGTCCGGCAATCGAGCCAGGACGCCTGAGGCGTTTCTCGCGCTTGTTCCTAGAGAAGCCCGTGCAGCCGCCCCGCCGCGGCGGGGTCGGCGACGAAACGCTCGGCGGGCACACCCTTCCCTTCCGCCTCGGCGAAGCGGGCGAGCGCCTCGCGCGTCGCGGCGTCGCTGCCGAACTGGAAGCCGTTCTGGCTCGCGTAGGCGGCGCAGGCGTCGAGCTTGGCGCCCAGCGTCGCAGCGATCGGGATCACGACCGGGCACTGTCCTGGCCCGAGCGGTTCGGGCGGTAGGGCTTCGGGGGTGCGGATGGCGTAGGGGGCGTCGCGCCACCAGACGACAGGTAGCTCCATGCCCAGAAGGGCGCGGACGAGGTGGACGTGGTCGACGTGGCCGCCCAAGCCCTGCGGCGTCAGGACGAGGCCGGGGGCCAATTCGGCGACGAGCGCCCGCACCCGCGTCGCCACGGCACCGGTCGTGGCGGCGTCATCGGGACGGATCGGGCCGAATAGATCCTTGGCCGAGGCGTAGCCCCGGTGCGGCGCCTCGGGCAGGTCGAGGTGGCGGGCCTCGGCGCCGAGGCCCGACATCGCGGCGGCGTCCTCACCGCGCCTGAGCGCCATGTAGTCAATGTCGGGCGCGAGGCCCTTATCGGTCTGACAGGCGAGCGCGAAGCCGGTCGGGTTCGGCACGCTGAGCGTGAACAGCGTGGCCACGACGACGCGGTGACCGGCATCGGCCAAGCGCCGCAGCGTCCCGCCGGCGGAGTAGGCGGCATCGTCCAGGTGCGGCGAGAGAGCTAGGATCATGAACGCTTCGCGTCCGCTGCGCGGGGCTTTTCTTTTCTCTTTTTTATCACTTTGGTCGGGGCTGGCCTGGATGCTGGTGAAGGTCCGGGTACAAGTTGCAAAAAAGAAGAGAAAAAGGCCGCGCGCCTAGCGCACGCGCAGCGTTCTCACAACAGGTGGGGATCCCGGCGAAACCTGCACGACAGGTCGGCCTCGGCGAGGCTGGACGAGGGGTCGTAGAGGTTGGTCCAGCCGGTGGCGGGGGCCTTGCCCGCCAAGTCGGCGTAGACACCGGCGATCTGCCGCGCCACGACCGGCCAAGCGTAGAGGCGGCGGACATCGTCGAGGGCAGCCTCGGCGAGGCAGACACGAAGACGCTCGTCGTTGAGCAGCCGGGCGATCGCGCGCGCCAGGGCGTCGGCGTCCTCGATCGGGACGAGGAGCGCGTTCTTCTCGTCGGTGAGGCAATCGACGACGCCGATCGTGTCGGTCGAGACGATCGGCAGGTTCGACGCCATCGCCTCCAGGATCGTGTTCGAGAAGCCCTCGGAGTAGGTCGGCGAGACGAAGACGTCGCCCCGGCCGTAGACACCGGGCGCCTCGTCGTAGCCGGCGTAGCCGGTGAAGCGGCAGTGCCCGGCGATGCCGACGGCCTCCGCCCGCGCCCGGGTCGCGTCGAGATCAGGGCCGATGCCGGAGACGATCAACTCGAACGACCGGCCGGCGTCGAGGAGGATGCGCGCGGCGTCGATCAGCTCGAACGTGCCTTTGCGGCGATCGACGCGGCCGTGGTAGAGGAGCCGCGGCGGGTCGTGCAGTTCGCCGGGAAGAAGGCCGGGGCGCGGCACGAAGCGCTCGGCGTCGGTGGCGCCGGGGACAATGGTGAAGCGTTCCAGGGGCGTGCCGTGATGGCCCTGCACCTCCAGGGCGAACGAACGCGCGCCGATCAGGAGCGCGTCGGCGTGGCCGAGCACCGCCAGCATCGCGGCTTTATGCGTCTTGCAGCAGCCGCCGACCCAGTGGCCGTCGCCGCCCTGGATCGAGACGACGCAGGGGACGCCCAAGCGCCGCGCCGCCTCCATCGCCGCGAGGCCGGTCGGGTAGGCATACTGGGCGTGGATGACGTCGAAGGGTTCGTGCGCGTGCGCCGCCTGAATGGCGCCGACCAGCGCCGCCATGTCGCCCTCGAAGTCGGCGGGCAGGTCGTGGTTGATCCGCTCCTCGCCGTAGGAGCGCAGGCCCACCACCTCGACGCCCGGCACGAACGGGGGCGGGCCGCCGCCGTAGATGCCGATCCCCTTGGCGTCCTTGCGGTACTGGCTGACCATGACGACGTCGTGGCCCAGCGCCACGAGTTGCCGCAGCAGGTTCTCGGCGTAGACGCTCATACCCGAGATCGCCGGGAAGTAGCGGCGCGAGACGAAGCAGACGCGCATCAGCCCGTCCTCGCCTTCAGCCAGCCGATCGCCTCGGGGATCGCCGCGTGCGCCCGGTGCGCCTCGCGCGAGAGCTCGACGCAGACGAGGCGGTCGTAACCGATCGCGTCGAGCGCGTCCAAGACCGCCGGCACGTCCATGTCGCCCTCGCCGAAGGGGAGGTGGACGTGCTCACCGCGGCGCATGTCCTCCAGGGCGAGCGTGCCGAGGTCGTCCTTGAACTCATGCACCGCCGCCGCCGGGTCGCGCTCGCCCGTGACGATGCAGTGGCCGGTGTCGAGGGCGAGGCGCAAGGGCGCCTCGGTGCGCGCCGCCACCTCGGCCTTGAGTCGCGCGTAATCGTCAACGGTCTCAACCAGCATCCCCGGCTCGGGCTCCAAGGCCGCCGTAACGCCGGCCTCGGCGGCGAGATCGCAGACCCGCGCCACGCCCTCGACCAGCCACGCCCAGGCCTGATCGCGCGCCACGCCGGGCTGCGGCACGCCGGCCCAGAAGCTGACCGCCTCGCCGCGCCCGATCTGACAGACGCGGATCGCGCGGCGCAGGAAATCGACCCGGCGCGCACGGCCCTCCGCCGTCGGGTTGAGCAGCGTCGGCTCGTGCTTTCGGCGCGGGTCCATCAGGTAGCGGGCGCCCGTCTCGACGACGAGGCCGAGCTTCAAGTCGTCGAGCCGCCGGGCCAAGCGCTCGGCCTGAGCCTCGTAGTCGGGCGCGAACGGGTCGAGGTGCTGGAAGTCGAGGGTGAGCGCCACGCCCCGGTAGCCGCTCTCGGCGATGAGGTCGAGCGCATCAACGAGGCGGTGGTTGGCGCAGCCGTTGGTGTTGTAGGCGAAGCGGAGCGGCATCTTACGTTCGGCCCCACCCCCGCCGCAGCGCCGCCTGCACCGCTTGGCCGGCGGGCTCGCGGTAGAGGGGGTAGAGGGATCCCACGGCGGCGTCGATCGCGCCCGTGTCGAGCCAGACCGGGCCGCCCAGCGCCTCCTCGTCCTCAAGCGTCAGCCGCACGCGCGCCCGGCCCGCGCCGGGGCCGTCGGCGAGAAAGCGCCCGCGCCAGTCCGAGCGCAGCCGCTCGACGCCGCGCCGGCCGATGCGGTGGTAGCTCATCGTCTCGGCTTCCAGGCCGGGCACGACGACCTTGACGGCGCGAACGGGCGAGCCCTCGATCGAGAAATCAACGTAGTAGAGGTCGAGCCCTTCCGCTTTCAGCCGCTCAATCAGCCAGTCGAGCCGCGCACCCGGCTCGTCGAGCGAGCCGAACGGCACGCTCGGCAGCGAGGAGAACAGGACGCGCGAACCGTTCGAGAAGGCGCTGTCGGCGAGGTGACCGCGCAGTTCGTCGCGCGACCGGCCGGCCCAGTCGAGCATGGCTCGAAGCGCGCGCGGCTCCTCCTTGTCCGGGTCGGCGGCGGCGATGCGGCCCTCCAAGAATGCCTCGGGCACGACCTTGGCCAGGAGGTCGAGGGGGCCGTGGCGCATCGTCTTGCGCGAGCGCGAGGAGACGAACTCGGTCAGCGCTTTGCGTAAGCCCACCTCGCGGTCGGGGTGGACCGCCTCGCCGCAGGCGGTGACCTGCAAGGAAAAGCCCTGATCGACGGGATCGAAGCCGACGACGTAGAGGTTCGCCATCTCGAAGTCGGTCGCGGCCAGCTTGACCATCACCTGGATGCCGGCCTCTTCCAAACGGCCCAGCAGGTCGAGCGTGGCGGCGTCCTCGACCTTGTCGAGATCGACGACGACGCCCCGGTCGAGGGCGCGGTAGGCCAGCACGTTGCCGTCGCGCTGGTGCAGTTCGAGGAGGCCGTGCGCCAGCGCCCGCTCCAAGGACAGGCCGGCGCCGAGGCCGTTGGTGATCGGGGTGAACAGCGTCGGTGCGTAGCCGACCTGGGCCTCGTCGGCGGCGATCACGTCGAGCGGCAGGAGGACCCTCGCCCCGTCCGGGTGGCGCGTCCCCCAGACCCAGTCGATCTCGGTCGCGGCCGGATCGTAGCCGCTCCCGGCCGGCAGGCAGAGCTTGAGCGGGTCGAGGACGGCGTGCCGATCGCGCATCGCGTCATACGTGCCCCGCTCGCGCGGCATCGACGCCAGCGCCCGGTCGGCCAAGCTCTCCTCGCTCAGTTCGCCCAAGGCGCCGGTGAACGCCTCGGCCTCGCTCAAGCCGTAGCCGAAGCCCTCGCAGGGCTTGCCGTCCTCGGGGAAGAAGGCGGCGGTGGCGACAGGGGTGTCGAGCCGGTCCAGGCCGTCGACGCGAAACAGGTGCAGGTTGCCCGCCGGCAGGTGGCGGCGGTAGGTCGCGACGACCCGCTCCAGGTCGTCGCTCTCGCTCTCAAGCACGCTCGCATCAGCCATCGTCGGTTCCATCAATCAGGGCTCGTTCCAGTAATTCGGCCAGCGCCACGTCCTGGGCCGGCTCGCCGCCGATGAAGGGAAGGTCGAGGCGCACGGTGGCGGCGAACGCCTCGACCTGGACCACGAACGGGCTGCGATCGTCGTCGAGCGGCACGTCGCTCGCCTCGCCGCTCAGGGCGTCGATCAGGCGCAGGCGACCGCCGGGCGTCTGGCCCATCGTGTCGTGCGCCTCCGCCATCGCCTTCGTCCCGATCAATTCGAAGCGGCGGCGGGGATAGGTCTCGGGGCAGTTGTAGGCGACGTTCAAGGTGGCGAGCGTGCCGTCGGCGAGGCGGGCGATCAGGGCGCCGCCGTCGTCGACCGGGTAGGAGTGCACCCGGCGCTGCAGCATGGCCTGCACCGCGACGACTGGCTGACCGAGGACGTGCTGCAAGAGGTCGAGACCGTGCGGCGCGAGGTCGATCGCGGCACCGCCGCCGGCGCGGGCCGCGTCGATGCGCCAGTTGTCGGCCGCCCAGTCGGCGCCGACCCAGCAGGCGTAGTGGACGCGCGCTTGGCTGACGATCCCGAGCGCACCTTCGGCGACGAGGCGCTTCAGCGTCCGGTGCGCGGCGTGGAAGCGCTGGTCGAAGGCGGTGGCGTAGCGCACGCCCGCCGCCTCGCAGGCTTCGACCATGCGCCGGGCCGCGGCGGCGGTGGGCGCCATCGGCTTCTCGCACAGGACGTGCTTGGCCGCGGCGGCGGCGGCGCGAACTTGGGCCTCGTGCAGATGGTTCGGCGTGGCGATGTAGACCGCCTCGACGCCCGGGGCTCGAAGGGCCGTGTCAACGTCGTAAAAACGCGGCGCGTCGGCGTCGACGGCGTCGAGCGCCGCCGGGTTCGGGTCGCACAGCGCCGCCAAGCGGCCGTTGGCGCTCGCCACGATGCCGGGGATGACGTAGTCGCGCGCGACCCAGCCGCAGCCGACGACGGCCCAGCCGAGCGGGGCGTGGGCGTCGGCTACCATCGCGGCGGCAGGTCGAGGAGGACGCGCCGCGCCGCGAGGCGGGCGACCTCGGGATGGGCGGTATCGCCCGCGGCGGCGGCGGCGAGGACGGCGGCGGCGGGTAACGGCTCGCCGTCGAGGTAGGTGGCGTTCGCGTACTCGCGCGCGAAGGCGGGCGACGGCCACGCCGGGTGCAGCCGGCCGCCGCCATCGGCTTCGAGCAGCGGGTTGAGGCACAGGCCGGCGCCCCCGATCGGGCGGGCAAAGTCGACACCGTTGCCTTTGAGCACCGGGCCGATAGCGAGGCTGACGGCCTCAACGTCGCGCAGGGCGTCGCTCGACGCCGGCCGCACGTCACCCCCGTCGATCAGCGCCGCGCCGAGTGCTGCGTCATCGTAGAGGTCGGCATCGGGGGCGAGGTCGGCGTAGGCCTCGGGCGCGAGCGGCGTGCCGGCGACGCGGCCGTGATCGAAGCGGGCGTTATGGGCGTGGCCGATCAGGACGCTCCCGCCCGGCACGAGGCGGCGCATCTCGGCCAAGGCGAGCGCCTTGTCGGCGAAGAAGTAGAAGGCGTCGTGACACAAGACCGTCGCCCCCTCGACGGGTGCGACGGGCAACCGCTTCGTCACGTCGGCGCAGAGCAGGTCGACGCCCTCGCCCAGGACGAAGCGACGGGCGAGCCAGAGCTTGGCGAAGACGACGTCGATCCCGGCGACGCTGCCCCCCCGCCGCGCCGCCTCGCGCAGGATCTGACCCGTGCCGCAGGCGACCTCGACGAGGGGCGAAGCCGGTCGCCAGCGGCGGTTAAGAAGGCCGAGGCCGGAGAGGAAGGTCGGCGCCGACCAGCGGTGTGCGAAGTAGGTGGCGACCGGGCCGAAACCGAGTGCCTGCATGGCGCCGCGAAAGGTGAGGCCGGGGTCGGCCAGCGCCCGCTCGATCTGCTTCAAGGGCGGCGGCGGCTCGGGCGCGAAATCGTCCTGGTCTCGCAGGAGGAGCAGCCGCGCCGTCGCCGCGTCGCCCGCGTCCAGGGCGGCGAGCGCGGCGTTGCGTAATTGCTCACGGCCGGGGCGCAGGTAGGCGATGCCGTCGACGACGGGATAGCGGTCCTCGTCGTCGAACAGGCTGTGCGGCGTGTCGCGCCGCATCGCCTCGCCGCTTGGGCCGACGATCGTCAGCACGGCCAGATCCCCGCCGCCGCCAGCACGTCCTGGTGGAAGCGTTGCAAGGGACCGGGGTGGACGAGGTCGAGGTCGACCAGGGCCTGTCGCAACTCGAAGGAGGCGCTCTGGGCGTAGTGCGCCATCTGCAGGACGCGATCAGAGACGTCGGCGGCGTTGAAGGCCCGGCCCTCGGGCGTCTCGACGTCGGCGAGGTGATCCCGCGCCGCCTCGACGCGCACGCAAAGGCCGGGCGGCAGTTCACCGAGCGCCCGATCAGTGAAGCGTCGCATGACCGGGCCGAGGTGGTCGCCGAGCAGTTCCTCGCCGGTGAAGCCGCCGTCGGGCAAATCGGCATTGTGCAGGTGGTGGGCGAGGCCCATGAGAAAGACTGTGCCGGGCTCGGCCCCGTAAACGCCCGCGAGCAGGACGCCCATCGAGGCGACGGTCATGCAATGGTCGGCATGGCTCTCGGGCGGTTCGAGGACGAGGCGGGCGCACCCCGGCCGGGTGGCGCCGGCGCGCGGCTGGGCTTCGAGCCGCGCGACGAAGGGCGGTGGGTCTTGTACGGCCACGGCACCTTCTTCGAGCGCGGCGCGAAGCCGCCGGCGCAGGCCGGACTCGATCGGCGCCGCCACCGTATCAAACCCGTCTTGCAAGACGTCGGTCGCCTCAGAAGCATTCAGCCCGCCATCGAGCAGCACGGCCCGGTCGATGGCGCCGAGCCGGGTCGCGGCGACGGCGGCGGCCGTCTCGCGCAGCGCCACGGCCTCGGTCGCCCCGCCGGCGAGAAGGTCCCCCCAGGCGCGGCGAAAGCCGGTCTCGGCGAGGCTGCGGCCGTACGTCTGCGCCGCGCGAACGCGCTTTAAGTCGCACAGTTCGGCGAGCAGCGGCCTGAGCCCCGCCAGCCCCGCGCCGTTCGTGGTCAGCTTTACGTCAACGAGCACGGTCCAACCCTTAGGCTTACTTCGCTGACGCCATCTGCGGCACCGCGCGGTCGCCCTTGCCCGCGGGCGCCACCGGGCTCGGCGGGCCCTTGGCGAGCCACGCCTTCAATTCGGCTTCTTGGGCATAAAAGGCGTGCAGCGGCACCTTGCCGTCGGCCACCAAGGGCGCCTTGAAGAACAGACCCAAGGCTTCGAGCGGCCCGACCTCGCTGCGGCGCTTGGCGAGGTCGAGGCAGCGGGCGATCTCGATCACGAGCGGGGCGGCGAGCACCGAATCGCGGCAGAGGAAGTTGACCTTGATCTGCATCGGGTAGCCCAAGAAACCCGTGACGTCGATATTGTCCCAGGCCTCCTTGTCGTCGCCGCGCGGCGGGTAGTAGTTGATCTGGACGATGTGGTCCTTGACCTTGTAGCCCAGCATCGAATCGAGCACGTCGCCCTTGGTGTCGAGCTTGGAGGCGAGCGAGTTCGGGTCTTCGAGCGCCTGTCCGTCGCGGTTGCCCAGAATATTAGTCGAGTACCAGCCCTGCACCTTGAGGTTGCGCGCGCGCAGCGCCGGCGCCAGCACGGTCTTCATCAGCGTCTGCCCGGTCTTGCCGTCGCGGCCGGCGACCGGCAGGCCCCGCTCGCGCGCCAATTGCAGGAGTGCCGGCGCCTCGGCGGCGGACGAGGGGGTGAAGTTGCCGAACGCGTAGCCGGCCTTGAGGGCGGCGTAGGCATACATCATCGCCGGGCTGATCGCCGGGTCGTTATCCGCCAAGCCCTCCTCGAACGCCGCGACCGACCGTAGGGCGGGGGCGCTCAGGTCGACCCGCCGCTCGGTTGAGGCAAGGTTGATGACGACGACGTCGTCGAGGCGGCGCTCGTCCTTGAAGCCGTCGAGGTCGGTCATGAACTGCCTGACCTGCGTCGCCTTGGTGTTGGTGCGCACGACGTTGCTGCCGTCGATGTTGCGGCAGAAGTTCGCGTCCGAACCGGCGGCCCAGGGCCGGATGCCGCTCAAGGTCTCGTCCACGGCGTCGATCTGGCGGTCGTTCAGGACCCGGTGCGTGCGAACGGCGCTCGCGAGGTCGTCCGGGTAGACGTCCCAGCCGGCGAACTCGATGTCGGTGTAATCGACGAGGCCAGTCTCCTTCAAGTCGTACTCGGCGAGCGGCAGGCCGGCGAGGTCGGCCTGTCCCCGGCGCAAGAGTTCGATCCCGGCCACCACCGTCGAGGCAACGGCGCCGCCGAGGCCGACGAACGCGACGCCGAGACGACGCTTCGATGCGTTGGACATAGAGCTTTTCCTCTGTTCGATCGTTATTCGGTGGTTACCAGGGGACGGCCCGCGCCCCGGATCGAGGCGGGCAGGGACGAGAAACGGACGCGCCGCTCCCAGGCGAGGCCGGTTCGCAGGATCGCGTCCAGATCGTCGTAGGCCGGGCGCCAGTCGAAGGTGCGCCGCAGCAGCCCGACGTCGGCGACGATCGCCGGCACGTCGCCCTGTCGGCGGGGGCGCTCGACGATCTCGAACGGGTATTCGAGGCGGGCCGCGGTGTCGAGTGCCTGCCGTACCGAATAGCCCCGCCCGTAGCCGCAATTCAGGGTCAGGTTTTTCCCACCGTCGAGCAGGTGGCGCACGGCGGCGACGTGGGCCGCGGCGAGGTCGGTGACGTGGATGAAGTCGCGCACCGCCGTGCCGTCGGGGGTCGGGTAGTCGGTGCCGTAGATCTCGACGCGCGGGCGCTTGCCGGCGGCGGCCTCGCAGGCGATCTTGAGGAGGTGGGTGCCGCCGTCGCGCGGTCCCGCCCGACCCTCGGGATCGGCGCCGGCGACATTGAAGTAGCGCAAGTTGGCGTAGCGGAGCCCGTGTGCCCGGGCCGCGTCCTCAACGGCCCACTCGGCGGCGAGCTTGGAGCGGCCGTAGGGGCTGACCGGCACGGTCGGGTTGGTCTCGACCACCGGCGAGCGGCCCGGTACGCCGTAGACGGCGGCGGTCGAGGAGAGGACGAAGGCGCCGACGTTGGCGGCGACGCAGGCTTCGAGCAGGCGGCGCGTGACGCCGCTGTTGCTGGCGTAGTAGCCCAAAGGGTCGTTCACCGACTCGTCGACCCGCACGCGGGCGGCGAAGTGGACGACGGCCTCGATCTTGTGCGCTTGCAGCAGCGCCGTGAGCGCCGGATCGCCGGCGTCGAGCCGGTAGAGCGGCACGCCTCGTGGCAGCACCGTGGCATCACCGTTCGACAGATCGTCCACCACGACAAGCTTAAAGCCGGCGGTGATGAATGCCAAAGCAGTGTTGGCACCAATGTAGCCTGCCCCGCCAGTGATCAGCACCGTGGGCATAGATGTTGTTACCGCGGTCATAAGACGCGCCCGTTTCCTTTTACCTGATCGCTGCGCCAGGTTTTCTATCAAACCACGGCTGTGCGTGGCCGACACGTTTCTCTTATCATAGATGTGATGAAAAGGGCTAACCCTTATTTTGTTCCCCGACGTCGAGCCGGTCGAGCGGCACGGGGTAGGCGTGCGGGCGGGTGCGCAGCATCGAGTCGATCAGCGCCAGGGCCTCCCTCCTGCCGCTGTTCGCCGCCTGCTCGAAGGGCGTCCAGGTCTGGGTGAAGACCAGGGGCGCGAAGACGTCGCGGTAGCGGCGCAGTTCGCCCGGGGTCAGCGGCACGCCGCGCACGAAGGCTTTGTGCGTCGAGATCGTGGTGGCACGGCGGGGGTCGGCCGGGTCCAGTTCGAACTTCAGCGCGTCGCCGCAAAAGAGGATGCGGCGCCCCCGGTCGTGCAGGACGGTATGGCCGTCGAAGTGGCCGCCAGTGAGATAGAGAGTGAGGCCGGGGATAGGCTCCAGGCTGTCGTCGAACGGCCAGGAGACCTTCAAGGCGGCTGACCAAGCGAGGTCGCCCGGGTGCAGGGCCAGTTCCGGGTCGAAGCGGTCCTGCAACTGCCAAAGGGCGCCGTAGGAATGCGGGTGCGAGGCCGAGAGGACGCGAATACCACCGAGGCGCTCGATCTTGACGAGAGCGTCCTCGCTGAAGACGGCGCAGCCCTCGAAGCCGAGATTGCCGTACGGCGTGGTGACGAGGTAGGCATGGCTGCCGATGCCGCTCACCGGGTCGTTCCAGAAGCGCCAGACGCCGGGCTCGGTTTCCTCGTAGTGGCACGGATAGGCGTCCAGCGCCTCGCTCGGGGTGAGGAAACGCCAGCCGTCCTGCGGCACGACGTGGCGCGCGTCGAGGCATAAGGGGCAGAAGGCGGGCCGGTCGAAGTGGCGCTGCCAGAAGCCGCAATTGTCGCAGTAGAACGCCGGCAGGTCCAAGGCACCGGCGAAGGGCAGGTAGCCCGGCATGCGTTTCCTCTGAATTCGTTCGTTGGGCGGAAATTGCTCCGGCGACGCTCTTGAGGAAACCCCGCACGACGTTTTGTCGCGGTAAGAGAACGCTTCGCGTGCGCTGACGCGCGGTCTTCTTTCTCTCTTTTTTGTCATTGTCCGAGGCCCGCCCCCGGCGCCGCGGCCAGCCACCTCCGTCAACACTGGCAAAAAGAAAAAGAGAAAGTCCCGCGCAGCGGACCCGAGAGCGTTCTACGTCAATCCACCATCGACGATCAGACTCTGCCCCGTGATCGCCGCCGCCGCGTCCGAGGCGAGGAAGAGCGCGGCGGCGGCGACGTGGTCCTCGTTCAGGTGGAACTTCAGCGCCTGGGCGTCGAGGAAGGCGGCGTCGGCCTCGGGCGTGCGCCAGAGGCGGGCTTGACGCTCGGTGCGGACGGCGCCGGGGATCAGGCCGACGACGCGCACGTTCGCGGGCCCGAGTTCGCGGGCGAGCGTCTTGACGAGGCCGAAGACCGCCGCCTTGGCGCTCGTGTAGCCGACCATGCCGGGGCGCCCGCGCAGCCAGGAGACAGAGCCCAGCAGGAGGATGACGCCCTTCTTGCGCGCGACCATGCCCCGCGCCGCCGCTTGGCTGGCGAAGAACTGGTGGTCGAGGTTGAGCGCCATGCGCTCGCGCCAGTAATCCGGCTCGACCGCGAACAGGTCGTGGCGCGCGTCGGAGGCGGCGTTGTTGACCAGCACGTCGAACGGGCCGAGGTCGGCGATCGCCGCGCGCAGGTCCTCGACGTCGCGCAAATCGCAGCGGCGGTAGGCGGCGACGTCGGCGAGGCCCGCCGCCGCTTCGTCGTCGATGTCGAGAAAGGCGGTCGAACAGCCTTGCCCCGCGAAGGCGCGCACCATCGCCGCCCCGATGCCGGACGCGCCGCCGGTGACGAGGACGCGGCGATCCTGGAGCGAGGGGTAGGTGGCGCTCACTTGATCCGCCTGTAGCCGTTGAGCGCCCGGTCGCGCGCCCTGCCGTGGTCAACGATCGGTTTTGGGTAGGTCTCGCCCAAGACGACGCCCGCCTTCTTCAGCACCTCGGCCGGCGCCTTGGCGGGCTCGTGCAGGTGCTTGGTCGGCAGGTCGCGCAACTCGGGCACCCACGCGCGGACGTAGTCGCCCTTGGGGTCGTATTTCTGCCCTTGGGCCGTCGGGTTGAAGACGCGAAAGAACGGCGTCGCGTCGATGCCCGCACCCGAGACCCACTGCCAGTTGAGCGAGTTGTTGCCGAGGTCGGCGTCGATCAAACAGTCCCAGAACCAGCGGGCACCCTCACGCCAGTGAATGCCCAGGTCCTTGGTCAGGAACGAGCCGACGATCATTCGCACACGGTTGTGCATCCAGCCCATCGTCCAGAGCTGGCGCATCCCGGCGTCGACGATGGGATAGCCGGTCTGCCCCCGCTGCCAAGCGCGCAGGGCGCTCCCGTCGTCGCGCCAGGGGTAGGCCTCGAACTTCTCGCGCAGCGAGCGGTCGGGCAGCTTCTCCTGATGATAGAGCGTGTGGTAGGCGAACTCGCGCCAGACGATCTCGCGCAGGAACGGCATTGCCTTGTCGATCCCGCCCAACGCCCGCTCGGCGTGGGCGGCGGTCGCGTGCCAGACGGTGGCCGAACTGAGGGCACCAATGTGCAGGTAGGGCGAGAGCCTGGACGAGCCGTCCTTGTCCGGACGGTTGCGGTCCTCGGCGTAGGTGCTAAGCGCCTCGTCGAGAAAGTCGTGCAGCCGCGCCTCGGCCGCCGCCTCGCCGGCCTCCCAGGCCGCGCGCATCCCCCCGGCCCAGTCTGGCTTCGGCTCCAGGCCCCAGGCGTCAAGGTCGTCGCCCGCGATCGTCCCGGACCAGGCCTTCGCCTCGGTGACGCGGGGCAAGGGCCGGCGCGGCGCGTCCAGCTTCAGCCATGCCTTGGCGTAGGCGGTGTAGACCTTGTAGGGCGCGCCGCTCTTCTGCGCCACCTCCGGGGGCTCGCGGATGAGAAGGGCGTTGTGCGTCTCGACCCTGATCTTCATCGCTTCGAGTGCCGCCTCGATCTCGCCGTCCTGCCCCCGGCCGAAGGCGGCGTAGCGCCGGTTCCAGCAGACGGCCCCGGCCCCGATCGTCCCCGCCACCTCGGGCACGATCGAGGCGGCGTCGCCACGGCGCAGGACGAGCGGCACGCCGAGCTTCCTCAAGGCTTCGCCCAGCGACTTCAGGTTCTGGTGCAGCCACCAGCGCTGCGCGCCGCCGATCGCCCAGTCGCCGGCGATCCTATCGTCGAGGACGTAGAGCGCCAGGACCGGACGCTTCGTCAGGACTACGCGCGCGAGCGCCGGGTTGTCGGCGAGGCGCAGGTCCTGGCGAAACCAGACAAGGGCCGCCGCTTGGCTCACGCGCCCACCCTGGGTCGCGCCGCGCCGCGCTCGGGGAGGAGGTGGCCGGCGGGGATGCGGTGGACCCGGGCCTTCCCCAGCACGTAGGCGCAAGGGCCGTTCGGGAAGAGGGGCCTGAAGGCTTCGTCCAGGACGTTCAGCCCGCCGGTGAAGCCGCCCAGGGCCGGCATGACGAGGGTACCCCCCCGGCAGCCGCGCACGAAGCAGGCGCGCGGGGCGGCGCCCTTGGCGCGGACGCGGGCCTTGGGGTGCAGGTGGCCGACGATTTCGGCGCCCAGCCCTAGCGGCGCGTGGCGCAGCGTCAGCGGCCCGACCTCGATCGCGTCCAGGGCGCGCCCGCCGAGGTGCAGGGGCGCCTTCGGGTCATGGTTGCCGCGCACCCAGACCCACTCGCAACCGTCGATGAGGGTGCGTAACCGGGCGCGAAGGTCCAGGGCAAGGGTGTCGGGACCGGCGGCGTCGTGGAAGGCGTCGCCGAGGCTCACCACCCGCGCCGGGCGGTGGCGGTGGATGAGATCCTCCAGGCGCTCCAGGGTCAAGGCGCTGTCGTGCGGCGGCAGCAAGACGCCGCGGCGGGCGAAGGCGCTGCCCTTCTCGAAGTGCAGGTCGGCGACGACGAGGGTCTGGCCGTCGTCGAGCAGGAGGCCGCCCGCCGGGTCCAGGTGGACGGGCACGCCGCCGTGCTCGATCTCGCTCGTCTCAATCGTCGTCGGCAAAGGCTTCCTCAACCAGTTCGGCGGTGAGTTCGTCGAGTGCTGCGTCCGCGTCGCCGGTCATGATCCGCTCGCGGCCGACGGCGGCGACGATCGCGATCCCGAACGGCGAGACGCGGGGCAGGCGCTCGTGCCGCACGCGGCCCTGCGCAGCGTTGAGGACATCGCTCAAGCGGCGGATGTCGGTCAAGCCCCGCGCCGCCTCCTCGCGCGCGGCCAGGAGCAGAACGTGGTCGGGCTCGTACTTGCGCAGCACGTCGTAGATCAGATCCGAGTTGAACGTCACCTGCCGTCCGGTCTTCTCCTGCCCCGGCAGCCGGCGCTCGATCAAGCCGGCGACGACGGCGCAGTTGCGAAACGTCCGCTTGATGAGCGAGCTCTCGGCCAGCCACTCCTCCAACTCGTCGGTGAGGATGTCGGTGTCGAACAAGCCCTCCACGTCGCCGGGCTCGCCCACGCTCCAGGCGGCGACGCAGTAGTCGGAGGCGACGAAGCCGAGCGGCCGGGCGCCGCGCCGCTCCAGGCGGCGGGTGAGCAGCATGCCCAAGCTCTGGTTGGCCTTGTGGCCGGCAAAGGTATAGGCAACCGTGTAATGCCGACCCTGGCGCCAGAACGTCTCGACCAGCATCGCATCGGCGTCGGGCACGGCGGACCGGCGGGCCTGCGCTTCGAGCCAGAGGCGCAGGTCGCTCGGCAGGTCGCCCCAACCGTCTCTTGCCGCGATCAGCGCGCGCACGCCGTCGGCGAGGCCGCTTGAGAGCGGCAGGCGCGAGCCGGCGTAGGTCGGCACCTTCGGCTCGTCCAGGCCCTTGGCGACGCCCACATGGGCCTCGTTCTGGCGAATGCCCTCGAAGCGCAGGATCAGGCCGGCGAAGAGGAAGGTGTCGCCGGGCGCGAGCGCGGCGAGGAAGCCCTCCTCGACGTCGCCCAGGCGCCGGCGCCCGAGGCGGACGCGCAAGGTGGGCGCCTCGACGATCGTGCCGACGTTCATGCGGTACGCCCGCGCCGTGCGCGGGTCGGTGAGGCGCCAAAGGCCGTCCCCGCCCAATTCCAAGCGGCGGTAGCGCTCGTAGGCGCGCAGCGCGTAGCCGCCGGTGGCGACGAAGTCGAGCACGGCGTCGAAGCGCGCGCGCGGCAGGCCGGCGAACGCCACCGTCGTGCGGACCTCGGCGAAGACCGCGTCGGCGTCGAGCGGGCCGGCGCAGGCGACGCCGGTCAGGTGCTGCGCCAGCACGTCGAGGCCGCCGACCAGGGGCTCGCCGCCGTCGAGGTCGCCCCGCGCCACGGCCGCCCGCGCCGCCAAGCACTCCAGGATCTCGAAGCGATTGCCGGGCAGGAGGAGCGCCTTGGAGGGCTCGTCGAGGCGGTGGTTGGCGCGGCCGATACGCTGGACGAGGCGGCTGACGCCCTTGGGTGCCCCCACCTGGACGACGAGGTCGACGTCGCCCCAGTCGAGGCCGAGGTCGAGCGAGGAGGTGCAGACGACGGCGCGGACCCCCCCCGCCGCCACGGCCGCCTCGACCCGGCGGCGCTGCTCGGGTGCCAGGCTGCCGTGGTGCAGCGCGATGGCGAGGTTGTCGGCGTTCTGGCGCCAGAGTTCGCCGAAGATCAGTTCGGCCCTGGCGCGGGTGTTGGTGAAGACGAGCGCCGTGCGCGCCCTCTTGATCCGCTCGTAGACGTCGGCGACGCCGTAGAGGCCGACGCTGCCGCCCCAGGGAATCGCGGCCGGCAACAATAGGTCGACGTCGGCCGCCGCCCCGGCCCCCGCCCGCACGAGACGCGCGTTCGGCTTCGGGCTCAAGTAGCGCAGCAGGAGGTCGGGCCGCGCCACCGTCGCCGAGAGGCCGACGGCGCGGGCGTTCGGCGCCAGGGCGCGCAATCTCGCAAGGCCCAACGACAACAAGACGCCGCGCTTGCTCTCGGCGAGCGCGTGCAGTTCGTCGAGGACGACGCAGGCGAGGCTGGCGAAATAGGCTTCGGCGTCGGGATAGGCCAGGAGCAGGGCCAAGCTCTCCGGCGTCGTCAGCAGGATCGCGGGCGGCTTGGTCCGCATCCGCCGCCGGCGGTTTTGCGGCGTGTCGCCGGTCCGGGCGGCGAACTCGACGTCGAGACCCATCTCGCGCACGGGCGCTTCAAGGTTGCGGGCGATGTCGTTCGCGAGCGCCTTCAAGGGCGAGACGTAGAGCGTGTGCAGGCCCCTGGCCCGCCGTTCGTGCAGGTCGACCAGCGAGGGCAGGAAGCCGGCCAGCGTCTTGCCGCCGCCGGTGGGGGCGACGAGGAGCGCGTCCTCACCCGCTCGGGCCGCGTCCAGCATCGCCAGCTGGTGCGCGCGGACGGTCCAGCCGCGCCGCTCGAACCACGCGCCGAAGACCGGCGGCAGGGGGTCGGTCGCGACATTAAGGAGGGCGGCGTTAACCACCCGCTAACCATGAATGCGGCAATATCTGCCTAGCCAATGGAGTTCGCCCCCGATGTACCGTCCGCCTTTGTGGCTCAGTTTCCCCGCCGGTTACGGCCTCGGCGCCGTCAGCGCAACCGACCTTTTGCCGCTGGTCGTCGACCTGCCGCCCGTGCCGGACGCCTTCATCGCCCCGGCGCTGGTGACGGGCCTCGCCGCCGCCTTCGGTGCCGGCCAGATGATCGAGAAGCGCCGCAAGGGACGGGCCGCCCCGGCAGCGACACCGCTAGGGGACGCGGCCAAGACGACGCAGACTGGTAAAACGGCCAAGCTGCCGGCACGGCTGCGCGCGGTGGCCCAGCGGCTCGACGCGCCGCCCCCCAAGCCCGCCCCGCCGGTCGCGGCGACGCCCGCACCCGCCGCCGAAGCGCCCGCCCCACCCGTCGCGACAAAACCCGCCTTCGCCGATCTCGTCGCACACTCCGCGGTAGCCCCCCCCACCGCGCCGAGCGAGCCCGCTTCCGCGCCCGCGGAGGCGCCGGTCGTGTTCAAGCCGCGCGCCGTTCGTGACGACGCGGCGCCGCGTTTGGCCGTGGAGGCCGCACCCGCCCCGAAGGCGCCGACGCCGGCCGCCCCGTCGTCGGATCCTAAGAAGGAGCCGAAGATCGTCTGCAACCTGGAGCCGGTCCTGCGGCTGCCGCAGCGCCGTCCGGCGAAACTTTGGGTCGGCGCCGGGCTCGTGCTGCCCTCGGCCGTGGTGCCGGGCGAGGCGCTGGCCGCCGCCGGCCTGCCCGAGAAGCACCTGCTGCGCTTCGAGCGGGCGTGGCTGCGTCGGGCGTTGCGAATGCGCGAGGGGCTGGGGACGTACCATCCGGCCCAAGCGCTGTTCGTGCCGACGAGCGCGCGGGCGCTGGACGATCCCGAGACGCGCGACGCGCTGGCGCGGCATTGTACTGCGAATGCAGGGCTGCCGGCGGTGCTGTGCCCCGTCCTGCCGCTGAAGGACTTGGCGGCGCTGCGCGGCCGACCGGCGTGGACCGGCCTCAAGGGCGTCGAGGCGGCGCTGAAGCTCGACGGCGGGCCGCTGCCGACGCCCGACCTCGTCCTGCGCGCCGGCGTCAAGACGCTGGTCGTCGAGGCGCGAACCCTGGTCGCCGAAGCGCACCGCGACGATGGGCCGCTCCACCGCCTGCTCGCCGCCTTCGACGCCGCGGGCGGGGCGATGCTCGCGGTCGGGATCGAGACCGAGAAGATGCTGCTTGACGTGCTCGACTTCCCGATCACAGAAGGAATGGGAGCCTGCCTCGCGACCAAGGGCGCCGTGCGCTTCGCCGAGATGCCGGTCGAGACCACCGCCTGAGCCCCGGTTCGGAACCGCGGCCCCGGCGCCCGGTTCAGTCGCGACGCCCCAACCAACGCGAGAAGGAACAGAGCATGAGCGACACGAGCGTCAAGAAGGTCACGGCGGCGACCGCACCGCAAGGACCGATGGGCCAGCGCTACCTCGCGGGCGGCAAGAACTTGGCCATGCGCCTATGGCAGGCCGAAGCCGAGGGCGAGGCCGACGCGCCGCACACCCGCGACTACGAGACCGTCGGCTACGTCATCGAGGGTCGAACGGAACTCACCATGGCCGGGCAGACGCTGATCTTGGAGCCGGGCGACAGTTGGCTCGTCCCGGCGGGGGCCGAGCACAGCTATAAGATCCTCGACGCACTCACCGCCATCGAGGCGACCTCGCCCCCGGCGCGGGTCGACGACCGCGACGCTTGAGTTTGAACGCTGCGCGTGCGCTGGGCGCGCGGCCTTTCTTTTTCTCTTTTTTTGCTTTTGTCCGAGCATGGCCCTCGGCGTTGCGGCTAACCCCCTGCGTTAACACTGGCAAAAAGAAAAAAGAAAGCCCGCTCGGCGAGCGCAACGCGAAGCGTTTACCCGCCCCCCACCCTGATATAGGGGTGCGGCATGGACTGCACCGCACCCCCGCCGGCCGCGATCAACGCTCGCGCCGCCGACATCCTGCGCGGCACGTCGCGGCTGCTGGTGGCGCTCGGCATGGCGCCGATGCCGGAGGTGAAGCTCAAGATCGGCCGTCGGGTCGACATCATGGCGCTGGGAAGAGACGGCGCGATCTGGGTTGTCGAGATCAAGTCCTGCCGCACCGACTTTCTCACCGATGCCAAGTGGCCAGAGTATCTCGATCACGCCGACCGCTTCTTCTTCGCCGTCGACACCGCCTTTCCTGTCGATCTCTTACCCAGCGATGAGGGCTTGATCCTCGCCGACCGCTTCGGCGCCGAGGTCGTCCGCGACGCGCGGCACCGCCCTCTCGCCGCCGCGCGCCGTAAGGCGCTCAGCCTCGCGTTCGCCCGCTGCGCCGCCATGCGGCTGCACGAGCTTGCCGAGGCCCGAGGGAATATCGCGTAAAAAAGGCCCCGGTGCGGCAGCACCGGGGCCTTCAGCGAGGCGGTCCGAGCGGGAGGCGGGTCCGGACCGCCGGCTCAAGCCGCGCTTTAGGCGGCGAGCGTCTTCGCGTCCTCGAAATTCTTCTGCACGCGCGCCGTCACGAGGCCGGCGACCTCCTTTTGCGCCTTGAGGCCGAGATCGGTCTGCTCCTTGCCGATCGTCAGCGCCCGCTCGGTCACGGCCTTGGTCTCGGCGAACAGATCCTCGGGCTTACGGTTGACGACGTCGCCCTTGAACAGGCTCTCGGCGTGCTTCAGCGTGTCGCTGATCCAGGCGTACTGCAGCTTGGCGATCGACTGGGTGGCGCCCAACATGATCTTGCGCGCCTCGACCATCGTGTCGATGTTGGCCTTTTGCATCGCGGTAACCGCTTCGACGTTCATCTTCGGCGCGTTGTGTTTCCTGTCAGCCATGGTCCGTCTCCTCGTTTAGGGGTGATCTCATCCGGCAGTATTTTGCTGCGCTGCACAAAAAATAGGAGGAGCGACGGGCGGACGCAAGGTCGTTTTGTTGCGTTGCACAAAATATTGGCCAGGCGGATGACGGCCGATCATCCCCCGGCACCGCGGGTCGCGCCGGGGGATGAAGCGGACCGACGCGGATCAGACGTGGATCGGCTTGAAGTGCGCCGCGAGCGCCGCCTCCTTCACCGCCTCCTCCAGGGTCGGGTGGGCGTGACAGGTGCGGGCGATGTCCTCCGACGAGGCGCCGTACTCCATCGCTATCGCCACCTCGGCGATGAGGATGCCGGCCTCGGGGCCGAGGATGTGCGCACCCAGCACCCGGTCGGTCCGCTCGTCGACGAGCAGCTTGACGAAGCCATCGGCGTCGCCGGTCGAGCGCGCACGGCTGTTGGCGCTGAAGGGGAACTTGCCGACCTTGTAGTCGACCCCCGCCTCCTTCAGCTCCTCCTCGGTCTTGCCGATCGCCGCGACCTCGGGCTCGGTGTAGATCACGCCGGGGATGATGCCGTAGTCGATGTGGGGTTTCTGCCCGGCGAGGTACTCGGCCAGCGCCACGCCCTCCTCCTCGGCCTTGTGCGCCAGCATCGGCCCGCGCACCACGTCGCCGATGGCGTAGATGCCGTCCACGCTGGTCTTGAAGTGCGCGTCGATCTCGACACGGCCCTTGTCGTCGATCGCGACCCCGGCCTCTTCAAGGCCGAGCCCCTCGGTGTAGGGCCGCCGCCCGATCGCGACCAGGACCACGTCGGCGTCGAGGGTCTCGGCCTCGCCGCCCTTGGCCGGCTCGACGCCCACCTTAAGGCGGTTGCCCGAGGTGTCGACCCCGGTCACCTTGTGGCCGAGCATGAACTTCATGCCCTGCTTTTGCAGGATGCGCTGGAACTGCTTAGAGATCTCGCGGTCCATGCCGGGCGTGATGCGGTCCAGGAACTCGACCGCCGTTACCTTGGCGCCCAGGCGCATCCAGACCGTGCCCATTTCCAGGCCGATGTAGCCGCCGCCGATGACGACGAGGTGCTCGGGCACGGCGTCGAGGTCGAGAATGCCGGTCGAGGAGCAGACCCGCTTCTCGTCGATCTCAACCCCCGGCAACGGCGCCACGTCCGAGCCCGTGGCGATGACGATGTTCTTCGTCTTGAGCGTCTGGCCGCCGCCGCCGTTGCTGCTCGCCACCTCGACCGTGCCGGCGCCCTTGATCGTCCCGGTCCCCTCGACGTAGGCCACGCCGTTCTTCTTGAACAGGAACTTGATCCCATCGGTCAGGCCCTTGACGACCTTGTCCTTGCGGGCGGTCATCGCCGGCACGTCGAGCTTGACGCCCTCCACGGTCATGCCGTGCTCGGCCATCTTGTGCGCTGCGGTCTCGTAGAGGTGGGAAGAGTGCAGAAGTGCCTTGGAAGGAATGCAGCCGACGTTGAGACAGGTGCCGCCCAGAGCGCCGCGCTTCTCGACGCAGGCCACCTTGAGGCCGAGTTGCGCCGCCTTGATGGCACCGACGTACCCGCCGGGGCCGCCACCGATGATGACGACGTCGTGTTGTTCTTCGCTCACCCGCGCATCCTCCTGCGATGAAGCTGTTGCCGGGCGACAACTTAGTGTCGGGTCTTGGCCGCGTCACCCTTGAGCGGTGGGGCATGAACGCGCGGGAGCCGTCGGCGCGCTTGTTTTGCTTGACATGGGGCCGCGCGCGGTGCTCGAAAGCGTGCATGGGTGCAACCAGCAGAAAGGAGGTGATCCGATGTCAAGTGGGATAACGGTACTGTCGCGTGGGTCCGTTCTCGTGTTGGCCGCGGAGCAGCCTTCGCGTCTGACCTGAGACGCCGACGGCCGGGGTTTCCCGGTCCAGGGCTGTCGTGACAGCCGTTGCCACGGAAAGGCCGCCGCTATCGGCGGCCTTTCTTTTTTCGGCCGGCCACGATGGTCTAGCCACGCGCGCGGCCGTCGCTTAAACCGGTGCCACAGTTGTGATCGACGGATTGATGGGACGTTTTAGATGGCGCGGCTGAAGCGGCTCGTTCTTCTCTGGCTCGTGGTCCTCGTCGTGGGCTTGGCCTTAAATGCTCCCGCCAAGGCCGACGACATGAACCAGACCTACGAGACCGGGCTCAGCCTGTTCCAAGCGGGGCGTTACGAGGAAGCACTACCTTACTTTCGCCAGTCGCTGGTGCTGGCGGAGGCGCGTTTCGGGTCCAATGACCCGGCGGTCTCGGTTGAACTCAACAACCTCGCCGAGGTCTTGCGCCTCCTCAGGCGCTACGACGAGGCGCGGTCGCTCTACGAGCGCGCCTTGGCACTCGACGAACGCCAGGGCAGTGACGAGGTCGCCATCGCGACGAGCCTGAACAACCTCGCTTTGCTCGACCGGGCCGAAGGGCGCTACGACGAGGCGCAAGCGCGCTACGACCGCGCCCTGGACCTGCTGCAGAAGGCCTTGGGCCCACGCCACCCGAGCGTCGCTAAGTCTTTGAACAACCTCGCGATCCTCTACCAATTGCGGGGCAGGCCCGACGATGCCCTGCCGCTCATCGACCGCGCGGCCGACATCGCGCTCGAAGCCCTCGGCCCGGACGACCCGACGACCCAGTCCTTGCGCCGCAACCAGACGATGCTCGCCCAACTCGTGACCGTGACGACGCCGAAGCCGACGCCTCCACAGGTCGAGACGGCATCACGGGAGGTTCCGCTCGCGGTCGAGCGGCTGAAGCCGTTCGAGCCGGTCCAAACGAGCCCGCCGCCGGCAGCACCGAAGGTCCCCTCGGCCGCCGCCGCATCGGTCGAGCCCGCCGCCCCACGCCCGGCCCCGACCAGCGGTAGTGCCGGCAGCGGCGGCGGCGACGCTTACGCCATCCACCTCGCCTCGGTGCGCGGGCAGGGGGCCGTCGGGGCCGAGTGGCAACGCCTCGCCAAGCTCTACGGCCTGCCGGCCAACATGGACGTCAGGCCGGCGCAGCGGATCGACGTGGGCGGCAAGGGCACGTTCTACCGCGTGCTCGGCGGGCAGTTCGCCAGCAAGGCTGAGGCGCAGGACGCCTGTACGTCGCTCTTGCCCGCAGGCACCTACTGCGAGGCGCTTCGGGCCGAATAGCCGACCCCTTCGCTTCATCGCACAATTCAATCAACGAGCCTCTCGCCAGCCACCAGCGAGCCCCATGCCCGACCCTTCGCGCGCCGTCCTCGTCGTCGGCAACTACCGCCCGACCCTCTCCGTCGTCCGATCGCTCGGCCGCGCCGGGCACCGGCTGATCGTGGGCGTCGAGCGCATGGGCGCCTACGCCGAGCGCTCGCGCTACGCAAGCGGCGTCTGGCCGCACCCCGACCTGCGCGACGGGCCGGCCTTCGGCGCGGCCCTTCTCGACTACGTCGCCGAGCACCCCGACCTCGACGCCCTGTTCCCGGTCAGCGGCCTCGCTATCATGCGGGTCTGCGAAGTCTTCGATCGCCTGCCGCCGGGTCTGGCGGCGGCGATGCCGCACCCGCGCCTCGTCGAACTGTGCGACCACAAGACCAAGCTGTTGGAGATGGCCGACGAGCTCGGCATTCCCTACCCCCGCTTCGCCTACGTCGACGACCTCGACGGGCTGAAATCGGCGGCGGCGCGCGTCGGCCTGCCGCTCGTCGTCAAGCCCGCAATCGCCGAGGAGCGGCTGTTCGGCGAGAAGGCGGCGATCTTCAAGGAACAAAGCGCCTTTAATCGTACGTTCAGGGAGTGGCCCCCCGGCCAAGGCGCGTTGCTCGTCCAACGCTACGCCGAGGGGCCGCGCCACAACCTGCACTTCGCCGCCAAGGACGGCCGGCTGCTGCGCTGCCTCGATTCGATCTCGCTACGCACCCAGCGCCCGAACGGCTCCGGGCTCACTGTCGAGAGCGTCGCCGTGCCGACGCCGCCCAAGTTGCGGGCGTGGTGCGCCGACATGCTAGGGGCGATGCGCTACACCGGCATCGGCTGCCTGCAGTTCCTGGTCGATCCGAAGGACGACGGCGCCGCCTTTTTAGAGATCAACCCGCGCGTCGCCGCCGGCTACGGCGTGGCGCAGGCGGCGGGCCTTGACATGCCGACGCTCGCCCTCGACTTGAGCCTCGGCCGCGAGGTGCCGGCGCTCGCCGACGCCGAGGCCGGCTATCGCTACGGCACCCGCTACGCCTGGACCGAAGGGGACATCGCCGGCCTCAAGCTCGCGTGGCGGGGCGGCGAGATCGGCACAGCAAAAGCGCTCGCCTGGCTCGGCCGGATCGCGAAGAGCGCCCTTCGCGCCGACGCGCACGCGAGCTGGACCAAAGCCGACCCGCGCCCGACCTACCTCATCCTGCGCCGTGCTCTAGGCTTGAAGAACTAAACGCTTCGCGCGCGCTTTTCTGCCGGTGTTAACGTATGAGATTGGCCGCAACGCCGAGGGCCAGCCCCGGACAAAAGACAAAAAAGAGAAGAAAAAGGCCTCGCGCCAGCGGACGCGAAGCGTTCTCCTAACCCTCCCGCGAGAAAGCGAGCCGTTCCAGACCGCGGGCGGCGCCGGGCATGGATTCATGCGCCGTCATGGTCTCGATACCGCCGAGACCGGTGAGGTCGGCCGCGTGGTGGCCGGGATCGTCGAAGAAGACCGGCAGTTCGTCGGGCTCAAGCGCGTAGGCCGCCGCCGGCTCGTCGAGGCCGAAGGAGGGAGCGACGGCCGGCGCGTCCATGAAGCCGGCAAGCATGTCGGCCGGGAGCGCGGCGGACATAGGTTTGGCCGGCAGGAGGCTTGCGAGATCGTGGCTCTCGCCGTCGTACTCGACGGTCTGAAAAGCCGTCTCGTGGCCGACATAGCCGTCGATGCGCGCGACGTCGGCGCCGCCCCGGCTCACGACGAGGCTGTCGCCGTCGAGCCGGGCCTCCAGGCCCCCGGTGCCGTCGACGCGCAGGCGGTTCGCGCCCTCGTGGTCGAAGATGGTGTCGGCCGGCCCCTCGGCGAGGCCGATCAGGTAGAGGTCGTCGCCGCCGCCGCCGTAGAGGGTGTCGGTTCCGTCGCCGGTCAAGAGCATGTCGTCGCCGGCCTCGCCATAGAGCATGTCGTCGCCGCCGTCGCCGGCGAGCGTGTCGGCGCCGTCGCCGCCGTGGATCATGTTGTCGCCCGCGTTGCCGAACAGGCGGTTGTCGCGCCCATCGCCAGCGAGGTCGTGCGCCGTCGTGCCCTTGAGGTCGACGCTCTCGATCGCGTCCGGCACGCGCTGCGTGTAGTCGTTGGCACCCTCGGGCGCCCCTCGGGTCAGATCGTCGCCGAGGACGAAGGTGGCGCTGCCGTCGGACGTGAGCCAGGGGAAGGTCGACTTCAGGCTCGACGCGTAGCCGTCCTCGACGGCGAGGATGTCGTCGCCGCCCCCGACACCGTCGCCGCCGTCCTCCAAGGCGAAGTCGGCGAAATGGTCGATCTGCAAGACGTCGTCGCCGAGCCCGCCGCGCAACTCGTCGAGGCCCTCGCCGCCGATCAGCACGTCGTTGCCCGTGCCGCCGTCGAGGAGGTCGTCACCCTCGCCGCCGTCGAGGAGGTCGTTACCCTCGCCGCCGTCGAGGAGGTCGTCGCCGCCGCCGCCGTAGAGCCCGTCGTCGCCGGTATTGCCCTCGATCGCGTCGTCGCCACCGGCGCCGTAGATCGTGTCGTCGCCGCCGCCGCCGGCCAAACCGTCGTCGGCATCGCTGCCGACGATGACGTCGTCGCCGTCCGTGCCGACCACGGCCTCGCCGACGTCGCCCAGCCCCTCCTCGTCGGGAACGGCCTCGACGGGCGGGGCCGCGGCCTCCGGCTCACCGGCAAGACCGGCTGCGGCGAGTTCGATCCCGCCCTCTGGCAGGGCGGCCTCGGTCTCGTTCCCGGCCGAAGCCGTCTGCGCCGCGGCGAGCACGTCCCCGTTGCCGCCCTCGACGTTGCCCAGCCGGACGCCGCCGGAAAGGCGGGTCAGCGCCTCGACGTCGATTGCCTCCCCGGCCGAGAAGGACGTGTTCGGCACGAGGGCAGGGGTATTGGTCAGGAGGGCCTGCAACCCGGCGTCGGCGGTGTGACCGGCGGTTTCGCCGCCGTCCGCCGGGACGGCCCCGGCGGGAAGAGCAGTGTTCCTCTCGCCCTCGGCGGACAACAAGTGCTCGGGCTTGCCGAGAAGGAGCAAACCGACGAAGCTGGCCGACACAGAAGCGCCCATGCCCGACGCCGTCTGCTGGTGGGGGCGGCGGACGTCACGCGGCTGACGGCCGGTGTCGCCCGAGGCTGCGAGCTGCGTCATGGCGTCGGTCCTCGGCAAAAGGTAAGGTTAACTTTCGCATCTAACCGAGGTTTTGGGCGCGACACAACGGTGAATTTCAACTAGAAAGCAAAAATGTTAGCAAAAATAACCTTAAAGTTGTTGATCCCGGCGCTTCTGCTCGCAGGCTGCGCGCCGGTACCCGAGGAGGTCCGCGCGGCGCGGCCGCCGGAAGGCGCCGTTCGAGTCGGCGCCGACCTCTACTTGGTACCGGCGGGCGAGGACCCGAGCGGCTGCCCCTGGTACAGCTCCTGGTCGCGGCATCTTCTGGTCGGCCAAGCGATGCGCTACGAGCGCGCGGGCGGCGGCTGGACCTTCGATCGCAACGAGGCGGACTGCCCGCCGCTCGATGGGGAATGAGAACGCTGCGCGTGCGCTGACGCGCTTTTTGTCAGTGTTGACGCATGGGATTGGCCTCAACGCCGAGGGCCAGTCTCGGACAAGAGCAAAAAGAAGAAAAGAAAGACCACGCGTCAGCGCACGCGCAAGCGTTCTCAGAACCGCGTGCTCCAACGAACCCCGACGGCGGCCTCGGGTGCGGCTTCTTGCTCGTGGCCGGGCTCAAGGCGCACGATGCCCTTGAGGCTGACCCGGCCGAGGCCGAGCGGGCGGTCGTAGCCGGCCTCCAGCCGCAGTTCGCGGCCGTCCGGGGCGAGGCCGGCCTTGCGGCGCTCGCGCTCGACGCGGCCGTCCAGGTCGCGGCCGGTCGGCACGTCGAGGACGATGCGGCCGTCCTCGACCCGCAAGGGCTGCGCGATGCCGAAGCTCAAGCGATCGCCCTCAGCGGCGAACCCGTCCAGGCTCAAGGCGACGCCGCCGCTCGAACTGACTAGGGGCGTCGTGCCGCGAACGAGGCCCTGGCCGCCGGCGGCATCGGTGACGCCGAGGCCGAGGCCGGCGGTCAGGCGCAGTTTCAGCGCCAGTTGCCACGCGCCGTCGACGCCGACGACGGTGGTGCCGGCCGCCGGGGCCGCGAACGCACCTTGGGCCGTAGCACCGAGGGCACCGTCCGCCTCGACGAGGCGCCCGACCGCGAGGCGGAGGTCGCCCCCGCCCAAGTCGCGGCCGAGCGCGGCGACGATGCCGCGCCGGTTGCCGGCGTCGTCGCCGAGCCGGCCCTCGATCAGGGCGGTCTCGAAGCGCCAGACCGGCGAGAGCGCGTGCCGAACGCCGACGCCGCCGCCGGCGGCGGCGTCGAAGGCGGCGAGCGACCCGGCGGCGGGGGCGATCCCGTCCGGTCCATCGAGGATTGCTGGCCGCGCGTCGAGCGCGAGGCTGAGATCGGTCTTGGGCCCGAGCGCCGTCTCGGCGGTGAAGGCCGTTCGGCCCGTCGTCCGCCAGGGGGTGGCGGTGCCGGTGGTGCTTGGGCCGGTGTCCACGTCAGCCGTGAAACCGAGGCGGACGGGGCCGAAGCCGCCTGAACCGGCGAGGTCGCGGTCGGGGGCGAGCCACGCCGCGAGCGGCGACGGGGACGATGCGGCGACCCGGCGGTCGAGCCCGGCCTTGTAGGCCCGGCCGAGCGCGTCGAAGGCGACCGCGTCGGCGAGTGCTGCGCGCAACCCGTTCCCGTCCCCGTAGGCCGGGCTCAAGCGCCACGTCGAATCGGACGCCGCGGCACCGCCGTCGTCGACCTCGTCACCCTCGGCGACGACGAGGCTGCCCTGCGGCGAGAGGGCGGCGTCGAGGTCGAGCAGGCCGTGGCCGTAGACCGCGTCCACGCCGGGATCGCCCAGGTCCTCGGCCGTGTTCAGCAAGAGCGCTACCACCTGCTCCGGCGTCAGGTGGGGTGCCGCGTCGAGGATGAGGGCGGCGGCACCGCTGACGATCGGTGCCGCGATCGAGGTGCCGGAGAGCGTGCCCTGACGCCCGCCGACGTAGGTCGTGTGGATGAGCGTGCCGGGCGCCACGATGAAGGCGTCCTTGGCGACGCCGGCGCGGTTCGAGAACGACGCAATACGGTCGTCCTGACTCAAGGCGCCGACGACGATGGCGCGGCCCTTCATCGTGCCCGAGGTCGCGAAGCGGCCGGGATATTCGGGGTCGGTGAGCGTGTGGTTGCCGGCCGCCATGACGAGAACGGCGCCGGCGTCGGCGGCGCGGCGCAAGGCGTGCTCGAAGCCGTCGCCGAGGTCGGACGCAGTCAGGCTGTAGTTGATGACCGCAGCACCGTTGGTTCGCGCGTAGTCGGTGGCGGCGGCGAGGTCGGATTGGCCGAAGCGGCAGCCGTCGGGGCAGGTGCCCTCGCGATCGGCGCGAACAGCGAGTAGCTTGGCCTTGGGCGCGATGCCGTGCATGCCGTTCCCGTCGCGCCGGGCGGCGATGATGCCGGCGACCGCTGTGCCGTGCTTGCCGACGTCGTCGAGCGGCATCCCGTTGCGGGCGACGACGATGTCGGTGCTCTTGGCGTGCAGGTTGGCCCGCAGTTCGGGGTGGTCGGTATCGATGCCGGTGTCGATCACGCCGACCGTAACGCCCGAACCGTCGGCGCCGACGGCGTAGGCGCTCGATGCGCGCACCCGCTCGTGCGCGGTGCTGCGGAAATACTCTTCCGTCTCGAAGGTCTTGGGGGTGTCGGTCAGGGGCAGGCTGACTAGGGGGAGCGAGAGCAGCTTATCGCCGTTGCCGTTGCCGATGTCGATGCCGCCGCTGCTCCCGCCGCCGCAGCCGGAGGCAACGAGGGCGATCAGACTTATCAAGCTGGGTCGGCGGCAACGCATTGAAGGGTCTCCTAAAGCTCGCCTCGTGCGGGCGACCGGAAACCAAAGCCCGACGCCGACGTGGATCGGGCGCCAGAATTACCGGGGCAGGGTTAAGAAAAAGTTGCCGGACGGGGCGGCAATACGCGCAAAGGTTGGGCGGTGCCGTGGGGCGATCGGGCGCCGCCTGTTACCCGGTTGCGCCACTCCACCGCCGGGGCCGCGGGCGCAACGGCTTGGGCGCCGTCGCCCCCGCGCACTCCCGTGCTTGTCCCCAAGCTTGTCCACAGGCCGTGGGCGGTGGGGGCGCATCGGCGCTTCAAGCCGGGCGGCGGGCTTGCTAGGTTGTCGCCATGCCTGAACCCGCGACCCACGCGACCCCCCACCTGCGCCTCGCCAGCGAGGGCGGCGCGGCGCCGCTCGCCTCGATCCGTACCCAGCCGCACAATCTGGAGGCGGAGCAGGCGCTATTGGGCGCCATCCTCATCAACAACGAGGCTTTTCACCGCGTCGCCGAGTTCTTGCAGCCCGACCACTTCTACGAGCCCGTGCATCAGCGCCTGTTCGCGGCCTGCGCCGAGCGGATCGGCAAGGGCATGCTCGCCGACCCGAAGGCGCTCTTCCACCTGTTCGCCGAAGACCCGGCCTTGAAGGAGGTCGACGGCGCCCGCTACCTCGCCAAGCTCGCCGGCAAGGCGGAGGCGATCATCAACGCGGTCGAGTACGGCCGGATCGTGCACGACCTCGGCCTCAAGCGCGCGCTGATCGCGCTCGGCGAGGAGGTGGTCAACACCGCCTACGAGACCGGCGGCGAGGGCGCGCAAGAGCAGATCGAGCAGGCCGAGCATAAGCTGTTCGAGCTCGGCCAGTCGGGCGAGTCCGGCGCCGACTTCAAGGGCTTTCCCGTCGTCCTGCGCTCAGCACTCGAATTGATCGAGAGCGCCTATCAGCAAGCCGGGCAGATCACCGGCGTACCCTCGGGCCTCACCGGCCTCGACGAGAAGCTGGCCGGCTTGCAGCGCTCGGACCTTCTCATCCTCGCCGGGCGGCCCTCGATGGGCAAGACGGCGCTCGCGATCACGATCGCGGCGAACGCGGCCGGGATCAAGGCCGAGGGCAAGCACGCCCAGGGCTTGAAGCACCCCAACCACGCGGTCGCGGTCTTCTCGCTCGAAATGTCGGCCGAGCAGCTCGGCATGCGCCTGCTCTCGGCCGAGGCGCAGATCAGCTCGGACGAGCTGCGCCGCGGCCAATTGCGCGACGAGGACGAGTGGCAGCGGGTCGTGGCGGCGAGCCAAGCGCTCGCCAAGCGGCCGCTCTACATCGACGACACGCCGGCGATCACGATCGGGTCCTTGCGCGCGCGGGCGCGGCGCTTGAAGCGCATGCACGGGCTCTCGCTCATCGTCGTCGACTACCTGCAGCTCCTGCGCGGCTCGATGGCGAACGCCAACAGCAACCGGGTGCAGGAGATCTCCGAGATCAGCCAGGGCCTGAAAGCAGTCGCCAAGGAGTTGGACGTGCCGGTGCTCGCCCTCTCGCAGCTCAGCCGCGCGGTCGAGAGCCGCGAGGACAAGCGGCCGCTTCTATCGGACTTGCGCGAATCCGGCTCGATCGAGCAGGACGCCGACGTGGTGATGTTCGTCTACCGCGAAGAGTACTACCTCGCCCGCTCCGGGCCGCAGCAGCGCGACAACGAGGCGGGCGAGAAGTTCCAGCAACGCTACCAGGAATGGATGCAGCGCTGCGAGCGAGCGCACAACCGGGCCGACATCATCATCGCCAAGCAGCGCAACGGCCCGATCGGCGCGGTCTCGCTCCAGTTCGACCCCGGCTTCGGCCGGTTTCGCAACCTTGAGACCAACGTCTACGACGACGTTCCTTGAGGAGGGGCCCTTGAGCGCGCGCGACGCCCGGCCGCACCTGGAGATCGACCTCGCCGCCCTGCGCTGGAACTACCGGCGCTTGTGCGCCGAGGCCGCCGGCGCCGAAGTCGCGGGCGTGGTCAAGGCGAACGGCTACGGCCTCGGCACGACACGCGTGGCGCGAACGCTCGGTGCCGAGGGCTGCCGTACCTTCTACGTCGCCCGTGCCGAGGAGGCGCTGGCCCTTCGAGCGGATTTGGGACCGACACCGCGCATCCTGGTGCTAGAGGGTGTCCCGTTCGCGGCGGACGACCTCGCCGCCGCCGGCGTCGTGCCGGTCTTGAACGCGCCGGACGACCTCGACACCTGGATGGGGGCGGCCGATCGCGCCGGCCGGCGGCTCGAGGCCGTCGTCCACGTCGACACCGGCATGACCCGGCTCGGCTTCAAGCCGAACGACCTCGTCGTCTTCGACGCCGAGGCGCTGCAAGCGGTGCGGCCGCTCTACCTCATGTCGCACTTGGCCGCGGCCGAGGACGACGCGGCTCTGAGCGAGGCGCAGCGCGCCCGGCTCCTGGCGGCGGCGCTGCGCCTGCCGGGCGTGCCGCTCAGCCTCGCCAACTCGGCCGGCACCTTCAAGGGCGCTCCCTACACCTTGGCCCTGTGTCGGCCCGGCATCGCCCTCTACGGCGGCAATCCGACGCCGGGACGAGCAAACCCGATGCGCCCGGTCGTGCGGCTGACGGCCCCCATTTTGCAAGTCCACAAGCTTGACGTGCCGGCGACGGTCGGCTACGGCGCGACCTACGCGGCCCCGGCCGGGGCAGTGATCGCTACCTTGGGTTTAGGTTATGCCGACGGCTACCCCCGCGCCGCCGGCAATCGTGCCATAGCTAGGGTGGCGGGCCGCGAGGTGCCGGTCGTGGGCCGGGTGTCGATGGACCTAATCGGCCTCGACGTCACCGGCGTCGAGGGTGTCGGGCCCGGGATCCGGGCCGAGGCGATCTTCGGTCCCGACGGCGTCGATCGGCTGGCGCTGGCGGCCGAGACGATCGCCTACGAGGTCCTCACCCGCATCGGGCCGCGCGTGGAGCGTGTGTACGTGGAAGGCAAGTCCGCTTGATCAATCCTCTTCGGCCGATCGGCCACGGCGTGCTCGGCGCCTGCGACACCGTGGGCGCCATCACGCTGTTCGCCTTTCGTGCCCTGACGCACGGGCTGCGCGGCCCCTACTACCCGCGCCAGTTCGGCCGCATGCTCATGGAGATCGGCTTCTATTCGCTGCCGGTCGTGGGCCTGACCGCGATCTTCACCGGCATGGTGCTGGCGCTGCAGAGCTTCACCGGTTTCTCGCGCTTCTCGGCCGAGAGCGCCATTCCCACCATCGTCGTCATCTCGATGACGCGCGAGCTCGGGCCGGTGCTCGCCGGCTTGATGGTGGCCGGGCGCGTCGGCGCCTCGATGGCGGCCGAGATCGGCACGATGCGCGTCACTGAGCAGATCGACGCGCTCTCGACGCTGAGGACCGACCCCTACCGCTACCTCGTCTTCCCGCGCGTGATGGCCGGGGTCTTGTCGCTGCCGCTCCTCGTCCTGGTCGCCGACATCATCGGGGTCATGGGCGGGCTCATCATCGGGGTCTACAAGCTCGGCGTCCCGGCGAGCGCTTGGATCGGGCGGACGCTGGAGTTCCTCGAAATGTCCGACGTCGTGTCGGGGCTCGTCAAGGCGGGCGTGTTCGGCTTCATCATCACGCTGATGGGCTGCTATCAGGGCTACACCTCGGGGCGCGGCGCGCAGGGGGTCGGTGCCGCAACGACGCTCGCCGTCGTCGCGGCCTCGATCATGATCCTCGTCTCGAACTACGCCGTCACCGAAATCTTCTTCAGCCAGTAAGGCTTCACATGAACCCGAAGATCGTCATCCGCGGCCTAGAAAAGGCGTTCGGGTCGAAGCGTGTGCTGCGCGGGGTCGACCTCGACGTGCCGGAAGGGTGCTCGACCGTCATCATCGGCGGCTCGGGCAGCGGCAAGTCGGTGCTCTTGAAGTGCATCCTCGGCATCATCAGGCCCGACGCCGGCTCGATCAAGGTGGACGGCGAGGAGGTCGTCGGCCGCTCGGGCGCCGACCTCGAAGCCCTGCGTGCGAAGATCGGTATGCTGTTTCAGGGTGCCGCCCTGTTCGACAGCCTGCCGGTCTGGCACAACGTCGCCTTCGGCCTGCTCGCCGGGCGCGACGTCGGGCACGACGAGGCCCGTAACAGGGCGATCGAGGTCCTGGGCAAAGTCGGCCTCCCCTCCGAAGTGGCCGACCTCTTCCCCTCGGAGATCTCGGGCGGCATGCAAAAGCGGGTCGGCCTCGCCCGCGCGATCGCGACGAGGCCCGAAATCATCTTCTTCGACGAGCCGACGACCGGTCTCGACCCGATCATGGCCGACGTCATCAACGACCTGATCCGCTCGGCGACGCGGGAACTGGGCGCCACCGCCGTCTCGATCACGCACGACATGGCGAGCGTGCGCAAGATCGCCGACCGGGTGGCGATGATCTTCGAGGGCAAGATCATCTGGGAGGGCGAGACCGAGGCGATCGACGCGAGCGGCAACCCCTACATCGAGCAGTTCATCCACGGCCGGGCGCAAGGCCCGATCGAGGTGCTGCGCTAGGGCCTTTTCAAGCAGAGCCGAGCCGGCTTTGTGGCAAGAAAGTGTGCCGATTCAAGTTGTTCGGGCGTTGTTCATCCCCCCGGTATCGGCGGCGGGGTGTCCGTGAACAGGGGCCGCAGCGCCTCCACCTCGCCCGCCGGTCGCCACGTGGCCATGCCTTCGCGCCAGACCAGCGTCGCGGGCTCGATGCGGCCGGCGCGCGCTTGTCCCTCCAAGGCGACCACCTCGTAAGGCCCTTCCGCCTTGCCGTCGCGGGCGACGTGAAAGCGCGTCGCTTCTGTCGGAATCGGCGGGGGCGCGGCGGGAGCAGAGGTATCGGCGTCGGCGCTGAACGCGTCGGCCATCTGCCGCGCCACGCCCATACCCATGCCAAGGCCGATGCCGGCGCCCATCTCGCCGCCGCCGGGGTTCGCCGCCGCGGCGCGCATGGCCTCGGCCGCCTGGAACTGGGTGTAGCGCTTCAAGTCGCCGACGATGCCCATCGAGGTGCGCCGGTCCAAAGCCGCCTCGACCTCGGGTGGGAGCGACACGTTCTCGACCAGGAGCCGCAGCAGTTCCAAACCGTAATTATGGAACTCGGGCGCGATGCGCCCGGCAAGGTACTGGCTCAATTGCTCGTAGTTGGCGGCGAGGTCGAGGATCGGGATGCCCGAGCCGCCGAGGACGCCGGCGAAGCGCGCGACGATCAGGTTGCGCAACTGGTCGGCGATCTCGTCGGTGGTGAAGTGGCTGTCGGTGCCGACCACCTCACGGATCAGTTCGGCCGGATCGGCGACCTTGATCTCGTAGGTGCCGAACGCCCGCAGGCGCACCGGGCCGAACTCGGCGTCGCGCAGCATGACCGGGTTGCGCGTGCCCCACTTGAGGTCGGTGAAGCGGCGCATCGAGACGAAGTAGATCTCTGCCTTGAACGGGCTTTGAAACCCGTGCTTCCAGCCCTGGAGCGTGGAGAGGATCGGCAGGTTCGCCGTCGTCAACGCGTACATGCCGGGCTTGAAGACGTCGGCGATCTCGCCCTCGTTGACGAAGACGGCGCACTGCCCCTCGCGCACGGTGAGCTTGGCGCCGTTCTTGATCTCGTTGCCGTGCCGCTCGAAGCGCCAGACCAGCGTGTCGGGGCTGTCGTCGGTCCAGGCGATAACGTCGATGAACTCGCCGAACAGCTTGTCGATGAGGGTCACGGCGCTTTCTCCTACCTTGCGGCCACGAACGCGAAACGGGGCGACCCGATGGCCGCCCCGTTCCTATAGCGTATCGCGGCGCGCTTTGCGCGATGGCTTGAGTCTAGAAGCGCAAGCCAAAGCCCAAGATGGCCGAGACGAAGCCCTCGTCCCAACTGCGGTTGAAGGGGATATCGTAGCCGACCTTGGCGTTGAAGAAGGGCAGCCTCAAGCCGATCTCGGGGCCGGCGAAGAAGCCGTCCTCGATGCCCGAGCCGTAGATGCCGCCGATATTGGCGCCGATATAGGGGATGACGTCGCCGACGCCGAAGTTGAAGTCGGTGCCGAGCGAGGTCCGGCCGCCGAAGCCATCGTCGTCGCTCAAGAAGTTGTAGAAGCCGGCTTGATCGAGCGAGATCGAGGCGATCGAGCCGAGGCCGAAGGTGGTGCCCAGGTTGAGGCCACCCAAGTGGCTTGACTTGTCGTTGTCCGGACCGTCGCCGAGGTTGTAGGCGTAGAAGGGCGAAACATTGAAGCCGAACAGGCCAGCATCGCTCTCTTCTTCAGGCTCGGGCTCGGACGGCGGCGGCGCGACGACCGGGGTCGGCACGGGCTCGCGGATGACGACCGGTTCCGGCGTCGGCGGGGGCGGCGACTCCATCTCGATCTCGACCCGGCGATTGCCGGCTTGGGCGACGCCGTCGGCCGTCGGCACGAGCAGGTTCGTCGAACCCAAGCCGGCAACCTGAATGACGCTGGGATCGACGCCGAGCGAGGCCAGTTGGCTGGCCACGGCGTCGGCGCGGCGCTCGGCGAGGCGCCGGTTGTAGTCGCTGTCGCCCTTCGTGTCGGTGTAGCCGCGCACGCGAACCGAGGTGACGTTACCGCCGGCTTGATAGGCTTGGGCGGCGCGCTGGACGATCGCCTGACCCTCGGCGTCGAGGGTATCCTCGTCGAAGCCGAAGTAGACGATGTACTCATCCACGGCCGCTGCCATCGGCGCGCCGGACATCGTGCCGGTAGGCAACTGCTGCGCCAGTGCCGGCGTGGCGACGAGGGCGACGAGCGGGATGATGAGGCGTTTCATGGGTGATCCTTAGCTGAAGATTGTCGACGGTTAGGAAAGGCGCAAACCGTCGTCCGGCCAACACGTCGGGATTGCCTTGCGCGCATACCTTCCACACGTTGAAATGATTCGAAAGTCGAATGTTCCCTATAGGCTACCCGCCGTGAGGTAGTTTTGTGCCGTGGGTGATTCGCGCAACACCCTCTCGGCCGAAAGCTTGTTTGGTCGCAACAGTTCGACGGGTATCCTTTGCGGATTCACTTGAAAAAACGCTAGCGCGACCGGTGGTCCCCAACCAGGTCGCTGCGCGCCTGGGCGCGCCCGAGGCTCTCCTTCAACTGCGCTTCCAGCCGCTGCAACTCGCCTTCGGCCTCGCGGCGGCGGGCCTTGCCCTCGTCCGCGATCATCAAGCTTTCCTCGATCGTCTGGATCAGCTTGTCGTTCGCGGCCCGAACCGCGCCGATATCGACGATGCCGCGCTCGACCTCACGCCGCACGTCGCGGTTTACTTGGTTTAGCGTCTCGGCGTTCTTGACCAGGAGTTCGTTGGTGAGGTCGGTCGCGGCCCGAACGGCGCCCGCCGCCTGGCCCGCGCGCCAGACGGTGATCGCCTGCGCCAACTGCTGGCGCCACAAGGGCACCGTGTTGGCGAGCGTCGAGGTGATCCTGGCGATCAGCGCCTTGTCGTTCTCCTGGATGAGGCGGATCGAGGGTAGGCTCTGCATCGTCACCTGCCGGGTCAGGAGGAGGTCGTGTACCCGGCGCTCCAGGTCGTCGCGCAAAGCGCGCAGGTCGCGCAACTCCTGCGTCAACACCACGTCGTCGGCGCTATCGACCTTTCGCACGAGCGTCGGGATCAGGTCCTCGTCCATCTCTTTCAACTTCGCCTGTCCCGCCTCGACGTAGACTTCGAGCGCGCGAAAATGGTCGAGGTTGGCGTCGTAGAGCTTGTCGAGGCGGACGATGTCCTTCAAGAGCGCGGCCTTGTGCCGTTCCAGATCGTCGCCGATCCGGTCCACCTGCCCCTTGGCGGTGTCGTACTGGTCGAGCACACCCTCGATCTTGCGCTTGGTGCCGAGCAAGCGATCGAGAAAGCCGCGCTTGGCGTTCGGGTCGAGGGCGTCGATGTCGATGCCGCGCAAGGTCGCCACCATCCGGCCCAGCGCGTCGCCGGCGGGACCCAGATCCTTGCCCTTGACCTCGTCGAGCATCTCGTCGGAGAGGTTGGAGAGCCGGTCTTGCGCCTTCGAGCCGAAGAACAGGACCGAGGTCGGGTTCTTCAAATCGATCTCGGCGTTAGCGGCGGCGACGTCCTTCGCCCGCTCGGGCGCCGTCGGCAGACGACCGTCGATCTCGCGCCGCAATTCGGCCGAGAGGGTGCCGATCCGTTCGGCCAGTTCCGTGCGCACCTTGCCCCCCTCCGTCTTGCTCATCGATCCACCCCCTCGCGCCCCATCTGCGCCCGCAGCGCGTCGATCTCGACTTCGAGGTCGAGCGTGTCCTTGGTCTTCAGCTCGCGCTCCTGCTGCTCGAATACCTGCTCGACCGTGTGCAGGACCTCGCGAAAATTGCGCGCCAGTTCGGTGCCGGCGACGTCGTGCTGCTGCTCGCGGTACTTCGCCACCACGTCGCGCGTGCCGTCGAGGTAGGTGACGAGAAAGCGCCTCGCGCGGCGCATGTCCTTCGGACCGCGCTCCAACTGGTCCAAGATCACGTCGGCGCGCGACGCGATGAGGTTCAGGTGCCGTTTCAGTTCGAGCCCGGCGATCCCTTGCGCGTCGGCGCGGATCGCCGCCACCTTGGCGCGCGCCTCGCGCAGGACGCCGACGACTTCCGACGCGCTCATCCCGGCTTGGCGCAACGTCTCGGCCGGGCCCTTGTCGTGCCAAGGGTCGAGGCCGTAGGCGAGGATCGAGGCCAGCGTGCCGAGCAGCCCGTACGCCAGCGTCATGCCGATCCCCTGACCGCTGAACAGCGCCAACGCCAGCAGACCGAGCCCGACGATGCCCGACGCCTGCAGCTTCAAGGGGGGAGGGGCCTCGGCGATATCGCGGGCGGCGTAGGCTTCTTCTTGCGCGAAGCCGCGCTGCATCCGCCCATCGGCGATGCGAAAGGCGACGAAGGCGATGACGGCACCCAGGGCCGTCAAGGGATCGCCGGTCAGGAGGCCCGAGAGGAACGGCAGGGTGAACAAGGGCTGCAGCACGCGCAGCCACCAAGGGCGGCGCGCCGAAGGGGCGAGCGTCGTCGGCTCGGCCCGGCTGCCGATCCGTCGGGCAAAACGGCTCAAGCCCTCTTGCATCAAAACGCCGCCGCGAAGGCCAGGACGACCGTGAGCACGGTCAGCAACGTCAAGCCGAGCGGTCGAAGCGGTCCATCCATCGCGCATCATCCCTCCTGCCGATACCACGACCTAATATATGGGGAAGCCCCGTCGGCTTGCCAGCCGGACGCGATGAACGCTTGCGCGTCCGCTGCGCGGAGCTTTTTCTTCTTTCTTTTTGCAAGTGTTAACGTAGGAGACCGGCCGCAATGCCGAAGGCCGTCCTCGGACAAAGACAAAAAAGGAAGGAAAAAGCCCGCGCGGCAGCGCACGCGCAAGCGTTCTCTTTCTACCCCAACGCCTGATCGAGGTCGGCGATGATATCGTCGATGTGCTCGATGCCGATCGAGAGCCTGACCGTGTCCGGCCCGGCGCCGGCCGCTTCCTGCTCGGCCTCGGACAGTTGCCGGTGCGTCGTCGAGGCCGGGTGGATGATGAGCGTGCGGGTGTCACCGATGTTGGCGACGTGGCTGATCAGGTTGCAGGAATCGACCACCTTGACGCCGGTGTCGTAGCCGCCTTTGACGCCGAAGGTGAAGACGCTGCCGAGGCCGTTCGGGCAGTATTTTTGCGTGTGCTCGCTGCGGTTCTGCGGCAGCCGGCCGTACGAGACCCAGGCGACCTTCGGGTGCTCCATCAGCCAGGCCGCCGTCTTGTCGGCGTTCTCGACGTGGCGCGCCATGCGCAGCGGCAGGGTCTCGACGCCTTGCAGGATCAAGAAGGCGTTGAACGGCGACAGCGGCGGGCCGATGTCGCGAAGGCCGATCGCCTTGTTGCGCACCGTGAGCGCCAAGCTGCCGAAGGTCTCGTAGAACTTGAGGCCGTGATAGGCCTCGCTCGGCTCGGTCATCAGCGGGAACTTGCCCGAGGCCGCCCAGTCGAACGTGCCGCCGTCGACGATGGCGCCGCCGACCGAGTTGCCCTGGCCGCCGATGTATTTCGTCATCGAGTGGCAGACGATGTCCGCGCCCCACTTGAGCGGGTTACAGAGGGCGGGCGTGGGCAGGGTATTGTCGACGATGAGCGGCACGCCGCCCGCGTGGGCGATGTCGGCGATCGTCTCCAGGTCGGCGACGATGCCGTCCGGGTTGGACGCGCTCTCGATGAAGACGGCGCGGGTGCGATCGTCGATCGCCGCCTCGAACGCCGCCGGGTCGCGCGGATCGACGAACTTCGCCTCCCAGCCGAAGTTCGGGAAGGTGTGGCGCATCTGCGCGATCGAGCCGCCGTAGAGCTTGCTCGACGCCACGACGTTGTCGCCCGGCCGCATCAGGTTCAAGAAGGTCAAGAACTGCGCCGCGTGGCCGGACGCCGTGCAGCAGGCGCCGACGCCCCCCTCCAGGGCGGCGACTCGGCTCTCCAGGACCGAGACGGTCGGGTTGGTGAGCCGGGTGTAGATGTTGCCGAACTGCTGCAGGTTGAAGAGCGAGGCCGCGTGATCGACGTCGTCGAAGACGTAGGACGTCGTCTGGTAGATCGGCGTCGCGCGCGCACCCGTCGCCGGGTCGGGCTCGGCACCGGCGTGGATCGCGAGCGTCTCGAAGCCGTAGGTCTTGTCGCTCATGGGCGCGTCTCCTGCAACGAAGGGCGTACTCCCGCCCGAAACAGTCTCCTTCTTAGTCGATCCGGGTTTCGCTGCGAAGGGGCGACGACGCCCGCACTGTCCTCGCAACCTCGATCCCTTCGACGACGGCGGAGTCGAGGCAAGCGGTGCGCCGCCGCTTACGGCGATCGACCGAGGCCGTCAGCGGACGATGACACTGACCCTCCTCGCGCAAGAGGCGTACGAACATTCTTATGTCGATTGTGCGGATCGCGGTCATGGGCGAGATACTCCTCATCAGACCAGGGCGGCGGCGAGGCGCTCGGCCAAGCGCCACAGCGGATAGGCGACGAGCGCCGGCGCGACGGCGATCACCGCCGCGCCGAGCATGGTGCTGAAGTACAAAAGCATGAGTATGTCCTCTCGACAAATGACCAGGTCAACATATTGCAAAAATATTGCTTTAGTAGACAAATCAAATGTGACCTTTCATTGAATTAGAATTGTTAAAATTTCTCAGCCGATGAGGGGCGTGTAGAGAACGCCGAGCGTGAAGGCGCCGAGTGCCGCGAAGCCTAGGTAGGCGAAGAACACCGGCGGGCGGGCCAGCGCCCAGACGGCGATCGCCGCCGGGATCGAGCAGGGGTTTTAACCAATTCAACAAAATCAGTTGTAATGTCAGCAAATCAGGTTAAAATTTCTAAAATGAAGACGCTTCTTTTTTCTGCTATAGTATCGCAAATATTTTCATCATCCAAAAAATAAATAATAGGTCACTTCGGCTTCGCCATATGTCGAAGAAATTTGATCTTCAACTTTATCGACCTCCGATCTAACAGTATATCCAAAGACAGAATCTTGCATATCTTTGCCTAAAGTTTTTACAAAGCAAAATCCAGTCTCAGATGTATACTGTAATGAGTAAATTTCAAAACCAGGGTGCGGCTTTGGTAGCGTATCACAGCTGTAATAGCTGAGAATTTCAGACCCTTTGCAAGAAAATTTTGTAATATTATCCCCCATATTCACGCCGAACGGCCCGTCTCCGGCGTAACTTTGGGAAGGTGTTGCTAGCATTATGACCAGCCATATGCAAAAAGCATGTGGAATATTTATGGCAATTCTCGTAACCGAACTGTAAGAAAAGATTCCTTGTTTCTCCTCGCTCAATGCCTAAGTGCTAAGGCTGTATCTTAATCAACCTATGGTGGGAAGTAAACAATGCCGACCCTGTACCGCCTCGCCCCCGGCACGTTCCAGGCCGGCCTCATCGAGGCGAGCGCCGACGCCTGGACCGCCTACACCCGCCACCCGTTCGTCGAGCGGCTGGGTGCCGGGGATCTGCCCGAAGCGGCCTTCAAGGCCTATCTCGTCCAGGACTACCTGTTCTTGCTCCATTTCGGCCGCGCCTGGGCGCTCGCCGCCGCCAAGGCCGACAATTTCGAAGATGTTCGCGCCTGCGCCGCCACCTTGGACGCGCTCGTCAACGAGGAGGTGCGGCTGCACGTCCGCTACTGCGAGGGCTTCGGCATCGACGAGGCGACGATGGCGGCGGGCGACGAGCACCCCGCCAACATGGCCTACACCCGCTTCGTTGTGGCCAAGGGGCTGGAGGGCGACCTGCTCGACCTCCTCGTGGCGCTGGCCCCCTGCGTCGTCGGCTACGGCGAGATCGGGGCGAGGCTGAAGGCTAAGGGCGTCGATCCGGCCAACCCCTACGCCGACTGGATCGAGACCTACGCCGGCGACGACTACGCCGCCGTCGTGCGCGGTGTCGACGAGCAGCTTACCCGCGTCGTCGCCCGCCGCCTCGGCCCAATCTCTCCCCGTGACCACCCGCGCTGGCCGGCGCTCAAGGCTACCTTCGCCGCCGGCTGTCGCCTGGAGGCCGCCTTCTGGCAGATGGGCCTCGACGCCGGCTAGAAGCCGATGCCGATCCCGACCCCGGTGCTAACCCCGCGGCTGCCGCCGTAGATGCCAAAGCTGGGCAGGAGACGGTAGCGCGCCGGCTCGTAGTCGTCCGGAAATACCCGCCGCGCCGCGACCGCGAGTGCCCGCAGCCGCATTTCCTCGTCCGCCGCCGGCGCCTCGGTCGCGGCACCCGCCACGAGCCCGTCCGTGTCGCAGTAGCCGAGCGCCACCGTGCCGGGCAGGGCCGTCGCGGGCGCCGTGCCGCACAAGTTGAGGGTGGGGGCGCCGAACCGGGCCACGAGGTGCGGCCCCCGCGGGGCCTGCATGAGCGCGAACTCGGTGCCGACGCCGTAGATGCCGCGCCCGAGCGCGTCCAGCACCTCGGCCGACGCCGGCGCTTCCGGCCCCTCGATCACGACCGGCACCGGCCCGGCCTGGGCCAAGTCGCGCAAGCCCCGCCGCGAGGCGATCGGCTCGCTGCCGGTCAAGAGCCCGACCTCCGGCCCGCCGCCGCAGGCGGTGAGGGCCAAGAGGCCCAAGAGTGCCAGCCGACGCGCGTTACCCCGCATGTCGTTCTCCGGTATGACAAGAAGCCCAATGACGGGCGACGTTAACAGTTTCCCAACCCGACGCCAGTATCTTGCGCACTGGAAAGGCACGGCCGCGCGTACGCGGTGATGCCTCGTCAGCGATAAGGAAACGCAAACCATGTTCGATCGGGCCGCCGTGCGCGTCGGGGTCGTCGGTACGGGCTTCGTCGCCCGCCACTTCTGTTTGGAACTGGCGCACCGCCGCGAATACCGTCTCGCCAAAGTTCTCACCCGTCGTCCCCTCGACGCCTGCGCCGAATGGCCGTTCAAGGACCATCTCACCGACTCGCTGAACGCGCTGATCGACCACAGCGACGTCATCTTCGAGTGCACCGGCGACGTGCGCCACGCGACCGAGACGATCGAGGCGGCGCTCGCCTGCGGTAAGCCGGTGATGACCTTGAACCCCGAGTTCCACGTCACGACCGGTTCCTACTTTGTCGGCAAGGGCCTGCTCACCGAGGCCGACGGCGATCAGCCCGGCTGTCAGGCCTCCTTGGTCGAGGAGTGCGTCGCGATGGGCTTCGAGCCCCTGGTGCTCGGCAACATCAAGGGCTTCCTCAACCGCGACCCCGCCCGCGACGAGATGGCTTTCTGGGCGAAGAAGCAGGGCATCAGCCTGCCGATGGTGACCTCGTTCACCGACGGCACCAAGCTGCAGGTCGAGCAGGCCCTGGTCGCGAACTTCTACGACTTCGACATCGCGGCCGAGGAACTGAGCGGCCCCGAGTGCGACGACCTGAAGGAGACCGGCCGGATCTTGGGCGAGATCGCCGATCGCCACGGCCGCCCGATCGCCGACTACGTCCTCTCGCGCAAGCTGCCGCACGGCGTCTTCGTCGTCGGCCGGCACAAGGACGAGCAGGCGGCGGCACTCACCTACCTCAAGATGGGCGACGGCCCCTACTACACCGTTTTGCGCAACAACATCTTCGTGCACCTGGAAGTGTTCAAGACCCTGGAGCGCATCATCACGCAGCGCACGCCGCTGTTGCACAACACGGTCAGCCCCGCGATCGGCGTCGCCGCCGTCGCCAAGCGCGACCTGATGCCGGGCGAGAAGATCGAGCGCGGCTGCGGCAGTTTCGACATGCGCGGGGTTTGCGTCCGGATCAACGACCGCCCCGGCCACCTGCCGATCTGCCTCGCCGATGATGTGGTGGTGAAGCGCCGGATCGAGCAGGGTGCGGTCATCGACCTTGCCGACGTCGACCTGCCCGCGACCCGTGCCCTTGAGATCTGGACCGAGATCGAGCGCGCGAGCTTGGCGCAACCGCGGGCCGCTTGATGCCGTCCCGACGCCGCGCCCGATCGGGCGCGGCGTCGAAGTTACGCAAAGATGTAAATTTCTATGTATGTCATATTAAATATGTAGTAATGAAGGGACGGTAATAACGTAGCTGTGATCGCACCCAGAGACGCTTTTGTTCGATAGCTCTCGACTCGGTGTGCTTTGAGGGCATGTTGTTCGCTGCCGATCAGGAAACGCCAGCGAGGGGCTGTACATGGCGCAGGACGTTTGGGGACTTGAGCACACGGCCGTTGGCGCGACGACGGTAGGCGATTTTTCGACCGCCCTCATCCGGTTGAACGAGTTCCGTACCGACACCCTGTCCCGCCTGGATGCCCTGATCGCGGCCGAGTCTGGCTACGTCATGGCGCACGTGGCGAAAGCGGGCTTCCTCCTCATGGGCGGCTGCCGCGAGGTGATGCCGAAGGTGCAGGCCGCCTTGACGGCGATCGAGGCGCACGTCGCCGATCTCAACCGCCGCGAGCGGCTGCACGTCGAGGCCCTGCGGTGCTTCGCCGCCAACGATCTGCCCGCCGCCTGCGCCCTTTGGGACACGATCGTCGTCGAGCACCCGACCGACCTCCTGGCCCTGCGCCTCTTGCACCACCAGCGCTTCTGGCAGGGCGAGGCGCGCGCCATGCTCGGCGTGTCGGCCGCGGCACTCGAAGCCTGGGACGTGGACCTGCCCGGCCGCGGCTTCGTGCTGGGCATGGCGGCGTTCGGCCACGAGGAGTGCGGCCTCTACGACGACGCCGAGCGCCTGGGCCGCGGCGCGCACGAGGCCAACCCCGACGATATGTGGGCGGTGCACGCCGTGGCGCACGTCCTGGAGATGCGCGGCAAAGCCCAGGAGGGTCGCCGCTGGCTCGGCCACGCCGCCGACCACTGGTTCGACCGCACCTCGTTCAAGGGGCACCTGTGGTGGCACAAGGCCCTGTTCGCGCTCGAATGTCGCGCACCCGACGAGGCGCTCGCCCTCTACGACGCCCTGATCCTGCCCAAATCCCCTACGGCCGCGACGGACCTGCAGAACGCCGCGTCCCTGCTCGCCCGGCTGGAAGTACTCCGCATCGACGTCGGCGACCGCTGGACGCGGCTCGCGGCCGACGCCGCCAAGTGGGCGCGCAACGAACTAGTCCCCTTCACCGACGTCCACACCGTCCTGCCGCTCGCCAAGGCGAGCCGCCCCGAACTCGCCGAACTGATCGCGAGCCTGCGCGAGCGCGCCGAGGGCGGGGAGGCCTTCCCCGGCCGCGTCGTCGCCGACCTCGCTTTGCCGCTGGCCCTGGGCGTCGTCGCCTTCGCCCAGGGTGACGCCGAGCTTGCCTGCGAGCGTCTGGCCCCGCTGCGCCACGCCCTGCAGCCCCTGGGCGGCAGCCACGCCCAGCGCGACGTCTTCCACCAGATTCTGCTGGAGGCGGCGATCCGCGCCGGACGGCACGACCTCGCCCGCAGCCTCGTCAACGAGCGCCTCGCCCTGCGCCCGGGCAGCGCGATCGCCAGGGACAAGCTAGCCCAGATCGAAGCCCAGATTGAAGTGGGGCCGAGTGGCCTCGCGGCCTGATCGTTGATTGGCGCTCGACGGCGAGACGGCGGTGGCCTCTAGCTGATCTTCCCCGCAAAAGATCACGCTCATGCCCCCAGCCGAAACCCTGATCGCCTTCTTTCTCGCCACCCTCGCGTTTGCTTACCTGCCGGGGCCGGCGCTGCTCTATGCGGCGGCGCAGACCGCCGCCCGCGGCCGCCGGGCCGGCTTCATGGCGGCGTTCGGCATCCACCTCGGCGGCTGCGTCCACGTCTTGGCCGCCGCGCTGGGGCTCTCGGTGCTGTTCGCCCACGTCCCGGTCGCCTACGCCGTCATGAAGCTCGCCGGGGCCGCCTACCTCGTCTGGATCGGGCTCGGCCTGCTCTGGCACCGAGAAGACATCGTCGACGCGCCCGTGACCGCCGCCCGTTCTGCTTCCAAGGCCCTCATCGAGAGCGTCTTCGTCGAGGTCTTGAACCCCAAGACTGCCTTGTTCTTCGTCGCTTTCCTGCCGCAGTTCGTCGATCCGGGCGCAGGCCTGCCGGTGGCGCTTCAGTTCTTGATCCTGGGTACGATCGTCAACCTCACCTTCACCTCGGCCGACATCGTCTGCGTCGTCGCCGCGTCGGGCGTGCTACGTCGCTTAGGCTGCGGCGGTGCTGCCGTACGCTGGACCCGCCGCGTCGGCGGCGGGATCTTGATCGGTTTGGGTGTCCGCCTCGCCCTCGATCGAAGCTGAGGGGTCCGCTTGCCGCCGCTGCGCCGCTCCTTCAGGCTCGCTTGGCCGCTGATCCTCTCGAACCTGACCGTGCCGCTCATGGGCATGGTTGACACGGCCGTGGTCGGTCGGCTGGAGGGGCCGCACAACCTCGCCGCCGTGGCGCTCGGTGCCGCGGTGATGAACCTCGTCGTCTGGGGCTTCGGTTTCTTACGCACTGCGACCGGCGGCTTCACGGCGCAGGCGTTCGGCGCGAACGACGCGGGCGGGCAGAAGGCGGTCCTCGCCCGGGCGTTCCTCCTGGTCGTGATCGCATCGATCCTCGTCCTGGCGCTGGCACCCCTGGTCGTTCCGCTCAGCGCCCGCCTGTTCGGCGCACGCGGCGACCTGCGCTTAACACTCGACACCTATCTCGGCCTTCGCCTGCTCGGCTCGCCGATGATCCTGGCCACGCTGGCGCTGAACGGCTGGTTTCTCGGTCGGCAGGAGACCCACGTCCCGCTTGCCGTGATGCTGGCGGCGAACGGCGTCAACGCGGCGATGACGGTGCTGCTCGTCATCGCCCTCGGATACGGCATCGGCGGGGCGGCGCTCGGCACGCTCTGCGGCGACGCGGCCGGGCTGACGGTGGCGGCTGTCTGCTGGCGCCGGCGCTGGCCCGTGCTTCCCGGCCGGGTCGGACGATCCGACCTGCTCGCCGCAGAGCCGCTGCGCCGCTTCTTAGCGCTCGGCCGCGACATCTTCTTGCGCACCGCGCTTCTTGAAGGGGCATTCTTGACCTTCGTGGCCCTGGCGGCGCGCGAGGGCGACCTCGTCTTGGCCGCGAACGCCGTCCTGCTCAATTTCTTCACCCTGCAAGCCTACGGGCTCGACGGGTTCGCCGACGCCGCCGAGACGATGACCGGCCGCGCCGTCGGGCGGCGGGACGTGGCCGAGGTGCGGGCCGCGATCAAGGCGTCGTTCGTCAACGCCGCCCTCTTGGCGCTCGGCCTCGCCGTCGCGTACGCCGCGGGCGGCAAGTTCCTCATCGCCCTGCTCACCACCTTGCCCGAGGTGCGCGCCGAGGCGGTGCGCTACCTTCCCTTCGTCGTGGCACTGCCGCTCGCGTCGGTCGCGGCCTTCGTCTGGGACGGCGTCTTCTTCGGCGCCACCCGCGGCCGCGACATCCGCAACGCCATGGCGCTGGCACTCGCCGTCTTCCTCGCGCTCGCCTTCGCCCTGCGCGGCCCGTTCGGCAACGCCGGCTTGTGGACCGCGATGCTGGGCTTCCTCGCCGTACGCGGTCTCCTCTTGACCATGGCTTTCAGGCGGGCCGGCGATGGGTCCGGCTTCATTGAGCGTCCACTTGAAACGGCCTCGGCCGTACCCATCTGAACTTTGCGGGTGCTTCGGGCCCGCCGATCGTTGTCATCAGACGGTCGCCCCGTTCCTCACGAAGGGGTGGCCGGAGACGAAGTCGCTCACGAACCAGAGGACTTGAAAGCAGATGCGTAACCTCGACCTCACCCCCCTCTTTCGCTCGACCGTCGGCTTTGATCAGCTCGACAAGCTGTTCGACGCGGCCTTCCGCGACGCGGCGCGCGACATCTCGTATCCGCCCTACAACATCGTCAAACTCGGCCAGGACCAGTACCGCATCACCATGGCGGTCGCCGGCTTCACGGCGGACGCGATCGAGATCGTGGCGTACGAGAATACGCTCACGGTGAAGGGCGCCTTGAAGCAGCAGGACAAGGACGCCGAGTACCTGCACCGTGGTATCGCCCAGCGCGCGTTCGAGCACCGTTTTCAGCTCGCCGACCACGTCCGCGTTTCCGGTGCGGACTTGAGCAACGGCCTCCTCCACATCAGCCTCGTCCGTGAGGTGCCGGAGGCGATGAAGCCGCGCAAGATCGCGATCAACGGTTCGACGACCGCCGAGCCCAAGGTGATCGAGGGCGGTGCCGAGAAGGCTGAGACCAAAGCAGCCTAAATTTTCGTCGCTCAAAATGGCGTGCAGTCAGCCATTGACTGACTGCACGGGCCGAACGAAGGGGGCGCACCATCGCCCCCTTCTTGCCGTCGGCCGGCTCAAGCCTTCGTCTTGAGAGCGGCTGAATTTTGTTGGTTTCTTAATACGGCTTCGATCTCCTGCGGCGGCATCGGCCGGCCGTACATATAGCCTTGCGCCTCGTCGCATTTGTGCAGGCGCAAGAAGCCTTCCTGGTCGAGTTCCTCGATGCCTTCGGCGATGACCTTGAGGCCCAGGCTCTTGCCGAGTCCGATCACCAAGCGGGTGATCGCACCGCCGTCGCCCGTCTTGCCGATGTCGCCGATGAACGAGCGGTCGATCTTGATCCGGTCGATCGGGAAGTGGCGCAGGTGGCTGAGCGAGGCGTAGCCGGTACCAAAATCGTCGAATGCGACGCTGACGCCGAGGCGGCGCAGGCGGCGCAGGGGCTCAATGATGGTTGTCTCGCGCTTGAGCACGATGTTCTCGGTGATTTCGAGTTCCAGGTGTTCGGGCGGCAGACTGGTCTCGACCAGGGTCCGCTCGACCAGGACGGCGAGGTCGCCGGTGCAGAATTGCGCCGCCGACAGGTTGACGCCCATGCGCAGCGGCGGCAGGCCGGCGTCGAGCCACGCCCGCGCCTGCCGGCAGGCGGTGCGCAGCACCCAGTTTCCCGCCCGCGCCGCGATGCTGCTCTCCTCCAGGACCGAGAGGAACGCGCCGGGCGGCAGGAGCCCGCGCTCGGGGTGGTTCCAGCGCAACAGCGCCTCGACGCCGACGACCCTACCGTCGCCCACGTTCACCTGCGGCTGGTAGTGCAGGACGAACTCCTCCTCGGCCACGGCCCGCCGCAGTTCGCCTTCGAGCGCGCGGCGGGCCTCGACCTCGACGCGAAGGTTGGGGTCGAAGAACTGGTAGCGGCCGCGCCCTTCCTTCTTGGCGCGGTGGAGTGCTAAGTCGGCGTTGACCATCAAGGCATCGACCGTGTCGCCGTCGCACGGGCACATGACGATGCCGACGCTGGCGCCGGCGTGGACCCTTTGCCCTTCGAGGGCGCACGGCTCGCCCAAGGTCACGATCAATTCGGCGGCGATCATCGCCGCGGTGTCCACGTTGTCGAGGCCGTCGAGCAGGACGGCGAACTCGTCGCCGCCGATGCGCGCGACGAGGTCGCGTTCGCGCACACTGCGGCGCAGCCGCCCGGCCATCTCGACGAGGACGGCGTCGCCCGCCGCGTGCCCGAGCGCATCGTTCACGTCCTTGAAATGATCGAGGCCGACGAGCATCAGGGCGGCGGGCCGGGCCCGGCGGGCGGCTTCCTCGACCGTCCGGCGCAGCGAGCGGCGGAGATATTCGCGGTTGGCGAGGCCCGTCAGGGTGTCGTGGTGCGCCAGATAGTGCAGGTGGGCCTCCGTCCGCTTGCGCTCGGTAACGTCGCGGATGATGGCGCCGAAAGCCTTGGCCCCGTCCTCCTGCCACGCAGAGAGCGAGAGCTCGATCGGAAAAGCGTCGCCGTTAGCGCGCAGCGCCTCCAGTTCGAGCGTCTTGCCGACGAGGTGCGGCACACCACCGGCCACGACGCAGGCTAGCCCCGCGTCGTGGCCTCGGCGCTTCGCCTCAGGCATCAGCGCCATCAGCGAACAGCCCAGAACGTCGGCCGTCTTGTGGCCGAACATAGTTTCAGCCGCGATATTCCAGGAGGTGATGCGGCCCTCGGCGTCGGCGCAGACGACGGCGTCGGGCGAGGTCGCGGTGATGCGCTCGAAACGCGCCTGACCCGCCCGGTGCGCCGCCGTCGTACGCCGCAGCTCCATGCGGTCGATGACCGCCTGCGCCAGGGCGGCCAGCAGGTGTTCCTCCTCGCAACTGATGCCGTCGGGGCGGGGCTCGACGTCGATGCAGCACAGGGTGCCAATCTGCTGTCCTGAAGGGCTGACCAGCGGCGCGCCGGCATAAAAACGGATGTGCGGCGGGCTGACGACGAGCGGATTGGTGGCGAAACGGGGATCGAGCCGCGCGTCGGGCACGACCATCACGGGGGCTTTCTCGACGATGGCGTGGGCGCAAAACGATACGTCGCGCGAGGTCTCGCAGACGTCGATACCGACCTTGGCCTTGAACCACTGCCGCTCGTCCTCGATCAGCGAGATGAGTGCCACCGGTGTGCGCAGCAGCTTGGACGCGAGGAGGACGAGGTGGTCGAAATCCTCTTCCTGCGGCGTGTCGAGGATGTCGTAGCAGCGCAGTTCCGCCAACCGCTCCGCCTCGTCCGCCGGGAGGGGATAAGGCCTCGAATGATCTCGGGTTTCGTCGTGCATCGCTTGCTTTCACCGCGCTTTCGCTGAACGGTACGGGTTGTAAGCCGCGCGGCTTTAATTTTGCCTTAACGAGGCCGCCGACCCGCGGAAATGCCCCCGCTTGCCGCGGCCAAACGGCTCGCCTATAGCTGCGCCCATGCCAACGACACCCCTGATCGGTATCCCCTGCTGCTTCGTGCCGAGCGACACCTCGTCGTTCCACAAGGTACATGACAAGTACGTCGACGCGGTCCTGGGCGCGGCGGGCGGGCTGCCGTTCTTGATCCCGGCGCTGGGCGAACGGCTCGACGTCAAGGCCACGGTCGAGCGGCTCGACGGGCTGATGCTGACCGGCAGCCCCTCCAACGTCGATCCGGCCTACTACGGCGGTCCGCCGCCGCGCGAGGGCAACCAAGCCGATCCTATGCGCGACGCGACGACGCTGCCCTTGATCCGCGCCTGCCTGGAAGCCGGCGTGCCGCTGCTCGCCGTCTGCCGCGGCATTCAAGAGCTGAACGTCGCGCTCGGCGGCAGCCTGCACCAGCACGTCGAGGAACTGCCGGGCAAGCGCGACCACCGCTCGGACAAGACCAAGCCGTTCGCCGAGCGTTACGACCCGGTCCACGACGTCGCCGTTCAAGCCGGTGGGGTGCTGGCCGGGCTCTATTCGGGCCGGGAAACCTTACGGGTCAACTCGCTGCACGGTCAGGGGATCGACCGTCTGACACCGGCCTTGCGCGTCGAGGCCGTGGCACCCGACGGCGTCATCGAGGCGGTGAGCGTCGTGGGTGCCCCGGCCTTCGCACTCGGCGTGCAGTGGCACCCGGAATGGCGGGCGGGCGAGCATCCCGACCGGCGGCGTCTGTTCGAGGCCTTCGGCGACGCCGCCCGCGAGCGGATGCGGCGAAGGGGGGACCATGAGCGGCTTAGCGGCGTGGCTTAAGGAGCACCGCGTCACCGAGGTTGAGTGCGTCGTCGCCGACATCAACGGCATCGCGCGCGGCAAGATCCTGCCCGGGCAGAAGTTCACCCGCTCGCTCGACGACGACAGCCTGCGCCTGCCCGAGAGCGTCTTCATCCAGACCGTGACCGGCGACTACCCCGAGGCCGACGTCATCGACCCCACCACCCGCGACGTGCGCATGCGGCCCGATCCGGCGACGATGCACCTCGTGCCCTGGTACGAGGAGGCGACGGCCCAGGTGATCGCGGACTGCGTCCACCACGACGGCAGCCCCGTTTTGATCCAGCCGCGCCACGTCCTGCAGCGCGTGCTCGCCCTCTACGCCGAGCGGGGCTGGCGGCCGGTGGTGGCGCCCGAACTGGAATTCTTCCTCACCAAGGTCAACACCGACCCGGACTACCCGCTCGAACCCCCGATAGGCCGCAATAAGCGGCCCGAGACCGCGCGGCAATCGTACGGCATCGAGGCGGCGAACGAGTTCGACCCGGTGTTCGAGGACGTCTACGACTGGTGCGAGGTGCAGTCGATCGACATCGACACGCTGACCCACGAGGCGGGGGCGGCGCAGATGGAGATCAACTTCAACCACGGCGACCCCTTGAGCCTCGCCGATCAGGTGTTCCTCTTCAAGCGCACCATGCGCCAAGCCGCCTTGAAGCACGACATCTACGCGACCTTCATGGCCAAGCCGATGCAAAACGAGCCAGGCTCGTCGATGCACGTCCACCAGAGCGTCTACGACGCGAAGACCGGCGAGAACCTGTTCGCCGGGCCCGACGGCGGCTACAGCGGGGCGTTCTTGCACCATATCGGCGGGCTGCAGCGCTACATGCCGGCGGCGATGCCGTTTTTGGCGCCCAACGTCAATTCGTACCGCCGCCTGCGCCGCTACTCCGACGCGCCGGTCAACGTGCAGTGGGGCTGGGAGAATCGCACCGTCGGGCTGCGCGTGCCCGAATCCGACCGCAATTCGCGCCGGGTCGAGAACCGGGTCGCCGGTGCCGACGCCAATTCCTATCTCGCGATCGCGGCCTCGCTCGCCTGCGGGTATCTCGGCATGATCGAGGAACTGCGCCCGACCGACCCGATCAAGGGCAGTGCGTACCGGCTGGCGCAGACCTTGCCGCAGCAGATGCCGGACGCCTTGAAGAAGCTGAACTCCTCGCCCTCCTTGAAGGAAGTCCTGGGCGAGGATTTCGTGCGGGTCTTGATCGCGGTGAAGCAGACCGAACACGAAGCCTACCAGAGCGTCATCAGTTCTTGGGAGCGCGAGCACCTGCTGCTCAACGTCTAAGCATAAAGGCACCGAAGATGGCGAACATAACCGCCGAGGCGACCCGGCGCTGGCGGGCGCTGGACGACCGCCACCACCTGCACCCGTTCACTACCTTTCCCGAACTGAAGGCGAAGGGCAGCCGCGTCGTCGTCGGTGCCGAGGGCTGCTACATCATCGACAGCGAGGGCAACCGCATCCTGGACGGCATGTCGGGCCTGTGGTGCGTCAACCTCGGCTACGGTAGGAAGCGCCTCGCCGAGGCCGCGGCCAAGCAGATGGAGCAGCTACCCTACTACAACACCTTCTTCATGACGACGACCCCGGCGGTCGCCGAACTCTCGGGCAAGCTGGCCTCGCTCCTGGCGGACGGGATCGACCGGCTGATGTTCATGAATTCCGGCTCCGAGGCCAACGACACGGTGATCAAGACCGTGTGGTACTACTGGAACCTGATGGACCGGCCCGAGAAGAAGGTCTTCATCAGCCGCAAGCTCGGTTATCACGGCGTCGGCCTGGGCTCCGCCTCGCTCACCGGCATGGGCTTCATGCACAAGCCCTTCGACCTGCCGCTGCCGCGCTTCGAGCACATCGGCAACCCCTACCACTTCGCCGAGGGCGGCGGCGAGGACCCGGACGCGTTCGGCCTGCGCGCGGCGCGCTGGCTGGAGGACAAGATCCTGGAGATCGGGCCCGACAAGGTCGCGGCCTTCGTCGCCGAGCCGATCCAGGGCGCCGGCGGCGTCATCATCCCGCCCTCGACCTACTGGCCCGAAGTGCAGAAGATCTGCCGCCGCTACGACGTGCTCTTGGTCGCCGACGAGGTGATCTGCGGCTTCGGCCGCACCGGCAACTGGTGGGGCAGCGAGACCTACGCGATCGAGCCCGACATCGTCGTGATGGCCAAGGGCATCACGTCCGGCTACATCCCGCTCGCCGCCGTGGCGCTCGGCCCCCGCGTCGGCGAGGCCGTCGCGGCGTCCGAGCAGGAATACGCGCACGGCGTCACCTGGGCCGGGCACCCGGTGGCGGCGGCGGTCGCCAACGAGACCATCGCCATCATGGAGGAGGAGAACCTCGCCACCCGCGCCTCGGGGCCGATCGCCGACTACTTCGCCGAGCGCCTGATGACCCTGGCCGACCACCCCCTCGTCGGCGAGGTGCGCGTCAAGGGGCTGATCGCCTGCGTCGAATTGGTCGAGGACAAGGCGGCCAAGCGGTCTTTCCCGCCGGCGCGCAAGGTGGGCCTGACCTGCCGCGACCACTGCTTTAAGAACGGCCTCGTCATGCGCGCCGTCAGGGACGGCATGGTGCTGGCGCCACCCCTGATCGTCACCGAAGCCGAGATCGACGAGATCGTCGCCAAGGCGGCGAAGAGCTTCGATCAGACCTTGGCCGGGCTCGCCGCGTGAACGGCGGCGCGTCCTTCGACGTCGATCGCTTCGTCGTCGTCGCGATCTTCGCCGTGCTCCTCGGCCTGTTCGCCTGGGGCCGCATCCGCCACGACGTCGTCGCCGTGATCGGGCTGATCGCGGGCGTCGTCGCGGGCGTCGTGCCGGCGAAGACGGCGTTCTCGGGTTTTGGCGAGACCGCCGTCGTCTCGGTCGCGGCCATGCTGGTCCTGACCCGCGTCCTGACCGACACCGGCGCCACCGACGCCCTCTCGGCCCGCGTTTCCAACTACACCCGTACGGCGTCGATGCACGTCGGCGTCCTCTCCGCCGTCACCGCCTTGATGTCGACGGTGATGAACAACGTGGGCGCCTTGGCGCTCACCATGCCGATCGCGATGCAGACCGCGGCCAGGACCAAGCGCTCGCCCTCGATCCTCTTGATGCCGATCTCGTTCGCAGCACTGCTCGGCGGGCTCGTCACCCTGATCGGCACGCCGCCCAACATCCTGGCGTCAAGCTACCTGGAGAAGGCGACGGGCGAGCCGTTCACGATGTTCGACTACACCCCCGTCGGCCTGCCGCTCGCGATCTTAGGCGTCTTGTTCATGGCCGGCATCGGCTGGCGCTTCTTGCCCAAGTCCCGCCGCACCGCCGAGGCCGAGGGCTTCTTCGAGATCGCCGACTACGTCGCCGAGGCCAAGGTGACGGCGGCGACCCCCTTCATCGGTAAGACCGTGGGCGCCGCGTCGGACCTGTTCGGCCGCCTGGACGCGGCGATCCTGGGCCTGCTGCGCGACGGGCGGCGGGTGCCGAACGTGCCGCGGCGCTTCACGATCCGCGAAGGCGACACCCTCATCGTCGAGGCGTCGCCGACGGCGCTGCAGCGCCTCGTCGAGGGCTACAGCCTCGAATTGGGCGGTCCGCGTCGCGGCGGCTTCGCGCTCGCCAGCGATGACGTGCGCTTGGCCGAGGTCGTCATTCGGCCGGGCTCGGAACTGGACGGCCGCAGCGGCAACCGCACCAAGTTGGCGCAGCAGTTCAACGTCACGCTGCTCGCCATCGCCCGCGAGGGCAGCCCGACCCGCGATCGGCTCGACCGTTTCGTCCTCAAGGCCGGCGACGTGCTGCTCTTGCAGGGCGAGACTGAGCGTCTGGGCGAGGTCATCCGCCTCTTGGGCTGCCTGCCGCTCGCGACGCGACGCTTGAGCGTGGCGCGGCGCGCGCACGCCCGGGCGGCGCTCGGCGTCTTCGCCACCGCGATCGTCTGCGTCGCGCTCGGCGTCCTCGACCTCTCGATCGCGCTGTGCGCCGCGATCGCCGTCCTCGTCGTCGCCGGCGTTCTATCGGTGCGCAACCTCTACGAGGCGATCGACTGGTCGGTCGTCGTCCTGCTCGCCGCCCTCATCCCGCTCGGGAGTGCCCTTGAGAGCACCGGCCTGACCCAGGCGGCGGCGGCGGCGATCGCCGAGAGCGCCGACGTCTACGGCCCGGTGGCGGCACTCCTCATCATCTTCGTCGTCACGATGATCACGACCGACATCCTCAACAACGCCGCCACCGTCGTCATCATGGCCCCGATCGCGATCCAGACCGCGATCCAGTTGGACGTGCGCGTCGAGACCTTCGTCATGACCGTCGCCGTCGCCGCGTCCTGCGCCTTCCTCACCCCGATCGGGCACCAGAACAACACGATCGTCATGGGGCCGGGCGGCTACGCCTTCACCGACTACATCCGGCTGGGCGGACCTTTGCAGATCGTCCTGATCGCGGCAGCGATTCCGCTGCTGCTGTTGGTGTGGGGGTTGTAAGAGAACGCTTCGCGTGCGCTCGCCGCGCGGGCTTTTTTCTTCTCTTTTTTGCTACTTGGCACCCGGACTGGCCTCAACATTGAAGCCAGCTTCGGACAAAGCAAAAAAGAAGAAAGAAAAAGCCCCGCGCAGCGGACGCGAAGCGTTAAATCTTCAACTCCACCGTGACCGGCACATGATCCGACGGTTTGTCCCAGCCGCGCGCCTCGCGGTGGACGGTGGCGCCGCGCAGCGCCGGGGCCAGCGCGGGCGAGAGCCAGACGTGGTCGAGCCGCCGGCCGCGGTCGGAGAGCGTCCAGTCCTGGTTGCGGTAGCTCCACCACGTGAACAGCTTGCGCTCCGGCGGGTGGATCGCCCGCACCGCGTCGACGAAGCCGTGGCTCGCCTGCAAGCGGTTCAGCGCCTCGACCTCGACAGGTGTGTGGCTGACGACGTTCAGGAGTTGCTTGTGGCTCCAGACGTCGCTCGGCAGCGGTGCGACGTTGAGGTCGCCGACGAGCACGATTTTCTTGCCCTCGTCGCGCCGGTTCTCGAACCAGTCGGCGAGGTCGGCCAGCATGTCGAGCTTGTGGCGGAACTTCGGGTTCGCGCCTGGGTCCGGCACGTCGCCGCCGGCCGGGATGTAGAAATTGTGCAGTTCGATCCCGCCCGCGAGTTCGACGATCGCGTGGCGGCAGTCGTCCTTGGCGCACCATTTGAGCGCGACCGGCGCCTTGAGCGGTCGTTTCGCCAATATGGCAACGCCGTGATAGGCCTTCTGTCCGTTCAAGAAGCGGCAGCGGTAGCCGAGTTCGTCGAACAGTCCGCGCGGGAACTTGGCGTCCTCGACCTTGACCTCCTGCAAGCACAAGACGTCCGGGGCAATCTCGGCCGCGATCCGGCGTAAGGAGGCTTCGCGCAGGCGGACGGAGTTGACGTTCCAGGTGGTGATGCGGAGCAAGCGTTTCTCATGCGTCTGGTGGGGCAGCGTGGGGCGACGGAGCCGGCCACCCTGGATCCCCGATCGAGGCGGGGATGACAAGAAAGAGGCTCGGGCGCCCACACCCACACCTTGTCACCCCACACTTGATGCGGGGTCCAGGGTGGCCGCGCCGTGCCGGTCCAAGCCTGCAACGACATCCTACGGCAGCGACAGCAGGCCGGCGGCGTTGGCCATCTCGTCGAAGACAGGTTGCAGAGCCTGCTCGACGGCGGCGCGGTCGATGGCGTTGTCGAGTATGACAGGGGTGAAGAGGAGGTCGGGGCGGTCGAAGGCGTATGGGCCGTGCGGCCACGTGCCGTCGCTGACAATCGCCCCTTCGACATTAAGCAGAGATACCAGCAGCATGAACGGCCGCCGCGCGCCCAACGCCTGTAACCCAGTAGTATAGGCAATCGTTGCGTTGATCAGATCATGCTTGATTTCAGAAGCGGAAAATTGCCGCTGCCCATCACGTACAGGTGCACCGCGATAAAATCCAGCCTCAACACGACCGTCCTTCCAGACCTGCACGCATGAGGCGTTGGGTATGAGATCGCCACCGTAATCGACGCGTAAAAGCAATCCGTCAAGATTGATGCGTTCAGTCACTTTGCGCGGCGAACCGGACCAGATTGGAGCAAAATTCTGCTGTTGACCTATAACGTCGCGCACGTCGAACGGCGCCTCGCCGCCGAACGCCGACTGCGCGACGACGTGCAGCAACAGCACGCCGTCGCTCAAGCGCGTCACCAACCCTGCACCGGCCTTGGTCTTGGCAACACGGTCAAGCCGAAAATCCGTAACGCGCTCCTCGAAGCGCGACGCGAAGCCGAACAGGCCACGCAACTCATTGACGTCGGGCTCATAGTTGGTGGTGCCGCCACGCGCCCAGAATCGGTTTGATTTATCAAGTGTAACACGGTGTGGTGGATTCAAACTGCGAGGAACACGAGCAATTATCGCTGAGTTTCCATTGGAAAGCTGGATAAATCTGATCTGAAATCCGTACAAGCGTGGTTGAAGATTAGAAAGTATTATTTGCTCAAGTCGCTGACATTCATTTCCTACTTTGCCGGAAATACCTATCAGATTAGTAGCAACTTCGTTTGCCTCCTCCATACCTATAACAAGATGACCTCCTATCGTGTTTGCAAATGCCGAAACATCTTTGGCGAATTCCTTTCTGTCTGATGAACTGTTGCCGTAGGTGGATTGCTTGTAATCGAGCGTGCGGCCTTCTGGCACATTGTTATCGATCAATGCTTGCAAATCTGCTTCGCTAATTTCGTTGAAAGGCTTACCATCGAGCACGACCTACGCATCCCCCACCAACAACAAGTCATCCGGATGTACCCCCACCTGTGTCTCTGTCCCCGCCGGCGGGTCGCCCTTGTCGATCCGGTTGGTATTGTAGCGGCTGCACTGCAACCGCGTGCCGTCTTCGAGGTGCAGGTAGACGAAGCTGAGGTCGCCGTAATAGGCGATTTGGTCGATCGTCGCGGGCAGCATGATCTCGCCCGGCTCCGCGTCGGGGCTGGAGAAGGCCATGCGCAGCTTCTCGGGCCGGATGAGGAGGGCGCCGTCCTCGGTTGCCCGCGTCGCGCGCTCGACCTTGACGGCGCCCAAGTGCGGGCTGTCCACCTCGGCGTGGTCGCCCTCGACGCGCACGACCTCGCAGGGGAGCACGTTCGAGGCGCCGATGAACTCGGCGACGAAGCGGTGGGTAGGGTGCTCGTAAAGCGTGCGCGGCGCGGCGCGCTGGAGGATGCGGCCCTTTTCCATCACGGCGATCTCGCTCGCCATGCTGAGCGCCTCCTCCTGGTCGTGCGTCACGATGATGAAGGTGATGCCGACCTCGTGCTGGAGGCGGACCAGTTCGAGCTGCATCTCCTCTCTCAGCTTCTTGTCGAGCGCCGAGAGCGGCTCGTCGAGGAGGAGGAGCTTCGGGCGTTTGACGAGGGCGCGGGCCAGCGCCACGCGCTGGCGCTGGCCGCCGGAGAGTTGGCCCGGCGCCCGGTCCTCGAAGCCGCCTAAGCGTACCTGCGCCACCGCCTCGGCGACGCGCGGGCCGATCTCGCCCTTCGGCGTGCCCGACACGCTTAAGCCGTAGGCGATGTTGTCGGCGACGCTCATGTGCGGGAAGACGGCGTAGCTCTGGAAGACCATGTTGACCGGCCGGCGGTTGGGCGGCACGCGGCCCATGTCGTCGCCGTCGATCAGGATGCGGCCCTCGCTCGGCTGCTCGAAGCCGCCGATCATGCGCAGCAAGGTCGTCTTGCCGCAGCCCGACGGGCCGAGGAGGGCGAAGAAGGCATTTCTCGGAATGTCGAGGTCGATGGGCTCGACGGCGGTGAAGGTGCCGAAGCGCTTGGCGACGCCTTCGATCCTGACGATGGGTGCCTTCATGCCGGCCTCACTCCTTCTTGCCCTCGCCGGTGACGGCGGACGTTCCCTGCAGCTTCACGGCGAGCAGCGTGAGCGCCAGCGTGATGACGATGAGGACGGTGGAGGCGGCGTTGACCTCGGGCGTGGCACCGAAGCGGACCATCGAGAAGACCTTGACCGGGAAGGTGAGGGTCTCGGGGCCTGAGGTGAAGAAGGTGATGACGAAGTCGTCGAGCGAGAGGGTCATCGCCAACAGCCCGCCGGCGATCAGACCCGGACGCATGTAGGGCACGGTGATGCGCCAGAAGGTCTGCCACTCGGAAGCGCCCAAATCCTTGCTCGCCTCTTCGAGGCCGCGATCGAAGCCGGCCATGCGCGCCCGGACGACGACGGCGACGAAGGGAAAGCTGAAGGCGATGTGCCCGGCGATGATCGGCGCGAGGTTCAAGGGCCAGAACACGTCGTTCGGCCAGCCGATCCGGGCGAAGAAGGCCAACAGCGCCACGCCCATGCAGATCTCGGGGATGACGATCGGCAGCGCCACCGCACCCTCGGCGAGCGGCTTGAAGGGGAAGCGAAAACGCCAGAGCCCGAGTGCCAGGAGCGCGCCTAGGACCGTGCTGACGACGGTCGAGATCAGCGCGATGACGAGGCTGTTGGTGAACGCCTCGAAGAGCGAGGCGTTGTTGTAGGCCTTGACGTAGTAGTCGAGGGTGAAGCCCCGCCAGACGATGTTGCGCCGGCTGTCGTTGAAGCTGAAGACGACCAGGATGACGATCGGGGCGTAGAGGAAGAGGAAGGTGGCGGCGAGCCACAGGCGCACCCAGAGCTTGCCGGCGTAGTCGAAGGGATCCTTACCCAACCGCGTTTCCCCGGTTCGAGCGCCAAGCCCACAGCGCGAGGATGACGAAGGTCAGGTAGAGGAGGAGGAAGGACATCGCCGAGCCGAGCGGCCAGTCGTTCGCCGCCTTGAACTGGCGCTCGATGATGTTGCCGATCAGGATGCTGTCGTCGCCGCCTAGGAGCGTCGGGATCAAGAAGGTGCCCAGCGCCGGAATGAAGACGAGGACGATACCCGAGACGATGCCGGGCAGCGCCAGCGGCACCGTCACCTTAAAGAAGGTCTGGACCTGGTTGGCGCCGAGGTCGAGGCTCGCCTCCAAGAGGGAGCGGTCGAGCCGCTCAAGCGTGGCGTAGAGCGGCAGGACCATGAAGGGCAGGTAGACGTACGTGATGCCCAAGACGACGGCCGTGTCGTTGTAGAGCAGTTCAAGCGGCTGATAGCGCTCGCCGAAGAGCCCGCCAAGGCCGATCGGGGTCAAGAGCGTCTTCAGGCCCAGCCAGACATATTCGAGGCCGTAATTGGCGTAGCCGCGCGAGCGCAGGACCGCGATCATCGCATAGGTGCGGATGAGCAAGTTGGTCCAGAACGGCAGGATGACGAGGAGGAGGAGGATCGTCTTAGCCCGCTGCCCGGCGAAGCTGACCGCGAGCGCCACCGGAAAGCTGACGACGAGGCAGACGAGGGTGGCGAGTCCGGCGACCCAGGCCGATTTCCAGAACAGGCCGAGGTAGGTCGGGTCGAGCGCCCGCCAGTAGTTGCGCAAGGTGCCGGTGATGACGATGTCGACCGGGCCGCTCTTCTCGCCCAGCGCCACGACCCACAAGATCGACAACGGCACGAAGAAGAAGAGGAGGAGCCACGCCGCCGCCGGCAGCAGGAACGCCGCGAGGACCAGGGGCTGCCGGCGCCAACTCTCCAAACGGTTTTCCTCCCCCGTCCCGCGCCTGACGCCGGCGTGGCCGAAGGGCGGCACCGCGCCCCGAACGTCGCGCCGGGCACGGTTCAGGTAGCAAAGTACAGCGAGCTTGCCTAGATACGTGTGCCAAGCGACAGGAGCAGAGGGCATCATGGCCGAGCCGCGCCACACCAAGGTTCTCATCGTCGGATCGGGGGCCGCCGGCTACACGGCCGCCGTCTACGCCGCGCGGGCGAATTTGAACCCGATCCTCGTCCAGGGTCTGCAGCCGGGCGGGCAGCTCACCATCACGACCGACGTCGAGAACTATCCGGGCTTCAAGGACCCGATCGAGGGTCCGTGGCTGATGCAGCAGATGCAAGCCCAGGCCGAGCGCTACGGCACCGAGATCGTCTTCGACGTCGTGACCGCGCTCGACTTGAGCGAGCGGCCGTTCAGGGCGGCCCTGGACGGCGGCGGCCTCGTCAAGGCGGAGACGGTGATCCTGGCGACCGGCGCCGTCGCGCGCTGGCTCGGGCTGCCGTCCGAGCGGCACTTCATGGGGGCCGGCGTCTCGGCCTGCGCGACCTGCGACGGGTTCTTCTTCAAGGGTAAGCGCGTCGCCGTCGTCGGCGGCGGCAACACGGCGGTCGAGGAGGCGATCTACTTAGGCGGCCTCGCCTCCCACGTCACCCTGGTCCACCGGCGCGACAAGCTCCGGGCCGAGGACATCATGCAGCAGCGCCTGTTCGCTAACCCCAAGATCGAGGTCGCCTGGAACAGCACCGTCGAGGAGGTGTTGGGCGAGGGCGACCCGAAGCGGGTCACGGGCCTGCGCTTGAAGGATACCGCCCTGGGGAGCGCGCGCGAGATCGAGGCGGACGGCTTCTTCGTCGCGATCGGCCACGATCCGGCCTCGTCCCTCGTCAAGGGGCAGGTCGAGACCGACGCCGAGGGCTACGTCCTGACCAAGCCCGGGACGACGCAGACCAACGTCGAGGGCGTCTTCGCCGCCGGCGACGTGCAGGACAAGACTTATCGTCAGGCGGTCACCGCCGCCGGCACCGGCTGCATGGCGGCGCTTGAGGCCGAGCGCTTCCTGACCGGGGTCGAGGTCAGGGGCTGGTAACGCGGGCGCCGACGGCGGCCGGCGAGACGCGATCGGGGGAGAGAGTAGGATGCTCGACTGGGATCGGGTGCGGATATTTCACGCCGTCGCCCAGGCGGGCAGCTTCACCCGCGCCGCCGATCGGCTGGGTTTGAGCCAATCGGCGATCAGCCGGCAGATCGGCGCCCTCGAAGAAGACCTGCGCACGCCGCTCTTCCACCGCCACGCGCGCGGGCTCCTGCTCACCGAGCAGGGCGAGATCCTGCTGGAGACCGCGAACGACGTGGCGCGGCGGATGGCGACGGTCGAGAGCCAGCTCGGCGAGGTGCGGGGGCAGGCGACCGGCCACCTGCGGGTCAACACGACGGTCGGCATCGGCACGATCTGGCTGACCTCGCACCTGCCGACCTTCTTCGACCGCTACCCCGACATCCAGGTCTCGCTCGCGGTGACCGACCAGGACCTTGATCTCGCCATGCGCGAGGCCGACGTCGCGATCCGCCTGCACCGCCCCACCCAGCCGGACCTGATCCAAAGGCGATTGATGACGGCCCACACCCACATCTACGCCAGCGAGGACTACCTCAAGGCCCACGGCACGCCGGGGACCGCCGCCGATCTCGCCCGGCACCGGCTCATCGTCTACGGCGAAACCGGGCAGGCGCCGGTCGCGAGCCTGAACTGGCTGATGGAGGTGGCACAGGACGAGGACGACGGGCGGCGGGCGGTGCAGCCGTGCCTGCGCATTAACAACGTCTACGGTATGCTGCGCGCCTGCGAGCGGGGCCTCGGCTTGGCCTCCCTGCCCGACTACCTGATCCAGCTCAGCCCGAACCTGAAGACTGTCCTGCCCGAACTGGAGGGGCCGACCTTCACCGCCTACTTCGTCTACCCCGAGGAGCTGCGCAATTCGAAGCGGGTCGCGGTGTTTCGCGATTTTCTGCTGGAGAAGGTCAAGAACAGCAGCGTCTGGTAGCGCGACGCCTTATTATGTAATCTATATTACCCAAGCCGCGTAAGGTACCTTACGTAACTGACGTCATCACGAAAATGGGAGGCTGCCATGCGAAATGTGGGTTGGCAAAAAGGTTCTTGAGAGCTACATATTGCATCGCAGCAAGGCAGTGCTTCTGGGTGTCTTGCTGGGGTCGCCTTCGCGACTCGGTCCGATGTTTTCGATCCGGACCCGCTAGAGGAGCCGATCTGCTCCTCGTTCCCGGACGTTTAGCCTCCCTGATCACACTTGGCCGGGCCTTCGGGTCCGGCCTCTTTTTTTCAAGCCTATAAGCAACTCTGCGATGGGCGTCAAGATCAATCGACAGGCGAATGAGATCCCGTCGATTGGCATACCACGTTATGCTGCGCTGCAGCACACAAATTTGCTAATTTACTCCATTATGTTCATTAAATGTCGTGCAAGTATTGAATATTGTACAATAGTCTAGCGAGAAAATCACCCTTTTGACAACCTCAAGTAGAAAGACGCGGCTTTTTCGCCTTAGCCGTTACAGGGTAGATCGGCACGTCGGGATGAACGCCTGCACGCGCGCCGCGCTTCTTTGCTAGTGTCAACGTAGGAGGCCGGCCGCGATGCCGAGGGCCAGCCCTCGGACAAAAGCAAAAATGGGAAGAAAAAGACCCCGCGTCAGCGGACGCGAAGCGTTCAACCCCTCCGCCTGCGCCGTTCACGCGGCCCCTCCGCACCTACCGTCTCCTTCGGCGGCGGAAGCTGCATCGCGCGGCGCAGGTGCTCGTAGGGGGCGACCTTGTGCGGGATCGCCATCGCGGCGACGAAGTGCTCTTGAAAGCGCGGCTCGACCGCCGTCTCGACCTTGTGGATCCTGCGCACGAGGGTCTCGATCTCCCTGCGCGCCGCCTTGTTGAGCAGCGCGATACGGGCACCCGTGCCGGCGGCGTTGCCGGCGTTGGAGATCTTCGCCGGGTCGCAGTCGGGGATCAGGCCCAGCAGCATGGCGTAGAGCGGGTCGATGTGGCTGCCGAACGCGCCGGCGAGGCGGATCGCATCGACGCTCTCGACGCCGAGGCGGTCCATGAGCAGGCGGCAGCCGGCGTAGAGGGCGGCCTTGGCCAATTGGATCGCGCGCACGTCGGCTTGCGTGACGCGGATCTCGGGCTCGCCCCGGTGCAGGACATAAGTGAAGGTGCGGCCCTCCTGGACGATCCTGTCCGATCGGGTCATCATCGCGCCGTCGATCACGCCGTCCTGGTTGATGATGCCGGCCAGATACATCTCGCCGATCGCCTCAATGATGCCCGAGCCGCAGATGCCGGTGACGCCCGAGCCCTTCACCGCCGCCTCGAAGCCCGGCTCGTTCGACCACGCTTCGGCGCCGATGACCGAGAAGCGCGGCTCCAGCGTGTCGCGGTCGATCCGCACCCGCTCGACGGCGCCGGGGGCCGCGCGCTGGCCCGAACTCAGTTGCGCGCCCTCGAAGGCGGGACCGGTCGGCGACGAGCAGGCGAGCAGGGTGTCGCGGTTGCCGAGCACGATCTCGGCGTTGGTGCCGACGTCGACGACGAGCATCACCTCGTCTTGCAGGTGCGGCCCCTCGGAGAGAACCACGCCGGCCATGTCGGCGCCGACATGGCCGGCGATGCAGGGCAGCACGTAGGCGCGCGCGTCGCTGTTGACGTTCTTGATCGCCATCTCGTGCGCCCAGAGCTCGTAGGCGCCGTCGGTCGCGAGCGCGAAGGGGGCGCCGCCGAGTTCGATCGGGTTGATGCCTAGGAACAGGTGGTGCATCACCGGATTGCCGACGAAGACCAACTCGAAGACGTCGCTCGGCGCGATGCCGGCCTCGCGCGCCAATTCGAGCGCCAAGCGATCGATCGCCGACCGGACCGACTCGGTCAGTTCGGCCTCGCCGCCGGGGTTCATCATGATGTAGGAGACCCGGCTCATCAGGTCTTCGCCGAAACGGATCTGCGGGTTCATGATCCCGGACGAGGCGACGACCTCGCCGGTCATCAAGTCGCACAAGTGCGCCGCCACCGTCGTCGAGCCGATGTCGTAGGCGATGCCGTAGACCGTCTCGCACAGGCCCGGGCGCGTGCCGATGATGCGCGCGTCGTCGTGGACGATGACGGTGATCTTCCACTTCCCCTCGCGCAGCTTCGCTTGCAGGGTCTGGAGCACGCCGAAATCGATCGTGAGCTTCTCAAGCCCCCACTGCTTTGCCAGGGCCTCCTGAACGCGCTGCAAATCGCCCCGCGCCTTGTGCATGTCGGGCTCCTCGACCTCGACGTAGTAGAGGCTCACGATCGGGTCGAGGCGGATGGCGCGCGCCTCGGCCCGCTTCCTGACCACCTGCTTGTGGACTTGGCTCTCGGGCGGCACGTCGATGACGACGTCGTCCAGGAGCCGCGCCTGACACGAGAGGCGGCGGCCGGACACCAGGCCCTTCTTGGCGCCGTAGCGCTCCTCGGTCGTGGTGAAGGTTTCGAGGTGGGCACTCGTGCTGTCGATGCCGAACTTGGCAAAACGGCCCTCGCCGACCTGCACTTGGCAGCGGCCGCAGATCGCCCGGCCGCCGCAGACGCTGTCGATGTCGACGCCGAGGCTGCGCGCGCACTGCAAGATCGGCGTGCCGAGCGCGAAGCGCCCGCGCTTGCCCGACGGCGTGAAGACGACGAGGGCGTCGCTCATGCGCGGCGGCGGCGGCGTTCGCCGCGCCCGCCCGCCGCACCCTCGGGGGCAGGCTCACGGAACTTGGTCAGCCAGCGGCGGCAGTTCGGGTCCTTGCCCATCATCACGTCGGAGCCCATGATCGCCACCATCTCCTCCGCGTGCAGCGGGTTCATGATCGCCGAGGTCATGCCGCTGCAGGCCGCCATCGAGAGGAAGGCGGCGTTGAGCCCGTGCCGGTTGGGCAGGCCGAAGCTGACGTTGGAGGCGCCGCAGGTCGAGTTGACCTTCAACTCCTCCTTCAAGCGCCGCAGCAAGCGAAAGGCGGAGTTGCCGGCCTGACCCAAAGCGCCGATCGGCATGACCAGGGGATCGACGACGATGTTGGCGCGGGAGATGCCGTGGTCCTCGGCGCGCTCGACGATCTTCTTCGCCACCATGAAGCGCACGTCCGGGTCCTCGCTGATCCCGGTCTCGTCGTTCGAGATGGCGACGACGGCGGCGTCGTACTTCTTGACCAGCGGCAGGACCGCCTCCAGCCGCTCGTCCTCGCCGGTCACCGAGTTGACCAGCGGCTTGCCCTGGTAAACGGCGAGCCCGGCCTCCAGGGCGGCGACGATCGAGCTGTCGATCGAGAGCGGCACGTCGACCAGCGACTGCACGAGCTTGATGGTCGCGGCCAGGATCGCCGGCTCGTCGGCGAGCGGGATGCCGGCGTTGACGTCGAGCATATGGGCGCCCGCCTCGACCTGGGCCAGCGTGTCGGCCTCGACGGTCGAGAAGTCGCCCTCCGCCATCTGCGCCGCCAGCTTCTTGCGGCCCGTGGGGTTGATGCGCTCGCCGATGATGCAAAACGGCTGATCGAAGCCGATGCGGACTTCCTTCTTGGGCGAACTAACGACGGTCACGGTCATGAAATCGGCTTTCTCATTGCAAAGCGGGGGGGCCTAAGTCGGCCTCAAGCGGTGGGGGCGAAGCCTGGGCGGCGGTGGGGGCGAAGCCAGAGTTCAGGCGGTTGGGGCGAAGCCCAAGTTGGCGACGATCTCGCGCACCCGCTCAGGGGAATAGTCGGATTCGAGCCGCCCGGCCAGGGCGTCCGCTTCGCCCTCCAGATCGTCGCCGCAGGGCTCAGGCTGGGAGCGGCGCCACTCGGCCAGATAGTCGTCGGTTCCGACGAGCTTGGCGCGCATCGCGGCGCGATCGATCGCCTGCTCGAAGCGCTCCGGCAGTTGGCGCCGGGCCGCCTTGCGCCCCGCCTTGACGATCACCTGGGCCGGGATGTCGCGCCAGTAGACGATGATCCGCTCCGCCATCCTCGAACCCTCTCGAAGCACCTTGAAGAAAACCGTCCAATTCGCCTATGCCGGTGGCGACGCGCTCGAAGGCGAGGCCGAGGCGCTCGGCCGCCTCCCTCGCCTTTGCCGTCAGCGCCGGGTCGTCCGTTTGCGCCAAGTAGACCAGCCGGCGGTAGTTGCCGAAATAATCGGCCAGCAGTTCCGGGTGACGATCCAGCCCCAGCCCCGCCCAGATCAGGGCGTCGAACTGACGCGCCAGGAAGTCGGTGAGGTAGAACGTGCCGGGCTCGGCGTCGGCGAGGCGGGCGAAGGCGTCCTGCCCGGCGAAGAAGGCGTAGCAGTGGGCCCCGCCGATCCGGGCCGCGCCCTCCTCGTCCAGCACCCGGTCCAGCATCCCGCCCGTGCCGCAGTCGGCGAACGCGACGAAGACGCGGTCGTAATGCTCCTTGCCGGCGCGGATCTTGGCGCGGACCGCCTCGGGGATGGCGCCCGGGCGGTTGTGCAGCGTCGCCGGCAGGCAGGTCAGGTCCAGGCTTTCGAGCCCGGCCTGCGCCTTGATCGCCAGGATCTCGCGCGCGAGCGCCCCGCAGGCGATGATGAGGACGCGACCAGAACGCACGGCTTCAGGCCGAGAGCCGCTGGTTATGCTTCCTTGCCATGTAGGCTTTCGCCGTATCGACCGCGACGGCGGCGTCGCGGCAGTAGGCGTCGGCGCCGACCGCCTTGGCGAACTGCTCATTCAAGGGCGCCCCACCGACGAGGACAACGTAGTCGTCGCGGATGCCGCGCTCGACCATCGTGTCGATCACGACCTTCATGTAGGGCATGGTCGTCGTCAGCAGCGCCGACATGCCGAGCAGGTCGGGCTTGTGCTCTTCCAAGGCCGCCATGAACTTGTCGGCGTCGGTGTTGATGCCGAGGTCGACCACCTCGAAGCCCGCACCCTCCAGCATCATCGTGACGAGGTTCTTGCCGATGTCGTGAATGTCGCCCTTGACGGTGCCGATCACCATTTTGCCGATCGGCGGCGCCCCGGTCTCGGCGAGGAGCGGGCGCAGGAGGCCCATGCCGGCCTTCATCGAGTTCGCGGCCAAGAGCACTTCCGGCACGAACAGGATGCCGTCGCGAAAGTCGATGCCGACCACGGTCATGCCGCCGACCAGCGCCTCGGTCAGCACCCGATAAGGCTCCCAGCCGCGCCCCAGGAGGATCTCGACGCCCTCGACGACCTCGTCCTTGAGGCCGTCGTAGAGATCGTCTTGCATCTGCTTCACGAGCTCGTCGTCGTCGAGCGCGCGCAAATCGAGTTCGTCGTCCTGCTCGCTCATCGTCCGTATCCCTCTTCGCCCGCGCCCAGTCGAAGGCGGCGTCCGTCACCGGACCGCGTAGCGCCCCCGCGCCGTCGCCGCTTTGGGCGGCGCGACGCGCCCCGCGAGGTTTGCGACAGCGGGCCGGTTCGGGGGGTCGCGCGTACGGCGGCGTTTGTCAAATCTTAATCCCCTCGGCGTTACCTTCCCTTCGCAAACGACGGCCGAATCAGAGCCTGCTGAGGCGCAGCACATGATGTATTATTCAACTTCGGCGATTAAACGCATCTCCGGCCCACCGACCCGCCGGGCGTTGCTGGCGCTCAACCTCGCTTACGCCGGCCTCGTCGTGCTGGAGCGGGTCCTACACAGGCTCGGCATCGACGCGCTGCACGTCGTCTGGCCCCGCGTCAGCCCATCCTTAGGCGACATCCTTCAAGCCGTCCTGCTCTTGGGCGGACTCGTCGTCGGCCTCGCTGCCCTGCGCGAGCGCCGCTCGACCGTGCTCAAGCTCCTGATCGCCGTCGTCGCCGTCCTGCTGCTGATGCAGACCCTGCACCCGCAACTACACTTGGCGCCAGCACCCGCGCCCGTCGTTTCCACCGCCTTCCCAGCCCTGAACGCGGCGCAGGGGCAAAAGCTCCTGACGGGAACGGTTTTTTGGCTGGTCCTCTTCGGCCTGACGCTGCTCGCGGTGGCGTCGAGCGCGACGCCCCGGGAGCGACGTTCGACGGAGGCGTTCTTGGCCGTGCTCTGCCTCATCGGCTTGGCCGGGGGCTTGAGCGATTATCTGGGTACGCTGTTCAACGACGAATTCTTCGCCGCCGGCACGGTGTTCGGGCTCTTGGAAGAGGGCGGCGAGTTGGCCGGCGCCAGCCTCTTGTTCTTGATCATGCTGCGCTTCGATCGGCCCTGAATAGGGGTGGCCGCCGACCGCCGTTCTTGACGGGGGTGCGTGAAAACCGCGGCAAAAGCCGATAGGTTCGAAAGCCTGTTAATCGTTCAAGCGCATCTCGTTCGGAACCCCATGAACGGCACCTCCGTTCTACGCCGGCAAGCAAAAAATTGTTGGGGATTATACGAAATGGCAACGAGCAAGCGCGACCTTCTCATCACCGCACTCAAGAACGCCTACGGCCTCGAAGGCCAGGGCGAGACGAACCTCGGCAAGTTTCACGACGATCTCGAACACTACCCCGACCTCAAGGCCAGAATCGCGCTTCACCTCGAAGAGACCAAGCGGCAAAAGGAAAAGCTCGAAGGCTGCTTGACCGCGCTCGGCGAGGGCCCGTCCTCGTTCAAGGAGACGGCGATGAAGCTCGTCGCCGGCGTGCAGGGCCTGATCCACCGCACGTCCGGCGACGAGGTGCTGAAATCGACCTTCTCAACCTACGCCTTCGAGAACTTCGAGATCGCGGGCTACAAGTCGCTGATCGCGATGGCCGAGGCGTGCGGCGAGCCGCAGGTAGCCGCCACCTGCCGCGACATCCTCAAGGAGGAGGAGGCGACGGCGGCTTGGTTCGAGCAGAACATCGAGGGCATCACCCGCGCCTACATGGCGCGCGAGGCGACCGGGACCACAGCCAGCGCCTGACCCGATCGTTGCGTCTCCGGTTGACGCGCGTCGAACCTGATCGGCCCCGAAGGATTCTCGCTATTTTTGGGGCAACGCCCGCGCGGCGCTACGCCTCCCCTTCCCGACTGAGCTCGCGCACCACCTTGCGCAGCGCCACGGCGCTCAGGGGCTTGCGCAGGCGGGGCGCGTCGAGGTGTTCGGGGGGGATGGGTAGGGAACTCGCGTAGCCGCTGATGAAGGCGTAGGGCACGTCGCGCTCGTGCAGCGCGTCCGCGACCGCGAACGAGGTCTCGCCGCCGAGGTCGATGTCGAGGATCGCGGCGTCGGGCGGGATCCTGGCGTTGGCGATCAGCGCCAAGGCGCCGCCCACCGTGCCGACCGGCCCGAGCGTTTGCCAGTTGTCTTCCTGCAACGCCTCCTCGAACGTGGTCGCGATCATGAAGTCGTCCTCGACGATGAGGACGCGGCCGGCCTTCTTGGCCTTCTTGCTCGCGGCGGCCGAAGTCGCAGTATCTGCAGGGCGGCGGTTCGCCTTGGCACCGTCCTCGACGAGGGACGAAGGCGGCAGGGTCATCTCGAGCCGCAGGCCCCCGGGCGCGAACGTGAGGTCGGCCTGCCCCCCCGTCTCGAAGGCGAGCGCCCGCTCGATCACCGTGCTGCCGAAGCCGCGCCGCTCGGGCGCTTTGACCCGCGGCCCCTTGCTCTCCTGCCATGTCAACGACAGGCGCCCCTCGGGCAGTACCCGCTCCCAGCGTACCTCGACCTCGCCCTCGGCCACGTTGAGGGCGCCGTACTTCGCCGCGTTGGTCGCGAGTTCGTGCACGACGAGGTTGACCGCGAGTGCCGCTTTCGGCGTCAGCATGATTTCGGGGCCGACGAGGCGGAGCTTGTCGCCGCGGGCGTAGGGGCGCAGCTCCTGCGCGAACAGGCCGCGCAGGTCGGCGCCCCGCCAACGGCTGTGGGTGAGCAGTTCGTGCGCTTGGCCCATCGCCGTGAGCCGCGCCGCGAAGGCCTGACGAAACGCCTGCTTGGACACGTTCGGCCCGTCCGAGCGCTGCGCGATCGACTGGATGCGGGCGAGCATGTTCTTCACCCGGTGGTCCAGTTCGGCCATCACAAATTCGCGCTCGCGCACCGTCTGCCGCCGTTCCAAGGCGCTCGCCAAGATGCTGGCGAGGGCCCGCATATAGGCGAAATCGTCCTCGTCGAAGTGCTTGGCGGAGCGGCTGTCAGCCTCCAAGACCCCGGTGGCTTCTCCGGAGGCAAGAATGGGGACGTTGATCGCGCTCAACACCCCGTGCTCGGCCAGGGTCTCGTGCCGGCGGAAGCGGTCATCCTCGCGCAGATCGTCGCTCATGGTCGCTTCGCCCGTCTGCACCGCGTAGCCTACGACCGTGCCCGTGTCGGCCTCGACCTCCGTGCCGATCGTGCCCTCTTTCCAGCCGACTCCGGCCATGACGCGCAGCGACACGATCCGCCCGTCGGCGTCGCGCTCGGGGATCAAGTACTTGGCGAGCCCACACTTCAGCCCCTCGGCCGCGACCTCGGTCGCGCGCTGCAGCAGCGTCTCGCCGCCGACGTCGTCGAGGGCCGCTTGGGCGAACTCGGCGAGGAGCGCCTGCTGCCGCAGCCGGTCGTTGAGGCGCACCTCGGCCTCGATCCGCTCGCTGACGTCGCGCTGCACCGCGACCCAGTGCGTGAGCGCCCCGGCCGCGTCCCTGACCGGCACGATGCTCCACTCGATCCAAAACGGCGTGCCGTCCTTCTTATAGTTGACGGTCGTGGCGTCGACCTCCTCGCCCGCCTTGAGCGCCGCGCGTACCCGGTCGAGGCTGGCGCGGTCGGTGCTCTCGCCCTGCAGGAGGCGCGGCGTGCGGCCGATGACCTCGTCCTTCGTGTAGCCGGTCATGCGCTCGAAGCCGCGGCTGACGTAGACGATCTCCGGCCCCGGCTCTTCGAGCGGCCCGGCCTCGGTAACCAAGACGGCGTCCCTCGCCGCCCCGATCGCGGTGAGCAGCAGGCGCAACTCGTCGTTCGCCGCGCGCAGCTCACCCGTGCGCTCGCCGACGCGGGCTTCGAGGTCGCGCCGCTCAATCACCAGGGCGTCGCTGGTCTCGGTCTCCTTGGTCGCGTCCCACTGCGAGCCGAAGAAGTAGAGCAGTTCGTCGGCGTCGTCGAAGATCGGGCTGACGTGGAGCGCGTTCCAGAACGCCGTGCCGTCTTTTCGGTAGTTCAGCAGATTGACGCGGGTGTTGGTGCGTTCACGAAGCGCGCGGCGGATTCTCTCGACCGCCTCGGGATTCGTGTCCTTGCCCTGGAGGAAGCGGCAGTTCTGCCCGATGATCTCGTCCTCCGCGTAGCCCGTCAGCTCGCAAAAAGCCTCGTTGCAGAAGACGATCGGGTTGTCGTCCTGGCGCGGATCGGTGAAGCACATCCCCATTCGTGTTTGATGGATGGCTTCCTTGAAGATCAGGCCTAGTTCGAGGGGCTGCGCCACGGGGATTCCTTGATGAAGCTGGCCGGCAATAAGGCCAAGGCAGGTTTGCTGAGCATAACGCGCGACGAAGACAACGGCTCCTGGCGGGGGCCGGCCGCCCGACGGTTGAGCAACCAAAAAGGCAAAGAGATGCATGATTATAAACCATTGCGCGAGTACGCCGCAATCGGTGATTGTCACGGCCACGCGCTGGTCGCCGCCGACGGCGACGTCGACTGGTGCTGCTTGGAGCGGCACGACCAGGACCCGGTGTTTTGCAGCCTGCTCGACCACACCAAGGGCGGCCGCCTGCGCCTGACCCCAGAGGGTCTCGTCGCGCGCGAGCGCCGCTACCTTGAGGGCACCAACATGCTGGTCACGCGGCTGCGCACCGAGACGGGCGTGGTCGAGTTGCTCGATTTCATGCCGGTCGGGCGGCGGCGCGGCAACGGCCCGCACGACTACGTCAACCTCGTCGTGCCCGGCTGGCTCGTGCGCCGGGTGCGGGTGCTGGAGGGCGAGGTCGCCTTCGCGTTGCACTACAAGCCCTCGATCGCGTTCGCCGCCGAGCCGGTCGAACTCGTGCCCAAGGGGGGCGGCGTCGGCGGGAAGGGCGTGCCGACACTGTTTTGCACGCACGAGATGGCGATCACGGGCGGCGACACGGCCGCCGCCAGGGTCCGGCTGGGGGCGGACGAGCGCCTCGACCTCGTGCTCGCCGCCCGCTACACGATCAGCGACCCGCCGTTACGCCTCTTGGACCGGATGGAGGCGACGACGCGGGCGTTTTGGGTCGAGTGGACCGGCTACAACCGCTACCGCGGCCCCTATCAGGCCGCCGTCGAGCGCAGCGCGCTCGCCTTGAAGCTGATGACCTTCGCCTCGACCGGCGCCATCGTCGCAGCGCTGACGACCTCGCTGCCGGAGGAGATCGGCGGCCCGCGCAACTGGGACTACCGCTATTGCTGGCTGCGCGACTCGTGTTTCGCGCTCTACGCGCTCGCCGCTCTCGGCTACAGCGGCGAGGCCGAGCACTTCGTCGACTACCTCACCCGCTGCGTTCGGCTGACCCTGCCCGACGTCCAGATCATGTACGGCATCCAGCACGAGCGTTTCTTGTCGGAGACGACGCTCGACCACCTCGAAGGCTACGCCCAGAGCCGGCCGGTGCGGCGCGGCAACGCCGCCTCCACCCAGCGCCAGATCGACGTCTACGGCCAAGTCCTCGACCTCGCCGTGCTCTACGAGACCCTGGGCGGCAAGCTCGACGAGCAGGACCGTCGCTTGTTCCGCACCTTCGTCGACGTCGCCCTGCGGCAGTGGCAAGAGCCCGATCACGGCTTGTGGGAGATGCGCGACGGCGAGAAGCAGCACGTCCACGGCAAGATGATGTCCTGGGTGGCGATGGACCGGGCCCTGCGCCTGTTCGGCCCGGTCCCCGCCTGGGAGCGCGCGCGAGACGCGATCGCCGACCGGATCATGGACGAGGGTACGGACGCGAACGGCGCTCTGTTGCAGGCCTTCGGCGCTTCGGGCGCCGACGCTGCGACGCTGCTCGCCCCGGCGCTCGGGTTCCCGCTGTCGAAGGCGAGTTTGGAGGCGACCTTGAAGCGCGTCGAGGCCGAGCTGGCCGAGGGCGCCTTCCTCAAGCGCTACGCGGCCGACGACGGCTTGGAGGGCGGGGAAGGGGCGTTTCTCATCTGCAGCTTTTGGTGGGTCGACGCGCTCCTCGCCGCCGGGCGCGGCGACGAGGCGAAAGAACTGTTCGAGACCCTGCTCGGCTGCGCCAACGACGTCGGCCTCTACGCCGAGGAGTACGACGTCGAGAACAAGGGCTTCTTGGGCAACATGCCGCAGGCGTTCACGCATCTGGCCCTGATCGGCTCGGCCGTGAACCTGGAACTCTTCGAGCGCGGCGGGGCCGCCGCCGCCGCCGGCAGCTACGCCGATCGGGCCAAGCGTGCGGTCGGCGCCACCTTCGGCCCCTGGGGCCTGCTGGCCAGCCTGCGCCAGAGCGGCACGATCCATAGGCTGTCCTCTTCCGAAGCCTCGATCATGCTCTGGCCTTGAACGCTTGCGCGTCCGCTGCGCGAGGCTTTTTCTTCTTTCTTTTTGCAAATGTTGACGTAGGAGGCTGGCCGCAATGCCGAGGGCGGGCCTCGGACAAGAGAAAAAAGAAAAGAAAAAGCCCGCGCGGCAGCGCACGCGAAGCGTTCAAACGACACCGAGCACCGACTCGACCCGCGCCCTATCCAGGCTGCCCACGATGCGAATCGCGACCTTAGGGCCGAGCAGGCGTTTGAGGGGTGTTGAGGCCGTGACGGCCGCTTTGGCGGCGTCCGGGTTCAGCCGCGTGTCCGTCACCACGACGCTGCCCGCGGCCGGGTTGATCTGCACGCCGATCAGCGGTTCGGCAGCGCCTGGCAGCGCCGCCGCGAGGTCGGCGCGCACGTCCCGGTGCAGGGGCAGCGAGCCCCAGCAGTAGAGGTTATCGTCGGCGAGGTAGCCGCGTAGCCCGTCGATCGGATCGGACAGGGCGACGAGCCGGCGCCACTCGCGCCCGATCGGGTTGACGAAGATCTCGACGAGTCCGACCCGCGCGGGCTCCAGCGTGGCGAACCAAGCCATCCTATCCCTCTCCTCAACCGTGTGAGCCTAAGGTAAAGGGACGGGGTTAAGGAAACGCTAACCGACCGCACGCACGGGAGACGACGATGCGCTTTGAGGAGTATCGGCGCCACGACGGGCTCGGCCTCGCGGCCCTGGTGGCGGGCGGCGAGGTGGGCCCCGAGGAACTCCTGCGCTGCGCCGTTGAACGCCTCGCGGCCGTCGATGCCGCGCTCGGCTGCTCGACGATCGACGAGACCGACGCCGCGCTCGAACGCCTGGAACGGGGGCTGCCGGACGGGCCGTTCAAGGGCGTGCCCTACCTGTTCAAGGACCTGTTCGCCTTCGAGGCCGGCAGGGCCTGCATTAACGGCAGCCGTCTGTTCGAAGGTTTCGTCGCGTCGGGTACCACGACCTACGTCGCCCGCACGCTGGCCGCCGGCCTCGTCCCGTTCAGCAAGACCCGCACGCCCGAACTCGGCCTCAACCTCTCGACCGAGCCGCGCCTGCACGGGCCGACCCGCAACCCCTGGGACCTGGGCCGCTCGGCCGGCGGCTCGTCCGGCGGTGCCGCCGCCGCCGTCGCCGCCGGCGTCGTGCCGCTCGCGCACGGCAGCGACGGCGGCGGCTCGATCCGCGTCCCGGCCTCGGCCTGCGGCCTGTTCGGCCTCAAGCCGTCGCGCGGGCGCAATCCCGCCGGCCCCGTCATCGGCGAAGCCTGGAACGGTCTGGCGGGACCGCACTGCGTCGGCCGCAGCGTGCGCGACAGCGCCGCCCTGCTCGACGCGACGCACGGACCCGAGCCCGGCGACCCCTACGCCTGCCCAGCGCCTAAGCGCCCCTTCCTCGCCGAGACCGGGCGCGAACCCGCTAGGCTCAAGATCGGCCTCGTCGCCGAGCGCCCCGGCGGCGGGCGGCTGCAAGCCGTCGCCGCCGCCGCGGTCGCCGACGCGGGCCGGCTCTTCGAAAACCTCGGCCATGCCGTCGAGCCGGTGGCGCTTCCGGCCGGCGAGGAGGAACTCGGCCAGATCATGCTCGATATCGTCGCCGCCAACTTGGCGGCCGACCTCGACGTCTGGGGCCGGGCCTTGAACCGGCCCTTGGACGCAACGACGCTGGAGGCTTGTACGCTGGCGCTGCTCGAACGCGGCCGGCAACTGTCGGCCTACCGGCTGAACCAGACCCTCACGGCGATGCACGGCGTCGGCCGGCGGCTCGGCCTCTTGTTCGAGCGCTTTGACCTCTTGCTGTGCCCGACCCTCGACGGCTCGCCGCCGCCGCTCGGCTACCTCGACCAGGACGGCGACTTCGGGGCTTTCGCACAAGCGAGCCTGGAGGTCTGCCCGTTCACCGCCGTCTATAACATGACGGGCCTGCCAGCGGCGAGCCTGCCGCTCTACTGGGACGAGGGCCTGCCGATCGGGGTCATGCTGGCGGCGGCGCTGGGGCGAGAAGGGCTCTTGTTTCGGGTCGCCGCGCAGTGCGAGCGGGCGCGGCCCTGGTTCGATCGTCACCCGCCGGTTTGAACAGCTCCGCCGTCCCGCGAGGCGACACGAAGCGTCCCTCAAGCCGCCGCTTGCAACCGCTCCAGGAGCGGCAGGAGCGGGCGCTCGGCCCTGGCCCCGTACTGGCCCAGGATCTGCGCCGCCGCGAGCGCACCCAAGCGCCCGGACTCGCTGAGATTCATGCCGCCCGCGAGGCCGCGAAAGAAGCCGGCGGCGAACAGGTCGCCCGCCCCGGTCGTGTCCAAGAGCCGCTCGACCGGCTCGGCCGCGATCGCGACCGCGGCCCCGCCTTGCAGGACCAATGCACCTTTGGCGCTCTGCGTCAGGACGGCGACGTCGACGTCCTCGCGCGCCTGACGCGCCGCCTCGTCGAAGCGTTGCGTTTCGTAGAGCCGCAAGATCTCGGCCTCGTTGGCGAACAGGATGTCGATCCGCTCGCGCAGAAGCGCGCGGAACTCGCCGTGCCAGCGCTCGACGCAGAACGAGTCCGAGAGGGTGAGCGCCACGCGGTTGCCGGCGGCGTGCGCGATGTCGGCCGCCTTCAGGCAGGCCGCCTTGGCCTCGGGCCGGTCCCACAAGTAACCTTCAAGGTAGACGATGTCGCTTCGGCGCACGAGATCCTCATCGACGTCCTCGGGCCCCAACTCGACGCAGGCGCCGAGGTAGGTCTGCATCGTGCGCTGCGCGTCGGGGGTGACGAAGACGAGGCAGCGCGCCGTCGACGGTCCGGTTTTGGAGGGTGTCGAGCGGAAGGTGACGCCGGCGGCGCGGATGTCGTGGCTGAAGACGGCGCCGAGCTGATCGTCGCGCACCCGGCCGATATAGGCGCCGCGCCCGCCGAGCGCCGCTAGCGCCGCCATCGTATTGGCGCACGAGCCGCCCGATGTCTCTTGCGCCGGCCCCATATGGTCGTAGAGTTCTTCGCTGCGCGCGGCGTCGATCAGCGTCATCGCGCCCTTCTCAAGGCCGAGCGCGTCGAGCGGCCCGTCTTCGGTGTAGGCGATCACGTCGACGATGGCGTTGCCGAGGCCGAGCACGTCGAAGCGGCCGGGGTCGTTCAAGGCATCCTCCGTTGTTGGGCGGTCGGCGCTACGGACGATCGCGGGCCGCGACCGAAGACCCCAAAGCACCGTGGTGTCGCCGCGAACAGCGATGAGACACCGCCTCGGATCGGACTTGCCCATATGCGACCTTCACCCCTTTGTCCACGACGATGCTGAACGATCTCCGCTTGGCCCTGCAGCAGGCCCTCAGCCCGTCGCTGCGCGCGCTGCTGTGGCGCTCGCTCGGCTTGACGCTCAGCGTGTTCGTCGTCCTCCTGGGCGGTGTCTGGCTCCTGCTCGACCGCTTCGCCGCGACGGGCTGGGTCTGGCTCGACTGGCTCTTGCAGCTGAGCGGCTTCACCGGGGCCCTAGTCCTCGCTTGGTTCTTGTTCCCGCTCGCCGTTTCGGCGCTGCTTGCCTTCTTCGCCGACGAGGTCTGCGCCGCCGTCGAGGCGCGCCATTACCCGACCCTGCCGCCGGCACGGGAGGTGCCGTTGGTCGAGGCGCTGGGCGAGGCGACGCGCTTCGCGCTCCTGGCACTCGGCTTGAACCTTCTCGTCCTGCCCCTCTACCTGTTTCTGCCCGGGTTCAATCTTCTGATCTTTCTGACCCTCAACGGCTTTCTACTAGGGCGCGAATATTTCGATGTCGTCGCGCTGCGCCGCCACGGGCGCTTACAGGCGCGCACCTTACGCCGGCGCTTGGGCGGGCGAACGTGGCGCAGCGGGGCGGTGGTGGCGCTGTTCCTGCTCGTGCCGGTCGTGAACCTGCTCGCACCTTTGATCGGTACCGCTTTCATGACGCACCGCTACCACCGCTGGCGGGCACGCGGACTGATCGACCTTTCGTCCGGCCTCAAACGCGACGGCGGTGTGCTTACGATTTGACGGGATGCACGTTATGGTTTAGTGATCGATCCGCTTTACCCGTCGGTAGACATCTCGTTCGCGTCATCAGCGCGCTTTGCGCAGTGAGCAGGGAAATCCATGTTCCGTAGAAAAGACAACGAGTCATCGCACCCGTCCGAAGCGGGTTCCGACGCGCCGCCCCGCCCGTTAGGCGAGACGAAACCGGCCGCGACCCCGCCGCCGTCGGGGGCCAAGCCGCCCGAGCCGCCGCGCCGTCAGGTCGAGATGCCGACGCCGCCGGGCAACGCGCCCTTCCTCTCCAGCGGCGAGCGCCAGCCGCCGCCCGGCGTGTCCAACGCGCCCGCCGCATCGAGCCCCGCGGCCGCGGCCGAGCCCGCCAATAAGCGGCTCATCGTCGGCCAGGGCATCAGCCTGTCCGGCGAGATCACCGCCTGCGATCGCTTGATCGTCGAGGGCGACGTGCAGGTGACCTTGAACGAGACCAAGGCGATCGAGATCGCCAAGACCGGCCGCTTCACCAACGGCAAGGCCGAGGTGGACGAGGCCGAGATCAGCGGCGTCTACGAGGGCGACCTCACCGTGCGCAACCGCCTCTTGATCCGCGCCACGGGCAAGGTGCGCGGCAATGTGCGTTTCGGCGAGCTTGAGATCGAGCGCGGCGGCAAACTCAGCGGCTCGGTCTCGATGCTGGGCAACGAGACGGACGATTCGGGCGAAGAGGGCAGCAGCCCCAGCGCCTCGCGCCCGACGGGCGACGGCGCCTCGACGCCGGCCTCGTCACCATCGTCGTCGCCCAACCTCATCAGCGGCTGAAGCTTGCCCGTCGCGTGCGTGCGGCGCGGGCTTGGCCGCGCCGCACGCCGCCCGAAGCCGTAGCTTTGACTTCTATGCCCTTGCCCTGCCAAGACCAGGATGGTGTCGGCGGCACCGTTGCACCGGCGCATAATTTTAGTTGTCCGTCGAGGAATATTAAACCTTATCAAGGGTTGGAACACCCGCGCCTCCATTCACATTAAGTGCCGAGTCGCCGGCACGAAGCGCCGGTAGACGCACCCTGACCTGATGGGGAAACAGGCATATGACTGACAAACTGACCACCCAGCACGGGCGTCCGATCGACAACAACCAGCAATCGATGACCGCGGGCCCGCGCGGGCCGGTCTTGATGCAGGACGTCCATCTCGTCGAGAAGATGGCGCACTTCAACCGCGAGCGCGTGCCCGAGCGCGTCGTCCACGCCAAGGGCTACGGCGCGTTCGGTACCTTCAAGGTGACGCACGACATCTCGAGGTACACTTGCGCCAAGCTGTTCGGCAACGTCGGCAACAGTTGCGAGACGTTCGCCCGATTCTCGACCGTCGGCGGCGAGAGCGGCTCGGCCGACACGGCGCGCGACCCGCGCGGCTTCTCGCTCAAGTTCTACACCGAAGAGGGCAACTGGGACTTGGTCGGCAACAACACGCCGATCTTCTTCGTCCGCGACGCCATCAAGTTCTCCGACTTCATCCGCACGCAAAAGCGCGAGCCGCAGAGCCACCTGAAGCCGCATTGGCGGCGCTGGGACTTCTGGAACAAGGTGCCTGAGGCCCTGCACCAAGTCATGATCCTCTACTCGGACCGCGGCACGCCGAAGTCGGCCCGGTTCATGCACGGTTACGGCTCGCACACCTTCTCGTTCTACAACGAGGGGGGCGAACGGTTCTGGGTCAAGTTCCACGTCAAGTCCAAGCAGGGCATCGAGAATTTCATGGCCGACGAAGCGATGAAGTTGGAGGGCGAGGACCCGGACTACTCGACTGCCGACTTGTTCAACGCGATCGAGGCCGGCAATTATCCGAAGTGGACGATGTCCGTCCAGATCATGCCGGAGCTTGAGGCTCAGTCCTACAAATGGCACCCCTTCGACCTGACCAAGGTCTGGTCGCACGACGACTATCCCCTGATCGAGGCCGGCGAGATCGAGCTGAACCGCAACCCGTCCAACTACTTTCAGGACGTCGAGCAGGCGGCGTTCAACCCCTCCAACCTGATCCCCGGCATCTCGATCAGCCCCGACCGGATGCTGCAGAACCGCATCCTCTCCTACCCGGACGCGCACCGCTACCGGATCGGCGTCAACTACCACCAAGTACCGGTCAACAACGTCAAGAACGCGCCCGTCGCGACCTACCACCGCGACGGTTCGATGCGCCTCGACGGCAATAGCGGCGGCACGGTCGACTACGAGCCGAACTCGTTCGGCGGACCGGTCGCGCACCAAGACGCCCGCACGGTCGAGCCGCCGATGCCGGTCACCGGCGACGGGACGCGCTGGGACGAGTTCCCTTGCGACGACGAGGACTATTACGGCCAGCCGCGGCTATTCTGGTCGAAGGCGCTCGACGAGGGCGGCCGGACGCGCCTGTGCGCCAACATCGCCGAGAGCATGGGCGACAGCCCCGACTGGCTGCAGCAGGCGGTGCTCGTCCACTTCGCCAAGATCGCGCCCGACTTCGCCAGGGGCGTCGCCGATAGGCTCGGCGTTCGCGCAAGCGTCTTGCAAGCCGCCGAGTAGTAAGTTATCTTATAAACTTCCCGTGGTTTCTTGAGGGCGCCCGTCGCCGACGGCGCCCTCCTTTTTGTTCCCGGCCGGACTGCTCCAGTCCGGCCGGGGCCGTGTTCTCCCCCCTCCCGCCGCCGACGAGACGATGCGCGACACGAGCCTTGGCAACCTGACCCCGGTCCTGGCGATGGCAGCGGTGGTGGTGGCTTCCAACTACCTCGTCCAGTTCCCGATCAACGATTTTCTCACCTGGGGCGCCTTCACCTACCCGCTCAGCTTCCTCGTCACCGACCTCACCGTACGGCTGCGCGGGGGTGTCCAGGCCCGCCGCGCCGCCTACGCCGGCTTCGCGCTCGCGGTCCTGCTCTCGCTCGTGCTCGCCAGCCCCCGCATCGCGCTCGCCTCGGGTGCAGCCTTCCTGGTCGGCCAGTTGGCCGACATCGCCGTCTTCCAGCGCTGGCGGCGGAGCGCGTGGTGGCAAGCGCCGCTGGTCTCCTCGGTGACCGGCTCGGTGCTCGACACGGCCGTCTTCTTCACCCTCGCCTTCGCCGGCACAGGGCTGCCGTTCGTGACGCTGGGCCTCGGCGACCTCGCCGTGAAGCTGGCGCTGGCCCTCTTGTTCCTCGTTCCCTTCCGCGTCGGCCTCGCGCTGACGACGCGCGGCGCGGCGTAGGAACGCTTCGCGTGCGCTAGCCGCGCGGCCTTTTTCTCCGCTTTTTTGCAACTTTGGCCGGGGCTAGCCTGAGCGTTGGGACCAGGTTCGGAGACAAGTAGTGAGAAAGCCCGACGAGTTGCGGCGGCGGATTCCCACGATCGCATGGACCGTGCATAACGTTACACGGGCCGGGGTTAAGATCGGGTGAAGGCCGTGCGGAGAGAAGCCGATGACCCCGACCCCTTTGCTCGCGGCCCCGGCGCTCGTGCAGGTCCACGCTCTCGCCGCCGTCGCCGCCCTGGCCCTCGGGCCGCTCCAGTTCGCCCTGCCGAAGGGGACCGGCTTCCACCGGGCCCTCGGTTATGCCGGGGTCGCGCTGATGGCGCCCGTCGCGACGAGCGCGTTCGGCATCACCGGCGTTGCCGGCGAGGGACGCTACAGCTACATCCACCTCCATCGCCGCGGCGACGTTCGCCTACCTGCCGCTCGCGGTGTGGCGGGTGCGGCGGCACCGGATCGACGCGCACAAAAGGTCGTGCCCGTCATCACCGGCGCCTTCACCTTGCTGCCGGGCCGGCTGATGCACGCCGTCGTCTTCGGTCCCTGATTGCTCAAAGGAACTGCGCTTGCGTCTCGTCGTCTTCGATTGCGACGGCACCCTCGTCGACAGCCAAGCCGTCATCGTCGCCTGTGCACAGAGCGCGTTCGCCGCGAACGGTCTGCCGCCGCCCGCGCCCGAGGCGATCCGGCGCATCGTCGGCCTCTCGCTCGGCCCCGCGATGGGCGTCCTGCTCGGCCGCGACGACCCGGAGATGGCCCTGCGCATCGCCGCGGCCTACAAGGCGAGTTTCGTCGCCCGCCGCCGCGACGGGTCGGTGCATGAGCCTTTATTTCCCGGCGCAATCGAGGTGCTCGACGTGCTCGAAGGGCAAGGCCGCCTGCTCGGCGTCGCCACCGGCAAGGCGTTGCCGGGCCTCCTCGCGGTCCTGCGCGCGCACGGGCTCGAAGAGCGCTTCGTCACGCTCCAGACCGCCGATCGGCACCCGTCCAAGCCGCACCCCTCGATGCTGGAGGCGGCGATGCGCGAGACTAGGGCCGGACCGAACGAGACCGCGATCGTCGGCGACACCACCTTCGACATCGAGATGGGCTTGGCCGCCGGCTGCCGCGCGATCGGCGTCGCCTGGGGCAACCACCCGGCCGACGAGTTGCGCGCCGCCGGGGCCGACACCGTCATCGAGCGTTTCGAGCAGTTGACGGACTGCCTCGCGTGAAGCGATTCTACCGCGACGTCGAGGCGATACCCCGCGACGACGGCCACGCCGTCCTGCTCGACGGTCGCCCGGTCAAGACGCCCAAGCGCCTCGATCTGCTCCTGCCGAGCCGAAGCTTGGCCGAGGCCGTGGCCGCCGAGTGGGCGGCGCAAGGGCAGACGATCGACGTCGCGGCGATGCCGGTGACGAAGCTCGCCACCTCCACCCTCGATCTATTCCCCGAGCGCGCGGCGAACGCGAGGGAGGAGTTGCTAGGCTACGCCGCGGGCGATCTCTTGTGCTACCGGGCACCCGCTCCCCCCGACCTCGCCGAGCGGCAGGCCGCCGCCTACGACCCCTGGCTCGCCTTCGCCCGCGAGCGGCTGGGGGCGCCCCTGATCGCCACGACAACCCTCGACCCGGTCGTGCCGCCGCCGGGAAGCCTCGCCGCCCTGGAGCGCGCGATCGGGGCACTCGGCCCCTGGCGGCTGATGGCCCTGCATCAGGCGACGCGGCTGACGGGCTCGCTCGTCCTGGGTTTGGCGATCGAGCGGGGCGCGCTCAGCGCCCATGACGCTTTCGACTTGGCGCTGCTCGAAGAGCTCTACGAGATCGAGGCTTGGGGCCTGACCGAGGAGACTGCCGTCCGGCACGCGCGGTTCAAGGCGGATCTGGGCGCCCTTCAGACGTTCGTCGAGGCCCTTCCCGAGGGGTGTTGAACGCTGCGCGTGCGCTGCCGCGCGGCCTTTTTTCTTCTTTTTTGCAACTTTGTTCTCGAACTTGGCCGCAATGCCGAGGGCCAGCCTCGGACGAGAGCAAAAAAAGAAGAAAAAAAGCCCCGCGCAGCGGACGCGCAGCGTTCCCCATGCTACCCAACCGCCACATTCCACGCAAAGAGGTATCGGCCTTGCAGGAGATCATCGACAGGCTGGAGCGGATGCGCGAGGGCGCGCGCCTGGGCGGCGGCGAACGGCGGACCGAGGCGCAGCACGCCCGCGGCAAGCTCACCGCGCGCGAGCGGATCGAGCTCTTGCTCGACCCGGGCTCCTTCGAGGAGGCCGACATGTTCGTCGAGCACCGCTGCCGCGACTTCGGCATGGAGGGGCAGACCGTGCCGGGCGACGGCGTCGTGACCGGCCAGGGCACCGTCAACGGCCGGATCGTCTTCGTCTTCAGCCAGGACTTCACCGTCTTCGGCGGCTCGCTCTCGGAGGCGCACGCCGAGAAGATCTGCAAGATCATGGACCGGGCGCTGGCGGTCGGCGCCCCGGTGATCGGCTTGAACGATTCGGGCGGTGCGCGCATCCAAGAGGGCGTCGCCTCGCTCGCCGGCTACGCCGACGTCTTCGCCCACAACGTCATGGCCTCGGGCGTCGTGCCGCAGATCAGCGTCATCATGGGGCCGTGCGCCGGGGGTGCCGTCTACTCGCCGGCGATGACCGACTTCATCTTCATGGTCCGCGACACCTCCTACATGTTCGTCACCGGGCCGGAAGTCGTCCGCACCGTGACCAACGAGAGCGTAACGCAGGAGGAACTGGGCGGGGCCGGCACGCACACCAAGCGTTCCGGCGTCGCCGACCTCGCGTTTGCCAACGACGTCGAGACGTTGGCCGAACTGCGCCGGTTCATCGACTTCCTGCCGCTCTCCAACCGCGAGCCGCCGCCGGTGCGCCCGACCGAGGACACGATCGAGCGCGACGACTTCTCGCTCGACAGCCTCGTGCCGGCGAACCCGAACAAGCCCTACGACATGAAGGAGCTGATCTTGAAGATCGTCGACGAGGGCGACTTCTTCGAGACCGGCGCCGACTATGCCAAGAACATCATCACCGGCTTTGCCCGGATTGAGGGCTCGACGATCGGCGTCGTCGCCAATCAGCCGATGGTCCTGGCCGGCTGCCTCGACATCGACAGCGCACGCAAGGCGGCCCGCTTCGTGCGCTTTTGCGACTGCTTCAACATCCCCATCCTCACGCTGGTCGACGTGCCGGGCTTTCTCCCCGGTACGGGCCAGGAGTACGGCGGCATCATCAAGCACGGCGCCAAGCTGCTCTACGCCTTTGCCGAGGCGACCGTGCCCAAGGTGACGCTCATCACCCGCAAGGCCTACGGCGGCGCCTACGTCGTCATGTCGTCCAAGCACTTGCACGGCGACGTCAACTTCGCTTGGCCCACGGCCGAGATCGCGGTGATGGGGCCCAAGGGCGCCGTCGAGATCATCTTCCGCCAGGACCTGGACGACCCGGCCAAGATCGAGGCGCGCACCGAGGAGTACCGTGAGCGCTTCGCCAACCCCTTCGTCGCCGCGTCGCGCGGCTTCATCGACGACGTGATCATGCCGCACGGAACGCGGCGCCGCATCGGCCGCAGCCTGCGCTGGCTCAAGTCCAAGAACGACGAGCGCCCCTGGAAGAAGCACGGCAACATCCCGTTGTGAGCGGGGCGAGACCCGTGGCGCGGCCATGCCCGACAGGGTCTTTAAAACCGATGAGCCCGACGAGACAGCAAGGAGAACTTTGGCGATGAGCGACTGGCGGCAAGTGGGCGGCGGGGCCGGTGCGAAGGGTGGCCCGGGCCGGGGGCGCGACCGCGGGCGGCGGGCCACGACGCCGGGCGAGATCTCCAAGGCCGGCTGGTGGGACATCCTCATGCGCACCAAGGACGAGATCGCCAACGATCACGTCTCGATGATTGCCGCCGGCATCGCCTTTTACGGCCTGCTCGCCCTGTTCCCGGCGATCGCCGCCATCGTCTCGACCTGGGGCCTGCTCGCCGACCCGCAGCAGATCGAGGGCCAGATCGCGGCGATCAGCTCGGTCCTGCCGGGGCAGGCGGCGGACATCGTCAAGGAACAGGCGGCGCGGATCGCTTCGAACACCGGCGGCGCCAGCCTTGCCGCGATCGGCGGCCTGTTGATCACGATCTACAGCGCGTCCAAGGGCATGAAGGCGGTGATCGAGGCCCTCAACATCATCTACGACGAGGAGGAGGGTAGGGGCTTCGTCAAGCTCAACGTCGTGGTGCTCGGCCTCACCCTCATGATGGTCGTGGTCATGATCGTCGCCTTGGGCATGGTCGCCGTCGTGCCGGCGCTGCTCGGCAACCTCGGCCTCGGTGGTGCGGCCCAGACGCTGATCGCGTGGCTGCGCTGGCCAATCCTGTGCGTCGTTATCTTGGGCGTCCTGGCCGTGATCTACCGCTACGCGCCGAGCCGCGACGAGCCGCGCTGGCGCTGGGTCAGTTGGGGGGCCGCGATCGCGACGCTGCTCTGGATCGTGGGCTCGATCGCGTTCTCGATCTACGTGCGCAACTTCGGCAGCTACAACGAGACCTACGGCTCCTTGGGCGCCGTCGTCATCTTGCTGATGTGGTTCTGGCTCTCGGCCTTCATCGTCCTGCTCGGCGCCGAGCTCAACGCCGAGATGGAGCACCAGACGGCCGAGGACACGACCAAGGGCAAAACCATGCCACGCGGCGAGCGCGGCGCCCAGATGGCGGATACGGTGGGGGAAGAGCGTTAGAACGCTTGCGCGTGCGCTTTTTTGCTAGTGTTGACGTAAGAGGCTGGCCACGTTGCCGAGGGCAAGCCCTGGACAAAAGCAAAAAGAAAAAAAGCTCGCGCGGCGAGCGCACGCGAAGCGTTCACCCGAACGTCATCAACACCTGCTCCGCACCCACCGTGTCGCGCACGGCCACCTCGACCGTCTCGACCGTGGCGTCGCGCTCGGCGCGGAGCACGTTCTCCATCTTCATCGCCTCCAGGACGCAGAGTTCCTGGCCGGCCTTGATTTCGTCGCCGGGCTCGACGGGAAGGCTCAAGATCAGGCCCGGCATCGGCGAGAGGAGGAGCTTGGACGTGTCGGCCGCCGTCTTCGCCGGCATCAGCCGAGCAAGTTCCTGCGCCCGCAGATCGCGCACGGTGACACGAATGACGACGCCGGCGTGGGTCAGCTCGTAGCCTTCCGGCAGGGGCAGCGCCTGGAGCGCCATCGCCTCGACGTCGACCTTGGCGCGCACCAGCGGCAGGCCGGGGCGCCAGTCGAGGGCGATCCGCATCATCGGGCCCCCGTCGATCGCAACCCCCCAGGTTCCGTCCGCGTCGGGCCCGACCTCGGCGACGAACTCGGTGCCGCCCGCCTCGGCGGCGAGGCGGATCGAGCCAGGCGGCGGGGCGTCGACGAGCCGGCCCGAGATCTGCCCGTCCCGCGCCATCGTCTTGGCCCGCATCGCGAGCGCCACCGCCACCACCCGCCGCAGCCGCTCGGGCGGCAACTCGACCCCCTCGAAGCGCTCGCCATACTCCTCGGCGATGAAGTTGGTCGTCAGGCGCCCTTCGATGAAGCGCGGGTGGCCGAGCAGCGCACCCAGGAAGGCGAGGTTGTGGCCGGGTCCGCGGATGACGTAGGCGTCGATCGCGGCCCGCAGCCGCTCGATCGCCCTTGGGCGGGTCGGGGCGTGGGCGCAGAGCTTGGCAATCATCGGGTCGTAGAACATCGACACCTCGCCGCCCGCCGTGACGCCGGTGTCGACGCGAACCCCCTCGCCCGCGGGTTCAACGCAGGTCACGAGCCGCCCGATCGAGGGCAGGAAACCCTTGCTCGGCTCCTCGGCGTAGACGCGCGCCTCGATCGCGTGCCCGGACATGCGCACGTCGTCCTGGCCAAAGCCCAACCGCTCGCCGGCGGCGACGCGCAGCATCTGCCCGACGAGATCGAAGCCGGTGACCAATTCGGTCACGGGGTGCTCGACCTGAAGGCGGGTGTTCATCTCAAGAAAGTAGAAGTTCTTGTCCTTGTCGACGATGAACTCGACCGTGCCGGCGGAGAAGTAGCCGACGGCTTGGGCGAGCGCCACGGCCTGGGACCCCATCGCCTCGCGCGTCGCCGCGTCGAGGAAGGGGGACGGCGCCTCCTCGATCACCTTTTGGTGCCGGCGCTGGATCGAGCACTCGCGCTCGCCCAAGTGCAGGACGTTGCCGTGCTTGTCGCCCAGGACCTGGATCTCGATGTGGCGGGGTTCTTGGACGTACTTCTCGATGAAGCAGCGGTCGTCGCCGAAGGAGGAGCGCGCCTCCGAGCGGGCACGCTCCAGGCCCTCGACCAGCCCGGCATCGTCGTGCGCGATCCGCATCCCCTTGCCGCCGCCGCCGGCCGAGGCCTTGACCATCACCGGATAGCCGATCTCGCGGGCGATCTCCAGCGCAAGCGCCGGATCGCTCACCGCCTCGTTGGTACCCGGCACGGTCGAAATCCCGGCCGCCTTGGCGAGCCGCTTGCTCTCGATCTTGTCGCCCATCGCCCGGATCGCGTTCGCCGGCGGGCCGATGAAGACCACGCCCGCCTCGTCCAGCGCCAGGGCGAACGCGGCGCGCTCGGATAGAAAGCCGTAGCCCGGGTGGACGGCCTCGGCACCGGTCAGCTTGCACGCCTCGACGATCCGCTCGATCTGCAGATAGCTCTCGGTCGCCGGCGGGGGGCCGAGACGCACCTTCTCGTCAGCCTGGAGGACGTGCATGGCGTCGGCGTCGGCGTCGGAGTAGACCGCGACGGTCGCGATGCCGAGCCGCTGGCAGGTGCGGATGACGCGGCACGCGATCTCGCCACGGTTGGCGATCAGAACCTTGTTGAACATCGAGGCGGGGGCTTTCCGCTGGCGGTTGGGCGCCTTTGGTTAGCACCGTGCGCGCCCGGCGAACAGGGCTCTTGACGGCGCCCTCAGTCGAGCCCGCCGCCGCCCGACACGGCCCCGCTACCGACGCTGCCGCCGGCGCCCCCATCGGCCGCGCCGCCTTGCGGCAGGGGATCGCGCGTGACCGCACCGATCGAACCGTCGCCGGGACCCATGCCGGCGTCGGGCGCGGACGGCGTTCCGCCGGCACCCTGCTTGCGCAGGGCCTTCTCGCCGTCTTCCAGCGCGTCCAAGCGCTCGTCGACGTCGTCTTGCGAATCGGTGCCGATCACGCTTTGGTCGATCTTCTCGGGCGACTTGACCGAAAGTTCCTTCGCGTCGTCCGATCCTTCCTGGGCCGTCGCGGTGGCGGCAAAGAGCGTCGAGGCGGCGAGGAGGGCGGTGATGAAACGGGGCATGCTGATCTTCCTTGGCAGAGGACGCCGGTGTGGTACACGAAGAGAAAACGCCTCTCCGGCGCGACGTTCCGCCTCAAGCGCGCTGGCGGCGGGCGTCGTCGAGGTCGATGATCTCGGCCGAGGGACGGCGTGCCCGCGCCCTGGCCGGTGCCAAGGCCGCGTGCCAGTCGAGCGCCAGGGCGGCGTTGCGTTCCGCCATGTGGTACATCCAGCCGGCGGTCATGGCCGAGCCGGCAAGCGTCCAGGCGCCGCTTGCGGTTGCCAGCGCCAAGCCGAACCGGGAGAACGTGGCCGTCGTTGTCAGCATTGTAGCGTCATCCGATCATTGTTGTCGTTGAGCCCCCAGCACTTTGCCGCGGCCCTCCCTGTACCGCGGCAAAACACATCAACTTGGAATTAACCATAAAGATGCTGCGCGCGATTGACCAAGTTTCGAACAACAAATCGACTCCTTTGGTTCCTTTTCGTTGCCGTGCAGCACCGGGTTAGGGATCCCCCGATCGGCACGCCGCCCTCGACGCGCCGGGCCGGGCACGATAAACGGCGTTCCATGCGCAACCTGATCCGCCTCTTCTGGCACGCCCCCGGCTCGAAGCCGTTCACCGTGCTCGGCGCCCTCGTGCTGGCCAGCCTGACCGAGGGGATCGGCATCGCCACCCTTCTCCCGCTGCTCGCCGTGGTCGCGGGACCCGAGGGCGACGCCTCGGCCTCGGCGCAGAGGCTGATGCACGCCTTTCGCGCGGTCGGGATCGAGCCGACCCTGGTCGCGATGCTCGTCGTGGCGCTGGGGGCCATGCTCGCCAAGTCGGCGATCACGCTGGTCGCCATGCGCCACATCGGCAACACCGCCGCCAACGTGATGACCGAACTGCGCCGCTCGGTCATGCGGCGCCTCTTGCGCGCGCGCTGGCCCTACCTCACCGGCCAGCCGCAGGGCCGCTTCACCCACGCGATCAGCGGCGAGGCCGCCCGCGCGGCCGACGCCTACGTCTCGGTGGCGCAGTTCTTGGCGCTCGGCCTGCAAACCACCGTCTTCATCGGCGTCGCCTTCTTCGTCTCCTGGCAGTTGGCGCTGACCGCCCTGCTCATGGGAGCGCTGGTCGGCGTCTCGCTGCGGGCGCTGATCGGCATGGCCAAGCGCGCCGGCCGTAAGCAGACCGAGGCGCAGGCGGGCCTCCTCGTCTTCTTGAACGACACCCTCTCGAACCTGAAGCCGATCCGGGTCATGGGCCGGGGCGAGAGCTTCGCCGACCTGCTCGACAGAAGGGCGATGAAGGTGCGCAAGGCGCTCAGGCAGCAGGTGCTGGCCAAAGAAGGGCTCTCGTCGCTGCAGGATGCCCTGGTCGCCGTCAGCTTCGCCGTCATCGTGCTCCTCGTCCACTTCGTCTGGCCCGTCGGCCTCGCGACGCTGATGGTCTCCGGCGTCGTCCTCGCCCGCACGGCCTCGAACACCGGCAAGCTCTTGAAATCCTATCAGCAGGCGGTCACGGTCGAGAGCGCCTACGACGCGATCAACGGCCTGCTCACCGACCTCGACGCCGCGGCCGAGCCCTTGGGCGGCGGCGGCGTCCCGGCGCTGGATCGGGGCATCGCCTTCGAGAACGTCGTTCTGACCCACGGCAGGGGGCCGGCTCTTCGCGGCGTCGACCTCGCTTTGCCGGCCAACCGGCTCTCGGTCCTGATCGGGCCGTCCGGCGCCGGCAAGACCAGCGTCATCGACCTCCTCTTGGGCCTCTACGAGCCGAGTTCCGGCCGCATCCTGATCGACGGCGTGCCGCTGGAGCGCCTCGATCGCCGCCGCTGGCGCGGCCTCGTCGGCTACGTGCCGCAGGAACTCCACCTCCTGCACGACACGGTGCGGCACAACGTCAGCCTGGGCGATCCCGAGGTCAACGAGCCCGCCGTCCTGGACGCGCTGCGCATGGCGGGCGCCCTCGACTTCGTCCTGACCATGCCCGAGGGCATCGACACGATCGTCGGCGAGGGCGGCGGGCAACTCTCGGGCGGACAGCGGCAGCGGATCGCGCTCGCCCGCGCGCTCGCCAAGAGGCCGCGCCTCTTGATCCTCGACGAGGTGACGAGCGCCCTCGACCCCGAGACCGGCCGCGCCATCGCCGCCGCGATCACCGACCTGCGCGGCGCCATGACCATCATCGCCATCACGCACCGCGAGGAGTTCATCGACGTCGCCAATCGCGTCGTGCGGCTGGAGGCGGGGCGGGTGGCGCAGGTTGAGGGGGTGGGCGTTTGAACGCTTCGCGTGCGCTGGCGCGGCCTTTTTTGTCTTTTGTTTGGGGTTGGCCCTCGGCGCTGGAGCCAGTCTCCCGCGCTAACACTGGCAAAAAACGCGTAAGCGTTCACTCCGCCGCCGCCTCCAGATCGAGCACGATCTTGACCTCCTTGCCGACCACGCTGCCGGCGGCCCACTGGCCGGTGCCGACCCCGAAGTCGGTCCGGTCGATGGTGATCGTCCCCTCGGCCGTTGCCCGTTCGTCCTCGACGCTGATCGTCACGGGCAGGATCGCGTCCTGCGTCACGCCCTTGAGCGTGAGCCTGCCGGGCAGTTCGTAGGCGCCGTCGCCGGTCGGCTCGAAACCTTGCCCCTCGAACACCGCCTCGGGGTGGGCCTCGGCGCCGAGCCATTCGGCCCCCTGCACCGTCGCGTCGCGCTCGGGGTTGCCGGTCGTGATCGAGCCGACGTCGATCACGGCGCGCACACGGCCCGCCTCGGGCGCCTCGGGGTCGAAGTCGATCTCGGCCTCGAAGGTCTCGAACCGGCCCTCGTTCTCGGCCCCAGCCTGGGTGAAGACGAAGCCGACCCGGCTGGCGTCGGGATCGACCGTCCACGCGGCCGCGAGGGCCGGGGCCGAGGAGGCCGCGAGGAGGCCGAGTGCCAGCACGAAGCGGCGCATCAGGCGGTCTCCTCGTTGGCGGTGTTGCCCGCGCGCGCGACCGGCTCGCCCGGGACCAGCATCCGCCGCAGCACCGCGTCCTTGTCGCGGAAATGGTGCTTGAGGGCACCGCCGACGTGCAGGGCGAGCAGGCCCAGGAGCACCAAGCCGCCCAGCCAGTGCAGCGTCTGCAAGGTCTTGGCCGTGCCCTCGTCGGCGCCGATCAGGTCGGGCAGGGTGAACAGGCCGAAGACGCTGACCGGAAAGGCCGAGGCCGAGGAGTAGAGCCAGCCGACGAGCGGCAGCGCCAGCAACAGCCCGTAGAGGGCGAGGTGGCTGGCGTGCGCGCCGCGCCGCTCCCAGGCCGGCATGGCATCCGGCAGGCGCGGCGTCGGGTTGGCGAGGCGCCAGAAGAGCCGGGCGAGCGTGAGGCCGAGGATCGTGATGCCGAGGCTCTTGTGGAAGGCGTACCTCTCCAGCATCGCCGGCCCCAGCTCCATGTCGGTCATGGTCCAGCCGAGGTAGAACATCCACACGATCAAGATCGCCGTGGTCCAGTGCAGGGCGACGGCGACCAGCCCCCAGGCGCGGGGGCTGTTCGCGATCCGCATAGACTCAGCCCCCGCTCGCCTGCTGTTCGGCGTCGCGCATCAGTTCGGTGTTGATCGTGATCGACACCTCGTCGCCGACGAGGGGCACGAACATGCCGAGGCCGAAATCGCTGCGCAGGACCGTGGCGGCGGCGGTGAAGCCGGCGACCTCCTTGCCGGCGTACTCCGGGTTCATCCCGGCCAGCTGGTGCTCGCCCATGTAGTTCAAGACGACCTCCATCGTCACCGGCTTGGTCTCGCCCTTGATGGTGAGGTCGCCCGTCACCCTGGCCGTGTCCCCGCCGGTCGGCTCGACCGAGGTGCTGACGAAGCGGATCTCGGGGTAGGCCTCGACCGCGAAGAAGTCGGCCGACTTGATGTGCTCGTCGAAGGGTGCCACGCCGGTGTCGATGCTCTCCGCGTTGATCGTGACGTCGATCTTGCTGTTCTTGGGATCGTCGGGGTCGAGCGTCACGTCCCCGTCGAGGTCGCGGAACTCGGCGTGCTGGATCGAGTTGCCGAGATGGTTCCAGCCGAACAGGATCTCGGTGTGCCCCTCATCGAAGGTGTAGGTCTCGGCGGCGGTGGCCGGGGCGGCGAGCGCGAGCGTGCCCAATAAGGGCAGGACGGCGAGGCGCATGGCGTCGGTCTCCTTGGACGGGACGTGGTTCGTGCCCGAGAAGCTAGGAACGTTGCCCGTCAAAGCCAGCCGCGTTCGCCGCGTTCAGTGTTTCGAAGTTGGAAACGAAACCGCCGCGCCGGAGACCCGGCGCGGCGGTTGTCTTAGAGCCGAGGCGTGGGTCGCGCGTTGTCCGCACGACCCACGAAACCCTGACGCTTCAGTCTTCCTGGCCGGCGAACGCGCCGATCATGCGATCTGTGCCGTCCGTCATGTCGAACGTGCCGCCGATGCCCCCGCCGTTGTCGTCGTAGAACCTGCCGCCGAGGGGGCCGGTAAGGCCATTGGCCGAGGTAGCGGTGGTCTCGAACTCGCCCCGGCGAACGCTGTTGTTCGTTTGTTGGTCGATATCCACATCGGTGACGTCGATCGTGTCGCTGAAACTGCCCGCGTTGACGGCGAGGCTCGCAGCGAGCGTGTTGTTGTTGAAGTCGGCGTCCGCCGTCATGGTGCCCGTCAGCCGCTCGGCGCCGGCTGCGGTGAAGTCGTCGCCGTCAGTGCCGGTGCTGCCGGTCAGGTAGTTGCCCTCGACTGACCCGATGTAGCTGGCGCTGCCGGTGCTGGGTATGCCGCCCTCGCCCAGGTTCGAGGTCGGCACGACGAAGGCGCCGGCCTGCGTGACCTCGCCCGTGCCGTCGGTCTCGGCCGTGCGCAGCCACGTGCCGAAGCGGGCGAAGTCGAAGCTGCCCTCATCGACGCGCAGGCGATCCTGGCCGCCGTCTTCGAGATAGATCGAGACGTTGCCGTCCTGCTGGCGGTTCGACTCGTTGTCGAATTCCTTATCGTAGCTGCCGGCGTCGACTTCCCAGCTGCGGTTGCCGATGTTGCTCACCGTCGCGTTGCTGCTCTGGGTGGCGCGCACGGCCGGCGCGTCTTCCGCGGTGCGGGTGCTGTCGGCGAAGATATTGCCCCCACCGTCGCCGCCGCCGCCGCAGGCGGCGAGACCCAAGGTGGCGGCGAGCACGAGCGTCAGACGATCATAGCGCATCGGTTTTTCCCGTTATAGGTGAGTGGTCCTCGGGTCGTCATACACGAGGGATTGAGCGGCGAACAAGAATAATGCGACGGATTCGAATCGCTTTCGCCGTCACTGTTGCCCTGAGAACGATCGCTTCGGCCGAGGCCGGCGGCGGTCTTAAGGCTCCAGCTCGCTGTCCCAGTAGAGGTAGTCGCGCCAGGATTCGTGCAGGTGGCCGGGCGGGAAGGCGCGGCCGGTGCGCTGGAGCTGCCACACGCTCGGCACGACCGGAACGCTGCGCGGGTGCATGTGGCACTCGTGCGGTAGGCGGTTGCCCTTGGTCAGGTTGCAGCGGCTGCAGGCGGTGACGATGTTGCCCCACGCGGTGCGCCCGCCGCGCGAGCGCGGCACGACGTGGTCGAAGGTCAAGTCGTGCGCCGAGAAGCCGCCGCCGCAGTACTGGCAACTGAAGCGGTCGCGCAGGAAGACGTTGAAGCGGGTGAACGGCGGGCGCCGGTCCTGCGAGACGTACTGCTTCAAGGCGACGACCGAGGGCAGGCGCATCGTCGTGCCCGGCGAGCGGATGGCGCGGTCGTACTCCTGCACGACGGCGACCCGATCGAGGAAGATCGCCTTGATCGTCTCCTGCCAATGCCACAAGGAAAGCGGGAAATAGCTCAGCGGCTGATAGTCGGCGTTGAGCACCAGGGCCGGGAAGGCGTTGAGCGACCCGGACCCGTGCATCAGGCCCCCGGACTCAGGAAAACGCTGGCGGCGATCACGCGCATCGAGGCTCCCAAACGGGTCGAGGCGACCTAGTTGCTCCCACGCCCCTGTGCTAGCCCAGGCGCGTGACACTTGCAAGACGGGGGCCACGGACGGCGGCGAATAGCGCGCTTGGGTACGTAAAATAGGCGAAACGGGAAGGAGATAGCGTGCCGCACCGGCCCCCGGCGGGACTCGACCGCCGCCGCAGCATCGGCCTGATCGGCGGTGCTGCTTGGTTGCTCGCCGCCTGCACCACCGGCAATGCCGCCGGCCCAGAGCCTGAACCGGGAACGCCGTGGCACCACACCGAGGGCGGCTTTCGCAACCCGCCCGGCAGCCCCGAGCCGGGCGGCGACCGGGGCGACTGGTTCGGCTTCTTCTGGCGCGGCCTCGTCAGCCGCGACGACCCCGACACTCTCCCTGACGGCCACGTCCTGCCCAAGCCCGACGTCCTGGCTGGGCTCCAACGCCATCCCGGGCACGATACGCTGACGTGGCTCGGCCACGCCAGCTTCCTCGTCCGGATGAACGGCGTCACGTTGCTCACCGACCCCTACCTCACCCGCTACGCCTCGCCCTTGCAGCGCGTCGGCCTCGGCCCTACCCGCTTCGCCCCGCCGGGCCTGGAGCCCGCCGAGGTGCCGGCGCCCGACATCGTCCTCCTCTCGCACAACCACTACGACCACATGGACCTGATGACCTTCGACCGGCTGAACGGCCGCGAGAACGCCGTCGTCGTCCTCCCCCTCAAGGTCGGCGCCTACTTGGGCGATCGGACCTTCGCCCGCGTGGTCGAACTCGACTGGTGGCAGAGCGTCGAATTGCGGGGGTTGAAGATCACCTTGGTCCCGGCGATCCACTTCTCCGCCAGGGGCCTCGGCGACCGCAACGCCAGCCTCTGGGGCGGGTACTTGGTCGAGACCCCGGCAAAACGCCTCTACTTCGCCGGCGACACCGCCTACGGCCCGGCCTTCCCCGAGATCGGCCGCCGCCTCGGCGGCTGCGACGTGGGCTTGGTCCCGATCGGCGCCTACGACCCGCGCGAACTGATGCGAGGCTCGCACTGCACGCCCGAGGAGGCGGTGCAGATCGGCCGTGACCTCGGCGCCAAGCGCCTCGCCGCCATGCACTGGGGCACGATCCGCCTCACCGACGAACCCCCCTTCGAGCCCCCGACCCGTTTCCTCCCCGCCGCCCACGATGCCGGGTATAGGCAAGAGGACGCGCTGGTTCTGCCGATCGGCGCGACGCGGGCGTTGTGAACGCTGCGCGTGCGCTGCCGCGCGGGCTTTCTTTTCTCTTTTTTGCTTTTGTCCAAGACTGGTTAGGGTGTCCGTGCTAGTCTGGGTGGCACGTTGCAAAAACTATCTTTTCGATATGCCTATTTTAGTCGTTAACTCGTGAAGGCGGCAGGAGCACGTCACGCCAATGAATTGGTTGTGTCTCCTCAAAAACTTCTTCGAGATCACGCAAAGGGGTATAGCCAGGAAAGTTCTCTACCAAGAAGCTAATTAGTTCGCGTGCTCGATCAACATTACCTGCCGACCGATAACGCTCAGCGAGAACAAGTATTAAACCTGCCTCTAAAATTCTTGGCACTCTGAGGCCATTTTTTCGATCGCGACGACAAAAGTAACTCCTGAGGATTTCCTCATGTCGTGGCAGTTCCCAATCTAGAACATTATCTAACACGAGATGAAATAACATTGCTTCAACAGAGGGAGTTTCGAGCTCAGGGCCATAATGTTTGCAAAATTTTTCAAATTTGCTCATGCGATCATTCAAGGGCAAGCATTTTACATTGAACATTATATAAAGAACCAAAAATGGCTGTCTGTCTCCAATCTTCATAGACGGTATCATTTTCTCGACCTCCGACAAGATATCTCGAAGATCAGTGATAGTTGAATTTGGTATTCTTTGCAGACAAGGCGTTAGTTGTTCTAAAAAACCTTCAAGCCGCGATGGACCCCACTGAGGCGTCAAGCCTTCAGTGCGTCCAACCCAATATTCTGGGGCCATCGGCATCTGGACAATTCTAGGCTGTTCAAGGTGATAGTTATATTGTTCGGCTTCGACCTTGGGCTGCCGTTTCACAAACTCCATGATCACATGTCGCGCGAGACGGGTGAGACCTTGGAACGTCAATACGGTGACACGATCAATTTGTTGTGTTTCGTTGAATGTGTGACCGAGGGCAAGGATACGGGGCAGCTCACTGAGGTTGTGAATATATTTTGACCGCAATCTGTAGCCTTGCTGTAGCGCGTTGGGCAGCTCTGCCCGCCCGACCGGTACATCCTCGGAGGATGTTTCATCCCTGAAGTAGGACGGTTGCAAATGCGCGAGAGTAAAGTCGCGGAAGCGACGTGCCAATGAGACGTGTTCAATTTCTAGGAGAGCAGCCCTCACTCGCTCGCCTGTCTCAGGGTCGGCCTGAGCGAGGGCACTGTCGATGGTTTTCCGCTTTTGCTCGTCAAAGTCTGCCCAAACACTGCGATGACCGTCGAACCCTTGCGCCAACGACTCGATCGACGCGACGAGCAGTGTGTAGGCAAGTTCCAGATCATCAGCGAGGCGATGTAGACCCGTGACGTAGGTTCGGATCGCCCGGATTGCTCCAAGATAGCTGTTGCGCTCTAGAGCGATGAGGTCACGAACGAACTGAACCAGATGCTCGACGTCGCTAGGTTGACACCAAACCTGTTCATCGAAGACGCGCCGAACAAGGCTTCTGGGAGGAGCATGGACTCCTAGACCCGGCCGTCTGCTCGTCAAGCGGAGAGCTAGATCAGGATCCGGCGTGCAGATGACATTCAGGGCGAAAGACGTGACCGCAGCGAATTCGCTGATGTAAGGATCGATGCCGTGTGAGATTAATATATCGGGACCGTGCTCACGAGCTTCGATTTGCTCGACAACTTCGTAGACAACAGCGTTGGAGTCCCGCAGCGTACTCGTCGGCAGCAGCTTTCCTGCGACGGTTTCAATCGGTTGATCGCGAGCAATCCGTAGGTTGGTGTAGAGGATTCCCCGTAATTCATTTCGATGTTTTGGTTCGCGAGTGAAGAGTTTGCCCGAGTTGATCTGGAGCATGAGACTTCTGGTCCGTTTGGCTGAGCAAATATCCGCTTGAGCCGGAATAGCATATCCTTAACCCAGTCTTGCTACTGTGTAGAACGTTGAAACAGGCAAAAATGCTGTCTCTCCCGCGGCGGCAGAGTCCCAGGGTCGCATGGACCGTGGGCGAAAATACACCGGCGGGGTCAAGATTCGATAAACAATCGTCGATGTGCCGATCGGTCCTGAACAGTGTCGGAGTAGGTAAGGTAAAACGAAAGGCTTTTCCGCGAGCAGGATGGGTATGACGCGCGCGCAGGTAGCGGAATTACTGAACGAATCTGGGCGAATCCAAGACATATCCCTCAAGCCGTAGCGAAAGTTCTAGGAATAAAACTCTAACGTGGCAGGCTGAGTGCCTGCTTTATCTCATGATGAGACGGTGACGGCCGTGACCGTCACCGTCTCGAAGACATGAAGATAGACGATCAAACCAGCCCGAACGGCCTCACTCGGCCGCACCCTTGGCCGCCGCCTCCTTAGCCAGCACGGTGCCGTCGAGGGCGTGCTCCTCGCGCAGGCCCTTGTAGGTGCTGTAGACCATGACGACGAGGACGACGGCGAAGGGAAAGCCGGTCGCGAGTGCTGCACCTTGGAGCGCGGCGAGGCCCCCGCCAAGGAGGAGCGCGATGGCGACGAGGCCCTCGAAGATGCACCAGAACACCCGCTGCGCCAGTGGGGCGTCGACCTTGCCGCCGGCGGTGATCGTGTCGATGACGAGCGAGCCCGAATCCGACGAGGTAACGAAGAAGACGATGACGAGCGTGATGCCGATGAAGGACGTGATCGAGGTGAGCGGCAACTGCTCCAGCATCTTGAACAAGGACAGTTCGGGGGTCCAAACGGTGATCGTCTCGGCAACACCCTGGTAGCCGTTGACGTACTGGTCGATCGCGGTGCCGCCGAACGTCGTCATCCAGACGATCGAGACGAAGGTTGGGATGATGAGCACGCAGGTGACGAACTCGCGCACCGTGCGGCCACGGCTGACGCGGGCGATGAACATGCCGACGAACGGCGACCAGGATATCCACCACGCCCAATAAAAGGTGGTCCAGTCGTGGACGAAGTGAGTGTCGTCGCGGCCGACCCAGTTGGAGAGCGCGGGCAGGTCCTTGAGGTAGGCCCAGGCGTTGGCGAACACGCCGGTCGCGATCGCCAGCGTCGGCCCGACGATGATGACGAAGAGGAGGAGGAGGGCGGCGAGAGCCATGTTGATCTCGGACAGGCGCTTCACGCCGGCATCGAGACCGGCCATGACCGAGACCAGCGCAACGGCGGTGATGCCCAAGATGAGCACGACCTTGGTGACGTCGGTGGCGGGGATGCCAAACAGGTAGTTCAGGCCCGCCGTCGCCTGCTCGGCGCCGAAGCCGAGCGAGGTGGCGAGCCCGAACAGCGTCGCGAACACGGCGAGCGTGTCGATGACGTGGCCCGGCCAGCCCCACACCCGCTCGCCCAGGAGCGGATAGAAGACGGAGCGCATGGTGAGCGGCAGGCCGCGATTGTAGGCGAAGAAGGCGAGGCTCAAGGCGACGACGGCGTAGATCGCCCAAGGATGTAGGCCCCAGTGGAAGATCGTCCCGGCCATGCCGGCCTCGCGCGCCGCCGCGACGTCGTTCGGGTCGACGCCGAGCGGCGGCGTCAGGGTGTGGTTCAACGGCTCCAGGACGCCGTAGAACATCAAGCCGATGCCCATGCCGGCGGCGAACAGCATCGCGAACCAGCCGAGATAGCCGTAGTCCGGCACGGCGTCGCGCCCGCCGATCCGCACGCCCCCCAGGGGCGTCACGACGAGGAGGAGGCAGAACAGGACGAAGATGTTGGCCGCACCCATGAACAGCCAGTCGAAGGTCAAGGTCAGCCAGGGGCGGAGCCAGCCGAAGAATTCGCCGAAGCCTTGTTGGAACATGAGGGCGAAGATGACGAAGCCGACGATGATGACGGCCGAGACGAAGAAGACGGGGTTGTGGACGTCGAGGCCGAGGATACGGACGTTGTCCTGCCCGACCTCGTAGTCGGTCTCGACCGTGGCGGGCGACTGTGCCCGCTCCTGGTCCAGTTCAGCGCGGCTGGCCACGGCGTCTCCTTCGCTCGATTTGTTATGGGGCTCACATAAGCTTCACCCGCGGAACGCGCCGCTGTCAACCTTCGGACAGTGCCTCTTTTTCGCTAGTGTTAACGTAGGAGGCTAGCCGCGGCGCCGAGGACTAGCTCCGGACAAAGACAAAAAAGAGAAAATAGAAAACGCCGCGCGGCGCATGCGAAGCGTTCAACCGCGCCCGTATCCCCCACCGGACGGCGTCTTGATCGCGAACACGTCGCCGGCCTCCAGCTCGACTGCATCGCAGCCTTGCAGTTCGACCTTCCCCCCGTTCGCCTGCTCGACCCACTGGTCGCCGGTCTCGCCGTCGCCGCCGCCTTTCAGGCCAAACGGCGGGACGCGGCGGTGGTTGGCGAGGATTGCCGCCTGCATCGGTTCGAGGAAGCGCACCCGGCGCAGCGTGCCGTCGCCGCCGTCGAAGCGCCCCTTGCCGCCCGAGCCGCGGCGGATGGTGTGCTCCTCCAGGCGCACGGGGTAGCGCCACTCCAGCACCTCCGGGTCGGTCAGGCGCGAGTTGGTCATGTGGGTGTGGACCGCCGACGTGCCGGGGTGGTCGGGGCCCGCACCCGAGCCGCCGCAGATGGTCTCGTAGTACTGGTGGGTCGCGTTGCCGAAGGTGAAGTTGTTCATCGTCCCCTGCGCCGCCGCCATGACGCCCAAAGCCCCGAACAGCGTGTCGGTGACCCACTGCGAGGTCTCGACATTGCCGGCGCAGACGGCGGCGGGATACGTGCAGTTGACGAGCGAGCCCTCGGGCAAGACGAGGTCGAGCGGGATCAAGCAGCCGTCGTTCAAGGGGATGTCGGCGTCGACGAGCGTCCTGAAGACGTAGAGGACGGCGGCCCGCGTCACGGCGGCGGGGCAGTTGAAGTTCCATTCCTGCTGCGGGCTCGTGCCGGTGAAGTCGATCTTCGCGGTGCGGTTTGCCTTGTCCACCGTCACCGCCACCTTGACGACGGGGCCTTGGTCGTGGGCGTAGGTGAATTCGCCGTCTTGAAGCTGGTCGATCGCCCGGCGCACGCTCGCCTCGGCGTTGTCCATGACGTGCGCCATGTAGGCTTGGACCGTGTCGAGGCCGAACTGGCCGACCATCTTCGCCAACTCCTCCGCACCCTTGTGGCAGGACGCGACCTGGGCTTGCAGGTCGGCGACGTTCTGCTTCGGGTTGCGGGCCTGGTAGGGGCCGGACGTGAGGAGGTCGCCCAGCGCCTCGAAGCGGAAGTGCCCGCCCTCGACGAGGCAGAAATCGTCGAAGAGCACGCCCTCCTCGTCGATGTGCTTGGAAAACGGCGGCATCGAGCCCGGCGTGATGCCGCCGACGTCGGCGTGGTGGGCGCGCGACGCGGCGTAGAAGATCGGCTCGCCGTCGTGGAAGATCGGCATGACGACGGTGATGTCGGGCAGGTGCGTGCCGCCGTTATAGGGGTTGTTGAGGGCGAAGACGTCGCCTTTCGCCATCGTTGCCCGCCGAAGCCGGATGACGGTGCGCACGCTCTCGCCCATCGAGCCGAGGTGGACCGGCATGTGCGGCGCGTTGGCGACGAGGAGTCCTTGGGCGTCGAAGACGGCGCAGGAGAAGTCGAGCCGCTCCTTGACGTTGACCGAGTAGGCAGTGTTTTGCAGCGTGACACCCATCTGCTCGGCGATGGTCATGAACAAATTGTTGAAGATTTCGAGCAGGATCGGGTCGGCCGCCGTGCCGAGCGAGGCTTGGCCGGGCAAGGGCTCGATCCGCTCCATCAGCAGGTGGTCGCGGGTCGTTACTTCCAGGCCCCAGCCGGGCTCGACGACGACGGTCGTGGTCTCGGCCGTGACGATCGCCGGCCCCTTGAGCATGTCGCCAGGCGCCAAGTCCTCGCGCCGGTAGACGTCGGCCTTATGCGTCTGCGGCGGCTGGTGCGGGGCCGGGATCGTGAAGACCTCGCTTTGGTCGATCGGCGCCGGATCGCCGCGCAAGGGATCGGCCGTGTGTTCCGGCTCGATCGCCTCCTCCATCAGGCCGATGCCCTCGACGTCGAGGCTCTCGACGACGATGTCGCGGCCCTCGACGGTGAAGCCGAAGCGGCGCTCGTGCTCGGCCTCGAAGGAGGAGCGCATCGCGTCCGCCCCCCCGAGCGGCACGTCGAGGGCGGCGTCGGTGCCGGCGTAGCGCAGGTGGACGCGCGCCTCGGTGCGCTGACGCGAGGCGGGCACCGACTGGGCGTCGAGGTCGGCGCGGGCGGCGGCGTCGAGCTCGGCGTGCGCCGTCTCGGTCGCGTCCATCGCCTCCCCGATCGACGCCTCGATCGCCCGGCTCTTCAGGCTGCGCACGTCGGCGAGCCCCATGCCGTAGGCGGAGAGGACCGAGGCGAGCGGGTGGACCATCACCCGGCCGATGCCGAGCAGGTCGGCGACGGCGCAGGCGTGCTGCGCGCCGGCGCCGCCGAAGCAGACGAGGGCGTAGGCCGAGACGTCGATGCCGCGCGCGATCGAGATCTCCTTGATCGCGTTGGCCATGTTGTCGTTGGCGATGGCAAGGCAGCCCTGCGCGATCTCGGCGGCGGTGCGCTCGGGGCCGCCCGCGCGCACCGCCTCGGCCGCGAGGTTGGCGAACTTGGCCCGCACGGCGTCGGCGTCGAGCGGGCAATCGCCCTTTGGGCCGAAGACGGCCGGGAAGCGCTCGGGCAGGAGTTTGCCGGTCATCAAATTGGCGTCGGTCACGCTCAAGGGACCGCCCTTGCCGTAGGCGGCGGGGCCGGGGTCGGCGCCGGCGCTCTCGGGGCCGACGCGAAAGCGCGACCCGTCGAAGGCGATGATCGAGCCGCCGCCCGCCGCCACGGTGTGGATCTTCATCATCGGCGCCTTGAGGCGCACGCCCGCGACCTCGGTCTCGAAGGCACGCTCGTAAGTGCCGGCGTAGTGGCTGACGTCGGTCGAGGTGCCGCCCATGTCGAAGCCGATGATGCGCTCGAACCCGGCGATCAGGGCGGTTTTGGCGGCGCCGACGATGCCGCCAGCCGGCCCTGAGAGAATTGCGTCCTTGCCCTGGAACATGGCGGCGTCGGTCAGGCCGCCGCTCGATTGCATGAACATCAGCCGCACGTCGCCGAGTGCCGCCGCCACGCGATCGACATAGCGGCGCAGGATCGGCGAGAGGTAGGCGTCGACCACTGCCGTGTCGCCGCGGCCGACGATCTTCATCAAGGGGCTGACCGCGTGGCTGCACGAGACTTGGGTGAAGCCGGTCCGGCGCGCGATCTCGCCGAGCCTGACCTCGTGCTCGGGCTCGCGGTAGGCGTGCATCAAGACGATCGCGATCGCGCGGTAGCCGGCATCGTAGGCGGCGCGCAGGTCGGATTCGGCCCGATCGGCGTCGAGGTCGCGCACGACTGCCCCGTCGGCGCCCAGGCGCTCGTCGATCTCGATCACGTCCTGGTAGAGGACTTGCGCCAGGACGATGTGGCGGGCGAAGATCTTCGGCCGGTGTTGGTAGCCGATGCGCAAGACGTCCCTCAATCCCCCCGTCACCGCGAGCAGCGTGCGCTCGCCCTTGCGCTCCAACAGCGCGTTGGTGGCGACGGTCGTGCCCATCTTGACGGCCTCGATCGCCTCGGAGGGGAGGGGGGCATCGTGCTTCAGCCCGAGCAGGCGCCGCATCCCCTCGATCGCCGCGTCCTCGTACTGGCCGGGCGCCTCCGAGAGCAGCTTCAGGACCTTGAGCCCGTCCTTGGGCGTGCGCGCCACGACGTCGGTGAAGGTGCCGCCGCGGTCGATCCAGAACTGCCAGCCGTCGGGCATGGGTGCGCTTCCTCATCGTAGCCTCGCTGCAGCCTAGCCAAGTTAGCGGGGCGGGTCACGCGGGGCGTGGGGCAGGTTTAGTGTGTCCCAGCACCTGCGCCTTCGTTTACTTGCGGCCGCGCCCTTGCTAAGAGCCGCGCCGTAGAGACCCCCTTCCAGCACCGGTCCCGCCCGCATGAAACTCCTCGCCGGCAACGCCAACCGCCCGCTCGCCGAGGCGATCGCCGCTTGCCTTCGCGTCGACCTCACCAAGGCCAAGGTGCAGCGCTTCAACGACATGGAAATCTTCGTCGAGATCCACGAGAACGTGCGCGGCGAGGACGTGTTCATCCTGCAGAGCACCTCCTATCCAGCGAACGACAATCTGATGGAGCTGTTGATCTGCATCGACGCCCTGAAGCGGGCGTCGGCCAAGCGCATCACCGCCGTCGTGCCCTATTTCGGCTACGCCCGGCAGGACCGCAAGCCGGGGCCGCGTACGCCGATCTCGGCCAAGCTCGTCGCCAACCTGATCACCGAGGCGGGTGCCGACCGGGTGCTGACGATGGAGCTGCACGCAGGGCAGATCCAGGGCTTCTTCGACATCCCGGTCGACAACCTGTTCACGACCCCGCTGATGGGTCCCGACATCAAGACGAACCTGGGCACAAACGACCTCGTGATCGTCTCGCCCGACGTCGGCGGCGTGCAGCGGGCGCGGGGTTTCGCCAAGCGGCTCGACGTCGGGCTTGCCATCATCGACAAGCGCCGCGAGCGCGCCGGCACGTCGGAGGTGATGAACGTGATCGGCGAGGTGGCCGGCAAGCGCTGCATCGTGGTCGACGACATCGTCGACAGCGGCGGCACCTTGTGCAACGCCGCCGACGCGCTCCTCGCCGAGGGCGCCACCGCCGTTCAGGCCTACGTCACCCACGGCGTCCTCTCGGCCGGCGCCGTCTCGCGCGTCACCGCCTCCAACCTCGAACGTCTGGTCATCACCGACAGCATCCGCCCGACCGAGGGCGTGCGCGTCAGCGACAAGATCCGCATCCTCTCAATCGCCTCCTTGATGGCCGAAGCCATCGACCGCATCGCGAACGAATCCTCGGTCTCCAGCCTGTTCGATTGACGCGTCTTCCATGGCCGCCCACAATTAGAGGGCGAAGTCGGTTCTCGCCGCGTGCACGGTGCCGGCCCCGCGCCAGTCCCGGCCGGGATCGGCGAGCGGCGGGGGTGCAGGCCCTACCGGCTGGGCGAGGATGCAAGCGCTGACCGCGTCGAGCGCGTCGTCGCGCCCGCCGCCGCCCGGACGCCACTCCTTCAGTTCGGTGACGAACGGGGTTGCCCGCACGCGCCGGTGGACGCGCAGGCTCCCGGCGGCCAACACCGGATCGAACGCCGCCAGGATCCGCGCGTCCTTGGCCATGACGGCGTGGTGCTCGACGACGCGCAGCGGCAGCCTCAGGCCGTTGATCACCCGCCGCAGCGCCGCCGGGACGAAGCGCCCGATGCCGTTGGTCTCGACGGTGATGACCGGCTGTTCGTTGCGCGCCGCGAACAGTGCCGCCCCGTGGCAGAGCTGGGTCAGCTCGTCCTGCTCGGCGGTGGTCGGCGGGGCGAAGGTGAGGGTTTCCAGGTCGTGCAGCCAGTAGCCGCCCTCCTCGTCGAGGAAGAGGCAGGCGATCACGCTGGCGTCGCCCTTGTCTGGGGCGCCGTAGGCGGGATCCCACCAGCAGCAGGCGCTGCGCATCCGATGGCCGTCGATGCGCAGTTGCAGGCGCCCGTTCGCGCGGACGACGTCGAGGGGGGCGTCGTAGAACGTCAGCCGCTCGGGATCGAGCCGTGCCGCCTCGATCGGGGTCGGTTCGAGCAGCATCTGGCTTCGAAACAAACGCGGCCCGACCTCGGTGCGCAGCCGCTCGATGGCGGCGGGGGGGAAGCGCTCGGGCCAGGCACTCTTCCCCTTCGCGTCGATGAGCGGCAGGACCAGCCGCGTGCAGCCGTCGAGGAAAGGGCGCGTCTCGCCCAGTTCCGGGCGCGGCTCGGCGGCGTAGATCGAGTGCCACGCGTGCGGCGTGCCGACGTAGAGTTGCAGCCCGTTCGGCACCAGGATGAAGCTCGCCTCGGCGAGGCGCAGGCGCAGGTCCGCGCGCCGCTTGGCGGTCGCGGCGGTGTTCGGCACCTCGACGTCGTCGCAGACGATCACGTCGGCGCGGCTGCCGGTGAGGTTGGCGCCGATGCCGCGGGCGAAGAGGGAAGGGTCGCGCGCACCCCGCCTGCGGTGCACGGTGAACCGGTCCGCCGCCCACTCTTCCTTGCGCCTCGGGCGCAAGTGGCGGGCGAGCGGGTGCGTCTCGACGATGCGCCGGACGTTGCGTGTCATGCGGCAGGCGAGCGCGTGCTCGGCCGCGAGCACGAGGATGCGCAGATCCGGGTCGTTGGCGAGCAGCCAGGCGCAATAGAGGCCGACCAGCGTTGACTTACCGGCGTCGCGAAAGACGAGGAGTGCGAGGCGCCGGCCGTCCTTGACGCCCTCGCGCTCCAGCCAGCGCGCGATGCGCAGGTGCAGGTCCGGCGTACCGTAGCCCTGGTGGTGGTTCCAGATCCAGACGAAGCGCAGGAAGCTGGCCCGCAGCCGAACTTCATCCAGTGCCGAAGAAGAGTGCGGCGGGGGCGTCGCGCGCAAGCCCTCAGCCGAGCAGGCTGCCGCGACCGCCGGTGAGGCCGCTTGCCATGTCCAACCATTTGTTCGACATAGTCAAAAGGTTACGCCGCTGCTTGTCCCTCGCGGCGTCGCGCAGCCCCGCGATCTGGCCGCTCGACGACGCCGCCCGCGCCGCGCCTTTGTCGGCGACCTCGCGCTCAAGCCCGCGCAGCACGGCGTCGATCGAGCCCCCGCTCGTGGCGATGCCGGCACCCCCGGCCCGCGCCCGCGCCGCCGCCAAGCGGGCGCGAAGCGCCTTTTGCGCTTCCTTCTCCAGCGCCGCGTCGCGCGCCTGAAGGGCGGCGATCCGCTCCTCTCTCTCGTTGCCCACCTTCTTGTTCTGCCGCTTATACGCCTCGTGCGTCAGCGCCATGTTGAGGCCCGTGCTGGCGATGCTGCTCATACTGCTCATGGCTTAACTAACCTTTTGTTCGGTGGCGACGGAGAGGAGGCGAAACGGGCAAGGCGCTTCCTGAACAATGCGCCAAGGGGGATACATCGTGCCGCGGCGCCAGCCGAGGGCGCGCACGGCGACGTCGCCGGTGTAGCCGCGCCCGTTCGGTGCCGGCAGCCGCACATCGCGCGGGCCGGTGCCGGTGTCGAGGCACAAGCCTTCGCTCTCGAAGAGGCGAAAGACGTAGCGGATCGGCCGGTGCAGGACGTCCGGCGCGAGGGATCGTCCGGCAGCACCGCCTTGCGGCAGGGGCTCGATCTCGTGCGCGAAGGCCAAGCCCAGCCGGACCTTGCGCGCCGCACGGGCGAGGACGACCTCGCCCCCGACGACCTCGGCGGTCTCGTGCCGCCCGTCCTCGAACACGGCCGTCACGCCCGCCCCATCAAACCCGACAAAGCCGCCCCAGCGCCTGGTCGCGGTCGCGCTTGAGCGGTCATGGGCGTGGTCGAGCACCGCCGCCTCGTCCCAAGCTTCGAGGAAGGTCCGCTCAGAGCGCTGCATCAGGAAATAAGCCTTGCTGCCCAAGGTCGCCACCGAGAGCGCGCTACCGGCGCTCGTCTGCAACGTCCAGGCGACGACGTTGCTGTTGCGATCGAGCGTCACGGCCGCGAACGCGCCGTCGTCGCGGACGACGAACAAGAGGCGGCCCGTCGCGTGAAACGCCATCTCCTTGGGTGCCGTCATCAAGTGGCGCGATAGGAGGGCGATGTCGGCCGCTTGATAGGCCTGCTCGGTGTCGGTGAAGATGAACTCGCGCAGGTCGCGGCCGCTGGCACCGACGAAGAGCGTGGCGCCGTCGACGGCGAGCGGCCGGATCTTCCGCCCCGAGGGGCTGCCGACCTGGGTTTGCGCGTCGATGCTGACCGCCTCGGGCGTCAACGGCCGGCCGTTGACAACCCACTCGCCCGCGGTCGTGAAGACCTGCAACCGGCCGCTCGGGTGTAGATGGCGGATCCGGTGCGGCCGGTCGGCTTGGAGGCGAAAGGCGATCGATGCGTCCGCGAGCGCCTCGCCACGGTCGAAGTTGAAGGGGCTGCCTGTCTTCGAGAACCACAAATGGTCTGGCATATCGCGCGAGCCGCCGAGCACGAGGCGGCCTTGGTGCTGCGACACGGCGATCGGCCAGCCGCGCGCTGACGAGAACGCCTCTTCCTCGAAACGCTGCGTCGCGTGGCCGTGATCGAGGCCGTTCACGACGATGGCATCGGCCTGGACGGCGCTGCGGACGTTGACGACGCGGACCTGCCCACCGTTCAAGTTGAAGCGGACGTTGTAGTGGCCGGAGCGAAAGAACGGCCGCGACGCCCTCAAGCTGACGCCCACCACCCCGCCGCTCGTGGTCACGGCCGGGATCGGCCGGTCCGGGGCGAACAGCGGCGTCTGGGGTTGCAAGATCAGGTCCGGGGCGCCGTAGCGGGCGAAGGGGCCGAGCGTCACCCGGCCGTTCACCCCCTCGGCAGTGTCGAACGACCAGGGGCGCAGGGTCCACGTCCCCGTCATGTCGCGGTCGAGCAGTTGCGGCTCGACCTCCTCGTGGCAGAGGAGCAGGCTGTCGCCGATGCTGGTCCAGTCGAGGGCGGCGACGCGGGCCACCGTCCACGCGGTCGTCAGCGCGGCGACGACGGCGTCGTCCTCGACGACGGCGAGCGTGCGCTCACCCAGCAGCAACAGCGCGTTCGCCGCCTCGAAGGCAACGAGGCGCGATGCCCCGGCCGCTTCCTTGACGAGCGACAGGCCCGGCCGGCGCCGCACCCCGCCGGTCGCCTCGACGACGACGTTGCGCAAAGCGCGCGCACCCTCGTCGAACGCGCGCAGGTCGCCGCGGCCGAAGAGGGCCGGATCCAGTTCGCCGCCCGTGAAGCTGGTCTTGATCGTCGTGACGAGCGTCATCAGCCGCGCGCCTTGATGAGCGTGAAGTCCTCGACCGCACCGGGCGTCGATTGCTGGCTGTCGATCAGCCGGGCGGTGCGCAGCCCGTTCTCGGCCAGCTTGATGAGCAGTTCCGCCCGGCTCGTGCTCTCGGTGATCGGCAGGCAGAACTCGGCGGCGAGCCGCGCGATCAGGGCTTGGCGGAAGTGGGGCGGAAAGTCGGCCTCGTCGGTCCGGCGCTGGTAGGTGACCTTGAGCGGCCGGGCGTCGGCGTGCAGGCGGCGGCCCATGATGCGATAGGCGCCGCGGTCGGCCGAGACCAAGCGGACCAGGTCGACCGGCAAGACGTAGGCGTAAGGCAAGACATCGCCCGTGCCGCCCGTGTCCTGGACGAGTTCGGCCCGCTGCAGCGAGAAGCGCCAGGGGTAGGTTGCGAGCAGGGCTTCGAGGCTGGGCTCGTAGAGCCGGCCCGCCACGTCGGCCTCGACCGTGCCGTCGTCGAAGCCGATGATCGGCGCGGCACCGATCTTGAGCAGGGCCACCGAGCACATGTCGATCGCGGTCGCGGGCATGACGCCTCTCTTCAAGTAGACGATGGGGCAAGGCGATGGGGGGAGAGGGGCCGCAAGTGCGGCCCCTCCCGCCGGGAGCGCTCAGTCGCTGTCGATCGCGCCGAACTGGCTGACGTTGGAGACGTCGACGGCGCCCTTCTCGTTCTCGATCACGACGACGAGCCCGAAGGTCGGCGTGCTGTTGATCCCGGTGTGCAAGAACACGAAGTCGCCGACCCGGACCATCGACGCCGCCTCGTTGAAGTAGCCGGCGTTGTCGACCTCGGCGACGAGGTCGTTGGTGCGGTAGTGCCAAAGGGTGAAGCCGTTGGCGTACGACAAGACGCCCAAGCTGTGCTTGTTGAAAGCCATGACGATCAGTCCTCCAGGCAGGGCAGGGCGACGACGCCGGTCTCGTCGATGAGAGCGGCGCCTTGCGACATCATGTTGAGGACGAAGTACGCGGCACGGTCGCCGTGCCAGGTGATGTCGGTGCGGACGTCCTGGCCGATCGCGTGGCCGACGGCGCTGCGATGGTACCAAAAGCAGGTGCGCGTCCCGTCCTCCAGCGGCAGGCCCGAGTGCGGCATCCATAGGGTGCCGAGCCAGATCTTGGCCTGCGTCCCGCGCCAGGGGAGCTGGTCCTCGCCCGCGAACGCGGTGTTGGCGAACTCGGGCAGGTTGAGCAGGTCCGACCACTGCTTCCAGCCGACGATCGCGAAACGCTGGCCGTCGTCCGGCACGTCGGCGGTACCCATCTTCTCGAAGGCTTCGAGCACCTTCTCCTTGGTGAGGCCGGTCGAGTCGCTGCCGGCGGTCTGCGGCGCCGTCGCCAGCGCCTCGATGATCAGCTCGTCGGTCTTGCGGCCGAGCGCGTAGGCCCCGGCCGAGGCCAGCACCTGCCGCTCGTCGATGTTGGTCTTCAACTCGTCGAGCGCGTCGATCCACTCGCCAGTGTAGTAATCGACGAGTTGCGCCTCGATCGCGCTGAAGTCGACGTTCATGATCGGCACCATGCCATGCCGGGCCTTGGTGCCGGCGGCCCCCTTGCCGACGCGTTGGAACACGGTCGAACTGCCGTGGACCTCGTTCTTGACCCGCACCGTGGCGCGGAGCTTGGAGCCTTGGCGCTGGAAGGCGCCGTGGACCTCGCGTTCGAACTGCTTGACGAACGCTTGGTCGATCGTCATCGACATATGTTCTACCCATAGAAAATGTGGTTCATGGGGTCGGTTGTCCCGTCTGGCGGGGCCGGGTCTCGGCCGCCGATCGGGCCGCGGTGGCGCGGTTCTCCGCCTCGACGGTGTGGGGTGGGGTCGCTCAGCCGCCGTAGAGGCGCTTGAAACCCTCGGTCACGCGGCCGACGAAGGCCGGGTCGCGGTCGCGCCAGTAGCGGGGGTCGCGGACCATCTCGTTCAGCCGAGCTTCGCTCAAGCCCGCGCTCTCGCCGCTGCGCCCGACGATCTCGGGCTCGGCCCGGCGCATCATGTCGTGCATGATGAGCACGCCGTCGTGGCTCGATGCGAGCATGGCGTAGATCTCGGGCGTCAGGCTGCGCTTGCCCCAGGCGTCGAGCTGGCGCTGCACGGTGGGCCAGTTCTCACCGAAATGATCGGCCAGCCGCGCGCGCTCGCGCTCGTCGGCGAGCTTGGTCTCGGCCTCGCCCAAGGCCGGGAGCAGGTGCTCGGCGGCCAAGTCGTAGACGAGTTGCGCTTGGGCTTGGGTGAACCCGGCCGCGTGCAGGCGCTGGTTGACGGCGGGGTCGACCTCGATCGCCGGGTGCGGCGGCTCGATCGCGTAGTCTTCGGCCGAGCTAAGCTTGCCGGCGTCGTTCGATCCCTCCGCAGCCGTCGTCCCGTCGTCCGGTTGTGGCTGCGGGCGACTCAAGCGGCGCTCAAGCTCACGATAGGAGCGCAACAGCGACTCGATACGGATCTCGCTCTTATCCTGATCCCAGAACTTCTCCGGCACGTCGTCCGGCCGGGTCTTGGCCGCCGTCGCTTCCTTCGCGTCCATCGGCGATTGGTCTTCTTGAGCGTCGGTGCGGGGTGATGATGTCTCTGGCGTCATGACGGATCGCTCTCCGCGAGGCGTAGAAGGTAGGCGACGACGCTGCGCTGGCCCTCGATGTGGCGCAGTTCGGCCTCGCTCGCGGCCGGACCGACCCGTCGTTCGAGGAAGGTGTTGCGCAGGTGGGCGACGAGGCGCCGCCCGGCCGGGGTCGCAAGGCAGGTCCGCGCGTGGCGCGCCACGTCGGTGGCGGGGGGCGTCACCTCGGCCCTCGGCTCGAACCACGCCCAGCCCTCATCGTCGGGACGGGGCGGGGGATCCGCGTTCACGGCGTCTCCCCCAGCAAGAGTTTGGCCGGATCGGTGACGAGGTGGCGCGGAACGCCCAGCATCTCGCCCAGGTAGCGAACCGCGGCCGGGATATCGACGCTGGCCGAGCCGAGCGGCCCGAGCTTGGCGGCGGTGTCGAGCCAGAGCATGGTGTTGCGCGCGTCCTCGCGCGCCTGCACCCGGGCAAGCGGCGAGCGGTAGTCGAGTTCGACCGCGGCCCCGTCGAGGGCGAAGGCCGGTATTTCGCCGCGGCGGGTGAGGATCGCGACCGAGCGCACGAGCAACGGTGTTAGCAGTTCCGCCTGGAGGCGGCCGTAGACGGCGCCCAAGAGCCGCGTCATCTCAAGGTCGCGGGCGAGGACTTCGGTCGCTGTCATGTTGCGCCCGTCGACCGGGGCCAGCCGATCGACGAGGAGGGTGTGGCGGATCTTGCCGCGCAGGTCGCTCAAGATCAGCTCCGAGACGTCGAACCGGCCCGGTGCTTGCAGCGGCGTCAGCCCGGCCGAGCCGACGGCCTTGGGGATGATGCTGCCGGGCGTCAGGCGGATGTTGGCCGGATTCAAGACGCCGTCGTCCTCGGCGAGCCAGATGCCGGTCACCGCGATCGAGGCGTTCTTCAAGATCAGTTCGACGACCTTGTTGGCGGTGCGGATGTCGGGCAGGGCCGTCATCACCGGCGAGCGGCCGTAGATCTCGCCCGTGCCCTTCATCCAGCGAAAGGTGATGAACGGCGAGGTCTCGAAGCGGCCGTGCTGCAGCGCGGTCGGGCGCCCGCCGTCGACGAGCGGATCCGCGGTGAACACGGTGTAGGCCGTGCCGCCGGGGCCGGGGCCGAAAGCCTCGACGATCTCGACCTTGGCGTCCGGCGCAGCCTTGACGTCGAGCAGCGCCACGACGTCGGGGAAGCGCGCCCGCAATTCGGCGACGGTTTGCACGGTCGCGCGGTACTGGCGGCGGACGACGTCTCTCGTGCCGCCGTCGATGTACATCTCGGCCGTCGGCACGGCGAGGAAGCGAAACGCCGAGGGCGAGCCCGGCGGCGCTTCCTCGAACAGCAAGGTGGCCGTGCCGACCGTCACGAGGTCCAAGAGGCACTGGTGGATCTCGACGGCGAAGTTCGAGCGATCGAAATGGCCTTGCAGCCGCGCCGCCGCCTCGTCGAGCACCGGCGCGATGAACGGCGCCTCGGCCTCGTCCACGTCGTGGCCTGGCTTCAGCCCGAACCAGCGCGACCAGGGCGGCATCAGTTCGGCGAGCAGGCTCGCCGCCAACTGCTCGATCGCGTCCGCCGCCGTGGCATCGAACAAACGCTCGGCGTAGGACGAGGCCGGGGCGAACGCGCCGCCAAGGCCGTGCCCCCGGATCGGCAGGGCATAAGTGTAGCAGTCCCGCCACAGCCGCTCCCACGGCTGGCGCCGGGCGACGGCCTGCCGAAAGCCGTCTGACAGGGCGGGAAGGTCGAGTTCAAAGGGAGCTTGCATCGGGCCTCCGGAACAACTTTTAAGAATATAATCTTATACTTTATCGCCGTCAAGCGGCGTGGACACCAAACAGCGGTAGAGCTGCCACGGCGTGCAGACCCGATTCGCCCGAAAGCCGAGCGCGCGCTTGACGATTTCAACGCAGGTGAGCGGACGCACGTCCTTGGCCACGGCCGGCGCCAGGACCGGGTTTGGTAGGCAAACAACCCCAGCCCCGGCGGCGGCGAGGCCGGCGGCGAGGGAAAAAGGATCAATATCTTCGGCAAGCCCGATGTTGAGATGGTCCGACAAGGGATCCAGAACGATCCAGCGCCGTTCTGTCCGTAGGCAAATTGCGCAGTGGCGAAAGCCCTGGCGCAAATAGCGCCACAAACCGTTATCTGCGCTCCCGGTGAAGCAGACGAGGACGTTCATCATGGCAGATCCCGAAATAGTCGTTATTTAAGAATAAAAACCTAATGCGGGGACGGCGAGATTCAAGCATAATTTCCTATAGCGCGTGGGCGAGGGGACGGCGATGTTGAGGCATCATGATATCTGGCGCGGGATCGACCTGCTCGCCGCCCGCAACGGCCTGTCGCCCTCCGGCTTGGCCAAGCGGGCCGGGCTTGACCCGACGACGTTCAACAAGAGCAAGCGCACGACGAAGGAAGGCAAGCTGCGCTGGCCCAGCACCGAGAGCTTGGCGAAAATCCTCGAAGCCACCGGCACGAACATGGGTGAGTTCGTCGGTCTGCTCAGCGAGGCGGGCGATCGTCCCAACGGCGCGTCGCACCGCTTGCAGATGGTGCGTCTCGGCCAACTCCGGCACGCCGAAACTTTCGATGCCGCCGGCTTCTTGACGCGGGGGGGCGAAGAGACCGAGTTTCCCTCGATCGACGAACCCAACGCCTACGTCGTCGAACTCGACGACGACGTGGCCGAGCCCGTCTACCGCGCCGGCGACATGGTCGTCGTCTCGCCCGGCAGCAGCATTCGCCGCCAGGACCGGGTGATCGTGCGCCGCAAGGACGGCAGCGTCAGCTTTGCCGTGCTCAACCGGCGTACGGCGCAGCGCTTGACGCTGACGACGTTCGACCACGTGCCGCGCGAAGAAGTGATCGACACGCACGACGTCGCCTGGGTCGCGCGCATTCTCTGGGTCAGCCAGTAGGCGAGGGCGTCAACTGCCCGCGAGCAGTTCGGCCACGATCGCGTCGCGCAGGCCGCGCGCCCGAACGGCCCAGGCGGCTGCGGCACGGCGGGTGGCCCTGTTCGGTGGTCGCATCCTGTCGTGGGCGAGGCGGGCTTGGGCGTCGCCGATCAGCAGCGCGAAGAGTAGCGGCGGTCCCCGACGCGGCAGGATCAGCCCGGCCAGCGCCAGGGCGTAGTCGAGGCTGCCGGTCTTGGCCCAGACGCGCAGGGCCGAACCCTCGTCGGCGAAGCGCCCGGCGAGGCTGCCCGACCAGCCGGAGACGGGCAGCATGGCAAGAAAGCCGTAGCGCTCGTCGCCCAGGCGCAGCAGATCGACCAGTGCCCGCGGCGATGCCGCCGCCGTCGCCGTCAGACCGGAGTGGTTCGGCGCGACGATCGTCTCGATCGCCGTACCGGGCGCCAACGCGGCGACGCCGCCGAGGAGTGCCGCCGCCGAGGTCGCCTGCGTGGCTTCACCCGTGGCGGCGAAGCCTAGGATCTCGGCCAACTGGTTGTTGGAGTAGAGCAGCATGTCCTGCACTAGGCCGGCCGTCGTCTTGCTCCACACCCGCCCGATCTCGCGATCGGCGGTGGAAGCGCCGCCCCGAACGGGCGGCGGCAGGACGATGCCGAGGGAATTCGTGAGCCGGCGCAGGACGTTCGCCGCGTGCAGGCCGGGGTCGCGTACCGGCAACGCGTCGCGCGCGTCGCGTTGTTGCCACCGCTCGGCCAGCGGCGGCAGCGTCCAGCGCCGGCCCGCCCCGTCGTCGCGCACGCGCACGCGGTTGAAGGCGAGGTTGAGGGCGCCGAAGCCGGCATTGTAGGCGTCCTCGACCGGCATCGTCGGGTCGACGACCGGCAGGCGCGGCAGGGCGTCGTCGTCGACGAGGAACCCCGCCGCCGACGTAACGCCGCTTGAGTGTAAGGTCAGCGCGAGGTGCATCAACCCATCGACGTCTAGTTCCGGGTCGCCGCCGCCCTCCAAGATCACGATCGGCCGCGTGGGATCGCCGCGCAGCAGGAGCCGGGTCGCGAAGCGGTGCTCGGCGCCGAAGCGCTCCAGGACGCCGACCGCCGTCAGCAGCTTCAACGTCGAGGCCGGGGTGCCGGCCGCGTCGGCCCGGTGTGCCGCAGGCGTCTCGCCCGCGAACGTCTCGACGACGAGGGCCACGTCCTCGGCGGCGAAACCGTGCCGGGCCAGAAGGGGTGCCACATCCAGGGCTGCGGCGATATCGGGCCGAGCGAACGCGCAAAAGACGAGGATGGCTGCGAGAAAAGCTCGTGCGCCGGACATGATGAGGTCATGCCATAGCCGGCGGCGGACAAGCCAGTCCTTATCCTAAAAATCTCTCGTCGGCAGGTCCCAGAACGCCCGCGCCGCCTCGCGCCGCGCCGCGTGGTCGGTGATCCCGATATCGGCCAGTTCACAAGCGCTCAACCGCGCGAGGGCTTGGCGCTCCCGGTCGACGCTCCAAACGTGTCTCAACCATGCATAAACCATGCGAGGCAGCGTCAACAGGTGCAAAAGGTGGGCCGAATGAGGCCCGCTCAGGAAAACCGCCATAAAGACTCACCCCTCATACCGCTCAGAACCGCCACGAGGTTCTGACTTGACGCATCGTGCGGCACGACGGATGATAAAAAAAACAAATGGTTTTAATGTCTGCCATAACAGATGATTGGAGTGCGGCGGCGGTGCGCAACCTCGACACCAACTTGCTTCGGGCCTTCGTCGCGGTCGCCGAGACGGGTAACATCACCCGTGCCGCCGGCCAGATGAACCTGACCCAGGCGGCGGTGAGCCTGCAACTCAAGCGCCTGGAGGAAACCTTCGCGCACCTGCTGTTCGCGCGCGGCCCCAGGGGCTTGACGTTGACGCCGGCGGGCGAGCGTCTCCTGCCGCAGGCGCGCAACCTGCTGCACCTCAACGACGAGATCTGGACCGGCATGACGGCGCCCGAGTTCGAGGGCGAGGTGGCGCTCGGCGTCCCGCACGACATCGTCGGCTCGTTCCTGCCGCCGATCCTGCGCAGCTTCGATCGGGCGTGGCCGCGGGCGCAGTTGCGGTTGGTGTGCAACAACACGAGCGTGCTCCTGCACGAACTGGAGTCGGGCACGATCGACCTCATGCTCTCGACGCTGCAGGCGGCGCCGAGGGGGGCGGAACTGCTGGTCGAGGAGCGTTTGGTCTGGGGCGGCGCACCGGGGGGCAGGGCGCACCTCTCGCGACCGTTGCCGCTCGTCTTCTGCGGTGCCTGCGCCTTCAAGGGGCCGGTGACGGACGTCTTGGACCAGAAGAACCTGCCCTGGCGGCTGGTCGGGCACGTCTTCGACATGCCGGCGGAAGTCGCGATGATCGAGGCCGATCTCGGCGTGTGCGCTTTCATGGCGCGCACGATGCCCAAAGGGCTCGTCACGCTCGGCGCGGCGCAGGGCCTCCCGCCCCTGCCGCGCTTCTCGATCTTCTTGCACCTGCCGCCGGACGGCGGTACCCCGCTCGCCCGCGAACTGGCCGCGCACTTGCGTAAAGGCATCGGCGCCTGCAACCCCGCCACCGTCGAAGCAGATTAGCGCTTAGACCTGCGGTTCAGGCGGTTTCGTCGCGTCGCCGTCGAGCGAGCCAGACCGGCAGCGGCCCGCCCGGCGCGGCGTCGTCGGTCTGGTAGGCGACGTCCATCGCGACCGCCGCCTCCCGCCAGGACTTCAAGACGCGCGGGTCGTCCTCGATCAGGTAGGCGTCGAACCCGCAGCGGCGCATGAACTGGAACAGGTCGACCCGCAGCTTGCCCACCGCCCGCAACTCGCCCTCAAAGCCCATGCGCGTGCGCAGGATCACGGCGTCGGAGAAGGCGCGGCCGTCGGTTATCGCCGGAAAAGCCAGCGCGACGAGCGTCAAGCGGGGCAAGAACGGTTCCAGATCCTCGACCCGCTCGTGCGGCCCGACGCGAACGCCGACGGCGCGGCCCGCCAAGGCACGCGGATCTTCTGCCTTGAGCCGCGCGAGCGACAAGACCATCGGCCCGTCCAAAAGCGGCGCGTCGTCGGCGACGGTGGTCCAAGGATCGGCGAGAAACGCGTCGTTCTTAAGCAGCGGCATAGAGCGTCTCCTTCAACGCCGACGGCCCCACGCGCCGGGTCCAGGCGAGGAACGTCTCCTCCTTGCCGGTCCGGGCGGCGAGGTAGGCGCCGACGAGGCGCTCGACGGCGTCGGGGACGTCGTCGGCGGTGAAGCCCGGCCCCATCGACCTTGCCGATCGAGGCGTCCTCGGCGCCGGAGCCGCCGAGCGTGATCTGGTAGGACTCCTCGCCGCCCTTCTCCAGGCCGAGGATGCCGATGTGGCCGACGTGGTGGTGGCCGCAGGCGTTGATGCAACCCGAGATCTTCACCTTTAGCTCGCCGATCTCGTCTTGCCGTGCCAAATCGTCGAACCGGCGGCTGATCGCCTGCGCGATCGGGATCGAGCGCGCGGTCGCGAGCGCGCAGTAATCGAGGCCGGGACAGGCGATGATGTCGGAGACGCGGCCCAAATTGGGCGTGGCGAGGTCGGCCCGCTCCAGGCGGCACCAGAGGTCGTAGAGGTCGGCGAGCCGGACGTGCGGCAAGACGAGGTTCTGCTCGTGCGTGACGCGGATCTCATCGAAGCTGTAGGACGCCGCCATGTCGGCGACGGCGCGCATCTGGTCGGCCGAGGCGTCGCCCGGAATGCCACCGATCGGCTTGAGCGAGACGTTGACGATGGCGTAGCCTTGGGCCTTGTGCGCCGCGACGTTGTTGCGGACCCAAAAGCCGAAATCCTTGTTCTCGAACACCTTGCGGTCGTGCGCGGGATCGCGCTCGGCCAAGTTCTCGAAGCGCGGCGGCGCGAAATATGCTGCGATGCGCGACGCCTCGTCGGCGGCGATGGCGATCTCGCGGTGGTGGTCGCCTCGGGCGTACTCGGCCTCGACCTCGGCCTTGAAGGCGTCGAGCCCCAGTTCGTGGACGAGGATCTTGACGCGCGCCTTATACTTGTTGTCGCGGCGCCCGAAGCGGTTGTAGACGCGCATGATCGCCGTAACGTAGGCCAGCAATTCCTCGACCGGCAGGAAGTCGCGCACGGTCTTGCCGAGCATCGGCGTGCGGCCGAGCCCGCCGCCGACCATGACCTCGAAGCCGGGCCGGCCGTTCGCGTCGACGTGCATCCGCAAGCCGATGTCGTGGCCGCGGCACACCGCGCGGTCGTTCGGCGAGCCGGTGACGGCGATCTTGAACTTGCGCGGCAGGAAGCTGAACTCGGGGTGCAGGCTCGACCACTGCCGCAGCAACTCGCAGTAAGGCCGGGGATCGAGGATCTCGTCCGCCGCGGCCCCCGCCCACTGATCGGTCGTGACGTTGCGGATGCAGTTGCCGGAAGTCTGGATGGCGTGCATCTCGACTTCGGCGAGATCAGCCAGGATCGCGGGCACGTCCTGCAATTGCGGCCAGTTGAACTGGATGTTCTGCCGCGTCGTGAAGTGGCCGTAGCCCCGATCGTAGGTCTCGGCGATGTCGGCGAGCCGCCGCATCTGCACGCTCGATAGCGTGCCGTAGGGGATGGCGACGCGCAGCATGTAGCCGTGCAGTTGCAGGTAAAGCCCGTTCATCAGCCGCAGCGGCTTGAACTCGTCCTCGCCGAGCGTGCCGTCCAGCCGCCGCCGAACCTGATCGGCGAATTGCGCCGCGCGCTCGGCGACGAAGCGGTGGTCGAACTCGTCGTAGCGGTACATGGATTGTGCTTTCTTAAACGGTCGCTTGATGACCGAGGTCGGGACGCACTGAGGGGCCGGACGTGCGCATTCGCTCGCGCAGCCGCACCGGCACGACGCGACCGTTCGAGGCCGTGACCTCGATCGCGTAAGCCTCGACGACGATGGCGGCGTCGGTGTCGGCCTTGGCTCGCGCTTCGAGCCCCGGCAGTCGATCGGGATCGGCCGCGACCAGGGCGCCGTCGACGCGGCTATCCCAGCCGGCCTCGGTCAAGAACACGGCCTCGCCGCTGATCAAGTGGTTGGCGGTCATGATCCACGGCATCGTCAGCAAGCCTCCAGGCATAAGCCGGCATCGGCACGGCGGGCCACGGTTTTTGGCACTTCTGCCGTGCCCTCAAGCTCAAGGGGTGCGGCGCCCACGAAGATGACGGCGGGGCCGGTGATGGTTTGGTCGATGACGAGCGCCGTCAGGCCGTCGATCGTGCCGGCCGCGACCTTCTGCGCCGGCAGGGTCGCGTTCTCGACGACCGTGACCGGCGTCTTGGGCGCGATGCCGGCCTTGAGCAGGCGGCGCTCCAGCAATGCGGCGGTGCCGACCCCCATGTAGACGGCGAGCGCCTGCCCGGGTTTGGCGAGTGCCTGCCAATCGTGCTCGATCGGCCCCTCGGCACCGTGACCGGCGAGCAGGGTCAAGGATCGGCGCTCGCCGCGGGCGGTGAGCGGCAGGCGTGCGGCCGCCGCGGCGCCCAGCGCCGCCGTCACCCCCGGCACGACGTCGACCGGGACACCGGCTTGCGCCAGGGCCTCGATCTCCTCCGTCGCCCGGCCGAAGACGAACGGGTCGCCGCCCTTGAGGCGAACGACCCGATGGCCGGTGCGGGCCTCTCTGACCAGGATACAGTTGATCTCGGACTGTGGCGTCGAGGGGCCGCGCGGTTGCTTGCCGACGTAGACGCGCCGCGCGTCGCGCCGCGCCTTCTCGACGATCGCCTTGGGCACCAACCGATCGACGACGAGCACGTCCGCCGCCTGCAACGCCTGCACGGCCTTGAGGGTGAGCAGGTCGGGATCGCCGGGGCCGGCGCCGACGAGACTCACGCGCCCGTGCAAGCTTGTGTCGTCCGCCTCAAGCATGTCGAGCGCCAAACGTTCAGCCTCGGCCTCGTCGCCGTCGAGCGCCGCCGCGGCCGAAGGGCCATCGAAGAAGTTCTCCCAGAACCACCGCCGCGCCGCCGGCTTCAGCCGCTCGGCGACTGCTCCGCGCAGGCCCTGCGCCAGCCGCGCCAAGCGGCCGAGCCTCGCCGGGAGATCGGCCTCGATCGCGGTGCGAATGCGCCGCACCAGGACGGGTGCCGCCCCCTCGGAGCCGACCGCGACCACGATCGGGTCGCGGTCGACGATGGCCGGAGTGATGAAGCTGCACAGTTGCGGCGTGTCGACGACGTTGACCGGCACGCCGCGGGCGCGGGCCATGAACGAGAGTTTGGCATCTTTGGCAAGGTTGCCGGTGCAAGCGTAGGCGAGCGCGCAGCTGTCTAGGTGGTGACCGACCGGCGTTGATCCGACGTGCCGAACCGCCCCGCGCGCGGCGAGCCGCTCCAGTTCAGGGCACAAGTCCTCTGCGACGACGCGGATCGAGGCCGACGTCTTTTGCAGCAGCCGCACCTTCTGCGCCGCCGCTTCGCCGCCACCGACGACGAGCACGGGCTTTCGGTCCAGGTCGACGAAGATAGGGAAATAGCGCACGGCCGGGTCGTCCCCTCAAGCTGGGTGGCTGGAGGCGACAGATAGGCAGGCATTTCACACTATTCAATAAAAATATAACTTGTATAACATTTAATATAAGTATTAATGGTGGCGGCACCGCCTCAAGAACGCGAAGACCCCGATGCCTTGCGGGCACCGGGGTCCTTGAAGCGCGTCCGAGCGCGCGTTGGCCCAGATCCGGGCGACGTTCATGCGCCGGCCGAACGACGGGCGACCTCGGCGATGTCGCGACGGGCGATGCCGATATCGTCCAGCTCGTGGTCGGACAGCGAACGCAGCTCCTCGGCGATCTTGACTGCGCGCCAACGTCGGGCCAAGCCGCCGAACCAGGATGAGGACGGCGCGGCGGCGTGCGCACCGTTCCAGCGTGAGGAGTAGCTCAAGATAACCATGCTGCAGGTCCTTCGTTTAACAATAGGAGGGCGCCGTTGCGCCCCTGACAGGCTTAGATATCGGGCGGCGGCGTGCGGCCACAACGAGCGTTTTTGCATTGCAGCATTGAGGCCGAAGCAACACCCGCCCTTGCCAAATTCGTGGGGCTTTTAAGATGGTTAACTCAGGAGGTGAACGATGCTCGAAGGTTTTCACCGGCGTACGCTGCGCACTAAGGCAAGCGAGATATTCGTCGCCGAAGCGGGCGAGGGGCCGCCGTTGCTCTTGCTGCACGGCTACCCCCAAACGCACGTCATGTGGCACAAGGTGGCGCCCCTGCTCGCGAAGCGCTTTCGCGTCGTTCTCGCCGACCTGCGCGGCTACGGTGCCAGCGGCAAACCCCCGCCGGGGCCGGACTGTGCCGCCTACGCCAAGCGGGCGATGGCGGCCGACATGGTCGAGGTGATGGAAACCCTCGGCTTTGCTCGCTTCGTGGCGGCCGGGCACGATCGCGGCGGGCGGGTGCTGCACCGCATGTGCCTCGATCATCCCGAACGGCTCCTGCGTGCCGCCGTGCTCGACATCGTCCCGACCCGGACCGTGTTCAAGGCGATCGACCGAACGCTCGCCAGCGGCTACGAGCACTGGTTCTTCTTGAGCCAGCCGGCCCCGCTGCCCGAGCGCCTGATCGGCAACGAGCCCGAGTTCTACCTCACCACCAAGCTGCGCGCGTGGTCGGGGGGACGGGACGACTTCTTCGCGCCCGAGGCGCTCAAAGCCTACGCCGCCGCCTTCGCCGACCCGGCGACGATCGCCGCCACCTGCGACGATTACCGGGCCGCCGCGACGATCGACCTCGCGCACGACGCGGCGGACGAGGACCGGCGCATCGCGTGCCCGCTGCTCGTCCTCTGGGGCGAGAAGGGGCTCATGCACCGGACCTTCGACGTGCTGGCGACGTGGCGGGCCAAGGCGGACGGGCCGGTCGAGGGCCGGGCGTTGCCGGCGGGTCATTTCCTCGTCGAGGAGGCCCCGGACGCGGTTCTGGCCGAACTCACGCGGTTCTTTGGCGCCTGAGACGGCGCATCAAGCGCCGCGCCACTTGTTCCAGCGATAGAGGGCCGGCGCCGCAATGCCCTCGTAGAGCGCCTCGGCCAGGGGCTTTGCCCAGCGCCGCTCGGCGAGCGAGGCGAGGCGGCGGTAGCGCGGCAGCCGCTGCCAGACGGCGATGAAGGCGTCGACGCCGGCGAGCAGCCGCCGCCCGCCCTCTTCGGCGACGTGCAAACGGCGCGTGGCCGCGTCGGCGTCGATCCGCCACGCTTCGAGCGCCGTCGGATGTGCCTTGATATCGATCCAGACGAGAGGGGCGTTGCTGCGACGGGCGAGCGCCTTGTAGTGCTCGATCTCCGTGCGGCAGACTGGGCAGCCGCCGTTGTAGTAGACGGTCGCGGGACGCATCGACGGCCGGTCGGCGAGGTTTATGGACGTTCTCCGTCGACCACCACGATCGCAGCACCGCCCGTCTGCGCCGCCCGCCAAGCGGCCGCGATCTTGGGGTGGCTCGTCTGGGGCAGGGCCGGGGAGAGGCCGACCTCGCGCACGTCGAGCTCTTCCCAGCCGGCGTCGCTCAGGCATTCGAGCGCCGTGCTCTGCGCGTCCTCGACGTCGCCGTTGGCGACCAGGACCATGAGCGCCTGCCGCTCGATCGGTGCCGAACGGTTCTCGCCCTCGGCGATGATGATGAACATAATCCCCCTTCCCGCGACGAAGTCTACGCGCCGCCTGTCTGTCGATCTGGCTGTGCCTCGCGGCCCGTGCTTGTGAGCGAGCGACACGCCTTTGTCACGCGCCGTCTTCATGAGGGGTCACGATGCCGTCCGGGTCATGCGCCCGTTGGCGCCGAAGCGACGTTGAAGGGCTTGAACAGGCTGAGCGTCGGTTCGAGCGCGAGCGTGGCGTAGGTCAGTTGAGCGATGAACCACCGCGTCGTCATGCGCGTCTGCGGCAGGGCGAACTTCGCTTGCAGGTAGATCGAGTAATCCGGTGCGAGCCCGATCCGGCAGCCGCGCGGCAAGCGCAGGCGGCGCAGCCGGTCGATGAGCGCCCGGCGGCGGGTCGGATCGGCGATGGCGGGCAGGTGGAGAACGGCCGCGCTGAATTCGAGCGAGATCGACCCTTGTGCATCCTTGGTCAGGCGCACGGAGATCTTCTGCCCGTCGTGCTCGTAGGTGAGATACAAGCTCTCGTGGCGCGGCTTACAGCCGATATAGCCTTGGTCGTCGACGCGCAGCCCGCCCACCTCGGGCAAGACGTCCTCCTCGGCCAGACGGGGCAGGAATTCTTCCACGCCGGCCATCGCCGGTTCTTGCGCAGGAGCTATCATACGACCTCGCAGCGACTCGTCCCAAATCCGCATCATCCTGCCGCCGTACGGCGGGCAAGGACGGTTCTACGCGCGAAGCCTTAAGGGGCAATTAATTCACCCACGATCTTGTCATACCCGGCAAAGCCCCGCACCTGATGGACCATGTCCGCTTCCTCTTCGTCGAATTACGACAGCTGGATCAAAGCCCTTCTGCGCCTCTGGCCCCTCGTCTGGCGTCAAGGCATGCGCGCTCGGGTCGTGGTGGCGCTCGGCTTCTTGCTGTGCGCCAAGGGGGTGAACATCCTAACCCCCTTCGCGCTCAAGGCCATCGTCGACGATTTGAGCGTCGAGAACGTGGTTGCGATCCCGCTCGCCGCCCTCCTCGCCTACGGTGCTTTTCGCCTCGGCGTCTCCTTGTTCACCGAAGCGCGCAACGCCGTCTTCGCTAAGGTCGGCCAGCGGGCGGGCCGCGACCTCGCCCTGCACGTCTACACCCACCTGTTCGGCCTGTCGCTCCGCTACCATTTGGAACGGCGCACGGGCGAACTCGCCCGCGGCATCGACCGGGGCGTCAAGGGCCTCTCGTTCCTCTTGCAGTCGGTGGTCTTCAACCTGCTGCCGACGATCTTGGAGTTCATCGTCGTCGTCGGCATCCTCTTGTGGCGCTACCCGTTCACCTACGGCTTTATCGTCTTCGCGACGATCATCGTCTACGGCGTCTTCACCGTCATCACTACCAACTGGCGCAACGAGATCCGCCGAACGATGAACGCGGCCGACAACCAGTTCAACGCCGCCGCCGTCGACGGGCTGATCAATTACGAGGTCGTCAAGGCGTTCGCCAACGAGGGGTTGGAGGAACGCCGCCTCGATCGGGCGCTGCAATCCTACCAAGACGCCGCCGTGCGCTCCGAGACCAGCCTCGCCGTCCTCAACGCCGGTCAGGCCGGGATCATCGCGATCGGCGTCACGACTTTGATGGTGCTGGCGGCGCGCGGCGTCGTCGCCGGGACGCTCACCGTCGGCGATGTCGTCCTGCTCAACGCCTTCCTCCTGCAGCTCTACCAGCCGCTCAGCTACCTGGGCGTCGTCTACCGCCAGTTGCGCCAAGCGCTCACCGACCTTGAGAACATCGACGGCCTGCTCGAACGTAAGCCGGAAGTGGCCGACCGCCCGGACGCGGGCGACCTCGCCTGCGGCCACGCCGAGGTGCGTTTCGAGGGCGTGGCCTTCGACTACGACCCGCGCCGGCCGATGCTGCACGGGGTCAGCTTCGCCGTGCCGGCCGGGCGCAAAATCGCCGTGGTCGGGCCGTCGGGGGCGGGAAAATCGACCCTCGTGCGCCTCTTGTTTCGCTTCTACGATCCGAGCCGCGGCCGGGTGCTGATCGACGGCCAGGACATCGCCGACGTGCGCCAGCAGAGCCTGCGGCAGACGATCGGCCTCGTGCCGCAGGACACCGTCCTCTTCAACGACACGATCGGCGCCAACATCGCCTACGGCCGCCCCGGCGCCAGCCAGGCCGAGATCGAGGCGGCGGCGGGCTTGGCGCAGATCGACGCCTTCATCCGGGGCCTGCCCGAGGGCTACGACACGGTCGTCGGCGAGCGCGGGCTGAAGCTCTCGGGCGGCGAGAAGCAGCGGGTCGCGATCGCGCGCGTCTTACTAAAGAACCCGCCGATCCTGGTGCTCGACGAGGCGACCTCGGCGCTCGATTCCAACACCGAGGAGGCGCTGCAATTGGCCCTCGGCGCTGCGGCGCGCGGGCGAACGACGCTCGTCATCGCGCACCGGCTCTCGACCATCGTCGACGCCGACCTGATCGTCGTCCTGGAGGCCGGCCGCGTCGTCGAGCGCGGCACGCACGGCGAGCTTCTGGCGCGCGATGGGCTCTACGCCGGCATGTGGCGGCGGCAGCAGGCGGAGCGCTCGTCGGCGGCGCTGGAGGACGCGGCATCGGTCTCTTCCTGAGCCGCGCATGGATTTCTCGGGTTCGTTTTTTAGTTAAGTAGCTGTTTAAGGCAGCGTTCTCAGATTTGTTGGGTAACTTCGATCCTCAAACCCGAGCGCTACGCTGACGTGGGCGAAAAACGTTCTCATCCTGTACGATCCGCGCTCGCGGCGCGCTTCACATTCGTGCCGATCGGCCGCGCGTCGGGCGGCTGGCGCTCTGAGAGTTCGTATGTTAAGACAACTTTCCTGTTAATGGGCGATCTAAATGGATGCAATGATGAGCGACGTTTCCGCTCACGATATTATCGACACGCTGCGCAGCGGCCTCGTTGTCCTGGACGCCGATCTGTGCGTCAGGTCGGCCAACCGCGCCTTCTATCAAACCTTCGAGGTTACGCCGGAGGCGACGCTGGGCCGATCGATCCACGATCTCGGCAACGGCCAGTGGGACATCCCTGCCCTGCGCCGGCTCTTGGCGGCGGTGATCCCGGCCGACGGCGCCGTCGAATCCTTTGAGGTCGAGCACGAGTTCGAGAGCATCGGCCGCCGCCGCTTCACCTTGAGCGCGCGCAAGGTGTTCCGGCCCGGCAACAACGTGCCGTTCCTGCTCCTCGTCCTCGACGACGTGACCGAGGCGCACGAGGCGCGGGGCGAGGCCGAGCGCAACTGGCGCCTCGCGCAGAGCATCGTCGACACGGTCCGCGACCCGCTCGTCATCCTGGAGGACGACATGACGGTCGTCACCGCCAGCCGGGCGTTCCTGCGGCTGTTCGGCGTGACGATCGAGGAGGTCGTCGGCCGGCGCGTCGGGGATTTGGGCAAAGGGCAGTGGGACATCGAGGCGCTCAAGAAGCTCCTCGCGCGCGTCCTGCCCGACGACGAAGCCTTCGACGGCTTCGAGGTCGAGGACGACTTTCTGGGGCTCGGGCACCGGATCTTCAAGCTGAACGCGTGCAAGGTGTTTCGCCCCGGCAATCATGTGACCCGTCTCCTCCTCGTCTTTGAGGACGTCACGCAAGCGCGCCTCGTCGAGCGGCACCGTGACGTGCTGGCCGCCGAGCTCGCGCACCGGATCAAGAACAGCCTGCAGATCGTCATGGCGTTCGTCTCGTTCGAGATCCGCCGTGCCGCCGAACCCTGCGTCGAGGGCTATCGCGCCATGGAGACGCGCATCGGCGCCATCGCCGAACTCTACGACCTCGTCTCGCGCTCGGCGGCGCTCGGGCCCGTGCCGGTGCAGGATTACCTGGACGGGATCGCCGAGGGCCTGCGCGCCAGCCTGCTCGGCGATGGCGCGAAGATCGACATCCGGGTCGAGGCGGAGCCGCTCCAGATCAACGCCGAACACGCCGTGACGCTCGGGCTGATCGTCAACGAACTCGCCACCAACGCGGTGAAGTACGCCTTTCCCGGCGGCGCGGGCCGGATCGTGCTCGGCTTCGGGCACCGCGACGGCGAGGTGGCGCTCAGCGTCGCCGACGACGGCGTCGGTCTTGCGGCGAATGCCGCCGACGGTCCGGGGTCGGGGCTGGGCTCGCGCTTCGTCGACGCCTTCGTTCGCCAGCTCGGCGGAACCTTGGCCAAAGCCTCGGGCCCGACCGGCGCCACCTTCACCGCGCGGCTGCCGGCCTCGGTGCTGGCGGGGGGGTGAGCGTCGCCAGCAGAGATAGACAAGCTCTACGGTCGAAGAACGCTTCAGTGCCTTGCGGCGCGAGGCAGGCTGCGCAGGGCTTTTCTTTTCTCTGCCGCATTTTGATGCCTGAGAAGCTTGGTTGTTGATTTGGCTCCAATGCGTAGCGCCTCTCGCTCGTGCAGCCGGGGCCTGTGTCTCATTGCAAGTCCTAGCCAGCGAATTAGCCGCTTGCCCTACAACGCGTGCTAAGCGAGTTGATATCCCAAAATTTCTTCTATAAATTTTATTTCGTCGGGGGCAGTTCTTCGGCCGACGCGGTGGCGGGCGCTTCTTCGTTTGCGCAGGCAATCGAGGCTGGATCAGGTTTCTATGGGCCTTGAGCGGTAACAGCGAGCGGATCAGCGGCCGAGCTCTTGGTTATCGCGTGGTTACGACATCAGGATCAGTGCCGCCAACAGTGCATCGCAGACGTGGCCGAGGGACAGCTACACGGATGATTTTTTCTCCGGCATTGGCGTCTATGAAGTGGGCGATGGCAGCGACGTTTTGATCGCTTCTACGATAGCGGGTTCGGGCGGGGCCGATGCTTTTCTGACGTATTCGTCCTTTGGTGGCTGGGCGATCAGCGACAACGCCAACCTCTTCACAGCTGCCCTGCCGGTGCGCGTCAGCGACGTGGGCGCCGCCTATGCCGGGCATTCCGACGCCTGGGTCTAGCGTACCGACCACCGGCGGCACAGTCGCCACGCATGTTCAAGGCACCGATTTCCTCGCATCGCTCACGGGCGTATTCCAAGCAACCGCTGATTTTGACGCCGGAACAGTACCGGGTCCGCAAACCTCATAGATCAGGATGACAATTCTTGGGGAACGTTCGATACCGGTACCATGACGATTAGCGGCAACACTTTTGCCGGCAATGCCTTAAACACCGGTAGTCGCGGTCATTCTGGTGAAACCCGCGGAGCCTTCTTTGGCCCGTCGATCAACGAGCTTGCCGGCAGCTATAAGTTGACAGACGGAACAAGCAAGGTTGTTGGTGCCTTCGGCGCGGCACAATAAGGCTGGGGCCGACGTCATCACGCGCCGAAAAGCGTCTTTTGCCGACGAAACGCTGCCTCGTCGGGATCGCAACGGCAGGCCACGAGAAGGCTCGCGCGCCTTGCCAAGAATCGTGGCCTCTCGAACCGGACACTTCTACCGCCATGTCTCTCGACAAAAGGTCTGGGCTCGGACAGTTGCTAGGCGCCAGAGCGAACACCCGCTCCGCGATCAACCCTTTAATAGGTATATAAACTTACAAATTAGGCAAAAGTGCAGGAAAATTCAAGGCGGTAAAGCAACCATAGAGCTAGAATTCGCTCATAAAATCTACTCGATAACAAGGTGCAGCTTTTACTTAATTTCCTATTAAGTATAATAAGTATAATTTGATTTCAACCTATTCGCCGGTTTAACCAATTGCTGATTGCTGACGCGTCGGCTATACTATGGGCGGGGCGAGACGAAACAACGGGGCCGGGGCGGCAACCGTGGGGAGGAATGGCTCCGACCCATGTCCAACCACCGCCAAGAAGCCTTGCGGGTCATCGCGTATCAAACTGGACCAATCAGCGCTCACGCAGAATTTACCTAATTTTCTTAGAGATATGGGGAGAAACACTTGATGATCATGCGACACAACGCCCGCGGCGCTGCTACGACGGCGCTGGTCTTGATGGCCGCACTTCTCGGTCCGACGGCGGTCCGTGCCGAGGACGCGCCGCCGGCGGCGAACAGCGTCGACCTCGATGCGCTTGAAGTTCCGCGCAACAACACGGCGTGGATCAAATCCACCTACCTCTCGGCGCTGAAGTCTCCCCTGCCGCAGAGGATCTTCGGCTTAGGCGCCGTCCCGCCGATCATTCCGCAGTACAGCGAGAGCGACAACAAGCACGGCAAGCTGGGCGCCTACCACCCAAGCGGGCCGACGCCGACGCGCACCAACGCCTTCTTCCAACCCTTGGGCACGAACGGGCGCAGCTGCGTCACCTGCCACCAGCCGCCGGACGGCATGTCGGTGAGCGCCAAGGGCATCAAGAAGCGGTTCAACAAGACCAGGGGTCGCGACCCTATCTTCGCGCCGGTCGACGGCGCCAACTGCCCAGACCTGGTGCCGGAGTCGCTGACCTCGGGCGCGCTCATCGGCGGCCTCAGGGGCAAGGGGAAGAAGGCGTTCAAGAAGGCCTACTCGCTCCTGCTCGACAAGGGCCTGATCCGCATCTTCTTGCCAGAGCCAACGCCGCTACCCGGCGTGGACAACCCGATCGTCGATTGGGAGGTCGTGCACGACCCCTACGGCTGCAACGCAAACGACTCGCCCTACGCCCACGACGGCGACGGCAACCGCCTGTTCTCGATGCACCGGCGGCCCCTCATCACCGCGAACCTGAAGTTCAAGCATAAGGTGGGCCAGCAGATCATGTGGGACGGCCGCGAGCCGGACCTGGAGAGCCAAGCGATCCACGCGACGATGGGCCACGCGCAGGCGACCGAAGCGCAGGTCGAGAAGGCCGCGGCGGCGGGCAAGTTCAAGGAGATCGTCGCCTTCGAGCTGGACTTCTTCAGTGCCCAGGCGAAGGACAAGCGGGCAAAGCGGCTCGACGACGCCGGCGCCAAGGGCGGACCGGTGTATCTGGCGGAGCACGAATCGGCACCGGCGGCCCCGGGCGGCACCGTCTTCGACGAGTACGACAACTGGGCGGGCCAGCCGGAGGCGCGCCGGTCGATCGAGCGCGGGCAGCGGCTCTTCCAGGGCCGCGGCACGAGCGTCGATTATCCTGGGGCGCCGAATCCCTCGGGGCGCTTCTTGATCTCCAAGGTCGCCGGCCTCAACGACGTCGTCCTGCCGAGCGGGCCCATCGGCGACATCGCCAACGGCTCCTGTGCCGGGTGCCACGCCATGCCGCACGCCGGCAACGACGTCTTCCCCGGCAATAAGCCGGCGCCGGGCGGCATCTTCGACATCGGCGTCGGCGGTCAAGCGAGCGGGTTCGGCGGGCCGGCGCCCTCGAAGGACCTGTCGATCTTCAAGCTCACCTGTAAGGCGCCGCACAAGTTCTACGGCACAGCCGTGCTCTACACGAACGACCCCGGCCGGGCGATGCACACAGGAAAATGCGAGGACATCGGCACCAGCACGGCGCCGCAGATGCGGGCCCTGCACCACGAGCCCTACTTCCGCGACGGCTCGGCCAAGACGCTGGAGGACGTGGTGGCGTTCTACGACCGGCGCTTCAAGATCGGCTACACGAAGGAGCAGATGCGCGACCTCGTCGGCTTCCTGAACGCCCTCTAGAGCGTTTTCCCGGCCGCAGGACCCGTCCGGTCCTGCGGCCGAGAAACACAGCCGATCCGTCGCGAAGCCTTCTTATCCGACGCGGCCGTTCCTATCTGCAAGAGGCCGCCGGCCCGGCACATGTCAGGGGCCACGCGCGGGTTTGGGGGACGGGATGGACAAGGTGGCGCTGGCGGCGGATCACGCCGGGTACGACTTGAAAGAGACGATCAAGCGGGCGATCGAGGCGCGCGGGTTTGAGGTGCTCGACCTCGGCACGAACGGGCACGCGAGCGTCGACTACACCGATTTCGGCCGGGCGATGGGCGAGGCGATCGCGGGCGGTACGGCGGCGCGCGGCGTTCTCGTCTGCGGCAGCGGCATCGGCATCTCGATCGCCGCCAACCGCGAGCCCACCGTGCGGGCGGCACTCTGCCACGACGTGACGACGGCGAGGCTGGCGAGGGCGCACAACGACGCCAACGTCTTAGCACTCGGGTCGCGCACGACCGGGGCGGGCGTCGCGCTGGAGTGCCTGGATGCCTTCCTCGACACCGCCTTCGAGGGCGGGCGCCACGCGCCGCGCGTGGCGAAGCTCGGTTAGGGCAGGGGACGCGCGCGGTGCGCTGCCCGTTCTGCGGTGCCGAGGACACGCAGGTGAAGGACTCGCGACCCGTGGAGGACGCGACCGGCATCCGCCGGCGGCGCCAGTGCGGCGCCTGCGGGGCGCGGTTCACCACGCTGGAGCGGGTGCAGTTGCGCGACCTCGTCGTCCTGAAGAAGGACGGTCGCAAGGTGGCCTTCGAGCGCGAGAAGCTGGCCCGCTCGATCAAGATCGCGACCCGCAAGCGCGGCATCGCCGCCGACGAGATCGAGCGCTTGGTGAACGGGATCGTGCGCCGGCTGGAGACGGCCGGCGAGGGCGAGATCGAGAGCCGCCGCATCGGCGAGGCGGCGATGGAGAGCCTGGCCCGGCTCGACGAGGTCGCCTACGTCCGCTTCGCCTCGGTCTATCGCGACTTCGCCGACGCCAAGGACTTCGAAGCCTTCATCCGCGACCTGCCCGAGGACCGCGACTGGGGCGGGCCGACGTGAGCCCGTTCGAGGATCATCGCCACATGGCGGCGGCCCTGGCGCTCGGCGCGCGCAACCTCGGCCTGACGTGGCCGAACCCCTCGGTCGGCTGTCGCATCGTCAAGGATGCAAGGGTAGTCGGCGAGGGCCGCACGGCGCGGGGTGGCCGGCCGCATGCCGAGGCGCTGGCGCTTCGTGCCGCCGGCGACGCCGCCAGGGGTGCCACGGTCTACGTCACGCTGGAGCCGTGCGCCAACTGGGGCCGCACGCCCCCTTGCTGCGAGGGCTTGATCGCGGCCGGGGTGGCGCGCGTCGTCGTCGCCTGCGGCGATCCCGACCCGCGCGTCGACGGCAAGGGCCTCGCTTGGCTGCGCTCGGCCGGGATCGAGGTGGTGGGCGGCGTCATGGCGGCGAGGGCGGAGGCGGCGCATCTCGGGCTTTACCGGCGCATCCTTGCGGGCCGGCCGATGGTGAGCTTGAAGCTGGCGCAGAGCCTGGACGGCCGCATCGCCGCTCGCACCGGCCACAGCCAGTGGGTGACGGGCGCGCGCGCCCGCCTGGAGGCGCACCGGCTGCGCGCGACGCACGACGCGATCCTGATCGGCTCCAACACGGCGATCGTCGACGACCCGATGCTGACCTGCCGGCTGCCGGGCGTCACCGATCGCAACCCCGTGCGCGTCGTCCTCGACCGGCGGCTGCGGCTGCCCGTCGACGGGGCGCTGGCGAGGAGCGCCGCCGATGTTCCCGTCTGGGTGTTGACCGGGGCGAACCACGATCCCGCCCGGCGGGAGCGATTGGAAGCGGTCGGCGTTGAGGTGGTCGTGATGGAGTGGGAGGACGTCGACGGGGCCTTGCGCCTGCTCGCCCGGCGCGGCATCACCCGTCTCATGGTCGAGGGCGGATCGACGATCGCGGGCGCCTTGGTCAAGGCCGACCTCGTCGACCGGCTGCACGTGGCGCTGGCGCCGATGCTGATCGGCGGCGACGGGCTCCCGGCGGTGGCAGGGTTCGGCCTCGACGAGGTGACGGGGGCGCCGCGCTTTGCCATGATCGACGACAGGCGGCTCGGCCCCGACCGGCTGCTCGTCTTCGAGCGAACCGGACACGAAGGGTAGGCGATGTTCACGGGCCTCATCACCCACGTCGGCAAGGTGGCAAAGGTCGAGGACGGCGCGGGCGGGCGCGCCTTTCGCGTCGAGGGCGGCATGGACCCCGTGTCCGTGCCGACCGGTGCCTCGATCGCGCACGCGGGGGTATGCCTTACCGTGACCGAGCAGGACGAAGCAGGCTGGACGGTCTACGCCTCGCCGGAGACGCTCGCGCGCACGACGCTGGGGGTGTGGGAGGTCGGAACCCGGGTCAACCTCGAAGCCTCGTTGAAGCTGGGCGACGAACTCGGCGGCCACCTCGTCTTCGGCCACGCCGACGCGATCGGCCGAATCGAGACGATCGAGGACCGGGGCCAGAGCCGCGAGATCACCTTCGCGCTCCCGGCCGAGATCGCGCCCTTGGTGGCGCGCAAGGGCTCGATCGCGGTCGACGGGGTCTCGCTCACGGTCAACGCGGTGACAAACGAAACGTTCAAAGTCGCGATCATCCCGCACACCTGGGACGCGACGACGTTGGCGGATCGGCGGCCGGGCGACCACGTCAACCTGGAGGCCGACATGCTCGCCCGCTACGTGGCGCGGCGGCTGAATTATGGGGGAGGGACATGAAGGAGGGCCTCAAGCGCGTCACGGCGGACGACCTCGCCTACTTGAGCGACATCGAGGCGGTCCTGGACGACGCGCGGGCCGGACGGATGTTCGTCCTGATCGACGACGAGGACCGCGAGAACGAGGGCGACCTCGTCATCCCGGCCGAGTTCTGCGACGCCGCGGCCGTCAACTTCATGGCCCGCTACGGTCGCGGCCTGATCTGCCTCGCGATGACCCGCGAGCGCTGTGGGCGCCTCGACCTTCCCTTGATGGCGCAGGGCAACGAGCCGCGGCTCTCGACCGCGTTCACCGTCTCGATCGAGGCGAGGGAAGGGGTGACGACCGGCATCTCGGCCGCCGACCGAGCGCGGACCATCGCGGCCGCGATCGCGCCGAACGCGAAGAAGGACGACCTCGTCCGGCCCGGCCACGTCTTCCCGCTCGTGGCGCGCGACGGCGGCGTCCTCGTGCGCACCGGCCACACCGAGGCGGCGGTCGACCTCGCCCGGCTCGCCGGCTTGGCGCCGGCCGGGGTCATCTGCGAGATCATGAACGACGACGGCAGCATGGCGCGGCTGCCCGACCTCGTGCCGTTCGCCCAGCTCCACGGCCTCAAGATCGGCAAGATCGCCGACCTCGTCGAGCACCGGTTGCGCACCGAGCGCCTCGTCGAGCCGGAGCTGGAGCGTACCTTCGAGAGCCACCACGGCGGCGAGTTTCGCTTGTGCGTCTACCTCAACCGCATCGACGGGGTCGAGCATCTGGCGCTGGTCAAGGGCGACCTTAGCGGACCCGAGCCGGTCCTGGTCCGCGTCCACGCCGTCAACATGTTCGAGGATCTCCTCGGCGGCGGCGGCGGCGGGCGGGGCGCCCAGTTGCACGCGGCGATGCGGATGATCGCCGAGGCCGGGCGCGGCGTCGTCGTCGTCTTGCGCGAATCGGCCGCCACCACGGTCAAGGACGGGCTTGCGGCCAGTGTCGCGAGGACTTACGATGATGGGCCGCGCGACTTGCGCGTCTACGGCGTCGGCGCGCAGATCCTGCACGACCTCGGCGTCAAGGACATGATCGTTCTCTCCAACTCAGGGCCCACCATCGTCGGGCTCGAAGGCTATCACCTGCGCGTCGTCGAGACGCGGCCGATCGGTTGAGCGGACAGAAAACCGCAGAGGAAAACGCCGCCCATGGCCGGCACGCCCAAGCCCGAAACGATCCCCGACGTTCGGGGTGCTTCGATCCTGATCGTCGAGGCGCGCTACCACGCGCACGTCAACGACATGCTGCTCGAAGGGGCGCGGTCGCTCCTGGAGTGCGCCGGTTGCGACTACCGGACACTCACCTTGCCGGGCGCTTTGGAGATCCCGCCCGCGATCGCGATGGTCGAGGACGACGGCCTCTACCAGGGCTTCGTCGCGCTCGGTTGCGTCATCCGCGGCGAGACGACCCACTACGATCTCGTCGCCAACGAGAGCTGCCGCGGCCTGATGCAGCTCGGCCTCGCCGGCCTCGCTGTCGGCAACGGCATCCTCACCGTCGAGAACGAGGCCCAAGCCGTCGCGCGCGCCGACCCGAAGGGGGAGGACAAGGGCGCACACGCGGCGCTCGCCGCGCTGACGCTGGTGCGCTGGCGCCGAGAATTGAGGGGCTCGACATGACGCCCCCCAGGCAGGATCGCCCGGCCCCCATCCTCAACAAGCGCCGCGCCGCCCGTTTTGCCGCCGTGCAGGCGCTCTATCAAGCCGAGGCCGGCGACCAGCCGATCGCGCGGGTGGTGGCCGAGTTCCAGACTTACCGATTGCGCGAACTGTTCGAGCCGATGGGCGACGAGGCGGCGCAGGTCGAGGTCGACGCGACGTGGTTCGACGTCGTGGCGCTCGGGGCCGAGCGGCTGAAGCCGGTCCTGGACGTCCGCATCGAGGAGCGCCTGGGCGCCGGCTGGACGCTGGACCGGCTCGGCTACGTCCTGCGCGCCTGCCTGCGCGCCGGCGCCTACGAGCTGGCCGAGCGCGGCGACGTGCCGGTCAGGGTCGTCATCAACGAGTATATTGAGGTCTCGCGCCTGTTCTTCACCGGCGAGGAGCCGCGCTTCATCAACGCCGTCCTCGACCGCCTCGCCCCGGTGCTGCGCGCGCCCGACGCCGCGCTCTGAGATGGCTGCCGCAGAATTCGGCGAGTTCGCGTTCATCGAGCGGCTGCTCAAGCCGCTCGCGCGCGGGGCGCCGGCGGCACTCGGCCTCGCCGACGACGCGGCGGTGCTGCGCCCGCTTGAGGGCCACGACCTCGTCGTCGCCAAGGACGGCATCGTCGAGGGCGTACACTTCCTGCCCGAATGCCCGCCCGAGAGCGTCGCCCACAAGCTGCTCGGGGTCAACGTCTCCGACCTCGCGGCGATGGGTGCCGCCCCGCTCGCCTACCTCACCTTCATCGCCCGGCCACCGCGGATCGACCAGGCTTGGTTCGAGCGCTTCGCCGCCGGGCTCGGCGCGGCGCAGGGCGCGCTCGGCCTCGCGCTTATCGGCGGCGACACCACCTCGACGCCGGGGCCGCTGACCTTGAGCTGCACCGGCATCGGCACCGTGCCGACGGGCACCGAGTTGCGCCGCGAGGGGGCTAGGCCGGGCGACGTCGTCTGCGTGTCCGGCACGCTCGGCGACGCCGCCTTAGGCCTGCGCATCCTGCGCGGGCTCGCCGTCGACGAGGACGACGCCCTGTTCTTGGTCGATCGCTACCGCCGCCCGCAGCCGCGCGCGGCGCTGGGGCAGGGCCTGCGCGGCGTCGCATCGGCCATGCTCGACGTCTCGGACGGCCTGCTCGCCGACCTCGGCCACATCCTCAAGGCGTCCGCGGTCGGGGCCAGGATCGAGGCGACGTGCCTGCCGCTCTCGGCCGCGTCCCGCCGCCAGCCCGGCGCCCGCGACTGCGCGCTTGGCGGCGGCGACGACTACGAATTACTGTTCACCGTCTCGCCGTTCGCCTTCGATGCCGCGCGCTCGGCGGCAAGGAGAAGCGCCACGCCGATCACCCCGATCGGCACGATCACCGTCGAGCCCGACCTCGTCGTCGTCGACGAGGTCGGACGGCAGATCGCGCCGAACCACGTCGGCTGGCGGCATTTTTGACGCCGTTTTACGCTTCTCGCGCGCCCAATGCGCAGGCTTTTTCTTTCTTCTTTTCTGCTTTGTCCGAGATTGGCCTTCGACGGTGCGGGTGGCCTCTCGGTTGACACTGGTAAAAAACGCGAAGCGTTCAGGGTTTCCAGATCGGTTCACCCGAGCCTGGCAGGCCGTAAGACGCCCACTTGTTGCTGACCTTTTGCACCACCTCGTCGGCCATCTTGATCGGCGTGCCCCAGGTGCGCTTGGTCTCGGGCGGCCATTTGTCAGTGGCGTCGATGCCGAGCTTGCCGCCGAGCCCGTCCTCGGGGCTGGCGAAGTCGAGGTAGTCGATCGGCGTGTCCTCGACCAGCATCAGGTCGCGCGACGGGTCGCTGCGGGTCGACATCGCCCAGACGACGTCCTTCCAGTCCCGCGCGTCGATGTCGTCGTCGACGACGATGACGAACTTGGTGTAGATGAACTGGCGCAGGTACGACCAGACCCCCATCATCACCCGCCGGGCGTGGCCGGGGTAGGCCTTCTTGATCGAGACGACGGCAACCCTATACGAGCAGCCCTCGGGCGGCAGCCAGAAATCGACGATCTCGGGGAACTGCTGCTGGAACAGGGGCAAGAACACGTCGTTCAGCGCCTCCCCTAAGACCGAGGGCTCGTCCGGCGGGCGCCCGGTGAAGGTCGAGAGGTAGATCGGTTGGCGGCGCATGGTGATCGCCGAGACCGTGAACACCGGGAAGCGCTCGACTTGGTTGTAGTAGCCGGTGTGGTCGCCGTAGGGCCCTTCCTCGGCCGTGTCGTCGAGGCTGACGTGGCCCTCCAGCACGATCTCGGCCTGTGCCGGCACCTTCAAGGGCACGCTGACGCAATCGACCAGCTCGGCCTTCGATCCGCGCAGGAGGCCGGCGAACTGGTACTCCGACATCGTGTCCGGCACCGGCGTCACGGCGGCGAGGATCACCCCCGGATCGGCACCGATCACCGCCGCCGCCGGCAGGGGCTCACGCTTCTCGGCCCCCCAGCGCCGGTAGTGCTGCGCCCCGCCGCGGTGCTTGAGCCAGCGCATGATCGTCCGGTCACGCCCTAGGACCTGCATCCGGTAGATGCCAAGGTTGAAGGCGTCTTCCCGCTTGTCGGACGGCCCCTTGGTGACGACGAGCGGCCACGTGATCAGGGGGGCGGGCTCGTTCGGCCAGCAGGTCTGCACCGGCAGCCGGTTGAGGTCGATCTCGTCGCCGCGCAGAACCACCTCCTGGCAGGATGCCCGGCTCACGATCTTGGGCTTCATCGACAAGGCGACCTTCAACAGCGGCGCCATATCGAAGGCGGCCTTGATGCTGTCGGGCGGCTGCGGCTGGCGCAGGAAGGCGAGCAGCTTGCCCAATTCGCGCAATTGCCCAGGTTCGCGGCCCATGCCCCAGGCGACCCGCTCGACCGTGCCGAACAGGTTGACGAGGACGGGCATCGCGTGCCCCTCGACGTTCTCGAACAGGACGGCGGGGCCGCCCTCGGCCAGGAGCCGGGTCTGGATCTCGGTCATCTCCAAGACCGGCGAGACGGGGGCCTTGACGCGCACCAAGCGCCCGCGCGCTTCGAGGTGGGCGATGAAGTCCCTGAGCGAAACGAACGCCATGATGCTTAACCCTGCTCCATCGAGATCATTCCTTCCACTTGATCGAGCAGCCGATCGCGGGCTGCTGCTCGGCCGGCGCATCGCCGCCTTGTGCGATCGCCTGCATGGTGTCGTGGAGTTCGCGTTTTGCCGTGTCGGGCCCGGGAGCGCGGCCCGAGGCGTCGAGGCGGCCGCGGTAGCGCAGGCGCAAGCCGCCGTCGTAGCCGAAGAAGTCCGGCGTGCAGACGGCGCCGTAGGCGCGCGCGACCTCCTGGCCCTCGTCGTGCAGGTAGGGGAAGGGGAACCTCTTGGCCTCGGCCCAGCGCCGCATGTTGTCGAAGCCATCCTCGGGGTAGGTCGTCGCGTCGTTCGAGCAGATCGCGATCGTCTCGACGCCGTGTGCTTTGAGGTCGCCCGCGTCGCGCATCAGCCGGTCGATGATTGCCAGCACGTAGGGGCAGTGGTTGCAGATGAAGGCGACGACCGTGCCGCGCTCGCCCTTGAGGTCGTCGAGGCTTAGATTTCGGCCGTCGGTCGCGGGCAAGGTGAAGGGGGGCGCCTTACCGCCCAAGAGTTCGGGCTTGGGCGTCGAGCGTGCCGCCATCGTATCTCTCCTCTATGCCTTCTTGCGGCCCAATTAGACCGGGCTTGAGCGGCGAAAAGCCCGAGCGATCGTCATAACCGTGCGCGGCCGTTAGGCAGCCGTTAAGGGCTTCGGGTCTACAAGTGCCCTTCTGTACGGCGCGTGCCGGGCGCGGCGATCGAACGTCACCGGCGTCGCGGCCGGCGCTGTAAACGTAAAAGAGGACGCTAGGTGTATCCAGCCCTACGCTATGCTTGCCCGCCGTTGCTGCTCGGCATCGCCGGCTGGCTCGGCCTGGAAGGGGGCGTTCTGCCCCTGTCGCGTCTGCTCGGCCTGCCGCTCCTCTTGATACCCGACGGCGGGACCGTCGAGGGTGCTGCGCGGATCTTGGGCTTCGTGCTGCCCGTCCTGATCGCCTTCCTGCCAGGATGTCTTGGCCGCCTCGGCGGGCTTCGCCACCACGCGGCGGTCTACGCCGTCGCGTGCCTCGGTGGCGTTGCCCTCGGCAGCGTCGAACTCGTCGCCGTCGCGGTCTTGGCGTCGTTCGCCCTGGCCCGCGAACGATCCGAGACCACGGCCCCGACCTCGCGGCACGTTGCAGGCGATCAAGCCACGGCGTCCGTCCGTTCCGTGCCGATGCCGGCCCTGTTCGAGGCGGGCGCGGACGGCCTGCTGACGATCGACGGCGACGGCACGATCCTTGCGGCCAATCCCGCGGCGGAGCGGCTCTTGGGCGAAGGGCTGGTCGGCCGGCCCCTGGAACGCTACTGGCCGATGCTGCGGGGGAGGCCGGTCGAGTTCGCCCGCCTCGCCGGGCGGGTGTTCGACACCGAAATCCAGCACGAATCGTCGTACCTGCGGCCGGCCGAGATCGCGCTCGGCGGACGAGAAGGGGGCGACGGCTGGCGCGGCATCCTGCGCGTGACGGACACCGCCGCCCGCCGGGCGCGGCTCGACGAACTCGAACGGCTGGCGCTGCACGACAGCCTCACCGGCTTGCCCAACCGCAAGTCCCTGCACGACGGCCTCGAAGCCGCCTTGAAGCTATCGGCCGACACGGGCGAGGCGTGCGCCGTCATGCTGCTCGACCTCGACAAGTTCAAGCAGGTCAACGACAATCTCGGCCACCACGTCGGCGATCTGCTGCTCCGGGCGGTCGGCCCCCGTCTGCGCGGGCCTCTGCGCGACACCGACCTCGTCGCCCGCCTCGGCGGCGACGAATTCGCGATCCTCCTGCCGGCGCCGACGACGCTCGCGAGTGCCGCCACGGTCGCCGAGCGCCTCGTCGACGCGATCAACGAACCGTTCATGATCGACGGGATGCGGCTCGAACTCGGCGTCAGCATCGGCATCGCCGTCTGCCCCGACCACGGCGACGATCAAGAGACGCTGCTGCAAAACGCCGACATCGCCATGTACAAAGCCAAGCGCGATAGGCTCGGCTACAGCGTGTTCGACAGCGAGCGCCACAGCGAGGGCTCAAGGCGCTTGGTCTTGCAGCGCCAGTTGCGCGACGCCATCAACGACGAGGCCATCAAGATCGCCCTGCAACCGAAGATGAGGGCCGGGACGGATCAGGTATCGGGCGCCGAGGTGAGCGTGCGCTGGCACCACGCGATGGGCGTGCTCGCGCCCGAGGTCTTCGTGCCGACCGCCGAGCAGACCGGCCTCATCCAGCCCTTGACGCTCACCGTCTTGAACCGAGCCCTCGACGTGCAGCGTCGCTGGCGGCTCGACGGCCACGACCTGCCGCTCTCGATCAACCTCTCGCCGAAGTGGCTGCAGGACCGGACGTTTCCGAAGATCCTCGGTCTCCTCTTGCGCAACTGGAACGGCCGGGCCGAGCGGTTGACCCTCGAAGTACCCGAGCACGCCATCGTCGGCGACCCCGGCACGGCGCTCTACATCCTGCAAGCGCTGGCGGACATGGGCGTGTCCTTGTCGCTCGACGGGTTCGGCACCGGGCACTCGTCGTTGCCGATGCTGCAGCGCCTGCCGATCCACGAACTCAAGATCGCGTCCAGCTTCGTCAACAGCATCACCAGCGACAAGAACGCCGCCGTCGTGGTGCGATCGATCGTGCAGTTGGCGCACGGCCTGGGCCTGCGGGTGGTCGGCGAGGGCGTCGCGTCGGACGACGTCGCGGCTTGGCTCGTCGGGCTCGGGTGCGACGAGTTGCAGGGCGACCTCATCGGCGGCGTCGTCGAGCCCGAGGCCTTCTACGCCCGCCACCTGGGCGCGCCGATGCTCGGCAGTAAAATGCCTCTCGACGCTTGAACGACGCCGGGGGGCGCGTGACACCGCTTTGTGGGCCGGGTCAGCCCTTCGTCCGACAGAGCGTCTCGATCGGCACCGTGTTCGGGTCGGGCGGCAACGGCGCCGTCGGGTCGCGAACAAAGCCCGCGATCGGGTCCGCCGCCTCGACGCCGGCTTGGTTCAAGAGGTTGTGCACGCCGCCCTTGAAGACCCGGACCCTCAAAGGGGCCTTGATCTTGTCCTTGAGGTGGCAGACGGCGCCCGGCGGCAGGATCGGGTCGGCCGTGCCGTAGAGGAGGAGGACCGGCTTCTCGATCCGCCCGGCGGCGGCGTAGGCGCTATCGGCGAGCCTGAGGATGCCGTGATAGTGGGCGACCGTCATGCGGCGGACGACGCGCGGGTCGTCGGCGTAGAGGCGGTTCGCGTCCGCCGTCAGGCGCGGGTCGGTGTGGCCGACCTCCATGCCGAGACGAGGGACGATCGCCGAGGCGGCGGCGAGCAGTCCGTCCAGGAGCGGCTGCTCGGCGCCCTCGCCGCGGGCGGCGGGTGCGGCGAGAACGTAGCCCTCGATGCCCTTCATGTTCAAGCTTCCGACGTTGAGGGCGATGGCACCGCCCATGCTCACCCCGAGCAGGTAGAGCGGCGTGTCCGGGTAGGCATCCAGCACCGCCCGGACGAGGTCGCGCGCATCGCCGAGGAGGGCGTCGTCACCCGGCCAGCGGCCTATGTCCGGGTTGTCGCCAAAGCCGCGCTGGTCCAAGGCGAGGAGGCCGAGGCCCTGCCCGGCGAGGTCCTCGCCCAGGTCCTTGAAGACGAGGCCGAAGCCGCCGAAGCCGTGGACGGCGAGGACGAGCGCTTCGGGCGCCCCGCCGGTCGGCAGCCAGCGCCGCAGCGGCAGGGTGCGGCCGTCCCGGGCGACGAGCCCGGCCGGCGTCAGCCGCGCCGCCGTCACGTCGGCGACCGGCTCGGGCGCCGTGCCGCAGGCGACGAGGAGGACGAGCAGCGGCCAAAGATGCCGACGCCACGGAGTCGGGCGCATGGCGCTTCTTTCCTTCTCGCTCGGCTCACGTCGGCGCCGCCGCCTCGAAGGCCGGCACGATCGTCTCGGCGACGAGGCGGTGCAGTTGCGCGGCGTAACCCGTCCGGCCCGAGGGGGCCGTCGGGTCGGAGGTGACGACGATCGTGAGGTTCGCGTCCGGCACGAGGTAGAGCATCTGCCCGCCGTAGCCCCAGCCGTAGTAGATCGTTCGTCGCCTGGGCGGTGACGCGCCCGTCTTCGATGTCTCGCGGATGAACCAGCCGTAGCCGTAGGCGTCGCCGGTGTAGGGCGAGCGGGTGCGCGGGGTCCAGGACGCCGCGATCCACTCGGCCGGAAGTACGCGCGCACCCCCGTAGAGGCCCCGGTTGCGCACCGTCTCGCCAAAGCGCAGCAGTGTCGTGGGTGCCAGCGCCATGTTGTTGCCGCCGAAATAGACCCCTTGCGGGTCGCGCTGCCACGCCGGGATCGTGACGCCGAGCGGTTGGCCGAGCCACGCCCGCGCGAGGGCCAGCGTGCTCTGCCCCGAGGCCGCCGTCAGCGCCGCCGAGAGCAGGTGCGAGTTGCCGGTTGAGTAGAGCATCGGCCCGCCGGGTTCGGCGACGAAGGGGCGGGACAAGGCGTGGCGCACCCAGTCGTCGCTCGTCACCCAAGCGCCGTAGTTCGGCCCCGACGTCCGCTCCAGCCCGGCTTGCATCGAGAGCAGGTGGCCGAGCGTGACGCGGCGCAGGCGCGGGTCGGGGTCGAGCGGCAAACGGTCGGGGAGAAGCTCGGCGATCGACTGGTCGACGCCCGCGAAGACGCCCCGCGCGATCGCGATGCCGACGAGTGCTGCCATTAGCGTCTTGGCGAGCGACTTGATATTGACCGGCGCGTCCAGACCCGGCCCGCGTAACGCGCGCCCGACGACGGTTTTGCCGTCGTGCGCGACGATGAGGCCGTGCAGGCCCGGCAACGCCCCGGCTCGTACGATGATCTCATCGAGCGGTTCCGCCGCGGCCGAGCGGGGCACGGGCGCGGCGGCGAGCACGGCGAGGCCGGTGAGGACGCGGCGGCGGGTGGGGCGGGCTTGCATCGTTCAGGGGAACTGGATCGATGCAAGCCGGCGTCAACGGCGGCCGCCCGCCACGAACATCGGCGAGGGGCGACCGCACGGACGGTGGTGCGCCTCAAGCCGCGGCGGGGTTGACCTCCTTCTCGGCGACGGCCGTGAAGTCGTCGTCGCCCCGGCGCGCCTGCGCCAGCAGGTCTTCGAGCTTCGCCTTGTCGTCGCTATGGCCGAGGCGGTTGGCGAGCGCCTTGCAGGTGCCGTAGGCGGCGATGGCGTAGTGGGCGATGCGCTGCATCGAGGCGATGATGACGGCGTCGCGCACGGCGTCGTCCCCGGCCTCGCCGACGTCCTCCTTGGCCTCCTTGACCAAGCCTTCCGTACCCTTGCAGAACTCGCCCGTCGGCTCGGCGCCGTGCTTCTTGACGAGGGTCGCCACGGTCTCGCTCGCGGCCTGAATCGAGCGCTGCGACTGATTGAACACCTCCTTCAGCCCGCTAGAGCTCACCTGCCCGCCCATCTGCGAGATCAGGTCGAGGGTCTGGCGGTTGGCGCTGTAGAGGTCGCGCAGCTGCTGGACATAGAGGTCTTGCAGGTTGTTCATGAGGTTGGCCTCCAATTGTGAAGTGTTGCAGACCATAGAATAAGATAGCGCGTGCAGATGTTCCACGACCCCTGCAAAGAAAATATACCTTCTAATCGGATTAGGTAGGAAACAATTGCTCATCCTAGGTTTGAACTTTCGTGGTTCTCAACAGTTTATCAAGCACTTAAAACAAGAACAACGGACGCTTCATGTACGACTTTGCTGGACCGCACCTTGCGGTTGTGGCCGATGGCTGGCGTGATCCTCCGCCGCGGGCGGTGGTGGCCGTGCCGGCGCGCGACGAGGCGTCACGTCTCGACGCCTGCCTCGACGCGCTGGACGGGGCGACCAGGGGGATCGACGGCGTCGAGACGCTGCTACTGCTCAACAACTGCACCGACGCCAGTGCCGCGGTCGCGGCCCGCGCCGCCGGACGTTTGGCCCTGCCGCTGCGGGTGGTGGCGACGACGCTGCCGGCGGAACACGCCAACGCCGGTGCGGCGCGGCGGCTGGCGATGGCGCTCGCGGCGGCGCGGCTCGGCGGGCGCTTCGACGGGGTCGTGCTCTCGACCGACGCCGACAGCCGGGTCGCCCCCGACTGGCTCGCCGCCAACCTCGCCGCGATCGACGCCGGGGCCGACGCGGTGGCGGGCGAGTTCCTGCCCGACGCGGGCGAGTTCGCAGCACTCCGGCCGGCCGTGCGGCTGCGCTTTCGTGCCGCACGGGCCAAGGCCCGGCTGCGCGCCTTTCTCGCCCACCGGCCGCACGATCCGCGCCCGCGGCACGGCACGCACAGCGGGGCGAGCATCGCGGTCCGGCTGCCGACGCTGATCGAGATGGGCGGGCTCCCGCCGCATCCGGTCGGCGAGGACGCCGCCTTCTTCGCCGCCGTCGAGCGCGCCCGCGGCAAGGTCCGCCACGACCCGCGCGTCCTGGTCCACACCTCGTGCCGCACCGTCGGCCGCGCGCCGGGTGGCATGGCGGCGACGCTCGCCCGCTGGGGCGGGTCAGCCGAAGCTTAACATTTTCCAGACAATTGAAACCGCCGCCAGCCTACTGTTGCGAACAGCCTACTGTTGCGAAGGAACCGTGCTCAGCTGAATTCGCTCTCGTGCGATCACCCTACGGAGAAACGCCGCGTGGATTTCCCTTCAGCGTTCGCGCTTGCCGCGGCGACCATGCTCCTGGTCGCGATACCCGGCTCGAACGTGGCACTCATCGTTGCCAACACGATCGTGCGCGGTCTGCGTTTCGGTGCCGCCACCGTTCTCGGAACGACGATCGGCGTTGCCCTGCAATTGATCGTCGTGGTTTTGGGATTCACGGCCCTCGTAGAGTTTGCCGCATCGACCTTCATCTGGCTGAAATGGGCCGGCGTTGCCTATCTTCTCTACTTGGGTGTCGTGTCATGGCGGCAAAGCGTTGAGGACTTGCAAGACGCCGGCGTCGGCCGCAAACCGTTGCGTTCGCTGTTCTGGCAAGGGCTGTTGCTGGCAACGATCAACCCCAAGACGCTGCTGTTCAACGCGGCGTTCCTACCGCAGTTCGTGCGCGGGGATGCTGGATCGGCCCCGCTCCTTTTTCCTGCATTCCTATATCTGAGCGTCATCCTCTTGGGCGACCTCGCCTGGTCGGCCACCGCGCAATCGGCACGACCGGCGATCATGAAGCTGGGCCGCCTGCGGCACAGGCTTACGGGATGTCTTTTCTTCGGCTCCGGCCTTGGTCTCGCCCTCGCGGGCGTGAAGCGTTAGGACGAAGTATAGACTAGAACGGCGACATATCCGTAGGGTTTGATCCCCAAGCCTCTCAAGCCCTGCGGGTTAAAACGTCGATGCGGTAGTCGCCGTTGCGCTCGGCGTGGGTGACGCGGCAGCCTTTTGCGGCGGCGATGAAGCGTTCGGCGGCGTCGTCGCCGGAAAGCGGGTAGTCGGTGGCGCGGACGTAGTGGACGAGGATCACGTCGCCGCCGGGTTCGAGGGCGGCGACGGCGAGGTCGGCGGCGCGGGCGACGTCGGGGGCCGACCAGTAGTAGACGACCTCGGAGAGGACGATCAAATCAAAGCGGCTCTCGGGCGCCGCGTCGGGAAAGCGCAGCCGCTCGAAGCGCACCCCCGCCAGGGCGGCACAGTGTTCGCGGGCGCGTTCCAGGGCGTCCTCGGCGACGTCGACGGCGAGGAGCCGGTCGCAGCGTCCGGCGAGGCGGGCGGTGAGGACGCCGATCGAGCAGCCGACCTCGAAGGCGTTCGCGTAGTGCTTCTTGGGCAGCGCCGCCAGCGTGGCGTCGTACTTGGCCCGCTCGTAAGGGCTGGTGGCAAAGCCCCAAGGGTCGGCGTCGGCGGCGTAGAGGCGCTCGAAGTAGGCGGGCGGCAGCGAGCGGTCGGGGCGCGGACTCAAGGGGCCTCCATGAAGATTTCCGGCGCCTCGAAGCGGGCCAGCGTAGGCGGATCGAGGGCGAAGCCGCCGGGGTCGTCGGCGACGACGAGGCCGAGTTGCGAGCGGTGGCGCCCGACGGCACGGCGCTTGGCGGTGGCGTGGGGCGTGGGATCGAGGCGAAAGCCGCGCGGCGGGGCCTCGGCGACGACCGTTTCGGCTGGCAGGTTCCAGCCCCAGATCGGGTATTCGAGCAGGCGCCGCCCCCCGGCCGCCCCGCGGGCGATCGCGTGGGCCGCCTCGTGGTCGCGGTGCGGGTCGTGGCGCCACGTCACGGCCAGCGCCTCGGCGTCGATCGCCTCGGCGGCAGCGGCGACGGCCGCGACCGCCCCGGCGAAGCCGGGCTCGCCCAAGGCCGGTGCTTCGGCGTCGGGCAGGTCGAGGAACAGGGCCGCCTCGGCCGCGTGGCCGAGATCGGCCAGCGCCGCCAGCGCCTCGGTGCGGCGAAGGGCCGCGAGCCGCTGCCGGGGCCACGCGCGCGAGTCCGGGTGCGAGGCGCCGCCGTCGGTGAGGAAGACGACCCGGGCGGCACCGTTCGATGCCGCCAGCGCCGCGAGGAGCGTGCCACAGCCGAGGCTCTCGTCGTCGGGGTGCGGCGCGACGACGACGGCGCGGCGAAAGGGAAGGTCGGATGCTTCGAGCAGCGGCAACGCGGCCGCGGCGGCGAGGTAGGCGGCGGCGCTGATGCTCACGCCGCGTCGTCGCGGGGAAAGCCGGCGTGGCCGAGGCCGTGCGCCGCGGCGGCGTCGAGGGCGGCGTCCGGGGCGGGCTGGCGGAGATAGAGTTGCAAATCACGACTGACGCGGGCGAGCGCCTGGCCGCCGGCGAACCCGGCCATGCCGACGCTGCGGTGGGCGCGCTCCAGGACGTCCAGCCCGGCGCGCTCGACGGCGATCCGGGCGAGGTTGACGTAAGCGACTGCCGTCGCCGGATCGGCGTTCAGGTCCTCGGCCAGGGGTGCCGCGCGTTCGAGCCACAGGCGCGCGGTCTCGGCGGCGATCAGCGCCTCGCCGAAGCGGGCGCGCTGGGAGGGGGCGCCGTCGCGGCTGGTCGCCAGGAGGTGCGCCTTGAACAGGGCGACGAGGCGCTCGATGCCGCCCGCCTGCACGGCGGCGAAGCGCCAGGCACCGGCGGCGAAGGCGGGTTGACGGGTGTAGTCGCCGGGGCGCCCGATCACGTCGCCGGGGCCGGCCTCGATGCCGGTGAAGTCGAACGTGCCGGTCGCCGAGGCGCGCATCCCGTGCACCCCCGTCCAGGGCGCGAGGTCGGCGCGATCGGCCAGATCGTCCGCCCCGAGCCGCGCCAGGACCATGACCGGCGCGTCGTCGCCGTCCGCGCGCGCGGTGACGAGCGCCCGGCGAACAAAGCCCGCCCCCGAGGCGTGGACCTTGGCGCCGACGAGCCGGCCGTCTCGAAGCATCAGGCCGGGCGGGCGCTCGGTGTTCCAGACGCCGAACAGGTGCCCGGCCCGCGCGTCGGCGGCGGCGGTGCGGCGCCCCACGTCGTCGCCGTAGAGGCAGACCAGCTTCAGCGCGTTGACGTGGCCCTCGTAGAGCCGGCCGAGCGGCAGGCTGGCGAAGCCCAAGGCCCGCAGGACGCCGAGGAGGGGGAGGGCGCCGGCAAATTCGGTGCCGATCCCCTCGCCGCCGAGCGATCGCGGCAAGGGTGCTACGAGCAAGCCTTCGTCGGCGAGCGCCCCGATTTCGAGGTCGGGAAAGGCGCCGTCGACGTCGAGGGCGGGCGCGCGCTCCGCCGCGAGCGCCGCGACCCGTCGAACGGCGGCGGCGACGTCGATGCGTTCGGCGGCGAGGGGCAAAGGTGGATCTCCTATGGGATGTAGGAGAGCAACCGGCGAGCGGGGCAGGGTGTTCCCGATGTTTGAACAGCTCAGGGGCGATAGCATGAAATTTTACTTTTTGCTTATAGTTGTTGCCTAAAACAAATTTCAATGCAAAATAAAAGAAATAAAAGCATTAAATTTTACATGCAATAATAAGACGGTACGATTTTGTTAAAATATTGGGTTTATTTACCAACCAGACCGGAGTTTTCCATTTTTTCTGCAAATGCCTCTAGTACAACGAACTCTAGTTCTACGTAAGCTGGAAAAAACGATCTGATAATAGGTTTTGAATCGAGGGTCTCAGGCTAGCATAGACCGGAGGTCGCCGATCTTGTCGTTGCCGCCGAAGCGGGCGAACAGCGCGATCGAGGCGTCCACCATGCGCACGGCCTTGGAGACCACGATCGACCGGCGCCGAAAGCGGGCGAGCCAGTGCCGCTGGCGGGCGTGGTCGCGCTCGATGCCGTGGGTCTCCTTTTTGCCGACGTAGAGCCGGCCTTGGGGGATCGCCTTCTCGTAGGCGGCCCAGTCGTCGGTGCAGTAGAGCCGCACGCCCCAGCGCTTCAGGCGCTTGAGAAGGCGTTCAAGGGTGGCTCGGTCACGACCCCCCAGCTCCCAGTCGATGAGCCGTCCCGTAGCACGATCCCGAGCCTTCCAGACCCACAGCTTGTTCGGCTTTTTTTGAGGTAGTGCCACATCTCGTCCAGCTCGACCACGACGGCACGGCCTTCGGGCTCGGGCTTTTGCGCGTAGACTTCCGCAAAGCGCTCGATCCAGGCCTGCACCGTGGGGGTCGACACCCCGAGCAGCTTGGCGGTGCGGTTCATCGAGACGCCGCTGAGGTAGAGCAGCACCGCTTCCACCTTGAGCCGCAGCGGCATCCCGCGCGGCGGGGTGTCGGTGAAGTTCAGCCCGCAGCCCTTGCAGCGGTAGCGTTGCTTGCCGCGCATGAACCCGTTCTTGACGTGCTCCTCGCCCCCGCACCCCTTGCACCGTAGCCCCATCCAACCCGCCCCGTCCGCCGTTCCCTGGCCGACGGATATGGGCGGTCTATGCCAAGCTCAAACCCTCTTTGAATCTACAGGGTTCCACGAAATTGCGCTTCCATCTTTATTTTTTCTTTTTCCCTTAGTAAATATTTCTCTATATTTATTTGGAGAGATACCCTCAAAAGAGGTAAATTCGACAGAAGCTGAAGGATGATAGCGATGTCCATCCACCACGATTGAGTCTTTATACAAATCTGCAGCTAAACTTTTAGGATATGGCTCAATATAAATTACTTTCGATATACCACTTGAAATAATATGCCTTGCGCAATTATGGCAAGGAAATGTAGTACAATATAAAGTGGCATCTTTGGTTGATAAACCCCGGCGTGCAGCATCGCTTATTGCAAGCATCTCAGCATGAACAACTCTCCCAAATTCTAATACTTCAGTTATGCGCGCACCACGTAAAACTGCTTCATTGCTGTCAAAAAGGGATAAATTAATCAAATCTTCTATGTCCATATTCTTTTTGTCATCGGATAGCCATTTTGGCTTCAGGCGTTGAAATAAATCAGCTATTATTTGATCCCTAAATCTAACATTTGGATCATGCCCGAGACAGTAATCTTTATAATCATGCTGATCATCTTCCCAGTAAGATCCGCCTCCAGCTTTTGGAACTTCATTACATCCAAGGCTAATTATCTCACCACTCGGAGATACAATAGCAGCACCAACCTGGCGAGAAAGGTCAGATGACCTAAGTGCTGCAGATCTGGCCACATATGAAAAATATTCATCTCGCGTAGGTGTTATAAATGGATTACCAAAAAAACTGCCTATTATCCGGTTGATTGTATTGCCAATATGAGAATGGTCACTATATCTTGCAACAAAATCGCCTAAATAAAATGTTTCCCGAAGGCGTTGACCAAAAATCTTTTCTTCTTCTTCCTCATCTCGATTGACTAGTGTTTCTGCCACCGATCTGAAGCCTTGGCTTCTTCCTTCAAGATGATGAGAGCGTGCAATTAAATTAGTAAGGTAATCAACCCGAGAACTTCTAGAGGAATGCACAGAGAGAAGAATAAAATGCTGTCCATAAACTCGGCGAAGAGCTTCAATTTCTTCAGGACGTTTGAACTGAGAAACAATATATGCTTGTTTATGTGCTGGTGAATCGCGCTTTTTAGTAAGCTGCAAGCGTGCCTTTCTAATGCCGCTTATTGCTAACAAAGCGAATGCGTCTGCACGACCGAGTTTTTCACGCAATTTATTGCCAGCTTCAATGTATGAATCGTATCGCGCTTCAATAGGTTTTTCAGCAAGAGGCATCTTAAGCAAGTTCTTTAAGCATATCTGTCAAGTGAATATAATCAGATTTATACCCAACGATCTTTAGTTGTGCAGACAAAATACCTACTATGCTCTTCATATCTATTCCTATAGGTCCTACAAGCCCTATTACAATTTCAGGATGCTTAATAGCTGTTAGATTATCATTTGGTACTTGCATCTAACTTGCTTTCCTAGATTAGGATTTTTTGGCTGAGAAAGATGTTCTAGAAGGTTTGAACATAGCGCCATAATGAACATTTTTTCAGTGATTAAGAGAAATTTTTGTTTGTGAATAGTATTTTGTTATGCCAATGAGGAGGGGCGCAGGGACGACAGGGGAGTGGATAAACATGTCTTTTCGAGAAGTGCAACTGGAACCCGGCTGGCTTCATGAAGAGTTTAAAGCGGCTCGAAGTGAGGTTGAAAATCTCCCTCTAGGTTTGCGTGATCAGACACCTGCTCGCCGGTGGTTAGCGGCAAATAAGACGGCAGAAGACTTATCAGCTAAGGACAAAACATCTAATGATAGTCAGGCTTTAGATCATTTTTCACAGCAATCAAGGTAGCCATTAATTTTCAAACAAACTTATATCGTAGTTAATGAGTATTTGTTTTGTGTAAAAAAGAAGCCCGCGCGGCAGCGCACGCGCAAGCGTTCACGCCTTGACGTAGCGGCGCCAGTCGTGCGCCTCCTTGAAGCCGAGGACCCGCCTGATCTTGCGGTTCGAGAGCGGGGCCTCGAACTCTTCCAGGTCGCGCGCGATCGGGGTGTTCGGCGCCCACTTGCCCAGGAACTCGGCCGTCGGCGTGTTGGCGGTGATGGTGTCGTTGGTCGCGTTGAAGACCTCGAAGCCTAGGCCGTCCTTCTCGACGCACAGGTGGACGATCTGGCCGAGGTCGCGGGCGTCGATGTAGCTCCAGGCATTGCGCTTGCGCGACGGGGGGTCCTGTAAGAAGTCCTTGAACATGCCGTACTCGTGCGGCTCGATGACGTTGCCGATGCGAAGGGCGTAGATGTCCGCGCCGCTGCGCATGGCAAAGGCACGGGCGGTCTTCTCGTTCACGACCTTGGAGAGCCCGTAGCTGTCCATCGGGTCGACGTCGTAGTCCTCTTCGAGCGGGAAGGCGTGGAAGTCCTTGTCGCCCTCGGCGAAGCAGACGCCGTAGGTGGTCTCGCTCGACGCGATGACGATTTTGCGGACCCCGAGCTTCACGGCCGCTTCGATGACGTTGTAGGTCGAGACGACGTTGGTCCGAAACGTCTCGTTGTCGGGCTTGATGAGGATGCGCGGCACGGCGGCGAAGTGGACGACGGCGTCGACGGACCCTGGTCCCTTGCCGGTCGTCAATCCCCCGAAGCCGAAGTGCATCGACAGGGCGTCGAAGACCTGTCCACCATCGGTAAGATCGGTGATCAGCGTGTTGACGTTCGGGTTGTCGAGCGGGACCAGGTCGAGGTTCAGCACCTCGTAGCCCTGGTCGAGCAGGTAAGCAATGGCATGGCGACCGGCCTTGCCGCTGCCGCCCGTGAACACGATGCGCTTGCTCATCTTGATCTCCCCTACCGAAGCGTTCTTGGACAAAGGCTAGCCCTAATATTCGAGCCGCCTCGTTAAAAATTGCAAAAAAAGAAGAAAAAGCCCGCGCGGCGAGCGCACGCGAAGCGTTCTCACCCCGCCTTGCGCGGCCGACCCCGCTTCCTCGCCTCGGCGAGCTTGCGCTTCTCGGACCGGGTCGCGTTCGGGCGCCAGGGTTTGGCGTTGGGGGCGGGGGAGGCACCGCCGCGGACGGGGAGGCCGAGTTCGCCGTCCTCCAGGCGCTTGATCTCGTCCCTGAGCCGGGCGGCCTCCTCGAATTCGAGGTTGGCGGCGGCGTCGCGCATCTTCTGCTCAAGCTTGGCGATGTGGGCTTGCAGGTTCATGCCGGTGAGGTGGACGACGTCCTCGCCGATGTCGACGGTGACGTAGTCGGCCTCGGGCGTGCTCTGGATGATCTGGCCGATGCGCTTCTTGATCGACTGCGGCGTGATGCCGTGCTCGGCGTTGTAGGCGAGCTGCTTGTCGCGGCGGCGGTCGGTCTCCTGGATCGCGGCCTTCAGGGACTTGGTCATCGTGTCGGCGTAGAGGATGCAGCGCCCGTCGACGTTGCGCGCGGCGCGGCCGATCGTCTGGACCAGCGAGGTCTCGGAGCGCAGGTAGCCCTCCTTGTCGGCGTCGAGGATGGCGACGAGGCCGCACTCGGGGATATCGAGCCCCTCGCGCAGCAGGTTGATCCCGACCAGGACCTCGAACTTGCCGAGGCGCAGGTCGCGGACGATCTCGATGCGCTCCAGCGTATCGATGTCGGAGTGCATGTAGCGGACCTTGACGCCCTGCTCGTGCAGGTACTCGGAGAGGTCCTCGGCCATGCGCTTGGTCAGCGTCGTGACCAGCACGCGCAGGCCGTGCTCGCGCATGGCGCGGCACTCGGCCAGGAGGTCGTCGACTTGGTGCTCGACCGGGCGGACGATCACCTCTGGATCGACGAGGCCGGTCGGGCGGATCACCTGCTCGGTGAAGACGCCGCCGGTGCGCTCCATCTCCCAGGGGCCGGGCGTCGCCGAGACGAAGATCGTCTGCGGCCGCATCGCGTCCCACTCCTCGAACTTCAAGGGCCGGTTGTCGCGGCAGGAGGGCAGGCGAAAGCCATGCTCGGCCAGCGTCGACTTGCGCACCCGGTCGCCCTTGAACATGCCGCCGACCTGCGGCACGGCGACGTGGCTCTCGTCGACGAAGAGGAGCGCGTTCTCGGGGATGTACTCGAACAAGGTCGGCGGCGGCTCGCCCGGCGTGCGGCCGGAGAGGTGGCGGGAGTAGTTCTCGATGCCGGGGCAGGAGCCCGTCGTGAGGATCATCTCCAAATCGGCCGTGGTCCGCTGCTCCAGCCGCTCGGCCTCCAGGAGCTGTCCTTGGGCGCGAAAGACCTCCAGCGTTGCCTTCAGTTCGGCCTTGATCGTCTCGACCGCCTGCTTGAGCGTGGGCTTGGGCGTGACGTAGTGCGAGTTCGGGTAGAGGCGGATCTGGTCGAGCTTCTGGTAGCGCTCGCCGGTGAGCGGGTCGAACTCGACCATGCCCTCGATCTCATCGCCGAACAGCGACACCCGCCATGCCTTGTCGTCGAGGTGGGCCGGGAAGATCTCGATCGTGTCGCCCTTGGAGCGAAAGTCGCCGCGCGAGAAGCCGATCTCGTTGCGCCGGTACTGCAACTCGACCAGCGCCCGCAAGAGGCTCTGCCGATCGACGCGGGCGCCCTTGGTCAGGCCCATCGTCATGCGGGCGTAGGTCTCGGGCGAGCCCATGCCGTAGATGCACGAGACCGAGGCGACGATGATGACGTCGTCGCGCTCGAACAGGGCGCGCGTCGCCGAGTGGCGCATCCGATCGATCTGCTCGTTGATCGCCGAAGTCTTCTCGATGTAGGTGTCGGTGCGCGGGACGTAGGCCTCGGGCTGGTAGTAGTCGTAGTAGCTGACGAAGTACTCGACCGAGTTGTTGGGGAAGAATTCCTTGAACTCGCCGTAGAGCTGGGCCGCCAGGATCTTGTTGGGCGCCAGGATGATCGCCGGCCGGGCGAGGCGCTTGATCGCGTGCGCCATGGTGAAGGTCTTGCCCGAGCCGGTGACGCCCAACAGCACTTGGTCGCGCTCGTTGGCCTTGAGGCCCGCGACCAATTCCTCGATCGCCGCCGGCTGGTCGCCCGAGGGCTCGAAGTCCGAGACCAAGTCGAACGTCTGCCCAGCCTCCGGCCGCCGCACGAGGCCCGGGTCCGTCGCCAGCGCCTGGAGGAGTTGGAGCGGGTCCTTGGTCTCGCTGTGCATGGCGGCTCCGGCGGGTGTGGTGGGTTCCCCCAAGATGGGCCAGAACCGGCCGGACGGCAACGCTTCGATCACGGTTTGTTCTCTTTTGCGTCGTCAAATCGATCCTTGACGGCGGGACGCGCAGGCGGGCTTGGTGGCGCCGCATGACCCTTCGCGCGAGGTTCAACCAATGCCGCTCCACCCGCCCGACGCCGCGAACCCGCCCCGGCGGAGCAACGCCGAGGTTTTGACGGATCTAGGCGACCTCGACGGCCTCGTCTGCGCCGACATCGGCTGTGGCGACGGCCGGCTGGCGCGCTGGCTGGTCAAGCGCGGCGCCGTGGCGCTCGCCGTCGATCCGGGGGCGGAGGCGATCGGGCGGGCGGCGCTGCAGACGGGGGTCCACGCGGTCCAGGCCGCGGCCGAGCGCCTGCCGCTGCGCGACGCCTCGCTCGACCTCGCCCTCTTCATGAACAGCCTGCACCACGTCCCGCCCAGGGCCGTGGCCCGGGCGATCAGAGAGGCGGCGCGGGCGCTGAGGCCGGGCGGGCGCCTGTGCGCGATCGAGCCCGTGGCGGCTGGCGCCTTCTTCGACCTCGCCCAGGAGGTGGAGGACGAGACGGAGGTGCGGCGGGGGGCCTACGCGGCGCTCGGCGATCCGCCGGCGGGCCTCGTGCCGACGATCGAGACGCACTACACGGCCGAAATCGTCTACCCCGACGCGGACGCCTTCATGCGGGCCCTCGTCGCCGTCGATCCGGCGCGGCGGGCGCGGGTGGCGGCGCTGGAGGAAAGCTTGCGGGCGCGGTTCGAGGCGTTGGGCCGGGCGGTCGAGAAGGGCAGGGCGTTCGACCAGCCGATGCGGATGAACTTGTTGGTGAAAGTATCTTGCGCATGAGTGATACGATAAACAATAATAGTAGCAAAATCACCGATAGAGAGAAAATTCTATTAAGATTACTTGGAATATTTAGCGTACCTATAATGCTACTGGTATTAGGATATAGCTTCGCTATGGGATTTTTTGCTGGTTTAAACACTAATTTTTATTATCTAATTTCAATAGAAGATGGGTTTCAGCTTATTTGGTTGTTGTTTTATACAACAATACAAATTATATACGCTGTAGGACTGGTAGGTTTTTTCGTTCCTTTAACAACAATATTGATAATTATGCCGAGAGATGCAAAAGATGACAATTCAATAGCACGATTTTTAAATAGAATAAATATTAAACTTGGTTTGGATAAATTTGATAGATTTACACAGTTTGCAGTAGGGCTAGTATCAATTCTTCTAATATATATAGCATACAATATAAATTCTTTAAAAGAATCAAAAATAACAACGGAAGCATCCGATTTTTGAGGGTCTCAGGCTAGCATAGACCGGAGGTCGCCGATCTTGTCGTTGCCGCCGAAGCGGGCGAACAGCGCGATCGAGGCGTCCACCATGCGCACGGCCTTGGAGACCACGATCGACCGGCGCCGAAAGCGGGCGAGCCAGTGCCGCTGGCGGGCGTGGTCGCGCTCGATGCCGTGGGTCTCCTTTTTGCCGACGTAGAGCCGGCCTTGGGGGATCGCCTTCTCGTAGGCGGCCCAGTCGTCGGTGCAGTAGAGCCGCACGCCCCAGCGCTTCAGGCGCTTGAGAAGGCGTTCAAGGGTGGCTCGGTCACGACCCCCCAGCTCCCAGTCGATGAGCCGTCCCGTAGCACGATCCCGAGCCTTCCAGACCCACAGCTTGTTCGGCTTTTTTTGAGGTAGTGCCACATCTCGTCCAGCTCGACCACGACGGCACGGCCTTCGGGCTCGGGCTTTTGCGCGTAGACTTCCGCAAAGCGCTCGATCCAGGCCTGCACCGTGGGGGTCGACACCCCGAGCAGCTTGGCGGTGCGGTTCATCGAGACGCCGCTGAGGTAGAGCAGCACCGCTTCCACCTTGAGCCGCAGCGGCATCCCGCGCGGCGGGGTGTCGGTGAAGTTCAGCCCGCAGCCCTTGCAGCGGTAGCGTTGCTTGCCGCGCATGAACCCGTTCTTGACGTGCTCCTCGCCCCCGCACCCCTTGCACCGTAGCCCCATCCAACCCGCCCCGTCCGCCGTTCCCTGGCCGACGGATATGGGCGGTCTATGCCAAGCTCAAACCCTCCGATTTTTTAACGGTCCTTATATTTTTGTTCGTATTATTTGCATCTATTTTTTATTTGATTATAGTATTTAGCTTTTTCAAAGAAAAAACACCCCGTTATTACCTGACATTACTTGTAATAATATTGTTGGCCATATTAAGCTCCGCTTCAGCAGGGGCGGTAGCCATACAAGCGCGCATAAAAGTTACTTTAAGCCAAAAAGAATACATAATGATATCGACTGGCAACGTAAATACAAAAGTATATCCTATCGTAATTTTAAAACAATACATAATTTATCTGACTGAGGAAGAACTTAATAAGCTGGAAGATTTAATATCCAAAAATAAAATTCAAAACAACATATTGTTCAATATAGCTTCTACCGAAACGATTATTGGTGGAAAGTTGATGATTAAGTAAGTAGTTAATTTATGATAAAGATAAATGAATGCGAAAATTGTGCGCTATAGCTAAATTCTTCATCACCTTAACAGACATACGGACACATCCATCAAGCTCGGCCTGATAAAGCCAAGTGTGTTGCGGCGGTGTTTGCTCTTCTTGATCGACAGTTGATCTCAACTGCCCACACTGCTTCCCCCGTCACCCCGACTTGATTGGGGGTCCAGGGTGGCAGGGCTTTGTTCTTCCAGTACTTCTGGCTGCATCAGGTCGAACTCGATGGTCCTGCCTATAGAGGCGCCAAAGTATTGAAGAGTTTGGCCACAGCACCGGGGGCCAGACTCGGACAAAGACAAAAAGAAGAAAAAGGAAGCCTGCGCGGCAGCGCACGCGAAGCGTTCTCACATGCAATCCCGCGCGATACGCCTTGTCCAGCTTCGCGCGAAGACCTCGGCCCCGTTCTCGATCGCCGTGATCGACGCCTCGACGTGCCAGGCGTCCGCCGTCGCGGTGAGGCGGCCGGTGGCGGCGGTCTCGATGCGCCAGCCGGGCCGTTCGCGCAGCGCGGTCGTGCGCTCGGTCCCCTCCAGGCTCAAGGGGTCGTCGTCGCCGATCGACCAGACCGAGCGGCGGGTTTCCCGCCAGACCACACCGTTCTCGGGATGGGTGATCGTGCCGCTGTCGTCCTCGATCGTGCAGACGGTGGTGCCGGCCTCATGCGTCGTCGTGCGGGACGCGGCGGGCGTCGTCGTCGGGTAGTGCTGCAGCGGGTCGGCGTTCGCGGGCGGCGGGAGGGCGATGTCGTGCAGGTCGTCCGGGATCGGCAGGTCGAGGCCGGTGTCGGGGCCGGTAGTGAGCGTGGCGGTGACGGCCTCGGGCGGCGGCAGGGCCATCGGGAAGTAGACGGTCGAGAGGGCGAGCCGCAGGCGGTGGCCGGTGTTGAAGCGGTAGCCCGCCTCATCAAGATGAAGCTCGATCGCCTCGGCCCCGCCCGGCGTCATCGGCGTCGGCGCTTCGCTGCCCTCGCGGTGGGCGAGGTTGAGCATCCCCAACGACACGAGGCGGGCGGCGCCATTGGGATGCACGTCGACGAGACGGGCGAACAAATTGCCCAAAGGCACGTCGATCGCGAGCCGCAGGCGCAGGCGCGGGCGGCCGAGCAGGTCGAGCGGGGCTTTTAAGGGGGGCGTCTCGAAGACTGTGCTGCGGGCGTCGTCGGGGGCTTGGTCGCCCGGCAGTTCGCACTCGGCGTTGACGGTGAAGAACTCGCCGGAGGCGGCGCCGCAGCCCTGTGGCGAGCACAGCGTCAGCGCCGCCTCCGGTGCTATTTCCGCGCGCAGGGCGCCGTCGGGGTGGAGGTTGAGGCTCAAGGCAGGCACGTCGGCCCCGATGCGTTCACGGGCGACCCAGCGGCCGGCCTCGCGCTCGCGCCGATCGCCGAGGCGGACCCCCTCGGCCCCCTCAGCGATGAAGGCGCGCGCCTCGGGCAGGGCCTCGACCCCGTTGGCGATGCCCTTCAGCCAGCGGTCCCACCAAGCGATCGCCTCGGCGTGGAAGTCGATGCGCGGGTGGGGGTAGGCGAAGTGGGGGTATTTGTGGATCCACGGGCCGACGATCGCCTTGGAGCCGTTGGCGAGCCCCGTCACAGCCTTGGTCGGCGTGTTGCGGTAGCCGTCGGCCCAGCCGGCGATCACGAGTGCCGGCACGTCGGCCAGGGCGGCGTAGTCCTCGCAGATCGAGCCGTGGCGCCAGTAGGCGTCGCGGCGCCCGTGCTCGATCCAAGGAAAGCTCAAGGGTTCGAGGGCGTCCAGGCGCCGCAGCCACGTTTCGCGCCAGCCTTCCCCCACCACCGTCGGGTCGGGCGGGCGGGCGGTGTTGCCGAGCACGGTCGTGGCCCAGTAGAGGTTGGCCGAGAGGTGGCAGCCGCCGCGGTAGTGGATGTCGTCGGCGTAGCGGTCGACCGAGGAGGCGATCGAGATCACGGCACGCAGGGCCGGCGGGCGGCGGGCCGCCGTCTGGAGCGCGTTGAAGCCGCCCCAGGAGATGCCCATCATGCCGACGACCCCGTCGCACCAGGGCTGGGCCGCGATCCAGGCGATCACCGCCTCGATGTCGCCCAACTCGGTCTTCGAGTACTCGTCGTCGAACAGCCCGTCGGAGTCGCCGTTGCCGCGCGCGTCGACCCGGACCCCGGCGTAGCCGTTGGCGGCGAAGACGGGGTAGGTGCTCTCGTCGCGCGGGGATGTCACGTCGCGCCGGCGGTAGGGGAGGAACTCCAGGACCGCCGGCACGGGCGCGTCGCGGGCACCGGCCGGCAGCCAGAGGCGCGCCGCCAGCCTCGTTCCGTCCGGCAGCGCGATCCAGGCGGTCTCGATCGACTCGACGTTGGCAGCGCTCACGAAAGCCTACTCCGTCACCCACCAGCGCTCGGCGAAGCGGCCGCCGTCCAGTTCCCAGTTGGCGGCGACCGCGGGGCCGTGTCGCACCTTGTCGGCCATGCCGTCGACGTAGTTGGCGAACGCCCAGATCACCGCACCGCCGTCGTCGCGCACGATCTCCTGCATCTCGTGGTAGATCTCGCCCCGCAACGCCGGGTCGAGCTCGGTGCGGCCCTCTAGCAAGAGCTCGTCGAAGCGCTCGTTGCTCCAGGCGGTGTCGTTCCAGTTGGCGCCCGTGGCGTAGGCTTGGGAGAACATCCAATCGCAGGTCGGCCGACCGCCCCAGTAGGCGGCGCACCAGGGCTTCTTCATCCACACGTTCGACCAGTAGCCGTCGTTGGGCTCGCGCACGACGTTGACCTTGACGCCGGCCCTGGCGAGCTGTTCCTGCATCAAGACGGCCGCGTCCACGGCACCGCCGTAGGCGGCGTCGGCGGCGGAAAGGTCGAGGGCGACGTTGTCGTAGCCGGAGCGCTTGAGGTGGTGGCGCGCCTTGTCGGGATCGTACGTGCGCTGCTCCAAATCGGCCCAGAACGGGATCGAGGGGGCGATCGGGTTGTCGTTGGCCAAGGCACCGTAGCCGCTCAGGACCTTGGTCAGGAGTTCCTCGCGGTCGATGCCGTGCTTGATCGCCAAGCGCAGTTCGTTGTCGTCGTAGGGCGAGGAGGTCGTGATCATCGGGGCGGTGTAGTGCAGCAGGCCCGTGGCCTCTTCGATCCGCAGGCCCGGCGCCCTGGCCAGGAGCTGCACGGTCTTGAGGTCGCAGCGGTTGATCAGGTCCACCTCGCCCGTGATGAGCGCGTTCTGACGGGCGGCGGCGTCGGCGATCCCGATGATCTCGACCTCGTCCAGGTGCGCCCTGTTCTCTTTCCAGTAATTCGGGTTGCGCTTGAGCGCGGCCCGCACGCCGGGCTCGAAGCTCTCCAAGACGTAGCCGCCCGTGCCGACGTAGCCCTGCCAGTCGGGTTTGCCGTCTTTGAGCGGCATGATCAGGAGGTGGTAGTCGGCCATGAGGTAGGCAAAGTCGGCGTTGCCGCCGGCGAGCTTGAACACGATCGCGTCGTCGCCGTCCTGCTTCATCTCGGCGATACGATCGAGGATCTCCTTAGCACCGGACTTGGAGTCCTCGCCGCCGTGGTAGGCGAGCGAGCCGATCACGTCCTCGGCCGTCATCGGCTTGCCGTCGGAGAACGTCACGCCCTTGCGCAGCTTGAAGGTCCAGGTCGCGGCGTCCTTCGAGGCTTCCCAGCCCTCGGCGGCGTCGCCGACCAACTCGCCCTCGGGTGAGAGCTCGGTGAGCGTGCTGTGGGTGGCAAAGCCCAAGCAGAGCATGAAGGCGCCGGTGTAGGTCTGCGGGTCGAGGGTGTCGGTCGTGCTGCCGTCGGCCAAACCGACCCGCAGCATCCCACCTTTCTGCGGCGTCTCCTGCGCCCGCGCCGCCCCCGGCAGCAGGGCGGCGGCGGCGAGGCCCAGGGCCGCAGCACCGACCAGAACCTCGCGGCGCGTCGCAAGACCTGCTCTCGGTTCTGGCCGGATGATGCGTGACATCGACGTGCTTTCAGTTCGTTTGCTTGGCCGAGATGATTGAACGCTGCGCGTGCGCTCGCCGCGCGGGCTTTTCTTCTTTCTTTTTGCTCGTCGTCCGAGGCTGGCCCTCGGCGCCGCGGTCAGCCTCCTACGTTAACACTAGCAAAAAAAGAAGAAGCCCGCGCGGCGAGCGCAACGCGCAGCGTTCTACCGCACGATCAGGACCGACGCCCCTGCGCGTTGCGCGACGCGCTGGGCGGTCGTGCTGAGGAGGAAGGTCTCGGGCGCGTCCTGGTCGCGGCCGCCCATCACGACGAGGTCGGCGCCGGTCTCGTTCGCGACGCGGACGATCTCGCGCCAGACCTTGCCCTGGGCGACGTAGGTATCGGCGTGCAGGTCGGCCGGAACGTGCGCCGCCGCGACCTTGTTGATGCCGTCTTGTGCCGTCTCGCGCGCCTTGTCGGCGTAGTCGGGCGGGAAGAAGCTCGACACCATGCCGACGCCGAGGTCGGGCACGACGCTCAACAGCGAGAGCTTGGCGTCAAAGGCCTGAACGAGTTCGACCGCGCGGGCGAGGGCTGCGGTCCAAGCCTTGTCGTCGCCGAGTTCGACCGGGACCAGGATGTGCTTGTACATGTTCGGTCCCTCACTCGGCCGCGGCGGGGGCGGGGTGCTTGGCCGGGGCCGGTTCCATCCGGCGGCGCTGCAGCCAGACGATGCCGGCGAGCAGCGCCAGGATCGGGATGTAGAGCCAGTACTTCGAGGGCTGCTCTTGGTAGCGCAGCACCCGGACGATCTCCTGGTCCCAGTCGAGGCCGGCCTCGGCGGCGGCACTCTCGGAGCCGTCGTCGGCGATGGGGATCACGTCGTCGATGAAGACCTTGTCGCCCTCGTCGCGCAGGAAGACGCCGGCACCCTCCAGCCGCTCCTCGCCGGTGCCGGCGTCGGGCAGCGGCAATAGGGCGGAGAACTCGGTCGGCGCGCCGAACTCGTTCAGGCCCGAGACGCGCAGGCGCAAGGGCTCCCCCGCCGGCGTGTTCGCGGCGGCCTCGACGATCTGGGTGGGCTCGCGCTCGGCGTAGGGCGGGAAGACCATCTCCCACCAAAAGCCGGGCCTGAAGATCGAGAACGCGATCAAGAGGAGCGCGACGCTCTCCCAGATATGGCTCTTGGTCAAGAAGTAGCCCATCGTCGCGGCGGCGAACAGCAGCATGGCGATCGTGGCGAAGATGAAGATCATGATGCCGTGCAGCCAATCGACCTCGTAGAGGAGCAGGTCGGTGTTGAAGATGAACAAGAACGGCAGCGCCGCCGTGCGCAAGGAGTAGAAGAAGGCGACGACGCCGGTCTTGATCGGATCGCCGCCCGACACGGCGGCGGCGGCGAATGAGGCGAGGCCGACGGGGGGCGTCACGTCGGCCATGATGCCGAAGTAGAAGACGAAGAGGTGGACGGCGATCAAGGGCACCAAGAGCCCGTTCTGGGTGCCGAGCTGGACGATGACCGGGGCTAGAAGTGCCGAGACGACGATGTAGTTGGCCGTCGTCGGCAGGCCCATGCCGAGGATGAGCGAGAGGACGGCGGTGAGCGCCAAGATGGCGAGGATGTTGCCGCCCGAGAGGACCTCGACCACGTCGGCGAGGGCCGAGCCGACGCCGGTCAAGGACACGGTGCCGACGATGATGCCGGCGGTCGCGGTCGCGATCGCGATGCCGATCATGTTGCGCGCACCGGCGGCGAGCCCGTCGATGAGTTCCCAAAAGCCGCGCACCGCCTGCCCGCCGAGGTCGCCCGTGCTGCGGAACACCGCCATCAAGGGCCGCTGGGTCACGAGGATGAAGATCATGAAGACGGCGGCCCAGAACGCCGAGAGGCCGGGCGAGAGCCGGTCGATCATCAAGCACCAGACGAGGACGACGACCGGGACGAGGTAGTGCAGGCCGGACAGGACGGTCGGGCGCGGCTCCGGCAGCCGGGTCACGGGCGCGTTCGGGTCGTCCATCTTCAAGTCGGGCACGCGCGAGGCGACGTAGAGGAGGGCGACGTAGGCGACGGCGAGGAGCACCGCCAGGATCCAGCCGGCCGTGTCGGGGAAGAGCGTGCGCAGCCAGCCGACGCCGTAGTAGACGGCGAACGAGACGACGCCCAGGGTCACGATGCCGAACGCCACACCGGTCAGCCACTGCACCCAGGGCTTGGGCGCCACCGCGCGCGGCAGGCCCTCCATCCCGGCCTTCAGGGCTTCGAGGTGGACGATGTAGACGAGCGCGATGTAGGAGATCAGCGCCGGCAGGAAGGCGTGCTTGATGACCTCGGTGTAGGGGATGCCGACGAACTCGACCATGAGGAAGGCGGCGGCACCCATGACGGGCGGCATGATCTGGCCGTTGACCGAGGAGGCGACCTCGACGGCACCCGCCTTCTCGGCGGAGAAGCCGACCCGTTTCATCAAGGGGATGGTGAAGGTGCCGGTCGTGACGACGTTGGCGATCGAGGAGCCTGAGATCAGGCCGGTGAGGCCGGAACTGACGACGGCCGCCTTGGCGGGGCCGCCGCGCATGTGGCCCATGAGCGAGAACGCGACCTGGATGAACCAGTTGCCGGCGCCCGCCTTGTCGAGGAGTGCCCCGAACAAGACGAAGAGGAAGACGAAGCTGGCCGAGACGCCGAGCGCGATGCCGAACACGCCCTCGGTCGTGATCCACTGGTGGTTGACGACTTGACCCAAGGAATTGCCCTGGTGGGCAATGATGTCCGGCATGTAGGGGCCGAGGAAGGAGTAGGCGAGGAAGACGATGGCGATGATCATCAGCGCCGGGCCGAGCGAGCGGCGGGTCGCCTCCAAGAGCAGGACCATGCCGATCACGGCGGCGACGTAGTCCTGGCCGATCGGGGCGCCGATGCGGCCGGCGATGCTCTGGTAGAAGATGTAGAGGTAGAGGGCGCAGACCGCCGCCAGGACGGCGCAGATCCAATCATAGGCCGGAACCCGGTCGTGCGGGCTCGACTTGAACATCGGGTAGGCGAGGTAGGCGAGGAACAGGCCGAACGCGAGGTGGATCGAGCGCGCCTCGGTGTCGTTGAAGACGCCAAAGCCGATGATGAAGGGCAGGGGTGAAGCGATCCAGAGCTGGAACAAGGACCAGACGACGGCGACGACGAGGACAAACGTCGCCACCCCCTTACCGGGATTGCGCCCGCCCGTGTCGCTGGAGGTGATGTCGTCGAGGCCGCCCTGTGGCGAGACCACCTCCGTCGCTGTCGTGTCTTTTGCCATTGCTTCCTCCGTACCCAGGTCCACCGGCGCGTCGCTTCTTCGTGGCGATCGACCCCTTCAAGGGTTGAACGACCGGGGGGCGGACGGGTGGGTCGGCTCCCCGGTCGAGAGGCTGAGGTCTACATCCAGCCCTGCTCCTTGTAGTAGCGCTCGGCGCCGGGGTGCATCGGGGCGGAGCAGCCCTCGCCCTCCTTGATCATCGTCTCGGGCTCCAGGCTCTCGAACGCCGGGTGCAGGCGCTTGAAGCGGTCGAAATTGTCGAACACCGCCTTGACGACTTGGTAGATCGTCTCGTCGTCGGTGTCGGTCGAGGAGACGAAGGTCGCCTTGACGCCGAAGGTGTCGGTGTCGCTGTCGGTGCCCTTGTACATGCCGCCGGGGATCGTCGCCTTGGCGTAGTAGGGGTTGTCCTCGACCAGCTTGTCGATCTCAGGCCCAGTGACCGGCACGAGGTTGGCCTCGACCGTGGTCGTCGCCTCTTGGATCGAGCCGTTCGGGTGGCCGACGGTGTAGACGATCGCGTCGACCTTGTTGTCGCCCAGGGCCGAGGCCTGCTCGGCCGGCTTCAATTGCGAGGCAAGGGAGAAGTCGTCCATCGTCCAGCCCTTAGATTCCAGCACGACCTCCATCGTCGCCAACTGACCCGAGCCCGGGTTGCCGACGTTGACCCGCTTGCCCTTCAAATCGTCGAAGGACTCGATCTTCGAATCCTGGCGGGCGACGACGGTGAAGGGTTCGGGGTGGACGGCGAAGACGCAGCGCAGGTTGTCGACCTCGTCGCCCTCGAAGTCGGCGACGCCGTTGTAGGCGTTGTACTGCACGTCGCTCTGCGCGACGCCCATGTTCATCTGCCCGGCCTTGATCGCGTTGACGTTGGCGATCGAGCCGCCGGTCGAGGGGGCGGTGCACTTGATGTCGTGCTCGGCCGTGCCGCGGTTGACGAGGCGGCAGATCGACTGGCCGACGACGTAGTAGACGCCGGTCTGGCCGCCGGTGCCGATGGTGATGAAGGTCTCGGCCGAGGCGCCGCCGGCGCCCAGGAGACCAACCGTCGCCGCGCCGAGTGCGAGCGCACGCAACTTCGTTCGAACCATGAACAAATCCTCCCGTCGGGTATAAAGTCTTGGAGGAGAGTAAGGCAGACGCCCGCCTAATGGTCAAGCGGCGTGCCCGTCCGCCGCCCCCGTGGGTACGGGGGCGGCAAGCCCCTGCCGGGCGATGGCGTAGACGAGGAGGAGCGCCGGCAGCGACATGAGGGCCGAGGTCGTGAAGAACCAGACCCAGCCGACGCCCTCGGCGTAGAAGCCCGACGCCGGGATGACGACGAACTTGGCGAACAGCTGCATGAACGAGGTTAGAAGCGCGTACTGCACCGCCGTGTAGTGGACGTTGCACAAGGCGGAGAGGTAGGCGACGAGGACGGCCGAGCCGACGCCGCCGGCCGCGTTCTCGACGATGATGAGGAGGTAGAAGAAGGCCATGCTGTCGCCGATCACCGCCATCAGCGCGTACATCAAGTTGGACACGCCCATCGCCACCGCCGCCACGGCGAGCGAGCGCATCAGGCCGAGGCGGTATGTCAGCGTGCCGCCCAGGATGCCGCCGACGACGCTCATCCAAGGGCCGAACGTCTTCGAGACGATGGCGATCTGCTTGAGCGTGAAGCCGGTCTCCAGGTAGAAGGGGTTGGCCATCAAGGTCAGGACCGCGTCGGACGCCTTGAACAGCGAGATCAGCGCCAGGATGGTGAGCGCGGCCTTGAGGCCGTGGCGCTCGAAGAAGTCGTGGAACGGCTCGATCACGGCGCGGCGCATCCACAGATGGACTTTGTGCTCCCCCTTGATCGGGACGCGGCCGAAGGTCGCGATCGCCCGCAGGCTGAAGTAGGGCACGCCGTAGACCGCGACGAGGACGAAGAACTCGATCCAAAACGAGAGGATCATCACCCAAGGCACGCTCGACGCCGCGTCGAGGACGATCGGCCCCGCGCCGAAGAGGGCGAGAACCCCGTTGACGGCGAGGCCGATCAGCGCCAGCAGCGCCCAGCCGTAGACCTCGCCGAAGTAGGGCGGTGCTGCGCTGAGCACGTACCAGACGATCTTGAAGACCGCCCAGCCGAGCGCCAGGAGGGCGTAGGTCTTGAGGTCGGGGCCGGTGCTCGGGTCGAGGCGCCACATGCGGTAGGCGACGCGCAGGCCGAGCCCCATGATCGCGACGTTGCCGGCCAGTACGAGGGCGAGCCCGAACGTGTGCCCGATCCCCCAAGACCCGGCCCAGCCGGCGTTGTAGGGGCCAAGCAGGCCGAAGAGGAAGGAGAGCGGCTCCAGGACGACGAGCCAGACGAGGACGGTGAGCAGGACGCCGCTCAAGCCGCGCAGTGCCGCCAAGCGGTCGGCCGGCACCTCGCGCAGGTTGCGCTCCTCGTCCAAGAGGTCGTCGTCGATCAGCCGCGTCGTCGAGCCCTTCGGCTCCTTGACGGCGAGCACGGTGCCGACGCCGACGAGGACGAGGAGCGCCATGACCGCGTAGGCCGTCGACCAACCGACCTCAGCGGCGAGGTAGAGGGCGCCGGCGGAGGCCGTGAACATGGCGATGCGATAGCCGAGCACGACGACGCCGGCGCCGGCGCCCAGCTTTTCCTGCGGCAGGCTCTCGATGCGAAAGGCGTCGATCGCGATGTCCTGCGTCGCCGAGAAGAAGGCGACGAGGACGGCGGCGAACGCCGTCCACCACAGATCCGTGACCGGGTCGGTTCGGCCCAAGCCCCAGATGCTGACGATCAGGCCGATCTGGGCGAACAGCATCCAGCCGCGGCGGCGGCCGAACAGCGTCGTGAACGGCGGCAGCGGCAGCCGGTCGACGAGCGGCGACCACGCGAACTTGAAGACGTAAGGGGCGAAGACGAAGCCGAACAGGCCGATCGTGCCCATGTCGACCCCGGCCTCGGTAAGCCACGCCGAGAGCGTGCTCAAGACGAGCAGGATCGGCAGGCCGCTGGTGAAGCCGAGCAGGAGGACGGCGAGGACACGGCGGTCGAGGTAGACGCGCAACCCCTCCAGCCAGCCGGGCTTCTCGGCGTCAGCGACCGCCATGCCGTCTCCCCCTCGCGAGGCCCGCGCGGGCCGTCTCGACCGGCGGGCGGGGCTTTAGACGCAGATCGTCTAGAACCAGCGCTCGGGCACCGTGATGATGTCGCCGGGCAGCACCTGCGAGGTCGGGGTGACGACGACTGGGGGCCTGTTCGAGCCGCCGCGCTGCAACTGGATGGCGTCGTTGTCGGCGCGAAAGGTGAAGCCCGACGCCAGCGCCACGGCGTTGATGACGGTCATGCCCTCGCTGAACTCGTAGCTGCCGGGGTTGTTGACCTCGCCTAGGATGTAGAACGGGCGGTAGTTCAAGACCTCGACGCTGACCTGCGGGTTGACGAGGTAGCCTTGCGAGTACGCGTCCGCAATCCGCTGCTCCAGCTCGCGCGTCGTCTGCTTGTCGGCGTCGACCTCGCCGACGAGCGGCAGGGCAAAGTTGCCGTTGCCGTCGAGTTGGAACTCGCCCGACAGGTCCTCGTGGCGAAAGACGTTGACCCGCACCCTATCGCCCGAGGCGAGGCGGTAGGGCTCGGCCCGCAACTGCACCGCCTCGCCGCCGGCGTTGGCGGGCGTCGCGGTCGCGTCGCCGGGATTGCCACCAACCTGCGGGCCCGACCCGCCGCCGCAGCCGGTGAGGGTCAAGAACAAGGCCAAGGCCATAGCCTTCAGCGACAAGCGCACCATCGTTCAAGTACTCCGAGCAATTGCAAACGTCTCCGACGCAAACGGCGGGGCCGCACCCTCTACCTGTGGGAAAGACGGCGCGCGCGGCACTCGATAGCGCAGTTCGTCCTTCGAGCGGTGAAAAATCGTGCCGCGGCCAGACCGCCGATGCGCCATCCTGACGAGGCGGCCTTAGAGCCGCGCGTTGACGCCGACGAAGACGACGTTGCGGTCGTACTCGGCGTCGTCGGCGTCGGAGGAGCGCGAGCTGAAGCGGTACGAGCCGAAAAGCGAGAGGTTGCGGCTGAGGAAGTATTCGGCGCCCAGGCCCAGCGCGTAGGTGTCGTCGGTGCGGCTTGTGCCGGTGAAGTCGTCGCGGATGTAGCCGGCCTCGCCGCTGAGCAGGATGTTGCGGCGCAATTCGTGGAAGACCTCGACGGTGGCGCTGATCGAGCGCTGCGAGGAGGCGGCGTCGTCGTCGAACTCGACGGTCGTCTCCTCGACCCCCGCCGCGGCGGTGGCGGTGATCGAGGTGAGGGGGGTGACGTTGTAGGTCAGCGCCCCCACGACCGAGGGGCCGTTGACGTCGTCGAGGTCGCCGTCGTCGTACTCGCGGTGGACGAAGCCCGCCGTCAGCTCGCCGAACAGGAGGCCGGTCAACTCGGCCTCGACGCCGACGCGGGCCGCGATGCCCGTGTTGTCGCGGTCGAGCGCGAGCTGTTCGTCGTAGCGGACGATGTCGTACTCGCCGACCGCGAGCAGCCGCAGCCGCGCCGAGAGGGCGTAGGCGGCGCGAAGGGCGGCGAGGTAGCGGGTGCGATCGCGGAAATTAACGTCGCTGTCGTCGAAGTCGATGCGCTGCACGCGAAAGCCGGGCTGGACGTAGACGCGGTTGAACGTCTGCCGGTAGTCGGCGCCGACGAGGTAGCGAAACAGGTTCGTCGTCTCGTCGTCGTTGACCTCGTCGGGCGAGGCGAAATCCTCGTGCTCGCGCCCGGCCTCGACGACGCCCCGGGCGAAGCTGGCGCGGCTGATGTCGAAGCGGCCGGCGAGGCTGCCGCCGAAATCGAGGTAGTTCGCGTCCTCGTGGTCGACGTAGGCCGCCCCTTCGGCGTCGAGGGTGGCTTCGAGTTCGTGGCGCGACCACTGCGATTGCGCCGTGACCGAGGGCGCGACGGAGAGGATGAGGTCTTCCTCGTCGCTGTCGTCGGCGAAGATGTTGCTGTCGTAGGTGAGGCCGGCGTCGACCTGGGGGTAGATGAGGAACACGCCTTGGCGGACGCCCAAAGCGTCGTAGTCGGGCCGCGGCCGGTCCTGAACCGACTGGTTGCGGATGTCGGCATCCTGCGCCGCCGCCAGCAGGGGCGTGAGCGCCACCGTCGCCAACAAGGTGGCGGCGAGCGTCCGCTTGATCACGACCATTCTCCTCGTGCTGACGCCGGGCATCGACACCGCCGGCGGGTCCACGACCGCCGTCGCGCGACGGCGGTCGTCTCGATCGGGGTCGTGCTTAACGGCACTCATTCCCCTCTTGCAACAATCGTGGCGCGATTTAAGCGTGTCGCGTTCCGCATCGGGGGCAGACCGGTCTATGATGTCGCCGATAAGCCACAACAGGAGCCCGACCCTGCTCAAGCGTCTCTTCTCCCGCCCCGCCGGCGACGGCGGGACCGAGCGGCCGAGCGTCGGCGGTGCCCCCGCCCGGCTGCCGGCCAACCTTCGCGTCTACGCGATCGGCGACATCCACGGCCGCCTCGACCTTCTGGGCGCGATCGAGACTCTGATCGCCGAGGACGCCGCCGCGAGCGGCGCCGAGCGCGATAAGCTGATCGTCTACTTGGGCGACTTCGTCGATCGCGGCTTCGAGAGCAAGGGCGTCGTCGACCACCTGATCAACCGGCCGATCCCCGGTTTCAGGCGGGTCATGCTGCTCGGCAACCACGATTTGTGGCTGCGCGAGTTTGTCCGCGGCCAGGACGGGGGCGAGGGCTGGATGCGCTTTGGCGGCGACGCCACCTTGCTCAGCTACGGCGTCAAGATGGACTTCGACCTGCCCAACGGGCCGCGCATGGACGACGCCCGCGCCCAGATCGCCGCCTCGATTCCGCCCGAGCACATGGACTTTCTCGACGCGCTCGAACTGGGCTTCGGCCTCGGCGACTACTTCTTCTGCCACGCCGGGGTCCGGCCGGGCGTGGCCTTGAAGGATCAGACCGACCAGGATCTCGCCTGGATCCGCGAGCCCTTCTTGAGCTCGACGGCCGAGCACGGCAAGGTCATCGTCCACGGACACACGATCGAGAATGCGCCGGTGGTGCGGCGAAACCGGATCGGCATCGACACGGGCGCCTGCTTCACCGGCGACCTCACCTGCCTCGTCCTCGACGGCAAGGACTACCGTTTCCTCTCGACCCTGGACCCGGATCTCGCCGTTCCGGGCTGAGACCAGCGGTAAAACGCCTCCAGCGTCGCAACCCATCGAAGGTCAGCCCTCGGCCACCCTGGACCTCGCATCAAGTGCGGGGTGACAAGGTGCGGAGTTTGGACGCTTGAATCTCTTCCTTGTCACCCCCGATCGAAGTCGGGGCCATGCTTGATCGGGGGTTCAGGGTGGCAGGGTTCACCTGTTTCCAATCGGTTGTCCCCTCATCGAGGGGCACCCTGCGTGGGCAAGCAGGAAAACCGTTGCTATCGTGCAGCCGGGTGTGGTGCTTAACCGTCGGTCGATATCGCAGCGCCGGCCGCGCCGTGGCAGGCCCCGGCCCTCATTCACGCATCATGGAGCCTTAAAGCATGCCAAGCGCGCCCTTGAACGTCCTCGTCACCGGCGGGGCCGGCTACATCGGCAGCCACGTCGTCCGCGATCTGCGCGCCGCCGGGCACGTTCCGGTCGTCTATGACAGCCTCTATTCAGGCGTTCCCCGGGCCGTCATGGGGGCCGAGCTGATCGAGGGCGACCTCGCCGACCGGGCGCGGCTCGAAGCGGTGCTGGGCGCGCGCGGCTTCGATGCGGTAATCCACACCGCGGGCCACATCTGGGTCGGCGAGTCGGTCGCGAACCCGGGCAAGTACTACTTCAACAACGCGAGCAACGCCTTTCGCCTGTTCGATCTCTGCGCCCAGTACGGCATCAAGACCGTCGTCTTCTCCTCGACCGCCGCCGTCTACGGCCAGCCGGGCAAGGAGTTGATCGACGAGGACACGCCGCTCGACCCGATCAACCCCTACGGCAGCTCGAAGGCGATGGCCGAGCGGGCGTTGATCGACATCGCCGCCGCGTCGGGCCTGCGCTACGGCATCCTGCGCTACTTCAACGTCGCCGGCGCCGACGCTAAGGCGCGCATCGGCGAGGCGACGCCGAACAACTCGCACCTGATCAAGGTCGCCTGCGAGGCCGCGATCGGCCTCAGGGGTGCGATGCGCATCAACGGCACCGACTACCCGACGCATGATGGTACCTGCGTTCGCGACTACGTCCACGTCGACGATCTGAGTGCGGCGCACCTGAACGCCCTCGATCATCTCGCCGGCGGCGGCGATTCGCTCATCGCCAACTGCGGCTACGGCCACGGCTTCAGCGTCCGCGAGGTGCTCAACGCCGTGCGCCGGGCCACGGGCGTCGACTTTCCGATCGAGGAGGGTCCGCGCCGGGAGGGCGACCCCGCCGTCCTCGTCGCCGACAGCCGGCGCTTGAAGCGCCTCTTGGGCTGGACCCCGCGCCACGACGACCTTGAGGTTATCGTCGGCACCGCCTGGGCCTGGGAGCGGCGGCTGCAGGCGATGCGCGCGGAGCAGCGCCTGAGCGCTTGAACGCTTGCGCGTGCGCTGCCGCGCGGGCTTTCTCTTCTCTTTTTTGCTCTTGTTCGGGGCCGGCCCTCGGCGCCGCGGCGGGCCACCTCCGTTAACACTGGCAAAAAAGAAGAGGAAAAAGCCGCGCGCAGCGCACGCGAAGCGTTCCATCTTCACGCCGGCGAAATTCTCGCCTATTGCGCGCAACCATGCGCTACTTGCTCCTCCTCCTCTTCCTGCTCGCGTCCCCGCTCAGTGCGGCGGCGCAGGCAAAGCTGCCGGGTATCCCGGCCCCGTCCACCGAACCGGGCGACGCCGCGGTCGAACCCGACGTCGACGCCTTGGTGCGCACGCTGGAGGACCCAGAGGCGCGCGCCGACTTCATCGCCAAGCTGAAGGCGCTGGAGGGCGTGCCGAAGCCGGCGCCGAGCCAGCCCGAGCAGCTGATCGACCGCATCGGCGCCGAGATCGGCGAGCGGCAGCGGGTGGCGCTGCGGACGCTGAGGGACGTCGCCGGTTCCTACGAGCGCCTGCCCGATTTGTGGCGCTGGCTGCGGCTGGAACTGGGCGACGGCTACCGCCGCGGGCTCTGGCTGGAGAGCACGCTCTGGCTCGTCCTCGTCGTCTCGCTCGGCGTCGTCGCCCGCGCCGTCGTTATTCGGTGGTGGCGTCCCCCGGAAGACGTGACCCCCCGCGTCGCGGCCCTGCACCGCTTCGCGCGTGCGTTCACCGCCGCCGGCGCCTTCATCGCCGTTGCCTACGCCGTGCTCTACTTCGGTGATCCGCCTTGGCTCGCGGCGCAGGCGGGCCTCGACTATACCCTGGGGTTAACGTCCTGCTTCGTCGTCCTGCCGCTCTTGGATCTCCTCGTCGGCGAGTGGCGCGAGGCGCGGCTGTTGCCGATCAGCGACGAGGTGGCGGAACCTTTGTTGTACGGCGGGCTGAAGCGGGCCTTGATCCTGGGCATCATGGGCTACTTCGTCCTCGAAGCCGCGCGCGCGGCGGGGCTGCCTTGGACCCTGCACGGTTTCTTGAGCCGCGTCCTCTACCTGATCGTCACCTTGCGGCTCATCGTCGTCGTTTTGCGCCTGCGCGGACCCGTCGGCCGGACGATCAGCGCGTTCGGCAGCCAAGAACACATGCTCACCCGCGCCCTGCCCTGGCAGATCATGGCCCGGCTCTGGTCGCCCGTCGTGATCGCGCTCATCGCGCTGCACTACCTGGTCTGGGCGCTCCAGGTACCGGGCGGCTTCGGCTTCTTGTTCCGCGCCACGCTCCTCACCGTCTTGATCCTGATCGGCGCTAGGCTGCTCGCCTACGTGGTCGATCGCGCCTTGTCGCCGCGTGCGGGTGAGGCGGTCGAGGACGAGGCGGAGCCGGGACCCGCGAGCGGCGCCGTCCTGGCGCCCTTGCGCCTGCTCTCGCGCCTGTTGATCGTCGCGTTCGCGGTCATCTTGGTCTTGAGCGTCTGGCAGACCGGCCTGCTCCGCTGGCTCGACGACGTGGCGGGCTTGGCCCTCTTGCCGTTCTTGGGCGAGATCGCGCTCGTCCTCTTTCTCACCGTGGCGGCGGTGCAAGTCACCGCCAACCGCTTCAACGCCTACCTCGCCGCGACCGACACCGAGGGCAAGCCGACGCACTCGAACCGGGCGCGCACCTTCGCCAGCCTGTTCAAGAACGCGATCATCGTCGTCGTCATCGGCACGGCGGCGCTCGTGATCCTCTCGCGGCTGGGCGTCAACGCCGGCGCCCTCCTCGCCGGCGCCGGCGTCGTCGGGCTCGCGATCGGCTTCGGCTCGCAAAAGCTCGTCCAGGACCTGATCACGGGCCTGTTCATCCTGCTCGGCGACGTCGCCCGCGTCGGCGACGTCGTCGAGGTCGCCGGCCGCTCCGGGGTGATCGAGGCGATCTCGCTGCGGTCCTTGCAGCTGCGCGGCTACGACGGCAACGTCCACGTCGTGCCGCACAGCTCGATCGACGTCGTCACCAACATGACCAAGGATTTCTCGTTTGCGGTGTTGCGCATCGGTGTTGCCTATCGCGAGGACGTGGACGAGGTGATGACGATCTTGCGCGACATCGACGCCGAACTGCGCCGCGAGTGGCCCTACCGCCGCCACATCCTGGCACCCTTGGACGTGGCCGGCGTCGACGCGTTCGCCGACTCGGCGGTCACGGTCGTCGCCCGCTCCAAGGTCCGCCCCGGCGAGCAGTGGGGCGTCAGGCGCGCTTTTCTGCGCAAGATCAAGCACGCCTTCGACGCCAAGGGCATCGAGATCCCCTTCCCGCACACGACGGTGTGGTTCGGCGAGGGCAAGGACGGCGCGGCCCCGCCGCTGCGGCTCGAAGAGCGGGCGCGGCGCCTGCGGCAAGAGGAGGGGCCCGACGAGGACGAGGATGAGGAAGCTTTCGTGCTTGAGCCGACCGTGAGCACCCCGAGGCGACGGGATCCCAAAGGAACTCCCGCATGACGTTTCGCCTGGCGCTCGGCGCCGCGCTCGTCGTTCTCCTTGCCGCCTGCACCGGCGAGGAGGAGACGATCGGCGGCGACTTCGAGGCGGTCGAGCGCGTCCCCTACGACGTGGTGTTCGAGCCGGCGACGGGCGACGAACTGCCCGACGGGCTGGCGGGCTACCTGCGCTCGGTCAGCGACGCCAACGCCGCGACCGAGCGGCCGCCGACGAGCCTGATCGTGCTGCGCCGGCGCGCCGAGGACGACCTCCCCCGCCTGCGCCAGGGCCTGCGGGCGCAAGGCTACTACGAGGGCGAGGTCGACTACGCCATCCGCCGGGAGCGCGCTGCCGGGGACGAGGAGGACGAGAACGCCGTCGAGAGCGTCGGCGAGGAGATCCAAGACCTGATCGAGGGTGCGCCGACCAAGCTCGTCTACGCGGTGACGCCGGGCCCACGCTTCACCTTCGACGAGCGCAAGATCGAGATCGTCGGCGATCCGAACGGGTTCAGGCGCCCGAACATCGCGGGCCAGCTCGAACTGCGCCAGGGCGAGCCGGCCCTGGCGCAAGAGGTGCTCGACGCCGAGACCGAACTCCTGCGCCGGGCGAAGAACCAGGGCCACCCGTTTGCCGCGATCGAGCCGCGCCAGGTGATCGTCGATTACGACAACAGGGCGATGGACGTCACCTTGAGGGTCAAGCCCGGCCCGGCCGTCCCGATCGCCCGGCCCACGATCAAGGGCGATGAGAAGCTGTCCGAAGCCTTCTTGCGCGCGCGCACCGACCTCGAAGCCGGGCAGACCTACAGCGCCGGCGCCATCGACGCCGCGCGCCAGAGCCTGATCGACACCAACCTGTTCAGCGTCGTGCGCGTCTCGACCGGCGAGGCGGTCGACGATCAGGGGCGCCTGCCGGTCACGGTCGACCTTGAACAGCGTAAGCACCGCACGATCGGCTTCGGCGTCGGCTACTACACCGACGAGGGGTTGCTCGCGCGCGTCTTCTGGGAGCACCGCAACCTCTTGCACGCCGGCGAGCAGCTGCGCTTTGAGGCCAAGGCCTCGCAGTTGGAGCAGGAGGGATCGCTGCGCTTCGTCAAGCCCGACGTCTTCCTCGTCCGCGACTTGAACCTGCTCGCCAACGCAGCGCTCACCTTCGAGGACACCGACGCCTACCAGAGCCGCTCCATCGGCGCCGGGACCGGCTTCGAGCGGGTCTTCGATCGCCACACGAGGGGCTCCTTGGGCGTCGCGTACCGCTACGTCGAGATCGAGGAGGCCACGGCGGGCGAGGGAACCTTCGGCCTCTTCTCGGTGCCGGCCACCCTGCGCTTCGATCACAGCGACAGCCTGCTCGACCCGTCCAAGGGCTGGCGCCTCAATCTGCAGGCCATCCCCTTCATCGATACGCTCAACCCCGGCACGCAGTTCTTGAAGTCTCAGGCGACGGCGACCGCTTACCTGCGCTTGATGAACGAGCCCCGCCTCGTCCTCGCCTTTCGTGGCTCGATCGGCTCGATCGCCGGCGCCGACCTTGATGAGGTGCCGGCGGACGAGCGCTTCTACGCCGGCGGCGGCGGCTCGGTGCGCGGCATCCCCTTCCAGCTGGCGGGGCCCCTCGACGGCAACGATCCGTTGGGCGGCCTCTCGCTGGTCGAGGGGGGCGTCGAGGCCCGGATCATGCCGATCGAGAACGTCGAGTTCGCCGCCTTCGTCGACGGCGGCAGCGCCTATACCGACACCAATCCCGAACCGACCGACGCCCGGTTCGGCGCGGGGCTAGGCCTGCGCTACATCACCCCGGTCGGCCCGATCCGCTTCGACGTCGCCGTGCCCTTGAACAAGCGCTCGGGCATCGACGACGCCTTTCAATTCTATATCAGCATCGGCCAGGCCTTTTGATTCGTCGGCCAATGACCTAGATCAGCCCGCATAAGGAGCCCCCACCCCGTGCGCGTCACCCGCAAGGCCGTCATCCTCTCGCTGCCCCTGACGTTGGTGCTCGCGACCCCGGCGCTGGCACAGGTCGATTTCGTCCGGCAGCAATTGACCCAGTTCATCGAGGGCCTCGTCTCGAACGAGAACCAGAAGGTCAAGATCGAGGGCCTGTCGGGCATCCCGTTCGACGTCAAGATCAAGCGCGTCACCATCGCCGACACGAACGGCGTCTGGCTCACCGTCAACGACGTCAGCCTCGACATCAAGGCGACGGCGCTCCTGCGCGGCCGCTTGGAGGTCAACAAGGTCGGTGCCGAGCGCACCGTGGTGGCGAGGGCCCCCGTCTCGCCGCCGACCGATCCGGCGGCCGACGACGCCTTCGCCCTGCCGCAGCCGCCCGAGCTGCCGCAGTCGATCAGCCGCGTCTTGGTCCAGGACATCAATTTCGAGCGCATTGAGTTCGAAGGGCCGGTGCTCGGCGAGGCGGCGACCTTCACCCTTCAGGGTTCGGTGAAGCCGGGGGAGGGCGACGACGTCATCGTCGCCGACCTCAAGGGGCGCCGCATCGACGAGAACACGGCCAATTTGAGCCTCGACGCCACGCTCGACTTGGCCAAGCAGGCGGCCAAGGTCGACCTGCACGCCGAGGAGACCGGGTCTTTGTTCGCCGATCTGGTCGGCATACCGCAGGCGGACCGGGTCTACCTCGACCTGAACGGCAACGGCCCCTTGAAGAACTGGGACGCCGGCCTCGTCTTCGACGCGCAGAGCCTGTTGCACGCCAACGCCGACGCGAAGCTCGACTACAGCGACACGCCCAAGATCGACCTCTCGGCCGTGGTGGCGCCGGTGCCGGGCGTGTTCCCCGAGGACGTCGGTGCCCTGTTGGGCCGGGTGTTCTCGCTCGACGTGGAAGTCGGCCAGACCAGCCCCGACACCTTCCAGCTCGACCGCTTCGACCTGGAGAGCGCCTTTCTCCAGACCGACGGGCAGGGGCGGATGGACTTCAAGACCGGCGAATTGGGCGGCAATATCGACGTCGTCCTGCCCGACCTCGCCAAGGCGAGTGCCCTTGCCAAGACCGACCTCGCCGGCAGGGCGAAGCTCAGGGTCGACGCCTCGGGCACGGTGCAAGAACCGCTGTTCGTCGTCGATCTCAGCGGCTCGGGCATCGACGGGGCGAACTTCGGCGTCGAGACGGTGGCGGGCAAGATCGACGTCCGTCCGCTCGCCGCCTTGAACCAGCCGTTCGCCGGCGCGAGCCTGAAGGGCGACGGCCGAATCGAGGGCGCCACCCAGGACGGCGAGCCCCTGCGCCCGGAGGACGCGCTCCAGTTCAGCCTGGACGTCCGCGTGCCGACGAAGGGGCAGGCAGTCTTGAACGCGCTCACGCTCGAAGGCGACACGTTCAAGGCCGAGGCCACCGCCGACGTCGCCCTGCCGGCCTTGAAGGGCACGGCGCAGATCAACGCCGACGTGCCCGACCTCAGGGCGTTGCAGACGGCGCTGGGTCCGCTGGCGCCCGAGGGCATGAACCTTGAAGGCGCCGTCATGCTCCAAGCCGACGCCGACATCGCCGAGAACGCCGAGCGCGTCGACGCGAAAGTGGTGCTCGGCGCGGACGACTTCGCCGGCCTGCCGGCCGACGCCGACCGGGTGCTGGGCTCCGACCCGCGCCTCACCGCCGACCTCCTCTACCTCAAGGACGAGCGCGTCGCCTTGAACGACCTCGACCTCAAGGCGGCCACGGTGAACCTGCAGGGCACGGCCGGCTTCGCCCTGCCCTCGCTCGAAGGGCAAGCGCGGCTCGACGCCGGCATCCCCGACCTCGCCGCGCTGGGCCAAGCCCTGCGCGACCGGCTGCCGCCCGACCTGCGGCCCAAGGGCAGCGTCGACTTGAAGATCGACGCCACGACCGCGCCCAATCTCGCGAGCGCCAAGGCGAACGTCGTCCTGGCGGCGCAGAATTTGAGCGGCTTGCCGGGCGAGGCGACCCGCCTCGTCGGGTCCGCGCCCAAGCTCAAGGCCGACGTCGATTACGTCAAGGACGGGCGCGTCACGCTCACCAACCTCGATCTCGACGCCGCCAGGGCCGACCTTGCCGGCCGGGCCACGCTCGGCCTCGACGCGAAGCGGGCGCTGGACGGGCGGGTGACGCTGAGCCTGCCCGAACTCGCCGCCCTCGAAGGGCTGCTCAAGCAATCGATCGCGGGCGCGGGCAAGGCCGTCGTCGATCTCGGCGGCACGCTCGACAAGCCCGACGTCAGGCTCGACGCCGACGCGGCGCCGCTCAAGGTCGTGGGCCAGGACTTCGAGCGCGTCGCCCTGGTGGCGACGGCGGCGGGGCCGACCGACGATCTTAGCGGCGACATGACCCTCACCGCCAGGACGCGCGGCGAGGAACTGCGCTTGGCGAGTGCTTACAGTTACACCCCTGAGCTCGCCCGCCTCAAGCGCCTGCGCCTCACGGCATCCGCGACCGAACTCGGCGGCGATCTCGCCTACGACCTTGAGCACAACCTCGCCGAGGGCGAGATCCAAGGCCGGGTCGGCGACTTCGCGGCGCTGCGCCCCTTCATCGGGCAGGATGTTCAAGGGCAAGGCCGGGTCGATCTACGCTTGAGCGCCGATTCCGGTCGGCAGAAGGTCGACCTCAACCTCGACGCGCCTAAGGTCGCGGGCGATTTCGGCGACGTCGAGGGCCTGAAGCTCGACGCCGCCGTGAACGACGCGCTCGGCACGCCGACGATCGACGCCAAGGCAAATCTCGACCGTTTCACCCAGGGCGATCTGCGCCTCGACACCGCCCGGATCGACGCGAACGGCGGTCTCGACGGCTTACGCGTCGAGGCGGCGTTGAAGGGGGCTCAGGGCCGGGGTGGGGGCGAGGACGTGCCGTTCGACGTCGAGACCGCGGCCATGATCGACGCCCGTTCCGCCACCAAGTCGGTGCGCGTCGAGCGTCTGGACGGCAGCGCCGCGAACGAGCCGTTGCGTCTGCGAGCGCCGCTGACCGTCTCGCTGCCCCAGGGCGGCTACGCCCTCGACGGGCTCGACCTCACCTTCGCCGGTGCCAGGCTCGCCGGCGACGCGAGGCTGGTGGGCGAGATCCTGGCCGGGGACTTGCGCTTGGAGGGGTTCGATCTCGCCAAGCTCGACCCCTACCTTGAGCGCGACCTGCGCGGTGGGCTCAAGGCCGACGTGACCTTGGGCGGCAGCCCGGCCGCGCCCGACATTGCCCTCAGCCTGGACGGGCGGCAGATCGCGCTCGCCGAAGAAGCGTTCGCCGAGGTGCCGCCGGCGACGATCGACCTCAAGGGCCGCTACGACCAGGAACTGTTCACCGGCAACCTCGCGATCGCCGGCACGTTCGATCAGCCGCTGCAAGCCGAGGTGAGGCTGCCGCTCGATTTGTCGCTGCAACCCTTCGCCTTCGACCTGCCGCAGGACCGGCAGATCGGCGGCGGCATCACCGGCAAGGCGGCGCTCGCCCGGCTGGTGCAGATCGCCCAACTCGACGGGCAGCAGGCGAAGGGCGTGCTCGACATTGATCTGAGCCTGGACGGGACGTACGCCCGGCCGCTGGCGAACGGTGCTATACGCGTCGACGACGGCGCCTTCAGCGACGCGAACACGGGCGTTCGCCTCGACGATATCGTCCTCGACGTCGAGGCCCGCGGCCGGACGATCGAGGTCGCCACCTTGCGCGCGCGAGGGCCGGGGAACGGCACGATCACCGGCGGCGGCCGGATCGAGATGGCGCCCGAGCGCGACTTCCCGTTCGATTTCACCTTGAGCAGCAAGAACGCGAGGCTGCTCGACAACGACCTCGGCGTGGCTCTGGTCACGAGCGACCTCGGCATCGACGGCGACATTGACGCCGCGAAGCTCAGCGGCACGGTCAACATCGACAGCGCCGACTTGCAGATCCCCTCGGGCGGCGTCACCGATCCGCCCGAACTCGACGTCGTCGTGCGCCGCAACGGCGAGCTCGTGCCGCGGCCGAAACCGGAGGAGGGGGCCGCGGCGGGGGCGCCCTTCGACCTCGCCCTCGACGTCGAGGTCAACGCGCCCGAGCGCATCTTCGTGCGCGGCCGCGGCCTCTCGTCGGAGTGGGGCGGCAACCTCGCGATCGATGGGCAGGCGACGGCGCCCGAGATCGTCGGCTCGATCGACTTTCGCCGCGGTTTCCTCGACTTCTTGGGCGAACGCTTCACGATCACCGAGGGCAGCGTCAGCTTCACCGGCGACACGCCGCCCACGCCGCAGGTCAAGCTCACGGCCGAGGCCGAGCGCGACGGCTTCACCGCGATCGTGCGGGTGAGCGGCCCCGCCACCGATCCCGAGGTCGCGCTGACCTCCGAGCCCGAACTGCCGCAGGACCAGGTCCTGTCGCGGCTCCTGTTCGACCAGGACGTGTCCGACATCACCCCGGCGCAGGGCATCAAGCTCGCCGCCGCGGTGCGCGAGTTGCAGGGCGGCGGTCCGGGGCTGCTCGACCGGTTTCGCGGCTCGCTCGGCCTCGACACGCTCGACATCGGCGGCGAGGGCGACGAGAGCGCCGTCTCGGCCGGAAAATACATCGCCGACGACGTCTACCTCGAAGTCGAGCAGGGCCTCGCCACCAACACGACCAGGGCCCGCGTCGAGGTCGACCTCGGGCGCGGCTTCGATGCCACCTCCGAGGTCGGCTCGGACGGCAACAGCGGTGCCGGCATCAACTGGAGCTTGGACTACTAGATGAACGACGCGCCGCCGCCGCCGCAACCGGCCGGCCCCGTGCTGAGCCTGTCGGACGACGAATCGACTTTCGGCACCTTCGGCGACATCAACCTGATCGGCCTTTGGACCCTCTACCTGAAAGAGGTCCGCCGCTTCTTCAAGGTCATCACCCAAACCGTGTTCGCGCCGGTGGCGACGACGCTGATCTTTCTTGCCATCTTCTCGCTCGCCCTCGGCCGCGCCGGCCGCGAGGTGGGGGATCTCCCCTTCCTCGTCTTCCTGGCCCCCGGCCTCATCATGATGTCGGTCATTCAAAACGCGTTCGCCAACACCTCGTCCTCGATCATGATCGCCAAGGTGCAGGGCAACATCGTCGACTACCTGATGCCGCCGCTCTCGGCGGGCGAACTCCTGTTCGGCGTCGTCATGGGCGGGGTGACGCGGGGCTTTCTCGTCGCCCTCGTCGTCTGGCTGACGATGATCCCCTTCGTCGGCCTCTACCCGCTGCACCCGCTGGCCGTTCTCTACTACGTCTTCGCCGGCTCGGCGGTGCTCTCGATCTTGGGCTTCCTCGCCGCCTTGTGGGCCGAGAAGTTCGATCAGATGGCGGCGGTCACCAACTTCATCATCACGCCGCTCTCGTTCCTGTCCGGCACGTTCTACTCGATCGAAGCCCTGCCCGAGCCCTTCCACGTCGTCGCCTTGATGAACCCCTTCTTCTACATGATCGACGGGCTGCGCTACGGCTTCACCGGTCACGCCGACGGCCCGACCCTGATCGGCGCCCTCTACCTCCTGGTGGTCATGGCCGCCTTATGGCTATTGGCCCTTGCCCTCGTCCGGCGCGGGTACAAGCTCAAGGCGTGAGACCGGCTTGCCGTTGACGGGAAGGCCCTCTCGCCTACCTTGGCCCTTTCCTCTTGAGCCGGCGACGCCCATGACGACCAACGCCTCGATCCCCTCGCTCTTGCCCGTCTACCGGCGCATCGACCTCGCCTTTGAGCGCGGCGAGGGCTCCTGGCTCTACACCGCCGACGGACGCCGCTACCTCGACTTCGCCGCCGGGATCGCGGTCTGCGGCCTCGGCCACGGCCATCCCCACCTCGTTCGGACCCTGATCGAGCAGGGCTCGAAGCTCTGGCACGTCTCGAACCTGTTTCGCATCGAGCTCTTGGAGCGCCTCGCCGACCGGCTCGTGGCGCACGCGTTCGCCGAGACGGTGTTCGTGTGCAACTCCGGTGCCGAAGCGATCGAGGCCGCGATCAAGACCGTCCGCCGTTACCACTACGCCGCCGGCAACCCGGAGCGTCACCGCATCCTCACCGTCGAGGGCGCCTTCCACGGCCGCACGATGGCCGCGATCTCGGCCGCGGGCGGCACGCGCCTGACCGAGGGCTTCGCCCCCCTCCTGGAGGGCTTCGTCCACGTCCCGTTCGCCGACCACGACGCGCTCGACGCCGCGATCGACGACACGGTGGGCGCCGTCCTGATCGAGCCGATCCAGGGCGAGGGCGGCATCCGGCCCGTGCCGCGCCAGTGCCTCGAAGGGCTGCGGCACTTATGCGACGAGCGCGACATGCTGCTCGTCTTCGACGAGGTCCAGTGCGGCATGGGCCGGACCGGCAATTTGTTCGCGCACCAATCGTTCGGCGTCGAACCCGACATCCTCGCCACGGCCAAGGGGCTAGGGGGCGGCTTTCCGATCGGCGCCTGCCTCGCGACGGCACGGGCGGCGTCCGGCATGACGCCCGGCACGCACGGCTCGACCTTCGGCGGCAACCCGCTCGCCTGCGCCGTCGCCAACGCCGTCCTCGACGTGATGCTGGCACCCGGCTTCTTCGACGAGGTTCAAGCGAAGGCCGAGCGGCTGGCGGCGGGCCTGGACGGGCTGGCCGAGCGCCACGCCGGGCTGGAGGCCGTGCGCGGGGTCGGCCTGATGCTGGGCTTGAGGCCGCGGATGCCGAACGCGGAGGTCGCGGCGGCGCTGCGCGGGCGCGGCCTGTTGAGCGTGCCCGCCGCCGACAACGTCGTTCGCCTCCTGCCGCCCCTGACCGTCGAGGACGCCGAGATCGACGAAGCGCTCGGCATCATCGACGCCACCTTCAAGGATCTGGACCCGTGAGCCCGCGGCACTTCCTCGACCTCAGCGCGATCGAGCCGGGCGAACTGCGCGCCATCCTCGACGACGCCGCGCGGATGAAGGCGGGCGAGGCCGTGTCCAAGCCGCTCGCCGGCCGCACGCTCGCGATGATCTTCGAGAAGCCCTCGACCCGCACCCGCGTCAGCTTCGAGGTCGCCGCCCGCCAGCTCGGCGGCCACGCCATCGTCCTCACCGGCCGCGATATGCAGCTCGGCCGCGGCGAGAGCATCGCCGACACCGCCCGCGTCCTCTCGCGCTACGTCGACGCGATCATGATCCGCACCGACCGGCACGAGAAGCTGCTCGAACTGGCCGAGCACAGCACCGTGCCGGTCGTGAACGGCCTCACCGACGCGACGCACCCCTGCCAGATCATGGCCGACGTCATGACCTTCGAGCAACATAGGGGACCGATCCGGGGGCGGCGGATCGCCTACGTCGGCGACGGCGCCAACAACGTCACGGCGTCACTGATCCACGGTGCGGCCGCGTTCGGCTTCGAGCTCGCCGTCGCCTGCCCACCCGAACTGGCGCCGGACCGGGGCCTGCTCGACTGGGCCGAGGCGCGTCAGGCCCGCGTGCAAGTCGGGCACGACCCGAGCGCGGCCGCAGCCGATGCCGACGCGCTCGTCACCGACGTCTGGGTCTCGATCAGCGACAGCGACAAAGAGCGCCGGCACGCGCTGCTCGAACCCTACCGCGTCGACGAAGCGCTGATGATCGGGGCGGTCGAGGGCGCGCTCTTCCTCCACTGCCTGCCGGCGCACCGCGGCGAGGAGGTGACGGAGGGCGTCATCGACGGTCCGGCCTCGGTCGTCTTCGATGAGGCCGAGAACCGCCTGCACGCGCAAAAGGCGATCCTCAACTGGTGCCTCGCCGGCTAAGGGCGGCGTCCGACCCGGCCCGCACCGCCGGGCGCGACATTTCGGCTGTCTGTCCCCACAAGCCTAATATTATTCTTTTCGCCGACGACAAATTCGTACAGTATTTGTAGTAGGTACGTATGTCTTTCGCCTAGTAATTGGGAAATTTTCCCCTTTGGGTAGAAAAACAACGCAACAAGGCGCCGCAGACCCTTCGTGTACCGCGCGTGGAAACATCTTGGCATCGGTGCCGCCGGTCGAGAAAGACGGCGCGGGTGATGCGGCGCCAGTCAGCGGGTCCTTGGCGCGACGGCTCGCGGCATTGGCGGCGAGCGGCCTGCTCGACGCGCCGCCGGAAGCCTTCTTCGATCGTCTGGCGATACTGGCGCGACGGCTGCTTCGCGCGGACCTCGCCATGATATCCCTCGTCGCCCGCGACTGGCAGGTTCTCAAGGGCGCCGCGGGCCTGCCCGAACCCTGGACGACGGACGGTGTCCCCCCCTTCTCGCGCTCGCTCTGCCGTTACGTCGTCGAGGACAACGCGCCCTTGATCGTTCGGGACGCCCGACGCCATCCGCGCGTGAAGGAGAACTCGGCGACCCGCGACCTGAAGGCGATCGCCTATCTCGGCCTGCCGCTGGCCACGCCGGACGGCGTGGCGATCGGTGCCCTTTGCGCCGTCCAGAACCGGCCGCGGGCCTGGAGCCGGGACGAGATCGACGACTTGCAGGGGCTCGCCGACTTGGCGACGAACACGATCGCGCTGCGGGTAGAGATCAAGGCGAACAAGCGCCTGATCGAGGCTCTGCGGGCGGGCGAGGCGCGCTACCGGGCAATCGTCGAGGACCAGACCGAGTTGATCTGCCGCCACAAGGCCGACACGACGCTCACCTTCGTCAACGGCGCTTACTGTCGCTACTTCGGCCGGAGCGAGGCCGAACTGCTCGGCACGCCGTTCTTGCACCTCATCCCGGAGAAGGCGCGGGCGGGCGTGCGCGATGAGTTGGCGGACCTGCCGCCCAACGAGGCCGTGACCGTCGAGCACGAGGTCACCACACCCAACGGCAAGCGGGCGTGGCAGCAATGGACCAACCGCGCCATCACCGACGAGACCGGCGCCGTCGTCGAGTACCAGTGCGTCGGCCGCGACATCACGCGCCGCTACGAGGCCGAACGCAAGCTCGAAGAACTGGCAAGGAACGACCCGCTGACGGGGCTGCTCAACCGCCGCGCGCTCGACGCGACGATCGATAGGGCGGTTCGCGACACGGGGGCAAAGGGTTGCGTCACCGTCCTGGTCTTGGACCTGGACCGTTTCAAGCCGATCAACGACGCGCTCGGGCACGCGATGGGCGACGATCTGCTGCGCCTGATCGCCGCGCGTCTGCGGACTTGCGTGCGCGACGGCGACGAGCTGTTTCGCTTAGGGGGTGACGAGTTCGCCGTCGTCGGTAACGTCAAGCATCCCACCGCCGCGAAAGCGATGGCCGCGCGCATCGTCGAGGCGATGGGCCGGCCCTTCGCGCTGCGCGACCAAACGGTCACGATCGGGGTCAGCGTCGGCGTCGCGTTGGCGAGCGACGGGAACGGGTCTAATGACCTGCTCGCCCGTGCCGACCGGGCTATGTACGCCGCCAAGGCAAGGGGCGGCACGCGCTGGAGCGCGGCAACTTGAAGAAGGGCGCCCCACTCAGCGTTCGGCACCGACCGGGGCGACGTCCTTAAGCGTAGGCGGCGCGCGGCCTCGGGCTGTTGCCGCGCGGGGCGCTGCCGCCCGACTGGCCGCGGTGCGGGCGGCGCTGGCGCTGAGGCGCGCGCTGAGCCGGCTTCTGCGGCCGCCGGGCGCGGGCGCTCGCGACCTCAGCCGCGTGGTAGGGGTGGTCGGCGTCGACCGGCACGCCCTGCTTGATCACCTTCTCGATGTCGCGGAGGTAAGCGGTCTCCTCGGCGTCGCAGAACGAGATCGCGATCCCCTCGGCCCCGGCGCGGGCGGTCCGGCCGATGCGGTGGACGTAGCTCTCGGGCTCGTTCGGCAGGTCGAAGTTGATGACGTGGGTGATGCCGTCGACGTCGATGCCGCGCGCCGCGATGTCGGTCGCGACCAGGACGCGCAGCCGGCCGTTGCGAAAGCCGTTCAAGGCTTGCTGCCTAGCCCCTTGCGTCTTGTTACCGTGGATGGCGCCGGTCCTGACGCCGTCCCGCGCCAGATGCTCGGCAACGCGATCGGCGCCGTGCTTGGTGCGGGTGAAGACGAGCGCGCGCTCGATGGACTGGTCCTGCATCAGTTCGCCGAGGAGTGCCCGCTTGTCGGCCTTGGTGACGAAGAGCACGCGCTGGTCGATGCGATCGACGGTGGACGCGGCGGGGGTTACCTCGACCCGGACGGGGTCGCGCAGCAGGCTGGCGGCGATGTCGGCGACGGCGCGCGGCATGGTCGCCGAGAACAGAAGCGTCTGGCGCTCCTTGGGCAGAAGGGCGGCGAGGCGGCGCACGGCGTGGATGAAGCCCATGTCGAGCATCCGGTCGGCCTCGTCGAGGATGAAGACCTCGACGTTGTCGAGCCTGAGCTGGCCTTGGTCGAGCAGGTCGATCAGCCGGCCGGGCGTGGCGACGAGGGTGTCGACGCCGCGCGACAAGGCCCGCACCTGCGGCGACTGGCCGACGCCGCCGTAGACGGCGGTGCGGCTCAGGCGCAGGCCCTGGCCGTAGGTCGCGAGCGAGTCCAGGATCTGGACGGCGAGTTCGCGGGTGGGGGTGAGGATCAGGGCGCGCGGGCGGCGCGAGGCCGGCCGCTCTTTGGCCGCGTCCAGGCGTTGCAGCAAGGGCAGCGAGAAGGCGGCCGTCTTGCCGGTGCCCGTCTGGGCGATGCCGAGCAGGTCGCGGCCTTCGAGCAAGGGGGGGATGGCGGCGGCCTGGATCGGCGTGGGTACGCTGTAGTCCTGGGCCTTGAGCGCGTCGAGCAGCGGCCGGATCAGGCCGAGTTCGGCAAAAGATGTCACGTGTAAGGTCTTTCGAAGATTATGATCGCGGCGCGCACGACGATCGGTCGCGGCACGGCGAACCGGGCTCGACCGAGTACGGCGGGACCCGAGCGGTGGCCGCCCGGCGTGCGCGCGACGTGGGCGAGGGAGTTGTATGAGAAATTCTCGGGAGGGGATCGCGGCCGATGATGAATGGGCCGGGAAGCCTGCGCGCTGCCGCGAGAGACGAGGCAGGAAGGCCTCGACGCCTCAGATAGGCGATTCACGCGGCGAAATCAACCTCTAAGGTTCAGGTCAGCCGTCCCTTGCGCGTCTTCAATTGCATGGCAGCCCCGCGTTTGGACGACAGCACGCGGCGATCAACGCCGAGCCAGCCGATCTCGCCGAACAGGCGCCCGTACTCGATCTTGGGGCAGCGGTCCATCACGACCTCCAGCCCCGCAGTCCTCGCCGTCTCGGCCGCGCGACCGTGGCGGACGCCGAGCTGCATCCAAACGACCTTGGCGCCGATCTCGATCGCGGCGTCGACGATCGGCGGCACGTCCTTTGCGGCGCGAAAGACGTCGACCATGTCGATCGGCCGCGGCACGTCGTGCAGGTCGGCGTAGACGGTCTCGCCCAGGATCGACCCGCCGGCGTGGCCGGGGTTGATCGGGATCACCTCGTAGCCCTTGTTCTTCAGGTAGATGAAGACGAAGTGCGAGGGCCGCATCGGGTTCGGCGAGGCGCCGACCATCGCGATCGTGCGCACGGACTTGAGGATGCGCTTTAAGTCGGCGTCGGCGTAAACGAGGGGGACGTCGGTCATGACGGAAACCTTGGCGGGCGCGGCCCGGTCATTGTAGACCCTTTCTCCTCACGCGCGGGAGACGTCGATGCGCTGGCGAACGTTGAGCCTTGCCTGCCTTGCCCTACTCGCTGCCTGCGCGCAAGCGCCGGAGACCGGGCGCAACCAGTTGATCCTGCCCTTCTTCGGCGACGACGCCGAACTCGGGTTCCAGGCGTTCGAGCAGATCAAGGACGAGAAGGAAATTTCGGACGACCCGACGATGAACGCTGCAGTCCAACGAGTCGGCCGCGCCATCGCCGAGATCAGCCCGCAGCCGGACTGGGACTGGGAATTCGTCGTCTTCGACGACGACACGCCGAACGCCTTCGCCCTCCCCGGCGGCAAGGTCGGGGTCAACACCGGCCTGTTCAAGGTGGCGAAGACCGACGACCAGCTCGCCGCCGTCATCGGCCACGAGGTCGCGCACGCGATCGCCCGCCACGGCGTCGAGCGCATGTCGAGCGGCCTGCTGACCCAGCTCGGCGTCGTCGCGGCGGGCATCGCGTCCGACAACCAAGCCATCGCCGCCGGCCTCGCGGGTGCTGCGACGCTCGGCTACACCCTGCCGCACAGCCGCACGCAGGAGAGCGAGGCCGACGCGATCGGCCTGCGCTACATGGCCCGCGCCGGCTACGACCCGCGCGCCGCCGTCGAATTGTGGGAGAACATGGAAGCCTACGGCGGCGATCAGCCGCCGCAGTTCCTCTCGACCCACCCGAGCCACGGCAACCGCATTGCCCGGCTGGAGGAGTTGATGCCCGAGGCGCTGGAGGAGTATCGGGGGCGTTGAACGCTTCGCGTGCGCTGACGCGCGGTCTTCTTTTTTTCTTTTTTGCTACTTGTCGCCCGGACTGGCTCGAACGCTCAAGCTAGCCCCGGCCAAAGTAGCAAAAAAGAAGAAAAAAGCCCGCGCGGCAGCGCACGCGAAGCGTTCATCCTCCAATTGCACGACGCACCCAAAACCGCTATTCGCTCGCGCGGACCTCGTGCATTGGAGACTTCCTTGCTCCGCCCCGCCTACGACTGGACCATGGCCCAGGCCGAGAAGCCTTACGCCTTGTGGATGCTGGCGCTGATCGCCTTCGTCGAGTCATCGTTCTTCCCGATCCCGCCCGACATTCTCTTGATCCCGCTCGTCATCGCGGCGCGCGACCGGGCGTTCTTGATCGCCGCCGTCTGCACCGCGGCCTCGGTCGCGGGCGGGCTCGCGGGCTACGCCATCGGCGCACTCCTGTTCGACACGATCGGCGCTTCGGTCCTCAACTTCTACGGCTACCTCGATAAGTTCAACGAATTCCAGGCCAGTTACAACGCCTGGGGGGCCTGGATCGTCTTCGGCGCTGGGCTGACGCCGTTTCCCTACAAGGTCATCACGATCGCGTCCGGCGTCTCCGGCCTTGACCTCACCGTCTTCATGGTCGCGTCCACCCTCGCGCGGGGCCTGCGCTTCTTCATCATCGCAGGCCTGCTCTGGTACTGGGGCCGGCCGATCAAGCGCTTCATCGACGCCAATTTCGGCTGGCTGTCGGTCGCCTTCTTCGTCCTGCTGCTCGGCGGCTTCGCGGTCCTGAAATACGTATGAGCCCCCTCGCACCGCGTCCGGCCCTCGCACCGCGTCCGGCCCTGGCGGCGCTCACGGTCCTCGCGGCGCTGGCGCTCGTCGTCGCCCTGGCGCTGCAATATCTCGGCGGCTTGGCGCCCTGCCACTTCTGCGTCCTGGAGCGCTACCCCTACGCCGCCATCGCCGTCGTCGGGGGCACGACCCTCCTCCTCCGGCGCGACCGCCTCGGCCTCGTCCTCGTCGCCCTCCTCCTCCTCGGCGAGGCGGGGCTCGCCCTCTACCACGTCGGCGTCGAGCGGGGGATCTTCCAACTGGGCGCCGGCTGCATCGCCGGGAGCGACGCCACGACGGTCGAGGAACTGCGCGCGCAACTGATGAACGCCGCCCCGACCTGCGATCGGGTGACGGCGGCGTTCCTCGGCCTCTCGCTCGCCACCTGGAACGCGCTGTTGGCGCTCGGCCTCCTCGCCCTCGCCTGCGCGGCCCTGGTCCGCCCGCTCAGGCGCTGAACAGGATGGGGATCGTGGCTTGGCGCAGGACGTGCCGCGTCGCGCTGCCGAGCAGCATCTCGCGCAGGCGGGTGTGGCCGTAGGCGCCCATGACCAGGAGGTCGGCCCCGTTCTGGCCGGCGATCGCGAGCAGCGCCTCGCCCGAGCTTCGGCCGCCCGCGTCGGCCTCGTTCAGCACCTCGACGGCGACGCCGTGCGCGGCCAGCCGGTCGCGCGCGGCCTCCAGGCCGGTACCGGTCGCGTCGCCGAGCGTGATCAGGAGCACCTTGCCGGCGGCCCGCAGGAAGGGCAGGGCGTCTTTGAGCGCCCGCGCCGCCGGCCTCGATCCGTCCCAGCCGATCGCGACGGTGGCGAACGTCGCGGGCCCGCGGTCCCCGGCCGGCAGGAAAAGGACCGGCCCGGCAGAGGCGGCGATCAGATCGTCGGCGATCCCAGCCCGATCCGGCCCGGCGTCGCGCGCGACGAGGCAGAGGTCGGCCCCGCACGCGAGCCCGGCGAGCGTCGTCGCGGCCTCGCCCTCGGCGCTCAGGAAGGCGTTTTCGCTGTCGGGACCGCAAGCCTCGATCCACGTCTGCCGCAGCCGCGCCTCGGCCTGCCCGGCCTCTTCTTGCTGCGTCTCGACGAAGCGGGCGTCCGCGAACGGTGCCTCGCCGTAGCCGACGCCCATCGTCGGCGACGGCCGGACGTAACCCCCGAGCAGGCGGGCGTCGAACCCGTCGGCGAGCGCCTTGGCAAAGCCGATGTCGGCCGCCGCCGTCGCCTCGTCCTGCAGGGTCAGCAAGACCGTCTTGTAATCCAGGTGGCGTCTCCTTCGGCCGCGAGATCGTCGTTTGAACCGCAGCGTAGCATGGGCGCCAACTCGTTTTGAATAGGGGTGTCAGAGGCGAAAATTCCTTGCTAGGCACGGCGTCATGCAGCCCAATCCTACGCCATCCGTCAGGCCCTATCGGCCGGGCGACCTCGATGCCGTGATCGCCATCTTCCTGGGTGCGATCCGCGAGGTCGCCGCCCGCGACTACGACCCGCCCCAGATCGACGCCTGGGCGCGGGCCGACCGCGATGAATGGGCGGCAAAACGGCTCGACCGGCCGACGTGGCTGGCCCTCGTCGGCCGGGAGCCCGCCGGCTTCGCCGACCTCGAAGCAAACGGACACCTCGACATGATGTACGTCCACCCGGCCCACGGCGGCGCGGGCGTCGCCACGGCCCTCTTGCGAACCGTCGAGGCCGCCGCGCGCGAGCAGGGCCTGAAGCGCATCTTCACCGAGGCCAGCCTCACCGCCCGCCCCTTCTTCGCCAAACGCGGGTTCAAGACCGTCGCCAAGCAGACCGTCGAGCGCGGCGGCCAGAGGTTCATCAATTTTAAGATGGATAAGTTATTGGGTTAGGAGAACGCTGCGCGTGCGCTGACGCGCGGTCTTCTTTTTCTCCTTTTTGTTACTTGTCATTGGAGATTGACCACAACACTGAAGCCAGCCTTGGACAGAGACAAAAAAGAGAGAAAAAGCCCGCCCGGCGAGGGCAACGCGAAGCGTTCACCGCAACACCTTCAGCGACGATGAAATCCGCCCGATCGTGGTCAGCCAGCACAGGGCGCCGAAGCCGTAGGCGAGGGCGGGGAAGGCGCCGGGCAGGAGGCAGGCGAGGACGAAGAACAGGATCGTCTCGCTGCCCTCGGTGAGGCCGCTTAAGTAGTAGAGCGACTTCTTGCCCTGGTCCTCGGTCTCGATGCCGCGCTTGGCGGCCATGATCGCGAACGCGAGGAACGACGAGCCGGTGCCGACGAAGGCGAAGGTGAGATAGGCACTCGCCAGCGCGTTTCGCGCCGGGTCGGCGAGCGCGAAGGCGAAGACGAGGCCAGAATAGGCGATGAAGTCGAGGGTGATGTCGAGAAATCCCCCCTGGTCGGTGGGGGCGGTCTGCCGCGCCACGGCGCCGTCGAGCCCGTCAAGCAAGCGCCCGAGCAGCAAGAGGGCGAGCCCGGCCAGATAGAGGCGAAACGCGATCAGCCCGCCCGCCGTCAGCGTCGCCGCGAAGCCGAGCCAGCTCACCGCGTCGGCGGTGAGGCGGGGTGCGAGCCACGTCGCGGCATGGTTGAGCGGCGGGTCGATCAGGGGGCGGACGTAGCGGTCAAGCATCCGGCTTTGAGGTATCGGCCGGCGCGGCGTCCGGCGTCTCGCGCCGACGCATGCGCTTGGCGGTGACGATTCCGACCGGCAGGGAGGCGAGGTAGACGACGCCGAGCAATCCCAGTGCCGCCCAGGTCGCGGTGATGAGAAAGACGATGACGACGACGGCGAGCACCAGCGTCGGCAGGACGTAGTCCGGCGGGATGCGCAGGCGCTTGATCGAGAAGGTCGGCAGCGTGCTGACCATCAAGAGGCCGACGCCGAACAGCATCAGCGCGTTGAGCGTCCAGGAGCGAAAGAAGGCGTCGCCGAGGACGAAGGAGAGGATGAGCGGCAGGAGGGCGAGGCCCGCGGCCGCCGGGGCCGGCACGCCCTTGAAGTAGTAGAGCGTCCAGCGCGGCTTGGGCTCGCCGTCGATCTCGGCGTTGAAGCGGGCGAGCCTCAGCGCCATGCAGGAGGCGAAGATCGTCGCCAGCGCCCAGCCGACGCCGCGCACGTCGTTCAAGGTCCACAAGTAGACGACGAAGGCCGGCGCCACGCCGAACGAGAGGAAATCGGCGAGGCTGTCGAGCTGCTCGCCGAGCTTGCTTTGCAGGTTCAACAGCCGGGCCGAGCGGCCGTCGAGCCCGTCGAAGACGACGGCGGCGATGATGAGCGCCACGGCCAATTGCCAGCGCTCGTCGAGGGCAAAGCGCATCCCCGTCATGCCGGCGGCGAGGCCCATCAGGGTGAACAGGTTGGGCACGAGGTGGAGGACGGGGCGCGGGTGGCGGTTGCCCCGGCGCCGGACGAGGCCGAAGCGGCGACGCGTGTCCGCCATCAGACCAGCCGGCCCAAGAAGCGCGCCGCGGCGGCGCCGGGCCGGGCCAGCACCGTCTCGCCCGCGACCGCGCGCTGGCCGACTAGGACCTGCGGCGTCGTGCCCTTGGGCAGGTAGACATCGCAGCGACTGCCAAAGCGGATCATCCCGACCCGCTCGCCGCAGGCCACGGTCGCCCCTTCCTCGGCGAACGGCACGATCCGCCGGGCGACGAGGCCGGCGATCTGCACCAGGATGATCTTGGTGCCGCTCGCGCCCTCGATCAGCCACGACATGCGCTCGTTGACGTCGGACGCCTTGTCGAACGAGGCGTTGACGAACTTGCCGGCGTGGTGGCGGCGGCGCACGACGCGGCCGGGCAGCGGCGTGCGGTTGATGTGGACGTCGAAGACGTTCATGAAGATGCCGACACACGGCAGGGGCTCGTTCCCCGCCTCCAGTTCCGGCGGCGGCACGCGCTCGTTCACCGCACAGACGAAGCCGTCGGCGGGTGCGACGACGAGGGCGGGGTCGAGCGGCACCGAGCGGCGCGGGTCGCGAAAGAACCACGCGCACCAAAGGGTGAGGGCGAGGCCGGGCCAGAGGAGCGGCGTCCAGACGAAGGCCAGAACCACGGCGAGCGCCAGGAACAGGCCGACGAAGGGCCAGCCCTTGGGGTGGATGTAGGGCGGGGCCGGCACGTCGTGCCCGTGCATCTCGCCCTTGCGAATCTCCTGCATGACCGGCTCTGCTCCCCCGATAGGGCTTCAAAGAATATGCACCGCGTGGACCGCAACGTGGCGGCGTCCGCATTCCGGTGCAAGGGCGGCGAGGACTCTTATCCCCGCCGCCGATCAACCGTCTTCGAGGCTATGGCCGAGGCCGCCGTCGCTGCGCTATGCTCAAAGCCGATTAGGGGAGACCGACGCCATGAGCCGATACCGCGACCTCCACGCCCGCTCGCTCGCCGACCCGGAAAGCTTCTGGGCCGAGCAGGCCGAGGCGCTGCACTGGGAACGGCCCTTCGATCGCGTGCTGAACGCCGACGGCGCCCCCTTCTACCGCTGGTTCGAGGGCGGGCGCCTCAACACCTGCTACAACGCCGTTGATCGCCACGTCGAGGCGGGGCACGGGCAACGCACGGCGATCATCCACGACAGCCCGGTGACGGGGGCGAAGGCCAAGCTCACTTACGCCGAACTGCGAGACCAGACCGCGCGGCTCGCCGGCGTCCTTCAAGGCTTCGGCGTCGCCAAGGGCGATCGGGTCGTCGTCTACATGGCGATGGTGCCGGAAGCCTTGGTCGCCATGCTGGCCTGTGCCCGGATCGGGGCGGTGCACTCGGTCGTCTTCGGCGGGTTCGCCGCCAACGAACTCGCCAAGCGCATCGACGACGCCAAGCCGAAGGCCATCCTCGCCACCTCCTGCGGCGTCGAGCCGGGCCGGGTCGTCGCCTACAAGCCGCTCGTCGACCGCGCGATCGAGATCGCCGCGCACAAGCCGGACAACGTCCTCGTCCTGCAACGCCCCGAAGGCGAGGGCGCCATGCAGGAAGGGCGTGACCACGATTGGCGGACGACGGTGGACGCCGCCGGGCCCGTGGCCTGCGTCCCGCTCGAAGCGACCGACCCCTTGTACATCCTCTACACCTCGGGCACGACCGGGACGCCCAAGGGCGTCGTGCGCGACAACGGTGGCCACGCCGCAGCGCTCGCCTGGAGCATGAAGGGCATCTACGGCATCGGCCCCGGCGACGTGTTCTGGACCGCGTCCGACGTCGGCTGGGTCGTCGGCCACAGCTATATCGTCTACGCGCCCCTCCTGGTCGGCGCCACGACGGTCGTCTTCGAGGGCAAACCGGTCGGCACGCCCGACGCCGGCGCCTTTTGGCGGGTGATCGAGGAGCACGGCGTCAAGGCGCTGTTCACCGCGCCCACCGCCTTTCGCGCGATCCGAAAGGAGGACCCGGAGGCGTCGCACTTGAAGCGCCACGACCTGCCGCGGTTCGAGCGCCTCTACCTCGCCGGCGAGCGCTGCGACCCGGACACGCTGGCTTGGGCGCAAGCCAAGCTCGGCGTGCCGGTGATCGACCACTGGTGGCAGACGGAGACCGGCTGGGCGATCGCCGCCAACCCGGTCGGGATCGAGGCGCTGCCGGTCAAGCCGGGCTCGGCGACGCTGCCGATGCCGGGCTACGACGTGCGCATCCTCGCCGAGGACGGGGCCGAGCGGCCGGCCGGCACGATCGGCGCGATCGCGATCAGGCTGCCCTTGGCGCCCGGCTGCCTGACGACGCTGTGGCGGGCGGACGAGCGCTACGAGAACGGCTACCTCGTGCAGTATCCGGGCCACTACTTCACCGGCGATTCCGGCTATAAGGACGAGGACGGCTACTGCTTTGTCATGGGCCGGATGGACGACGTCATCAACGTCGCCGGGCACCGGCTCTCGACGGGGGGGCTGGAGGAGGTGCTCGCGTCCCACCCCGACGTCGCCGAGTGCGCCGTGCTCGGCGTCGAGGACAGCCTCAAGGGCCAATTGCCGCTCGGCCTCGTCGTCTTGAAGGCGAACGTGGATAAGGACACGGCCGTCATCGAGCGGGAGATCGTCGCCAAGGTCCGCGAGGAGGTCGGCCCCGTTGCGGCCTTCAAGCTGGTCGCGGTCGTGCCTCGGCTGCCCAAGACCCGCTCGGGCAAGATCCTGCGCGCGACGGTGAAGCAGCTCGCCGACGGGACCGAGGTGCGCGTGCCGGCGACGATCGACGACCCCGCCATCCTGGACGAGATCAAGGCGAAGCTGCAAGCGATGGGGTATGCCAAAAGCGACGCCCCGTGACGCCGTGCCCGCCTTGACACCGCTTGGGGCGTATGACCAATTCGGCCAAGCGACGGTCCCGCAAGGGCCAAGAGGGAAGCCGGTGCGGTGCCTCTACAGGTTAGAGGGCGCCAAGGCCAGTGCTGCCCCCGCAACTGTGAGCGGCGAGCCGCGATCGAACACGCCACTGGAGCCGTGGCCCCGGGAAGGCCGATCATCGGGCGTTGACCCGCGAGCCAGGAGACCTGCCGTCGCCTTGGCAACCTTGCAACGACGGGACGGCGGGTCCCGCACGAGGGGAAGAAACGATGCGGCACATCATCCTGGCGGGCCTGCTGACGGCGGGCTTGGCGACGAGCGCCTACGCGCACCATCCGGGCGAAGGCACCATTTACGAGGCCGGCGACATCGTCGTCAGCCACGCCTGGACCTACGAGAACGAGGCGGCGGCGCACGCTAACCACGTCTACCTCACGCTCGACAACCAAGGCGGCGAGGCCGACCGGCTGCTCAAGGCCGAGGTCGCGTTCGCGGGGCAAGCCGTGTTCCAGGGCCAGGCGCTGGACGCCGATGGCACCCTGGAGGTACGGGACTTGAGCGCGATCAAGGTCAACCCGGGGCAGGTGCTGACCCTGCAGCCCGGCGCGGCCTGGATCGAGCTTGAGGGCGTGACGCAGACCTTTGAACATGGCAAGCACTTCGACATGACGCTCACCTTCGAGAAGGCGGGGATCGTCCAGATCGAGGTCGAGGTCGAGGAGCGCGACGACCACGACGATCCGGCGACCTGAGCCCGGCGGCGTGAGAAAGGCGCTCGCCCTTCTCGCGGCGCTCTGCCTCTACTTCGGCGGCTTCGTCGCCGCGACGCCGACGGCGCCGGCGTTCGCGGCACCGGCCGTCCTCTGCACCGCCGAGGGCCTCGTCGCCCCGGACGGCGAGGACGCCCCGCGGGCGCCGGGGCACAAGACTTGCCCCTGCTGCTTGGTGGGCTGCTGCCACGCCGCCGCCCCGCCGCCAAACGCGGTACTGCCGCCCGCGCGCGCGGGGGCGACGCGCGTCCGCCGCCACCGGCTTAGAACAGCAGGGACCCCACGCGCCGGCACCGCCCGAATGGCGCACCGGCCGCGCGACCCGCCCTTCGCCTGAGACGCACCGATCCAATGGGGGCCCGGCCCCGATCCCGTCTCAAGCGAAAGCACACGATCCATGCACTTTTTCTTACTGCGACCGGCGGCCCTGTGGCTGGTCCTGCTCGCCGCCGTTCCGGCGCACGCGGCCGACCTCACCGTCGAGAACCCCTGGGCGCGCGAGACGATCGCCGCCGTGCCGAACAGTGCGGGTTACATGACGATCAAGAACGGCGGCGACGCGCCCGACCGGCTGGTCAAGGCCGCGTCCGACGTCGCCGCCAAGGCCGAGCTGCACACGATGGCGATGGCGGGTGACGTCGCCAAGATGCGCCCCGTCGACGGCGTCGACGTGCCGGCGCACGGCGAGGCCGACCTCGCCCCCGGCGGCTTCCACGTCATGCTGATCGGCCTGAAGCAGCCGCTGAAGGAGGGCACCACCTTCCCGCTCACGCTCACCTTCGAGAAGGCGGGCGAGGTCGCGGTCGAAGTCGCGGTCGAGGACATCGCCCACGGCGGCGGCCACGGCGGTATGGATCACGGCAACTGAGGGAATGAACGCTTCAGTGCCTCTAGCGTAGCTAGGCAGGCTGGCGCGGGGCTTTTTTCTTCTTTTTTGCAACTTATCGTCGGAGATTGGCCCTCGGCGTTGCGGCCAGCCTCCTGCGTTAACACCGGCAAAAAAGAGAAGAAGCCCCGCACAGCGGACGCGAAGCGTTCTCACCACCCCCATGTCCCGGCGGCGCCCTTGAACGGCCCCTTGATCGTTTCGGTGATCCAGCCGCCGTAGAAGTCGCCCGCCTGCGCGTGCACTCGCGCGTCGCCGACGTGGCAGGCGTCGACCTTGGAGGCGTAGAAGGCGAGCGCGTCCGCGATGGCGCGAAAGGAGGGCGTCGGGTCGGGGTAACTCCAGGCGACCCGCTCGATCCGGCGGGGGCCCGTGAGCGTCCAGTACTGCGCCCGCCCCTTCCACTCGCACAAACTGCCGCCCGGCGTTGCTTCGAGCAGGTCAAGGCGGACGTCGTCCTTAGGAATATAGTAGGTCGGCGGATGGCTGGTCTCCAAGACGCGGTGGCCGTGCTCGGTCTCGGCCACCGTCACGCCCCCGACCACGACCCGAAGCACGGCCGCGACCGGCTCCAGGCGCGGCGGGCGCGGGTAGTCCCAGACCGACTCATCCCCCGGCCGCAGCGGTTCACGCTTCATGGTACTGTCTTTCTGTTGCGCTTCGCGTCCGCTGGCGCGGGGCTTTTTTCTCTTTTTTTGCTACTTGTCGTCGGAGATTGGCCGCAACACCGAAGCCAGCCCCGGCCAAAGTTGCAAAAAAGAAAAGAGAAAGACCGCGCGTCAGCGCACGCGAAGCGTTCTCTTACGCCTCCCGCAGCCCAACGCCCTTGGCATAACTCTCCATTCGCTTCGCCATGTCCAGATCCTTCGACGTCACGCCGCCGGCGCTGTGGGTCGTCAGGCGAACCTCGACGCGGTCAAAGACGTTGGACCATTCGGGGTGGTGGTCCATCTTCTCGGCGAGGAGGGCCGTGCGGGTCATGAAGGCGAAGGCGGCGTTGAAGCCCTTGAAGCGGTAGCGCCGCTCGATGCCCCGCCCGTCGTTCGTGCGCGACCAGCCGGGCAGGGCGTCGAATGCTGCTCGAAGCGCGGCGTCGTCGGCGAGCGGCGGGGTCTTAGGCTCGGTCATGGTGCCCACGGTGTTGCGAGGGATGAGGATTATGCCGAAGGTAGACGGCGCGCGCGCGCCGGGCAACGACGACTTGGTGCGGATCGGCGAGGCGATCTTGGCCGACCTGGGCCCCGAGCTGCGCGAACTCGTCGGCGGCGTCGCGATCCGGGTCGAGGACTGGGCGGACGACGCGACCCTGGACGCGATGGGGATCGACGATCCCTTGGATCTCACCGGCCTCTACAGCGCCGTGCCGCTCGGCGAGCGCTTCGCCGGGCACGTGCCGCACGGGCCGGACCTCATCTTCCTCTACCGGCTGCCGATCCTGGCCGAATGGTGCGAGCGCGGCTGTTCCTTGCACGAGGTCGTGTTCGACGTCCTCACCCACGAGATCGGCCACCATTTCGGCATGGACGAGGACGCGGTCCTGCGCATGGAGGGACGCTAGAACGTCGATGTTTAGCCGCTCGCGGGGGCCTGCCGCTTCGGCCCGGCCAGGAGGGCGACGCGGTTCATGAAGCCGGCCTCGTCGCCCTGGACGAGCAAGGGTGCGGCGTCGGCAAGCGCGTCGAGGAGGGGGTCGAGCCAGTCGCGGTCGGCCTTGGCGAAGTCGCCGAGCACGTGCGGCGTCACCCGGTCCTTGTGGCCCGGATGGCCGATGCCGAGGCGCACGCGGGTGAAGTCCTTGCTGCCGAGGCAGGCGTCGATCGAGCGCAGGCCGTTGTGCCCCGCCGTGCCGCCGCCGCGCTTCACCCGCACCTTGGCGGGGGCGAGGTCGAGTTCGTCGTGGAAGACGAGGATGTCCTCGGGCGGAACCTTGTGAAAGCGGGCGGCCTCGGCCACCGCCCGGCCGGACTCGTTCATGTAGGTCTGCGGCGCCAAGAGCATCGCCCGCTCGCCGTCCAAGATCCCCTCGCTGAAGGCGCCGCGGTACTTCTGCCGCCATGCGGGCAGACGGTGGGCAGCGTGGATCGCCCCCAGCGCCATGAAGCCGATATTGTGCCGCTGCCGGGCGTGCTTGACGCCCGGGTTGCCCAGCCCGACCAGGAGCTTCACGTCCGGCCCTAGTCCTCGTCGGCGCCGGCGGCCGGCCCCATCTCGGTCGTCTCGACCGCCCCGGCCTCGGCCGTCTGCCCCTCGTCCGCCTCGTCCTCGTCGCTCGGCATCAAGGTCGGTGCCGCGATGGTGGCGACGGTGAAGTCGCGGTCGCTGATCGTCGGCTGAACCCCCTCGGGCAGCTTCACCGCCGAGATGTGGATCGAATCGCCGATGTCGTAGCCGGCGAGGTCGACCTCGATCTGCGTCGGGATGCTGTCGGCCTCGCAGGCCACCTCGACCTCGTAGCGCACGACGTTCAAGACGCCGCCCCGGCGCAGGCCCTTGCAGTCGTCCTCGTTGGCGAACACGACCGGCACGGCGACGCTGATCGTGGTGCCCTTGACGACGCGGATGAAGTCGAGGTGCAGGGCCTGGTCGTTCACCGGGTGCAACTGCGCCTCGCGCGGCAGCGTGCGCAGCGTCTTGCCGTCCAGCTTCAATTCGCAGACCGCGTTGAAGAAGTAGGGGTTCATCGTCAGCTCGCGCTTGATCTCGCGCGCGACCAGGGCGATCTTCAAGGGCGCGTCGCCGCCGCCGTAGACGATGGCGGGCACGTTGCCCTCGCGCCGCACGGCGCGGGCGCCGCCGGTGCCGCTGCGCTCGCGCGGATAGGCTGTGAGTTGAACGGTCTCGGACATGGGCTCTCTCCGACCCCTCCGGCACGTCGGGCCGATCCCGCGCCCCGGACAGGTGTGCTGTAAAGCCGTGCCACATAAGGGATAAGCCCGCGCGGGGCAAGGGCCGGGAGACAGGCGAGGCAGAGCATCAGGGCGCCGAGGAGGTGGCGGAACGCTGCGCGTGCGCTCGGCGCGCGGCCTTTTTTCTTTTGTTTCTGTGAGTTTGGCTCGGGGCCGGTCCCGGGCGCCCGGGTTCGTTCGGGCGGCTCGTTCGGCGCGGGGGGCATCGCCCAGCGCGCCGGGGCCTCGGATTCGTTCGTGCAAGGTAGGGCGGGCCCGGGCCGTGCCTTGGGCACGGGCGCCCCGGGTTCGTTCGTGCGCGCCGCCTCCGCCCGCGCCGCCCGCCGTTCCGCCAGCGCCTTGAGCGTGCGGTGCAGGCTCCGCTCCAACCCCGCCCGGTAGCGCAGGATCGTGTTCAGCCGTTCGGGGCTCCACGAGAACGGGCTGTAGGGGTTGTAGCCGCCGGCGTAGACGGGGCTCGGCCGCCGCTCGCGGGCACTCGTCAGCGCCTCGACCTCCAAGGCCTCGACCCGGCGCGTGCGCCACAAGGCGAGCGCGAGCCCCTCGACCAGCGCCTCCTCGACCGCGCCCCGCGGGTCGTGCTCCTCGACCAGCCGCTGCCGCAGGCCCTCGAAGGCGCCCGCGTCCTCGTCCGGCAGCAGCGCGAAGCCCTGCGCCCGCAGGCCGTGCTTGGCGGCGTTCTGGCACGACGCCGCCTTGCCCGCGGGCGTGGCGGGGCCGCGGCCTCTGGCGCCGTTGCTGCGGCTGGCCTCGATCTGGGCTTGCGTGCGCCGGCGGGGCGGTTGGCTGCTGTCGGCGTCGGGGGTGGCGTCAAACACGGGGGGCGGGCTCCTGGCGGGTGGGGCCGGGAGTGTAGCCGGGTGTAGGAATTTATTCAAACAATGTGGCGGGTTGGGCAGGGCATCAAGCCGTCACGGGTGCCCGCGCCCATGAAATGCGGAGCATTTCATCCCTGAACCCCCGATCAAGTCGGGGGTGACAACACACAAGAGCGCGTTGAGCCGACAGCGCCCTACTTGGCCCAACGCTCAAGCTGCCCCTCCTGTCATCCCCGACTCGATCGGGGGTCCAGAGTGGCAGGGGCGGGATGTTGCCCGAGTGGTGAATATGAGTGAGCACAGCTTCAGCATCATAGCGTCCGGCCTCGATCACGAGGCGGACGACTTTGAAGACCGCCTATACGAGGCCGGCTGCGACGACGCCACGGTGTCGGTGCAAAAAGGCGCGATCATCCTGGAATTTGCCCGAGAGGCCGCGACGCTCGCCCGCGCGGTGAAGTCCGCCATCGTCGACGTCGAGCGCGCCGGTGCCAAGGTACATCATGTCGAGCCGTCCACTTGGTCGGCATGACCAACATCGCTGCCAGGGCCAAGAACACTAGGGTGGCGGTCCACCATTACACGGTCGGCAAGCGCGGCCGAAATTTCCCGCCGCCCGTGGAGAGTGACGACGGTACAATTAAGGATTACGTTCTACAATTCTTCACGCCGCTCAAGCACGGCGCGCTAAAAGGCTCTTGCCAAGCACAGCGCTCCATGCTCTAACCGTCCAATTGCCACCACAGACATAACCCGTGACCGATGCGATCGAGATGAACACCGACCTCACATCTGAGATTCAACGTCGTCAGCAAGAAAGAAGCACTATCGCGCAAGAGCGCGCATCCCTTCGTGCGCAAGATGAAGCGTTGGTCCGCAAGGATGACATTTTGGCGGCGGAACTGCGTGGCTTGGAGCTTGCGCTCAGCGTGCTGAAACCTTCTGAGGCTCGCTTGCGATCTAATGTCAGTGTGAATGCAAAGGCCAGCGTGAGCAGAGGCCGGCAGCCTGGATCAATCACACGTAAATGGCGTGATGTTCTAGCGGCTTTCTATGCTCAATCAGCCATATTCGGTGAGCAAGATATAATCAACGCAGGACGTGAACTTAGTTTGAGCATGAAGCCGAGCGACGCACGAGGCCGGTTGGAATCATTTGAACAAAACGAGTATATAGAAACAATTGATGAAGGCCGCTACCGCGTTACCGAATATGCCGCAGAGAAGTTTGGCTTCGAGGGGCACGGTCAGCCTAAGGGCTTGGAGGAAACCACCGAACCGTTTGAGCGCGAGATAGAAACCAAGGACGCAGCACGGGCTAATGGACAGCCATTGCCGGGTATCGGCGGTCTGATGGCATCTGTCTCTACGCTATCTCTTCCCGAAGGTCTAATTGGGCTGGAGGGATTCACTGGTAAGGGGCCGGGCGCTCGAACGCCCAGCCCCTTGCTCTGGAACAACCCCAAATCTCACCACCGGTAGGCAGAAAGGAGTATCCCATGTGGCAAGCCGCCTTATTAGGCTAACTGCAACTGGAGGCCCCCAGAGGGTCTCCAGCTCTGCATTCATGCCCATAACTGTAGGCCGCATGTGGTGTTTAAATACACCACATGCCTAGCTCTGTCTAGAGCAATGTGCGGCCAACAGCGAGGGGGTATAATGGACAAGAGCGTATACCGGCTGCCAGTAGGGCGTCGCTTACCAAATAAGCACAACGCCCAGGCAGCTAACCATGAATCCTTCAAATGGAGCGAAGGTCGTATGTACGCGATCAGCTTCGATCTTGATACTAAAAAAGTAGCTGAGCACTACAACAATGATAAGACAGCTGCCTATAGTCTTATCGAAACAGTTTTTAGAGACCACGGCTTCAATCGCAAACAGGGCAGCGTCTACTTCGGTGATAAGGCAGCGACATCTGTGACCTGCGTTCTGGCGGTGCAAGATCTGGTGCGGCGCCATCCTAAGATGCGCTTCGTCGTGCGAGACATTCGTATGCTGCGCGTTGAGGAAAACAACGATTTGGCGCCGGCTCTAGGCCAGCCGGATCTGCTTGACGAAGCGGGCGTGATGTAACTCATCCTGAATAGGCCGGTATCAAGCTTGCGCCAAACGCAGGAAGAAAAGCGGCGTCTGTTACGCAGACGCCGCTTTTTTGATGCCTTGGATGGCGCGTTTCATAGCGCAGTGGTTAGCACGAAACGTAAACTCATTCAGAAGAATAAATCTCTCCAACCCCCACCACCAGCCCCGGCGGATCGAGCCTTAGCTCCCCCTCCCGGTGGAACGTCGTGCGCAGGCTGCCGTCGTTCTGGCGGGCGTGATGGACGACGAGGGGGCGGGCGGGGTCGACGATCAGGTAGTGCTGGACGGACGCGACGCGGAAATAGTCCGCGAGCTTGTTGCCCTGATCGTTGGCTTGCGTCGAGGGCGAGGGGACTTCGACGACGATGACGGGCTCGGGGCCACCTCCAGCGCGTCGCCGGGCAGCTTGGGGCCGCAGTAGACGAGGGCGTCGGGCTCGTAAGCGGTCGCATTGTCGATGCGAACCGTGGCGCCGTCTCCCACGGCTTCGCACAACAAGCCGGCCGCGCGAACCGCCTGCCGTAAGGCGAAAATGGCTTCCACCTTCATCCGAATGTGACCAAGCCGCTCCGGCGACATGGAGACGACGACGCCATCGTGCAGTTCGTAGCGGCCCTTGGGCTGCGTCTCGCACCAGCTTATGAACTCGTCCACCGTCATCCGCGGCGGCGCGTCGAGCGCCCGGCTCATCCCCTCTCCGCCGCCTGGAACAGGAACTCGCGGCCGACCTTGACGCGCTCCACGCCGTCGTAGGCGATGACGTCGGCCGTGGCGTAGGTCTCGCTCCACTTCTCGGGCAGGTACGAGCCGGTGCCGATGACGTCGATCGGGGCCTTGACGCTCGCCATCAGCTTGCACTTGCCGGGGTTGAAGCCGGATGAGGCGATGATCTTGACGTCCTCGAAGCCGGCTTGGTCCAGCTTCTCGCGGACGTGGAAGATCGCCGCCGCCGAGACGCCGGTGCCGGTCAGCCAGCGCAGTTCGGTCTCGGTGCGGTAGGTTCGGATCGCGTCGGGGACGTGGCGGTCGAGGACGGCGTACGAGGCGCCGGTGTCGAGCCCCTCGACGAAGCGGCCGCCGTGCGTGTCGAGGCGCACGCCGACGCGGCCCTTGGCGACGAGCTCGGGAAAGGCCCGCGCCACCTCCAGGCTGTCGCCGACCTCGCGGCCGAAATAGTCGACCAGGACGTAGAGGAGGTCGTCGGGGAACGCCGCGTGGAACATCTGGGCCGCTTTGAGCGTGCTGCCGGCGTAGCCGATCAGCGCGTGCGGCATGGTGCCGAGCCCCGCCTCGTTGCCGAAGAAGTGGGCGGTGTCGTCGGTCGCGTTGCCGATGAAGCCCTTCGCCCGGCCCTCGCGCTTGGCCCGGTGCGAGCCGACCGAGGCGGCGTACGCCATCGTCTCGGCCATCTCCGGCCCGGCGCAGTGGCGGGCGTCCATGGCGAGAAAGCCGACGTAGGGCAGATCCATGCACATCGACCACGCGTTGAAGGCGGCGACGCAGGCGGGGCCGAGCTTTTGCAGGAAGACGGTCTCTAAGTCGACGAGGTGGCGAAACGGCCCCTTGACGTAGAGCATCGGCTCGCCGGCGCCGACCCAGCCGCCCTCCTTGAAGCGCTTGGTCACCTCGATCTTGGCGTCGCGCTCCTTTGCCACCGACTTCAGCCAGTCGAGCGCCAGGCGCGACGCGCACAGGACCGGGCGGCGCATGAAGACGGCGTAGGTCACCTCGCAGTCGCCGAAGCGCTCGATGATGGCGCGCGTCTTGGTGAAGTACTTGTCGGTGTAGCGCCCGACCTCGCCGCTGCCGGGCTTCACGGCGTCGTGCTCACGAGGCGACCTTGAGGCCGGCGCGCTCCTCCTTCAACCCCTCGGCGACGAGGAAGGCCAGCTCCAGGCTCTGCTCGGCGTTCAGGCGCGGGTCGCAGTAGGTGTGGTAGCGGTCTTGCAGGTTGGCGTCCGAAATCGCCCGCGCCCCGCCGGTGCACTCGGTCACGTCCTGCCCGGTCATCTCCAGGTGGACGCCGCCCGGGTGCGTGCCGAGCCCCTTGTGGACGGCGAAGAAGGCGCGCACCTCGGCCAGGACGCGGTCGAACGGCCGGGTCTTGTAGCCCGAGGGCGACTTGATCGTGTTGCCGTGCATGGGATCGCAGGTCCAGACCACCTTGCGCCCGCCGCGCTGGACGGCGCGGACCAGGGGCGGCAGGTGCGCTTCCACCTTCTCGTGCCCCATGCGGCTGATGACGGTGAGCCGGCCCGGCTGGTTGTCGGGGTTGAGGACGTCGCACAGGCGCATCAGGTCGTCGGCGGTCGTGGTCGGCCCCACCTTGAGGCCGAGCGGGTTGGCGACGCCGCGGCAGAACTCGACGTGGGCGCCGTCGACCTGCCTTGTCCGGTCGCCGATCCAGAGCATGTGCGCGGAAGTGTCGTACCAGCGGCCCGAGGTCGAATCGATCCGCGTCATCGCCTCCTCGAAGCCGAGCAGCAACGCCTCGTGCGAGGTGTAGAGGTTGGTGCGGGTGATCTCAGGGGTGGACAGGTCGGAGACGCCGCAGGCGCGCATGAAGTCGAGCGCCTGGGCGATCTGGTCGGCCATGACCTGGTAGCGCGCCCCCTGCGGCGAGCGCTCGACGAAGCCCATGTTCCACTGGTGGACGCGGGTCAGCGCCGCGTAGCCGCCCTGGGTGAAGGCGCGCAGCAGGTTCAAGGTGGCCGCCGCCTGGGCGTAGGCCTGCACCTGCCGCTCCGGGTCGGGCACGCGCCCCTCCGGCGTGAAGGCGATGTCGTTGACGATGTCGCCGCGATAGGAGGGGAGGTCGACCCCGTCGACGCTCTCGACGTCGCTGGAGCGCGGCTTGGCGAACTGGCCGGCGAGGCGCCCGACCTTGACCACCGGCACGCCGCCGCCGAAGGTGAGCACGACCGACATCTGCAAGATGACGCGCAGCGTGTCGCGGATCTTGTCGGCGTTGAAATCGGCGAACGCCTCGGCGCAGTCGCCGCCCTGGAGGAGGAACGCCTCGCCCTCGCAGACGTCGGCCAGATCGGCGGCGAGCCGCCGGGCCTCGCCGGCGAAGACGAGCGGCGGGTAGCCCTGCAAGCGTTCCTCGACCCCGCCCAGCGCCGCCTTGTCGGTGTAGGTCGGCATCTGCATCGGCGGCTTCGAGCGCCAGCCGTCGGGGGTCCACTGCGTCGTCATCGATCTCTCCCTCATCATCGCTTCGCCGTGCCCTCAAGCGGGCTTGAACATGGTGACGAACTCTTCGGCCGCGGTCGGGTGGACGCCGATCGTCGCGTCGAAGTCGGCCTTGGTGGCACCGGCCGTGATCGCGACGGCGAGCCCTTGCACGATCTCGGCCGCGTCGTCGCCGACCATGCAGCAGCCGAGCACCCGGTCGCTCGCGGCGTCGACGACGAGCTTCATGAAGGTCTTGCGCTCCTGGCCCGAGAGCGTGTGCAGCATCGGGCGAAAGCGGGTCTTGTAGACCTTGACGTCGTGGCCGAGGTCGCGCGCCCGGTCCTCGCTCAACCCCGCCGTGCCGACCTGCGGCGCGCAGAAGACGGCCGTGGGGATGCTGTCGTAGGCGACCGGCTGGTGGTTGTCGTTGAACAGGGCCTCGGCGACGGCGCGCCCCTCGGCGATCGCGGCCGGGGTCAGGTCGTGCTGCGAGGGGTTCAACCCCTGGCCGGCGTGGTTCGAGCAGTCGCCGACGGAATAGAGGCCGTCGACGTTGGTGCGGTAGGCGCCGTCGACCGCGATGGCATCCCCCTCGGCCATCTCGACCCCGAGTTCTTCGAGGCCGATGCCGGTCGTGTTGGGCCTCACCGTCCGGCCGGTCGAATTGACGACGAGGTCGGCGTCGAGGGTCTCGCCCGTCTTCAGGCGGACCTTGTAGCCGTCGCCGTCGCGCTCGATCGCAAGGGCGGGGCTGCGCTGCTTGAAGGTGAAGTCGTAGCCCTCCAACTGCTCGCACAGTTCGGTGCGCACGTCGTGGTCGAAGCCGCGCAGCAGCATGTCGTGGCGCATGACGACGGTGACGTCCGAACCGAACGCGCGGAAGATGGCGCCGGATTCGAGGCCGATATAGCCGCCGCCGATGACGACGACGCGCCCTGGCAGGTCGTAGACCGCCTCGTAGACGTAATCGGAGGTGACGGCGTGCTCGATGCCCTCGATCGCGTCGGGCCGGGCCGGCTCGCCGCCCGTCGCGACGAGGACGTTCCAGGCTTGGTGGTGGCGGTGGCCGACCTCGACCCTGAACAGGTCGTCCTCCTTGCCGGTGATGACGGCGCGCTCTTTGAAGATCTCGACGCCGGCGGTGTGCAAAAGGGCGACGTAGACGCCGTTCAGCCGCTCGATCTCGCGGTTGCGGATGTCGAGGAAGCGGCGGAAATCGTGCTCGGGCGCGGTTTCGAAGTTCCAGCCGAAGCCCTTCGCCGTCTCGAAGTCGAGGGCGAAGTCGGCGCCGAGCCGCATCAGCTTCTTCGGCACGCAGCCACGGTTGACGCACGTGCCGCCCAAGCGGTTGGGCTCGGCGATCGCCACCTTGGCGCCGTGGCTCGCGGCCCGCCGCGCGGCGGCGACGCCGCCGGAGCCGCCGCCGATGACGAAGAGATCGAAAACCGTCATCTTGACCCCTGAATAGCATTATCGGGCAACTTGCCGCCCCGCGCGCCCGCGGGCAAGGCGGCAAGCCCCGAAGCGTCCAAAACCTAACCGTCGATCCCGCCGAGGCAGACGTACTTGACCTCAAGGTACTCGTCGATGCCGTACTTCGAGCCCTCGCGGCCCATGCCGCTCTCCTTGACGCCGCCGAAGGGGGCTTCCGCCATCGAGATGATGCCGGTGTTGACGCCGACGATGCCGACCTCCATCGCCTCGGCGACGCGGAACACCCGGCCGAGGTCGCGGCTGTAGAAGTAGCCGGCGAGGCCGACCTCGCTGTCGTTGGCGCGGCCGATCACCTCGGCCTCGTCCTCGAAGCAGAACAGGGGTGCGACGGGTCCGAAGGTCTCCTCGTGCGCGATCGCCATGTCGTTGTTGCAGTTGGCGAGCACGGTCGGCTGGAAGAAGAGGCCGCCCAGTTCGTGCGCCTTGCCGCCGATGACGACGGTAGCACCCTTCGAGGTCGCGTCCTCGATGTGCTCCTTCACCTTGTCGATGGCTTTCGGCTCGATCAGCGGGCCGACGGTGACGCCGCTCTCAGCACCGTTGCCGGTCTTGAGGTCCTTCACCGCCTCGATCAGCTTGGCCTGGAAGGCGTCGAAGACGCCGGCTTGGACGTAGATGCGGTTGGTGCAGACGCAGGTCTGGCCGGCGTTCCTGAACTTGCAGACAATCGCACCCTTGACGGCCTCGTCGAGGTCGGCGTCGTCGAAGACGATGAAGGGGGCGTGGCCGCCCAGCTCCATGCTGGTCTTCTTCACCGTGTCGGCGCACTGCTTCAAGAGGATCTTGCCGACGTCGGTCGAGCCGGTGAAGGAGAGCTTCCTCACCGCCGGGTTCGCGGTCAGTTCGCCGCCGACCGTCTTGGCGTCGCCGGTGACGACGTTGAAGACGCCTTTAGGAAACCCGGCGCGTTCGGCGAGTTCGGCCAGGGCCAGGGCCGAGAAGGGGGTGAGCGTGGCGGGCTTGACGACGAAGGTGCAGCCCGCCGCCAAGCCCGGCGCCACCTTGCGGGTGATCATCGCGTTGGGGAAGTTCCAGGGCGTGATCGCGGCGCAGACCCCGACCGGCTGCTTGAGGACCATGATCCGCTTGTCGGTCTGCGGCGAGGGGATGGTGTCGCCGTAGACGCGGCGCCCTTCTTCGGCGAACCACTCGACGAAGGAGGCGCCGTAGGCGATCTCGCCCTTGGCCTCGGCGAGCGGCTTGCCCTGCTCGGCCGTCATCAGGGCGGCGAGGTCGTCCTGTGCTGCCATCATCAAGTCGTACCACTTGCGCAGGATCTGGCCGCGCTCCTTCGCCGACTTCGAGCGCCACGCCGGCAGCGCCGCCTCGGCGGCCTCGATCGCGCGCCGCGTGCCCTCGGCGTCCATCGCCGGGACGCGGCCGAGGACTTCCCCGGTCGCGGGGTTGGTCACGCCGATCCAGGACCCGGCCTCGACCCATTCCCCGTCGACGTAGTTGGCCTCGCACAACAGCTTCGAGTCGGACAGGCGCAAAGGCGTGCCTTGCTTCAGGGCCGTTGCCATGGATTTGGGCTCCCTATTTCGGTGGTCGTGCCGCGCCGCCTGCGGCGGCATTCGAGAAGACCCCGCAATTACCATGCGCGATCGGGCGGCGGCAAGGTCGGCGGGCGGGGTTCCCGCGCGCCGGGCCGCCTTCGCCCTAGCGTCAAACTGTGTTAGTTGTGGAAGAACATGATTCTATGGAGGCAACGGTGTCGTCCCAGCCGCTGCGACGGATGACCGTCGAGACGTTTCTTGCCTGGGCGGAAGACCGTCCGGAGGGCGGGCGCTACGAGCTGGTCGCCGGCGAAGTCGTCGCCATGTCGCCCGAACGCGGCCGGCACGCATTCGTCAAGCGTGATAGCGAGCGTGCGCTCGACGACGCCGTGCAGGCGGCGGGGCTCAACTGTGCCGTGTTCCCCGACGGGATGACGGTCGTGGTCGATGATACCACCGCCTACGAACCCGACGCCGTCGTCCAGTGCGACGCGCCCGCAAGCCTCGACACCGTCACCGTCGATACGCCGCTGATCGTGGTCGAAGTCTTTTCGCCCGGCACCCGCTCGGTCGACACCGGCCTGAAGCTCGCCGGCTATTTTCGTGTCCCGACGATCCAACACTACCTCATGGTCGACCCCGTCGGCCGGCGCGTCATCGTGCACAGCAGGCGGGGCGAGGCCATCGACACCCGCATCCTCGCCGCCGGCCCCTTCCGCCTCGACCCGCCGGGCCTGGATTTGACGGTCGAGGCCTTCTTTCGCTCGCTCGACCGTCACGGGGGGTGAGAACGCTGCGTGTGCGCTCGCCGCGCGGGCTTCTTTTTCTCTTTTTTGTTTTTGAGGAAGAGCGATAGACTGTTGGGGAACGAAGGAGCCCTGCCACCCTGGATCCCCGATCGAGTCGGAGGTGACAAATGGTGCTGGTTGGGACGCATTGGCTTTGCCTGGACTAGCACAGCGCACGACGACTCAAACTGCCTCAACCTGTCACCCCCGACTCGATCGGGGGTCCAGGGGTGGCCAAGCTCTGATCTTCCAATACTTGAGTAGATAATGAAAGATAAAAATCTATTTCATGGCAACGTAAATATGATTGAGCACACATTGTGTATACACGCTGACAGCTATGCTTTTTTGCCCGCAGATGCCATTTACAATGATCAAGCTATAGAAAGAATCAAGCATGTCACAGATAATTGTCACATATATATAATTGGTGAAACGCCTATAATTAGTACCATAGATATTTTTGAGGATAACAATGATCTGTGTTTTACAATTTCGATTGATAATAGAATAAATGAAGTCGTTCGTTTCCCAATTCCAGATGGCTTTAAATTTGTTACCTGCTCCGACTGTAGTTTTGTTGAAAATAGCATTGGAGAAAAAAGATGCCCTACCGATGACCAAATTATCACAAAGCTAGTGATCCAATCTTCTCCTTTACCATTTGAAATCAAATATATCGGACAAGCTTATGGCAATGATGGTAAAAGAAACGCTATAGATCGACTAAAAAAACATGAGACGCTACAAAGAATTGCACTTTCAGGTGTAAAACACAGGCATCGTTTAGAGCTAATTTTGCTAGAGCTAGCAGAACATCGGCTATTTAGCCATATGAATCCTTTTGCCCAGAACATAGAAGAATCTGAGATTGTCAAACGTATATCAATGGGATTAGATAAACTCTCTAATACAACTGAAAATGAACTAGTATCATTGTACGAAGCAGCACTAATAAGGCATTTTCAACCTTACTATAATCGTCATTTTAAAAATAGTTTTCCATCAACAAATATAAAAATCTTGCAAGATTGCTACGACAAAGATTTTCAATCTATTGCAGCAGAAATATGCTTCGATTATTTCGAATATGGTTTGTATACAGACAAAATAAAATACAATTTTTACAACAAATACTTAATTCATTACGACTTACATAAAAACATCGACAGAGCTAGCTTCTTCTCAAAGACTAAATGACAAAAGATATTCTATAAATCAGAGCAATTTTGCTAGAAGTATTTCAAGCAGGGTGGGCGCGGCTGGCAGAGCTGGATCAACGCGGTACTGCGCGGCTTCGTGCGGGCTGATTGGCGGCACGATTGAAGGGCACCGACGCCGAAGTCAGCCTCGGCCAAAGTTATAAAAAGAAGAGAAAAAGCCTGCGCGGCAGCGCACGCATGAGCGTTCTCTACGTCGCGCGGATCGAAACGGCGGTGTACGTGCTGCACGCTTTTCAGAAGAAGACGCAGCGAACTGAGAAGCGCGATTTGGACTTGGCCGGTGCTAGGTTACGGGCGCTGCGGCGGCAAGAAGGAGAAGGATAATGGGTATGAGAGAAGGCGCGGACACGATCGGGGCGGCGGGCTTCGAGAGCGTGTGGGACGCGATCGAGGACACGGCGCGGGCGGCGGCCGGGATGAAGCTGCGCGCGGGCCTGATGATCGCGATCGAGCAGGAGGTGCGCGCGTGGGGCCTGACGCAGGCGAAGGCGGCCGGGCGGCTCGGGGTGACGCAGCCGCGGCTGAGCGACCTCCTGCGCGGCAAGATCGACAAGTTCGGCCTCGAAGCCCTGGTCGAACTCGCCGGACGCGCGGGGCTCGCCGTGCGGATGGAGGTCGCCAAGGCGGCGTGAGCGCCGAAGCGTTCGCCTACACCGCCCTCGCCAGCCAGGCGCTCATCCGGCGGGAGAAGACGGCCGACGTCGGTGCAGCGCCAGCGGCCTTCGCCGCAGGCGAACTCTTGCCCGACGCGGAATTCGTCGCGTTTCATCGCCGCCTCAGAACATGCCCTCGATATCGCGGGCGCCGTGAAGGATGCGCTCGATCAGCACGGTTCGCGCGTGAAGGAGTGCGCGCAGGCAGGGTCGTCGTCGGCGATGGCTGAAACATCTTTGTCAAGGCTGCTTCAGGCGGGCGTGGACGGCGTTTGCCCGGACGGGCCGACCGACTGTTCCAGCACCCGCCGGATGTATTTCTGATAGGACATGCCCTCGTGCCGCGCCTGCTGTTTGACGGCTTCCAGCAACGGGCGCGGCACGCGCAGATTGATCTTGGTATCTTTCGGCAAGAACTCGAACGTCGCCCGCGCGAAATTCTCGGCGCCGATGTAGTCCGACAGGTCGCCTTGCTCTAAGAACGCCTCCGCTTCCTCGTCGGACTTAAATCCGGGGATCTTCCTGCTCATATCTCGCCGCCTCCTTCGCGTGCATGTAGCGGGCGCTCAACGGGCGAAGCAACAAAGCGCCGCCGCGTGCCCGAAAGGTGAACACCACGAACAAGGGCCTTTTGGCCTCATTCCTGCCCATAGCTACGAACCGAGTTTCACCGACCGAGTGCTTCACGTCCGGGCCGACGGGAAGGCCAGGGGTCGCCAGCAACGCCTCGATCTCCGCGAGCGACACGCCGTGCTTCTGGCATTTCTCCCGGTTGCCCTCGTCCCAGTCGAATCCCCGAATGTCATGGATGAGCATAGGGCTTTGCTGTGAATTTGTCCATACGAATGCCTCTATAAGATCGACAAGTTCAGCCTCGACGCCCCGGTCGGTCTCGCCGGGCGCGCCGGCCTGTGCGGGCCGACCGGCGGCACGTTCGAAAGGCCCTGACGCCGAAGCCATCCCCGACCAAAATTAAAAAAGAAGAAAAAAGCCCGCGCGGCAGCGCACGCGCGAGCGTTCTCCTACACCCCCTTCGCCAGCCAAGCGCTCATCCGGCGGGAGAAGGCGCCGGGGTCGGGGAGGGGTTCGCCCTCGACGACGCGGGCCTGGTCGAGGAGGAGGCGGGCGAGGTCGTCAAGGTCTCGACCGTCGGTCCCACCGTCGGCCGAGGCGCGCCCGGCCATCTCGCGGACGAGGGGGTGGGTCGGGTTGATCTCTAAGACGCGGCGGCCGAGGGTTTCGACTTGGCCGTGCTGGCGCATCAGGCGTTCCAGGCGCAGATCCATGCCGTGGTCCTCGGCGACGAGGCAGACGGCGCTCTCGCGCAGGCGGGACGAGGCGCGCACGTCGGCGACCTCGTCGCCCAGCGCCGCCTTGATCCGGGCGACGAGCGCGTCGAGGCCGGCGGGCGGCGCCTCGGCCTCGGGCGCCTCGACGTCGGCGAGGGTGGAAAGGTCGATGCCCCCCTTGGTCAGCGACTTGAACGGCTTGCCCTCGAAGTCGCCGACGGTCTCGACCCAAAAATCGTCGACGGCGTCGTCGAGCAGCAGCACCTCGACCCCCTTGGCGCGGGCGGCTTCGAGTTGCGGGCTGGTGCGAAGGGCGGCGGCGCGCTCGCCCGAGATGTAGAGGATCGCGTCCTGGCCCGCCTTCATCCGGCCGACGTAGCTTTTGAGGTCGGTGAGCGCGTCGCTCCCCGTGCTCTTGAAGCGGGCGAGTTCGAGCAGTTTCGGCCGGTTCTCGCCATCCTCGTAGAGCCCCTCCTTCAAGACGGCGCCGAAGTTCTCCCAGAAGGCGGCGTAGGCGTCGGCGCCGTCCTCGGCGTTGGCGCGACGGGCGATCTCGTCCAAGAGGCGCTTGACGAGGACGCGGCGCATCCGGCCGACGACGGCGCCGTGCTGCAGGGTCTCGCGGCTGACGTTGAGCGTCAGGTCCTCGCTGTCGACGATGCCGGCGACGAAGCGCAGGTAGCGCGGCAGGAGCCCCTCGACCGAATCGCTGATGAAGACCCGCTTGACGTAGAGCTTCACCTTGTGGCCGCGCTTGGGGTCGAACAGGTCGAACGGGCGCTCGCTGGGGACGAAGAGGAGGGCCGTGTAGGTGAGGTTGCCCTCGGCGGTGAAGTGGAGGCGGGCGAACGGCGCGTCGAAGGCGTGCGCGACGTGGTGGTAGAACTCCTCATACCCCTCGTCGGTGATCTCACCTTTGGGGCGGGTCCACAGGGCCGAGGCCGTGTTGATCTGCTCGGGCTCCTTCGCCTCGCCCTCCTTGGGCGTCACCGAGAGCAGGATCGGCAGGGCGACGTGGTCGGAGTAGTGCCGCACGATCTGGCGCAGCTTGGCCTCGGTGAACTCGGCCTTGGCGTCGTCCTTCAAGTGCAGGACGACCGAGGTGCCGCGCGGGTGGGGGTGCTCGGCCTCGACGACGGTGAAGCCCGACTTGCCGTCGGAGGCCCAGGCGTGGGCGTCGTCGTCGCCGGCCTTGCGCGAGACGACGACGACGCGGTCGGCCACCATGAAGACGGCGTAGAAGCCGACGCCGAACTGGCCGATCAGGCCGAGGTCGGCTTGGCTGTCAGGGGCCATCGCCTCGATGAAGCGGGCGGTGCCCGAGCGGGCGATCGTGCCCAAATTCTCGCGCAGGTCGTCGGCGTCCATGCCGATGCCGTTGTCTTTCACGGTCAGGACGCCGGCCTTGGCGTCGAGGTGGATCTCGATCTTGAGGTCGGGGTCCTGGCCGAGCAGCTCCGGCTCGCTCAGGGAGCGGTAGCGCAGCTTATCGCAGGCGTCGGCCGCGTTCGACACCAGCTCGCGCAGGAAGATGTCGCGCTCCTTGTAGAGCGAGTTGATGACCAGATCGAGGACGCGGGCGACCTCGGCTTCGAACGGCTGCGGCGTCGCGCTCATAAGCATTTCGTCTTCGGGTTGTTACGGGCAGCGCTCAGGTAAGGTTGGCGAAATCGCGCCGCAAGACCATCCAAGGCTACGCCCGTCGTCTTCAAGCCCTTGCAAGCCCGCGACCGATCGCGCACATCATGGCGCATGACGCGAGAGTCCCTCCTCACGTCGCGCGTGCTCGCCGTGCTTGGCCCGACCAACACCGGCAAGACCCACTTCGCCGTCGAGCGAATGCTGGCGCACGAGAGCGGCATGATCGGCTTTCCGCTGCGGCTCTTGGCGCGCGAGATCTACGATCGCATCGTGGCGCTCAAGGGTGCGGACAAGGTGGCCTTGTTCACCGGCGAGGAGAAGATCGGCCGCGAGGGTGCGCCCTACGTCGTCGCCACCGTCGAGGCGATGCCGCTCTCGCGCGAGGTCGCCTTCATGGCGGTCGACGAGATCCAGCTCTGCGCCGATCGCGAGCGCGGCCACATCTTCACCGACCGCCTGCTCAACGCCCGCGGCTACGCCGAGACGGTGTTCCTCGGCTCCGACACGATCCGGCCCTTGTTGAAGGAGCTGATCCCGAGGGCCGAGATCGTCACCCGGCCGCGCTTCTCGATCTTGAGCTACACGGGGCCGCAAAAGCTGCACCGCCTGCCGCGGCGCTCGGCGATCGTCGCCTTCTCCGCGACCGACGTCTACACGCTGGCCGAGGCCGTGCGGCGGCAGAAGGGCGGCACGGCCGTAGTCCTGGGGGCGTTGAGCCCGCGGACGCGCAACGCCCAGGTCGAACTGTTCCAGTCGGGCGAGGTCGAGCAACTGGTCGCGACCGACGCGATCGGCATGGGCCTCAACATGGACTTGGCCCACGTCGCGTTCGCCGACCTCACCAAGTTCGACGGCGTCGAGCGCCGGGCGCTGACGCCGCCCGAGATCGGCCAGATCGCCGGCCGGGCCGGGCGCCACATGGCGGACGGCACGTTCGGCACAACCAACGCCTGCGGCGAGATCGACGCGAAGGTGGTCGAGGCGGTCGAGAACCACACCTTCGCGCCCCTAAAACGCCTGCGCTGGCGATCCTCCGACCTCGATTTCAGGAGCCTGGAGCGGTTGGGCGCCAGTTTGGACCAGGCCCCGCCGCACGCGGGGCTCGTCAAGGTGCGCGACGCGCTCGACGACCGCTCCTTGGGCGCGCTCGCCCGCCGCGACGAGGTGCGCGCCAAGGCCTCGGGCGAGGCGCGGGTCCGCCTCCTCTGGCAGGTCTGCCAGATCCCCGACTTCAGGAAGACGCTCAGCGACGCGCACGTCCACCTGCTGCACGCGGTCTACCGCTTCCTCACCGAGGGCAAAGGCCGGCTGCCGAACGACTGGATGGGGCGGATGCTCGCCGCCGTCGATCGGGTCGACGGCGACATCGAGACGCTGGTCGGCCGCATCGCCCACACGCGAACGCTGACCTACTTGGCCCACCGCGAGACGTGGCTCGTCGACCCAGGCCACTGGCAAGGGCAGACCCGAAGCGTCGAGGACAGGCTCTCCGACGCCCTGCACGAGCGGCTAACGCAGAAGTTCGTCGACCGGCGCACGGCGATCCTGATGCGGGCCTTGCGCGAGAAGGGCGAACTCGACGCCTCGGTCGACCCGGACGGCGTCGTCGTCGCCGACGGCGAGCCGGTCGGCCGGATGCGAGGCCTCGTCTTCAGCCTCGACGAGCGCCCGGAGGGGGCCGACGGCCGGCTGCTCGCCGCTGCCGCCCGCCGCGCCGCCGCGGGTGCCTTGGCCCGCGTCGCCGGCGAACTGGTGCAGGCACCCGACGCGGCGTTCGCGGTCGAGGGCTTCGAGGTGCGCCACGGCGGCGCGCCGGTGGCGCGCTTGGGCCGCGGCGACGCGCACCTGCGCTTGAAGGTGACGCTCGTCAAGAGCGACGAACTGCCCGAGCGGGCGGCGGCGGCCGTGGGCGAGCGGCTGGAACGGTTCGTCGGGGCGTGGCTGGATCGGCGCGTCGGCCCCTTGCGGGCGCTGGCGAGCGCCGCGGCCGGGGCCGAATTGCCGGGTGCGGCGCGCGGCGTCGCGTACCGGCTCGTCGAGGGCCTGGGCACCGTGCCGCGCGGGGAGGTCGAGGACGGTATCGCCGGCCTGAACGATGCCGGGCGCAAGGCGTTGGCGCGCCTGGGCGTGCGCTTCGGGCTGATCCGCCTCTATCTACCGGCCCTGCTCAAACCGGCCGCGATCGAGGCGCTGGCCCTCCTCTATGCCTTGAAAACGAAGGCGGGGCCCGTCCTGCCGCCGCCCGGCCGCACCGTCCTACGGGGCGGCGAGATCGCCGATCCGGCCTGGGCCGAGGCGCTGGGCTTCGTGCCGCTCGACGCCTTGGCGCTGCGCGTCGACGTCGCCGAGCGCCTCGCCGCCGCCCTGCGCGGCCTCGCGCGCTCGAACGACCCCGGCGCGGCGCAGGCGTTTCCGGCCGATCTCGCCGCGAGCGCCGGCCTGAAGCGCGACGAACTGCTCGCGGTCATGCCGGCCTTGGGCTTCAAGGCGCGGCTGGACGGGGAGGGCCTGCGGCTCGCGCGCCGCCGGCCGGAGCGAAAGCGCCCGCCCGCCGCGCGCAAGGCGGCCGCGATGCGCGGCGGCGATGCCTCGCCGTTCGCGGTGCTCGCCGGCTTGAAGGTCGCCTTATGAGAGTGCAGACGTGAGCGACGCGGCGCTGCGGCTCGACAAGTGGCTGGTCCACGCCCGCTTCGCGCGCCACCGTAGCGTGGCGCAAGCGCTGGTCGCCAAGCGCCGGGTGCGGCTGAACGGGCGGCTGGCCGACAAGCCGCACAGCCTCGTTCGGATCGGCGATGTCCTGACGCTGGGCTTGCCGCACGGGGTCGTCGTCGCCCGAGTCGCGGCGCTCGGCGAGCGGCGCGGACCCGCGCCCGAGGCGCGGGCCCTCTACGAGCGGCTGGACGACGGCGCCGCCGCCGAACCGTCCGGCGAAGCCGAAGTCAGGAAGAAGCCTCTGATTTCAAGTACGCGATGACGTCGAGCCGGTCCTGCTCGTCCTTCAACCCGGCGAAGCTCATCTTGGTGCCCTTCACCATCCCGCGCGGGTCGGCGAGGTAGGCGTCGAGTTCTTCCTCGGTCCACTCGCCGCCGTGCTCTTGCATCGCCGAGGAGTACTTGAAGTCCTCGACCGAGGCGACGGGCCGGCCGACGATGCCGACCAAGTGCGGGCCAACGCGGTTCTGCTCCTTGTCGACGACATGGCAGGCCTTGCACTTGCGAAACACCGTCTCGCCGGCCTCGGCGTCGCCCTCTTGCGCCTGCGCGGCGCCGAGCGTGATGACGGTCGCCCCGAGGGCGATGACGGCAAACTTGAACATGAAAATCTCCCTGTAGTTGTAGTCTGCGGTCGCGACATCGCGCCAAGCGTGATTCAACGCCCGCAGCGTGGAACACAACCGCCCGGCGTTCAAGCCGTTCCGCTTGCGGCATATCAAGCCGTACGCCGCTCGCCGAAGACGGCGCTACCGACCCGAACGAGCGTGGCGCCGGCGCGGATCGCGGCCTCGAAGTCGTCGCTCATGCCGGTGCTGATCGCTTTGATCCCGTGCTTCGCGGCCAAGTCCTTGAGCAGAACCGCGTGCGGCGTGACGTCCTCGCCCGCCGGCGGGATCGCCATCAGCCCCTCGATGCGAAGGCCGAGGTCGCGCGCGCGGTCGAGCAGGGGCGCCAAGCCCGCGACGGCGACGCCGGCCTTCTGATCCTCGCCGCCGGTGTTGACCTGGACGAAAAGCCGCGGCGTGCGGCCCGCCTTGTCGATCGCTTTCGCCAGTGCCGTCAGGAGCTTCGGCCGGTCGAGCGTCTGGATCGCGTCGAACAGCGCCACGGCGTCCTCGGCCTTGTTGCTCTGCAAGGCGCCGATCATGTGCAGCTCGACGTCGGGGTAGCGCCCGCGCAAGGGCCCCCAGCGCGCCGCCGCCTCTTGGACGTAGTTCTCGCCGAACGTCCGCCAGCCCGCTTTAAGCGCCGCCTCGACCCGCTCGATCGGCTGCTTCTTGCTGACGAGGACGAGGCGCACGGCGCCCTCAGGTCGTCCGGCATCGTTCAGCGCCGCCTCGATCCGGTCCCGCACGGCGGCGAGGTTGGCCACGACGTCACCCATGCCCGTCTCCTTGCTTCATGCGTCCCGCTGTCCATGCTAGACGCCGCCCCAAGGTGACGCTGTCAAGGGCCGAGGACGATGACGACGAGCTTCGATGCGATCATGGCACCCGTCGGCGGGGACGCCTTCTTGCGCGACTATCTCGGGCAAAGGCCGCTCCACCTCGAAGGCGACCGATCCAAGTTCGCCGGCGTCATGCGCTGGGAGGTGCTGGGCCGTCTCCTTGGCATGACGAGCGTCTGGTCGGCGGCGTCGCTCGTCTTCGTCCTCGACAAGGAGCCGGTCCCCCCCGCCGCCTACTGCGCGCCGGCGCCCGGCCGCGACGGCGGCCAAGTCCTGCGGCCCGACCCGCTCAAGGTTCAAGCGTTGCTGGCGCGGGGTGCCACGCTGGTCGCCAACGACATCGACCAGTTGACGCCCGAACTGTCGGCCTTCTGCGCCGTTTTGGAGAAAGCACTCGGCGGCAAGGTCCAGGCCAACCTCTATCTGTCCTCCAAGCGTAAACAGGGCTTCAAGGCCCACTACGACACGCACGACGTCTTCGCCGTCCACGTCGAGGGCGAGAAGGTCTGGCACGTCTTCGAGGGGCGGGCGGAGGCGCCGATCGCCCACCCGCACTTCAAGGGCCAGCCCCAAGAGCACCACGAGAAGGCGAAGGGCGCCTTGTGGAAGGAGGTCCGCCTCAAGCCCGGCGACCTCCTCTATTTGCCGCGCGGCCAGTACCACTACGCGCTCGCCGACGACGGCGGCTGCGTCCACGTCGCCTTCGGCGTGACCTACCCGATCGGCCTCGACGCGCTGACGCCCTTGTTCGAGCGCGCCGTCGCCGACCCCGCCTTTCGCCACAACCTGCCGCAAAACGACCCGGACGCGCTTGAAATCCGCCTCGCCGCGATGGGCGAGCGTTTGGCGGCGATCCTGGCCGAGCCCGCGAGTGCGCGCGCGATGCAAGCCTTCATCGAGGGCTTCGCCTACCAACGTCCGACCTACGACCTGCCCGACCTTCTCGACCCCGCAAGCGCCGTGTTCGAGGTCACGGCCGGAGGCATCCGCCTGGTCGAGGCGCAGGGGCGCTTTGGCCTCGTTCGCGCCGGCTCGCGCGAGGCGGTCGAGGTGCCGGGCGAGATCAAGGACATGGTCGCCTGGGTCCTGGGCCGAGAGCGCTTCTCGCGCGCCGAGATCGACGGGGCGTTCGCCGCGACGCCACAACCAAAGCGGGACAAATTTCTCGCCGACATGGGGCGCATGGCGCTGGTGCGCCCGGCGGCGTGAACGGTGCGTTGCACAACTACTTGATGCAGAATAATGGTATCACAAAGGGTTAAACAAGAAAACTCGTGCTTTGCTTGAATTGCTCGTGGTCGTCCGCAGCATTGCACAGGTAACGTACAAGGCGAAGCGGCAAATATTCAGTATTAATCGATCCGAGCGAGTTTGCGGAAAAGTATGTTGCGCCCCTGTCACAGTGTTCGGCGATAGCATCGCGCGCGGCGGCGCCCGTCTTGCGCTGTGTTGGTGTGTTCGGGCTATCAACGATCAGGCGACGGGGTGGCCTGACCACGGGCAGTGCTCCCCCTTTGTCCGGCTCAAGCCTTTACGTTCAACGATGGGGCTAAGCCGATCCGGGACTGAACAAGGGCGCCCCTGCAGGGTGTTGAGGAGAAAAAAAGATGACCTTGAACAAGCTTTTACTCGGCACCACGGCACTCGTCGGCGTGGGCATGTTCTACGCTAGCGAGGTGCGGGCGGCCGACCTGAACGTCGACGTCGAGGCGGTATTGCGGTTCGGCGTCGCCGTCGGCGACCTCGAGGACGCGCTCGGCACCAGCAACCTGCGCGACTACGATTTCTACACCGACAACGAGATCCACTTCGTCGCCCTCGCGACCGACGACGAGACCGGCATCAGCTACGGCGGCACGGTGGAACTGGAGGCGGGCGGCAACGCGGGTGAGATCACCGCCACCGCCGACGAGGCGACCGGCGCCATCCAGGACGTCTCCGCCGGCAGCACGATCGACGAGTCGTTCCTCTTCCTGCGCGGCGGCTTCGGCGAGTTCCAGCTCGGCGACCAGGACAGCGCGTCCGATCAGCTCAAGACCGGCGCCTACTCGATCGCGGCCGGCACCGGCGGCATCGACGGCGACAGCTACGTCACCACCGTCGCGATCACGATCCCGAACTCGGGCGACGCTACCAAGATCACCTACCTTTCGCCGACCGAGGCCCTCTACGGCTTCACCGTCGGCGCCAGCTTCACCCCCGACGAGGGCAGCCAGGGCACGGATACGGCGGACAACGACAGCGGCAATCTCGAGAACATAGTCGAGCTCGGCGCCCAGTACGCCCTCTCGCTTGCCGGCTTCGACGTGGCACTCGGCGCCACCGGCATCATCGCCCAGGGCGAACCGGGCGTGGACGACGTCGAGGGCTACTCGGTCGGCGCCTCCACCGGCGTGTTCGGCCTCCAGGTCGCCGGCTCCTACTTCGACGCCGACAACTTCGGCGACGGCTGGAACGTCGGCGTCGGCGGCACGTTCGGCCCGGCCGACGCCTCGGTCAACTACGGCACTTCCGACCTCGACGGTACCGACGACGAGGCGGAAACCCTCGTCTTCAGCGCCTCGGTCGGCATGCTGCCCGGCGTGGTGCTGCAGGGCGACGTCGCCTTGTTCACCAACGACACCGGCGACGACGGCATCGCCGGCGTCACGCGCCTCGACATCAACTTCTAGGGCGTTCGCGAAGGCCAGGACGGGGCGGCGCGCCCCGTCCTGGCCTTCGTGCCGCACGCGCGGGCAAAAAGTTGGGCCGGCACGGAATTATTTTGCTCGGCCGGTCCCGCTTGGCCTATCTCTTCGTCATAAGCCTCTAAGTCGATCACGATCGCTCGGACCTGCAATCCACGCTTGGGGCTTGCCGCGGTGACCTGCCTGCGCCTTTTTCTGGTATTCGGCCTCCTCGTCGCCATTCACGGCGGGGGGGCGGCGGCGGAGCTGAAGCTCGGCGGCTACGCGGTCGAACCACCGGCCGACGCCGGCGCGCCGGCGTCGGCGCCGGAGACGGTGGCGCCGGTCGAACCCGACATGACCTTGAACTTCACCCCGCGCATGAGCGGCACGCTCTACAACGCCCGCCCCGACGGGGGCTCGAACGAGGGGCTGCGCCTCGCCATGGGCCTCGACGAGCACTGGACCTCGGTCGAGCGCATGGGGGCGCTCGGCTTCGACTACGACCGCACCGACAAGGACGAGATGATGCTCGGCGGGGCGCTCGTCCTCGACCGGCTCGCCATCACGACCGGGCTCGGCCGCACCAAGCTGTTCGGCACGTCGGCCGACCTCGTCGGCGCCGGGTTCAGCTACGGCCCCTTGAGCGCCCGCGTCCTGCTCGGCGAGGGCGGCCCGGAGGCCAGCGTCGAGCGCGACATCATGATGTTCTCGACCGACCTCAACCCCTACCCCTGGCTCAGCTTCCAAGGCGACGTCGCGCTGAGCGAGGACGACGACGAGGAATCGCAGGCGGTCGGGCGCTTGGGGGTGCAGTTGCGCTTCTAGGCCGCCGCCCCTCTAGCGCTCGCCGCGGCTTGTTGCTAGGATCCGCCCCGCTTCACGCCACGATCGACGGGCCATTCGATGCATTCTCGCCTTCTTCGGCCGCGCCACCTCGCGGCCTATCTCCTCTGCGGCCTCGCCGCCGCCTGCACGCAGAGCCCGGACCCGCTGCGGCCGACCTCCAACGACGATCAGCGCGCCGAGCAGCAGGCGGAACGCTACGGCACCGTGTTCGAGAAGGGTCTGTTCAGCTTCGGCACCCGCCGCGACGAGGCGCCCGAGGCGGGTGCGGCCGGTATCGGCGTCAACGCCTACTTGTGGCGGGCGACGCTCGCCACGCTCGACTTCCTGCCGCTCGCCAGCGCCGATCCGTTCGGCGGGCTGATCGTCAGCGAGTGGTACGCGCCGCCGGCGACGCCGAACGAGCGCTTGAAGGTCCAAGCCTCGATCACCGGCCAAGCCCTGCGCGCGGACGCCCTGGGCGTGCAGGTCTTTCGCCAAGTCAGGGGCGCCGACGGGGCCTGGGCCGACGCCTTGACCTCGCCCGCGACCGCGCGTGAGTTGGAGGACCGCATCCTCACCCAGGCCCGCGACCTGCGCATCGCCGCCGCCGCCGGCTGAACCCCTTCACCCGCCGATCATCGAAGGACGTTCCAGTTCCATGTCCGAAGGACATTCCAGCCCCACCTTTGAAGGACGTTCCAGCCGCTACCCGTTTCGCGCGACCGAGGCCAAGTGGCAGCGGGTCTGGCGCGAGTGCGACTGCTTCAAGGCGGTGCGCGACCCGGCCAAGCCCAAGTATTACGTCCTGGAGATGTTCCCCTACCCCTCGGGGCGCCTCCACGTGGGCCACGTGCGCAACTACGCGATGGGCGACGTCGTCGCGCGCTGGCGCCGCGCGCAGGGCTACAACGTCCTCCACCCGATGGGCTGGGACGCGTTCGGCCTGCCGGCCGAGAACGCCGCCATGCAGCGGGGCGTGCACCCGGGCGGCTGGACCTACCAGAACATCGAGGAGATGCGCGCCCAGTTCCTGCGCTTAGGGTTGGCGATCGACTGGTCGCGCGAGTTCGCCACCTGCGACGTCGGCTACTATAAGCACGAGCAGGCGATGTTCCTCGCCATGCTGGAAAAGGGCCTCGTCTACAGGCGGGAAGCCTGGGTCAACTGGGACCCGATCGACACGACCGTGCTCGCCAACGAGCAGGTGATCGACGGCCGCGGCTGGCGCTCGGGGGCGCCCGTCGAGCGCAAGAAGCTCGCGCAGTGGTTCTTCAAGATCACCGCCTACGCCGACGACCTCCTGGACGCGATCGGGGGGCTGGAGCGCTGGCCGGACAAGGTCCGCACGATGCAGGCCAACTGGATCGGCCGCTCAGAGGGTGCCAGGGTCCGCTTTCCGATCGAGGGGCACGACGACGGGGTCACCGTCTTCACCACCCGTCCCGACACGCTCTGGGGTGCTTCCTTCGTGGCGATCGCCCCGGATCACCCCTTGGCGGCGCAGTTGGCCGCGACCGACCCTGAGCTTGCCGGCTTCGTCCGGGAGTGCCTCAAGTCCGGCACCTCGGAGGAGGCGCTGCAGACGGCGGAGAAGAAGGGCTACGACACGGGGCTGCGCTGCCGTCACCCCCTCGGCGCCACGCCGGATCTCCCGCTCTTTGTTGCCAACTTCGTTCTGATGGATTACGGCACCGGCGCCGTCTTCGGCTGCCCGGCGCACGACGCGCGCGACCTCGACTTCGCCCGCAAGTACGGCTTGAACGTGGTGCCGGTCGTGCTGCCGCCGGGCGCCGACCCGGCCGCGTTCGCGATCAGCGACGAGGCTTACACGGGCGACGGCACGCTCTACAATTCGGGCTTTCTCGACGGGCTGGGCGTGGCCGACGCCAAGCGCCGGATCATCGAAGAGCTGGAGGCGAAGGATCTCGGCGAAGGGGTGACGACCTACCGCCTGCGCGACTGGGGCGTGTCGCGGCAGCGCTACTGGGGCTGCCCGATCCCGATCGTGCACTGCCCGGCCTGCGGCGTCGTCCCGGTCAAGCCCGAGGACCTGCCGGTGGCGCTGCCCGAGGACGTCGATTTCGCCGCACCCGGCAACCCGCTCGACCGGCACCCGACCTGGAAGTTCACGCGGTGCCCGGCGTGCAACGGCGACGCGGTGCGCGAGACCGACACCTTCGATACCTTCGTCGAGAGTTCCTGGTACTTCGCCCGCTTTGCCTCCGACAACCCCGCCGACGTGCCGTTCGAGCGCGACGACGCCGACTACTGGCTCCCCGTCGATCAGTATATCGGCGGCGTCGAGCACGCCGTCTTGCACCTGCTCTATTCGCGCTTCTTCACCCGCGCGATGCGCGATTGCGGCTATCTCGACCTCGCCGAGCCGTTCGCCGGCTTGTTCACGCAGGGCATGGTGACGCACCAGACCTACAGCGACGCGGCAACGAAGGCGTGGCTCCAGCCCGAGGAGGTCAAGGCCGGGGGCGGCGGCTTCGTCACGATCGAGGGCGGGCGCCCGGTCGCGGTCGGCCGGATCGAGAAGATGTCGAAGTCGAAGAAGAACACGGTCGATCCGACGGTGATCGTGGATGGCTACGGCGCCGACACCGCGCGCCTGTTCATGCTCTCCGACAGCCCGCCGGAGCGCGACCTGGAGTGGACCGACCAGGGCATCGAGGGCGCTTGGCGCTACGCCAACCGTTTGTGGCGCCTGATCGAGGCCAACCTCGAAGCCCTGGCACCGTCGGGGAGCGAGATCCCCGTGGCGCTCTCGGCGGCCGACGTCGAACTGCGCCAGACGACGCACCGCACGATCGCCGGCGTCACCGCCGAACTGGAACGCCTCCACTTCAACAAGGCGGTGGCGTTGATCCGCGGCCTCAGCAACGCGATCGAGGCGCTGCCCGTCGGCGACGGCGCCGCCCGGCGCGAGGCGATCGACGCGCTCGTTCGCCTCGTCAACCCGATGATGCCGCACCTCGCCGAGGAACTCTGGCAAAAGCTCGGCAACGCCGGCCTGCTCGCCGACGCCCCCTGGCCCGTGCCTGACCCGTTCTGGCTCGAAGAGACGACCGTCACGATCGGCGTCCAGGTCAACGGCAAGCGCCGCGCCGAACTGACCCTGCCCAAGGGTGCTTCCAGGCAAGAGGCCGAGCAGGCGGCGCTCGCCGACCCGGCGGTGCAACGCAGCCTGGACGACAAGCCGCCCAACAAGGTGATTGTCGTGCCGGATCGAATCGTCAATATCGTGGTTTGAATGAACGCTTCGCGTGCGCTGGGCGCGCGGCCTTTTTCTTTCTTTTTTGCAACTTTGGTCGGGGCTGGCTTCGATGTTGAGGCCAATCTCCGGCGACAAGTCGCAAAAAAGAGAAAAAACAAGCCCCGCGCAGCGGACGCGAAGCGTTCCTGGCACAGCAGGGGGGTGAGACATGAACTTCGCCTTGGGCGACGATATCGACGCGCTGCGCGAGACGGTGTCGCGCTGGGCGGGGGACCGCTTGGCGCCGCGCGCGGCGGAGATCGACCGGACCAACACCTTCGCCCGCGACTTGTGGCCGGAGATGGGCGAACTCGGTCTCCTCGGCATCACGGCGGACGAGGCTCACGGCGGCTCGGGCATGGGGTATCTCGCGCACGTCGTGGCGATGGAGGAACTGAGCCGCGCCTCGGCCTCGATCGCCCTGTCCTACGGCGCGCACTCGAACCTGTGCGTCAACCAGATCGACCGGCACGGCACGGCGGCGCAGAAGGAACGCTACCTGCCCAAGCTCTGTTCCGGCGAGCACGTCGGGGCGCTCGCGATGTCGGAGACCGGCTCGGGCTCGGACGTGGTCTCGATGCGGCTTCGGGCCGAAAAGCGCAACGACCGCTATATCCTCAACGGCAACAAGATGTGGACGACGAACGGCCCCGACGCCGACACGCTCGTCGTCTACGCCAAGACCGACCCCGAGGCGGGGCCGAAGGGCATCACCGCCTTTCTGATCGAGAAGGGCATGGCCGGCTTCACGACGGCGCAGAAGCTCGACAAGCTCGGCATGCGCGGCTCGAACACCTGCGAACTCTTGTTCGAGGACTGCGAGGTGCCCTACGACAACGTCTTGGGCGAGGAGGGCGGCGGCGTTCGCGTCTTGATGTCGGGCCTCGACTTTGAGCGCGTCGTCTTGGCCGGCGGGCCGCTCGGCATCATGGCGGCCTGCATGGACGTGGTGCTGCCCTACGTCCACGAGCGCGAGCAGTTCGGCCGCCCGATCGGCACGTTTCAGTTGATGCAGGGCAAGCTCGCCGACATGTACGTGACGCTGAACGCGGCCCGGTCCTACGTCTACGCCGTGGCGTCGGCGTGCGACCGGGGCGAGACGAGCCGCAAGGACGCGGCCGGCTGCATCCTCTACGCCGCCGAGAAGGCGACCTGGATGGCCTTGGAGGCGATCCAGTGCTTGGGCGGCAACGGCTACATCAACGATTACCCGACCGGGCGCCTCTTGCGCGATGCCAAGCTCTACGAGATCGGCGCCGGCACCTCGGAGATCCGGCGGATGCTGATCGGCCGCGAACTGTTCGAGGCGGGCGCTTAGGGTGGTCGTGCTGCGCTCGGATGTCGTCGTTCGGGACGAGGCGTTCCGCGCCAACGCGGCGGCGATGCACGCCAAGATCGAGGAGGTCGAGGCCGCCGTCCGGGCGGCGCGGGCCGGCGGCGGCGAGGCGGCGCTGGCGCGGCACGTCGGGCGCGGCAAGCTGCCGCCGAGGGAGCGGGTCGATCGGCTGCTCGATCCGGGCTCGCCGTTCTTGGAGGTCGGCACGTTCGCGGCGCACGGGATGTACGGTGGCGACAGCCCTTCGGCCGGGATCATCGCCGGCGTCGGCCGGATCGAGGGCCGTGAGGCGATGGTGATCGCCAACGACGCCACGGTGAAGGGCGGCACCTACTACCCGATGAGCGTGAAGAAGCACCTGCGGGCGCAGGAGATCGCCGAGGCCAATCGGCTCCCTTGCGTCTACCTCGTCGACAGCGGCGGGGCGAACCTGCCGAACCAGGACGAGGTCTTCCCCGACCGCGACCATTTCGGCCGCATCTTCTTCAATCAGGCCAACATGTCGGCCGCGGGCATCGCCCAGATCGCCGTCGTCATGGGCTCCTGCACGGCGGGCGGCGCCTACGTGCCGGCGATGTCGGACGAGACGATCATCGTCAAGGATCAGGGCACGATCTTCCTCGCCGGGCCGCCCTTGGTGAAGGCCGCGACCGGCGAGGTCGTCTCGGCCGAGGACTTGGGCGGCGGCGACGTCCACACCCGCCTCTCCGGCGTCGCCGACCATCTGGCCGAGGACGACGCGCACGCGCTGCGCCTCGCGAGGCGCGCCGTCGCCAACCTCAACCGGCCCAAAGCCGATGACGTCGAGCGGCAGACGCCCGAGCCGCCGCTCTACGACCCGGCCGAGATCCTAGGGATCGTGCCGGCCGACCCGAGGGTCCCCTACGACGTGCGCGAGGTGATCGCCCGCACCGTCGACGGCTCGCGCTTCGACGAGTTCAAGGCGCGCTACGGCACCACGCTCGTCACCGGCTTCGCCCACGTCCACGGGCTCCCCGTCGGCATCGTCGCCAACAATGGCGTTTTGTTCTCCGAGAGCGCCTTGAAGGGGGCGCACTTCGTCGAGCTGTGCTCGCAGCGCCGCGTGCCGCTGGTCTTCTTGCAGAACATCACCGGCTTCATGGTCGGCCGGTCCTACGAGGCGGAAGGCATCGCCAAGCACGGCGCCAAGCTGGTGACGGCCGTGGCGACGACGGCGGTGCCGAAGATCACCGTGCTGATCGGCGGCTCGTTCGGTGCGGGTAATTACGGCATGTGCGGCCGCGCCTACAGTCCCCGCTTCTTGTGGACGTGGCCCAACAGCCGCATCGCCGTCATGGGCGGCGAGCAGGCGGCCGGCGTCCTGGCCTCCGTCCGGCGCGACAAGGCGGGCGAGGACGCCTTCAAGCGCGGCATCGTCGAGCAGTTCGACCGCCAGGGCCACCCGCTCTACGCCTCGGCAAGGCTCTGGGACGACGGCATCGTCGATCCGAGGACGACGCGCGACGTGCTCGGGCTGTCGCTCTCGGCGACCCTGAACGCGCCGGTGCCTGAGTCACGGTTTGGGTTGTTTAGAATGTAGGAGAACGCTTCGCGTGCGCTCGCCGCGCGGGCTTCTTTTTCTCTTTTTTGCTACTTGTCGGCGAAGATTGGCCGGGGCGCCGAAGCCAGCCCCGGCCAAAGTAGCAAAAGCAAAAGAAAAAGGCCGCGCGGCAGCGCACGCGAAGCGTTCAAAGGAAACCCCCCATGTTCGCTAAAATCCTGATCGCCAACCGCGGCGAGATCGCCTGCCGGGTCGTTCGCACGGCGCGGGCGATGGGGATCAAGACGGTCGCGGTCTATTCGGATGCCGACAAGGACGCGCTCCACGTCGCGCTGGCGGACGAGGCCTATCGGCTCGGCCCCCCGCCGGCGGCGGAGAGCTACTTGGATATTGAGCGCATCGTCGAGGTCTGCCGCTTGAGCGGGGCCGAGGCCGTCCATCCGGGCTACGGCTTCTTGTCCGAGAACCCGGCCTTCGCGCGGGCGCTGGATGCGGCCGGGATCGTCTTCGTCGGCCCGCCCGCGGCGGCGATCGAGGCGATGGGGCTGAAGGACGCGGCGAAGGCGCTGATGGAAGAGGCCGGCGTGCCGGTCGTGCCGGGCTACCACGGCGCCGAACAGGGCCCGGCGTTTCTCGCGGGCCAAGCCGAGGCGATCGGTTATCCCGTCCTCATCAAGGCGCGCGCCGGCGGCGGCGGCAAGGGGATGCGCCGGGTCGAGGGGCCGGCCGGGTTCATCGACGCGCTCGACGGCGCCAAGCGCGAGGCCAGGGCGGCGTTCGGCGACGACGGCGTGTTGATCGAGCGCTACGTCGGGCGGCCGCGCCACGTCGAGGTGCAGGTCTTCGCCGACAAGCACGGCAACGTCGTCCACCTGTTCGAGCGCGACTGCTCACTACAGCGCCGGCACCAGAAGGTGATCGAGGAGGCGCCGGCGCCGGGCATGACGAAGGCAGTGCGCGCCGCGATGGGCGAGGCCGCCGTCATGGCGGCGCGGGCGATCGGCTACGTCGGCGCCGGCACGGTCGAGTTCATCGCCGACGCCTCGGAAGGGCTGCGGGCGGATCGCTTCTACTTCATGGAGATGAACACGCGCCTTCAGGTCGAGCACCCCGTCACCGAGGCGATCACGGGCCAGGACTTGGTGGCGTGGCAGCTCCGCGTCGCGGCGGGCGGGCCTTTGCCGCTGCGCCAGGAGGATCTCGCCATCGACGGCCACGCGATCGAGGCGCGGGTCTACGCCGAGGACCCGGGCACGGGTTTCCTGCCGGCGACCGGGACGATCGCGCGCCTCGACCTGCCTGGCGGCGTTCGCGTCGATGCCGGCGTGCGCGCGGGCGATACGGTGACGCCCTACTACGACCCGATGCTCGCCAAGGTGGTCGCGCACGGCCCCACCCGCGCGGCGGCGCTGGGCCGGCTCGACGCCGCCTTGGCGCAAACCCGGATCGCGGGCGTCACCACCAACGTCGCCTTCTTGGGCCGCCTGTGCCGGCACGAAGGCTTCGCCGCCGGCGAGGTCGATACGGGCCTGATCGGGCGCGACCTGGAGAGTTTGGTCGCCGCCGTCGAACCGCCGGCCGCCGTCCGGGGACTGGCGGGCCTGGAAGTACTCGGCCTCCTGCGCCCGCCGGCCTCCCCCGACCCGTGGGACGCGCTGCGCGGCTGGCGGGCCTGGGGCGGCGAGGCGACGGCGGTGGCGACGCTGGGGCACGCCGCTGCCGTGCTCGACGTGCGGGTGGCGTGCATGGGGCGCGACGCCTACCGCGTCGACGGCGAGCGCCTCGTCGTCCGCGGGCGCGACGGCGACGCCGTGCGGGTCGAGGACGCGGGGCGGATCGTCGGCGCCGACGTGGTGCGCGACGGGGATGCCCTCACCGTCTTCTGCGACGGCGAGACGTTCGCCTTCACCGCCCGCGACGGCCTGGAGGACGGGGCGTTCGACGACGCGGGCGATGATCGGCTGGCGGCGCCGATGCCGGGTGCCGTCCTCGTCGTCGCGGTTGCGGCGGGCGACGCGGTCGTCAAGGGCCAGCCGCTGGTCGTCATGGAGGCGATGAAGATGGAGCACACGCTGAGGGCACCCCATGACGGCACGGTCGAGGCGCTGCACGTCGCCGAGGGCGACCGGGTCGCGGCCGGGACCGTGCTGCTGAGGCTGGGCGCCGCCGATGCCTGATCCGGTCGCGGTCTACGAGGTCGGCCCGCGCGACGGGCTGCAGAGCGAGCCGCGGGCGATCCCGACGGCCGACAAGGTGCGGCTGGTCGACATGCTCTCGGCCTCAGGCTTCAAGCGGATCGAGGCGGCGAGCTTCGTCAGCCCCAAGTGGGTGCCGCAGATGGCCGACGCCGCCGAGGTGATGGCCGGCATCGCCCGCCCGCCCGGCGTCGCCTACGTCGCCCTCACCCCGAACCTCAAGGGTTACGGCGCGGCGCGGGCGGCGGGCGTCGATGAAGTCGCGGTCTTCGCCTCGGCCTCCGAAGGTTTCAGCCAGAAGAACCTGAACTGCTCGATCGAGGCCAGTCTGGCGCGGTTTCGCCCCGTCCTCGAAGCGGCCCGCGCCGACGGCGTGCCGGTGCGCGGCTACGTCTCCTGCGTCACCGACTGCCCCTACGACGGCCCGACGCCGCCGGCCCAGGTCGCCGAGGTGGCAGGCGCGCTCGTCGAGATCGGCTGCGCCGAGGTCAGCCTCGGCGACACGATCGGGGCGGGGACGCCCGAGACCATCGCCGCGATGCTGGAGGCCGTCCTCAAGATTGTTCCAGCACCCCAGCTCGCCGGCCACTACCACGACACGCACGGGACGGCGCTCGCCAACGTCGAAGCCAGCCTGGAGATGGGCCTGCGCACCTTCGACGCCGCAATCGGCGGGCTCGGCGGCTGCCCCTTCGCTCCGGGCGCCAAGGGCAACCTCGACACGCTCGCGCTCGCGCAGCGCATGGAAACCCTCGGCCACGCGACCGGCCTCGACCTTGAGGGGCTCGAAGCGGCGGCCGGTTTCGCCCGGCACCTGCGCGATCGCTAGGCGATGGCGGCGGACGTGACGGGGGAGAGGCGGCGGGGGGGCCTGCCGCACCCGATCGTCAACGTCCTCGTCGTCGGCACGACGCTGGCCTGCGTCCTGACGCTGGTCAAGCTGGCGGCGGGGCAGGGCGTGCCGCCGATGCTGAGTTCGGTGGTGCAGACCGGCGGGGCCGGCCTCTTCCTCCTCCTCTGGCGCCGGCGGTGCCCGCCGCTGACACTGTCCTACCGGCGCTACTACCTCGTCGCCGGCATCTTGGGCCTCGCCCTGCCGAACGCGCTCGTCTTCAACGTCGCGGCCAAGGCGGGCGCGGGTTATGCCGGCATCCTGTTCGCCCTGCCGCCGACGCTGACCTACGCGGTCGCGGCCCTGGGCGGCTTCGACCGCTTCGAGGGGCGGCGCGCCGTGGGCGTGGCGCTGGGGTTGATCGGCGCGCTCGCGATCGTCGGCCCGGCGGCGGTGGCCGGCGGTGTCGTCGGCCTCTGGCTCGTGCTCGGGCTCTTAGCCCCCCTCTCGCTCAGCCTCGGCAACGTCTACCGCACCGTCGCTTGGCCCAGCGGTGCGAGCGGCGGCGCGCTCGCCGCCGGCACGCTGCTCGCCCTCGCCGCTCCTGGCGCTCGCGGGCGCCGCCTTCGGCGCGCTGGCGCCCGCGGGCCCGCTCGGCGCCGCCGCCTACCTGCTGTTGCTCGCCGAGGCCGCCGTCACGGCGCTCGCGATGCTGGTCTTCTTCGACCTGCAACGGCGCGGCGGGCCGGTCTATCTCAGCCTCGTCGGCTACGTCATCGCCGCGATGAGCGTCCTGCTCGGAGCACTCCTGTTCGGCGAGCGGCCGCAGCCGCTCGACCTCGCCGGCATGGCGGCGATCGCGCTCAGCCTCGCCTTCGCCCAGCCGCGGGGGTCGGCGTGAGGGCGGCGGCCGGCCCCGTTTGACGGGCAGCCTCTTCTGCCTCAAAGCTTTTTGTCGCCCGACGTCCCGAAGCGGTTTACGTTGACGCCGATTTATCTAAGATGGTTTCGACCTAGCTTCTAGCCGGCCGAGGAATTTGATTCGGCCCGCTTGAGGATGTTCTAAGCAAACGTGGTTTCGTCTTGCCGTCGCCGGTCTAGGTGACGGTCGTGATCTTCAACGATGGTAGGGATCGTGCATGGCCGGTGTCTTGCAGGGACGCACCGCGGCGGCGGGGCGCACGGGGTCCCAGGCCGCGGCGGCGTGGCTCGCCAAGCTGCTCGACTTGACCGACGTCGAGGCGCACGGCCGCGGCCGGGTGCGGCTGCACATGATCGCGCTGATGCGCTGGGCGGCGATCGGCGGGCAGTTGTTCACGATCTTCTTCGTCCATTTCTCGCTCGGGATCGAGCTGCCGCTCGCGTGGCTGCTGCCGGCGATTTTGCTCACCGTCGTCCTCAACGCGGCCCTCCACGCCGGGCGGCGGGCGACGGTGCGCCTGAGCGAACCGCACGCCGTCGTCATCTTCGGCTACGACCTGCTCGTACTCACCTACCTGCTCGCCATCACCGGCGGGATGAGCAACCCGTTCACGTTCCTGCTCCTGCTGCCGGTGGTGCTCGGCGCCATGAGCTTGGGGCGCTGGGCGACGCTCGGGCTCACCGGGCTGGCACTGCTGTGCATCCTTGCCTTGAACCTCTGGGGTTGGCCGTTGCCGTGGTTCGAGGGCCATCTGATCCTGCCGCCGCTCTACAAGGCCATCACGGCGCTCGCCATGGGCCTCGCCGTCGGGCTCGTGGCGCTCTACACTTGGTGCCTCGCCAACGACGCCCGCCAGCAGACCGAGGCGCTCGCCGCGACGCAGCAAGCCCTCGCCCGCGAGCAGCAACTCTCGGCCCTGGGCGGTCAGGCGGCGGCCGTCGCCCACATGCTCGGCACGCCGCTCGCCACCATCAACGTCGTCGCCAAGGAGTTGACCTTGGGCCTGTCCAAGGACAGCCCGCTCGCCGAGGACGCGGGCGAACTCCTGACCCAGGCGCGGCGCTGCCGCGAGATCCTGGCGACCCTCTCCCGCCGCGAGGGCGACCCGCGCGACCACGAGCGCTACACGGCGGCACCCTTGTCGGGCCAGGTCAGGGACATCGCCGCGCAACACCCGCGCGCCGAGGTCGAAATCGTGGTCCGAACGATCCCGGACGGGACGGAGGAGCCCGTGGTGGCGCTGGGCCCTGAGATCCGGCACAGCCTGACCAACCTGATCGACAACGCGATCGAGTTCGCCGGCTCGGAGGTGACGATCACGCTCGAAGTCGAAGGCGGGGCGCTGACGCTCGTCATCCAGGACGACGGCCCCGGCTTCTCGCCCGAGGTTCTCGACTGGCTCGGCGAGCCGTTCCTCTCGACGCGGCGCAAGAGCGGCGGCCTCGGCCTCGGGGTGTTCATCGCCAACACGCTGCTCGCCCGAACCGGGGCGAAGCTGCATTTTGCCAACAACGCGCGGGGTGCCCACGTATGCGCGTGCTGGCCGAACGGTCTGCCGGTGGTGCCGGCGGTCGTCTAAGCCAAGGAACCGCGCAATTTGGCATGAAAGTATGCTACGCAGCGGGGAACGGGCCGTCGTCCATGCCGTTGTCCCGTGAGGCGGTGCGGGTGGGGTTCGGGCGAAGGCAGGGGGCAAAAGGAGACGGAGATGGTCGACGCTCACGGCGAAGCACGAATCGAGCAGACCGTGCCGCCGCTGCCGGGTGGCGAGGCGCCCTTGCTGCTGCTCGCCGACGACGACGCGCCCTTGCGCCGCAGCCTGCAGCGTGCCCTGGAGCGGCGCGGCTTTCGCGTCGCCGCCGCCGAGAGCCTGAAGGAGGGCTTGAACCTCGCGCAGACGATCCGGCCCGACTACGCCGTGATCGACCTTCGCCTGGAGGACGGCTCGGGCATCGACCTCGTCAAGCGCCTGCGCGACCTGCACGCCAAGGTGCGCATCGTCATCCTGACCGGTTACGGCAACATCGCGACCGCGATCGCCGCGATCAAGGCCGGTGCGATGGACTATCTCGCCAAGCCCGCCGACGCCGACGACGTCATCAACGCGCTGCTCACCACCAACAGCAGCCTGCCGCCGCCGCCGATCAACCCGATGTCGGCCGACCGGGTGCGCTGGGAGCACATCCAGCGCGTGTTCGAGCAGTGCAACCGCAACGTGTCCGAGACCGCGCGGCGCCTCAACATGCACCGGCGGACCCTGCAGCGGATCCTCAACAAGCGCGCCCCGCGCGAGTAGGCGTTCCGGTTCAAGTGACGGGTCCGGCGGGGGTGCGCTTCGCGTCCGCTGCGCGGGGCTTTTCTTCTTTCTTTTTTGCTACTCGTCGTCGGAGATTGGCCCCCGGCGCCGCGGCCAATCTCCTGCGTTAACACTGGCAAAGAGAAAAAAGCCCGCGCGGCAGCGCACGCGCGAGCGTTCCTACCGGGGCAAATCGAGACGTTACCGGCAAGCGCGAAGCCGCCGCCTCAGGCGATCTCCGAGGCGGTGCTCAGGACCCGCGGCACGGGGCGGGGCGGGGTGGCGATCTTGGCCTCGAACAGGCGCAGATATTGCCGGGCGACGGTCTCGGGCGCGAAGACGGCGACCCTGGCGGCGGCGCGGGCGCTCAAGTCCTCGATGGCGTCGGGGTCCTCCATCAGCCCGCGCATGGCCGCGTGCAGCCCGGCCACGTCGCCGGGGCGCACGCGGCGGGCGGCGTCGTCGACGACCTCCAGGCAGCCGGGCGCCGTCGAGGAGACGACGGCGCAGCCGGCCGCCATCGCCTCCAAGAGGACCATCGGGAAGTTCTCCTGCAAGGAGGGGAAGACGAACACCTTGGCCGAGGCGTAGAGGGCGGGCAGTTCCTCGCGCGGGACGTGGCCGAGGAAGGTGACGTCGACCCCGACCTCGGCCGCGATCCGCTTGGCCGTGTCGAGGTAGGGGCCGTCACCCGCGACCACCGCCTCCCAGCCGGGCGGCAGGCCCTTGAGGGCTCGGATGAAGTGCTGCACGCCCTTGCGCTCCAGCAGGCGCGACACGACGAGCAGCCGGTCGCGCCGCCGGGCGTCGGCGGCGGGGCCGTCGGGCAGCGAGAAGGCGTTGGGGATGACGTGCACCGGCACGTTGACGTAGGCGCGGATCAGCCCTTCGAGAAAGTGCGACGGCGTGGTGATCGCGGCGCTGTTCTCGATCACCCTGCGCCAGACCGGCCTGATCATGTGGTGCATCAGCTTGAAGCGGGCGGCGTTGTAGCCGGGCACGTCCGAGCCGTGCGCGGTGAGGACGTAGGGCAGGCCGGTCCGGCGCCAAAGGCGGTGCGCGACGACGCCGCCCGGCACGACGAAGTGGCAGTGCGCCACGTCGTACTTGGTCTCGGCCATCAAGGTGCGCGCCTTGTTGTAGGTCGGGACCAGTTCGGCCGCGAGTTCGGCCGTGGTGGCGTGAAACCGCCGCCGCCGTGGCGACGACACCCGGTGCACCCGAACATCGCCGTCGTCGAAGACGTCCGGCATGCCGGCCATGCGCGAGGTGACGACGTCGACCGCGTGCCCGGAAGCGGCGAGCGCGCGGGCGACCTCGCGGCAGACGACGGCGCCGCCGCCACCGATGGGCGGATACTCGTAGCAGATCGTCAAGATTTTCATGATGCCGCAACCCCCTGCCAACGATTCTCGACGACGCGGAACTTGCGCCCGGGCGGCGGCTCCAGCGAGGGCTGGCGCCGCAGCGCGAGGTCGGTCCCTGCGCCCAACAAAGGCATCAACGCACGACGCACGGCGATGGCATCCGGGCCGCTCCCCATTCCTTCGTACAAGACGACGACCTGTTGTTGATCCTCTTGCACGATCTGATAGCGGCCAAGCCCCGCTACCCGTTCCAAGGCCATAGTGAGGCTGTAAGGTGACACAACCCTACCGCCGGGTGGACGCAGACAATCGACGGCGCGGCCTTCGAGCCGCTTCAAGCGCTTCAAGGTACGCCCGCAGCCGCAAGCCGCGGCCTGCTGCGGCAGGGCTACCGCGAGATCACCGGCAGAATAGCGAATAAGCGGCATCGCATACAACTCTAGATTGGTAATAATTAGGGGTTGTGCTTCGCCGGCACCGCCTCGGCCCAACTCGACCAAGGCCGTGTCCTCGGAGAGGTGATAGCCCGCGTGCCGACGGCACTCGAAGGCGAGCATACCGATCTCGGTCAGGCCGAACACGTCGATGACGTCGCAGCGAAATGCCCGGCCGATCATGCGGCGGGTCTCAGGGTCGAGCGTTTCCGCCGTTGTGACGACGGCCTTGGGAGGTCTGGCGAGCGGACGGTGCTCCAGCCGCTCGGCCATGCGCCGCAAGGGCGTGACGCAGCCGTAGACGACCTCGGGGGCGAACGCGCGCGCCGTCGCCGCCAAGACCTCGGGCTCGGCGCGGATCGAGGCGTAGCGCCAGCGCAGGTAGGGCGGGGCCGGCTTGTCGCGGTCGCTCGTGACGAGGAGGAGGCGCATGCCCGGCCGGTAGCCGGCGGCGAGCAGGGTCCGCAAGAACAAGGCATCGCGGATGCCATGAAAGCGGCGGTCGAAGTAGGTCGTGAACGGGCGCCCGGTCGAGCCGCTCGTGTGCTCGGCGACGAGCGTCTCGCGCTCGAACGCCCGGCTCAAGATCGCGTCCTCGCCCGCCGCTTGCAGGTCGGCCTTGGTCGTGATCGGCAAGCACGCCAGGTCGGCCTCGTCCCGCACGGTGCTCGGATCGACGCCGGCCCGGTCGAATAGGCGGCGGTAGTAGGGCACCGTCGCGTAGGCGTGGCGCACGAGCCACCTCAGCTTGCGGCGGCGCAGGTCGGCCAGATCCTCCGGCGGCAGCCTGGCGTCGCGCAGGAGTCGGCGAAGGGCGGTCGCGGTGGCGAGCGGGTTCATGCGCGGTGCTCCTTCACAGATGCGGCGAAGACGTCGTGGCCGAAGGCGCGGATCGCGGCTTCGAGCGGGGCGGTGTCGGGCGCTGCCGCCTCGCCGTCGAGGGCCTCGGCGACGAGGGCGGCGATCTTCGCCTCGTTGCCGCCGCGCACGAAGTCCTGCACGTTGAACAGGCGCTCCCCGGCCCCGATCAGATCGAAGAAGCCCTTGAACTTCATGTTGTAGGCGAGCCCGACCACGGGCGTGCCCATCGAGGCGGCGAGGATCGTCGGGTGCATCCGCCCGCCGATCAGGAGCCTCAGCCGTCCGACGATCCCCTTGTAGAGGGTCGGGTCGCCGACGCGCAGGATCTGCCCGGTGGCGCCTTCGAGCCGCGCCATGACCGCGGCCGCGACGCGGTCGTCGGCCTCGTGCGCGAGGTTGTAGGTCGGCAAGAACAGGACGTGGAAGGGGTGCGTCTCGGCGGCCGCGTTGAGGACGGCCGCGATGCGCTCGGGGAGCAGCGCCGCCTCGGGCGCGTCGGCCTCCTTGGGCTTGGCGAACTTGGCGCTGACTTGGTTGGGGATCACCCGGCGCCGCGAGGGAAACCAGCGGCGGACGGCGACGCCGACCAGCGGCCGGCCGTCCAGGGGCACGCCCGCCTCGGCGAGGTAGGCATCGACGGCGTCGCCCGGTGCGGCGGGCATGAGAAGGGCCGTGTCGGGCACGAGTTCGACCGGCTTCGGGCTGGAGCGCCGCGCCACGGCGCGCGCCTCCTCGTCGCGCACGGAGACCCGCTCCATGCACGCGAACGCGAGCCGGGCGGCGAGCCGGCTCGATCGGGAGTCCAGCGGTCCGACGCCGAGTGCGGTGCCGACGACGCGCCCGCTCAAGGCCCGCGCCGCCAGCACGCGCGCGGCCCAGTAGGGCATCTTGACGAGGCTGTCGTCGTCCTGGAACAGCCCGCCGCCGCCGCAGACGACGACGTCGGCCCGGCGCATCGCCCGCAACTGCGCCCAGAGCCCCCGCACGCCCTTGGGCAGCCCCTCGATGCCGAGGTCGCGCTCAAGGCGCTTTGGATCGTTCGAGACGGCGGCGATCAGGGCGTTCGGGCGGCGCTCGCGGATCAGGCGGCACAGGCCGAACAGGATCGCCCGGTCGCCGAGGTTGCCGTCGGCGTCACCGGCGATGACGAGGATGCGAGGGGGGGAGGGGTTGACCGACATCGAGGGCAAATTCAACTTTTTTGGTTTCGTTCAAGGCCCGCTTTAGGGCATGTGGCCGCGGTGGTGCGACGACAATGAACAGGAGGGCACGCTCGGGTATCACACGGCCGTCGCCCGTTTGGCTCGAAGGGTGAGGCCTCGGCGGGCGCCCGTAGGCCGCCCCGCGCGCCGCCCGTTGGTCGTACCGATCCCCGCACCGTGCATGGCGTCGTCGTCCCCTCTTGCTTCGTTCTGCGGCCCGAAGGGCACGCCGGTACCGCCGCCGCCGATAGGACCGGCGAAACGCCCTCATGCCATGAAATATGGTTGCCGCAAAAGCGGCGCGCATGGCACACAGGCAAGATATTCACCCCGTAATCCGTTGGGACACGCGATGCGCGCAAGACGTGGCACCACCGCCATGACCAAATCTGCGATCAAGCCATGACCGCCCGCGCCGAAGCTTTGGCGTTCGCCCTGTTCGAGCGGCTGCCGCCGGCGGCGGACGGGATCCTGCGCCGGCTGCGGCGGACGGCCTCCGTCCTGGACGGGCGCCGCTTGACGACCGAGCGACGGGCGGGCGAGGGCGTCAACGGCCCGGCGACGCTGGCGCTTGCCGGCAAGGGCGCCTCGCTCGCCTACGTGGCCGAGCGTTTCCTGCCGACCGTCGCGACGACCGCGGCCACGGCCGAGACGACCCGCGGCGACCTCGCCGCTTGGCTGCGCGAGGCGGCGGCCGGGGCCGACCTCGCCATCGCCGCCGTGCCGCGCCGAACCGGGGTGTCCTTGCTGCGGCAGGGCTTCACCACCGTGCCCGAGGCGGTCGGCGCCAGGCTCGCCGTGCAGGCCGACGGCACGACCTTCAAGGACGCGAGCGCCACGGCGCGGCGCAACGTCCGCCAAGTCGAGAAGCGCGGCTTTGCGTGGTCGGTGACGCACGACATCGGGGATTTCGAGCACTTTTATGATCGGATGTACGTCCCCTTCGCCCGCCGCCGCTACGGCGATCTCGCCTTCGTGCGCAACCGCCACGCGCTGCGCCGCCGCTTTCGCCACGGCGGGCTGTTGCGGATCGACGAGGGCGGGACGATCATCGCGGCGCAACTCTTCAAGCGCGAGGGCGATCGCGTCGAGATGCTCGGCCCCGGCACGCTCGACGGCGACCCCGGCCCCGTCAAGCGCGGCGCCTTCAGCGCGCTCTACGTCTTCGCCGAAGCCTACGCCCGCGAGCAGGGCTTGAAGTGGCTCGACTTCGGCGCCAGCCTGCCGGCCCTCTCCGACGGCGTGCTCGGCCACAAGCGCGGCTGGGGGGCCGAGATCGAGCCGCGCGTCGAGGCCGACCGCGACCTCGTTCTCTGCTGGCAGAAGCCGACCCCCGCCCTCGTCGCCTTCTTGCGGGCGCACCCGCTCATCGTCCACGCCGACGCCGGCCTCGCCCTCCTCGCCGCCCCCGACTTCGCCGAGCCGACGCCCAAGGGGCTCGTCGGGGTTCGTCGGGTTGGGGAATAACGCTTCGCGTCCGCTGGCGCGGGGCCTTCTTTTTTCTTTTTTGCTACTTGTCGTTGGAGATTGGCTTCAACGCCAAAGCCAACCCCGGCCAAGATTGCAAAAATAAAAGAGAAAAGCCCGGCGCAGCCGACGCGAAGCGTTCAACCATCCCCCGCCGCGTTGCGCAGTTGCTCGGCGCTGCTCGCCATGCGCGTCCTCGCCGCCTCCATGCGTCCTTCGGCGTCGGCGACGACGCGGCGGAGCGCCTCGCCCGCGGCCGCGTCGGCGCCGTCCCGCTTTGCCGCGATCAGGTCGGCGACGGCTTGGTTGCGGTCGCGCATCGCGCTGAAGTAGGCGATCGTGTCGCTGCCTTGGCCCTGGCGCTCGCGCAGGCCGTTGAGGAAGTCGCCGCGCTCGGGCTCGGCCACGCCGTGCCGGTCGAGGATTTCGGGCGCCGCCTCGACGAGGGAGGTCTCGGCGGCGGCGAATTCGGGGATCGCGGCGTCCAGCGCCTCGGCCGAGGCGGCGAAGTCGGCCTCGGCGCCGGTGAAGTCGGCATCCGGGTCGTCGAGGCGAAATTCGAGCGCCGCGGCCGGCAGGTTCATCGCCGGGTGGTCGGCGAGGATCGCCGCCGCCCGCTCGTTGGCGACGGTGCCAATCTCGCGCACGGCGGCGGCGAGCGGGTCCGCAGCCTCGCCCGCGGCCGCCGCCGGTTCGCCGCCGCGGGTGGCCAGGGCGAGGCCGGTGGCGCCCCCCCCGAGCGCGAGCACGACGAGGCCGCAGACGATGGCGTTTCTTGTCTTCAAGGCGCGTTCTCCTTCAATAAGCGTCTAGGGCCGCCTTCAGCTCGGCCGCCAGCGGCGGTGGCGGCACCTCGCCGCGCAGCACCGGCACGGTCTCGACTGGGCGGCCGAAGAAGGCCGAGGTCCAGTCCTCGCGCGGCACGACGATCGAGCCGTCGAGGGCGACGCCGCCGAACAGGCCCCGGCTCTGCGCGAAGACGTAGACGTCTTCGCCGAAGTCCGCCGTCGTCGCGGCACCGCGCCTGGCGCCGACGTCGCCGACCGCCATGCTGGCGTCCACGCCGAGCTTGAAGCGCGAACTGACCAGCTTGTCCACCGCGTCGGGGTTCATCACCGTGAAGACGACGTCGGCCGCCTGCCCGCCGAACTGCAGGCCGAAGCTGCCGCTGTAGATCTCGAAGAAGGCGGGGCCGCGCCAAGCGCCGGTCTCCAGGTCGCGGGTCAAGAAGACGCCGAGCCCGTGCTCGGCGCCGATGAGAAAGCCCAGGCGCAGCATCTCCGGCACGATCATCACGCCGTAGGCGTTTTGCACGTAGCGCCGCATCGCCGTGCCCTGCTCGGTGTGCAGGAAAGCGTCCAGGACCGTTTGCGCCTTGCGCACGACGTCGCCGGTCTCGCTTGCCAGCGCGAGCGACGGCAGCAGCAAGAGCGGCAGGGCCAGGGCGGCGCGCTTGAGATATGCCCTCAACGTGACGGGACCGAAAGTTGTGAATGAACCGGACGGCGGTCGATCGGGTAGAAAAACCGACCGTCCAATGACCCTACGACGCGCGGCGCCCCGGTCAAGCCGGGGCGCGGGCGCCCGCGTCGCTCGGCGTGGAAACGATGCACGCCTGCCGCATCGTCGCGTGACAACCGACCGGCAAAGCCTTATCGCTCGCGTTATGGTGCAACGCAACAAGGCGGTGCCGGGCCGGCCGGCGTCGCGGCCGGCATGGAGGGCGAATGGCCGAGAAGATGGCGGACGTCGTCGCGCGCGGGGCGGCACCGAGGCCCGGGGCGAAGGACGATCTGGCGCGCCTGACGGCGACGCTGAATGCGCACCGCGAGCGGGTCGACGTCAACCCGCACGCCAACCCGGTCAAGCTGCTCGCCTACAACATCCTGCAGGAGATGCTGGACGGCACGCTCGACGACGCCGCGACCGAGGCGCTGGTGCGCCGGTTGAGCGCGCGCGCCTTCGTCCAGCGGGCCGAGCGGATGCGGACGTACTTGGGCGGGACCGACGTCGAGGCCAACCGCGGGCGCGTCGTAGAAGCCCTGATCGGCAAGCTCGGCGGCGATCTCGACCTCGCCGCCTTCAAGGCCCTCGTCGGCCGGGTCTGGTTCGGCTTCGTCGTCACGGCGCACCCGACCTTCAGCCAGTCACTGGACTCGGCGCGCGACCTCGTCGCGCTCGCGTTCCAGGCGGACCCGGACGGGGCGCCGCTCGACGACGCGGCGCTGAAGGCGCTCCTGGCCCGGGTCGAGGCCAGGCCGCACCGGCCCGAGGCGGACCTTGGCCTCGACGTCGAGCACCGCTGGTCGATGGTGGCGATCCGCAACCTGCGCGCCGCCGTTCGCGAACTCTACGGCTGGGTCTACGACCTCGCGGTCGAGCGCTTCGGCGAGGCGGCGGCGCTGGAGGTGGCGCCGCGCTTGGTGAGCGTCGCGTCCTGGGTCGGCTACGACACCGACGGCCGCTCCGACATCGGCTGGACGGTGACGTTCGCCAAGCGCATGGCGGTGCAGGCCGACCAGTTGCGCCACTACCGCGAGGGGATTCAAAACGTCGCCGCCCTCGACAAGGGCGCCGACCTCGCCGACGTCCTGGAGCTGATCGAGGCGCGTTTGTCGCTCGCGATCCAGAACATCGAGGACGAGGGCCGCGGCTTTGCGACGTTGAACGCCGACGCGCCGGACTTCGAGACCGCGCTCGCCGACCTCGCGCGCCGGATGGTCGGCGGCGGCGGGCGCCGGCTGAACGACGCCGAGCAGCTCGCCGTGCTGATCGAGCGGGCGCTCGCCGCCGCCGGGACACCCGAGGCGCGCCGCGCCCTCTTCGTGCTCCGCGCCGAGGTCGAGACGCAAGGGCTCGTCGCCGCCCGAACGCACGTGCGCATCAACGCGGTGCAGTTGCACAACGCGATCCGCAAGACGATCAAGATGGAGCACGCGGCCGACGATCCGAGCTATCGGGCGAGCTACCAGCAGACGGTCAACGGCCTGATCGAGCGGGCGACGCCGGCGGCGATCAATTTCGGCACGCTCGCGGCCGAGCGGGCGACGGCGCCGCGCGCCTTCATGCTGATCGGGCAGATGCACAAGCACCTCGACGCGTCCGAACCGGTGCGCTTCTTGATCGCCGAGTGCGAGACGCCGCTGACGCTGCTGACGGCCCTTTATTACGCCAAGCGCGTCGGCGTCGACGGGCAGGTCGACATCTCGCCCCTGTTCGAGACGCAAAAGGCGCTGGAGCGCGGCGTCGAGATCGTCGAGGGCGCGCTTGAGTTCGCGCCCTGGCGCGACTACCTGCGCCGGCGCGGGCGGATGTACATCCAGACCGGCTTCTCCGACGCCGGGCGCTACATCGGCCAGCCGGCCGCCGCCTACATGATCGAGCGGCTGCGCTTGAACTTGGCCGACCTGTTCGCGCGGCACGGCTTGGAGGACGTCAAGCTCGTCATCTTCGACACGCACGGCGAGAGCATCGGCCGCGGCGCGCACCCGACGAGCATGGCCGACCGCTTTCGCTACTACGGTACGACCGAATCCCGCCGACGCTTCGCCGAGGCCGGGGTCAAGTTCGTCCAGGAAACGAGCTTTCAAGGCGGCGACGGTTACTTGTGGTTCTTGGGCAAGAAGGGGGCGCTCGCCACCGTCTGCCGCGCCGTCGAGCACGTCCTCACCCCGATCGACATGTCGGCCGAACCCGATCCCTTCTACGCCCAAGCGCTCTACGTCGACGAGTTCTTCGCCGCCGTGCGCCAGTTCAACGCGCGGGCGATCGACGACCCCTGCTACGCCACGTTCCTGGGCGCGTTCGGGGTCAACCTCCTCTACCCGACGGGCTCGCGGGCGATGAAGCGCCAGAGCGGGACGGCCGAGAAGCCGCTCAGCCACCCGTCCCAGATCCGCGCCATCCCGCACAACGCGATCCTGCAGCAGTTGGGCGTGCTCGCCAACACGATCGGGGGGGTGGGCCAGGCGGTCGACAAGAACCCCGAGCGCTTCCACGGCCTCTACCGCGAGAGCCCGCGCTTTCGCCGCCTGCTCAGCATGGTCGAGAACGCCTTCATGTTCACCGACCTCGACGTGGTCCAGGCCTACGTCGACCTGTTCGACCCGGGCCTCTGGCTTCGGCGGGCGCAGGTCGAGCGCGACAGGGCGCTCGCCAACGAGTTGCGCGCCGTCGCCGACTTCGTCGAGCGGATCGACCTGCACGACCGGCTGCAGCGCATGGTGCGTGCGTTCGCCCGCGACTACACCGACCTCGCCCGGGCGCTGCGCGAGCACCGCCGCCTCACCCGCGAGACCGGCGATAAGCCGATCGCGATCGACGAGGCGACGCGCGACGACCTGCACGTCCTGCACGCGCTGCGGCTCGCCCTGATCCAGTCCTTGATGCTGAAAGCCATCCATATCCCGGATTTCTCCGACCGGCACGCGACGACGCACGACGAACTCGTGATGCGCCTGATGCGCCTCGACGTCGAAGGAGTCCTGACGATCCTGGGCGAGATCTTCCCGCTCACCCCCGACATGGGCCGGCTCGACTACGGCGAGCCCGCCACCTACGGCGACGGCACCCAGTCGTATGCCGTCGAGCACGAAACCCTGTTTCGCCCCATCGGCCGCCGCTACGACCTCGTGCGGCGGATCGGGTCCGGGATCGTCCACCATGTCGGGGCGTTCGGGTGAACGCTGCGCGTGCGCTGCCGCGCGGGCTTTCTTTTTCTTCTTTTTCGCTACTTATCGGCGGAGATTGGCTTTAATGCCGAAGCTAGCCCCGGTCCATGCCGGCGTCGCCGTTGAACATCTCATGCAGCGATTGGCTATGCTGTTCAGCGGCGTTAGAGCCAATGTCCTTCTCTTTAGTTAAATTTTTGAGGGTCTCAGGCTAGCATAGACCGGAGGTCGCCGATCTTGTCGTTGCCGCCGAAGCGGGCGAACAGCGCGATCGAGGCGTCCACCATGCGCACGGCCTTGGAGACCACGATCGACCGGCGCCGAAAGCGGGCGAGCCAGTGCCGCTGGCGGGCGTGGTCGCGCTCGATGCCGTGGGTCTCCTTTTTGCCGACGTAGAGCCGGCCTTGGGGGATCGCCTTCTCGTAGGCGGCCCAGTCGTCGGTGCAGTAGAGCCGCACGCCCCAGCGCTTCAGGCGCTTGAGAAGGCGTTCAAGGGTGGCTCGGTCACGACCCCCCAGCTCCCAGTCGATGAGCCGTCCCGTAGCACGATCCCGAGCCTTCCAGACCCACAGCTTGTTCGGCTTTTTTTGAGGTAGTGCCACATCTCGTCCAGCTCGACCACGACGGCACGGCCTTCGGGCTCGGGCTTTTGCGCGTAGACTTCCGCAAAGCGCTCGATCCAGGCCTGCACCGTGGGGGTCGACACCCCGAGCAGCTTGGCGGTGCGGTTCATCGAGACGCCGCTGAGGTAGAGCAGCACCGCTTCCACCTTGAGCCGCAGCGGCATCCCGCGCGGCGGGGTGTCGGTGAAGTTCAGCCCGCAGCCCTTGCAGCGGTAGCGTTGCTTGCCGCGCATGAACCCGTTCTTGACGTGCTCCTCGCCCCCGCACCCCTTGCACCGTAGCCCCATCCAACCCGCCCCGTCCGCCGTTCCCTGGCCGACGGATATGGGCGGTCTATGCCAAGCTCAAACCCTCAAATTTTTAACCAAGAGCTTAATGAAGGAATAACTACTATGGCAAAAACATATCATTGGCGCATTCGTGGTTATGATGGCTTTAATCTAATTTTTGATGACATGGTACCCGCGGGCTGCTTGAGCAAGAAGCAATTGTTTTCACTGTTAAAGTGTCTTGCAGCAAAGGCTGGACTTAACTATCAAGAAATATTTGGTGCATGTGTTAAAAGAAAAACAAAACGTTCCAATAGTTTACTTAAAATAACGAAAGATGGTCCTTATCCTATATATTACTGCGGCATCAACCCACATTTCGTTGCTGTTGTGGTTGATGAAAAAGGAAATCGTATAATGTATCCTGGTATGTCATGATGCTTGTTATCGTTCTTACCGTCCTCCTGTATCGCTATTTTTTATTTCAGTTAATTTTTGAGGTTGAATAAACGTATATTTGATCAATGTGGAATCTGAAAAGCAAGATAAAACAATAAACGGCAATAAAACGCCTCTCACCAGATATAGCGAGCCGTAGAGATTATAAGCATGACATGTCTTTTGGAGTTTGAACTGTCAGATATCTATATTCTTTAATGTAGACAAATTTTTTAACCTCTTGACAGGTTTCACAGCATGGTCATCAGGCTCAATCTGTTAAAGCCGAGGATATTGGAAGAGCAGAACCCTGCCACCCTGGACCCCCGATCAAGTCGGGGGTGACAGGTTGTGGTGGTTTGGATCATCGTACATCGTACTGGCCAAGGTAAAGCTAGTCCATTCTAGCCAACATCAATTGTCACCCCCGACTTGATCGGGGGTCCAGGGTGGCCAGGACACGGCGGTGCCAGCACCTGTTACAGCCAAACCCGCGACATCGTGCCGAGCACTTGCAAACGAAGCCACCAAGCTTGATCCGAGGATCAACGACAGCGGGCACAAGCTGGCTGTCTCGCGTATCGTTGTCCAGTTCATTGCGTGTTTGGCTATAACTTCTAGGAAAAAGAGAAAAAGAAGGCCCCGCGCCAGCCTGCCTCGCGATGCGAGGCACTGAAGCGTTAAACGACCAACACCGCCCGAAAATCGTTCACGTTCGTCAGCGTCGGTCCGGTCACGACCTGATCGCCTAGCGCCTTGAACAGGGTGTGGGCGTCGTTGGCGTCGAGGTCGGCTTGCGGGTCGCGGCCGAGGTCGCGGGCGCGTTCGAGGGTGTCGGGGGTGACGATGGCGCCGGCCACCTCCTCGGCGCCGTCGACGCCGTCGGTGTCGGCCATGAGGGCAAAGATGCCGGGCGTTCCCGCCAGGGCGACGGTCAGGCCGAGCAAGCACTCGACGTTGCGGCCGCCGCGGCCGTCGCCCTTGACGGTGACGGTGGTTTCGCCGCCGGAGAGGAGGACGCAAGGGGCGGGGAGGGGGTGGCCGTGATCCCGCGCCGAGCGGGCGATGCCGGCGAGGGCGACGCCGACCTCGCGCGCCTCGCCCTCGATCGCGTCGCCGAGGATGAGCGGCGTTATCCCCGCCGCGCGCGCCGCGTCCGCCGCCGCTTCGAGCGAGCGCATCGGGGTCGCGATCAGGACCGTCTCGGCACCGGCGAGGCGCGGGTCGTTCGGCTTCGGCGTCTCGTCTGCCGCCTCTTCCAAGTGCCGACGGACGGTCTCGGGCGGCTCGATGCCGTAGCGGCGCAGGATGTTGCGGGCGACCTCGAAGGTCGAGGGATCGGGCACGGTCGGGCCGGACGCGATCACCGAGAGGTCGTCGCCCGGCACGTCGGAGATCGCCAGCGCCACAACCTTCGCCGGGTGCGCCGCCGCCGCGAGCCGCCCGCCCTTGATCGCGGACAGGTGCTTCCTGACCGCGTTCATTTCCTGAATCGTGGCGCCCGAGCGCAGGAGGGTTTTCGACACCGCCTGCTTGTCGTCCAGGCTCAAGCCGTCCGCCGGCAAGGCGAGCAGCGACGAGCCGCCGCCCGAGATCAAGGCCATGACGAGGTCGTCGGGGCCGAGGTCCGAGACGAGGTCGAGGATGCGCCCCGCCGCGTCCTGGCCAGCCGCGTCCGGCACCGGGTGCGCCGCCTCGACGATCTCGATCCGCTCGCAGGCGACGGCGTGGCCGTAGCGGGTGACGACGAGGCCCGTAACCTCGCCGTCCCAGGCGTCCTCGAAGGCCCTTGCCATCGCCGCCGACGCCTTGCCGGCGCCGACGACGACCGTCCTGCCCTTCGGCCGGGGCGGCAGGCGGTCGGCCACGATGCGCTCGGGCAAGGCGGCGGCCACGGCGGCGTCGAACATCTGCCGCAAACGTGCCCGCGCGTCGTTGTCGTCCACCCGCCTTCTCCCCTTTCAAAGCACGTCTAGTTCAGTCCTCGGCGACCTTGGCGCCGCCCATCAGTTCCAGCGCCTTGACCAGCGCCGAGTGGTCCCAGCCGCCGCCGTCCTGCGCGACGCAGGCGCTGAACATCTGCTGTGCCACCGCCGTGTTCGGCAGGGCGAGGCCCAGCGTCTTGGCGCCGTCGAGGGCGAGGTTGAGGTCCTTTTGATGCAGTTCGATGCGAAAGCCCGGCTTGAACGTCCGCTCGATCATGCGCTGGCCGTGGACTTCGAGGATCTTCGAGCCGGCGAAGCCGCCCATCAGCGCCTCGCGCACCTTGGCGGGATCGGCGCCCGCCTTGGCGGCGAACAGCAGCGCCTCGCCGACCGCCTGGATGTTGAGGGCGACGATGATCTGGTTGGCGACCTTCGCCGTCTGCCCGTCGCCCGGACCGCCAATCAGCGTGATGTTCTTGCCCATCTTCTCGAACAAGGGCTTCGCCCGCTCGAAGTCGCTCTCCTCGCCGCCGCACATGATGGTGAGCGCCGCGTTCTTGGCGCCGACCTCGCCGCCCGAGACCGGCGCGTCGACCCAGCCGCAGCCCAGTTCGGCGATCTTCTCGGCGAAACCCTTGGTCGCGAGCGGCGCGATCGAACTCATGTCGATCACGAGCTTGCCCTGGCTCAAGCCCTCGGCGACGCCGTTCTCGCCGAACAGCACCGCCTCGACGTCGGGCGTGTCCGGCAGCATCGTGATGACGACGTCCGCCGCCTCGGCCACCGCCTTCGGCGTGTCGCACTCGGTCCCCTTGCCCTTCAGGCTCTCAGGCGCACCGCTGCGGCTCTGCAAGAACATCTCGTGTCCGGCCTCGGCCAAGTGCGCCGCCATCGGCGCGCCCATGATGCCAAGGCCGATGAAACCGACCTTCATGTCATCCTCCCGTTGTGAGAACGCTTTGCGTCCGCTGGCGCGGGGCCTTTTCTTCTTTCTTTTTTGCTTTTTGTTCGAGATTAGCCCTCGGCGCCGCGGCTAATCTCCTGCGTTAACACTAGCAAAAACAAAGAAAAAAGCCTGCGCGGCGAGCGCACGCGAAGCGTATCAGTTAGCGTAACGCTTGAACCAGCCCAGACCCTCGCGCGTGTCGCCCTTGGGCTTGTACTCGCAGCCGATCCAGCCGTCGTAATTTTCCCTGTCCAGGGTCTCGAACAGGAAGGGGTAGTTGATCTCGCCGGTGCCGGGCTCGTTGCGGCCCGGATTGTCGGCGAGTTGGACGTGGGCGACGCGGTCCTTGTATTTCTTGAAGGTGGCGACGAGTTCGCCTTGCGTACGCTGCTGGTGGTAGATGTCGAACTGCAACCAGACGTTGTCGGCGCCGACCTCCTCGATCACGGCCAGCCCCTGCGCCTGCGTGTTGAGGAAGTAGCCCGGAATGTCGAAGTGGTTGATCGGCTCGATCAAGAGCTTGATGCCGGCATCGGCCAGCTTCGGGGCGGCGTGACGCAGGTTCTGCACGAAAGTGCTGTGCGCCTCGGACACGCCGACGCCCTCGGGCTTGATCCCCGCCATGCAGTGCAGCATCGGGCTGTTCAACGCCTTGGCGTAGTCGAGCGCCTTGTCGAGGCCGGCCTCGAACTCGTCGGTGCGGTCGGGAAGCGACGCGATGCCGCGCTCGCCCTTCTCCCAGTTGCCCGGCGGCAGGTTGAACAGCACCTGCTCCAGCCCGCTCGCCTCCAGGGCCGACGCGACGTCCTCCTTCGCGTGGGCGTAGGGGAACAGGTACTCGACCCCCTTAAAGCCGTCCTCGTCGGCGGCCTTGAAGCGGTCGAGAAAGTCGTGCTCGTTGTACATCATGCTCAAGTTGGCGCAAAAGCGCGGCATGGTCGTCTCCCCTCTTGATTGTCCGTCGGCCGGCTTCAGGCCGGCTGCTTATCGCCCTCGGTGCGCAGGACCGAGCCCGACATCTCGTCGATGGTGAGCGACGGGTCGAGGCACAAGATGTCCTCGAACTCCTTGACGTTGTGCAGTTCGGTGCCCATCGCGATGTTGGTGACGCGCTCCAGGATGAATTCGAGCACGACGGGTACTCGGTGCTCCTCCATCAGCCGGTGCGCCTCGGCGAACGCCGCCTTGAACTCGTTCGGGCTCTTGACCCGCAGCGCCTTGCAGCCCAGCCCCTCGGCGACCGCGACGTGATCGACGCCGTAGCCGCCGATGCCGTCGTCACCGTCGTCGTTGATGTTGTCGAAGGCGAGGCTGACCTCGAAGTCGATGTCGAGGTTGCGCTGCGCTTGGCGGATCAGGCCGAGGTAGGAGTTGTTCACGACGACGTGCAGGTAGGGCAGCTTGTGCTGCGCGCCGACCGCGAGTTCCTCGATCATGAATTGAAAGTCGTAGTCGCCGGACAAGGCCACGATCTTGCGATCGGGGTCGGCCGCGCGCACGCCCAAGGCCGCCGGCAGCGTCCAGCCCAAGGGGCCGGCTTGGCCGCAATTGATCCAGTTGCGGGGCTTGTAGACGTGGAGGAACTGGGCGCCCGCGATCTGGGAGAGGCCGATCGTCGTGACGTAGCAGGTGTCCTTGTCGAGGACCTCGTTCATCTCCTCGTAGACGCGCTGCGGCTTCAAGGGCACCTGATCGAAGTGCGACTTCCTGAGCATGTTCTGCTTGCGGTGCTCGCAGGCGTCGGCCCACCCGGCGCGGTCCTTCAGCTTGCCGGCACCCTGCCATTCCTTCGCCACGGCGATGAACTGCTCCAAGGCGGCCTTGGCGTCCGAGACGATGCCGAAGTCGGGGTTGAAGACGCGGCCGATCTGGGTCGGCTCGATGTCGACGTGGACGAACTTGCGCCCCTTCGTATAGCTCTCGACCGTGCCGGTGTGGCGGTTGGCCCAGCGGTTGCCGATGCCGAAGACGAAGTCGGAATCGAGGAAGTTGCGGTTGCCGTAGCGGTGGCTGGTCTGCAAGCCGACCATGCCCGCCATCAACCGGTGGTCGTCGGGGATCGAGCCCCAGCCCATCAAGGTCGGGATGACCGGCACACCGGTCACCTCGGCGAACTCGACCAGGAGGTCCGAGGCGTCGGCGTTGATGATCCCGCCGCCGGCGACGATCAAGGGGTGCTCTGCCTCGTTCAGCATCGCCAGCGCCTTCTCGGCCTGCGCCCGCGTGGCGGCCGGCTTGTAGACCGGGAGCGGCGCGTAGGTCTCGATGTCGAACTCGATCTCGGTCGTCTGGACGTCGATCGGCAGATCGATCAAAACGGGGCCGGGCCGGCCGGAGCGCATCAGGTGGAACGCCTGCTGGAAGGCGCGCGGCACCTGCCCCGGCTCCATCACCGTCGTCGCCCACTTGGTCACGGGTTGGGCGATGCTCGCGATGTCGACCGCCTGGAAGTCTTCCTTGTTCAGCTTCGCGCGCGGCGCCTGCCCCGTGATGCACAGGATCGGGATCGAGTCGGCACTCGCCGAATAAAGGCCGGTGATCATGTCGGTGCCGGCCGGACCCGACGTGCCGATGCAAACGCCGATGTTGCCGGCCTTGGCGCGGGTGTAGCCTTCGGCCATGTGCGAGGCGCCCTCGACGTGGCGCCCGAGGACGTGGCGCACCGTGCCGCGCCGCTTTAGAACGGCGTAGAGCGGGTTGATCGCGGCGCCCGGAACGCCGAACGCGACGCTCACGCCCTCCTTCTCCAGGACCTGCACGGCGGCTTCGACGGTGGTCATCCTCGGCACGGTCTGCGCCTCCCTCGTGGCGGTATGTTGTCTACCACCTTCAAGATAGGCAGGACACGGGCGGGGCCAACATATTTTGAAAACTATCCCACGATGCGGAATGAAATTAAATTATTTGTTGATAAACAACATATTAGAGTAAGTAAGAATCTTGAAAGCCCGGGTAAGGGAACGCTTCGCGCGCGCTGACGCGCGGTCTTCATCTTCTTCTTTTTTGCAACTTTGGCAGAAAGGCGCCTTCGCCGCATAGTGGTCGATCGTGCCGTCACACTGCAGCGTCAAGCCCTTGCAGCACGCCATGCGCGGGGTTGGGTGATGCGTTGAAGAGAAGGAACGACCCGCGTTGTGCGAGTCATTCCAGCGCATGCGCGGGCGTGTCAGTCGTCGTCCGCCGTGGCGGCCCCCGTGCCGGCGCCGATCGCGCCGCCGAGCAGGGCGCCGCCCGTCTTGCTGTGGCCGGTCGCGGCCGCCCCGGCGGCGCCGACGCCGGCACCGATCGCGCCGCCGCTCAGCGCCCGGCCCGAGGTGCTGTCGCCGCAGGCGGCGAGCAGGAGGAGGCCGGCGACGAGAAGTACTTTGTTACGCATGGATTTCGCTCCCTTGCTGTTCGCGAAGATCAACGGCGTCAGGCCGGAGGATGTTCCAAAGCGGGTGCGGCCGCGCGCGCCCTTCGCGCCAGGGTCGAGCGGCGCAGGACGGCGTTGAACTCGGCGCCGAAGATGAACAAGATGGCGGTGATGTAGAAGAAGAACAGGGTAATGACGACGCCGGCGAGGCTGCCGTAGGTCACGGTGTAGTCGCCGATCGTGCCGAGGTAGATGGAAAAGCCGGTGGCGCCGAGCAGCCACAGGACCAGGGTCAAGAAGATGCCGGGCAGGACGGCGTGGAAGGGCAGATCGTTGCGCGGCAGCCAGTAGTGCAGCGCCAGGAGGCCGCAGAACAAGAGGCTGCCGGCGAAGGCGTAGCGGGCGACGATCCAGATCAGTTGCTCGGAGTCGCCTAGGTAGAAGAACCGCTCGGCGATCTGCCAGACGATCGGCCCCAAGAGAATGCTGAGCGACATGAAGAAGACGACGAAGGCGCCGACCACGACGAAGAGGACGCTCTGCAAGCGCCGAAATAGGAGCGAGCGCAGCTCCTTGACGTCGTAGGCGCGGCTGAGCGCCAAGCGCAGGCCCTCGACGCCGTTCGAGGCGGTCCAGAGCGTGATGACGAGGCCGAAGGTCAAGAGCCCGCCGCGGCGCTGGGTCATCACTTCCGCGACCGCGGGTGCCAGCGTCTCGGCGACGTCGGGGGGCATGAAGCGGAACATGAGGTCGATGACGTCCGTGGCGGCCTCGGGGCTGCCCAAGAAACCCGCGACCGAGGCCAGGAGGATCATGAAGGGAAACAAGGCGGTGAAGGCGGTGAAGGCGAGGTAGCCGGCGATCTCCAGGCCGTCGTGGTTGATCAGCCGATCGGTCGCGCGGTAGGTGACGCGCAAGGGGCGCGGCAGGCGCCGCAGCCAGGACGGGTCGTCGCCGGCCGGGGCGGCGTCGGGGGGCAGGACGTGGTTCAAGACGGTCTCTCCGTCCGGCCACTATGGCACACCTCGCCGCCCGCGCTACCTCGACGGCCGTCTCGTCGTCGCTTTTATCCGATCATCCCGCACGCCGCCCATGCTTCGGGACGGCGTACCATGCAAGGAAACCCATGCGCACGCGCTTGTCCTACATCTGGCACTCGGCCAACTCCAGCTTCTGGTTCATCCCCGTCCTGCTCATCTTGGTCGGCCTCACGCTCGCCGTCGTCTGCCTCGTCATCGACGCCTACATCGGCGATTGGATCGTGGAACACGTCGGCTACGTCCAGCTCCACCCGAGCGGTGCGCGGCAGGTCCTCTCGACCATCGCCGGGGCGATGATGACGACGGCCAGCCTCGTCTTCTCGCTCACCCTCGTCGTCCTGTCGCTCGCAGCGCAGAGCCTCGGCCCGCGGATCGTCGACCAGTTCATGCAAGACCGCCTGAACCAGACCATGCTCGGCGCCTTCATCGGCACGTTCTGCTACGCGCTCCTCGTCTCGCTCGCGGTCGAGGAGGGCTCGGAGCAGACCCGCGTGCCGCTCCTCTCGATCCTGGTCGGGGGCGTCACCACGATCGCGAGCCTGGTCCTGCTCATCGTCTACATCCACCACATCTCGCGCTCGATCCAGTCCGACACCATGATCGCGCGGCTGAACGCCCGGCTCGACGAGCGGATGGAGTCCTATTTTCCGGTCGATCCCTACCCGGCGACGACACCCTCTCCCGTCGTCGAGCCGATCGGCACGCCGTCCCCGCTGAATGCCGAAGCTTCGGGCTACGTGCAGATCATCGACATAGACGGGCTGATCGAGATCGCCGCCGAGAACGGGGCCTTGGTCCAGATGCACGTCCGGCAGGGCATGTACGCGATCAAGGGCCTGCCGGTCATGACCGTCTGGGGCGCGGAACCCTGCTCGAAGGAGGTGGGCGAGGCGCTCATGGACACCGTCATCTTCGGGCCCAAGCGCGCCGACGTCCAGGACATCGAGCTTGCCTTGCGCAACATCACCGAGATCGGCGTGCGGGCGCTCTCGCCCGGGATCAACGACTACTACACCGCGATCGCCGCGATCGACCACCTCAGCGATGCGGCGGCGTCGCTCATGCGTCGCTCCTTGCCGAACCCGGTCCTATTCGACGCCGAAGGCCGCCCGCGGCTGATCCGGCCGGTGCCGAGCTTCGGCGACCTGCTCGACGTCGCGTTCGGCGACCTGCTGCTGGCGGCGCGCGACAACCCCGCCGTCCTGGTCGTCATGTTCGAGCGCTTCGCAACGCTCACGAGATGCGCGCAAAACCCTTCGCACCTGAACGCGCTGACGGCGTTCGCCGACGCGTTCGCCGCGACCGTCGATGCCGGCGGGCCGCCGGAAGAGTCGCTGGGTCGGCTGGAGGCTAGGATCGCCGACCTGCGCGTCGCGATCCGGGCGGCGCCGGCTTGAGCGGGGGCGGTCTTTTGGTCCGCCGGGGCTGACGGGAGCCCTTCTTATCCTACCTCGTTCTCATAAGTGGTGCCCCAACCCCAACGGAGGACAAGCCTTGATCGACCTCTACTACTGGCCGACCCCGAACGGCCACAAGATCACCCTGTTCTTGGAAGAAGCCGGGCTCGACTACGCGATCCACCCGATCGACATCGGCAAGGGCGACCAGTTCGCGCCCGAGTTCTTGCAGATCGCCCCCAACAACCGCATGCCGGCGATCGTCGATCGCGCCCCGGCCGACGGCGGCGAACCGGTCTCGGTCTTCGAGAGCGGCGCCATCCTGCTCTACCTCGCCGAGAAGACGGGCAAATTCATCCCCAGCGATCCGAGGAAGCGGGTCCAGACCCTGGAGTGGCTGTTCTGGCAGATGGGTGGCCTCGGGCCGATGGCCGGGCAGAACCACCACTTCAATCGCTACGCGCCCGAGAAGATACCTTATGCCCAGGAACGCTACGTCCGCGAGACCGGGCGCCTCTACGGCGTGCTCGACAAGCGTTTGAAGGGCAACGGCTTCATCGTCGGCGGCGACTATACCATCGCCGACATGGCGGCCTACCCCTGGATCGTGCCGCACGAGAACCAGGGCCAGAACCTCGCCGACTTTTCCGACCTCAAGCGCTGGTTCGACGCCATCGCCGGCCGGCCGGCCACGGTTCGCGCCTACGCTAAGGGCGAGCCTTTGCGCCAGGAAGGCGCCACGTTCAGCGACGAGGAAAGGGAGGTCTTGTTCGGCATCAAGACTGGTTGAACGCTGCGCGTGCGCTGCCGCGCGGGCTTCTTTTTTCTGTTTTTTGCTATCTGTCGTCGGAGATTGGCCTCAACATCGGAGCCAGCCCCGGCCAAAGTTGCATAAAAAGAAGGAAAAAGCCCGCGCGGCAGCGCACGCGCAAGCGTTTAATCCTGCGTGCCTTGCGGCACGCAGCGCCCGAGTTCCAGGATCTCGCCCGCCAGGCACTCGGACGGCTCGCCGTAGTCGGTCTCGGTGCCGTGCGGCGCCACTTGGCCGGACTGGTTGGTGCAGGCGGCGAGCAGGAGCAGGGCGAGGGCGGAGAGCGGTGCGCGCATGGGTGGGTGTAATCCTTAGGTGCTTTTTTTACACCTTCTTAAGCGCCTATCCGCCGCCGCGGTTCCGCGGGCGCCGTTATCGCACCCCGTCCGACGCCTCTTCCGTACCTTGCGGCACGCAGCGCCCGAATTCCAGGATCTCGCCCGCCAGGCACTCGGACGGCTCGCCGAGGCCGGTCTTGATCCCGTGCGGTGCGGCTTGGAAGGGTTGGGTGAAACAGCCGGTGAGCAGGAGCAGGGCAAGGACGGCGAGCGAGGCGCACATGGGATTGATCCTTGGGCGTTCGTTCTTGAGACCTGTTTGAGCCCTTACCCTTTTCTTACTTTTCATCCGAAGCAAAGACGCTTTTGTCGCACCCCGCGCGGTGACGGCCCCGTCTTCGCGACGGGGAATCGACAGCCGGCGCCGCCCCGGCTAGGAAAGGGGCGGATAGGGAAGGGGAAGGACGCCGATCATGCCGCTGCACGAGGACAGGCTGTTCTCGCCCGATCCGACGGTGCGCGACATCGCGCGTCGGCTCTACGCCGAGGTGCGCGACTTGCCGATCGTCAGCCCGCACGGCCACACCGATCCGGCGTGGTTCGCGGGCAACGCGCCTTTTCCCGACCCGGCCCGGCTGATCGTGACGCCGGACCACTACCTGTTTCGCATGCTCCACTCGCAAGGCGTGCTGCTCGAAGAGTTGGGCGTGCCGCGCGCCGACGGCGGCCGCGTCGAGACCGACGGCCGGACGATCTGGCGCCGGTTCGCCGCGCACTACTATCTCTTTCGCGGCACGCCGTCGCGCTTATGGCTCGACCACACCTTCGCCGCCCTGTTCGACCTCGACGGGCGGCTGGACGCAAACAGCGCCGATCGTTTCTACGACCGCATCGCCGAGCGGCTGTCAGAGGACGCCTATCGCCCGCGCGCGCTGTTCGAGCGCTTCAACATCGAGGTAATCGCCACGACGGAAGGGGCCCTCGACCCGCTCGACCACCACCAGACGCTGCGGGCCGACGGCTGGGGCGGGCGCGTCGTCACCACCTACCGGCCCGACGCCGCGCTCGACCCCGATTACCCCGACTTCGCCGCCAACGTCCGGCGCCTGGGCGAGATCACCGGCGAGGACACGGCGACCTACGCCGGCTACCTCGCCGCGCATCGGGCGCGGCGGGCCTATTTTCGCCGCTTCGGCGCCACCGCGACCGACCACGGCCACCCTACGGCGCGAACCGCCGACCTGCCGAAGCTTGAGGCCGAGGCGCTGTTCGCGCGGGTGCTGCGGCCCGAGGTGTCGGCGGCGGACGCCGAACTGTTTCGCGCCCAGATGCTGACCGAGATGGCCTCGATGAGCGTCGAGGACGGCATGGTCTTGCAGATCCATCCCGGCTCCTGGCGCAACCACAGCCCTACTTTGTTCGAGCGCTTCGGCCGCGACAAGGGGGCCGACATTCCGACGCCCACCGACTACGTCGCCGCCCTGAAGCCGCTCCTCGACCGCTTCGGCCGCGAGCCTGACCTTGGCGTGATCTTGTTCACCCTGGACGAAGACAGCTACGCGCGCGAACTCGCCCCGCTCGCCGGGGTCTACCCGTGCCTGCGCTTGGGGCCGCCCTGGTGGTTCTTCGACAGCCCCGAGGGGATGCGCCGCTTTCGCCGCCGCACGATCGAGACGGCCGGCTTTTACAACACGGTCGGCTTCAACGACGACACGCGCGCCTTCTGCTCGATTCCCGCCCGGCACGACATGGCGCGGCGCGTCGATTGCAACTATCTGGCCGAACTCGTCGCCGAGTACAGGCTGGGCGAGGACGAGGCCTTTGAGGTGGCGCGCGATCTGGCCTACAACCTCGCCAAGCGGGCGTACCGCTTGTGAAGACCGATCAGGGAGAAGCACGAATGATGAAACCAACCTTCGCTGCGACGCTCGCCGTCGCGGCGCTCTTGGCGTCCGGGGCGCAGGCGCAGACCTTTCGCGCCGCCGACACGCACGACGCCGGCTACCCGACCGTCGAGGCGGTCGAGCACATGGGCGAGTTGCTGAGCGAGTGGACCGACGGCCGCATGTCGATCCAGATGTTTCCGGGCCAGCAGCTCGGCGAGGAGAAGGACACGATCGAGCAGACGATCGCCGGCGCCATCGACCTCAACCGCGTCAACCTCGCCCCCTTGAACGGCATCGTGCCCGAGACCGCGATCCCCGGCTTGCCCTATATCTTTCGCTCCGAGGAGCACATGCACGAGGTGATGGACGGCGAGATCGGCGAGGAGCTCCTGGCGGCGATGGAGCCGCACGGCCTGATCGGCCTCGCCTACTACGATTCGGGCGCCCGCTCGTTCTACAACACCAAGCGCGCGATCAACACGCCCGAGGACATGAAGGGCCTCAAGATCCGCGTGCAGAACTCGGACCTGTTCGTCGCGATGGTCGAGGCGCTCGGCGCCAACGCCACGCCGATGGAGTTCGGGCAGGTCTACGAGGCGCTGGAGAACGGCGTCATCGACGGGGCCGAGAACAACTGGCCGTCTTATGAATCGACCGGCCACTACGAGGTGGCGAAGCACTACTCGCTCGACCAGCACTCGCTCTCGCCCGAGGTCTTGGTGATGGCGAAATCCACCTGGGACGGCCTCTCGCCCGAGGACCAGGAACTGGTCCGCAAGGCGGCGAAAGAGTCCGTGCCCTTCATGCGCGAGAAGTGGAACGCCGAGGTCGAGGCGGCGAAGGAGAAGGTGGCGGCCGCCGGCAACGAGGTGGTCGAGGACGTCGACAAGCAGCCCTTCATCGACGCGATGCAACCGGTCTACGACCGCTTCGTCGACACCGACGCGATGAAGTCGCTGGTCGAGCGCATCCGGGCGATGGAGTGAGCCGTCGATGATCCGAGACGGGGCGGGGGCGGATCTCGACGGTCCGCCCCGCGTCGCCGCGGCGGCGGAGGGCGCCGGGCCGCTGACCCGTCTCCTCGGCGCCGTCTCGGCCCTCTCGCTCGGCCTCGCCGCCGTCGGGCTCGTCCTGATGACCGCGATCATCGCGTGGCAGATCTTCGGCCGCTACGTCCTCAACGACACGCCGAGCTGGTCGGAGCGGCTGTCGATCTTCTTGATGAACTGGTACATCCTGCTCGCCGCCGCCGCCGGCGTGCGCGAGGACTTCCACATCGGCCTCGTCTTCTTCCGCGAACGGCTGACCGGCAGGCCGCGCCTCGCCATCGAGGCGCTGGGCCTCGTCGCGGTCGTCGTCTTCGGGCTCGGCATGGCAGTCTACGGCGGCCAGCTCGCCTTGCAGACGCGAACGCACGTCCTGCCCACGCTCGGCATCTCGACCGGCTGGAGCTACGCCCCCTTCGTCTTGGCCGGCGTCCTGATCGCGCTGTTCGGCGCTGAGCGCCTGGCAAGGTTGCGTGGCTTCGAGCCGGGTGTGGGCGCCTGATGTCGCTGGTGATCCTGTTCGGCGCCTTCTTCCTCCTCCTCCTGATCGGCGTGCCGGTCGCCTTCGCGCTCGGCCTATCGGCGTTCGCTACCGTCTTCTACGAGGGCCTGCCGCCCTTGATCGTCTTTCAGCGCATGGCGGCCGGGATGAACGTCTTCGCGCTGATGGCGATCCCGTTCTTCATCTACGCCGGCGAACTGATGCAGCACGGCGGCATCGCCGATCGCCTCGTGCGCTTGGCGAGCCGCGCCGTCGGCCACGTGCGCGGCGGCTTGGGCGTCGTCAACGTCGCGGCCTCGATGCTGTTCGGCGGCATCTCGGGCTCGGCCGTGGCCGACGCCTCGGCGCTCGGCTCGACGCTGATCCCCGTCATGCGCGCCAAGGGCTACGACGACGACTACTCGGTCAACGTCACCGTCACCTCGGCGACGATCGGGCTCACCGTGCCGCCGAGCCACAACATGATCGTCTACGCCATCGCCGCCGGCGGCACGGTCTCGATCGCGGAGTTGTTCCTCGCCGGCTTCATCCCCGGCATCCTCACGGGCTTATGCTTGATGTTGGTCGCCTACCTCGTGGCGATCAAGCGCGGCTACCCGTCCGAGGCGTTCGACGGCTGGATGCCTCTGCTGCGCGCCCTCGTCGATTCGCTGCCGGGCCTGCTCACCGCCGTCATCATCATCGGCGGCGTGCTCTCGGGCGTCTTCACCGCGACCGAGTCCGGCGCCATCGCCGTCGTCTACGCCATCCTCGTCACCCTTTTCTTCTACCGCTCGCTCGACTGGGCGGCGTTCAAGCGGGCGACGCTGGGGGCGGTGCGCACGACCGCGATCGTGCTGCTCATCATCGGCACGGCCTCCGCGTTCGGCTGGCTCCTGGCGCTGAATCAAGTCCCGGCCCTCCTGTTCGCCGCCCTCCAGACCCTGTCCGACAACCCCTACGTCATCCTCCTGCTCATCAACCTGATCTTGCTGTTCCTCGGCACCTTCATGGACATGTCGCCCTTGATCGTCATCACGACACCGATCTTCTTGCCGATCGTCCAGGAACTTGGCATGGACCCGGTGCAGTTCGGCATCGTCTTGATGATCAACCTCGGCATCGGCCTCGTCACGCCACCGGTCGGCTCGGTCCTCTTCGTCGGCTGCGCCGTCGCCAAGATCCCGATCGAGGCCACCTTGAAGACCATCTGGCCCTTCTACATCGCCCTCTTCGCCGCCCTCATGCTCGTCACCTACGTTCCGGCCGTCTCGATGACCCTGCCCAACTGGTACGGCGGCTGACATGCGCCTGAGCACCGCCAACCTACGGCACCTCAAGCCCGACGTGCGCGCCCCCGCCTACGATCGCGGCCGCGTCACCCCCGGCATCGTCCACCTCGGCCTCGGCGCCTTCCACCGCGCCCACCAAGCCGTCTACGTCGACGACCTGCTCGCCCGACACCCCGGCTGGGGCATCGTCGGCGCCAGCCTGCGCTCGCCCGCGACGCGCGACGCGCTCGAACCGCAGGACTGGCTCTACGCCGTCCGCGCCTTGGGCGGCGGGGGGGCGGCCGAGGGGGCCGAGACGCGGATCGTCGGCGCCGTCGTCGGCGGCCTCGTCGCCCCGGAGGACCCAAGCACCCTCCTCGACGCGATGGCCGACCCGCAGACCCGCATCGTCACCCTCACCGTGACCGAGAAGGGCTACCTGCACGACCCGGCGACGGGCGAGATCAACCAAGACCACCCGGACGTGCGGCACGATCTGGCGAAGCCGGGCGCGCCGGCGGGCGCGATCGGCTTTCTCGTCGAGGCGCTGCGCCGGCGCCGGGACGCCGGCGTGCCCCCGTTCACCGCGCTCAGTTGCGACAACCTGCCGGCCAACGGCCAAACGCTGCGGCGCGTCGTTCAAGGCTTCGCCGAACTGCGCGACCCCGACCTCGCGGCGTGGATCGGGGGCGAGGTCGCCTTTCCGTCCTCGATGGTCGATCGCATCGTGCCGGCGACGACCGACGACGACCGGGCCACGACGGCGAACGCCCTCGGGCTCGACGACGCGTGGCCGGTCGTGACCGAGCCGTTCACGCAGTGGGTCGTCGAGGACGCCTTTTCGGCCGGACGCCCGCCGTTCGAAGAGGCGGGCGTCACGATGACGGCCGACGTCGAGCCGTTCGAGCGCATGAAGCTGCGGATGCTGAACGGCGCCCACTCGACGCTCGCCTACTTGGGCTACCTCGCCGGCCATGCCACGGTCGCCGAGGCGATGGCGGACGCCAACCTCGCCCGGCTGATCGACGGCCTGATGCGGGACGAGGCGGCGCCGACGCTGACCATGCCCGGCGGCGTCGACCTCGACGCCTACCGCCGCGCCCTCCTCGAACGGTTTCGCAACCCGGCGCTCAAGCACCGGACGTGGCAGATCGCGATGGACGGCAGCCAGAAGCTGCCGCAGCGCCTGCTCGGCACGATCCGCGACCGGCGCGCGTCCGGCGCCCCCTTCGAGCGCGCCGCGCTCGGCGTCGCCGCCTGGATGCGCTACGCGCTCGGCACCGACGAGCAGGGCCGCCCCATCGACGTGCGCGACCCCCTCGCCGACAAGCTGCGCCGGATCGGGGAACGGCGGCCGTGGGAGGCGGCGGCGCTGGTCGAGGGCTTCTTGGCCTTGCGCGAGGTGTTCGGCGACGACCTCCCCGCCGATCCCGCCTTCAAGACGGCGGTGACGGGGGCGCTCGATCGTCTCTTGCGCGGGGGTGCGGCGGCGGCGGTGGCCTGAACGCTTACATATTAGCTTTCTTTTCTGTTGTAACCTTGGGGGCTGAAGCCGAGAGTATTGGAAAACCAAGAGCCCGGCTATCCTGGACCCCGGATCAAGTTCGGGGTGACAAATGGTGTTGACTGGAATGCATTGGTTTTGCTTTGGTCAACATAACGCACGACGACCTAGACTGGCACATCCTGTCACCCCGGACTTGTTCCGGGGTCCAGGGTGGCAGAGACACAGCATCACCAGCAACTGCTACAGCCAAATCCTACGACATTTTGCTGGGCATGTGCGGGTGAAGTCGCTAAGTCTGACCCAAAAATCAACGATATAGGTAATATCAGTTAATTAATCACGTCTATGATGCACACTATAGGATGAGATGATGACGAAATACGATGTATATCACGAATACGATATCAAAGTGCCGCCATTATACGCTTCTAGAAATAATATTAGAGAAATAATTGGAAGAATAACTGACGATTGCGATATTTATCATTACGATTTGAGAATTGAAGTTAAGTGGATGACAAACGTACAATAAAATGGTCGATGAAGCTAGAACGATTTTATGTACTGAAGATCGTCTTTAGAAAAGATAACAGGATTAAAAATTTATTTACAAGGTAGATCTGAAAACGGTTCGTACATGGAGTGTGGATATGCCGAATATACAAATTGGCTTTCGGTAACTATTCACCGGCTCATTTGCAAATAACAAAAATCTTTTCGAATGGAAGAAATATCAAATTGAGAAGATGATCAAGTTAAAAAGCGGAAGATATAAGAAATATTGTCGCAAAACATTATTATCTATTGGAGTAATTTATGTACGTTTTTGTTTCTACTTGTGATGTTTAACTTTCAGATTCGTTTACAGTGCCCGAAGTAAATATTGCTTTGGGAGACGAGAAGAAAGTAGACCCAAAATTTTGGATCTACTTTTGTCGTAGCCCTACTAAGCCTCATAGTTACCTGCATCCCAGGTATAGTTTATGCAATATTTTATAGTTGAGTTTTAATAGATAGCGGATTTACCTTTCTGCTTATAACCAAGTTGCTTGATGCGCTGTCTCATCTCTGCGCAGATTTCGAAGCTGTTCACCGCGGCCGCAGGACGTGATGATGATCCGCCGCGTAGAGCCGGCTGTCCGTCCCTTCCGCCTCCAGCGCCCGGCCGACCAGGATCAGCGCGGTGCGGGTGATGCCGGCCGCCTTCACTTGCGCCCGAATCGTGCCGAGCGTGCCGTGGAAGAAGGCCTCGTCGGGCCAGGAGACGCGGTAGGCGACGACGCAGGGGCAGTCCTCGCCTAAGCTCGGGATGAGTTCGCGGACGACGTTGGCGAGGTTGGTGATGGCGAGGTGGATCGCGAGCGTGGCGCCGGTCTTGGCGAAGGCTTCCAGCGTCTCGCCGTTCGGCATCGCGGATGAGCGCATCGCCGTGCGGGTGAGGACCACGCTCTGCGCCACGTCGGGGACGGTGAACTCGCGCTTCAGGGCGGCGGCGGCGGCGGCGAACGCCGGCACGCCGGGCGTCACGTCGTAGGGGATGTTCAGGGCGGTGAGGCGGCGGGTCTGCTCGTTGATGGCGCCGTACAAGGACGGGTCGCCCGAGTGGACGCGGGCGACGTCCTGGCCCTCTCTGTGCGCCTCTTCGCATAGCGCCACGATCTGATCGAGGTGCAAGGGCGCCGTGTCGACGACGACGGCGTTCGCCGGCGCCTCGGCCACGACCGCGCGCGGGACGAGCGAGCCGGCGTAGAGGCAGTAGCCGCATCGGCGGATCAGGTTCAGCCCGCGCACGGTGATGAGGTCGGGGGCGCCGGGGCCGGCGCCGATGAAGTGGACGGTCATACCTTGTAGCCCCGCGGGGTGACGACGTGGACCCGCCCGTCGGGCGCGGTGAAGCGGCGCGAGTTCCGGCCCCCGATCAGGACCAGCGTCAGCATGTCGACCTTGTCGGCGTCGAGGGCTTCCAGGTCGATCACCTCGACCCGCTCGCCGTCCCGGCCGAGGTTGCGGGCGACGACGGTCGGCGTGTCGGGGGGCGGTGCGCCAGGAGGATGTCGCGCGCGCGCAGGATGGCGCTGCGCCGCGTCGCCGAGACGGGGTTGTAGAGCGCGACGACGAAGTCGCCCGCCGCCGCGGCTTCGAGCCGCCGCTCGATGACGGCCATCGGCGTCAGCAGGTCGGAGAGCGAGACGCAGCAGAAATCGTGCCCGATCGGGGCACCGACCCGTGCCGCGGCCAACTGAAACGCCGAGACGCCGGGGGCGATCCGGACCTCCACCCGCCGCACGGCCGGGTCGTCGGCGCCCGCCAGCAGCTCCTCGACCAGGGCCGCCATCGCGTAGATGCCGGGGTCGCCCGAGCAGAGGAGCGCCACGTCGCGGCCGGTCGCCGCCCGTTCCAGGGCGAAGCGGCAGCGAGTCGCGCTCCTCGCCGAGGGGATAGGCGTGGGCGGGCTTGCCGCGCAGCAGGTCGGCGGCGAGGTCGAGGTAGAGGCTGTAGCCCACCGCCTCGTCGGCGGCGCGGATCAGCGCCTCGGCCTCGGCGGTGCGCCACGTCGGCCCGCCGGGGCCGAGGCCGACGACGGCGAGCGTGCCCCGCTTTCGGCCGATCGCACTCGGGTCGAGCGGTGCCGGCGCGAGCCCGAGCGCCACGGTGGCGCGGGCGCTCTTGCGCTTGGGCACGATCAACGTGCCGGCATCCCCGACGGCGGCGAGCGCCGCCCCTTCGGCCACCCCGGCGACGCCGACCTCGCGCCGCACCGCCTCGGACGGGTTGCGCAGTCGCGACTCCTGCGCCGCCAGCTCCGCGCGGGCGAGGAAGCGGGCCGGGACGCTTAAGTATGCCGCGAGCGCGTGGACGGCGGGCTCGGCCGCCTTGAGGTCGAGGCTGACGACGAGCGCCACGGCCCCGGGCGCGAGCCCGGCGTCGGCCAGCGCCGCCTCGGCGAGGCCGATCAGGTCGTCCGCCGGGCAGCCCCGGTCGCAGCCGACGCCGAGCGCCAGGACGGGGGGGTGGTAGACGAGGCGCGCGGGGGGCGACAAATTGATCGCGCGGTGCGTGACCTCGATCGCGAGCGGGGCGTTGACGGCGAGCGGCAGGCCGGAGCCGCGCAGCCAGCCGGCGAGCCCGTCCGGGTCGTCGAGCCGCAGCGCGGTACCTTCGAGCAGTGCCGCCATGAACGGCTTGACGGCGGCGGGGTCGGCGAGGCGCCAGCCGGGCGGCGGGTCGTCGAGGGCGAGGCCGAACTTGGCGTCGCTCGCCGTCGTCACTGCCGCCACGGCGTCCAGGGCCAGGGCTAGACGCCGCGCCAGCGCGTTGGCGCCGCGGTGCCCGCCCAAGAGCGGGACGACGTGCCGCCCGGCCTCGTCGATCGCGACGACGGGCGGCTCGACCCGCTTGTCGGCGAGGCAGGGTACCAAGGCCCGGATCAGGATCGCGGCGGCGCATAAGCCGACGATCGGGTGGCCGGCCTGGAAGCGCTCGCGGATCGTCCCCGCGGCATCGGCGAAGGCGACGTCGCCCCCGGCCCCCGCCGGCGCCAGGATCGGCGCGTCGCCGAGTGCGGCCTGGACGCGCCGCGCGAGCGGCAGGCTCCGGGCACCCAAGATCACGATCACCGGCGGCGGCGTCATCGGGGTGCCACGGTCAGAATGAGGGAGAAGTAGGGTGCCGTCTCGCCCGTCCAGTCCTTGAACGGCACGATCGTCTCCTCGGGCCAGCCGACCCAGGCGACGAGCAGCGCGTCGTCGAGCCGCCCGGCCGCGTCCAGGAGCCGCTTCAGCCGCGCCACCCGGGCACCGACCTTCAAGATCGCCGCCCCGTCCGCCGCCCGAAGGGCGGGCAGGAGGGCCGCGTCCGGCAGCAGCGCCGGCAGGATGGCAAAACCGTCCGCCTGCCGCGCCAGGACGCGGCCCGTGCGCGCGGCCGCCGCCGCCGCCGAGGTGATCCCCGGCACGACCTCGTAGGCGTAGTCGGCGCGCAGGCGATCGAGCAGGTAGATGAAGGTGCCGTACAAGAGCGGGTCGCCGAGGCACAGGACCGCCACGTCCTCGCCCGCCGCCAGCCGCCCGGCGAGCCCCGCCGCCATCCTGTCGTAGACGCCGGCCACGATTTCGGGCTCGGAGCGCATCGGCACGGCAAAGCACAGTTCGTCGTGGTCGGGCCGCAGGTGCGCCGCCGCGATCATCCGGGCGAGGCTCGCGGCCCCCTCGGCGGCGAGGTAGGCGATCGTGCGCGTCGAGGCGATCGCCTCGACCGCGCGCAAGGTGAGGAGCTTCGGGTCGCCGGGGCCGACGCCGACGCCGATCAGCCGGCCGCTCACGTCCCGCTCCGCCGGTAGCGCCACTGCGTCACCGGCCGCATGGGGCGAAAGCCGATCCCGCCGCCGAGCGGTTCGGCGCGCTCGACGCGCAGGCGAACGAGGTCGCCGCCGTGCCCGGCGTGGCAAGCGAGCAGCGCCGCCTCGCCCGCGAGCGTGACGGCGTTGGCAACGAGGCGCCCGCCCGGCCGCAGCCGGTCGAGCAGGGCCAACAACAACCCCGGCACTCCGACGCCGCCGCCGACGAAGATCGCGTTGGCCTCCCCCTCGGGCAGGACGGCCGGCGCTTCGCCCTCGATCACGCTGAGGTCGTCGCGGCCGAAGGCCCGGGCATTGGCGCGCAGGCGGGCGGCGCGGCCCCCGTCGCGCTCGATCGCGACCGCGATCAGGGTCGGGTCGAGCCGCAGCCATTCGAGCGCCACCGAGCCGCTGCCGGCGCCGACGTCCCACAAGGTCTCGTTCGGATGGGCTTCGAGCGCGGCCACGGTGAGGGCGCGCACCTCGCGCTTGGTGATCTGCCCGTCGTGGTCGAAGGCGTCGTCGGGCAGGCCCGGCGCGAGGCTCCGCCCGGCGCCGGACACGGCCGCGAGGTGCAGCGCCACGGTGTTGAGGTCGGCGAACGGTCCGTCATGCAGGGTCGCGGCCGTGGCCCGCGTCAGCCGCTCGCCCGGCCCGTCCAGGTCCTCCAGAACCCACACCGCCGAGGCGCCGTAGCCGGCGTCGCGCAAGCGTTCGGCGATCAGGCCCGGTGCCCGCCCGTCGTCGGTCAGGACGAGGAGGCGGCGGCCGGGTGCGGTATGGCGGGCCAGCCGGTCGAGCGGCCGGCCGTGCAGGCTGATCGTCGCCACGTCCTCCAGCGCCCAGCCGAGGCGCGACGCCGCCAATTGAAAGGCGCCGACGTGCGGGTGGAAGCGGACGGCGTCCAACCCGAAATGTCCCCCCAGCAGGCGCCCGACGCCGAACCACAAGGGGTCGCCCGACGCCAGGACGGCGCAGGCTTGCCCGCGGCAGGAGGATATCTCGGCCAGCGTGTCGTGCAGGGGCGAGCGCCAGACGACGCGGCGGGCGGGGCCTCTCGGCACCATGCCCAAGTGCCGCGCCCCGCCGACCAGCACCCCGGCACCCTCGACCGCGCGGCGGGCGCGGGGGCTGAGGCCGTCCAGGCCGTCGGCGCCGATGCCGACCACATCGAGCCAGGGGGCGCTCATGCGAGCGCGTTGATCGCGGCGGCGGCGAACGCGCTGCCGCCGCGCCGGCCGCGCAAGGTCAGGCACGGCACGTCGAGGTCCGCCGCGAGCAGGGCGTCCTTGCTCTCGGCCGCCCCGACGAAGCCGACCGGAAAGGCGAAGATCGCGGCCGGCCGCTCGTCCCACGCACCCAAGCACTCGATCAGGCGGAACAAGGCCGTCGGCGCGTTGCCGATCGCCACCACCGCGCCCTGGAGATGCGGGCGCCAGAGGTCGAGGGCGGCGGCGCTGCGGGTCGTGCCGAGATCGGCCGCGAGCCCCGGCACGCCCGCATCGTTCAAGGTGCAGACGACCGGGTTGTCGGCCGGCAGCCGGGCGCGGATCAGGCCGACCTCGACCATGCGCGCGTCGCACAGGATCGGCGCCCCCGCCCGCAGCGCCGCCGCCGCCGCCGCCGCCGCGTCGCCCCGCCAAGCGAGGTCGGCGACGATGTCCGGCATGCCGCAGGCGTGGATCAGCCGCACCGCGACGCCGCGCAGCCCCGCCGGCAGAGAACCCAAGTCGGCCTCGGCCTCGATTAAAGCGAACGAGCGGGCGTAGATCGCCTCCGGATCGCGCAGGTAGGGGTGGGTCAAGGGCTCTCAGACGGGCTCGCGCTTAGGATCGGTCGCGGCATCGTGCGCGTGGCCGTGGCTCGTCGCGTGGCTGTGGCTGTGCGAATGGCCGTGGCCCGCGTGGCTGTGGCTGTGCGCGTGGCCGTGCCGGCCGTGGCTATGGCCGTGACTGTGCGCCCCGTGGTGATAGTGGCCGTCGGTGCCGATGCCCTCGACGTGGTGGTGGTGCCCCTCCTGCACAGCACCCCGATCGTCCTCGTAGCCCAGGATCTGCACCCGGTACTTGCACAAGGAACAGTTCATGTTGACGTCGCCCTCCAAGACGCCCCTGGCGCGGGCGGCGAAGGTGTCGACCACGCGCGGGTGATCGTTGAGGTAGCCCGCCTCGACGAACGCGACGTCCGGGTGCGCCGCCGCCACCGCGTCGGCTTGGTCATGGATGCGGCGGATGAGAACGCCGGTGAACAGAAACCAGGGAAAGACGACGATCCGCTCGAAGCCGAGGCGCACCGCCCGCTCCAGCGCCACGTCGACGCGCGGGTGGGCGACGCCGGAGAAGCCGACCTCGACGTGGGCGAAGCCCATCCCCTCCATCAGCATCCGCGCCACCTTATGCACGTTGCCGTTGGCGTCGCTGTCGCTGGTGCCGCGGCCGATGACGGCGAGCAGCGTCTTTTCGCGCGGGAAGTCGGGCGCCTCTGCCAACGCCGCCTCGATCCTATCGCGCGCCGCTTCGAGCAGCATCGCGTCGATGCCGAGGTCGCGGCCCATCTCGATCGTGATGCCGTGCTCCTTGGCATAGGCGTTGAGCACGGACGGCACGTCGTTCTTGACGTGCCCGGCGGCGAACAGCATCCCCGGCAGCGCGATGACCCGCTTGACGCCCTTGGCACGCAGCCGATCCAGCCCCTCGCGGATCACCGGCGAGGCGAATTCGAGGTAGCCCATCTCGACCGGCCAGGGGGCGAGGCGCTGGCGCAGCTTGCCCACCACGCGGGCGAACTCGGTGCAGGCCCCCTCGTCGCGGCTGCCGTGCCCGCAGACCATGACCCCGATCTCGCTCATGCTTCGCTTCCTCTTCTGTTGCCTACCAGCCTTTGGCCTGCTTGAGGCTGCCCCTCACCCCAACCCTCTCCCGAGGGGAGAGGGGGCACGAGGTGCGAGTTTGGGCGGCTTTCGGTTCTTTAAAACTGAAGCACTGCCTCTAGCAGCCGTCACTCTGCCTCGGACAAGGCGGGCGCACGCTTGCGCGGGGTGCGACGTGAACGCTTCGCGTGCGCTGCCGCGCGGACTTTTTTTCTTCTTATTTACAACTTTGGCCACGGCTGGCTTCAACGTTGGGGCCAGTCCGGATACAACTAGCGAAAAAGAGAAAAGAAAGGCCGCGCGGCAGCGCACGCAAAGCGTTCAACATGCTCCTTACCGACCCCGCCACTGCGCTCGCCACGCTTATCCTGGCGCTCGTTCTCGACGCGCTGATCGGCGATCCGGCTTGGCTCTGGCGCCGCTTGCCGCACCCGGTCGTGCTGTTCGGGCGGCTGATCGCCAAACTGGAGGCGGTGCTGCTCGACCGGGCCGATTCGCCGCCGAGCCAGCGCTTCGGGGGCGTCCTCCTCCTCCTCGTCACGACGGGCGTCGCGACCGCCGTCGGCCTCGTTCTGCACATCCTCTTGGCGGCCCTGCCGTCCGGCTGGACGGTCGAGGCGGCGCTGATCGCCGTCCTCTTGGCGCAAAGGAGCCTCGTCCAGCACGTCAAGGCGGTGGCGGACGGGCTGAGGGGCGGGCCGGCGGAGGGCAGGCGGGCGGTGGCGATGATCGTCGGCCGCGACGTCGAAGCGCTCGACGCCCCCGCCGTCGCCCGCGCCGCGATCGAGAGCTTGGCCGAGAATTTGAGCGACGGCGTCGTGGCGCCCGCCTTCTACGCGCTCCTCTTCGGCCTGCCCGGCATCCTCGCCTACAAGGCGATCAACACGCTCGACAGCAGCGTCGGCTACCGCACCGAGCGCCACCTCCACTTCGGCCGCGCCAGCGCCAAGGCCGACGACGCCGTCAACTGGCCGCCCGCGCGCCTCACAGCACTCCTGACGGTCCTCGCCGCCGGGAGGCGTGCGCCAGCCGCACTCGCCGTGCTGCGCCGCGACGCGGGAAAGCACCGCTCGCCCAACGCCGGCCACTCCGAGGCCGCCTTCGCCGGCGCGCTCGGCGTCCGCCTCTCCGGCCCCCGCCGCTACCACGGCGAGACCCGCCCCGAGTCCTGGGTCGGCGACGGCACGCCCGACCTCGGGCCGAGCCGACGTCGGAGTACGGGCGATAGGGCTCGCGTGGCGGGTCTGGGGGCTGATGGAAACGGGGTTGTTTCTCTGTCTGTTACGTGCTATGTAACAGCCGTGATCAAGAGCTTTAGCGACCGCCTCACGCTCGCCGTCTTTCAAAACCGGCGCGTCAAGGGCATCGGGCCGGACGTGGCGCGCGCGGCGCTCAAGAAGCTCTTGCAGCTCGACGCCGCCGAGACAGCGGACGATCTGCGCCTCCCGCCCGGTAACCGGCTCGAAAGGCTTGCGAGCGACCGCGCCGGGCAATGGTCGGTCCGCGTCAACGATCAGTTTCGTGTCTGCTTCGTCTGGCGGGATGGCGATGCCCACGAGGTCGAGCTTGTCGACTATCACTGAGGGAAAACAGACCGTGGCCATTACGAGGGAGGATGCCGATAGGGACGCCATCGACCTCACCGACATCATCAATCACGGCGCGCCACGATCCTCGTCCGTTCAGCCCGGCGAGATCCTGCTATAGTGAGTATGAGGAGCTCTTCCAAAAGGAGAAGTTTGACAATGATTTTGCGGAATATAATTGGGAAAAGTTCCCAACTGAAATAAGCATAGAGTGGATGCCTTACTGCAAGGGCTTTTGGATGTTTGCAGGAGGCCTACGATCTCGAACAGGCCGAGCGGGCGTAAATTCACTGAACCAGCTCGTAAGCTATTCGCATCGTTTAAAAGTTTGGAAAATTATTATTAATACTAAACAAGAAAAAGCTAAGATAGAAATTATTTATGAGTTTGTTGAGCCTATTTTGACGCTTGCTATTAATCCTCCCTATGTAATTCGCTCCCGATTCATTTTTGCGACTGCACATCTATGTCATCAGGCCAATCGAGTGATTGAAGGTGCAAAATGGAAAGATAATTTACCTCTCGATCAAGAGATATATTTTAAGCATGCAGATGAATACAAAAGAAAATGGTCGGTTGTATAAAAACTTAAAAACATGTCTTGAGGAAACAGCGGCGAATGATTACCGCGAAAATACAAGAGATTTTCGCAATACGTACAATCATCGATTTTCTCCACATGTAGAATTAGGAATAACAAATATCGTAACAAGGCAAATTGATCCAGGCGCAAAATGCGTAACATATGATTTTGGAGGTACGCAGCCTTTTCCGCTTGGCTGCGTCATCGAGCAGTTGAACCAACAGTGTACGAGATTTCACAAATCTCTTGGTGCATTTAAAGCTCTTGTTCAGGAACATTCAGAAACAATCTGGCTAACTTAAACAGATTATTTGGCTACTTTACAGCTGATATAGCTTGCGATTTTTCTTGGCTATCTATGGCAGCGCCTACGCGAAAATTTGTATCAAGCTTCTGAGCCTCAGACCCTACTTCGCCAACCGCAACAACGCATCCAAATCCAGACACGCCTCCAGATGCGCCGCGAGGCCGTCCAGCGCCGTCTCGACGCGTTGGGCGTGGGCGAGCGCGCCGCGCCGGCCCGGGCGTATCCCGGCAAGGTAGGCGGTGCGAAAGGCGTCGCCGGCCATCAGGCCGTGCAGGTAGGTGCCGGCGATTCGGCCGTCCGTGCTCCTCGCCCCGTCCGGGCCGTCCTCCAGGCGCAGGAAGGGGCGGGCCGCGTCGGGGCCGGTCGTCCGGCCCATGTGGATCTCGTAGCCCTTGACCCCGTTGCCGTCCGCGTCATGACCCCGCGCCGGGCGCACGGTTTTCGGCCCCGTCAGCACCGTCTCGACGTCGAGCAGGCCCAAGCCCGGAACGGCGCGGCCGGGGGGACCCTCGACGCCGTCCGGGTCGGCGATGCGCGTCCCCAGCATCTGGTAGCCGCCGCAGAGGCCGAGCACTGCGCCGCCGCGGCGGACGTGCGCCTCGATGTCGATATCCCAGCCGGCCGCGCGCAGGGCGGCGAGGTCGTCGATCGTCGCCTTGCTGCCGGGAAGGAGAACGAGGTCGGCGTCGCCCGGCAGCGCCTCGGGCGGCTCGACGACGACCAGGTTCACGTCGGCCTCCTGCGCCAAGGGGTCGAGGTCGTCGAAGTTGGCGATGCGGGGCAGGCGCGGCACGACGATCTTCAGGCCCCCCCCGGTCTCGTTGCCGCAGAGGCCCAAGACGTCCTCGGCCGGCAGGTCGCGGGCGCGATCATACCAGGGCACGACGCCGAGGCAGGGGATGCCGGCCCGCTCGGCGATGATCGGGTAGGCGCCGTCGAACAAGGACGGGTCGCCGCGGAACTTGTTGACGATGCAGCCCCTGAGAAGATCCCTCTCCTCGGCCTCTAAGAGCAGCGCCGTGCCGACGATGGACGCGATCACCCCGCCGCGCTCGATGTCGGCGACGAGGAGGACCGGCACGTTCGCGGCCAGAGCGAAGCCCATGTTGGCGATGTCGCCTTGGCGCAGGTTGACCTCGGCCGGGCTGCCCGCACCCTCGACGACGACGAGGTCGGCGCCCGCTTTGAGCCGCTCGAAGCTCTCGACCACGCGCGGCAGGAGGGCCGGCTTCAGCTTGTGGTAGTCGCGGGCGGCGCAGGTCGTCAGCGCGCGGCCTTGCACGACGATTTGGGCGCCGCGCTCGCTCTCGGGCTTCAGGAGGACCGGGTTCATGTCGGTGGTCGGCGCCACCCTTGCCGCCTGCGCCTGGAGCGCCTGGGCGCGGCCGATCTCGCCGCCGTCGGCGGTGACGGCGGCGTTGTTGCTCATGTTCTGCGGCTTGAAGGGCACGACGCGCAGGCCGCGCTCGGCGTAGGCGCGGCACAGGCCCGCGACCAGGAGCGACTTGCCGGCGTCCGAGGAGGTGCCCTGCAACATCAGGCCGCGGCTCAAAGCGCCCCCAGGCCGGCGGCGGCGAGGCGGTCGTGCTCTCGCGCCTCGCGCAGGCCGATGAGCGCGTGGACGAAGAGCGTCAGGAGGAGGACGCCGCCGCCGATGAGCGCCAGCGGCCCCGGCGTCTCGGCCAGGACCAGCCAGACGAGGAACGGCCCGAGCACGGTCTCGACCAGCATGAGCAGGCTCGTGTCGGGCGCCGGCAGGTAGCGCGGCCCGATCGAGATGAGCGCGAACGATATCGGCGAGACGAAGAGGCATAAGATCAGGAGCGGCGTCACGCCCGCGGGCGGCGGCAGGAGCGCCGGGGCGAGGAGGAGGCCGACGACGCCGGGCAGCAGGCCGCCCAGCGCCAGGGCCGGCGAGAGGTCGCGCGTCCGGTTCTGGCGCAGCAGGTTGAAGAAGGCGGCGAGCACGACGGTGACGCCCAGGGCCGCCGCGATCCCGGCCCCGCCGCCGCCGCGCAGGCCGCTCAAGCCCGTCAGCGCGACGCAGGCCAGCGCCACCAGCCCGGCCGCCGCGGTTCGAGCACGGATCGGCTCGGCGTAGGCGAGGCGGGCGATGACGGCGGCGGCGAGCGGGGACGCGGCGATGATGACGAGCGCGTTCGCGGCCGTGGTCAGGCTGATCGCCAAGACGAACAGGATCTGGCAGGTGCCGAACACGAGGGCGATGAGGATTCCGGCTCGGCCCGTGGCGAGGAGGGTGCGCCGCAGGTTCCCGCCGAGGCGCCACCACGCCAGCAGCAACTGCACGGCGGTGAAGCCGAAACCCCGCCAGATCAGGATCGTCCAGGGCGAGGCGTCGATCAGGCGGATGAGGAGCGCGTCGGGCGAGATGATGACGACGCCGAGGCCCGTGAGCGCCAGGCCCTTGAGGTAGGTCTGGCTAGAACTCGACACCGAGCTGTCCCTTGACCCCGTCCCGGAACGGGTGCTTGACCAGCGTCATCTCGGTGACGAGGTCGGCGGCCTCGATCAGTTCCGGCTTGGCGTTGCGGCCGGTGACGACGACGTGCAAACCCTCCCGCCGCGCCCGCAGGGCCTCGACGACCTCGTCGAGGTCGAGGTAGCCGTAGCGCAGCACGATGTTGAGTTCGTCCAGGATCAGCATGTGCAGGTCGGGGTCTCGCATCATCGCGCGCGCCGCCTCGAACGCCGCCTCGGCCGCCGCGATGTCGCGCGCCTTGTCCTGCGTCTCCCAGGTGAAGCCCTCGCCCATCACCTTGATCGTGACGAGGTCGGGAAAGCGCTCCAGCAGCTTGCGCTCGCCGGTCTCGCGCCGGCCCTTGACGAACTGGACGACGCCGAGCTTGAGCCCGTGGCCGAGCGTGCGCATGGCGAGCCCCCAGGCGGCCGTGCTCTTGCCCTTGCCGGTGCCGGTGTGGACGATGAGCAGGCCCTTCTCGATCGTCTTCGAGGCGTAGAGGCGGTCCTTCGCTTCCTTGATGCGCGCCTTCTTGGCACGGTGTAGGTCCGCTTCCGCCTCGTCCATCTCGGATCTTCCCGGTCTGCCGCTGGTTTGATTGCCGCAAGCGGCGTAGCACGGCGGCCGTGGCCGGTCCATCAGGCGGGCGACATCGACGAAGGGAGCAACATGACGGCCGATCTCGCGGCCCTCGTCTTCGGTGCGTGCCTGAGCGTCGCCATCGCGGGCGCCGTCCTCGCCCGCGGTGAATTGCGCGCGCGCCCGACTCTTCTGCTGGCCGGGATCGCCTCGGGCTCCCTCCTCGGCTGGACCGGCCTCGTCGTCGACACGGCCCGGCTGTCGGAGGTGTGGCCCCTGCCGACCCTCACGCTCGAACTCCTGGCGCAGGGCGCGCTGCAAGCGCTGTTCGACACGCTCTTGCCGCTCGCCGGGCTCAACCTGATCTTGGCCTTTTCCTCGCGTCACCGGCGCCGGGCCGACCTGTTCGCCGCCGGGGCCGGGTTCGGCCTCGGCTACGGCTGCCTGAGCGGGCTCGCCGCCGCCGGGGCGATCTGGCCGCCGGCGGCGGCGCTCGCCGCCCTGACGGCGCCGCCGTTTCGCCTCTTCCTCGCCCTCATCTTCGCCGGCTCGATGCTGCCCGGCTTGCGCTTGGGCACCGTCGTCGGCCTTCGCCTCGTCGGTTTCGTCCTGGCACTCGGCTACAATACCGGCCTCGACGTCACCGCCTCGATCGGGCACTGGCTCTACTGGCTCGACCCGTTCGCGCTCTCGCTCGCGTGGCTCGGCACCAGCACCCTGTTCTGGCCCGCCGCCCTCCTCCTCCTCTGGCTGTTGCGCCGGAGCGACCCCGCCGACGGCCCCCCGCCCGGCGGGCGGCTCCTGCTGCGGCCGAAGCTCTGGCTCTGGCTCGCCGCCGGCCTGCTCGGCTTATGCCTCGTCGCGTGGCTGGGGATCATGCTCAACCCGACCGCGAGCGGCATCTTACGCCTGTCGCTCGTCATGCTCCTCGCACCCCCTCTTGATGGCCGGGCATCGTGACGCTCGCCACGGGGCTGCGGTTGCGGCGTCGGGTGACGTGAACGCTTCGCGTCCGCTGCGCCGGGCTTTCTCTTCTTCTTTTTTGCTACTTGTCGTTGGGGATTGGCCTCAACATTGAAGCCAGTCCCGGCCAAAGTTGCAAAAACAAAAGAAAAAGGCCGCGCGCCTAGCGCACGCGAAGCGTTCTCTCAACTATCGAAAGCCGCGTCCTTGACGTGGAAGCTGGGGTTGAGCCGGCCCTGCCAGGCGTCGAGGCGGAGGTAGCCGGCGAGGCGCAAGGGGCGATCGGCGGCGAGCAGGTCATGCTCGAAGCCGCGCTCCTTGGCGCCGAACGCGATCGCCTTCAACGAGCGCCCGGCGGCACCGCCCAGCACCAAGGAGACGTGGCCGTTGCCGACCGGCTTGGCGCGGATGACGCGCGCGTTGCCGAGCGCGAACATCGGCTCAAGGTTGCCGACGCCGAAGGGGGCGAGGCGGGCGAGCTTCTGGCACAGATCGACCGTCGCCGAAGCCGGGGCGAGTTCGCCGTCGAGGACGAGCGGCACGGCGCCGGAGACGGCGGGGCTCCGGGCGAACGCGGCCGACACCGCCTCGGCGAAGGCGTCGATCTGGGCGCCATCGACGGTCAACCCGGCCGCCATCGGGTGCCCGCCGCCGTGGCGGAGGATGCCCGCCTGCCGGGCGGCGATCACGGCCGCCCCGAGGTCGAAGCCGGGGACCGAGCGGCCCGAGCCCTTGCCGCCTTGGCCGACGACGACGGCCGGGCGGTCGAACGCCTCGACGAGGCGCCCGGCGACGATGCCGAGCACGCCCGGATGCCAGCCCCCGTCGTGGGCAACGATCACGGGGCGCCCGAGCCCGGCCTGCCGCTCGGCCTGGCGCCGCGCCGCCGCCAAGCATTCGCGCTCGATCGTCTGCCGCTCGACGTTCAGGGCGTGCAACTGCCGCGCGGCCTCGCTCGCCGCCGCCGCGTCGGGCGCGGTGAGCAGGTCGACGCCGAGCCGGCTGCGGCCCATGCGCCCGCCGGCGTTGATCCGCGGGCCGAGCGCGAAGCCGAACTGGCCGGCATTCTCCAGCCGCTCCAGCCCGGCGACGGCGGCAAGCGCCTGCAGGCCGAGGTTGGCGCCGCGCCCGGCCACCTTGAGCCCCTGGGTGACGAAGGCGCGGTTGAGGCCCAAGAGCGGCACCACGTCGCAGACCGTGCCGAGTGCCACGAGGTCGAGCCACGCCATCAAGTCGGGCTCAAGATCGAGGGTGCCCCGGCGGCGCAGTTCGCGGTTGAGGCCGACGAGCAGGACGAAGGCGACGCCGACGGCGGCCAAGTGGGTGAGCGGCGAGGTCTGGTCTTGGCGGTTCGGGTTGACGACCGCGCGGGCGGGGGGCAGGGCGGTCTCGGCGCTGTGGTGGTCGACGACGATGACCTCGACGCCGCGCGCCGCCGCGTGGTCGAGGGCGGCGTGCGCCGTGGTGCCGCTGTCGAGCGTGACGATCAGCCGGCAGCCCTGCGCCGCCAGCCGGTCGATGGCGCCCGGGTTGGGGCCGTAGCCGTCGGTGAGGCGATCGGGGATCTCGACCGCGACCGGCACGCCGAGTGCTTCGAAGTAGCGGCGCACGAGGGCGGTCGAGGTCGCCCCGTCGACGTCGTAGTCGCCGATCAGCCCGATCGTCTCGCGAGCCGCCGCCGCGTCGGCGAGGCGCCCGACCGCCTCGTCCAGGTCGAGCAGGTGCGAGGGATCGACCAGCCAGTGCTTGAGGCGCGGGCGCAAGAAGGGCTCGACCTCGTCGTCGGCGACCCCGCGCAGGCTCAAGATGCGCGCGACGATCGCGGGCAGGCCCAGGCGCTGCGCCAGCGCCAGCCCGCGCGCCTCGTCGGCCGGGCGCAGGTGCCACGCGCGGCCGGAGAACGAGCGATCGACCAGCGGCAGGCCGTCAAGAGGGTCCAGGCTCAACCCTCGAAGTGCGGGACCACCGCCTCCTTGCGCGGGACGTTGTGCTCGGCCTCGATGATCCTGACCGTGCCGCTCTTGGAGCGCATGACGATCGACTGGGTGAACAGCCGGTCGCCGCGGCGGCGCACGCCTTTGAGCATCGTGCCGTCGGTGACGCCGGTCGCGGCGAACATGACGTTGCCGCTCGCCAAGTCTTCGAGGTCGTAGACGCGATCGAAGTCCTCGACGCCCATCTTGCGCGCGCGGGAGCGCTCGTCGTCGTTGCGAAACATCAGCCGGCCCTGGAACTGGCCGCCGATGCAGCGCAGCGCCGCCGCCGCGAGCACGCCCTCGGGCGCGCCGCCGGCGCCCATGTAGATGTCGATGCCGCTGTCGGGCCTGGACGTCGCGATGACGCCGGCCACGTCGCCGTCGGTGATCAGGCGGATGCGGGCGCCGGCATCGCGGAGATCCGCGATCAGCTTCTCGTGCCGCGGCCGGTCGAGGACGAGGACGACCAAGTCTTCGATCGCACTGTTCTTGGCCTCAGCCAGGCGTTGCAGGTTCTCAAGCGGCGTCGCTTTGATGTCGATCACGCCGGGCGGCAGGCCGCCGCCGACGGCGATCTTGTCCATGTAGGTGTCGGGCGCGTTCAGAGAAGCCGCCCTTTTGCGCCATCGCGATGCAGGCGATGGCGTTGGGGCCGCCCTTCGCCGTGATCGTCGTGCCCTCCAGGGGATCCAGCGCGATGTCGATCGCCGTGCCCTTGCCGGTGCCGACCTTCTCGCCGATGTAGAGCATCGGCGCCTCGTCGCGCTCGCCCTCGCCGATGACGACCGTGCCGTCGATGTCGAGGATGTTGAGCGCCCGGCGCATGGCGTCGACCGCCGCCTGATCGGCGGCCTTCTCGTCGCCGCGGCCCATGAGCTTGGCCGAGGCGAGCGCCGCCGCCTCGGTGACGCGCACCGTCTCCAGCGCCAAGTTGCGGTCCGAACTCTGGTAGTCGTCGCTCATCGTTCCCCCTGATGGATCCGTGTCAAAGCGCCTCGATGCGGATCATGCACGGCGGTGCCGCGACCGCGTCGAGCGTCTTGATGGCGTTGATGGCGCCTTGCATGTCGGCCTCGCGCGCCTCGTGGCTGACCAGGACGATCGTCACCGGCTGGCCGGGGTCGCGCCCGCGCTGCAGCAGGCTCTCGACCGAGACGGCGTGGTCGCGCAGGGCCGCCGCGATCTCGGCCAGCACGCCCGGCCGATCGACGACCGACAGGCGGACGTAGTAGCGTCCGCGGTGATCTTGCATCGGCGCGGTGGGCAGCGGTTCAAGGCCGGCCGCCGGTGCCCCGAACACCGGGCCGACGCGGCCGCGCGCTACGTCGAGCAGGTCGGCGACGACGGCGGACGCGGTCGGCCCGCCGCCGGCACCTCTGCCCTCCAGCACCACCTCGCCGACGGCGTCGCCCTCGACGACGACGCCGTTGAACACGCCCTCGACCCCGGCGATCGGCGCGTCGGCGCGGACCATGCACGGGTGCAGGCGCTGCTCGATCCCGTTATCCGTGCGCCGCGCCACGCCGAGCAGCTTGACGCGGTAGCCGAGTTCGCCGGCAAAGCGGATGTCCTCGGCCGAGACGCCGCGGATGCCCTCGACGTGGATGGCGTCAAACGACGGCAGGCCGCCGAACGCGATCGCGGCCAAGAGGGCCAGCTTGTGCGCCGAGTCGATCCCGTCGACGTCGGCCGAGGGGTCGGTCTCGGCGTAGCCCAAGTCCTGCGCCTCGCGCAGCACCGCCTCGAAGTCGCGCCCGCCGGCGCGCATCGCGCTCAAGATGTAGTTGCAGGTGCCGTTCAAGATGCCGTGCACGCGGCCGATCCGGTTGGCGCCCAGGCCCTCCTTCAGCGCCTTGATGACGGGAATGCCGCCCGCGACCGCGGCTTCGAAGGCGAGCGGGGCTTCGTTGGCCTCGGCGCGCCGGGCGAGCTTTGCCCCGTGCAGCGCCAGCATCGCCTTGTTGGCGGTGACGAGCGCCTTGCCGGCGTCGAGCGTCGTCTCGGCGAGCGCGAGGGCGGCACCGTCGGCGCCGCCGATCAGCTCTACCACCGCGTCGATGCCCGAATCGCGGGCGAGGTCGAGCGGGTCGTCGATCCAGGCGATTCCGGCGAGGTCGAGGCCGCGCTCCCTGGTCCGGTCGCGGGCCGAGACGGCCACAACCTCGATCGGCCGGCCGGCGCGCGCGGCCAGGAGCCCGGCCTTGGCGCGGAGCAGCCTGACCGTCGCGGCCCCCACCGTGCCGAGCCCGGCGACGCCGATCCGCAAGGGTTCGCTCAACGCCACCTCAAGCGACCCTGGTCTCGGCTTCGGAGCCGACACCGCCCCCGGCCCGGGCCAAGAACGCCTTGATGTTGCGCACGGCCTGGCGCAGGCGGTGCTTGTTCTCGACCAGCGCCATGCGAACGTAGCCCTCGCCGTACTCGCCAAAGCCGATGCCGGGCGAGACGGCGACGTCGGCCTCGGCCAAGAGCCGCTTGGCGAACTTGAGCGAGCCCTCGGCCCGAAACGGTTCCGGCACCGGCGCCCAGGCGAACATCGTGGCAGGCGGCGACGGCACGTCCCAGCCGGCCTTGGCGAGGCCCTCGATAAGCACGTCGCGCCGTTCCTTGTAGCGCGTCCTGACCTCGTCGACGCAAGTTTGCGGCCCGTTCAGGGCGGCGGTCGCCGCGACCTGGATCGGGGTGAAGGCACCGTAGTCGAGGTAGGACTTGATCCGGGTCAAGGCGGCGATCAGGCGCTCGTTGCCGGCGGCAAAGCCGATGCGCCAGCCCGGCATCGAGTAGGTCTTGGACAGGGACGAGAACTCGACCGCGACCTCGAACGCGCCCGGCACCTCCAAGATCGAGGGCGGCGGCGCCTTGAAGTAGATCTCGGCGTAGGCGACGTCGGAGAGGATGAACATGCCCTTCGAGCGCGCGAGCGCCACGGCCTCGGCGTAGAAGTGGCGATCGGCCTGGATCGCGGTCGGATTGGAGGGGAAGTTGAGGATCATCGCGGTCGGGGAGGGCACCGCGTGCTCGGCGGCGCGGGCCATCTCGCGCACGAGGTCGATGCCGGGGCCGAAGGGGACGTGGCGGATCGAGGCGCCCGCGATGATGAAGCCGTAGGGGTGGATCGGGTAGGAGGGGTTCGGCGTCAAGATCGTGTCGCCGGGGGCCGTGATCGCCTGGGCCAAGTTGGCGAGGCCCTCCTTCGAGCCCAAGGTCACGCAGGTCTGCGTCTCGGGGTCGAGCCGCACGCCGAAGCGCCGGTCGTAGTAGCCGCACAGCGCCCGGCGCAGTCCGGGGATGCCGCGCGAGGTCGAGTAGCGGTGCGTGCGCCCGTCCTGCACGGCCTCAACCAGCTTGGCGACGATGTGCGGCGGCGTCGGCAGGTCGGGGTTGCCCATGCCCAGATCGATGATGTCGCGGTTGGCGGCGCGGGCCGCCGCCTTCATCGCGTTCACCTCGGCGAAGACGTAGGGCGGCAGGCGGCGGATGCGGTGGAACTCGGACGGCGTCACGGGGGTCGGGGCCAGTCGTTGCGGGGGCGGGTCGGCCGACGGGGGCTGAGCGTCGCCGCCCGTCAGGCGTCGGCGTCCGGGCGGTATATCGTGACCGCATCCCCCGCACCACCCAATTTCATCTCGATCCGCCCGGCCGGCAGGCCGGCTCGCACCAGGCGCACCGCGACCGCCCGCGCCCGGTCCAGCGCCACGGCGGGTGCGGGCCCGTCCGCGACGAGCGTCACCTTGCCGGTCGCCGCCCCGGCCGCGAGCGTGGCCCCGAGCCGGTCCAGGAGCGCCAAGCCGGCCTGGTCGGGCCGCGCCGCACCCGGCGCGAAGGGCAGTCGCACGGGTCCGGCGGACGGTAGATCGACGCTGGCGGGGGCCGTCGCCAAGCGTTCGGCGAGCGCCGCCGGCGGCGCGGCGTTCTTTGCGGCCGGGGCAGGGTTGGCCTGGACGGGGGTGCGGGCGTCCCGCGCGAGGACCCCCTCGCGCTCGAACCTGCGGGCTTGGCCGCGCTCCAGCGTGTCGAGGAAATCGCTGAGCGTGCCCTCGGCGTCGATGGTGTCGAGGTCGTCGCGCACCCGGTCCCCGACCGCCTCCGACTGGGCGGTGATCGCCGTTCCGGGGCTCGCGGCCGGCGCCGCCACCGGCCCGGGCAAGGCGGGCGCCGGTACCGCTGCCCCGTCCCCCCCGGCCGCGGCGACCGAGGCGGCGGCGGCCGCGGCTTTGAGTTCGCCCGCGGCCGTGTCCTGCAGGGCGGCGACGACGTCCGGCACGACCGGGACCGCGGTTCCGGCGGCGGGCGGCGGGGCGGGCGGCGGCGGGTCGGCGGGCGGGGCCTGCCCCGCCGCGTCGTTCCCAAGATCGCGCGGCAGAGGCGGCACCGTCTCGCCGGCCCGCAGGGCGTCGGCGGCGTGACGGGCGTTGTCGCGGTCGGCGACGAGCCGGTCCTCGATCGAACGGCGCTGTTCGAGCGTGTAGGTCAGCTTCGGCCGCCCCGGCACGTCGACGGGCTCGGGATAGGCCGCGTTCGCCGTCGCCGCGTCGGGCGGGGCGGGCCGCGGCGGGACCGTCGACGCCACGTCGGCGCAGGCGCCGAGCGCGAGGCCGAGGGACGCGCCGAGCGCGAGGCGAAAGGGCCTTGTCGGCATGGGCTTTCCGCTTGGACTCGGGCGTCGGTTCATTACATGTACGCCGCCCGCAACCGTTGGCGGTCGCGCGGTGTTCGGCTAAACAGCGCTTCCACAGCGGGTCACAGGGCCAGCGCACGCTCAGTGCAGCGTTCACGACGCTGGCGTCAAGATAAGGGAAAGCAAGATGGCGAAGCAACAAGAAGCGCCGGCGGGGCCCAATCCCGACGAGATCAACGCGATCATGGCGGACATCGCCGAGCGCAGCCGCTCGCTGGTCGAGGATTTTCTCGAACGCCAAGCGGCCGAGGGCCACAGCGTCGCCGGCCCCGACGAGAACGCGATGGCGCTGGGCCAGACCTTCCTCGACCTCACGACGCGGATGATGACCAACCCCGCCTCCGCCGTGCAGGCGCAGTTCGACCTCTGGCAGGACTACATGCGCCTTTGGCAGAACACGACGCAGCGCATGCTCGGCGGCGAGCCCGAGCCCGTCGCCGTGCCCTACAAGGGCGACCGGCGCTTCAAGGACGCGGCGTGGCAGGAGAACCCGGTCTTCGACTACATCAAGCAGTCCTACCTGCTCTCCTCGCGCTTCATCACCGATCAGGTGGTCGAGCACCGCGGCCCCGACGCGAAGGAGCAGGCGAAGGCCGAGTTCTACACCCGCCAATACGTCGACGCGCTGGCGCCGACGAACTTCGTCATGACCAACCCCGAGGTGCTGCGCGCCACGATCGAGAGCCGCGGCGAGAACCTGCTGCGCGGCTTGAAGAACATGCTGGCCGACCTGGAGCGCGGCCAGGGCAAGCTCGCGATCAGCATGACCGACACCGAGGCCTTCGAGATCGGCAAGAACATCGCGACGACGCCCGGCAAGGTCGTCTACCAGAACGACCTGATGCAGCTCATCCAGTACGTGCCGACGACGAAGGAGGTGCACAAGCGGCCCCTGCTGATCCTGCCGCCCTGGATCAACAAGTTCTACATCCTCGACCTGCAGGCCAAGAACAGCTTCATCAAGTTCGCCCTCGACCAGGGCTTCACCGTCTTCGTCGCCTCCTGGGTCAACCCGGACGAGAAACTCGCCGCCAAGACGTTCGAGGACTACATGACCGGCGGTGCCCTGGACGCGCTCGACCAGATCGAGAAGGCGACCGGCGAGAAGGACATCGTCGCGATCGGCTACTGCCTCGGCGGCACGCTGCTCGCCTCGACGCTGGCGCACATGGCGACCAAGCGCGACGCGCGCATCAAGGCGGTGACCTTCTTCACCACGCTGGTCGACTTCAAGGACCCGGGCGAGCTCGGCATCTTCGTCGACGAGGCGCAGTTGCAGTCGATGGAAGAGCAGATGGCCAAGAAGGGCTACCTCGAAGGCCGCGAGATGGCCAAGACCTTCAACATGCTGCGCGCCAACGACCTGATCTGGTCGTTCGTCGTCAACAACTACCTGCTCGGCAAGGATCCGTTCCCGTTCGACCTCCTCTACTGGAACTCGGACAACACGCGAATGCCGGCGGCGATGCACGGGTTTTACCTGCGCAAGTTCTACCACGAGAACAAGCTGGTCGAGCCGGGCGGCGTCACGATGTGCGGCACGCCGATCGATCTGCGCAAGGTCAAGCTGCCGGTCTACTGGGTCTCGACCAGGGAGGACCACATCGCGCCCTGGAAGAGCACCTACAGCGCGACGCAAATCTACGGCGGCAACGACAAGCGCTTCGTCTTGGCGGGCTCGGGCCACATCGCGGGCGTCATCAACCCCGCCGCCTCGACCAAGTACGGCTACTGGACCAACGACGACCTGCCGGACGAGCCGGAAGCGTGGCTGGAGGGCGCCACCCAGCACGAGGGCTCGTGGTGGAAGGACTGGGCCGCGTGGCTGAAGCCGAAGTCGGGGCCGATGGTGCCGGCGCGCAAGCCGGGCGCGGGCAAATTAAAGGCGATCGAGGACGCGCCCGGCTCCTACGTCAAGGTCAAGGGCTGACGGAAGTTTGAGGGCGCCCGGCCGCCGTGCGTACCTCGCGCGGCGGCCGGGCATCGCCGCTTTGTGTTCGGGCGAGGCAGGACGACGCTTGATGCCGACTGTCCAAAGGGTTGCGGCGCGACGCTTCGCGCTCCCGCTAGCCGAGATGTTGAGCGACGCCAAGCACGGCGACCACACCCACTTCGAGCTGGTCACCGTCACGGTGACGCTCGACGACGGGTCGAGGGGGACCGGCTACACCTACACCGGCGGCCGCGGCGGCCGCGCGATCCTGGCGATGATCGAGCACGACCTGACGCCCTTCCTCCTCGGCCGGGACGGGGGCGACGTCGAGGCGCTCAACGAGGCGATGCTCTGGCACGTCCACTACGTCGGCCGCGGCGGCGTCGCCGCGTTCGCCGTCTCGGCCGTCGACCTTGCCCTTTGGGACCTCCGCGGCCGGCGCTCAGGCGAGCCCTTGTGGCGGATGGCCGGCGGCGCGGGCGGCGACTGCGCCGCCTATCGCGGCGGCATCGACCTCAACTTCCCGCTCGACAAGCTGCTGGCGAACGTCCGCGCCTACCTCGATCAGGGCTTTAACGGGGTCAAGATCAAGGTCGGCAAACCCTCGCTTGCGGAGGACGTCGCGCGGGTCGAGGCGGTGCGGCGCCTGATCGGACCCGACACCGCCTTGATGGTCGACGCCAACTATTCAATGGGCGTCACCCAGGCGATCGAGGCGGCGCTGGCGTTCAAGCCCTTCGACCCGCTCTGGTTCGAGGAGCCGATCGTTCCCGACGACGACGGTTACGCCAAGATCGCCGAGGCCGGCGGCGTGCCGCTCGCCATGGGCGAGAACCTGCACACGATGCACGAGTTCGAGCGCGCGTTGCAGCGCGCCAAGCTGGCCTACGTCCAGCCCGACGCCTCCAACTGCGGCGGCATCACCGGCTGGCTTGGCGTGGCCGATCTGTCGCGGCGGCACGGGATCCCGGTGTGCAGCCACGGGATGCACGAACTCCACGTCAGCCTCGTCGCCGCCCAGCCCAACGCCGGTTTGATCGAGGTCCATTCCTTCCCGATCGACCAGTATGCCAAGCGCCCGCTCCGCCTGGAGCACCACCGCGCCGTCGCCCCGGACATCCCCGGCATCGGTGTTGAGTTTGATTGGGCTAGACTGGAGGCGGCGCATCGGGGGTGAACGAACGCTTGCGCGTCCGCTGCGCGGGGCTTCTTTTTCTCTTTTTTGCGAGTTTTGGTTGGAGCGAGTTTGAGTGTTGCGGCTAATATTGAGAAAAGGAAAATAAACGTGCGCTTCTGATATGTATCTCTATAGATTTGGCGCGATTAACAATTATGTTAGAGGGCATTAAAATTAAATGACACTACAACCTACCAGTACGGTGGCAATATCATGAATACATATATCAAAGAAACCGAATATGCAGTTAAAAGTTTGGAGGGTTTGAGCTTGGCATAGACCGCCCATATCCGTCGGCCAGGGAACGGCGGACGGGGCGGGTTGGATGGGGCTACGGTGCAAGGGGTGCGGGGGCGAGGAGCACGTCAAGAACGGGTTCATGCGCGGCAAGCAACGCTACCGCTGCAAGGGCTGCGGGCTGAACTTCACCGACACCCCGCCGCGCGGGATGCCGCTGCGGCTCAAGGTGGAAGCGGTGCTGCTCTACCTCAGCGGCGTCTCGATGAACCGCACCGCCAAGCTGCTCGGGGTGTCGACCCCCACGGTGCAGGCCTGGATCGAGCGCTTTGCGGAAGTCTACGCGCAAAAGCCCGAGCCCGAAGGCCGTGCCGTCGTGGTCGAGCTGGACGAGATGTGGCACTACCTCAAAAAAAGCCGAACAAGCTGTGGGTCTGGAAGGCTCGGGATCGTGCTACGGGACGGCTCATCGACTGGGAGCTGGGGGGTCGTGACCGAGCCACCCTTGAACGCCTTCTCAAGCGCCTGAAGCGCTGGGGCGTGCGGCTCTACTGCACCGACGACTGGGCCGCCTACGAGAAGGCGATCCCCCAAGGCCGGCTCTACGTCGGCAAAAAGGAGACCCACGGCATCGAGCGCGACCACGCCCGCCAGCGGCACTGGCTCGCCCGCTTTCGGCGCCGGTCGATCGTGGTCTCCAAGGCCGTGCGCATGGTGGACGCCTCGATCGCGCTGTTCGCCCGCTTCGGCGGCAACGACAAGATCGGCGACCTCCGGTCTATGCTAGCCTGAGACCCTCAAAGTTTGTTTAACATTATTTATAACGATGAAGTAAAATTAAATGATACGCTAAAACTACTTCATTCTGAGGAAAAGCATCTAAAGGTACTTCAGTGGGATTTCGAAACTAGTGAGTTGCATGAGGATTTCTCAGATTGTTACAATATGGCTGCATTTCAAAGAAGTGCAAAAAAGCACGGTTAACGAAATTAAAATGAAAATAGAAAATCAAAAACTTATAATCGAAACTAGGCAGAAGTCTATAGAAAGTATCTGCGGTGCAGTTCTGCAAATTGCTAAACAAGGTATTTCAATCATACACAGAGAATTAAAGAAAGCTCCAGAAGGAAAATAATCAAATTTTGTTCGGTTAGAGACATAATATGGTGCGGGCGCAATCAATCATTACACTATGAAGATAAAAAACTTCACGATCTAACCAAGAACCTCTTTAACAAATTAGAGGAAGATCATGGATCTAGGTTTTCACTAAAAAGTCATCGTGGCCAAAATTTAGCGAAGGAGGTTATCGAACTATTAGACTGGAAAGATTATGAGGCTTATCAAGAAGATATGAAAATTCTGTTGACTTAACATTGTGTTGGGCAGCAATATGGCCACACATTGCCGCCCAACCCCTACTCCGCGAACGTCCCCAGCTTGTCCGCCGGCAGCGGGCTGACGATCGTGTAGTGAAAGCGGCCATCGGCCCAGCTGACCTCGGTCAGGCCGTTGCCTAGATCCTCGCTCCTGCCTTCCTCCGGCACGCCGCCGGCGTCGGCGGCGTCGACGCGCAGGACGGCGGGCGTGCCCTTGATGTCGTAGAGGACGAGGGCGGCACCGTCGGCGGCGCCGTTCTCGATCCCTGCGCCGATAAGCCGCGCCTCGGCCGGCTCGGGCAAGGCCGGCGGGTCGGTGCCGAGACGCGCCCGAAACCACCCGTCCAGGCTGCCCATGTCGCCCGTGCGGATTTCCAAGGGATCGTCGCCGTCGATCACGCCGCGATAGGCGGCGAGGCCCGAGGCGGTGCCGCCGCCGAAGCCCAGGTCGAACAGCGTCAAGGCCATGACGGCGATCGCCGCCACGCCGGCGAAGCGCCGCCAGCCGGTCCGGCCGCGTCCCGCCTCGGCCCCGGCCGGGGCCGGCAGGGCGCGGCCCGTCGGGATCAGGCTCTTGGTCGCGACGCCGCCGCGCGGCAGGGCGGGCGGGTGCGGGCGCTCGTCGACGACGAGGCCGGGCTCGACGAGGCTGAGCTCGATCGGCGCCCAGAGCGACTCGGCCCCCTCCATGCAGCGAAACCGGCGGTGCAGGTCGCGCTCGAAGCCGCGCAGCCGCTCGACGCGGGCGCGACAACGCGGACAGCCGTGCAAATGGCGCTTGAACAGGGCCAGCCGGCCGCGCCCGAGCGTGCCGTCCAGACATGCTTCCAAGCACCGCTCCAGATCAGCGCAGTTCATCTCGCCCCCGCCGCCCCATTGGTGTTTCATGGTGGTTCAGACCGTCGTCCTCCGCGAGGATGAAGTCTTGCGCAAAGCCGCCCTTGATGCAACGGCTGAAAACGTATCCCAGCGCCTATTCCCGAACGCACCGGTCGGGTTTACCATGACCTTCGAGCGACAATCGGGAGGCAAGATCGTGACGCAGGCAGCGGTTGACGGGGCTTGGCGGGGCGTGGCGCTCGTCGGTCCGATGGGAAGCGGCAAGACGACGCTGCTGGAGAGCCTCCTCTTCGTCTCGAAGCGGATCGGCCGCAAGGGCAGGGTCACCGACGGCACCACGGTCGGCGACGCCGCACCCGAGGCGCGGGCGCGGCAGATGAGCACCGAAGTGAGTGCCGCGTGGCTGGAGGCCGAGGGCGCCAAGTTCACCGTCCTCGACTGCCCGGGCTCGGTCGAACTGGGCCACGAGGCGCTGGCGGCGCTCAAGGGGGTCGACCTCGCCGTCGTCGTCGTCGAGCCGGTCCTGGAGCGCCTCCCGGCGCTGACGCCCTTGCTGCACTACCTGGACGCGAACGGGATCCCGCACGTCGTCTTCATCAACAAGCTCGACCGCTCCGACGTGCGTTTTCGCGACCTGATCGCCGGCCTGCGCGAGGTCAGCCTGCGCCCGGTCGTGCCGCACCAGTACGCGATCGGCCGCGGCGAGGACTTGCTCGGCTACATCGACCTCGTGACCGAGAGAGCTTATGCCTACCAGGAAGGGTCCGCCGCCGAGCCGATCGCCTTGCCGCCCGACTACGCCGAGCGCGAGGCGGACGCCCGCCAGGAGATGCTGGAGACGCTGGCCGACTTCGACGACGAGTTGCTGACGCAGCTGCTCGACGAGGAGGCGCCGGACGAGGCGACGATCCGCAGGGATCTGCAGACGACGCTGCGCGCCGACCAGGTCGTGCCGGTCTTCATCGGCGTCGCCGAGAAGGACATGGGCGTGCGCCGCCTGCTCGACTGCCTCGCCAAGGAGACCCCGAATGCTTCCGCCCGCGCCGAGGATCTGGGCCACGACGGCGACGGCCCGGCCCTCGTCACGGTCTTGAAGACCTACCAGCAGCACCACGCCGGCAAGCTCTCGCTGGTCCGCGTCTGGCGCGGGACCGTCAAGGACGGGATCACGCTCGGCGGGATGCGGGTCGGCGGTACCATGCGCCTGACCGGGGCGGCGCAGGAGCCGGCCGGCGAGGCGGGTCCCGGCGAGATCGTGGCGCTCGCCCGCCTCGACGACGCCCGGACCGGCCAGACCCTGGAGGAGGGCGCGGCGCGTGACGCGCCGACGACCGACGGGGCGGCGGCGGGCGAGGGCTGCGAGCCGATGTTCGCCTACGCGGTCCAGGCGGCCGACCGCGGCGACGACGTCAAGCTCTCAAGCGCGTTCCAGAAGCTGCTCGACGAGGACCCGGGCCTGAGCCTGCGCCAGGACCCCGAGACGAACGAGACCGTGCTCTGGGGCCGGGGCGAGGTGCACCTGAAGATCGCGCTCGACCGCTTGAAGACCAAGCACAACCTCGCCCTCGACGCGCGCGTGCCGGCGACGCCCTACCGCGAGACGATCCGCAAGAGCGCCTCGGCGCACGGGCGGCACAAGAAGCAGAGCGGCGGGCACGGCCAGTTCGGCGACGTCAAGATCGACATCCGCCCGCTCCCGCGCGGCGGGGGCTTCGCCTTCGAGAGCAAGGTCGTCGGCGGCTCGGTGCCCAAGGCCTACGTCCCGGCGGTCGAGGCGGGTGCCCGCGAGTACTTCGCCAAGGGTCCGCTCGGCTTTCCCGTCGTCGACGTCGGCGTCGCCCTCACCGACGGCCAGTTCCACAGCGTCGACAGCAACGAACTCTCGTTCAAGATGGCGACGGCGCTCGCCTTGAGGGAGGGGATGCCCGCCTGCCGGCCGGCACTGCTCGAACCGGTCCTGGAGGTCGTCGTCTCGGTGCCCTCCGAGCAAACCTCGCGCGCGTTGCAGATCGTCAGCCAAAAACGCGGCCAGATCCTCGGCTACGAGGCCAAGGCGGGCTGGCGCGGCTGGGACGCGATCAAGGCGCACCTGCCGCAGGCCGAGATCTACGACCTCGTCGTGCTGCTGCGCTCGGCGACGCAAGGGGCCGGCTCGTTCACCTGGCGCTTCGACCACTTGGCCGAGGTGCCCGACCGCTTGGCCGAGGCCATCGTCGGTGCTCAGGCCACGAACGCCGCTTGAGCGCGGTTAGAGCGCGTTAACCGAACGCTAAGGCGGCGGCGCTACAGTCCGGAACCTGAGCGGCGGAACGTCCCGCCGCCCCAGCATTCGAGCCGCCGGACAATGTCGATCACCGCCACCAGCACCGCCCTTCGGCCGACCGCCGCCCGCGTGCGGCTGTCGCGCCTCGCCCGCAGCCGCGCCCTCTACGACCGCCTGCGGCATGACGTGCTGGCGCTGGCCGCACGGCGCGGCTGGTCGGTGACGCCGGAGCCCGGCGGCGATCTCCTGGTCCACGGGCACGAGGCCGACCTCGCCGCCCGCCTCGCCCGCGGCCTCGCCCGCGAGGCGGGCGGCGCGCGTCTCGCCAACGCCGAGGCGTTCGTCGAACCCGCCGCCGCACCGCCGCCGGCGCCGCCGCCGGGCAACCCGCCGAGTGCACCCCAAAGGGCGATGACGCCGAAACTCGCCGCCGCGATCGAGGCCAAGCTCGAAGCCCTGCCGCTGGGCGTCCTCGCCCGGCCGTGCGCCCTTCGCCTGCTGACGGTGCCCGGCACCCTCTACACCGCGCACGCGGCGCGGCTCGACGCGGTGCGTGCGCGCTTCTTCCCGCGCGTCGACATCGACCCCGCCTCGGACATCGCGCTGAGGCTGCAGTACCGCGTCGACCTTTTGACCCTGGCCGACCTCCTGCTGCGCCGCCCCTGGCTGAGGGGGGCGATCGGCCTCTGCCTGCCGAACGACCACCGCCACCGCCCGCCGCCGATGCTCGACCCGAAGCGGGTGGTGATCGAGTTCCCCTTTGCCCGCTGGCGCGACGCCGTCGCCGAACGGCTGAAGAAGCGCGGCTTTCGCTTGGCGGTGACGGACGTGCCGCTGGCCGATCTCGGGGCGAGGATCCCGGACCTCGAAGCCGCCGACTACGTGCGCTTCGAGGTCGCCGGGCGCCTGCCACCCTTGGAGCCTGCCGACCTCGGCGCGCTGCGGGCGCTGGCGCCGCGCACCGTCGTCCCGGTCGAGCCGGACCCGGCGGTCCGCGCCCTCGTCCGCCGGGCCGGGCTGATCTGAGGCTTAAGAGAAGTTCGCTAGAGCATTTCGCACGAACACCGGTTCACGCAAAATGCCCTATCTGGCTCTATCAACGCATTTTCTGGACGCAAAACCGATCCGGTTTTGCTTGAAAATGCTCTAACCTAGCGGCAGCCCTTCTCGTCGTAGAGGGCCGCGAGACGGCTGCGGCGCTGCTGGACGAGCTGCTCGGCTTGGCCCGCGTCGTAGTAGGTGTAGGCGAGGCCCGGCAGCCAGAGGAGGGCGGCGGCGACGTTCGTGCCGGTGACGCCCTTGTTGCCCTCGATCTCGCCCTCGGCCGCGTCGACCTTCGCCGTCTCGGCCAGGAGTTCGTCGCAGCTGAGGCGCGCGTCGCCGATCTGCTCGGGCTGGACCTTCTCGGACGTGGCGCAAGCGCCAAGGGCGCCCGCGAGCAGGAGCCCGCCGCAAATGTACACGTGCTTGAAGCGTATCGATCTACCCCCGTTGGTGCTTGGTCGCCCCCGGGTATACGACGATGATCGGCACCATAAAGTTGTAAAAATCACATTTCGTTCTTTGAATCAATCGCGCGCCCGCCGCCGGCGAACTTGGTCGTGGCCGGCCGATCGGCTATGGCTGCGGCCGCACGAAGGAGACACGGATTTGATGCCCCTAGCGGCGTTCGACGCCAAGATCGAGAACGGTGAACTGAAGCCCGATCCCGAGCAGCGCGCGGCGATGGTCCGCCTCGACCGCTTGGCGCGCGACCTCGACGGCTACACCAACGCGGCGAAGTCCCGCCCCGGCAAGCTCGGCGGCCTGCTCGGCCGCCTGCGCCACGGCAACGGCAACGGCGATCGCGACGGCGCGGCGCCCGAGGGGGTCTACCTCTGGGGCGGCGTCGGGCGCGGCAAGTCGATGCTCATGGACCTGTTCTTCGACCACGCCCCGATCGAGGCCAAGCGCCGCGTCCACTTCCACGCCTTCATGCTCGACGTCGGGCACAGGCTGCACCAACTGCGCCGCGCCGAGGGCGAGCCCCTGGCGCATCTGGCGGCCGGGCTCGCCGCCGAGCACGCGCTGTTGTGCTTCGATGAGTTCCACGTCGTCGACATCGCCGACGCGATGATCCTGGGCCGGCTGTTCGAGGGGCTGTTCGAGGCCGGCGTCGTCGTCGTCACCACCTCGAACTGGCCGCCCGACCGGCTCTACGAGGGCGGGCTCAACCGCGAGCGCTTCCTGCCGTTCATCGACCGCCTCAAGCAGAAGCTCGAAATCGTACCTCTGGACGGCCCGACCGACTATCGCCTCGGCCGCGCGGCCGACCTGCCGGTCGTGTTCACGCCGCTGACGCCGGCGAACGAGGCCCGGATCGAGGCCCTGTTCAAGGACCTCGCCGGCGACGACCCGATCGCCCCGCTCGACGTCGAGGTCGGCGCGCGCAAACTGCACGCGCCGCGCGCGGCCGGCAACGTCGCCGTCTTCGACTTCGCCGACTTGTGCGCCCGCCCGCTGGGTGCCGCCGACTACCTGGCGCTCACCGACCGCTTCGACGCCCTGATCCTTAAACGCGTACCGCGGCTGACGCCCGACATGCGCAACGAGGCGCGCCGCTTCATGACGCTGATCGACGCCTGCTACGAGCGCAAGGTGATCCTGTTCATGACCGCCGACGCCGCGGCCGACGACCTCTACGCCAAGGGCGACGGCGCGTTCGAATTTCGGCGCACCGCGAGCCGCCTCGCCGAGATGCAAAGCCAGGGCTACCGCGAGGCGGCGAAGGCGCGTCGCGCGGCGGGGGCGCTGCCGGACTTCGCGCCCTACGCGCTCACCTCGGACATGCTCTAAAGCTCGGCGCCGCGAATGGGCGGGAAAAATGGTGCCGCAGGAGGGACTCGAACCCCCGACCTACGCATTACGAATGCGTCGCTCTACCGGCTGAGCTACTGCGGCGCCACGAGCGCGGACATAGCGCGCCCCGACGGGGTGTGGCAAGAAGGATTGTTGTCGCTAGAAGCACGCTTCGCGTCCGCTGCGCGGGGCTCTTTTTCTTCTCTTTTTTGCAACTTTGGCCGGGGCTGGCTTCGGCGCCCCGGCCAATCTCCAGCGACAAGTAACAAAAAAGAGAGAAAGAAGACCGCGCGTCAGCGCACGCGAAGCGTTCTTGCTAGGTCAGACTGAGGATCCCGGCCTTCAGCCGCGCGGCAGCGGTTTTGCCACCGCCGCCGGCCGGCCGCGGCCCTCGGCGTCCGGCTGCGGCCTCGGGACCTTCAAGTTGAGGTCGTCGTCCGTCGCCGTGGCGGGTGCCTGTGACGACGGCGGGCCGGCCGCGTTGCCGGCCGGTCCGTGCGGCAGCGACCTGCCCGGGCGCTCGTCCATCGGCGCCCGGGCCTCGCCGGCCTTGACCCGCTTGGCGTAGTTCTCGGCCGCGAGCACGGCGCTGTCCGCCGGGCGCAGGGCGGCGGCACCCTTGGGCGCGGCCGGCGGCGGCGGCGGGGCGGGGGCGCGAACCGCCTGTTGCACGGGGGCGTTCTGCCCCGCCGGCCGGCCGCGATCGTGCCGGTCGTCGGTCGTCGTGGTCGCCGAGGCGTGCTTCGGATCGATCTCGGCCACGTCGATCTTGGCCGGGGCGGGCGCGGCCGTCGTCGACGCGGTCGTGGTCGCCGCGGCGTGCTTCGGGTCGATCCCGGACGCATTGGCCTTGACCGCCGCCGGCGGCGTTGGTGCCTTGACCGCCGCTGGCGGCGGCGTTGAGGCCTTGACCGCCGCCGGCGTCGGGGCCTTGTTCGGCGGTGATGGGGTTGAACGGGCGGCCTCTGCCGGCGCGTCCGCGCCGTTGCGCTGGCGGTCGTAGACCTGCGCCGAGGCTTGGTGTTGGGTCGCCGACGCACGACCGTCGGCGGCCGGGGCCTGCTTCGCCGGCGGGCCCGCGGCGGGGGCCGACCCGGCCGGGGGCGGCGTCGTCGGGTAGGCCTTGGCCGCCGGCGCGGCGGAACTAGCGTCCTTGTCACCGCCAACCTTGTCACCGCCGCGCTTGCCGTCGATGCCTTCGTCATCGGCGCCCTTGTCGCCGTCCGGCTTGATCGAGGCTCGGTCCACCGCCTCGCCCGGCGGGATCGCCACGGCCTCGACCGCCGCCGTCGGCGCCGACTGGGTCAGCGTGAGGGCGCCGCGGGTGTCGCCGATCAGGTGGGCGACGCGCGGCGGGTAGTCCCAATGCACCGAATCGAAGCGGCCGGACGGGCCGAACGGCGCCCACGCCGGCAGGAGCTCGCCCGTGTCCTCGCAGACCCAGGCGCGGTCGGCGGCGGCGTCGGCCGCCTTCGCCAGCCACTCGCGCGCCCGCGTCTGGCCGCCGCCGCTCGCGCGCTCGTAGTCGGCGTAGAGGCGATAGACCCCCGCCGAGGGTTCGAGCTTCACCGCCTCGTCGAGGTGGCGCTTAGCGGTGGGGTAGTCCTTGGCCAGGATGGCGAGTTCGGCCAGTGCCAAGAGGCTGATCTTGTTGCGCGGGTTCACGCGCGTCAGCCGCTCGAAACGCTTGTAGCGCGCCGAGGCCGTCTCGTTCGGTTCCAGTTCGGCGTAGGCCTGGGCGAGTTCGGGGTGCGGCTCGACCTTCCAGACCCGCTCGATCAGCTTACGGCCGGCCGACGGGTTGTTCGCGCCCATCGCCGCCCTGGCGCCCATGACCGCGACGGGCGCGAAGGCGGTCATCTGCTTGTTCGCCCGCTGCGCGTGCGCGAGCGCGTCGTCGTGACGTTCCTCGTTCAGCGCCGTCTCGGCCATCAGGTGACGCAACAGGCCGCGCCGCCGCTGGACCTCGTTGTCGCGCAACAGCTTCATGCGCTGCAGGTCACCGACGATCGTGTAGGCCTCGTCCCAGCGCTCGGCGCGGGTGAGGAGGTCGAAGAGCGTGGTCAGCACCCAAGGCGTGTTGGCGCTCTTTTGCTGCGCCTGGCGGGCGAGCCTGAGCGCCTCCTCGCTGTCGCCCCGCTTGATCGCCTCGGCCAAGAGGCCGCGCAGGCCGAGGAACTCGGTCTCGGGGTTCTTGAGCATCTGCTGGAACTTGAGCTGCGCCACGTCCTCCTTGCCCTCGAGCTGCGCCGTCTGCGCCGTCAAGAGCAAGGTGGCCGGGTTGCTCTGCAAGAGCTTCTCGGCCCGGCGGGTGTGGGCGCGGGCGTGGCTGGCGTCCCCGGCGGCGGCGGCGATGAGGCCGGCCGTCAACTGCTCGTAGCCCTCGACGGTGCGCTTGTTGCGGCGGTGCCGGCCGACGCGCTTGGGCAGGAGGACGAGGTAGCGGTAGAGCTCGAACAAGGCGACGCACAAGGCGACGAAGGCGGCGAGGATCGCGAGCGCGATGCCGACTTGGAGCGTGACGTCGTAGCCGAGCCAGTCGACCGCGACCGTGCCGCCGGAATTGGCCAGCCAGTAGGCCGCGTACGCCAGGCCGGAGACGACGAGCAGGAAAATCAGCAGACGGATCATATTCTTGGCGCCTTAGGCTTTTCAGTTGGTGGCCGTCAGGAGGTTGCCGATCGCGTCCTCCATCTCGGCGATCGCCCGCTGCGCGCTCAAGCGCGCCTTGGCCCGTTCGAGCCAGTCGTTCACCTCGGGGCCTTGATCCTCGGGCGGCAGGCCCTCGACGGCGTCGACCGCCGCCCCGACGTCGCCGTCGCTCAGGGCGCTTCGCGCCTGCGCCACGGCGGCTTTCGCCGGGTCGGGCGCGTTCGGCCCCTCGACTTGAACGAGACTTGTCAGGTTGCCGACCGCCTGCGTCGCCCAGTTGCCGTCCTCGGGCGGCGCCGCGTCGAGGGCTTGGGCGACGTCGTCCAGCCCCCCCCGCAGTTCGGCCACGGTCGGCACCTTGTCCGCCGCCGCCTTGAGGGTCTCGGCCGGCCCGGCCAGCGCCGCGTTGTTGCCGGAGAGCGCTTGCAGGCGCCGCGTCGGCCCGGCGAGGTCGCCGCCCGACTCCAGGGCGCGGTTCACGTCCTGCAAGGCGAGCGCCGCGCCCACGCTCTGCTCGCGCCGGTCGTTCACGGCGGCGATGCTCGACGCGTTGTCGTCGACCGTCTGCTGCACCTCCTTGATCGCCCGGGCGAGTGCTTCGAGCGCGTCGTCGTGGCCCGAGACGGAGTCGCTCAGGCCCGACACCTGCTCTTGCAACTGCTGCATCTGCGATTGCGCCGATCTCGCCGCGTCGCCCTCGCTGCCGAGCTGCTGCTCGATGTCGTCGATGCTGCCCTGCACCTGCTGAATGTCGCCTTGCACCTGCTGGCGCAGCGAATCGATGTTGCCCTGCAACTGCTGTTGCAGGTCCTCGACGTTGCCCTGCATCGCGTCGATCCTGTTGCCGACGTCGGCGGACGCATCCCCCCCGTCGCCGCCGCCGCCGGTCCCCGACGGCGCCTCGGCGAGGCGGGCCTCGACCTGATCGAGGCGCTCGTTCGTGGCGCTGATCGCCGCTTGGACGTCCTCGTTCGGCCCGGCGTCCCCGCCCGCCCCAGCGTTCTCGCCCGCCGATGTGTCGGGCGCGTTCTCGATCTGCGATTCCAGGCCCGACACGCGCTCGTCGAGGGCATCGACGTTGGCCGACGTCGCGTCGAGCGCGTCCGGCTCGACGCCGCCGAGCCGCAGATTGCCGGTCTCCGCCAAGCCCCAGGCGGCGAGTGCCGTGAGCGCGGCGCCGACGACGCCGCCGGCGAGCGCCGTGCCGAAGCCGCCGCCCTTCCTGGCCGGCGCGGGGGGTGCTGTGGGTCTCGGCGCGCCCGCGCCGCCGGGGCCGCGCGCGCCGCCGCCCGTCGGTCCTCTCCCGGCCGTGGCGCCCGTTGCCCCGACCGGACGTCCCGAAGCGCCAGCACCCGTCGGTCCTGCATAGGCCGTGGCGCCCGTCGGTCCCGTTGGACGCCCCGAAGCGCCAGCACCCGCCGGACCCGTGGCGCCCGTCGCCCCGGTCGGTCGTGCCGAAGCGCTAGCGCCCGTCGAGCCCGTGGCACCTGTCGAAGCGCCGGCACCCGTTGGACCCGTCGCCCCGGTCGGACGCGCCGAGGCGCCGGCGCCCGTCGGCCGGGCCGGACCCGTGCCTCCGCCCGTGGGCGGCACGCTCGTTCCGGCGGGCCTGCCGGCACCGGGCGGTTTGCCCGGCCCGGTCCCGGGCTTGGGCTCGGCACCGGCGGTGCTGCCGGACCCCGTGCTGCCGGGCGTGGGCGGCTTTGGCGGTTTTGGACCCTGCGACATCGATGCTTGTTTCCCTCCCCCTCGATCGCGGCACGAACGGATCCGGCCGCGACGGGTGCGCGATTTTAGGCCGTGACGCCCGCCACCGCCGGGGTGCGGCGGCGCGAGCGAGGGCTATCATCAACGTTCGAGGGCATCAAGGCAATCGAGCAGCGCATTCTGGTCCTTGCGCTCGGCCGTGCGCACCTCGCGCCAGGGCCAGTCGTCGATCGCGGCCGCGACCGCCGGGCTCAAGCAGACGGCGATCAGGTCCTCGATCGTGTCGGCGAAGTCCTCCGCCTCGATCAGCGAGCGCCAGATCCGGGCCGAGCGCGGCGAGAACAGCGTGACGGCGTCGATGCCGCCGCGGCTCAAGGCGGCCTTGGTCCGCGCCGTGAGCGCGTCGCTTGGGCTGGCGCGGTAGACGACGATCGTCGCGTAGCCGTGCCCCTCGGCGCCGAGCACGCCCGCCAAGTCGCCGGCCCGATCGGCGCCGGCCAAGTGCAAGAACCGCTGCGGCGCCCCGCGTTCGAGCGCCAAGTCGGCCAAGTCCTCCCGATCGCCCGCCGCCGCCGTCACGTCGAGCGCCCCTTCGCGCCGCGCCGCCCGGGCCGTCGCCTCGCCGACCGCGAGGACCGGCTTGTGCTTGTAGGGGCCGAGCGCGAAGGCCGCCTGCGCGCTGGTCAGCAAAATCGCGTCGACCGCGTCCGGCGCCGGCAGCTCCGGGCTCAGCCGCTCGATCCTCAACGCCGGGTCGACGATGACCTTGTAGCCGCGCTCGCGCAGCACGCGCGCCGTCGCGGCGGCGCCCGGTTCTGGCCGGGTGACGAGAACGCGCACTGAATCCTTACTCCTCGAAACGTCGCCTGGGGCATTCTCGGGCAGGGCCGGGACGGGTCTTGCCCGAGAATGCGTCAATACGAAACGGTAGGGCGATCTGCATACAGCGCCCTCAAGTGAAGAAGCCGTCCCCGAGCCGGCCGCGAATCGAGCGCCCCGCCTCGGCGGCGAACCGCCGCACGTCGTCGGCCGCGACCGAACCGCTCTCCCGCTCGATCCGCGAGCCGTCCGGCCGCGCCGCCAAACCGGCGAACGTGAAGCCGTTGCCGTTCACTTGACAGTAGCCGGCGATCGGCGTGCGACAAGACCCGTCGAGCTCGGCGAGGAAGGCGCGCTCGGCCGTGACGGCGAGATTGGCGGGCGCGTCGTCGATCCGCGCCAGCAGCAGGCGCGTCTCGGCGTCGTCGAGGCGGCACTCGATCCCGATCGCGCCTTGCGCCACGGCGGGCAGCATCTCGTCCGTCGTCATCGGCGTGCCGACCCCCTTGATGCCCAGGCGGTCGAGCCCGGCCACGGCCAGCATGGTGGCGTCCACCTCGCCCGCTTCGAGCTTCTTGAGCCGGGTCTGCACCGAGCCGCGCAGCGTCGTGACGCGAAGATCCGGGCGGCGGGCCAGCGCCTGGGCGGCGCGGCGCAAGGAGGCCGTGCCGAGGCTGGCATCCCGGGGCAGGTCGTCGAGGCGCGTCACCCCTCGCGCGATCAAGGCGTCGCGCGGGTCGGCCCGCGGCAGGACCGCGACGATGCCGAGCCCCTCGGGCAGGTAGGTAGGTACGTCCTTCATCGAGTGGACGGCGAGGTCGATCGCGCCGGCGAGCAGCGCCTCCTCGATCTCCTTCGTGAACAGGCCCTTGCCGCCGATCTCGGCGAGCGGCCGGTCGAGGACGTGATCGCCGGTCGTGCGGATGACGACGATCTCGATCGTGTCGGGCGCCTGCAACGACGCGAACGCCCCGGCGAGCGCCGCGCGGGTCAGTTCCGCCTGGGCGAGGGCGAGGGGCGAACCGCGCGTGCCGATGCGCAGCTTGGTTGTGTTATTCATGGACCGCAAAAGGCTGGCGTTGAGGATTTCCTAGGCGCCATATCTCGGTATGGTCGCCGCGACGACCCTAGCAGACAACATTCAAGACCGAAAAGGTACATCTTGGCATCATGCGTCTATTAGGCATCGAGACCAGCTGCGACGAGACCGCGGCCGCCGTCGTGACCAACGATCGGCGCGTGCTGGCCGAGGCGGTGGCGGGGCAGGAGGCGGACCACGCGGCGTTCGGCGGCGTCGTGCCGGAGATCGCCGCCCGCGCCCACGTCGAGCGCCTGGACCGGCTGATCGCGGGGGTGATGCGCACGGCGGGCGTGGGCTTTGCCGACCTCGACGCCGTGGCGGCGAGCGCCGGGCCCGGCCTCGTCGGCGGGCTCCTCGTCGGCCTCACCACCGCGAAGGCGATCGCGCTCGCGCACGGCCTGCCGCTCGTCGCCGTCAACCACCTCGAAGCGCACGCGCTCACCGCCCGCCTCACCGACGACGTCGCCTTTCCCTACCTGCTGCTCCTGGTCTCGGGCGGGCACTGCCAGCTCCTCGCGATCGTGGGAGTAGGGGACTACCGCCGCCTGGGCAGCACGATCGACGACGCGGCTGGCGAGGCCTTCGACAAGGCGGCCAAGATGCTGGGCCTCGGCTTTCCGGGCGGCCCCGCCCTGGAGCGCGCCGCCGAAGCGGGCGACCCGACCCGCTTCGACCTGCCCCGGCCGCTCAAAGGCCAGGACGGCTGCAACTTCTCGTTCTCGGGCCTCAAGACGGCGCTGCGCCACCGCGTCCTGGCGCTCGGCCCGGCGGCGGCGACGGCCCCGACGGTCGCCGACCTCGCCGCCTCCTTTCAGGCCGCCGTCGCCGAGTGCCTCGCCGAGCGGACCGCGCGCGCGGCGTCGGCGTTCGTCGCCCGCCACGGCAAGCGGCCCCTCGTCGTCGCCGGCGGGGTCGCCGCCAACCGAACCGTGCGCGCGGCACTCGCCGGGGTCGCGGCCGAGGCGGGCATGGCCTTCGTCGTGCCGCCGCCGCGCCTTTGCACCGACAACGCCGTCATGGTCGCCTGGGCCGGGATCGAGCGCCGCCGCTTAGGGTTTGCCGACCCGCTCGACGCCAAGGCCCGCCCCCGCTGGCCCCTCGACTCGAACGCGGCGCCCATGATCGGGTCGGGGGAGAGGGTCAAAGTCTGATGAACGCTTCGCGTCCGCTGGCGCGGGGCCTTTTTTCTCTCTTTTTCGCAACTTGTTCCCGGGCTAGCACGGGCGTCGAAGCCAGCCTCGGCCAAAGTAGCAAAAAAGAAAAGAGAAAGGCCGCGCGCCTAGCGCAACGCGAAGCGTTATATTTCGATCACCAGCCCGTCGTGCGCCACGTCGAGGTCGACCGTGTCGGTGTTGGCGAGCATGTCGGGGCCGAGGTGGGTGAGGATGACCCGCTTCGCGCCGATCTTGGGCAGGTGGCGGCGCAGCGTCGGCAGGTCGATGTGGTAGGGGACCGGCCTGCGAAAGCTGTAGGTCTCGGTGATGAACAGGTCGACGCCCCGCGCCGCCTCGATCAGCGCCTCGGTCCAGGCGGTGTCGCCGGAGTAGCACAAGCTTCGCCCCCCCGTCTCGACGCGCAGCGCGAAGGACGGGGCGCCCGAGGGGTGCAGGACCTCGTAGGGGCACACCGTGATCCCCCCGTCCAGGTCGCGGCGGCGGCCGGGGGTGAGGGGTACGACGCGCAGATCGAAGCGCCAGTCCGTGTCGCCGGCGCCCGGGTAGAGCACCTTGAAGGCGCGGCGCAGGCGCGCCTTCAGCCCCGGCGGTCCGGCGATGGTGAGCGGCGCCGTGCGCTTGTGGACGTGGTGGGCTTGAAGGAGGAAGAACGGCAGGCCGCCGAAGTGGTCGCCGTGCAGGTGGCTGATGAGGATCGTGTCGATCGCCGAGGCGTCGACGCCGAACTGATGCATCGCGACGAGCGAGGTGGCGCCGCAGTCGATCAGGAAGGGTGCCGCCCCGGCCCTGACGAGAAAACAGGTGTTGAACCGGCCGCCGCTGCCGAAAGCGTCGCCGGAGCCCAAGAATTGCAGCGCTACCACGACGTGCCGTCCCCCACGATCGGGGCTGAGCAGGACGGCCGGATACGTCGTCGCGGCCGGGTTTTTTGCCACTCTGCCACAAATCCCGGCCGCGGCCAAACCTTTGTCACGGGCGAGGCCTCAGTACCGGCCGAAGCCGCGCTCGCGGCGCCGGCAGGCGAAGAACAGCAGCAAGCCCGGGACCGCGAGGCTGATCCAGGCCGGCAGGGTCAGCACGAACCGGACGGGGGCCCAGGCGAAGCCGCCCAAGCTCTCCTCGATCAGGGTCTGAAAGCCGACGAGGCCCTCGGCCCCGACGGCGGACCACATCGAGCCGATCGAGACCGGCGCGTAGGTCTCGCCCAAGAGCAGGTAGAGCAGCTGCGCCACGGCCGCCGCCGCGGCGAGGAGCAGCATCAAAATCCCGATAGCGTAGCCGGCGCGTCGCATCGAACCTCGTCGATCAAAACCCTGACATTGGGTCAAGTATAACCCAACACAACTCATGAGCGAGAGTATTGCGGATTCGCGCCGCGCTGGATATGGTCCTTCGCGCGCCGGAGGGATGGCCGAGCGGTTTAAGGCGCACGCCTGGAAAGCGTGTTGGGGGCAACCCCTCATGGGTTCAAATCCCATTCCCTCCGCCACCACGCCCCAAACAGCCAGATGTTTTGGTTGCCCGGCCGCGCGACGGGGCCCTCGTGCGGGGGCGACCGCCGGCAAGACGATAGCCCACGCAACGCTCGTTCTATGGTCTTGTGAATAGGGGCGGCTTGCGCGATCTTGCTGGCCAAGGCCGGCCGCGGGCCGGCGCGAAGACATAAGAGCCAGGGAGGCATCGCCCGTGCGGACCATGAAGGGACCGGCCGTCTACCTCGCCCAGTTCGCGGGCGACGCGGCACCGTTTAACAGTCTGGGCGCGATCGCGGCCTGGGCGGCGGGGCACGGCTACAAGGGCATCCAGATCCCCTCCTGGGACCGGCGGCTGTTCGATCTTGAGCGCGCGGCCGAGAGCCGCGACTACTGCGACGAGGTCAAGGGCGTCTGCGCCGAGGCCGGCGTCGAGATCACCGAACTCTCGACCCACCTGCAAGGCCAGCTCGTCGCGGTGAACCCGGCCTACGACGCGCTCTTCGACGGCTTCGCCGCCCCGGAGGTGGCGGGCGACCCGAAGGCCCGGCAGGCGTGGGCCGTCGAGCAGGTGCGGCTCGGCGCCGACGCCTCGAAGAACCTCGGCCTCACCCGCCACGTCGGCTTCTCAGGCGGACTCGCGTGGCCCTACGTCTACCCCTGGCCGCAGCGCCCGGCCGGGTTCATCGACGAGGCGTTCGCCGAACTCGGCCGGCGCTGGACGCCGATCCTCGACCACTTCGACGCCCGCGGGGTCGATTACGGCTACGAACTGCACCCCGGCGAAGATTTGTTCGACGGCACCACCTTCGAGATGTTCTTGGACCGAGTCGGCCACCACCCGCGCGCCCGGATCAACTACGACCCGTCGCACTTCGTCCTGCAGCACCTCGACTACCTCGCCTTCATCGACATCTACCACGAGCGGATATCGTCCTTCCACGTCAAGGACGCCGAACTGAACCCGACCGGGCGGCAGGGCGTCTACTCCGGCTACGCCCCTTGGGTCGAGCGCGCCGGGCGCTTTCGTTCCTTGGGCGACGGGCAGGTCGATTTCTCGGCCGTCTTCTCCAAGCTGGCGCAGTACGACTACGACCACTGGGCCGTTCTGGAGTGGGAGTGCGCGCTCAAGCACCCCGAGGACGGCGCGCGCGAGGGGGCCGCGTTCATCGCCGCCCACGTCATTCGCGTCACCGAACGCGCCTTCGACGACTTCGCGGCCGGCAGCACCGACACCGGGCTCAACCGCCGCGTGCTCGGGCTGGACCGTTAGGAGAAGGGAGGGGACGGCATGGCGATCGAGGGGAAGGCGCGCGGGCGGCGCCTGCGGCTCGGGCAGGTGGGCGGCGGGCAGGGCGCCTTCATCGGCGCGGTGCACCGCATCGCCGCCCGGCTCGACGACCGTTTCGAGCTGGCCGCGGGCTGCTTTGCCTCGACGCCCGAGCGCGCAAAAGCCTCGGCGGCCGAGATCGGCATCGACCCGGCGCGGGCCTACGGCGACTTCGCGGCGATGGCGCAAGCCGAGGCGGCGCGGGACGATGGTGTCGACGCGGTCAGCATCGTCACCCCGAACCACCTCCACTACCCCGTGGCGAGGGCGTTCCTGGAGGCCGGCGTCCACGTCGTCTGCGACAAGCCGATGACGACGTCGCTCGACGACGCCCGCGCCCTCGTCGATCTGGTCGCGTCGTCCGGCCGGGTCTTCGTCCTCACCCACAACTACACCGGCTACCCGATGGTGCGCCAAGCAAGGGCGATGGTCGGGGCCGGCGAGATCGGTGAGATCCGGGTGGTGCAGGTCGAGTACGCGCAGGACTGGCTCACGACACGGCTCGAAGCGAGCGGGCAAAAGCAGGCGGCGTGGCGCGGCGACCCCCAGCAGAGCGGCCCCGGCGGGGCGCTCGGCGACATCGGCACGCACGCGGTGAACTTGGCCGCCTTCGTCACCGGGCTGCGGCTCGATAGCGTGCTGGCCGATCTGTCGATTTTCGTCGAGGGCAGAAGCCTCGACGACAACGACAACGTGCTCTTGCGCTTTGAGGGCGGTGCGCGCGGGATGCTGTGGGCGAGCCAAGTCGCACCCGGCCACGAGAACGGGCTCAGGCTTCGCGTCTACGGCGACAAGGGCGGGCTCGAATGGTCCCAGGAAGACCCGAATTACCTGCACCACGCCCCGTTGGGCGAGCCCAAGCGGCTGATCACCCGCGGCGGTGCGGGAGCGGGCAAGGCGGCGGCGCTGGCGACGCGCGTGCCGCCCGGCCACCCCGAGGGCTACCTCGAAGGCTTCGCCAACGTCTACAAGGACGCGGCCGAAGCGATCGCGGCCGCGATCGAGGGCCGCGCGCCCGACCCGGCGGCGGGGCCGCTGCCGTCGGTCGAGGACGGCCTGGACGGGGTGCGCTTCATCGTGGCCGCGATCGAATCCGCCCGGGCCGGCGGCGTCTGGACGCGGCTCGATGGCTGAGCGCCCGTTGCGCGTCGGCACGATCGGCGCCGGCTTCATGGGCAAGGCGCACGCGAACGCTTGGCGTCAGGCCGGCCGCTTCTTCGACCTGCCCTACGCGCCCGTCCTCCAGGCCTTGTGCGCCCGCGACCCCGCGAGGGCCGGGGCGTTCGCCCGGAACTGGGGCTACGCCGACGTCGAGACCGACTGGCGCCGGCTGATCGCCCGCACCGACATCGACGTGATCGACGTCTGCGCGCCCAACAACCTGCACGAGGAAATCGCGGTCGCCGCGGCCGAGGCGGGCAAGTGGGTCGTCTGCGAGAAGCCGCTCGCCCTGGACGTCGCCGGTGCCGAGGCGATGGTCGCCGCCGTCGAGCGGGCGGGCGTGCCCAACATGGTCTGGTACAACTACCGCCGCGTCCCCGCCGTGTCGCTGGCCAAGCGCCTGATCGACGAGGGGCGCGTCGGCTCCCCCTACCATTACCGCGCCCAGTTCCTCCAGGACTGGACGATGGCGGCCGACCTGCCGCAGGGCGGGGCGGCGCTCTGGCGGCTCGACGGCGCGGTCGCGGGCTCGGGCGTCGTCGGCGACCTGCTGGCGCACAATTTCGACACGGCGATGTGGCTGAACGGGCCGATCGTCGCCGTGATGGCCGAGACCGAGACCTTCATCAAGGAGCGGGTGCATCGAGAGACCGGCAAGGCGGCGCCCGTCACCGTCGACGACGCCTGCATGGTCATGGCCCGCTTTCAAAACGGTGCCCTCGGCCTGTTCGAGAGCACGCGCTTCGCCCGCGGCCACAAGGCGCTCAAGACCTTCGAGATCAACGGCGCGGACGGCTCGCTCGCCTTCGACCTGCACGAGCCGGAACACTTGCGCTTCTTCGAGTACCGCTCGGCCGAGGCCGGCAAGGTGCCGGGCCACCTCAACGGCTGGCGCACGATCCACGTCACCAACCTTGAGCACCCCTACATGGACCGCTGGTGGGTGCCGGGGCTCACCATCGGCTACGAGCACAGCTTCGTCCACGCCGTCGCGGACTTCGTGACGGCGGCGGCCGAGGGCCGTTCGGCGGCGCCGACCTTTAAGGACGCGCTCCAGACCCAGCGGGTCTGCGAGGCGGTGCTGCGCTCGGCGAAGAGCAGAACTTGGCAGAACACTGAGGCGGAGGCTTTGACGTGACGGGTAAAAAGATCCTGATGCTGGTCGGCGAGTTCAGTGAGGAGTACGAGATCTTCGTCTTCCAGCAGGCGATGGAGATGGTCGGGCACAAGGTCGACGTCGTCTGCCCGGACAAGCGCGCCGGCGAGGTCATCAAGACGTCGCTGCACGACTTCGAGGGCGACCAGACCTACACCGAGAAGCCCGGCCACTTCTTCACCCTCAACAAGACCTTCGCCGAAGTCGATACGAAGGGCTACGACGCGGTCTACGTCGCCGGCGGGCGCGGCCCCGAATACATCCGCATCTACCCGCGCGTGATCGAGATCCTGCAAGAGTTCGCCGCCGACGATAAGCCGATCTTCTCGATCTGCCACGGCGCCCAGGTGCTCGCCAACGTGCCGGGGCTGCTCGAAGGCCGCAGGCTCGCCGCCTTGGAGTATTGCGAGCCGGAGGTGCGCCTGGCCGGCGGCACCTACGTCGACGTCGAGCCGACCGGCGCCACCCGCGACGGCAAGCTGGTCTCGGCCAAGGGCTGGCCGGGGCTCGCCGCCTTCATGCGCCTGTGCCTCGACGTGCTCGGTACCGAGATACGCCACGGCTGAGAACGCCGAGATGACAATTGCCAAGCGGCGCCGACCTTTGTAGCGTCGTCGCCAAGAAGAACGCTGGGAGGCGGCGGTTGCCCGAATTGGGCCTGGAGGGGGTCGTCAAGCGCTACGGTCGAACGGTCGCGCTCGACGGGATGACGTTCGCGGTCGATGCGGGCGAGTTCTTCTGCCTCCTGGGGCCGAGTTCGTCCGGCAAGACGACGACGCTGCGCGCCATCGCCGGGCTGGAGGCGATCCAGGCCGGCACGATCCGCTTCGCCGGCCAGGACTTGCGCGACGCGCCCGTCCAGGGGCGCGGCATGGCGATGATCTTCCAGACCTTCGCCCTCTACCCGCACCGCACCGTGCGGCAGAACCTGGCCTACCCCCTGGAGCGCGCCGGGGTCGAGGCGAAGGAGGTCCGCCGCCGCGTCGGCGAGACGGCCGACCTTCTGCGCGTGGCGCACGCGCTCGACCGCCGGCCGAGCACGCTCTCGGGCGGCGAGCAGCAGCGGGTGGCGATCGGGCGCGCGATCATCCCGCGGCCGCGGCTCCTCCTGCTCGACGAGCCGCTGACCAACCTCGACGCCAAGCTGCGCCACGACATGCGGGTCGAGTTCAAGCGCCTGCACCGCGAGCTCGGCATGACGATGCTCTACGCCACGCCCGACCAGTTGGAGGCGCTCACCATGGGCGGGCGCGTCGCCGTGATCGGCGACGGCCGCGTTGTGCAGACGGCGCCCCCGCGCCGCCTCTACGCCTACCCGGACAACACCTACGTCGCCGGCATGGTCGGCACGCCGGCGATGAACCTGCTCTCGGCCCGCGTGCGCGGCGAGGGGCGCTCCGCCTCGATCGACCTCCCCTTCGGCCGGCTGGACGCCGGGCGCTGGCGCGGCCGCATAACGCCGGGCGAGGCGGTCGTCGTCGGCGTGCGGCCGCAGGACCTGCGCTTAGGCTTCGATCCGAACGGGCTCGCGCTCGAAGCCGTCGTCCGGCTGACCGAGCCGCTCGGCGACATCACCGTCCTCGACCTCAAGGTAGCCGGATCGCCGCTCAAGATGGTCCTGCGCGAGGAGGTGGCGGCCGGCTACGGCGAGGGCGACGCGCTCGACGTCGCGCTGCGGGCCGAGGACGTCCACCTGTTCAACGAGGAGGGCACCCGGATCGCCGAGGAGGCCGAACGGGAAGTCGAAGCAATCTAACGAGAAGATCGGGAGAGGCGGAACATGAAACGAATGGCTTATCGTGCAGGCGGGGTCGCCGCCGCGGGGCTGGCGCTGCTAGCGGGGTTCGACGGCGAGGTTCGCGCCGCCGACATCACCATCACGATGGCGGCACCCGACTGGCCGCCGACGCGGTTCATGAAGGAGGCGTTCGACAGCAGCTACAAGTCGCCCGACGGGCACGACACCAAGCTGGAGATGGACTTCATCCCCTGGCCCAGCTTCTACGAGCGCGTCGCCGCCTCGCTGACCTCGGGCGAGCAGAAGTACCAGATGATCGTGACCGACAGCCAGTGGCTCGGCTCGTTCGTCGAGGGCGGCTACTACATGGACCTCACCGAGCGGATGAAGGCCGACCCCGAACTCACCGCGATCATGAAGGACCTGCACCCGGTCCTGGTCTCGGCCTACTCGACCTACCCGCACAAGACCCGTGAGCAACTCGAAGAGGCCGGCGAATGGCCGGCGCCCGACACCCACTATTACGGTTTTCCCCAGTTCCCCGACACCTACGTCACCTACTACCGCGAGGACCTGTTCTGCAACGAGCAGGAGGCGGAAGCGTTTCAGGACACGTTCTCGCTGCAGTTGCCCTGCACTTACGAGGACTGGCAGGGGGTCGATTGGGACACCTGGAAGGCGATCGGCGAGCATTTCCGCCGATCCTCGGGCGACCCGCTCGGCGACGGCACGGCCGACGACGACTTCTACGGCATCGCCTATCAGGCCGGTAAGGGCTACGACTTCTCGACCATGCAGGTGAACGCCTTCATCTGGCAGCACGGCGGGTCGATCTGGGACGAGACCAAGGCGCCCGAGGCGCAGGCCGAGAGCGTGGTCAACTCGGAGACCAACGTCGAGGCGTTCGAGCAGTACCTCTCGATGCTCGAATACATGCCGCCCGTCGCCAGGACCGGGCAGATGGACATCTTCGTCATCCAAGACCTGTTCATGCAGGGCAAGGTGGCGGCGATCGTCGACTGGGTCGGCCTGGGCGAGCCCGTCCTCGACCCCAACGCCTCGACCGTGCACGACAAGGCCGCGTTTGGCCCGGCGCCGGGCCTGAAGAAGGACGACGGCACGATCGACCGCACCGGCAACATCGGCGGCCAGCCCTTCGTCCTCACCACCTGGAACTCCGACGAGGTCGTCGAGGAGGCGCTCAACGTCGTCAAGTGGTGGCTCGACCCGAAGACGCAGAAGAACTTCGCCGCCAACGGCGGGCAGTCCGGCTTGATGTCGGTGATGGCCGACCCCGAATACGACACGTTGCGCCCCTGGAACCGGGCGCACAAGGAGATGCTCGAATGGCAGCGCGACGTCTGGCACATCCCGGAATTCTTCGAGTTGCTGACCCAGCAGCAAGAGGAGTTCGACAAGGCGATCACCGGCCAGATCGACGCGCAGGAGGCATTGGACGAGGTGGCCGAGTTCCAGCAGGAGACTCTGGAGGACGCCGGGCGCATCGACTACTAGGCCGGCACGGAGGGGTCATTTCGGCCCCTTTCTCTTAAGCTAGCGAGGCCGAGGGATCATGGCGGTATCGTCGCCGGACACGGATGTCGCCGCGCGGGGCGCGCCCCCGAACGAGGGGTTCCTCGCGTGGCTCATGGCGCCCGGGCGCCGCGGGCCGCTGCTCGTCGCCCCGGCGCTCGCCGTCTTGTTCGTCATGAACATCTTCCCGCTGCTCTGGTCGTTCGGCCTCAGCTTCTTCAACTTTCGCGCCAACCGGCTCGCGGTGCCGGACTTCGTCGGCCTGCGCTACTACGAGCGCGTGCTGACCGACGACGACGTCTGGGAACGCTTCCAGACCACGGCGGTCATCGTCGGCTCCAGCGTCGTCCTGCAACTCATCATCGGCTTTCTCTTCGCCTTGATGTTCGCCCGCGAGTTCCCTTTGCGCCGTATCCTGCTGATGCTCGTCCTGACCCCGATGATGCTCTCCTTCGTCTCGGTCGGCGTCTTCTTCAAGCTCTACTACGAGCCCACCTTCGGCCTCGTCAGTTGGGCGATCAACCACTTCACCGACGAGCGCTTCGTCATGCTGGCGACGCCGGCGGGCGCCATCGCCGCCATCGTCATCGCCGACGCCTGGATGTGGTCGCCCTTCGTCATGCTCCTGGTCTTGGCCGGCCTCGTCTCGGTGCCGCGCTACCTCTACGAGGCGGCCGAGATCGACCGGGCGTCCTGGTGGCGGCGCTTCTCGACCATCACCTTTCCCTACATCAAGAGCCTGCTCCTGCTCGCGGTCCTGTTTCGCACCATCGAGACCTTCAAGCTGTTCGACATCGTCTACATCATCACCGAGGGCGGCCCCGGCTCGTCGACCGAGACCATCGCCGTCTACGTCTACCGCCTCGCCTTTCAGTTCTTTCGCACCAGTCAGGCCTCCGCGCTCGCCTACATCGTCCTCTTCGTCGTCATCGTCCTCACCTCGCTCTACCTCTACGCCGTCCGGCGGCGCGCCGAGGAGGTCGCCTGATGGCCGTGCAACCGATGGCCAAACCGAAGACGAGGCTGCGCCTGCCCAAGCGCCGGCGCGAACTGGGCAAGGCCGGCTGGGGCTGGAGCGCCTTGGTCGCGCTCGTCAGCATGATCTACTTCTTTCCGGTCTTGTGGATCATCCTGACCGCCTTCAAGACGCGCCCCGACGCGCTCGCGATGCCGCCCAAGCTCTTCTTCACGCCGACCTTGGAGAACTTCACCAACGTCTTCTATCGCACGGGCAGTTCGGGCGAGGCGCAGGCGACCGACTTCGCGCTCTACTTCTTCAACTCGGTCTTCATCGCCGGCACCTCGGTCCTGTTCGCGCTTATCCTCGGCACGCTCGCCGCCTACGGCTTCGCCCGCTTTCGCCTGAAGGGCACCGACACCTACATGTTCATCATCCTGACGACCCGGATGATGCCGCCCATCGTCGCGATCATCCCGATCTTCCTCATGTTTCGCCTGAGCGGCCTCGTCGGCTCGTATGCCGGGATCATCCTCCTCTACACCGCCTTCAACATCCCGTTCTCGGTCTGGCTGGTGAAGAGCTTCTTCGACGAACTCAACCCCGAGGTCGAGGACGCGGCCCGCATGGACGGCGCCGACGAGGGGCGGGTCTTCTTCGGCGTCTGCCTGCCGCAGATCCTGGCCGGCTTGGCCGCGACCTTCGTCTTCGGCCTGATCTTGACCTGGAACGAGTTCCTGTTCGCGCTCCTCTTGACGGGCGTCGACACCCGCACCGTGCCGGTCGCGATGGCGCGCACGTTGGGCGGCGAGGTCGGCGTCGATTACGGCCTCCTGGCAGCGATCGTCACCTTGTTCCTGATCCCGATCTTCTTCGTCACTTTCCTCCTGCAAAACCAGCTCCTGCGCGGGATCACCTTCGGCACGGTCAAGCGATGAGCATCGAATTGCGCGGGCTCACCAAGCATTACGGCAAGCTCGCCGCCGTGGATGCCATCGACCTCGACGTCGCCGAGGGGGAGGTCTTGTGCCTGCTCGGCCCCTCGGGCTGCGGCAAGACCACGACCTTGCGCATGGTGGCCGGGCTCGAAGGCGCGAGCGGGGGCGAGGTCCGCTTGAACGGCGCGCGGGTCAACGACCTCACCGCGCGCGAGCGCAACGTCGCCATGTCGTTTCAGTTCTACGCCCTCTACCCCAGCCTCACCGTGGCCGAGAACATCGCCTACCCCTTGTGGGCCGAGGGGCACTCCAAGGCCGTGGTATGGGACAAGGTGGCGGCGACGGCCGGCAAGCTGCGGCTCGATCCGATCATGGACCGCCTGCCGGGGCAGTTGGCCGAGGGCGAGAAGCAGCGCGTCGCCGTGGCGCGCTCGATCGTGCGCGACCCGACCTGCTTTCTCTTCGACGAGCCGCTCTCGCGCCTCGACGTGCAGTTGCGGGAAGAGATGCGCGGCGAGATCAAGGGCGTCCTGGGGGGCCTGAACCGCCCGACCGCCATCGTCACCCACGACCAGTTGGAGGCGCTGACGATGGCCGACCGCATCGCCGTGATGCGCGCCGGGCGCATCGAGCAGGCGGCCTCGCCGCACGCCATCTTCCAGCGGCCGGCCAACCTGTTCGTCGCTGGCTTCATCGGCACGCCGCAGATGAACCTGATCCCGGCCGAACTGATCGGCCTGGACGATGCTGGTGCACGCTTTGCCATCGAGGGTGGCCAGACGCTCGCCGTCGGCGTCGATCCCGCCGTCGGGGACCTCGCGCCCGGCAGCCGGGTCACGCTCGGTGCCCGGCCGCGCAACCTGGAGATCGTCGCCGGCGACGCGCCGGACGCGCTCGCGGCGGTCGTCGACCTGATCGAGCCGATGGGGGCCGAGACCCTGGCTCACTTGAGCGACGGCCACCACGACATCCGCGTCGTCTGCGACTGGCGCGTGGCTTTAAGCGAGGGCGAGCGCGTTCGTTTGCGCTTTCCGGCCGGCGCCGTCCACGTCTTCGGGCCGGACGAACAAGCGGTGCGGGGGGCGGCATGAGCGCCACCACGGCGAGGGTCGTCGAGTGGTCGATCATCGGCCTGTGCCTCGCGGCATTGTTCATGATCTTCCAGCCGTTCTCGCTGGCCTTGTTCTCCTGGGGCTGCGGCCTCGTCGTCTTGGGCGGGCTCGCCTTCAACCTCGTCCAGCTCTGCCGCCCGGGCGTGCCGGTGGCGGCGCTGTTCAAGGTGGCCGGGATCATCCTCGCCGTCCTCCTCGTCGCGGCCCTCCTCGGCATCGGCACCGCCAAGCTCTACACGCTCTACCTCGGGGGCCTGCGGTGAGGGCCGGCGCGGTCGGGCGGAACGAGACAGGAGGGAGGTGACCCGTGCGGCGCACGTCCATCGGCAGTTGGGCCTACAATGTCGGCCCCTACGGCGACCGCCCGGTCCCGTTCGACGAGGTGCTGGGGCGGCTGCGGAACCTCGCCTTCGACGGCGTCGAACTCGGCGGCTTCAACGGCTACCCGAACCCCGAGAACTGCCCCACGGCCGAGGACCGCGCCCGGCTGGTCGAGAAGGTGCGAGACCACGGCCTCCTGTTCTCTGGCCTCGCGCCGGACCTGTGGGATCAGCACCTGCTCGACACCGAGGACACCGGGCCTTACGAGCGCGCGTTTCGCGCCAACGCCGACTTCGCCGCCGACCTCGGCATCGAGGGGGTCCGCGTCGACACCGTGCAGCCGCCGACGATCCATGGCCGTACGGACTACGCGACGCTCCTGAACCGCCTCGTTTCGGTCTGGGAGCGCTGCGTCGCCTACGCCGGTGACAAGGGGCTCTACGTCGCCTGGGAGTTCGAGCCGGGCTTCGCCTTCAACAAGCCCTCCGATATCCAGCGCGTCCTGGAGCGCCTGCCGCAGGACAATTTCGGCGTCCTCTACGACACCTGCCACGGCCAGACGGTCGCCGTCGTCGGTGCCCGGCAGGAGGGTGCGCGCGAGACCCTGGCCGGCGGGCAACTAGAGTTGATCCGCCGCCTGTCGGGCCGCATCAACCACGTCCACCTGATCGACAGCGACGACACCTGCCACAAAGGCCCCGACGGCGCCGACGAGACCAGCGCGCACCCGCCGTTCGGTACGGGGCTGCTCGACTTCGATCGCCTCGTGCCGGCGCTTGCCGCCGAGAAGATAGGCCACGACTGGTGGACGGTGGATCTGTGTTTCTGGCCCGACGCCTGGGCGGCCACGGCCGCGTGCAAGACGGCGCTCGACGCCCTGAACGCGAAATACGGCTGAGGGAGGGGTGCGATGAAGGTCGGCTTCAACATGCTCTTGTGGACGACGCACGTCACCGAGGATCGCTTCGGCCTGTTCGAGACCCTGAAGAAGACCGGCTACGACGGGATCGAGGTGCCGCTGTTCGAGGGCGACCCGGAGCACTTTCGCGCGGTCGGGCGAGCCCTCAAGGACAACGGGCTGGAGGGCACGGGCATCACCGTGATGCCGGGTGCGGCGCACGACGCCATCGCCGCCGACGCCGAGGCCAGGGAAGGGGCCGTGCGCCACCTGCGATGGGCGATCGACTGTACCGAGGCGCTGGGCGGCACGCTCCTGTCCGGGCCGATGCACCAGGCGCTGGGCCGGTTCTCGGGGCAGGCGCGCACCGAGGAAGAGTGGCACCGCGGGATCGAGACCCTGCGCCGTACTGCCGACGCCGCCGCTGCGGCCAAGATCGCGCTCTCGATCGAGCCCTTGAACCGCTTCGAGTGCTACTTCCTCAACACGATCGACGACGCGGCCCGCTTCGTGCGCGGCCTCGACCGGCCGAACGTCGGCCTCCTCTACGACACCTTCCACGCCAACATCGAGGAGAAGGACCCGATCGGCGTCATCGGCGCGAACCTGGACGCGATCAACCACGTCCACGTCTCGGCCAACGACCGCGGCACGCCCGGCAAGGACCACGTGCCCTACTATGAGACCTTCAAGGCGTTGAAGGGCGGCGGCTACGACGGCTGGCTCACCATCGAGGCGTTCGGCCGGGCGCTCCCCGACCTCGCCGCCGCGACCATGGTCTGGCGTGACTTCTTCCCCGACCCGAAGGAGGTCTACGCCTTCGGCCACGAGCACATCCGCGCGACCTGGGGGCGGGCATGACCCTGCCGCTGGCGGCCCTGATCGAGCGCGTCCACGCCGCCGTCGCCGCGCGCGCCGACGAATTGACCGCGCTCGATTCCGCGATCGGCGACGGCGACCACGGCACCAACCTGAAGCGCGGCTTCGACGCGGTCCTGGCCGAGAAGGACGCGATCATAGCACTCCCGCCGCACGAGGCGCTGCACAAGGCCGGGATGATCCTGGTGATGAAGGTGGGCGGCGCCTCGGGGCCCCTCTACGGCAGCCTGTTGCTGGGGATGGCGGCGGGGCTCAAGGAGGGTGCTGCCCCGGCGGCGGTGTTCGGGGCCGGCGTCGCCAAGCTCAAGGCGCGCGGCAAGTCGGACGTCGGCGCCAAGACGATGCTCGACGTGCTCGTGCCGGTGCAGGACGCGCTCGACGCGGGCGCCGGCCTGCACGATATCCGCGCCGCGGCCGAGGCGGCGCGCGACGCCACGCGCGACATGCTCGCCAAGCGCGGCCGGGCGTCGTTCTTGGGCGAACGCTCGAAGGGTCACGTCGATCCCGGCGCCGCCTCGGCAGCCCTCCTGATCGGTGCCGTCTGCGACGCGCTGGAGGGGGCATGAGCGTCGGGATCGTCCTCGTCTCGCACTCGGCCAAGGTCGCCGAGGGCACGGCCGACATGGTGCGCGGCATGGTGGGCGAGGGGGTGGCGCTGGCGCTCGCGGGCGGCGACGCCGACGGCGGGCTCGGCACCGACGTCGCCGCGATCAAGGCCGCGATCGAGCGGGTCTGGAGCACCGAGGGCGTCGCCGTCCTCGTCGATCTCGGCTCGGCCGAGATGGGCGGCGAGGCGGCGATCGACCTCCTGGACGAATCGCGGCGGGCCGTCGTGCGCGTCTGCCGCGCACCCCTGGTCGAGGGGGCCGTCGTCGCCGCCACGGTGGCCGACGGCGGCGCCCCCCTGGACGAGGTCGTGGCGGCGGCCGAGGCGATGGGCGCGTGAGCGTCGCGCATGGGCAGGCGACGATCACCCACGCCGCCGGCCTGCACGCGCGGCCGGCGGTGAAGCTGACCAAGCTCGCCAAGGGCTTCGCCGCCGAGGTGCGCCTGCGCGGCCTGCCGGACGGCGCCCCGATCGACGCCAAGAGCATCGTCAAGGTGATGGGCCTCAAGCTGCGCGCCGGGACGATCGTGGAATTCGAGGCCGAGGGCGCCGACGCCGAGGCCGCGATCTCCGCCCTGGTCGGCCTCGTCGAGCGCGGCTTCGACGGGGATGGCTGAGGTCCGCCATCGAGGCTTGGCGGGAGCGCCGGGCCTGGCCTTAGGCCCGCTGGCGGCGCTCGGCGACGCTGCGGGCGGCGCCGTTCGCGACCCGCTGCCGTTGCCGGCGGCGATCGACGCGGCGCGGCAAGATCTCGAAGCGCTCGCCGCCGGCGCGGACGGCGACGCCGCCGACATCCTCGCCTTTCAGGTCGAGATGCTGGGCGACCCGGCCCTCGCCGAGGACGCCTTTCAGGCCGTCGCCGGGGGGGAGGCGGCGGAGGCCGCCTGGACGGCCTGCCTCGACGCCCATATCGCCGGCTACGGCGCCGCCGACGACGCCTACACGGCGGCGCGCGCGGCCGACTTGGAGGACATCAAGGCGCGCGTGCTGGCGCTGCTGCGGGGAACGGCCGCGGCCGAACTTCGCCCCCCGCCGGGCGCCGTCGTCGTCGCCGACGACCTCGCGCCGTCGCGCTTCCTCGTCGTCGCCGCTAAAGCGCCCGCCGGCATCGCCCTGGTCCGGGGCCACCCGACGAGCCACGTCGCCATCCTCGCCCGCGCGCGGGGCATCCCGCTCGTCACCAACCTCGGCGGGCGCCCGGCCGGGAGCAGGGCGCTGCTCGACGGCGGTGCGGGCGTGCTGATCGTCGATCCCGACCCGGCGACGATCATCGCGTTCGAGCGGCGGGTGCTCGGTGCCGCCGCCGAGGCCGCGCGCGCGGCCAGGCTGCGCGGCCCCCTGACGTGGCGGGGCGAACCCGTCGCCGTCGCGGTCAACGTCGACGACCCGGCCGCGATCGACGACGCGGCGCTGCGGACCGGCGACGGCGTCGGCCTCTGGCGCAGCGAGTTCCTGTTCGCAAATCGCCCGAGCCTGCCCGACGAGGACGAGCAGGCCGACGCCTACACAAGATTGCTGCGCCGGCTCGACGGCAAGCCGCTCGTCGTGCGCACCCTCGACGTCGGCGGCGACAAGCCCCTGCCCGGGCTGACCTTGGCGGCCGAGACCAACCCGTTCCTGGGCCTGCGCGGGGTGCGGCTGTCCTTGGCCTACCCCCAGACCCTGCGCCCGCAACTGCGCGCCCTCCTGCGCGCCGCCGCACTCGGGGATCTGCGCATCATGCTGCCGATGGTGAGCGTGCCGGGCGAGGTCGAGGAGGTGCGCTGCTTCATGGCCGAGGCCCTGGCCGACCTCGAAGCGCGCGGCGTGCCGGCCCGCCTGCCGCCTCTGGGCATCATGGTCGAGACCCCGGCCGCCGCCCTGGCGCTGGAGCGCTTCGACGTCGCCTTCGCCTCGATCGGCACCAACGACCTCGTGCAGTACGCGCTGGCGGCAGCGCGCGACGCCGCCGGCCCCGTCGCCCGGCTCGCCGACCCCTACCACCCGGCCGTGTCCCGGCTGATCGGGGCCGTGGTGACGGCCGGCCGCGTCGGCGGGTACGAGGTGGGCGTCTGCGGCGACCTCGCCGCCGAGCCGCAAGGTGCCCTGCACCTGCTGCGCTTAGGGGTGCGCCGGCTCTCGGTCGCCGCCGCCGCCCTGGACCGGATCAGGCTCGCGATCGACGACGACAAGGAGGAAGCGTGAAGAAGCTCATCAACGCCGTGGACGACGTGCTGGCCCAGTCCCTGAGCGGTTTCGGCCGGGCGCACCCCGACCTCGTGCGGGTCAACGCCGACCCGGCCTACGTCGCCCGCGCCGGCGGTCCCGTCGCCGGCAAGGTGGCGCTGGTCTCGGGCGGCGGCGCCGGCCACGAGCCCCTGCACGCCGGCTTCGTCGGTGAGGGGATGCTGCACGCCGCCTGCCCCGGCGCCGTGTTCACCTCGCCGACCCCCGACCAGATGCTCGCGGCATCCGGCGCCGTCGACGGCGGTGCCGGGGTGCTGTTCGTCGTCAAGAACTACGAGGGCGACGTCATGAACTTCGAGATGGCGGCCGAGATGCTGGACGTTCCCAACGCCACAACCTTGACCAACGACGACGTCGCGGTCGAGGACAGCACCTACACGACCGGCAGGCGCGGCGTCGCCGGAACACTCGTCGTCGAGAAGATCGTCGGTGCCGCGGCCGAGGCCGGCGCCGACCTCGACGCCTGCAAATCGCTCGGCGATCGGGTCAACGCGGCAACGCGCTCGATGGGCGTGGCGCTCACCTCCTGCACCGTGCCGGCGGCCGGCAGGCCGACGTTCGACCTGGGCGCCGACGCGATGGAGGTCGGGGTCGGCATCCACGGCGAGCCGGGCCGAGAGCGCGTGCCGACGATGACGGCGGACGCCATCGCCGAAACGTGCCTGAAGGCCGTGCTCGACGATCTCGGCGCCAAGGCCGGCGACGACCTCCTGCTCCTCGTCAACGGCATGGGCGCGACGCCGCTCATGGAACTCTACCTGATGTTCGACGCCGCCGCGCGGGTCTTGGACGGCCGCAACCTCAAGATCGCCCGCGCGCTCGTCGGCAACTACTGCACCTCGCTCGACATGGCCGGCTGCTCGCTCACCGTCACCCGCCTCGACGACGAGGCGACGCGGCTCTGGGACGCGCCGGTGCATACGGCGGCGTTGCGTTGGTAAGAGAACGCTTCGCGTGCGCTGGGCGCGCGGCCTTTTTCTTTCTTTTTTATCTTTGTCCGAGGCTGGCCCCAATGTTGAGGCCAATCTCCAACGACAAGTAGCAAAAAAGAAGAAAAAAAGCCCGCGCGGCAGCGCACGCGAAGCGTTCAACACAAGGACAAGACATGCCCGACTTCATCGAACGTTTCTCGCTGACCGGCAGGAAAGCCTTCGTCAGCGGTGCTTCCAAGGGTATCGGCTTCGAGATCTGCAAGGTCTTGGCGGACGCCGGCGCCGACATCGTCGCCTGCGGGCGGGATAAGGCCGGGCTGGAGGCGGTGCGGGCCGCCGTCGAGGCGACGGGCCAAGCGTGCCTCGTCGTCGAGGCGGACATGGCCGACGTCGGGGCGGTGCGGGGTGCGGCGGCGCGGGCGCTGGAGCGCTTCGGGACGATCGACGTCCTGGTCAACAACGCCGGCGTGGCGCTCCTGGGCGACCTGCTCGACGCCAGGGTCGAGGACTGGGACGCGACGATGGCGGTCAACTTGCGCGCGCCCCTCGTCCTGGCGCAGGCGCTGGTGCCGGGGATGATCGAGCGGGGGCGCGGCAAGATCGTCAACGTCTCCAGCCAAGCCGGCGTCGTCGCCTTGCAGGGCCACGCCGCCTACTGCGCCTCCAAGGGCGGGCTCAACATGCTGACCAAGGTGATGACCTGCGAGTGGAGCCGCCACAACATTCAGATCAACGCGGTCTGTCCGACGGTGATCTTGACGCCGATGGGCGAGCAGGTCTGGGGGCCGGCGGAGAAGGGCGACCCGATGCGGGCCAAGATCCCCCTGAACCGCTTCGGCAGGCCGGTCGAGGTCGCCAACCTCGTCCTCTTCCTCGCCTCGTCCGCCTCGGATCTCATCACCGGCGAGACGGTCATGATCGACGGCGGCTACACGGCGGTCTGAGTTGGCCCTTATAAGTTCATTCAGTCGTCTTGCCTCCTTCGCCGAACCCAAATGCCTACAGCGACGGCAAAAGCCGCCCATTTTGCCTTCCGCTGGCGCGGCGTCTAAGACATGGGCGACCTTGGGGCTCGGAAGTGCCATAGCTATGACGTTCGAGCCAGAGAGGGGGGCTTGAACATCAAGCGATTATAAGCTTATTTGTGAGGGCGATGTGGTGGCTTAGGAAGCTAGAAGTTGAGCAAGTTGACTGAGGCGGCGGCCTATGCCGGTTCTGGCATTTTAGGTCTTTGCGGTCTGCCGGTAGGCAATTTCATCGACGCCGGAAAGTGCCTGTTCGATCATTTCGGTAGGGGAAGGAAACTCGAAAAACTAGTGCTTCACGCGGCTGCACAGGCAGAGCAAGCCCTACCAGAAGGACTGAGCGATATCGATCGAGAGCCGCTGCGTGCGACGCTTTGTGACCTCGTCGCACATCACGCTTTGTCTCCAGCAGAGCTTGCTGACGTTGCTTTCGATGCGGAACAAGCCGCCGCCAAGGTGATGGCTAAAGGTGCTGGTCGGATCGAAGCCGAGCATGTGCCGGTCGTTACGCTGGCTTTGAAGCGACTGTACGCTGCATATCTCGAAGATCCGCAAACGCGGCAAGACCTTGTTTTCGACGCCCTGGAAGTCTTGCTCAAACGCTCTGCGGAACTGGCTAATCTTCTGGGCGATGTCGCGGAAGCTTTGCGCGACCTTCAGGCTACGCTGCTTCTGAACGAACCTGTCGTATTGCCGCCGAGAAAGGCAAAAGCATCGCCGCGCTGGCTTCTTCAGCCGACGCACGCTGTCGTGCCGTTTCACCCGGCACGAAAGGAAGCGCTCGATGAGCTTGTCGCTTGGTGTGAGACCGATGACCTTGCCGGCGTGCGGCTTCTGCACGGTCCTGGCGGCCTCGGTAAGACGCGCCTCGGGATGGAGATCGCAAGAGCGATGCGCAAGCGTGGCTGGCGGACAGGGCTGCTGAACAAGAAAGCGGATCAAGCGCCTCCGGGCAGTTTCGAGCGCCTATGCAAAGATGAAACTCCACTATGTGTCATCGTTGATTATGCCGAGACACAAGAGCCTGTACTCATACGCCTCCTCACGCGAGCTTGGCAATCAGACGGTAAAATCAGGGTGCTGCTACTGGCACGTGAGCGGGCGGAATGGTTCGACCGCCTCAAACGGCGTGCCAGTGAGGTACAAGACCTTTTAGGCAGCTACGGGAGCGCCAAACGCTTAGAATCTTTGACATCTTCTCTTGAAGTGCGGCGAGCGCTCTACGACGCAGCAGTCGAAGCTTTCGCGCCCAAGTTACCAAATACGGCCGCGCGTGCCCCAGTCCCCAACCTTGCAGCCGATCATTTCGATCTACCTCTTTATATCCACATAGCAGCACTCGCGGCACTACATGGACAAAAAATCGAAGAGGCCGAAGAACTGTTAAATTGGGTAGTTGATCGGGAGCAGCGGGCTTGGCAAGCAGCGATAGATGCCGATGGCTTATCACCGACTTTGTATCCTGCAATCGCCGAGGCGGTGGCGCTTACAACGTTGGTAGGTGGAGCGGAGCATGTTGAAGGGCTTGTTGAGTACGTTGGGGCCGTACCCACTATCAGGGGGCAACCGGTAAGTACGATTCGTGCGGTTGCAGGTGTTCTGGCCGGCCTTTATCCAGAGCCATCAAGTTTAGGAGCGCTCACGCCTGATTTGCCGGGTGAATATCTGGTGGCAGCCGAGCTAGATAAGTGTCATAATTTATTATGTGTTGCTGTTCAAACATCGATACATAACTCCAAGGAAACTGTACTATTAACTACATTGACGCGCATGACAATGCGTCAGCCGCGCCATTCAAAATGGATTAGCAAAGCTATTAACTTTGAACCAAAAGCGCTTGTGTTTAGTGTAATTCAAGTAGGGCTCCAGCTTGGCCCACCAATTGTTCGCGTATTGGAAGAGCTTATTGCTACTAGTAAGATAGAAAACTTAGCGCAACATGTGCGCGCCCTACCTTATCCTTCAACAATATTTAGTAAACTGTCAGAATTAGTTGAGAGCAAGCTTGCGCAAGATAAAGACGAAGATGCAGTGAGCGTTATTACTAATCTGCTCCATCTGGCTATAAGCTTAAAAGACAACAGTAATTTGCAAAAATCCCAGCAGATGATAGAAGAGGCAGATCATAAATCTCGCCTGTTATTAAATCCATACGATATAAATCATAGAATATTGCTGGCTAGGGTTCTGAGTGAACAAGGATTGATATACTATTACTGCAACAAGCCTAAAGATGCTATGAAGAAACTGATAGAAGCTACTCTGCTTCTTGAATTTTTTATTACGGGCAAGTATGTGCTATGTATACATAACTTTTTAATATACCATAGATTTTCCTTAGTATTTGACTATTTAAAGAATTATTCTCGGGCGCTCAGCTTTGCCCAACGGGCTTTAGATGTGCTACATCAGATTTATCAAGAGCCTATGAAAGAAGATCCTAAACACTATTCAATGGCCCTCCATAACATTAGCTTAAGATATAGTAATAATTGTATGCCACATAAAGCGAGATTATTCGCGTTGAAAGCTATGCGAATACGTTTGAAGCTAATGCGATCAAATTTTGATCGTCATGGAAAAACTTATGCAACAACTGCCGCTCATCTAGCCGATTTGCATGCTAAGTCCAAAGAAATAAATAAAACAAAAATGAATAAAGCATTGTATTGGGGCATCAAAGCTGTTAATATTCGCAGGAAAAATTATGAAATCAACCCTGAATACAGCGCGATTGAGTATGCAAGGAGCCTTAATAAGCTATCTTATATATATTGTAGAATGATTACAAGTAATTCTAATCACGCAAATGAAGCCTACGATACTGCTTATCGAGCAATTGAAGTACTGAAGCCACATTATTTGAGGGTTTGAGCTTGGCATAGACCGCCCATATCCGTCGGCCAGGGAACGGCGGACGGGGCGGGTTGGATGGGGCTACGGTGCAAGGGGTGCGGGGGCGAGGAGCACGTCAAGAACGGGTTCATGCGCGGCAAGCAACGCTACCGCTGCAAGGGCTGCGGGCTGAACTTCACCGACACCCCGCCGCGCGGGATGCCGCTGCGGCTCAAGGTGGAAGCGGTGCTGCTCTACCTCAGCGGCGTCTCGATGAACCGCACCGCCAAGCTGCTCGGGGTGTCGACCCCCACGGTGCAGGCCTGGATCGAGCGCTTTGCGGAAGTCTACGCGCAAAAGCCCGAGCCCGAAGGCCGTGCCGTCGTGGTCGAGCTGGACGAGATGTGGCACTACCTCAAAAAAAGCCGAACAAGCTGTGGGTCTGGAAGGCTCGGGATCGTGCTACGGGACGGCTCATCGACTGGGAGCTGGGGGGTCGTGACCGAGCCACCCTTGAACGCCTTCTCAAGCGCCTGAAGCGCTGGGGCGTGCGGCTCTACTGCACCGACGACTGGGCCGCCTACGAGAAGGCGATCCCCCAAGGCCGGCTCTACGTCGGCAAAAAGGAGACCCACGGCATCGAGCGCGACCACGCCCGCCAGCGGCACTGGCTCGCCCGCTTTCGGCGCCGGTCGATCGTGGTCTCCAAGGCCGTGCGCATGGTGGACGCCTCGATCGCGCTGTTCGCCCGCTTCGGCGGCAACGACAAGATCGGCGACCTCCGGTCTATGCTAGCCTGAGACCCTCCATTATTTTAGCAACATAGACAAATGGCACGATGAAATTGCCAATTATGTAGAGAATTACGTAAAAATATGTTGTATAAAGCAAATTTCGCCTGATAGATACTTACTAGAAGATATACATATATAACTAATATTCTCAAATTTTGTGCCACTAAAACGCTGCGAAGAATGTTTGCTGTTAGGGACTATCCGACCGTCGCGTCATGCGGCGCTGAGCAAATCCTGGCAGTGACCCCGCTCACGCCCCCATCCCCTTCTTCCTCAGTTCCGCCCTCGCCTCCGCGCTCTTCGTGAGATCAAGCCCCATGCCGCGCAGCACGGCGTCGGTCTTGCTGAATTGCAGGTCGGCGTATTCGACCACCTGGACGCGGTTGCCCCAGGGGTCGAGGAAGTCGAGGAACGAACCCTCCAGAAGCTTAGCGCCCGCGGCCTCGGCGAGGTCGCGCACCCGTGCCCGGTCGTCGACGACGAGGCCGAAGTGGCGGGCGTCGTCGGGGGCCTGGGCGCGCCCCTCGGTGAGCGCCAGGAACTGGTCGCCCATGTCGATGAAGGCGTGGCCGGGCGCGCGTCCGCGCAGCTCGAACGCGAAGATCCGGCCGTAGAAGGCGAGCGCCGCCTCGACGTCGCCCACCTCCAGGACGACGTGGTTGATGCCCACCAAACGGGGTTTTGCCGTGTCCGTCATGTGGTGCCGTCCTCCTTCGTGTCTGCGTACGGGTATGATGTGGCGGCGGATAAACGTAGGCAACCCGTGCCTTGCCGACGACGCCCCGTATTCGAGGCGGGGAACGCCGGCGCTTGGCCACCCTGGACCCCCGATCAAGTCGGGGGTGACAAGAAGGAAAAGGCGGAAGGCTCAGGCTAAACATCGGCCAACTATGGAACATACCGGCCCGATGACCCCTAATTTGTCACCCCGGCTTGATCGGGGGTCTAAGGGTGGCAGGACTGAAGCGTTGAGCGAAACATGCCCTCAGCGCCACACCCTGATCCAGCGCGTCAGGTCCAAGAGCGCCCGCAGTGCCGCCGCGACGTAGGTGTAGGCGGCGGCGCGGAGCACGGCCTTGGCGGCGGGGAGGTCGGCCGGATCGAGGTAGCCGCCCTCCTCCAGGATCGGCAGTGCCCGACCGAACGAGGCGTCGCGCTCGACCGGCAGCGTGATGGCGTGGACGATGATGCGCCCGCCCATGACGACGAAGGCGGCCAGCGCCTGGACCAGGCCCAAGCGCGGCGAGAGCGCGAAGGCGAGCGGGGAGAGGCCGAGCACGACCCCGGCGGCCCGCTCGCCCCAGAACGCCAGCGGCACGAGGCGGGTGCGCAGCCTGAGCGGCTTATAGCCGTCCTCGTCCTGCAAGGCGTGGCCGACCTCGTGCGCCGCGACCGCGACGGCGGTGATCGAGCGGCTCTCCAGGTTGGCCGGCGTCAGGCGCACCGCCTTCGCCTTCGGGTCGTAGTGGTCGCCCCGCTCGGTCGCCTCGACCTTGACGTGGTCGAGCCCGGCCCGGTCGAGCAGGTGGCGGGCGAGGTCGCCGCCGGTGCCGGGGAGATCCGGCCTCGGCTTGGCGTGCTTGCGCATGACGCGCCGCGCCCACAAGGAGGGGCCGAAGACCAGGGCGACGAGGAGCGCGATCGCGAGGACGAAGACCATGCCGGGCAATATGGGCCGGCACCCCGGCGAAGAAAACGCCCGCGCCCGACCGGCTCAGGACCCGGGGGGGCGATCAGAGCTTGGTCGGAAAGCGCGGGATCTGCATCCCCCGGTTGACGTCGACGCACAGGACGAGGCCGAAGCCGGTCATCACCGTCAGCATCGCCGTGCCGCCGTAGGACACGAGCGGCAGCGGCACGCCGACGACGGGGATCAGGCCCGCCACCATCGCGACGTTGATGACGACGTAGAGGAAGTAGTTGACGCCGATGCCCATCGCGACGAGGCGCCCGAACTGGTTGGCCGAGCGCAGCGCCGTCGAGAGCGTCAGGACCAGGACCGTGAAGCACAAGCCCAAGGTGATCGCGGCGCCGACGAGCCCGGCCTCCTCGGCCAGCATGGTGAAGGCGAAGTCGGTCTGCTTTTCCGGCAGGAACGAGAGCTGGGCTTGGCTGCCCTGCAGGTAGCCCTTGCCCCACAGCCCGCCGGAGCCCAGCGCGATCTTCGATTGGATGATGTGGTAGCCGGAGCCCAAGGGGTCGCTCTCGGGGTCGAGGAAGGTGAGGACGCGCTGGCGCTGATAGGCGTGCATCGACGACCAGATCACCGGCAGAGCCGCCCCGCCGACGGCGCCGACGGTCAAGAACTTCCACAAGCGCACGCCGGCGACGAACAGGAGGCCGGCGCCGATCACGACCAGGGTCACGGTCGTGCCGAGGTCGGGCTGCTTGAGGACGAGCAGAGCCGGAAAGCCGATCAGGCCCAAGGGCGGCAGGAGGTAGAGCGGGTTCTTGACGTCCTCCAGCCACGCGCTGTGGAAGTAGCGGGCGAGTGCCAGGACCAGCGCCACCTTCATCACCTCGGAGGGCTGCAACTGCATGAAGCCGAGGTTGATCCAGCGCTCGGCGCCCTTGTTGATCTCGCCCACGACCTCGACCGCGACCAGCATGAGCAGGGCGCCGCCGTAGATCGGGTAGGCCCACTTGAACCAGAAGCGCAGGTCGCTGAGCCCGATCGCCAGCGCGAGGACGAGGCAGACGCCGAGCCGGACCCCGTGCTTCAAGGCCCAGGGCTGGTGCGAGCCGCCGCCGGCCGAGTAGAGGACGAGGTAGCCGATGCCGCCGATCAGCAAGAGCACCGCGACCAGCGACCAGCGCAGGTGGCGCAGCCGCTCGGTGAAGCCCAGTTCGGGCGTCTTGATCCGGGTCGCCAAGCGCGCGGCCCCTACAGCCGCGCCGTCTGGTTGCGGCCGGCGGGGTCGAGGCGGAGCACCTTGGTCATGATGTCGCGCGCGATCGGCGAGGCGGTGCCGCTGCCGCTCTGCCCGTGCTCGACGATGACCGAGACGGCGTAGCGCGGCGCATCGAAGGGGGCAAAGCAGACGAAGAGCGCGTGGTCGCGCGTCTCCCAGGGCTGGTCCTTGCGCTTGTGCGCCCCCGACGCGCGCTCGGCGCGGGTGATGCGCCGCACCTGCGAGGTGCCGGTCTTGCCGGCCAGCTCCACCCCCTCGATCGGCACCGCCGCGCGCCGCGCCGTGCCGCGGGGGCCGTTGACGACCTCGTGCATCCCCTTGCACGCCGCCGCCAAGTGGGCGGGGTCGATGTCGATCAAGGGTGGCTCTTCCTCCGGCGGTGTCGCGAACCAGGGCCGCACCGCCTTGCCGCCGTTGCACAAGCGCGCGGTCATGACGGCGAGCTGCAAGGGCGTCGCCAGGACGAAGCCCTGGCCGATGCCGGCGATCAGGGTCTCGCCCTTCTGCCAGGGTTCGCCGATCGCGTCGCGCTTCCAGGCCTTGGTCGGGATCAGGCCCGGCTTCTCGCCCGGCACGTCGACGTCGAGCCGGTCGCCGAGGCCTAAGCGACGGGCGACGCTCGCGATGGCGTCGACGCCCACCCGGCGCGCCACGTCGTAGAAGTAGACGTCGCAGGACTGGGCGAGCGCCTGGGTGAGGGCGACCCGGCCGTGCCCGCTCGACCTCCAGCAGTGAAAGCGCGCCCGGCCGAGGCTCATGTGGCCGGGGCAGTACGCCTCGTAGGCGGGCGAGATCCCGCCCTCCAAGGCGGCGATCGCCGTCACCATCTTGAAGGTCGAACCGGGCGGGTACTCGCCTTTGAGCGCCTTGTTGACCAGCGGGTGGCGGGGGTTGTCGCGCCACATGTTCCACTGCCGGTGCGACAGGCCGTTGGCGAACGCGCGCGGGTCGAAGGACGGCACGCTCGCGAGCGCCAGGACGGCGCCGGTCTCGACGTCCAGGCAGACGGCGGCGGCGGCCAGCTCGTTCGACAGGCGCTCGAAGCAAAATTGCTGCAACTCGAGGTCGATCGAGAGCCGCACGTCCGCGCCCTTGTCGCCGGGGTCGCGGTCGAGCTCGCGGATCTCGCGGCCGACCGCGTTGACCTCGATCTGGCTCAAGCCCGCCCGGCCGCGCAGCGTCTGGTCGTAGCGCTGCTCGATGCCGTTCTTGCCGATGCGAAACTCGGGCACCCGCAGCAAGGGGTCTGGGCCCTCCTCCCGCTCGCGCGCGTTGACGGGGCCGACATAGCCCAAGACGTGCGCCAGGACCTCGCCGTAGGGGTAGTCGCGCAGCAGCGCCGCATCCAAGAGGACGCCCGGCAGGTCGGGGGCGGCGAGCGCGATGCGGGCGACCTCCTCCCAGCTCAGATCGTCGCGGATCAAGATCGGCACGAAGGCGCGCCGCAGCCGTGCCCGCGCCTCGATCGCGTCGATCGCGCTCGGATCGAGCCCGAGCAGGGCGCCCAAGCGATCGAGGACGCGGCGGAGAGCCTTCGCCTGCTCGCGCACCACCCGCACGCGGTAGGTCGGCACGTTGTCGGCGAGCGGCACGCCGGTGTGGTCGACGATCCGGCCGCGCGGCGGGACGAGCAGGCGCTGGTTGACGCGGTTGTCCTCGGCCTGGAGGGAGTAGGCCGAGGCTTGGCGCACCTGCAACTGGTAGAGCCGGGCGCCGAGCGCCCCGAACAGCGCCGTCTGGCAGGCGCCGACGAACAGCGCCCGGCGGGCGAAGGTCTTCTGCCGGTCAGCTTCTTGGTGCATGGCGACGATCGAGCCAGAGTTGGACGTGGCCGAGGCCGAGGCCGACGAGCGGGTAGGCGGCGATCGTGAGCAGGATCTCGACCGCCACCGGCTCGAAGGCCAAGGGGCGCCACCAGGCGAGGCAGACGAGGGCCCAGCGCAGGCTCAAGACGAGGACCGTCACCAAGACGAAGCAGGCCCAGAGCACGGCGAAGCCGTAGCCCCGCAGCAGCCGGTGCCGGCCACCCAAGAGGGCGCGCGCCAGAAGGGCGGCGCAGGCGGTGAGGCCCAAGGGCAGCCCGGCCACGGCGTCGAGCAGGAGGCAGACGAGGAAGATCGCCACGGGCCCCAAGAGTTCCGGCCGGTGGATGCTCCAGTAGAACAGGACGCACAAGGTGAGGCTCGGCGCGATGGCGAGCGGCGACGCGGAGGGCAGGGGCATCAAGTCGATCAAGACCGCGACGAGCGCCAGCAAGAGGGGGCTCAAGCGCCGCAACGGGTCGAGCGGGCGGGCGAGGATGACCGCCATCAAGGCGCGTCCGTCAGCGCCGAGGCGACGACCGGCGGCAGATCGGTCCCGCCGCCGGGGGCGGGGGCGTCCGTCACCGCCTCGGGCGGCGGCAAGGCGGGGCTGAGCAGGACGGAGACGACGTCGAGGCGGTTCCAATCGACGAACGGCCGCACGCTGACCCCGGCGTCGCCGACCCGGCTGACGACGCCGACCAGGAGGCCGGCCGGCAGGACGCCGCCGCTGCCGGAGGTCAAGACCCGGTCGCCGACCTGAAAGCTCGGGTCGAGCGGCATGAAGCGCAGCTTGGGCTCGCCCGTGTTGTCGCCTTCGAGCAGGGCCGGGTCGCCGGAACTCTCGACCAGGACCGGGATCTTGGAGTTGAAGTCGGTGAGCAGCATCACGCGCGAACTTTGCCGGCCGACGCCGGTCACGCGGCCGACGAGGCCGCCCGAGGCCAGCACCGCCATGCCGACGTCGAGGCCGGCGGCGGCGCCGACGTCGAGCAGCCGGGTGTGCGAGAACGGGCTGGCGCCGTCGGCGACGAGGCGGCCCGAGGCCCAGCTGGCACCCCCCGACTGCCGCGGCGGCATGTTCAACACCCCGCGCAGGGCGCGGTTCTCAACGCCGAGCTGCACCGATTCGATCTCGCGCCCGCGCAGCCGGGCGTTCTCGATCCGCAAGCGCTCGTTCTCGCGGTAGACGGCGAGCAAGGCGCCCGCCCGGCGGCCGAGTGCCACGGCGCCGTCGATCGGCACCTGCAGGGCGCTCAGGGCCGGCACGAGCGGGTCGCGGACCAGGAGACGGACCTGCTCGCCCACGCCGCTCGGTCCCTTCGAGACGGCGACGAGGGCGAGTGCCGCCGCGACCAAGACGGCGATCGTCAGCCGCTCGCCCGCGAGTTTCAGCGGGTCGGGCAGGACGAAGAGCCGTGAGAGGGCGAGCTTCAACGACATCGTTTGCTTGAGCATCCCGATGGGCAGGAGGACGGCCCGGCGCCGGGCCGGGCGTCGGCAGACTATACGCCACGCACCTTTTCAACTAAAGCGCGTTTAGGCGAAATCTATAAAACTTTTAGGTTAATATGCGGCCTGGAGGACGCCGCGCAGCGGTTTGTCTTCCAGGCAGCGGCCGGTGCCGAGCGCGACGCAGGTCAAGGGCTCGTCGGCTTGGCTCACCGGCAGCCCGGTCGAGTGGCGCAGGACGAAGTCGAGCGAGCCCAGGAGCGAGCCGCCGCCGGTGAGCACGATGCCCTTGTCGACGATGTCGGCCGAGAGTTCGGGCTCGGTGTGCTCCAAGGCGACCTTGACCGCCTCGATGATCGCCGAGACCGGCTCGGCCAAGCTCTCGGCGATCTGCCGCTGGCTGACGACGATCTCTTTCGGCACGCCGTTCATGAGGTCGCGGCCCTTGATCTGCATGACCTCGCCGTCGTCGTCCTCGGGCAAACACGCCGAGCCGATCCGCTTCTTGATGTTCTCGGCCGTCGCCTCGCCGATGAGCAGGCTGTGGTTGCGGCGGACGAAGTTGATGATCGCCTCGTCCATCTTGTTGCCGCCGACGCGGATCGAGCGGGCGTAGACGATGCCGCACAAGGAGACGACGGCGACCTCGGTCGTGCCGCCGCCGATGTCGACGACCATCGAGCCCGTCGGCTCGGTGACCGGCAGCCCGGCCCCGATCGCCGCCGCCATCGGCTCCTCGATCAGGTGGACGCGCCTGGCGCCCGCGGCCTCGGCGGCCTCTTGGATCGCGCGGCGCTCGACAGCGGTCGAGCCGGACGGCACGCAGACGATCACCTGCGGGCTGGCGAAGCTGCGGCGGTGCACCTTCCTGATGAAGTGCTTGATCATCTCCTCCGCCACCTCGAAGTCGGCGATGACCCCGTCGCGCAAGGGGCGGATGGCCTCGATGTTGCCGGGCGTGCGCCCGACCATCTGCTTGGCCTCCTCGCCGACGGCGAGCACCTGCTTGCGGCCCTTGAGGGTGGCAAGCGCCACGACCGAGGGCTCGTTCAAGACGATGCCCTTGCCCTTCATGTAGATGAGGGTGTTGGCGGTACCGAGATCAATGGCAAGATCGGCCGAGAACAGCCCTAGTATGCGCGACAGCATCGAAATCCAATCCTCGCATGGTCCAACGTTCGGCGGGGCCGGGCCCCGGCGTCAAAGACCGCTGCCGAGGGCCGGGGCGCCCGACCCGCCCGGCCTCGACGAGGACGGGGGTGGATCGAGGGCCGGCACCTCGAAGCGACGCGGCCGCCGCCCCGAGGTCCTGCGAGGGTTTCTCAATCAGGCCGAGAGTGCGACGGGGACTTTCTTACCACGTTTGGTTAACAATTTGTTTAACGCCGCGATATAAGCGCGCGCCGACGCGACCAGCGTGTCGGTGTCGGCCGACTGGCCGTTCACCGTGCGGCCGTCCTCTTCGAGGCGCACGGTGACGATCGCCTGCGCGTCGGTGCCGCCGGTGACGGCGTGGATCTGAAACAAGGGCAACGCCGCCGTGTGCGGGTACAAGGCCTTGATCGCGTTGAAGGTCGCGTCCACCGGACCGTCGCCGCCGGCCGTCGCCGTCTTGGCCTCGCCCTCGATCTCCAGCGTCAGTTCCGCTGCCGGCGCGACCTCTGAGCCGCAGCGGACGGCGAGGCCGACGAAGCGGATCGCCTGGTCGTTCGAGCCGATCTCGTCGTCGACCAGCGCCACGATGTCCTCGTCGAAGACCTCCTTCTTCTTGTCGGCCAGCGTCTTGAAGCGGACGAAGGCGTCCTTGAGCGCGTTGTCGCCGAGGTCGTAGCCCAACTCTTCGAGCTTAGTCTTGAAGGCGTGCCGGCCCGAGTGCTTGCCCATGACGAGGCTCGACTTGACGAGGCCGACGTCCTCGGGCCGCATGATCTCGTAGGTCTCGGCGTTCTTGAGCATCCCGTCCTGGTGGATGCCGCTCTCGTGCGCAAACGCGTTCTTGCCGACGATCGCCTTGTTCGGCTGGATGGCAAAGCCGGTGACGGCGCCGACCAGCCGGGACGCCTTCATGATGTCCTGCGTCACGATGCGCGAGGCGTAGGGCAGGCAGTCCTGGCGCGTCCGGATCGCCATCACCGCCTCTTCCAAGGCGCAGTTGCCCGCCCGCTCGCCGATGCCGTTGATCGTGCACTCGATCTGCCGGGCGCCCGCCTGCACGGCGCGCAGCGCGTTGGCGACCGCGAGGCCGAGGTCGTTGTGGGTGTGGACCGAGACGATCGCCTTGTCGATGTTGGGCACGTTGTTCTTGATCGCACGGATCAGGTCGGCGAACTCCTCGGGGTAGGCGTAGCCGACCGTGTCGGGAACGTTGATCGTCGTGGCGCCGGCGTGGATGGCGCTCTCGATGCAGCGAAACAGGAAGTCGTGCCCGGTGCGCGAGCCGTCCTCGCACGACCACTCGACGTCGTCGGTGTGGTTGCGCGCCCGGGTGACGCTCTCGACGACGCGGGCGTGGACCTCGTCCTCGCTCATCTTCAGCTTGTAGGCCAAGTGCAGGGGCGAGGTGGCGATGAAGGTGTGGATGCGGCCGCGCGCGGCGGGCTTGATCGCCTCGGCGGCGCGGTCGATGTCGCCGGCGGCGGCGCGGGCCAAGCCGCAGACGACGCTGTCCTTGACCCGCTTGGCGATCGCCCGCACCGCCTCGAAGTCGCCGTCGGAGGCGATCGGAAAGCCGGCCTCGATCACGTCCACGCCCATGGCTTCGAGCGTCTCGGCGATCTGCACCTTTTGCGGCACGGTCATGGAGGCACCCGGCGACTGCTCGCCGTCGCGCAAGGTGGTGTCGAAGATGATGACGCGTTCGGAGGTGGTCATGGTGCGATTTCCAAAGCCTGATTGATCTCGTGCGCGAACCGGAGCGAAATCCCCTGAACGACGGCCGCGAACGGCGCGGGCTCAGGGGCCGGTAAGTCGAAGGTCGAAAAGGCTTTGGAGATCGACGACGGGCGCGGGCACAAGCGCGGGCAGGGGCGCGGCCCGGCGCGGGGCGCCGAGTGTCGTGTGCCGAATAATCTTGCTGCCCGTCATCCTCGTCCGCCTCAAGCGTTGCGTCCCTGCCTGGGACGGGCCGCGCTTTTGGGGTATGAGCGACACTTATGAGCGAAGCGCCCGTTGCTTGTAAAGCATTCGTCGCGCTGGATGGACAACGGAAGGGGACGACCGGGATGGCGATGCGCAGCGGCGGCGAGATCTTGATCGACGGCCTCTTGGCGCAGGGCACCGACCTCGCGTTTGGCGTGCCGGGCGAGAGCTACCTCGCCGCTCTGGACGCCATGCACGACCGCCCCTTGCGCTTCGTCGCCTGCCGGCAGGAAGGCGGGGCCGCGATGATGGCCGAGGCGCACGGCAAGCTCACCGGCCGGCCTGGCGTCGCCCTCGTCACCCGCGGGCCGGGCGCCGCGAACGCGGCGGCCGGGGTCCACGTCGCAGCACAGGACAGCACGCCGATGCTGCTCCTGGTCGGGCAGGTGGCGACCTCGATGCGCGGCCGCGAGGCCTTCCAGGAAGTCGACTACCCGGCCTTCTTCGGCGGCATGGCGAAGTGGGTCGCCGAGGTGCCGGACCCGTCGAGGCTGCCGGAATTTTTGCGCCGCGCCTACGCCACCGCGATGAACGGCAGGCCCGGCCCCGTCGTCCTCGCCCTGCCGGAGGACGTCTTGTCCGCCGAGGCCGACGCCGCCGACGCGGAGCGCGTCGAGCCGGCCCGATCCGCCCTCGACCTGGAGGGCCTGCGCGCCCTCGTGACGTGCCTGGGCCGGGCGCGGCGGCCGCTCGCTGTCGTCGGCGGCGGCGGCTGGACGCCGGCCGGCACCGCGTGTCTCGCCCTCTTCCTCGAAGCCTGGGATCTCCCGGCCGCCGCCGCCTTTCGCCGCCAGGGCCTGATCGACAACGACCACCCCTGCTACGCCGGCCACTTAGGCATCGCGCCCGACCCGAAGCTGGCGGCAAGGGTGCGCGACGCCGACCTCCTCCTGGTCCTGGGCGCCCGCCTGGGCGAGATGACGACCGACGGGTACGGCCTGATCGGGCTCGACAGGCGCGCGCAGACGCTGATCCACGTCCACCCCGATCCCGAGGAGCTGAACCGGGTCTACGCCGCCGACCTCGCGCTGTGCGCCGGAATGGACGCGACGGCGCTGGCCCTGGCGCAACTGCCGCCGCCGGCCGAGGCCGCGTGGCAAGGCGGGGCCGAAGCGGCGCACGCGGCCTACCTCGATCACCGGCGCCCGACCGAGGTGCCGGGGCCGCTGCAACTGCCGGCCCTCGTCGCGTGGCTCGGCGCGCACCTGCCCAAGGACGCGATCGTCACCAACGGGGCCGGCAACTACGCCGGCTTCGTCAACCGCTTCTACCCCTACGGCCCCGGCACGCAGCTCGCACCGACCTCGGGCTCGATGGGCTACGGCCTGCCGGCGGCGATCGCGGCGAAGCTCGCTTGCCCCGAGCGCCTCGTGGTCGCGTTCGCGGGCGACGGCTGCTTGATGATGACGGTGCAGGAACTCGCGACCGCCGTGCAGCACGGGGCCGCGATCGTCGTCGTCGTCGTCAACAACCGAAGCTACGGCACGATCCGCATGCACCAGGAGCGGGCCTATCCTGAGCGCGTCGTGGGCACGGATCTGCGCAACCCCGACTTCAAGGCACTCGCCGAGAGCGTGGGCGCCCTGGGCTTCAAGGTCGCCCGCACCGAGGACTTCGCCCCCGCCTTCAAGGCCGCGATCGGGGCCGAACGCCCGGCCCTGATCGAGGTGGCGCTCGACGTCGAGGCGATCACCCCGACCCGCCCCTTGAGCGCCATCCGCGCCGCCGCCCGGGGTGCGTCGTAGCCCGGGCGAGACCGGCTTTGAAGCAAGTTTGAGATGCGCCACGCCCCAGATCAAGTCGGGGTCAGGCTCCCGGATCGCGTCCGGGGCGTGCGGCGAGGGCGATCGGGCGTCACCGAACCGGCGCTACTCGGCGATGACCGGCGCAAGCCTCGGCCGGTTGGCGCCCGTGTCGACGGCCTGGACGTCCCGCCGCTGCAGGCGCTCGGCGAGGCGCAGGCCCAGCGCCACGAGGCTCAAGGTGGGGTTGGCGTAGCCGCAGGTCGGGAAGACCGAGCTGCCGGCGACCCACAAATTGGCGAGCCCGTGCACGCGGCAGTCGCGGTCGACGACGCCCGCTTTCGGGTCGTCGCTCATCCGGGTCGTGCCGCAGTGGTGGTAGGAGCCGTCGCCGGGGACGTCGAAGCCGTCGTCTCGCACCCAGTCGTGCAGCCGCAGCCGTCCGAGGCCGCTCGCCCCCACCTCCTCGCCCAGGATCGCGAGCCCGCGGCGGACGGTGCGGCGGTCGATCTCCTGGAGCCGCCAGTCGAGACGCACCCGCGGCAGGCCGAGCGCGTCCTCGTCGTCGATCAGGGTGATCCGGCTGTCGGGGTTCGGCGCCACCTCGCAGTGCACCCGCACCTCGACCTTGGTCACCTCGGCCATGAAGCGGCCCCAAAGACCCTCCACCGCGCCGTCGAGGTCGCCCGCGACGGTGCCGAGCATGTCGGACCAGCCGGGCGGCACCTGCCCGCGCCGCGCCGCCTTCGTCAAGTCGCGCAGTGCCACGTAACCGTCGGGCTCCTCCGCTCCGGGAACCCTATGGATCTGGAACAGCGGGTTGAGCAGCCCTTCGCGCCGCTGGACCTCCGGCGCCAAGGTCAAGGCGGTGCTGATCATCTGCGTCGCCGGCCCCCGCGTCAGGTCGGAGGGCCGCGTGAACAGGATCGTCGCGGCCTCGTAGCCGGGGTGGTCCATGAAGCAGCGGCCGACCCAGCCGTTCTGGTTGCCGACCCCGGCCGACATCACGTCGTTCGAGGCGAGCAGCATGCGCGCGTTCTCGACCCCGCCCGTCGCCAGCACGTACTCCTTGGCCCGCACGGCGTGGCGCCGCCCCTCCAGCGTGGCGAGGTCGAGGCCCTCGACGCGCTTGGCGTCGGCGTCGAGCCGGACGCGGGTCAGGTTGGCCCACAAGTAGAGCGCAACGTCGGGCGCCTTCTCAAGCTCGTCGCGGTAGCGCTCGCCCAAGCGCGTCGGCGGGCTCAACTGGAACACCGACGGCCGCACCCGCTCGTTGTGCGCGAAGGCTTCGCCGTAGAGGGGCGCCATGTGCCTGGCCCAGCGTCCGGGCGCGTAGTCGTAGTCTTGCAGCTCCAAGACCTTGTGCGCCTTGGCGTAGAACGGGTCGAGGTCGGCCCGGCCGAGCGGCCAGCCGCTGAGCGGCACCCAGGGCCGCGCCTCGAAGTCGATCGGGTCGAACGGGCGGCAGTAGCCGGCCCAGTGGTTGCTGGTACCGCCCAGGTAGCGCAGCCGCCCGACATCGAGGTCGGAAGTCGGGTTGCCGGAGGTCTCGCCCAAGTAGAGGGCCTGGGTCGCGTCGTCGTACGCAAAGCCGCCGCTCTCGATCAGCGCCACCTTCAAGCCGCGGCCCTTGAGGGCGCGGGCCATGGCGATGCCGACGGCACCGGCGCCGACGATGGCGATGTCGGCCTCGATCAGGGTGCCCTCGGGCAGCGCGCGGGTGTCGATCAGCACGGCTTGTCTCAGGCGAGGTGGGCGAGCGCGTAGAGGTCGGCCTCGCTGGCGCTCAACAGCCAGCCGTCGACGAGGCGGGTCCGCCCGGCGGCGAAGTCGCTCCGCACCGCCCGCCCGACGCCCGACGCCAGGTCATCCCGATCGCCGGCGCCCAAGAGAGGCCCCAGATCCGGGTGGCGGTCGAGCAGGCCCTCGATCAGCAGGTCCGGGCGCGCGGGCGCCGCTTTGGCGGCGAGGACGGCCCGGCCGACCGTGCGCGCGGCGGCGGGGTCGCGAAAGACCCCCGCCAGCAGGCCCGCGGCCCGCGCCGGCCTCGTCCGGCCCAAGGGTGCGACCAATCCGAGGAGCGTTCCCCACGTCGTTTGCAAGAACCACCGTCGCGCGATCGTCATCGTCTCGTCCCGCTGAAATCACTACTCGACGCCACCCTAACCCGCCGGGCCTTAACGTCGGGTTAAGCGCGCCTCGTGGGAACGGCGTTTTGCTTCGCGCTTCGACACCGCCCAATCGCCCCGAAGAAAACGCCCCCGGCCGGCACCGGCGGGGCCGGGGTCGTCCCGCGGGCGCGGCGGCCTACCTTCTCCCCGATCGAACGCGACGAGAAAGACGAACGTCATGAAGCTCACCGAATTGCCCTTGGGCGACGGGGCGCCCCGCGAGGTCAACGCCGTCGTGGAGATCCCCAAGGGCTCGAAGAACAAGTACGAGTACCAACCCGAGTGGGGCGCCTTCTTCCTCGACCGCGTGCTGCCGGGGCCGCTGCAATTCCCGACCGCCTACGGCTTCATCCCGCAGACCATCGCCCCGGACGGCGACGGGATCGACGTGCTGATCATCCAAGACGAGCCGGTCGTGGCCGGAACGGTCATGCTGGTCCGGCCCGTCGCGATGTTCGGCATGAAGTGGCAGGACAGCGACAAGAGCGACGACAAGATCGTCGCCGTCTCGGCGAACGACCCGCTCTACAAGGAGCACGACACGGCCGACGCCCTACCCAAGCACTTTCTCAAGGAGATCGACTATTTCTTCCGCTCCTACCTCGACTTGGAGGATCCCGGCATCTCGACCGAGTGGAGCGACGCCGAGGCGGCGCGGCGAACGATCCAGGAGGGCCACGCCGCCTATCTTCGCGGCAAGGGTTCAAGCTGAAGCCTAAGCGTCGCCCGCTCAGCCCTTGGCCCCCGGCCACGTGTCGCCGATCCTGTAGCCGCCGGGCCACGGGTCGTTCGGGTCGAGCATGTGCTGATGGATGCCGGTGATCCAAGCGCGGCCGCTGACCGCCGGCAGGATGGCGGGCTTGCCGCCGAGCGTGGTCTCGGCCAGGATCGCGCCTTCGAACTCGGAGCCGATGATCGAGCGGGCGCAGAAGGTCTCGCCGGTTCGCATCAACCCGCGCGCGTGCAGGACGGCCATGCGGGCGCAGACCGAGGTGCCCGTCGGCGAGCGGTCGATCTTGCCCGGGCGGATCGCGACCGCCGAGCGGGCGGACAAGCGCCGGCCGCGGCGCTCGACCGGCCCGGCGAAGAGGCAGAACGAGACGTGGTTCCAATCCGGGTTCTCCGGGTGCGCGAAGCCGAGCTGCGCGTCGGCGGCGTTCGCGATCGCGACGCCCAAGCCGGCGAGGTCGCGCGCCTCCTCGACGGCGATCCTGACGCCCAGCGCCGCCGCGTCGACGATCACGAAGCTGTCGCCGCCGTAGGCCGTGTCGACCGTGAGCGTCCCCAGGCCCGCGACTTCGAGCGGGGCGGCGAGCCGGGCGGCGAAGGCGGGCAGGTTGCGCACCGTGACGCGCTCGGCCTTGCCGCCGCGGCACTGCGCCTCGATCCGCACGAGACCGCCCGGCGCTTCCAGCACCATCTCGGTTAACGGTTCCTGCATCGCGACGATGCCGGTGTCGAGCAGCACCGTCGCGACGCAGATCGCGTTCGAGCCCGACATCGGCGGCGTGTCCTCGGGCTCCATGATGATCCAGCCCATCTGCGCGTCGGGGTGCTTGGGCGGCACGAGCAGGTTGACGTGGCGAAAGACCCCCCCGCGCGGCTCGTTGAGGACGAAGTTGCGCAAGGTTCTGTCGCGCGCGATGAAGCGGCTTTGCTGCCAGAGCGTCTCGCCCGGCGGCGGCGCCACGCCGCCGACGATGACGTCGCCCACCTCGCCCTCGGCGTGGCACGACACGACGTGGATCGTCTTGCTGCTGCGCATGTCGCTGCCCCCGTCCTATAACCCCGTCCCGCCGAGGCCGGCACGATAGCGCGTTCGCGCCCCGCCGCCAGCATCGGCAAGAACGCGCGCTTGGCCTTCGCCCCGCTCGCTCCTATCGTGGCCGCACCGCGGCCCCGGGCGCCGTCAAGGAGGAGGAGACCATGAAAGAGACCTTCGGCGAGGCGGGCGTGCCGCTGTCCCCCGCCGTGCGCGCCGGCGACTTCGTCTACGTCTCGGGGCAGGTGCCGAGAGGCCCCGACGGCAAGGTCGCCCCGGGCGGCATCGAGGCCGAGACGAGGCAGGTGATGGCGAATATTGAGACGGTGCTGAAGCTCGCCGGCTGCACCCTCGCCGACCTCGTCAAGACGACGGTGTACCTGCGCGACCGGGCCGACTTCGCCGCCTTCAACGCCGTCTACGCCACCTGCTTCCCAAGCGATCCGCCGGCCAGGACGACGGCCGAGGCGAGGCTCATGATCGACATCGCGGTCGAGGTCGACGCGATCGCCTACAAGCCGCGCTGACCGCCTTGCCCGAGATCGGCTTTTACCACCTCACCCGCTTCACGATCGAGGACGCGCTGGTTCAGTTGCTCGGCAAGGCGCTGGAGCGGCGCCAGCGCGTCGTCGTCCGCTCGCCGTCAAACGAGCGCGTCGAGGGCCTCGACCGGGCGCTGTGGACCAGGGGCAAGGAGAGCTTCCTGCCGCACGGGACGATGGCCGACCCCGACCCGGAGTTGCAGCCCGTCTACCTCACCACCGGCACCGAGGCGCCGAACGGTGCGGCGATCCTGATCCTGCTCGACGACGCCCCGGCCGAGGACGCCGCGATGTTCGATCGCGTCCTTGAAGTCTTCGACGGCCGCGACGGGGGTGCTGTGCAAAGGGCGCGCGCGCGCTGGCGCTGGGCGGCCGGACAGGGCTTCGAGCGGGTCTACTGGCAGCAGGACGAGGCCGGCAGGTGGCGCAAGGGGGGATGAGAACGCTTGCGCGTGCGCTCGCCGCGCGGGCTTCTTTTTTCTCTTTTTTGCTTTTGTCCGAGACTTGCCCTCGACGTTGAGGCCAACCTCCTGCGTTAACACTGGCAAAAAAAGAAGAAAGCTCGCGCGGCGAGCGCACGCGAAGCGTTCAAAGCGTCTCGTCGCGCCCGCTTTCGAGTTCGACGATCCGGCGCCGTGCCGCCTCGACCTCGCTCTGCGCCTTGGCGAGCCGCGACGCCGCGTCGCGGCGCTCGTCCTCGATCTGGCCTTGCAGGGCGGCGAGGCTTGCCTCGGCCTCGCGCAGCGCGCGGTCCCGCACGGCGCCCGCCTTGCTCAGCGTCTCGAACCGCGTCGTCAGCGCCGCCATCGCGTCGCGCACCTGGGACGCCCCCCGCTCCGCCGCCGCCCGCGCGGTCTTGAGGCGCTCGATGTCGTCGTTCAGGCCGGCGATGCGCGCTTCGAGGGTTTCCCGCTTTGCGGTGAACGCCCGGTTCGCGTCCAGGGCGGCGCGCTTGAGCGCGTCGCGCTCCCGTTGCAGGGCCGTAACCTGTTGTTCGAGCGTCGTTGCCCGTGATTGCAGCCGGTCGCGCTCCTCGCGCACGCCCGCGGCCGCCGTCTTGGCCATCGCCGCCGCCTGCGCCGTCTCGGCCGCCCGTGCTTGCAGTCCCTCGATCTCGCCTTGCAGGTCGGTGGCGCTCTTTGAAGCCTTATCGCGCTCGGCTTCGAGCCCCCCCACCCGGGCCTGCAGGTCCGCGACCTGCGCCGCGAACCCGTCGCGCTCGGCTTCGAGCGCGTTTGCCCGCTCGGCCTCCTGTCTCAGGCCCTGCAACTCGGCCCCGGTGCGGTTGATCGCCGCCAGCCGCGCCTCGATGCTCGGGTCGTCCGCCACCGGCGCCACGTCGAGAGCGGCCAGCGCCTCGTCCACCTGCTGCCCCGTCGACTCGGCCCGCTGGTCGACGAGGTAGCCGATGCCGAGCGCCGCCCCGATCGGGATCAAGGTGAGCAGGCCGGTCCGTGTCCGGCTGCGCCGTTCCCAACCTTTCAGGTGCGCCTCAAGCTCGGCAATACGGTCCATGCTCGTCCATCCCGTTGCGCTGCCGCGCTCAGTAGAGCTTCTTGATGAGGTCGAGGAAGCGCCCGGCGGCGTTGTCGGAACGATCCTGCATCCCGAGCCACTCCTCGCGCAGGACTTCGAGCCCCTCGATCCGCTCGCGCCGCTCGATCGCGCTGCGAAAGGCGAAGACGCTGACCGCGGGCGCCATGACGCTGCCCGCGACCCAGGGCCAAAAGCCGACGGCGAGCGCCGGGAGCAGGAAGAGGATGCCGAGCGCGATCAAGCCGGCGCCGTAGAGGGCGAAACCACGCCGGGCCCCCTCGTGCCGAACGATCGCCGCGTCGAGAAAAGCCGGGATGTCGATGCCAGCCGCCGCCGTCTCCGTCACCAGCCCCTCTCCGACACGGCCCTCACGGTGCGACCTTTTTTAAGGGATCGTCCGGCAAAAGCAAAGCCGGGATGCTGAACGCTGCGCGTGCGCTCTTTTGCCGGTGTTAACGTAGGAGATTAGCCAAAACGCCGAGGGCCGGCCCCGGCCAAAGTTGCAAAAAAGAGAAAAAGCCCGCGCGGCGAGCGCAACGCGAAGCGTTCACGACGCCACATTGCCCTGGACCGCGGTTGCGCTAACCTTGGGGGTATGACCGATCCCCAACCCAGCACCATCGACCTCGCCCGCCTGCGGCCGGAACTGCACGACCTGATCCAAGAGGCGGGCAAGATCGCGCTCGACCACTTTCGCCAGAACCCGAAGCGGTGGGACAAGGCGCCGGACCAGCCGGTCACCGAGGCCGACGTCGCCATCGACGATTTCCTGCGCGAGCGGCTGATGGCCTTGACCGCGAGCGACGGCGTCGCGTGGCTCTCCGAGGAGACCGAGGACGACCCGGCGCGCTTGGCTGCCCGCCACGTCTGGATCGTCGATCCGATCGACGGCACGCGCAGCTTCGCCGAGGGCAAGCCCGAGTTCACGATCAGCGTGGCCCTCGTCGCCGACGGGGTGCCCGTGCTGGCGGCCCTCCTCAACCCGGCCAAGGACGAACTGTTCACCGCCGAGCGCGGCCTGGGTGCGATGCTCAACGGCGAGGCCCTGCGCGTCAGCCCGTGCCTGGCGCTCGACGGGGCCAGGATCGCCGTGAGCGAGGGCGAGGACCGCCGCGCCGCCTTCAAGCGGGCCTTTCCCGAGGCCGAGATCGTCCGCATCGGCTCGCTCGCCTACAAGATGGCCAAGGTGGCGACCGGGCGCTTCGATGCCTTCTTCTCGCGCCGCAAGGCCTGCGACTGGGACGTTGCCGCCGGCACGTTGATCCTGGAGGAGGCCGGCGGCCGGGTCAGCGACGCTAGCGGCAGGCCGCTCTCCTTCAACCGCGAGGAGACGAAGCACAAGGGCCTCGTCGCCTGCACGCCGGGCCTGCACGCGGCACTCATGGCGGTCGCGGCCAAGAAATCCGAAGCGAGGGGGGAGGACGAGACTTGACCACGGTATCTGTTCCGGCCGAAGCGCTCGAACGGCTGGCATCGGCGACGATGGCGGCCCTGGGCAGCACGGCGGCCGAGGCCGACGAGGTGGCGGCCCACCTCGTCCTCGCCAACCTGTCCGGGCACGACTCGCACGGGGTCGGCATGTTGCCGACCTACGTCCGCCTCGTGCAGGACGGGCTCGCCGTGCCCAACCAGGACCTCGCCGTGCTCGCCGACCTGCCCGGCCTGCTCCACCTCGACGCCAAGCGCGGCCTCGGCCAGCGCATGGCGCGCGAGGCGCTCGACGCCGGCATGGCGCGGGCCGAGGCGAGCGGCGCTTGCGTCGTGGCACTGCGCAACAGTTCGCACGTCGGCCGCGTCGGCCACTACGTCGAGCACTGCGCCGCCAGGGGCTTCGCCTCGGTCCACTTCGTCAACGTCGGCGACCACTTCCCCATGCAGGCCCCCTACGGCTGCGGCGACGCGCGGCTCGGCACCAACCCGTTCGCGGCCGGCTTGGGCGCCGCCGAGGCGCCGGTCGTCCTCGACATGGCGACCTCGACGATCGCGTTCGGCAAGGCGCGGGTCGCGCGCAACAAGGGCGTGCCGGTGCCTAAGGGCTCGATGATCGACAAGCATGGCCGGCCGACGACCGACCCGCGCCCGATGGTCGACGCGAACGAGGGGGCGATCCGCGCCTTTGGCGAGCACAAGGGCTCCGGCCTCGCGGTCTTGTGCGAGCTGCTCGGCGGTGCGCTCACCGGCGGGATGACCGGCGACGCCTGGGCCGAGGGGGGCGGCGGCATCGTCAACAGCCTGCTCTCGGTCGTGATCGACACGCGCTCGCTCGGCGATCCGGCCGAGATCGGCGCCAACGTGACCGCGCTCGGCGGCTGGATCAAGGCGTCGCCCCCGGCGCTGGGCTTCGATCGCGTCCTGCTGCCGGGCGAGCCCGAGGCGATGACCCGCCGCGCGCGCGGGCAGGACGGCATTCCCTTGGACGCGACCAGCCTGGACGAGATCCTGGCCGCCGCCGAGACGGCCGGCGCGGGCGCGGCCGTGATCGCCGCCGTGCGCGGTTAAGGAAGCGTTCAAGGTTTTGGGCTAACGTCAGCGGCATTGGATTGTCATCGAGCGGGGATCGACATGGATGAGGTCGAATGCGTCGTCGTCGGCGCCGGGGTCGTCGGCCTCGCCGTCGCGCGCCGCTTGGCGCAAGCCGGGCTGGAGGTCTTGATCCTCGACAAGGCGCCGCGCATCGGCAACGAGACCAGTTCGCGCAACAGCGAGGTGATCCACGCCGGCATCTACTACCCCAAGGATAGCCTGAAGGCGAAAACCTGCCTCGCCGGCCGCAGCTTTCTTTATAGTTACGCGGAGGACCACGGCGTTTCCCACGGGCGCTGCGGCAAGCTGATCGTCGCGGCCGACGCGGCGCAAGAAGCGCAGTTGGCCACGATCCGCGCCAAGGCGCACGCCAACGGCGCCACCGAAATCGAGGCGATCGACGCCGGGCGCGCGCGGGCGATGGAGCCGAACCTGACCTGCACGGCGGCCTTGTGGTCGCCGATGACCGGCATCGTCGACAGCCACGCCTTGATGCTCGCTTATCTGGGCGACGCCGAGGACGCGGGCGCCATGCTGGCGCTCAACGCCCCGGTGGCGCGGGCGGCGGCAAAAGATGGGGGCGGCTTCGTCGTCGAGGTCGGCGGGGAGGCGCCGATGCGCCTTGCCTGCCGCACCCTCGTCAACGCCGCCGGCCTCGACGCGCCGGGCCTCGCCGGCCGCGTCGAGGGGCTAACACCCGCCCACGTCCCGCGCGCCTACTACTGCAAGGGGAACTACTACACCTTGCGCGGCAAGAGCCCGTTTACGCGCCTGATCTACCCCGTGCCCGAGGCGGCGGGGCTGGGCGTCCACCTCACGATCGACCTCGGCGGCCAAGCCCGCTTCGGTCCCGACACCGAGTGGCTCGACGGCGTCGACTACGGCGTCGATCCGGCCCGCGCCGACGCCTTCTACGCCCAAGTGCGCCGCTACTGGCCGGACCTGCCCGACGGTACTTTGGAGCCCGGCTACGCCGGCATCCGGCCGAAGATCACGCCCGAGGGGGTGGCCGCCGCCGACTTCACCGTCGCTGGGCCGCGAACGCACGGCCTGCCCGGCCTCGTCAACATGTTCGGCATCGAGAGCCCAGGCCTCACCGCCTCGGCGCCGCTGGCCGAGACGGTGGCGCTGGCGCTGGGCTTGGCCCCCTCGGCCGAGTTCGACGCCGAGGCGCTCGCCGCCTGAAGCGCGTTTCAAGCAGGGCCAAGCCGGCTTTGCCTCCAGGACCCGCGGGTACGTTGGGTGACACCGTACCGGCGACGATTGTTAGGAAAATATACATTGAGTGTGCTAGCATACGTCCCGTCGTCGTCAGGCGAAGGCTGCAACCGTTCAACCCCGACCTGCGAACCTGAAGTGCACGACGAGCATCGTCTTGATCTCGAAGAACGGAGCCGTTCCACGCGACCGGCGACGGCGTGGTACGCGGCGCACGAGTTGCGCACGCCCCTGCACGCGATCAAGACGGGCGTCGAGATGCTGCTCGACGGGTCGATGGGCCGTTTGGACGCCGAAGCCCTCGCGGGCGTCGGCCTGATCGCCGACGCCGCCGCCCGGCTCGACGCCGTGCTGGCCCTGCTGGTCGAGGCCGAGACGCTGGATCCTTCGCGGACGATGGCGGTTATTGTCCCGGCGGATTTGCTGCGCGCGGCCGGCTTCACCGTCGCGGGCGAGGTGCGGGCGCGCTGTCTCGGCGACGCGGCGGCGCTCAAGCGGGCGTTCGCCCTGCTCGCCCCCGCCCGCGGCGATACCATCGCGGCGGCGGTGGAGGATGTTGGTCTGCGCTTGACCCTGCCGCCGTCGGTGGCGCCGCCGACGGCCGGCGAGGGCGCCGTTGCCTGGGAACTGCTCGCGCGCCTGCTCGCGCGGGGGGGTGGACGTCTCTTGAGCGACGACGGCCGCGGCGTCATCGTTCTTCCCGTCGAGCCCGCCACGTGCGGTTGAGGCTTGATTCCCGTGTCGGGGGACACAACCTATGTTCGAGGCCTTAAAGCAAATTCCGTCCGACACTTTTTTGCTTGATTTTCCGGCCCGGCCGGCTAGTGCTGGTTTCACCTCCGCTCGATTCGGGCTTTTAAAGCACCATAACAGGCCGCGCTTGGCCATCGACGCGCGATCGGGGCCGAGGGCCTCGATCCAAAGCGGGGCGACAGATCCATTGCTCTCGATCTGCCCCGCTCGATATGCCCCGCCCGTCGGGTCGGGTGTTTCCTCACGTGACCGAACATGCACGGGTTGACGATGTGAACGCACCAAAAAATCGTTCGATGTTCCCCTTTCGCCGCGGCAACGGCGGCGGCAAGAAGCGCCGCGGCAACAACCGCAACGGCAACCCGAACGCCAACAGTGGCGGGCGCCGGGTTCCCGGCTCGGCCGGGGAAGTGCTCTCGCAGTTGCAGCCCTCGACGAAGGCGGTGGCCCAGGTTCTCGCCGGCAACACCAAGATATCGGGCCAAGTCACGCACGCCCGCAACATCCTTCGCCAAGCCGACCAACTCGTCGAGGAGCGCACGGTCGAGCGGCTGCCGCCGGCGATGCGCGAGCAGTTCTTGGAGCAGTTGGCGCTGCTCAAGTTGACGCTCGCCGACGTCGAAGCGTTCGAGCAGGAGATCGAGGACGAGGAGGCGGACGAGACCCCCGCACCCGAGCCCGTGCCGATGGAGCGCCTGCGCGCACTGGCGCGCAGCCTCGCCGAGCCGGTCCCCGAGCCGGAGGTGGTCGAGCCTACCTCGGAAATGATGGCCGAGCCCGACCCGGTCAGCCCGCCGCCCGCGCCGGCCAAGCCCGCCGTGGCCGCGCCGACCGCCGACGCCAACACCCCCCGCCAGCGCCGCCCCGGCGAGACCCTGCGGCTCAAGTCGACCCGCACCGCGGCTTCCGACGAGCCCCCCGCCAAGCACGAGCCGGCTTCCGCCCGCTAGTTATTCGCCATCGTCGCCGAGCGTGGCCTGCAGCCGTGCCGGGGCGGCGACTAGACCGACGCAGCCTGACGAACGCTTGATGTAGCCGAAAGTATTGAAAGAGCAGATCCCGGCCACACTGGATCCCCGATTAAGTCGGGAATGACAGGTTATGGCAGTTTGCGTCGTTATGCGCTGTATTGGCCAAGGCAAAGCTGGTGTACTCCAACCACTACCCTTTGTCACCCCCGACTTGATCGGGGGTCCAGGGTGGCCAGGACACGGCGCCACCAGCACCTATTGTAACCGAACCTACACTATCTTATCAGACACTTGCGAACAAAGTTGCCAAGCTTGATCCGAGGAACAACGATCCCAGGCAAGAAACTGGCCATCTCGTGTGTCATTGTTCAGTTAGGTGCGTATTTGGCTATAACGTGGCTTCGCCTCAGCGGGTGCGCTCAAGGATGCTGACGTAGGACGCGACGCAGGCGCCGCCCATGTTGTAGAGCCCGGCGAGCGCCGCGCCCGGCACTTGCATCCCGTTTGCCGCGTCGGTCAGTTGCATGGCGCACAAGGCGTGCATCGAGACGCCGGTGGCGCCGATCGGGTGGCCCTTCGCCTTCAGCCCGCCGGACGGGTTGACCGGCAGCCGGCCGCTCTTTCGCGTCGTGCCGTCGAGGGCGACGTTCGCCCCCTTGCCGGGTGGCGCCAGCCCCATCGCCTCGTACTCGATCAGTTCGGCGATGGTGAAGCAGTCGTGCGTCTCGACGAGGTCGAGATCGTCGAGGCCGACTCCGGCCTTTTCCAGCGCTTGCCGCCACGCGAGCCCGCAGCCCTCGAAGCGCACGACGTCGCGCTCGGCCATCGGCATGACGTCGCCGACCTGCGCCGTGGCGCGAAAGCCGACCGCGCGCGGGAAGTCGTGCACCATCGCGTCGTCGACGATGACGAGCGCCGCCGCCCCGTCCGAGACCAAGGAGCAGTCGGTCCGCTTCAAGGGGCCGGCGACGTAGGGGTTCTTGTCCGAGACGCTCCGGCAGAAGTCGAAGCCTAAGTCCTTGCGCATCTGGGCGTAAGCGTTCTCGACCCCGTTGGCGTGGTTCTTGGCGGCGATCGCCGCGAGCGCGTCGGACTGGTCGCCGTAGCGCTGGAAATAAAGCTCGGCGATACGGCCGAAGACGCCGGCAAAGCCGCCGGGCGTCGCCGCCTCGTTTTTGACGTAGGAGGCGCGCAGGAGCGCGTCCCCGACGGCGGCCCCCGACAGTTCCGACATCCGCTCGGCGCCGACGACGAGGACGACCCTGGCATCGCCGCCCCGGATCGCGCGCAGACCCGCGAAGACGGCGGCCGAGCCCGTGGCGCAGGCGTTCTCCAGCCGGGTCGCCGGCTTGAAGCGCAAGGCCGGATCGCAAGCGGTGACGAGCGGGGCGGTGAAGCCCTGCGCGACGAAGCCCTCGTTGAAGTGGCCGAGGAAGACCTCGTCCACCGCCGCCGCCTCGATGCCGGCGTGGGCGAGTGCCCCTTTGGCCGCCTCGGCGATCATCGCCTCAAGGTCGCCGCCGCTCGCCTTGAGAAAGGGCAGGTGGTGCCAGCCGACGATCGCGGGCATGAGATGTCTCTTCGGTTGTGACGCTCGATCCATCCTATCTACGCTCGGCGCGGCGGCGGACAAGGACCGGGCGCCGGTCCGGCCATGGGTCACGGCAACGAAGCTGCGAACTTCGGCCGGGGAACCTCGATGCCGCTTGCCGCTTGAATGGCCGTGGACCGCGCCGGCCGGTATCGCCCGCAAACGTCAGGAGACACGAACGATGCGCAAAAACCTCGCCCTCTCGCTCCTCGCCCTCTTGCTGATGAGTGTCAGCCTCGCCGCCTGCGGCAATACTTGGGAGGGGCTGAAGGAAGACACGGGCGACAACGTCGATGCCACCGGCGAGAAGATGCAAGACCTCGCCAACTGAAACGGCGCTTCAGGGCATGATCGCCATCGTCACCGGCTTGTCGATGAACCACGCGAAGAACAGAATGATCGAGGCGAGGTAGAGGACGGTACGGTCGAGCATGGGCATGGGACGGCGGCCATAGATGCGGTGGACCCGATGACGGGCCGTCGCTTCGTCGCCGAAACGGCCCGTCGCCGTCGGTTGTAATTCCCACACTTCTAACGAATGCTTAACGCCGCGGCCTTTTCACGTCACTCAGTGGCGAAAGTGGCGCCGCCCGGTGAGCAGCATCGCGACGCCGGCCCGGTCGGCGGCGGCGATCACCTCCTCGTCGCGCACGCTGCCGCCGGGCTGTACAACCGCCCGCACGCCGGCGGCGGACGCCGCCTCGATCCCGTCCGCGAACGGGAAGAAGGCGTCCGAGGCCAGCACCCAGGACCCCTCGGGCCGCGCGTGCGCCCTAGCCTTGCGCACGGCGAGGTCGACCGCGTCGATCCGGCTCATCTGCCCGGCGCCGATGCCGATCGTTTGCGTTTCGCACGCGAGCACGATCGCGTTCGAGCGGACGTGCTTGACCGTCCGCCAGGCAAACGCGAGCGCCGCCCGCTCGGCCGGATCCGGGGCGCGCGCCGTGACGCATCGCCATTCCTCGATCGAAGCGGTGCCGGTGTCGGCGGTCTGCACCAGCAATCCGCCGCCGACGGCGCGCAGGTCCAGCCCCGCCTTTTTGTCAGCGTCCGGCAGGATCAGGACGCGCAGGTTGGGCTTGACCGCCAGGACGGGGCGGGCATCCGTTCCGATCTCGGGCGCCACGACGACCTCGGCGAACAGCGCGACGATGGCGTTTGCCGTCGCCGCGTCGAGCGGCCGGTTGAGGGCGACGATGCCGCCGAACGCGCTCGAAGGGTCGCAGGCGAGCGCCGCTTGATAGGCATCGTAGGGGGTCGCCGCCGTCGCGAGGCCGCAGGGGTTGGTGTGCTTGACGATGACGCAGGCAGGCTCGTCGTGCTCGGCGACGGCCTCGATCGCGGCGTCGGCGTCGAGCAGGTTGTTGTAGCTGAGCGGCTTGCCCTGCAACTGTACGGCATCGGCGACGCCGCCGCCGGTGAGCGGCGCTCGGTAGAGGGCCGCATCCTGGTGCGGGTTCTCGCCGTAGCGCAGGCTTTGAACCCTCGCGGCGCTCAAGCACAGCACCGCCGGCAGCGGCCCGTCGTCGGCGCCGAGCCAGGCCGCGATCGCGGCGTCGTAGGCAGCCGTCCGCGCGAACGCCTTCCTCGCCAGGCGGCGGCGCAGCCCGTCGTCGATCATGTCGGCCCCGATCGCGGCCAGCACCGGGGCGTAGTCGTCCGGATCGGTGACGACGAGGACGTGGGCGTGGTTCTTCGCCGCCGCGCGCAGCATGGCTGGGCCGCCGACGTCGATCTGCTCCAGGATCGCGTCGAACCCGGCGCCGGCTTTGAGCGTCGCCTCGAAGGGGTAGAGGTTGACGACGAGGAGGTTGATCGGCGCGATCCCGGCCGCCTCCAGCGTCGCCGCGTGGTCGGGGTCGTCGCGCTTGGCGAGGAGGGCACCGTGCACCTTCGGGTGCAGCGTCTTGACCCGCCCGCCCAGGATCTCGGCTTGGCCCGTCAAGGCCGCGACGTCGGCGACGGCGAGGCCGGCCGCGCGCAGGGTCTCTGCCGTACCGCCGGTCGAGATCAACTCGACGCCGCGTGCCGCGAGGGCTTGCCCCAGTTCGACGATCCCCGTCTTGTCCGAGACCGAGAGCAGCGCGCGTCGCACGGTCATTCCTGTCTTCTCCTCGATCAAGCCGGCCGCGTCAGCCGGCCTATGAAGAACCCGTCCATGCCGCCCTGATCGCCCAGGTCCGAGGGCAGGGTGCGCAGATCGCCCTCGGGCGTCGGCCGAAGCGGCAGGCCGCCCAGTTCATCGGCCGCGATCTCGCGCCGGGCGAGGCCGGGGTGGCGATTGAGCGCCGCCTCGATCTGGTCCGAGCCCTCCTCGGGCTCCAGGGAGCAGACGGCGTAGACCAGCGTCCCGCCCGGCGCCAGACGCGCGATCGCCGCGTCGAGCAGGTCGCGCTGGTGGCGGACGGGCCGGGCCAAGTTTTCCGGCCGCTTGCTCCAGAGGATGTCCGGGTGGCGGCGCACCGTGCCGGTCGCGGTGCAGGGCGCGTCGAGGAGGATGTGCGCGAACGTCGGCCCGTCGCCCCGCGCGTCGGCGACGACGATCTCGGCGTCGAGGCGAAGCCGGTTCAGGTTTCGCCGCAGGGTCTCGGCCCGTCCCGGCGCCGCCTCGACCGCCGTGACCCGCGCCCCCGCCGCCGCCAACTGCGCCGTCTTGCCGCCGGGTGCGGCGCACAGATCGAGGACGCCCATCCCCGCGACGGGGCCGAGGAGTGCCGCCGGCAAGGAGGCCGCGACGTCCTGCACCCACCACGCCCCCTCGGCGTAGCCCGGGAGATCCTCGATCATCCCGGCGCGGGCGAGGCGCAGCGTGCCGTTCGGCAGCCGGACGGCGTCGAGCCTCGCCGCCCAGGCGTCCGGGTCGGCCTTGACGGTGAGATCCAGCGGCGGCTCGATCGCGTGGGCGGCGGCGATGGCGGCGAAGCCCGCCCCGCCGTAGGCCGCCGTCCAGCGCGCGCGCAGCCACGCCGGCGCGTTGCGCTCGGGCGCGTCCTCGAACGGGGCGTCGGTCAGGCGGCGCAGGACCGCGTTGACCAGCCCGCGGGCGTGGGCCGGGGCGAGCGTCACCGTCTCGGCGACGGCGGCGTGCGGCGGCGTGCGCAGGACGTGCAACTGGGTCACGCCCAAGCGCAGCAGGTTCATCACACGAAGCGCCGGGCGCCGTTGCAGCCGGGTCCTGAGCAGCGCGTCGATCTCGCCCAAGCGCCGCAGGGTGTTGGTGTAGAGCGAGCGCGCGAAGGCCCGGTCGCGCGTCGAGAGGCGGGCAAGGCCGGGGGCATCCGCGAACGCGGCCTCGGCGGCCTGCGGGTGCTCGGCCAGCGCGGCGTCGAGCACGGCGAGCGCCACGCCCCGCGCCGAGGCGGGCTCAAGCCGCGTCGGCACCGAGCGTCTCCCCGTCGAGGACGCGGCGGATCAGCTTGGCCGTGTTGTCGATGCCGTAGATGGCGACGAACGAGCCCATGCGCGGCCCCGTCGCCTGGCCGAGCAGGGTCTCGTAGAGCGCCTTGAACCAGTTCCGCAAGGGCTCGAAGCCGTGCCGCTTGCCGATCTCGTAGACCCCGTTCTGGATCGTCTCGGCATCGGTCTTGGGGTCGAGGCCGGCGAGGAAGTCGGCCAATTCGGCCAAGGCCGCCCGCTCGCGCGCGTCCGGCGCCCGGTAGCGCTTGGTCGGCCGCACCGCGTCACGGTAGTAGGCGACCGCGCGCTCGACGAGGCGGGCGAGGTCCGGGTTATTCTCAGGGGTGACGTCGGGCATGTAGACGTTGAGGTAGCCCCAGAGCATGGCCGGCGCGTCGGCGTTGGCGACCGAGGCGAGGTTCAAGAGCATCGCGTAGTCGATCGGCAGCGACGCCGGCGGCGGTTCGCCGGCGTGGATGTGCCAGGCGGGGTTGCCGAGCCGCCTCGCGTCGTCCTGCCCCGGGTAGGCGCGCAGGAACTGCTCGTACTCGTCGACGTGCTTGGGGATCACGTCGAGGTGCAGGCGCTTGGCCTTCTTCGGCTCGCGGTAGAGGTAGAGCATCAGGCTCTCGGGCGTGCCGTAGCGCAGCCACGCGTCGATCGTCAGGCCGTTGCCCTTCGACTTCGAGATCTTGCGGCCGTCCTCGTCGAGGAAGTGCTCGTAGGTGAGGCCCATCGGCGGCGTCCCGCCCATCACCCGGCAGATCTGCGAGGCGAGCCTGACGCTGTCGATCAAATCCTTGCCCGACATCTCGTAATCGACGTCGAGCGCCGCCCAGCGCAGCGCCCAGTCGGCCCGCCACTGCAGCTTGACGTGGCCGTCCGTCACCGGCACCTCGCGCAAGGCCCCGTCCTCGTCGGCGAAGACGACCGTGCCGCTCTCGGGCCGGACCTCCTTCAAGCCCTCCTGCAGGACCCGCCCGCTCAAGGGCGAGACCGGCAGGATCGGGCTGTAGGAGGCGCGGCGCTCAGGCCCCAGGATCGGGCGCACGATCGCGCAGATCGCCTCGTGGCGCTCCAGCACCCGCCGCAGCACGTCGTTGAAGACGCCCGAGCGGTAGGCCTCGGTCGCCGACTTGAACGCGTAGTCGAAGCCGAAGCGGTCCAAGAACGCCTGCAGCCGCGCGTTCATGTGCGCGCCGTAGCTCGCGTGCGTGCCGTAGGGGTCGGGGATCGCCGTCAGCGGCTTGCCTAGGTGCTCGCGCACCATCGCCGGGTTCGGCACGTTGTCCGGCACCTTGCGCAGGCCGTCCATGTCGTCGGAAAAGCAGTAGAGCTTGGTCGGCAGGTCCGAGAGACGGGCGAAGGCTCGGCGGATCAACCCGGTCCTGAACACCTCGGCGAACGTGCCGATGTGCGGCAGGCCGGACGGGCCGTAGCCGGTCTCGAACAAAACGAACCCCTTCGCCGGCGGTGCCGCCTCGACCCGCTTCAGCACGGTGAGCGCCTCGGTGATCGGCCAAGCCTTGCTGCCCAGGATGACGTCGCGCTCGATCATGCGGCTTTCCGTTAGCGAGAACATGGGGTGAAGGGCGCTCGAACCGGCGCGAGAACCCAGTCTAGCAGCGCCGGCCGCGGCTTTGAAGACGTAGCCGGGGGCAGCAGGCTGTGCATGTGGCTATGTTGCACTGCAAAAAGGCTCGACGGCCACGCCCGATATGGTAAACAGTCGGCACCGTTACAGCCTTATTCATGGACATCATCGCCTTGTCCCGCACGATGCGCGTCGGCGTCTGCCTGCTACTCGCCGGCATCGCCGCCCTGATCCTCGGCTTCAAGCACGAATCCCGGGCCGACGCCCTGAGTTGGCTGGAGCGCCCGGCCCTCGACCTGCGGCCACGCTACAGCCTCACCGACCAGAACGGCCGGCCGGTCAGCGACGCGGCCCTGCGCGGGGCGCCGGTCCTCGTCACCTTCGGCGGCACGGCCTGCGGCGAGCCCTGCCGCGACGCCCTGCGCGACGACGCCGAGGCGCTCGACGCGCTCGGTCCCGACGCCAAGGTCGCCTTTCTCTTCGTCACCCTCGACCCGGCGCACGACGACCCCGAACGGCTCGCCGCCTACGTCGCCAAGATCGATCCGCGCTTGCGTGGCCTCGGCGGCACGGGTGCCTCGGTCGCGGCCGCCGCCGAGGCTTTCCGCTTCGTCCGGCCGAGCGTACCGGGCGGCCCGGCCGCGACGATGACCTACCTGCTCGACGCCGAGGGCCGCTTGCGCCAGATCCTGCCCAACGGCATCGGCCCCGACGCGATTGCAGCCATGCTTAGGCCGCTTATGGGATGAACGCTTGCGCGTGCGCTGCCGCGCGGGCTTTTTCTCTTCTTTTTTACTACTTGTTCTCGGATTTGGCACCGACGCCGAAGCTAGTCCCGGCCAAAGTTGCAAAAAAAGAAGAAAAAAGACCGCGCGTCAGCGCACGCGAAGCGTTCAACGCTTCAGCAACGAGCCCAACAACCCCCGTACCAGCGCCCGGCCGATCTGGCTGCTGACCGTGCGGGCGACTTGCTTTGCCGCCGTCTCGGCCAGGCCCTGCCGCCGGCCGGTGCCGAAGACCATGTCGCGCAGCACCGAGCCGCCGGCCGGGGCGGGTCCCCCTCGCTTGCTTGCCAGACCGGCCTCGGCGGCGTCCAGCGCCCGCTCGGCGGCGCGTTGTTCGAGGATCTCGTGCGCCGATTGGCGGTCGATCGCGGCGTCGTAGCGGCCCTTGACCGGGCTGTTGGCCACGACCGCCGCGCGCTCGGCGTCGGTGATCGGCCCCATGCGCGATTCGGGCGGCAGCACCTTGGTCCGATCGACGACGCCGGGGATGCCCTCGATGTCGAGGGTCGAGATCAGCGCCTCGCCGACGCCGAGTCCGGTGATGGCGTCCTCGGTCTTGAAGCTTGGGTCGGGGCGGAAGGTCTCGGCCGCGACCCGGACCGCCTTCTGGTCGCGCGGGGTGAAAGCGCGCAGCGCGTGCTGCACCCGGTTGCCGAGCTGGCCCAGGACCGTCGGCGGCACGTCGATCGGGTTTTGGGTGACGAAGTAGACGCCGACCCCCTTGGAGCGGATCAGCCGCACCACCTGCTCGACCTTCTCCAAGAGCGCCTTGGGCGCCCCGTCGAACAGGAGGTGGGCCTCGTCGAAGAAGAAGACGAGGACCGGCTTGTCCGGGTCGCCGACCTCGGGCAGTTCCTCGAACAGTTCGGCCAAGAGCCACAAGAGGAAGGTGGCGTAGAGCCTGGGCCGCGCCATCAGCTTGTCGGCGGCGAGCACGTTGACGAAGCCGCGCCCGTCGTAGGTCGTGCGCATCAAGTCGGCGAGGTCGAGCGCCGGCTCGCCGAAGAAGTGCGCCGCACCCTGGTCCTCCAGGACCAGGAGCCGCCGTTGGATCGCGCCGATCGAGGATGTCGCGACGTTGCCGTAGGTGCTTGAGACCGCGCCCCGGTTCTCGCCCAAGAAGGCGAGCACGGCGCGCAGGTCCTTCAAGTCGAGCAGCAGCAGCCCCTCGTCGTCGGCGACGCGAAAGGCGACGGTGAGCACGCCCTCCTGCGTCTCGTTCAAGTCGAGCAGGCGCGCGAGCAGGAGCGGCCCCATCTCGCTCACCGTCGTGCGGATCGGGTGGCCCTGCCGTCCGAGCAGGTCCCAGAACACGGTGGGGCAGGGCGCGTTGCGGTAGTCCTCGGCGCCGAGTTCAACGGCGCGGGCGTCGAGCTTCGGGTTCGATGCCCCCGCCTGCGACAGGCCGGCGAGGTCGCCCTTGACGTCGGCGCAGAACACCGGCACGCCGGCGCGGCTGAAGCCCTCGGCCATCACCTGCAGCGTCACCGTCTTGCCCGTGCCCGTGGCGCCGGCGACGAGGCCGTGCCGGTTGGCGCGCGGCAGGAGGATGACCTGCGGGGTCTCGCCCTTGCCGATCAGGATGCCGTTTGTCGTCACGATCGCTCTCCCCGCCGCCGCCGGCAGCATAGCGCGGCGCTGCGTCGAGGGCCCGGCGCGAACCCGGCCGCGGCTGGCGCGTTGGTCGTAGGACTGAAGCAATGTTCTAGCCGGGGGAGACGCGAGGGATGCGCGCGCGGCAACCGCACCGGCCCTCGGGCGGCGACGTTCCGCCGGGCGAAGCGCCCGCCCCCGACGCGCGTCTCGATCTCGGCGACGGCAGGGCGGTCGGCCACGTCCGGGCCGGTGCCGCGTGCGGCCTGCCGATCGTCTACCAGCACGGCTTTCTCGGCTCGCGCCTGGAGGTGATGGCGCTCGGCACGCCCTTGGCCGACACGATCGCCCTCGACCGGCCGGGCTACGGTTACACGGCGGGCGTCGGGGAAGGATGCGCCGCCTGGGGCGCCGCCTCGGCCCAGGCCCTCGATCGCTTGGGCGTCGATCGCTGCGTCGTCGTCGGCGTCTCGGGCGGTGCTCCTTGCGCGCTCGCGACGGCGCTGGCGCTGGGGCCGCGCCGCGCCCGGCTCGTCCTGATCGGCGGCGTCGCCGGGCCCGACCTCGTTCGGGCCTCCGGCTGGCCGATGCGGCTGATGCCGCTCCTCGCCGACCGGCCGCGGCTGGGCTCGCCGTTCACATCCTGGGTGCTCAGGCGGCTGCGCCGTCCGACGCTGCTGCGCCGAGGGCTGCGCGCCGCCCTGGCCGAGGAGCGCCGCGTCCTGGACGGGCCGACCCGTGCTAGCTTGCTCAAGGGCTTGGCCGACTCCTTCCTCGCCGGAAGCGGCGACTCTTACGCCGGCGCGTGGCACGACATCGCCCGCCTGAGCCGCCCCTGGGACGTGGCGCCGCGAGACTTCGACGGCGAGGCGCTCGTCCTGCACGGCACGGCCGACACGCTCGTGCCCCACGCCCACGCCGCGTGGTGGGCGGACCGGTTGCGAAGAGCACGGCTCGTGCCGCTCAAGGGCGCGCACCACGTCTCGGCCGTGGTGCGCGTCGCCGCCCGCTTACCGGACTTTGCCCGCGTTTGATACGCTTCGCGTGCGCTGCCGCGCGGGCTTTCTTTTTTTCTTTTTTGCAACTTTGGCTGGGACTGGCCCTCGGCGCCGCGGCCAAACTCCTGCGTTAACACTGGCAAAAAAGAAAAAAAAGAAGGCCGCGCGCCTAGCGCCGCGAAGCGTCAAGCATCGCAGCGCCTGTAAGGACCGAGATCGAGGTGGATGTGGTCTTGGTGGTAGCGGTCGCTGTTCGGCGTCAGGACGAGGCTCGTGGCCTCGCAGGCGGCGCGGGCGTTGGCGCGGACGTAACGCCCCATCCGGCCCCACTCGCTCCAATGGTCGTAGACGTCGGCGACGCGCCCGTCGGCGAGGCGAAAGCCGCGCACGTCGAAGGCTTGACCGGTCGCGTGCAGGCTCAGGCGGTTGCGGTTGCCGCTCATGCCGCGGCAGGCATAGGAGCCGGCGCCGATGACGCCGGCGAGGCCGGTATCAAAGCGCGAGCGCGCCTCGGCGTCCCAGGCGCGGACGGTCCGGACCAGCGTCAGCGCCATCGCGCACGACACGTTGTCCTGGCCCTCGATCCTGGTCTCGCCGACGCTTAAGAGGCGCACCGGCGCCGCGACGGCGCAGCGCCCGGAGGTCGGCGCGTCGTACCAGGGCAGCGTCACGGCGCCGAACTCCGACAAAAGCGCGCGGCACGAGGCGGCGTCGGCCGGGACGGTGACGACGCGCTCGTTGTTGCCGCCGCAGCCGGCGAGCGTCAGCACGACCGCCAACGCGCCGGCGCGCCGGCGGGCCAAGAACGCGCCCAGCGCGTGAAGTACCAACATACGTGACCATCCCGACTAGCTACACGTCATCGTGATAAAACCACGCGCGCACCTTGCGCGCCATGGCAACCGCCTTCACAGTTGTACAATCTCGCGGGCCGAACGGCGCGCGGCGACAACGAACGTACAGGGAAGCTAAAGGGAGACAGCGATGAATCACGCGACCAGAGGCGCCGTCTTGGCGCTCGCCGGCGTCGTCGGCCTCGGCGGGGCGGTGCTGGCGCAGGAGGAGGACCGCAGCGACTGGCCGAGCAGCTTCACGGTCGGCACGGCGAGCCAGGGCGGCACCTACTTCGTCTACGGCTCGGGCTGGGCCAACCTCGTCAGCGAAGAACTCGGCGTCGGCGGCGGCGGCGAGGTGACGGGCGGGCCCGTGCAGAACGCCGCCCTCGTCCAGTCGGGCGAGCTTGAGATGAGCATGGTGACGATGGGCCCGGCCCAGGACGCGCTCGACGGCAAGAGCGAACTGGCGCCCGGCCTCGTCCACGACAAGCTGCGCGCCATCTTTCCGATGTACAAGACCGCCTTTCACATGGTGGCTCTCGGCGGTTCCAACATCGAGGGCGTCGAGAGCATCCCCGAGGGCGCGAGCGTCGGCGTGGGTCCGGCGGGCGGCACGCCCGGCACCTACTGGCCGCGCTTCTTCGAGACGCTTGGCAAGTCGATCGAACCCCAGTACGGCGGCGCGTCCGACCTCGCCGGGCAGTTGCAGGACGGGCTGATCGACGTCTTCGCCTTCGCCGCCGGCCTGCCGTTCCCGGCCTTCAGCCAGCTCGAAGCCCAGACAGACGTCACCTTCTTCGCCTTCACCGAGGACGAGGTCGCACGACTGACGCAAGAGCACCCGGTCTCGGCCTTCACCATCCCGGCCGGCGTCTACAACGGCATGGACGAGGACGAGAACTCGGTCGCGATGTGGAACTTCGCGGTCGCCAGCGCCGACCTGCCGGAGAGCTTCGTCTACGAGGTGGTCAAGACCGTCATGGGCAACCACGAGCGCATGATGGAGATCCACCAAGCCGCCGCCGAGACCGTGCCGGAGAACTTCGACAAGAACACCTTCCTGCCCTGGCATCCGGGCGCGGTGCGGTGGTTCGAGGAGAACGGCTACGACATCCCGGACGAGTTGGAGGGCTAGCGGCGTGGCGCCCGCGCGGCCCTTCGACCGCGCGGGCGCCGTTGCCCGCAGCGCGCGAACGAGAAGGCCGGGGAGGCCGCATCGATGAGTGGACGCGACGGTTCGATCCTCGACGAGATCCACACCGAGGAGCCCGTGCCCGTCTACGAGCGGCCCCTCGATCGGGGCTGGTTCGGGCGGATCGTGGCGGCGGCGTGCGTCGCCTACGCCGTGTGGCACCTCTTCGTCTTGAACATCGCCCCGCTCGAAACCTGGACCTTTCGCATCCTCCACGTCGCGGGCGCCCTGGCGATCGGCTTCGTCATCGCCGTGCCGATGGCCGGCACGCCGCGCGGTCCCTTCGGCCGTGTCCGGGGGGGCTTCGTCAAGGGGCTCGACCTCCTCGCCGCCGCCTGCGTCGCGTGGTCGGGCGCCATGGTCGTCGTCGCCGTCGTCAACGCGCAGATCACCGGCACGCCGACGCCGCCCGCTTGGGTGTTCGCCGCCTTCGGTCAGCCCCTGGCGCTGGGCACGGCGCTCGCCATCCTGTCGAGCTGGCTGTTGCACGGCTTTGGCGACCGGGCGCCGCTCAGCGACTACGTCCTCTTCGCCGCCTCGATCGTCGTCGCGGGGTTCTTGCTCTTCAGCCTCGACGGGCTGGGGCTGCGCCTGCGCGCCGGCACCTCGTTCGCCGACCCGCAAAACGCCTGGGCCGCTTTCGTCGGCGTCCTGCTGATCTTGGAATTGACCCGCCGCGTCGCCGGCCTCGCCCTCGTCATCATCGCGGCGGTCTTCGTCCTCTACGCCTTCCTCGGCCCCTGGCTGCCGGGTTTCTTGCATCACGGCGGCTACACCCCGGGGCGCTTCTTCACCTACGTCTACACCGACAACGGCATCCTGGGGCCCACGACCGCCGTCTCCTCGACCTACATCATCTTGTTCATCATCTTCGCCGCCTTCCTGCAAGCCACCAAGATCGGCGACTACTTCGTCGCCTTCGCCTTCGCCGTCGCCGGCCGCGCCCGCGGCGGTCCCGCCAAGGTCGCCGTCTTCGCGTCCGGCCTCATGGGCACGATCAACGGCACCTCGGCCGGCAACGTCGTCGCCACCGGCTCGATCACCATCCCCTTGATGAAGCGGGTCGGCTACACGCCGCAGAGCGCGGCCGCGATCGAGGCCGGGGCCTCGACGGGCGGACAGATCATGCCGCCGATCATGGGGGCGGGCGCCTTCATCATGGCCGAGATCACCGGGATCCCCTACACCGAACTGGTGGTGGCGGCGCTGATCCCCGCCATCCTCTACTTCGCCTCGATCTACTTCATGGTCGACTTCGAGGCGCGCCGCCGCGACCTGCGGGGCCTGAGCGGCGACGACGTGCCGAGCGCCTTGAAGCTCTTGCGCCAAGCCTACCTGTTCGCGCCGATCGTCATCCTGGTCTACGCCTTGTTCTCGGGCTACTCGGTCATCCGCGCCGGCACGCTCGCGACCGTGGCCGCCGTCGTCATGAGTTGGCTCACCCCGCACCGCTTGAGCCCCAGGGGGTTGTGGGACGCGCTCAGCCTCGCCAGCCGCATGTCGATCCAGATCATCGCGGTCTGCGCCTGTGCTGGGATCATCGTCGGCGTCATCTCGCTCACCGGGGTGGGGGCGCGCTTCTCCTCGCTGCTCTTGGACCTCGCCGACGCCAACCAACTGCTCGCCCTCGTCTTCGCCATGCTGATCTCGATCATCCTGGGCATGGGCATGCCGACCACGGCGGCCTATGCGGTCGCGGCCTCGGTCGTGGCGCCGGGCTTGATCCGCATGGGCATCGAGCCGCTCATCGCCCACTTCTTCGTCTTCTACTACGCCGTCGTCTCGGCGATCACGCCGCCCGTGGCGCTGGCCGCCTACGCCGGCGCCGGCATCGCCGGCTCCGACCCGATGCGCACCTCGGTCGCCAGCTTCAAGATCGGGCTCGCCGCCTTCATCGTGCCGTTCATGTTCTACTACAGCCCGGGATTGTTGATGGAGGCGGGCTGGCCGACGATCGCGCTCAACCTCGCCACCGCGCTGGTCGGGGTCTACCTCCTCTCCGCCGCCGTGCAGGGCTGGTTCTTCGGCCGCACCAACCCGATCGTGCGGGCGGCGGTGTTCGCGGCGGCGATCATGATGATCTCGGGCTCGCTCCTCACCGACCTGATCGGCGCGGCCCTCGCGATCGGCGCCTTCGCCTGGCAGCGACGAACGGCCCCGGCGCCCGCGACGGGCTGAGCGCCGCCGGCGTTCGCCGTACGGAACTTTCTTCGACCCCCGTTACGCCGCGACAGTATTGAGCCGCCGGTGATCCCGCGCATCCGGGCGCCGGCCCTGCTCTCGAGCGCGGCCCGGTTCGACGTCGACCCGGTTTGTCCGGGCTCTGGGCATCATCATGGTCGTCAACGTGGAGATCGGCACGATCACCCCGCCGGTCGGCCTCAACCTCTTCGTCACCGCCGGCATGCCCGTCCTCGGCGTCAAGGCGGCCCCCTGGCCCGGCCTCCTCCTCGTGTTCCTGATCATCGTCACCTACATCCCCATCATTTCGATCGGCCTGCCGGATCTGCTCTACGGGCGTTGAGGCGGTTGCGTAATAAAAATAAACTTGAGGTTGATTTCTATAATCTCACTCACTATTTTCGTTAATTCCTAGCTAGGCGAAAATATGTCTTCTCATAAAAAATATGAGGGTTTGAGCTTGGCATAGACCGCCCATATCCGTCGGCCAGGGAACGGCGGACGGGGCGGGTTGGATGGGGCTACGGTGCAAGGGGTGCGGGGGCGAGGAGCACGTCAAGAACGGGTTCATGCGCGGCAAGCAACGCTACCGCTGCAAGGGCTGCGGGCTGAACTTCACCGACACCCCGCCGCGCGGGATGCCGCTGCGGCTCAAGGTGGAAGCGGTGCTGCTCTACCTCAGCGGCGTCTCGATGAACCGCACCGCCAAGCTGCTCGGGGTGTCGACCCCCACGGTGCAGGCCTGGATCGAGCGCTTTGCGGAAGTCTACGCGCAAAAGCCCGAGCCCGAAGGCCGTGCCGTCGTGGTCGAGCTGGACGAGATGTGGCACTACCTCAAAAAAAGCCGAACAAGCTGTGGGTCTGGAAGGCTCGGGATCGTGCTACGGGACGGCTCATCGACTGGGAGCTGGGGGGTCGTGACCGAGCCACCCTTGAACGCCTTCTCAAGCGCCTGAAGCGCTGGGGCGTGCGGCTCTACTGCACCGACGACTGGGCCGCCTACGAGAAGGCGATCCCCCAAGGCCGGCTCTACGTCGGCAAAAAGGAGACCCACGGCATCGAGCGCGACCACGCCCGCCAGCGGCACTGGCTCGCCCGCTTTCGGCGCCGGTCGATCGTGGTCTCCAAGGCCGTGCGCATGGTGGACGCCTCGATCGCGCTGTTCGCCCGCTTCGGCGGCAACGACAAGATCGGCGACCTCCGGTCTATGCTAGCCTGAGACCCTCAAAAATATTATAGATATAATTGTTTGAAGCAACCCTTCGATCATGCCTTGATCACGAAAGTAATACATAATGCTGGTAGAATATTGTAAAAAGCCTAAGTGTGCAAAGAAAAATTCTACTTCTTTACTGCTGGTGTTGCTATTTTCTCTTGATTTAGTTCTCCAAAAATATTTTTTGCTCAAGCTTCGCTATGCGAAAATCCGCCTCCTGTTGCCAATAACTCACTGAAGGGGGACATTAAGGCAGAAGCACGTCTTCTATCTCGCCTTATAGGTTCTGGCGAGTTTACAGGACAAATACAAACTTCGCGTGAAGAGATATTTTCTAAATATCCTGATGCAGAGACCACTAGGTCAAACGCGTATTTTAAGTATATGTTTTGCATCACAAACATGCAAGATACAGAACTTGGCATATCGGAGAAAATACAAAAAATCAAAGAAATTAGAAAAGAATTTCCTTTTCCTCCCGAAAAAGATCTTATCAATCATCCTTTAGCTACTAATACTATAAATGATATTGAAGTTGGGATGAATGGGTGTGCGAAAAAAATCAACCAAGCTGATGTCGCATGCTTGTTAACGCTCAGAAGTATCTCCCGAGATCGAGCTGTCTTCATTAGAGCTAACTCAGTATTAGTAGTAGATGATATGAACCAACAAATTTTCACCAGTAGTATTAGCATAGGCGATAGAAATGCTCCTTACTTAATGTTCGATCTTACTAGCGATATACCTATAAATATTGAAATAATATTCAACAATATTTCAAAAACAGCCGAGAAATTTAATATTATCAGAATTACTCTTGAAAATTTTTTGGAAAGTACTAACGGCAAATTCGAGTTTAGAGACCTTTCTATTTGACAATATTGCTACAAAATCTACTGTATTACCATATATTTAATGTTCATTATTAAACAAAGATAGCTAATGTTATCAACATTTTTTAGCTACAGCTTTTAAAACAGAATTTTCAAAAGCCACAAAATCTTCCCATCTTCCCCCCCCCTAACCCCCTCGTCACGCCGCCTAAATTCGCCTACAGCTTGTCCCCACCATGGCCGCGACCGTTTGGCTCACCGACGCGCTCGTCATCGTCGCCTCGGGCGCGGCGATGGCGGGGCTCAGCCATCGGGTCGGGCTCGGCCCCATCCTCGGCTACCTCGCGGCCGGCGTCCTGATCGGCCCCCCCGGCCTCGGCCTCGTCGGCGAGAGCGCCGTCGCCTCGGTCCTGGGCGAACTCGGCGTCGTCGTCCTTCTGTTCACCATCGCGCTCGAACTGCCCTTGCACCGGCTGCGCGCCATCGGTGCCCGCGTCTTTCTCGTCGGCCTCGTCCAGATGGTCGGCACGATCGCCGCCTTGATCGCGGTGTCGATGCTGGCGGGGTTGCCGCCGGCGACAGCGTTCGCGGTCGCGGCCGGCTTTGCCTTCAGCTCGACCGCGATCGTGCTCCGCCTCCTGACCGCCCAGGGCGCCCTGTTCAGCCGCCACGGCCGGACCGCGTTCGCCGTGCTCGTCGTGCAGGACATCCTGGTCGGGCCGCTCCTCGTCGTCGTCGTCGCGCTGGAGGGCGACGGCAACCTCGTGCCGGTGGTGGCGTTCAGCGCGCTCAAGGCGATCCTTGCCGTCGCGGCCATCTTCGTCCTCGGCCGCCTCCTCCTGCCGCGTCTGCTGCGGCCGGTGGCCGGCTTGAACCTGCCCGAACTGTTCACCGCCGCCACCGTCCTCATCGTCTTAGGATCCGCCGCCGCGACCCACGCCGCCGGGCTGTCGCTCGCGTTCGGCGCCTTCCTCGCCGGGATCGTCCTGGCCGAGACAAGCTACCGGCACCAGATCGCCGCCGACATGCGCGCGTTTCGCGGCCTCCTGCTCGGCCTGTTCTTCGTCACGGTCGGCATGGGGGTGGGCCTGGACCCGCTCGTCGAGCGCCCGCTCGACATCGCCGTCCTGACGCTGGGCCTCCTCGGCCTGAAGGGGCTCATCCTGTGGCTCGCCTGCCTCGCGTTCGGCTTCGAGGCGCGGCTCGGCCTTCGGGTCGCGCTCCTCCTCGCCCAGGGCGGCGAGTTCGCCTTCGTCCTCTGGGGGGCGGCGGCGGCGGGGGACCTGTTCGACAAGGCGACGATGGAGATCCTGGTCCTCGTCGTGGCACTCACCATGGCGCTGACGCCCCTCCTGGCCCTGGCCGAGCGGCGCCTGGGCAATGCCTCGCCGCGGCCGGTGGTCGAACCGTCCTCGTCGCTGCCCGACGCCGACGACGGCTTGGCGCTGCCCGAGGGCCACGTCGTCGTCGCCGGCTGCGGCCTCGTCGGCCGGCAGGTGCTGCGCCACCTGAAGGAGGGCGCCGTGCCGGCGATCGGCCTCGACCTCGACGCGAAGCAGGTCGAGCGCGCGAGGAAACGCGGGTATGACGCCTACTACGGCGACGCCGGTCAGCCCGACGTGCTGGCGATGGTCCACGTCGAGAGCGCCCGTGCCGTCGTCGTCGCCTTCGACGACGGCCGCACGGTCAAGAACCTCGTCACCCTCCTGCGCTACCTGTTCCCCGACCTCACCATCGTCGCCAGGGTCCACATCGAGGCCGACGCCGAGGAGCTGGAGCGGGCCGGCGCCAGCCGCGTCGTGCCCGAGGTCATCGACACCGGCCGCCATCTCGCCCGTCCGGTGCTGGAGGCTTGAGGCTCAGCGCGGGTCGTCGGCGTGGTCGCAATCGGGATTGTTGCGGCACCACGTATCGACGGACCTGGCCAACTGGCGCTCACCGCAGGCGGCGAGCGCCAGCAGCGTCAGCATCATGACCATCAGCCAACGGTGTCGTCGCACGGGCGGTATCCTTTCGGGCGGAGGCTCCAGCCGGTCTACACGCCCGCCGGGCCAAGCGCCAGACCGGGGGCCGGCCGAGGTTCGGGTTGCCAAAGGGTGTGCACTGCGCCCATGCTCGCGCACGTTCTGCTAGCGAGGAGACCGAGCGCTTGCTGACCCGCGAGATCCTGAAGGAGGGCTGGCACGAGCGGCTCATGGCGCAGGGCGGGCTGCCGGCCGACTACGGCATCCTGCCCGAGGAGACCCTGGAGGCGTCGCGCCGCCTGACCCTGGCCGATCTCGCGCCGGGCCAGGATCTCTGGCTGTTCGCCTACGGCTCCTTGATCTGGAACCCGGCCTTTCACTTCGTCGAGCAGCGCATCGGCCTCGCCCGCGGCGTCCACCGCAGCTTTTGCTTGTGGACCCACATGGGCCGCGGCACCGAAGCAGAGCCCGGCCTCGTCCTCGGCCTGGAGCGCGGCGGCGCCTGCAAGGGCGTCCTCTACCGTATCGCCGCGTCCGAGATCGAGGAGGAGACGCCGCTCCTCTGGCGGCGCGAGATGATCACCGGCGCCTACCGGCCGGCGTGGCTCCCCGTCCTGCACGACGAAGGCCAACAGAGGACGCTCGCCTTCAGGATCGACACCCGCCACCCGCGCTACTCCGGCCCGATCCCGCGCGAGCGCAAGGTCCGTGCCATCGCGCTCGCCGAAGGACCGCTCGGCGCCTGCCGCGACTACCTGACCTCGACCAATGAGCACTTGGCCGAACTCGGCATCGTCGATCGGTATCTCGAAGAGTTGGTCGGCGAGGTCGGGGCTTATCGGGTGGGGGGGTGAACGCTTCGCGTCGGCTGCGCCGGGCTTTTTTCTCTTCTTTTTTGCTAGTTGTCCTCGAACTGGCACAAACGCCGAGGGCCAGCCCCGGCCAAAGTTGCAAAAAAAGAGAAAAAAGAAGCCCCGCGCAGCGGACGCGAAGCGTTCAATCCACCGCGTGGGCGACGAGGAACCCGCCGAGTGCCTTGTCGAAATCTCCGGCCCGCTCGATGTTGGACAAATGCCGCGCCCCGTCCAGCACCACGAGGCGCGCACCCTCGATGCCGTTTGCCAACGCGCGCGAGCGTTCGGGCGGGATCGCCGGGTCGTCGCCGCCGGTGACGACCAGCGTCGGGGTGCGCACCTCGCCCAGGCGCTCGCAGACCGACCAAGCCTGGATCGCCCGCGCGCAGGCGGCGTAGCCCGCGTCGTCGGTCGCCTTGACCATGGCCTTGATCGCGCGGGCGAGGTCGGGCCGCTCGGCCCGCGTTGCGGGGCCTAGCGTCTCTTTCAACGTGTCGTCGGCGAGCGCCGCCGTGCCGCCCGCCTCGATCCGCGCCACGCGCTCGTACCACATCGAGGCCGGCCCGAGCGCGCAGGCGGTGTCGCACAAGACCAGGCCCGCGAGGCGTTCGGGCTCGTCCAGCGCCAGTTGCAGGCCGACGAAGCCGCCCATCGACAGGCCGCAGAACACCGCCCGCTCGATCTTGAGCGCGTCCATGAGGCCGACCGCGTCGGCGGCGAGGTCGGCGATGCCGAGCGCCCCCGTCGCGGGCGAGCGGCCGTGGCCGCGGGCGTCGTAGCGCACGACGCGGTAGCGCTCGGCGAAGGTGCGCGCCTGAGCGTCCCAGGTGGTGTGGTCGAGCCCGAGCGCGTGGCCGAAGATCACCGCCGGCGCGTCGTCCGGCCCCTCGACTTTGACGTAAAGACGCGCGCCGGCGACGTCGATCAGCGGCATGGAGGCTCCCTCGCTCAGAACGCGCCCTGGAATTAAGACTGCCCGATGAAGGGTCAAGCCTTCGTCCCCGGCCGGAGTCGTACTCCAAGGTCGGACGTCGATACGGTGCACGATTGTCACAACCTTAAGTTTAATATGCCGATTATATTGCTCTTTGGGGCGTAAGTTTGCCAGGGTCGTCGTCGGGTCTTGGCGTTGTGGGATCGTTCGGCCAAACCATGTCGGTTCTTCGCATCTTCGCTTTACCGCTGCTCGTCGTCGTCTTGAGCGCGATGATCTTGTGGCGCTTCGTCGAGCCGGCGCCGCCGGGCCACATCACGCTGGCGACCGGCACCGGGGGCGGCTTCTACGCCGCCTTGGGCGAGGCTTACGCGAACCGGCTGCGCGCGGCCGGGCTCGACGTGACGCTCAAGGCCAGCGCCGGCTCGGCCGAGAACCTACGCCTGCTGCGCCGGGGCGAGGTCGACGCCGCCTTCGTCCAGGGCGGCATCGTCCGGCCGGGGGAGGCGGGCCTCGTCGCACTCGGCAGCCTCGCGATCGAGCCTTTGTGGCTGTTCGCGCCATCGGCCGCGCCGCTCGACGACCTCGCCGGCCTTACCGGGCGGCGCGTCGCCGCCGGGGCCGAGGGCAGCGGTGCCCATGCGCTCGTCGGGGAACTCTTGCGCGACCTCGGCCGCTCGGATGCCGTCACGCTGCTGCCGCTCGGCGGCGACGCCGCCGCCACGGCGCTGCTAAACGGCACGGCCGACGCCGCCGTCTTCGTCACCAGCACCGACAACGGGGCCGTGCGGCGGCTGATCGAGGCGCCGGGCGTCGCCTTGCAGGGCCTGCGCCGGGCCGAGGCGTGGATGCGCGCCTACCCCTACCTCAACGTCGTGCGTCTGCCCGAAGGCGGCCTGGACTTGGCCCGCAACGTCCCCGACCGGCCGCTCGACACGGTCGGGGTTACGACTAACCTCGTCGCCGCCGAGGCGCTGCACCCCGCGATCGCCGGGCTCTTGCTGCAAGTCGCGCACGCGATCCACGACGGCGACCGGCTGCTCGGCACGATCGATCGTTTTCCCAACGACCGCTACGTCGAACTGCCGCTGCACCCCGAGGCCGAACACTACTTCGCCAAGGGCCCCTCCTTCCTCCAGCGCTACTTCCCCTACTGGGCGGCGAGCCTGATCGACCGCCTGTGGGTCTTGATCATCCCGATCCTGACCCTGGCGATCCCGCTCTTTCGCCTCGCCCCGCCCGCTTATCGGTGGCAGATGGGCCGGCGGATCTTTCGCTGGTACAAGGACTTGCGCTTACTGGAGCGCGAGGGCGAGGCGGCAAAAGACCCCCATGCGCGCCGCGCCGTCCTCGACCGGCTGCACCGGCTGGAGAACGACGTGGTGCGCGTCGTCGTGCCGCTCCCCTTCGCCGAACGCCTCTACCACCTGCGCACCCACATCGCCTACGTGAAGGCGCGGGTTGAGGGGAATGGTGCGTGAACGCTTGCGCGTCCGCTGCGCGGGGTTTTTCTCTTTTGTTTTTGCAACTTTGGCCGGGGCTGGCTTCGATGTTGAGGCCAATCTCCAACGACAAGTAGCAAAAAAGAAGAAAAGAAAGCCCCGCGCAGCGGACGCGCAGCGTTCATCTTATTCTAATCGTGTCTCTCCTGGCTGTCGGCGGGCGCCTGATCGCGCTCGAACATGCCGTAGTCGCGCAGGACGCCCGCGACGCGCAGGCGATAGTCCTGGAAAACCACGCCTCTGCCCTCGGCCTGTGCCTTGCGGTGCGAGGCGAGCCTGCGCCATTCGGCGACGGCGGCCTCGTCGCGAAAGAACGACAGCGAGAGGATCTTGCCCGCATCGGTGAGGCTCTGGAAGCGTTCCACCGAGATGAAGCCGTCGATCTGTTCGAGCAGCGGTCTCAGGCTCGCGGCGATGTCGAGGTAGCGCCCCTTGTGCTCGGGGTGGGGATAGACCTCGAAGATGATGGCGATCATGCTTTGATGGTGCCTCCGTGCGGCGCCGATACGAGCTGCAAGAACGTGCGGTCTTCGGCTAGTGTCCTAGTTTTGAAATCATGAGAATGTCAGAGGCCAAGCCTTAACAGCAAGTTGAGCTAATTCTGATTGGCGCGCTTTGATTTCATCAACGCCAAATTTGTTCCTGTATCTTTCAAGAGAATTGGTAATTTTGTATGTAGAATCTTTGTAGATCTTTATCTTTTTCTCAAACGGTTGATTGCCAAGTGCAACGTTCTTTCTCGCGCTGAGCAGCGTCATGTTCCCAATAAGATTTTGTATGCTAGCGGCCTCATCGATCGACACATCCCACTCTGATGAAGGTCTAAGGGGAACAATATGTTCGAGGTTCGTAGCGCTGTAATCTTCATTGGCTACAAACTCGGGATCAGGATCACCATCCAATATTTTATTGATGGCTCGAAGATAATAACGAGCCAAGTAACCTTTAGATACTCTAACGTTTGTAAAAGCATCTTCAAACTGTCTATCATTAGGAACAATACTAGCCATTGCACCTCTAAGTTCTTTTGCTGTTGTAATCTTACCTGTACCAATATCATGAGCTTTGGATGCATAGTGTTCATCTAAGAAGCCACCCCGGCCACCGACAATCAAGAAGCGCACCGAAATGCTGACTGCATAGCGGAAAGCTTTTGTTGTTTCATCTGATGAAAAACGCATAGCAATAGCAAATAGCATTGGTCTGATTTGTGTAACCTTAAGATGTTAATTTATTGTATTAATATACTTTTTAGTAGTAGATTTATAGTTATTCCACTTAGGATGACTTGGATCTGTTAAAGCAACATAATTTAAAGCAGCTTGATTAGCCTCAAAGACAAAATGGGCGGCTAACGCAGGCGAGGTAATGTTCGATCTGATTTTTGTCGATAAATCCTTTTCAACTGTATGACCATATTTTGTAATCGAAAAGTGACGTAGATAGAGTATCATCTGATCGTCTTCATCGGGAAATTGAGCTTCTATTTTACCTGTCATTTCTGTCCAAAGAGAATGAGTTTCATTCATTTTTTCGCCAAATGTTTCGAGGAAGAAATTTTTAAGCAAATCCACCTGACTAGCTTTAACGCCTCTGTCATTCAGGGTTTCAAATATTCTGAACGCTTGGTTTTCGTCGGGAACAGTTACAGCGATTATGTGCGTGCGCTCTTTGATGAACTGAACCCACTCACGTATATATGGAAGCTTATTACTGTCATTGTAGCTATCTACTAGATTTTTCAAATAATCGTAAGCAGCTTTTGAAGCTGCTAGTAAACGTCTATTAGAAGATCTAATGAAAGTGTGTTCAGGAACCATGTGAGGGTACGGTTTAAGGATTACTTCCGTAAAGAATGTATGAGGGTTTGAGCTTGGCATAGACCGCCCATATCCGTCGGCCAGGGAACGGCGGACGGGGCGGGTTGGATGGGGCTACGGTGCAAGGGGTGCGGGGGCGAGGAGCACGTCAAGAACGGGTTCATGCGCGGCAAGCAACGCTACCGCTGCAAGGGCTGCGGGCTGAACTTCACCGACACCCCGCCGCGCGGGATGCCGCTGCGGCTCAAGGTGGAAGCGGTGCTGCTCTACCTCAGCGGCGTCTCGATGAACCGCACCGCCAAGCTGCTCGGGGTGTCGACCCCCACGGTGCAGGCCTGGATCGAGCGCTTTGCGGAAGTCTACGCGCAAAAGCCCGAGCCCGAAGGCCGTGCCGTCGTGGTCGAGCTGGACGAGATGTGGCACTACCTCAAAAAAAGCCGAACAAGCTGTGGGTCTGGAAGGCTCGGGATCGTGCTACGGGACGGCTCATCGACTGGGAGCTGGGGGGTCGTGACCGAGCCACCCTTGAACGCCTTCTCAAGCGCCTGAAGCGCTGGGGCGTGCGGCTCTACTGCACCGACGACTGGGCCGCCTACGAGAAGGCGATCCCCCAAGGCCGGCTCTACGTCGGCAAAAAGGAGACCCACGGCATCGAGCGCGACCACGCCCGCCAGCGGCACTGGCTCGCCCGCTTTCGGCGCCGGTCGATCGTGGTCTCCAAGGCCGTGCGCATGGTGGACGCCTCGATCGCGCTGTTCGCCCGCTTCGGCGGCAACGACAAGATCGGCGACCTCCGGTCTATGCTAGCCTGAGACCCTCCTATGAAAAACCCTTTTCACCGGCCCGGCTGCAACGGAAGGATAGTGAGGACGTCTTTCTTACCGATCGCCTGAACTATCCTCGCTTCATATCAGGACCCAACGTGCGCGCTTTCGGGGTGCCGATCAAGGAGGCCTACCACGACACGCTCTATCCCGATCTCAAAGACGTGCGCCAACCAGACCTCCTCGACGTGACGGGACTGGGTCCCAGGCCCAAGCGACCGGGTAATACGATCCGCAAGGTCTATCTCTGTCGTGCGCCGTCGCGGCTCGGGCCGCCGGGCTCGCTTCTTTTCTTTTACAAAGGCAAGTCAACCAACCCGCCGTCCCAGGCCCTGACAGCAGTTGGCATCTTCGAGAAACTCGCTACCGCGCGTTCAACGACGGACCTCCTGCGCCTCACAGGTGGCAGGTCGGTGTATAGCGAGATGGAACTGGCGGCTTGGAATGCCTCTGAGATGCGCCCGGTCAAGGTAATCAACTATCTATCTTGCGGGCTATATTATGCCGGCTGTCTCGGTTGTGGGACTCCTGCGCGAAGGAGTCTTCGTGGGTCACCCGCCTCAATCGATCTTCGAGATCAGATCTGATAAGCTCGAAATTCTCTTGCCGCGCCTCAAACTGGGTTTCGCAACGTGACTCAAAGTATCATCGCGCTGACCGGCATCTCTGGAGTAGGCAAGTCCAGTTTGCTCAGGCGTTTTGCTAAGGGCCATGCGTTTCAGCACTTGATTGCAAGTGATTTGATTGCGGGGCAAGCCCGACACGATCCCCGCGCATCGAACATCGGCGAAACTCTACGACGTGCTAATATAGATGACAATCAAGTCAGTCTTGTCACAGGCTTTCACCAGATGCGTGATCCAAATACTGCCTGCATTATCCTCGATGGGCACATCGTCATTGATGCACCGAACGGCTTTGTTCCTATTGAACCTGCGGTCTTCGCAGAGATTGGTATCTCTCGTCTGGTGATGTTGATTGACGATCCGGCGTTGATCTCTGCTCGTCGTCAAGCTGGACATTGAGAGAAAGCGGCCTCAAAGATCTAGCGACCAGATTGCGAATCATCAGGAGGTTACACAGTTTCAAGGGTTTAAGATTGCTCTAGCACTTGGCTTGCCGTTCATAGTTTTGCCTTCGGCTCATGCCGGTGACCTTGAAAAGCTTCTGCCGTGAGAACTTCTGAAGCGAGCGCTATAGATTGGGCAGATGCGCCGCAGGCAGCTCTAAGGGCGGTTGTGCTTCGAGGAGCGAAGCTCTGCTGCGGCGTCAGTCAGCCCTCGTCGCCGCGGCGCAGGCGCTCGTGCAGCCGGCCGATCGCCGGGGCGTGCTTGAGGACGGCGAGGCGTTCTTGCGGCGTGAGGGCGGCCAGGAGCTTCGCGTTCGGGACGACCTCCTCGATCTTCAAGAGCGCGGTCGCGAGTGCTAAGTCGGTCTCGCCCGGCCGGCGCGCGGTGCCGGGGTCGAGCCACGCGGCGTGGCGGCGGATGAGCGCCGGCGAGGTGGCGAATTCGCGCAAGTTCGGCGACGGCGGCGGCGCTGCCGCGGCGAGCGCCCTGGCCCGCGCCACGACCGGCGGCGGGGCCGCCTCCTCGGGCGTCGTCAAGAGGCCGACCCGCCGCAGCGCCCGGCCGATGTCGGCGTTCGCCATCATCGCCGAGAGCGGCACGGCGAGGACGAGGCCGAGGACGGCGGGCGACATCCAGGCGAGCAGCGACCACGAGATCAGCCCCGCCACGACGCCGAGCAAGAGGCCGACCAGGACGTGGTTGCGGTGAAAGCGGATCAGCGTCGTCCAGGGCGTGCGGCCGTCGGCGCGCTGCTGCGGGCGCCAGCCGCTGTCCTTGCGCAAGAGGATCTCGGCGACCGCGCGGGTCTGGGTCAGCATCAAGATCGGCGCCACCAGGGCCGAGAGCAGCGTCTCGGCGATCAGGCTGAGGGCGGGGCGGACGAGCCCGTTGCCCTGGAGCGCGAACGCGATCAGGCCCAGCACCTTGGGCAAGAGCAAGACCGCCATCGTCAGGCCGAACAGGGCGGCGGCGCGCTCGGCGTCGATCACCGGCCAGTGCGGGAAGAGGGCGAACTCGTCGGGGAAGTAGTCGGGCGGGACGAAGTGCGCCTGGATCGCGAGCGCCATGCCGACGAGGAGGAACAGGAGCCACAAAGGCGAGGCGACGTAGGAGAGCACGCCCCAGACCATGTGCAGCCGGCTCAACGGGTGCAGGCCCTTGGCACCGACGATCTTCATGTGCTGCAGGTTGCCCTGCGCCCAGCGCCGGTCGCGGGTGACGAGGTCGATGATCGTCGGCGGGCTGTCTTCAAAGCTGCCGCCGAGGTCGGTGACCAGCCGGACGCCGTAGCCGGCCCGGCGGATCAGGGCCGCCTCGACGAAGTCGTGGCTCAGGATGTGGCCGCCGAACGGCGGCTCGCCGGCCAAGTTGGGCAGGCCGGCGTAGCCGGCGAACGCCGCCATGCGGATCGCCGCGTTGTGGCCCCAGTAGTTCGACGCGTCGCGGTGCCAAAAGGCGAGGCCGGACGCGACGACGGGGCCGTAGACGCGGGTGGCGAACTGCTGCAGGCGGCCGAGCAGCGTGCTGCGGCCGACGAGGCGCGGCACGCTCTGCACGATCCCTAAGCGCGGCTCGACTTCGAGGCGGCGGATCATCTCGACGATGGTCGCACCGCCCATCAGGCTGTCGGCGTCGAGGACCAGCATGTAGGCGTAGCCGCCGCCCCAGCGGCGGCAGAAATCGGCGACGTTGCCGGCCTTGCGCGCCTCGTTCTTCAGCCGGTGGCGGTAGTGGACGCCGCTCGGCAGGTCGGCCGCGCGCAATCGGGCGAACGCCTCCTCCTCGGCGAGCCAGACCTCGGCGTCGGTCGTGTCGGAGAGGAAGAAGAGATCGAAGCGCGCGCCCGCCCCCGTCCTGTTCAAGTCTTCGAGGATCGCTTGCGCCGCCGCCGTCACCTCCCAGGGATCCTCGTTGTACATCGGCAGCAAGAGCGCGGTCTTGCCCTCGGGCACGTAGGTGCGGCGCAGGCTCGGCCGCTCCAGGACCAAGCGGACGAAGCCGAAGATCGACGACACGCAGCTCGTGCCGATCCAGGCCATGTTGACGCAGAACAGGACGAGCATCGCCCATTCGAGCGGCGTCATGCCGCCGACGTCCAAGACGGCGTGCATCTCGACGCCGAGCCACCACGTCAGGTAGCCGCTCGCAATCAGCACCGTCATCCGGGCGAGGAGCGCGTTGAGGTCGCGGCCGGCGCGCGTGAAGGCAAGCTTCGGCGCTTGGCGCAGGCTCTGCGCCGGCATCGGCATCGGCTGCTCGGGCGGCATCGGCGGCGGCGTGGCGCCCCTGCCGGTGCCGCCGGCGACGAGGCGAAGGGGGGAGGTCAGGCGGTCCATCGATAGACCCAGCTCTCGCCGAGCAGCCGGCCCTCGCGCATCAGATCGACCCGGCACTCGGCCAGCGGCTCGCCCTGCGGGTCGAGTTCGAAGCTGACCCGGATGCCGTTGATCTCGGGGTTGTCGCGCAAGACCACGTTCTCGATCTTGCCGACGCTCGAACTGGGCTGGGCCTCGATGCCGTCCGCGCGCAGATCGCCGCCGGCCGGGTCGACGAAGTCGACGACGAAGCGCTGCAGGTTCGGGTTCGAGCCGACCCCGAACAGGGTGCCGGCAACGATCGCGCCGTTCGGGCGCTGCGGCGGGTCCCAGCACCAGTAGAGGCGGTAGGTGAACGAGGTCTCGGCGTTGGCGGCGAGGCCGCCGTCGGGGCTCCAAAAGGCGACGATGTTGTCGTGGATCTCCTGGTCGGTCGGGATCTCGACCAGGACGACGGCGCCGGTCTGCCAGTCGCCGATCGGCTCGACCCACAGGCTCGGCCGCTTGTGGTAGAGGGCTTCGAGGTCCTCGTAGGCGCCAAAGTCCCGCCGCCGCTGCAAGAGGCCGAACCCGCGCAAGCCGGTGTCGATGAAGGCGCTGATCTGCAACTGGCTCGGGTTCTGCAGCGGGCGCCACAGCCACTCGTCGCGGCCGTTCCACATCGAGAGCCCGTCGCTGTCGTGCACGCTCGGGCGAAAGTCGTCGGCGCCCCGGTTGGCGCCCAGGCCGTAGAGGTACATCGAGGTGAGCGAGCCCAGACCCAGGGTCTTGATCGCGCTTCGCGTGAAGACCTGCGCCTCCACGTCCATCACCGTCGCGTCGCCCGGCTGGATCGTGAAGCGATAAGCGCCCGTCGCGGAGGGCGAATCGAGCAGGGCGTGGACGACGAGCCGGCCGGTGTCGGGGCGCTCAAGCCAAAAGGCGCGAAAGAACGGGAACTCCTCACCCTCGGGTTCGGCCGTGTTGATCGCGAGGCCGCGCGCCGAGAGGCCGTAGACCTGCCCTTTGGCGACGGCGCGAAAGTAGCTGGCACCGGCGAAGACCGCGAACTCGTCCCAGTAGTCGGTGCCGTTCAGGTGCGTGCGGGCGCGAAACCCGGCGAACTCCAAGGGCGTGTCGGGGGCGGGGACCGGCACGTCCGGCTCGAAGTCGAACAGGTCCGGCGCGTAGGCGATCTTGCGCGCCCGACCGTCCTCGACGACGAATACCTCGGTCGAGATGTTGTAGATGAAGCCCGAGTGCATCAGATCGACCGTGAACGGCAGGCCCGCATCCTGCCACACCCGGGCCGCCTCCTTGAAGCGGATGCCGTGATAGCCGGAATAGCCGATTTGCGCCAGTTCCTGCGGCACGGGCGGTTCGGGCCGCTCGAAGGGCTCGGCCGCGAGACGGCGGGCGAGCGCCAGGACCGTCGAACGGCTGAACGGTTCAGCGTCGGGGGCTTCCTGCGCCGCGAGGCCGTCGACCAAGAACAGGCCGGCGAGCGAGAGGCCGGCGGCCCCCGCGACGAAGCCGCGACGGGGCAGCCCGTGGGTCAAGCCCCGAATCCCAGCCACTGTTCGGCCGACCTCACCCACGGCATCACCCCCGGTTTGCAGAACACGATCCTAAACGGCCACGCGCGCTGTATGTTGCAGAGCAAAAAGTAACAATCACACTTTCACGCGCGAGACGAGAGGTGGGGGACATCGATGTCCACGCACCACGACGCCACGACAGCAACAACGGCAGATTTCGCAACGCGATAACGGCCACAAACCACCCGCGAGTGCAAGACGGGACGTGGTGCCGAGCGCGAACTTCAGCGCCAATACTTCAAGGAATGCGCGCATAAGACGTTAAAATCGTTACCTTGACCACTTTAAGGTTAACGGGCGCGTCAGGCGTCGTTGTCCTCGCCGAGCTTCTCGATGCGCCGCTGCAGGGCGTCGACCTGCGCCCGCAGCGTCTCGACCTCGGCCGAGAGCGCGCGGTCGGTTTCCGACGCGACGGCCGGCCCCGCCGCGTCCTCGCCCGGCTCGACGAAGGGGTTGAGCATGCGGGCGGCGTTTTGGAACATGGCGAGGTTCTGCCGCGCCATGTCCTCGATCGGGTTGCGCGCGTCGCGCTGTGTCGGATTGCGCGCGTCGCGCTGCGTCGGGCGCGCGTCGCCCCTGCCGCCCATTGCCCCCGGCAGCGGGAAGAAACGCCCGAACGTGCCTTCCATGTAGGCGCGCATCTGGTCTTGCTGGCGCAGGAAGTTCTCCATCGACATCTCAAGGTAGCGCGGCACCACGGCGTGCAGGCTGTCGTCGTAGAGGCCGATCAGTTGGCGCAAAAAGCTGATCGGCAGGAGGTTGCGCCCCTTGCCGTCCTCTTCGAGGATGATCTGCGTCAGGACCGAGCGGGTGATGTCCTCGCCGGACTTGGCGTCGTAGACGACGAACTCCTTCGCCTCGCGCACCATCTGGCTCAACTCGTCGAGCGTGACGTAGCTGCTGGTGCGCGTGTTGTAGAGGCGGCGGTTGGCGTACTTCTTCACCACCGCGACGTCGTTCGTATCCCTGTCGATCCTGCGCACCACGCGAAGTCACCCCATTGGCCATAGATCAAGCAGCGCGACCCGCGCGCTCCACCACGGATTGATCGCCTACATCAACACGAGGCCCGGCCCAAAGGCAAGCCCGCCCCACGATCGGGCGGCGGCGGGGCTGGTTTCGCTCAAGGCCGCCTACGAGGCTGCCTAGATGTCGAGTTCGTCGAAACCGGGCAGGAAATCCTCGGGGTTGGGCTCGTTCTCCTCGACCGCCGGGGCCGCCTTGCCGGCCTGGATGTCGGCCTCCTCGGCCGTGCGGGCGATGTTGACGCTCACCTGCACCTCGACCTCGGGGTGCAGCGCCACCGTGACGCTGTGGATGCCGGCGGTCTTGAGCGGCTGGTCGAGGCGGATCTGGCGGCGATCGAGGTTGACGCCGGCTTGCGTGAAGGATTCGGCGATGTCGCGGGCGCTGACCGAGCCGTAGAGCTGCCTCGTCTCGCTCGCTTGGCGGATGAGGACGACGCCCTTGCCGTCGACGTCCTTCGCCGCCGCCTCGGCCTCCTGGCGCTGCTCGAAGTTGCGCGCCTCGAACTGCTGGCGGCGCCCCTCGAACGCCTCTTGCGCCGCCTCGGTGGCGTGCAGGGCCTTGCCCTGCGGGATGAGGAAGTTGCGGGCGAACCCGCCGCGCACCTTCACGATGTTGCCCATCTGACCGAGCTTCGGCACGCGCTCGAGAAGGATCACCTGCATCGTCGAACTCCTATCACGTCAAGTTGGGGCGCAGCCTCGCCCGCTCCTCGACGAGGCCGAGGGTGGCCACGAGGACGGGGACCAAGGGGCTCAGCAAGAGCAGCGCCAGGTAGAACAAAGCGAGCGTCACGCGCGGGGACGGCACGCGCCGCACGAGGGTGTGGACGACCGCCAGGCCCTGCAAGAAGAACGGCACGGCGAAGACGACGGCGAGGCTGCGGGCGATGTAGGCGACCTCGCCGTCGGCGACGAAGGCGAACGCGACCGCGACGAGGAAGGCCGGCGCGCACCAGCGCGGCAGGACGATGCGGGTCGGCGCTAGCGGCCCGCGCACCGCCTTGCCGCCGCGGGCCGCGAGCGCATAGCCGAGCAGGCCGTTGACGACCGTCATCAGCAGCCAGGAGGCGGCGGCGATCCCGGCGAGGTAGGGGGCGAAATCGTTCAGGCGCCCGATCATGGCCGCCGAGTCGCCGCCGGACGGCAAGGCGGCGCCGAGGGTCTCGGCGGCGGCCTGAAACTGCCCGGCGATACCGCCGTCCTGCTCCGCCACCACGAGAAACACGACCAGCACGACGACGGCGGCGGCGGCGGTCAGTCCGCCCAAGATCGTCCCGACCGGGTACCACTCGACCTCGCTCTGGCCGTCCTTGCGGCGCGACAGGAGCGCTTGGCGGATCACCAACAAACAAGGGCCCGCCTCCATGACGAGGAAGACGCCCCCGACCATGCCGCCGCCGGTCAAGAGCACGATGCCGAGCGCCACCGTCGAGGCCAGGGTGGCCGGCGTCAATCCCCAGGCGAAGCCGAGGTAGAACAAGGGCAGTTGGACGAAGTAGGCGACGAAGGTGATCCCGCCGCCGGCGGCCGACAAGAAGAGCGCGGCGCTCGTCAGGGCCGCGAGGAGGGCCGGCAGCACGACTGTACGCATGTTCGTCGCTTCTGAGATCCTGCCGGCCGGGCTCAGCCGGCGACGTAGGACAAGAGCGCCAGTTCGCGGGCGCGCTTGATCGCGCGGGCGAGTGCGCGCTGCTCCTTGGCCGTCACGGCGGTGATGCGCCTGGGCACGATCTTGCCGCGCTCGGAGATGAAGCGCTGCAAGAGCTTCACGTCCTTGTAGTCGATCGGCGGCGCGTCCGCGTGGGCGAACGGGCTTGACTTCTTGCGGCGAAAGAAGGGGCGGCGGATCGTGATCTGCGGCGGCTCGCGCCGCTCGTGATGCTCGCCTTGTGGGCCCTGCTGGGGAGTGCGCTCGTTCTCGGCCATGCCGGTCATCGTCCTGCTGCTGAAAGATTGAAGCTCAAGCGAACCTAGTTGCGGTCGCGCCGGCGGTCGTCGCGGCTGTTGCGCGCTTGCATGACGACCGACATGTTCTCGTCGAGCCCGTCGACGCGCACGGTGAGGTAGCGCATCACGTCCTCGTTGATGCGCTCGTTGCGCTCCAGCTCGTCGATCGCCGCCGCCGGCGCGTCGAGGTTGAGGTGGATGTAGTGGCCCTTGCGGCTCTTCTTCACCCGGTATGCGAGGGTGCGCAGGCCCCAATACTCGACCTTCTTCACGTCGCCGCCGTTGGTCTTGACGATCTCGCCGATCTCGTCGGCCAGCGTCTGCGCCTGCTGCGAGGTGAGGTCGGGGCGGGCGATGAGCGTGTGTTCGTAGAACGACATAGGGGGTCTGGATCTCCGTGGGATTGCACGACGCGAAGCGGGAGACGCCGCTCGTTCCGGCGCTCCTGCCTCAAATTCATGGCGCAGGCGGTTGGGTTGCGGCGCCGCGCAAAACAGGCACCGAAATATACAGCCTCGCGCCCCCTGTGCAAGCCCCGATCGCGAGGGACGAACGCGCGCGGGGCAGGAATTTAAGAACCCCGCGCCCTTGACAGCCCGGCGCACCGGCGTCACCAACCACGCGGCGGCCGCACTTCTCAACGACAAGCCCAACGCAAGCGGTAGGGAGACGCGCATGGCCGGGACGATCGCGGTGTTTCCGGGGCAGGGGGCCCAGGCCGTCGGCATGGGACACTCGCTGTTCGAGGCGGACGCCGCCGGACGGGCCGTTTTCGATGCCGTGGACGAGGCGCTCGGCGAGCGGCTCTCGGGCGTGATCATGGAGGGGCCCGAGTCCGAGCTGGTCTCGACGCGAAACGCCCAGCCGGCGCTGATGGCGTGCGCGATCGCGGCGGTGCGGGCGCTCGAAGTCCGAACCGGGGCGCCCTTGTCGACGCTGGTCGCCGCCGCCGCCGGCCACTCGCTCGGTGAATATTCGGCCCTCGTCGCCATGGGCGCGCTCGACCTCGCCGACGCGGCGCGGCTCTTGCGCCTGCGCGGCGAGGCGATGCAGGACGCCGTGCCGGCCGGCGAGGGGGCGATGGCGGCGGTGTTGGGCGCCGAGATCGAGGCGATCGAGGAACTGGCCAGGGACGCGGCCGAGGCAACCGGCGGGGTCTGCGAGGTCGGCAACGACAACGCCGAGGGCCAAGCGGTCCTGAGCGGTGCCAAGGGCGCCATCGAGGCCGCCGTCGGGCTTGCCAAGGCGCGCGGCATCAAGCGGGTCGTGGTCCTGCCGGTGAGCGCCCCCTTCCACTGCCAGTTGATGGCGCCCGCGGCCGGGCGGCTCGCCGAGGCGCTGGCCGAGGTGTCGATTGAGAAGCCGGCGCGGCCGATCTTGAGCAACGTCACGGCCGACCTCGAAGACGAGCCCGAGACGATCCGGCGCCTGCTCGTCGAGCAGGTCTGCGGCCGGGTGCGCTGGCGCGAGGGCATGGAGCGGATGCGGGCCCTCGACGTCGATCGGATGGTCGAGTTCGGTCCGGCCAAGGTGCTGACCGGGCTCGCCAAGCGGGCGCTCAAGGGGATCGACCTCCTGAACGCCCAGTCGGTCGACGAGGTCGAGGCGCTGGCGGCCGTCTTCACGGCTTAAATGGGCCGCTTGAGGGGACCGCTTGATGGACGCGCGCGTGATGTGGAGGCGAGACGATGTTCGATCTGAGCGGCCGGGTCGCGGCCGTGACCGGGGCCTCGGGCGGCATCGGCGGCGCCGCCGCCCGCGCGCTGCACGCGCAAGGGGCGGGCCTCGTCTTGAGCGGCCGGCGCGCCGAGGCGCTCGAAGCCCTGCGGGCCGAGTTGGGCGATCGGGCCGAGATCGTCGTCGGCGACGTCACCGAGCCCGCGACGGCCGAGGCGCTGGTCAAGGCGGCGGAGGACGCGGGCGGGCTCGCGATCCTGGTCAACAACGCCGGCATCACCCGCGACAACCTCGCCTTGCGCATGAAGGACGAGGCGTGGTCGGAGGTGATCGAGACCAATCTCTCGGCCGTCTTTCGCCTGAGCCGGGCGGCGCTCAAGGGCATGACGCGCCGCCGCTTCGGCCGCATCGTCAACGTCACCTCGATCGTCGGGCAGACCGGCAATCCGGGCCAGGCGAACTACGCCGCCGCCAAGGCCGGGCTGGCCGGCATGTCGAAGGCGCTGGCGCAGGAGGTCGCCTCGCGCGGGATCACGGTCAACTGCGTCGCACCGGGGTTCGTCGCGACCGCGATGACGGCCGATCTCGACGCGAGGCAGCAGGGCGCCATCCTGCCGCGCGTGCCGGCCGGGCGGCTCGGCGAGCCGGCCGAGATCGCCGCCGCCATCGTCTACCTCGCCTCGAACGAGGCGGCCTACGTCACCGGCCAGACCCTGCACGTCAACGGCGGTATGGCGATGGTGTAGACGATGGTCTAAAAGCCCTCTCCCGGTCATTGACCGATGCGCCGCCTCTCGCCTAGTCAGGGCGGCGAACGTCGTGTATCAAGCCGCCGCACCACCGGCGGCGGCCTTAGAACGAACGCCAGCCCCGGGCACCCTACGCCGCTGTTTCCCTGTCGGAGGAAGAAGAAATTATGTCGGAAAACGTCGCCGATCGCGTCAAGAAAATCGTCGTCGAGCACCTAGGGGTCGACGAGGCCAAGGTCACCGAGAACGCCAGCTTCGTCGACGACCTCGGCGCCGACAGCCTCGACACGGTCGAGTTGGTCATGGCGTTCGAGGAGGAGTTCGGCTGCGAGATCCCCGACGACGCCGCCGAGAAGATCGTCACCGTCAAGGACGCGGTCAACTACATCCAAGAGCACGCGCCGGCCTGATCGGCCGGTGCGGAGCGTGACATGACAGAGCTTCGGCGCGTGGTCGTCACCGGCATGGGGCTCGTGAGCCCGCTCGGCGACGGCGTTGAGACCTCCTGGCGGCGGCTGATCGAGGGGGCATCCGGCATCCGTCGGATCGAGCACTTCGACGTGTCCGATCTTCCGACCAAGATCGGCGGGCTGGTGCCCAAGGGCGAGGGCGAGGGCGAATTCAACGCCGATCGCTACCTCGCGCCCAAGGACCAGCGCAAGTCGGACGAGTTCATCGTCTATGGCATCGCCGCCGCCGAGCAGGCGATCCAAGACGCCGGCCTCGACCTCGACACCGAGGCGAAGCAGGAGCGGGCCGGCGTCATGATCGGCTCGGGCATCGGCGGCCTGAAGACGATCGCCGAGACGACGCTGATCATGGAGAAGGGGGGCGCGCGCCGGGTCAGCCCGTTCTTCATCCCGGCCTGCCTGATCAACCTGTGCAGCGGGCAGGTCTCGATCCGCCACAAGCTCAAGGGCCCCAACCACAGCGCCGTCACCGCCTGCTCGACCGGCGCGCACGCGATCGGCGACGCCGGGCGCCTGATCGGGCTCGGCGACGCCGACGTCATGGTGGCGGGCGGGACCGAATCCGCGATCTGCCGCATCGGCATGGCGGGCTTCACCGCGGCCCGTGCCCTCTCGACCCGCTACAACGACACGCCCGAGAAGGCGTCGCGCCCCTGGGACAAGGGCCGCGACGGCTTCGTCATGGGCGAGGGCTCCGGGATCGTCGTCCTCGAAGCCCTGGAGCACGCGCTCGGGCGCGGCGCCAAGATCTACGCCGAACTGAAGGGCTACGGCCTCTCCGGCGACGCCCACCACATCACCGCCCCGGCGCCCGGGCACGCCGGCGCCTACAGGGCGATGGCGATGGCGATGGACCGGTCGGGGCTGAGGCCCGCCGACATCGACTACGTCAACGCGCACGGCACCAGCACGCCCGCCGGCGACGAGTTGGAGTTCGGCGCCGTCAAGCGCCTGTTCGGCGACGCGGCCGGCCGCTTGTCGATGTCGTCGACCAAGTCGGCGATCGGGCACCTGCTGGGTGCCGCCGGCAGCGTCGAGGCGATCTTCGCCATCCTCGCCATGCGCGACAACGTCGTGCCGCCGACCTTGAACCTGGACGACCCGGCCGAGGACTGCGAGGGCATCGATCTCGTGCCGAACGAGGCGCGGCGGCGCGAGGTGCGGGCGGTGTTGTCGAACTCGTTCGGCTTCGGCGGCACCAACGCCAGCCTGATCTTCACGCGCTACAGCAGCTAGCCGACGGGGGGCCAAGCTTGCTGCGCGCCCTCCTCGGCGCCTTTCTCGGGCTCGTCCTCCTCGGCATCGTCGCGGTCGGGGCGGGGTACTGGTGGCTGAACGACCGCTACCTCGACGCCCCCGGCCCCCTGGCCGAGCCGGCGATCGTCGACCTGCCGCGCGGCACCGGCGTCGCCGGGATCGCCGAGCGCTTGAGCGCGGCCGGGGTGATCGGCGACCCGCGCCTGTTTCGCGCCGCCGTCCGGCTGCACGGCCGCGACCGCAACCTCAAGGCCGGCGAGTACCGCTTCGAGCCGAACGTCAGGCCGGCCGAGGTGCTGGCCACGCTCGAAGCCGGCCGCGTCCTCCTGCACGGGTTGACGATCCCCGAGGGCGTCACCGTCGCCGAGGCGCTGCGGCTGGTCGCGGCCGACCCCGTCCTGGACGGACCTCTCCCCGAGGCCCCGACCGAGGGCTCGCTCTTGCCCGAGACCTACCTGTTCGGGCGCGGCACGACGCGGGCGCGGGCGGTCGGACGGATGGAAGCCGCCATGCACCGAACGCTGGAGCGCGCCTGGGAGGGCCGGGCCGAGGGGCTGCCGCTGGAGCGGCCCGACGACCTCCTGACGCTGGCCTCGATCATCGAGAAGGAGACGGCGGTCGCCGGCGAGTACGGCGTCGTCGCCGGGGTCTTCGTCAACCGCCTGAACAAGGGGATGCCGCTCCAGACCGATCCGACGGTGATCTACGCCCTCACCTTGGGCAAGGAACCGCTCGGCCGGGCGCTGACCCGCAAGGACTTGGCCACCGACAGCCCCTACAACACCTATCGCGTGCGGGGTCTGCCGCCGACGCCGATCGCGCTGCCGGGCCGGGCGGCGATCGAGGCGGCGGCGCACCCGGCCGAAACCGACTACGTCTACTTCGTCGCCGACGGCAGCGGCGGCCACGCGTTCGCCAAGACCCTGGCCGAGCACAACCGCAACGTCGCCGCCTGGCGCCGGCTCAACCGGTAGGGATGGGCCTTGCTCGGTCTTTCGACAGCGCGTCGCCGGCCTCGGCGGCGGAACCCTTCGCCCCGCCGCGGCGTTGCGATAGGATGAACGAACGACCAGAACAGGAGGCACGACCATGATCAAGCGGCTACTGCTGCTCAAATTCGCCCTGCCGATGATCCGGCGGGTGGTGCGGCGCTTCTCGGGCGGGCGGCGGTATTGAGGCAGGTAGCCTGCTTCTCGCTTTTATGACTTGTTCTCGGGCCGACATGGATGCTTCGAGCAGCCTTGGACGAAGCGAAAGACGCGTCGGCGCCGATTTCACGTTCGCTGCTGAGACATGCGCGCTCGTTTCAGACCATCCTTGTCGGAGCCGTGTGACCCGATTACATCGGTAGCATCTTACGACAACGATGATCGCACGCCATGACAACGATCCTCATCCGGCAGGTCGAGCCGACCGTGAAACAGCGGCTGCGCCTGCGTGCCGCGCACAACGGCCGCTCGATGGAAGCCGAGGCGCGTGCCATCCTCAAAGAGGTACTGGCGGCATCGCCGGCTACTTCCAGTGCCGAACTAGTGCAGGCCATCCGGCGGCGCTTCGCACCCTTGGGCGGCGTCAAACTCGAACTGCCGCCGCGCGGGCCTGGCCGCGAGCCGCCGCGCTTTTGAGGTGTGATCGTCCTCGACACCAACGTCCTGTCGGAACTGATGCGGCCTGAGCCGGAAGCCGCTGTCCTAGCGTGGATGGCGGGCCGACCGGTCGCCGCCCTGCACGTCACCAGCATCTCCTACGCCGAGATCCTGTTCGGGATCGGCCTGCTCGCCGAAGGCAAACGCCGCTTTGCCCTCGCCGCGCAGGCCGAGGCCATGTTCACCGAGGACTTCGCCGGCCGGATGTTGAGCTTCGACGCCGCCGCCGCACCCGCCTACGCCGCGATCGTCGGTGAACGGCGGCGTGCGGGCCGACCCATCGGGCCGATCGACGGCATGATCGCCGCGATCGCGCACGCGCACGGCGCCGCGATCGCCACCCGCGACGGCGACCTGGAAGGGTGCGGCGTACCTTTCATCAATCCTTGGCAGATAACTACAGGATGATCGACGATCAAAGCTTGATAAAACCCGCTTTAACAAAAATACTTGAACAATAGGCAAGCATGAGCAGATGGGATTTATCGAAAGCGTTGTAGCAGGAATCGTTGCGACCATAATCTGTATAGCATTTGGTTACATATTAAAAATGGCCTTTAACAGCGAAAAATTTTTTTCACTGCATAAAATCAAATTAAAAAATATTTTTCTTGTTGCAACAGAAACAAAAATTAATAAAACGAAAGAAAATTTAGAAGAATTTAAACATTCAACAGTGTTCTTTTCCTACAGATTTTCCGAGGCGTTTCCTGGATGTAGAAGTATGTGTGAGTTCAACAATTCTAAAGAAGCCGCCCGTTGACTTGAAATTTTTCTTAGATCACCTTTAATGGTTGATTATAATAATAAAGAGAGGGTCTCAGGCTAGCATAGACCGGAGGTCGCCGATCTTGTCGTTGCCGCCGAAGCGGGCGAACAGCGCGATCGAGGCGTCCACCATGCGCACGGCCTTGGAGACCACGATCGACCGGCGCCGAAAGCGGGCGAGCCAGTGCCGCTGGCGGGCGTGGTCGCGCTCGATGCCGTGGGTCTCCTTTTTGCCGACGTAGAGCCGGCCTTGGGGGATCGCCTTCTCGTAGGCGGCCCAGTCGTCGGTGCAGTAGAGCCGCACGCCCCAGCGCTTCAGGCGCTTGAGAAGGCGTTCAAGGGTGGCTCGGTCACGACCCCCCAGCTCCCAGTCGATGAGCCGTCCCGTAGCACGATCCCGAGCCTTCCAGACCCACAGCTTGTTCGGCTTTTTTTGAGGTAGTGCCACATCTCGTCCAGCTCGACCACGACGGCACGGCCTTCGGGCTCGGGCTTTTGCGCGTAGACTTCCGCAAAGCGCTCGATCCAGGCCTGCACCGTGGGGGTCGACACCCCGAGCAGCTTGGCGGTGCGGTTCATCGAGACGCCGCTGAGGTAGAGCAGCACCGCTTCCACCTTGAGCCGCAGCGGCATCCCGCGCGGCGGGGTGTCGGTGAAGTTCAGCCCGCAGCCCTTGCAGCGGTAGCGTTGCTTGCCGCGCATGAACCCGTTCTTGACGTGCTCCTCGCCCCCGCACCCCTTGCACCGTAGCCCCATCCAACCCGCCCCGTCCGCCGTTCCCTGGCCGACGGATATGGGCGGTCTATGCCAAGCTCAAACCCTCAATAAAGAAACCATACCGTTGCTATGGATAAGAGGATCAAGCACTTTTAACATCGAATCTTATAGAAGAAATAAGTCATATTTCTCGAAAAAGGAAAAATTCCATCTCAATGAGGTATATCTTTACGATTTGGATAGAATAATTGCTGTTTACCATGCCTCGTATTGGAGGCAGTTTGTTTACGTTGAGACTAAAGCAATGAGTCCAACTGGCGTGCAGATAGTCAACATAAAAAAGCAAAGAGAGCAGAATGGATATGCCTTTGAAGAGTATGGTGAATGGGGAGTGCTTAAAAAGCGTGCAATATCGCGACAGGACTATGACGATGGAGCAACTGTAATAAATGGAAAAGTTAAAAATGTTGCTGGCAAGGTTCGTTTACAAATAAAATGTCTAACAAAATTTAACTTTTTGATAGTTCCGATTGCCTCGCCAATTAATAATGGGCAATATGATGAAATTATGGATAATTTGTTAAACCAAATCATTAAAAATAAATCCTCAATCAGTGATCTAGCGGATTTCATTTTTAAGCTTCCCAAGAATAATATAGACATATGAAAATGTATTAATAAATATATTGACAAAATATAATATGATGTGCTACTTGCGATGGCTGTTCGATATGCCAGGATATGCGTTTAAGAAGAAGCCAGCTGCAGTACAGTTCGGCCACTCTCGACCCCCGATCAAGTCGGGAGTGACAAGGGAGAGGCTCGAATGTCACGGTGTCATCCCGCACTTGATGCGGGAGTCTGCCCCCGGCTCGATTGAGGGTCTAGAGATGAAATATGGCGTATTTTACGGCCTCGGTTCTTCACGCGCGTTTTGCTGCCGCGTCGCGGGAACGGTCGTCGGCGGGTTATGAAGTCTGGCGCACGCGAAGCGTTCTCACTCCTCCTTCCCCGCGTACCCGCTGCCCACCCGATCGGTCAGCCCCGGCGGCAGCCACGACAGCCATAGGGTCGAGGAGTAGACGCGGCGGGGGTCGAAGCCAACCGTTCACCCAAGCCGCATCTCCGCCTCTGAGGTTTATATTCCTAATATTGCCGCTTTTCGCCATACTGCCGGCCCCACTCCCCCACCCGCCAGGAGCCCGCCCCCCGTGCCCGACGCCGACAGCACCGAGCAGCCCCGCCGGCGCACACCCGCCCAGACCGAGGCCAGCCGCAAGAACGGCGCCAGGGGCAAGGGTCCCGCCACGCCCGCGGGCAAGGCGGCGTCGTGCCAGAACGCCGCCAAGCACGGCCTGCGGGCGCAGGGCTTCGCGCTGCTGCCGGACGAGGACGCGGGCGCCTTCGAGGGCCTGCGGCAGCGGCTGGTCGAGGAGCACGACCCGCGGGGCGCGGTCGAGGAGGCGCTGGTCGAGGGGCTCGCGCTCGCCTTGTGGCGCACGCGCCGGGTCGAGGCCTTGGAGGTCGAGGCGCTGACGAGTGCCCGCGAGCGGCGGCCGAGCCCCGTCTACGCCGGCGGCTACAACCCCTACAGCCCGTTCTCGTGGAGCCCCGAACGGCTGAACACGATCCTGCGCTACCGGGCGGGGTTGGAGCGGAGCCTGCACCGCACGCTCAAGGCGCTGGCGGAACGGCGGGCGGCGCGGGCGGAGGCGGCGCGCACGAACGAACCCGAGCCAGTCGCCGCGCCGGGCGACACCCCCCGCGTCACGGGCGTTCCCGACGCCGAGCAAGCCGCACGAACGAACCCGGGCCGGCCTTCTCAAGCGGGCAGACACCCCGCCAAAGCCGGCCGCAAACCGAGAGCAAAAAAGAGGAGAAAGCCCGCGCGGCGGCGCACGCGGGGCGTTCACTCCTTGCCCATGTACCCGCTCCCCACCCGATCGGTCAGCCCCGGCGGGAGCCAGGAGAGCCACAAGGCCGGCCAGTAGGCGCGGCGGGGGAAGGCGATGCGGGCGCGGTCGCGCTTCAGGCCCTTAACGATGCGGGTCGCGGCCGCGTCGGGGTCGATGATGAAGGGCATCGGGAAGGGGTTGGAGGCGGTGAGGGGGGTGCGAACGAAGCCGGGGCAGACGACGTTGACCTTGATGTTGTCGCGGTACAGGCGGCCGCGCAGGCCCTCGCCGTAGAGGCGGACGGCCGCCTTGGCGGCGCAGTAGGCGGGGGCGTTGGGGAAGCCCTTGAACGAGGCCAAGGAACTCATCAGCGCGATCTGGCCGGAGCCCGCCTTGCGCATCGTCGAGACGACCGGCTCGACGGTGTTGAGCGTGCCCTCGACGTTGACGGCGACGATGCGCTTGGGGCCCCCGGCGGCGCCGGAGACGCCGGCGTTGGCGACGAGCAGGTCGAGCGGGCCGGCGCTCAAGACCGCCGCCCGCGCCGCCACGGCGTCGGTGACGTCGAAGGATGCCGTCTCGACCGCGGCCCCCTTGGCGGCGCAGGCGGCGGACGCCGCTTTAAGGCGGGGAACGTCGCGGCCGTGCAGGACGAGGCGGCGGCCGGGGGATGCCAGCGCCACGGCGAGTGCTCGGCCGATGCCGCTCGACGCGCCGGTGATCAGGATGTTGGTCGGGTTCCAGCTCAAACGTAATGCAACCTTCGCGTGGGGTATGGCGGCGGGCGGGCAAAGGGGCTATGTCGCGATGCCATGAGCCAGATACGCCTCGACAAGCTCGCACCGGGCCGCCGCCGCGGCCTGATGCTCGTCATGTCATCGCCCTCGGGTGCCGGCAAGACCTCGATCTCGCGCCGGGTGATGGCCCTGGAGCCGGAACTCGCGATGTCGGTCTCGGTCACGACCCGGCCGATGCGGCCGGGCGAGGCCGACGGCCGCGACTACCACTTCGTCGATTCGACCGTGTTCGCCGCGATGGCCGAGCGGCGCGAACTCCTGGAGCACGCGCTGGTCTACGGCAACGCCTACGGCACGCCCAGGGCCCCCGTCGAGACGGCGCTGAGCGAGGGGCGCGACGTTTTGTTCGACATCGACTGGCAAGGGGCGCAGCAGTTGCGCGAGGCCGCGGGCGACGACATGGTCGGCGTCTTCATCCTGCCGCCCTCGACGGGGGAATTGGAAGAGCGGCTGCGCCGCCGGGCCCAGGACAGCGACGAGGTCGTGCGCTACCGCCTCAACCAGATCACCAACGACGTGACGCACTGGGCCGAGTACGACTACGTCCTGATCAACAACGATTTGGAGGCGAGCGTCGCCGCGGTGCGCGCCATCCTCGCGGCCGAGCGGCTGCGGCGCCGCCGCCAGCCGGGCTTCACCGAGTTCGTCAAGCAGTTTCGAGCGCCGCCGCCATCGTGAGGAACTGCGCCGGCGTCACCCGCTCGGCGCGCAGGTCGGGCGCCACCTCGGCCGCGGCCAGGAGCCGCTCGGCGCCGAGCGGCTTCAGGCTCTGGCGCAGCATCTTGCGCCGGTTGCCGAACGCCGCCGCCGTGACCCGACCGAGTGCCATGAGCGTCGCCGCGTCGGGCCGGTCCGGCCTCGGCCACAACGAGACGACGCTGGAGGTCACGCGCGGCGGCGGGTGGAAGGCGCCGGGCGGCAGGTCGAAGCGGCGCTCGACCCGGCAGGTGAGCGACGCCAGCACCGAGATCCGGCCGTAGTCGGGCGACCCGACGGCGGCGGTGAGCCGGGCGGCGACCTCCTTTTGAAACATCAGGTGCATGGCCTCGATCCGCCCCAGGTTCTTGAGCCAGCCGAGCAGGAGGGCCGTGCCGACATTGTAGGGCAGGTTGGCGACGATCGTGGCCCGCTCCAGGCCGAGGTCGGCAAGCGTGAGCCTGAGCGCGTCGCCCGCGACGACGCGCAGCCGGCCCGGAACGGCGGCGCCCAACCGCTCCAGCAGCGGCAGGCAGCGCCCGTCCTTCTCGATCGCGGTGACAAGCGCACCCCGCCGCAGCAGGGCGCGGGTGAGCCCGCCGGGGCCGGGGCCGACCTCCAGGACCGGCCGGTCCCGCAGCGGCTCGGCGAGGTCGGCGATCCGGTCCAGGATCGTCGGGTCGAGGAGGAAGTGCTGGCCGAGGCGCTTGTCGGCGGCGAGGTTGGCCGCCTGGATGACCTCGCGCAGGCGGGGCAGGTCGTCGATCATGAACGCTGCGCGTCCGCTGGCGCGGGGCCTTCTTTTTCCCTTTTTTCAACTTTGGCCGGGGCTGGCTTCGACGTTGAGGCCGGTTCGAGAACAAAGTTGCAAAAAAGAAAAAAGGCCGCGCCCAGCGCACGCGAAGCGTCCATCACGTCCCGAGACGCGCATCGATGAACGCATCCGCGCGCAGATCGCGCATGTAGCGGCTGGCGAGGCGCTCGACCTGCTCCTGCTCCAGTTCGCGGCGCTTGGCGGCGCGCGCCTCGGCAGTCGGTTCTTGCGCGTCGTCCTCGGGCTCGTTCTGGCGCCGGTCGAGGAGCTTGACGATGTAGACGCCGACGGGGGTGCGCAAGGGATCCGAGACCTCGCCGGGCGCGAGATCGGCGACGACGGGCTTGAGCGCGCTGGCGAGGTCCCCGGTCGGCACCCAGCCGAGTTCGCCGCCGCTCGCGCGCGTGGCCGCGATCGAGAACTGTTCGGCGAGTGCTGCGAAGTCGGCGCCCGAGCGCAGTTCGCTGACCAAGTCCCGGGCGTCCTCCAGCGTCGCCTCCTCCTGGTCCTGATCGTAGACCGGGAGCAGGATTTCCCCTAAGCGCACCTCGCTCGTGCCCTGCGCCGCCCGGCCGCTGCCGAGCGCCAAGTCGACCTGCTCGTCGGTGACGACGACCCGCCGCGCCAGTTCGGACTGGACGACGCTATACCACGCGAGCTCCGCCCTGACCTGATCGCGCAGGATTTGCTCGGACACGCCCCGGCGCCCCAGGATGGCGATCATGTCCGCGGCCGACAGGTTGCTCGCCGCCGCCAGACGCTCGATCGAGGCGTCGATCTGGGCCGGCGTCACCGCGTTGCCGAGCCGCTTCGCCTCTTGCAGTTGCAGCCGCTCGTCGATGATCCGCCGCAGCACCTGCGGCGCCACGCGCGCCTGGGTGCGCGGGTCGCCGGGCAGGTTGCTGAAGATCAAGGTCATGGCGATGCGCGCTTCGAGGTCGCCGGTGGTGACGATGTCGTCGTTGACGACGGCGGCGATCCCTTCCGCCGCGACCTGTGCCCCCGCCCGCTGGACGGGAAGCAGCGTGAGCGCGAGGAGGACGAGGCCCAGCCAAACCCAGGCGCGGCCCCGCCGGCGTTCAAAAATCGTTCGTGGCATCGTTGTTCCCAAGACCCTTGAAGCCGATGCGCAACCCAAAGCGCGTCTCGTCGTCCAGCTCGCCCCGGCGGGTGAAGCTCTGCTCGACCCCGGCGATCAGGACGAGGCAGGGGTGGGCGTAGATGAGACCGTAGGTGTTGCGCACCGTCTCAAACTGCTCCAGATCGCGCCTTGTTTGCACGGCGACCGCCAGGTTGTCGAGCAATTGCAGCCGCAGCCCGGCGGTCACCTCCTTGCGCTCGTCGATGTCCTGATCGGGCAGGTTCTCGCTCAAATTGAGCAATTGCAGGTTGAGGCGCAGCCATTCGGGTCCGAGTTCGGCGCGCAGATCGCTACGCCTGAGCGCGAATTCGTCGTTCGAGACGCGAAAGCGGTAGCCGACGTTGAGGTAGGGGCTCGGCCGGACGTCGATCCGCCCGACATAGTCCGAGAAGGTGCCGTCCAGGCCGGAGCCGGGGGCGAACAGGTCGTCCGAGCCGCCGCGCACGCTCTGGCCGAACAGGCCGCTCACCTCCCAGCCGCCCGGGCCGAACGCGTCGAAGCGCAGGCCGTAGGCGAGCTTGGGCCCGCTCTCGACCCGGTCGATGCCGGTGAAGCGGCTCGGCGCGAACAGGTTGGTCTCGTCCAATTCGAAGTCGAGGCTGTCCTCGTTGGGGATGTCCTCGCGGTTGACGTCGTCGCCGGTCCAGGTGGCGCTCAGCACCGGCTCGACGATGTACTGCCAGCCGGCCCGGCGCGCGGTGAGCGGCCACGACCAGTCCAGCGTCACCGAGGGCACGAGCCGGGCCTCGTTGGCGATGTCGTCGGGGCGGCGACCGCCGCGCGTCGTGTCGCCGTCGGTGCTGTAGGCGTCGCCGCGCAGCCGAACCGTGAGCCGGCGCAGGTCACCGGCACCGCCGAGCCAGGACCGGTCCCAGGCGATCTCGCTCGACGCGCGGCGGGTGTCGAGCCCGTCGGTGCGGGTGAGGGCAAGCAGGCTGGACGTGCTGGTCCAGCGCCCGCCGAAGCGGTCGGTGCCGAGCGTGGTTCGTGCCTGGGCGAGGGGCAGGACCACCGGGATCAGGCCCTGGTCGTCGTCCTCGCGCAGGCCCTGAAAGGCGAGGCCCTCGATCGAGAGCAGGCTGCGCGGGGCGTACTGTTCGAGGTAGAGGCGGTTCTCCAGCACGTCCTCGTTGCTGATGTCGTAGCGATCGAGGTAGGTGTTGTCGCTGGCGTAGGCCAGATCGAAGCCGGCGTAGCGCCGATCATCGAGGACGTAGCGGCCGGTGCCCTCGATATTGCCGCGGATCTCGCGCCCGTCGTCGTCGCCTGGCCGCCGCCGGTAGGCCTCGCCGCGGGTGATCGAGCCGGCGAACCGCGTCGAGCCGAACGGTTGCAGGTCGCGCACCTCGACGCCGAGCAAAGCACCCTCCTTCGTCGTCAGCATCGGCGTCAGGGTCACGTCGCGGTTCGGGGCGAGGTTGACGTAGAAGGGCGTCTTCAAGGTGCCGCCGAGTTCGGTGCTGGTGCCGATCTCGGGTGCCAGCAAGCCGGTGCGCCGACTTATGGTCGGATCGGGGTGGTAGAAGTAGGGCGTGTAGGCGATCGGCACGCCTAAGATCTCGAAGGTGGCGTTGCGGTAGACGATGGTCTGGCTCGCCTCGTCGTGGACGACGCGCTCGGCCTTCAACTGCCAAAGCGGCGTCGGCGACTGGTCGCAGACCGGACAGGGCGAGTAAGTCGCCTTGTCCAGCGTCGTGCGCACGCCGCCCTCGCGCGTTCCCTTGACGGCGGCCAAGCGCGAGCCGTCCTTGAGGAGCGCCCCGACGCCCCGCACGAAGCCGTCTTTGAGGCCGTCCTCAACCTCCATCTCTTCGCCGAACAGGGCGCCGATCCCCTCGTCGAGCAGCGCCACGTCGCCGGTCGCGCGAACGCGGTCCGCGTCGAGGTCGTAGGTCAGGCGATCGGCGAACAAGACGCGCTTGCCTTGCGAGAGTTCGACGTCGCCCGAGGCCTCGACGGTGCGCTCGGCATAGTCGTAGCGCAGCACCTCGGCGGTCAGGACGGCCGGGATCGCGTCGGTCGCCGCCTCTTGCGCCGCGGCGGGAACCGCGAGCAACAGGCCCAAGGTACCGCAGCCGAGGCCGACGGTGCGGCTTATCCGCGACAAGAAAGGGCGCACAAACGGCTTGCGGTCGGTTCCGGTCGCTTCCATGACAGGTTCGTTGAAGGTCATGCGCCTCGCCCGCACCGGAGGCGACGGCGCGTACGGCCCGGCTAGCACAAGAGGCACGAAGGAGTCCGAGGATTGTTCGAGACCGGCATCGTTCAGGGCGAAGCGCCCGTATCCGACGTCCTGATCGTGGCCGTGGGGCCGCACCAAGACGGCGGTGCGCGTCTGAGCCCCGCCGCCCGACGGCTCGACGACGCGAGCGGCGGGACGATCCGCAAGGCGCTGGAGATGCGCCGCCTCAAGCACGGCGAGACGCTCGACCTCGTCTACCCGGCGGGGCTCGATCGGCCCCGCCTCGTCGTCCTGGCGCTGGGCAAGGAGGACCTCAAGCGCTTCGATCTGATGAAGGCGGGGGCCGGGCTCGCCAAGCGCCTGGAAGGGCTCGGCGTCGAGGCCGCACGCCTGGCACCGCTCGACGGGCTCGACTTGGGCATGGAACCGTTCGAGGCGGCACTCGCCATGATCGAGGGCGCGCTGCTCAAGAGCTACCGCTTCGATCGCTACAAGGGCGAGGCCGAGGGTCCGACCCTCAAGCGCCTCGACCTCGAACTCGACAATCCGGGGGCTGAGGACCGCTTGGAGGGCATCCGCGACCTCGTCGCCGCGGTCGACACGACGCGCGACCTGATCAGCGAGCCCGCCAACGTCCTCTACCCTAAGAGCTTCGCCGAGCGGACCAAGGCGCTCGAAGCGTTCGGCGTCGAGGTCGAGATCATGCCCAAGGCCAAGCTCGAAGAATTGAAGATGGGCGCCTTGCTCGGCGTGGCGCAGGGCTCTGTGCGCGAGCCCTACGTCGTCGTCATGCGCTATTCAAACGGCGGCGACGCGTCGCCCCTGGCGCTGGTCGGCAAGGGCGTCTGCTTCGATTCGGGCGGCATCTCGATCAAGCCCGCGGCCGGGATGCAGGACATGAAGTGGGACATGGGCGGGGCCGGCATCGTCGTCGGCGCGATGCAGGCGATCGCCGCGCGCAAGGCGAGGGCCAACGTCGTCGGCGTGATCGGCCTCGTCGAGAACATGCCGTCCGGCACGGCGCAGCGGCCGGGGGACGTCGTCACCACCATGGCCGGCAAGACGGTCGAGGTGATCAACACCGACGCCGAGGGACGCCTCGTCCTGGCGGACGTGCTCTGGTACGTAAAAGAGCACCTCAAGCCCAAGGCGATGATCGACCTCGCCACGCTCACAGGCGCCGTGATCGTGGCGCTCGGCCACGAGCGCGCCGGGCTGTTCGCCAACGACGACGCGCTCGCCGACCGGCTGCTCAAGCTCGGCGAGGAAACAGGGGATCTGCTCTGGCGCCTGCCGATGGGCGGCGGCTACGACGCGCACATCAAGTCGCAGATCGCCGACATGAAGAACACCGGCCGCGGCCGCGAGGCCGGCAGCACCGCCGGCGCCACCTTCTTGAAAGAGTATGTCGGCGACGTGCCTTGGGTCCACCTCGACGTCGCCGGCGTCGTCTGGGCCGGCGGCGACCTGCCGCTCGCGACCAAGGGCGCCACGGGCTTCGGCGTGCGGCTGCTCGATCGGCTGGTGCGCGAGGGTTACGAGGTGGGGTGAGAACGCTCGCGCGTCCGCTGCGCGGGGCTTCTTTTTTCTCTTTTTTGCTACTTTGGCCGGGGCTGGCTTCGGCGTTCGTGCCAATCTCGAGAGCAACTAGCGAAAAATAAGAGAAGAAGGCCGCGCGTCCAGCGCACGCGAAGCGTTCCCGTCGCACCGCTTGGCCAGACTGGCCTGCCAGAAGGCTAACGCCGGCACGACGAGGAGTTCCATGCCGAGTGCTAGGCAGTGCGGCGTGCTGGGCGGGCCGACGGCGGCGAAGGTTTCGAGGCGGGCGAGGCCGCCAAGGACAACGAGCGCGCACAAGCCGCGAAAGAGGGCGCCGTTGCGCTCGATCGCCGGCACGGCGGCGAGGAAGAGGAGGCCGAGGCCGAAGAAGATGCCGGAGAGGTAGGCGAAGTGGCTGGCGAGATCGGGATCGCTCGGGCCGTGGACGAGACCGGGGCCGAGCCAGACGCCGGCGGCGCCGAAGCCGAGCGGGATCAGGCTCAAGACTGCCACCGTCGCCTGCAGGGCGCGACGCTCAAAGCGCAAAGCGGTCGGATAAACCTCGTTCACATCGTTCTCCTCGTCCTCGTCCTAGCGACGAGCGCCTGCTCAAGCAGCGACGTCCTCGACGCGCTGACGCCGCGCTCCGGCTACACGCTCGACCGTGATCTCGCCTACGGCGTGCATCCGCGGCAGAAAATCGATCTTTATACGCCTGACGCGCGAGAAAAGACGACTCCGCTGGTGGTTTTTTTCTACGGCGGCCGCTGGCAGGCGGGCGACAAGGCGGATTTTCGCTTCGTCGGCCAAGCCCTAGCGTCGCGGGGCATCGCCGTTGCCATACCCGACTACCGTCTCTACCCGGAGGTGCGCTGGCAGGGGTTCCTCGCCGACGCGGCGGACGCGCTGGCCTACCTCGCCGAACGCGAGCCGCGGCTCGTCGTCGCCGGACACTCGGCCGGGGCCTACATCGCGGCGATGCTGGCGCTCGACGGGGCGCGCACGGCGGCGGCGGGCGTGCCGCCGTGCGCGATGGTCGGCGGGATCGGGCTGGCGGGGCCCTACGACTTCCTGCCGCTGAGCGAAGACGACATCAAAGCGGTGTTCGGCCCCGGCCCCGCCGGACCCGAGACGCAGCCGATCGCCTACGTCGACGCCAACGATCCGCCGATGCTCTTGTTGACGGGAACCGACGACACGACGGTCAAGCCCGGCAATAGCGGGCGGCTCGCGGCGAGGCTGGAGGCCGCGGGCGTGCCGGTGATGCTCAAGACCTACCCCGGCGTCGGCCACATCAGGATCGTCGCGGCGCTGGCGGCACCTTTGCGCTTCCTCGCCCCGACGCTCGACGACGTGAGCGGCTTCATCGACTCGCTACCGGCTATCTCGGGATGCGCTCGACGCTGAGGCGTTGCTTTGGCCGGCGGCGCTCAGCGCAGGCCGAGATCGGTCAGGTATTCCGTCGCCTCGCACACGACCTTCGCCACAAGTTCGGGCTGCTCCTCAAAGCTCTTTTGCGGGTCCAGCCGTTCGTCGTAGAGGGCACGCAGGTTGATCATGTCGATCAACGTGGGCTGCGTCACGCCCCGAAGCTCTGGGTTCAGCGCTGAGTCCCCAATGTCCGGGTGCTCACCGCGCAAGCCTAGCGCCTGCAGCAGGTGGTGTGTGAGGCAGCGCATCCGCTCGTGCTCGGAGGCAATGTCGCGGGAGACGAAGATATGCGACACGTCTAGATAGTTCGTGGCGATGTCATGCGTGTTCGCCGAGAAGCACTGGCGGCCGTTCCTATCTTCCAACCCGTAGCGGCGCACCTGCTTGGCGAAGGCTTCGCCGTCCAGGAGGTGCAGGACGATCGGGTGGCTTTGATCGACCCATAAGTCGATGCCGGTGGCGACCTGGATCCTGCCGGTCAAGGTCAAGAAGTCATCGAAGCCGAAGAAGCGCATGTGCTCGTTGGCATTCACCAGCGCGACGTCCTTGAACGGGAACCGAGTGAAGCCGAGACGGTGCTCCTCCGGCAGCGAGGTATCCTCATCGACGTAAGTGGCCCAAAAGAAGGAGTACCCTCTTGCTTTTTTTCGCGTTTCGCTATCACAGACCAGATCGGCCGCGGCGGTGGTAGAGAAGGCGCACATCGCAGTAAAGAGCGCCCACAGGCCCGTTTTGATCGCGTGCGAAGGCGCGGTTTTAGGAAACCTTACCGTCGCGTCGGCTGCTATTACCCACGACACATACTGTTCAATCACGCCGGCTGCGGCGCCGCGTCGCCAGTCGGCTCCGTCTCGTCGACCGGGGGGGCACGCCGCAGGGCCACGGCGTCGAGGCGCAGGCGCTCTTCTTGCACGACGAGCAGGAGGTAGAGGCCGTAGAGCACGCTCAGCTTCTCGCCGAAGAAGACGCTCGTCGCACCGCCGAGGACGAAGTAGACCGTGAAGACGAGGGCGTAGGAGACGAGGCCGGTGTCGCGCTGGAAGCGCAGGCCCTGGCGGACGACCAGAATCATGAACAAGGTCAAGAGCCCGGCCGCGACGATGCCGCCCTCGAACGCCGCCTGGAGCCAGAGGTTGTGCGCGTGCGCCGGCGCCCAGCCGTTCCACATCGGTTCGAAGTAGTCGGCGTAGGTGCCAAAGCCGTAGCCGATCCAGGGCCGGTCGTAGATCGCCCGAAGGGTCAGCTCCCAGACGATCGTCCGGCCCGACAGGCTCTCCTCGTTGCCGCGGCTGACGAGCGGCAGGAGGACGTCGAGTGCGACGTAGAGCCCGCCGCCGACCACGATCGCCGCCGTGAGCACGTAGAAGCGGCGGTAGCCCTTCATGTGGAAGAACCATGCCATGAAGGCGGCGATGACGAAGAAGGCGCTGAGCGAGCGCCCCTGCGTCGCGGCGAGCGTGACGAGCCCGAGCGCGCCGAAGGCCCAAAGGCGCAGCGTCGGCCGGGGCAGTCCGGCAGTCTTGCGGTTGAACGACCAGACGAGCGCCATCAGCATCCCGGCCGAGACGACGAGCGCCAAGGTCTGCTGGTGGCCCATGATCCCCTTGAGGCGGTAGCCGGTCTCGGTGCCCTTGGCCCAGGGCGCCATGACGGCACCGCCGGCGAGGCTGACGAGCATGACGATCGTCATCAGGCCAAGGAAGAGAAGGGCGGTCTGGTGCGGCCGCTCGTCGGCGAGCGAGAGGGCGGCGAGGAGGGCGACCCACAAGACCAGGATGTGGCTCTTGCCCTCGGCGGGGCTGAGCGACCAGAACTGGGTGATGCCGAGCCAGAGCAGGTAGGCAACGAAGCACAAGACGGCCGGGCTCAAGAAGACCCGCCAGTTGCCCCGCAGCAAGAGCGGCACGCGGACCAGCGTGACGAGCGTCATCAGCGCCAAGACGAGCGGCGCCCAGATGCGCCGCTCGTCCTCGCCGACGCGAAAGGCGTGCGCGTTGATGAACAGACAGGCGATCAGGAAGAGAAGGAGGGTCAGCCAGCGCATCGTATCGTCACATCCGCACCCGTTCGCGTCGCGGCACCGCGGACGGCGGTGCTCTTGGCCCAAAGCTAAACAACATAGCCGGCCCGCGGCACAACCCGCGCGGGCCGGATCGGGCACGGACGTACCGAACCCGGCTTAACGCTGAGGCTTATCGCACGCCGCGGGTAAAGGTCGGCTTAACGCCGGCCGGATCAGGCGATGATGTCGGGGTGGCGGGTCTTTTCGAGGAACTCGATGCGGTCCTTGAGCGCGAGCTTCTGCCGTTTCAGCCGCTGCATCTCGACTTGATCGGGGTAGCCCTCTTGCAGCAACTGAATGATGCGATTGTCGAGGGCCCGGTGCGCGGCGCGCAGGCTCTCAAGGCGGGTGTCGATCTCGTGAAGGTCGGGCTTGTCGCTCATGCGCGCCGGTCTGGATAAGGGGCTTCTCGAACGGGAGAGGGATCATCCTAGCACGCGAGGCGGCATCGTGTCTCGCCGGGTCCGACGGGCTTTCCCCCCGGGCATGGGCGGGCTAAATTGCCGACGGCGCTCGAACGACGGGGTCTCGAACGACGGGGTTGTGACGGATGCGGATCGGAGTCTTGACCAGCGGCGGCGACTGCGCCGGCCTGAACGCCGCGATCCGCGGCATCGTCCTGCGCGCGCGCACCAAGTACGGCTTCGAGGTCGTCGGCATCGACGAGGCGACGCAGGGGCTCTTGCAGCGCCCGATCGCGGCACACGACCTCGACTTCGATCAGGTGAAGGGCATCCTCCACCAAGGCGGCACGATCCTGCGCACGACCAACCGCGGCAACCCGTTCGCCTACCCGATGGAGGACGGCACCGTGCAAGACCGGAGCCAAGAGGTGATCGCGGGCTACCACGAACTGGGGCTCGGCGCGCTCATCGGCATCGGCGGCGACGGCAGCCTCGCCATCCTGCGCCAGTTGGCAACGGCCGGCGGCTGGAACCTGATCGGCATCCCCAAGACGATCGACAACGATTTGGGCTCGACCGAGCGGGCGATCGGCTTCTCGACCGCCGTCAACGTCGCGACCGAGGCCGTCGATCGGCTGCACGTCACGGCCGCCTCGCACAACCGGGTCATGGTCTTGGAGGTGATGGGCCGCGACGCGGGGCACATAGCGCTCAGTTGCGGCGTCGCCGGCGGGGCCGACGTCATCTTGATCCCCGAGATCCCCTACGCGATGGCGAACGTCGCCAAGAAGATCGAGGAGCGGCGGGCCTTGGGGCGCAATTTCAGCCTCGTCGTCGTCGCCGAGAGCGTGCTCACGCCAAAGGGCGTCAAGGCCGAGCAGACCGACGCGCACGGGCAGGCGCGCTACGGCGGCATCGGCCGGGTCGTGGCGCAGACCCTGGCCGAACTGACCGGGGCCGAGACCAGGGTCACCGTCCTCGGCCACGTCCAGCGCGGCGGTGGGCCGGGGCCCTTGGACCGGCTCTTGGGCTCGGCGTTCGGCGTCGCCGCCGTCGACCTCGCGGCCGAGGGGCGCTTTGATCGCATGGTGGCGTGGCAGAACCGCCGCGTCGTCGACGTGCCGATCGAGGAGGCGATCAACCGCTACCAAGCCGTCGAGCCGGACGACATGCTGCTGCACACCGCGCGCGGCCTCGGCATCGCGTTCGGGGATTAGCCGGCCCTATGCGCCTCCTCGCCGACATCGGCGGCACCAACGCCCGCTTCGCCCTGTTCACGCCGGAAGGGGGCTTGAGCGACGTGCGGGTCCTCTCGACCGCCGACCACGACGGGCCGGCGGCGGCGGCCGCCGCCTACCTCGACGGGCGCGCGGTCGAGGAGGCGATCCTCGCGATCGCGTCCCCGGTCGAGGCCGACGAGGTGCGCTTGACCAACTGTCCCTGGCGCTTCTCGATCCGTGCTACCGGGGAGGCGATCGGCGTTGCGCGGATCGCCGCGATCAACGACTTCGTCGCCCAGGCGCTGGCCCTGCCGCACCTGCAGCCGGGCGACGTCGTCAAGGTCGGTCCGGGCGAACCCGCGCGCGAGCGGACGATGGTGGCGATGGGGCCGGGCACGGGCCTCGGCGTCGCCGCCCTCCTGCCGCTCGCCGGCGGCTACGTCCCGCTCCCGACCGAGGGCGGGCACGCCTCGTTCGCGCCGAACGACCCGCGCGAGATCGAGGTGCTGCGCCTCTTGTCCGGCCGTTTCGGCCACGTCTCGACCGAGCGGCTGGTCTCGGGTCCCGGCCTGTTGACCCTGGCCGAGGCGCTGGCGGCGCTCGACGGCCGGACGATCGAGGCCCGCACCCCCGCCGAGGTCACCGATCGGGCGCGGCGGGGCTGCCCCCGCTGCGCCGAGACCGTGGCCCGCTTCGCCGCGTTGTTGGGGAGTGCCGCTGGCGACGCGGCACTCGTCCACGGTGCTGCGGGCGGGGTCTACTTGTGCGGCGGGGTGATGCTGGCCCTGGGCGACTTGTTCGACCGAGACGCCTTTCGCGCCCGCTTCGAGGCTAAGGGCCGGTTCGACGCCTACCTCCGGGCGATCCCGACCTGGATCGTCACCCACCCGCACGCCGGCCTGCTCGGCGCCGCGCACCACCGTCTGTGAGCGGGGGCTCACGGTGAGCGTCGAGGATGAGGCGGCGGCGTTCTGGGACTTCGCGCTCCGCTTGTACGCCAAGCCCGCCGTCGAGGTCGATTGTCTGGCGCTGCAGGACCGAGACGGCGTGAACGTCAACCTAGCCCTGCTCGCCGTCTGGCTGGCGCTGCGCGGGCGGGCCGTCACGGCCGCCGCCGCGGCGGCGGCGGCGGCGCGCGTCGACGCTTGGGACGGGGCGGTGGTCACCCCCTTGCGCCGTACTAGGCGGCAGATCAAGAAGGCTACGGGAAAACTGTCATCGATCGACGCGGCCGAGGCGGCGGTGCTGCGCCGGGCACTGCTCGACCTGGAACTGCGCGCCGAGCGGGCGGCGCAGCGTCTGGCGCTCGAAGCCCTGGACGGGGGGTGGGAGAGGGCCGAGCCTGAAACCGCGTTCGCCTTGAACGCGAGGCGTTTGTTGCGTCTCGCCGATAACGACCCGCCTGAACTCGATCGTTTGTGGCAGGACGGCGGGGAACCAAACTACGTGACAGGCCGATAAGTGGCTGATATATAAAAAAATTTCATCCACGCGAAACAAGGCATAGCAACCTATAGGGAACTCGTGTTTAAGACAAGTCGATTTATCTGGAAACCGCCCGCGCTTACCTCTAGATTAATGCCGGTCAGTCTCAACCTTGGGAGGTATGCGAGACGATGGCACTCAGCGAGCACATCGACAGCCTAAGGGCTAAACATCTTCGTCTCGACCAGGCGATCGACGAGGAGATGCACCGGCCCATGCCCGATCAATCGCGAATTACCCAATTGAAGCGCGAGAAGCTGCGGTTGAAGGAAGAGCTCGAGAGGCTCAGACCGCAAAACGACATGGCCTCCCTTGCGGCGGCGACCCCAGGGACACCTGCAACTCTCTAGTATGCCGGTGAACGGCTAGAAGCGGTGAAGGCCGCCCTGCGGAGGCGGCCTTCTCTGCTCATCGAAGAATGGAGCAGCCGTTTAGCCTTCGAGGACGAAGGTCACTTGGATGTTGACCTGATAGCCGGTGACCTTGCCGCCGTCGATCATCACCCGCTGCTCCTTGACCCAGGCGCTCGTGACGTTGCGCAGGGTCTTGGTCGCCCGATCGATGCCTTCCTTGACGGCCGCCTCGAAGCTCTCGTTCGAGGTGACGCTGAGTTCGGTGACGCGTGCGACGCTCATGGCATCCTCCCTTTGTCTGATTGCATGACACTTAAGCCCAACCTTCAGCATACCTAAAGGTGCCGTAGGTTGGACGCGGGTTCGAGCAAAAATTATCCTAAACGAACACGTCCGCATCGACCCCGGTGCGGCCGACGAACGACACGCTGTCGTCGGACCCGAGATCAACGGTCAGTACCCAGTGTCCGTCTTCCTTGGCGACGCAGGCGGCGTCGTCCCAGCGGTTGATCCACCCGTCGCCGTTGTTGTCGAGATCGACCGGCCACGCCTCGCGGTGCAGGGCGCCGATCGTCTCGATGTTGCGGAAGGTCAAGATCGTGTCGTGATCCTCGACGTAGTAGCGGTCCCGGCCCGGCCCGCCGATCATCACGTCGTCGCCCTCGCCGCCGGCGAGGTAATCGTCGCCGCTGTTGCCGACCAAGCGATCGTCGCCGAGATTGCCCTCCAGCCAGTCGTCGCCGCCGCCGCCGAACAGCTCGTCGGCCCCGCCGAGGCGCGAGAACGCCCCGTCCTCGCCGTAGAGCCTGTCGTTGCCGGCGCCGCCGTAGAGCCGATCGGCGCCGCCGAGGCCCGTCAGCGTGTCGTCGCCGTCTCGACCGGCGAGGACGTTGGCGCCGTGGTTGCCGGTGAGGCCGTCGTCGTGGGGCGAGCCGTCGGCCCGCTCGAAACCCGTGAGCGCGCCGCGAAAGCCGTTGATTCCGGTCGAATAGCGGCCGTCGGTTGAATTGAGACCGGCGACAACCCCGTATCCGTCATAGTAGAAGTCGTTGCTTGGAATATTTCGGAAGTCGATCGTGTCAACACCTGCGCCGCCGTCGTAGTCGCCGCCGGGGAGATTCCAGATGATGGTGTCGTTAAGGCTCGTGCCGTTCGTGCTCGTCATGATGCTTTGTCCCTCCAGACGTTGTTGTGCCGATGGCAAAATGCACGCGGATGAATCGCGCGAATATGATTTTTGCCACATTTTGGTGTCGGATGCACGCTTTTTAGCGAAATAATATGCAATTCTAAACAACCCCAGGATGTTTTATGTCGCGCCGCGCCGTGCTTTCGTCGCGACGGCAGGTCTGCTAGGGACTGGCGCTTCTTTGACCCACGCGCCAAAGGGGTTGATGCATGCCGCGGACACCCGCGGCCCGAGAAGGGTCTCGTGCAGCACCGATGATCCCGCCCGAGGCCGCGGGTCAGGACGACGTGTTCTTCTTCGGCACGCTAATGCACGAGGGCGTGCTCGCCCGCGTCCTGGACCGTCCCTTGCGCCCGAACGAACTGCTGCCGGCGGCGCTGCCGGGGTATCGCCGGGTGCGGGCCTTGAACGCCAGCTATCCCGTCCTGGTCGATACGGCGGATGGTCTGGTCGCGGGCGTTCGCCTCGTCCGGCCGGACCGGCGCGACATCGAGCGCATCAACCATTTCGAGGCGGACGAGTACGAGGCGCGCCGCCTGAGGCTCGAAGACGGCGCTGCCGCCTGGGGCTTCATCGGCCTCGATGCCCTGGCGGCCTCGAACGAGCCCTGGGACCTCGACGCCTGGGCGGCACGGCACATGCCGGCCTACCTCGTCGAGGTCGTCGATTACTGGATGGCCGACGCAGGTTAAACGCTTATAAATTGTATTGAAATAAGATTACCGTTTCCCAGATGGTTTTTTGCAAATCATTGGGAGACACGTCATGCGACCCCTGTTCCACGCCTTCGGCGCCGCGGTACTGCTCGCCGCCGCATCCTTTCCGGCCGGTGCGCTCGACCTGCCCGGCCCCGTCGTCGATCCCGAATGGCTCCAAGCGCACTTGGGCGACGAGGATCTCGTCGTCCTCGACATCCGCAGCGAGACTAGCGGGGCGACGCGCGAGGACTACCTCGAAGGCCACGTTCCCGGCGCCGTCTACAGCGACTACGGCGACGGCTGGCGGGTGGAGCAGGGCGGAATCGTCGGCCTCGTGCCCGAGGCGGCGGCCCTGGAAGACCTGATCGGCGGGCTCGGCGTCGAGCGCGACGACGCGGTGGTCGTCGTCCACGGCGGCGTGGGCAGCAGCGACTTCAGCGCCGCTGCCAGGGTCTACTGGACCTTGAAATACGCCGGGCACGACACGGCCGCGATCCTGAACGGCGGCCAGCGCGCCTGGACCGCCGACCCGAACCGCCCACTTCAAACCGGCGCCAACCCGCCGCGACCGGTTTCTTATGACGCCGAGCCGCGCCAAGACCTGCTCACCACGACAAGCGAGGTCGAGGCGGGGCTGGGCCGGGGCGGCGTCGCGCTGGTCGACGCCCGTCCGCTCGAATTCTTCGTCGGTGACGAGAAGCACGAGGCGGCGGGGGCGAGCGGCCACCTGCCTGGGGCAATCGGCCTGGACCAGGGCCTGTTCATCGAGCCTGAGACCGGCAGGCTCAAGGACCGGGCCGCGATCGAGGCGCTGGTGCCAGCGCGGCTCGCGGCTAGGCGAGACGAGCATCTCGTCAGCTACTGCAACACCGGCCACTGGGCCGCGGGCGACTGGTTCGTCTTGAGCGAGGTGCTGGGCTACCCGAACGTTACGCTCTACGACGCCTCGATGGTCGGCTGGACGGCCGATCCGAACCGCCCAGTCGAGACCGGCAAGGGCAAGGGGGGGGCGCTCGGCCGCTGGCTCGATCAGAAGCTCAACGGCTAGACGGCGCGATCGCGTCGGGGTTCAAGGGAGAGGCGCTGCCGGTGCCCCGTCTCCCCCCGCGTCCCCGTGTCGCCGGGTGCAGCGTAGATGGTCGTGCTATGCCCTTTATCCACGCGCATTGGGAACCAAGGAGGCGGTCGTGCGGATAGCGGTGATCGGCGCTTCGACCGAGATAATAGAAGACTTGCTCGCGGCCGATATCACGCTTTGCGTGGTCAAGGGTCGCGACGTGCCGGACGATCTGCCAAAGGGCACCGTCGTGGTCGAGGATTCGATGGGGCTGTTCGAGGCGATCGAGCCGCCCCGGCTCTATTTGCTCGCGATCGGGCCGAGCCCCGACGTCGATCGCATCATCGACACGGCCTACACGACAATGGAGCCGGGCGACGTCATCGTCGACATGACGGGTAGCTGGTGGTGCGACACGCTCAGGCGCTGCCGGCGGATGCGGGGGCGCGGTTTCGGCTACGTCGACGTCGCGCGCCTAGTCCGCCGCCGCCGGCCGCTCGCGGTCGCCGCCGGCGACGCCGCCGCCGTCGACCTCGTCGTGCCGCTCTTGCAACGCTGGATGCCGACGATAGCCGTGCTGCCGCTCGGCACGTCCGGCCTCGCCCACTACGCGCTCGCGATCGAGGAGGGGATCGAGGCCTCGGTCTACCAGACCATGAACGAGGCGGCGCAACTCATCCAGGCGTGGCCGGGCTCCGCCCACCACGAACTGTTCGACGAACTCTGGCCGGTGCAGGACCTGCCGGCACTCGGCCGCTCCGCTTGGCTGATGGAGGATGCCGCCCGGCTCGAAGCCTCGGTGCCGCACATCGCGCACGCGGTGATGCTGAACCTGGGCGAGACCCTGGACGAGCGTCAGGCCGCCACAGTGCTGCCGAAGCTGGGTCCCTTCGGGTTACCGGAGGAGATCTTGGGTTAGAACGCAGACCCGCGAGCGAATTTCAAGAGGGTATCAGGCCCGATCTTCGCCGGTTAGACTATCGATCCTCCAGCCACTCCTCTTTTTGTCTTTTTCCCGAGATTGGCCCTCGGCGCCGCGGGCCAGCCACCTCCGTTAACGCTGGCAAAAACAAAGAGAAGCCCGCGCGGCGAGCGCAACGCGAAGCGTTCAAAGCCCGATCAGCCGCTCCACCTCCGCCCGCCCTGCCGCCAGCGCCGCCGCGTCGCCCCGCCAGACGATCCTGCCCTTCTCGACGACGCAGTGGCGGTCCGCCAGCGGCAAGAGCGGGTCGAGGTGCTTGTCGACGAGGAGGACGGCGACGCCCTCGGCCTTGACGGCCGCGACGCAGGCCCAGATCTCGCCCGCGATCATCGGCGCCAAGCCCTCCGTCGCCTCGTCGAGGAGGAGGAGCTTTGGTGCCGTCATCAAAGCGCGGCCGATGCTGAGCATCTGCGCCTCGCCGCCCGAGAGCGTGCGGCCGTCCTGGCGGCGGCGCTCCTTCAGGCGGGGAAAGAGGGCGTGGACGCGCTTCAGGTTCCAGGGACCCGGCCTCGCGGTCGCCAGCAGGTTCTCCTCGACGCTCAGGCCCGCGAACACCCGCCGCCCCTCCGGCACCCAGCCGATCCCGAGCCGCGCCCGCTCGAACGGCGGCAGGCCGGTGAGGTCCTGACCGGCGAAGCGCAGCCGTTCGGCCCCGGCCCCGACGAGGCCGAGCAGCGCCTTCAACAACGTCGTCCGGCCCATGCCGTTCTTGCCGAGCAGGGTCACGACCTCGCCGGCGTCGAGGTCGAGGTCGACGTTGAACAGGACCCGTCCGCCGCCGTAACCGGCCTTCAGGCCGCGCACGCCGAGCAGCGGCTCGCTCACGTCCCCGTCCCGAGATAGGCGCCCCGCACCTCCGGGTGGGCGCGGACGGCCCCGGCCACGCCGGTGACGACGAGGCGGCCGGCGACGAGGACGCTGACCCTATCGGCCAAGCGAAAGACGGCGTTCACGTCGTGCTCGACCAGGAGGATCGTGTGGCGACCCTTCAAGGCGGCGAGGCGGCGGGTGACCGCCTCGGCCTCGGCGGCGGCGAGCCCCGCCAGCGGCTCGTCGAGCAGCAGCACCCGCGGCGATGGCGCCAGCGCCACGGCGAGTTCGAGCAGGCGGCGCTCGCCGTGGCCGAGCGTCGCGGCCGGACGGTCGGCGAAGGCGTCGAGGCCGACCGCGCGCAGGTGGGCGTCGGCACCCGCGACCCGGTCCGGGTCGCGCCGTGGATCGTCCCAGAAGCACGAGCCCCGCCCGGCCGCGGCCCCCAGCGCCAGGGCCACGTTGTCGCGGACGGAGAAGCCGCCGACCAGTTCGGAAGTCTGGAACGAGCGCGCGATCCCGGCCCGCGCCCGGGCGTGGACGGGCAGCCGGACGATGTCGCGCCCTTGATAGAGGATGCGGCCGCGATCGGGCCGGACCTCGCCGGCGATCTGGCCGATCAGGCTCGACTTGCCGGCCCCGTTCGGCCCGATCAGCGCGTGCAGTTCGCCGGTCTCGAAGGCGAGGTCGATGCGATCCGCGACGGTGAGCCCGCCGAATGCCTTGCTCAAACCCCGCAGCTCCAGGACCGGGCTCACGCGGCCCCGCCGGCGAGCCGGCCGCGCAGCCCCTCGCGGCTGACGAGGACGGCGAGCACGAGCACGGCGCCGAGCGGCACGAGCCAGTGCTCGGTCCAGGCGGCGAACACGGTCTCCATGCCGACGAGCGCCACGGCGCCGAGCAAGGGCCCGGTGAGCGTGCCGGTGCCGCCTAGGATCACCATCACCATGAACTCGCCCGAGAGCCGCCAGCCGAGCAGGTCGGGGCTGACGAAGCGCTCGGCGTTGGCGAACATCGCACCCGCGAGCGCGGCGACGGCGGCGGCGAGGACGAAGGCCGCGAGCCGCAGGCGAAAGACCGGCAGGCCCAGGGCCGCCGCGCGCCGCTCGCTCATCCGCGTTGCTTGGAGGGCCAGGCCGAACGAGGAGCGCATCAGCCGCCGCAGGCCGAGGAGCACGAGGCACAAGAGCGCGAGGCAGAGGTAGTGGTAGGCCAAGGGATCGTCGATCCCGACGCCGGCGACCGTGTTGCGGCCGTACATGATGAGTCCGTCGTCGCCGCCGTAGGCTTCGAGCCCGGTGACGACGAAGAAGGCCATCTGCGCGAATGCGAGCGTGATCATGATGAAGTTGACGCCCCGGGTGCGCAGCGCCAGCGCCCCGATCGGCAGCGCCACGAGTGCCCCCACCAGGACCGCGAGCGGCCACGTCACCAGCGCCTCCTCGCTGCCGGCCCAGCCGAACAGCGGGCGAAACTCGGCCGCGTGCAACGCGGGGATCGCGACCGCGTAGGCGCCGAGGCCGAAGAAGGCGGCGTGGCCGAAGCTGATCAGTCCGGCGCGGCCGATGAGGAGATCGAGCCCGATGGCGGCGAGCCCGAGGATCGTCACCCGCGTCGCGAGCGTGAGCCAGTAGCCCTCGCCCAGGGCCGCGAACGCTAGGGGGGCCAGGGCCAAGAGGACCAAGGGCGCCGCATCGACGGCCGTTGCTCGCGTCCACCAACCCTGCAAACCCTGCTTCTCCCCCGCGCCGTTGCGGGAGTCATGCCGTGCGGGCGGCGGCGGCGCAAGGGAGGAGGGATCGGGATCCCAACGGTCGCGGCGGGCGCGCGGCGTGCGTCGCGTCCGGTCGGCACGCGCTTGGTTGCTCGACGTCACGATCGCGCCGCACGGTTTGACAGCGACGGCTCGCGGCGGCACAACCCGGCCTCCCGCGCATTCCCCCGCCGCCAAGAGGACGCCGTACGCCCGTCATGAGCAGCCTGCTCGATTTCGAGAAGCCGATCGCCGAGCTTGAGGGCAAGGTCAAGGAGCTGCGCCACTTGGCCAACGGCAGCGACCTCGACCTCGAAGAGGAGATCGCGCGCCTGGAGGGCCGGGCGGCGAAGCTGTTGTCGCAGACCTACGGCAAGCTCTCGGCTTGGCAAAAGACCCAGGTCGCGCGCCACCCGGACCGGCCGCACCTCGTCGACTACATCGAGGCGCTGGTCGAGGACTTCACCCCGCTCGCGGGCGATCGCTGCTTTGGCGACGACCACGCCATCATCGGCGGGCTCGGGCGGCTGCGCGGGAGGGCCGTCATGCTGATCGGCCACGAGAAGGGGATCGACACCGAAGACCGGGTGCGGCGCAATTTCGGCATGGCGCGGCCGGAGGGCTACCGCAAGGCGGTGCGGCTGATGAAGCTCGCCGCCCGCTTCGACTTGCCGATCGTCACCTTCATCGACACGCCGGGCGCCCACCCGGGCGTGCGCGCCGAGGAGCGCGGGCAGGCCGAGGCGATCGCCCGCTCGATCGAGACGTGCCTGTCGCTGCCCGTCCCGCTCGTCGCCACCGTCATCGGCGAGGGCGGCTCGGGCGGCGCCATCGCGATCGCGGCGGCGGACCGGGTCTTGATGCTCGAACACAGCATCTACTCGGTGATCTCGCCCGAGGGCTGCGCCGCGATCCTCTGGCGCGACGCGGCCCAGGCCTCGGTCGCCGCCGAGGCGTTGAAGCTGACCGCCCAGGACCTGCTCGACCACGGCCTGATCGACGAGATCGTCGAGGAGCCGCTCGGCGGGGCGCACCGCGGCCGGGGCACGACGATCGATCGGGTCGGCGACGCGATCGGGCGCCACCTCGACGCCCTCGAAGGCGTTGGGGGCGACGAGACCCGCCGCCGCCGGCGCGACAGGTTCTTGGCCATGGATCAGGATTGAGGGGATCAGGATTGAGGCGATGTCTTGCCCTTGCTTCGCCCGCGCAGGCGCTTGATCGCGATCGGGAGAAGGGCGAGGAGGCCCAGCCCGGCGAGCGGCAGCACGACGGCAGGCGTCAGGATCGAGCCGAGGCCGATGTCGCCGCCGGCCTCGATCACGTTGCCGAGGCCGTTGCCGACGCCGGTGTAGACGAAGGTCGCCGGCACGATGCCGAAGAACGTCGCGACCGCGTAGATCAAGAGCGGCACCCCTAAGAACGCCGGCACGACGTTGACGAGCCAAAACGGGAACACCGGCACGAGGCGCAAGAAGAACATGTAGCTCCAGGCGTCCTCTTGAAAGCCGGCTGCCATCCGCTCCAGCCGCGGCCCGGCGCGGCGGCGCAGAGGCTCGCCGAGCGAGGTGCGGGCGACGAGGAAGACGGCAATCGCGCCCAGGGTCGCGCCGGTGACGACGAGGAGCGTGCCGAGCCACGTGCCGAACAAGAGCCCGCCCGCCAGCGAGAAGACGATAGCGCCTGGTACCGAGAGCGCCACCACGAGCGCGTAGGCCGCGACGAAGGCGAGCGGGGCCAGGAGCGGCCGGGCGGCGACGAAGTCGCGCAAGGTTGCGTAATTCGTCTTCAGGGCTTCGAGGCTGACGTAGCGGTGCAACCCCGTCAGCCAGACGAGCGCGATCAGCGCGATCAGGATCAACAGCGGCAGGAGGCGGCGCCAGAGCGGCTTCCTCGTGGATGTCTGTGTCATGGCAGCCTCGCCAGCAGGCCGACCGCGCGGCGGCTGAGGTCGCCGAACAGCTTCGGCGCGAAGTAGCTCCCGGCCGCGCGCTTGCTCACCTCGCTCAGCGTCGGGTAGGGCATCGTGAGTTGGGCGATGTCCTTGAGGCTCGCTTTGCCGGCGAGGACGAGCTGCCAGGGCACGATGAGGTCGCCCGCACCCGGAGCGGCGATGCCGGCGCCCAAGAGACGACCCTTGCCGTCCAGGACGATCTTCGCCAGCCCGGCGGCGCGCTCGGCCCGGGCACGGTCGTTCTCCTTCAGCTTCCAGGTCAAGACCTGCACGGCCCCGCCGTGCCGCGCCCTGGCCTCCGCCTCGGTTAAGCCGACCTGGGCCAGTTCCGGGTCGGTGTAGGTCGCGCGCGGGTTCAAGCGGTGCTGCGCCTTCGCCGGCAGGCGAAAGAGGACGTTTTGCAGGACGACCCCGGCCTCGTGCCCGGCCGCGTGGGTGAACATCGGCGCCCCCTTGCAGTCGCCGAGCGCGTAGGCCCGGCGGTTCGAGGTACGTAGATGCCGGTCCACCTTGATGCCGCGCTCGTCGTGCCCGATCCCGGCCACGTCCAGGCCGAGGCCCTCGACCACGGGGCGCCTGCCGGTTGCGACCAGGAGGTGCGAGCCCTCGACACGGCACTCGACCCCGCCGTTCTCGGGCGCCACCACCAGGGCGGGGCCGGGCTCGGCGCGGAGCACCTTGGCGTGTTCGATAAGATCGACGCCCTCGCGGACGAAGGCTTGGCGCACGAGGGCCGCGAGGTCGGGGTCGTCGCGGCCCAGGATCGGGCCTTGCGTCACGAGGGTGACGGCGACGCCCAGGCGCCGGCAGGCCTGCGCCATCTCGCAGCCGATCGCCCCGCCGCCGAGGATCAGCAGGTGCTCGAAGGCGGGGGCTACACCGAAGAAGGTCTCGTTGGTGAGGTGGGGAACGTCCGCCAGCACCGGCGGCACGGCCGGGCGGCTGCCCGTGGCGATGGCAAAGCGCTTGGCCTTGATCGCGTGCCCGCCCGCTTGCACGGTGTCCGGGCCGGTGAAGGCTGCCGCCGTTCGCAGCACCTTGACGCCCAAACCCTCGAAGCGCTCGACGCTGTCGTGCGGCGCGATCTCGGCGATGACGCCCTCGACGTGGCCGCGCACGGCCGCCGCGTCAATCTCGGGCTCGGCGGCGTTGACGCCGAACGCCCGGCTGTCGCGAAAGGCCGCCGCCCGGTGCGCCGCCGCGATCAGGCTCTTGGAGGGCACGCAGCCGACGTTGAGGCAGTCGCCGCCCATCGCCCCCTTCTCGATCAGGACGACGTCGGCGCCGAGTTGCGCAGCACCGGCCGCGAGCGAGAGGCCGGCCGAGCCGGCGCCGATGATGCAAAGGTCGGGTTCGAGACGGGTCATGCGCGCGGGTTCCTTGTCGCCTGTCGAGCCTATTAGCTAGCCACGATCGCGGCGTTAAGCGAATGAACTGCGCGTGAGCCCGGCGTTCACGTCCGCATCAGCGACAGAGCATCAAGCCAGACAGGCGAACTCATTTTCTACACCAATTCCATGTCGCGGGGGGGCGGATCGTGCGCTGGATGCTCAAAGAGGTCGCGCGCCCTACCGCACCGAACTGCTCGACTACGGCACGATGATGGACACGCTGGAGCGCGCGGTAGCCGGCGACGGCTATATCACGGGCGAGCGCTTCTCCGCCGCCGACGTCTACGTCGGTTGGGGCTTGCAGTTCGGCTCGATCGAGGATCGCCCCGCTTTTGCCGTCTACTGGGCGCGGATCGAGGGCCGGGACGCCAGACGGCGGGCGAACCAAAGCGACGACGCGGCGCCGAGGTGAGAGAACGCTTGCGCGTGCGCTGCCGCACGGGCTTTCGCTCTTCTTTTTTGCTTTTGTCCGAGGCTAACCCTCGCCGTTGGAGCCAAGTTCGAGAACAAGTTGCAAAAAAGAAAAAAAGAAGCCCGCGCGGCAGCGCACGCGAAGCGTATCAACCTTGAACCCACCATCAGCCGTCGCTACCTTTACCCCCGGCCGTACGACACCCCGTGGGAGAGACCGCGCACGCGCGGCGCCGAAGGCGCAACCGCCCCGGAAACGCTCAGGCACCCAGGACCGCGGGTTGGCTCGGCCCTCTGGAGAGCGGGCACGAAACGTGCCCCACCGAAGGGGAAGGATGCATATCTCGCCGCGCTTGCGGCGGCGTCTCCAATCTCTCAGGTCGTGGACAGAGGGGGCGTTCGCGGCGCACGCTTCGTGCCCGCGCGACGCTTGAACGGAGACGGCCCGTTGTCTGAGACCTCGACCTTCGAGAAGCTGACCACGCCGCTTGACGGCCTGCACCGCGAACTCGGCGGCAAGATGGTGCCGTTCGCCGGCTACCTGCTGCCGGTCCAATACCCCTCGGGCATCGTCAAAGAGCACGCCGCCGCCCGCGAGACCGCCGCCTTGTTCGACGTGTCGCACATGGGGCAGGTGATGCTGCGGGGCGGGGGGGCGGTCGCGATGCTGGAGCGGCTGACGCCCGCCAACATCGAGGGGTTGAAAGTCGGCCGCGCCCGCTACGCGCTCCTCACCAACGAGGACGGCGGCATCCTCGACGACTTCATCGCGACGCGCACCGAGGAGGGGCTCTTCCTCGTCGTCAACGCCGGGCGCAAGGCCGAGGACGTGGCGCACCTGCGGGCAAACCTCGCCGACGGCGTCACCCTCGACGTGCTCGAAGATCAAGCCCTTCTCGCCCTGCAAGGGCCGAAAGCGGCCGCCGTGATCGCCAACTTGGCGCCCGGGGCGGCCGACCTCGCCTTCATGCAGAGCGTCGAGACGAGCCTGAGCGGGATCCCGGTCAGGATCTCGCGCCTGGGCTACACCGGCGAGGACGGCTTCGAGATCAGTTGCCCGGCCGCGAACGCCGCAAAGCTCGCCCGCACGCTCCTGGCCAACGAGGCGGTGCTCCCCGCGGGCTTGGGCGCCCGCGACAGCCTGCGCCTGGAGGCCGGGCTGCCGCTCTACGGCCACGACCTGGATACGACGACCTCGCCGATCGAGGCCGGGCTCGCCTTCGCCGTAGCCAAGCGCCGCCGCGAGACGGGCGGGTTCTTGGGCAAGGAGAGGATCTTGCGCGAACTGCGCGACGGGCCGACGCGCCGCCTCGTCGGCATCGAGATCGAGGGCCGTGCGCCCGTGCGCGAGGGGGCCGAGATCCAAGACCGGGATGGCGAGACGATCGGCCGCGTCACCAGCGGCGGCTTCGGCCCCAGCGCCGGCCGGCCGGTCGCGATCGGCTACGTCGAGGCGGAGCACAGCGCGCCCGGCACCCCCTTGCGGTTGGCGCTGCGGGGCCGCACCATCAAGGCTAAGGTCGAAACGCTCCCCTTCGTCCCGCACCGCTACCACCGCAAGGCCTGAACGAGGAGATCAACAGCATGAGCGTCCGCTACAGCCCTGAGCACGAGTGGGTGAAGCTCGACGGCGACGTCGCCACGATCGGCATCACCGACCACGCGCAAGAACAGCTCGGCGACGTCGTCTACGTCGAACTGCCCGAGGTCGGCCGCGAGGTGACCAAGGGCGGCGACGCCGCCGTGGTCGAGAGCGTCAAGGCGGCGTCCGAAGTGTTCTCGCCGGTGACCGGCGAGGTCGTCGAGCGCAACGAGGACCTCGAAGCCACGCCCGACAAGGTCAACAGCGACGCCGAGGGCTCGGCCTGGTTCTTCAAGGTCAAGCTGAGCGACACGGGCGAGCTCGACGATTTGATGGACAAGGACGCCTACCAAGCGTTCCTCAAGACCCTGGACTGATTCAAGGAACTCATCATGGATCTGCGGCAGCCGAGTTTGGCGGAACTGGAGGCGCACGACGATTTCGTGCGCCGGCACATCGGCCCGGACGGGGGCGAGATCGAGGCGATGCTGGGGGCCGTCGGGGCCGCGTCGCTCGACGCCCTGATCGAGGAGACGGTGCCGGCCGCGATCCGCCTGGAGTGCCCGCTCGACCTGCCGCAGCCCCGCTCCGAGCGCGACGCGCTCTCGCGTCTCCGCCAGATGATGGCCCGCAACCGGGTCTTCGTCACGATGATCGGTACGGGCTACTACGGCACCGTGACGCCCGGCGTCATCGTCCGCCGCATCCTGGAGAACCCCGGCTGGTACACGGCCTACACCCCCTACCAGGCCGAGGTCAGCCAGGGGCGCTTGGAGGCGCTGCTCAACTACCAGCAGATGGTAATCGACCTGACCGGGCTGGAGATCGCCAACGCCTCCCTGCTCGACGAGGCGACGGCGGCGGCGGAGGCGATGACGATGGCCAAGCGCGTCGGCAAGGCCAAGTCCAACGTCTTCCTCGTCGATCAGGCCTGCCACCCGCAGACGCTGGCCGTTCTCAAGACCCGCGCCGCCCCGCTCAGCATCGAGTTGCGGATCGGCGAGCCGGAGGACTTTGCCGACGAGGCGGCGTTCGGTGCGTTGCTGCAATACCCCGACACCTACGGCCGGGTGCGCGACCTGACGCCCTTGATCGAGCGGCTGCATGCCAACAAGGCGATCGTCGCCGTCGCGAGCGACCTGCTCGCCTTGTGCCTCCTCAAGCCCCCCGGCGAGATGGGCGCCGACATCGTGCTCGGTTCCTCGCAGCGCTTCGGCGTGCCGATGGGCTACGGCGGGCCGCACGCCGCCTTCTTCGCCACCAAGGACGCGCACAAGCGCGCGACGCCAGGCAGGATCATCGGCGTCTCGCACGACAAGGAGGGGCGCCTAGCACTGCGCATGGCGCTCCAGACCCGCGAGCAGCACATCCGCCGCGAGAAGGCGACCTCGAACATCTGCACGGCCCAAGTCCTGCTCGCGATCATGGCCGGCTGCTACGCCGTCTACCACGGGCCGGACGGGGTCAAGCGTATCGCAAGCCGCGTGCATCGCCTCGCCGGGGTCGCGGCCGAGGGCCTGCGCCGCCTGGGCTTCGCGGTCGCGGACGGGGCGTTCTTCGACACGATCACGGTCGACGTGCCGGGGCAGGCCGAGAAGATCGCCGCCAAGGCGCGCGAGGCCAAGATCAACCTGCGCGTCATCGACCGGCACACGATCGGCATCGCGCTCGACGAGACCACGCGGCGCAGCGACGTCGAGGCCCTGTGGTGCGTGTTCTCGACCAAGGCCGACGCGCTCGACCTGCTCGCCCTGGACGCCGAGGCGCCGTCGGGCATCCCTAAGGGCTTGCGCCGCGAGACCCCCTACCTGACGCACCCGGTCTTCAACGCGTACCACGGCGAGACCGAAATGCTGCGCTACCTGCGCCGCTTGCAGGCGAAGGACGTGGCGCTCGACCGCTCGATGATCCCGCTCGGCTCGTGCACGATGAAGCTGAACGCCACGACCGAGATGGAGGCGGTGACGTGGCACGAGGTCGCCCACCTGCACCCGTTCGCGCCCCTGGAGCAGGCGCAGGGCTACCACCAGATGTTCGAGGAGCTGGAGGCGTGGCTGGCCGAGATCACCGGCTTCGACGCCGTCTCGCTGCAGCCCAACGCCGGCAGTCAGGGCGAGTATACCGGCCTCCTCGTCATCAAGGGCTATCACGCCGATCGCGGCGAGGAGCACCGCGACGTCTGCTTGATCCCGAGTTCGGCGCACGGCACCAACCCGGCGTCCGCCGTGATGGCCGGGATGAGCGTCGTCGTCGTCGGCTGCGACCGGCACGGCAACGTCGATTTGGATGATTTGCGCGCCAAGGCCGAGCAGCACGAGGACCGCCTCGCGGCACTCATGGTGACCTATCCCTCGACGCACGGCGTGTTCGAGGCCGGCATCCGCGACATCTGCGACATCGTCCACGGGCACGGCGGGCAGGTCTACCTGGACGGCGCCAACTTGAACGCGCAGGTGGGCTTGTGCCGCCCCGGCGACTACGGCGCCGACGTCTGCCACCTCAACCTGCACAAGACGTTTTGCATCCCCCACGGCGGCGGCGGTCCGGGCATGGGGCCGATCGGCGTCAAGGCGCACCTGGCCCCCTTCCTCCCCGACCACCCGGTCGTCAGCGGCGTCAACCCGGCGGCGGGGGGCGGCGAGACGGTCGGCACGGTGGCGGCCGCCCCCTACGGCTCGCCCTCGATCCTGCCGATCTCCTGGGCCTACATCGCGATGATGGGTCCAGCCGGCCTCAAGCGCGCGAGCGAGGTCGCGATCTTGAACGCGAACTACCTCGCCAAGCGGCTGGAGGGCCACTTCGAGGTCCTCTACAAGGGCAAGCAGGGTCGCGTCGCGCACGAGTGCATCATCGACGTCCGCGCGATCAAGGAGCGAACGGGGGTCGGCGTCGAGGACATCGCCAAGCGTCTGGTCGATTTCGGCTTCCACGCCCCCACCATGTCCTGGCCCGTCCCCGAGACGATGATGATCGAGCCGACCGAGAGCGAGAGCCAAGCCGAGATCGACCGCTTTTGCGACGCGATGATCGCGATCCGGGACGAGATCGAGGCGATCGAGGAGGGTCGCTTCGATCGGGCCGACAACCCGCTCAAGAACGCGCCGCACACGCACCGCCTCCTCTTGAGCGAGTGGACGCACCCCTACCCGAAGGAGACCGCGTTCTTTCCCATCGGCGGCGGCGACGACAAGTACTGGCCGCCCGTGGCGCGGGTCGACAACGCCGCGGGCGACCGCAACTTGGTCTGCACCTGCCCGCCGCCCGATGCCTACGCCGAGGCGGCCGAGTAGGCGCCGTGAAGCTCGACCTGCGCCCGGTTCGATCAAAGGACCGGGCGGCGGTCGTCGCGATGCGGCTGAAACCCGGGCAAGAGCGCTTCATCCCCTCGAACGACGTCTCGCTGACCCAGGCGGCCGAGCACCCCGAGGCCGAGCCGCTCCTCGTCGAGGCGGAGGGCGTCCCGGTCGGCTTCGTCCTCGTCTGCCGCGACCCCGAGGCCGGCGACTGGTGGCTGTGGCGCTTCATGCTCGACGGGGCGCACCAGGGGCGGGGGCTCGGCACGGCGGCGCTCGGCCTCGTCATGCGGTGCTTGGCGGCCAAAGCCGACTGCGCCCGCGTCCGCCTGGGCGCCAAACCCGACAACGCGGCGGCGCTGCGGCTCTACCTCAAGGCCGGCTTCGTGCCGACCGGCGAGGTCGTCGGCGGCGAGACGATCATGTGCTGGGAGCGGCCGGGGGCACCTTGACAGGTTCTCGTCCGGCGCGCATCGCTCTTCCCGCCTCGCCCGTCCGGATAGCCCGCTCGATGGACCTCTACCTGCCGATCGCCGAATTGTCGGTGAACTTCTTCCTCTTGCTCGGCCTCGGCGGCGGGGTCGGGTTCCTGTCGGGCGTGTTCGGCGTCGGCGGCGGCTTCTTGATGACGCCCTTGCTCATCTTCATCGGCATCCCGGCCACCGTCGCGGTCGGGACCCAAGCCCTGCAGATCCTCGCGTCCTCGATCTCGGGCGTCCTGGCGCAGATGCGCCGCCAAGCGGTCGACCAGCGCATGGGCCTCGTCTTGATGGCGGGCGGGCTCGTCGGCACCGGCCTCGGCATGGCGCTCTTTCGCCTGTTCGTGCGTCTCGGCCACATCGACACCGTGATCACGCTGTCCTACGTCCTGCTGCTCGGCGTCGTCGGCACGCTGATGCTGGTCGAGGGCCTGGGTGCTTTGTGGCGCAGCCGCGGCGGCGGGCGCCCGTCCGGCCGCTCGCACCAGCACTCGCGCCTGCACCGACTGCCGTTGCGGCTGCGCTTTCCCAAGTCGCGCCTCTACATCAGCGCGCTCGTCCCGGCCGCGGTCGGCCTGTTCGTCGGCATCCTCTCGGCGATCATGGGGGTCGGCGGCGGCTTCGTCCTCATCCCGGCGATGATCTACCTGATCGGCATGCCGACCGGCGTCGTCGTCGGCACCTCCTTGTTCCAGGTCTGCTTCGTCGCCGCAATCACCGCCTTCTTGCACGCCACCATCAACCAGACGGTCGACATCGTGCTCGGCCTCGTCCTGACCGCGGGCGGCGTCGTCGGCGCCCAGTTCGGCGCCCGCTTCGGCGGCCGGCTGCGCGCCGAGCAGGTGCGGCTCCTGCTCGCCTGCCTCGTGCTCACCGTCTGCGCGAAGCTGATCTACGACCTTGTCGCCACGCCCGCCGATCCTTATACGCTCGCAAGCTGATAACTATCAGGCTTCCTTCAACGCAAAATTGTGGTACCCCTTGATGACATCGACCCGCATCGACTTGCGCCCGCGGTCCCTATTTGACACTCTGGGAACGAGGATAACCGGGGCCAGCCAGATAAAAGCCAGTCGGACAAAAGCCGTTCAGACGGCGCGCGCGACGCCGGACGAACGGCACGCGGCGCGGCCCCCTTGGCGGGCGTCCCGCCGCGGCCGGCTCTTCGGCGCCGGCCTCGTCGTCTACCTCGTCCTCGTCCACTTGGGCCTCGGCTTCGCGCTCACCCAGACCGACATGGTCAACCGCGCCCTTCTAAAGCTCGGCCTCGTGCCCAAGGCGGAGTTCACCCCTGAGTTCATGGCCGACATGAGGCGGCTGATCGCGGCCGATCGCGCCGCGCCCAAGGGCGCCGTCGTCTTCCTGGGCGACAGCCACCTCAGGCGCCTCAACCTCTCGGACCTCCCCTACCCGAGCGTCAACCTCTCGGCCTCCGGCGAGACCTCGGCCCGGCTGCTCGCGCGTCTGGCGCACTACCGCTCCTTGCGCGACGCGAGGGCGATCGTGCTGGGCGTGGGCATCAACGACCTCATGTACCGCGACCCGAAAGACTTTGCCCTGAACATGGAGCAGGCGATCCACCTCCTGCCCGTCAACGTGCCGCTCGTCGTCAAGGGGGTGATGCTGGTCGACGAGCGTGCGCAGCGGCTCTTGCACAACGAGGGTGTTGTGGCGCTCAACCGCACCCTCGGATCCTTGTGCGCCGCGAGGCCACGCTGCCTCTTCGTCGACGTCACGCCGATGCTCGACGACGGCAGCGGCAACCTCGCGGTCGGCCGTCACGTCGGCGACGGGATGCACTTGAAGGAGGACGGCGAGGCACTGCTGCGCGAGTGGATGGCGGCCGGGATCGACGATCTCCTCGAAGCCGAGGCGGCCCCGCGCCCTTGAGGGCGGCCGCCTCGGGCGCGCCGCGTGCGCGTCCGTTTCCCGTGGCACAAAACTTCTGCGGTATTTTCGCCCTTTCCTTCCGCTTGGCTGGACAGGACGGCGAAATGGTGAAACCACCTCATCAAAAGGTTGCCTATCGAAAGGCTTTTCATGTCGAACACTGCGGCGGGCTCGACGCTCATCGTCGACACGAACGCGGACACGTTCGCCGACGACGGCCGCTTGTCCTTGCGCGAGGCGCTGGTGCTCGCCAACGCGACGGCGGGGGCCGACACGGTCCGCGTCGACCCGTCCTTGGGCGAGGGCGCCGTCATCGTCCTGACTAAGGGCGCCCTCGACATCACCGAGGACGTCGTGATCGAGGGCGGCGGGGCGACGCTGCGAACCGACGCCTTCGACCCCAAGATCGCGCCCGACGCGCTCATCGTCGACACCGCCGTCGCCGACTTGCGCGACCTCACCATCGAGGCGACCTACGGCGGCTACGGGGCCGCGCGCGGCATCGTCGGCTACGACGCCGACATCGTCCTGCGCGGCGGCACGATCCGAGGCTTCAGCAATTCCGACGCCGGCGTCGGGGCGGCGCTCTACGGCGGAAGCCTCGTGCTCGACGGCAGCACCATCGCCGACACCGGCGGGTCTTACGGGCAGGCCATCGCCGCGCGCTACGGCACCGAAGTACGGCTGAGCGAGAGCCGGGTCACGGCCAACGCCGGCGGCTACGTGCCCGCGATCTCGGTCGAGGGTCGCTTGAGCGTCGAGCGCAGCACGATCGACGGCAACGAGGTCTTCAACGGCCCGAGCGCCGTCCTGGTCGACGGCGACCTCGTCATCGAGAACAGCACGATCGCCGGCAACGAGACCCTGTTCGGCGGCTACAGGCCCGGCGGCTACGGCGCGATCGAGGTGACGCCGGGGAGCAGTGCCACGATCGACGCCGCCACCATCGCCGGCAACGTCGGCTACGACGCGACGTCCGGCGGTCTCTACGTCCCGAACGGCGCCGCGGTCACGATCGCCAACAGCCTGATCGCCGGCAACCTCGCCCGCACGACCGGCGGGGTCGCGCAGGACGTGGTGGGGGCGATCGACTCGGGCGGCGGCAACGTCTTCGGCAGAGCAGGGGGCAAAGCCGGGGGCGGCCCCGACGACGCGACCGGCGCCGATTTTCGCCGGATCTTCGCCGATCTAGCGGCGACCGACGGTTCCTACGACCCCCTGCTCCTCCCCGTCCTCGCCGACAACGGCGGGCCGACGCCGACGCTGGCACTCGTCGACGACGCGGCCAACCCGGCGATCGGCGCCGCCGACCCCGATACCCCGGCGATCGACCAGCGCGGCTTTGAGCGCGACGGGGATCCGGACGCCGGCGCGTTCGAGGCGACGGACGCCCCACCGTTCGGCCTGCCGCCGCTCGCCGAGAAGGCGGCGGTGGATCCTGGGCGCGTCAACGGCGTCGATCAGGCGGCACTCGCCGCCGATGGTCCGCTCCGACTCATCTTCCTGGACGCCGCGGCGGCGCAGGACAACGCGCTCGGCTACTACGTCGTCGGCACAGATGGGACGATCGGCGAGACCGGCTTTCTCTTCGAGGGCAGCGAGGCGCTCGATCCGGGCGCGGCGGCGACGATCCCCGAGCCCGCCGCGGGTGAACGGCTCGGCCTCTTCCTGCTCGCCGACGGCGCCGCCTTGAACGACGACCTTAGGGGCACGTTCGCCTTTCGCGGCCATGACGGGGAGGGGCCGGCCTCGGTCGACGGCCCGCGCCCGCGCCTGTTCGACGGCGACGGCCGCGAGGTCGGGGGCCGCGTCCTGCACGCGGTCGACTTCGACGCCGCCCCCGGCAACCGCCTGAACCCCAAGGACGGCGTGCGGGCACTCTCGGCAAGGGACGACGACGGCGCCCTGATCGTCGCCTTCGAGGACAAGGCGTTCGCCCCCGACAACGATTTCAATGATCTACTCGTGAGAGTCGAGCCGTTCGGTTGAACGCTTCGCGTGCGCTCGCCGCGCGGGCTTTTTCTTCTTCTTTTTTTGTTTTTTGTTCGAGACCGGCCTCGGCGTTCGTGCCAGCCCGGGTGACAAGTAGCGAAAAAGAAGAGAAAAAAGCCCGCGCGGCGAGCGCACGCGCAAGCGTTCATAATCCTGGACACACGCCATAACCCCCCTCCTCCCTCTGCCGGGCAACATCACCGACGGCCGCGGCCGTTTGCGGGAGATCTGGCGGGCGATCACCGGCCGCGAGCCCGCTTCGGCCCTGCGCCGCGATCCGGCCGAGGCGCCGGGCAGCGGCGCGCCGGTCGGCCTGGAGCCGCCGCGGCGGCGCACGCGCGTTCTCGTGGTGCCGGGCATCTACGGTGCCTGCGTTGCGTGGCTGGCGCGGCCGTTCGGCGACGCGGTGGTGCCCTTGCGCGCGCGCGGCTGGGAGGTCGGCTACATCCCGGTCGAGCCGCGCTCCAGCTCGGGGCGCAACGCCCGGCTGATCCGCCGCCACCTGGATGGGCTGAAGCTCAAGACGGACGAGCGGGTCGTGCTCGTCGGCTACTCCAAGGGCCTCGCCGACATCATGGAGGCGACGGCGCTCGGCTGCGGCCTCGATCCGGGGATCGAGGCCGTGATCGGCGTCGGCGGGTCGGCCTTCGGTTCGCCCGTGGCGGCCTCCTTGCCGACGGGCCTGAAGAACCTGCTCGACCGCTTGGTCCTGCCCGGCTGCCCCCCCGGCGACATGGGCGCCATCGACAGCCTGAAGCCCGACGTGCGCCGGGCTTGGTTCGAGCGGCACGGGCTGCCGGAAAACGTCCGCTGGTTCTCGATCGTGGCCCTGCCCGAGCGCGCGCGCCTCTCGCGCGTGCTGCGCTTGAGCTATCAACGCATCGCACGCACCGACCCTTTGAACGACAGCCAGATGATCGCCCGGGACGCGCTGATCCCGGACTCCACGCTGCTCGCCGTCGTCAACGCCGACCATTGGGCGATGGCGATGCCGATCACGGCCTCGGCGAGCCCCGTCGGCGGGGTGCTGGGCCGAACGCTGGTTGACCAGAACGCCTACCCGCGCGCCGCCCTCCTGGAAGCAGCGCTCCGCTACGTCGACGAGACGTTGGCGGTGAGCGTCTGAGGGGGCTTCTCGTGGTCGACCACCACGGGGGCCGCGCGGGCGATCTCGGCCTCGACCCGCGCCACGTCGTCCGCCTTGATCCAGCCCGCCCCGGCCGCGTGCCGCGCCGCCGCGAGGAGGTCGGCGCAGAACATGGTCGGCGTGCCGTCGGCGCGGACCTGATCGAGCAGTTCCTTCGCCTCGTGGTCGTGCGCCTCGCCCTCGATCACGTCGCGCAGATAAATCGCGGCCACGCGGCCGGGGTGGCGGCGGACGATGTCGGCGTAGATGTGCGCGTCGTGCTGGCCGCTGTCGCCGATCAGGATGAAGGGAAGGTCGGGATAAAAGGCGAGCAGGCCCTCGATGTGCTTCGTCTTGTGCGTCCCGTGCCCGCCCTTCAAGACGAGACCCTGCGGGCCGATGCCGAGGTCGCGCAGGAACATCGGCCCCTCGGGGATGCCGTTCAGGCGCATGAAGCGGCCGAGCAGGCCGTAGAGGTTCCAAGGGCTGCTGGAGACGTAGAAGATCGGGTTGTGCGCCGGTTCGCCGATCAGGGCGCGATAGAAGGCGGCGACGCCGGGAAACGCAACCCGGCCCTCGGCGTCGTTAGTCAAGCTGGTGTAGAGGTTGAGCCACAAATTGTAGGCGCCGGTGACGAGCACGGTGTCGTCGATGTCGGAGATCACGCCGAAGCGGGCGGTGTCCGGCACGACCAACGCTAGAGCGTTCGCCTCGGCCTCGAACTTGGGGTGGACCAGGCGCAGGACGCTTTGCCGGGTGTCGAGGCCGTCGCCGTCGATCGGCGGCAGCCCGTCGAGCGTCGCCTCGCCGTAGCCCTCGTCGTCGGCCTCGATCACGACCCGCCCGCCGCCGGTCTCGACGGTGACGCGGGCGAACGGCAACTCGTCGGTCTCGAAACGGCGCAGCATCCGCCCGAGGTTGACGAAAATCCCGCCGGGCGTGTCCGGCGGCAGCGGCGCCCCGTCGAGCACGCGCCAGCGCAGCCAGACGCGCCGCGCGTCGCCGTAGCCCAGGTAGGGCACGATGCGCACCGGTCCGCGCGGGCCGCCGAGCCGGTGGCGCCAGCGGTCGAGGGCCCGCTCCGCCAAGAACAGCCACGCGAGCGGGGTGCGCGTCTTGGCCGCCGACATCGTCCCTCCCGTACCGTTTCGGGTCCGCCACCGCCGCCGCGGCACTGCCGAGGCTTGTGCGGCGGGCACATTCTTGTCATCAACCCGCATCGCCAAAGCGCGCGCCCGCGTCAAGTCTGAGGCAGGAGAATCGCCTTGCACCGCCACGTCCTCGCCGTTCTCGTCGCCCTCTTCGCCCTCGTCCCGTTTCGTGCCGACGCGGCCGCCGACACCGAGCGGGTGCGGTTCCTGGCGCTCGCCCTCTACCACGAGGCGCGCGGCGGCGGCGAGGCGGGAATGGTCGCCGTCGGCTGGGCGATCTTGAACCGCAAGGCGAGCCCGGACTATCCCGACAGGGTCGTCGGCGTCGTCACCGAGGGCGGCGAGAACCCGCCGTGCCAGTTCAGTTGGTACTGCGACGGCGAGAGCGACCGGCCGGAGGAGCCCGAAGAGTGGCAACTGGCCCAGGAGGTGAGCCGGCGCCTCTTGAGCGACGACCCGCCGCCCGATCCGACCGACGGCGCGATCTACTTCTGGCGGGCCGACCGCGAGCCCCCGCCCTGGGCCGTCGGCACGGTCGAGGAGACCGCCGAGATCGGCGGCAACGCCTTCTTCAAGCCGAAAGACTGAGGGAACGCTTCGCGTTGCGCTCGCCGCGCGGGCTCTTCTTCTCTCTTTTTTGCTTTGTCCGAGGCTAGCCCTCGGCGCCGCGGCCAATCTCCTAGGTTAACATTGGCAAAAAGAAAAAACAGAAAGCCCCGCGCAGCGGACGCGCAAGCGTCCTCATCCCCGCCTTTACGGCGGGACCGAGTGTTCCTATGAAGAGGGTTCGCATCCACCTTCTTTCGAGACGCCCTTTGCCCGACACCGCCGTCCGCCTCGCTTTGCCCAAAGGGCGGATGCAGGACAACATCCTCAAGCTCTTCGCCGACGCCGGCGTCCGTCTCACCTTCGACCGCCGCGGCTACCGGCCGACGCTCTCGCTGGGCGGGTACGACGCGAAGATCCTCAAGCCGCAGAACATCGTCGAGATGCTCGACGCCGGCTCGCGCGACCTGGGCTTCGCCGGCGCCGACTGGGTCGCCGAGAAGGGGGCCGACCTCGCCGAACTGCTCGACACCGGCCTCGATCCGGTGCGCATCGTCGCGGCCGGGGCGCCGGCCTTCGTCGAGCGCGCCGCGTCACGACCGTTCACGATCGCGAGCGAGTACGAGCGCTTGGCGACCGCCTGGATCAAAGGGCGCGGCTATGACGCCAAGGTGGTGCGCACCTACGGCGCCACCGAGGTCTTCCCGCCCGACGACGCCGACTGCATCGTCGACAACACGGCGACCGGCGCCACCTTGAAAGCGAACGGCCTCGTCGTCTTCGACGAACTGATGGTCTCGACGACCCGGCTCTACGCCCACAAGCAAGCCCTCGATCGGCCGGAGAAGCGCGACGCGATCGAGCACCTCGTCCTCCTCCTGCGCTCGGTCCTGGACGCGCGCGAGCGGGTGATGATCGAGGTCAACGTCGGCCCGAACGATCTGGAGGGCGTCGTCGGGGTCTTGCCCTGCATGCGCGAGCCGACGATCGCGCGCCTGCACCACGACGCCGGCTTCGCGGTCAAGGCGGCCGTGCCGCAGGCCGACCTGCCGGGGATCATCCGCCGGGTGAAGGCGGCCGGCGGCAGCGACATCATCGTCTTCCAGATCGCGCAGATCGTGCCGTGAGCGAGGCACCCCGCACCGCCGCAGTCGAGCGCCGCACGGCCGAGACCGAGATCACGCTTCGCCTCGCCCTGGACGGCACGGGTGCGGCCGGAATCGAGACGGGCCTCGGCTTCTTCGACCATATGCTCAACAGCCTCGCGAAGCACGCCCGCTTCGACCTCGACCTCGTCTGCCGGGGCGATCTCGACGTCGACGACCACCACACGATCGAGGATTGCGGCCTCGCATTCGGCCGCGCCCTCGACGAGGCGCTGGCCGGGCGGCGGGGCTTGCGCCGCTTCGCCCACGCCTACGCGCCCCTGGACGAGGCGCTGGCCCGCGCCGTCGTCGACCTCTCGGGCCGGCCGTGCCCGTCGATCGACCTCGGCCTGCGCCGCCCGATGATCGGCGCGGTGGCGGCCGAGAACCTGACCCACTTCTTCCAGTCGCTCAGCATCGCCGGCCGCATGGCGCTGCACGTCGACGTCCTCAAGGGCGACAACGACCACCACCGCGCCGAGGCGGCCTTCAAGGCGACGGCGCTCGCCCTACGTCAAGCCGTGGCGCGCGACGCGCACGACGACGTGCCGAGCACCAAGGGGGTGTTGTGACCGTGGCGCGACCCAAAGACCGACTCGCCCCGCTGCCGAGAACGCTCGAAGCCTTCGACGCGTGGCACGCGAAGCAACCGGAGCGCTGGGAATTCGTCTTCGGCGATCCGATCATGATGGCGCCGGGCTCGCTGCCGCACACGATCGTCAAGACGAACATCGTTGCTGAACTTCGAGCACGGCTGCGCGGCACCGACTGCCGCCCCTTCAGCGACGGGGCGGAAATCAGGGCCGAGAACTTCGTCGCGATCCCGGATGTCGTCGTGGCGTGCGGTCCGCTCGATCTCACCACGCCGACCTTGGCCAATCCCAAGGTCATCGTCGAGGTCCTCTCCCCCTCCACCGCCTCGATCGACATCGACTACAAGTGGCAGGCCTACTGTCGGATCGAGAGCCTCGCGCACTACCTCATCGTCGAGCAGAAGGAGCGTTTCGTCACCCTGCACACCCGCACCGGGCCGTTCGCCTGGGACGAGCGCGTGTTCTTCGACGGCGCCGTGACGCTGGACGCGATCGGCGTCACGCTGACGCTGGACGAGGTCTACGCCGACGTGACGTTCGCGGGAGGGACGGATGGTTGAGGTCCTGATCGTGCCGACCGGCACCGCCAACATCGCCTCGGTCAAGGCCGCCTTCGCCCGGCTCGGCGCCACGTCGAGCGTCGCGCTCGATCCCGCCGCCATTGAGGCCGCGTCGCACGTCATGCTGCCCGGCGTCGGCGCGTTCGAAGCCGCGATGGCGCCCTTGGCCGAGAGCGGTGCCGCGGCGGCGCTGAGGGCGCGCATCGCCGAGGATAAACCGACGCTTTGCATCTGCGTCGGGCACCAGCTCCTGTTCGAGGCGAGCGAGGAGAGCCCCGGCGTCGCGGGCCTGGGCGTCGTCGAGGGCAGCGTCGGGCGCTTTCCCAGGGGCGTGCGCGTGCCCCAGTTCGGCTGGAACAAGGTTCAAGCCGGGGAGGATTGCGACCTCCTCGACGGCGGTTACGCCTACTTCGCCAACAGCTACCGCGCGACAGAGGCGCCCGGCTGCCGGGTCGCGAGCGCGACGCACGGCGGCCGCTTCGTCGCCGCGATCGAGCGCGGCAACCTGCTCGGCTGCCAGTTCCACCCCGAACTGTCGGGCGAGTACGGCGCGGCGCTGCTGAGCCGCTTCTTGGAGCTGCGCCGATGCTGACCTCGCGCGTCATCCCCTGCCTCGACGTCAGCCACGGCCGCGTCGTCAAGGGGATCAAGTTCCAGGGCCTGCGCGACGCCGGCGACCCGGCCGACCGTTCGGCCCGCTACCAAGAGCAGGGGGCGGACGAGATCGTCATCCTCGACGTCTCGGCGACGCCCGAGGGGCGCGGCCACCAGCACGCCACGGTGCGGGCCTGCCGCGCCGCCCTGATGATCCCGCTCACCGTCGGCGGCGGCGTGCGCACCGCCGCCGACGCGCGGGATCTCCTCGAAGCCGGCGCCGACAAGGTGTCGATCAACTCCGCCGCCGTCGCCGATCCCGGCCTGATCGACGCGATCGCGACCACGTTCGGCAGCCAGTGCTGCGTCGTCGCCATCGACGCCGCCGAGCGCGACGGCCGCTACGAGGTGCTGGTCAAGGGCGGCCGCGAGGGCACCGGCAAAGACGCGATCAGCTGGGCCAAGGAGGCGCAGTCGCGCGGGGCCGGCGAGATCCTCTTGACCTCCTGGGACAAGGACGGCACCCGCTCCGGCTACGACCTCGACCTGACGCGCGGCGTCGCCGAGACGATCCACCTGCCGGTGATCGCGTCCGGCGGCGCCGATTCGGCCGAGCACGTCGTCCAAGCCTTCGCGGCCGGGGCCGACGCGGTGCTCGCCGCCTCGATCTTCCACGACGGCGACCTCACCGTCGGCGACGTCAAGCTCTACTTGGCCGAGCAGGGCTTGCGGGTGCGGCCATGATCGTCCCGTCGATCGACCTGAAGGGCGGGCAGGCCGTGCAGTTGATCGGCGGCGAGCAACCCGCGATCGAGGCCGGCGACCCGCTGCCGATCGCCGAGCGCTTCGCGCTCGCGGGCGAGATCGCGCTCATCGACCTCGACGCCGCGCTCGGCACGGGCACCAACGCCACCCTGATCGAACCGATCCTGCGCCGCTTTCCGGCCCGCGTCGGCGGCGGCGTCCGCGACGTCGAGACGGCGCTCAAGTGGCTCGACTCAGGCGCGGCGAAGGTGATCCTCGGCACCAAGGCGGTGCCGGAGATCCTGACACGACTGCCGCCTGAGCGGGTGATCGCAGCCCTCGACGCCAAGAACGGCGAGGTCGTCGTCGAGGGCTGGACGGCGCGCACCGGCCAGGACATCTTAAGCCGGATCGCCGCCTTGAAGGATCACGTCGGCGGCTTTCTCGTCACCTTCGTCGAGTTGGAAGGGCGCCTTGGCGGCACCGACCTTGAGCGGGCGCGGGCGATCGTCGCGGCCGCAGCACCGGCCAAGGTCACGATCGCGGGCGGGGTCACCACGGCCGAGGAGGTCGCCGCCCTGGACGCGATCGGCGCCGACGCCCAGGTCGGCATGGCGCTCTACACCGGCCGGATGGACTTGGGCGACGCGCTCGCGGCACCGCTCAAGTCCGACCGCCCCGACGGGCTGATCCCGACGATCGTCGCCGACGAGCACGGCGTGGCGCTCGGGCTCGTCTATTCGAGCAAGCAATCGATCCGCGTCGCCGTCGACGAGCGCCGCGGCGTCTACCACTCGCGATCCCGCGGCGGGCTCTGGCGCAAGGGGGAAACCTCGGGCGACGTCCAGACCCTCGTCAAGGTCGACCCCGACTGCGACCGTGACGCCGTGCGCTTCACCGTGCGGCAGGCGGGCGCCGGCTTTTGCCACCTGCACGCCCGCACCTGCTTCGGCGAGGACGGTGGCCTGCCGCGCCTCGCCCGCCGCCTCGCCGAGCGGCGCGAGAACGCGCCCGAGGGCTCCTACACCAAGCGCCTCCTCGACGAGCCGGGACGGCTCGCCGCCAAGATCGAGGAGGAGGCGCGCGAGCTGATCGAGGCCGAGGGGCAGGACGCGATCGTCTGGGAGGCGGCCGACCTCTTCTACTTCACGCTCTGCCGCCTCGCCGCCGCCGGGATCGACCTCGCCGAGGTCGCGCATCACCTGGATATGCGCGAGCGCCGCGTGCGCCGCCGCGAGTGACGCAACCACGGTATGGCCTTACCGTTCGAACAACGCCGTGGGCGGGCCGCAGCCCAGGATGATCAGGACAACAGCCGATGGCGCACCGCCGGATCGCCGGTGGCGGGGAGGGCGACGGGCCCGAGGGGCTGACGCGGGCGGACCTGGAAGGGTTTGCCGCCCCCCTCCTGCCGCTGGTCGGCGACATCGACCTCGCCCGGCTCGCGGTCGAGGACGCTTGGCGCCGCCTGCGCATCGAGGGCGCTGACTACAACGTCCACGACCCCGACGTGCGCGCGTGGCTCGAAGCCGCGATCGCCGACCACGTCAGGGACGCGCTGGCGCGGACGGGGGGCGACCGGACGGGCCTGTGGGTCGTGTTCGGCGCCGGCCCCGCCGACCCCGCCGACGCGAACGCGGCGGGCTTCAACTTGGGCGCCGACGACGAGGCGGCGCTGAGCTTCGCCGAACCGCCGACCGAGGCCCCCGCCGCCGCCGCTGAGCCGCCGCCGGCAACCGTCAAGGCGGTGCCGCCGTACAGGGCGGCGACGGCGCGCGTGATCCCGCTGTGGCCCGTGTCGGTATCGACCGGGGGTGCGCCGCGGCCGGTACCGGTGCCGACACCGCCCGCGGCCGAAGCCCCGCCGCTGCCGCCCGTGCAGGAGGAAGCAGCGTCGCTTGCTGAGGAGGCTTCACCGCAGCCGGCACCGGCGTCGTCCGTGTACGACGCCCCGGCGTCACTTGTGCCGGAACCGGTACCGCCCGCGGCTGAGGCCCCGTTACGGCCCGCACCGTCGCCGACGCCGTCCGTGTACGAGGCCCCACCGTCGCTCCTGCCGGAGGCGACGCCACCCGCGAACGAGGCGCCGCTGCGGCCGGTGCCGGAACCAACGCCCGCGGATGAAGTCTCGCCCGCGCCGTCACCCGTGGCGATGATTCGGGTGCCCGACGACCTTCCCGTCTGGCGCGAGCCGACTTGGGGCAAAAGTCAAAGTTACGTTCCCCGCCGTCCTCACCGCCGCCGTCGTCACCGCCGCCGTCGCTGGCGGCCGATCCTCGGCTGGGGGCTTTTGTCGGTCCTGCTGCTCTTGACCCTCGCCCTGCTCTGGCTGGCGCTGACGCCGCTGACGGCACCGACCGCGACCGATTCGACCCCCGCACCGCCGCCGGCGGCGCCAGTAGTGCCACCCGATGACAGCTTCGAGCGCTTCGAGGCGCCCGACGCCGTACCGCCGGAGCGGGTGCCGCGGGCATCGGCCTTGCCGGAATCCGAGGCCGTTGCCGTGGGCGATGCGCCGCCGCCGCCCGAGGCGCCCGAACCCGACGCCGTGCCCGAGCGGGTGCCGCAAGCGTCCTCTCCGCCAGAACCCGACGATGGTATCGCCAGTGATGCCCCGTCGATCCCCGAGGCGCCCGAAATCGACGCCGCCGCGCCCCCGCAGTGGTTGGTCTTGCCGAGACCCGACGACGTGCCGGCGAGGGTCGGACCGAGGGCGCCGGCACCGACGGCGACCGCCCCGGCCGACCCCGAGGGGGCGCCGTCGGTCCTCGACCCGCCGACGTCGCCGCCCGCGAACGCCGCGGCACCGCAACCGCGCGTCTTCGTCCACTACCCCCAGGGCGGCGGGTCGGAGGCGATGGCCGAGCGCCTCGCGGACCGCGTGGGCGACGCCGGTTTTGCCGATGTCAACCTCCGTTCGGTGCCGTTCGCGGTCGAGACCGGCAGCGTGCGCTACTTCTACGCCGCCGACCGCGTCTTCGCCGAGCGGCTGATCGAGGCCCTGGGCGGGGCGGGGGACGGGACGGAGACGACGTGGCGCCTGACCGACTTCACCAGCTACCGCCCGCTGCCTCGGCCGGGCACGCTCGAAGTCTGGCTGCCGCTGGGATGAACGATCTTAGGACGAGCTTGACCGATGCCCCGTTTCACCGAACTGATCACCCGTCTGCCGGCGAGCGTGCCGTTCAAGGCGCCCGAGGCGATCGAGCGCGGGCGCGGCCACGCCTTCGCCGCCCGGCTCGGCGCCAACGAGAGCGCGTTCGGTCCCTCGCCGCGAGCCCTGGCCGCGATGGCGGCCGCCGCGCGCCGGATCGCGTGGTACGGCGACCCGGAGGCGCACGATTTGCGCGCGGCGCTCGCCGAACGCTTCGGTTTGCGCCCCGCCGAGATCGCCGTCGGGAGCGGGATCGACGACCTGCTCGGCCTCTTCGTCCGCCTGACCGTGGCGCCCGGCACGCCGGTCGTGACATCAACGGGCGCCTACCCGACCTTCAACTATCACGTCAACGGTTTCGGCGGCCGGCCCGTCGCCGTCCCCTATCGTGCCGACCACGAGGATCTAAACGCCCTCCTCGACGCCGCTCGAAGGCACGACGCGCCGCTCGTCTACCTCGCTAACCCCGACAACCCGATGGGGACGTGGCACGACGCGGGTGCGGTCCGGTCCTTCATCGAGACCCTGCCGCGAGATTGTCTGCTGCTCTTGGACGAGGCCTACGCCGAGTTCGCCCCGGCCGACGCCGTGCCGGCGATGACGCCGCTCGACCCGCGCGTCGTGCGCCTGCGCACCTTCTCGAAGGCGTACGGCCTCGCAGGCCTGCGCGTCGGCTACGCCATCGCCGAGGAGGCCACGCTTCGAGCCCTCGACAAGGTGCGCAACCATTTCGGCGTCGGCCGGGTGGCGCAGGCGGGCGCGCTCGCGGCGCTGAAGGACGACGACCACCTCGCCGCCGTGATCGCCGCCGTCGCCAAAGGGCGAAACGCCTACGCCGACCTCGCCGCGTCCTTGGGCCTCGACGCCCTGCCGTCGGCCGCCAACTTCGTCGCGATCGACGTCGGCGGCGCGGAGCGCGCGCGAGCAACCCTCGAACGGCTGCAAGAGCGGGGCGTCTTCATTCGAATGCCGGGCGTGGCGCCCTTGAACCGCTGCATCCGCGTTACGGTCGGAACGGAAGAAGAACGACGGGTGTTTGCCGGGGCGTTCACGGTCGTGATGGAGAATTGATACGCTTCACTGCCTCGCGCGGCGCGGACGGCCGGTCCGGCACCGCCGGTCCAGACGCGCCCGCGCGAGGCGTGACCGCCGTGGCCGCGATCGGCCAAAGCCCGCGCGTCGGCGCACGCGCAAGCATCACGACAGCGGCAAGAAAGCGTAGCGCATGACGACCGGCCGCCCGGCCCGGATCGCCGTGGCGTAGGATGCCCGGTTGCGTTCTAGGATCGTGCCCAGGAGCAGAGTATCGGGTTCGACTACCGCCAATCGCGCCGCGAGCGCCCGTTGGACGGCGGTGGCGAGACCCGATCCCGCAAAGGCGGCCGCGACGACCTCCTCGGTGACGACGCGGCCCTGCAGCCATTCCACCGCGCCGTCCTCGACCGCGATCATCCCGACCGTTCGGCCGTCGCGACGGATGGCGAAGAGCGTGCCTCGCGCGTGCCATGCCTTGATTTCAAACGGCGTCGCCGCTTGCACGCCGCGCGCGAGGTCGGGGTCTGTGCGGGCGAGAACGCCGTAGCGCGCCCGCACCAGCGCCACCGCCTCGGCGGCGTCGGCGAAGGGTTCCAGCCTCACCCGTCCGTCGTCCGGCGCCATGCGGCCGCAAGGGGCGGCGTGCACCGTCATGTCGCTCGCGGCGTCCGCGGGCAAAGGCGTGTCGGGGGTGACGAGGACGCGCAGGGCGTTAGGACGAAACTCGGTCCACGCGTCGGCCACGATGCGTCGAAGGGCGGGCCAGATTTCCGGCGCGCCCGCGCCCGACCAAGCGACGACCTCGACGAACGGCCGCTCGACGTCCCCACCGAAGAAGCGGATGCCGCCGAGCAGGCGAAGACCGCGGGCCTCGATCAGCCGGTGGTTGTAGTCGGCGGGTTCGATGCCGGGAAGGTCGATATGGTCGCTGAACAGACGGGCGAAGGCCGGGTCGTCGACCCGGCCCAGTTGCGCGGCGAGCCACGCGTCGACCAGCTTCGCACCCCCCTCCCGCCCGAAGAGACGCCGGGCGACGAGCCGTTGCGGCGCGAGCGAGGTCCAGGAGACTTCTGCGGGCATGGCCCCTGCTAGCACTGGCCCGACGGGGATGAAAGGTTATGAGCAAATGTTTCGCAACACCCCGACCGGCGCAGCGCGAAGGGCTCAACCGACGCCCAGGTCCTGCATCACCGCGCCCGCCGCCTCGACGACGAGGGCGCCCAAGCGGGGCAGGGCGGCGTCGGTCATGCGCACGAGCGGGCCAGAGATCGAGATGGCGCCCTGCGGCCGGCCGTCCTCGTCGAGGACGGCGGCGGCGACGCAGCGCAGGCCGAGCGCCACCTCCTCGTCGTCGAAGGCAAAGCCGCGCTCGCGGATGCGAGCCAAGTCCTCGCGCAGGCGCTTAGGGGTGTCGAGCGTCCGCTCGGTCAGCCGCGGCAGGCCGTGGGTGCGCAGGACGTGCGTCACCTCGTCGGCGTCGAGGTGGGCCAGGATCGCCTTGCCGGAGCCGGAGCCGTGCATCTTGGCGCGGCCGCCGGGGCGCGAGATCGCGCGCATCGTCTGGCGGCACTCGATCTGCGACATGCACACGGCCTCGCCGCCGATCTCGACGTAGAGGTTCGCGGTCTCGCCGGAATCCTCCATCAAGCGGCGCAGGTGCGGCCGGGCCAAGGGCACGATGTCGCGCGAGCGGGCGAACGCCGTGCCGACGGTGAAGGCGCCGACCCCCACCTGCCACGCCATGCTCTCGTGGTCGAGGCGCACGAAGCGCTGGCCTTCGAGCGTCGTCAAGAGGCGGTGCGCCGTCGAGGGCGCAAGGCCCAGCACCTGCGACAGGTCGGAAAGGGTCATGCCCTCGGCACTCTCGGCCAGGGTCTTGAGGATCGCGAGCGCCCGGCCGAGCGACTGGACTTGGCCGGGCTCGGCCTTGGCCGCGGGCGGCTTGGCCGTGCTCGACTTGCGCTCGACCCTCAAGCGACGCGCCATCCGCTTGTTTCCTCAAACGCGAAAAGCCGGGCAAGGTCGGCACCCGCCCGGCGTCCGGCACGAGAGAACGAGGCTCAGCCCTGGCGGGCCTTGAAGCGCGGGTTCTTCTTGTTGATGACGTAGACGCGGCCCTTGCGCCGCACGAGGCGGCAGTCCTTGTCGCGCGTCTTGGCGGTCTTGAGCGAGTTGCGGATCTTCATGCAATCTACTTCTTGCGGCGAAAGCTCTGGAAGCGCCGGTTGAACTTCTCGACCTGACCGCGCTCGCGCACCTGCAAGGAGCCGCCGGTCCAGGCCGGGTGCGACTTCGGATCGACGTCCAGCGTCATGCTGTCGCCTTCGCTGCCCCAGGTCGAGCGCGTCTTGAAGGTCGAGCCGTCGGTCATCACCACGTTGATCTCGTGGTAATCGGGGTGGATGTCCTTTTTCACCGGAACTTTCCTTGAGAAATGGGCCGCCGGTATATAACGGCCCCGCCGGGCGAACACAAGGCCTGACGGACGAGCGGGGCGCGGGCGACGCGTCGAGGCCGCCTGAGCGTTGCAGCCAAACGCCAGCGACGAACGGCAAGAAGAGGATAAAGATCGCGCGTCAGCGCGCGCGCGGGCGCTCACCGCGCCCCTCGGCGAACAGGTCGCCGCGGTCGAGGTCGACGGCGATCCAGCCCCGGCGGTCGCACTCGAAGCCGAAGCGGCTCTCGCGGCTGCTCGGGTGGCGGGCGGTCATGCGGCCGGCCTCGATGGCGGCGAGCAGCCGCGCCTCGAACAGGCTCTCGGCCGGGATCGCCACGGTCTGAAACGAGGTCAGCGCCCAGACCTGGATCGCGATGAGGCAAGAGATCATGTGCCAAGGCTCCTATGGCAGGTACGTCGTGCTATCGCGCGTGCCTCTTCTCGCTCAGCCGGGGCGTGTACCCGTCCCTTCGTGCTGACCGGCGATGGTCAACCAGATGTTGCCCACGGGCAAGCGAAACTGTCTTGCATTTGTCGCAATTCACGCGGTTTGCGTTGTTCGGCCGGTGGCGTATCCTCGCCCTGGTCCTCTGTCGGGCCATGGCGCCTTGTAAAGGAACATCGTGGTGAACGATGCGTTCGCGCCTGATCGGGCGCTCCTGGACGGGGCGGTCGCGCGGTTGTGCGGGCATGAACCCGCCGCCCCCCTCGACCTGCCCGACGCCTTGCCCGAGGCGGGGCTGGGCGACAGGGCGGCGCTGGCGCGGCTGGCGCCCGCCGTTCTCGGCGGTGCGGCACCGCTCGGGGCCGCGACGGCGTTCGCCCACATGGACCCGCCGACGCCGTGCATCGCCTGGGCGACGGCCCTGTGGAACGCCGCCTTGAACCAGAACCTGCTGCACCCGGATACGGCGCCCGTGGCGCGGGCGGCGGAGGCGCTGGCCGTCGCTTGGCTCGCCCCCCACTTCGGCATGGACGGCGGCCACATGACGGCCGGTTCGACGCTCGCCAACCTGACCGCACTCTGGGCGGCGCGCGAGGTCAAGGGCGTGCGGCGGGTGGTGGCCTCGACGGCAGCACACCTCTCGGTCAGGAAGGCGGCGCACCTGCTCGGCCTCGATTACACCATAGCGGCGACCGACCGCGCCGGCGCGCTGCTGGCGGCGGACCTGCCGGACCCGGGCGGCGCCTGCCTCGTGCTCACCGCCGGCACGACGGCGACGGGGGCGATCGACCCGCTCGACATAGGCGAGGGGGCCGCCTGGGTCCATGTCGACGCCGCCTGGGCGGGGCCGCTCCGCCTCTGCCAGCACTACGCCGGGCGGCTCGCGGGGCTGGAGCGGGCCGATTCGGTCGCGGTCTCGGCGCACAAGTGGCTGTTCCAGCCGAAGGAGTCCGCCCTCGTCCTGTTTCGCGACACGGGCGTCGCGCACGCGGCGGTGAGCTTCGGCGGGGCCTACCTCGCAACACCCAACATCGGCGTGCTCGGCTCGCACGGTGCCGCCGGGGTGTCGCTGCTGGCGACGCTCCTGAGCTGGGGCCGGGACGGCTTGGCCGAACGGATCGGGCGCTGCATGGGCGACGCCGGGCGTCTCGCGGCGTTCCTGGCGGGGGAGCCGCGCGCCGAACTCTTGGCCCCGCCCGCGACCGGAATCGTCGTCTGGCGCCCGACCGACCGGGACGTGGACGCCATTCACGCCCGGCTGCCGGGGGGCGCCGCCTCAGGCACCACGATCGACGGCGAGCCCTGGTTGCGCCACGTCGCCGCCAACCCCAACGCGGACGTGGAGCGCGTGATCGCGGCGATCCAGGCGGTCTTGTGAGCGGACGGCCCCCGTTCGTGCGGCGCCGACAGGGTCGGTGTAAGCGGCGCTGTGGTCTTGGGTTGGTTCGTGCGCGGCGCCGGGGCCTCGGATTCGTTCGTGCAAGGTAGGGCGGGCCCGGGCCGTGCCTTGGGCACGGGCGCCCCGGGTTCGTTCGTGCGCGCCGCCTCCGCCCGCGCCGCCCGCCGTTCCGCCAGCGCCTTGAGCGTGCGGTGCAGGCTCCGCTCCAACCCCGCCCGGTAGCGCAGGATCGTGTTCAGCCGTTCGGGGCTCCACGAGAACGGGCTGTAGGGGTTGTAGCCGCCGGCGTAGGCGGGGGCTCGGCCGCCGCTCGCGGGCACTCGTCAGCGCCTCGACCTCCAAGGCCTCGACCCGGCGCGTGCGCCACAAGGCGAGCGCGAGTTGTTCGACCAGCGCCTCTTCCACCGCGCCCCGCGGGTCGTGCTCCTCGACCAGCCGCTGCCGCAGGCCCTCGAAGGCGCCCGCGTCCTCGTCGGGGAGGAGGGCGAAGCCCTGCGCCCGCAGGCCGTGCTTGGCGGCGTTCTGGCACGACGCCGCCTTGCCCGCGGGCGTGGCGGGACCCTTGCCCCTGGCGCCGTTCTTGCGGCTGGCCTCGGTCTGGGCGGGTGTGCGCCGGCGGGGCTGCTCGGTGCTGTCGGCGTCGGGCACGGGGGGCGGGCTCCTGGCGGGTGGGGCCGGGAGTGTAGCCGGGTGTAGGAATTTATTCAAACAATGTGGCGGGTTGGGCAGGGCATCAAGCCGTCACGGGTGCCCGCGCCCATGAAATGCGGAGCATTTCATCCCTGAACCCCCGATCAAGTCGGGGGTGACAAGGAGGAAGCGGTGTGAACGGCTGAGACCCCTCACTGACCAAAGACAGCGAACATCTCCCAACTGCATTGAAGGACTGTGCAAGTTCTCGCTTTAAACGACGATGACAACGTATAATGCCGCAAAAGTACTCGTGCGCTTCGTTTTCCCTGCAGCCGGACGCGCCCGCGTCGGTTTCAGTCCGCGTTGCCGGAACCGGAGAGGGGCGTTTGGGATGGGATTGACGCGGCGCGGTGTCGTCGGGGCACTCACGGCTTTGCCGCTAGTCACGGCCGGGCGGGCCGCCGTGGCCGGCCCGGTGGTGCAGGCGTTCGATGAGGTGGTGGCGCCGGACGCGCGGGTGCGGACGGTGTTTGCCGGGGGGATGTGGTGCGAGGGACCCTGCTGGGCGCCGGGCTTGGGCGGCCTGGTCTTCTCCGACACGCGCGGCAGCGTCGTTCGGGTGCTCGCGCCGGACGGGATCGCGGTCGACCTGGCAAACGGGCGCGTGGTGCGCCGGCTCGACGGCCACTGGAGCACGGGCTCAAGCGAGGGTGTGGTCAAGTTCGTCGAGCACCGGCCGGTGCTGCGAGACGCCGGGGGCGGGCCGCCGCAGCCGCCCGAAGGCGGGGCGAACGGCATCGCGCTGTCGCCGGACGGAGGCACGCTCTACTACGCGCCCTTGATGGGCCGAAACCTCTACGCGGTGCCGACTGAAGCGCTTCTAGACGAAAACGCCCCCGACGCCCTGGTCGCGGCGAAGGGCGCGGATCTGGGCGAGAAGGGCATGACCGGGGGGCTCGGCTGCGACGCCAAGGGCCGCGTCTACCTGACGCTGCAAGAGCAGAACGCGATCGGGCGGCGCGACCCGGACGGCACCATCGAGGTGATCGGCTCCGACCCGCGGCTGATCTGGGCCGACACGATCGTCATCACCGGCGACGAATGGCTCTACGTCTCGGCGGCGCAGGCCAACCGCCGGCCCGAGTACAACCGCGGCCAGGACGAGCAGGCGCCGCCCTACGCCGTCCTGCGCCTGAAGATCGACGCCGGCCCGGCGTGGCCGAAGGCGATGTAGCCGGCGCGGATTTTACCCGGCCGAACCGGGGGCGGGGGATCTGTCGTCACTCTCAGCGGCGCGTGGTGATCGTGGTCGCCGGGGTGTAGTCCTGTTATCTTCCGTATGAGAGGGTTCGATGAGGCGGGTGTGCCCGCCGACAGGGGGAAGACGAATGGACATCGTGCGAAGCGGCTCGCGGCCGTCGGGGGTGGGGCCGGCGGAATGGTTCACGGGGAGGGTGCGCATCGACCCCTTGTTCAGCCCGCCCGCGCCGGCCCGCGCCGCCGGCCTCCTCGTCACCTTCGAGCCGGGCGCCCGCACGGCGTGGCACACCCACCCGCTCGGCCAGACGCTGATCGTCACGGCCGGGTGCGGCCGGGCGGGGCGCGAGGGCGGTCCAGTCGAGGCGATCCGGCCGGGCGACGTGGTCTGGTTCCCGCCCGGCGAGAAGCACTGGCACGGCGCCGCGCCGACGACGGCGATGAGCCACGTCGCCGTCCAGGAGAAGCTGGACGGCGAGTCCGTCATGTGGCTGGAGCCGGTGAGCGAGGCGGAATATGGGGGTAATTGATTGTCTTGATTTTCCAAAAGAGGTTAACGTATCTCCCGCCGCCTCTTATGTTGTCACTCCGGGCTCAACCCGGAGCCTAAGGTGGCCGCGCATGGTGCTACGGGCGTTTGATCGTTTTCCGAAATTTATTAGCCAATGAAGTGTGTGTCTCCGAAACCCAAAAATCCTAGGTTGAGGTTGAGGTTGAGGTTGAGGTTGAGGTTGAGTTGACAGGATACGTATCTCCAGCTTCAGCATCCTCGGTTTCAGGCGGTATTCTAGTAGGTAAAGCGCTTAACATGATTGAGACTGCACTTGCAACAATGCCTAGGGTAACTAAAGCTTCTTCAATCGAAAGATTTACCTCTGGATGTATGATCGGATTTCTGTGTAAATCTTTAATTTGTTTTAAAACAGGTAAAATTTTTGCATCGGCATTACCATTTGCTTCTAGATCACGAATGTAAGCTCCAAGATTTCGCTGTTTCAACGCAATCTCTGAGCCGACTATATGTAAATGATAGCACTTTAATACATTTTCAAATGCTCGAAAAATATGAAAGCCGAATGCTGTAGGTAGTTCATAAGCTAAACACTGAGATGCTAATTTTGAATCTTGAACAGCTTCTGGTACTTTTGATGATAATTCCTCAGAAAAAATTTTATCACCTTGTTCAAGTAGTAGATGAATATCATATATTCCTTTTTGCTTGACTAAATATAAATTAACCGTTTCAAGCTCAGCAAGTAAGATTGCCTTATATCTAGTATAAAGATTCTTTACGTGCAGTATTTCTTCTTTAGAAACTAGCTCATTTTCTTCTTTTTTAAGGATTGCATCTATTGCTGTAAACAAATCGCTTCCAAGATTAAATGAAGCCCTCAAATAAGAAGAATACAGTGTAGTAGGATTGTGCATGGTAAATAATAAAGAATTAGATTCGAAAAGCACTTCAAATATGTCTTTTCGAAAGACGTTTTTTAACCTGATTTTATCAATTCTGTCCATTCTTACAAAAAAATTATGAATCCAGAAATAAGAAATTTTTTGCATTACGGTTTTACATCTTATGCGAGAGTTTCGGGGACACAATGCAAAGCCAACAATACTTAACATTGTGCGCGGCCACCCTGGATGCCGGATCAAGTCCGGCATGACAAGGAGGAGGCTTGAGCGCCACAGCGATGTTTCGGCCGGACAATCCAGAACAGTCCAACCGTCCGCGAGAGGGCAACGCGGGGCAATCCTTCCACCGCCTCAACCGACGCAAGCGACCGGATACGCCCGCAGCGCCGCGTCCTGGGTTACGAGCGTGGCGCCCTCGATCAGCGCCTGGGCCACGAGTAGGCGGTCGAACGGGTCTTTGTGGTGGCCCGGCAGACCGCGCACGGCGGCGGCGTGGTCGAGGCCGACCGGCAGGACCTTGAAGCGGTTGGCGCGGAACTGGTCGGCGAGGAAGCCGCCCGTGTCGTCGGGCAGCCGCAAGCGCCCGAGCCCCGCCTTGATCGCCATCTCCCAGACCGAGGCGGTGCTGACGAGGACCTCGCCGTCGGCGGCGGCGACCGCGTCGCGCGCGGCGGCGGAGAGGCGCCGGTCGGCGTTCAGCCACCACAGGACGACGTGGGTGTCGAGAAGCAGCCTCAAGGCTCGATCGTGCCGCCGAAGCCGCGCGCGACGTCGTCCGGCAGCGGGTCGTCGAAGTCGGGTCCGATCCCGATCAGCCCGCGCGCGCTGCCGGGGCGGCGCGGCGCCGGGGCAATGCCCTCGGGCACGAGGCGGGCGACGGGCACGCCGTTCTCGGCGATCACGATCTCCTCGCCCGCCCGCACCCGTACGAGCAGACCGGCAAGGTCGGCATCATCGAGGTTCACGGTCGTCATGGGAAATACGTCCGCACCGCATCCAAGAAGCAAGCCCGCGCCGCCGTGTCCATGAACCGCCTCGCGCTTCATCCTTGAATGCCCGATCAAACCCGGCGTGACAAGTAAGGAGATCGGGCGTTGCGGCGTCGATATGGCCGATCTCTGCGGGCGCGACGCGCGGTCAACCACCCCCCGCCACCGACCCCCTATCCAGCGCGATCGACTTGATCAGGGCGTAGGCCGTCGTGCCCGCCTTCAGCCCCAGCGTTCGCGCGCTCCTGGCGGTGATGCGGGCGGAGAGGGCCTGGCCCTCGACGTCGAGGTTGAACTCGACGATGCCGGGGGGGACGGGGTTCTGGGCGGTGATCGTGCCGCGCAAGACGTTCTGGATGCTGCAATCTTCGGGCGGGCGGAGGGCGAGTGCCACGTCGCGGGCGCGGACGCGCAGGCGGACGGGGGCGCCGACCCCGGCGTTGATCAAAGGTGCCACGAGTCGCTGGCCGCCGACCGCGACCTCGCTCAAGCCGTCGGCCGCGTCGTGGGCCGCGACGACGCCCTCGATCAGCGCACCGGCCTGGAAGCGGCCGGTGAGGGGGCGCAGATCCAAGCGGGCGAGGACGGTCTCGATCGGCCCGGCCGCCATCAGCCGGCCGTCGCTGAGCAGGACCATGTCGGAGGCGAGGCGGGCGACCTCGTCGAGGGCGTGGCTGACGTAGAGGATCGGCAAGCCCTTCTCGGCGCGCAGGCGCTCCAGGTAGGGCAGGATCTCGCGCTTGCGGGCGGCGTCGAGCGAGGCCAGGGGCTCGTCCAGGATCAGCGCCTTGGGGTTGGCGAGCAGCGCCCGGCCGATCGCGACCCGCTGCGCCTCGCCGCCCGAGAGCGTGCGCGGGCGGCGGCGGCGGAGATGCGCGATGCCGAGGAGATCGACCACCTCGGCTACCCGCGCCGTGCTCGGCGGCTCGGGCGAGAGCTTGGCGCCGTAGAGGAGGTTGGCGTCGACGCTCAGGTGCGGGAACAGGCGCGCTTCTTGAAAGACGTAGCCGATGCGGCGGCGGCTTGCGGGCAGGTCGACGCCGGCCTTGGCGTCGAAGAGCGTGCGGCCGTCGAGCGCGATCCGGCCGCGCCTCGGCCGGATCAGGCCGGCGATCATCGCGACCAGCGTCGTCTTGCCGGCGCCGCTGTGGCCGTAGACCGCGGTGACGCCGTTTCGCGTCTGAAAGGCGACGTCGAGGCGAAAGTCGCCCGCACCGCCCTCGACCTCGACCTCGATCAAGCCCCGTATCCGCTCAAGAGAGGCCGAGCCGGCGGGCGAGGCGGCGGCTCCAGGCCTCGGAGGCGATAAGCGCGCACACCGAGACCAGGACGGCGATCACGGTGAGCCGCGTCGCCGCCGCGTCGCCGCCCGGCACCTGGATCGCCGTGTAGATCGCGAGCGGCAGCGTGCGCGTCTCGCCGGGGATGTTGGCGACGAAGGTGATCGTGGCGCCGAACTCGCCCAAGGCGCGGGCAAAGCCCATGACGGCGGCGGCGGCGAGGCCGGGCAGCGCCAGCGGCAGGGTGATCGTCAGGAAGATGCGCGCGTTCGAGGCGCCGAGCGTCGACGCCGCCGCCTCCAGCCGCCGATCGACGCCCTCGATCGCGAGCCGGATCGGGCGGACCATCAAGGGCAGCGCCATGACGAGCGCGGCCAGCACGGCGCCCGTCCAGCGAAAGGCGAGGACGAGGCCGAGCGTCTCCTCCAAGAAGCGCCCGAGCGGCGCCTTGCTGCCGAACGCGAGCAGGAGGAGGTAGCCGGTCACGACCGGCGGCAGGACGAGCGGGGCGTGGACGAGGGCGTTGAGCAGGCCGTGGCCGACGAAGCGGCGGCGGGCGAGCAGGTAGGCGACGCCGAGCGAGAGGGGGAGGCCGAGGGCCACGCACCACGCCGCCACCTTGAGCGACAAAAGGAGTGCCTCGGTCTCGTCCGGCGTCGGCCACATGGCGCTTAAGGCAGCAACGGCTCGAAGCCGTAGCGCTCGAAGATCGCCCCCGCCTCGCGCGTTTTGAGGAACCTGAGCAGCTTCTCGGCCTCGGGCCCGTGCTCGCGCGTGAGGGCGATCGGGTAGACGATATGCTCGTGGCTCTCGGGCGCGAACGTCGCCACCGCGTAGGCGCCGTCGCTCGCGAGCGCGTCGCTGGCGTAGACGATGCCTAAGGGGGATTGGCCGGTCTCGACGAGGCGCAAGGCACCGCGCACGTTGTCGGCCCGGGCGAGGCGGGGGCGGAGTTCCGCCCAGAGGCCGTAGTAGGTCAGCGCCTCCTTGGCGTAGATGCCGGCCGGGACGTGGTCCGGGTCGCCGACCGCGAGCCGGCCGTCGTCGCCCAGAACGGCGGCGATGCCCACCGGCAGGGCGATTCGCGCCAGCGGCCTGCCCTCGGTCGCGACGAGGACGAGTTCGTTGCCGAGCAGGTCGCGCCTGGAGGTCGGCTCGATCAGGCCCCGCATCTGCAGCCAGTCCATCCACTCAGGATTGGCCGAGATGAACAAGTCGGCGGGGGCGCCCTGGGCGATCTGGCGGGCGAGCGTCGAGCTGGAGGCGTAAGATCCCTTCGCCCCGACGCCCGAGGCCTCGATCGCGGCGTCGAGGGCATCGGCGAGGCTGGCGGCGCCGAAGACCAGCACGCCCTCCGCCCGCGCGAGCGCGGGTGCGAGCCAGAGGCCGAAGGTCGTGACGAGGACGCAGAACAGCGCGCGACGTGATCGGGTGGGGGTCATGTTGGCGTCCTCGCGTTGCTATATAAGCGGGGCGTGGGTGCGGCCCCGGAGCCGAATAGGTCGTGCCGGCGCCTCTGGCAACAGGACTTCGAGCGAGACGGTATGGCGAGATCGAAGACGGCGTTCGTTTGCCAAGCCTGCGGCAACGTCGCGGGCAAGTGGGCCGGGCGCTGCGACGCCTGCGGCAGTTGGAACACGCTGCAAGAGGAGCGCGAGGCGGCGCCGGTGCACAAAGGGGCCACGACGCGCAAGGGGCGGCCGAAGCTCGAACTCGCCGGGCTCAAGGGCGAGGGGCGGATGCCGCCCCGGCTGGTGGTCGGCATCGAGGAACTCGACCGGGCGCTCGGCGGCGGCATCGTCGTGGGCTCGGCGATGCTGCTCGGCGGCGATCCCGGCATCGGCAAGTCGACGCTCACCCTTCAAGCGGCGGCGCACTTGAGCCGGGCCGGGCGGCGGGTCGTCCTCGTCAGCGGCGAGGAGAGCGTCGAGCAGATCCGGCTTCGCGCCGAGCGGCTCGGCCTCGCCGACGCCGAGATGGGCCTCGCCGCCGCGACCTCGGTGCAGGACATCCTGGCGACGGTCGAGGCGGCCCCGCCCGATCTCCTGGTGATCGATTCGATCCAGACCATGCACGTCGAGGGGCTGGAGCCCGCCCCCGGCACGGTGACGCAGTTGCGCGCGGCCTCGCACGATCTGATCAAGTTCGCCAAGGAGCGCGGCACGGCCGTCCTCCTCATCGGCCACGTCACCAAGGACGGGCAGATCGCCGGGCCGCGCGTGCTCGAACACATGGTCGATACCGTGCTTTATTTCGAGGGCGAGCGCGGGCACCATTTTCGCATCCTGCGCGCGGTCAAGAACCGCTTCGGCCCGGCGAACGAGATCGGCGTCTTCGAGATGCAGGGCGTCGGCCTCGTCCCGGTCGCCAACCCGTCCGCCCTCTTCCTCGCCGACCGCGACGCGGGCGTGGCCGGTGCCGCCGTCTTCGCCGGGATCGAGGGGACGCGCCCCGTCCTGGTCGAGGTGCAGGCGCTGGTGGCGCCGAGCCCGCTCGCCACGCCGCGCCGCGCCGTCGTCGGCTGGGACGGCAACCGGCTCGCCATGCTGCTCGCCGTCTTGGAGGCGCGCTGCGGCCTTGTGATGAGCGGGCGCGACGTCTATCTGAACGTCGCCGGCGGGATGCGGGTCGTCGAGCCCGCCGCCGACCTCGCGGTCGCGGCGGCGTTGGTCTCCTCGCTCGCCGACAAGCCGTTGCCGGCGGCGACGGCGTTCTTCGGCGAGGTGGGCTTGGCCGGCGAGGTCAGGCCGGTGGCGCAGGCGGAGACCCGGTTGCGGGAAGCGCTGAAGCTGGGCTTCGAGCAAGCGGTTGTGCCGCGCTCCGGCGTCGGCCGGGCGCCGCCCAAGCTGGGCCTGCGCTGCGTCGAGACGGCGAGGCTGGCCGACCTCGTCGCCTACCTGGGACCGATCGACGACCGGCGGCGCGCGCGCGAGGTGGCATAAGTGGCGGACATCTTCGACAACGGCACCCTGTTCGATCTGGCGGTCCTGGTCCTGGTCGGGCTCTCGGCGCTGCTGGCGATGAGCCGCGGCGTGGTGCGCGAGGGCCTGGGCATCCTCACCTGGGTCGTCGCCTTCGTCATCGCTTGGCTCAGCTACGACGCCGTCCACCCCTACGTCGCCTCCAAGCTGCAGCACCCGCTGCTCGCCGACCTCGGCACGGCGCTCGTCGTCTTCCTCGTCCCGCTGACGCTTCTAAAGATCCTGGTCCGCGTCGTCGCCGGCGGGGTCAGCGGCGTCTTCACGCCCCTGGACCGGGGCCTCGGCTTCGTCTTCGGCCTCGCGCGCGGCGCCTTCATCGTCGTCGCCGGCTACCTCGTCGCCTCGGCCGTGATCCCGCCGCGCGCCTACCCGTCCTGGGTGCAGGACGCCGCCTTGCTGCCGGCGATCGAGGACGGGGCCGACCATCTCGCCGCCTACCTGCCGGACGATTTTCGCGCCCAGTCGGAGACGATCGCCCGCGAGGCCGGGGCCAGGGCCGAGCGGCTGCGACAGGGCGACATCGACGAGGCGACGCGAACCGTCGATCGTCCGATCGAGGAGAACACCCGCTGACCCGCCACGATTTCAACGACGACGACAAGCCGCGCGAGGAGTGCGGCGTGTTCGCGATCCACGGCCACCCCGACGCCGCCGCGCACAGCGTGCTGGGCCTGCACGCCCTTCAGCACCGCGGGCAGGAGGCGGCCGGCATCGTCACCTTCGACGGCGCCCACTTCCACGCCAAGAAGGCGACCGGCCTCGTCGGCGACAGCTTCAGCGACCCGGCTGCACTCGCCGGCATCGCGGGCCACGCCGCGATCGGCCACGTCCGCTACGCGACGACCGGGGCCGGGATGCTCAGGAACGTCCAGCCCTTGTTCGCCGACCTCGCCGTCGGCGGCGTCGCCATCGCCCACAACGGCAACCTGACCAACGCGCTCGGGCTTCGGCGCGAACTGGCGCAGCGGGGCGCCTTGTTCCAGTCGACCACCGACACCGAGGTCGTCGTCCACCTCCTCGCCGGCTCGATGGCGCGCGACATCGAGGACCGCCTCGTCGACGCCCTGAACCGGCTCGAAGGGGCGTGGTCGATGGTCGCCTTGATGGACGACGCCGTGATCGGCGTGCGCGACCCGTTGGGCGTGCGCCCGCTGGTCCTCGGCCGCCTCGGCGAGGCGCACGTCCTGGCGTCCGAGACCTGCGCCCTCGACATCTTGGGCGCCGAGGCCGTCCGCGACGTCGAGCCCGGCGAGATGGTGGTGATCGACAAGGACGGCGTGCGCTCGCGCCGGCCGTTTCGCGAGCGGCCGCGCCGCTTTTGCATCTTCGAATACGTCTACTTCGCCCGGCCCGACAGCCGCCTCGACGGCAAGGGGGTCTACGAGGTGCGAAAGCGCATCGGCGAGGAGTTGGCGCGCGAGGCCCCGGCCGCGGCCGATCTCGTCGTGCCGGTGCCGGATTCGGGCGTGCCGGCCGCGATCGGCTACGCCCAGGCGTCGGGCGTACCGTTCGAGCTCGGCATCATCCGCAATCACTACGTCGGCCGCACCTTCATCGAGCCCTCCGACAACATCCGCCACCTAGGCGTGCGCCTCAAGCACAACGCCAACCGGGCGATGCTGGAGGGCAAGCGCGTCGTCCTGGTCGACGACAGCATCGTGCGCGGGACGACCTCGACCAAGATCGTGGCGATGGTCCGCGCCGCCGGTGCCAAGGAGGTCCACATGCGCATCGCCAGCCCGCCGACGACGCATTCGTGCTTCTACGGCGTCGACACGCCCGAGCGCGACAAGCTCCTGGCGGCGACGCACAGCCTGGACGAGATGACGCGCCTCATCGGCGCCGACAGCCTCGACTTCCTCTCGATCGACGGCCTCTACCGCGCCGCCGGCAGTCGTGAGCGCGGGGGCGAGGCCCGCACCTACTGCGACGCCTGCTTCACCGGCGACTACCCGACCCGGCTGCTCGACGCCGAGGAAGGGCCGCGCGCCGCCCTCACCAGCCTCGCCGAGAACGGCGTTTGATGCCCCGCGCCGGGGGGAACCTCGACGGCCGCGTCGTCCTCGTCGCCGGCGCCTCGCGCGGCCTCGGCCGGGCCGTGGCCAAGGCGGCGGCGATCGGGGGTGCCAAGGTGGTGGCGCTGGCCCGGACCAGGGCCGGGCTCACCGAACTCGACGACGCGGCGAGGGCCGAGGGGGCGGAAAGCCTCACCCTCCTGCCGCTCGACCTCGCCGACGGCGACGCCGTCGATCGGGTCGGCCCGACGCTCTACCACCGCTTCGGCCGCCTCGACGCCATCGTCTACGCCGCCGCCGAGCCCGGCCCCGCGACGCCGACGTGGCAGTTGGACCCGAAGGCGCTGGCCCGGACGATCGAGGTCGGGGCGCTCGCGGCGCAGCGCCTGATCCGTAGCGTCGACCCGGTCCTGCGCGCGGGCGAGGGCGGCGACGCCGTCTTCTTCAAGGACGCCGACGCCCCGCTGGGACAGGGCTACATCGCCGCCTACACGGCGGCCAAGGCGGCGCTCGAAGCGATCGTCGGCTCCTACGCCGCCGAGACCGCCAAGTTCGGCGTGCGCGTCCACCTCCTCGACCCCGGCCCGATGCACACCGGCCTGTGGCGCACCCGCTACCCCGGCCGCCGCCACGACCCCCCGCCGGGACCGGACGCGGCGGCGGGGGGGGTGGTTGGGCTCTTGCGCGGCGGGCAGAAGGATTGAACGCTTCGCGTGCGCTGACGCGCGGTCTTCTCTTTCTCTTTTTATCGTTGTCCGAGGCTGGCCCTCGGCGTCGTGGCCAGCCTCCTGCGTTAACACTGGCAAAAAAACGCGGCGAGCGCACGCGAAGCGTTCATGCCGGCTGAACCGGGACACCAAAGCCATATGCATCATCCTTGGGATATTCTGTTTCGGCCTTTGGAACTCCCGTGCGGCGTCGTTTTGAAAAACCGGATCGCCAAGTCCGCGATGTCGGATTCGCTCGGCGACGGATGCGGCAATCCGACGGCGGGCCAGATCCGGCTCTACGAACGATGGGCCGAGGGCGGACTGGCCGTGTCCATCGTCGGCGAGGTTCAGGGCAGTCCTTGCTTTGCCGAGAAGCCCGGCAATCTCGTGCTCGGGCCGGCTTCGAACGCGGCCGGGTTCGAAGAACTCGCCCGACGGGGTTCTATGAACGGGACGGGGCTTTGGCTTCAACTCGGCCACGCCGGTGCGATGGCCTATTCCCCGATCAGCCATCCAAAAGGGCCGAGTGCGATTGATATTCCGGGCCTGACCTGCGCCGCTTTCACGCGCGACGCGATCCGCGGGCTTCCCCTGGAGTTTGCCCGAACGGCGCGCACGGCAAAGAGCCTCGGCTTCGGCGGGGTTCAGATCCACGCCGCGCACGGGTTCTTGCTGAGCCAGTTTCTCTCGCCGTTGTTCAATCAACGCGACGATGACTATGGCGGGTCCGACGCGGCGCGGATGCGCCTGCTGCTTGAGGTAGTCGATGCGGTCCGAGACGCCGTCGGGCCGGATTTTCCGATCGCCGTGAAATTGAACGCGACGGACCAGCTCGAAGGCGGGTTCGAGAACGACGGTGCCCTCAAGGTAATCTCGGCGTTGGACCAGACGGGGATCGACCTTCTCGACATCAGTGGCGGCACGTATTTTCCGGGCGCGAAATCGGCCTCGGACGGTTCAAGCCGGGGGCCATACTTCGTCGAGTTTGCGCGACGGGCGCGGCGGCACACGAACAAGCCGTTGATGGTGACGGGTGGTTTCAAGACGCGCGAGCAGGCGGTCGATGCGCTGGCAAGCGGCGCCGCGGATGTCGTCGGTCTCGCCCGCGCGCTTGTGTTGGATCCGTCGCTTGCGCGAAGATGGCGGGCGGATCCCGCGACGGACCCGGCGTTTCCGAGATTCGTGTCCCCTCCCGAGGGTGGGATCACGGCTTGGTACACAATGCGGCTGACTGCCTTGTCGCAAGACCGTGACGCGGAAGACTTTCAGGACATCGAAAACGCCGTGCAGGCGTACGGCGCCCGCGACGCCGATCGCACCCGCAAATGGGTGGAGCGGTTCGACACCAAAGAGTTCGAGCCTTCCAAGCGCCTGCGTTAGCGAACGAACCAGTCATTTGATGCCGATGCCGTGTTGTCCGCACACGGCGCATCTTCGTCACGCAGTTCAAACCGAGGTGCCACCCCGTCACAAGGGGGCTTGACCTTCCCATGGTGGGAAGCCTTATCTGGTCGGATGAATCCTCCTAAGCCAAAGGCGTTACGATGAACATCGGTGAGGCCGCGCGGGCCTCGGGCTTGAGCGCCAAGACCGTGCGCTACTACGACGCGATCGGCCTTGCGCGGCCTTCCGGGCGCACGGGCAGCAACTACCGCGACTACACCGATAAGGACGTGCACCGCCTCGCCTTCGTCGCCCGCGCCCGGCGGCTCGGCTTTGCCGTCGAGGCGTGCCGCGAACTGCTCGGCCTCTACGACGACCGGAGTCGCACCAGCGCCCAGGTCAAGGCGCTGGCCCTGCGCCGCATCGCGGAGGTCGAGGCGCGCATCCGCGACCTCGAAGCGATGGCGGCGACGCTCGCCGACCTCGCCCGCCGTTGCTCCGGCGACGAGCGGCCCGACTGCCCGATCCTGGATGGGATCGCGGGGGAGGATGAACGCTGACGCGTGCGCTGGGCGCGCGGCCTTTCTTTTCTCTTTTTTGCGAGTTGGGTTGGGGCTGGCTTTGATGTTGTGGCCGGTTCTAGAACATGGGCGGATGATAAGCCGGCTCTGGGAGTGACGCGATGGCAGGGAAGACCGTTTTTACCAAGCCGTTCACGCAGCAGGAGCCGCTGCCGGAGGCCGCGATCGCGCGCGCGGTCGAGATCATGCGCTCTGGAAGGCTGCACCGCTACAACACGGGTCCGGGCGAGGAGTCCGAGGCGGCGCTGCTGGAGCGCGACTATGCCCGTTACCAAGGGGCCGCCTACTGCATCGCCGTGACCTCGGGCGGGTTCGCCTTGCAAACGGCCCTGCGCGCGCTCGGCGTGCGGCCGGGCGACAAGGTGCTCGCCAACGCCTACACGCTGGCCCCCGTGCCGGGCGCCATCCACAACGCCGGTGCCGCGCCGGTCTTCGTCGAGACCGATAGGGACAACCACATCGACCCCGACGACCTCGACGCCAAGGCGGCGAGGAGCGGGGCGCGCTGCTTGATGCTCTCCCACATGCGCGGCCACGTCGCCGACATGGACCGGGTGACGGCCGTCTGCCGCGAACGCGGCATCAAACTGATCGAGGACTGCGCCCACACGATGGGCGCCCGCTGGAAGGGCGTGCGCTCGGGCAATTTCGGTGCCGTCGCCTGCTTCAGCGCCCAGACCTACAAGCACGTCAACGGCGGCGAGGGCGGGCTGATCACCACCGACGACCCCGAGGCGGCGGCGCGCTCGGCGATCATGTCCGGCTCCTACATGCTCTACGGGCGCCACGGCGCCGTGCCGGACGAGGCCGCCTTCGCGCGGGCGCGGCTGACGACGCCGAACTACAGCGGACGGATCGATAACCTGCGCGCCGCCCTGATCCGCGCCCAGTTGCCCGGCCTGGACGAGCGCGTCGCGCGCTGGAATCGGCTCTACGCCGTGCTCGACGCGCGTTTGCGCGGGGTACAGGGCCTCGACGTGCCGGCGCGCGCGCCGCACGAGGCCTTCGTCGGCAGCTCGTTTCAGTTCAGGGCACAAGGGCTCGACGAGGCCGACATCGCCGCCTTCGTCGGGCGCTGCGCCGCGCGCGGCGTCGATCTCAAATGGTTCGGCGAGGCGGAGCCCAGGGGCTACACCAGCCGCTTCGACAGTTGGCGCTACGTCGAGGACCTGCCCGACCTGCCGCGCACCCGGCGCGTGCTGGCGAAGACGCTCGACCTGCGGCTGCCGCTCACGTTCGACGAGGACGACGCCCGCACGATTGCCACGATCATCGCGGAGGAGGTTGGTCAGGGTTGAGAACGCTTCGCGTCCGCTGGCGCGGGGCCTTCTTTTTTCTCTTTTTTGCTTTTGTTCGAGGCTGGCCCCCACCGTTGAGGCCAAGCTCGAAAGCCAACTAGCAAAAAAGAAAAGAGAAAAGCCCCGCGCAGCGGACGCGAAGCGTAACCCTTGACGGACGGCCCTGGGACGGCAGGTTATGGGTGCAACGCTGTCGGGGGGCTTACAATGGGCGTGCAGGACGTGCCGCGGGTCGGCGTCGAGAGCGCCATCCTGACCGACTACATGTCGGGCTTCGGTAACAGCTTCGAGACCGAGGCGCTGGCGGGGGCGCTCCCGATCGGGCGCAACTCGCCGCAGAAGGCCGCCTACGGGCTCTACGCCGAGCAGCTCTCGGGTTCGCCGTTCACGGCGCCGCAGGCGACCAACCAGCGCTCCTGGCTCTACCGCATCCGGCCGAGCGTCAAGCATTCGGGCCGCTTTGCCCGGATCGACCCCGGCCACGTCCGCACGGCGCCGATGCGCGAGGAGAGCGACTTGCCGATCGGGCAGTTGCGCTGGGGGCCCGTGCCGGTGCCGGACGAGGACCTCACCTTCGTCGCGGGGCTGCGCACGGTGACGCTCGCGGGCGACGCCGAGGCGCAGGTCGGCATGGCGGCGCACGTCGCGATCGTCACGGCCTCGATGGTCGATGAATACTTCTTCAACGCCGACGGCGAACTGCTGGTCGTGGCGCAAGCCAACCGCCTGCGCTTCAAGACCGAGTTCGGCGTGATCGAGATCGGCCCGGGCGAGGTCTGCGTCGTCCCGCGCGGGGTGGTCTTCAAGGTCGAACTGCCGGGCGGACCGGCCCGCGCCTACGTCTGCGAGAACTACGGCGGCGCCTTTACCCTGCCCGACCGCGGCCCGATCGGCGCCAACTGCCTCGCCAACCCGCGCGACTTCCTCACCCCCGTCGCGGCCTACGAGGACCGGGAGACGCCGTCCGTGCTCTACGTCAAGTGGGGCGGCGGGCTCTATCGCACCGAGATCGGCCAGTCGCCGCTCGACGTCGTCGCGTGGCACGGCAACTACGCGCCCTACAAGTACGACCTGCGCCGCTTCTCGCCGGTGGGCGCGATCCTGTTCGACCACCCGGACCCGTCGATCTTCACCGTGCTCACCGCCCCGTCCGAGACGCCGGGCACGGCCAACATCGACTTCGTCATCTTCCCCGAGCGCTGGGCGGTGGCCGAGGACACGTTCCGGCCGCCCTGGTACCACCGCAACATCATGTCCGAGTTCATGGGCCTCGTCTTCGGCCGCTACGACGCCAAGGAGACCGGCTTCGTGCCGGGGGCGTTCAGCCTGCACAACACGATGCTGCCGCACGGCCCCGACGCCGAGGCGTTCGAGAAGGCGACCGAGGCCGACCTCGGGCCGGTCAAGCTGGAGAACACGCTGGCCTTCATGTTCGAGACCCGCTTTCCCCAGCGGGTGACGCGCTACGCCGCCGGGCTCGACACGCTGGACGAGGGCTACATCGACTGCTGGGACGGGCTGAAGAAGCGCTTCGACCCGAGGGGCCGATGAAGCTCGCCAGCCTGAAGGCGGGCGGGCGCGACGGGACGCTCGTCGTCGTCTCGGCCGACCTCGCCCGCGCGGTGCGGGCGGAGGGGGTGGCGCCGACCTTGCAGGCCGCGCTCGACGACTGGGCCGAGGCGGCGCCGCGCCTGCAAGAGCTTGCCGAGCGGCTGGCGGCGGGCGAGGCGGCGGGGGCGTTCGCGTTCGAGCCGGCGGCTTGCGCCTCGCCGTTGCCGCGGGCCTACCAGTGGCTCGACGGCTCGGCCTACGTCACCCACGTCGAATTGGTCCGCAAGGCGCGCGGCGCCGAACTGCCGGAACGCTTCTGGACCGACCCGCTCATGTACCAGGGCGCCTCGGACCGCTTCGTCGGCCCGCGCGACCCGATCGAGGCGCGGTCCGAGGACTGGGGCATCGACCTGGAGGCGGAGGTCGCGATTATCACCGACGACGTGCCGATGGGCGTCGCGCCCGGGGCGGCGGGGGGGCACGTCAAGCTGGTGCTGCTGGTCAACGACGTGACGGCGCGGGCGCTGATCCCGGACGAACTCGCCAAGAACTTCGGCTTCGTCCACGGCAAGCCGGCCTCGGCCTTCTCGCCGGTGGCGGTGACGCCGGACGAGCTTGGGGGTGCTTGGTGCGACGGCTGGCTGCACCTGCCGCTCGTCTCGCACGTCAACGGCGAGCGCTTGGGCCGGCCCGACGCCGGCACCGACATGACCTTCGACTTCCACCGCCTGATCGTGCACGCGGCCGAGACCCGGCACTTAGGCGCCGGCACCATCCTCGGCTCGGGCACCGTCGCCAACGACGCGGCGCGCGAGGAGGGCTCGGACATCGGGTCGAGCTGCCTCGCCGAGCGGCGGATGCTGGAGACGATCTGGCGCGGGGCGCCGGAGACCCCGTTCCTGCGTTTCGGCGACGTCGTGCGGATCGAGATGTTCGACGCGAACGGCACCTCGATCTTCGGCGCGATCGAGCAGGAGGTCGTGCCCTACAAGATGGGGGAAGCGCGATGAGCGGGGGGTTCGCCTCCACGGGCGATACGGCCGAGAAGGCGATCACGTTTGCCGAGATCGGCCGCGGCCTCTACGCCTTCACCGCCGAGGGCGACCCGAACTCCGGGGTCATCGTCGGCGACGACGCGGTGATGGTGATCGACGCCCAGGCGACGCCGGCGATGGCGGAAAAGGTGATCGAGCGGGTCCGGGGCGTCACCGATAAGCCGATCAAGTACGTCGCTTTGAGCCACTACCACGCCGTGCGCGTGCTGGGTGCTTCGGCCTACGATGCTAGCGACGTCGTCGCGTCGGACGCCTGCCGGGCGATGATCGCCGAGCGCGGGCAGGAGGACTGGGACAGCGAGTACGGCCGCTTTCCGCGCCTGTTCAAGGGTGCCGACACGATCCCCGGCCTGACGTGGCCGACGCTCACCTTCAGCCACCGCATGACGGTCTATCTGGGCCGTCGGCGCGTCGACCTGATCCGCCTCGGCCGGGCGCACACGGCGGGCGACATCGTGGCATACGTGCCCGACGCGGGCGTGATGTTCTCCGGCGACATCGTCGAGTACAAGTCGGCCTGCTACTGCGGCGACGGCCACTTCGGCGACTGGCCGGCAACGCTGGACGCCATCGCGGCGTTCGGGCCGCGCGCCTTGGTGCCGGGGCGGGGCGACGCGCTGGTCGGCGAGGATAAAGTGGCCGAGGCGATCGGGCTCACCCGTGACTTTTTGACCAGCACCTACCGGCCCGTGGCCGAGGTCGCCTTGGGCGGCGGCACGCTCAAAGACGCGATGGCGGCCTGCCAGGCGGCGTGCGATTCGAAGTTCAAGGATTACGCCATCTACGAGCACTGCCTGCCGTTCAACGTCGCCCGCGCCTTTGATGAGGCGTGCGGCATCGACACGCCGCGCGTCTGGACGGCGGCGCGCGACCGCGCCATGTGGGCGGAGCTTCAGGGCTGAGGGCATGGGCACCTACGCCTACGCCCCCTTCGCCTACGCCCCGCCGCCGGAACTGCGGGGCGGGCCGGGGCGGCGGCGGCCGGTGGTCGTGGTGGGGGGAGGACCCGTCGGGCTCACCGCCGCGATCGACCTCGCCCTGCACGGCGTCCCCGTCGTCGTCCTCGACGAGAACAACGTCGTCTCGCTCGGCTCGCGCGCCATCTGCTGGGCCAAGCGCACCTTGGAGATCTGGGACCGGCTCGGCGTCGCTGATCGCGTCGTGGCGAAGGGCGTCACTTGGCGGGTGGGCCGGGTCTATCATAGGCAGCGCGAACTCTACGCCTTCGACCTCCTGCCCGAGGCCGGCCATAAGATGCCGGCCTTCGTCAACTTGCAGCAGTACTACGTCGAGCAGTACCTCGTCGAGCGCGCGGCCGACTTTCCCGACCTGATCGATCTCCGCTGGAAGAACCGGGTCGTGGGCTTTGAAGCCAGGGACGACGGCGTGAGGGTCGAGGTGGAGACGCCCGACGGCGCCTACGCCCTGGAGGCCGACTGGCTGGTCGCCGCCGACGGGGCCAGGAGCCCGGTCCGCGAGATGCTGGGGTTGCGGCTCGAAGGGCAGGCGTTCGACGAGCAGTTCCTGATCGCCGACGTGCACGTGCGCTCCGAAATGCCGAGCGAGCGGCGTTTCTGGTTCAAGCCCGAGTTCGACCCGGCCGAGAGCGTCTTGTTGCACCGCCAGCCGGACGACGTGTTCCGCGTCGACTTCCAACTCGGTCCCGGCGCCGATGCCGAACGCGAGAAGGCGCCGGAGCGCGTGCTGGCACGGGTGCGGCGCGTCTTGGGCGAAGGGGTCGAGCCCGAACTCGAGTGGTGCTCGGTCTACCGCTTTCGCTGCGCGAGGCTGAAGAACTTCGTCCACGGCCGCGTCGTCTTCGTCGGCGACAGCGCGCACGTCGTCAGCCCGTTCGGCGCCCGCGGCGGCAACGGCGGCGTCCAAGACGCCGACAACCTCGCCTGGAAGCTGGCGCTGGTGGTACGAGGCGAGGCCCCCGCCGGCCTGATCCAGAGCTACGACGCCGAGCGGGGGCGGGGTGCCGACGAGAACATCCTCAACTCGGCCCGCACCACCCGGTTCATGTCGCCGCACGGCGCCGCCGAGCGCCGCTACCGCGACGGCGCCCTGGCGCTGGCCGGGGCGGCCCCGTTCGCCCGCTCGCTCGTCAACGGCGGCCGGCTGTCCAAGCCCTGCGCGCTGGCCGACCCGGACGACGCCGACGCGCCGATGCGGCCGGGCTCGCCCTGCACCGACGCGCCCGTGGTCGTGGACGGCGAACCCGGCTGGCTGCTGGAGCGCCTCGGCGGTGGGTTCAAGGCGCTGGTCTTCGGCCCCGTTCCGCCCGGCCTGCCGGTCGAGGCGTTGAGCGTCGTGCGTGAGGGCGTTGAGGCGGCGGGCGGCGCCCTGGTCGACGCCGAGGGGCTGGTGCGCGCGCGCTACGGCGGCGGGGAGGGCGTCACCTGCCTGATCCGCCCGGACCAGCACGTCGCGGCGCGCTTCGATCGCCCCGACGCCGGGGCGCTGGGCCGGGCACTCGAACGGGCGACGGGCGGGGCGGGCGGATGCCCTTGATCCTGCACGATAACTTCGGCGGCCGCGGCGACGACGCCTACGAGGCCCTGCTCGACGCGCACCGCGGTTTGAGCGATGCGGAGGGTGCCGCACTCGACGCGCGGCTCGTCCTGATCCTCGCCAACCATATCGGCGATCTCGGCGTGCTGCGCGCGGCGCTGGCGTTGGCGCGATCGACGCTCGATAAAGAAGCGAAAGACACGGATCAGGAGGCTCTGCCATGACCACGCGACGCAACATCCTGGGCGGGCTCGCCGCCGGCAGCGCCGCAATCGCCGCCCCGCGCGTCGTTCGCGCGGCCGGGACGACGCTCACCTTCTCCTCCTGGCTGCCGCCCAACCACCCGATCGTGGTCGGCGGCTTCGAGCCCTGGATCGAGGACATTGCCGAGGCGACCGAGGGGCGCGTGCGGGTGCGGATGTTCGCCAAGCCCTTGGGCGGCGCCCCGGCGCACTTCGACATGGCCCGCGACGGCATCGCCGATATTACCTACGGCCTGCACAGCTTCACGCCCTCGGACAAGTTCGCGCTCACCCGCGTCGCCGAGTTCTCGTTCCTGGGCGACGACGCGGCCGAACTCTCGGCCGCCTACTGGAACACCTACACCTCGATGTTCGGCGGCGTCGACGAGCACGCCGGCACGCACCTGCTCAGCCTCTACTGCCACGGCCCCGGCTGCCTGCACACGGCGCCCCGCCCGATCGACGCGCTCGACGACCTGCGCGGCCTCAAGATCCGCACGCCCGGCGGCTACATCAGCCAACTAGTCGAGAGCTTGGGCGGCGTGCCGATGCTGGTCCCCTCGCCCGAGGTCTACGAGGTGCTCGCGAACGGGGTCGCCGACGGCGTCGCCTTCACGCTCGAAGCCCTCACCGCCTTCAAGCTGGTCGACCTGCTGAAATACACCAAGACCTTCCCCGGCGGGCTCTACAACACCTCCTGGTTCGTCGTGATGAACCCGAGCAAGTGGCAGGCGCTCGAAGCGCGCGACCGGGACGCCATCACGGCCTTGAGCGGCGAGGCGTTCGCCCGGCGCGTCGGCAAGGTCTGGACCGAGGCCGACGCCAACGCGCAAGGCGCCATCGAGGCCGGCGGCGTCGCGATCACCCCGGCCGACGACGCCCTCGTGCGCGCGATCATGCCCGTCGCCGACCGCATTGAGGAGGCCTGGGTGGTGGAGGCGCAGAAGAGGGGCGTCGACGGGCGCGCGGCAATCGACGCCATCCGCGAGGCGAACAACGTGGCGCTGCCGACTTGAACGCTTCGCGTGCGCTGACGCGCGGTCTTTTTTCTTTCTTTTTTGCTTTGTCCGAGGCTGGCCCTCGGCGCTGCGGCCAGTCTCCTGCGTTAACACTGGCAAGAAAACGCGCAGCGGATGCGAAGCATAACGAATGATCTTCGAGAAAGCCCTGGCGATCCTCGCGGGCGTCGTCCTGTTCGGGATGATGCTGCTGACAACTGTGGATGTGGCCGGGCGCTACCTGTTCGGCGTGCCCGTCACCGGCGGCTACGAGATCACGACCGTCCTGCTCGCCTGTTTGATCTTCCTGGTCCTGCCGCTCGTCTGTGCCCGGGGCGAGCACGTCACGGTGGATCTGCTCGACAAGGCGCTGCCGGGGCGGGCGCGCCGGGCGCTGCTCGCCGCCGCCGATACCGTCAGCGCGGTGGTGCTGGCGGTGCTGGCGTGGCAGCTTTTCGGGCGCGGCCTGACGCTCGTGGGCGACGGCGCCACCACCAACACGCTGCGCCTGCCGCTGGCACCGGTCGCCTTCTTGATGGCCGGCGCCACGGCGTTGAGCGCGGTCGTCTTGCTGTTGAAGCTCGCGCGCGACCTGCGGGGGCCGATCGAGACGGCGCCCGTGCAGGATGTCTGAGGGGTAGCGGGTGACGCAGTCGATCGTGGGCTTTGTCGTCCTGTTCGCGCTGCTGCTTTTGCGCGTGCCCTTGGGTTTCGCCATGCTGCTCGTCGGGGCGGGGGGCTTCGCCGTCCTGGTCGGGGTCGGGCCGGCGCTGGCGATGGCGGGGCAGCAGGCCTACGACACCGGCTTTTCCTACACCCTCTCGATCATCCCGCTCTTCGTCCTGATGGGCAACCTCGTGACGCAAGCCGGCATCAGCCGCGAACTCTACGACGCGGCCAACGCCTTTCTCGGTCATCGGCGGGGCGGGCTCGCCATGGCCTCGATCGTCGCCTGCGGCGCGTTCTCGGCCGTGTGCGGCTCGTCGCTGGCGACGGCCGCGACGATGAGCAAGGTGGCGATGCCCTCGATGCGCCGCTTCGGTTATGATGACAGCCTCGCCACCGGCGCCATCGCGGCGGGCGGCACCTTGGGGATCCTGATCCCGCCCTCGGTCATCATGGTGATCTACGGCCTGCTGACCGAGGCCGAGATCGGTAAGCTGTTCATCGCCGGTATCCTGCCGGGGCTCTTGGGCGTCCTCCTCTACACCGCCGCCGTCGCCGCGACGACGGCGCTGCGCCCGGCCTGGGGGCCCGCTGCCGAGCGCACCCCCTGGCCGGACCGGCTGCGCGCGCTGCGGGGCGCCTTCGGCATCGTCGTCCTCTTCGTCGTCGTCATCGGCGGCATCTACGGCGGCGTGTTCACCCCGACCGAGGCGGCGGGCGTCGGCGCCTTCGCCGCCTTTCTCATGGCCCTCCTTCGCCGCCGGCTGACGTTGCAGGGCCTCCTCGACGTGCTGGTCGAGAGTGCCGCCACGACGGCGATGCTGTTCGTCGTCATCATCGGCGCCCTGGTCTTCGCCAACTTCGTCACGTTTGCCGGCCTGCCCGACGAACTGGCCTGGGCCGTGCAGGACCTCGGCGCCTCGCCCTGGCTCGTCATCTTGAGCATCCTCGCCGTCTTCTTGGTGCTGGGCTGCGTCCTGGAGAGCCTGTCGATGATCCTCCTCACCGTGCCGGTCTTCTACCCGATCGTGCTCGGCCTCGACCTCGGCCTCGCCCCCGACGAGACGCTGATCTGGTTTTGCATCGTCGTCGTGGTCGCGACCGAGATCAGCCTGATCACGCCGCCGATCGGGATGAACGTCTTCGTGCTGCGCACCGTTCTCCCCGACGTGCCGCTCGTCACGATCTTCAAAGGCGTCCTCCCCTTCGTCGCGAGCGACGTCGTCCGGCTCGCCCTCATCCTCCTCCTGCCCGGCCTCTCCTTGTGGCTGCCCTCCTTGATGCGCTAGGAGCTTGCGATGCGCCTCTACACCTACTTTCGCTCCAACACCTCGCACCGCGTGCGGATCGTCCTCAACCTGAAGGGCATCGAGGCCGAAGAGGTCCACGTCAACCTGCGCGACGACGGGCACCAAGCCGACGCCTACCGCGCCCTCAACCCGCAAGGGCTCGTGCCCGCCCTGGAGGACGGCGGCAACACCTTTATCCAGTCGCTCGCCATCGTCGAGTACCTGGACGAGACCCACCCCGAACTGCCGCTGCTGCCGCCCGACGCCGCCGGCCGGGCGCGGGTCCGCGCCCTCATGGGGGTGTGCGCCTGCGACATGCACCCGCTCAACAACCTGCGCGTGCTCCGCCACCTCCGGCACGAACTCGGCCAGGACCAGGCCGCCGTCGAGGCGTGGTGCCGGCACTGGATGGTCGAGGGGCTGGAGGCGCTCGAACCGCTCCTGGCCGGCGCCGGCCGCTTTTGCCACGGCAACGATCCGACCCTCGCCGACGCCTGCCTCGTCGCCCAGACGACGAGTGCGCGCCGCTGGCTGAGCGACCTCGACCCCTGGCCGACGGTGGCCCGGATCGAGGCGGCCTGCCTGGAGATGCCGGCGTTTCAGGACGCGATGCCGGTGCTACAGGGGGATGCGGTTTGAACGCTTCGCGTCCGCTGCGCGGGGCTTCTTTCTCTTTTTGCTTTGTCCGGGGCTGGCCCTCGGCGTTGCGGCCAAGTTCGTGAACAACTAGCAAAAAAGAGAAGAGAAAGACCGTGCGTCAGCGCACGCGAAGCGTTCATGCTATACAGTGACTATTATTTAGCGCCTCGAACGCTTCCCCGGGCGCTTCTCGAACGTGATGACCCGGACGCGAAGGGTCGACTTCTCGACGACCGTGCCGTCGCGCTTGACCCGGGACTTGTAGCGCTGCTTGACCTTGATGACGTGGCCCTCGGCGTCGTAGCCGGTGTGGACGAAGGTTTGGGGCTCGTCGCCGCTGGCGCTGGCGAACGCCTTCGCCTTGCCGATCTCGACGGTCCGGTTCCTCTTCTCCTTGACCTTGATGTCGGTGTCGGCGAGCGTCGCGGTCTCGGCGCCCGGGCCAAACGCCTGGGCGTCGGCGACGGCCGTGACCGTGAGCGCGCCGGCGACGACCGCGTCGAGTTGTTCGAGGCTGAGCCGGACGCCCTCGGCGCGGGCCTGCGGCGCGAGGCTCAGCCCCACCCCGACGACGAGCAGTGCCGCCGTCCTCGTCAACGTTCTGTAGAACATGTCAGTCTTGTCCCGCGATGTTTGGAAGAAGTACCCGCGTGCGTCAAAATGAAGATTCGTGGTTCCTCAAGAACTGTTCAGGTAGGAAACCGTCGACTCTGACGCGCGCGTACGTTGAGCAACCCTTTGAACCTTAATGGTTTCTCGGGCAGCCCACGCGCGGCGAACCTAGCGGTATGGTTAACGGGACGGCGAAAAAAGATTATTTCGACGTACTTGAGAGCGTAAATTTTCATTGAATGAAGAGTAGTTTAAGATCGTATATATTTTTGATTGTCTTGTGGTGCCTGCGCATGAACGCTTCGCGTGCGCTGGGCGCGCGGCCTTCTTTTTTCTCTTTTTTGCTACTTGTCGCTGAAGATTGGCCGGGGCCCCAGCCCCGGCCAAAGTGACAAAAAGAAAGAAGAAAAGCCCGCGCGGCGAGCGCACGCGAAGCGTTGCGCCCACGACGCCGTGGCCCGTGCGCCCGGCCTCCTCGGCGAGGTGCCAGAAGGTGCCGGCGTGCAGCAGCGGGCGCAGGCGCTTGTGGAGCGCGATCTAGGCCTTGAGTTCGTGGCACGCGGCGTCGTCCAGCGTCAGCGGGTCGAGTTCGAGGCCGAACAGCGCCACGATCGCGCGAAAGGCGAGGCCGTGGCGCCTGCCGGTCTGGTGGTTGGGCGCGGCCGAGACGTGGGCGCCTATCACCTCAAGCGGGAAGAACAAGGAGAAGCCGCGCTGGATCGCGACCCTGTCGAGCGCGTCGGTGCAGTCCGAGGTCCAAACGCGGTGCGTGCGGCGCAGGACCCCGTAGTCGGCCCGGCCGCCGCCGGAAGCGCAGGTCTCGATCTCGACGTCGGGGTGGCCAGTGCGCAGCCGGTCGAGCAGGTCGTAGAGGCCCAAGGTCTGGCGGTGGTAGGCGGCGCGGCCCGAGGCGTCGCCGGCGGCGGCGAGGTCGCGGTTCATGTCCCACTTGAGATACGTGAATGGCGTGGTCGCGCAAGATGGCGTCGAGGGCTTCGAAGAGGCAGTCGCGGACCTTCTCGCGGGTGAGGTCGAGGACGAGCTGGTTGCGGCCGGTGATGTGCGGCCGGCCCTCGGCTTGCAGGACCCAGTCCGGGTGCGCCCGGTAGAGGTCGCTGTTCACGCTCACCATCTCGGGCTCGACCCAAAGGCCGAAGCCCAGGCCGGGGCCGGTGACGTGGCGGACCAGGGGGCCGAGGCCATCTGGGTACTTCACGGGTCGGGGTACCAGTCGCCGAAGCCGCCCTTGTCGTCGTCGCGGCCGGGAAACCAGCCGTCGTCGAGGACGAAGCGCTCGACGCCCAAGGCGGCGGCCGCGTCGGCCTAGGCCATCAGCCGCGTCTCGTCGTGGGCGAAGTAGTTGGCCTCCCAGGTGTTGAGCGTCACCGGCCGGGGCGGCATCGTACCCTCGCGCCAGGGCAGGACGGATCGTCGGACGTGGGCGTGATAGTCCTGCATGAGGGCGTTCAGGCCGACCTTAGCGTGGGCGGCGTGAACCTCGGGCGTTCGCAAACGTCTGCCCGGCCCCAAGGCAATCTCGCCCGGCTTGAACAGTTCGCCGACCATCACCTGCCGGCCGCCGTCTTCGAGGCGCTGGACCAGGAGGCGGGCGTTGCCGGACCAGCCCAGGTGGACGCCGTAGACCTCGCCCGCGTCGATGGTGAAGCCCGGCCGGCCGAGCACGACGCCGGGGCCGGGGCCGGGGCCGGTGAAGTGCGAGGTGCGGCCGCGGCGGTTCTCGACCAGCCACGTCCCGCCGCCGAGCCGCTCGCGGTTGATTTGGGACCCCAACCCCCAGCGGCCGTGCAGGGAGAGCAGTTCGTCGACGCCGTAGGGCAGCGCCAGCGACGCCGCGAGCCAGTGCACCTCGTAAGGTTCGTCGCCCTCGTTGGCGAGTTCGGCCGAGAGCACCAGCACGTCGTCGGCGGGACCGAGGCGCAAGCGCAGCGTCAAGGCGAGCGCCGCCGCCTCGTCGCGGGCGCGCAGAATCGTGGCGCCGTCCTCCTCGCCCGCCGTCCAGGGGCCGAAATCGGCGGTCCACGCCCGTCCGCCGCGGCCCCCGAGCAGGGCCGGATAGACCATGACGCCGCCGCCCGGTGCGGGAAACAGCGACGTCTCGGGCGGGTCGAGGTCGAGCGAGGCCGACCCGACGGCGCGCACGGCCAAGTCCGGCAGATGGTCGAGGCAGGATCCGCCCTTGAGCTTGGCGCCCCGGCAGGGCCGGTGTCGAGAACGAGGCCGACCTCGCGGCCTTCGAGGTGGACGGATGCGGCTCATTCTTTGGTGGCCCCGGGGGTCAGCCTGACGATGAAGTGGCGCTGCATCAAGAAGAAGACGGCGACGACTCCGCCGTCACCGGCCAGATCGCGTCGAGGCACGGTCTCGTTCTTCCTGATGCACCTGCCTTCGGCGGCGTTGGAGGGCCTGTATGACGCGAAAGGAAGACCGAGGCCAACGGCTTTTCGATGGAACTCCCGACCCCCCAGGAGCGTATCAGGGGCGCAGGACGATCTTCGCCGCCGCGACGTCGCCCGCGTCGATCGCGGCGAAGGCGGCGGCGCCCTCTTCGAGCGGGCGCTCCTCGAACCAGTCGAGGGGGCCTAGGCGCCCGGCGAAGATCGCGGCCGCCGTCTCGGCGAAGTCGAGGGCGCTGTAGGTGTAGGTGCCGATGAAGGTGATCTCCTGCAACGTGGCCCGCCTGGCGTCGAAGCCGCCGTCGTTGTCGGCGAGGCCGACGTGGACGATGACGCCGCCGGGCTTGACCAGCCGGCAGGCCTCGGCCCGAGACGCGGCGCCGCCGTAGGCGTCGATCACGAGGTCGATCGTGCCGACGGGCGGACCTTGATCTCTGCCCGGACGGTGGACCTTGAAGGGGCCGGCGCGCTCAAGGGTCGCGTGCCGCTTGGGGTTGGGCTCGGCCAGCCAGATCGCGGCGGCGCCGCGCCCGGCCAGGACGAGGGCGACACCCAGGCCGATGGCGCCGCCGCCGACGACGAGGCAGGACGACGCCGCGAGCGGGCGGGGCAGGGCGGTCTCGGCCCGGTCGACCGCGTGCCAGCCGCAGGCGAGCGGTTCGGCCAGCGCCGCCTTGGCGAGCGGCACGTCGTTTGGCACGGGGACGAGGTTTCGCGCCGGGACGGCGAGGTACTCGGCAAACGCGCCCTCGCGCGGCGGCAAGGAGAGGATCTGCCGGGACGGGCAGAGATTGTCGCGCCCGTCCCGGCAAAAGGCGCAGGCGCCGCAGGCGACCAGCGGGTTGACCGTGGCGCGCCGGCCGGCGTCCGGCCCGGCCGCGATCGTGCCGGCGGCCTCGTGGCCGAGGATCAGGGGCGGCGGCCGGCGCTCGTCGCGCCCGTGGTAGGCGTGCATGTCCGAGCCGCAGACGCCGACCGCCTCGACCTTGAGCAGCGTTTCGCCCGCCCCCGGCGCCGGCTCGGGCGCGTCGCCCCAGGCCAGCTTGTGCGGGGCTCTGTAGACCAGGGCTTTCATGTCGCGGTGAACCCTCCGTCGACGAACAGGGTCTGGCCGGTGACGTAGTCGGACGCCGGCGAGCAGAAGAAGAGGGCGGGACCGATCAGGTCGTCCAACGCGCCGTTGCGCTTGAGGCAGGTCTTGGCGGCGTTCGCGGCGGCGGTCTCGGCGTCGGCGAACACCGGGCCGGTGAGGTCGGTCGGAAAGAAGCCCGGCGCCAGGGCGTTGGCGGCGACGCCGTCCCCCGACCAGGCCTCGGCCATGGCGCGGGTCAACTGCACGACGCCGCCCTTGGAGGCGCCGTAGGCGATCCCGGCCGGAAACGCGCGCACCGACTGGAGCGAGGCGACGTTGAGGACCCGCCCCCAGCCGCGTTCGCGCATCGCCCCGACGAGCGCCTGGGCGAGGAAGAAGGGGGCGGCGAGGTTGAGGTCCAGGGTCAGGCGCCAGTTGGCGAGCGTCACGGCGCCCGCCGCCTCGCGCGTGTTGACCCCGGCCGCGTTGACCAGGATGTCCGGCGGGCCGAACGGCTCGGCGATCGCGGCGGCGAGCGCCCCGATGCCTTCCAAGTCGGCGAGGTCGCCGACCACCGCCGCCGTCGCGCCGGCCGCATCGTCCCGCCACGCGGCGAGCGCGTCCTGCCGCCTAGCGACGCCGACCACCCGCGCACCCTCGCCGGCGAGCGCCGTCGCCAGCGCCCGGCCGATGCCGGAACTGGCGCCGGTGACGCAGGCGACCCGGCCCTCGACCCCGAAGCGCTCAGCCGTCAAGGCTCACTCCCCGACCGCTTCGAGGTTGAAGTCCTCGTTCGGGAAGTACTTGGCCAGCCGCGCGTCGGCGGTGCGGGCGTGGCCCTCCATGCCCTCCAGCCGCGAGATGCGGGCGCAGGCCTGGGCGACGTAGCGGTTGGCCTCCTTGGTCATGCGCTGCCACGTCAGCGTCTTCATGTATTTCGCGACCGAGAGCCCGCCGGTGTAGCGCGCGGCACCCTTGGTCGGCAGGACGTGGTTGGGGCCCGACACCTTGTCGCCGTAGGCAACGGTGGTCTCCTCGCCGAGGAACAAGGAGCCGTAGTTGCGCAAGTTGGCCAGCCACCAGTCGAGGTCGGCCGCCTGGACTTGGAGGTGCTCAGAGGCGAGGCGATCGGAGCAGGCGACCGCCGCCTCGCGGTCGGACGCCAGCATGATCTCGCCGTAGTCGCGCCACGCGGCGGCGGCGTTCTCGGCATTGAGCGGCGGCAGTTCCTTGATGTAGCGCGGCACGAGGTCGGCCACCCGTTCGGCGAGGCTTTGATCGAGCGTCAGGAGCCAGACCGGCGAATTGTAGCCGTGCTCGGCCTGCCCGACGATGTCGTGCGCGACGATCTCGGGATCGGCGGTGGCGTCGGCGATCACCATGCTCTCGGTCGGTCCCGCCACCATGTCGATGCCGCAGCGGCCGAACAGGATGCGCTTGGCCTCGGCGACGAACTGGTTGCCGGGGCCGACCAGGATGTCGGCCGGCGGCACGCCGAACAGGCCGAACGCGAGGGCGGCGACGCCCTGCACGCCCCCTAAGTTCAACACTGTGTCGGCGCCGCAGAGGTCGAGGGTGTAGAGGATGGCGGGGTTGATGCCGATACCGGGCCGGGGCGGCGAGACGGCGGCGACGTGATCGACGCCCGCGACCTTGGCCGTCGTCACGGTCATGATCGCCGAGGCGACGTGGCTGTAGCGCCCGCCCGGCACGTAGCAGCCGGCGGCGTGCATCGGCACCTGCCGCTGGCCGGCGATCAGGCCCGGCACGACCTCGATCTCGGTGTCGTTGAGCGTCGCCTTCTGCGCCTCGGCGAAGCGGCGCACGTTGTCGTGCGCGAAGCGGATGTCGTCTTTGAGGCGCCCCGGCACCTTCTTAGCCGCGGCGGCGCGCTCTTCGCGGCTGACGACGATCTCGCCGTCCCACTTGTCGAACTTCGCGGCGTAGCGGCACACGGCCTCCTCGCCGCCGGCCTCGACCTCGTCCAGGATCGCCTGGACGACCCCGCGCACGTCGCGCTCGTCGCTCGAAGACGTGCGGTCGGCCCGCTTGATGTACTCGATCGACATGGGATTACCTTTCAAAGGTTCGGTTCAGCCCAGCAGCACCGTCGAGATTGCCGGGACGTAGGCGATCAGCAAGACGACGATGAACATGAAGAAGACGAAGGGCACCGCGCGCCACGCGATGCTCAAGATCGACTCGCCGGTGATCCCGGCGACGACGAAGAGGTTGAGGCCCAAGGGCGGGGTGATGAAGCCGAGGCCCAAGGTCGTGATCATCAAGACGCAGAACTGGATCTCGTTCATGCCGATCTGGTCGGCGAGCGGTTTCAAGATCGGGGCCAGGATGACGATGTTGGGCGTCGTCTCCATGACGCAGCCGGCGGCGATCAGGATGCCGATCATGATGAGGATCAGGATCCACGGCTCGCCCGTCAGCGAGGTCAGCGCCCCGACGAAGCCCTGCGGCACGTTCAAGGCGGCGAGCGTCTGCGCCAGGGGCAGCGAGAAGGCGATGATCGGCAGGATGACGCCGACGACCTTGGCCGACGCCACCAGCATGGCGGGAAAGTCGGCGAGGCGCAGCGTGCCGAGGATAAAGCCGATGATCATGGTCACGACCACCGCGACCGCGCCGGTCTCGGTCGGGGTCAGCCGGCCCGAGAAGATGCCATAAAAGATGATGCCCGGCACGAGAAAGGCGTACCAGCCGTCTTTGAGCGCGGCGCCGACGTTGCGGCCCCAGGCGTCGACGCCGATGCCGCCGCCGCCCTCGTAGGCTTGGCGCGCGTTGATGACGACGTTGGTGAGCAGGATGGCGCCCAAGATCATCAGGCCGGGGATCAAGGCGGCGACGAACAGGGTCGAAACGGAGACGCCGAGGACGAGGCCGATGACGATGTAGGCGATCGAGGGCGGGATCAAAACGCCGGTGCAGGCACCCGCCGCGACGAGCGCGCAGGCGTAGGGGTGCGGATAGCCGGCCTCGACCAGGCGCTTGATCGTCATCCGGCCGACGGCGGCGGCGCCGGCGGCGTCCGAGCCCGAGATGGCCGAGAACATGCCGCAGAGCAGGACGGTCGCCGAGCCGAAGCCGCCCTTGGCAAAGCTGGTCAGCGCGTCGGCGATGTTGAGGAACTTGCGCGACAGACCCGTGCGCACCAGCACGTCGCCGGTGAGGATGAACAAGGGGATCGCGGTCAGCGCGAAGGCGTCGATGCCGTCGAACAGCGCCTCGCCGATGAGCGAGAGCGGCAGCACGCCCGAGATCGTCAGCATGGCGGCAGCACCCAGGCCGATCGTCGCCCAGATCGGGATGCCGAGCGCGAAGCAGGCGACGATCAGGAGCACGGGCCCGTAGAACGACCAGCCGAGCACGACCGTCTCGGTTTGCATCTGCTGCCAGAGCATGGCTTTGGACCTTTCAGTCGAACAGGCGGGCACCCTCGTAGACGGGACGCCCGGCAACGAGATCGCCGACGTCGCGCACGAGGGATTGAACGACGCGCGATATGAGGAGAAGAAAGCCGACCGGCACGGCGGCGTAAAACCAGACCATCGAGACGCGCAGACCGTGGCTGACCGAGCCGAAGCGCCAGGAGGTCGCCACCGTCTCGAACGACCAGTAGAGTGCCAGCAGGCCGACGCCGAGCATCGCCAGATCGCCGAGGATGTAGAGGAGCGCCTTGCCGCGCGGCGGCAGGAAGCCGAACAGCACGTCGATGCGGATGTGCGCCCGGTCCTTGACGGCGGCCGCCGCCCCGATCCAGGCGAGCCAGATGAAGGCGTAGCGCACGGCCTCCTCGCCCCAGATCGAGGAGTAGGCCAAGACCTCGCGGCGGACCACCTCGATCGCCATCGTGGCGACGACCATGGCGTAGAACACGAGAAGGGCCCAGCGCTCGGCGTTCTGGTCGAGTGCCGCGAGGAACGTTCGGGCCCGCATGGCCGTCGCCTCTTGTCGGTGGGAGGGGTGGTCGAGGGCTTGGACGAGCGGCGTCAGGCGTCGTGGACGTAGTATTTGCTCGGCGTCTCCGCCGCCGCTTCCAGGTCCTTGAAGACGTTCATCGACCCGGCCAGCTCCCCCTTGAAGTCGTCCCACTCGGGGCGTTGATAGCCGGCCGTCTCCTGCCACTCGACCAATTCGTCGTCGCTCGGCGCGTAGAACTGCACGCCGGCCTTGCGCATCTCGGCCATGGCGTAGGTGCGCGCCGACGGCACCTTGGCGAGGTTTTGCACCCGCGTCATCTCGGACGCCCAGGTCAGCCCCTCCTGCACGTCGCCCGGCAGGCCGTCGAACCATTCGAGGTTGCACGAGTAGACTTGGCTGTCGGGCACGGCCTGGGTGAACGACACCCAGGACAGGATGTCCTTGAAGCCGAAGACGAAGAGCGCGCCGACGGCGGGATCGAGCGCGTCGGCGACGCCCTGCTTGATCGCCGAGGAGGTCTCGCCCCAGGCGATCGGGGTCGGGTTGGCGCCGACCATCTGGTAATACTGCTGCAGCATCTGCGAGCCGGGCACGCGAAACTTGATCCCGCTGAGATCCCCCGGCCGCTTGACCGGCCCCTCGACGCCCTGGCGCAACGCCACCACGCGCGGGTCGATCACGACGTAGAACAACGGCTTGAAGCCCTTGGCCTCGACCAGCGGGTTGACCTCGTCGCGCCAAGCCTTTGAGGTCACAAGGTTGACGAAGCGCTGGTTCGAGCCGCAGAAGTAGGGCAGGTTGATCAGGTCGACCACCGGCGCGAAGGGGGCGAAGTTGGAGAGCGAGTGCTGCGCCGCCTGGATGGTGCCGCTCTGCACCTTCTGCGCCAGCGCGCCGCCGGCGCCGAGCTGCCCGCCCGGGGCCAGCTTGACGTAGACCTTGCCGTCGGTCGCGTTCTGGACGTTCTCCTTGAAGTCGAGCTGCATGAGCGGGTAGCTGCGGTCGGCGAACAGGGTGTAGGCCGTCGCCACCGTCATCGTGTGCTCGGCGGCCGCCTCGCGTTCGGCCTCCTCCTGCGCACTCTGCGCCACGGCCTCGCTCGACCAGAGCGTGCCGCCGACCAGCGCCAGCGTCGCCGTGGTGAAGCCGGCCATGCCGCACACCTCGAAGAAGCGCCGCCGCTTCAAGGCCGGCAGGCCGAAGACGTCACGGTCGTTCATGGTTGCTCTCCCTGAGTCTTATTGGTTGACGCCCTGAGACGTTCGAGCAGTAGTGTGCCGGCGACGAAGGCGATCACGGCGGCGAACAGGACGAGCGCCTCGCCCACCTCGGACAAGAACGCGGCCTGGGCAAGCTTGCCCGCCAGCACGTCCGCCGCGAACAGGGCGAACAGCAAGGCGGCGACGCCGAGTGCGAGGCGGGGGTAGTACGCCACCGTTAGCCTCCCCTTGATTTATGTAAACGCTTACATACGCTGCGGCAAAATCGATTAACTGTCAAGGGCACGCTTCGCGTCCGCTGGCGCGGGACCTTTTTCCTTTTGTTTTTGCGAGTGTTAACGCAGGAGGTTGGCCACGACGCCGAGGGCCAGCCCGAACAAAGACAAAAAGAAGAGAAAAAGGACCGCGCGTCAGCGCACGCGAAGCGTTCAACAACCATGACAAAACGTACTACCCCCGTGACGCTCCTCGACGTCGCCCGCGCCGCCGGCGTCTCGACGGCGACGGTATCGCGCTGCCTCAACGGCGACGGGATCGTGCGGCCGGCGACCCGCGAGCGGGTGCTGCGCGCGGTGGCGGACCTCGACTACGCGCCGAACTTCGCCGGCCGCGCCTTGGTGCGGCGGCGCAGCGACACGATCGGCGCCGTCGTCCCGACGATCGACAACGCCATCTTCGCCCGCGCGATCGGGGCGATGCAGGAGCGGCTGCGCGCGGCCGGCGTCATCCTGCTGCTCGCCAGCTCGAACTACGACCCGGCGCGCGAGGCGGAGCAAGTTCGCGCCCTCGTCGCCCGCGGCGCCGACGGGGTGATGCTGATCGGCACCGCGCGCCCGTCCGCGATCTACGGCCTGCTGCGGGCGAGGGGCGTGCCCTACGTCCTCGCCTGGAGTTGGCGGGGCGCCACCTCGGAGCACGTTCGGGTCGGCTTCGACAACGGTGTCGCCGCGGGCGTGCTCGCCCGGCACCTGATCGGGCTCGGCCACCGCCGGTTCGGGGTCATCGCCGGGATCGGCCGCGACAACGACCGGGCGCGGGACCGCCTCGACGCCTACCGCACGGCGATCGGGGCGGCGGGGCTGGACCTGCCCGAGGCGATGGTGGAGGAGCGCCCCTACGACCTCGCCGAGGGCGGGGCGGCGCTGAGGGCGCTGATGGCGCGAGCCCCGAGGCCGACGGCGGTCTTGTGCGGCAACGACGTGCTCGCCGCCGGGGCCCTGTTCGCCGCCGAGGCGATGGGGGTGCGCGTGCCGGACGACCTGTCGATCGCGGGCTTCGACGACATCGACCTCGCGGCGGCGACGCGGCCGCGCCTGACCACGATCCACGTCCCGCACCGGCGCATCGGCGCGCTCGCCGCCGACGCCCTCCTGGCGCTGCGCCGGGGGGAGAGCGCGACGAGCCGTAAGCTCGACGTCGAGCTGGTCGTGCGCGAATCGACGGCGGCGCCCGCCCCACGCCTCGGGCGTGGTCGCTGAGATGAGGCCCTTAGGCGAGGTCGCTGAGGTAGCGAAGACCGCGCGTGTCGATAAGCGAGCGGCGCCACTCGATCGGCACGTCGTCGAAGGTGTAGGCGATCCGCTCGATCGCCAGGACCGGGTCGCCGGCGGCGAGGCCGAGCGCTTCGGCGTCGCCCGCGTCATCGAGCGCCACCGCCGCCAGGGTCTCGCGCGCGCGCCTGACGCTCTTGTTGAAGCGGCGCTCGTAGAGGTCGTAGAGCGTGTTCGGCAGGGGGCCTGCATGGGCGTCGAGGCCGGGGAACAGGTCGAGCGGTACGACGATTCGCTCGATCAGGCGACCGCCCGTCATCGCGCGCAGGCGGCGGACGCGCAGCACCCGTGCTCCGGCGTCGAGCGCCAGGGCGGCGCACTCCGCCGCACTCGCCCGTCCGGTCGCGCGCTCAAGCTCCTGCCCGGTCGGGACGACGCGCCCGCCGTCGGGCGTCACGAGGCGAAAGAAGCGAAACAGGCTGGTGTCGGGCGTGTGTTCGGCGACGAAGGTGCCGCGGCCTTGACGACGTGCGACGACGCCCTCGGCGGCGAGTTCGTCGAGCGCCTTGCGCACCGTGCCGGGGCTGACGCCGAGCGTCGCCCCCAGCTTCGGCTCCGCCGGCAACACCTCGCCCGGCCGCCATTCGCCGCCGGCGATGCGCCGCAGCAGGATCGCCTTGACCTGCCGGTAGAGCGGCGCGGCGTTCACGCCCTCGGCGTCCGTCACGCCGGGCTCCTTGTGAGAAGAGTCGTCCGACGCCCTTGCGCCAGTCTTATATAAGACATATGATACAACCATCAGCCAGGGAGGACAAGGTGGCAGGACAACCCCACTTCATCGTGCACATGGGCGACGACAATGTCGGCGTCGTCGTCGTCGAGGATGTGATCGCGGACCAGGACCTGACCGGATGGGTCATGGCCTCGGACGACACGATCACGATCAAGGCGCTGGCCGAGATCCCGCTCGGGCACAAACTCGCCTTGAAGGACATCAAGAACGGCGAGACGATCGTCAAGTACGAGCACGACATCGGCCGCGCGATCCAAGACATACCCAAGGGCGGCTACGTCCACGCGCACAACATCAAGACCAAGAAGTGGTGAGGCCATGACCAGGGACCATTTTTACGGCTACCGCCGCGAGAACGACCGCGTCGGCATCCGCAATCACGTCGCGATCCTGCCGGTCGACGACATCTCCAACGCCGCGGCCGAGGGGGTGGCGAACCACATCAAGGGCACGATCGCCCTGTCGCACTCGTACGGGCGCTTGCAGTTCGGCGAGGACCTGGACCTGCATTTCAGGACCATCATCGGCATCGGCTGCAACCCCAACATCGCCGCCGTCGTCGTGATCGGCATCGAGCCCGAGTGGACCAAGCGCGTCGTCGACGGCATCGCCACCACCGGCAAGCCGGTCGAGGGCTTCGCGATCGAGCAGACCGGCGACATCATGACGATCGCGAAAGCGAGCCGGGTCGCCAAGGATTTCGTCCACTACGCCACGGAAAAGCAGCGCGAGAAGGCGCCGATCGAGGCCTTGTGGGCGGCTTGCAAGTGCGGCGAGAGCGACACGACGACGGGCCTCGCGTCGTGCCCGACGGTCGGCAACTTCTACGACAAGCTGATCCCGCAAGGTATCTACGGCTGCTTTGGCGAGACTTCCGAGATCACCGGCGGCGAGGAGGTCGTGGCGGCGCGCGCCGCGAGCGACGAGGCCAAGCAGAAGTTCATGGCGACCTTCCAAGCCTACCAGGACGACGTCATCGAGGCCAACAAGGTCGACGACCTGATGGACAGCCAGCCGACCAAGGGCAACAAGTACGGCGGGCTGTCGACGATCGAGGAGAAGGCGTTCGGCAACATCGAGAAGATCGGCAAAGAGGTGCGCTACGTCGACGTCCTGAAGCCCGCCGAGGCGCCGGCGAAGGGGCCGGGCCTCTACTTCATGGACACCTCCTCGGCGGCGGCCGAGTGCTGCACGCTCCAAGCGGCGGCGGGCTACGTCGTCCACATGTTCCCGACCGGTCAGGGCAACGTCATCGGCAACCCGATCATGCCGGTCGTCAAGATCAGCGGCAACCCGCGCACGGTGCGGACCATGTCCGAGCACATCGACCTCGACGTCACCGGGATCCTGCGCCGCGAGATGAATTTGGAGGATGCCGGCGACGCCTTGATCGACATCGTCGCGCGCACGGCCAACGGCCGGCATACGGCGGCCGAGGCGCTCGGCCACCGCGAGTTCGTGATGACCAAGCTCTACCGCAGCGCGTAGGGTTCCCCTTCCGGAATGCCTTTGGCCCTGCCACGGCGTACGCCCCCGTGGCAGGGCCGGCTTGGCTTTGGCGGAAAATGCTCTAGAGCTTCACGCAAGGGTGCTTCGACACTCCCCAATCACGAAGCCAGCAAGGGAGGCTTTCACATGCTCAAACGCCGCGACCTCACGGCCCTTCTCGGGGCCACGACCCTCGTCCTGTCAGCCGCCGCGGGGGCCCAGGCACAGGAGTGGCCGCAGCAGTCGGTCAACTACATCATCCCGTTCAACGCCGGCGGCGAGTCGGACGTCACCGCCCGCTTCCAGCAGAAATACTTCGAGCCGATGACCGGCCAGTCGCTGGTGATCCAGTACCAGCCGGGTGCGGGCGGGGCGCAGGCGTGGTCGGGGCTGAACAACCAGCCGGCCGACGGCTCGGTGATCATGGGCTCGAACCTGCCGCACATCATCATGCAGCCCAAGCAGGGCAACGCCGGCTACGAGACCGACGACATCGTCACGGTCTACTGGTTCCACTACACGCCCGACGCCATCCTCGTGCCGGTGGACAGCGAGTTCGAGACGCTCGACGACCTCGTCGCTTATGCCAAGGACAACCCCGGCATGACGACGTTCTCAGGATCCGGCACCAACTCGGCCAACGACATCGCCAAGGCGCGTTTCGACCAGATGGCCGGGACCACGACGACCTACATCCCGTTCTCCGGCACGGCCCCCGCCGTCACCGCCGTCGTCGGCGGCCAAGTGACGGCCGAGTGGGGCTACTCGACCGTCGCCTCGCAGCAGTCGGACGCGCTTCGGATGCTCGCCGTCGCGACCGAGGAGCGCCTGCCCCTGTTCCCCGACGTGCCGACCTTCAAGGAACTCGGCTACGATCTCGTCTCGGGCGCGTATCGCGGCGTCGCCGTGCCCAAGGACACGCCCGAGGATCTGCGCCAGCAGATCTCGGACGTGATCGGCAAGATCAACGCCGACCCCGACTTTCAACAGCAGATGCAGGACGCCGGCTACGTCGTCACCGACATCCCCTACAGCGAGGTGGACGACTTCATGGCCGAGACCGAGGCCGACCTCGAAGGTGCGGCGAAGCTGCTCGGCATCAACTGACATAAGAGCGCCCCCGCGCGGCCTTTTCGACGAAGGGCCGAGGCCGCGCGGGGGCGCCGGCGGGGAGGGGCAACACGCTTGGAGATCTTGGGCTACCTCGCGGCGGCGCTGACGCCGTTCAACCTGATGCTCGCCGTCGTCGGCGTCGTGCTCGGCACCGTCGTCGGCGCGCTGCCGGGGCTCTCGGCGACGATGGCGGTCGCGATCCTGGTGCCGTTCACCTTCACGATGGACCCGGCCTCGGGCCTGATCGCGCTCGGCGCCATCTACACCGGCGCCATCTACGGCGGCTGCTTTGCCGCCATCCTGGTCAACACGCCGGGCACGCCGTCCGCGATCGCCACCACCTTCGACGGCTACCCGATGGCCAAGCGCGGCGACGGCAACCTCGCCGTGACGCTGGCCACGCTCGCCTCGGTCGTCGGCGGCCTCGTCGGCGCCACCGCGTTGTTGTCGCTGGCCCCGCCGCTCGCCAAGCTGGCGCTCGCCTTCGGCCCGCCCGAATATTTCTGGCTCGCGGTCTTGGGCCTCACCCTGATCTCGGCCCTTTCGGTCGGCAACACGCTCAAGGGCATCCTGGGCGCTTGCATCGGCCTGTTGATCTCGACCGTCGGCGTCGCCGTCGTCGGCGGCGACATGCGCTTCACCTTCGACACCCAGACGCTGTTCGGCGGCATCGACGTCATCGCCGCCCTCATCGGCCTCTACTGCATCCCGGTCATCATCGACATGGTGGCGACCAAGGTGCCGCACATCGCCAGCGCCGCGCACGGCGGCGGCTTTCGCTTGGCCGAGGCGCTCGCCATCGCCGGGCGCAACTGGTTCAACCTCGCCCGCAGCGCCGTCGTCGGCACGCTGGTCGGCATCCTGCCGGGGGCGGGCGGCTCGATCGCCGGCCTCGTCGCCTACTCCGAGGCGCGGCGCTCGTCCAAGAACGCGAAGAACTTCGGCAAGGGCGAGCCGGCCGGCATCCTCGCCACCGAATCCGCCAACAACGCGACCGTCGGCGGCGGCTTCATCCCGACCTTGGTCCTGGGCATCCCCGGCACGCCGCCCGACGCCGTGATCCTGGGCGCACTCCTGGTCCAGGGCATCAAGGTAGGGCCGGGCCTGTTCGCCGGCAGCGCCCCCATCGTCTACACCTTCATGTTCGGCTTGCTGATCGCGACGGTCATCATGCTGCCGGTCGGGCTTCTCATCGGCCGCTACGCCTTCGAGGCCGTCGCCTCGATCCCCAAGCCGACGCTCGCCGCCGGGGTCGCGTTCCTCACCGTGGTCGGCAGCTTCGCCGTCCACAACAACCCGCACGACGTCGTCGTCATGGCCGTGCTCGGCGTGATGGGCTGGGTCCTCAACCGCTACGGCGTCCAGCCGTCGCCGATCGTCTTGGGCATCGTCCTCGGACCCATCGCCGAGCAGGGCTTTGTCCAGGCCTACCTGATCGGCAACGCGCAGCAGAACGTCTGGGGCATGTTCTTCGGCCGGCCGATCAGCGTCGTCATCATCTTCATAGCCCTGCTGACGCTCGCCTACCCGCTCGTCGTCCAGGCGCTGAGCGAGCGCCGCCGGGCGCGCGAGGAGGCCGAACGTGCTGCCTGATCCCTCCTCCGCCGCGCGCCGCGATCCGGCCAGCCTGATCCTGGCCCTCGTCCTCGTCCTGATCGGCGGCTACGTCCTCGTCGCCACCGCCTCGATGAGCGCTATGGGCGCCGTCTTCCCGCGCACGATCGCGGTCGTGATGATCGTCACGGCCGTCCTCCTGGCGGCGGTCAAGCTCTACCGCCCGAGCGCGCGAAGCGGGGCGGGGGAGGAGGGCGGCTCGCCGCTCCGGCGCCTCGCCCTCGTCGGCGTCGTCCTCGCCTGGGCCGTCTTGTTCCCCTACGTCGGCTTCGTCGTCACCGGCCTCGTTGCCTTCTTCCTCGTCTGCCTGATCGCCGAGCACGACTGCTTGACGGTGCGCCACCTCCTCCTGTTCGCCGCCGTCGACCTCGTCCTCGTCGTCGGCTCGTGGCTCTTGCTGGCGTCGGCCCTCAACGTCCCGTTCCCGCGCGGCGTGTTGTTTTGAAGCCCGCGTCTACTGACTTTCGACACCAGTGGTGCGACAAGAGCGGCACGACGCTCGCATCGTTCCAGTCCCGTTTTTCCACGCACGAGGCTTGCCGCGCTCACCTTGAAGCGCTGCGGCGGCCGAACGGCGTCGTTTGCGCCCGGTGCGGCGTCGTCGGCGAAGCCAAGCGGCTGTCCACCCGCCCCGACATCTGGCGCTGTCGTTCCTGTAGGGGCGATTTCAGAGTGACGGACGGCACGCCGATGGAAGGCGCCCACCTGCCGCTGAACGTCTGGTTTCTCGCCCTCTACCTCCTCGCCACCTCCTCCAAGGGCGTCAGCGCCATGAAGCTCAAGGACTGGCTCGGCGTCTCCTACAAGACGGCGTGGTTCCTTGGGCACCGCGTCCGGCAAATGCTCGCCGACGGCTCGGCGGAAAAGCTGACCGGGATCATCGAAGCCGACGAAACCTATGTCGGTGGGGTCAAGCGCAAGGGTCGGGACGACGACGAGGACGGCTCGGGACGCCCCTCGCATCGCGGTCGAGGACGCGCCGGTTCCACCGTTTTCGTCGCTGTCGAACGCGGCGGCAAAGCCAAGGCGAAGCGCGTCGCCAGTCACGGCGTCGCCGATCTGGCGCCGCCCCTTTGGCAGTGGTCGAACGTCGGCAAGTCGATCCTGATGACCGATGGCCTGCCGGCCTACCGCTGGATCGGGCGCAAATTCACCGGGCATCCGACCGCCGATCACGGGCGTCAGGAGTACGCCAGGACCGACCGCAAGCGCGGCCACACCAACACGGCCGAAAGCTTCAACAGCGCCTTCAAGCGGGCCATCGTGGACGTCTGGCACTGCGTCTCGGCTAAGCACTGCGACCGCTACCTCGCGGAGGTCGCCTTTCGCTGGAACAGCCAAAAGGTTGCGTTGGAGGCGCGGGTGGACGGCGCTTTGGTTCACGGTCGGCGCCTTCGCTGGTCGGAACTTGTGGCATGAGCGAGGTGCAACAAGCAATCGTGCTGCGCTGCTACCCCACGCCCGAACAGGCGGTGACGCTGCTGGGCTGGATGGGATGCACCCGCTTCGCGTGGAACCATTTCGTTGCCCGCAACAAGGCTCTCTACGAGGCCGAGAAGCGGTCCGACTTTCACGCGCGGCTCTCGGCCTTGCTGCCCGGCTTGAAGAAGGCGGAAGAAACCGCCTTTCTGGCCGAGCCGCCCGCCATCTCTCTCGTCGACGTATCGCGCCGCTACGACGCCGCCCTTCGCAAGGCGCTGAAAGACCACAAGGCCGTGAAGGCGGGTCGCATGACCCGCAAGGCCGCAGCCGGCTTTCCGCGCTTCCACCGCAAGCGGGAGGGCATGGGCGCCCTGACCTGTCGGGGCAGGAGAATGACCTTCACCCACTCGGTTGTGCCGCAACGGCATCGCGAGCGCGGCACCGTCACGATCCCCAAGCTTGGCGAGGTCGCCGTGCGCGGCGGCCGATGGCCAACGGGCCACGTCGTCTCGGCCCGGTTGTGGATGCGGCACGACGTCTGGACGCTCTCGGTGCAGTTCAATGCGCCTGCCCCGCAAGACCGAAAGCCGATCGGCGAGCCGATCGCGGAGATCGTCGGCGCCGACCTCGGGCTGTCCTGCCTCGTCGCCGACAGCCTCGGCGGCAAGGTCATGCCGACACGGCCGCTGCGCGCCGCCGGGGCGCGGCTGCAACGCCGCTTCGGGCGGCAGGAAACCAAGGAGAAGGAGGCTAGAGAGCGCAGCAACAACCAAAGACGCCGACAGCAGGCCATCGCCCGGCTGCACCGTAAAGTGGAGGCCCGCCGGGCTCACTTGCTGCACCGGGCTTCCCGCGATCTGATAGCCAAGGGGCGCGTGGTGGGCCTGGAAACGCTCGGACCAAGGCGCTGATGCGAACCCGCCTCGCCAAGTCTTTTTCGGCCGCGGCATTGGGCGAGTTCGTTCGGCAGGTCGAATACAAGGCCGCGTGGCACGGGCGGGAGGTTCGGCGACTCGGCCGGTTCGACCGCTCCACGGGCTGCTGCCCGGACTGCGTCACGGTCGGACCCAAGCTTTCCTTGAGCGCGCGCGCGTGGGATTGCGCCGAATGCGGCACGCACCACAACAGAGACACGGCCTCCGCGCGCTGGATCGCGCGGGCCGTCGAGACCGTAGGCGAAGGCTTCGCTGATCGGGCCAGCGGCGACGCTGGCGAAAGCGCGGGGAGCGTTGCGCCCCTGCACCGCGGGCTCGGCCTGCGGCGTAAGCCGACACGGAGAACCGCGAACACTACTCACTCGGCGCCTCTTGGTGTTGAAAGTGAATAGAGCCGTTGAAGCTAAGGAGGCCCCAAGCATGACCGAGACCCCCGTCCGCCTCGCCCTCGACGACGCCCGGGCGCTCGCGACCGCCGTCCTCACCGCCTCGCGCACCTCGGCCGCGAACGCGCGGGCGACGGCGGCGGCGCTCGTCGCCGCCGAGGCCGACGGGCTGGGGGGGCACGGCCTCTCGCGCCTGCCGGCCTACGCCGATCAGGCGCTCTCGGGTAAGGTGGACGGTGGGGCCGTGCCGGTCGTCGAGGCCGACGGCGCAATCGTGCGGGTCGACGCCGCGCACGGCTTCGCCTTTCCCGCCATCGCCGCGGGCTTCGCCGCCGCCGAGCCCGTCGTCGCGGCCTCGGGCCTCGCCGCCGTCGCCGTGCGCCGCTCGCACCACGCGGGCGCTCTGGGCGGCGTGATCGAGCCCCTGGCGGGGCTGGGCCTCGCCGTCCTCGCCTTCACCAACTCGCCCGCCGCCATCGCGCCCTGGGGCGGTGCGCGCGGCCTGTTCGGCACCAACCCGATCGCGTTCGCCTGCCCGAGGAACGAAGCACCGCCGCTCGTCGTCGACGCGTCGCTCTCCAAAGTCGCGCGCGGCAAAGTCATGCTGGCGGCGCAAAAGGGCGAGCCGATCCCCGAGGGCTGGGCGCTCGACGCCGACGGCCAACCGACCACCGACCCGAAGGCGGCGCTGCAAGGCACGATGCTGCCGATGGGCGACGCCAAGGGTGCGGCGCTCGTCCTCATGGTCGAGATCATCGCGGCGGCGCTGACCGGCGGCAAGTTCGGCTTCGAGGCCAGCTCCTTCTTCGACACGCAAGGCCCGCCGCCCGCGATCGGCCAGTTCTTCCTCCTACTCGACCCGGTCCGCACCGGCGGGCCAGAGTTCCCGAACCGCATCGAAACCCTGCTTGGCACCGTCCTTACCGAGGAGGGTGTCCGCCTGCCGGGGGCCAAACGCCTCGCCGCGCGCGCGAACGCGGCCGAGAGAGGGATTGAGGTGTCGGCCAAGCTGTACGCCGAACTGAAGCGGCGGGTGGGATAGTGAACGCTTGCGCGTGCGCTGCCGCGCGGGCTTTTTTCTCTTTTTCTGCCAGTGTTAACGTAGGAGACTGGCCGCGGCGCCGAGGGCCAAGCTCAGACAAAAGCCAAAAAAGAAAAAGAGAAGACCGCGCGGCAGCGCACGCGAAGCGTTCAACTCCGCTGGAGGGAAATAGGCCTTGCCCGACGAGCGTCACGATACCGGCATGAACGTGCGCCGCGCCGTGCTCGGCGACGCGCACGTCGAGCGGGCCGGGGCGGCGGCGACCGACTTCGACGCCGACTTTCAGCGCTTCATCACCGAGGGCGCCTGGGGGTCGGTCTGGGCCGGGGAGGGGCTGACGCGGCGCGAGCGCAGCGTCGTCACGATCGCGCTGCTCGCCGCACTCGGCCACTACGAGGAACTGGCGATGCACGTCCGCGCCACCGCCAACACCGGCGCCTCGCCGGACGACGTCAAGGAGGCCTTGATGCACGTCGCGGTCTACGCCGGGGTGCCGGCCGCGAACGCCGCCTTCAAGATCGCGAAGGAAGTCTTCGCCGCGCGCGAGGGGGAGGGGGCATGAGCGATCCGGCCTACCGCCCGCGCGACTGGGGCAGCCACCCGGCCTACCTGCACGCCCCCTACAAATCGACCCGGCTGCGCAGCCCGACGCGGCCGCTCGTGCCGATCCGGGCGACGCTCTCCGAACTGTCGGGGCCGGTCTACGGCGACGTCAAGTTGGGGCCGCTCGACCACGACCTGACCAGGAACGGGGCCGTGAACGGTGAACCGCTCGGCGAGCGGATCGTCGTCGCCGGCCGGGTGCTCGACGAGGACGGCCGGCCGGTGCCGCACACGCTGATCGAGATCTGGCAGGCCAACGCCGCCGGGCGCTACGTCCACAGCGTCGACCAGCACGACGCCCCCTTGGACCCGAACTTCTTCGGCGGCGGGCGCTGCATGAGCGACGCCGAGGGCCGCTACCGCTTCTTGACGATCAAGCCCGGCGCCTACCCCTGGGGCAACCATGCCAACGCTTGGCGCCCCAACCACATCCACCTCTCGCTCTTCGGCCACGCTTTTGCCCAGCGGCTCGTGACGCAGATGTACTTTCCGGGCGACCCCCTCCTCGACCTCGACCCGATCTTCCAGGGCACGCCCGAGGCGGCGCGGGAACGCCTGATCGCTCAATTCTCGCTCGACGTGACCGAAGAGGGCTACGCGCTCGGCTACGTCTTCGACGTCGTCCTGCGCGGCCGATCCGAAACCCCCTTCGAGGCGTGAGGCGATGACCTTGAAGCAGACCCCTTCGCAGACCGTCGGCCCCTACTTCGCCTACGGCCTGACGCCCGAGCAGTACGGCTATCCGTTGCGAAGCGTCGCCGGGCCGCTGATGGCGGGGGCCGAGGCCGCGGGCGAGCGCGTCAAGGTGGCGGGGCAACTGTTCGACGGCGAGGGTGCGGTCGTCACCGACGGGATGATCGAGGTCTGGGGGGCCGACGCGCAAGGCCGCTACGGCGGCGACGGGGCGGGCTTCGGCCGCTGCGGCACCGGGTTCGACGCGAGCAAGCGCTTCGCCTTCACGACGGTGAAGCCGGGCTCGATCGGGGCACCCCACGCGCCGCACCTGAACCTGATCGTCTTCATGCGCGGTCTCTTGAGCCACGCCTTCACCCGGCTCTACTTCGCGGACGAGGACGAGGCCAACGCGGCCGACCCGGTGCTGGCCTCGGTGCCAAAAGAGCGCCGCCACACGCTGATTGCCGCGCGCGGGGCAGGAGCCCTCTACCGCTTCGACATCCACATGCAAGGCCCCAACGAGACGGTGTTCTTCGATGTCTGAACTCATCAGCCCATGCGTCATCACGGTGGCGATCACCGGCTCGGTGCCGACCAAGGCCGACAACCCGGCCGTGCCGATCACGGTGGCAGAGCAGGTCGAGAGCGCGCAGGCCGCCTTCGAGGCGGGGGCGACGCTGGCGCACTGCCACGTCAGGAACGACGACGGCACCCCCACCTCCGACCCCGAACGCTTCGGCCGGCTGATCGAGGGGCTGCGCCGGCACTGCCCCGGCATGATCGTCCAGGTCTCGACCGGCGGGCGCTCCGGGGCGGGTAGGGAGCGCGGCGGGATGCTGGATCTGAGGCCCGACATGGCCTCGCTCGCGACCGGCTCGTGCAACTTCCCGACCAGGGTCTACGAGAACAGCCCCGACCTGGTCGACTATCTCGCGGGCGAGATGAAGACGCACGGCGTCAAGCCCGAGATCGAGGCGTTCGACCTGTCGATGGTCTTCAAGGCGGTGGCGATGGCGAAGGCCGGGCAGATCGAGGGCCCCTTGCACGTCCAGTTCGTCATGGGGGTCAAGAACGCGATGCCGGTCGACCGCGACGTCTTCGACTTCTACGTCGCGACGCTGAGGCGCCTCGCCCCCGACGCCACCTGGACGGGGGCGGGGATCGGCCGTGACCAGGACACGCTGGCGCGCTGGTCCCTGGCGGCGGGCGGGCACTGCCGTACCGGACTGGAGGACAATATCCGCCTCGACAAGGCGACGCTGGCGCCCTCGAACGCCGCCTTGGTCGAGCGCGTCGTCGCCATGTGTCCCGAGTATGGCCGCCGCCCCGCCACCGCCGCCGAGGCGCGCTCGCTGCTCGGCCTGCCGGCCGCGGGCTGATGCCGCCCGTGTTCACGGCGCTCCTGGAGGACGCCGAGGTGGCGGCACTGATCGACGACGCGGCGCAGGTGCGGGCGATGATCGTGGTCGAGGCGGCGCTGGCGCGCGTGCAGGGGCGCCTCGGCGTCATCCCCAAGGCTTCGGCCGGAGCGATCGACAAAGCCTTGCGGGACTTCATTCCCAACCTCGACGACCTCGCCGCCGGCACGCGCGCGGCCGGCGTGCCCGTCCCGGCGCTGGTGGCGCAACTACGCCGGGCGGTGGAGGAGCCGGCGTCCGACCACGTCCACTTCGGCGCCACCTCGCAGGACATCAGCGACACCGCGCTCGTCCTGCAAGTACGGGCCGCACTCGACGCGCTGGACGGGCGCCTGGACGACCTGTGCCGCACCCTCGCCGGCCTCGCCGACGCGCACCGCGCCACGCCGATGCTCGCGCGGACGCGCTTTCAGCCGGCGGTGCCGACGACGTTCGGCCTCAAGGCCGCCGGTTGGCTGGCACCCTTGATCCGCCACCGCCGCCGGCTCGCCGAACTCAGGCCGCGTCTCCTCGTCGTCGGGTTCGGCGGGGCGGCCGGCAACCTCGCCGCCTTGAACGATCGGGGCGTGGCGGTGATGGAGGGTCTCGCGGCGGAACTGGGTCTGGGGTGCCCGCCGCTCCCCTGGCACGGCGCCCGCGATAACCTGGTCGAACTGGCGAACTGGCTGGCGCTGGTGACGGGCTCGCTCGGCAAGTTCGGCTTCGACGTGCTGCTCCTGGCGCAGGGCGAGGTCGGCGAGGTCCAGGAGGCCGAGGGCGGCGGCTCGTCGACCATGCCGCAGAAGGCGAACCCGGTGCGGGCCGAGGCGCTGGTCACGCTCGCGCGCCGCAACGCCGGCCTGATCGGCACGATGCACCAGACGATGCTGCACGCGCACGAGCGCGACGGCTCGACCTGGGCGCTCGAATGGGCGACGCTGCCCGAGATGCTGGCCGGCACGGGTGCCGCGCTCGACCACGCGACGCGGTTGGCCGCGACGATGCAGGTCGAGCCTAAGCGGATGCGCTCGAACCTCGACGCCACCAACGGCCTCGTCCTGGCCGAGGCGGCGGCGTTCGCGCTGGCCGAGCACGTGCCCCGGCCGGAGGCGCAAGCGCTGGTCAAGCAAGCCTGCGCTGAGGCCGTGGCCGAGAACCGGGGCCTGATCGAGGTGCTGCGCAAGCTGAACGATGCGCCGGTCGATTGGGGGCGGGTGGAGGCGGAGGCGCTGAACCCGCCGGGGGGGGCGGCGTTGATCGGGCGGGTGCTGCGCGTTCTTCCCGGGGGGTGAACGGCCGATCACCCCTCAATGCGTCGCCGAGTCCGACAGCAGGTTGATCACCGCCACGCCGGCGAGGATGAGCGCGATGCCGACGAGGGCGGCCGCGTCGAGCGGCTGGCGGTGGACGATCCAGCCGACGAGCGCGACGAGGACGATCCCTAAGCCCGCCCACACCGCGTAGGCGATGCCGAGCGGGATCGCCCGCAGCGTCAGCGAGAGGAAGTAGAACGCCGCCCCGTAGCCGAGCACGACCAGCACCGACGGCGCGAACTTCGTAAAACCCATCGACGACTTGAGCGCCGACGTGGCGATCACCTCGGCGACGATCGCCATGAGCAGGTAGAGCCAACTCACGTTTGATCCTTTAGGAGAACGCTTGCGCGTGCGCTGGGCGCGGCCTTTCTCTTTTCTTTTTTGCTGTTTGTCCGAGATTTGCCCTCGGCGTTGAGGCCACTCTCCTACGTTAACACTTGCAAAAAGAAGAGAAAGCCCGCGCGGCGAGCGCAACGCGAAGCGTTAATACGGCAGCCCAACGTAGTTCTCCGCCATCGCCGCCTGCGCTCGCGGCGAGGCGGCGAGGTAGTCGATCTCGGTCTCTTGCATTCGCTGGTTGAACTCGTCGGTGTCGGGGAAGCGGTGCAGGGTCTTGGTCATCCACCAGGAGAAGCGCGACGCCTTCCAGACGCGGGCGAGCGCCCGCTCGGCGTAGTGCGCCAGCCCGTCGTCGTCGCCGTCGTTGTAGTGCCCGATCAGGGCGTTGGACAGGTAGTAGACGTCGGAGACGGCGAGGTTGAGGCCCTTGGCGCCCGTGGGCGGGACGATGTGGGCGGCGTCGCCGGCGAGGTACAGGCGGCCAAAGCGCATCGGCTCGGCGATGAAGGAGCGGAGCGGCGCGATGCTCTTCTCGATCGACGGGCCGGTGACGAGCGTTTCCGCGGCCTCGTCCGGCAGGCGGGCGCGCAGTTCGTCCCAAAAGCGCGCGTCCGGCCACGCCTCGACCTCGTCGCTCAAGGGGCACTGGACGTAGTAGCGGCTCAGGTGCTCGTTCCTCATCGAGCAGAGCGCGAAGCCGCGTGCGTGGTTGGCGTAGATCAGCTCGTGCGAGACGGGGGGCGTCTCGCTCAAGACGCCGAGCCAGCCGAACGGGTAGACCTGCTCGTGGACGATCAAACGCTCGGCCGGGATCGTCTGGCGCCCGACGCCGTAGTAGCCGTCGCAGGCGGCGACGTAGTCGCAGTCGACCCGGTGCGTGGTGCCGCCGGCTTGGTAGGTGACGTAGGGCTTTTCCCCCGCGACGTCGTGCGGGCGCACGTCCGCCGCCTCGTGCACGGTGGCGCCGCCCATGGCGTCGCGGGCGTCGTAGAGGTCCTTGGTCACCTCGGTCTGGCCGTAGACCATGACCGTGCTGTCGACGAGGCGCTTGAAGTCGATCCGGATCCGCCGGCCGCTGGCGGCGAGGTAGACGCCCTCGTGGACGAAGCCCTCGCGCGCCATGCGCCCGCCCACGCCGGCCTCGCGCAGCATGGCGACGGTGCCCTGCTCCAAGACGCCGGCGCGGATGCGGGCGAGGACGTAGTCGCGCGGGCGCCGCTCCAGGACGACGTTGTCGATCCCGGCCCGCAGCAGCAGTTGGCCGAGCAGCAGCCCCGCCGGCCCGCCGCCGATGATGCACACCCGCACGCGCATGGTCTCTTACGCCCTCCTTGCCTCGATCAGAGCTTAGGCAGGCGGCGGGGGAATGGGAAACAGGGATTTTATATCCATCCCCCGCTACGCACCCGCCGCCTCGAATCGGCGAACGCGCGGTTGGCATCGACGCCCGCCTCGCCCATACTCCGCCGCAATCAGACGTAAGTGCAATCGCGGGAGGCATCATGAAGATCGTGCGCGGGGCCGTGACCGGCCTGTTCTTGAGCGCCCTCGTCGTCGCGGGGGCGAGGGCGCAGGATGCGGAAGTGACCCTCACCGTGCACCATTTCTTAGGCCCCAACTCGCCGGCGCACACCCGCTTCATACAGCCCTGGGCCGAGCGGGTCGAGGAGCAGTCGGGGGGGCGCATCGCCGTCGAGATCTTCCCGGCGATGGCGATGGGGGGTGCCCCGCCCGAACTCTACGGCCAGGCGCGCGACGGGCTTGCCGACATCGTCTGGACGCTGATCGGCTACACGCCGGGCGTGTTCCCGCGCGCGGAGGTCTTCGAACTGCCGACGATCCACAAGAACAGTGCTGAGGCGACGACGCTCGCGATCCAGGACACGTTCGATCTGATCGCGGAAGACTTCGCCGACGTCCACCCGATCCTGATCCACACCCACGCCGGGCAGGCGCTGCACACGATCGACGACGAGGTGGCGGCGCTCGACGACCTGAAGGGCCAGAAGCTGCGCATCCCATCGCGCACCGGCGCCCTCCTGATCGGCGCCTGGGGAGCGCAGCCGGTGGGGATGCCGGTGCCGGAACTGCCGCAGGCGCTCTCGAAGGGCGTCGTCGACGGCGCCCTGATCCCCTTCGAGGTGGTGCCGGCCTTGAAGGTGCAGGAACTGACCCAGTACTCGATCACCGGCCCCGACGACACACGCTTTGGCACCTCGGTCTTCGCCTACGTCATGAACAAGGAGCGCTACGAGGGTCTGCCCGATGATCTCAAGGCCGTCATCGACGCCAACTCGGGGGCCGAGATCGCGGGCTGGATCGGCGGCGTCTTCGACGCGAGCGAGATCCCCGGCCGCGATGCGGTCGAGGAGGCCGGCAACGAGATCATCGCGTTGACCCCCGAGGCGATGCAGGCCTTCGACGCCAAGGGTCGGGAGGTGGTCGACGGCTGGGTCGAGGAGGTCACGGCCGAGGGCATCGACGGGCAGGCCCTGGTCGACGCCGCGCGCGGGGCGGTCGAGGCGCACACCGAGTAGGCGGGGGTGCGCGCCATCCTCGAACGGACGGCGGCGGCCTGGGCGCTGCTCGGGGGCCTCGGCCTCCTCGCCATCGTCCTCGTCACCGCCTTCAACGTCGGCGCCATCGCGCTCGACCGCGCCGCCGGCGCCTGGGGCGGCTCGGTCGCGATCCTGGCCGGCTACGAGGACTTCGTCCGCGTCACGATCAGCTCGGCGGCGCTGATGCTGTTTCCCTACTGCCAACTCCGCCGCGGCCACGTCGGCGTCGACCTGTTCGTCGAGCGGCTGCCGGTCAAGGCGCAGGCGTTCCTGGACCGGCTCTCGCTCGCCTTGATGGCCGGCCTCGCCCTCTTCCTCGCCTATTGGATGTGGTTCGGGATGCTGGAAACCAGGGCCGACGGCGCCGTCTCGCGCGTGCTCGGCTGGGCGGAGTGGCCGTTCTACCTCCCCGGCCTCGTCTCGCTCGTGCTCTGGGCCTTGGCCGCGATCGCTATGCTGGTCGATCCCGATCCCGCCGAACCGGCCGCGGCGGGGCCGGCTTGATGGACGAGCGCGGGCTGATCGGGCTCGCGGGCTTCGCCGTCCTCTTCGTCCTCTTGAGCCTGCGCATCCCCGTCGGGCTCGCGATGGTCCTGGTCGGCATCGGCGGCAACTACGCGCTCAGCATCGCCGCCCCGTTCCTGCGCTTCGAGCCCTACCTCAGGCAGTTCAAGACGCTGCTGTGGAACAACGTCGCCAGCTACGACCTCTCGGTCGTGCCGCTCTTCGTCCTGATGGGGTTCCTCGCCGCCAACGCCAACCTCTCGCGCGACCTGTTCATCGGCGTCAAGGCGCTGATCGGCCGCGTGCGCGGGGGAGGGGCGATGGCGGCGATCGGCGCCTGCGCCGGCTTCGGGGCGGTGTGCGGCTCGTCGCTCGCCACCGCCTCGACGATGGGCCGGGTGGCGCTGCCCGAACTCCGGCGCATGGGCTACGACGCCAGCTTCGCCACCGGCACGCTCGCCGCCGGCGGCACGCTCGGCATCCTGATCCCGCCCTCGGTGGCGCTCGTGATCTACGCCATCATCGTCGAGGCCTCGATCGTCGAGATGTTCCAAGCCGCCATCTTGCCGGGCCTGCTCGCCGTCGCCTTCTTCGTCGCCGTGATCGCGCTGCGCGTCCGCCGCAAGCCCGCCTTGGCACCCTTGGGCGAGCCGATGCCGGCGGATGAGCGCCGCACCGCGATCCGCCGCCTGATCCCGGTCGTCGTCATCTTCGGCGCCATCATCCTCGGCCTCGGCCTGGGCCTGTTCACGCCGACGCCCGCCGCCGGCGTCGGCGTCTTCATCATCCTGGTCTACGGCTTCGCCCTTCGCCTCATCACCGGCGAGGGGCTGACGGTCCCGCTCCTCGGCCGCTCGCTGCTCGACACCGCCGTCACCAGCGGCATGATCTACTTCATCCTGTTCGGCGCCGAGGTCTTGAAGGGCTTCTTCGCCCGGGCGGGCCTGCCCGCGGCGCTGGCGAGTTGGGCCGGCGCCAGCGGCCTCGATTCCTGGACGATCCTGGTCTTGATGCTCGCGATCCTGATCGTGCTCGGCTGCTTCATGGACAGCCTGTCGATGATCGTCGTCGTCGTGCCCTTCTTCTGGCCGGTCCTGGTCGACCTCAACGGCGGCACGTACGCGCTCGCCGACACGGCCGCCTACGGCCTCGGCCCCGACGAACTCAAGATCTGGTTCGGCATCCTGGCCTTGGTCGTCGTCGAACTCGGTCTCATCACGCCCCCCGTCGGCCTCAACGTCTTCATCATCGCGAGCCTCGCCGAGGACACCTCGAGGCGCGACACCTTCAGGGGCGTGATGCCGTTCTTCGCCGCCGAGATCGTCCGGGTGGGGCTGCTGCTGAGCTTGCCGGTGGCTGACGCTCGCCTTGCCGCGGCTGTTGTGAGAACGCTTCGCGTGCGCTCGCCGCGCGGGCTTTTTTTCTTCTTTTTTGCAAGTTTGGCTGGGGGCGGTTTGGGCATTGGAAGTGGTTCGGGAGCAGTACGGCCCGGCCACCCTGGACCCCCGATCGAGTCGGGGGTGGACAAGAAGCTTAAGCGCCTATACCTACACCTTGTCACCCCGCACTTGATGCGGGGTCCAGGGTGGCCGGCCGCTGCCATTCCCCACTCTGTTCGCAGTCCAAAACAAGCCCTGAATAACCCAAGACATGCCCACGCCTTGGACCCCCGATCTAGTCGGGGGTAGGCTTTGAGCCCGGGGCTCAACGGTTCAAGCCGCCGAGACACGCATAAGCTGTTTTCGCGCGAGACCATGTAGGCCCTGGCTCAGGGCCGGGGCGTGAAGCAACAGCAATCGAGCGTCAGACCAGCACGAAACCAACCCCGCCCGTCCCGTGTCCACCCTCCGGCTTGACCGGAGGGTCCAATGCCCTTTACTCGACAATGCGCCTGTGGACGTTAGGGAGCGCCAACACCTGAAATGGTTCAGGAAAATAGTAGAAAGGCCAATCTAAGCCCATGACTATGAGTGATGATCATCGCGGGCAATTCTTCCGTATCAACAATCTGCGATTCGGCAAATGTCTCAAACCATCCATGAGTTGTGAAAGCAAACCTATTCGGGCGCACTCTATCCAGAACGCTCGTGTAATTGATCTTTTAGAGAAAGACGGACATGTAATCTCACCTCAGATGAAGATAGTCAATACTGGACCAGAGGTTTGTTTTCGGCGCGTCGGGCGAAGGATTGCCTCCACGTTTTCTGGACTGTGCGGTCACCATGATGATGCCTTATTTAAAGCGCTTGATACACGGGTGTTCGACCGGACCGATATGGAGCAGCTTTTTTCTACTTGCCTACCGCTCCGTCACACGGGAACTCCATACAGTAATGGAAGCAGGCATAAAACTACAAAATGGCTACAAATGGCGTGTGACACAGGGTCTAGATTCAAGCGATTCAAGTAGTTTTGCAGGAATGCAGGCAACCATGCATATGTTTAAAGCATGGGAGACTTGGCAATACCGCTACGACTATTTTGATTCATTCATCGCTTCGGCAGACTGGTGTAGTCTCAACCATGACGTAATCACTTTGAATCAGCAGCCAGCAGTCATTGCCGTTTCATCACTTTTCTCCTTCGCAAATCTTCAGCGCGGAAATGAGCTTGTCCGCTGCGTATTAAATGTAGTTCCAAGCAGCCCCGATACGACTGAAGTAATATTCTCCTATGCCCCGGATGATACCCGCTTGGCCCGTCAGGCGCTTGATCGCATTTTATCATCCAGCGGCACCTACCAGAGATATGAACTCTCCAAACTGATCCTCGATCGAGTTGAAAATTTTCTTCTGTCCCCCGATCATTTCGAGCGCTGGAATACCATGAAAATAAAGACGATTATAGACGCATTCACCCCGAATATCTGGAGTAAACAAGTAATCAAAGATCATCCGGATTTGATGCTGTTTTAGCTAAAATAAGATCTAATCGCGCAAAGTGGTTGTGGCTTATCCTTCACCCCCCGATCGCCAGATCCAGCAGCGCCGTCCGTCGCTCGCGCTTTACAACCTCAACAGCGCGCTCCAGCGCCGCCGGCAACGCCGCGCCGTCCTCGACGCGCTCGGCGTGGGCGCCGGCGGCGCGGGCGATGGCGGCGAAGTCGGGGGCGGGGGCGAGCGAGGTGAGCGGCACAACGTTGGCGCGGGCGGCGTAACCGTCGGGGTAGAGGTCGAGGACCGACGCGCGCACGGCCCCCCACTCGGCGTTGTTGAGGACGAGGACCAGGACCGGCAGGTCGTGCGCGCGGGCGATCTGGTGGCAGGCGACGGGGTTGGCGAAGATGTACGAGCCGTCGCCCATCGTGGCGACGATCAGCCGCTCCCTTTGCGCCAGCTTGAGGCCCAAGGCGCAGGGAAAGGCCCAGCCGAGGCCGCCCGAGTGCGGCTCCTGGAAGTAGACGCCGGCGCGCTCCAGCGCCATCGAGGCCAAGGGAGCGCCCAATTCCGAGGTGACTTGCGCGTCCTCCCGGTTGACGATCTCGGCCAAGCAGCGCCCGACCCACGCCTTGCGCATCGGGGCGCCCGACCCGGCTTGCGCCGCCTCGTCGGCGTCGCGCCAGTAGGCTTTTGCCCGTTCGGCGACGCGGGCGCGGCGTTCGGCGATCCTCGCCTCCGCCCCGGCACGGCGCGCCGCCAGCGCCCCCGATAGCATCGCCAGCACGTCCTCGGTCTCGCCGGGCAGCGCGAGGTCGGCGGCGAAGTTGCGCACCGGGAAGCGTTGCCGCAGCGGGTCGGGCCCCGCCTGGATCACCCGGCAGCCGGCCGGCGGTGTCGCGTCGCGCGGCGACCAGGGGCTGAGCCCGTCCAGGACCAGGACGACGTCGGCGGCCTCGACCCAAGCGCCAACGTCGGGGCCGACGTGCATCGGGTGCGTCGTCGCCAGCGCCTGCCGGGTCGCCCAATACTGCGAGACCGGCAGCGCCCAGTCCAGGGCCATCCCCGCCAGGACCGCCTCGCCCGCCGGCGACCCGGCGCCGCGCTGGGCGACGATCAGCGGCCGTTCGGCGCCCGCCAGCCATTCCGCCGCCCGTTCGACGTCGGCCGGGTGCGGCGCCGTCCGCGCCGGGTTCATGGCAACGGGTTTGGCGAGGGCTTCGGCCGGGCAGGGCGCGCACAGAACCTCGCGCGGCAGGCCGACATAGACGGGGCCCTTGGGCGTGCTCTGCGCGATGGCGTGGGCGCGGTCGACGGCCTCGGGGGCCTGCTCGGGGTAGCGCAGTTCGTAGTCCCACTTCGCCGCCTCGCGCACCAGCGCCGTCTGGTCGCGCATCTCCTGGCCCCAGCCGATCGGGACGGTGCGGGCGCCGAACCGGCCGCGCTCGGTGAGGGGGGTGCGGCCGGAGAACAACAGCATCGGCACGCCGTCGGTCGCGGCGTTGATCGCACCCGCGGCACCGTTGGCGAGCCCGACGTTGGTGTGCAGCATGACGGCCTGCGCTTGGCCGGAGCTAAGCGCGTAGCCGTGCGCCATGCCGAGTGCCGCGCTCTCGTGCGGCATGACGAGTGCTTGCGGCAGCGGCACGTCCTTGGCGGCGGCCTCGGCCAGCCCCTCGATGATCGGCGGGAAGTCGGTGCCCGAATTGGCGAACAGGTAGTCGACCCCGACGGCCTTGAGCCGCGCCAGCAGGGCGCCGCCCGCCGTCATGCCCTCCGCCGGGGCGTCGCCCGGCGGGCTCACGGCGTCGGGGACTTGCGGCGGCGGGGGGGTCAGGACGTGGCGCCGTCCGAGTGCTGCGGCGGCTCCAGGCCGAGCGCCGCCGGACTGACGAGGTTGGGCGCGTCGGCGAAGACGATCTCGGGGCCCCCCGCCTTGGCGGCGGGCCCGGCGTCGTTCGCGGCCCCATCGTTGTTGGCGGCGGCGGGCTCGAAGTGAAGCTCGCCCCCGCCCTGAAAGACGTTGTTCAGCGCCAGACGGTCGCCGCCCGCCCCGCCATCGTCGCCGCGCGGCGCCCCGCCCCCGCGCGGGTCGTCGCCGCCGCCATCCAGCGTCAACGGCACGAAGTCGTCCGCCGCGACCACGGGTCCGCCGTCGCCCGGCGGGGTGTTGTCGTCACCCGGCGGGGCGATGGCGATCGTCGTCCGGGCAGTGTTGCTCTCCAGGCCGCTGTCGTCGGTGACATTGGCCTCGATCGTCCGCGTACCCGCCCCCGGGTCGTTCGGGTCGAGGACGAGGTTCACCGCACTCATCGCCTTCTCGTAGTTGGCGATGCTGTCGGCGCCGCTGAACGCGATCCGCTCGGCCCCGACCGGCTCGACGGTGATGTTGGTGCCGTCCAGCACGCCGTCCGGCAGGCGCAGCCGGTCGCCGGCCTCGCCCTCGGCGAGGAGGACGACGCCCCCCGTCATCGTCGTGCTGTCCGGGTCGGCGATCTGCGCCGCCAGATCCATGTCGAGCCGGACGATCCTGTCGCCGCCGCTGCCCTCGGGTTCGCCGTAATCGACGGCGATCACCGCGTCGTTGAAGTCGCGGTCGTAGCCGGTGCCGAGCCGGTTCGCCGGCCCCTCGCCGTCCTCGAAGCCGATGACGAGGCTGCTGCCCTCGACGCCCGAGACGAGGTGGCCGAGCCCGTCGGGATGCAGCGCGTTGTTGTTGTCGGTGTCCTGCGAGTCGTCGGCGGTGAAGTAGAGCCGCTCGTCGAGCACCGTCTCGGTGCCGTCGGGGGCGACGTGGACGAGGCGCGGCGGGGCCTCGTCGGTATTCCTGGCGACGCCCGGCCCCTCGCCCGAGCGCAACTCGAAGCGCCCGGCCCCGAACAAATCGCCGTAGTCGCGCTCGCCGTCGTTGACGAGGACGAAGCCCAACTGCGTGCCGGCGCCGACGACGCCGAGCGAGGCCGTCGTGCCGGGCGTCGTCTGGCCCGGCCCGAAATGGACCTGACCCGGCGTGTTCATCCCGGCGAAGACGGTGCGGACGTTCGTCATCGCCCCGTCGTCGCCGATGTCGTAGACGAGCAGGCTGTCGACCGAGCGCGACGTCTCGGACTGGAGCGTCACCTCGACCTCGCGCGGCGCGTCGAGGGTCAGGTTCGCCTGATCGACGCCGTTGATCTGGGCCTCGGGCACCAGCTGGCCCTCGCCGCGGATTGGCAGACCCGGGCGCTCGGGGAACGCGAACGGCGGCCCCTCCTGGTCGATGATCTCGCCGTCGATGCGGTTTGCCAGCGCGATCGTCGGCGCGACCCCGCCGACCGGCTCGCCGCCGCCACCCCCGCCGTCGCCGTCGTTCCCGTCGTCCCGCGCGCCGAAGGGCCGCACGCCCTCGAAATTGGGCGTGGCGCGGGCGAGCGAGGTGGCGCCGAGCGGACCGCTAGGGTCGAGGCCGACGCCGATACTGCCCGGATCGTAGGCGCGAAAGCCGGCGCCGCCGCCGTCGTCCTGCGGCCCCTCGGCCGCGGGCTCGGCCGCCTGCCCTTGGGCGAGTTGGGGCGTCGTATCGGCCTGCTGCAACAGGGCCGGGGCCGCGACGAGGGGCCCTTCCAGCACCGAGAGCGCCGTGTCCTCGCCGGCGAAGAAGCCGTTCAGGACGACGATGCCGCCGTCGACGAGGGTGACGACGAGGTCGTTGCCGTCGACGGCGTAGGTCGCGAGCGTCGGATCGAAGGCTTGGTCTTCGAGCCGCACCTCGGCCCCGACCGGCACGTCCACCACGACGCGCGTGCCCGGCTCCGGCAGGGGCATCGCCGCCGTCGGCAGGACGAGCGGGTCGGGGCTGAAACCGGGGCTGGGGGGGAGCGTCGCGGGCGCCCCGCCGGTCGTCGCGCCGAAGCCCCCGTTCTCCAAGAGGCCCTCGTCGATGAGCCGTCGCGGTCCGGCGTCGCCGTCGGCGGCGGAACCGAGACCCTCCGACCCGTCGAGCACCGGGCCGGCCTGCGCCACCACGGTCTCGTCCGTCGCGGCGGGCGGGGTTTGGTCGGTCATCAAGGCGGACTCCCGTTCTCACGGCCTGTCGGATCCGTGTCCTGCTCACAGGTCCGACCTATATCGGTATTTCTATCGTTCATTAACCGCAAAGTAACCTATAGAAGGCATTTTTCTTTCTCAATCGCTAAGCCTGTGACCGATGGGTATCATGGTGCGTATAGCTGAGTGTGACATTCCAAGCCGGGGGCGGCGATGATTCGCAAGACCATGCGTATTGGCGAGGTGCGTACCTCGATCAAGCTCGAAACTGAATTCTGGAGCTACTTGAAGCACGTGGCCGAGACGCGCGACATGCGCCTCTCGGCCCTCGTCAACGAGGTGGCGGCGGCGACGCCGGATCGGACCAACCTCGCCTCGACCTTGCGGACCTTCGCGCTCGTCCACGCCCGGCTGCGCTCGGAGACGCAGCAGCGCGAGATGGACAAGCTCTCGCTCGCCGGCAACACCCAGGACCTCGTCCGGGTGATGGAGGCCTGCCCCTTGCCGTGCGTCGTCCTCGACGGCGACCGGGTCTTGCGTCAGATCAACCGCGCCTTTGCGTTCTGGTTGAACCTCGACCCCAAGATGACGCTGGGCCAGCGCCTCGACAACATCATGATCCTGCGCGGCCCCGGCATGAAGGAGATGTGGAGCAACCTGCTCGACGGCCGCATGGCCCGGGCCGGCTTCAACGCCACCTACGTCTCGCCCGGCAAGGTGCGCACCGCGCAGGCGATCGCGGTCGCCCTCTCGGCGACGACGGCCGACCCCAACCGCCGCGGCTGCATCGTCCTGTTCGAGACCCTCTCCGGGCGGACCTGATAGAACGCTTCGCGTCCGCTGCGCGGGGCTTTTCTTCTTTCTTTTTTGCAACTTTGGCCGGGGCTGGCTTCGATGTTGAGGCCAAGTCCTGGGGCAAATAGCAAAAAAGAAAAGAAAAAAGCCCGCGCGGCAGCGCACGCGCAGCGTTCATCAACGCTCGACCGGCACCACCATGCGGGTTTGAAGTCCGCCGTCCGCGACGACAGTGAGCCGGGCGGGAACGCCGATGCGTTCGCCGGCGAGGAGCCGGACGAGGTCGTCGGCGCCGGTGACGGGCTCGCCGTCGAGGGCGACGACGACGTCGCCGGGCGAGCCCGCCTTGCACCGCCGGGCTTCCTGCCTCGACGCCGGCGATCGTCACGGCGGCCGACTGGTTCAGGTCGAGCGCCAGGGCCAAGCGCCGCGGCAGCGGCACGGTCTGCGCCGCGACGCCGATGAAGGCGCGGCGCACGCGGCCGTAGCGGACGATCTCGCTCACGACGTGGCTGGCAGTGTTGCTCGCGACGGCAAAGCAGATCCCCTGCGCCCCGGCGATGACGGCGGTGTTGATGCCGATCACCTCGCCGCGCGACGACACGAGCGGACCGCCCGAATTGCCGGGGTTGAGCGCGGCGTCGGTCTGGACGACGTCGTCGATCAGCCGGCCGGTCTGGGCGCGCAGCGAGCGGCCCAGCGCCGAGACGACGCCGGTGGTGACGGTCGATTCGAAGCCCAGAGGATTGCCGATCGCGACGACGAGCTGGCCGCGCTTGAGCGCCTTGGAGTCGCTGAGCCGGGCCGTCGCCAGCGTGGCGCCGTCGGTGACGCGAAGGAGTGCCAAGTCGGTGTGCGGATCGTCGCCGAGGACGCGCGCCTCGACGTTGCGCGCGTTCGCGAGCGCCAAGCGCACGGTGCGGGCACCCCCGACGACGTGGCTGTTGGTGAGGACGAGCCCGTCGGGCGCGATGACGACGCCCGAGCCCGTGCCGCCGCGCCGGCGCTTTGCCGGGTCGGCGGGCGTCTCGACCCGCACGACGGCGGGGCTGAGCGCGTCGACGACGTCGACGACGGCTTGCGAGTAGGCGTCGAACAAGGGCGCGTCGCCCTGGGTCGGGGGTGGGGCCGATGACGGGGGCGGGCGGATCGGGGCCTCGGGCTCGGTGACGTCGTCGAGGACGAAGCTGTGGCTGCAGTCGAGCATGTCGGGTTCGGACCGAAAGTGGGCGTGCGGTGCTATGTGGGCATCGTCCGGGAAGATTGATAGACCGGCCCCGCCGGGGGCGGCTTCAGGACGTGCCGCTTGCCGTCTCGGCGACGAGCCGGCCGGCCTCGAAGCGCCAGCGCTCGACCAGCGGGGGATCGTCGCCGCCGCGCGACCCGTCCCTCCAGCGGGTTTCGAGCCGCACCTCGAAGCGCCCCGCTTCCGGCTCGATCAGTCGCAGCGATTCGATCCAGGTGTAGGCCGAGGCGGCGTCGGGCAGGTAGACGCAGCGGCTCATGTCGAAGTCCGGCATCAGCCGGCGGATGCGGCCCAAGTGCAAGGCGCCGCACTGGTCGTCGATGCCGAGCGCCCGCCCGAGCGCGCAGCCGCCGTTCGCGCAGCCGGTGTTATAGAGCGCGGCGTAGTAGCTGAGCAGGACGCGCGCCGCGTCGCCCATCGCCGGCAGGCGGGCCAGCGCCGCCTCGCTCACGGCCCCGCCGGGCGCGATCACGACGAACGGTTCGGGCTCGGCTGTGGGCGGCGGGGCGCAGGCGGCGGGCGACAGGAACGCCAGGAGAAACAGCGCGGTAAGGCGGCTCAAGGCGCTTCGACCGGGAGCGTTTCGAGCGGCGAGCGCAGGCGGGACGGATCGACGCGGTGGTCGAAGGCGATGCGCCCGACCCGCCAGATCGGCGTCGCGCGATCGCCGGCCAGCATCGGCCAACCCTGCAAGGCGTAGGCCGCGAATGGGACGGGGCCGCATCCCTCGGCCGCATCCCTCGGCCGCAGGGCCGGCTCGACCCGCTGCAAGAGGCCGATCGCGGCGGCCAGGGGGGCCAGGAACGACGTCATCCAGGCGACGCCCAGAATCTCGGCGCAGACCGTCTCGCCGCGCCGCATGACGTTGTAGCCGGTGACGTAACCCGCCACCTTCGGCCCCTCGCTCCAGCGATCGAGGCTGTAGGAACTGGGCTCGTTACCACCGACGGGCGCGGCGGGGACGAGTCGAACGGCGTCGTCCAGGCGCCAGACGGCGTCTTCGTCGAGCAGGACGAGGTAGGGTTTGCCCGCGACCTCGGCCAGCACGCGGCTCCGCTCGGCCCCGAGTTCGAGCCGGAGCGGCATCCCCTCCAGGGCCGCCTCGACCAGGATGCCGGCCGCGGCCGGAAGCGGGGCCAGCAGGAGGAGCGCCAGTAGGGCCTGCCGCATCCCGCTCAGCGCGCCTCGACCCCATCATGGCCGTCGAGGACGCGGGCCAGGATCGTCTCGGCGTGGCGGACGTGCCATGCATCGTCGAACAGCCCCTCCAGCCCCGCTTCGCTTAAGCGCCCGACGATCGCCTCGTCCTCGCGCAGGGCATCGAGGAGCGGGCGCCGCCCCTCCCACGCCCGCATCGCGTGCCGCTGCACCGCCGCGTAGGCCTCCTGGCGCGGCAGGCCGCTCTCGATCAGCGCCAGCAAGACGCGCTGCGAGTTGTGCAGCCCCCGGCTCTCGGCCAGCACCTCGGCCATGCGCTCAGGATAGACGGTGAGCCGCGCCATCAGGCCGTTCAGCCGATTGAGCGCGAAGTCGGCGAGGATCAGCGCGTCGGGCAGCATGACGCGCTCGACCGAGCTGTGCGAGATGTCGCGCTCGTGCCAGAGCGCCACGTTCTCGAAGGCCGGGACCGCGGCCGCCCGGATCATGCGCGCCAAGCCGGTCAGGTTCTCGGACAGGACCGGGTTGCGCTTGTGCGGCATGGCGGAGCTGCCCTTTTGCCCGGCGTGGAAGAACTCCTCCGCCTCGCGCAGTTCGGTGCGTTGCAGGTGGCGCACTTCCGTCGCCAGCCGCTCGATCGAGGACGCGACGAGGGCGAGTGCCGCGACGAACGCCGCGTGCCGGTCGCGCGGGATCACCTGGGTCGAGACCGGCTCGGGCCGCAGATCCAGTTCCGCGGCGACGGTCGCCTCGATGGCAGGGTCGATGTTGGCGAACGTGCCGACGGCGCCGGAGACGGCGCAGGTGGCGACCTCGTCGATCGCGGTTCGCATCCGCCGCCGGGCGCGGGCGAACTCGGCGGCGAAGGAGGCGAGCTTGAGGCCGAACGTGGTCGGCTCGGCGTGGATGCCGTGGCTGCGGCCGACGGTGAGCGTTCGGGCGTGCTCGCGCGCCCGGCGGGCGAGGGTCGTGACCAGCGCGTCGAGGTCGGCGACGACGAGCGCCCCCGCTTCGCGCAACTGCAAGGCGAGCGTCGTGTCGAGCAGGTCGGACGAGGTCATGCCGAGGTGAAGAAAACGCGCCTCCTCGCCGCAGACCTCCTCGACGTGGGTGAGAAAGGCGATGACGTCGTGCCGCGTCACGGCCTCGATCGCCTCGACCCGCGCCGGGTCAATCAGCCGCCCGCGCCGCTCGGCCACCTTGGCGCCCAAGCGCTCGATCGCGTCGGCCGGGACGCCCCCGGCCGCGGCCATCGCCCGCGCCACGGCCATCTCGACGTCGAGCCAGAGGCCGAGCCTGCTCTCAGGGGCGAAGATGCCGGCCATCACGGGCCGGCTGTAGCGGGGGATCATGCGCTCTCGCCTCGTTCGAAGGGTCGGGACCTTCTAGCAAGGCCGGCCGCGGAGCGAAACAACGTCAGAGCTTTCGCGCATCCCTCACGGCCAACCGACGTCGCACTCGGCACCGAACGCCTTGTCCAGGATCCGATGCGTCGCGGCTTCGAATTCGTCCGGCCACGCGACGCCGAGCCGCTTTGCGAGCACGCGGGCGCGGGGGAAGAACTGCCGCGCGATCTCGATGTGCGCCTCGATGACTTCGACCCTTGTTGGCCTTGGAAAGGGAAGGGCTTGCAGCACCCTCATCTGATCGGGCGGCAGCAACGTGCCGAGGCGGAGGGCGCCGCCCCGGTCGTGGGGCGTCGCCTGTTCGAGCATCAGGTTCATCAGATGATCGCGCTGGAGACCGGCGCCGCCCGCCGCCGTGAAATACTCCCCGCGGCCCGCAACGACGACCAGGAGGCCCAGGACGCGAATGAACTCGTGGATCAGGTGACTCACCCGATCGGCGTCGGGCCGTCTCATCGGGAGGGTCGCCGGAAGAGCCGCGTAGAAGCCGTGCCGGTCGATGAGCGGCTTCACCGTGTCGCGGGCGCGCCCGGTGAACGCGGCCGGTGGCAGAATGAACACGTCGCAGCGCAGCCAATCCTCGCTGATCGCGTTCAGCAGCACGCCGCCGCGGCCACGCTCGTTCCAGAAGACGATGGGCGTGATGCTCTCCAGCAATCGGCGCCACTGCGTGGCAACCTCGGCCTGGTCGTCCGGAGCGACGAGGGCTATCAGGTCAACGTCGCCGAGCGCGTCGGCCGTCCCGCGCCCGTGGCTTCCCCCGAGAAACAGGCCGCGCACGGCCTGCTCGTCCGCCATTCCGGCCGTGATCGCGTCGATCATGACTCGTTGATCCATGGGCTCTTCCTGAGGCCGCGCGCGGAGCGAAACGGCGTCGGCGCACAAGCGGGTTTCGCTTCGAGATCAATCGCCCGAGAGGGGACCTTGAGATACAAGGAAAGCGCCCTCCGCCGCCGGAGCGTTGCAGAGGTCAGGCCCGCGGCAACCTCGCGGCCGCGGCGCGGGCGACCTCGTCCCTTCGCCGTTGAAACGCGGCCGCGGCGTCGCGAACGGCGGCGAGCAGGGCCGGACTGGCGGTTCTGGGCGATCCTTCCTTGAACGGCGGCTTCGGGTCGTACTCCATCGCGAGTTGAACACGCCGGGCGCGCTCCTCGCCGAACAGGCTCGCGGCCAGGGTGAGGGCGAAGTCGATTCCGGACGTGACGCCGGCGCCGGTCACGCGGTCACGATCGACGACCACCCGTTCCGGGACGGGTTCGACGCCGAAATGCTTGAGCTGATCGATGGAAAGCCAGTGGCAGGTGGCCTGATGGCCCGTGAGCAGCCCCGCCGCCGCGAGAACGAGCGAGCCGGTGCAGACCGAGGTCACGTAGCCGGCATTCTTTGCCTGTTCGCGCAAGAACGCCAGAACCTCCTGGTCCTCCATCAAGGCGAGTTGACCCGGACCGCCCGGGACGAAGAGGATGTCCGCTTGCGGGCAGTCCGCGAACGTCGTCGTCGGCAGGATCCGCAGCCCGCCCCCGTCCGCGACCGGATCGGCGGTCTTCCACACCAGATGCAGGTCGAGCTCCTTGAAGTGGGACAGGACCTCGAACGGCCCGGTCAGGTCCAGTTGGGTCATGCGGGGATAGAGGAGCATGACGACGTGCATGGGCGGCGTCCTCGGCGCGTTCGGGGATGTTGGACCGTCTCATCGAAAGCGCTACCAAAGCCGTCCCGCGCACGTCTGGCAACCGAAGGATCGAGCCTGGGGGTTCCGTCGGCGCATCCGGCATGCAGTCGTTGCCGAAAGCGGGCAGGATGGGACGAGAGGAAACTTTGACCCTACCGATCTTCTTGGCCCGCCTCCTCGACCTCGCCGGCGAACGCGCGACGGCCGTCATGGCGCTCGGCGTCCTCCTCGGCGTGGCGCTGCCGCCCTTGGCCGACCTGTTCCGGCCGCTCTTGCTGCCGGCCTTGATGGTGCCGTTCACGATCGCCTTGATGCGCATCGACGTCGCGCGGCTGACCAATCACCTGCGCCGCCCGCTGCCGGTGGCGCTGGCCGTCGTCGCCTCGCTCGTCGTCGCACCGCTCCTCGTCGCCGCGATCGCGGCACCTTTGCCGCTGCCGCCCTTGCTGCAAAGCGCGCTCGTGACGCAGGCCGCCTGCGCGCCCCTATTCTCCGCCGCCGCGCTGGCGCTGCTCTTGGGCCTCGCCGCCGATCAGGCGCTCGTCGTCACCGTGGTCGCGACGGCGCTGGCCCCGCTCACCGTGCCGCCGCTCGCCTTTCACCTCGGCGGGCTCGCCGTGCCGCTCGACGCGCTCGACCTCACCGTGCGGCTGGTCCTGATCGTGGGATCTGGCGTCGCGCTGGCGCGGCTGTCGCGCTACCTCTTGGGTGAGGCCCGGCTGGCCCGGCACCGTTTGCGCCTGGACGGGATCGCGGTCCTGGGCTTTGCCGCGTTCGCGCTCGGCATCATGGGCGACGTCGCCTTCGAGACGTGGCGGCGGCCGGGCCTCGTGGCGCTCTACCTCGCGGCCGCGATCGCCCTCAACGCCGGGCTGCAGGCGGCGGCGACGCTGGCGTTTCGCCCCCTCGTCGGCCTGCGCTCGGCGCTCACCTTCGGCCTTTGCTGCGGCAACAACAATTTCGGCCTCGTGCTGGCCGCGATGGGGGGTGCTGCACCCCCCGACCTCGTCCTGTTCGTGGCGCTGGCCCAATTGCCGATCTACTTGTTGCCGAGCCTACAACGGCCGATCTACCGGCGGTGGCTCGAAGGGGAGAGAAGCGAATGACGCCCGAGACCGTGCTCGACTTCTGGTTCGTCGCGACCGAGCGCGAGGCTTGGTTCAAGAAGGACGCCGCCTTCGACGCGGTCTTGCGCGGACGCTTCGAGGGCGCGACGGCGGCGGCCGTTCGCGGCGACCTCGACGCTTGGGGCGAGACGGCAAACGGATCGCTGGCGCTGCTCCTCCTGCTCGACCAGTTCCAGCGCAACCTCGGGCGCGGCACGGCCGCCGCGTTCGCGGGCGATACGAAGGCGCGCCGCGTCGCCCGCCGCGCCGTGGCGAACGGCCTCGACAAACAGGTGCCCGTCGAGCGCCGCGTCTTCTTCTACATGCCCTTCGAGCACAGCGAAGAGCCGGCCGACCAGGAATGGAGCGTCGCGCTCATCGCGACCCTGAACGACGCCCAGTACCTCGACTATGCCAAGCGCCACCAGGACGTCATCGAGCGTTTCGGCCGCTTCCCCCACCGCAACGCCGCCCTCGGCCGCGCCTCGACGCCCGAGGAAGAGGCTTACTTGGCCGAGCCGGGGGCGGGGTTTTAACGCTTCGCGTTGCGCTCGCCGCGCGGGCTTTTTTCTTTCTTTTTGCTAGTGTTAACGCAGGAGATTGGCCGCACTGCCGAGGGCCGGCCTCGGACAAAGACAAAAAGAAGAAGAAAGGCCCCGCGCCAGCGGACGCGAAGCGTTCTCTTCAATCCTCATGCTTGCGGAGATCCGCCAGTCGGCACACCGCGAGCGCCGCGTGGTGGGTCGCGTTCAGCACCACGGGCGGGGCCTTGCCGGCTTCGAGGGCTTCTCGCCAGCGGGCGGCGCACAGGCACCAGCGGTCGCCGGGTTTGAGGCCGGAAAAGCCGTATTCCGGTCGCGGCGTCGTGAGGTCGTTGCCTTGCCTGGCCGAGAAGCGCAGGAACGCATCGGTCATCACGGCGCAAACGACGTGCCGGCCGCGATCGGATGGTCCGGTGTTGCAGCAGCCGTCGCGCCAAAAGCCCGTCGGCGGCGCCTTGGAGCAGGGTTCGAGCGCCTCGCCGAAGACGTTGATCGACGGTTCAAGTTCGCGTTTGGGCACGAGTTTCCCCCTTCAGCCCCATAGTTCCGCCGCCGGCGGATGGATCAGCCCGGCCTCGACCTTGAGGGCCGGGTCGCGGTCGTCCTTCAGCCACAAGGGCGCGTCGAGGTCGACGAGGTCGGCGAGCGGGCCGAGCAGGGTTGCCGGCGCCATCGCCAGCGACGTGCCCATCATGCAGCCGAGCATGACGTTGAGCCCCCGCGCCCGCGCCGCCTCGATCAGGGCCAGGGCGCCGGTGAGGCCGCCCGCCTTGTCGAGCTTGACGTTGACCCAGGTGTAGCCGCGCCGGAGGCGCTCCAGGCCGGCCGCGTCGTGGCAGCTCTCGTCGGCGCAGACGGGAACCGGCAGGTCCGCGATCTCGTCCAAGGCCGCGTCGCGCTCGGCGTGCAGCGGCTGCTCGATCAGCTCGACGCCTAAGTCGGCGAACTTGGCCGGCCACGTCCGCAGCATCGTCGCGTCCCAGGCCTCGTTGGCGTCGACGATCAGCCGGGCGTCGGGGGCGGCGGCGCGCACGGCCCTGACCCGCTCCAGGTCGCCCTCGCCGCCGAGCTTCAGCTTCAAGAGCGGCCAGGGGTGGCGCCGCGTCGCCTCGGCCATCGCCTCGGGGGTGTCGAGGCCGATCGTGTAGGCGGTGGCGACGGGGGCGGGGCTAGGCAGGTCGAGGAGGGTCGCCGCCGGCCGGCCGGCCAGCTTCGCCTCCAGGTCGATCAGGGCGCAGTCGAGCGCGTTGCGGGCCGCCCCCGGCGGCATCAGGCGGGCGAGGTCGTGCCGCGTGGCGCCGCGCTCGACGTTGGGGCGCAGCGCCACGATCGCGTCGATCACGCCGTCTGCCGTCTCGCCGTAGCGGGGGTAGGGCCGGCACTCGCCCTGGCCGAAGGTGCCAATCCCCTCGGCGACGACCGCGCGCACGACCTCGACCTCGTCGACGCTGGCGCGCGAGATCGCGAACGCCGCCTTCAAGGGGAAGCGCTCGGCCACCGCCTCCAGCCGCCGCGGGCTCAAGGCAGCGCATCCGCGATTTTGTCCATGCTGGTGAGGAAGTGATCGACGCTCGGCAGGCCAAGCTCGTCCTCGACCGACTTCAGGTATTCCTCGGCCTCCTCGGCCGAGAGGGCGGCGGTGTTGATCGAGACGCCGAGCGGTTGGACGGCGGGGTTGGTGAGCTTGGCGAGGTGGAGGTTCAAGTCGAGGCATTCTCTCAGGCCCGGCAGCGGCTGGTGCGGCAGGCCGCGCATGTGCGTTCGGGTCGGCTCGTGGCACAAGATCAGGTGGTCGGGCTGGGCGCCGTGCAGGAGGCCGAGGCTGACCCCGGCGAACGCGGGGTGGAAGAGGGAGCCCTGGCCCTCGATGCAATCGTAGTGGTCGTCGTCGTTGTCGGGGCTCAGCCACTCGACCGCGCCTGAGATGAAGTCGGCGGCGAGGGCGTCGATCGCGACGCCGCGCGTGGCGATCATGATCCCGGTCTGGCCCGTGGCGCGAAAGTCGGCCTTGCGGTCGCGCGCCTTCAGGGTCTTTTCGAGCGCGAGGGCAGTGTACTTCTTGCCAACCGAGCAGTCGGTGCCGACGGCGAGCACGCGCTTGCCGGAGCGCTTCACCCCGGTGCCGGTCTTGAACGTCTGGGTCGGGTGGCGAACGTCGAGGAGTTCCGCACCCTTCGCCTCGGCGGCTTCCTTGATCGCCGGCACCGAGCCGAGGCGCATGTGCAGCCCGCCCATCACGTCCATGCCGGCCCCGATCGCGGCCACGATCGTCTCGGCCCAATGTCCGGGCATGGTGCCGCCCGAGTTTACCACGCCGACGACGAGGGTCTTGACCCCCTTCGCCGCCGCTTCCTCGATCGTCGCGTCGGGCACGCCGACGTCGGCCTTGCAGCCCTTGAGCCGGATCTGGCCGACGACCCAGTCCGGGCGCCAGTGGACGATGCCCTGCGCCGTCTTGGCCGCGAGCTGGTCTTGCACGTCGCCTAAGAAGAGGAGGTAGGGGGGCTGCATGGGCTTGGGTGGCCTTATGTTCGTCGGGCTTCGCGGCGAGACCCTAGGGCGATGCCGCACCCCTGCCAAGCGCCGGCATCGCCTTTGCACGAAGGTCACAGCCTTGGCGGCAAAGCGATGCAACGGCCGCGCGGCCGTGGCGTTATCGAGAAAGCCGGTTAGGTTGGCTTGCTGCAACGCAACAAAACGACGGTGCCATGACGCTCGGTGCAAAACTAAAGGGTTGGCTGCGGAAGCTCCGCGCCCTCGTCGCGGCGCCTCCCAAGGCGGGCCGGCCCGATCATGAGCCGGCGTCGTTCGCGTGGCACGTCCACAAGGGCGCATACGGCAAGCGGCGCTACCGGCTCTATTTGCCGTCGGGCGGGCCGGCGCGGGGGCGGCCGCTGCTGGTGATGCTGCACGGCTGCTTGCAGAACCCGGACGACTTCGCGCTCGGCACGCGGATGAACCGCTTGGCCGAGTTGGAGGGGTTCGTCGTCGCCTACCCCGAGCAGCCGAAGCGGGTGAACCCCAAGCGCTGCTGGGGGTGGTACGAGCCGGCGAACCAGCGCCGCGGCGGCGGCGAGCCCGCGATCCTGGCCGGGATCGCGGCCGAGGTCGTCGCGCGCCACGGCCTGGACGGGGCCAAGGTCTACGCCGCCGGGCTCTCGGCCGGGGGCGCGATGGCGGCGATCCTGGGCCAGACCCACCCCGACCTGTTCGCGGCGGTGGGCGTCCATTCGGGGCTGCCGCGCGGGGCGGCGCGCGGGGTCACGGGCGCGTTCACGGCGATGCGGCACGGGGCGCCGGGGGCTCTGGCCCCGTTCGGGCCGGTGGCGCCCTTGATCCTGTTCCACGGCGACGCGGACGAGGTGGTCAACCCGATCAACGCCGTGCAGGTCCTGCGCCAGTTCGGCGCCGAGGCGCTGCGGCTTGAGGTCGAGGCGGGCCGGGCCCCCGCCGGGCGGGCCTACGTTCGCACCCGCTACCGCGACGCACAAGGGCGCTCGCCGTGCGAGTCCTGGCGGGTCGAGGGGCTGGGCCACGCCTGGGCCGGCGGCAACCCGGCCGGGAGCTTCGCCGACGCCAAGGGCCCCGACGCGAGCGAGGAAATGCTGCGCTTCTTCAAGGAGCATGCCCGCGAACCGCTGGCCGCGACGGCGGGGCTCGCCGGGGTGGGCTAGGGCGTCTCCGTCAAGGCCGGGGGATCGGCCGCCGTGAGGGTGGCGACGAGGGCGAGGACGACCGCGAGCGTCGCGGCGAGGACGCCCATCGCGAGGTAGACGAAGTTCAGCCCGCCCACGGAGACGAGGACGGGTCCGACGAAGCCGCAGGCGAACTGGCCGAGGAACAGGGCAGCCGTCATGCCGCCCGACGCCCGCCCGCGCACGGGCTCGGGCACGCGCGACAGCAGCCAGGAATTATTGTTGGGCATGATGGTGCCGGCACCCGCCCCGGCGACGGCCAGCGCCGCCAGGAGGACGGCGAAGCCCGGTTCGGCGGCGATGCCGGCAAAGCCCGCGGCGATGCCGGCAAAGCCGAGGGCCGCGATCGTCGGCGGCGAGACCCGTGCCCGGATGCGCTGGTATTGCATCGAGACGAGGCCGGCGGCGAGCGTCGTGACGCCGATCGCCACCCCCGCCAGGAGGGCGGTGCCTGCGGTGCCGACGAGGCCCTCGACGACGAAGGGGATCAGCGTCGGCACGACGTAGAAGGTGAGCATCGACGTGCCCGCCAAGAGGTAGAGGGCGAAGGCGTGCCGCCAGGGAAACGGCGCGGCGGCGGGGGACGCGGCGCCGGGCGGGGCCTCCTCGACGTCGAGCGGACGGGCCGGCAAGGCGCGCAGGGCCAGCCACGCCAGCGCCAGCGGTGCGAGGTAGACGGCGAACGGCCCGCGCCAGCCGATCTCGCCGAGCAGGCCGCCGACGCCGACGAACAGGACGCCGCCGAAGCTCATCGCCGCCCCCTGCCAGCCCATCACGCGCTCGCGCTCGCTCCCCTGGTAGAGGTCGGCGACGAGGGCGAGCGAGGCCGTCATGATCGTGCCGACGGCGACGCCGAGGACGAGCCGCCCGACCAGGATGGCGTCGAGCGAACTCAAGTAAAGCCCGGAGGAGCCGGCGAGCGCGTAGAGCACGATCGCGGCGGCGAGCACGGCGCGCTTCGAGAGGCGATCCAAGAGAATGCCGGCGAGCGGCGCGCTGAGGGCGATGGCGAGGCCCGGTGCCGTCAGGATCAGCGGCACCAGCACGTCGGCGCGCGGATCGTCGGCGAAATGCGCCAGGAGGCCCGGCAACGAGGGCGAGATCGTCGCACCCGCCATGACGGTGAGCGTCGCTGCGGCGAGCAGGACGAACAGGGACGACTTGCCCGGCGCTCGGCTCCCGGGGGTCTCGCGCATGGTATCGCCCGTCCGCCGCGGTGGTCCACCGAAGGGTGGTCCTGTTCGACCCCTAGCAAGTTTCGCGCGCGCCGTCGCCACCACGTTGAAGCGGGCGTTCTGGCGCCTGTGGCGACCACCTCGACGCCAGACGGCCCTCGCCGGCGGTGACGGGTTCAAGCGGGCTGCGGCGGCGCGAACGGGCCGGTCAGCATGCCCATCGTCACGTCGATGTCGGTGCCCATGATCGAGGACGGCGCGTCGGGATGGCTGAGGAACATCACCACGTCGGCCATCTCCTCGACGGTGTTGGTGCGGTGCTCGACGTTGGGCGCCGGGTTGGTGTCGGGGTCCATGCCCTGCGCCTCGATCGAGGCGCGGCGCATCGGCGTGTCGACGCCGCCCGGCGAGATCGAGACGACGCGAATACCCTGGCCGCCGTAGTCGAGCGCGCCGCCGCGCGTGAGGCCGATGACGCCGTGCTTGCTGACCGAGTAGGGGCCGATGCCGGGAAAGCCGCCGTGCGCCGAGACGCTGGCGTTGTTGACGACGACGCCGCGCAAGCCGTAGCGGCCCAGGGCTCGTTGGCGAGCAGGACGGGCACCTCGTGCTTCATCGAGAGGAAGAGGCCGCGCGTGTTGGTGGCCCAGACGTCGTCGAAGTCGGCCGTCTCGACCTGCCCGAGCGGCGCGTTGCCGGTGAGCGAGCCGCGGCCGAAGACGACGCCCGCGTTGTTGAAGGCGATGTGGACCGTGCCGAAGCGGTCGGTGGTGGTCTGAACGAAGCGGCGGACCTGCTCCTCGTCGCGCACGTCGGATTCGACGTAGAGTGCCTCGCCACCGGCCGCCCGCGTCGCCTCGTCGCCGTTGATCGACGCCTCAACCTCCTTCGAGGTTCGCCCGGCGGCCGTTGAAGGCGACCTTGGCGCCTTCTCGGGCGAACGCGCGCGCCGTGCCCTCGCCGATGCCCGACGTGGCGCCGGTGATCAGGACGACCCGTCCGGCGAAGCGGCCGGTGGCGCCTGCGCTTTGCGCCAAGGCGCGGTTCGCCGCGAGGCCGGTCGCGGCGGCGGCAGCGCCGACGGCGGCGGCGCCCAGGAGGTTGCGGCGGGAAGGATCGAGGGGGGCGTCGTCGCGATCGGTCATGATCGTTCTCCGTGCTTGGGGTCTCGTCACACCCCAATCTGGCCGGGGCGCGGCGCGGAGGATTGAACAATCTTGCCTTGTTTTTGAACGATCTTGCTCCTACGCCCGCAGCGCCTCCCGGTACGCCCTCGGCGTCACCCCCTCGACCTGCTTGAACACCCGGCCGAAGTGGGCCTGGTCGGCGAAGCCGCAGGCGCGCGCCACGTCGATCAGGGGCGCGTCGGGGTCGGCGAGGCGCCGCTTGGCCCGCTCGACGCGGTAGGCCGCGACGAACTGCATCAAGGTCTGCCCCAGCGTCCGCTTGAACTGGCGCGCGAAGTGCGACGGGCTCAGGCCCGCCTCGCGCGCCATGCCGTCCAGCGTGACGGTGCGGCCAAAATTGGCGGCGACGTGGTCGAGCACGCGCTTGTAGTGCCGGGCGCCGAGCCCCTTGGCGCCCGCCGCGTCCCCGTGGCGGTCGCCGTAGCGCCGGATCAGCTTGACGAGGAAGACGCGGGCGAACGACTCGAACAGGACGTCGGCGCCGATCTCGCGGGTCTCGAGGGCTTCTTTCAACAGCACGCCGGCTTGGCAGATGTCGGCGTCGGTGAACCGCGGCAGGTCCTTGAGTTGCGCGTCGCTCAGCGGCACCCCCACCTCGTGCCGGGCGAAGCGCTCCAGCTTCCTCGGCTCCAGCGTGACGACGATCACCTTCGAGCGCGCGTGCCAGCGCCAGCCCGAGCGCACCCCCGCCGGGGTGACGACGATCTCGTCTCGGCGGAAAATGAAATCGTGATGCTCGCCGTCGCGCCAGTTCTCGACCCGGTGCGGCCTGTCCTGCAGGTTCAAGAGGACGTGGTGCTGGGCGAAGACGTGCGTCGGCATCGCGGCCGGCTCGGCCTCGAAATATTCGAGCGTCAGGAGGTCGGCCGCCGTGGGCCGCGCCAGCGCCCGGCTGTCGAGCAGCGGCGGCGAGGGGTAGACGTCCTGGTAGCGCTCGGGCATGGGCCGAGAAATTAGGGTAGGTTTCACACCAGGGCCAGCCCCGATCGAACCCGCGCCTGCACCCTTGTATCCCCCCGCAGCACCCGCTTCCCAAAGGCCTTCGCGCGTGGCATTCGTGCGCCCATGCCGATCCGCCCGGAACTGCGCTTTTATTACCCGATCGACTGGCCGATCCTCTCGCGCCACGTCCGCTTCGTGCGCGCCGCCGGCCGCTGCGAGGTCTGCGCCCGGCCGCACGGTGCTTTGATCCGGCAACTGCCCGACGGGCGCTGGTACGATCCGACGACCGACACTTGGCGCGACGACACGGGCTTTCCCGCCCCCTGGCCCGACATCGAGACGTATGCCCGCCACCGCGCGTGGCGGGTGAGCCTGAGCGCCGCCCACCTCGACCACGACCCGACCAACTCGCGCCACGACAACCTCAAAGCACTCTGCCAGCGCTGCCACCTGACGCACGACCGCACCGAGCACCGCCGCCGCCGCCGGCTGACCTACCGGATGCGCCGGGCGTTGGGGGATCTGTTCTCAGGTCCCTACCGGCCTTACTGAGAACGCTTCGCGTGCGCCGCCGCGCGGGCTTTTTTCTTTATTTTTACTAGTGTTAACGGCGGAGATTGACCTCAATGCCGAGGGCCAGCCTCGGACAAGAGCAAAAAAGAGAAGAGAGAAGACCCCGCGTCAGCGGACGCGAAGCGTGCCGGGCTTGACGCCTGCACCGTCCTCGCCCAAGAGATTGCCCCCGCTTCCGTCGAGAGTATCCCATGCAAGGCCGCATCTTCTCCGGCATCCAGCCGACCCACGGCATTCACCTCGGCAACTATCTGGGTGCTCTACGTAATTGGGTGCGGATGCAGGCCGACTACGCGTGCGTCTACTGCGTCGTCGACCTGCACGCGCTGACGACGTTGCAGGACGCGGACGCGATGCGCCGCAACACGCGCGAGGCGGCGGCGGCGATCATGGCGGCGGGCATCGATCCCGAACACTCGATCCTGTTCGTCCAGAGCCACGTGCCCGAGCACGCCGAGCTTGCCTGGCTCCTGCAGTGCGTGACGCCCTTGGGCTGGCTCAACCGGATGACCCAGTTCAAGGAGAAGGCCGGCAAGCAGCGCGAGAACGCGCCCGCCGGCCTGTTCACCTACCCGGTCCTGCAGGCGGCCGACGTCCTCCTCTACAGAACGACGCACGTCCCGATCGGCGAGGACCAAAAGCAGCACATCGAACTGGCGCGCGACGTCGCGGGCTCGTTCAACCGGCGCTTCAACGTCGAGACGTTCACGCTGCCCGAGCCGGTGATCGGGGCGGAGGCGGCCAGGGTGATGTCGCTGCGCGACGGGACCAAGAAGATGTCGAAGTCGGACCCGTCCGAGCAGTCGCGCATCGGCCTGACCGACGACGCCGAGGCGATTGCTATGAAGATCCGCCGGGCGAAGTCGGACAGCATCATGGGGGTCACCTACGAGCCCGAGGCGCGGCCGGAGGCGGCGAACTTGCTTCGCATCTACGCCGCCTTGGCCGAGACGACGCCCGAGGCGGCGGCCGGGCGCTTCGAGGACGCGTCGTTCGCCGGCTTCAAGGCGGAACTGGCGGGGCTCACCGCCGAGCGGCTCGGGCCGATCACGGCCGAGATGCGGCGGCTATTGGCCGAGCCGGAGCGGATCGACGCGCGGCTGGCCGAGGGCGCGGCGCGGGCGCGGGCGATCGCCAGGGACGTACTCGCCGAGGCCAAGGACGCGGTCGGCTTCATGCCGGGCCGCGGCTGACCTATTCGGGCTTGCAGGGGGGGCTTGCCCGGCCCATGTTCACTTCAGTTGTATTCAACCCCCCGCGCAAACGGTGCCGCCCCATGTTCATTCAGACCGAGCAGACCCCGAACCCGGCCACGCTCAAGTTCCTGCCGGGCCAGACCGTTCTCGCCGAGGACACGCTGGAGTTGCGCGACCCGAATGAGGCGGCGCGCGTCTCGCCGCTCGCCGAGCGCGTGTTCGCCTGCGAGGGCGTCAGCGGCGTCTATCTGGGGAGCGACTTCATCAGCGTCACCAAGACCGACGACCAGGACTGGTACTTGATGAAGCCGGCGGTGCTCGGCGCCATCATGGAGCACTACCTCTCGGGCGATCCGGCCGTGAAGCCCGGCGTTTCGCTCAGCGGCGAGGCGGCGGCGGACGACGACCCGACCGTGCGCCAGATCCGCGAACTGATCGACACCCGCGTGCGCCCGGCCGTGGCGCAGGACGGCGGCGACATCGTCTTCCACGGCTTCGATCGCGGCGTCGTCTACCTGCACATGCAAGGCGCTTGCGCCGGCTGCCCGAGTTCGGTCATCACCCTCAAGAACGGCATCGAGAACCTGTTGAAGTACTACGTCCCCGACGTGGTCGAGGTCCGCGCCGTCGCCTGACCGGGGTGGGGCCGCTGCTCGCCATCGACGCCGGCGTGCCCGGCGCCTCGGCCGCCGTTCTCGACCCGGACGGCCGCGTGCTCGCGTCTCAAGGAGGTGCCGAGCGCGCCGACATGCTCGTGCCGCTGATCGAGGCGGCGTTGGCCGAGGCCAGGGTTCGACCGGCGGATCTAGGCGCCATCGCGGTCGCGGTCGGTCCTGGAAGCTTCACCGGCGTTCGCGTCGCCGTCGCGGCGGCCAAGGGCTTGAGCCTCGCGCTTCGCCTCGACGTTCACCCGGTCGGCACGCTGTCGGCCCTGGCGCGGGCGGCGCGGGACCCTGTGCGGGAACGGCCGTTCGTCGCCGTCGTCCCGGCCGGCCGCGGCGAGGTCTACGCCCAATCTTTCGACGTGCAAGGCAAGCCCGTGGGCGATCCGGCGGCGCTGGATCCGGCGGCGATCGAAGCCCGCCTCGTCGTCGGCCCGGCCGCCGACGCGGTCGTGGCCGCGGCACCGGGGCAAATCGAGGCTGTGAGCCTCGCCCACGACGCCTGCCACGTCGGTGCCGTTGCCCTGGACGGCGTCGCGGCGGTGTCCGGGTTCGAGATCGCCCCGGTTTACCTTCGCCCCGCCGACGCCAAGCCGGCGGCCGGACGGTCGCTGATCGCGGCGGGGATGGTTTAGAATTGATGCTGTCGCGGCGGCCGCGCGTGTCGGGTCTCACCATCCGCCCGGTCGGTCCCTTCGACCTCGGCCGGATCTCGCGGTTGCACAAGGCCTGCTTCGAGGACGGCTGGAGCCGCTCCGACATCGCCCACCTCCTCTCCCTGCCCGGCAGCTTCGGCCTGATCTGCCGCTCGCAGGACGCGGCCTTTCCCGGCATCGAGACCATGCGCGGCGTCGGCTTCGCCCTTTGCCGCGTGGCGAGGGACGAGAGCGAACTGCTCTCGATCGGCGTCCTGCCCGAGCACCGCCGCCGCAACGTCGCTGGCAAGCTGCTCGAAGCCGGCATGGCCCGCTGCCGGGCGGCGGGGGCGGACGTCATGTTCCTCGAAGTGGCGCTCGACAACCACCCGGCCCAGGCGGTCTACGCCCGCTTCGGCTTCGAGCGGGTCGGCGTGCGGCCGGACTACTACACCCGCTCCGACGGCACCCGGATGAACGCCTACACCATGCGCGCCAACCTGGCGGGGGCGGTCGCGGCAGTGGGGTGAACGCTTCGCGTGCGCTGCCGCGCGGGCTTCTTTTTTCTCTTTTTTAATTTTGTTTGGGGCTGGCCCTCGGCGTTGAAGCCAACCTCATGCGTTAACACTGGCAAAAAAGAAAAGAGAAAAGCCCGGCGCAGCCGACGCGAAGCGTTCACCTCAACCCAACGATCACCAGCAACCAGAAGGCAAGCCCGATCGCGGGGCCGAACGGCACGGGCCGCTCGGGGTGGCGCAGCGCGCCGGCGAGGATCGCGTGGGCGAGGCCGAGGAGGGCGGCGATCAGGATCAGGTTGGGCAGGGCCGAAGCGCCGAGCCACGCGCCGCCGGCGGCCATCAGCTTGGCGTCGCCGCCGCCGAGGCCGGCCCGGCCGCGCAGGCGCAGAAAGGCGACGGCGAGCAGGCAGAAGCCGGCGTAGGCGACGAGGCAGCCGATCAAGGCATTTTGAGGGTCGCTCAGGCGCAGGCCGGGCGGCCCGGCCAAGGCCCAGGCGAGGCCGAAGCCGGCGAGCGGCAGGGTGAGCGCGTCGGGCAGGAGCATGTATTCGAGGTCGATGAGGGCGAGGCAGGCGAGCCACCAGCCCAGGGCCGCGGCGAGGAGGGCGGCGTCGATCGGCAGGAGGAGGAAGGGGAAGGCACCGATTGCGGCGAACGCGAGTTCAGAGAGCGGGTAGAAGGGCCGGATCGGGGCGGCGCAGGTGCGGCAGCGGCGGCGTAGGGCGAGGTAGCTCACGATCGGGACGAGGTCGCGCACGCCCAGCGTCCGGCCGCAGCCGGGGCAGCGCGAGCGGCCTCGAAGCGCGCTCGCGTCGCCGCCGTAGCGCGCGGCGAGCGTGGCGCCGAACGAGCCGAGGCAGAGCCCGACCAGGGCACTCAAGACGGCGAGTTGCGGGCTCAAGGGGCGTTGTGGCGCACGGTGCCGAGGCCGCTCGTGTCGTAGCCGCCCAGGCGCGCGGCTTGGCGGCGAAAGCGGCGATCGCGGCAGAAAGCGACGAGGCGTTGCAAGGGCGGCTCGAAGTAGGCGCGGCGCAGGACGACGAGGTCGAAACGCTCTTCTTTGAGCGGCACGAAGGCGAGCCCGAGCGGGCGGGCGATGGCGAGGAGGCCGAGCCCGGCGTCGGCGTCGCCGCTCAGGACCGCCCCCGCCACGTCCGCCTCGCTGCGCGCCGGCGGGTCGAGCAGGACCGGGGCCACGCCCGCCTCGGCCAGCAGCCGGTCGAGGAGGAGCCTGGTGCCGGCGCCGGGCTGGCGCGGCACGAGGCGCATGGCCCCGAGGTCGGCGAGGCCCTCGATTCGTTCGGGGTTGCCGGGCGGCAGGATCAGGCCCTGCGTGCGCCGCGCCCACTCGATGACGACGACGCCCCGGCCGTGCAGGCCGGCTCGGGCGAGGACGTCCTCGATGTTCGCGTCGGGCAGGTGCGCCCCCGCCACCACCGCCTCGCCGCTGCCGAGGCGCTGCAGGCCGTCCAGGCTGCCGTCGAAGAAGGTGGCGAGCCCCGTCTTCGCCTCGCGCAGCGCCCACTCGAAGAGCGGGTCGTGGCTGCCGGCGACGAGGCTCGGCAAGGGCGTCTCGCCGCCGTGGCGCGCCAGCCAAGCCGCGATCCGGCCGCGCGGGAACAAGAGCTTGCCCGTCACGCGCAAATGCGGGATCTGCCCCTCGGCGACGAGGTCGTAGATCTTGCGCTCCTTCAAGCGCAGATAGTCCGCGACCTCGCTCGTCGTCAGCAGTTCGTGCCCGCTCAAGTATCCTCCTCCTCGTGGTGGCGGCGGCGACGATAGCGGCAAATCCACTGGTCGGCGACAGGCGGATTTCATGCTTGCGACGCGCCGCCGCCCGTGCTTCGCTCCGGCGATGCGCCCCGGCCACGACATCCTCTACCTCGCCGCCGCCGACGTCGAAGGGCTCGGCCTCGACCCCGACGCGGTCGAGGCCGCGATCGAGGCGATGTTTCGCGCCAAGGCTGCCGGCACGGCCCTGATGAAGCCGAAGATGGGCCTTGAGGCCGAGGGCGGGGCCGTCATGCTCGCCAGCCCCGCCGTCGTGCCCGTGGCCCCGGACAAGGCGTGGGCGGGAGTGAAATGGCTCGGCGTCGCCGACAATCACGAGCGCAACCTGCCGCACATCGTCGGCACCATCTTGCTCAGCGACGGCCTGACGGGAATGCCGCTCGCGGTCATGGACGCCGCCTGGATCACGGGTGCCCGCACCGCCGCGATCAGCGCCGTCGCCGCCCGGCGCATGGCGCCCCCCGACAGCGAGACGATCGCCTTCGTCGCCTGCGGCCTCCAGGCGCGCACCCACTTAGCGGCGCTCAGGCCGCACTTTCCGCTCCAGTCCGTGCGCGCGTGCAGCCGCCGCCTTGAGACGGCCGAGGCGTTCGCGGCCGAGGCGGCGGCCTCGGGCCTCGACGCGGTCGCGCTCGAAGATCCGAGAGACGCGATCGAGGGCGCCGACATCGTCGTCACCACGACGCCGCTCGTGCCGCGCACGGCGCCCTTCCTCGACGCCGCCCGGGTCAAGCCCGGCGGCTTCATCGCTGCCGTCGATCTCGGCATCTCCTGGCACGCCGAAGCTTTGCAGTCGTTCGATCGCCTCGTCACCGACGATCTAGCGCAGGCCGCAACCGAGCGGGTCGTGACGCCGCGCCCGTTCGACGGCGAGATCGCCGACCTCGTTGTGGGCAAGCTCGACGGACGCCCGGCACCCGACGCCCGCACCGCGCTCATCTTCGCCGGCCTCGGCCTCGCCGACGTCGCCGCCGCGGCGCTGGTCTACGAGCAAGCGCGGGAGGCGGGGGTGGGGCGGGTGTTGCCGCGGTAGAACGCTTCGCGTGCGCTGCCGCGCGGGCTTTCTTTTTCCCTTTTTTACTTTTGTCCGGGACTGGCCCTCGGCGTTGTGGCCAACCTCCAACGTTAACACTTGCAAAAACAAAGAGAAAAAGCCCGCGCGGCGAGCGCACGCGAAGCGTTCTCTTCGTAGAGGAGCGACATGGCAATCAGACCTGCCGTGGCGGACGACATGCCCGCGATCACGGCGATCTTGAACGACGCGATCTTGAACACGACGGCGGTTTGGTACGACGCGCCGAAGACGTTGGGCGAGATCGTTGCTTGGCACGCGGCGCGGGTGGGGGACGGCTACCCGGTCATCGTGTTCGACGCGGGTGGTGGCGTCGAGGGCTACGCGACCTACGGGCCGTTTCGCGCCTTTCCGGGCTATCGGCTGACGGCCGAACTCTCGCTCTACGTCGAGGCCGGTGCGCGCGGGCGGGGGATCGGCCGGGCGCTGCTGGCGGGGCTGGTCGAGCACGCGGGGGCGGCGGGGCTGCGCGCGCTGATTGGCGGGGTCGAGGCCGAGAACGGGGCCAGCCTCGCGCTCCATCGCGCGCTCGGTTTCGAGGAGGTCGGCCGGCTACCGGGAGTCGGGCAGAAGTTCGGCCGCTGGCTCACCCTCGTCTTCATGCAAAAGACCCTCGACGACCGCCCGGCCCCTTGAGGGTATTCCTGCACGAGGAGGCATGTTTGCGAGGCAGTCTCGGTTGCGCGGCGCGAACGTGTACTTCGTTGGCTAGACTAGCTAGTCTATAAGGGTGCGGTGTGGACTGGCAACTGGCGGAGGCGAAGAACTGCTTCAGCGAGGTGGTGCGCCGGGCGCTCGACGAGGGGCCGCAGCGCGTCACCCGACGCGGCGAGGCGGTCATCGTGATCGCCGAGGACGAATACCGCCGCTTGTCCAAGGGCCGGCCGGGGCTGATCGACTACCTGCTTGAAGGTTCGTCGCTCGACGATGTGCCGATTGATCGAACGTAGAAACTCCAGGATAGTAACCTTGTAGTCAAACGCACGAACACCCCTACACCTCCACCAATGTTTCCCGTGTCATCCTCGGGCTTGACCCGAGGATCCATGCGACCGAGCGTCGTCATGTTCGCAGGTCAGTCCGCCGAGCAGCGACGGGTTTTGACCGTTGGTGGCCGTGGATCCTCGGGTCAAGCCCGAGGATGACGAAGGTGGATGTGTTGCGAGCGTTGGCAGTATAGATGACCATACGCTTAGCTGTATCTTGCCATTATCACGCCGCCCCACCAACAATCCGCGCGAAGAGCGCCATGTCGATGTTGCCGCCGCAGAGGATGAAGGCTGCTTTCTTGCCCTTCAGGCGGTGGCGCTCGGCCATGAGGCCGGCGAGCGCGATGGCGCCCGCACCCTCGGCGAGGTTGTGCGTCGTCTTGTAGATCAGCCGGATCGCGGCCTCGATCGCGGCGTCGTCGACCGCGATGATGCGCGCCGCACCCCGCTTGATGATCTCGAAGGCTTGGGGCACCGGCACGCGCACGGCGACCCCGTCGGCGAGCGTGTCGGCCGCCTCGGTCTCGACGACCTCGCCCCGCTCGAACGACAAGGCGTAGGCGGGCGCCCCCTTAGCGACGACGCCGACGATCTCGGTCTTGGCGCCGACGAGATCGCGCACCGCGATGTTGGCGCAGGCCCCCGAGCCGCCGCCGATCGGCACGTAGATCGCGTCCAGGTCGGGCACGGCCGCGTGCAGTTCGGCGGCGTAGGTGGCGACCCCGGCGAGAAGGTGCTCGTTGAACGGGCCGACGAAGGTGAGGCCGCGCTCGTCGGCCAGCCGGCGCGCTTCGAGCCGTGCCGCGTCGAAATCGGCGCCGTGCTCGATCAGGTCAGCCCCCCAGGCGCGCATCGAGGCGTTCTTCTCGACCGAGTTGCCGCGCGGCACGATGACGGTGGCGGGAATGCCCTCGCGTGCGCCGGCGAACGGGATGCTCTGGCCGTGGTTGCCGCGCGTCGCGGTGACGACGCCCTTGGTCTCGCCGCTCTCCTTCAAGTGCCGCATCATAACGAGCCCGCCGCGCACCTTGAAGGCGCCGGTCGGCGTGTGGTTCTCGTGCTTGGTCCAGACCTCGCACCCGGCCGCCCTGCACAGCAGCGGCCAAGCGTACTGCGGCGTCGGTTGCATCGTCGCGTAGACAATGCTCTGTGCCCGTTCCAGCGCCTCGTCGCTCAGCATCGGTCTTCTCCTTTACGCTTCGCGTGCGCTGACGCGCGGTCTTCTCTTCTTTCTTTTTGCAAGTTTTAACGGAGGTGGCTAGCCGCACCGCCGAGGGCCAGCCCCGAATAAAAGACAAAAAAGAGAAGAAAAAGACCCCGCGTCAGCGGACGCGAAGCGTTCTCATTTCGCCACCGCCGGCTCCTGATCGGTCGGAATACCGGCAATGTGGCGAAAGAGTGCCACGCCCCGGTTGATGAACGACTTCTCCTTGCCCTCGACGAGCGAATTGGTCCCGGCCTTCTTCGTGCGCGTCAGGGCGTAGTGGCCCCAGGGCCCGTCCGGCTGCCGCTCGAAGAACAGGACCGTCTGCAGCGCCCCCGGATCGAACACGGTGACGAACACCGTCGCCTTCACCGCCTCGGCGTTCTCGATCGAGACGACGAGCCGGTCGTTCGTAGCTTCGAGCACCCGCACCGCGTAGGTGGCACCCGAGGCGATGCCGCCGGCGTCCTGATAGAAGTAGGCGGGGGCGCCGCCGCGCAGCTCGGCGGCCGAGAAGTCGCCGCGGGGGCTGCCGCCCTCACCGGTGAGGGCGTGCGCCCCTTCGACGAGGTCGCGCCATTCGCCGTCGTTCACCGACCAGTAGCGCACGCCTTCGAGCGTCGAGACCGCGCCGAGGCGCCCCAGCAGCCCGTCGACCCCGCCGTCGTAGGGAAACTTGGCCGCGAGCGCGGTGAGCGTGGCGAACGGCACGGCATTCCAGCCGGTGCAGGCGGGCGGTTTCCAGGCGCCGCCGAGGTCGTCCCCGGACCACGCGGCGACGTTCGGGACCGGGCCGACATTGGCGTAGGCCGGCACCGGTGCCTGGCCGTCGCAGGGGGGCTCGGGGCCTTCGGCGGCGAGTGCCGGCGCCGTCCAGAGCAGCGCGAGCAACCCTACCAGGAGGAGGGGCTTGCCCGCGCGAGCGCGAAGTTGATACGCCACGTAGTTTTTCCTCAAAAAGTTGTTTTAGAGCTTGAAATCCAACCGTGTGGCGGGTCTTAACCTCACGCCAGGGTTTTGCTCAAGGGCGCGTCGAACGACAGGGCCTCGATGACCCGGCAATCCGCGATGCGGCCGCCGCGACAGCAGCCGCCGACCCGGTGCAGTTCGTCGGCCAAGCGGGAAAGGTCGGCGATCTTCTGCTCGACCGCTTGAAGGTGCCGGGCGGCGAGCCGGTCGACGTTGGCGCAGTCGCGGTCCTTCTGCCCGGCGAGGCTCAGCAGTTCGCGCACCTGTTCGAGCGTGAAGCCGAGGCCGCGGCAGCGGCGGATGAAGCCCAGCCGGTTCACATGCTCGGGCCCGTAGGTTCGGTAGTTTCCGGACGTGCGCGGCGGCGGCGGCAAGAGCCCGATCTTCTCGTAGTAGCGGATCGTGACCACCTTGGTTCCGGTCGCCCTGCCCAGTTCGCCGATGCCGATCGCCCCGTCGCCGTTCATCCCTTGACTCTATAGCAGCTATAGGGGCCACCTTAGCAGAAATCGAGAATAGTTTACCACGAGGATCGCCATGAGCGTGCGATGCTGCGACGATAGCTGCGAAGCGCCGGCCCGAGACGCCCGCTATCGCGGCGTGCTGTGGATCGCGCTCGGCATCAACGCCGCCATGTTCCTGACCGAGCTGGTGGCGGGCTTGGCGGCCGGATCGGCCTCGCTGCAAGCGGACGCGCTCGACTTTCTCGCCGACGCCGCGAACTACGGCATCAGCCTGTCGGTGCTCGGCCTCGCCCTCGCGTGGCGGGCGCGGGCGGCGCTCGTCAAGGGCGTCAGCATGGGCGTCCTCGGCCTCTGGGTGGCGGGGAGCACGCTCTGGCACGCCCTCGTCGCCACCGTGCCCGAGGCGCGCGTCATGGGCGTCGTCGGCGCGCTGGCGCTGCTCGCCAACGCCGGGACGGCCCTGCTGCTCTACCGCTACCGGGCCGGGGACGCCAACATGCGCTCGGTTTGGATCTGCAGCCGCAACGACGCCCTCGGCAACGTCGCCGTCCTGCTCGCGGCACTCGGCGTGTTCGGCACCGGCACCGGCTGGCCAGACGTCGTCGTCGCCGCCGTCATGGCGTCGCTCGCCCTGTGGGGCGCCTCGCAGGTCATTCGGCAGGCATTGGGCGAGTTGCGGCAGGACCAAAAGCGTTCGCGAAGCACGCCCGATCGCGCGGCCACGCGCCATGCAGGGCTGCCGCAGTGAGGACGGGCGCGGTGACGGCGGGGGCTCGCCCGTCGCCCTGTCCGTCGCCCTGGGTGCCGGGCAAGACGGGGCCATGACCGGCGTCTGGCAGGTGCTGCTGCTGTCGCTCCTTCCGGGCCTCGGCAATTTCGCCGGCGGGATGGTCGCCGAGTTCGGCCGGACCTTGCCCCGGCTCTTGAATCTGGCGCTGCACGCGGCGTCCGGGATCGTGATCGCGATCGTCGCGGTCGAACTCGTGCCCGAGGCGGTCGACGTCCTCGCCGGCTGGTGGCTCGCCCTCGCCTTCGCGGCGGGCGGCGTCGCCTACCTTCTCGCGGGGGACCTGATCGGGCGCTTGCAAAAGCGCGCCGATCGCGGCGGCGGCGACCGCACCGGCGCGTGGATGATCTACGTCGCGGTCGCGGTCGATCTCACCAGCGACGGGCTGATGCTCGGCACCGGCTCGGCGGTCTCGGCAAGCTTGGCGATCGTCCTGGCGCTCGGCCAGGTCCTCGCGGACTTGCCCGAGGGCTACGCCGTCATCGCCAACTTTCGCGACAAGAAGGTGCCGCGGCGGCGGCGCGTCCTGCTCTCCGCCTCCTTCGTCGTGTTCTCCGTCGGTGCGGCACTCCTCGCCTTCCTCCTGCTGCGCGACGCGGCGGAGGCGACGAAGATGGCGGTACTCACCTTCGTCGCCGGCCTGCTCACCGTCGCCGCCGTGGAGGACATGCTGGAGGAAGCGCACGAGGCGCGCGAGGACAACCGGGCCTCAATCCTCGCCTTCGTCGGCGGCTTTGCCGTCTTCACGCCGGTCTCGGCGGGCCTGGAGACGGCGCTCGCGGGAGGGGGCGGAACGAGAGACGATGCGGGCCGCCTGGACCGGGGCGTGACCGAAACGATTCCGGCGCCGGTCGGTAGTCGATAGAGTAAAGGGAATCTCATGGCAGGCCACGGCCACCATCACCACCACCATCCGGGCGCCGAGGCGGGCGACAAGCGCGTCTTATGGGCCGTTGCGGTCAACCTCGGGCTCACGATCGCCCAGATCGTCGGCGGGATCATCGCCGGCAGCCTGTCCTTGATCGCGGACGCGATCCACAACCTCAGCGACGCGATCTCGCTCGGCATCGCGTTCGCGGCAAGGCGGATCGCGCGGCGCCCCTCGGACGAGGCGATGACCTTCGGCTACGTCCGGGCCGAGGTCGTGGCCGCCCTCATCAACTACACGACGCTGATCGTGATCGGCGTCTACCTCGTCTACGAGGCGGTGTTTCGGTTCTTCGAGCCCGAGCCCGTCACCGGCTGGCTGATCGTCGTCATCGCCGGGGTGGCGCTCGTCGTCGATCTGGCGACGGCCTTGTTGACCTACGCGCTCGCCAAGGAGAGCATGAACATCCGCGCCGCGTTCTTGCACAACGTCGCCGACGCGCTCGGCTCGATCGGCGTCATCGTTGCCGGCACGCTCATCATCCTGTTCGGCTGGACGATCGTCGATCCGATCGTGACGCTCTTGATCGCGGGCTACATCCTCTGGCACGCGTTCGCCGAGATCGGCGGCGCGATTCGCCTCCTCATGCTCGGCACGCCGAGCGACCTCGACGTCGAGGCGCTGGTCGCGGATCTTCGCGCCGTCGAGGGGGTGGAGGACGTGCACCACGTCCACGTCTGGGCGATCGACGAGCGCGCGAGCGCGCTCGAAGCCCACGTCGTCGTGGCGGAGGAGGTCGGGCCTAAGGCCGAGGCCGTCAAGGCCCGGATCAAGCGGCTCGCCCTGGATCGCTTCGCCATCGGCCACACGACCCTGGAACTGGAGCGGCCCTCGGCCTGCTGCGAGGGCGAGGACGCGCAGTTGATCGGGCATCCCACGGCGGTGGGGTAGGGGGCTTTCAGGGCCGCGCCACGCCGGATCCCTGTACAGCCCTGTATAGGGTGGTCAAATTCAGTATTACTCACGAGAAGCAAAGAAACAAAGTCCTCGTGCCATAGAGGCCCGATAGAATCGATCAAATACAACCAGCGGAGGAATCCGGCATGACCTCGAACGGTTCGACCCGACACGACGTCGGCACGCCCGAGGCGACTTTCACCGTCACCACCGCCGACGACGTCGTCGACGCCGCCGACGGCGTGCTCAGCCTGCGCGAGGCGGTCGAGCAGGCCAACGCCGCGCCGGGGGCGGACGCGATCGGGTTCGCCGCCGATCTCGCCGGGGCGACGCTGGTGCTGGAGCAGGCGAACGGCGGTTTGGCCGTCACGGACGACCTGACGATCGACGGCGACCCGAACGACGGCGGGCCGGGCGGCGTGACGATCGCGATCGTCGACGTCGGATCGACCAATCTGCTCGAGGGCTTCAAGGTCGACAACGCCAGCTTCAGCCTGGAAGACGCGACGCTGGTTGGTAGAGGTTCGTACCTGGCGTTTTATGGCATTCGCGCAAAAGCCTCGGACGTAGCCCTCACGCGCAGCACGATCGACGAGATCACCGCCTACAACGCCGGCAACGTCAGAACGGAAGGCGGAAGCCTGCTGATCGAGGACTCCACCCTGCGCATGGGCGGCCTTCCCGACGCCGGGAGCAACATCTATGCCGTCGGGACCGACATCACCATCGATAACAGCCGCATCGACGTGGGCAATGGCGAACTCAGCTTTCCTGGATTGTTCGCGGGCGCCGGAACCACGGTGCGGATCAGCAACAGCGAGTTCACCGGCACGGCCAGGGATACTAACAGCGGCATCTACGGCGTCGAGGGTTCTCGCATCGAGATTAGCGACACCTCAATATTCGACACCGGCGGAGAAACGAGCGGGAACGCCATATCGACGGCCGGCTATTTGAAACTCACCAACAGCATGATCGCGAACACCGAAGTCGGCGAAGGCGATCAGGCGGCCCTCATCGTGCGCGACGGGGGTCGTGCCGAGATCACGAACACGACGATCACGCACTCTATCGATGTTCTCGACACCGGCGCGCTCTACGTCGCCGAAGGCGCCTCGGCTATCTTGCGCAACAACATTATTGTGAGGAACGAGGGGTTCGATGACGACGTCCCGACGAGCGTCGCCGGTGATGGTTCGATCGTCTCGGGGGGTGGCAACATCTTCGATGACACCTTCATGCCGATCGCTACGTCAGACGACCTGACGGGCGTCGACGTGACGGACGTCTTCGAGTCGTTCTCGCCGGCCAGGACGTTCGATGGTTCGATCATCCTAGCCCCCACGCTCGCCGACAACAGCGGTCCCACGCCCACGATCGCCCTCGTGGACGACGCCGCCAACCCCGCCGTCGGCTTCGCCGACCCGGCGACGGCGCCCGCGACCGACCAGCGCGGCTTCGCCCGCGACGACGCGCCCGACGCCGGCAGCTTCGAGGCCGGCGCCACAAGCGGCGGGCCGGTCGACGGCGGCGGGAATGACGCCCTCACTGTCACCTTCGTTGCCGAGGACGCCGCGTTCGAGAACACGCTCGGCTACTACGTCCGCGAGGACGACGGCTCGATCGGCGAGGCGGGCGTCCTGTTCGCCAACGTCGACGGGCAGGACCGCGGCGGCGGGCCGCTGTTCGGCGGCGAGGGCGCGACGCTCGACGGCGGCGTCGACGCCGACGATCTCGGCTTCTTTCTCATCCGCGACGGCGCCAACGAGGGCCTCGACCTCACCGGCGAGGTCGTGATCGAGAACGGACGCTTGAGCGTCGGCGACGAGGCGGTGCGGCCGTGGAAGGTGTTCTACACCGACGTCGACCTCAACCGCGACGGCATCGAGCACGCGATCACGTCGATCGCCCCCGACGGCACGGTGACCTACGCTTGGGAGGACAAGAACGGCGACGAGGGCAGCTTCGACGGCGATTTCGACGACGCGGTGTTCGACGTCGGGTTCGATCCCGTCAACCGCTTCGGCACCGGCACGGACGACGACTTGATGATGTAGCCCGTCGCGCGGTCGTGTCGGTCCTATCGCTTGCCCTCACCGTAAGCCTTGCCCTATCCTTCGTGGCGGGGCGCATGTGGCGCGGAAAGCGAACGGACGGGGAGACGGACGTGGGGTTGAGCGCAGCGAGGCTTCCCGAGGCCGCCGCAGAGCCTTTGCCCGTGGGCGAGGCGGTCGCGCGCTTTGCTATCGAGACGCCGGCGCGGGCGCTGCCGGAGGGGGCGCGTCGTGTCCTGCAATTGTCCTTGCTCGACTGGGCGGCGGTGGCGCTCGCGGGGCTAGACGAGCCGGTCGGGCGCGTCGTGCGGGGGCTGGTCGCGAACGAGGGCGGGGTGCTTGAGGCTTCTGTGATCGGCGGGGGCAGGGCGCCGGCCCGGGCGGCCGCGCTCGCCAACGGCACGACCTCGCACGCGCTCGACTACGACGACACCCACTTCGCCTACATCGGCCATCCGAGCGTCGCCGTGCTGCCGGCGGCCCTGGCGCTGGCCGAGAAGACGGGCGCTGGCGGGGCCGCCTTCCTCGACGCCGCCTTGATCGGCGTCGAGACCGCGTGCCGGGTCGGCGCGTGGCTCGGCCGCGAGCACTACCAGCACGGCTTTCACCAGACGGCGACTGCCGGCTGCTTCGGCGCCGCGATGGCGGGGGCGCGCCTGCTCGGCCTCGACGCGGGGCGGGCGGGGCACGCGCTCGGCATCGCCGCCACCCGCGCCTCCGGGCTGAAGTCGCAGTTCGGCACCATGGGCAAGCCCTACAACGCCGGGCTTGCCGCCTCGAACGGCGTCGAGGCGGCGCTCTTGGGGTGGGCCGGCTTCGTCTCCCGGCCGGACGGGCTGGAGTGCGTCCAGGGCTTCGCCGACACCCACGCCGGCGGGCGGGGCGACCTTGTTACCGATCTCGGCGAACCGTTCGTCTTCGAGGCCGTGCAGCACAAGTTCCACGCCTGCTGCCACGGCACGCACGCGGCGATCGAGGCGCTGACGGCGCTCAGACAAGAAGGGGGTCTTGCGCCGGACGAGATCGCCGGGGTGGTGCTCGCCGTTCACCCGCGCTGGCTGCGGGTCTGCGACATCGCCGAGCCGCGCACGGGGCTGGAGGCGAAGTTCAGCTTTCGCCTGACCGCCGCGATGGCGCTCATGGGCATCGACACGGCGAGCCCGGCCGCCTTCACCGACGCGCTCTGCGCCGAGGCCGGCCCCGTCGCCCTGCGCGACAAGGTGCGCGTGACCGGCGACGAGGATCTGGCCGAGACGGCGGCGCTGGCGCGCGTGCGCCACCGCTCGGGCGCGACGATCGAGGCGCGCCACGACCTGGAGCGGCCGATGCCGATCGACGCCCGCGAGGCCAAGGTGCGGGCCAAGGCGGCGGCGCTGCTCGGCGAGGGTGCGGCGCTGGCGATCTGGGACGCCGTGACGCGGCTGGACGACGGCGGCGGCGTGGGGGATTTCGCGGCGCTGCTGCACCGGGGCGGTTGAGGCGCGTCCGGCCGGAACGGCGGCCGAACGCGCCAGCCACTTACAAGACGAAGTCGTCGGCGGTGAAGGTCACCGAGCCCTCGACCTTCAGCGTGAGCACGCCCTCGCCCGTGTCGGCCGAGACGTAGGTGGCGCCGTCCTCTTTGAAGGTCGTCACCGTCCCCGGCTGATAGACGAGGAAGTTGATCCCGTCGGCGAACCAGAAGGCTTGGTCGCCGGGCTCGTCCGGGCGGGCGTCGATGGCAAACAGGTCGATCTTGTCGCCGTCGGCCTGCGAGAAGTCGGCGATCCGCTCGGGCAGGAGGCGGACGTTGGCGGCCGGGGATTCGGGCAGGTCGAGGTAGCGGAATATGTCGGCACCGCCGCCGCCGTAGAGTACGTCGGGTGCCTCACCACCGACCAGGACGTCGTCGCCGGCGCCGCCGTAGAGCGTGTCCGCGCCGGCCCCGCCCCGTAGGATGTCGTCGCCGGTGCCGCCGTAGAGCGTGTCGTCGCCGCCGTTGCCCTGGAGCACGTCGTCGCCGCTACCGCCGAACAGCTTGTCGTCCCCGCCGCCGCCCACGATCAGGCCGTCGCCCGCACCGCCCTTCGCGGTGCCGTTGCCGTTGACGACCGTGCCGGAGACGCTGCCGTCGCCGGTCAGGGTGGAGCCGCTGGACGAGCTGCTCCGATCGACAATTTGTGCCATGTCTGCGTACCTCCCATTCAACCAATATGATTTTCTTCGCCGTCGACGGCCGGGGTACGAGCATAGATCCGACCCGTGCCGGCGATTCGGTCGGCCGGAATCCCGGGCCCTGCGCCTGCGTAATCCCGCCGAGCACGCTTCGAGCGGTGTCCGGACGCGCTTCGGCAAAGCCGCTTCGTCAGGTTTCGCCACCGGCCCAAGACACGCCCCACACTCTAGCCTAGGGGCATCGCCCTCGCCAGTACGTATTCGGGTAAACCTGCATCGAAGGGCCCGACGCCCGCGCGCCGCGATCCTCGTCCGGCCTTACACCAAGAGGCCCGCGACCACCTCGTCGTCGGTGATGTCGCGAAACTTGAACCCGGCCCCGGTCATCGCGTTCGTCAGCCGGGCGAAGTTGGCGGGCTTCGCCGTCTCGACGCCGAGCAGGATCGAGCCGAAATTGCGCGCCGACTTCTTTAAGTACTCGAAGCGAACGATGTCGTCCTCCGGCCCGAGGAGGGCGAGGAAGTCGCGCAGGGCGCCCGGGCGCTGCGGCAGGCGAAGGACGAAGTACTTCTTCAGCCCGGCCGCCTTCAGCGCCCGCTCCTTCACCTCCGGCAGGCGCTCGAAGTCGAAATTGCCGCCGGAGGTGAGGCAGACGACGCGCCGGCCCGCCAAGCGCCCCGGCGGCAGCGAGCGAAGGGCGTCGACCTCCAAGGCGCCGGCCGGCTCCAGGACGATGCCCTCGACGTTGAGCATCTCAAGGATCGTCAGGCAGAGCCGGTCTTCGGGGATCAAGAGCACCTGCTCGGGGCGGCGGTCCTTGAGGATCTCGAAGTTCAAGGCGCCGATCTCGGCGACGGCGGCGCCGTCGACGAAGTTGTCGATCCCCTCCAGGCAAACCCGCCGGCCAGCCTCCAGGCTGCGGCGAAAGCTGGGCGCGCCGGCCGGCTCGACGAACAGGATCTCGCTCAAAGGCGAGCGGGCCGCCATGACCCGACAGACGCCGGCCGCCAAGCCACCGCCGCCGACCGGCAGGATCAGCAGGTCGATCGGCCCAGGGGTCTGATCGAGGATCTCCAAGGCGACGGTCGCCTGCCCCTCGACGATGTCAAGGTGGTCGAAGGGCGGGACGATGACCGCCCCGGTCGCTTCGGCGTGCGCCATCGCCGCCCGGTTGCACTGGTCGAAGAAGTCGCCGACCAGCCGGATCGCGATCCGCTCGCCGCCGAAGCCCCGGCTCTTGTCGATCTTCTGCCGCGGCGTCGTGACCGGCATGAAGACGACGCCGTCGACGTCGAAGTGCCGGCAGGCGAAGGCGAAGCCCTGGGCGTGGTTCCCGGCCGAGGCGCAAACGAAACGCCGGCGATCGGGATGTTCGGCCAGCGCCTTGCGCAGGAAGTTGAACGCGCCGCGCAGCTTATAGCTGCGCACCGGCGTCAGGTCCTCGCGCTTGAGCAGGATCTCGGCGCCGTAGCGCTCCGAGAGGTAGGCGTTGCGCTGCAGCGGCGTCGGCTTGAGCACCGCGTCGATCGCCGTGGCGGCGGCGGCGCAGCCGTCGAGGAAGCGGGAGGCGTCGGAAACTGTCATCGTCTTAATGCTTACGCATCCGCTGCGCAGGGCTTTTCTTCTTTCTTTTTTGCTACTTGTCGTTGGAGATTGGCCCTCGGCGGTACGGCCAGCCTCCTACGTTAACACTAGCAAAAAAGAAGAAAAAAGAAGGCCGCGCGGCAGCGCACGCGCAGCGTTCACTCCGCCCCGGCCAAGTCCTTCGCCGCCCCTTCGAGCGCCCGCTCCAGGCTGTCGAACAGGGTGTCGATCTCGTCGGGCTTGATGACCAGCGGCGGGCAGATGCCGACCCCGTCGCCGGGCAAGGGGCGCAGGATCAGGTTGTGCTTGAGGCAGTGCGCCGCCACGGTCGGCGCCGCCTTGGACTTGGGGCTGAACTGGGCCTTGGTTGCCTTGTCCTTGACGAGTTCGACGGCGCCCAAGAGGCCGACGCCGCGCGCCTCGCCGACGAGTGCCACGTCTTCGAGGGCTTTCAGGCGCTCGATGAAGCGGGGCGCGACCTCGCGGACGCGATCGACGATGCCGTCCTCTTCGTAGATCTTGAGCGTCTCCAACGCCACCGCCGCCGCGACCGGGTGGCCGCCGTAGGTGTAGCCCATGCCGAGGTTGCCGTGCTTGGCCGAGGCGTCGGCGAGCACCTCGTAGAAGGCGTTGCTCATCAGCAAGCCCGCGATCGGCAGGTAGGCCGAGGAGAGCTGCTTGGCGCAGGTGATGAGGTCGGGCTGGGCGCCGAAGGTTTCCGAGCCCCACATGTTGCCGGTCCGGCCGAAGCCGCAGATCACCTCGTCGGCGACCATCAAGACGTCGTACTTCTTCAAGATCGGCGTGATCGCCTCAAAGTAGCCACTTGGCGGCACGATGACGCCGCCGGCACCCTGGACCGGCTCGGCGACGAAGGCGGCGACGGTCTCGGGGCCGGCGGCTTGGATCAGCGTCTCGACCTCGGATGCGAGCCTCGCGGTGAAGGCGGCCTCGTCCTCGCCCTCCAGCCCGTCGCGGTAGTGGGACGGCGTCGTGACGTGGAAGAAGCGGTCGGACATCGGCAGGTCGAAGCCGGCGCGGGCGTAGGGCAACCCCGTCAGGTGCCCGGCCGCGAGCGTGATGCCGTGATAGGCCCGCTTGCGGGCGATGATCCGCTTCTTCTCCGGCCGGCCGCGGGCGTTGTTGTAGTACCAGATCAGCTTGATCGCGGTGTCGATCGCCTCCGAGCCCGAATTGACGAAGAAGGCCTTGTCGATGCCGGGCGGGGCGACGGCGATCAGCTTCTCGGCCAGCTCGATCACGGGCTCGGATGAGCGGTGCGAGAAATTCTGCGTGTAGGGCAGGCGCGACATCTGCTTTGCCGCCGCGTCGACGAGGCGCTTCTCGCTGAAGCCGAGCCCCGTGCACCACAAGCCGGCCATGCCCTCGATGTAGCCCTTGCCGTCGTCGTCGTAGACCCAAGAGCCCTCGCCCTTGGTGATGACGAAGGGCCCCTTGGTCTCGTGCGCGCGCAGGTCGGTGTAGGGGTGGACGTTGTGCGCGATGTCGCGCGCGGCGAGCGAGTTCGGTGCGGCCATGGTGATCTTCCGGTCGATTGAAAAGACTATCCACCAGCCTAGCAGCGGTGCGATGCCGTCACAACACCGCCCCTCAAGCGGCCCTCGCCGGCGGCACGACGGTGGCCCCGGCCGCGGACTGCCGCCGCAGCAACAGCGCGAACATCGGCGGGGTGAAATAGAACGAGAGCACGGTCGAGAGCAGGACGCCGCCGGCGATCGCCATCGCGAACGGCGGCCAGAAACCGCCGCCGGCCAGGATCAGCGGCAGGAAGCCGGCGAAGGTGGTCAGCGTCGTCGAGACGATATGCCGCGACGCCCGAACGACGACGTCGCGCGTCGCGCCCGAGTCGCCCGCCATCGCGGCCCCGTCCTCTTGCAGCGCCGTCATGACGATGATCGCGGCGTTGACCGAGACGCCGATCGAGCCGATCGAGCCGATCAGGGCCTGGATGCCGAACGGGTAGCCGAAGACCGCGAGTGCTAGAAAGCTGAGGCCGAACGACAGGCCCATGACGAGGACGGCGATCAAGGAGAGGCGAAAGCTGTTGAAGGTGAGGACGATGGTGGCAAGGGTCAGGGTGACGACGAGGCCGACGGTACCGAGCAGGTTGTCGACCGTCTCGCCGCGCGCGTCGCTGTCGCCGCCGAGGCCGAGCCGGACCCCCGGCGGCGGGGCGAAGCCGATCGCATCCAGCCGGGCCCGCACCTCCGCCAGCGCCTCCTCAGGTAAGATCCCGTAGGCGGTGTAGCCGCGCACCGCGTTGATCCGCTCGCCGTCCAGGCGCGGAATCGCCCCCTCGGCCGGAACGATCCGGGCGGAGCCCAGGGCGGCGAGCGGCACGCCCGGCCAAGCCTCGCCCCCGCCCGGCGCCACGACGTCGAGGCCGCGCACGGCGCCGATCGTGCCGCGCCCCTCGTCGTCGAGCCCAACCCGGACCGGCATGGTCTCGGTGCCCTCGATCAAGGAGCCGCCGACGGCGCCCTCCAAGGCGGCGGCGAGTTGGCCCGCGATTGCGCTTAAGTGGAGACCGGATCGCGTCACCTTGTCCTCGTCGAGGTCGAAGACCAGTTTCGGCGCGCCGCCGGCCAGCGTCGTCGTCGCGTGGGTGATCGTCGCGATACCCGCCATCGCCCCGCGCACCGTCTCGCCGGCGACCCTGAGCGATTCCAGGTCGGGGCCTTGCAGCCGCAACTCGACGGGCGCCCCGACGGGCGGCCCCTGGACGAGGTCGCGCACCAAGACGCGGGCGTTCGGCAGTGCTAAGCCGAGGGCGCGCTGCACGGCCGGGACCGCCGCCGCCGTCGCCTCGGGCGACGCGGTCGTGACCAGCGCCTCGGCGAAGCGGGCCGTGCCGTCGCGGTCGGCCACCATGTTATAGTAGAAGGCGGGCGCGTTCTCGCCGACGACCCAGTACACCCGCTCGACCCCGTCCCGCGCCCGTAAGACGGCGGCGGTCGCGCGCGCCGCCGCCGCCGCGGTCGCGTCCAAGGACGCGCCGTCGGCGAGGTCGAGCTGGACGTAGAACTGGTCGCGCCCGACGCCGGGGAAGAACTGCGCCGTCAGCGAGGGAAATGCGAGGAAGCCCGCCAGCGGCAGGATCAGCGCGAACGCGATCCCGGCGGCCTTGTGCTTCAAGGCGAGGTCGATCGAGGCCGCGAACGGTTTGGCGAGCGGCCCGGCGGCGAGGCCAAAATCCCAAAAGCGGCCCGAGCCGCCCCGGTCGGGGACCAGCCAGCCGGCGAGCGCCGAGGTCATGCCGAGTGCGAGGACGAACGCGACGATCAGCATGACGATGACGGCGAGCGCGATCGAGCCGACGAAGTCGCCGGCGGGGCCGGGCAGGAGCGCCATCGGCATGAAGGCGAGGACCGTGGTCGCGGTCGAGGCCAAGAGCGGCACGGCGAGGCGCCTGACCGATCCCGCCACCGCCTCGGCGCAGGCGAGCCCTCGGGCGAGGCGCTGCCTGACCTCGTCGGTCATGACGATGGCGCCGTCGACGAGAAGGCCGAGCGCCACGATCAGCCCCGTCACCGACATCTGGTGGATCGGCACGCCCAAGGAGCCGAGGACGAACAGCGAGGGGAGGCCCGTCAGCGGGATGACCGCGGCGGCGACGAGGGCGGCCCGAACGCCGAGCGTGACGCCGAGGATCAGGACGACGAGGCCGACGCCGATCAGGAGGTTGATCCCGAGGTCGCCCAGGCGCTCGGCCGTGTAGGCGCTCTGATCGAAGAGAAGGTCCACCTCCAGCCCGTCCGGCAGGGCGGCGGACGCCTCGTCGATGAGCCCGCGCGCGGTCTTGGCGTAGGCGTCGACCTGCAATTCCTCGACCATGCGCGCCGCGACCAGGACGGCGGGGGCGCCGTCGGCGTAGGCGAGGCTCGCCGCCGGCTCGTCGAGCGCGCGCTCGACCCGGGCGACGTCGCCGACGCGCAGCACCGGCCCCTCGATCAGCGGCACGGCCCGCACCCGATCGAGCCCGTCGATCTCGCCCGACACTTCGATCAGCAGGTCGGCCGCCCCGCCCCGCACGCGCCCGGCGCCGACCTTGGCGTCGGCATCGCGCAAGGCCGCTGCGACGTCGTTCGCGGTGATGCCGGCGGCGGTGAGCCGGTCGGGATCGACCGTCACCCGCACCTCCTCGGCCCCCTCGCCGTAGAGGGGCCAGCTTGGTGCCGGGCAGTCCCCGCAGGCGCTCTTGCAGGTCGAGGGCGTAGCGGCGCACGACGCCCCGCGACGCCTCGATTCCGTCCTTCGCCCGCACGGCGGCGATGAGGGTGAAGGCGCCGGTGCGATCGGAGTCGAAGGCCGGCTTGCCGGCGCCTGCGGGGAAGGTCCGCCGGGCGTCGGCCAGCGCGTCGCGCACTTTTGACCATACGCCCTCGATGCGGTCATCCGCCAAGAAGTCGGAGAGCGCGATCGTCACGACCGATACCCCCGTGCCCGACGACGAGGCGATCTCGGGCAGTTCCCGCAGCGCCTCCTCGATCGGCACCGTCACCAGCGCCTCGACCCGGCCGGGGTCGGCGCCGGGGAAGGGGGTGACGATGGTGGCGAATAGGTTGGTGATCGTCGGGTCCTCCTGCCGCCCGATGGTGAGGAGGGTCGTGGCGCCGAGCGAGACGATGACGAGGACGGCCAAGACGAAGAGGCGGGCGTTGCGGTAGAGGAAGTTCGTCATCGTCTCAGCCCCCCACGCTCAGGGGCCGCACCGCCTGCCCCGGGATCACCCGGTGCGTGCCGCCGGCGACGACGCGGCGGCGGCGGCGTTGTGCGCGTGGTCGTTCGTCCACGGCCTCACCAGCCTGTGCATCGACAAGCCGCAGGGCAACGCCCCGCCCGACGCCGCGATCGAGGGGCTGGTGCGGCGCATCGTCGTCGGCCTCGTCACCCCGGATCGGCCGTCGGGCTTGGCGTGAGGGTAAGACACCCCTAAATCGTTCCCGGAGATCGACGAAGGAACGGACGATGGCGGACGCGGTGCTTGAGGCGACGAGGACGACGGATGCTGCGGCGGACGTCAAGGGCGACGTCCTCCCGGCCGACCACCCGCCGATCAGGGCGCGCAAGGTCGGCCTCGTCTTGATGAACCTCGGCACGCCCGACGGCACCGACTACCGCTCGATGCGACGCTACCTCTCCGAGTTCCTCTCCGATCGGCGGGTGATCGACTACCCGGCGTGGCTCTGGCAGCCGCTGTTGCAGGGCGTCATCCTGACCCGGCGCCCGTTCAAGTCGGGCGAGGCCTACCGCTCGATCTGGAACGAGGAACTCGACGAGAGCCCGCTGCGAACGATTACCCGCGCCCAGGCCGAGAAGCTGAAGTCGCACTTCGAGGCGAACGACAACGTCCTGATCGACTGGGCGATGCGCTACGGCAACCCCTCTATCCAAAGCGTGCTCGACCGCCTCCAGGGCGAGGGGGCGGACAGGATCGTCCTCATGGCGCTCTACCCGCAATATTCGGGGCCGACCATGGCGACCGCCTACGACAAGGCATTCGAGGCGTTGATGCGGATGCGCTGGCAGCCGGCTCTGCGCACCATGCCGCCCTACCATGACCACCCGGGCTACATCCGCTTGTTGGCCGAGAGCATCGAGCGCCACGTCGAGGGGCTCGACTGGGTGCCCGACCGGGTCGTCATGTCCTACCACGGCCTGCCCAAACGCTATCTCCTTGAAGGCGACCCCTACCACTGCCACTGCCAGAAGACCTCGCGCCTCGTGCGCGAATATTTCGGCTGGGGCGAGGACCGGCTGATGGTCTGCTTCCAGTCGCGCTTCGGCCCCGAGGAGTGGCTGCAGCCCTACCTCGACGAGACCCTGGAGCACCTGCCCGAACAGGGCGTGAAGAAGGTCGCCGTCATCTCGCCCGCCTTCGTCGCCGACTGCGTCGAGACGCTGGAGGAGATCAACCAGGAGGGCCGCGAGGACTTCCTCAAGGCCGGCGGCACCCACTTCAGCTACATCCCCTGCCTCAACGACGCCGACGACCACGTCGCCTTCCTCGCCGATCTGGCGCGGACGGAACTTGCGGGGTGGGTTTGAAGAGAACGCTTCAGTGCCTAGCATTGCTAGGCAGGCTGACGTTTTTTTACCAGTGTTAACGCAGGAGGCTGGCCGCGGCGCCGAGGGCCAATCTCCGGCGACAAGTAGCAAAAAAGGAAGAAGAAAAGCCCGGCGCAGCCGACGCGCAAGCGTTCTCGGCAGCCGCTCAGGCCGCTTGCGCCGCTTGGAGGCGAAGCTGGGTCAGCTTGCGCCGGGTCAGTTCCAGGCGCATGCGCAAGAGGACGACGAGCACGAGGTAGAGCTTGAAGACGAGGATGGTGAGCAAGAGCGGGTAGAGCATCGAGCCGTCGATCGCGGGGCCGCCGACGCGCAGGATCGAGGCACCCTGGTGCAGCGTGTTCCACCAATCGACCGAGAACTTGATGATCGGCAGGTTGACGGCGCCCACCAGCGCCAGGATCGAGGCCGCCCTCGCCCCGCGGGCGGGATCTTCGAAGGCGTCGTGTAGGGCGATGTAGCCCAAGTAGAGGAAGAACAGGATCAGGACCGAGGTGAGCCGCGCGTCCCAGACCCACCACGTCCCCCACATCGGCTTGCCCCAGATCGAGCCGGTGATGAGCGCGATCGCGGTGAACGTGGCCCCCACCGGCGCCATCGCCCGCCCGGCGACCTCCGCCAGCGGGTGGCGCCAGATCAGCGCCACGAAGGCCGCGATCGCGAGCCCGGCGTAGGTGAAGGTCGCCATCCAGGCGGCCGGCACGTGGACGTAGATGATCCGGTACGCCTCGCCCTGCTGGTAGTCGGCCGGTGCCACGGCCAAGCCCCAGACGAGTGCCACCGGGGCGAGGACGAGCAGGGGCCAAGCGACGAAGGGCAGCACCCTGTCGGCGAGGCGCTGGAAGCGAAGCGGGTTGGCGAGCGCGTGCATGGGACGGTCCAAAACGATCGAGGGATACCCGATCAGGTAGCCCCGCCGCGCATCGGCCGCAAGAACGCTTGCGCGTGCGCTCGCCGCGCGGGCTTTTTCTTCTTTCTCTTTGCCAGTGTTAACGTGGGGGATTAGCCGCGCCGCCGAGGGCCAGCCTCGGACAAAGACAAAAAGGAAGAAGAAAAAGCCCGCCGCAGGCGACGCGAAGCGTTCTCAAGCCCCCGCCGGCTTGAGCCGGCCACCGAGCCTGCGCTTGACGAAGGCGACGAGGCCGGCCGCGTCCTCGCGCCGCGGCAGAAGCGTGGCGCCCCAGGCGAGGCCGAAGCGGCGGCGAAAGAGGACGATGAAGCCGACCATCGCCGTCGCTTGGCCGAGCGCGTAGGCCGAAGCCGCGCCGATCAGGCCGTACTGCGCGCCAAGATACCACGCCGCGAGACCGGCCACGGCCGTCGCCGGCAGCATGACGACGGCGCCGAGCCAGGGCAGGCCGCGCGACGACAGCGCCGGGTAGAGCATCAGGCTCTGGCAGGCGAGGACGGCGCCGAGCAGGCAGACCCGAAAGGCGGGCACGGCCGGCAGGTAGGCGCTACCGAGGACGATGCCGATGATTTGCTCGGCGAGGAGGGCGCCGCCGAGCGCCGTCAACCCCATGATCGCGGTGACGGTGCGCGCCGTCTGCGCCGTCGCCTCGATCGCCTTGGCGTCGTCGCCGCCGCGCACGCCGTGGCTGAAGATGACGACCCCGACCGCGGTCGCGATCTCGGCCACCATCTCGGCAACCCGCATGACGCCGACGTAGAGGCCGAGTTCCTCGGCCGGCAGGACGGCGCCCAAGACCCAGACGCCGACGCGGCCCAGCATGATGAGGGCGAGCGCGCCGAAGAGAAAGCCGAGCCCGCCGCGCAGCGCGGCGGCGTTGGCCCGCGTCGACCACGGGCGCGTCGGGCGCGCCTCGGGCCGGATCTGGCGCCAGAGGACGACGGCCGAGACCAGTGTCGAGAGCAGCAGGAGGGCCAGCGCCTCGACGAGGCCGAGCATGCCTAAGAGCCAGAGCAGCGCCGTGCCGGCGAGCAGGACGCCGCGCGCCGTGACCTCGCTCGCGTTCAAGGCGCGCATCCGCCCCTGGCCCAGGAGCACGCCCTGGCCCATGCGCACGAAGAGCGTGGGGGCGGCGGCGAGTGCCGCGCACAAGACCGGCACCAGCAGCGCGTCGCCGCCGTGGGCGGGGGCAAACGCGTACATCAAGGCGGCGGTCGCCAGGGTCAAGGCGAGCCCGAGCCCGAGCCAGAGGCGGTAAAGGTCCCGGATGATCGCCGCCTGATCGGCGCCGTCCTTGCCGATCTCGCGCGCGAGCGCTTGGCGCAGGCCGAGATCGAACAGGACCGAGAGCATCAAGAGCGTGGCGAGCACGTAACCGTAATAGCCGAACTCGGCGACGCTCAAGGCGCGGGCCAGGAGGATCAGGACGATGAAGTTCGCGCCGCGCTGGATGAAGCGGCTCCCCATCACCCACATCGAATCGATGAACATGCTGCTCTGCGCCACGGTCTGCCGGCCTTCTCGTCATCATGAAACTGCCGGCAGCTTGCCAAAGGCGGGTTAAGGAAGCCTGAAGAGGGGCTCAGGCCAGCTTGTCGGGCGGGGTCTCGCCCCTGAAGAAGGCGTCCAGATTGTCGAGGCAGCGAAAGCCCATGCCGTTGCGGGCCTCGATCGTGGCGCTGCCCATGTGCGGCAGAACGTAGCAGTTGGGCAGGTCGCGGTAGGCAGGGTTGATGGCGGGCTCGCCGGCGAACACGTCGAGTCCGGCGGCGAACAGCTTGCCCGAGCGCAGGGCCGCGATCAGCGCCGCGTCGTCGACGAGGTTGCCGCGTGCCGTGTTGACGAGGATGGCGCCGTCGCGCATCGCCGCGATCGCCTCGGCGTCGATCAGGCCGGTGTTCTCGGCGCTGCCGGGGCAGTGCAGGCTGACGATGTCGGCGGCGGCTAGTAAACCCTGCAACGTCTCATGATATATGGCCCCCCCGGCCTCCCCTTGCGGCAGGGGCCGCGGATGGTGATAGTGGATCTCAAGGCCGAACGGGCGGGCGCGGGCCGCGACGGCACGGCCGATCCGGCCCATGCCGACGATGCCGAGCTTCCGGCCGACGAGGCCCTGGCCCAGTAGTTCGGTCGGCGTCCAGCGGCGCCAACGGTCCTGGCGCAGCATGGTCTGGCCCTCGAACGCCCGCCTCGCGGCGCCGAGGAGGCAGAGCAGCGCGATCTCGGCGGTGGCGTCGGTGAGGACGTCGGGGGTGTTGGTGACGGTGATGCCGCGCGCGCGCAGGCCGGGCAGGTCGAGGTGGTCGTGGCCGACCGAGTAGGTCGCGACGATGCGCACCGACGCCGGCAGCGCCGCTGCATCGAAGCGCTCGGTCGGGGCGACGACGAGGGCGTCGGCGCCGTCGGCCCCCCGCGCGACGTCGTCGGGTCCGAGCGCCCGGTCGTCGCGGTTGAGCTTGGGCGCGTAGTCCCGCGAGAGCCGGGCCTCGACGGCTTCGGGCAACTTGCGGGTGACGAAGACGACGGGTCGGGTGGCCGGCATGACGTTTAGCATCCCCAGTTGGTTTCAAGGGGCCTTGCCGATGCCCCCGCTTGGCAACGTTGATAACGTATCGATGAGGAAAACGTCCATGAAGTCCGCCCTCGCCGTCCTGATCGCCCTGATGCCGTCGCTCGCCGGCGCCGTCGATCTCCTGCCGCATCGGGCCGCCTACCGCCTGAGCCTGCTCGACGGCAACGGGCAAAGCGGCATGAGCGACGTCAAGGGCGGGCTCGTCATGGAGTGGCAGGACACCTGCCAGGGCTGGCTCAGCCAGCAGCAGCTCGCCTTCGTCGCCGACACCGACGAGGGCGACCGCTTCGCCTACGACGTGCGCTTCTCCAGTTGGGAATCGGCCGACCACCAGGCGATGCGCTTCTTCGTCCGCAGCTTCGACGACGGCAAGATGGGCGACGAGTTCCGCGGCGAGGCGGTCCTTAAAGGCGAGGGCGGGGAAGACGAGGGCGGCGAAGTCACCTACCGCCGGCCCGAGGGCATGACCCTCGACCTGCCGCCCGGGACGATCTTCCCGTCCGAGCACATGGTGCGCCTGATCGAGAACGCCGAGGCTGGGCGCCTCGTCTTCGCCAGCAAGGTCTTCGACGGCTCAGGGCCCGACGCGCTCAACACCATCAGCGCCGTGATCGGCAAGGCCGTGGCGGCGACCGGGAGCGGCGATCCAGAGGAGGGCCGGCGCTGGCCTGTCAGCCTCGCCTACCACGACACCGAGGGCGGCGAGGGGCTGCCCGAGTTCGAGGTCGCCTTCGACATGACCGCGCGCGGCGTCTTGTCGAACCTGCGCCTCGATTACGGCGACTTCGTCCTCAAAGGCGACTTGCAGAAGATCGACGCGTTCGAGGCGGCCAAGGGCTGCGATTGAGGGCAGTGAACGCTTCGCGTTGCGCTCGCCGCGCGGGCTTTTTTCTTTTTTGCAACTTTGGTTGGGGTTGGCTTCGGCGCCCGTGCCGGTCCGGGTGGCGGGGTGTAGTCGTGACAAGAGTCTGCTTTTCCAGTCCTGCCCAGTCTGCGATACCGGACCTCGATCTTTTCCAACATGGCTCGACGCTCCTATTCGATTGCAAATATCAAAGAGATGAGAGACCAAGATCTGCGTAGACGTTCGAGTACTCACCGTCTCTTAGGTACACGATCACGGTTACGCCCCAATAACTGACAATTCTTCTTCGGTAGTGTTTTTTGTACACCCTGTATGAGTCTGCACTGTACTCCTCCAGCAGCTGCTCGGCCGACCTGATTACCTCCTGCTCCTCGAACCCGAACGCGATGAGCCTCTCGTGGTAGCCCTCGCCCATCCCGATCTTTGCCTCGACCAGATCAGTGATCGGGAAGGCGCATGCTCGGTGGCGTGGTGCGGATGCGCTCTTGGATCGCTGCGTCGAAGTCCTTGCTCACGCCGGTGCAGCCGGCACCGGCCAGCAGCGTCAGCGCGAGGCACGCCGCCCGCACCAAGTTCCCGCTGAGCAGGGCTTTGACGGCGGGTGCCCGATCTAGGGAGTAGATGTCTCTGCGCCCATCACCGCGGCTCAAGTGCCCGCTCTCCTTCGCTACATGCCGACCGCCACTGACCAGCATCGAAGAATGCCCAATTAAGGACAGACCTAAGTAGCAAAAAAGAAGAAAAAAGCCCGCGCGGCAGCGCACGCGCAGCGTTCAGCGGCTACGACTGGGCGCGCGCGGTGATCCGCACGCTGCGCGAGGCGTCGCCCTCGTCGTAGCGCTCGCGGACCTCGATGCGGCGGCCGTCGGCGTTGGCGTTCAGCCACTCGGTGATGCGGCCGACGCGGCGCTCGGCCATCCAGCGGTTGTAGCGCCGCGCCTCCTCGGGCGAGGCGTCGCTGACGTCGCCGGTGCCGACCGCGGCGGTGACCTCCACGACGTGCGGCCCGCCCGGCGCCAAGCCGGCGAGGAACTGGCGCAAGGAGGCGGTGGCACCCTTGGGCAGGTAGCTGCTGTTGACGGCGAAGACGATGTCGGCCGCGTCGGTTCCGGCCGGCAGGGCCGCCGTCGTCGTCGGCGCCGCCAGGACGGGGGCCGGACGCTCGGGCGAGGGCAGCGGCTGCGCGGCCCGGGGCGGCTCCGGCGCCGCGTCGTTCTTCGTCGCCCCGCCGCCGAACGCCTGCGTCGCCCTTCCGGGCGCCGGGGCCGGCGCCGGCTCGGCCTTTGCGGCATCCGTTGCCGTGCCGGGCGCGGACGGGTCGGCGACGCCCGCCGGACCCGCCGCCTGCAGCGCCGCGACGGCGCGGGCGTCGGCGGCGTCCTGGTCGATCGTCGCAATCGCCTGGGTCGAGACGGAGCCCTGCTTCTCGTTCGCGGCGACCGCGGGCGCGTCGTTCGGGGCGAGCGGCGTGCCCTTGCAGTCCTCGCCCTCGTTCAAGCGGAAGACCCACAAGGTGACGCGCGGCTCCTTGACGAGGAACTGCCAGTCCCAGACGCTGGCGATCGCCGCCGCGGGCAGGCCGAGGTCGATCAGCATGGTTTGCACCTTGTCGGCCCGCGCGCGCGCCAAGCGGTGGGCTTCGAGCGCGTCGCCGTCGGGGCCGGGCCGGACGTGGCCGATCGCCTGCGCCGTCAAGAAGCAGTCGGTCGCGAGCGGCCGCAACAGCGCTTCGAGCACGCCTCGGTTGCCCGACGACACGTCGGCGGTGCCGGATTCGAAGGGGATGGCGTGGACGACGACCTGGGCGATGCGCCCGTCCTTGAGGACGAGCGGCGTCGGCCCGAGCGCGTTCTCCTTCAACGCGGCCGCGGCGGGCGGCGACCAAAAGATGGCCAGCGCCAAGCAGGATTGCGCCAGCCCCAGGAATAGCGATCGCACGGGCAAGGTCCTCTCGTGGCCGATTTCACCGCGACGACGGTTCGATGCGGGATAAATGATAGGAGAAAATCACGCAAGACGCGAGCCCACAATGGCAAAAGCCCGCCACGAACGGCGGGCTTTCGACACGGAGCTTCTCAAGGGCGCGGGCGCGCTACTTGATTTTCGATTCCTTGAACTCGACGTGCTTGCGCACCTTCGGGTCGTACTTCTTCAAGGTGAGCTTCTCGGTCGTCGTGCGGGTATTCTTCTTCGTCGTGTAGAAGAAGCCGGTTCCGGCCGAACTCACGAGCTTGATCAGCACGGTCGACGGCTTGGCCATGAAACGTCCTCGATCAGAAAAGGGAGCATTGAGACCCGCGCAACATAAGGGTCAATCCCTCGCTGTCAAGGCCGGCAGGGGTGCCACCTTGCCGGGGTTGAGCAGGCCCTGCGGGTCGCTCTCGGCGGCGAACGCGGCGTGCAGCGGATCGCGGGCACTCACCGCGCCGGCGTGATGCGGCGCCACCCGGCAGCCGGCGGCGATCAGCCCTTCCACCGCCGCGAGGTAGGCCCCCTCGTCGCAGCGGATGAGCGGCAGGGCGACGGCGCCGACGCCGTGGCCGAAGCGCACCAGCTCCAGGTGCAGCCAGTGCCCGGCGGCGAGGAGATCGGCCAGCCCCGCCGCGCGCTCGGCCAAGGGCGGCAGGACGAGCGCTTGCAGCGGACGAAGCGCCGCGTCGGCCTTGAGTGCCCGCTGCGTCGCGTGCTGCCAAGCGTGGGCGTAGATCGGCGTCGCCGCCTCGTCGGCGAAGGCCTCGGACACGATCCGGCCGCCCGATCCCGCCACCGCCTCGCGCGCGGCGACGAGGCTGATGTCGGCCACCTGGACCAGGACCGCGTGCGCGTCGCCTATGGGCATGCCCTCGGGCAAGGCGTGCCGGGCCAGCGGGGCGGCGAGCAGGCTGATCAGCTTCTTCAAGAGGCCGCCCTCCAAGGCCAGGTTCCGGGCGAAGCCCAAGGCCGCCTCGAAGGTGTCGAAGGCGACGACGAGGTCGGCCCAGCGGTAGGCCGTCGTGAGCGGCAGCTGCAGTTCAGTGATGATCCCGGTCGTGCCCCAGGCCCCGGCGATCTTGTTCAGGTCGGATCCTGCCAAGGTCAGCGTCTGCGGCTCCTTCTCCAGCGTCATGACGCTGGCCTGGAGGATGTTGCCGGGCGCGCCGATCAGGCCCCAGCCGACCGAGCCGGGGCCGCCGAGGCCCGCGGCGACGAAGCCGCCGATCGTCGCCGTCGCGAACGTCGTCGGGTGCAAGCGCAGTTCCTGCTGGCTGTGCGAGCGCACGGCGGCGTCGATGTCGATGAAGCGCGCCCCGGCCTCGGCCCGGACCCGGCCGCGGCGGACCTCTTGGATCTGCTGCATCTCGCCGAGGTCGAGGACGATGCCGCCTTGGAGCGGCACGGCCTCGCCGTAGATGCCCGTGCCGCCGCCGCGCGCGGTGACCGGGACCCTGTGCCGCCACGCGGCGGCGAGCGTGGCCAGAAGCTCCTCGCCGTCGCGCGGCCCGACCCAGACGTCGGCCGCTTGGCCGAGCGAAGCCGCCTCGCGCCAGGGGCCGAGCTCGTGCGAGGGCGTCGAGCGGCGGCGCACCCATTCGGGCTGGACGTTGAAGGGGATGCCGTCCAAGTCGGCGATCAGCCCCTCGTACGGACGCGGGGCACGCTCCACCCTTGATCCGTCGTGCTGCCGCATCGGGGTCCCCCCTTGTAGTTGTATGCCAAGGGCGCGGCACTCGCCGCGGCCGCTAGAGGGAGTATGCCAAAATCCTAAGCTCAACGCTACCGTTCGACGACGAGGGCGCTCTCGTGCCAGCGGCGCAGGGCGAGGTGGCCGAGCAGGTTGAGTGCGACGAAGATCACGACGCCGCTGAGTGCCAAGAGGACGAGCCCGGCGAACATCTTCGCCGTCTGCAAGCGGTACGAGGCTTCGAGGATGCGAAAGGCGAGGCCCGTGCCGGCGCCGACGGATCCGGCGACGAACTCGGCGACGACGGCGCCGATCAGCGCGAGGCCGCCGGCGATGCGCAAGCCGCCGAAGAAGTAGGGCGACGCCGCCGGCAGCCGCAGGCGCAGCAATTCCTGGCCCCGGCCGGCACCGTAGAGGCGAAACAGGTCGACGAGGTTCGGATCGACACTCCTCAAGCCCAGCGTCGTGTTGGCGAGGACAGGAAAGAAGGCAACGATCCAGGCGATCAGGACGACGCCCGCCGTCTGGCTCGGCGCGTAGATCAGGATCAAGGGCGCGATCCCGATCACTGGCGTCACCTGTAAGACGACGGCGAGCGGGTAGATCGCCCGCTCCAGGGTGCGCGACAGGCTGAACAGGACCGCGAGCCCGCCGCCGCCGACGATCGCGAACAAGAGCGCTAAGCCGGTCACTTCAAGGGTCACGAGCAGGGACGGCCACAAGCTCGGCCAATCCGCGATCAGGCTCAGGGCGACGTCGCTCGGGGCCGGCAGGATGTAGACCGGCGTCTCGGCCAGCCGCACGCCCGCCTGCCACAGGCCCAAGAGCGCGGCCAGGAGGAGGAGCGGCGGCAGGGCCCGCTTCACGCCGGCCCCATCACGCGGCGCAACACGGCGCGCGCCTCGGCGCAGGCCAGGGCGTAGGCGGCCGAGGCGCGGTAGGCCTCGCCGCGCGGCACGGGTGCCAAGATCGGCACTTCGGCCGCGACCCGTCCCGGCCCCGGCGTCATCACCAGCATTCGATCGCTTAAGTAGGCGGCCTCGAAGACGCTGTGCGTGACGAAGACGATCGTCCAGCCAAAGCGGTCCTTCAAGGCCAGGAGGTCGTCGTTCAGCTTTTGCCGGGTGATCTCGTCGAGGGCGGCGAAGGGCTCGTCCATCAAGAGCAGCCGCGGCCCGGTGACGAGTGCCCGCGCCAGCGCCGCGCGCATCGCCATCCCGCCCGAGAGCTCGCGCGGGTAGGTGCGCTCGAAGGCGGCGAGGCCGACGCCCTCCAGGGCGGCCAGGGCGCGCGCGTCGGCCTCAAGGCGCGGTACGCCCTTGAGCCGCAAGGGGAGGGCGACGTTGCCGGCGAGCGTCGCCCAGGGCATCAAGGTCGGGCTCTGGAAGACGAAGGCGAGGTCGCCGGCGTGGGCGCCGGCGTCGCTTCGCCCGGCCGTCGGCCGCAACAGCCCGGCGATCAGCTTCAAGACCGTGCTCTTGCCGCAGCCGGACGGCCCGAGCAGAGCGACGAACTCGCCCGTGCGCACGACGAGATCGAAGCCCCGCAAGGCCTCGGCGCCGTTGGCGAAGCGGTGGCCGACCCCCTCCATGCTGAGGAGGACGGTGCTGGGGTCGCGTGCCGGGGACGGGGCCGGCGGCGCCCAGGACACGCTCGACGGGCGCGGCACGGGCCTAGCTCCCGAGGTCCGCCTTGAGGTCGAGCCCGACCCCCTTGTTGACGAAGTCGAGCGTGAAGGCTTGGCTGATCGGCAGGTCGGCCGGAACCGTGCCCCAGGCGACGGCGCGCTCGAAGAACGAGCGCCAGCGCAGGGCGTCCATGGCACCGATGCCGTCCTCGATCGTGTCGCCCGAATCGACGATGCCCCGCTCGCGCATCGCCACGCGCGAGTAGGCGAGCTGGCCGTCGTCCATGTCGGGGTTGGACCGCTTAATGAGGCGGTCGCCCGGCGCCGGGTCGCCGTAGAGGTAGTCGACCCAGCCCAGGATCGAGGCGTCGACGAACGCCTGCACCGCGTCGGGTTGCGCCTCGATCAAGTCGTCGCGCGCCACGACCAGGGTCGAGTAGCTGTCGTAGCCGGCGTCGGCGAAGAGGAATGTCTTCGGCCACCAGCCGGTCTGCGCGTGGATGGCGTAGGGCTCGGCCGTGACGTAGCCCTGCTGCACGCTCGACGGGTCGGCGATGAAGGGGGCGCTGTTGAAGGTGTAGGGCTTGAGCTGGGTTTCTTGCAGCCCGAACTGGCTTTGCAGCCAGGGCCAGACGGTGAGCTTGTTCGCGGTCGAGAGGAAGATCGGGTGGCCTTTGAGGTCGTCGAAGCCCTCGATGTCGCTATCCGAGTGGGCGAGGAAGCCGGCCGGCTCCTTTTGAAAGAAGGCGGCGACCGCCGTGACCGGCACGCCGGCGGCGAGGAAATCGAAGCTGCCGAACAGGTTGCCGCCCATGTAGAGGTCGAGCTTGCCCGCGGCGAGTGCTGCGCGGTGGTTGACGTTCGGGCCGCCCTCGACGATCTCGACCGCGAGGCCGGCGTCCTTGTAGAGGCCCTTGGCGAGGGCTTGATAGAAGCCGCCGTGCTCGGCCTGGGCCTTCCAGTTGGTGCCGAAGCGCAACTCGGTCGGCTCGGCGGCGGCAAGCGTGGGGGTCAGCGTCGTGGCGGTGGCGAGCGCCATGAGTGTGCGGCGGGTCAAGAGCATACGCCCGTGCTCCTTGAGGATCGGCCAAAGATTGGCGATGTCGGGGAGGTTCCGGCCCGGGCACCCTGGCCGGACGGAACCGCTCCCCTACTAATGACCCCTCAAGCGGCTTTGGGCAAGGGCGGCGTCTTCGCCATCACCTCGAAGGCGTCGTGGCGGACGTGGTTTTGCGCCATGTGCTCCTTGAGCATCGCCTCGCTCACGCTGCCCTCGTCGACGCACTCGCGCAACATGCCGAAGAACAGCTCCTCCTGGCGCTTGTCGGGGTGGTCCTTGTAGGAGCCGAGCATGCTGTAGGTGCCAAACAGCTTGCGCCGGGCCAGCATCAGCCAAGCGAGCGGCGAGAGCTTGTTGTTCTCGGACGGGACGAAGTCGACCGGCAGGCCGGACTTCCACGGCTGCGTCTTGCGCCGCGTGTTGTGGATCATCTTGGTGCGCCCGGAGAGCTTGTCGAAGTCGTTCCAGCCGGGATCGAGGATGCCGATCGTGCCGCTGTCCTCGTAGCCGAGGTTCATCCAGGTCTTGTACTCGCGCTGGCGCTTGAACAGCATGTCGAAATCCTCGGCGATGCTCCAGTGCCTGAGCTTGGCGCAGTCGAGCAGCATCACCGACGAGGCCGGGTGCTGGCGCGGGCCGGAGCCGCGCGTGCAGCACATGATCGCCTTGTCGTTCATGTCCGTGTTCAAGAGTTCGCCGACGTCTTGGACCGCGAACACGTCGGGGTCGACGACGACGGCGCGGCCGGCGTAGCCGGTCAGTTCGGGCGGCATGAAGCGCAAGGGCGTGAACGATTGCAGGTCCTCGTTCAGCCAGACCCGATCGGTGCCGTCGCGCAGGTAGGTCTTGCCCTCGTACTTGCCAAAGACGTCCATGTGGTCCTGCAACTCGATCAGCTTGACCTCGAAGGAGGTGGGCTCGGCCGCGTTGCGGCGCATCGAGTGGGCCGAGACCAGGGCCCCGATGAGTTGCTTGTGGTTGGTGTGGATGAAGACCGTCGGTTTCATGTTCGTCCGCTTCGTTTGAGGGCGTCAGGCCCGGGCCGCGGCTTGGCTCATGGCTTGGGCGGGTGCCTGTTCGTCCAGGCGATAGCCGAAGCCCGGCAGCAGGTCGCGCTCGATCAGGGCCTCGATCTTGGCCGCTTGCGTGTCGCTCAGGTAGTCGCGCCAGCCGCCGACCTTGGCGCGGCGCACCTTGAAGCTGTCGGGGTTCGTCTTGTCCTTCGCCTGCATCCTGGAGCCGGCGCGCCTGAACGTCCGCTTGGTCTCCAAGGCGCGCATGTTGTCGACGCTGGCGTAGGCCGTGCATTCCGCGATCTCGTCCTGCCCGGCTTCCTCGCCGATGAAGCGCAGGATCCGGGCGAATTCGCCCGTCGTGTCGCGCTTCAAATCCTCGTAGCGGACGACGAGCAGGTCCTCGACCTCCGCTCGCGCCCGGATCCAATCGTTGAGAAAGCCGATGATCGTGGGCACGCCGCCGCCGCCCTCGTGGACGAGAAAATCGTACGCCGGGATGTCGGCGGCGGAGTCGGGATAGTCGTTGAGCACCTTCTTCGCGTCCCGCATGCGAAACTTCCATTGAAAGTACTGCGATACGCCGGTGTCGCGCGGGTCGCGCACGAGCAGGACCACCTTCTTGCCGGCGTAGTCGGTTTTCGTGTGGGCGTTGCCGGTATAGTCCTTCAGGTAATTGTCGTGGGTGAAGAACAAGCGCGGCATGGCCTTGCCCTTCTTCAAGCCGCCGCTGCCAAAGCCGGCGAAGCTCCTCTCCGACAGGCCCAGCCTTTGCTGATAAAAGCGCCAGAGCAGGGTGCGAAGCCACGTCCGGCCGCTCTTGCCGAACGAGACGACGGCGACGTCGGCCGCTTGCAACGACGCGAATTGCTCCTTGCCGCGCAGGTAGCGCTCCAGGCGGCGGCGGCGGTGCTCGGGCAGAAAGAAGGTGCTGCGAACGATCGCCTCGCGGGTGATCCTGTTCAATAGACTGTTTTTCATAGGCGAAACCTTCAAGGCAATGGGCGGCAGCAACGGCACGAAGGATATAACAGTCTACCAGCCGTCCGGTGGCCTCACAACGCGTCCGACAGCGATTGCGGGACGCCGTCACGCTCTTTTGCCGGCGTGGTGGCGTCCGGCAGCAAGATGCTCGCGTAGGCGGCGATCGAGGCGGCGAAGTCGAAGCGCTGCGCCCGGCGCTTGAGCGTTTCGGGGTCGAGCGGGTCGTCGAGGGTCGCGAGCACGGCCTCGGCGAAGGCGGCGTCGTCGCCGACCGGCACCATGCGGCCGAAGCGGCCGTGGTCGAGGATCTCGGCGGGGCCGCTCGGGCAGTCGGTGCTGACGACGGGCGTGCCGCAGGCGAGCGCCTCGATCAGGACGTTGCCGAAGCCCTCGAAGGTCGAGCTGAGGCCGAAGACGGATGCCCGGGCCATGTAGGGCAAAGGGTTGGCGCGGTAGCCCAGGAGATCGACGTCGGCCGCGACGCCGAGTTCGGCCGCGAGATCGGCGAGTGCCGCCCGGCGGACGCCCCGCTTGTCCGGCTTGCCGACCTCGCCGATCAGGACGAGGCGGACCGGGCGCAGCGCGCGCACGCGGGCAAACGCGCGCAGAAGCGTCGGGAAGTCCTTTTGCTTCGTCGGCCGGCCGACGCCGAGCAGGACCGGCGGGCCGTCGCCTTGAAGCCAGGGGTGATCGCAGGGTTCGGAGGCCCGGACGTGCAGATCGGGGGTGTAGGTCGGGTTGTGGATGACGGTGAAGCGGTCGCGGTCGAGGCCGATGCTTTGCGCGATGTCGTCGGCCGTGCCGTTCGAGTTGGCGACGAGGCCGTCCGCCTCGGCGTAGGCCCGGTGCATGGTGCGGGCGAGGCGGCGCACCTTCCACCGCTTGCGCGGCTTGCCGACGGAGAAGTGCGAGTTCTCGCTCAAGACGAGCCGGGGCCGCACCCCGGACGCCCGCCGCGCCAGCCACGCCTCGATGTTGAGGAAGGGGGTGGCCGACATGAGCGTGTCGGGCCGGTTCAGCTTGAGCCAGTCGACCAGGGCCGGGAACGCCGGGGTCGATTTCGAGCGGCCGCGGGCGAGGAGGAGGGGCGAGACCAGGGCGGGCGCGAGCGAAGGTGCCGCCAGCAGTGCCCGCAGCCGGCCGGCGATTCCGTGTCGGTCCAAATCGACGAGCCGCGCACCCGCCGGCACGGCGGCCTCCAGCTTGCCGCCGGCGTGGCAGGCGAGGAGCGAGACGCGCACGCCCCGCGCCAGCAGCCCGTGCGCCACGCGCAGGAACGTGTGCTGCACCCCGCCGGGATTGAGGTCGCTCAAGAGGAGCGCGACGTGGGGTTGGCTCAAGGCTTACGACTCCAGCAGTGCCCGCACCCGCCCCGCCACCTCGGGCGCCTCGTCGGGCATCGGCGGCTGTGGCGGGGGATAGGCTTGGCCCAAAGGCACGGCGCGGCCTTGGGCATAGAGCCAGTCGTGCAGGGCCGCAAGGTCGCGGGGATAGCCGAAGCGCCCGCCCTCCAGCGAGGCGCGCAGGATGCGGCCCAGGGGGCCCCGCCACCGGCTCAACCGCCGGACCGCCGCGAGCAGGTCGCGCCGCGCCCTGGCGGCGATCGGCAGGGGCGCTATCGCCAGCGGCCGGCCGAGTGCCGCCGCCTCGATCTGCATCGACACGCTGTCGGCGGTGACGACGAAGCGGTCGGCGAGGCCCAAGAGTGCGTGGTAGGGGTTGGCGCCCGCGTCGCCCCAGGCGTAGAGCCGTGCCCGCGCTGGGTCGACGTCGCGCAAGAGGTCGCGCAAGGTCGCCACGACCTCGGCCGGGGTGCGGCGGCTCGTGGTGACGAACAGGCCCCCCCCGTCCGCCAGGAGGGGCTGCAACAGCCCGGCCGCGACGGCGGCGTCGAGGCGGTACGGCATCGTCGGTCCGCCGATCATCAAGGCGGTGAGCGGGTGCCGCATCGGCGCCAGCGCGTCCCGCCACGCCGCCGCCTCGGCCGCGATCTTGTCCTCGTCCGGCCGCAGCAAGGGCAGCCGCAGCCGCACGACGTTGGCGGCGTCGGGCACGCCCATCTGCGGCGGCGCCACGATCAGGTCGAAGCGCTCGGGCCAGCGCTTGGGCCGGCCGACGAGGACGAGCTTGGTCGAGGGCGATCGCTGCTTCAACCATAAGGCCGCCATCGACGGGCGGCGGCCGATCGTCAGCGCGAGGTCGGGCCAGGGCGGCGCCAGCCGATCGGAACGGGCGGGGTCGAGGTGGTCCAGGCCCGGCTTGAAGGCGGGCTTGCCCAGTGCCCACTCGGGTCTTGGCACGAGGCGGCGCTCCTCGACCGGCCAGGGGAGGTGCGCCGCGACCGCGCGCACCTGGGCGTTGTCGCCGGGCTTGTCGCCGAGCAGCAGCCAGACCCGCGGGACCGTCGATCCGTCTTCCATCGACACCCGCTCTACTCCGCCGGCGCCCCGGCCGGTACGCCGCCGCCCCGCTTGGTGCGCCGGCTCAAGCCCGCTTTCAGCGCCCTCGCCCGCTCGGGCAGGACGAGGAGGCAAGGGGTGAGGATCAGCGTGATGAGCGTGGCGAAGAACAGGCCCGTCGCCACGGCGGTCGCCAACTGCACCCACCAGTCGGTGGACGGGCCGCCGAGCGTGATCTCGCGGCTGACGAAGTCGATGTTGACCCGGGTCACCATCGGCATGAGCCCGAGGATCGTCGTCACCGTCGTCAAGAACACCGGCCTGAGGCGCTGGGCGCAGGTGCGCAGGACCGCGTCGAGCGGTTCGAGCCCGCGGTGGCGCAACTCGTTGAAGGTGTCGATCAAGACGATGTTGTTGTTCACGACGATGCCGGCCAGGGCGATGACGCCGATGCCGCTCATGACGATGCCGAACGGCTGGGCGGTGAGGAGGAGGCCCAAGAGCACGCCCACGGTCGAGAAGACGATCGCCGAGAGGATCAGGCCGGTCTGGTAGAGGCTGTTGAACTGGGTGACCAGGATGATCGCGATCAAGAAGAGCGCCACGCCGAACGCCTTGGAGAGGAAGGACATCGCCGCCTTCTGCTCCTCGTCCTCGCCCTTGAAGGTGATCTGCACCTCGGGCGGTATCGGCGCCGTCGCGACCCACCGCTTCAGGCGCTGGACGACGACGTCGGGCAGGATGCCCTCCTGCACGTCGGCCAGGACGGTGAACGCCTGCTCACCGTCGATGCGCACGACGTCGCCGGTCTTGGGCGCCGGCTTGAGCGCGACGAAGTTGGCGAGCGGGACGGCACCGCGCTCGGTGTTGACGATCAGGTTTTGCAGCCGATCGAGGCTGCGCGCCTCGTCGGGGAAGCGCACGCGGATGTCGAGCTCGTCCTCGGCGTCGTTCGGCCGGTAGGTGCCGACCATGACGCCGTTGGTGACGAGCTGCACGGTGGCGCCGACGGCGACGATGTCGGCGCCCAGCCGGGTCGCCGCCTCGCGGTCGACTTGCATCTGCCACTCGATACCGGGCAAGGCCTGTGTGTCGCTCACGTCCCGCAAGACGTCGATGCCCTCCAGGCGCCGGCGCACCTCGGCCACCACCGGCAAGAGCAGCTCGGGCTGGTTCGCGGCGATCTGGATCTGGATCGGCTTGCCGACCGGCGGCCCGCCCTCGGGCTCGCGCCCCTCGACGCGGATCCCGGCCAGATCGTCGGTCTTGGCGCGGATCTCGTTCAGGATCGCGGCCGCCGGCCGGCGCCGGTCCCAGGGTGCCAGCTCCAACTGGATCATGCCGACCACGTCCGCGTCCATGTCCTGCTGGTCGCGGAACTCCAGGCCGCTGCGGGCGTAGACGTGCTCGATGCCGTCGATCGTCAGGACGCGGTCCTCGACCTCGCGCAAGAAGCGGTCGCGCTCGGTGGCCGACAGGTCGCCGCGCGCGTGGACGTAGACGATCGCCTGCTCGGGCTCGATGTCGGGGAAGAACTCGATGCCGCGGCCGTAGCCGACGTAGGCCGCGACGACGCCGGCCGCGATCACGACCGCACCGGTCAGGACGAGGAAGGGGCGCCGCAGCAAGGGGTCGAGCAGGCGAACGTAGGCGCCGGTCGGCCCCTTGAGGTCGCGCAAGTCCCCGCCCTCGGCGGCGGCGAGCGCCTTCATCGTCGCCGGATCCGACGCCCCGCCGCCGCCGCCGGGGGCGATGCCGCCCAACACCGGGACGAAGACGAGCGCCATCAGCAACGAGGCCGAGAGCGTGGCGACCAGCGTGATCGGCAAGTACTGCATGAACTCGCCGACGATGCCGGGCCAGAACAACAAGGGCGCGAACGCGGCCAGCGTCGTCAGCGTCGACGCGGTGATCGGCCACGCCATGCGGGTCGCGGCCAGCTTGTAGGCGTCCCGTTTGGGCAGCCCCTCGGCCATCTTGCGGTCGGCCAGCTCGTTGACGACGATCGCGCCGTCGACCAGCATCCCCGTCGCCAGGATGAGGGCGAAGAGGACGACGATGTTGATGGTGAGCCCCATCGCCGACAGGACGAGGATGCCGGCCAGGAACGAGCCCGGCACGGTGAGGCCGACGAGGAGCGCCGAGCGCAGGCCCAAGGCGGCGACGACGACGATCATCACCAGCAGGATCGCGGCGATGACGTTGTTCTCCAGGTCCTTGAGCATCGAGCGGATGTCGTCGGACTTGTCCTGCTGGTAGCCGACCTCGACCGCGGCCGGCCAGTCGCCGCGGTGGGCCTCGACGACGCCGCGCACGGCCGCGATCGTCTCGATGATGTTCTCGCCGATGCGCTTTTTCACCTCCAAGGCCAAGGCGGGTTTGCCCTCGACGCGGGCGAAGCCGGTCGGGTCCTTGAAGGTGCGGCGGATGTCGGCGATGTCGCCGAGGCGCACGACCCGATCGCCGTCGACCTTGACCGGCAGCGTCGCCACGTCCTGGAAGGTCTCGAACACGCCCGGCACCTTGACCGCGTAGCGCGCCGAGCCGGTGTCGAGGGCGCCGGCCGCAACGAGGCGGTTGTTGCGGTCGACGATGCCCAGAACCTGTTCGAGGTTGAGGCCGTAGCTCTCGACCTTGAGCGGGTCGACGACGACCTCCAGCACCTCCTCGCGCTCGCCGGCGATGTCGACCTCCAGCACCTGCGCGAGGCCCTCGATGTCGTCGCGCAAGTCGCGGGCGAGCTTGAGCAGTTGCCGTTCCGGCACGTCGCCCGCCAGCGTCACGACGATGACCGGGAAGAGGGCGATGTTGATCTCGTTGACGCTCGGCTCGTCGGTGCCCGACGGCAGCTTCGACTTGGCGACGTCGACCTTCTCGCGCACGTCGTCGAGCGCGTCGTCGATGTCGACGCCGGCGTCGAACTCGATCGAGACCGAGGCGTGGCCCTGTGCCGAGGTCGAGGTGATCTCCTTGACCCCCTCCAGGCCCTGCAATTCGGTCTCGATCGGCCGGACGAGCAGCCGGTCGGCGTCCTCGGGCGAGATCCCCTCGTAGCCGACCGAGACGTAGACCATCGGGAACTGGACGTCCGGGTCGGCCTCCTTGGGGATGGTGAGGTAGGCCGAGAGGCCCGCCGCCAAGAGGAGGAGAAGCGTGAGCAGCGTCGTGCGCGAGCGGGCGAACGCGGCCTCGATCAGGGCGATCACGCGCCGTCCTCCTTGTCGACCGAAGCCTGGCCATCGACCGGAACCGGAACGACCGTCTGGCCGGGTGCGACGAAGCCCCCCCCGACGGTGATCAGGCGCACGGGGTCCGGCAGGCCGGTGACCCAGACCTCCATGGCACCGCCCTTGACGATCTCGACCGGCACGAAGACGACCTTGTCGTTCGCGTCCACCGCCTTGACCCCGATCTCGCCCCCGTCGTCGAGGCCGAGCAGCGCCACCGACAGGCGCTGCGCCTCGGCCTCGCCAACGTCGAGGTTGACGGCCGTGCTGACCCCGGCCGGCACGCGCCCGTCCTCGTTCGCGACCTCGATCTCGACCAGGAACGTGCGCGTGGCCTCGTTCGCCTCGCGGCCGATAAAGGTGACGCGGCCCTCGGTCGCGTCGCCGTTCGGGAACGCCACGCGGGCGCTCTGCCCGACCATGACGTCGAGTGCCCGCGCCTCGGGCAGGTCGGCCACGACCTTGAGCGGCCGAAGGCGAACGATGCGGGCGACCGCCGTGCCCTCGCCGACGTAGCCGCCGACCTCGACCGGCAGCCGCTCGACGTAGCCGCCGATCGGGGCGATGATCTCGGTGTTGGCGAGGTCGAGCCGGGCCCGCTCCAGGGCCGCCCTCGCCACCTCCAGGCTGGCCTTCGCCTCGGCTACCCGGGTCTGGGCCTGAAACCCCTTCTCGCCCAGGCGCTCGGCGGCGTTGTTCTCGATCCGGCGCTGGTCCAGCGCCGCTTGCGCCTGCGCGACGACGGCCCGCTTGTCCTGCGCGTCGAGCCTCGCCAGGACCGCGCCCGCCTCGACGTCGTCGCCCTTCTCGATCGGCAACGCCACGACCCGGCCCGACGTCTCGGCCGTGACCTCGACGCTCTTCATCGCCTCGGTCCGGCCGGAGAGGGCGATCTCGCGCGTGACCGGCTCGGCGGCGAAGGTCCGCACCCGCACCTTGGCCGGCGGCGGCACCCGCTCGGTCGCCGTCGGCGCCTCGGCCGGGGCGTCGTCGGCCCTGGGCGCCAAGCCGAGGTAGGGCGAGGCAAGCCACGCCGCGAGCAGGAGGGCGATCGCGAGCGCGATCAGGATCGGGCGGCGCACGGGCGTCCTCCTCTCACTCGGCCGCGAGGTCGTCGCGGGGGGTGGCGAGCGCCCGTTCCAGGGCGTCGCGCTGCTCGGAGCTGTAGGCGATCGCGGTCGCGATCATGCGCCGACCGAAGCCGAGGTCGAAGCGCTGCCCCGGCGTCAGCGCCGCCGCGTCCGTCGGCGACAGGTTCAAGTCGCCGTCCAGCATCGAGCGCCAGTGCGCGATCATGGCCTCCAGGTGCGCGATCGCCCGCCCGGGCGGCAGGAGGTGGGCGAAGTACATGAGCACGCAGAACTCCGAGCGCACCTTGTGCCGCGGCTCCATCCTCGCCAGCGCCCCGCGCAGGTGGTCGAGCCCGGCCGGCGTGATCCGGTAGACCCGCTTGTCCGGCCGTCCGGCCTGCGGCACGTCGCGCGCGGTGACGCGGCCGTCCTGCGCCAGCGCCGCCAGCGCCGGGTAGATCGAGCCGAAGCCGGCGGCGAAGAAGTGGCTGAAGCGGCACTCGAACAGCTTCTTGATCTCGTAGCCGCTGTGCTCGCCCTCGCTCAAGACGCCGAGGCACAGGAGTTGCGTATCCATATGAACCCGATGCGATTATGTCGAGCCGATATATATCGTCTCGATACAAGGAGGCAAGGACGCTTCGCGTGCGCTCGCCGCGCGGGCTTTCTTTTTTCTCTTTTTCGCTTTGTCCGAGGCTGGCCCCCGGCGCCGCGGCCAGTCTCCTCCGTTAACACTTACAAAAAAGAAGAAGAGAAAGACCGCGCGTCAGCGCACGCGCAAGCGTTCAGACGATGGTGGGGAGTTCGCGCAGGCTCCAGGCGGCGACGTCGGCGAGCAGCCGGTCGGCGGCGGCGTCGAAGGCGACGACGATCGTTGGCATGGCGGTGCCGTCGCTGCGGGCGACCTCCTTGAAGACCGAGCCCGCGATCGGCTCCCGCTTGGGCAGGCGCAGGAGGCGGGCACCCACCCGTAAGGTGATGAGCGGGGGCACGTCGGTGCCGCCGTCGTAGACTGCCTCGAAGGCGATGATGGCGAGGTTGAGCGAGTAGTCCGGGCGCACGCCGCTCGTGTAGTCCGGGGTCGTCACGTCGACCCTGCCGCTCAAGCCCAGCGTCTCGGCGACGAGGTTGCCGAACATCACCGGCAAGACCGTGACCCAGAGCGCGTTGGCGTAGAAGTCGAGCTTGGTCGGCTCGGGCCGAAGCGCGATCCGGGCCGTGTTCAGCCCCGCGACGGCACTCGGCGTCTCGACCAGCAAGGTGCCCGCGACCGGGGGCAGGCCCTCCTCCAGCGCCTCGGTCGGCGAGAGGCGGTAGATCTGCGGCGGGGTCGGGCGGATCAGCCGCCCGGTCGCGGCGCAGCCGGCGAGCGTCCCGGCGCCGAGGACGAGCAGTGCCGCGCGTCGATCGTGGCTCATCGGGCCTCGAACCCCCTTCGGTTGCCGCCGAGCAGGAAGCCCGACGGGTCGCGCTCGATCTCGGTCGAGACGCGGGTGAGCGACGCGATCAGGTTGCGCAGTTCGCGCACCATCTGGCTGAAGTCGTAAAGGCCCGACTGGCTGAAATCCTCGATCGGCCGCTCCAAGCCTTCGAGCGTCGCCGTCGCCTCCTCGGCGAGGCCGCGAAAGGCGGCGGCCGTCGCCTGGAGTTCGGCGATCGTCTCGCCGCTTCCGCTGCGCACGCCGGTCAGGGTCTGGCGAAGCTCGCCCGCCAAGCCGCGCACCTCCTGCAAGGTGCTGTCCAACTCGTTCGCCGTCCGCTTTGCCGCCGTCATCGCCCCGGCCCCGTCGTCGATCAGCGTCGTCAATTGCTCGCGTTTGCCGGCGAGCGTGCCGGTGAGGGAGCGCACGTCGGCGATCGCGGCCGAGACCGCCTCGACGTTCGCCTCGCTCGCGAGCGCGCCGAGCCGGGCCAGAACGGCGACCGCCTCGCTCAGGAGTTCGGGGCCGCTCTTGAACACCTGCTCGATGGCGCTCGGCCCCGCCTCGATCACCGGCGGGTCGGACTCGGCGACCTCGGCCAGGAGGGGGCTCGCGTTGCTGCCGCCGGTGAGCTGGATGTTGGACAGGCCGGTGACGCCCTGCAGGACGAGTTCGGCCTTGGTGTCGGTCTTGATCGGCGTCGTCGGGTCGACGCCGATGCGCGCCAGCACGCGATCGACGTTGTCGGGGTCGATGCGGATCGCCTCGACGCGGCCGACCGGCACGCCGCGATAGTAGACGCCGCTGCCGTCCTGCAGGCCCGAGACCGAGCCGGCGAACGCGACCTCGTAGAGCGTGGCGTCGCCCTCGCGGCCGAGCGCCGCCAGCCAGACGGCGACGGCGGCGAGTGCCAGCGTCAAGAGGAGGACGAAGACGCCGACGGCGAGGTGGCTGGCCCGGGTCTCCATCAAATCACTCCGGCCTTGGCTCCGGCCGCGGCCCGGCCGCGGGGGCCGCCGAAATAGTCCCGCAGCCACGGGTGCGGGCCGTGGCGCAGTGCATCCGCCGTGCCGCTGACGGTGCGGCGGTCGACCAGCGCCAGGACGCGGTCCGAGACCTCGATGATGCTGTCCAGGTCGTGCGTGATCATCATGACGGTGAGGCCCAGGCTCTGCTGCAAGGAGATGATGAGGCGGTCGAACGCGGCGGCCCCGATCGGGTCGAGCCCGGCCGTCGGCTCGTCGAGGAAGAGGAGGTCCGGGTCGAGCGCCAAGGACCGCGCCAGACCGGCCCGCTTGCGCATCCCGCCCGATAGCTGGTCGGGCAGCCGCGCCCCGGCGTCGGCCGGCAGGCCGACGAGGCGCAGTTTGAGCGCGACCAGCTCGTCGAGCAAGGGCGGGCGCAAGTCGGTCCAGGTTTTGAGCGGCACGGCGACGTTCTCGGCGACGCTCAAGGAACTGAACAGCGCACCGTCCTGAAACAGGACGCCGATCCGCCGGCGAAGCTCCGACGCGGCGGCGGCATTAGGCGGCGGCACGTCGGCGCCGAGCACCCGGATTCTGCCCCCGGCCGGCGGCAGCAGGCCCAGGAGGACGCGCAGCAGGACCGACTTGCCGCTGCCTGAGCCGCCGATGAGCGCCACGACCTCGCCGCGCTTGACCTCGAAGTCGAGCCCGTCGTGGATTGTCTTGGCCCCGAAGCGGGTGACGAGGCCGGCGACCTCGATGACCGGGCTCATAACCCGAACGCCTGGAACAGGACCGAGAAGGCGGCGTCGGCGACGATGATGAGGAAGATGCCGACCACGACCGAGCGCGTCGTCAGGCGTCCGACCGACTCGGCGCTGCCCTCCACCTTGAGGCCCTCGTGGCAGCCGACCAGCGCGATCAGGAAGGCGAAGACCGGCGCCTTGATCGTGCCGGCGACGAAGACCCCGAGCGGCACCGCCGCCTGCAACTGGGCCAGGAACTGCGGCAGCGCGATGCCGAGGTCGAAGACGATCACGGCACCACCGCCCAACAGCGCCATCAGGCCGGCGAAGAAGGCGAGCAGCGGCAAGGCGACGACGAGGGCCAACAGACGCGGCAGGACCAGGACCTCGATCGGGTCGAGGCCGATCACCCGCATCGCGTCGACCTCCTCGCCCGCCTGCATGGCGCCGATCTGGGCGGTGAAGGCGGAGCCCGAGCGCCCGGCGACGATGATCGCGGTGAGGAGCGGCCCGAGTTCGCGCAGGACCGAGATGCCGAGAAGGTCGATCGTGAAGATCTCGGCGCCGAACTGGCGCAACTGCCCGACGCTCTGGTAGGCGAGCACGATCCCGATCAGGAACGAGAGCAGCCCGACGATCGGCAGCGCCTTGATGCCGGCCTCCTCGACGTGGTGCGCGAAGGAGGTCAGGCGAAAGCGGCGCGGATCGAGGACCAGCCGGCCGAAACCGGCGACGACGGATCCTAAGAACGTCGTCAGCGCCCGGGCCTCGTCGAGCCCGCCGAGCACCGCCGGCGCCTATGCCCTCGACGAGGCGCCGCAGCGGCGCGGGTCGCCCGGGCGGGGCGGGGGGGCTTCGGCCGTGCCGACGGCAGCGAGCAGGAGCGCCTGCGCCTCGGACGCCCCCTCGATCGCGGCCTCGATGCCGTCCCGACGCAAATCGTCCCGCGTGCGCAGCAACAGCCAAGCGCCCGCCGTGTCGAGCGCCTCGACGGCGTCTAAGCGCAGGCGCACCGACGCGGCCTTGCCACTGCTGGCCTCGGCGACGAGGCCGCGCAGCGCCGCGTCGATCCGCCCGGCCCCGGCCACCCGCCAAGCGCCGGCCGCCTCGACCGCCCACGCGCCGCCGTCCTGCCGTATCGAGAAGGGTGCGCCGCCGGTCCGCTCGTCATGGCGGCACCGTCTAGCTTAAGCGGTAGGGTGTTGGGGGAAGGGGTTGGGGGCTTGCGTGAACGCTTCGCGTGCGCTCGCCGCGCGGGCTTTCTTTCTTTCTTTTTTGCTACTTGTCGTTGGAGATTGGCTTCAACGTCGAAGCTTGCCTCGGACAAAGTTAAAAAAAGAAAAAGAAGCCTGCGCGGCAGCGCACGCGAAGCGTACGAAAAGGACCGATTGTCATGCGGATCAAGGTCATGCCCGACGGGCGGGTGAGCCTGCCGGCCGAACTCCGCGCGCGCCACGGCCTCGCCCACGGCGGCGAAGTGATCGTCGAGGACGGCGGCGACGCCATCGTGCTGCGGACGGTGGATCGAGTCGTGGCGCGCGCGCAGGCGATGAGCCGTCGGCTCGTCGAGGGCAAGCCGGGCGCGTCGGTGGACGATTTCCTCGCCGATCGCGCTCGGGCGCTGCGGTAGCGTATTATGAAATCAACTGAACTTGAGGCCACAATTCGTCTGCGGCCAACCCGCATTGGATTTCTTGTCCGACCTAATGATTTAGCGTCTGTCCAAGCGATCATGCGGGCATGTGCTTGTCTTTGGGGCGGCTTCTATAACCCGATTATTCCGGTCTTTCGCAGTGCTCCGAAGGAATGGCGGGAGCCGCAAAACCGAACACGAGGCTATGCGGTCGCGCGTGGATACGTCGACTTCTTCGAGCCTGACGTATTCGTTGAGGCTGAGGAAGGGCTTTTAGAAGCCGCAGGTCTCCAACACGCCCAGATCACCACACCGGTGCACCCAAACGTAGTTACCTTGCGAGATTTCTTTGCCTCAGTTGGCAGCCGTCAAGAGGCCGAGCCGGCGTTCGGCTTGGACGTCTTCGATGTATTTAAGGATCTTTATCGAACGGAGCGACGGTTTGAGTTGCGTGAGGCAAGGGACGCTGTCCTCGTCCGCCGCCTGCCCGGCACTGGGCTCGCGGAGGCGGTTTTCGGAGTCTACCCCTCTGGCGGCGACCTTGCTTATATCTCCGAAGGATACGTCGATGTGTTCCAGCCCACGAAGGCGGCCTGCGATCCGCAGACGTGGACGAAGGTCTATCAGTCTGGGGCAATTACGCCGCTGCGTGCGACGAGGCACGGGCTTGACGTAGAACGTCGCCGGCACGACGACCTTATCCTCTTCGTTTTTAATCCTACCCGCGCGACCGACCTGATCGATCTTTGGAATCTGCGCCTTGAGCCGCGTCCGGTCATTCCTGTACCCGAACCCTGGTGCGAGACGCTGAGGGATTGTTTACAGGAGATCGTCGCCGACGAACACCGCCCACTCCAGGGCAACCCGCATGGGGTCATGCACCACACCACCTTAGAATTTGCAAGATCAATTGGCGAAGAGCGAAGCCAAAACATCGCTGCTGAGCTTTGCGCAGGGTTACCGCAAAGAGCCTTGATCTGCAAATACTGGCGCAACCGCATCTGGGAACCAGTCTCTAATCAAAGGATTGAGCGAAATAGGCGATTGACCGTGACCGCCCAGGAACGCCGGACTACGCTCGTCGTGCGCGAGCAGGACGGAATCTCGACGAGCTTTCGAACTTTGACGCCGACTTTTGCATCTCGGTTCGGAGGACATGAGATACGGTGGGTCAACGCGCTACGCACGAATGCCTACTACAGCCTTCCTACCTCTATCGCGCTGACGTTGCCCTTTAACGTCCAAGACAGACACTGGCCCAAGCACAGATATTTCTTCGCACCCAACCCACTCATTGGTAGCGAGGGTTGGGTGTTCGGGCAGCGGTATCAAGACTGGACGGAGAGCATTGCGCTCTTGCGTCACGATGAGGCGATAGTCCAATCGCTTGAGCGCTGGAAGATATCAGCTGGCTCGTCAGAGCCAGGCTTCATCGCTCGCCAGATGCTTGAGCACCTAGGCGGTCTTATTAATGCCCATCTTTTAGCTGATCCCAAAGTCATCAAATTATTGAACAAGATGGCGGGAGGCTTGCGTCGTAGGAGCAACGCAACCGAGACGGTCGAGGAAACGTTTGAGCGGCGAACTGTTCCCATTCGTGAATGGCAAAATCTAGTCGAGAAGATAAAGGCGCGATCGCTAGCGGCCTTGAGCGTCGAAGATTTTACAAAACGAAACATCATTCGATTGGGGCTGGAGACGCGATGCCCCAACTGCCAAGCCATCAACTGGCACGGGCTGGACACAGTTAGCTACAGTCTCAACTGTGAGCGTTGCCTGAATACGTATTCCTTCCCACAAGCAGGATTGAAGGACCGCAACGAGAACTGGGCGTATCGAGTCGTCGGACCTTTCTCGGTGCCGGACTACGGTCGCGGTTCGTATGGCGCCCTTTTGGCGCTTCGTTTTTTGAACATCGTGAACGCTCCAGACGTTGAAATGACTTTTTCCACGGCTTTGAACCTGACGTTTGACGGCATCAATGCCGAAGCTGACTACGTCGCGTGGTTTTCCCAGAAGGGATCACACCGAGACATGCCCCCTAAACCTATCGTTGGTGAAGCGAAGTCCATCGGTAACAAAGATCTAATCAAGCCTAAGGATATCGAACAGTTGATGAAGATTGGTCGCAAATTACCAAGCGTCATCTTAGTTGTCTCGGTCCTGCGGGAGACATTTACGGCTACGGAGAAACAACTTCTAGCTAAGTTGGTACAATGGGGCCGTCGTGCAGATGCATACGGACACGCAGTCAACCCAGTTATTCTTCTTACCGGCCGCGAACTCTTCCTTCGTGGGTCTCTAAACAAGGTTTGGGAGGCCCTTGGTGAACCTTATAGTCGGTTCACCGATCACCAGCATACAGCAACTCTAACTAACCTTGCTGATGCGACACAGCAAATCCACCTAGATCTTCCATCGCTCTTTAATCAAAGAGAGAACGAGAAGGTACGCCGGGCACGGCGCAAAGATCGCATAGGGCATTAGACGGATCTCTGTATCAATCCCAAGATAGTATGGCTGTGAACAATCCTCACACCATCCGCCGTTTCATGTCCTTCAAGACCTCGCGCGCGGCGTTGTGGCCGGGGATGCCGGAGACGCCGCCCCCTGGATGCATCGAGGAGCCGCAGACGTAGAGGCCCTTGATGGGGGTGCGGTAGTCGGCGTAGCCGGAGACGGGGCGCTGGAAGAAGAGTTGGTCGGTCGAGAGTTCGCCGTGGAAGATGTGGCCCTGCGGCAGGTTGACGATGCGCTCGATGTCGCGCGGGATCAGGAACTGGACGTCGATGATGTCGTCCTTGAAGCCCGGCGCGAAATTCTCGATCGTGTCGAGGACGACCTTCTCGAAGTTGGCCTTCTCGTCGTCCCAGTTGGCGTGCTTGAGGGTGTAGGGCGCGTGGCCGCCGAACAGGTTGACGACGTGCTTGCCCTCGGGGGCCAGCGTGTCGTCGACGATGGTGGGGCAGACGGGCGTGATGAACGGCTGCTTGGAGTAGCCGCCGTGCTTGGCGTCGTCGTAGGCGCGCTCCAGGTAGTCGATGTCGGGGGCGATGTGCATGTAGGTCGGGTAGGCGAAGTTGCCGAGCGCGCCGTCCCGCCTGACCTTGTCGAGGATGCGGTACTGCGGCGGGCGCTCGCAGGCGATGTTGGCCTTGAACGCGGTCGAGAAGGTGCGGTAGCCCTTGATCTCGCGCATCACCTCGGGCGGGACGTGGGCGGGATCGAGCATGTCGAGGTAGAGCGCCTTGGCCGAGGCGTTCGAGACGATCGAGCGGGCGCGGTAGGTGTCGCCGTTGGCGGTCAGGACCGAGACGGCTTGGTTGCCGCTGACCTTGATCTCCTTGATCTCGGCGTCGGTGACGATGGTGACGCCCTTACTCTGGGCGTAGGACGCGAGGGCTTGCGTGATGCTGCCCATGCCGCCCTTGATGAAGCCCCATCCTCCCGCACCCTCGTGCTCGCCCATGACGTGGTGCATGATGACGTAGGCGGAGCCCGGCGACTTCGGCCCGGCGAAGGTGCCGATCGAGGCGTAGTAGGCCAAGACCGCCATCACCCGATCGTCCTCGAACCACTCGCTTAAGAAATCGTACGCGCTCATGGTGAGGAGGTCGGCGATGCGGTAGAGCTTGCGGCCGACCTTGCGCTGGCGCCAGAGGAGCCCGGCCGCGTCCTTGAACCCCTTCCAGTCGCGCCGGGCCGGATCGACGGGCGTTTCCCACAGGATCGAGCGGACGACGTTCGCCGCCTCGTTCAGGTAGGCGTCGAACTCGGGGTAGATCTCGGCGTCGTGCTTGGAGAACTTGGCGAACGAGGCCTGCGTCTTCTTGATGTCCTCCGAGAACAGGATGTAGTCGTCGCCGTCCAAGGGCGAGACCATGTCCGAGCAGGGCAGGACTTCGAGCCCGTGCTTCTTCAACTCGAAATCGTTGATGATGCGCGGGTGCAGGAGGCTCATGAGATACGAGAAGATCGAGGCCTTGAAGCCCGGCGATATCTCCTCGGTCACCGCCGCCCCGCCGACGACGTGGCGCCGCTCCAAAACGGCGACGCTGAGGCCCGAGCGGGCGAGGTAGTTGGCGCAGACGAGGCCGTTGTGGCCGGCGCCGATGACGATGGCGTCGAAGTCCTTCATGCCTCTTCTCTCAAAGCGTCGCCGAGGCCCCGGCGCACCATGTCCTGAAAGCCCCGCACCGCGTGCTCCTTCGCGGGCGAGAGCACGCCGCGCTCGTAGACGCCGGATTCCAGGTTGCGCTGTACGGTGAGGCACATGGCGATGTCCTCGGCGACGATCTGGGCCGACCACTCGGCGCTGGCGCGGTTGGCCTCGGCCTTCTCGGGCGAGGTGTCGGCGAACAGGTACCAGTTGACGTGCCGCAGCCGCCCCGGACCCAGGGGCTCGACGGTGGCGATCGAGGAGCCCCACTCGTAGAGGTTCAGCATCAGGTAGGGAAAGCGGTAGAAGTAGAGCCCCTCGGTCATGCCGCCGGCGCGCTTGGGGCCGTAGAGGTGGAACAGCCCGTCCGGGTCGACCACGTCGATCGTGTAGCGCTCGATGTCGAGCGAGGCGCACAGGCCCGGGTGCATGCCGGGGCAGTGGTAGCACTCCAGGTAGTTCTCGCCGTAGGCCTTCCAGTCGACCGCGACCTCCTGCGACTTCTCCATGAAGTAGCGCTGCTGATCGAGCGGATAGCGCGCCGCCATCTTGTCGATCGGCCCGAGCCAGTCGAGCAGGGACGGCCCGGTCGTCGTGATCCGAACGAAGACGAGCCCGCGCCATTCATCGACGTTGATCGGGAACAGGGCGAGGCAGGCGGGGTCGAGCCCGCCCGGCGCCGCATCGAAGCCGGGCGCGCGCTTGAAGCCGCCGTCGAGGTCGTAGGCCCACTGGTGGTAGGGGCAGCGGATCGAGGCGTTGAAGCGGCCCGTCCCCTCGGGTGCGAGCATCGCGGCCCGGTGGCGGCAGACGTTGTGAAAGCCGCCGAGGCGCCCGTCCCCGCCGCGCACGACGAGGATCGGGTAACCGGCGATCGTGCCGGCGACGTAATCGCCGGGGCGCACCAACTGGTCGGCCCGCGCGAACAGGCTCCAGTTAGCGGCGAAGATGCGCCGCCGCTCCTCGGCGTAGAGGCCCGGGTCGCGGTAGGCGAACGCCGGCAGCGTCCAGGCCGGCGGGGCGGGGCCGAGTGAAACCTCGTCGAGCATGGCGGGGCCTCCTTTGGATAGGCGCAGGTCACGTCTTGTAGAACGGGTCCAGCCTATCGAGGCGGCGCAGGTGCGCCTGCCATTCAAGCGACAAATCATCGTCGCCTTGCGTCATCTGCTCGCTCTGTCGCGCCACCTTGGCCTCGATCTCGCCCGGGGGGAGGGTGAGCTTCGCCCCGGCCGCCTGGGCGCGCAGCTGCACCTCGCAGGCGAGGTTGAGGTAGTGCATCAGGCTGTAGGCCTCGGCGACGCTGCGGCCGACGGTGAGCAGGCCGTGGTTGCGCAGGATCAGGCACCTCTTGTCGCCCATGTCGGCGACGATGCGCTCCCGCTCGTCGAGGTCGAGCGCGATGCCCTCGTAGCCGTGGTAGGCGACGTCGCCGGTGTACTGCATCGCGATCTGGCTGAGCGGCAACAGGCCGCATTCGAGCGCCGCGACCGCCATGCCGGCGACGGTGTGGGTGTGGATGACGCAAGCGGCGTCGTGCCGCGCCATGTGGAGGGCGCTGTGGATGGTGAACCCGGCCGGGTTGACCCGCTCTGGTCCTACGTCCGCCTTCTCGCCATCAACGTCGATCTTGACGAGGTTGGACGCCGTGATCTCGTCCCAGGTCAGGCCGTAGGCGTTGATGAGAAAGCGCCCCTCCTCGCCCGGCACCCGCGCCGTCGCGTGGGTGTAGATGTGATCGGCCATGCGGTTGAGGAGCAAGAGCCGGTAGCAGGCGGCGAGATCGACCCTCGCCGCCCGTTCCGCGTCGCTCATCCCATCGCGCATCGCCCGTCCTCCCGCGTGCCGCCGTCGTCCTGAGCGAATTATTCACAAAATAAGGCGGCGCGGCTAGGGGGGCGTGCGGTGTGCCCCTTCGACGCGGTCGCTTCGATCCGCGGCCGAATTCTCGCCGGCTTCGTCGTGGTCGGGGTTCTCAATCACGTCGGCGGCCTTCGCGAGGCGGATTTCCGCGAGGCGACCGCGCGGATCAACCAGCAGCGCGTCCTGACCGAACGGGCCGTCGTCGATCTCTTGCGGTTGCGGCACGACGAGAACGAATTCCGCTTGCGTCGTGACGAGGCCGCCATCGAGCGCCACGCGAAGACGGCGTCGGTCGTGCGCGGCGGGCTTGAGGCCCTGGACGAGGCGGCGAACGTCGCGGAAAAGCCCTTGGTGGCCGGCGTGATGCGCGGCTTCACCGCGTATCTGGACCGCTTCGCCGGACTCGTTCGTACCGAGCGGGCGTTGGGCCTCGACGAGAACGCGGGCCTGCACGGCGGCTTGCGTCGCGCCGTGCACGACATCGAGGATCGTCTGAAGCCGATCGACGATCCGCGCCTGACCGCCTCGATGCTGACGATGCGCCGGCACGAGAAGGATTTCATGGCGCGCGGGAAAGCCAAGTACCCCGTGGCGCTGCGTGAAGAAGCCGACAGATTCCTGCCGATCCTTGCAACGGCGTACGTGTCGGATGACATCAAGGACGAAATTGCCAATAAACTGCTAAGTTACCGGCAAGCCTTCGACGACTACGTCACCGGGGTCGACGAGAAGGGCGTGCGCACGGCCGCCCTGTCCCAGGCTTTCGCCGAACTTGAGCCGCAGATCGCCCTGCTGCGCGAGGCCGCTGCGGACCGGTACGAGGCGATCAGTGCGGCGGGCGAGGCGGCGGTGGCCTCGATCGAGCGTCTGAAAACGGTCGGCTTGGCGGTCGTCGCGCTCGTCGCCGTGCTGCTGGCCTGGCTCACGAGCCGCAGCATCACCCGGCCGCTCACGGCCATAGCTGTCACCTTGCGCCGGTTGGCGGCGGGTGAGGACGTCGCCGAGGTTCCGGGGCTGGGGCGGCACGACGAGATCGGTGCGATGGCCAGGGCCGCCACGACCTTCAAGGACGCGGCCGCGGCCAAGACATGTCGCGCCCAAGCCCTCGACGGCCTGATCGCGGGTTTCGAGCGCACGTCGGCGCAGATCGTCGCGACGCTGGGCAGTGCCGCGGGCGAGATGCAGGCCGCGGCGGAGGTCCTGGCCGCCAACTCGGGCGAGACCTCGCAGCAGACGAAGGCCGTCGCGGCGGCGACGACGCACGCGTCGGCCAACATGCAATTGGTGGCGGCCGCGAGTGCCGAGATGTCGACGTCGATCGGCGAGATCGGGCGTCAGCTCGGCGAGGCGATGCAGGTGACGACGAAGACCGTCGGGGTCGTCAACGACACCGACGGCAAGGTCCGCAAGCTGGCCGAGGCCACCAAGACGATCAATTCCATCATCGGCCTGATCGAGAACATCGCCGAGCAGACCAACCTGCTCGCGCTCAACGCGACGATCGAAGCGGCCCGCGCCGGGGACGCCGGCAAGGGCTTCGCGGTGGTCGCGGCGGAGGTCAAGGCGCTGGCGACGCAGACGTCGTCGGCGACCAGCGACATCGCGCGGCAGATCAACGAGGTGCAGGCGGCGACGGACGAATCCGTCGCCTCGATCCACAGCATCGGCCAGTTTGTGCAGGAGGTGAACGCGGCCGCCAAGACGAGCACGACGGCCGTCGGGGAACAGGACGCGGCGACGCGCAACATCGCCCGCAACATCGAGGAAGCCGCGAAGAACATGAACGAGGTTTCCGACACCATCGCCCGCGTCACCCAGACGAGCCAGAGCGTGGGCACGGCGTCGGATCAAGTTCTAGGGGCCGCCAACAACCTCACCAAGCAGGCCGAGACGCTGCACTCGGGCGTCGACCGCTTCCTCGCCGAGGTCCGCGCCGCCTAGCCGAGTTTGCCAAAGCAGATTCCACGATACGGGTTAGAACATTTCGGTGCCCCGCGTTTGCTGCGCGGGGCATCTCTTTTGCGTCGTCTGTCTCGAAGAGGTACAAACGCTCAAGCACGCTCTCAACCAAAAATCAAAAAAGAGAAGAAAAAGCCCCGCGCAGCGGACGCGCAAGCGTACTCCCTGCTAGCGTCCGGGCTTTGAGCGCGACGAAACGCTAGACATCCCCGCCCTTTCGCCGTTCAATCGCGTTCGAGAAGCACAACGGGTGAGAGGCGCATGCGGTCAGCGATCGGGCGAATGGTGTTGCAGCGCCTGGGCCTCGGCCTCTTGACGCTGTTCGTCGTGTCGCTGTTGATCTTCGCCTCCGTCGAGTTGCTGCCGGGCGATCTGGCCGAGGAGATCTTGGGCCAGGGCGCCACCGAGGAGACCGTCGCCGCCATGCGCCGCGAGCTCGGCCTCGATCAGCCGGCCTACGTCCGCTACTTCACCTGGCTCGGCGGCGCTGTCACCGGCGATTTCGGCCGCTCGCTGGCGAACGGCCGCGAGATCGGCGAGCTGATCGGCGGCAGGCTCGGCAACACGCTCTTCCTCGCCGGCTACGCCGCCGCGATCGCCGTGCCCTTGGCCTTGGGCCTCGGCATTCTGGCGGCGCTCTACCGCGACAGCCTGTTCGATCGCGGCATCAACGCGCTGACGCTGACCTCGATCTCGTTTCCCGAGTTCTTCGTCGCCTACATCTTGATCCTGTTCCTCTCGATCCAGTTCGGCGCCTTTCCCTCGATCGTCAACCTGCCGCCCGGCGCCGGGTTGATCGACCACCTCTACCGCGCCTTCTTGCCGGCGATCACGCTCACCCTCGTCGTCACGGCGCACATGATGCGCATGACCCGGGCCTCGATCATCAACCTGCTGGCCTCGCCCTACATCGAGATGGCGCGGCTCAAAGGGGCGATGCCGGCCCGGATCGTCCTGCGCCACGCGCTGCCCAACGCGATAGCACCCATCGTCAACGTCATCGCGCTCAACCTCGCCTACCTGATCACCGGCGTCGTCGTCGTCGAGGTCGTCTTCGTCTACCCGGGCCTGGGCCAGCTCCTGGTCGATTCGGTCTCGAAGCGCGACATCACCGTCGTCCAGGCCGCCTGCCTGATCTTCGCCGCCACCTACATCTTGTTGAACCTGACGGCCGACATCGTCTCGATCGTCAGCAACCCGAGACTGCTGCACCCGAAATGAGCGCCATCGCCCTCAACTTGCGCACCTTGCGCCGCGTGCCGCCCTCGGCCTGGTTCGGGATCACGGTCATCCTGCTCTACGCCTTCACCGCGATCTTCGCGCCGGCGCTGGCACCCTATCCCGAGCGCGACGTGGTCGGGCCGCAATACATGCCCTGGAACGCCGAGCACCCCTTGGGCACCGACAATATCGGCCGCGACATGCTCTCGCGGCTGATCTACGCCGCGCGCAACACGCTTGGCATCGCGCTGTTGACGACGATGCTGGCATTTCTCCTCGGCGGGGGCTTAGGCCTGCTCGCCGCCACCTTGGGCGGCTGGGTCGACACGCTCTTGTCCCGCGCCGTCGACGTCTTGATGGCGATCCCGCAACTGATCTTCGCCCTTCTTCTCCTCACCATCGTCGGCACGACGATCACCAACCTGATTTTGGTGATCGCGCTCCTCGACAGCACGCGCGTCTTTCGTCTCGCCCGCGCCGTGGCGCAGGGCGTCGTCGTCATGGACTACGTCGAGGCGGCGCGGCTGCGCGGCGAGGGCCTGGGCTGGATCATCCCGCGCGAAGTCCTGCCCAACGTGGCGCCGCCCTTGGTCGCCGAGTTCGGGCTGCGGTTTTGCTTCGTCTTCCTCACCATCTCGGCCCTGTCGTTCTTGGGCCTCGGCATTCAGCCGCCGACGGCCGACTGGGGCTCGATGGTGCGCGACAACGCGACGCTGATCACGTTCGGCGACATCACCCCCTTGCTGCCGGCGGCCGCGATCGCGCTCTTGACCATCGGGGTCAACTTCGTCGTCGACTGGATGCTCCACAAGGCGAGCGGGCTGAAATCATGAGCGACGGCGACCTCCTCACCGTCACGGACCTCAAGATCGACGGCCAGAGCGGCGGCGAGTGGCTGCCGATCTTGAAGGGCATCGACCTGCGCTTGGCCAAGGGCGAGATCCTGGGCCTGATCGGCGAGTCCGGCGCCGGCAAGTCGACGCTCGGCCTTGCCCTCATGGGCGCCGTGCGCGACGGCTGCCGCATCTCGGGCGGGAGCATCGTCTTCGACGGCATCGACCTCACCAAGGCGTCGATCAAGACCCGCCGGGGCCTGCGCTCGTCGCGCATCGCCTACGTCGCGCAGTCGGCGGCGGCGAGCTTCAACCCGGCCCACACGCTGATCGAGCAGCACACCGAGTTCCCGGTCCTGCGCGGCAAGATGGGCCGCCGCGAGGCGCGCGAGGACGCGATCGACCTCTACCGCCAGATGCACCTGCCCGACCCCGAGGGGATCGGCTTTCGCTACCCGCACCAAGTCTCGGGCGGGCAGTTGCAGCGGGCGATGACGGCGATGGCGATGGGCTGCCGGCCCGACCTCATCGTCTTCGACGAGCCGACGACCGCCCTCGACGTCACCACCCAGATCGGCGTCCTGGCCGCGATCCGCGAGGCGGTCGAGACGTTCGGCGCCTCGGCGATCTACATCTCGCACGACCTCGCCGTCGTGGCGCAGATGGCCGATCGCATCGCCGTGCTGCGCTACGGCGAGACCGTCGAGGAGGCCGAGACCCGCACCATGCTCGACCACCCCGAAGCCGATTACACCAAGTCGCTCTGGGCCGTGCGCGGCTTCAAGTCCGAGCCGAAGGCGAGCGCCGACGACCGGCCGCTCTTGCGGGTCGAGGGGGTGAGCGCCGCCTACGGCGGCGGGACGATCAAGGTGCTCGACGACGTCTCCTTCGACCTGCGCGCCGGCCGCACGGTCGCGGTCGTCGGCGAGAGCGGCTCGGGCAAGTCGACCGCGGCGCGCTGCATCACCGGGTTGCTGCCGCCGGTCGAGGGCCGGATCGTCCTCGACGGCGAGCCGCTGCCGCCGTCCTACAAGGCGCGCACCAAGGCGCAGTTGCGCCGCGTGCAGATGATCTACCAGAGCGCCGACACCGCCTTGAACCCGAAGCAGACCATCCGGCAGATCGTCGGCCGCCCGGTCGGCTTCTACTTGGGCCTGGGCGGCAAGGCGCGCACCGAGCGGGTGCGCGAACTCCTGCGCGCCATCGAGATGGAGCCGGACCAGTACATCGACCGCCGCCCGGGCGAACTCTCGGGCGGGCAAAAGCAGCGCATCGGCATCGCGCGAGCACTCGCCGCCGATCCCGACCTCATCATCTGCGACGAGGTGACGAGTGCCCTGGACCAGCTCGTCGCCGAGGAGATCCTCAAGCTGCTCGACCGGCTCCAGCGCGAGATGAACCTCGCCTACATGTTCATCACGCACGACATCGCGACGGTGCGCGCGATCGCCGACGAGGTCGTCGTCATGAAGGACGGCCGCATCGTCGAGCAGGGCACGAAGGACGACATCTTCGCCCCGCCGCACCACGCCTACACCGAACTGCTCCTGGCCTCGGTGCCTGAGATGGACCCCGACTGGCTCACCCGTCGCCTGGAGCAGATGGACGAGGAGGCCCTCGTTCGCGACGGGGCATGATTCATGAAAACCGATCAAGGGAGACGATCCATGCATCTCAACATCAACCGGCGGCGGACGCTGCAGATCGGCGGCGCCGGTGCCCTCGCACTCGGCGTCGGCCTGCACGGGCGACGGGCGGGCGCGCAGCCGGTCAAGGGCGGCGACGTCCGCGTCGGCCTGGGCCACGGCTCGACCACCGACAGCCTCGATCCGGCCACCTGGGAGAACGACTTCACCATCGACCTCGCCATGGCGATCAACGCCTACCTCACCGAGATCGACCCGGCCGGCGAACTCGCCCCCGAACTCGCCGAGAGCTGGGAGCCGTCCGGGGACGCCAAGACCTGGACATTTCGGCTCAGGCAGGGCGTCACCTTCCACGACGGCAAGGAACTCACCGCCGACGACGTGATCGCGTCCTTGAACCACCACCGCGGCGAGGACACCGTCTCGGCGGCCAAGGTGATCCTGGAGCCGGTCGAGGACATCCGCGCCGACGACCCGCACACGCTCGTCGTCACGCTGAAAAGCGGCAACGCCGACTTCGCCTACTTGGTGAGCGACTATCATTTGGCGATCCGCCCGGCGTCTGAGGGCAAGATCGACCCCTCCTCGGGCGTCGGCGCCGGCCCCTACGTCCTCGACAGTTTCGAGCCCGGCGTGCGCGCGACGGGCTCGCGCAACCCGAACTACTTCAAGTCAGATCGGGCGCACTTCGACACGATCACGTGGCTCTCCATCCTCGACACCGCGGCCAGGGTCAACGCGCTGGTCTCGGGCGAGGTCGACCTGATCACCGAGCCGGACCTGAAGACGGTCGGCCTGTTGCAGCGCCGGGGCACCTTCAAGATCGAGACCGCGTCGGGCAATTTGCACTACACCATGCCGATGCGCGTCATCGACGACCCGTTCACCGACTACAACGTCCGCATGGCGATCAAGCTCGCCTGCAACCGGGAAGAGATGGTGCAGACCATCCTGCAGGGCTACGGCCGACCCGGCAACGACACCCCGATCGGCCCTGCCAACCGGTTCCTCGCCACCGAAGAGGAGTTGCCGCAGCGGGCCTACGACCCCGACAAGGCCAAGTTCCACCTCAAGGAGGCCGGGATGGAGAACCTGAAGGTGCAGTTGCACGCCTCGGACGCGGCCTACGCCGGCGGGATCGACTCGGCCCTGATCTACTCCGAGTCCGCCCGCGCCGCCGGGATCGACATCCAGGTCGTGCGCGAGCCGGGCGACGGCTACTGGTCGAACGTGTGGTTGAAAGCGCCCTGGTGCATGAGCTACTACGGCGGCCGGCCGACCGAGGACTGGATGTTCTCGACCGCGTACGAGTCGACGGCGGCCTGGAACGAGACCTTCTGGGACAACGAGCGCTTCGACAAGCTCCTGGTCGAGGCGCGCTCGGAACTGGATCAGGACAAGCGGCGCGGCATGTACGTCGAGATGCAGCAGATCCTCAACGACCAGGGCGGGCAGATCGTGCCGATGTTCGCCGACTTCGTCTGGGCGACCTCGGACAAGGTCGCGCACGAGGACACGGTGGCGTCGAACTGGAACCTGGACGGGCACCGCTGGTGCGAGCGCTGGTGGATGACCGCCTGATGCAAGGCGGCGACGCGGGCTTGGCCTTGAGCCGCCGCGTCGCCGGCCTGCGCGCCGGCGGCACGGACGCTTGGGCGGTCCACTTCGCCGCCATCGGGCGGGCCCGCACCGACCCCGAAATCATCGTGCTGAGCCAGGGCGACTACGACTTCTCGACGCCGAAGGCCATCGTCGCCGCCGGGGTCGGGGCGCTGGAGGGTGGGCGCCACCACTACACCCCCCTCCTGGGCGAACCGGATCTTCGCCGCGCCGTCGCCCTGGCCGAGGGCGTGGCGCTTGCGAGCGTCGCCATCACCACGGGCGGGCAGGGGGCGCTGTTCGGCGTCCTGATGACCCTCCTCGACCCCGGCGACGAGGCCGTCCTGATCGAGCCGCACTACGTGACGTATCCCGCCACGGTGCGCGCCACCGGCGCCGCCCCGGTCCTCGCCCCTGCCGACCCGGACCGCGGTTTCGCCCTCGACGCCGCCTCGATCGAGGCCGCGATCACGCCGCTCACCAAGCTGATCCTGCTCAACACCCCCAACAACCCGACCGGCGCCGTCTACTCAGAAAACGCGCTCGCCGCGATCGGTGACCTGTGCCGCGATCGTGGCCTCTGGCTCGTTTCCGACGAGGTCTACGCCGACCTCGTCTACGACGGTCCCTTCGTCGCGACGCGCACCCTGCCCGGCATGGCCGAACGCACCGTGACCTTGGGCTCGTTGTCGAAGTCGCACGCGATGACCGGCTGGCGCCTCGGCTGGGCGATCGGGCCGGAGCCCGTCGTCGCCGCGATCGAGGACGTGGCGCTCGCCGCCACCTACGGCCTGCCCGCCTTCGTCCAGGACGCGGCCCTCGTCGCACTCGCCTCCGACACCCCGGCGACGATCCGCGAGCGGCTGCGGGGGCGCCGCGACCGCGTCTGCCGCGGCCTAGCCGGGGCCGGCATCGACGTCGCCGTACCCCCGTCTGGCCTCAACGTCATGCTCGACGTGCGCGGCGCCGACGAGGACGCCCAGACCCTCGCCTGGGGGCTCCTCGACGCGGCCAAGGTCTCCCTCCTGCCCGGCTCCGGCTTCGGCGCCGCCGCGGCGGGCTTCCTTCGCCTCAGCTACAGCGCGGCGGAAGATCGCCTCGACGAGGCGGCGGCGCGGATCGGCGCGCATCTCGGGCCGAAGTTGCGGTAAACTCCCCCGCCGCCCCTACGCCTCGACCCCACGGCGTTGAGGGTTCGGGCGGGCGAGGAGGTCGAGCCAGACGACGTTGTCGGCCGGCGGCAGGAGGGCCTGCTCGCGCCAAGCGTCCAGGCCCCGGCCGAGCAGACCTTCGAGCCGGCGCAGGTCGGGCTCCAGCCGGTCCATGACCGTGCGGCGCAGGTCGGGCGGCAGGGTGTCGGCCGGGCGGACGAGGCTGAAGCGCTTGCCCCGCACGTCGTCGCGGCCGGCGGCGGCCGACGGCACCGACTTGAAGGCGAGCGACGCGGCGCGGTTGCGCCAGCGCCGGAGCGGGCCGGGCGGGCGCGGATCGCCGGGGTTGACCTTGCGGCCGAGGAGCGAGGGGCGAAAGCGGGGGTCGAGGCCGAGGTGGCGCAAGACCTCCGGCAGCGCCCGGCGCTCGTCGGCGAAGAACTCGTCGAAGGTGCGAATGAAGCAGCGCTCGGCGCCGAAGACGTCGAGCCAGGGCGTGAGCAGGCGGTGGTAGCGGCCGAGGTCGAGCAGTTCCGGCCGGCGCTCGATCTCGGCGGCGAACGTCGGCGCCATCGGGCGCCGCCGCCGCTCGAAGTGGTAGAGCGAGACCAGCATGTCGAGCGGTTGGCGCAGCAGGACGACGGGCTTCAACCCCGACGCGAACGATCTTAGGCGGTACGCCGCCTCGGCGTCGGCGATGAGGCGCGGCGCCACGTCGCCGCGGAGCGCGTCGGCCGGGCCGTCAAGTGCGTCGTCGTAGATCGCGTCCAAGGGCCGAGGCTTCCTAAGGGCGCAAGCGCCGAGCCTCGGCACGGCCGGCAGTGCGGCGCCGGGATGCTGGCGCAGCGCCGCCGCGAGCCAAGCGTTGCCGGCGCGCGGCACGCCGATCAGGGCGAAATCGAGGGACGGGGGCGCTGACATCGGTTTTACTCGCGAAGATGGGAAGCGCCGCAAGGGCGCTGCGACTTTCGCCAGCATGAACGCGCGCGGTGAAGAAACCGTTAACCCCCGGGTCGTGGGTAGCGAACGATCGCAGGGCGCGTGGGACGCGGACGAGAAGGCCGGTGGTTTATCAATCCGAAGTTGAAAAACTGTGCTCCTGCTGCTACACGCCCGGCGCGCGGCCGATTTGCCGCCCCGGACCGACGATCCAACGAGAGGCATGGATGCGCACGCCACTGGAATTCCTGCGAGAGACCGGCATGCTCCCGAGCGGGTGGGGAGCGACGACGCCGCCGGTCGCCTTTGTCGCCGACGCCCTGCGCCGAACGGCGGACTGGATCGCGCGCGGCGACGATGACCCTGAGTACATCCGCGGCACGCGCGGCGACGATCTCCTGCGCGGCAACGGCGGCAACGACTACCTCAAGGGACGCGGGGGCGACGACCGGCTGTTCGGCGGCGCCGACGGCGACTGGGTGCGCGGCGACGGCGGCAAAGACTACCTGCACGGCAACAGCGGCGCCGACGTCCTCAAGGGCGGTTCGGGCGGCGACAACGTGCTCGGCGGTTACGGCGACGATTGGCTGTTCGGCGGGTCCGGGGGCGACCGGCTGCACGGCGGCAACGGCGCCGATCGGCTCTGGGGCGCCGCCGGCGCTGACGCGCTCTGGGGCGAAGGGGAGGACGACGACGTCGTCGGCGGGTCCGGGGCCGACACGCTCATCGGCGGGTCCGGGGCCGACCGGATGACCGGCGGCGGCGGCAACGACACCCACGCCTGGCTGAAGGGCGACGTGTTCCAGGCCGCGCGCATCACCCAACCGACCGTGACCACCGAGGCCGACGCGCCGGTCGACGGCGTGGCGGCGCCCTACGTCTGGATACCCTGGGACGTCGGCCGCGGGGGCTCGGTCGGGATCGAGGCCGACCCGGTGAACGGCGGCCGCTCGGTCTGGCTCAAGGGCGTTGACGGCGACGGCGGGCAGGACGCAAACGGCGACTACAGCGCCGGGATCGGCCTGTTCTGGGACCCTTTCGTCGGGCCGAGCGCGGCGCTGGGCAATGAGGCGACGACGCTCGGATCCTTGAAGCACCTCGCCTACGACTGGTATCGCGACGCGATCAGCCTGAACGGCAGCGCCGAGGCGCCGGCCCTGCGCCTGCACGTCGACGCCGACGGCGACCCCGCGACCGACGACGCGGTCGTCTTGATCTACGAGCCCTACTGGAACGGCAACGGCGTCGTGGCGGCGACGAACGCGTGGCAGACCGTGTCGCTCGAAGGGACGACGCTGCAGGACGCGAATTTCTGGGCGGTCTCGGCGACTGGGGCCGACCCCGCGCGCGATCGGACGTTGGCCGAAAGGTTGAACGGCGAGGCGGGCGAGGGCTTCACGCCGCTCTCGCCCGACAGCCTCGTCACCGGCGTCGACCTCTCGGCCGGCGACGGCTGGGTCGGCGACTTCGCCGGTGCCGTGGACAACGTCGTGCTGCGCTTCGATCGGGCGACGACCACGTTCGACTTCGAGGCGCCCCGCCCCGACCTGATCACCGACTTCAAGAGCGGCCGCGACAAGCTCGACTTCACCGACCTCTACGGCCCCGACACCGATATCGCGTCGATGCTGACGGTCGAGCCTTTGAACAACCGCACGACCCTGATCTCCGCCGCACCGGTCGAGGGCGCCGAGGCCGAGCCGATCGTCGTGCTGCGGGGAAACGGCTTCGATCTCGCGCAAGACTTGGTTCTAGCGAGCGACATCGTTTAACGCTTCGCGTGCGCTGACGCGCGGTCTTCTCTCTTCTTTTTTTGCTACTTGTCGTTGGAGATTGGCCTCAACGTCGGGGCCAGCCCCGGCCAAAGTTGCAAAAAGAAAGAAGAAAGCTTGCGCGGCGAGCGCACGCGAAGCGTTCACTCACCCCCCGGCTTCCGGCCCGGTCTCGACCGTGTCCTCGATCGGCGTGACCCGTACGGCGTCGGGCTGGATGGCTTGTTTGCCGGCGGTGCGCTGTTGCACGGCAGCCTCGTCTTGGTTGTCGGCGGCACGATGGCGCAATGCTGCCTCGTCGAGCCCCGGCGTGAGCGCGGCGCCGACGCCGGGGCCGCTGTCGACCTCCGGCGTGCCGGACGCTTCTGCGACGTCCCCTAAGCGCACCGAGGACGTGCTGTAGGCCTGGGCCGAGGTCTCGTCGACCTGTTCGAGCCCGAACCACGCGCCGAGCGAGATCAGGACGACGAGGACGAGGCTGGTGAGGAAGGCCATCATGGGCGGGCTCCGCTGGCGGGGGACGTGCCGGTGACCCGGCGCAGGTAGGCGATGAGCGTGCGGCGATCGTCCGGGTCGTTGATGCGCTGGAGCGGCATACGGCTGCCGGGCAGGTAGTCGTCCGGCCCGTCGGCGAGGAGCGCGTCGAGCGTCGTCACGCTCCAGACGACGCCGCTGTCGACCAGGGCCGGGGAGTAGTCGAAGGCGGGCAGCGAGCCGGCGGGGCGACCGAACAGGCCCTTGAAGCTCGGGCCGGGCTTGGCGGACGCGGCCCTCTTCAAGTCGTGGCAGGCGACGCACTTCTTGAACAGCCGCGCGCCCTCGCTGTGCGGCTCCGGCAGGCCCTCGCGCTCGGCGCTAGCGGACGCGAGCACGGCGTCGTCGCCGGGGCGCCAGAGCCGCACCCGCCCGTCGGCGCCGCCGAGCGCCACGGTGGCGTCGTCGATGAAGGCGGCGGCCCAGACCGGCTCGCCCTCGATCGTCACGGCGCGCACCGGCACCTGTGCTGGAAAGCGCCACAGGACGACCTCGCCACCGGCGTCGGCGGTGACGGCGCGCGTGCCGTCGATACCGACGGCGAGCGCGATGGCGCCGTTGGCGTGCGCCCGGACGCCGGCGATGCGCCCGCCGTTACCTAAGTCGTGGCGGTTGAACTCGCCGTCGCCGCGCAGGACGAGGAGCCCCCCCTCGATCGTCGCGAGCCCGACGACGGGCATGCCGCCCGGCGCCACCAGCGCCGTCGGGGCGAGGTCGTGGCCGTCGAGGCGGTAGCGGCGCACGCCCCCGTCGCCGCCGCCGGCGACGATCTCGCCCCGGTCCCACAAGACGGCGAGGAGGGGTGCCGGCATTGACGCCCTCGCGACCGGCGCGCCGTCGGCGGCGTAGAGGGCGAGCGTGCCGTCGCGGTGGGCAACGGCGAGACGGCCACGGGCGTCGAGCGCGAGTCCGGTGACGGCGTCGCGGCCGTCCGCGATCTCGACCCGCACGGTCCCGTCGGTCGCGTCGCGGCCGAGGACGCGGCCCGCCTGATCGCCGGACCAGACCAGGCCGTTCGCCGCCGCGAGCGCCGTCACCGGCGCGTGGTGGCCGGGCCACGTCGCGGCCCACGTCGCGGCTTTAGGCCCATCGATCGACCAGCTCTTGACGGTGTAGTCGAAGCCGCCGGAGAACAGGATCCCGTCGAGCGCGGCCAGCGCCCGGATCGGGCCGGCGTGCGGCTCGGCGTCGGCGCCCGGCGCCAGGGCCAAGAACGCCAGCGCCGCGGCGGCGGGGCCGAGCCGCCGCATCAGCGCCGGGCCGGGGCGGTATCCTGCAGGTCCTCGACCCACAAATCGTGGTGCTCGCGCGCCCAGTTGAGGTCGACCCGGCCGCTGCCCATCGCGGCGAAGCCGCCCTGCATGCCGACCGAGCCGATGTAGATGTGGCCGAGGATGACGGCAACGAACAGCATCGAGACGATGCCGTGCCACAGGATCGCCAGCTGCTGCTCGGCGATCGGCGACAGGGCGGTCGGCAGGTCGACGCCGGGGATGTAGTTCAAAAATGCGAAGGTCTTGGTGAAGAGCGGCAATTGGTAGGGAAAGAGGAGTTGCAGGCCCGACAGGCTGACGCTGAGGCCGAACACGATGGTGAGCCAGAAGATTACTTTCTGGCCAAAGTTGAACTTGCTCGCCGAGGCGTGGCCGCCGAAGAAGCCGCCGGCCTTGGCGATCCAGGCGAGGTCTTGCCGGTTGGGGATGTTCTGCGCCACCCACTGCACGAACATCAAGACGATGCCGAGCATGAAGGCGAACGCGACGTAGTTGTGCAGCGTCTTGCCCCAGACCGCGAGGACGGCGAACGCCTCGTGGCCGATCAACGGCATGATGAGCTGGCGGCCGAAGACGAGGTTGAGGCCGGTCAGCGCCAAGACGACGAAGGAGATCGAGGTCAGCCAGTGCGTCACCCGCTCGGTGAAGCGAAAGCGGCGGATCGTGTAGCCGCTGAAGCCCTTTTGTATCCGCATCCGCCCACGCAGGGCGTAGAACAGGGCGAGCGCGCCGATGACGCCCAAGAGCAGGTAGCCCGACCAGCGCAGGTAAGGGCCGTTTCTCAGGTTGCGCCAGCCCTCGCCGGCCGACTGGATCATGATGCCGCTCTTGGCCGTCGCCTGCGGCACGTGACCGTCCTGCCCCTGGCGCACCTGCCGCCAATAGTCGGCGTCGTTGTCGTAGCGCTCGCCCGCGATCTCGCGCTCGACGGGGACCTGAGACGCCCCTTCCGGCGGGCGCACGGCGTCCGCCTGCTGCGCTTGTGCCGCCGGGACCGTGAGGACCAGGACGAGGAGGAGGGCGTGGAGCCAGCGGGGAAGGGTCATGGGCGTTCGCATCCTAAGAAGGCTCGGGCCTCAAAAAGCTTGAGTCTGGGCACGGTCGTGCATGTTCTCGATCGCATCCGCGGGCGGCGGCGAATCGGGCTTGCCCTCGTACTTGCCGGTCGGAAAGAAAAAGGCCTCGTCCGAGGCCGGCGTCGCGACGATGCTGACGATGAAGAAGGCGGCGGCGATCAGCACGGCTGCGGCGATGATGCGCGCGATGATCGAGGTTGCTGTCATGCCCGAGTCTTCTCGTTGGCGGCTGAGGGGGCGGCGCCCAAACCCGCCCCCTGTTCCAAGCTCAAGCGCCGCTGGTGTTGTCGTAGGCGGTGCCCCAGCCCCAGGCGCCGGAGCCGAAGCCGCGCGCCGCGACGCGCTCGCGGTAGATGTCGGCGACCACGTCGCCGTCGCCGGCGAGCAGCGCCTTGGTCGAGCACATCTCGGCGCACAAGGGCAGCTTGCCCTCGGCAAGCCGGTTGCGGCCGTACTTCTCGAACTCGACTTGGCCCCCGTCGTCCTCGGGGCCGCCGGCGCAGAAGGTGCACTTGTCCATCTTGCCGCGCCCGCCGAAGTTCGCCGCCTGAGGGAACTGCGGCGCTCCGAACGGGCAGGCGTAGAAGCAGTAACCGCAGCCGATGCACAAGTCCTTCGAGTGCAGCACCACGCCCTGCTCGGTGGTGTAGAAGCAATCGACCGGGCAGACCGCGGCGCAGGGCGCGTCTGAGCAGTGCATGCAGGCGATCGACATCGAGCGCTCGCCCGGCTGGCCGTCGTTCAGGGTGACGACCCGCCGGCGGTTGATGCCCCAGGGGACCTCGTGTTCGTTCTTGCAGGCGGTGACGCAGGCGTTGCACTCGATGCAGCGCTCGGCGTCGCAGAGGAATTTCATCCGTGCCATGCTCGTTCTATCCCCTTAGACCGCCGTGATCCGGCAGATCGTGGCCTTGGTCTCTTGCATCTGGGTGACGCTGTCGTAGCCGTAGGTCTGCGCGGTGTTGCAGGCCTCGCCGATGACGTAGGGGTCGGACCCCTTCGGGTAGTTGCCGCGCTGGCTCTCGCCCTGCCACATGCCGCCGAAGTGGAACGGCATGAAGGCAACGCCTTTCCCGACCCGCTCGGTCACCATCGCCATCACCTGCACGCGCCCGCCCTCGGGACCCTCGACCCAGACCAGCCTGCCGTCCTGGACGCCGAGGTTGTTGGCGTCGAACGGGTTGATCTCGACGAACATCTGCTGCTGCAACTCGGCGAGCCAGGGATTGGAGCGGGTCTCGTCGCCGCCGCCCTCGTACTCGACCAGCCGGCCCGAGGTGAGCGTGATCGGGTAGTCCTTCGAGTAGTCGTACTGCTGGATCGACTTGTACAAGGTCGGCAGGCGGAAGAACTGCCGGTCGGCGTAGGTCTCGTACTTGGGCAACAGGTCGCGGCGCAGGGTGTAGAGCGGCTCGCGGTGCAAGGGGATCGGGTCGGGGAAGTTCCAGACCATGCAGCGCGCCTTGGCGTTGCCGAAGGGCGCGCAGCCGTGCTTCAGGGCGACGCGCTGGATGCCGCCCGAGAGGTCGGTCTTCCAGTTGGCCGTGTCGCCGCCGACCTTCTCGACGACGGCGCGCTCCTCGTCGGTCAGGTCGCCGTCCCAGCCGAGTTCCTTGAGCATCGCCATGGTGAACTCAGGATAGCCGTCCTTCAGCTCCGAACCCTTCGAGTAGCTGCCCTCGGCCAAGAGGTTCTCGCCCTCGTACTCGACGCCGAAGCGCGCCCTGAAGGTCAGGCCGCCGTCCATGACGTGCAGCGAGGTGTCGTAGAGGTTGGCCGTGCCCGGATGCTTTAGTTCGGGCGTGCCCCAGGTCGGCCAGGGCAGGCCGTAATAGTCGCCGTCGGCGGGGCCGCCGTTGGCGCGCAGCGTCGTCTTGTCGAAGGTGTGCTGGTTTTGCATGTGGAGCCGCATCCGCTCCGGGCTCTGGCCCGTGTAGCCGATCGTCCACATGCCCTTGTTGAACTCGCGCGTGCAGTCCTCGATCAAGGGCACCTTGCCCTCGACCTTGATGTGCTTGAACATCGGCTCGGCGAAGCCGAACTTCTCGGCGAAGAGATACATGATCTCGTGATCGACCTTGGACTCGAACAGAGGCTCGACCACCTTCTCGCGCCACTGCAAGGAGCGGTTCGAGGCCGTGACCGAGCCGTAGGTCTCGAACTGGGTCGTGGCGGGCAGGAGGTAGACGCCGTCGGTGCGCCCGTGCATCGCGGCCGTCATCGTCGGGTAGGGGTCGACGACGACGAGGAGGTCGAGCTTTTGCATCGCCCGCTGCATGTCGGGCAGGCGCGTCTGCGAGTTCGGCGCGTGGCCCCAGAAGACCATGGCGCGCACGTTGTCAGCCTGATCGACGTTGGAGAGATCCTCCAAGACGCCGTCGAACCAGCGCGATACCGGAATGCCCGGCGCCTCCATGATCTCCTGGTCCTTGAAGCGGCTCTTCAGATCCTCGTAATCGACGTCCCACACGCGCGCCCAGTGCTTCCAGGCGCCGTCGGTGAGGCCGTAGTAGCCGGGCAGGCTGTCCATCAGGACGCCGACGTCGGTCGCACCCTGGACGTTGTCGTGGCCGCGGAAGATGTTGGTGCCGCCGCCGGCCTTGCCGATGTTGCCCAGCGCCAGTTGCAGGATGCAATACGCACGGGTGTTGTTGTTGCCGGTCGTGTGCTGCGTGCCGCCCATGCACCAGATCAGCGTGCCGGGCCGGTTGTCGGCCATCAGCTTGGCGACCTTGTTCAACTGTGCGCCCGGCACGCCGGTGACGCGCTCGACCTCGTCGGGCGTCCACTTGGCGACCTCTTCGCGCACCCGGTCCATGCCCCAGACGCGCTGATTGATGTACTCCTTGTCCTCCCAGCCGTTCTCGAAGATGTGCCAGAGGATGCCCCAGACGAACGCCACGTCGGTGCCTGGGCGCAGACGGACGAACTCGTCGGCGTGCGCCGCCGTGCGGGTGAAGCGCGGGTCGCAGACGATCAAGGGAGCGCCCTGCTCCTTCGCTTTCAGCAGGTGCAGGAGCGAGACCGGGTGCGCCTCGGCGGGGTTGCCGCCGATGATCAGGATCGCCTTGGACTTGTGGATGTCGTTGTAGGAGTTGGTCATCGCCCCGTAGCCCCAGGTGTTCGCCACACCCGCGACCGTGGTCGAGTGACAGATGCGCGCCTGGTGGTCGATGTTGTTCGTGCCCCAGAAGGCGGCGAACTTGCGCATCAGGTACGCCTGCTCGTTGCTGTGCTTGGCCGAGCCCAGCCAGTAGACGCTGTCGGGCCCGCTCTCCTCGCGGACCTGGACCATCTTGTCGCCGATCTCGTTGATCGCCTCCTCCCAGGAGACGCGCCGCCATTCGCCGTCGACGAGCTTGGTCGGGTACTTCAAGCGCCGCTCGCCGTGGCCGTGCTCGCGCACCGAGGCGCCCTTGGCGCAGTGGGCGCCTAAGTTGAAGGGCGAGTCGAAGCCGGGTTCCTGGCCGGTCCAGACGCCGTTTTGCACTTCTGCGATCACGGTGCAGCCGACCGAGCAGTGGGTGCAGACCGTCTTGACGCGGCTGATCTCGGCGCCGACCACCGGCCCCGCGGCCTTGGCCTCGCCGATCATGCCGCTTGAGAGCGTACCGAACGCCGCCAAGCCCCCCGCCGTCACCGTCACCCCGGAACGTTGCAGAAAACCGCGCCGGTCGAGCGTGGCGTTCGCGGCCGCCGCCAGGGGGGCGATCAGGTGGGCGTCGGCGCGGGGGGTGACCCCCTTCTTCCTCAGCATCGTTCGGTCTCCGTCATCGGCCCGAGAGGCGTGGCATGGCTGGCTGGACGCGCGCTGTTAAAAGCGCGCCGTGTCGTAGGCTTGGCGGACGTGGTCGGTCTCGCGGTAGCCTCGGCCCGTAGGGGCCTCGGCCGCCGTCTCGGCCTTGGCGGCCCTGCCGCCGGCGACGAGGGCCACGGCCCCGCCGACGATGCCGCTCAGACCGGCAAAGCGCAGGAACCCGCGCCGGCCCGCCCCAGTCTTACCGTCGTTCTTGCCCTCGTTCGTCTCACGCTCGCGCATCGTCGTCGGTCCCGTTGCTCGTGTGTTCGTTGCCGGCCTCACGCCGCCGGCGCTCGATGAAAGGCTAGCGCCTGCGCCTCGACCGTCACGAAGGCGCCGCCCAGACGGCCGAGCGCGGCGTAGAAGCCCCGCGCCGCCGCGGCACCTTCGAGGTCGCGAAAGAAGGCGCCGAGCCAGTCGCGCAGGTGCGCGTCGAAGAAGCGGCGCTCGGCCTCGGGGCCCTTCGCCCCGGCCCGGCCCTCGACGATGAGCGCCATCGTCTCGCACACCATCGCGACGTGGTCCTCGGGCTCGTGCGTCGAGGCTGTCCGGCCGAGCTCGAGCGCGCCCAAGTCGCCGCGCAGCCGGGCGAGCGGCTTCTCGTGCAGGAAGCCGGCCACGTACCAAGAGCCGAACGGCACCAGTTCGCCGCGGCCGACGCCGATGAACAGGTCGTGGTAGTCGCGCGCCAGCCGTACGGGCCCGGATTCTCGCGCCGCGTCGGCCAAGCCGGCCAGCGCCGCCCCGACCGGACCGCCCGTGTCCTCCAGCCCGCGCAGCAGGCCGAGCAGGTCGGCGTCCGGCGCGCCCGCGAGCAAACGCGCGAGCAGGCGGTAGAGGTTGGCCCGGCCCTGATCTTCGGCTGTCAACACGGCTGAGAACGCGCCCCCGATCTCGCTGGTTTTGCTGTCTTTCGTTGACGACAACCGCAAGGCTGCGGGTCACCAAATTCCGTGCCAAGGCTAGGATGAATGCGGTTTCTCGGCAAGTTGTTTCGAATCGTTCGCATCTGCGACCGATTCGCCGGCGGCCGTTGGCGTGCCATCGGGTGCCTCTACGGCCGCCGCCGAAGCGGCGGCCACCCCCTCGTCGGGTGTCGCCTCAGGCGGTGTCGGCCCCGTCGGGGCGTCGCCGGCGGCCTTGAGGGCAGCCTCGCGCACGGCCATCGCCGCCTTGAACACCGTCTTCAGGTTCGGCCGCGCCACGGCGGCGTCGGTGTAGTCGTCGGCGTAATCGACCAGCCCGTCCAAATTGGCCAAGATCGGGTTCGAGCGCCAGAGCTTGCGCAAGGCCGCCCGCTGCACCGCCTCGGGCACGCCCTCCCGCAAGAACGGCTTGAAGTCCGAGCCGGGGCCCAAGGTCTCAAGGTCGGGCAGGGCGGGGGCCGGCTCTACCTCCTCCGTCCCGGCCGGGGGAGGCGCCTCCGCGCCGTCGGCCGCGACCGCCGGAAGCTCGGGCGGCGTCTTTGCCTCGTCCTCCTCCCGCACGGCCCGCTTCCTCACCGACCAGCGGGCGAGGAAGCCCCCCTCCGCCTCAGCCGTCGTCGTCGCCGGGGCGCCAGCCGGGCGGTCGGGCGAAGGGGGTGGCGTCGCCCTCGACGTGGGGGGTGCGTCGGCGTTTCTTGAAGGGTTCTTCGACATGGTGGCGCTCCACGAAGCGGGCGATCAGGGTCAGGACGTCGTCCGGCAGGGGCACCGCCCCGACGATGGCATCCCCACTCTCCATGCGCGCCTGCGCCTCCCAGGGCGAGGCGGTGAGAAGCGCGAGGCGCCAAGGAACAAGAACGTCCGGCGCGGCGTTCGGCTCCAGGACGACGTAGAGCCCCCGTACGGCGCCGTGCAGGTTCTCGATATAGGCCGGGGTTTCCTTGCGGTGCAGGGTCAAGGGCGCCGTGCCGGCGTGGTAGAGGGTACGATCGCCCTCGGTGCGCAGCGGCTCCCAGGGGGACCGCTCCGAGGCCGGCGCCACGGCGAGCGGGCGGTAGACGTGGCGCTGCCAACGGGTGACGCCGGGGCGGCGCTCGACCAGGACCGCGAGCGGCAGGCTGAGTTCGGCTTGGGCCAGCCAAGCATCGTCATACATAAGGCTATGTTCGAAGCGGCCGGGGCGGCCGTCAAGGAGGTTGGAGCGCGGTGCGTATCAACGGCAAGACCTGCATGTTATGTTCGTGCGAGGGCACGATGCGGCCCGGCGCGGGCCCGATCGGCGAGGACGCGCCCGTCGTCCACCACGCCCTGTGCGTGAAAGACATGGTTGCGTTCGATGGGGCGCTGGCGACCGGCGAACCGCTGTTGGTCGCCTGCGAGCAGGAGGCGCCCGCCTTCACCGCCCGGCGCGAGGCGCTCGGCGTCGGCGGCGCCCTCGCCTTCGTCGACGTCCGCGACCGCGACGGCTGGACGGCGCAGCCGAACCCGGCCCGCGTCCTAGCCCTCCTCGCCGACGCCGCCCTCGACGTTCCGCCCGCCCCCGCGGTCGAGATCGAGAGCGCCGGCCGCTGCCTCGTCCTGGCGTCCGACGCCGCCGGGGTCGAGGCGGCCGTGCGCTTGGGCGAGACGCTCGCCGTGACCCTGGTCCTGACGAAGGTGCCCGACGACGCGGCGCCGCCCAGGGTGCGCGCGCTCGGCGTGCTGCGCGGGCGGGTGGCGGGGCTGATCGGCAGCCTCGGCCGCTTTCGTCTCACGCTTGACCATCCGGCGGCGATGCGCCCCTCCTCGCGCGACGCCTTCGCGTTCGCCCGGCCGGCCGAGGCCCCGGCCGAGCTGGAGGCCGACCTCGTCCTCGACCTGCGGGGCGAGGGGGCGCTCGTCACCGGCGAGGCCAAGCGCGACGGCTACCTGCGCGCCGACCCGGCCCGCCCGGCCTCCGTCCTCGACGCGACGCTGCGGCTGCAAGGGCTCGTCGGAAGCTTCGAGAAGCCGCGCTACGTCGCCTACGACGCCGGTTTGTGCGCGCACAGCCGCTCGAAGCGCATCGGCTGCACCCGCTGCCTCGACCACTGCCCGACCGGCGCCATCACGAGCGCCGGCGACGTCGTCGCGATCGACCCCAACGTCTGCGCCGGCTGCGGCGCCTGCGGCGCCTTGTGCCCCACCGGGGCCGCGACCTACGCCGCCCCGCCGCCCGAGCATCAGGCCGCGCGGCTGAGGGCGATGCTCGCCGCGTGGCACGGCGCCGACGGCGGGCCGGTGACGCTGCTCGCCTACGAGGCGGCGCACGGCGACCCGATCCTCACCGCCTCGGCCCGCGCCGGCGTCGGCCTGCCCGGCCACGTCCTCCCCTTTCGCACCGATAACGTGCCGCAACTCGGCCTCGACCTCCTGCTGAGTGCCGTCGCCTACGGAAGCGGCCGGGTCGCCGTCCTCCTCCCGGCGGCGAAGCGGCACGAGTCCGGCTCGATCGAGGCGGTCTTGTCGTATGCCAACGCGGTCCTCGAAGGGCTCGGCCACGCCGCCCGCCTCGACCTCCTGATCGAGGACGACCCGGACGCGCTCGTCGACGCGCTCGGCCACGCCCCGCCCGCGGGACCGCCGCCCGCGTCCTACCTCGCCCTCGGCTCCAGGCGCGATCGGCTCCGCCTCGCTCTCGACCGGCTGCACGCGACGGCCCCCGCCCCGGCCGACACGGTGTCCCTGCCCGAGGGCGCCCCGATCGGCCGGATCGTCGTCGACGCGCCCGGCTGCACGCTCTGCCTCGCCTGCGTCGGCGCCTGCCCGACCGGCGCGATCATCGACAACGCCGACCGGCCGACGCTGCGTTTCTTGGAAGACGCCTGCGTCCAGTGCGGGCTGTGCCAATCGACCTGCCCCGAGCGCGTCATCAGCCTCGACCCGCGCGCCAACTTCACGCCTATGGCCAAGGCCCCCGTCACCTTGAAGGAAGAGGCGCCCGCGACCTGCGTCCGCTGCGGCACCGCGTTCGGCACCCAGAGCACGATCGAGCGCGTCGCGAGGCAACTGGCCGCTGCCCACCCGATGTTCGAGGGGCCGCGCGCCGACATCATCCGCATGTGCGCCGACTGCCGCGTCAAGGCCCAGTTCGAGGCCGACGCGCCGATGAAGGGCAAAGCGCCGCGCCGGCCGCGGACGCGTGACGATTATCGCTGAAGCGTCCTTTGGTCGGGCGGGAGTGAGAACGCTTCGCGTGCGCTGGGCGCGCGGCCTTTTTCTTTTTTATCTTCTGTTTGGGATCAGCTTCAACATCGTGGCCAAACCCTACCGACAAAACTTAAAAAAAGAAGAGAAGAAAGCCCCGCGCAGCGGACGCGGAGCGTTCTCGTTCAAGCCTCGGTCTTCTCCTTCGCCAGGAAGGACCTGAACGCGGGCCAGATGTCCTCCCGGCGCTCGATCAGGACGGCGTGGAAGTTGCGCTCGTTGATGCGCTTGAAGCGGTCCAGCATCGAGGATTCGTAGTAGTGCGAGCCCATCGGCTTGATCTCGCCGTAGCCGAACAGGTTGCTGACCTCGCACAGGCGCTTGGCCGCCTTCATCGCCTCGGAGTTGTCGCTGTCGAAATTGTCGCCGTCGGAGCAGTGGAAGGCGTAGACGTTCCACAAGTCGGGGTGGTAGCGCTCCTCGACGATCTCCAGCGCCTTCTTGTAGCCCGACGAGATCATCGTGCCGCCGGACTCGCCCTTGTGGAAGAACTCGTCCTCGCTCACCTCCTTGGCGAGCGTGTGGTGGCCGATGAAGACCAGTTCGACGTTCTGGTAGCGCGTCGCGATGAACTGGTAGAGGAGGAAGAAGAAGCTGCGCGCCAGATACTTCTTCATCCGGTCCATCGAGCCCGACGTGTCCATGATGCACAAGACGACGGCGTTGCTCTCCTCGCGCACGTCCTGGCGCAGGCGGCGGTAGGTCAGGTCGCGCTTGTGGAAGGGAAAGCGCTCGGCCGGCGGCGGCTCGCCGACGGGGACGGCGGGCGGCGCCTCGGAACCCGTCGCGACCATCCGCTTGATGCGCTGCTTGGCGGTGCGCTTTCGATCGAGGTGCGCGCGCACGCCCTGCTTGCGGTAGCCCAAGCGCTTGGCCACCCGCTCGGAGAGGGCCTCTTTGAGGAACTTGCGCTCCAGGTCGGGCAGTTCGAGGTCCTCGAACATGATGTCGACCAGCTCGTCGAGGCTGATCTCGGTCTCGTAGTAGTCGACGCCCGGATCGCCGCCGCCGGGGCCGGGGCCGGGCTTCTGCCCCGGCTTGCCGGCCTGGCCGACGACCTGCCCCTGCTCGGTGCCGCCGTCGCCGGTCGCGACGCCGCCCTGGTTGTCGCCGAAGACGAAGCGGTACTCCTTCACCCCCTTGATCGGGACCTTGATGATCCGGTCCCGATCGCGGCCGATGATGCTCTCCTCGGCGATGATGTCGGCGATGTTGTCCTTCAGCGAGCGGCGCAGCTTCTCGCGGTGCCGCTTGCGGTCGCCGGCGCTGCGGTCCGAGCGCAGGCCGTCGCCCTCGCTGTAGGGGCGAAAGACGGTCATCGGGCGGCACCCTTCGACAAGTGGTTCAGTCCTTCCACAGGTGGTTGGAAGCGTATTTAAGGATCGTGTCGATGCTGTCCTCGGTGTAGCCCTGTTCGAGCAGATTCTCGACCATCGCGTCGTATTTTTGCCGCTGGTCCTCGTCGCGCGTGCGCGCCTTGGTGATGATCCGGCTGATCTCGCGCACCGAGTTCATCAGCTTCTTCTCGATCGCCTCCTTCAAGGGCTCGTAAGCCTCGTAGGAGATCTTCTCGCCGCGCCGGGTGGCGGCCCACAAGTAGGCGATCACCTCCTGCCTGAAGCCGTCGGCGGCGGGGCCGATGATGGCGATCTGCTCCTCGATCGACTTCAAGAAGCGCTCGTCGGGCTGGATCTCCTCCTTCGTCATCGAGTCGCGCACCTTCGACTTGGTGACGAACGCCTCGGCGTGGTCGAGGTAGTTCTGGAACAGGGTCTCGGCCTGGTCCCGAAACGAGTAGACGAACGCCTTGGTAATGTCCTTTTCGAGCAGGTCCATGTAGAGCTTGTGCAGCGTGTCCTGCAAGAATTCGAGGTACTGCCGGCGCACGTCGTCGGCCATGTCCGCTTCCTTGACCATGTTGATCAGGGACTCGCGGACGTTGATCGGGTGGATCGTGCTGTCGTTTTGCGCCAAGGCCGTGTCGAGGGCCTTCATGATGAAGCGGGTCGAGACGCCGAACAGGCCCTCGCGCTTGGTGTCCTCGCGCAGTTCGTGCGCGGTCAGCTTCTTCGGCCGGCCCTTCTCCAGGACCTCCTCGCCGTTGTAGATCTTGAGCTTGGTGATCAGATCGCACTTGCCCGACGGTTCGAGCCTGGAGAGGACGGCGAAGGTCGAGGCGATCTCTAGCGTGTGCGGCGCGATCTTGGCGTTGAACTTCGACCTGCCCAAGAACTTCTTGTAGATCTTGACCTCTTCGGAGAGGCGCAGGTTGTAGGGCACCTTGACGACGACGATGCGGTCCAAGATCGCCTCGTTGGTGTGGTCGGCCTTGAACTTCTGCCACTCGGCCTCGTTCGAGTGCGCGACGATGCAGGTGTCGACGTAGATCGTGCCGTGCCGGCCGGGTGCCGGGACCATCTTCTCCTGCGTCGCCGTGATCATCGTGTGCAGGTACTCGGTCTCGTTCTTGAACACCTCGATGAACTCGACCATGCCGCGGTTGCCGACGTTGAAGGCGCCGTTCAACTCCAACACGCGCGGGTCGCCCTCGGAGTAGCGATCCAGCTTCGAGATGTCCTCCGAGCCGACCAGGACCGAGGTGTCCTGGTTGTTCGGGTCGACCGGCGGGACGACGCCGATGCCGCGCCGGGCGCGGACCGAGAAGGTCATCGTCTTGATCGGCATCCGCTCGTACTCGCCGTTGTACTCCTCCAAGAGGATGTGGCGGGTGACGGGGTCGATGTCGCCCTCGATCTTGACGCCGAGCATCTCCTCGAACGCCGGGCGCAGGTGGCGCGGCACGAGGCACAAGGGGTTGCAGTAGGTCGGTGAGCCGTCGATGACGTAGATCGGCTCGATGGTCTCCAGGCCGCGTTTGAGCTTCTCGACCAAGGACGATTTGCCCGAGCCGACCGGGCCCATGAGGTAGAGCACCTGCCGGCCCTCCTCGCCCCCCATCGCGGCGGCGTGGAAGTAGCGCACGATCTTCTCCAGCGTGCGCTCCATGCCGAAGAATTCGTCCTTGAAGAAGTCGTAGACCTTGACCGTCTCGTCGCCGAAGACCCGCTTGGCGCGCGGGTCGGCCTCGAGGTCGAGCTCCTTGTGGCCCGGTGCGGTCATCATGTCGTACATGCGCTTGTGCGCGAGGTCGGCGTGGCCGGGATTGGCCTTCGCCAGGTCAAGGTACTCCAAGAAGGTGCCCGACCAGCGCTGCTTGTCGCGCTCGGCCCGGTCTTTCTCGATCATCGCCGCGAAGTCGATCTTGCCATCCTGCATCCCAGAACCTTTCGCTTGCGCCATCACCGTCCGCCCTGTGGTATTCCGCCCTTGTAAGCCCAACCTTAACCATAGTCAGAACACCCCGCACAAACCAAGCACCATACGTCGCACCCCTGCCCGAGGGGCAGCGGGCCGTGGCGCGGCTCGCCGGTCAAAGATCGTGTGTGCGGGTGATTTTTCGTTCGATCGCCCGGCGTCGAGGCCGGGCGCGGGGTCACGCATCGGTTGGGTTATGAGAACCCTATGCACCCTAGTTTATATCCTGGCGTAAGAGGGTCAAGGCAAACGGGTGCAATCGGGTGAAAAACACACCCGACGGTGCAACATGAAATCATCATAAAATTTTGTACAGTCGCCGATCACCGCGCCGGCACGAGCACTAGTCGCCCTCGACGAGCTTGATTGAATCGCCGGGGGCGAGGGTGGCGCCGCGGTCGAGACCGTTGAGCGCGGCAAGCGTCGCCATGGGCGAGTCGACCGCCATCGCCGCGGCGTAGTCCTCCGGCCGGCGGCCGGGCGCGATCACCTCGATGTCGAGGCGCAGCGGGCGAAAGCCGGCCGCTTCTTCGGGGCTCAAAAGCCTGAAACCTCGCACGGTCGCCAAAACGTCGTCCAGGCCCTGCCGGCCCAGATCGTCGGTGAGCAGGATGAAACGATAGAGTACACCGTTGCCGCCGCGCACCACCCCGGCCGCCGCCTCGGCTCGGCCCCGGCCCTCGATCGTGACGGCGCCGTAGCCGAGCGCCGCCTCAAGACCGCTTTCCAGGCGCACGGGCTCGGCGTTGGCGATCTGCCCCTCGGTCCACCCCCGCGCGACGTAGGCTGGTAGACCGCCGCCGGGGTCGCGGTCGATGTCGAAGACGATGACTCGGTCCCGCCCCTGCGCCACCACCTGCCGCGGCGTGTTCTGTAAGGCAAAGCCGTCGGGCACCTCAAAGGCGAAGCGCAGGTCCGGGTGGACGAAGCGCCGGCCGCGCACGAAGCCCTGCGCCGGGCTCTCGCCGTAGACCATGCCCTCGATCGCGGCCAAGTGCTCGGCCCGCCCGCGGGCGTCGCCTCGCACCGCGCCGTCGTCGAGGCGCCCTTGCGCCCGCTCGTCGGCGCGCGCGACGCGATCGGGCGTGTTCGGGTGGCTTGAGAAGAACCCGCCGAGCAGCGAGTTGTCGCCCCCGGCGCGGCCTTGAAGTTGCTCCTGCAACTCCTGATTGCTCTCCAGCGCCTCCAGCGCGTCGCCCATCGCGAACGGGTCGTAGCCGGCCCGGGCGAGGTAGCGCACGCCGATCTTGTCGCTCTCGTACTCTTGGCCGCGCGAGTAGGACTGCACGGCGCCTTGGCCCGCCACTCGACCGAGTTGCTGGCCGATGCGCGCGCCCATCTCGCCGCCCAAGTAGGCGCCGGCGATCGTGCCGAGCAGGACCGAGCCCATGCCGAGCAGGCCGCCCCGGCCCTGGCGCTCGGTGCCGTGCCGCTCGACGACGTGGCCGATCTCGTGGCCGAGCACGCCGGCGAGCTCGGCCTCGTCGTTAAGGAGGGCCAAGATGCCGCGGGTGACGTAGACGTAGCCGCCGGGGACGGCGAACGCGTTGACGACGGGCGTGTCGAGCACGGTGAAGGTGAAGGGGAGTTCGGCCAGTTCCGAGACCGCCTTGACCCGCCCGCCGACCCTCTCGACGTAGGCCTGCAGCTTCGGATCGTCGTAGGCGCCGCCGTACTGGGCGACGATCTGCGGGTGGGCCTTGCGCCCCTGCTCGACCTCGCGCTCGATCCCGGCCGGCAGGTCCTGCGCCAGAACGACGCCCGACGTCAGGGCGGTGAGGGCGACGAGGAGGCCTGCCAGGCTGCGCCGAAGACTCACCAAGTGAGCCCGATCTGCGCCCGCTTCTCGATCTCGATCATCGGTCCCCCGGCCTTGAACACCCAGCCCCGGGCCTCGAACTCGACGCCCAAGAGCGCTTCGAGGTCCAGCCCCGCCTTCTTCATCGCCCGCGCCGTCTTGCTCGGCACGCGCAGGCTGTAGCCGTCGCGCCAACGCTTGGCAAAGTCAAGGTAGGTGAAGCGGCGGCGGGCGTTGACGCGTATCGGCGTACCCCGAACGATGCCAAAGCGCCCCATCAGCCGCGCGGCGCGCGCGGCCGAGACCACGAACCGCCCCGGCCGCCGCCAGAGCCCGGCCCCCTCGGCGCGCGCCTCGGCCTCGATCACCAGCCACGCCTCAAGCCCTTCTTCCGGCCCGAACGAGGGATCGACCAGCGCCAGTCCGGCCTTGACCAGCAGCGCCTGCAGGGCCTCCCCCTCGCCGTCGGTGACGGTGCCGACCTCCACCCCCCAGCGGTCGCGCGGCAAGGGCGGGGGCGGGAAGGGGTCCGCCGTCATGAGCAGCCGCCCCGCCGCGGCGGCGAGCCGGTCGGGGACGTAGATCCCGCCGAGCCGCACCGCCCGCCCGTCGGCGAAGCGCACGACGGCACCCGCGTCCGCCGCCGCGACGGGCGCGCCGCCCAGGGCGACGAGCGCGAGCGCCCCGATGCCGCCGAGCAGTTGCCGCCGGCCGAGGATGGGTGGTAGAGAGGCGCGTGAGGGCGCCCGTAGCTCAGCCGGATAGAGCATCAGATTCCTAATCTGAGGGTCACAGGTTCGAGTCCTGTCGGGCGCACCAGCTCTCCAACGGGTTGGCCACCCTTGCGCCCGCCGCCGAGCGGCCGGGAGCACCACCCTAGCGTGCCCGATCGTGGCGGCCCAAGCCCAACCCTGCCCAGCGGTCCTTCGCCGACGCGGCCCGGCCCGGCGACGGCCCGCCTCGCCAACCGGCGAGGAAATGGATACCGCCTCGGTTGATAAGGTAAAGTGGGCGTCGACGAGAACAAAGAAGAATGGAGGGGGAGGAGCGATGCATCGCCCCGTCCGTTGGACCACCGCCGGTCTCCTGCTGGCCGCGTTCGGTCCCGTGCGCAACATAGCGGCCGCCGGGCGGATCGACGTGCCGGTGCAGACGGCGTGGGACGCCGATCTTCGAGCCCATCAAGACGCGCTGCTGCCCACGGCCCTAGTCATTCGCGCGGGCGCGTGGGGCTGTTCACGGTCGAGAGCCGAGAAGACGTCCTCGCGGCCGAGGACGCCGCCGGCCTGCGCCGGCTGGTCAAGGCGGTGCCCAGGGGCTGGGTCGAGGACTGGCGGGCGCTGGAGGCGCTCGGGCTGAAGCGGCTGATCGACGTGCAGGACAACGACCTCATCGACCCGATGATCGTCCAAGGCCGGGCCGGCGTCACCTTGAACCACTTCAAGCGGGGCGCCGACCTCGGCTGCCTGGACGCGGGTCTGGCTTGCGCGCCCTGCCGATCCCGGGGCTGAAGGTGGCGTTCGACGCCGCGCGCCGCTTTGCCGTGTCGGCTAAGCGACCGGACGCGGCCTCGGTGGTCGCGGGGATCGACGCCGGCCTGCGCGCCCTGCGCCGCCGGGGCGACGTCGCGCGCGTCATGGAGGAGGTCGGGCTGTTCAATCCTAAGGTGGCGGAGTGGACGCTGATCGACCCCTCCCACGGCGAAAACAACTGAAACAATCCGCGACACGAAACCGATACGGCGCGCGTTTAACAAGGCCGCTTCAAGCGGGGCTGGGGCGGCCCCGTTCTTCATCAATAGAAGACCGATGGGAAGGGGCGATGGGAGCGAGCGAGGCGCGGGCGACGGCGGGCGGCAGGACCCGGCGCGTCGCGATCGTCGAGGACGAGCCCGACCTGCGCCAGTCGATGGCCAAGTACCTGGGCCTACAGGGGTTCGAGGTGCGCGAGGCCGGGGACGGCGAGGGGCTGCGGGCGCGCCTCGCCGGGGGCGGCGTCGACGTCGTGCCCTTGGACCTGCGGCTGCCGGGCGAGGACGGGCTGGCGATTTTGCGCGACCTGCGCCAGTCGAACGACCTGCCGGTCATCATGGTGACGGCGATGGGCGATCCGGTGGTGGGGCTCGAGGTCGGCGCCGACGACTACGTGGTGAGCCCTTGCGAGCTCTTGGCCCGCCGTGCTGCGCCGGGCGGCGGCGCGGCCCGCGGCCGGGCGCGGGTCCGATCGCGCGGGCGGCGAGGGCGTGCGCGTCGGCCGCGCCAGCTTGGACCTCGCCGCCCGGCGGCTGTTCGACGCGGCCGGCGGCGAGATCGCGGTGACGGGCATGGAGTTCGACCTGCTCGAGGTGCTGGCGCTGCGCCCGAACCGCGTCCTCAGCCGCGACCAACTGCTCGATCTCGCCCACAACGACAGTTGGGAGCCGTTCGACCGCAGCATCGACATCCGCACCGCCCGGCTCCGCAAGAAGGTCGAGCCCGACCCCGCCGCGATCAAGACCCCGGCGCGCCGCAACTGGACCGGCGACCGGCTGGGGCGCCCGAGAACGCTTCGCGTGCGCTGACGCGCGGTCTTCCTTTTTTCTCTTTTTTACCTTTGTCCGAGGCTTGCCCTCGGCGCTGATGCCAATCGCCTGCGTTAACACTGGCGAAAGCCCCGCGCGGCGACCGCGAAGCGTCCTTGAAACAGCGTAGCAACCCCGGCAACAAGGTTGTTCACGACGCCGTCCGGCGGACATAACCCTACCCTGAAACGTTCCCCGTCTAGCCTCCTTGTCGAGACGCAAGACCGGGAACGTGAACATGACGATCGAACGATCGCTGCCGCAGACGAATGGCGGGCTGTTCTTGACCGACAGCGGCCTTGAGACGACGCTGGTCTTCCACGACAAGATCGACCTGCCGTGCTTTGCCGCCTTCGGCCTCCTCGACATCGAGGCGGGCCGGGCCCGCCTCGCCCGCTACTGTGAACGACACGCCCGGATCGCGCTCGATGCCGGCCTCGGCTTCGTGTTCGAGGGCGCGACGTGGCGGGCGAGCGCCGACTGGGGCGCCAAGCTGGGCTACGACGCCCCGGCGCTGGACCGCGTCAACCGCCGCTCGATCAGGCTGATGCGGAGGCGCTGAAGCCAAGATTGCCCACGGTGATCAGCGGCTGCCTCGGCCCGCGCGGCGACGGCTACGACCCCTCTTTCCTCATGGAGGCGAGGGAGGCCGAAGCCTGCCACGCGCCGCAGGCGCGATCGTTCGCCGAGGCCGGCGCCGACATGGCGGGCGCCATCACCATGACCAAAGACCGACGGCCGCCTACCCACCGGCGAGAATTTGAGCGAGGCGGTCGACGCCGTGGACGGGGCGACGGACGGAGGCCCTGCTTACTTCATGATCAACTGCGCCCACCCGACGCATTTCGCCGGCGTTCTCGAAGAGGCCGCCTGGACGCGCCGCGTGCGCGGCCTGCGCGCCAACGCCTCCAAGCGCAGCCACGCCGAACTCGACGCGGCCGCAGACCTCGACGACGGCGACCCGGACGCGCTCGGCCGGGAATACGCCGATCTGCGGCGTCTTTTGCCGAACCCACCGTGCTCGGCGGCTGCGGCTGCGGCACCGACCACCGCCACCTCGAAGCGATCCGCCGCGCCTGCACGCAGGCGGCGGCCTGAAACCGGGGGGCGTCGGCGGGGGCCGGTGCCCGTCTCATCTTCGACGGTGAACCAAAGGAGTGAACGCCATGACGACCCCACGCCGTTTCGCGCTGCTCGGCCTTGCCCCGCTGGCAGCCTCGGCCGCCACGGCCGGCGACGCCAGCGCCGGGCAGGCCCGCTTCGGCCTCGACGTCGCCGCCGACTGCAACCGCTTCACCAACGGCGGCGTCGGCCACCTTGACGCCAACCCGGTCTTCGGCGACTTCTTCATGCAAGAGGGCGTCATCTACGAACCCGGCACCTTCGACAGGTACTGTCCCGGCGGCGACGGCTGCGGCCTCAAGCCCGACGGCGCGCCGCAGTTCCCCGAGCAGGTGATCGGCAAGTGGACCTGCTACGGCCAGCTTCGTCGGCCAAGGCGCCGCGACCGGGGTGGGCGTGTGGTCTACACAACCCAGGTCTACGAGTTCAACGTCGAGAAGCTGGACGAGAACGTCAACGCCCCGGGGCGCACCCTCTTCGTCAGCCGCGGGCTTGAGCGGATCGACGAGGACGAGCCCTGGTACCGCGCGATCGCCGGCGGGAGGGGCGCGGCACCACGTTCATGACCGGCTGCCGCGCCTGGTTGGGTGGGCCTGAGAACGCTTGCGCGGGCGCGTGGGGATGCCGGCGTCGTCGAGCGGTTCGCAGGAAACCCAACCGGCGTTAGCAGTCCGCGCGAGGTCGTGCGCAGCGTTTACATCGAGCGAGGAGGCGCATCGGGCGTCGCATCCGAACTTGGGTAAAACCTTGTTCTAGAACGGAACGATTTTGCCGTCGTAGGCGAAGGTTCGGCCGCTGTCGTCGGATGACAGGCCGTCGAGCACGTTCAAGAGCTTCGATGCCGTGTAGGCGGGCGCGAACAGCTTCGCCTCGGGCACGTTCGCCTGGAACGGGTCGGAGAGGCCCGTGTCGGTCGTGCCGGGGTGCAATCCCGCGACCACGGCCTTTGGCCGCTTACGCCCGACCTCGATCGCGAGGCAGCGCAGGACCATGTTCAAGGCCGCCTTCGAGGCGCGATACGCGTGCCAGCCGCCGATGCGGTTGTCCTCGATGCTGCCGACCCTGGCCGAGATCGCGGCGAAGACGGCCTTGCGCTCGCGCGGCAGGAGGTCGAGCGTGTGCTTGGCAACGAGCGCCGGACCCGTTGCGTTGACGGCGAACAGGCGCCCGAAAGCGTCCGGCGTCATGTGCTTGTAGCCGCGCTCGGGCTTCAGGTCGGGGCCGTGCAAGAGGCCGCTCGCGATCAGGACGAGGTCGAGCGCGTCGCTCCGTTCGGCCACGAACGCGGCGGCTCTGGCGATCGTCGCCTCGTCCTCGACGTCGATCGGGACCGGCACGACCTTGTCGCCGCCGGGCACGGCGCCCGCGTCGCGGGCGAGCGCGAAGACGCGGCCGACCCGCGGGTGCGCCGCCAAGGCCGACGTGAGCGCGCCGCCGATGCCGCCCGAGGCGCCGACGACGAGTGCCATCATCCCGGCCTGAAAACTGTCGAGGCGGACAGGAACGGCGGCCCGAATCTCGTTCGCGCCGTCGCCTTGCCGATCGTCGGTCACGCCGTTCCTCGTCCTAGTTGCACGATCGAGGATCTGGGACGGGAGCCCTTCTATTCCAGGCCCTCGGGCAGGACGGCCTCGCGCTCGCGGACGTAGGCGTCGAGCGCCTCGACGATGCCGGGGTCGATCGGCGGCGGCTCATAGGCGTCGATCGCCCTTCGCGCCGCCTCGACGCCGCGCGTCGTCATGTCCTTCGCCCCTTCCGCCTGCCACTGCTCGAAGGAGTTGTTGTCGGCGAGATCCGCGGTGAAGAAGGCGTCCTTGAAGTGGGCCTGGGTGTGGTCGGTGCCCAGAAAATGCCCACCGGGGCCGACGTCGCCGACCGTCGCGACCGCCTCGTCGAAATCGTCGAAGCGCGGCCCCTCGCCCAGCTTGTAGAGCATCGCCATCTGCTCGGCGTCGATCATGAACTTAGAGAGACTCGCGGTGAGGCCGGCCTCGGTCCAGCCGGCCGAGTGCATGACGAAGTTGCAGCCGGCCAAGAGGATCGGCAGCATGTTGAAGGCGCTCTCGTAGCCGGCCTGAGCGTCGGTGACCTTGGAGCCCGTGATCATCCCCGACGAGCGCCAGGGCACGTCGTACTTACGCGCCAGTTGGCCGATCATGAGGTTCATCAGCGCCGTCTCGGACGTGCCGGCCATGGGTGCGCCCGAGCGCATCGAGACGGTGGCAAGGAAGTTGCCGTAGATCATCGGGCAACCGGGGTTGACGGCCTGGGCGAAGGCGAGGCCGGCCAGCGCCTCGGCGTTCAGTTCGGCCACGGTTGCGGTAGCCGAGGCCGGCGTGTTGGCGCCCGCCATCGTGAACGGGGCCAGGATCGCCGGCTGCCACGCGCGGGCGTAAACCTTCAAGGCGCCCAGCATGGTCTCGTCCCAGACGAGCGGCGTGTTGGCGTTGATGATCGCCGTCATCACCGGGTTCTTATGGACGAAACCGGCGCCGAAGACGATCTCGGCCATTTTGACCGCGTCCGCCGCCCGCTCGGGCGCCGTCACCGGCCCCATGATCGGCTTGTCCGAATTCACGAACGCGCTCTTGGTAATGTGCAGGTGGCGCTTGGGGATGGGGATGTCGGTCGGCTCGCAGGTGACCGCCCCCGTGACGTGGATCGCGGGTGCCGTGCAGGCGAGCTTGTGGAAGACGTGCAGGTCGTCGAGCGTGCCGTAGCGGCGCTCACCGTCGAGCATGCGCACGAAGGGCGAGCCGTAGGTCGTCGCGAACACGGTGCTGTCGCCGCCGATCTCGACCGAGCGCTCGGGGTTGCGGGCGTTCAAGGTGAAGGTGGAGGGTGTCGTCGCGACGAGGCGCATGACGAGTTCGGGCGCCAGACGCACCCGCTCGCCCTCGACGTCGGCGCCCTGCTCCCTCCAGATGCTGAGCGATTCGGGGTCGCGAAAGTCGATGCCGACCTCTTGCAGGATCTTGAGCGAGGCTTGGTGGACCCGCTCCAGGGCTTCGGCGTCGAGCACCTCGTAGAGGGGGATGCGCCGCTTCAACGCCGGCAATTGCGCCGCCGCCGCCGTCAGCCGTGCCGCGCGCCGCGTGCCGCGACCGCCCCTGCGTCCCTCGTTGCTCATCGCCCGTACCCTCCTGTTCGGCCAATGCCTGCATAGGCGAAGCCGGCCGCGCGGGTCGCGCGACGCTGCGACCTTCGGCGTCGTTCGTGCGAAGGCGCGCCGAAGGTCGCGGCGTTAACCGGTTTGAAGGAGAATCGCGCGTAAAACCTGTCGATACGACGATTGGATCCACGAGCGGACGGCGCATCCGCAAATTATTGGCGTTAGGACGGCAATGCGGCACGCGAGGCAACAGACGTTCGATGCGGCGAGGGCCGCGTTCGATTCGTTGGAAACCCATAATCTTGCCGCGACGCCGGCCAACTACAACACATGGTTCACGCACCATAGCGGCCTCGATCCCGAATTGAGCGCGGCCCTGCAGGCGTTGGAAGACAAAGGCCGCCTCACCGAGGACGCGCTGCGCGATCTGCAGCGCCGCTATGCCGTGCCCGAGCAGACGGGCGAAGCCATCCTGACCAGCAGCAATCAGCTGGAGGCGATCCTGGCGCGCCTGTCGAAGGAGACCGACGTCGCCCAGCGGGAGACGAGGGCCTACAAGGCTTTCTTGGGCGATCTCGGCGAGGCGCTGAACGATATCACGCCCGAGACGATGCTGCGCAGGCTGCTCGCCTTGCAGGAGCGAACCGAGCAGCACGGGCAGCGCTTGACCAAGCTGGAGGCCGAGTTGGCCAACAGCGACGACGAGATCAACTCCTTGCGTCTCGCGCTGAAAGAGGCGCGGCGCGAGGCCGAGACCGACGCGCTGACGGGGGTCGCGAACCGGCGGCTGTTCGACGTTCGCTTGCGCGAATTGATCGACGAGTCGCAGGCCGGCGGCGGGCCGCTCTCGCTGCTCTTGCTCGACATCGACCACTTCAAGGCGTTCAACGACACGCACGGCCACAAAGCCGGCGACCTCGTCCTGCGCCTCGTCGCGGCGAAGCTGCGCGACATGGTCAAGGGCAGCGACCTCGTCGCCCGCTACGGCGGCGAGGAGTTCGCCATCCTGCTGCCGCAGACCAAGCTGGAGAACGCGAAGAAGCTGGCCGAGAACCTCCGCGTCGGCATCGCCAGGAACCAGATCGTCCTCAAGCGCACGGGGCGCACCCTCGGGACGGTCACGCTCTCGATCGGCGTTGCGCAGCATCAAGCCGACGAGAGCACCGACACCCTCGTCGAGCGCGCCGACGTCCACCTCTACGCCGCCAAGACCGCCGGCCGAAACCGCGTCACGGGCTGAGAACGCTTGCGCGTGCGCTCGCCGCGCAGGCTTTTTTCTTCTTTTTGCAAGTGTTAACGGCGAGGGCTGGCCACAACGCCGAGGGCCAGCCTCAAATAAAAAGTAAAAAAGAGAAAAGACCGCGCGTCAGCGCACGCGCAGCGTTCAAGCCGATTGAATGAAGGCGCCGCAGTTCGCCTCGAACCAGACCTCGTCTAGGTTGTCGCCGGATCCGGCGCGGTCGACGACCAGGAACATGCCCACCGGCTCCAGGACGAGCAAGGGGTGGTGCCAGACACGAGGTCGGTAGTTGACGCCCTGATCGCCCGAGGCGCGAAAGACGCGCAGGTCGCCTACGCTCGGCCGGGTGTCGGCCCCGGCGGCGACGACGAGGTAGGGGTGGCCGTCGAGCGGCACGAAGGCTTGGCTGCCCAGGGGGTGGCGCTCCATCATGGCGATCCTGATCGGCCAGGGGCGCGGCCGGCCGCGAAAGAGGCTGATCTTTGCCCGGCCCCCGCCGACCTCGACCGGGGCGAGGTCGTCGAAGCGCTCGGTCGTGCCCTCGTTGATGAGGATCGGCGTCACCCCCGCCGTCTCGATCACCTCGCCGAAGGGGGCGAACGCCTCGCGGGTGAGGGGTTCGACGCGCAGGTCTGACGCCACGGCGATCAATCCTTCTCGGCCGGCAGCAGGGCTTCGAGGCGCAGGCGCGCGATGCGCTCGACCTGCCGCAGCGCCTCGGCCAATTCGTCCGCGCGGTCGTGGCGCAAGCGCCGCTCGAATTCGGCGGTGATGGCGTCCTTGTCGAGCCCCTTGACCGCGATGATGAAGGGTACCTCGAACTTCTGCTTGTAGGCGTCGTTCAGCCTGTTGAAGCGCGTCCGCTCGGCGTCGGTCAGCCGGTCGAGCCCGGCCGACGCCTGCTCCCGGCCCGACTCCGGCGTCAATCGTCCGGCCGAGGCCAGCTTGCCGGCGAGGTCCGGGTGGGCGTTGAGGACTCTAAGCCGTCGCTCGGCCGGCGCCTCGCGCAGGACGGCGCACATCGCCCGGTGCAGGCCCGACGCCGTGTCGGCGTCGTCCGGCAGGCCGCGCGTAAAGGCGCCGCGCGCCACCCAGGGCGAGTGCTCGAAGACGCCGCCGAACGTGGCGACGAAGGCCGCCTCGTCCATCGTCCTCGGGTCCACCCCGGCGGACGGTGCCTCGACGAGGTTGCTTTCACCGCGCGAAACGTCGCTTGCCACGTTTTTCTCCCCGAACGACACGATGTTGACCTGATGGGCGTCAGCATAGGCCCCGTGTCGCGCCGGCTTCGTTCGGTTTTCGTTAAAGGTGTTTGTCGATCTCGCGTGTTTCGGCGGCGCGGCTACAACCTTAAGACATGCGTCCGATACATACCAGCCATGCGCGAACGTCGGCCTCGGGCAGGGGGGGGGTGTGGGCGGTCCGACGCGGGCCATCGAAACCGGCCGGTCCTTTCGCCCGGCAAGACCAAAGGGAGCGCTACGCGCATGTCAACGTCGGTCCACCCCGTGGACGAGCGGCTGCCGCCCGTCCGCCTCTTCACCTTGGGCATCCAGCACGTCTTGGTGCTCTACGCCGGCGCCATCGCGGTGCCGCTCATCGTCGGCGGTGCCCTGAACCTGCCCAAGGACGAGATCGCCATCCTCATCAACGCCGACTTGTTCGCCTGCGGCATCGTCACCTTGATCCAGAGCATCGGCCTGTTCGGCTTCGGCATTCGGCTGCCGGTGATGATGGGCGTCACCTTCGCCGCCGTCGGGCCGATGATCGCCATGGGCACCAACCCCGACCTCGGCCTGCTCGGCATCTACGGCGCGGTCATCGGGGCCGGCGTGTTCACCATTCTGGCAGCACCCTTCGTCAGCCGGCTCCTGCCGCTGTTCCCGCCGGTCGTCACCGGCACGATCATCGCCGTGATCGGCATCTCGCTGATGCAAGTCGGCATCGGCTGGGCCGGCGGCGGGGTCAAGAACCCCGAGTTCGGCCACCCGATGTACTTGAGCGTCGCCCTGATCGTGCTGATCTCGATCCTGCTCATCACCAAGTACGGGCGCGGCTTCATCGCCAACGTCGCCGTCTTGATGGGCCTCGTCATCGGCTTTCTCATCGCGCTCGCCCTCGGCCAAGTCAGCTTCGACGGCCTTGAGGAAGCGAGCTGGTTCGCCGTCATCACCCCGTTCCACTTCGGCGTGCCCAAGTTCGACGTGATCGCGATCTTGACGATGTGCATCGTCATGATCGTGGTGATGATCGAATCCGTCGGCATGTTCTTGGCTCTGGGCGAACTCACCGACCGTAAGATCGACGAGAAGGCGATCGCGCGCGGCCTGCGCACCGACGGGCTCGGCACGCTGATCGGCGGGATCTTCAACACCTTTCCCTACACCTCGTTCTCGCAGAACGTCGGCCTCGTCGGCGTCACCGGCGTCAAGAGCCGCTGGGTCACGGCGGCGGGCGGGCTGATCCTGATCGCGTTCGGCCTGTTTCCCAAGATGGCGCACGTCGTCGCCTCGGTGCCGCCGTTCGTCCTGGGCGGTGCCGGCATCGTCATGTTCGGCATGGTCGCGGCGACCGGCATTCGCATCTTGAGCGAGGTCGGGTTCAAGAACGAGAAGCGCCACAACCTCTTCATCGTCGCGATCAGCATCGGCGTCGGCATGATCCCGATCGTCGCCGAAGACTTCTTCCAGTACATGCCAACAGGCGCTGAGCCCGCTCCTGCACAGCGGCATCCTGCTCGCCTCGATCACCGCCGTTCTGCTCAACATGTACTTCAACGGCTGGGGCACGGCGGCCGAAGCCCGCCGCATCTCCGCCGCCGCCGCGCACGGCCACGAGGCTTGAGTGAACGCTTCGCGTGCGCTGCCGCGCGGGCTTTCTCTTTTCTTTTTTGCTTTTTGTCCGAGGCTGGCCCTCGGCGTCGTGGCCAATCTCCGGCGTTAACACTTGCAAAAAGAAGAGAGAAAAGCCCCGCGCAGCGGACGCGAAGCGTTCATTCCCCGATCGCCCGAGGAACATGCTCCAGAACGAACTCAGCGAACGCCTTGACCTTGGGGGCGAGGAGGCGGCGGTGGGGGTAGAGGACGGCGAGCGTCACGGGCGTGGGCGGGCAGTCGGGCAGGACGGGTACGAGCGTTCTGGCGCGCAGGTGTTCGGCCACCTCCCAGACCGGCTTCAAGACGATGCCCCGGCCCGAGAGCGCCCAGACGGTGAGCGTGTCGCCGTCGTCGGCGTCGAACGGCCCGCGCACGGGGATCGTCTGCGGGCCATTCGGGGTCGACAGGCTCCAGCGGAACTGGCGCGAGCCCGGGTAGCGCAGCAGCAGGCAGTCGTGGTCGAGGAGGTCGGTCGGCTTCGATGGCGACCCGCGCGCCTCGACGTAGGCCGGGTGCGGCGCACAACACCCGCGGGCAGTCCTTGATCTTGCGGGCGATCAGGCTCGAATCGTCCAGTTCCGCCATGCGGATCGCGACGTCGGCGGCCTCCTGGAACAGGTCGAGGATGTGGTCCGACGCGCGCAGCCGGACCTCGATCTGCGGGTGGCGCTCGACGAACATCGGCACGAGCGGGGCCAGGATCTGGCGGGTGAAGCCGAGGGGCGCCGTGACCCGCAGCGTCCCGCGCGGCGAGGTGTTGGTGTCCGCGACCGTGCCGACGGCGCGCTCGACCGCGTCGACGACGTCCTGGCAGGCGTTGTAGAATTCGAGCCCCTCGGCGGTCAGTTGGAGCTGGCGCGTCGAGCGGTTCAAGAGGCGGGTGCCGAGATGCTCTTCGAGCTGCTGCAGCCGCTGGCTCACGACGGGCGGCGAGAGGCGCAACTGCCGGCCGGCGGCCGACAGGCCCCCCAACTCGACGATGCGGGTGAAGACCCGGATGTTCTCGACCAACCCCACCGTGCGTGCCTCCCGTTCGTTCGGGATTTCTTAACAGAACTTAGCCGAAGGCTTGCTTATCACTTCGTGCGCCTTGCGGTAATCCATACGGCGTGAAACAGGAACAGCCGGTTCGAGATCAACCGGCATCAAGGGAGGTCGTGCGATGTTGCAGGCGATATTGCTGGACTGGGCCAATCTCGGCCTCAGGTGGCTGCACCTGATCACGGGCATCGCCTGGATCGGCAGCTCGTTCTACTTCGTGGCGCTGGACGCCAGCCTGCGCAAGCGCCAGGGCCTGCCCAAGGGCGTGCACGGCGAGGAGTGGCAGGTCCACGGCGGCGGCTTTTACCACATGATGAAGTACAACGTCGCGCCCGAGCACATGCCCGAGCACCTGACGTGGTTCAAGTGGGAAGCCTACATGACGTGGATCTCGGGCTTCATCCTCCTCGTCGTGATGTACTACTTCGGCGCCGACCTCTACATGATCGACCACGAGGGTTACGCCCTGCCGGGCTGGGCCGTGTCCTTGATCGGCATCGCGACGCTGGTCTTCGGCTGGCTCGCCTACGATATTTTATGCAAGTCGCGTCTCGGCCAGGACATGCGCAAGGTCATCGTAGTGGCACTCATCGGCGTGCCCGTGCTCTTGGTGGCGCTCGACCAAGTGCTGGCATCGCGCGGCGCCTTCTTCCACATCGGAGCACTGCTCGGCACGATCATGGTCGCCAACGTCGCCATGATCATCATACCCAACCAGAAGAAGGTCGTGGCGGCCTTGAAGGCCGGCGAGAACCCCGACCCGGCGCTCGGGCTCCAGGCCAAGCAGCGCTCGCTGCACAACAGCTACATCACGCTGCCCGTCCTCTTCGTCATGATTTCGGGCCACTACCCGCAGCTCTACGCCACGCCCTGGAACTGGCTGATCATCGGCCTCGTCCTCGTCGTCGGCGCCACGATCCGGCACTGGTTCATCGTCCGGCACACAGGGGCTCCGGCGCCGAACTGGGCGCTCGGCATCGCCGCGATCGGCGCCGTCGCCGTGGTCTTGATCGCGAGCCGGCCGGCGACGGCGACGGCGGAGGTCGCGACCGAGACGACGCAGGCCGAGCCGGTCCTGTTCGCCGACGTCAAGGACGAGGCCGAGGGCACGGTCATGGCCTACTGCTCGATGTGCCACGCCCGCGAGCCCTTGTGGGAGGGCATGGCGCACGCGCCCAAGGGCGTGGTCCTGGAAACTTCCGAGGACATCGAGCGCGAGGCGTACAAGGTCTGGGTCAACGCCTATCAGACCCACGCCATGCCGCCCGGCAACATCACCTACATCAGCGACGAGGAGCGCCAGGTGATCGACGCGTGGTACAGGGGCCTGCTCGCCGGCAAGGGAGACGCGTCGTGAGCGGCCGGCTGACGACGCACGTCCTCGACACCGCCTCGGGCGCCCCCGCCGCCGGGCTCGCGATCCGGCTCTACCGGCTGGAGGGCGAGGGGCGAGAGCACCTGAAGTCGGTCGCCACCAACGCCGACGGCCGCATCGACGCGCCGCTGCTCGACGGGGCCGAGATGGGGGCGGGGGTCTACGAGCTGGTCTTCGAGGTCGGCGCCTACCTGCGCGGGCGGGGGACCGACCTGCCGGATCCCGCCTTCCTCGACGCCGTGCCGCTGCGCTTTGGCATCGCCGACATAAGCGCCCACTACCACGTCCCGCTCCTGGTCTCGCCCTTCGGCTACACGACCTACAGGGGCAGCTGAGGGGGAGGGGGCGGGAAGCTTCAACAATAGAACGCCTCGACCAAGGCCAGCGGCACGATCGGCACGCAGGTCACGAGCAAGAGGACGAGGACGCGATCGGTGATGACGAGGTGATGCCCCCGGCCGGCCGCTGCGGCGTCTAGGTCTCGATCAGACAAAGGTCGAGCACGGCCGAGGCCGCGACCGGGAGCATGACGACAGTCGCCTGGATTACGTGGTGAGCTGGAGCAGGTGAGAAGCAAGCGTGATGGCCTTCGCCACCGGCTCGATCTATCTGACGAAGAGCACAGCAATCTCACCCGCACGTTGACCGATCAACGCCAGACGGTCACGTACGTGCGAGCGATACCTTAAAGCAGGGTTCAGTTTTTCGGAGTTGAGGTCCGCAGTGCGCGTCAATTACCACTCCGCAAAACGCTAATTATTGCAAAGGCAAGAAAATGGCTGGAGTCCAGGTAGAAATTTCGAGGGCTTAACGCAGGCAGGGGCGTAACTAGGTTGTGGGGATGACCGATCAGCATCCCCATGTTCTCAGCCCGACCTGCCCTGGCTGCGGCAGCAAGACCACGATCAAGGACGGCCACGTGCGCGGTTATCCCAGGCGCCGCTGCAAGGCGTGTGGTCGGCGCTATCCGCGCTCGACGCCGCGCGGTTACGCGCCATCGGTTCGGCACCAAGCCCTCAAGTTCTACACCTCGGGCCTGTCGATGAACCGCACGGGCCAACTCTTGGGCGTGAGCTGCCAGACCGTCATGCGCTGGGTCCGTGCCGCCGGCGAGCGGGTCGATGAACACGATCGTGTTCATCATCTGCCCAAGGCGCGGGTGGTGTCGGTCGAGGCCAATGAGAGGTACCATTTCCTTGAAAAAAGCCGCGCAAGCTCTGGCTCTTCAAGGCGCTCGACGTTTTGAACGACAGGCTCGTTGCTTGGACTGTAGGACCGCGCGACCGGGCCACAGCCAAGCGGCTGCGCGACAAGCTCGCTGAGCGCGGCGTTTGCTTGTGGTTCTCGGACGATCATGCCGCCTACCTCAACGTCCTGCCGCCAACAAAGCACGTGGTGGGCAAGGCCCATACCGATGGCATCGAACGTCACAACGCGCGCACGCGGCACTGGTACGCCCGCTTTCGCCGCCGTTCCATCGTCGTCTCGCGCTCGGCACGGATGGTCGATGAAAGCGCCGCTTTCATCCTTGGCCCTGCAAGCCTTCCTCGACCACCATGATGGCGATCTCAGTACCCTAACCCTGCTAACGTGATACTCTCGAAATTTCTAAGAAGTTTTCTGGGTGTTATTTAGTAAAACCAGAAGATGTTATTAGAATAAAACGAATAATGGATGAAGCAATTAAAAAGAAAAGCAATAGCGAAACCACTAAGTTTACGATGTCAGTAAAATACACTAACGATACTGTTGTCACTGGAGAAACTGTTGAAAAAATTTTCGAACAAGAAAATTACGGAAGCAGCTTAGTAGGTGGTATATATATAAGTGCAGACGGTGGTGAAAAGAAACCCTAGAAAATGAAAAATCGTACATACATCTAGTAATAGCTAACGAAGAAGAGTCTTTTCTTGCCAGATCTATAAAATACGAAATTTCTTCCCATGATAAAGATTGGATTATTGTAACTAGTTCACAACTAAACGAAAAAATTCAAAAAATGAAATCTCCTTTCATAATAAAAGTTTTGGGGCTGACATAGGTAAGGACAGGATGGCGGTTTGAACCACCATGCGGTGAGCGTGTCGACCAACCGGCTCACGGAGCGGTTGTTGAAGCGCCACGCGCACGCCTTGATGTCGAGGTGGAAGTGCTGCTTGGGGATGCCCCCGGATCGGGGTCCGGGGCAGGCTATTGTCGCGGCGCAGGTGGCGTTTGGCTTGGTTGCAGAAGTTTTCGATCCCATTGATGTGGTTGCGCCGATTTTGCTCGTCGACACAGGTCTTCGAGTGGTTGATCCGCAGGTGATGGAACTCAAATACATCCAGCACATCGTAGGCGCGCAAGCTGTTTGTGTCGACAATGCTGTCGGGTTGGATCTTCTGCTTGATGATGGGCGGTAAGGTCTTCGACGAGGCGGTGGGGATCATCACCACGTGCACCTCGCTTGAGCAGGCCAAAAACCGGCACCTTGCCGGCGGCGCCACGGCCGCGCTTGGCCCGGCACCCGCCTTGGGCCGAAGCATGTCCCCGCGCAGGCGGGGATAGCTCTCGTTTGCCTCGATCTCGCCGCACATCAGCTTGGGTACTTGCGCTGCCAACCCGGCGTAGATCACCTCGCCCAGCTTGTGGTAGAAGAGGATCGCGGTGTTGCGGCTCACGCTTGTGATGTCGGCCTGTGATGTCGGCCGCGGATCGCGCGCCCATGCCACCGCAAAAGCACTTGATCGGGTTTTGCTCGACGCTGCCTAGCAGCCTGCCACGGCGACGCCCTTTATCCATCTGACATCCATAGCCTTTCTTAGCTATCTATGTCAGCCCCAAAGTTTTTAATCTTGCCGCAGAATCTATGTTCAGATACGTCATTCTATTTACAATTTCTAAGTTATCGATGCTAGTTTATATATCATACTACGTTCAATCTCAGAACGATTATTTAGACCAGTTCAGGAAAATACCCATATATTTTTCAAAAGCTAAAGATATAGAAAATTTTCTAAATGCTGTTGAACAAGCGAGAGTCGATAATGTTGCAAACTCTATGATATATTTTGCGCCAGTTGGTATTTTTGTGGCAATATTCATAGTAATTTTTCTTATTAAGAAATACGTTCTCAAGTTTACAAAATTAACCTTCCACTGAGGTAACAGAAAAGAGACATATGACAAAGGTATGCGGATTGTCAAATTTGCAATGACAGCACTATTCTTATCAATATTATTTCCAATTCTAATCGGGTTTTATTTTTACTAGATTTTTTGAACAATGAGTACACGTCAGCGCTTGGTAGCTAAGTCAACGGGATCCGGGGAGCCGGGGAAATGGCGTGACGGCATGGCGCTGGCGAGCGTCCTGGCATATCACTTGGCGCCAGACGTGGGGGCGAGTAAAGGGCGTCATGTAGCGTTAACGCACTGCGTCTTCAGCCTTGTCCAGCTTCCTCCAAGAAGCGGTGGACCGACTGGACGCAGACCGAGCCCTCGCCGACGCCGGACGCGACGCGCTTGACCGAGCCCGAGCGCGCGTCGCCGATGGCGAACACGCCCGGCCGCGAGGTGGCGAACGCGGAACTAGGCGCCCCGCCCTCGACGTCCGCGCCCGTACGGATGAAGCCGCGGCCGTCGAGTTCGACGCAGCCGTCGAGCCAGCCCGTGTTCGGCACCGCGCCGATCATGACGAAGACGTTGCGGACCGGGCGCGTCGTCAGAGATCCGGTCTCGCGGTTGGTCCAGGTCACGCGCTCCAGCGTCCTTTCGCCGTCGAGCGCCGTGATCTCGACGTTCGGGTGCAAGGTGATCTTCGAGGCGGCCTCGATGCGCCGAACGAGGTAGTCCGACATCGACGCCGCCAGCGAGGGCCCGCGCACCAGGACGTGGACGTGGCTGGCAAAACGCGAGAGGAAGACGGCCGCTTGGCCGGCCGAGTTGCCGCCGCCGACGACGGCGATCTCCCCGTCGGCGCGCAAGTCGGCCTCGATCGCGGTCGCGGCGTAGTGGATGCCCTGGTTCTCGAACCGGGCGTAGTTCTCCAGGTCCAGCTTGCGGTAGGTGGCGCCCGTCGCGATGACGACGGCGCGCGCCTGGACCCCAAGGCCGCCCTCGACGGCGAGGCGAAAGGGGCGTGCCTCGCAATCCAGCGCCGTCACGCCGCGCGAGACGGCGAACTTGGCGCCGAACTTCTGCCCTTGGATCCAAGCCCGCCCGGCCAGCGCCTGCCCCGAGACGCCGGTCGGAAAGCCCAAATAGTTCTCGATCCTGGAGCTGGTACCAGCCTGCCCGCCCGGCGCTTCGGCCTCGACGACCAGCGTGTCGAGCCCCTCGGACGCGGCGTAGACGGCGGCGGCGAGGCCGGCCGGCCCGGCGCCGATCACGGCGACGTCGTGGACGTGGTCGCCCTCGATCGCCTCGGTCAGGCCGAGCGCGTCGGCGAGTTCCGGGTTGGAAGGGTTCTTCAGCGCCGCCTTGTCGGGGGTGACGATCGCGGGCAGGTCGGCCTCGGCCAGCCCCAGCGTCTCGATCATCGCCCGTGCCTCGTCGCGTCCGGCACCGAGCAGGCGCAGCGGGTAGCCGTTGCGGCGCAAGAAGCGCTGGATGCGCAGCGTGTCGGCGCCGTTCTCCGGGCCGATCAGGACGGCACCTGCCTGATCGTGCAGGATGAAACCGGTGCGGCGCAGGATGTAGGCGCGCATGATCGTCTCGCCGATGTCGGCCTCGGCGCCCATCATGCGGCGAAAGTCGGCGCGCCGCACGCGCAGGACCCTGCTGTCCGCGCCGGTCCGCCCGCCGACCAGGATCTCGCGGTCGTTGAACAGGTCGAGCTCGCCGGTGAACTGGCTCTCGCCGTGCACCGTGAAGACGTGCGGCCGACCGTCGTCGAGGTCGAAGATCTCGATCGAGCCCTCGATCACCAAGAAGAAATCGACGCTCCGCTGGCCGCGCGCGAAGACGATCGTCCCCTTCTCAAGCCGCTCCTCCTCGCCGTAGCCGCGCACCCGCCCGATCTGCTCCTGCGACAGCTTGGGGAAGGTCTGCCGTTCGCGCTCGTAGGGGTCGCTCGGGTCGACCGACGCCTGCGCCGCCTCAGGCGCACTCTGCGGGCCGTCGTCCCGCCGGGTTATCTGTGTGGTCTCGGGCGCGTCCGTCATGGGTTTCGTGCTCTCGATCTGGTCTGTCGGGGATGACAGGCCCTCGATCTGGTGTCGCGGGGCAAGAGCGGCAAGGACGGCGGCACGGGCCGTCCTCGACTAGATAGTTGCCGCAAAACGCTTCGCGTTGCGCTCGCCGCGCGGGCTTTCCCTTGCTTTTTTATCGCTGTCCGAGGCCGACCCTCGGCATTGCGGCCAGCCTCCTACGTTAACACTGGCAAAAAAAGAAGAAAAAGGCCCCGCGCAGCGGACGCGAAGCGTGCAATGCTCAAGGCAGCTTCAGCGTCAAGCGGGCGAGGAAGCGCCGCTCGATGTCGGGGCCGGAGGTGACGCGCAGCTCGTCGTGGTTGAGGGTCGTGCCGATCAGGTCGAGCCTGACCCGCTCGGTGAGGCGCGCGCCGACCCGGCCGGCGAGCGTCACGTAGTCGTCGACGCGGGCGCGGACGGGGAAGATGCCGACGACGCGCGGCTGCTCGGTCGAGGCGACGTAGCCGGCGTAGGCGTCGGCGTCGAAGCGGCCCTGCGTGAAGCCCAGGCTCAGGTTCACGGCGTGGACCGGCGTCGTGTCCTCGAAGAAGGTGGGCACCGCCGACACCGTGCCTGCCCGATCGTCGTCCTCGACCTGGAGGAAGGTGTAGTTGGCGTCGTAGCGCCAGTTCGTGCCGAGTTCGCCGCCCACCCCGACCTCGGTGCCGTACATCCGCGAATCGCCGATATTGTCGGCGAAGGTCAGCGTGTTCGGCGGATCGATCACGAAGCGTGCGCCGAAATTCTGCACGTCGTTCGTCACTTGATAGAAGAGCGCAGTCCTGAATTCGGCCGCGGTGCTGAGGTCGTAGTCGAAGCCGATCTCGTAGTTCATCACGATCGCCGGGTCGATCGAAGGGTCGCCCGCCACGAAGAAGCCCGGTCGCGTCATGTATTGATAGCCGAGCATGACGAGGCTGGGCGACTGGACGCCGCGGCCGACGGCGAGCCGCACCCGGCTCGCCTCGCCCGTCTTCACGACGAGGCCGCTGTTGAAGCCGAACGTGGTGAAGTCGCGCTCGTAGTCGACGTTAGCGAGGCCGACGTCGGCGTTCGCTTCCCCGTCGCGGCCGAGTTCGAGGTGGTCGACGCGCACGGCGTTGGTGGCGTCGATGAAGTCGTTGACCCGCCAGTTCCAGGTCGCGCTGGCGGCGTAGTTGTCGTAGGCGAGTTCGCCCTCGCCGTCGTCGAGGAGGTTGTTGCGGTATTCGGCGCCGAGCCTGAAAGCGTGGCCGGCGGTGGGCTTGAACGAGTCCTGCAGCGACACGACCGTGATCCGGTTGTTCACCCGGTCCGGGGATTGCGAGAAGGCGAGATCGGTCTCGGTCCAGTTCCGGTAGGCTTGCGCCTCGACGAGGCCGAGCCGGCTGTCGACGAGGTAGCGCGCGCGCACCGAGCCGAGTTCGTAATCAGTGCCGCCGATCAGCGGGTAGGGCAGCATCTCGCTGAGGCCGGTTTGGCTGTAGGAGGCTTCTAGGCCCAGTTGCGAGGCGTCGGTGAGCTGGATCAGCGCGTCGGCGCTGAGCGCCTCGCGCGAGAAGTCCTGCCGCAGGTCGCCCGGCAGCGTCTCGGTGTCGAACGCGTCGTGCTCGGCGACGCCGCCCGAGAGCCGCAGTCCCGCCTTCGGCCCGAGCCTGACCGTGGTGACGGCATTTGCCTCGCGGGCATCCAAGCTCCCGACGCCGACGCTCGCGGCGTCGACGTCGTCGTACAGGGGATTGAAGGTGACGATGTTGATGACGCCGCTGACCGCATTGAAGCCGAACAGCGCCGTGTTCGGCCCCTTGATCACCTCGATCTGCCGGATTTCGTTGAGTTGAATGGGCAGGGCGTTCCAAGCGGTCATCGCGTAGTGGTCGAGGTAGACCTGCCGGCCGTTGATCAGGACCAGGAGGCGGGCCGAGTACTGGCTGTTGTAGCCGCGCACGCTGACGTCGACGCCGGAAGACGTCCAGCGCAGGACGTTGATCCCGGCGACGCGGCGCAGGATGCCGGGGATGTCGGTGGCGGGTGCTCGGCGGATCTCTTCGGCCGTGATGATTTCGATCGCCGACGACGTGTCCCGCGCGCGCTGCGGCTGGCCGGTAACGCTGGTGGTGATCGGCTCGCCGAACAGTTCTTCGAGGCCGGTGTAGTCGACCGTCTGGGCGCGAACGGTGCCGGCCGTTGCAAACAGGGCCGCGACGGCGGCGATGATTTGGGTGCGGCACATATCAGCGCTCCGTGACCAGCATGCGAAACGAGGTGTCGAAACCGATGTCCGAGGCTTGCGGGCCGCGACGCGGTGGACGATGAGGCATGAGTGATTGCGCCCGACGCTCAAGGCAGCTTCAGCGTCAGGCGGGCGAGGAAGCGGCGCTCGACGTCGGGGCCAGAGGTGACGCGCAGCTCGTCGTGGTTGAGGGTCGTGCCGATCAGGTCGAGCCTGACCCGGTCGGTAAGGCGTGCGCCGACCCGGCCGGAGACCGTCACGTAGTCGTCGACGCCGAACCTGACGGGAATACCATCGACGACGCGCGGCTGCTCGGTCGAGGCGACGTAGCCGACGTAGGCGTCGGCGTCGAAGCGGCCCTGCGTGAAGCCCAGGCTGAAGTTCACGGCGTGGACCGGCGTGCTGTCCTCGAAGAAGGTGGGCGAGAGGATCAAGTCCGGCGGTCGATCGTCCTTGACCTGGAGGAAGGTGTAGTTGGCGTCGTAGCGCCAGTTCGTGCCGAATTCGCCGCCCAGCCCGACCTCGGCACCGTACATGCGCGAGTCGCCGATGTTGTCGGCGTAGGTTAGCAGGGCTAAGGCTGTAGGATCGAATACGGCGCGCCCGCCCAGATTCTGCACGTTGTTCGTGGTCTGGTAGAAGAGCGCGGACTTGAACTCGGCTGCGGTGCTGAGGTCGTAGTCGAAGCCGATCTCGTAGTTCATCACGATCGCCGGGTCGATCGACGGGTCGCCGGCCACGAGGATGTTCGGTGGCACCACGTCCTGGTAGCCGAACATGACGAGGCTCGGCGACTGGACGCCGCGGCCGACGGCGAGCCGCACCCGGCTCGCCTCGCCCGTCTTGACGACGAGCCCGCTGTTGAAGCCGAACGTGGTGAAGTCGCGCCCGTAATCGGCGTTAGCGAGGCCGACGTCGGCGTTGGGCGCCCCGTCGCGATCGAGTTCGAGGTGGTCGACGCGCACGGCGTTGGTGGCGTCGATGAAGTCGTTGATGCGCCAGTTCCAGGTCGCGCTGGCGGCGTAGTTGTCGTAGGCGAGTTCGCCAGCACCGTCGTCGAGGAGGTTGTTGCGGTACTCGGCGCCGAGCCTGAAAGCGTGGCCGGCGGCGGGCTTGAAGGTGTCCTGTAGCGACAGGACGGTGATGCGGTTGACGATCCGATCCGAGGCCCGGATCAAGGGTAGCTCGACCCGAGCCCAATTTCTGTATGCCTGCGCCTCGACGAGGCCGAGCCGGCTGTCGACGAGGTAGCGCGCGCGCACCGAGCCGAGTTCGTAATCAGTGCCGCCGATCAGCGGGTAGGGCGTCATCTCGCTGAGGCCGGTTTGGCTGTAGGAGGCTTCTAGGCCCAGTTGCGAGGCGTCGGTGAGCTGGATCAGCGCGTCGGCGCTGAGCGCCTCGCGCGAGAAGTCCTGCCGCAGGTCGCCCGGCAGCGTCTCGGTGTCGAACGCGTCGTGCTCGGCGACGCCGCCCGAGAGCCGCAGTCCCGCCTTCGGCCCGAGCCTGACCGTGGTGACGGCATTTGCCTCGCGGGCATCCAAGCTCCCGACGCCGACGCTCGCGGCATCGACGTCGTCGTACAAGGGGTTGAAGGTGACGATGTTGATGACGCCGCTGACCGCATTGAAGCCGAACAGCGCCGTGTTCGGCCCCTTGACCACCTCGATCTGCTTGATCTCGTTCAACTGGATCGGCATGGCGTTCCAGGCGGTCATCGCGTAGTGGTCGAGGTAGACCTGCCGGCCGTTGATCAGGACCAGGAGGCGGGCCGAGTACTGGCTGTTGTAGCCGCGCACGCTGACGTCGACGCCGGAAGACGTCCAGCGCAGGACGTTGATCCCGGCGACGCGGCGCAGGATGCCGGGGATGTCGGTGGCGGGTGCTCGGCGGATCTCTTCGGCCGTGATGATCTCGATCGCCGAGGCGGCGTCGCCCGCGCGCTGCGGCTGGCCGGTAACGCTGGTGGTGATCGGCTCGCCGAACAGTTCTTCGAGGCCGGTGTAGTCGACCGTCTGGGCTCGGACGCCGCCGCCCGCGGCGGATGCGAATAGGGCGGTGAGAGTGGCGATGATCCGGGTGTAGCGCATCCTCAGCGCTCCGTGACCAGCATGCGAAACGAGGTGTCGAAGCGGATGTCCGAGGCCTCGGCCGCGGCGCGGTGGACGACGATCCGGACCGACGGCTCGGCCTTGACCCACATCACGCAGTAGCCGTTGTCGACGCAGGTCTGGTCGGTCGAGACCGTCATCAGCCCGCGCTCGCGCGCGGCGGCGAAGACCTCGGCCTGGTGGGCCCCGAGCCCGGGCGGTACGAAGACGAGGTCGACCCCGTTCATCGCGTCGAGCGCCCCGACCTCGATGACCCGCCCGGAAAAATTAGTCGTGCCGCTGCGAAGCCGGCCGTCGATCAGCCGCAAGAGCCCGTCGGCCACGGCCGACTCGTCTGGCGCCTTCGGGTCCGTCACGACGCCGATCACCACTTGCGGTCCCGGCCCCTTGCCGAGGAACTTCAAGGAGCGCGCCACCACCTGCAGGTCGCGCAAGTCGGACGTGCCGGCGGCGGAGTCCTGCCGTCCGAACAGGATCGTGCAGACGATCAAGGGGAGCATATACGCGCGAAGACCCATCGGCGAAATTCGCTCTTAGGTAATAAATTCGCGCTCGAAATAACTTATAAAGCAGGAATTAGCCAGCTAAAAAACAACCATAGGTTACACCATGCGCCCCTCTCCCGTTGCAGCAGACCCTGCTGGGCTAAGCGTAGAGACCGTGGGGCGGCGCGGCCGGTCGGGCGCGGGAGATTCGACGCGCGCTCGAACGGACGCCCTCGACGGGCACCGTCCCCGCAACGGGCTTCGGCCCCGACTCGTGCTTGGGCGGCCTCGACGTTTCGCGTCCGGCCGTCACCGCCTCGGCCCCGATTGCCGCTCGCCCTTGAAGGGGCGGCAGCAATTGCGCCCGTGCGCCTTGGCGTCGTACATGGCAAGATCGGCGGCCATGAGCAGCCCGGCCTGATCGGTCGCGTCGCTCGGGTAGAAGGCGAGGCCGATGCTGGTGCCGATCGAGGCGGGGCCCTCCGACAACTCGAACGGCTCGTTCAGGACCCTAACGAAGCGCTCCGCCAGCGCCTGCGCCTTGCCGACCGCGGGCGCGCCCTTGAGCAGGCAGACGAACTCGTCGCCGCCTAGGCGGGCGATCGTGCAGGCGTCCGGCCACGCCGACCCTAAGCACGCCTCGGCCTGCCCGATCAAGCGCCCCGCCACGAGCGTCAGGAGACGATCGCCCGCGGCGTGGCCCATCGTGTCGTTGACCTGCTTGAAGCGGTCGAGATCGAGCAGCATCACGCCCACCGGCCGGGAACCGCCGGCCTCGGCGAGGGCGTCGGCGAGACTCGCGTTGAACCGCGTCCGGTTGGGCAGTTTCGTCAGGCCGTCGCTGTAGGCCAGCCGCTCGACGTGCGCCGACTTCTCGCGCACGGCCTCGACCATGACGTTGAAGGCGTGGGCGAGCTCGCCCAACTCGCCCTCGCCCTCGATCCGCACCTTGTGGCCGAAGTCGCCCTCGGCCACCGCCCGCGTCGACTCCATGAGCGCGGTGAGTGCTTGCGTCATCCGCCGGACCACGCCGAAGGTGAGGCCGACGCCGACGACGAGCCCGATCCCGGCGATCGTCAGCACGACGGCGCGCGCGCGACGCAGCCGCTCGCCGGCGGCCGCGGTCGACAGCGTCAGCCGCACCGCGCCGGCCTCCTCGGTCGTGAAATAGATCGGCGAGGCGACCTCGATGATGCCGTCGCCGCGCTCGATCACCGGCCCGCGCGTGACGAGCGCCGCCGCGACTTGGACATCGAGGAAGAGTTCGAGCGCCCGTTCGTTGTCGGGCGTGCCGTCGGCCAGCACCGTACCGTCGGCCGCGACGACGAACGCGTCCAGGACCTCGGTCGCCGAGCGGACGTTGGCCAAGACCAAGTTCAGTTCGGTGATGCGCAGGTCGAACAGGTAGGTCGCGGCGAAGTCGCCCAGCGTCTTCGCCATCTCCAGCGCGCGCCGCTCCTCCTGTTCGACCGACTGGCGCTCGAACGTCCAAAGCTGGATGCCCGACGCGACGACGATGACGCCGGCGAGCAGCAGCGCGTTCAGCAAGGAGAACCTGAGCCGCAGGCTCGACGGCAGGCGCGGCCGCCAGAAGGGGAAACCGGTCGAGATCTGGCGGCGCGTACTTACATCCGCGTGCGCAACGCTCATGAGCCGGCCCCGCTTCGGTCTTCGGCCTCGATCAGGACGCGGGCGATGTCCAAACGGGTCAGAACTGCGTCGAGGTCGGGGGTGAGGGGGGAGAACCGTGCCGGCCGCTCGAAGCGCTCCGCCGGCACCCGACGCAGGGCCGCGACCACCGCCGACCTGATCTCGGGCGAAAGGTCGGCGCGGGCGAGGAGCACGGCTTGCGGCGCCGGGGGAGTACGACCCAGGACCTCGAACACGCCCGGCCGCTTCGCCTCGACGCGCTCGAACGCTTCCTCTGACATCGCCGCCGCGTCGACCCGGTGTCGGAGCAGCCAGAAGATCGGGCTCAAGCCGTCCATGGTGAAGACGAACCGGACCGGCGCAGTCGCGTCGCGCGGGGCCGGCGGGGACACGGGCCCGGCGGGCGCCTCCGGTCAGGACGTGACCGGTCTCGATCAGGAACAGACGCGGCAGCAGGTGGCCCGTGGTCGAGCCGGGAAAGTCGAACGCCACGCTCATCCCGGCGAGCGGCACGGGGCGCGGCGTCACCTCGCCCCGTCGAACGACGACCACCGAGCGCGCGAGGTCGCCGGTCCGGGCCGGTCAGCGCCAGCACGGGCACGGCACCGGTCTCGGCGGCGAACTTGGAGGCGATCAACGGCTCGGCCAGGAACAGATCGACGCGGCCGTCGATCAGGTCCCAGAGCATCCCGGCGTGCGACGTCAGGACCCGCGCGTCGAGCCGGCGCCCGACGGGAGCCAAATCCAGGTTGGCCTCGGCGAGCACGGGCGCCCAGCGCCGCTCCTCGTCGACCACGTCGCGCGCGACGAACCCGAGGGTGATCGGCGCGCCCGCCGCGAAAGCCGCGGCGGTCGGGGCGAACAGGGGCAGGAGGACGGCAGACAACAGCGCCACACCCCGGTGCATCGCCGTCCGTCGCAACATCATCCTACCCATGGCCCGTCCCATCGCTGTTCACGGCGGGCAACATAAGCCTAAGGGGTTAACCGATGGTGAAACGAGGGCTCGCCGTGCGTCTATTCGACGATTTCAGCTTGCAAAGACTTGGAAGATTTTTATGGATTTTGCGGCTTATACTTACCATCGTGTCGCCGACGTGGGGGCGGCGTTTAAGATTAAGCTGCTCTTGAATGTGGTGCCGCGGCGCGGAGGGCTTCTCACGAACCCCTTTGCGCCGCGCGCGACGGCCTCAGCCGCTGGAGCCGGCGTCGCCCTGCAGTTGCTTGGCCATGTCCAGATGCTCTTGCAGCTTGGGCAGCGTGGTGCTGGCGAAGTTGACCAGTTCCTCGTCGCCGCCCTCCTTGATGTAGGCCTGGAACTTCTGCACCGTGTCTTCGTGACCCTTCACTTGATCGTCGATGTATGTCTGCATGAATTCTTCGCCCTGCTTCGATTCCAGCTCATCCAGCATCTGCTGGTGCTCGTCATCGAGGCTCTCGGGCACGTCCAGGGTCCAGGTTTTGTGCCACCTCCTTTAGATTGCCGTTGGCCTTGGTGTGGTCGGCGATCATGGTGTTGGCGAAGCTTTGCACCTCGTCCGGCGGGCTCTGCTGTAGCGCCGCCTCGCTCGACTCGATCTCGAACAGGCCGCTGACGGCGGCGGCGTTGA
>CBDCHP010000010.1:0-16079 GCA_965217265.1 Geminicoccaceae bacterium | reverse complement strand
AAGAACTCGACCCAGAACGAGAGGATCATCACCCAAGCCGCACCCGTGGCCGGATCGAAGACGATCGAGCCGGCGCCGAAGAGGGCCAAGATTCCGTTGACGGCGAGGCCGATCAGCGCCAGCAGCGCCCAGCCGTAGACCTCGCCGAAGTAGGGCGGTGCCGCGCTGAGCACGTACCAGACGATCTTGAAGACCGCCCAGCCGAGCGCCAGGAGGGCGTAGGTCTTGAGGTCGGGGCCGGCACGCGGGTCGAGGCGCCACAAGCGGTAGGCGACGCGCAGGCCGAGCCCCAGGACGACGGCGTTGCCGGCCAGCACCAAGCCGACGCCGAGCGCCCGCCCGATCCCCCAAGGTCCGGCCCAGCCGGCGTTGTAGGGGCCGAAGAGGCCGAAGAGGAAGGAGAGTGGCTCCAGGAGCGCCAGCCAGACGAGGACGGCGACGAGGACGCCGCTCAAGCCCCGCAGCGCCGCCAAGCGGTCGGCCGGCACCTCGCGCAGGTTGCGCTCCTCTTCCAAGAGGTCGTCGTCGATCAGCCGCGTCGTCGAGCCCCGCGGCTCCTTGACGGCGAGCACGGTGGCGACGCCGACCAGGACGAGGAGCGCCATGACGGCGTAGGCGGCGGACCAGCCGGCCCTGGCGGCGATGAGAAGGGCACCGGCGGAGGCGGTGAACATGGCGACGCGGTAGCCGAGCACGACGACGCCCGCCCCGGCACCCAATTTCTCTTGCGGCAGGCTCTCGATGCGAAAGGCGTCGATCGCGATGTCCTGCGTCGCCGAGAAGAAGGCGACGAGGACGGCCGCGAACGCCGTCCACCACAAGTCGGCGACCGGGTCGGTTCGGCCCAGGCCCCAGATGCTCAAGACCAGGCCGATCTGGGCGAACAGCATCCAGCCGCGGCGGCGGCCGAACAAGGTCGTGAACGGCGGCAGCGGCAGCCGGTCGACGAGCGGCGACCACGCGAACTTGAAGACGTAAGGGGCGAAGACGAAGCCGAACAGGCCGATTGTGCCCTTGTCGACCCCGGCCTCGGTCAGCCACGCCGAGAGCGTGCTCAAGACGAGCAGGATCGCAGGCCGCTGGCGAAGCCGAGCAGGAGGACGGCCAGGACGCGGCGGTCGAGGTAGACGCGCAACCCTCCAGCCAGCCGGGCTTCTCGGCGTCAGCGACCGCCATGCCGTCTCCCCCTCGCGAGGCCCGCGCGGGCCGTCTCGACCGGCGGGCGGGCTTTAGACGCAGATCGGCTAGAACCAGCGCTCGGGCACCGTGATGATGTCGCCGGGCAGCACCTGCGAGGTCGGGGTGACGACGACTGGGGGCCTGTTCGAGCCGCCGCGCTGCAACTGGATGGCGTCGTTGTCGGCGCGAAAGGTGAAGCCCGACGCCAGCGCCACGGCGTTGATGACGGTCATGCCCTCGCTGAACTCGTAGCTGCCGGGGTTGTTGACCTCGCCTAGGATGTAGAACGGGCGGTAGTTCAAGACCTCGACGCTGACCTGCGGGTTGACGAGGTAGCCTTGCGAGTACGCGTCCGCAATCCGCTGCTCCAGCTCGCGCGTCGTCTGCTTGTCGGCGTCGACCTCGCCGACGAGCGGCAGGGCAAAGTTGCCGTTGCCGTCGAGTTGGAACTCGCCCGACAGGTCCTCGTGGCGAAAGACGTTGACCCGCACCCTATCGCCCGAGGCGAGGCGGTAGGGCTCGGCCCGCAACTGCACCGCCTCGCCGCCGGCGTTGGCGGGCGTCGCGGTCGCGTCGCCGGGATTGCCACCAACCTGCGGGCCCGACCCGCCGCCGCAGCCGGTGAGGGTCAAGAACAAGGCCAAGGCCATAGCCTTCAGCGACAAGCGCACCATCGTTCAAGTACTCCGAGCAATTGCAAACGTCTCCGACGCAAACGGCGGGGCCGCACCCTCTACCTGTGGGAAAGACGGCGCGCGGCACTCGATAGCGCAGTTCGTCCTTCGAGCGGTGAAAAATCGTGCCGCGGCCAGATTGCCGATGCGCCATCCGACGAGGCGGCCTTAGAGCCGCGCGTTGACGCCGACGAAGACGACGTTGCGGTCGTACTCGGCGTCGTCGGCGTCGGAGGAGCGCGAGCTGAAGCGGTACGAGCCGAAAAGCGAGAGGTTGCGGCTGAGGAAGTATTCGGCGCCCAGGCCCAGCGCGTAGGTGTCGTCGGTGCGGCTTGTGCCGGTGAAGTCGTCGCGGATGTAGCCGGCCTCGCCGCTGAGCAGGATGTTGCGGCGCAATTCGTGGAAGACCTCGACGGTGGCGCTGATCGAGCGCTGCGAGGAGGCGGCGTCGTCGTCGAACTCGACGGTCGTCTCCTCGACCCCCGCCGCGGCGGTGGCGGTGATCGAGGTGAGGGGGGTGACGTTGTAGGTCAGCGCCCCCACGACCGAGGGGCCGTTGACGTCGTCGAGGTCGCCGTCGTCGTACTCGCGGTGGACGAAGCCCGCCGTCAGCTCGCCGAACAGGAGGCCGGTCAACTCGGCCTCGACGCCGACGCGGGCCGCGATGCCCGTGTTGTCGCGGTCGAGCGCGAGCTGTTCGTCGTAGCGGACGATGTCGTACTCGCCGACCGCGAGCAGCCGCAGCCGCGCCGAGAGGGCGTAGGCGGCGCGAAGGGCGGCGAGGTAGCGGGTGCGATCGCGGAAATTAACGTCGCTGTCGTCGAAGTCGATGCGCTGCACGCGAAAGCCGGGCTGGACGTAGACGCGGTTGAACGTCTGCCGGTAGTCGGCGCCGACGAGGTAGCGAAACAGGTTCGTCGTCTCGTCGTCGTTGACCTCGTCGGGCGAGGCGAAATCCTCGTGCTCGCGCCCGGCCTCGACGACGCCCCGGGCGAAGCTGGCGCGGCTGATGTCGAAGCGGCCGGCGAGGCTGCCGCCGAAATCGAGGTAGTTCGCGTCCTCGTGGTCGACGTAGGCCGCCCCTTCGGCGTCGAGGGTGGCTTCGAGTTCGTGGCGCGACCACTGCGATTGCGCCGTGACCGAGGGCGCGACGGAGAGGATGAGGTCTTCCTCGTCGCTGTCGTCGGCGAAGATGTTGCTGTCGTAGGTGAGGCCGGCGTCGACCTGGGGGTAGATGAGGAACACGCCCTGGCGGACGCCCAAAGCGTCGTAGTCGGGCCGCGGCCGGTCCTGAACCGACTGGTTGCGGATGTCGGCATCCTGCGCCGCCGCCAGCAGGGGCGTGAGCGCCACCGTCGCCAACAGTGTGGCGGCGAGCGTCCGCTTGATCACGACCATTCTCCTCGTGCTGACGCCGGGCATCGACACCGCCGGCGGGTCCACGACCGCCGTCGCGCGACGGCGGTCGTCTCGATCGGGGTCGTGCTTAACGGCACTCATTCCCCTCTTGCAACAATCGTGGCGCGATTTAAGCGTGTCGCGTTCCGCATCGGGGGCAGACCGGTCTATGATGTCGCCGATAAGCCACAACAGGAGCCCGACCCTGCTCAAGCGTCTCTTCTCCCGCCCCGCCGGCGACGGCGGGACCGAGCGGCCGAGCGTCGGCGGTGCCCCCGCCCGGCTGCCGGCCAACCTTCGCGTCTACGCGATCGGCGACATCCACGGCCGCCTCGACCTTCTGGGCGCGATCGAGACCCTGATCGCCGAGGACGCCGCCGCGAGCGGCGCCGAGCGCGATAAGCTGATCGTCTACTTGGGCGACTTCGTCGATCGCGGCTTCGAGAGCAAGGGCGTCGTCGACCACCTGATCAACCGGCCGATCCCCGGTTTCAGGCGGGTCATGCTGCTCGGCAACCACGATTTGTGGCTGCGCGAGTTCGTCCGCGGCCAGGACGGGGGCGAGGGCTGGATGCGCTTTGGCGGCGACGCCACCTTGCTCAGCTACGGCGTCAAGATGGACTTCGACCTGCCCAACGGGCCGCGCATGGACGACGCCCGCGCCCAGATCGCCGCCTCGATTCCGCCCGAGCACATGGACTTTCTCGACGCGCTCGAACTGGGCTTCGGCCTCGGCGACTACTTCTTCTGCCACGCCGGGGTCCGGCCGGGCGTGGCCTTGAAGGATCAGACCGACCAGGATCTCGCCTGGATCCGCGAGCCCTTCTTGAGCTCGACGGCCGAGCACGGCAAGGTCATCGTCCACGGCCACACGATCGAGAATGCGCCGGTGGTGCGGCGAAACCGGATCGGCATCGACACGGGCGCCTGCTTCACCGGCGACCTCACCTGCCTCGTCCTCGACGGCAAGGACTACCGTTTCCTCTCGACCCTGGACCCGGATCTCGCCGTTCCGGGCTGAGACCAGCGATAAAACGCCTCCAGCGTCGCAACCCATCGAAGGTCAGCCCTCGGCCACCCTGGACCTCGCATCAAGTGCGGGGTGACAAAGTGCGGAGTTTGGACGCTTGAATCTCTTCCTTGTCACCCCCGATCGAAGTCGGGGCCATGCTTGATCGGGGGTTCAGGGTGGCAGGGTTCACCTGTTTCCAATCGGTTGTCCCCTCATCGAGGGGCACCCTGCGTGGGCAAGCAGGAAAACCGTTGCTATCGTGCAGCCGGGTGTGGTGCTTAACCGTCGGTCGATATCGCAGCGCCGGCCGCGCCGTGGCAGGCCCCGGCCCTCATTCACGCATCATGGAGCCTTAAGACATGCCAAGCGCGCCCTTGAACGTCCTCGTCACCGGCGGGGCCGGCTACATCGGCAGCCACGTCGTCCGCGATCTGCGCGCCGCCGGGCACGTTCCGGTCGTCTATGACAGCCTCTATTCAGGCGTTCCCCGGGCCGTCATGGGGGCCGAGCTGATCGAGGGCGACCTCGCCGACCGGGCGCGGCTCGAAGCGGTGCTGGGCGCGCGCGGCTTCGATGCGGTAATCCACACCGCGGGCCACATCTGGGTCGGCGAGTCGGTCGCGAACCCGGGCAAGTACTACTTCAACAACGCGAGCAACGCCTTTCGCCTGTTCGATCTCTGCGCCCAGTACGGCATCAAGACCGTCGTCTTCTCCTCGACCGCCGCCGTCTACGGCCAGCCGGGCAAGGAGTTGATCGACGAGGACACGCCGCTCGACCCGATCAACCCCTACGGCAGCTCGAAGGCGATGGCCGAGCGGGCGTTGATCGACATCGCCGCCGCGTCGGGCCTGCGCTACGGCATCCTGCGCTACTTCAACGTCGCCGGCGCCGACGCCAAGGCGCGCATCGGCGAGGCGACGCCGAACAACTCGCACCTGATCAAGGTCGCCTGCGAGGCCGCGATCGGCCTCAGGGGTGCGATGCGCATCAACGGCACCGACTACCCGACGCATGATGGTACCTGCATTCGCGATTACGTCCACGTCGACGATCTGAGTGCGGCGCACCTGAACGCCCTCGATCATCTCGCCGGCGGCGGCGATTCGCTCATCGCCAACTGCGGCTACGGCCACGGCTTCAGCGTCCGCGAGGTGCTCAACGCCGTGCGCCGGGCCACGGGCGTCGACTTTCCGATCGAGGAGGGTCCGCGCCGGGAGGGCGACCCCGCCGTCCTCGTCGCCGACAGCCGGCGCTTGAAGCGCCTCTTGGGCTGGACCCCGCGCCACGACGACCTTGAGGTTATCGTCGGCACCGCCTGGGCCTGGGAGCGGCGGCTGCAAGCGATGCGCGCGGAGCAGCGCCTGAGCGCTTGAACGCTTGCGCGTGCGCTGCCGCGCGGGCTTTCTCTTCTCTTTTTTGCTCTTGTTCGGGGCCGGCCCTCGGCGCCGCAGCCAGCCACCTCCGTTAACACTGGCAAAACAGAAGAGAAAAAAGCCGCGCGCAGCGCACGCGAAGCGTTCCATCTTCACGCCGGCGAAATTCTCGCCTATTGCGCGCAACCATGCGCTACTTGCTCCTCCTCCTCTTCCTGCTCGCGTCCCCGCTCAGTGCGGCGGCGCAGGCAAAGCTGCCGGGTATCCCGGCCCCGTCCACCGAACCGGGCGACGCCGCGGTCGAACCCGACGTCGACGCCTTGGTGCGCACGCTGGAGGACCCAGAGGCGCGCGCCGACTTCATCGCCAAGCTGAAGGCGCTGGAGGGCGTGCCGAAGCCGGCGCCGAGCCAGCCCGAGCAGCTGATCGACCGCATCGGCGCCGAGATCGGCGAGCGGCAGCGGGTGGCGCTGCGGACGCTGAGGGACGTCGCCGGTTCCTACGAGCGCCTGCCCGATTTGTGGCGCTGGCTGCGGCTGGAACTGGGCGACGGCTACCGCCGCGGGCTCTGGCTGGAGAGCACGCTCTGGCTCGTCCTCGTCGTCTCGCTCGGCGTCGTCGCCCGCGCCGTCGTCATTCGGTGGTGGCGTCCCCCGGAAGACGTGACCCCCCGCGTCGCGGCCCTGCACCGCTTCGCGCGTGCATTCACCGCCGCCGGCGCCTTCATCGCCGTTGCCTACGCCGTGCTCTACTTCGGTGATCCGCCTTGGCTCGCGGCGCAGGCGGGCCTCGACTATACCCTGGGGTTAACGTCCTGCTTCGTCGTCCTGCCGCTCTTGGATCTCCTCGTCGGCGAGTGGCGCGAGGCGCGGCTGTTGCCGATCAGCGACGAGGTGGCGGAACCTTTGTTGTACGGCGGGCTGAAGCGGGCCTTGATCCTGGGCATCATGGGCTACTTCGTCCTCGAAGCCGCGCGCGCGGCGGGGCTGCCTTGGACCCTGCACGGTTTCTTGAGCCGCGTCCTCTACCTGATCGTCACCTTGCGGCTCATCGTCGTCGTTTTGCGCCTGCGCGGACCCGTCGGCCGGACGATCAGCGCGTTCGGCAGCCAAGAACACATGCTCACCCGCGCCCTGCCCTGGCAGATCATGGCCCGGCTCTGGTCGCCCGTCGTGATCGCGCTCATCGCGCTGCACTACCTGGTCTGGGCGCTCCAGGTACCGGGCGGCTTCGGCTTCTTGTTCCGCGCCACGCTCCTCACCGTCTTGATCCTGATCGGCGCTAGGCTGCTCGCCTACGTGGTCGATCGCGCCTTGTCGCCGCGTGCGGGTGAGGCGGTCGAGGACGAGGCGGAGCCGGGACCCGCGAGCGGCGCCGTCCTGGCGCCCTTGCGCCTGCTCTCGCGCCTGTTGATCGTCGCGTTCGCGGTCATCTTGGTCTTGAGCGTCTGGCAGACCGGCCTGCTCCGCTGGCTCGACGACGTGGCGGGCTTGGCCCTCTTGCCGTTCTTGGGCGAGATCGCGCTCGTCCTCTTTCTCACCGTGGCGGCGGTGCAAGTCACCGCCAACCGCTTCAACGCCTACCTCGCCGCGACCGACACCGAGGGCAAGCCGACGCACTCGAACCGGGCGCGCACCTTCGCCAGCCTGTTCAAGAACGCGATCATCGTCGTCGTCATCGGCACGGCGGCGCTCGTGATCCTCTCGCGGCTGGGCGTCAACGCCGGCGCCCTCCTCGCCGGCGCCGGCGTCGTCGGGCTCGCGATCGGCTTCGGCTCACAAAAGCTCGTCCAGGACCTGATCACGGGCCTGTTCATCCTGCTCGGCGACGTCGCCCGCGTCGGCGACGTCGTCGAGGTCGCCGGCCGCTCCGGGGTGATCGAGGCGATCTCGCTGCGGTCCTTGCAGCTGCGCGGCTACGACGGCAACGTCCACGTCGTGCCGCACAGCTCGATCGACGTCGTCACCAACATGACCAAGGATTTCTCGTTTGCGGTGTTGCGCATCGGTGTTGCCTATCGCGAGGACGTGGACGAGGTGATGACGATCTTGCGCGACATCGACGCCGAACTGCGCCGCGAGTGGCCCTACCGCCGCCACATCCTGGCACCCTTGGACGTGGCCGGCGTCGACGCGTTCGCCGACTCGGCGGTCACGGTCGTCGCCCGCTCCAAGGTCCGCCCCGGCGAGCAGTGGGGCGTCAGGCGCGCTTTTCTGCGCAAGATCAAGCACGCCTTCGACGCCAAGGGCATCGAGATCCCCTTCCCGCACACGACGGTGTGGTTCGGCGAGGGCAAGGACGGCGCGGCCCCGCCGCTGCGGCTCGAAGAGCGGGCGCGGCGCCCGCGGCAAGAGGAGGGGCCCGACGAGGACGAGGATGAGGAAGCTTTCGTGCTTGAGCCGACCGTGAGCACCCCGAGGCGACGGGATCCCAAAGGAACTCCCGCATGACCTTTCGCCTGGCGCTCGGCGCCGCGCTCGTCGTTCTCCTTGCCGCCTGCACCGGCGAGGAGGAGACGATCGGCGGCGACTTCGAGGCGGTCGAGCGCGTCCCCTACGACGTGGTGTTCGAGCCGGCGACGGGCGACGAACTGCCCGACGGGCTGGCGGGCTACCTGCGCTCGGTCAGCGACGCCAACGCCGCGACCGAGCGGCCGCCGACGAGCCTGATCGTGCTGCGCCGGCGCGCCGAGGACGACCTCCCCCGCCTGCGCCAGGGCCTGCGGGCGCAAGGCTACTACGAGGGCGGGGTCGACTACGCCATCCGCCGGGAGCGCGCTGCCGGGGACGAGGAGGACGAGAACGTCGTCGAGAGCGTCGGCGAGGAGATCCAAGACCTGATCGAGGGTGCGCCGACCAAGCTCGTCTACGCGGTGACGCCGGGCCCACGCTTCACCTTCGACGAGCGCAAGATCGAGATCGTCGGCGATCCGAACGGGTTCAGGCGCCCGAACATCGCGGGCCAGCTCGAACTGCGCCAGGGCGAGCCGGCCCTGGCGCAAGAGGTGCTCGACGCCGAGACCGAACTCCTGCGCCGGGCGAAGAACCAGGGCCACCCGTTTGCCGCGATCGAGCCGCGCCAGGTGATCGTCGATTACGACAACAGGGCGATGGACGTCACCTTGAGGGTCAAGCCCGGCCCGGTCGTCCCGATCGCCCGGCCCACGATCAAGGGCGATGAGAAGCTGTCCGAAGCCTTCTTGCGCGCGCGCACCGACCTCAAAGCCGGGCAGACCTACAGCGCCGGCGCCATCGACGCCGCGCGCCAGAGCCTGATCGACACCAACCTGTTCAGCGTCGTGCGCGTCTCGACCGGCGAGGCGGTCGACGATCAGGGGCGCCTGCCGGTCACGGTCGACCTTGAACAGCGCAAGCACCGCACGATCGGCCTCGGCGTCGGCTACTACACCGACGAGGGGTTGCTGGCGCGCGTCTTCTGGGAGCACCGCAACCTCCTGCACGCCGGCGAGCAACTGCGCTTCGAGGCCAAGGTCTCGCAGTTGGAGCAGGAGGCGTCGGTGCGCTTCGTCAAGCCCGACATCTTCCTCGTGCGCAACCTGAACCTGCTCGCGAACGCGGCACTCACCTTCGAGGACACCGACGCCTACCAAAGCCGCTCCATCGGCGCCGGGGCCGGCTTCGAGCGGGTCTTCGATCGCCACACGACGGGCTCCTTGGGCGTCGCGTACCGCTACGTCGAGATCGAGAAGGCCACGGTGGGCGAGGGGACCTTCGGCCTCTTCTCGGTGCCGGCCACCCTGCGCTTCGATCACAGCGACAGCCTGCTCGACCCGTCCAAGGGCTGGCGCCTCAACCTGCTGGCCACCCCCTTCTTCGACACGCTCAACCCCGACACGCAGTTCTTGAAGACCCGGGCGACGGCGACCGCCTACCTGCGCTTGATGAACGAGCCCCGCCTCGTCCTCGCCTTTCGCGGCTCGATCGGCTCGATCGCCGGCGCCGATCTCGACGAGGTGCCGGCGGACGAGCGCTTCTACGCCGGCGGCGGCGGCTCGGTGCGCGGCATCCCCTACCAGTTGGCGGGGCCTCTCAACGGCAACGATCCGCTGGGCGGCCTCTCGGTGATCGAGGGGGGCGTCGAGGCCCGGATCATGCCGATCGAGAACGTCGAGTTCGCCGCCTTCATCGACGGCGGCAGCGCCTACGCCGACACCAACCCCAAGCCGACCGACGCCCGATTCGGCGCGGGGCTGGGCCTGCGCTACATCACCCCGGTCGGCCCGATCCGCTTCGACGTCGCCGTGCCCTTGAACAAGCGCTCGGGCATCGACGACGCCTTTCAATTCTATATCAGCATCGGCCAAGCCTTTTGATTCGTCGGCCAATAGCCTAGATCAGCCCGCATAAGGAGCCCCCACCCCGTGCGCGTCACCCGCAAGGCCGTCATCCTCTCGCTGCCCCTGGCGTTGGCGCTCGCGACCCCGGCGCTGGCGCAGGTCGACTTCGTCCGGCAGCAGTTGACCCAGTTCATCGAGGGCCTCGTCTCGAACGACAACCAGAAGGTCAAGATCGAGGGCCTGTCGGGCATCCCGTTCGACGTCAAGATCGAGCGCGTCACCATCGCCGACACGAAGGGCGTCTGGCTCACCGTCAACGACGTCAGCCTCGACATCGCGGCGACGGCGCTCCTGCGCGGCCGCTTGGAGGTCAACAAAATCGGCGCTGCGCGCACCGTGGTGGCGAGGGCCCCCGTCTCGCCGCCGACCGATCCGGCGGCCGACGACGCCTTCACCCTGCCGCAGCCGCCCGAGCTGCCGCAGTCGATCAGCCGCGTCTTGGTGCAGGACATCAATTTCGAGCGCATTGAGCTCGAAGGGCCGGTGCTCGGCGAGGCGGCGACCTTCACCCTTCAGGGTTCGGTGAAGCCGGGGGAGGGCGACGACGTCATCGTCGCCGACCTCAAGGGGCGCCGCATCGACGAGAACACGGCCAATTTGAGCCTCGACGCCACGCTCGACTTGGCCAAGCAGGCGGCCAAGGTCGACCTGCACGCCGAGGAGACCGGGTCTTTGTTCGCCGATCTGGTCGGCATACCGCAGGCGGACCGGGTCTACCTCGACCTGAACGGCGACGGCCCCTTGAAGAACTGGGACGCCGGCCTCGTCTTCGACGCGCAGAGCCTGCTGCACGCGAGCGCCGACGCGAAGCTCGACTACAGCGACACGCCCAAGATCGACCTCTCGGCCGTGGTGGCGCCGGTGCCGGGCGTGTTCCCCGAGGACGTCGGTGCCCTGTTGGGCCGGGTGTTCTCGCTCGACGTGGAAGTCGGCCAGACCAGCCCCGACACCTTCCAGCTCGACCGCTTCGACCTGGAGAGCGCCTTTCTCCAGACCGACGGGCAGGGGCGGATGGACTTCAAGACCGGCGAGCTTGGCGGCAATATCGACGTCGTCCTGCCCGACCTCGCCAAGGCGAGTGCCCTTGCCAAGACCGACCTCGCCGGCAGGGCGAAGCTCAGGGTCGACGCCTCGGGCACGGTGCAAGAACCGCTGTTCGTCGTCGATCTCAGCGGCAATAGCATCGATGCCGCGAATTTCGGCGTCGAGACGGTGGCGGGCAAGATCGACGTCCGCCCGCTCGCCGCCCTGAACCAGCCGTTCGCCGGCGCGAGCCTGAAGGGCGACGGCCGGATCGAGGGCGCGACGCAGGACGGCGAGCCGCTCAGGCCGGAGGACGCGCTCCAGTTCAGCCTGGACGCCCGCGTGCCGACGAAGGGGCAGGCGGTCTTGAACGCGCTCACGCTCGAAGGCGACACGTTCAAGGCCGAGGCCACCGCCGACGTGGCGCTGCCGGCCTTGAAGGGCAAGGCGCAGATCACCGCCGACGTGCCCGACCTCAGGGCGTTGCAGACGGCGCTGGGTCCGCTGGCGCCCGAGGACATGAACCTTGAGGGCGCCGTCACGCTCAAAGCCGACGCCGACATCGCCGAGAACGCCGAGCGCGTCGACGCGAAAGTGGTGCTCGGCGCGGACGACTTCGCCGGCCTGCCGGCCGACGCCGACCGGGTGCTGGGGGCGACCCCGCGCCTCACCGCCGACCTCCTCTACCTCAAGGACGAGCGCGTCGCCTTGAACGACCTCGACCTCAAGGCGGCCACGGTGAACCTGCAGGGCACGGCCGGCTTCGCCCTGCCCTCGCTCGAAGGGCAAGCGCGGCTCGACGCCGGCATCCCCGACCTCGCCGCGCTGGGCCAAGCCCTGCGCGACCGGCTGCCGCCCGACCTGCGGCCCAAGGGTAGCGTCGACTTGAAGATCGACGCCACGACCGCGCCCAATCTCGCGAGCGCCAAGGCGAACGTCGTCCTGGCGGCGCAGAATTTGAGCGGCTTGCCGGGCAAGGCGACCCGCCTCGTCGGGTCCGCGCCCAAGCTCAAGGCCGACGTCGATTACGTCAAGGACGGGCGCGTCACGCTCACCAACCTCGATCTCGACGCCGCCAGGGCCGACCTTGCCGGCCGGGCCACGCTCGGCCTCGACGCGAAGCGGGCGCTGGACGGGCGGGTGACGCTAAGCCTGCCCGAACTCGCCGCCCTTGAAGGGCTGCTCAAGCAATCGATCGCGGGCGCGGGCAAGGCCGTCGTCGATCTCGGCGGCACGCTCGACAAGCCCGACGTCAGGCTCGACGCCGACGCGGCGCCGCTCAAGGTCGTGGGCCAGGACTTCGAGCGCGTCGCCCTGGTGGCGACGGCGGCGGGGCCGACCGACGATCTTAGCGGCGACATGACCCTCACCGCCAGGACGCGCGGCGAGGAACTGCGCTTGGCGAGTGCTTACAGTTACACCCCCGAGCTCGCCCGCCTCAAGCGCCTGCGCCTCACGGCACCCGCGACCGAACTCGGCGGCGATCTCGCCTACGACCTTGAGCGCAACCTCGCCGAGGGCGAGATCCAAGGCCGGGTCGGCGACTTCGCGGCGCTGCGCCCCTTCATCGGGCAGGATGTTCAAGGGCAAGGCCGGGTCGATCTACGCTTGAGCGCCGATTCCGGTCGGCAGAAGGTCGACCTCAACCTCGACGCGCCTAAGGTCGCGGGCGATTTCGGCGACGTCGAGGGCCTGAAGCTCGACGCCGCCGTGAACGACGCGCTCGGCACGCCGACGATCGACGCCAAGGCAAATCTCGACCGTTTCACCCAGGGCGATCTGCGCCTCGACACCGCCCGGATCGACGCGAACGGCGGTCTCGACGGCTTACGCGTCGAGGCGGCGTTGAAGGGGGCTCAGGGCCGGGGTGGGGGCGAGGACGTGCCGTTCGACGTCGAGACCGCGGCCATGATCGACGCCCGTTCCGCCACCAAGTCGGTGCGCGTCGAGCGTCTGGACGGCAGCGCCGCGAACGAGCCGTTGCGTCTGCGAGCGCCGCTGACCGTCTCGCTGCCCCAGGGCGGCTACGCCCTCGACGGGCTCGACCTCACCTTCGCCGGTGCCAGGCTCGCCGGCGACGCGAGGCTGGTGGGCGAGATCCTGGCCGGGGACTTGCGCTTGGAGGGGTTCGATCTCGCCAAGCTCGACCCCTACCTTGAGCGCGACCTGCGCGGTGGGCTCAAGGCCGACGTGACCTTGGGCGGCAGCCCGGCCGCGCCCGACATTGCCCTCAGCCTGGACGGGCGGCAGATCGCGCTCGCCGAAGAAGCGTTCGCCGAGGTGCCGCCGGCGACGATCGACCTCAAGGGCCGCTACGACCAGGAACTGTTCACCGGCAACCTCGCGATCGCCGGCACGTTCGATCAGCCGCTGCAAGCCGAGGTGAGGCTGCCGCTCGATTTGTCGCTGCAACCCTTCGCCTTCGACCTGCCGCAGGACCGGCAGATCGGCGGCGGCATCACCGGCAAGGCGGCGCTCGCCCGGCTGGTGCAGATCGCCCAGCTCGACGGGCAGCAGGCGAAGGGCGTGCTCGACATTGATCTGAGCTTGGACGGGACGTACGCCCGGCCGCTGGCGAACGGTGCCGTGCGCGTCGACGACGGCGCCTTCAGCGACGCGAACACGGGCGTTCGCCTCGACGATATCGTCCTCGACGTCGAGGCCCGCGGCCGGACGATCGAGGTCGCCACCTTGCGCGCGCGAGGGCCGGGGAACGGCACGATCACCGGCGGCGGCCGGATCGAGATGGCGCCCGAGCGCGACTTCCCGTTCGATTTCACCCTCAACAGCAACGGGGCGAGGCTGCTCGACAACGACCTCGGCGTGGCCGTCGTCACGAGCGACCTCGGCATCGACGGCGACATTGACGCGGCGAAGCTCAAGGGCACGGTCAACATCGACAGCGCCGACTTGCAGATCCCCTCGGGCGGCGTCACCGACCCGCCCGAACTCGACGTCGTCGTGCGCCGCAACGGCGAGCTCGTGCCGCGGCCGAAACCGGAGGAGGGGGCCGCGGCGGGGGCGCCCTTCGACCTCGCCCTCGACGTCGAGGTCAACGCGCCCGAGCGCGTCTTCGTGCGCGGCCGCGGCCTCTCGTCGGAGTGGGGCGGCAACCTCGCGATCGACGGGCAGGCGACGGCGCCCGAGATCGTCGGCTCGATCGACTTTCGCCGCGGCTTCCTCGACTTCTTGGGCGAGCGCTTCACGATCACCGAGGGCAGCGTCACCTTCACCGGGGGATCGCCGCCCATACCGCAGGTCAAGCTCGTGGCCGAGGCCGAGCGCGACGGCTTCACCGCGATCGTGCGGGTGACCGGCCCCGCCACCGATCCCGAGGTCGCGCTGACTTCCGAGCCCGAACTGCCGCAGGACCAGGTCCTGTCGCGGCTCCTGTTCGACCAGGACGTGTCCGACATCACCCCGGCGCAGGGCATCAAGCTCGCCGCCGCGGTGCGCGAGTTGCAGGGCGGCGGTCCGGGGCTGCTCGACCGGTTTCGCGGCTCGCTCGGCCTCGACACGCTCGACATCGGCGGCGAGGGCGACGAGAGCGCCGTCTCGGCCGGAAATACCTCTCCGACGACGTCTACCTCGAAGTCGAGCAGGGCCTCGCCACCAACACGACCAGGGCCCGCGTCGAGGTCGATCTCGGACGCGGCTTCGACGCCACCTCCGAGGTCGGCTCGGACGGCAACAGCGGTGCCGGCATCAACTGGAGCTTGGACTACTAGATGGACGACGCGAACCCCGTCCCGCCGCCGCAGCCCGCTGGCCCCGCGCTGAGCCTGTCGGACGACGAATCGACCTTCGGCACCTTCGGCGACATCAACCTGATCGGCCTTTGGACCCTCTACCTGAAAGAGGTCCGCCGCTTCTTCAAGGTCATGACGCAGACCGTGTTCGCGCCGGTGGCGACGACGCTGATCTTTCTTGCCATCTTCTCGCTCGCCCTCGGCCGCGCCGGCCGCGAGGTGGGGGATCTCCCTTCTCGTCTTCTTAGCACCCGGCCTCATCATGATGTCGGTCATTCAAACGCGTTCGCCAACACCTCGTCCTCGATCATGATCGCCAAGGTGCAGGGCAACATCGTCGACTACCTGATGCCGCCGCTCTCGGCGGGCGAACTCCTGTTCGGCGTCGTCATGGGCGGAGTGACGCGGGGCTTTCTCGTCGCCCTCGTCGTCTGGCTGACGATGATCCCCTTCGTCGGCCTCTACCCGCTGCACCCGCTCACCATTCTCTACTACGTCTTCGCCGGCTCGGCGTGCTCTCGATCTTGGGCTTCCTCGCCGCCTTGTGGGCCGAGAAGTTCGATCAGATGGCGGCGGTCACCAACTTCATCATCACGCCGCTCTCGTTCCTGTCCGGCACGTTCTACTCGATCGAGGCCCTGCCTGAGCCCTTCCACGTCGTCGCCTTGATGAACCCCTTCTTCTACATGATCGACGGGCTGCGCTACGGCTTCACCGGCCACGCCGACGGCCCGACCCTGATCGGCGCCCTCTACCTCCTGATGGTCATGGCCGCCTTGTGGCTATTGGCCCTTGCCCTCGTCCGGCGCGGGTACAAGCTCAAGGCGTGAGACCGGCTTGCCGTTGACGGGAAGGCCCTCTCGCCTACCTTGGCCCTTTCCTCTTGAGCCGGCGACGCCCATGACGACCAACGCCTCGATCCCCTCGCTCTTGCCCGTCTACCGGCGCATCGACCTCGCCTTCGAGCGCGGCGAGGGCTCCTGGCTCTACACCGCCGACGGACGCCGCTACCTCGACTTCGTCGCCGGGATCGCGGTCTGCGGCCTCGGCCACGGCCATCCCCACCTTGTTCGGACCCTGATCGAGCAGGGCTCGAAGCTCTGGCACGTCTCGAACCTGTTTCGCATCGAGCCCTTGGAGCGCCTCGCCGACCGGCTCGTGGCGCACGCGTTCGCCGAGACGGTGTTCGTGTGCAACTCCGGTGCCGAAGCGATCGAGGCCGCGATCAAGACCGTCCGCCGTTACCACTACGCCGCCGGCAACCCGGAGCGTCACCGCATCCTCACCGTCGAGGGTGCCTTCCACGGCCGG
>CBDCHP010000009.1:0-133069 GCA_965217265.1 Geminicoccaceae bacterium | reverse complement strand
CGGCGACGCGATCGACCTACGCGCGGGACAAGAAGCGGGTCTACTACCTCTCGCTCGAATTCCTGATCGGCCGGCTGCTGCAGGACAGCCTGCGCAACCTCGGCCTGGACAAGGTCGTCCGCGCCGCCTTGCAGGACGTGTGCAGCGACCCCGACGCCGTCTTCGCCGAGGAGCCGGACGCGGCCTTGGGCAACGGGGGCTTGGGCCGGCTCGCCGCCTGCTTCATGGAGAGCATGGCGACTCTAGGCATTCCCGCCTACGGCTACGGCATCCGCTACGAGCACGGGATGTTCAAGCAGGGGCTCGACAAGGGTTGGCAGGTCGAGCGGCCCGAGGATTGGCTTGCGTTCGGCAATCCTTGGGAATTCGAGCGGCCGGAAGCGGTCTACCCGATCCGTTTCGGCGGCCACGTGCAGGAGAGCCGCTCGGCGGACGGCAAGCGGCGCCACGCTTGGCAGGGCGGGGCGCGCGTGCTCGCCGTCGCCTACGACACGCCGGTTGCGGGCTACGCGCCGGATGGCGGCCCGGATGGCGGCGGTCACGTCAACACGCTGCGCTTGTGGTCGGCCCAATCGGGCAACCTGATCGACCTGGAGGCCTTCAACCGCGGCGACTACATGGAGGCGGTGCAAGACCAAGTCGTGGCCGAGAGCATCAGCCGCGTCCTCTACCCCAACGACGCGACCCCGGCCGGTCAGGAGCTGCGCCTCAAGCAGGAATATTTCTTCACCGCCGCGAGCCTGAAGGACATCATCCGCCGCCACCTCTCCTACCACGAGAGCTTGGCCTCCCTGCCCGACCACGTCGCGATCCAGCTCAACGACACCCATCCCGCGATCGCCGTGCCGGAACTGATGCGCCTGTTGATCGACCGGCACGGCTTTGCCTGGGACGAGGCGTGGCGGATCGTGCAGGGCACCATTCACTACACCAACCACACGCTGATGCCAGAAGCGCTGGAGCGCTGGCCGGTACAGCTGATGGAGCGGCTCTTGCCGCGCCACCTGCAGCTCATCTACGAGATCAACGCCCACGTGCTCGACGGGCTGCGCGGCCGGCCGTCGCTGGGCGACCCCTTCCTCACCGACGTTTCCCTGATCGAGGAGGGCTACGGACCCGCGGTACGCATGGGCCACCTCGCCTACTTGGGCTCGCGCAAGGTGAACGGCGTCTCGGCACTGCACGCCGAATTGATGAAGAAGACGGTCTTCAAGAGCCTGCACGAGCATTTTCCGCACAAGATCACCAACAAGACCAACGGCATCACCCCGCGCCGCTGGCTCTTGGGCTGCAACCCGGAACTCTCGGCGCTGATCACCGAGACGATCGGGAACGATTGGCCGGCCGACCTGGAGCGCCTGCGCGATCTTGAGCCGCACCTGGACGATTCCGGCTTCAAGGACCGTTTCATTGCCGCCAAGGCGGCACGCAAGGTCCGTTTGGGCCGGCTCCTCGCCGAGCGCGCCGGCTTCGACGTCGATCAGGGCGCCATGATCGACGTGCAGATCAAGCGCATCCATGAATACAAGCGCCAGCTGTTGAACATCCTAGAGGCGCTGGCGCTGTACGACGCGATCCGCGCCGAGCCGGAGCGCGCCTGGGTACCGCGCGTCAAGATCCTCGCCGGCAAGGCCGCCCCTTCCTACGTACGCGCGAAGCTGATCATCAAGCTCGCCAACGACGTGGCAGGCCTGATCAACAACGACCCCTTGGTCTCAAAGCACCTCAAGATGGCGTTCTTGGCCAACTACAACGTCTCGCTCGCCGAAGTGCTGATCCCGGCCGCCGACCTCTCCGAGCAGATCTCGACGGCGGGCCTCGAAGCCTCGGGCACCGGCAACATGAAGTTCGCCCTCAACGGTGCTCTGACCATCGGCACGCTGGATGGCGCCAACGTCGAGATCAAGGAGCACGTCGGCGAGGCGAACATCTTCATCTTCGGCCTCACCGCCGAGGGCGTCATGCGCCGCCGGGCCGAGCGCGGCTCGCCCGTGCACGATATCGAGCGCTCGCCGCGCCTGCTGCGCGTCTTGGATATGCTGGAGAACGGCGTCGTCTCGCCCGACGACCCCGGCCGCTTCCGCCCGATCGTCGACGACCTGCGCCACTACGACCACTTCATGGTCACCGCCGACTTCGACGCCTACTGGGACGCGCAGCGCGAGGTCGACGCCGCGTTCGCCGACAAGGGGCGCTGGTGGGCCATGGCGATGCGCAACACCGCCCGCATGGGCTGGTTCTCCTCCGATCGGACGATCAAGGAGTACGCGAACGAGATCTGGCGGCTGAAAGGGTATTGAACGCTTCGCGTGCGCTCGCCGCGCGGGCTTTCCTCCTCTCTTTTTTGTAACTTTGGCCGGGGCTTGCTTCGGCACTGAGGCCAATCTCCAACGACAAGTAGCAAGAAAGAAGAAAAGAAGCCCGCGCGGCGAGCGCAACGCGAAGCGTTCTCAATCCGCCGCGTCCTCGTCGTAGCCGATCAGCGCCAACGCCCGGCCCCTGATCCCCTTCGACGCCAGGGCGTGGATCAGCGCCTCCTCGCGGCCGTGCGTGACCCAGACCTCCTCCGGCGCCAGTTCGTCGATCGTGGCGAGCAACTCGTCCCAGTCGGCGTGGTCGGAGACGATGAGCGGCAGCTCGACCCCGCGCGCGCGGGCGCGCTGCTTGACCCGCATCCAGCCGGACGCGAGCGCCACGACCGGCTCCGGCAGCCGCCGCGCCCAGCGATCGGCGATCGCACCCGGCGGGGCAATTACGACCTGCCCGCGCAATTCCTCGCGGGCGTGGCCCTTGGCCCCGGCGGTGGCGGGGCGCAGTTCGCCGAGATCGATGCCAAAGCGCCCGTAGAGGTCGCACAGCCCCTGTAGGGCGCCGTGGATGAAGATCGGCCGCCCGTAGCCCGCCAAGCGCAGTTCGCGGATCAGGCGCTGCGCCTTGCCGAGCGCGTAGGCGCCGATCACATGGCAGCGCTCGGGGAACAGGGCGAGGCTGTGCAGCAGGCGATCGGTCTCCTCGCCCGTGTCAGGATGGCGGAAGACCGGCAGGCCGAAGGTCGCCTCGGTGATGAAGACGTCGCAGGCGACCGGAACGAAAGGTGCGCAGGTCGGATCAAACCGGCGCTTGTAATCGCCGGAGTAGACGACCCGCGTGCCGCCGTGCTCGATCACGACCTGGGCCGAGCCAAGTACGTGCCCGGCCGGCGCCAGACCGACCTCGGTCCGCCCGAGCGACACGGTCTCGCCGTTCGAGAGCGGCCGGCCCTCGGCGTAAGCGCCCTCGCCGTAGCGCTCGCGCATGATGGCGAGCGTCTCGGGCGTCGCCAGCACGGTTCCGTGCCCTGGCCGCGCGTGGTCGGCGTGGCCGTGGCTGACGACCGCGAGCGGCACCGGCCGCACCGGGTCGACGTGGAGCCCGCCCGGCACGACGTGCAACCCTTCCGGGGAAACCTCGATCCAGCGGTCGGCGGGTGCGCGCATGGGCGAGACACCTAGGCCGCGGCGGCGAACCGACCAGACGACGCGATCGTGACCGGAGCTTTTCATGCTTTGCACCCGCCCCGCGCCTCGCGCGGGATGCCTGAAGATAAGACTATTGCCCTAGAACGTTTGGGCGCAGCGAGCCGAAGCAAGTTGAATTAACAGTTTAACTAATGGCCCATATTCGGTGTTTTGCACTAGAGCCTTGACCTAATAAAAATATTTAAGGAAGCTTTTTAAGCAAATGATTTGTGGAGCAAAAGCAGCCTAAAATTCCGAGAGCGAAGCCGAGGAATCGTGCAACCCACCTGAGCGACGGACAGGACGAAAATTGCTAAGAATTCACCTCAACGGGACAGGATAACGATCCACCATGGTTTTGATCGTCGATCGGGGTCGAGGATAGCGCTTTGGCAGGCGGGGCCCGAAGGGTCTATATGCTTGGCGGTACGATCGTTCCCGGAGTCTCGCTCTTGCTGCGCCGTCTTCTCGCCTTTTGCCTCCTCGCGTGGCCCGGCCTCGCCGGTGCCCAAGTCGCGCCTTCGACTGACCTCAAGGTGCAGGCCGGCTTGATCGCCGACGTCGCGGTCGCGGCACCGGGTCAATCCTTCAAGCTGGGATTGCGCCAGGACATCGCGCCCGGCTGGCACACCTATTGGCAAAATCCTGGCGACAGCGGTGCCGCCACGACGCTCGACCTCGATCTGCCCGAGGACGTTGTGGCGGGGCCGATCCAGTGGCCCGCGCCCGAGGCCCTACCCTACGCCGGCCTGATGAACTACGGCTACGAGGACGAAGTCCTGCTCGCCCGCGAGGTGACGCTGCCCGAGACGTGGCCGACCGGCATTCCGGCCGTGGTCCGGGCCGAGGCGACGTGGCTGGTCTGCGCCGATATCTGCATTCCCGAGTCCGGCTCGTACGAGATCCTGGTCGAGACGGGCCCCCAGGCCCTGCCCTCGGCCGATGCCGCCGCGTTCGCGACGACGACGACCGCCCTGCCCCGGCCAACCCCCTTCGAGACCCGCTTCGCGCCGGGCGACGGATCGCTGCGTTTGAGCCTCGACGGCGGGCCGCTGTTCGCGTCCGACGTCGAGGCGCACTTCTTCCCGACCGCCCCCGGCCTCGTCGAGGCGGCGGCACCGCAGGCCGTCCGCACGGACGGGACGGCGCTCGTCCTCGACCTGCCGCTGGTCGAGGGTGCCGGCACGCCCGAGCAGCTAGAGGGCGTCTTGACCCTCGCCGAGCCGCTGCCGGACGGTGCCGTGCGTCAGGCCTTCACGATCGACGCCGCGCCGGGTCCGGTCCCGGCCCCAAGCGTCGGTCCCTCCGGCGGCTTGGCGGGAATGCTGGCGCTGGCGCTCTTGGGCGGCCTCATCCTCAACCTGATGCCCTGCGTCTTTCCGATCCTGTCGATCAAGGCGCTGCACGTGCTGCGCCACCGGGGCCAAGCGGCGAAGGTGGCCGGTATCGCTTACACGGCCGGCGTGCTCGCCACGTTCGGCGCGCTCGGCCTCCTGCTCGTGGCGCTCAAGGCGACGGGGGTGGCAGTCGGGTGGGGCTTTCAGCTGCAAGAGCCGCTCGTCGTCATGGCGCTGGCGTGGCTCACCACCGCGATCGGGCTCTGGCTGCTCACCGGCTACACGATCGGGGCAAGCCTGATGGGCCTCGGCGGCGGCTTGAGCGACGGGCCGCTCGGCAGCTTCCTTACCGGTTGCCTCGCCGTCGTCGTCGCCGCACCCTGCACGGCCCCCTTCATGGCCGGCGCGCTCGGCTTCGCCCTGACGCAGAGTGCCTTCGTGGCGCTGCTCGTCTTCCTGGCGCTGGGCCTGGGCCTCGCCCTGCCCTTCTTGCTGTTGAGCTTCGTGCCGGCCCTGCAGCGGCTCATGCCGCGGCCGGGGGCCTGGATGGAGCGCTTTCGCCAAGCGCTCGCCTTTCCGATGCTGGCGACGTCGGCGTGGCTCGTCTGGGTGCTGGGGCTGAACGCCGGTGGCGAGGCGCTGCTGGCGGGGCTGCTCGGCCTCGTCGTGCTGGGCTTTGCCTTCTGGCTGGGCGGGCTCGACGCGCGCCCGGCGCGGGCCCTGGCGCTCGCGGCGGCGCTGGCTTCGCTCGTCCTGCCGGCCGTGCGCCTCGCAGGTCCCGGCGTGGGCGTCGCCGCGGCGACGGAAGGGGTAACCATCCTCCCGCCGGCTGAGCCTTTCGCACAAAGTCGCCTCGACGCGCTGCGGGCCGACGGTCGTCCGGTCTTCGTCAACATGACGGCGGCTTGGTGCCTGACCTGCCTCGTCAACGAGCGCGTCGCCCTGGCCGGTCCGGGCTTCGAGGCCCTGCTCGATCGTTCCGGCGCCGCCTATCTCAAGGGCGACTGGACCCGTCAGGACCCGGCGATCAGCGCCTTTCTCGACCGCTTCGGCCGCTCGGGCGTGCCGCTCTACGCCGTGTTCCCGCCCAAGGGGGCGCCCGAGCTTCTGCCGCAACTGCTGACACCCGCCATCGTCGAGGCGGCGCTGGCGCGCGCCGAACCGCCTTGATGGCATCCTCGCGGCACGGCAGCGCTCAGCCTTCCTTGATCTCGATTTTCTGCCGTTTCGCCGCCTGCGTCTTGGGCAGGCGCAAGGTCAGAACGCCGCGCTCGAAGCGCGCCGCCGCCTGGGCGACGTCGACCTCGACCGGCAGCGGCACGCGGCGTTCGAAGGGACGGCGGGCGCGCTCCTTGAGGTGGTAATGCTGCGCGGCACCCCCGCCGTTCGCGGGCGTGCCGCGCAGCAAGACACCGCCCGCCTCGGCCTCGATCGCCACCTCGTCCTGCGACCAACCCGGCAAGTCCGCGCGCAGTTCGAGCGCGTCCTCGTCCTCGTTCAGGTCGATCGGTGGCGCGGACGCCGTCTTGGCGGTCGCCGCCGTCCCGCGTTCGGCCTGCGCCGGCCCCGACGCGCCGCCGAACACGCCCTTGCCGACCTCCTCGACCAGCCGCTCAACCTCGCGCCGCAAGGTGGCGAGCGGGTCGTCACGGTCCTTGAAACCCATCACCCGTCTCCGAATGCCCAGTGTTGTCATGGCACATGGGGTGCCAAGTCGGCACCGACAACATGCGAAGGACGCAGGGCTTCAACCGCGACACGGATTGTTGCGGGCTCTATGAACGTCTGTATGACTGTATGTTCATACATGTTCGACGGAGAAACCATGCCGCTTGAGTCCGAGCGCAAGCTCACGATCAGTCTACCGGCGAGCGTGCTACGGCAGTTGAGGGATCGCACCGCGCGCGACGAGACCACGGCCCGCGCCCTCGTCCTCGAAGCCCTGGCCCTCGCCGGCTATCGCATTCCCATGAGCGAGATCCGCGACCGTCGCCGCCGGACGGAGGACGATTCGGGGCACGGTACATCGTTCACAATCGGCGCACAGGGGCGGGTCGAGGGATGACCGACAAGCAGGTTGACCTGTTCTTGGACAGCCTCATCAACGCGCCGTTCAAGGACGACCGGGCGTTGATGGAGTTCCCGTTCTTCTCGCTGCAAAAGACGCCCAGGATGAAGCCGCTCGTCTACGACGACGGCAAGGTCAAGATCGAGGTCCGACCCGGCGATCGCGGCATCGCCACCATCTGGGACAAGGACGTCTTGATCTACTTGGCCTCGATCATCAACGATCGTCTGGAGCGCGGGCTGCCGGTCGAGCGGACCGTCCGTTTTAATGCTTACAATTTGTTAAAAGTGACTGGGCGTAGCACGGGCAAGCGCGCCTACGAGTTGCTCTTGGACGCCATGTTCCGCCTGCGCTCGACGACGATCGTGACCACGATCGCGGCGGGCGACACCAAGGAGCGGCGCGGCTTCGGCTGGATCGAGACCTTCCGCGTCCTAGAGCGGCGCTCGAACAACGGCAAGCAGGTGATGGCGGCTTGCGAGATCACGCTCAACGACTGGATGTTCCGCGCCATCGTCAAGGATCGGCGCGTGCTCACCATCGCCTCGTCCTACTTCAACTTGAGCATGGGCCTCAAGCGCCGCCTCTACGAGCTGGCGCGCAAGCACTGCGGCCAGCAGGGCAAGTGGGTAATCACCTTGCCCAAACTGATCGAGAAGTGCGGTTCGGTCCTGGAGCCGCGCTTCTTCAAGCCGCAACTGCGACGGGTGATCGAGGACGACGACCTGCCCGAGTACCACATCGCGATGAGCTTCGATCCGCGCGATAAGGACGAGGCCGACGGCTTCGAGGGCCGGCGCTGGGCCTCGAACGACCGCATCCTGGTCTCGATCTGGCCGCGACCGGACCAGACGTCCCTGCTGAGACCGCTCGGCATCGAGGCGTGAACGGCACGGTACATCGTTCACATTACCCGATCCAATCGGCCTCACGGCACGGTACATCGTTTACATAGAGGCGCTCACGGCGGTCCCGACCAAGCTACGAGGCACGGTACATCGTTCACATTATCCCCACGACCGGCCGCGTCGACACGGTACATCGTTCACATTTCAGCACCACGCCCGCCGCCACGGTATATCGTTCACACGTCCGCCCTACGATGGCGCCCGGCACGGTACATCGTTCACATTTTGCTGATTTATATGCATCCAGATACGTATATTCAGGTTATGCATAGCTTATCAACAAACTTTCCACAATTTACCCACAAAATTATCCACAATTTTACATAATACTGAAATATCTAGGATTAAAAGTACTTTAACGTTTACGTAAACGACTCGGTACATCATTCACGCAAACACGGTACATCATTCACGGTCAGACTCGGTACATCATTCACAAAGACTCGGTACATCATTCACATTTTTGCCTGTAAACCATTGATTTTAAAAGCTGATTCGGAGCGCTAACTCTTATAACTAAGAATCCTAACTTTCTAACAAGACGCGCGCGCACGGGCGGGCGTGGAATCTAGTCCTATGATCTGCACGCGCACGCGACACCGCGCATGATGCTTTCCAAGCGGTGATCGACGCGGACTCAACGAAGCAAAGCGCCGAGTCCATAACCCGGTACGAGCGTTAACCACGTCGTTTAACACTTCGAACGGCAGCGTATGGCACCGTCCATCTTGACCTCGTCTTCTCAGACAACTGGCCGATGGTTCGCCTGAAAACGGACCATCGGCGGTTTTTTGCCGGCGACGGGGGCTGACTCGGATGAGGGAACGCCAATGTCAGTCGCGGACACGCTCTTCGGTCTGCCGCTCAGCCTCGACGCCGACGAGACCGCCGTTCTGGCCCGCGTCGACGCGGCCTTTACCGGACACGCCAGCCTGATCACGTTCGTCAATCCGCACGCGTGGCGGCTGGCAGACGGCGACGCGGACTACGCCGCCTTGCTGCGCGGCATGGACCTCGTGCTGGCCGACGGGATCGGCGTCGCGAAGGCGGCGGCGTGGACCATCAAGCGCCCTCTGCCGCGAATGAGCTTCGACGCCTCCTCGCTCTACCTGCCCGTCATGCGGCGGCTAGAGGTGCTGCAGGGGGGGCTCTTCGTCGTCGGCGCCGAGCCTGGCGTCGCCGCGGCGGCCGTGGAGCGTATGCGGGCGTCCTTCCCGCACATCGCCTATCTCGGCGTCCTGGACGGCTACAGGCCGCACGAGGAGGCGATCGACGCCATCCTAGAAGCTCGGCCGCAGATGGTCCTCTGCGGCATGGGAGCGCCGCACCAAGAGCGCTTCATCGATCGGCTGAGGGCGCGGGGCTTTGCGGGCGTCGCCTTCACCTGCGGTGGCTTTCTCGACCAGTTGGCCGAGGCCGAGCGCTACTACCCGGCCTGGGTGGACCGATTCGAGGCCCGCGCCCTTTATCGTCTGTGCCGCGAGCCGCGGCGGCTCTGGCGGCGCTACCTCGTCGAGTACGCGCCCTTCCTGCGCTTAGCGCTCGGCGCGCGGCTGCGCCTCAGCCTCGGTCTAACGCCGTCAGCACCGCTCGCCGCGTCGCCGCATCGACCGCGGGCGTGACGTTGCCCCAGTGAGCGAAGCCGGGCACGGCTTGGTGCAAGAGCATACCCAGACCGTCCACGGTCGGATTGCCGCGCGCGCGCGCCGCCGCGAGCAGGGGGGTTCGTAGCGGGCGATAGACGATGTCGTCGACGACGGCGTCAGGCGGCAGGGCGTCGAGGGCGAGTTCCAGGGGCGGCTTACTCGTCATGCCGAGGCTGGTCGCGTTGACGAGGAGCGTCAGCCCCTCCAGCGCGGCCTCGCGTTCCTCCCAAGGCACGGTCTCGACGCGACCTTCGGCGCCCAGGTCGGCCGCGAGCACCTCCGCACGCGCGCGCGTGCGGTTGCACAAGCCCAGCCGGCCGATCCCGGCGTCGAGCAGGACCCGCGCGATCGCCCGCGCAGCACCCCCTGTGCCGAGCAGGAGCGCCCGCTTGCCCGTGAGGCTCAGGCTCGGCCGCTCGGCGCGCAGATGGGCGAGAAAGCCGGCACCGTCCGTGTTGAGGCCGCGCAGGCGGCCGTCGGGCAGGACGAGGACCGTGTTCACCGCCCGCATCGCCAAGGCCGCCGCGTCGCGCTCGTCGACGCGCTCGAAGACCGCTTCCTTGTGCGGTAGCGTCACGTTGCAACCGGCAAAGCCCAAGGCGGCCAAGCCGTCGAGCGCCGCCGCCAGCCGATTCGGTGATACAGGCAAAGGAACGTAAGCACCCGCCCTGCCGTAGCGCTCGAACCAGTAGGCGTGCAGGACCGGCGAGAGCGAGTGCGTGATCGGCCACCCGATCACCCCGGCCAGTCTCGGTTCGCTTGCTTCCTCCACCCTAATTTTCCTCTAGCTTTATGTACTTCGGCTGATAAGCTTAAGCTTAAGCTCTGGCCACGCCAAGCCGCATGGTCTATCGGTCATCGATGCAACGAGCGTGCTTGCCGCTCAAGCACGATGCGGCGGCCCGCCTTGATCTTGGATGTGTAGGGCATTGGTTGTTGGCATATCGTCAACGGATAGAGATCTGGGATTGCACGGGATTACAAAAGACAGGTCGCCGGCTTGAATAGGACGGATGCAAGCGTTGTCGAGGAACGCTTCGCCCTACTGCGACAACGCCCGAAGGATATGGGCGACACGCACGACGTGGGACGGCATATCGAGTTGACGGCGGCGTCGCTCGATGCCGCGTTCGCCACCCTCGTCGCCGGCCGGGCGCTCGACGTCGCCACCCTGCCCGGACCACGATCGCCGTGTGATCGCATTGTTGAAGGTATGAACCCGCCGACGCCCGCACCGAAGGCGGAGCCCGATCCTGGGCGGGCGAAGGGATTCAACGTCGGTGGCGACGGCTCGACGCTGCACGTGGCGCTGCGGGCGGACGAGATGGTGGATCGCCTCTTGGCAATGTCGCCCCGTGGCAGTCTATACACGGTTTTCGGCTATCTCGAACAGTCGGCCGACGCGGGTGGCATGACGCTGCCGCTGCTGCTGGCGCCGGCGTTGCTGATCCTGTATCCGGATTGTTCTGGTTGGAAGCTGACGATGACGGCCGCGCCCGGGCTCAATCCGGTGCTGGTCCACCGCCTCGCCGCCATTGCCCTGCCCGGCTTCGATGCCCAGCAGTCCTGGCATGCCTACTCGACGAGCGTCGAGGCGTCGCTTGCCGAAGCGCCAGGCTGGCGGGTTCGACCCCGATTCGGGCTCGGCCGGATTGATACTGTGATCCGCGACGCCCTCGATAGGCCCCTCGACCGCCCGGTCCTGGCGTCCCTGCTCGTCCCGCCCGCACAAAAGCCGATTGATCCGCCGCCGGGCTCCGACGCGGTCGCGAACGTCCTGCCGGTGGCGATCGATATCACCGAGCAGGCGCGCGTCGTTCTCGAAGCAATCGAGGCGGGTCGCAACGCGGTGGTCGAGGCGGACCCGGGCAGCGACACCGCCGGCCTCTTGCGCCACCTGGAGCAACGTCTCGCCTCACGGCCTACACGGGTCGATGAGGCCGCGGCCGCGGGGAACGACGGGCTGCGTCGCGCCCGCGAGCGTCTTCACGCCTACGCCGAGCGTTTGGCATCGAGGCCGGGCCGGCTGGAACGGACGCTGTTCGAGCTGATTTGGCGCGCGGCGGCGGCCGAGCGGCGGCTCGGTCGCCGGCCGGTGGGGGTCGAGACGCTGATCGAGACGCCCGAGACGCGCGACGCCGCTTGGCACGCGAAGGCGCTGCGGGCGCTTGAGGGCGAGGCTTTCAGTACGGACCGGGACCTCTGGCCTTGGCTCGGCGCTGTCGGCCGTGCGGCCGACCGGACGGCGCTGCGCCGCCACCTCGCCGCTTGGCACGAAGCCCTGCGCGCGCAGGCGGCGGCGGAAGCCGCTCTGGCAGAGAGTTTCGGCGACCCGCTGCCGAAGGGTGTGGCGGGCCTGATCGCCGCCGCGGCCGAGTTGCCGCCCGACCTCGTGCGGGTCGTCCTGCAAGCGGACGGGCCCGCCGAACTGCTCACCGGCATGGGGGCCGTGGCGGCGGGTTTGGCACCGCTCAGGGCCAATCTCGCACCTTGGCTGCTCCGCACCGATCAACTGGGGAGGCAGCAGGCGGCGCTGCGTGCGATCGAGGATGTCTTGGCCGAAGCACCCCAGATGTGGCCGAGCAACCTGGAGGCGGCCGATCTCGCGGCGGGGGCGGTCGCAGGCGATCGTCTGGTCGAAGGCTTGCATCGGCTGGAACGGCTGACCCGTACGATCCGGCCGATGCTAGGACCGCCTGCGACCGCCACCGCCGTCGGCGTCTTGCGCTTTCTCGTCGCCTTGCCCGAGATTGATCCGAGCGCGTTCGATGCCCGTTTCCTCGACGCCAACGCACGCCGTCTGCTCAAGCGGATAATCGGGGCCGCCGAAGCGTTGACGGCGACCGAGACCGGGCTCGAACAGCGTTTCAAGCTCGACGCGCTGCCCTCGATCATCGAGGTGGAGCGCCACCGGCAGGCGCTCGCCGCCGGCGGCGTCTTTGCCGCCTTCAAGCCATCGGTCAAGGCGGCGCGGGCGGCGCACGCCGGTTTTTTGCGGCGTGCGCCGCCGCAGAGGCCGGGTTTGGCCGAAGTCGAGGCCGACCTGCGTGGCCTCGTGTCGTACCTGCAAGCGAGGGCCGACTTCGCCTCGAACGGGCGCTATCGTGTCCTGCTCGGCGAAGCGTTCAAGGGACACCGGGGAGATCTTCGCCCGTTCGACCGCGCCGCCCGCCTTGCCGAGCGCGCGACGTCGATGCTCGACAACGACGCGGCGTCGGCTTTGCTGCGGTTGCCAGCGGCGGTAATCGAGGGTTTGCGTGCCGCGCTCGATGACGCATCGGTCCAAAACGCTCTACGGGCCCTGCCGGACGGTGTCGAGCCCGCCGCCGCGATCGACGAGGCCGAAGCAACGCGCCTTCGCCTGTGGCGGCTGCACGCGGCCGTGGCGGCGCTCGGCCTCAAACCCGAGACGACAAGTGCGGCACTGCCTGAGCTACGGGTTGCCTTCGCAACGTATTTCGAGACGGCCACGATCCGCTACGGTCCAAAACCGTTCGGCGTCGATCCCGACGGGCTCGATCCGGGGCGGGTCGCGGCCCTGCGGCGGCTCTTCGCCGATCCGGCGCTCGAAGCGGCACCGCCCGCCTTGCGGACGGCTCTCGTCGAGGCCGATCCGGCCTTGAGCGCTTACCTCGCGGCGACGCGCGCTTCGGCCGGCGCCGAGGCCGAACTTGCCGCTACCGGTTGGCTCGATGCGAAGGCGCTGCACGCTTCGGCCATCCGACGGGACGGGCGTATCGCCGCGCTCGAACGGGCGCTGGCGGAACCGGTTTCTCCGTCGAGCAAGACGCTGGCCACGCTCGGCCTCGATCGGTTGTTGGCCTTTGCCGAAGACGAAGCCATCACCGACCGCAACGCCCTGCTCGACCTCGCTTTGTGCCAAACGCTGGCGCGGCGCCACGCGACGGACGATCCGGCGACCGCTGGTCTTGATGGCACCACCCTCGACGCCGCCCGCGCGCGCTTCGCCCGCCTCGACGCGAGGGCGCGGACGTTGGACCGGGCGGCGAGCGCCGCCGATCTCGCCGCCCGCCCGCCCGATCCGGCCTCCACCAAGGCGATGAGCGATCTTGAAGGTGCGCCGACAACGTCCCTCGTCGACACGATGGTGGATACCGCCCCTGCGGCGAGAGACGGCGCCGACGTGCCGGCCGACGATGGTAGAGGCGATCTGTTCACGCTCAGTCGCGCGGCGCTCGGGGTCGAGGTTTCGACCTTCTTTCCCTCGCCCCGCCCGGGCGGGGTGCGACGGCACGCGGTGCCGGGGCGATACGATCCAGACGCCGCGACCAATCCGATCGAGGCGCGGTCGCTCGCGGCGCGGGTGGTCGCGTGCCTGCGCGCCGCGATCGGGCGCGAGCACCGTTCGATCTGCGTTTTGGCCTTCAATCGACGGCAAGCCGAACTGATCCGCCGCACGATCGCGGTCCTGATCACCCAGGAGCCAGCGGTTTCGACCGGCCTCGATTTCGCCGGTGGCCGGACAGCCGTGCGCGTCATCGACCTCGACGCCGATCTGGGCGGGCGGTACGACCTCGTCCTCGTCTCGACGACCTACGGCCCGACGCTGTTCGAGGATCAAGATCTGGGGTCGCTCGACCGACCGCGCGGTCTCGATCGCCTCGGCGGGCTGATCGCGCGCGCCGGACGGGTCGAGCTGTTCACATCGCTCGATCAAAGGCTCGATCGGGCGATAGACCCTGCCCAAGCTGGAGCCGTCCCGAGCGATGCGCGGGCGGCGCTTCATGCTCTGCTCACCGCAGCGGCGGGGCCGGCGACGAAGCCTCTCGATCCGGACGATCCGCACGTCAGCGATCTCGTGCGCTGCGTCGGCGGCGCCCTGGCCGCCCGCGGCTACAGCCTCTACGGCCCGCTCGGCGCCGGGATCGGCCGTCTGGAACTCGCCGTCGGCCATCCCGACCTGCCCGGCCGCTGTCTGTTCGGCATTCTCACCGATGCTCCTAGCGTCGACGCTGCCGCCGCGCTTGTGCGCGAGCGGACGTTCGAGCGACTGGGCTGGCAGTTGTGGCGAGTCTGGTCGATCGACTGGCTGCGCGCGCCCGACGCCGCGGCCGAACGCTTGTGCGCCTACGCCCAGACGTGCCTCGACGCCGAAGGTGACGCCCTGTCTGCGCCGCCGGCGGACGCGTCAACGGGCTTCGGTCGAGAAAACGTGAACGCGTGAACCCTTTCAGTACCCGTCGTATCGTGCGACAAGGGCGGCGATCGACGAGGACGGTTTTCCCATGCGCATCGAGACGTTGGACGTTGGTTTCGAGGGCAAGGAGGGGCAGGGCCTCGTCGGGCGCTTGGAGCGGCCGATGGGTCTCAAACCGCGGGCGACCGCCTTGTTCGCGCACTGCTTCACCTGCGCCAAGGACAGCGTCGCCGCGGTGCGCGTCAGCCGCGCGCTCGCGGCCGAGGGTTTTGCCGTCCTACGCTTCGACTTTACCGGGCTTGGCCACAGCGGCGGCGACTTCGCCGACACCACCTTCAGCGGCAACGTCGACGACCTGCTCGCGGCGGCAGCCTATCTGGCCGAGGCGCACGCCCCCCGCTGCTCTTGATCGGTCACTCGCTCGGCGGGGCCGCCGTCCTCGCCGCCGCACCCCGGCTGCCGGCGGCGCGGGCGGTCGTCACGATCGGTGCCCCCGCCGATCCCGCGCACGTCACCCACTTGCTCGGTGATCAGGCGGCGGTGATCGAGCGCGACGGGAAAGCCGACGTGCGGATCGAGGGGCGTCCGTTCGCGCTGCGCAAGAGCTTCCTCGACGATCTCAGGGCGCAAGACCTCGAAACGACGCTGAGGGGGCTGAAGAAGGCGCTTCTTGTCATGCACAGCCCGACCGATGCGACGGTCGGCATCGAGAACGCGACGCGGCTGTTCGCGGCGGCCAAGCATCCCAAGAGCTTCGTCGGCCTGGACGGCGCCGACCACCTGCTCACCAAGCGCGCCGACGCCCGCTTCGTCGCCGACGTGGTCGCCGGCTGGGTTCGCCGCTACCTCGACGCCGAGCCGCCCATGCCGCACGCGGCCTTGGAGGGCGAGGTCGTGGTGGAGGAGACCGGCGAGGGCAAGTTCCAGCAGAACATCGCCGCCGGTGATCACCGGCTGCTCGCCGACGAGCCGACCGACATCGGCGGCACGAACACCGGCCCCACCCCCTACGACCTGCTCTTGGCCGGTTTGGGGGCTTGCACCGCGATGACCGTCCGCCTCTACGCCGATCGCAAACGGTGGCCGCTCGCAGGGATCGCGGTCGCGCTCAAGCACGCCAAGATCCACGCCGCCGATTGTGCCGATTGCGAAACCAAGGCAGGCAAGATCGATCGGATCGAGCGGACGATTCGCCTAAACGGACCGCTCGATCAAGAGCAACGCGCGAAACTCTTGGAGATCGCCGACAAATGCCCCGTTCACCGCACGCTGCACAGCGAAGTGCAGATCGTCACCAGCAAAGGTTAGGAGCAGCGGTCGAAGACGTCTTTGCATGGTAAAAGACCCCGATCAACGCCGATCGGGGTCTTTTACCTGTCACCCGTTAGTGGCGCAACGCCTCGACAGGTGCTGCCGCAGCGTCGGCGAGGCCGCCTAACAGGTTTTCTGCCGTCACATGGTCAACGTCGGCTGCAACGGTGTTGGCACTGGCCAAAGTCGCTGCGGGCAGGGCCTCGGCGCGCACCGGCACGTCGCCGTCCAGGAGCATCTTTTTCAAGAGCGTGCGGGCGCGGTTGACGCGGCTTTTCACCGTGCCGACTTCGCAGTGGCAGATCGCGGCGATCTGCTCGTAGCGCATGCCATGCACGCCGACCAGCACCAGGACTTCGCGGTGCGCGTCGGAGAGCTTGGCGAACGCGCGCTTGAACGCCGCGATCTCAAGACCGGTTTCCTGCGTCGCCGGCGTCCACCACTTGCGCTCCAGATCGTCGTCCTGGATCTCGGACTTGACGTGCTTGCGGGTGATGAGGCTGCGAAAGCGGTTGCGCAGGATCGTGAACATCCAGGCTTTCAGGTTCGTACCAGGCGTGAACTGCGATTGGGCCTGGAGCGCGTTGACGATCGTGTCCTGGACAAGGTCGTCCGCGAGGTGAACATCGCCGCTCGTGAGGCTGCGTGCGAACGCGCGAAGCTGGGGTACCAGTTCGGCGACGTCCTCCCGAAAGATGCCCATGTTTGCCCTCATGTTGTCGTTGATCTTGATTCGACCAAAATGGTTAACCTCGACTCGAACAGAAGGTTCCAAGGCGACCATCTTCGGCGCTGTCGAAAGTTGACGTTAACAGGAACCCCAACCGTCGGCAAGGCGTGGTCGCCGACCCACCGCGAGATGAAGCAACTTTAAGCCCGCGGAAAGGTGACGGCGAGACGCAGACCGTTCTCGTGCGCGACGTCGATCTGACCCTGCAATTGTTTGACGAACATGCGAATCAAGGTCAGGCTCAGCACCGTTGCCTCGCCGCCCACCCCGTTGTCGGCGATGGTCAGCCGCCCGTGCCGGTCGTCTGCTTGATGCAGTTCGACGCGGATACGACCGTCGGCGATCGGGCCGCGATCGTCGGGAAAAGCGTGCTTGTAGGCGTTGCTCACCGCCTCGACGACCATGAGGGCCAAAGGTATGGCCTGATCGGCGCTCACGAAGAGGGATGCGGCGGTGACCTGAAGCCGGATGTTGTCGCGGTTGCGACCGATCCCATCCTCGATCGCCGTCGCAAGCTCGTGCAAGAACGCGGCGAAATCGATCTGCTGTTGTTCGTCGAGGGCGTAGAGCGAGCGGTGTACGAGTGCCAGCGCCTTGATGCGGGCCTGCGCCTCGGCGAGCGATTCGCGCGCTTCGGGACTGACCGAGCGCCGGGCGCGCAGGTTGAGAAGGCTGGTCACGATCTGCAGGTTGTTCTTGATACGGTGGTGGATCTCGCGCAGGTTTTCTTCGCGCTGCTCGATCGTGCCGCGCAGCCGCTCCTCGCGGTCGTACACGCGTTGCGCCATGCGCGCGAACGCCGCGGCCAATTCGCGCAACTCGTTCGGTGCGCCGCGCAGATCGTGCAAGAAGGCGTCGCTCTCGCCCCGGCTGTAGGCGCGGGTGGCGAGCGCCAGACGGCGGATGTGCCGGTTGACGAGGTAGTCGCTGGCGATCCAGATCACCCCGACCGCGAGGCTGAGCATCAAGGGCGGCAGCAAGAGGCCGACGAGCAGGGTGTGGTTCAGCCAAGCCCACGCCGTCGCGATCGGTAATCCGCCGATGACGTAATAATGCGCCTGCGGTGCCGGAACGGCGAAATAGGTGCGCTCGCTCGCGTCGCGACCGGGGGCGTCGAGCGGTTGGCGCGGCCGCCCGATCAGTTCTTGCACGGCGTCCTCGTTCGGCAGACTCGCCGCCGTCGAAGGGCCACCTAGATAGTTTCCCTGCGCGTCGACGAGGCCGACGACCGCCTCGGGCGGCAGGTTGGACACGTTGTTCAGCATCCCGCTCAAAGCCGTTGGATCAATGTTGCCGGCGAGCGTCGCCGACGTTTCGATGGCGCCGTGCAGCGCGAAGGCGACGCTGGGAAAGCCTTGCTGATCGGTACCGATTCCGGCCGCGCACAGGGTCTCACCCTCGGCGTCGATGAGCCGGATGCCCTGATAGGGGGTCTGGTTCTCGGACAATCGTCGCAGCAGGTCGGTGCAGATCGGACCTTGATCGTCGGCGAAGGCGTCGATCGTTTGCTTTAAGTCGGTACTGGCGGCGGTGAAGAAGGCGTCGATCTCGCCGGCAACGGCTTCGAGGAAGCGGACCGTTGCGTTGGTTCGGTTCGCCTGCTCGCTTTGATAAGCGTCGAGCGCCTGCCAGAACGAGTAGAGCAAGGAGGGTACGAGCACGATACCCAGAATCAAAGCCATTCGGGCTTGCAGGCTGTTGAACCGTTGTGCCAGGCCCCGCAGCGCGCGCCGTTGGCCGGCTTCAGGCATGTGCGCCGTCGTCCTTCAAGCCGCGAGGGATTGTCGACCGACCAGGGCCTGCGCGATGGCGACGTTCAACGTCTCGGGGTCGAAGGGCTTGGTGAGCAAGAAGGCCGGCTCGGGCCGCTCGCCGGTGAGCAGCCGCTCGGGAAAGGCGGTGATGAAGATGACGGGCGTCGTGTGCGCTTCTAAGATCTCGCGCACCGCCTCGATGCCGGAACTGTCGTCGGCGAGCTGGATGTCGGCGAGGACGAGCCCGGGGGGTTTCGCGCGCGCCAGCTCGATCGCGTCTTTGTGGGTCATGGCGATGCCGATGACGCTGTGGCCTTGCCGCTCGACCGCCGTCGCGATGTCGAGCGCGATGATCGGCTCATCCTCGATGATGAGGATCGCGGTCGGCGGTTGACGGTGCATCTCATCGTGCGCCTGGCCGATCAGCTTGGCGACTTCAAGCTCGCTCTTGCCCATGATTTCGGCGATCTGCGCCACGCGCATACCTTCGAGCGCACTCAAGATCAAGGCGTGTCGGCACGGTTGCTGCACGCTGCTGACGCGCGAGGCGACGATGTGATCGTTGGCCAGGGTGCCGACGACGGGAGCGCCGAAGCCGGCCAGCCAGTTGGTGTAGAAGGCGCGGTAGAGCGAGAGCCTGACCCGCTTGGCATCGAGCGGCGCCCGACCGTCCAAGAGCGCTTGCAAAACGGTTTTGACCGCCTCGTCGCCGAGCGACTGATCGCCCGCCATCGCCCGGGCGTAGCGCCGCAAGTAGGGCAATTCGTGCGCGATCTGCTTGCTCAAATGGCTCGACATGGTGACGATCAACCCTCTTCATCAGCGTCGCGGCGCTCGAAGCGTTCGAGCAGGTCGTTGATATCATCGGGGATCGTTTCATCCAAGATCGGGTCATAGATCTTGTGCAATTGACGATTGAGCCAGCGATCAAAACCCGTGTCTTCCGGCACGCGACCGTCCTTTTCGCCCTCGTCCTTCGAGGGTCGGGGGTGAGATTTAGGGTCAGCGCTCATCGTGTGCGAAACCCATAAGTGCCCCCCACCGAAACCCGCGGCCGAGCGAACAGGATGTCCTCGTGTCGGTTCCGGCCCCAGAGCCCTGTCGCTGCCGTGGGCAGCGCGCTGTAGGCGGGCTGCTGAGCGGAATTTCATGGTTGCTTTGCACTCGTAGAGCCGGGTTTTCTCGAAGGCTGCTGCTTTTGACGATTCGAGTTCAGCTTGAAGAAAAGCCAGACCGCAAACCGCTGGGGTGTAACACTGGTTCCCCCGCTTGCTTTTCGGTTTTGCCAAAGGCGGCCGCCGAACGGGCATCATAAGGGCACGACCTGAAAAAGAAACGCCCCGCCGTTTGGGCGGGGCGAAATCGAATCGGGTTAGAGAAGCGCTTCATGAACCACGGATAGGCAAACAAAGTTCCAAGGAAGGGCAATTTTTTCGTTCAAGCCTGTTTTGCGCTTCACGGCCGGCGACGAAACCACACTCGGTGTTGCGCGTTACACCAGATCGGCAAGACGGTGATGATGCTCTCATGCACAGCAGCAATGATCAAAGCGTGAGCGGCCTCAGGACGCTCAACGTCCTGGTCAGCGCCTCGTTGGTGCTGGCGCTTCTCTACACGCTCTGGGCCGCGGCGAGCCTCGTCGTGCCGATCTTGCTAGCCCTTCTCTTCTACCTCGTCCTCTCGCCGCTCGTCGCGCGGTTGCACCGTTTCGGCCTGCCGCGACCCGTCGCGACCGGCCTCCTGGTCGGCCTCCTGTTCGGCACGCTCGGCGGTCTCGGCTGGCTCTTGATCGATCCCGCCGGGGCTTGGCTCGCGCGCGCGCCCGAGAGCGTGGCCGCCGTGCAGCGCAAGCTGAGCGTCGTCATCGAACCCTTGCAGCAGGTCGAGCGCGCCTCGGCACGGGTGGGCGCGATGGCGAGCGAGGGCGAGACGCAGGTGCAGCGCGTCACGCTCGAAGACAACGCGCTGAAACTCACCCTCTTCGAGGGCACGAGCCAGTTTCTCGCCAGCATCGCGATCATCGTCGTATTGACCACGTTCTTGCTCGTCACCGGCGGCCGTATCGGCCGCAACCTCGCCGGGCTCTTGCCGAACCGGTCGGCGGCCCGCCGGGCGCTCACGATCAGCGCCGCGCTCAAGCGCGAACTGTCGCTCTATCTTTTCACCATCACCTGCATCAACATTTGTCTGGGCTTCGTATCGACCCTCGTCTTGTGGCTGCTGGGATTACCCAACCCGGTCTTGTTCGGCGCGATGATGGGACTGCTCAACTTCATCCCCTATCTCGGGCCGGCGGCGACGATGGCGATCGTCTTCTTGGTCGGTGCCATCAGTTTTCCGCAGATCGGGCAGGCTTTCTTGCCGCCGTTAGCCTTGTTCGGGCTCAACGTGATCGAGGGCACCTTCGTCACGCCGACCCTGATTGCCATGCGGCTCTCGCTCAACACGGTCATGGTCGTGCTCTCGCTCATCTTGTGGGGCTGGCTTTGGGGGGTGCCCGGCATGCTGATCGCCGTGCCGTTGCTGGCAGTGGCGAAGATCGTCTGCGACCATGTGCCCGGTTTGGAGGCGCTCGGCCGGGTGATCGGCGAGCGGCGCGAGACCGTGCCGACGGCTTGGCTCGCCAAATCGGCGAAACGCTTGGGACTGCCGCGGCCGGCTCGATCGCCAAACCGCCCAAACCTGAGATCCCAGTCGCCGCGACCGCGACCGCTCAAGCAGCTCGGCTGACAATCGTTCGCAGGACCATAGAGGCAAACACCGCCATGCAAGTTCTCGTCGTCGAGGACGACGCGCTCATCGCCCTCGACGTTGAGCAGATGCTCGTCGAACTCGGCCACACGGTCGTCGCGATCTTGGCAACCGCAGTCGAGGCGACGGCGCGCCTGCGGCCGTCCCCGCCCGACCTCGTCGTCTTGGACCTCGACCTCGGCAGGGGACCGGATTTTGCCCTCGCCGAGCGGCTGGCGGCGCAAGGACCGCCGTTCGTGATCGCCAGCGGCTACGTGGACCTGCCCGAAACGCTGCGGCACGTACCCTGCTTGACCAAGCCCTACACGAAAGCGGCGCTACAACAAGCGCTCGCCGCCGTCACCGTCGATTGACGGTGGCCGAGGCACAGGCGTCGGCCTTGGAACGGTATTCGGTAGTAGGGGTTAATCGTCACCAATCACACGCGCGAACGAGGTTTTGCATGGGCGAAGAATCCGGCGTTTCTCCCTATCCTATCGTCATCCTGATCGGCACCATCGTTCTGGGCGTCGCCGCGGCGGTCGCGGCGTTTCGGCGCCACAAGCGCAAAGAGCGCGGTGGTGCCCCGCGTGACGAATGACCCATTTGTCTTGCCGTTCCTATAACGAAGCCCGTAGCCGAGGCCACTGCTCGCCGCTGGTTCGACCTTAAAGACATACTAAAGCGCATGCCATGGCGGTTCGGGGCTTCACGGACCGCCATCAACCTGCCTTGTATTGGGTTAACAAAGTTCGTTAAGGGAAGAACGCCTTGTGTCGCGCCGCTCTTGCGGTCGCGGCCGTCTTGTGTCTGGCAGCCCCCGTCGAGGCGCCCCGCGTCGTCGATGGGGATACGCTGCGGCTGGGTCGGGAGCGCGTCCGGCTCTGGGGCATCGACGCGCCGGAGCAAGCGCAGGTCTGTGAAGCGCCGGCGCGTCCCGTCGCCTGCGGCCGGCGGGCAATGCAAGCGCTCGCGGCGCTGCTCGTCACGGGGCCGCTCGTCTGCCGTGCGAGAGACCGTGACCGCTACGGCCGAACGGTCGCGCGCTGCACGATCGGCGGGCGCGATCTCGGCCACGCCCTCGTCCTGAGCGGCCACGCCTTGGACGTGCCGCGCTACTCCAAGGGGGCCTATGCCAGAGCGCAGGAGCTGGCGCGGGCGGCGGGACGCGGCCTGTGGGCCGGCCCTTTCATCCACCCGCGCGACTGGCGCCGCTCCCGCCGCAAAGCGCCGGCCGGGCGTAGACGCCGCAGCGCCCCGGCTTGAACAGGCTTTGTGGCGGCGTTGCCTTTCAGGACACCTTCAGCTTGAGCGCCGCGTCGGCGAGGCCCGTGCGCGTCGAGATCGGTTCAGGGGCGATGCAGGTCCGGTTACGGCTCTCTGCTTTGGCGCGATAGAGCGCCTTGTCGGCCCGACCGAGCAGGGACTCGATCGTGTCGCCCTCCCGCCGTTCGGCGACGCCGAAGCTGGCGGTGACCGAGAAGCGTCCGTCCGGGCCGGTGAAGGCGAGCCCGGCGATCTTCGCGCGCAGCCGCTCGACCGCCGCTTTCGCCCCGCCCGCCTCGGGCATGAACAAGGCGAACTCCTCGCCGCCGAGCCTCGCCACCAAGTCGTGCGGCCGGACCGCCCCCCGCGCGAGGTCGCCGATGGCGGCGAGAACCCGATCGCCGGCCGCGTGGCCGAACGTGTCGTTGACGCGCTTGAAATGATCGACGTCGAACATCACCAAGGTGGCCGGGGCATCCTTCGTCGCGCAGCGCCGCAAGGCGTTTCCACCTTCGCTAAGGAAGTGCCGCCGGTTGAAAGCGCCGGTCAGGTCGTCGACCGTCGCCAGCCGCCGCAGTTCGGTCTCGCTCTGCCTGCGTTCGGTGACGTCGCTGCGCAGGATGATCGTCATGCCCGTCGGCGTGCGCGTGTCGCGAATCTCGTACCAGAGGCCTTGCATGAAGACCTCGTAGGGTACGCCGTCGGCACAGCGAAAACACTCCAGGCGCCGGGCGTAATTAGCCTGAAGCCCCGCGCGCTCATCGCCCTCGGCGCATTCGATCAGCCGATCGAAGGTTTGCACGAAACGCATCCCGATCATGGCTCTTGGGGTCAGCCCGTAGGGTGCAGCGAAGGCGGGGCTGCAGGCAATGAGACGCTCTTGCGCGTCGAAGAGGGCGAAGCCGTCGACGAGAGCCATCACCGCCTCGTGCAGGGCGGCGTGCGCCTCCTCCGCCTCGGCCTTCGAGCGGTTGAGCGCCGCGGCGAGGCGTTCCATCTCGGCCGCTTGCCGCTGTAGCCGGCGCTTCTCGGCCTCGATCGCGCGCTCGTAGGCGACCTGCCGGGTGACGTCGATCGCCGTCAGCTGCAAGGCCGGCGCGTTGTCCCAGACGACGTCGCGCGTCCGCACGTCGAGCCAGAGCGTCGTTCCGTCGCCGCGGCGCACCTCCAGCCGCTCGGCGGCATCCACGTTCTGCCCATGTTCGGCATCGAGCACCCAGCGCAACAGCCGTTCGCGCGTCGGGCGCGGCTGCGGGGCGAGCGCCGCGCGCGGCCGCTCGGTGATGTCGCGGCCGAAGAACTCGACGAAGCGGGGATTGGCGAAGGCGACCGAGCGGCCCTGGACGATCGCCAAACCTTGTAGCGAGTCCTCGACCAAGTCGCGGTAGCGCGCCTCGCTCGCCTTAAGGGCTTCCTCGGCGGCGACCTGCTCGCTCACGTTGCGGTCCACGCCCAACAGCCCGATGGCTCGGCCGGCGCCGTCCTCGATCGGGAGCTTGAGCGCGGCCATCCATCTCCATTCGCCCGTGGGATCGTAGGCCGGGCTGAGCAACCGGTGCGCGCTGCCCTTTTCCCAGCCTCGCCGCTCATTCTCGCGCCAGATCCGCGCCTTGTCGGCCGGATAAAAGTCGAAATCGGTCCGGCCGATGAGGCTTCGTGCGTTCTCCTGGCCCATGAACCGGGCGGTCGCGTCGTTGGCGATCAAGAAGCGTCCCGCCTCGTCCTTGACGTAGACGAGATCGGGCAGAGCCTCGATGATCTGCCGATAGATCTCGTTCTCGCGCCCGTGCGCCAGCGCCGCCTCGCGCGCCTCGTACAATTCGGTGACGTCGCGGCCGTGGCCGACGTAGGCGACGATCCGGCCGTCCTCGTCGCGGATCGGGGATTTCAAGGAGCAGTTCCGCCCCTGCGTGCCATCTGAGCGCAGCAAGGGCTGATCGAGGATGACGGTCTCGCCCTTGGCGAAGAAGGCGGCTTCGTCGGCGCGGTAGCGGTCGGCCAGATCCTTGGGCAGAAAATCATGATCGGTGCGCCCGATCAGGTCATCGGCGCTCCTCACACCGAAGCGCGCGGCCAAGCCGGCATTGGCGACGATGAAGCGGCCTTCGGTGTCCTTGGCGTAGATCGAATCCGGCAACTGGTCGATCATGCGCCGGTAGAGTTCGTTCTCTCGATTCTTGGCGGCGAGTGCCTCGAACGCCCTGACCTGCTCGGTAACATCCTGGATAATGCCGAAGTACCCTTTCGATCCGTTCTTGACGGCGCGGGCTTCGACGAGGATGTGGCGCAGCGTCCCGTCGGCGAGACGAACGCGAAACTGATGGCGGACGTCGCGGCCCTCGGCCAACGCTCGCAACCAAGCGGCGCGGTAATCGGCGCGGTCCTCGTCGACGACGAGCGCCAGCCCCGGGGCGCCGTCGGGTGGCCCGTCCTCGGGCGTAGCCCCCAAGACGCGCCACGCCTCCTCGGACCAGCGCAAGCGGTCGGTGTCGACCTCGTAGACCCAGTGCGCCAAGCGGCCGATCTCGCCCGCCAAGCGCAGGTGCTCGGCGTGCTGCCGGAGCGCGCTTCGGGTCTCGATCCGGGCTGTGACGTCGCGGGCGACGCCGCGATAGCCTAGGAAGGTGCCGTCCGGGGCGAAGTGGGGGTTGGCGTTCGTCTCGACGTGGTGGAGGCCGCGGCGGCGGTTGACGAGGCTGAAGACGAAGTCGCGGATCGGCAGTCGTGCGGCGAAGGCCTCGATGCAGGGGCGCCAAACCCCGTCGTTCGCCGGGTCGTCGACGCCCGCAACCTCCCAGGGCGACTTGCCGATGAGGGGCGTGTTGAAAGCTTTGCGAAACTCCTCGTCCTGGGAGTGCTGCACGAAGCGGCCCTGCGCGTCGGTCTCCCAGAGCCAGTCGCTCGCGGTCGCGAGGTAGTCATTCAGACGCCGCTCGCTCTCGTCGCGCCTCGCCTCGGCCTCGACCTGCTCGGTGATGAACTCGCTGAAGACGATGAGGCCGGCGACGTCGGCGAAATTGGTGCAGAACGGTCGCGCCTCCCAGCGCAGCCAGTGCCGTCTACCGCTGCCCGCGACGTAGGCCTCGCGCTCGCGGCGCTCGACGTCGCCCCCGCTCAAGACGCGCCGGTGAACGTCGCGCCACGCTTGCGGCGTGTCGGGGAGCAGGTCGTAATGGCAACGCCCGACGACGTCCTCGATGCCGTAATCGCTCAGCCAGCAGTCCGAGGCCGCGAGGTAGCGCATCTCCTGGTCGAACATGGCGACTGCGACCGGTACATGCTTGACGAACAGCTTGAGCGCCGCCTCGTGATTGTCGCTCAAGATGCGCGGCAGGCCCTTGGCCGTCGGCCACAAAGCCGCTTCGAGCGCATCCTCGGGGAAGCGGAACGATTTGAGCCAGTCGTCCAGTTCAAGTAGCGTCAGCGGCTCGGCGAACAGGTAGCCCTGGACGTAGCGGCAGCCCTTCGCTGCGAGGAAGGCGAGGTGCGTCTCGGTCTCCGCACCTTCGGTCACGACTTCGAGGTCGAGGGCCTGCGCCACGAATAGCATCGCCTCGATCAGCTTCTTCGCCTGCTCGCGCGTGTCGCTGCGCTGCACGAAGCTCTTGTCGATCTTGATCGCGTCGATCGGGAACTGGTCGAGGTAGCCGAGCGAGGAGAACCCGGTGCCGAAATCGTCGAGCGCGATCTTGCAGCCGGCCTCCTTGAGGATCTGCAAGGCTTCGAGGGTCGGGGCCGCCCCTTCGAGGAGCGCCACCTCGGTGATCTCGATCGTCGTGCGTCCCGCACCGATGCCGGCCACCCGTAGGCGATGGCATAAACTCTGTACTAAGCCCGGTCGAACTTGACGGGCCGAGAGGTTGATGTTGAGGCGCAAGCCGGCGCGCTCGGCCAGAACGTCCCGCAGTTCGACGCCGGCACGGGCGACGAGCCACTCCGTCATCCTGTCCAACAGTCCCAGCCGCTCGGCGACGGGGATGAAGCGATCGGGCGAAACGTAGCCGAGGTCGGGGTGGTGCCAGCGCATCAGCACCTCGATCCCGGCCGCACAAAACCGGTGCAGGTCGACGATCGGCTGGTAGCGCAGTTCGAACTGTCCTTCGGCCAAGGCCGTTTCGAGGTCGCGCTCGATCGACGCCGCCTCGGCCGGTCGGGGAAGCGCCGTCGGGCGCGTCAGCGGTGCCGTCTCCAGCCGCGCGATGCCGCCTGCGTCGGGACTGTCGGCCCCGAGATAGAGGTGCAAGCGGCGCGCGACGCCGTCGAGCGGCAGGTCGACGCCGATGTCGCCTACCCCCCAAGGATCGGCAAGGAAGCCACCGAGCCGGGCTTTGTCCACTTCTCCTAGCCAGGCAGGGTCGAGCGCCGCCGGATTTGTCCCGGCGAGCGCCAGGGCGACGGGTCCCTCGACGACGACGCGATCCCCCTCGATCCGCCAACGGCCGAGCCCGAGCTTGGCGGCGAGCGCCCTGTCGATCGCGAAATCCGTCATTCTATCGCTTCTGGCTGATCTCGGCGGCGATGGGCGCCACGACGCGAGCGCGGATGGTAGCGCGATAAAGCTTAAGGAAGCGTTGATCCGCGGTAGGAGCGCCCGTGCTAGGCTGCTAGCCTTTGGGCTTACGGTACGGGGGGACGCGGGGGCGCCTTGGGCGCAGCGCGGGATCAAGGAAGGAATTTCAAGGATGAGCGACCGCTCGAACGCGCTGGTCAGGAACACGATCGCCTACGTGCTCGCCGGCGGCCGCGGCTCGCGGCTGAAGGAATTGACCGACGTGCGCGCCAAGCCCGCCGTCTATTTCGGCGGCAAGAGCCGAATCATCGACTTCGCCTTGTCGAACGCGGTCAATTCCGGCATCCGCCACATCGGCGTCGCGACCCAGTACAAGGCGCACAGCCTGATCCGCCACCTGCAGCGCGGCTGGAACTTCTTCGGCGCCGGACGCAACGAGAGCTTCGACATTCTGCCGGCCTCGCAGCGCGTCTCGGAGACGCAGTGGTACTTGGGCACCGCCGACGCCGTGACGCAGAACATCGACATCCTCGCCGACTACAACTGCGAGTACATCGTCATCCTGGCCGGCGACCACGTCTACAAGATGGACTACGAGGTCATGCTGCGCCAGCACGCCGAGAGCGGCGCCGACGTCACCGTCGGCTGCCTCGAAGTGCCGCGCATGGAGGCGGTGGCGTTCGGCGTCATGCACGTCGACGCGAACAACCGCGTCGTCTCGTTCCTGGAGAAGCCCGCCGACCCGCCCGCGATCCCCGGCCGCCCCGACGTGGCCCTCGCCTCGATGGGCATCTACGTCTTCAAGACCAAGTTCCTCTTCGATCGCCTGCGCGAGGACGCCAACGATCCGAACTCGGCGCACGATTTCGGCAAGGACATCATCCCGCGCATCGTCGAGGGGGGCTTCGCGCTCGCGCACAGCTTCGAGGCGAGCTGCGTCAAGAGCCCCGGCGAGAAAGAGGCCTACTGGCGCGACGTCGGCACGATCGACGCCTACTGGGAGGCCAACATCGACCTCACCAACACGATCCCGGCCCTCGACCTCTACGAGCGCGACTGGCCGATTTGGACCTACGCCGAGATCACCCCGCCGGCCAAGTTCGTCCACGACGAGGCAGGCCGGCGCGGGCAGGCAGTCTCCTCGCTCGTCTCCGGCGGCTGCATCGTTTCCGGCGGCAGCCTGAAGCGCTCGCTCCTGTTCACCGGCGTTCATGTCCACTCCTACAGCACGCTGGAGGGCGTCGTGGCGCTGCCCTACGTCGATATCGACCGGAACGCGCGGCTGAAGAAGGTGGTGATCGACCGCGGCGTCAGGATCCCCGACGGCCTCGTCGTCGGCGAGAATCCTGCCGAGGACGAACGCCGCTTTCGCCGCACCGACAAGGGGGTCTGCCTCATCACCCAGCCGATGCTGGACAGGCTCGGTCTTTGAGCGCGATCCGCCCGGCGGTGGCGGCCGACGCGGCGGCGCTCGACGCCGTGACGCGCGTGGCCTACGCCGTCTACCTCCCCCGCATGGACCGCGAGCCCGGGCCGATGCGCGCCGACCACGCCGCCTCGATCGCCGCCGGTCGCGTCCACGTCCTCGACGAGGACGGCACCGTCCGCGGGCTCATCGTCCTCGACGACCGGCCCCCCGACGCCTTGCACGTCGCGAGCGTCGCCGTGCGGCCCGACGCCCACGGGCTGGGTTTCGGCCGCGCCCTCCTCGCCTACGCCGAGGCCGAGGCGCTGCGGCGCGGCTTCGCGCGCATCGAACTCTACACCAACGCCGCCATGACCGAGAACTTGGGCTTCTACCCCCGCCTGGGCTACGAAGAGACGGGCCGCCGGGTCGAGGACGGCTACGCGCGCGTCTACTTCGTCAAGCGGCTGGAGCCGCGGGCATGATCGACGCCGCGATTGATCCCACGTTTGCCGCCGCCGGCGTCGCGGCGGGCCTTGGGCTGCTCGAAGCCGAGGTCAAGGTGGCACCGGCCGAGGCGGCGCTCGTAGCAGCACTCGCGGCCGAGGCCGCGCGGCTGGCGGCGGCGCCCCTGCCGGCGCCCGTGGTCGAGGCCAGGACCGCCTTCAAGGATCTGGGCAAGGACCCGTCGCGCTACCGTCCCGCGACCGAGGCGCTGATCCGCCGGCTCAGGGCCGGTAAGCCGCCGCCCGCCGTCAACAACGTCGTCGACGCCGCCAACCTCACAGCGCTGCGCACCGGCTTCTCGATCGGCGTCTACGACCGCGACCGCCTGCGGCCACCGCTTACCTTGAGCGTCGGCGGGGCGGGCGAGACCTACGCCAGCCTCGCCAAGGGCGACCTCAACCTCGAAGGGCTGCCGATCCTGTTCGACGCCGAGGGGCCCTTCGGCGGGCCGGTGTCGGACGGCCGCAGGACCGCCGTCACCGAGGTAACGCGCCGGGTTCTCCTCGTCGTCTACGCCTTCGGCTCGACCCGCGTCGACGGTGCGGCGCTCAAGCTTGCCAAGGCGATGTTCGAGCGCCACGCCGCCGCCGTCATCGGCGAGACTGTCTTCGTCGGGGCCGACCGGCCGCAGGATATGTAGCCCGGCCGAAGCCCCCCGACCCACCCGATCGCAACAGCGAAAGCTTTTTCAATGCCCGAGCGCCTGCCCGTCCTCTCCGTCACGTCTGAACTCTACCCGCTAATCAAGACGGGCGGGCTCGCCGACGTCGCCGGTGCCCTGCCGCGGGCCTTGGCCCACCACGACGTGCGCATGCGCAGCCTCCTGCCGGCCTACCCCGCCGTCCGCAACAAGGTGCAGAGCCTCGGCACGGTCCTCGACCTGGGCGAGCTGATGGGCGGAGGGGCGCGGATCGTCGCCGCCGAGGCCGAGGATCTCGAACTCTACCTCCTCGACGCGCCGCACCTGTTCGAGCGCTTCGGCGGCCCTTATCAGGCGGCCGATCGGACCGAGTGGGGCGACAACGCCGAGCGTTTCGCCGCGCTCGCCTGGGCCGGCGCCCAGATCGGCCTCGGCCGGATCGAGGGCTTCCAGCCCCGCATCGTCCACGCGCACGACTGGCAGACCGGCCTCGTCCCCGCCTACTTGGCCCTCGGCGGGGGGGCGATCGGTGCGTCGCCCCGGCCGAGGACGGTGATGACCGTCCACAACCTCGCCTTCCAAGGCCAGTTCTCCGCCGGGATGCTCGACCGGCTGCGCCTGCCGGCGCGCGCCTACAACTTCGAGGGCGTCGAGTATTACGGCTCGATCGGCTACCTCAAGGCCGGGCTCTACTACGCCGATAAGATCACGACGGTGAGCCCGACCTACGCTTTGGAGATCCAGACCGAGGCCGGCGGCATGGGCCTCGGCGGCCTGCTCGCCGTGCGCGGGGCCGACCTGACCGGCATCTTGAACGGCATCGACCTCGACGACTGGAACCCAACGCGCGACCCGGCCCTGCCCGCCGCTTACGGCCCCGACGACGCGGACGGCAAGGCGGTGGCCAAGGCGGCCTTGCAGGAACGCTTCGGCCTGCGGCCCGAGCCGGACGCCATGCTGGCCGCGGTCGTCTCGCGCCTTAGCCACCAAAAGGGCGTCGACCTGCTCATCGGCGCGATCGACCCCTTTCTCGACGCCGGCGGGCAACTCGCCGTGGTGGGTTCCGGCGACGTCGCTCTCGAACACAGCCTAGGCGCGATGACCCTGCGCTACCCCGAGCGGGTCGGGGTCTTCGTCGGCTACGACGAGCCGCTCGCCCACCTCGCCCAGGCCGGGGCCGACGCGATGCTGGTCCCGTCGCGCTTCGAGCCCTGCGGCCTCACCCAACTCTGCGCCCTGCGCTACGGCACGCTTCCCCTCGTCGCCCACGTCGGCGGCCTCGCCGACACGGTGATCGACGCCAACCCGATGGCGCTCCAAGCCGGCGTCGCTACCGGCTTTCAATTCCAGCCGACGACCTCGGCCGCACTCGCCCGAACGCTGGAGCGGGCGCACGCCCTCTACCGCGACGACCCCGACGCCTGGGCGCGGATGCGAACCAACGCCATGCGCTGCCCCGTCGGCTGGGAGGGGCCGGCCAAGGCCTACAAGGCGCTGTACGCAGGGCTGCTGTGATTGCCTTTCGAATGCGTCGGAGAAGTCGTAACTTACACTGTATAAACCTTAATTCCTAGGAACTTTCGCACTAACTCTCCGGCTCAGGTTCGTTTTAGGGGCCGGTTGCGTTAGTTTTCAATGCGTTCTTGGGTTCGTTCGTGCGCCGTTTTGGGTGCGGATAAACCTCCTTTTGGACAAGAAGCGACGGCTGCAGGCCAAACGCTCCGGTTGCTCAGTCTACCTCGAACGCGCGACGGAGTCGACCGCGGGGGGCGCTAACTGTCCGCGCGCGCGTCCTCCTGGACGTAGAGCCGCGCCATCTCGGCCTCGAAGGCACGGCGCAGCGCGTCGGCCTCGGCGTCGGGCAGGTAGCCCGCGATCGAGTGGAAGCGCCGCTCGGCCAGCGTCGTCCGGGTCAGGTCGGCCCAGGGCAGCGTTTCCGCTTCTCGTACCCTGGCGAGCGTGTGTTCCAACTCTTCGCGGATGCGCTCGACGAAGTCGGGGGCCACGTCGGCGAACAGGTCGGGTTGCGTGTCGTGGCTGAACAGGTCGGGCTGCGAGACGGACATCGAGCGCCTTTGATATTGCCGGTTGCTGCGCTAGAGCATCTTGCAACCGATTATTGAAGCGATCCGTGTTCCATGTCCATGCCGACCCCGTGGCGCGCGAGCCACTTACCCGACCTCGTCGCCCACTTGGCGGGGCGGCCGGGGCACGAGGCGGTGCGCACCGACGTGGCCGAGTTGCTGCGCAACGTCTTTAGCACCGACTACGCCGCGCTCGACCACGAAATGCGCCTGCCCGAGGTGCGCGGTCGGGCCGACATGCTGCTGGGCGCCACCGTCTTCGAGTTCAAACGCGACCTGCGCCAGGAGACGGGCGACGTGCTGGCGCGGCTGCCCGACTACCTCAAGGAGTACGAGCGCCGGACCGGGCGGCGCTACTTGGGCATCGCCACCGACGGCGCCACCTTCGTCGCCTACGAACTGCGCGACAGCACACTGCACGAGATCGGCCGGCACGAGGTCAAGGCGGCCGACCCCGACGCGCTCCTCGCGTGGCTCGACCCGGCGCTTGCTACCCGCGACGAACTCGACCCGACCCCGCTGGTCTTTCGCCGCGAACTCGGCCGGGAGAGCCTGACCTTCGGCCGGGCCGGGGCCGAGCTGGCGCGCCTCTGGGCCGGGCTGCGGGCCGAACCCGAGGCCGCCTTGAAGCGCCAGCTCTGGGACGGGCTGTTGCGCGAGGCCTACGGCACGCCGGTCGGCGACGATGCCCTGTTTTTACAGCACACCTACCTCACCGTCGTCGCCAAGGTGCTGGCGCACCGCGTCTTCGACCTGCCCGTCGACGACGCGCGCGCCCTGCTCTCGGGTCAGGCGCTCGCCGATCTCGGCATCTACGGCGCGGTCGAGGGCGATTTCTTCGACTGGGTGCTGGCCGACCCGGACGGGATCGATCTCGTCGTCCGCCTCGCCCGGCAGGTGGCGCGCTTTCGCCTGCGCGACGTCGAGGCGGACGTGCTCAAGGCCGTCTACGAGAGCCTGATCGACCCGGCGCAGCGCAAGGACCTGGGCGAGTACTACACGCCCGACTGGCTGGCGGCGCGGGTGACGGTGGCCGCGATCGACGACCCCTTGCGCCAGACCGTGCTCGACCCCGCCTGCGGCTCCGGCACGTTCCTGTTCCACGCGCTCAAGAGGCTGATCGCGGCCGGGGACGAGGCCGGGCTGGACGACGCCGCGATCGTCGCGGCGTCGGCGCGGGTGCGCGGCCTCGACGTGCATCCCGTCGCCGTCATCATCGCCCGCGTGACGTGGCTCCTCGCCCTGAGCGAGCGCATCGAGGCGCGCGCGGGCGACCTGCACGTTCCCGTCTACCTCGGCGACGCCCTGCAGTGGAACCTGCGCGACGTCGGCCTGACCCGCGACGTGACCCTGCCCGTGCCGGGCGAGGGACCCTTGAGCATCCCGGCCGGCGTGGTCGAGGACGAGGCCCGCTTCGAGCCGGTGCTGCGCACGTTGAGCGAGGGGCTGGAGGGCGATCGGCCGCCGGAGCGGCTGCGCGCCGCGCTGACCCGCGATGTCGGCGTCGCCGCCGAGGACGTCGCCAAGCTGGAGGCGACCTACGCCCGCCTGCTCGCCCTCAAGGCCGCCGGGCGCGACGGCGTCTGGCCGTTCGTCCTGCGCAACCTGCTGCGCCCGGTCTGGCTCTCCCGCCCCGAGCGCCGCGCCGACATCGTCGTCGGCAACCCGCCCTGGGTCGCCTACCGCTTCATGAGCAACGACATCCGCGAGAAGGTGCGCGAAGCCTCGATGCGCATGAATCTGTGGGCCGGGGGCAGCTTCACCACGAACCAGGACCTTTCGGCCCTGTTCTGGGCGCGCGCGGCCGAACGCTACCTCAGAGTCGGCGGCACGATCGCCTTCGTGCTCCCCTACGCCGCGCTCAACCGCCCGGCCTACGCCGGGATGCGCAAGGGGGGCTTCGGCGTCGCCAGCGTGCGGATCACCGGCGCCTGGAGCCTCGAAGAAGTCCAACCGCTGTTCCCGACCTCGTCGGCCGTCCTGTTCGGTCAACGGGCGACGCCGACGGCCCTGCCGACGCGGGTGACGAAGATCACCGGCGCGCTGCCCCGCCGCGACGCGGACGCCGCCGAGGCCGAGCGTCACCTGAAAGTCAAGGACGCCCCCTGGCCCATGATGGCGACGATGGCGGGCGCCTCGCCCTACCGCGCCAAGTTCAAGCAGGGCGCCACGATCGTGCCGCGCCGCTTCTTCGTCGTCGAGCGCGAGCGGCAGACGGGCCGGCTCGGCGCCAGCCGCCAAGCGCCGATCGTGCGCGGCAAGACCGGGCCGCTCGACAAGGCGCCGTGGAACCGGGTCGAGCCGCCCTCGGGGCCGGTCGAGGCGGCGTTTCTCCGGCCGCTCCTGCTCGGCGAGCACATCCTGCCCTACCGCCTGATCGACCCGGCGCTCGCCGTCGTCCCGGCCGACGGCAAGGCGCTGATGAGCGCCGAGGGCGCCGACGCCGCCGGCCACCGCCACCTCGCCGCGTGGCTGCGCGACATCGAGGCCAAGTGGGCCGAGCACGCCAGCAAGCGGGCTGACGGCACGCCGCGCATGACGCTCAAGCAGCAGATCGACCACATGCGCAAACTATCGCTGCAATTGGCGGTCAAGGGACCGAGGGTCGTCTACACCAAGGCCGGAACCCGCCTCAGCGCCGCCGTGGTCGATGACCCGGAGATCGTGATCGACCACAAAGCCTATTGGGCGCCGATCCGGCGGGTGGAGGAGGCGCGCTACCTCTGCGCCGTGATCAACAGCGACGTGATCTTACAGAAGGTGGCGCCGATGCAGTCGCGCGGCAGCGTCGGGCGGCGCGACTTCGACAAGCTGGTCTGGGAGCTGCCGGTGCGCGATTACGACACGGAGAACGGCCTGCACCGCGAGATCGCGGCGGCGGGGGCCGAGGCCGAGCGGGTCGCCGCCGCCTTGGCGCTGCCGAGCGGCAATTTCCAGCGCAAGCGCCGCGCCGTCCGCGAGGCGCTGAGTGCCGACGGCGTGGCGGGGCGGATCGAGGGGCTGGTCGGGCGGCTGCTCAGCGGTTGAAGGCGTGTCGTTGCCCGTTGCTCGCGATCGGCCTAATTATGGTCTGGTCCGTAGACCAGACTAGAAAGTGGGAGAGCAGACGTATGGTCGTCAATGTCCAGGAGGCCAAGACGCACCTCGCCCGCCTCCTCTCGCGGGTCGAGGCGGGCGAGGAGGTGGTCATCACGCGCGGCGGCGTGGCGGTGGCAACGCTCGTGCCGGCGCGGCCGACGAAGAAGCGCGAGGCGGGGACGATGCGCGGGTTGATCGGCGACGTGCCGAACGAGGTCTTCGCGCCGCTCGACGACGAGGGGCTGCGCGAACTCGGCTTTGAGGCGTGAAGGACGTCCTGCTCGACACCCACGCGCTCCTCTGGCGGCTCGAAGACAATTCCCGCCTGTCGATCGCGGCGGGCCGCGCGATCGACGACGCGCGCGTCGCCTACGTCAGCGTCGTCTCGCTGTGGGAGATCACGATCAAGCACGCGCAGGGACGGCTGCCCCAGGTGGGCGTCTTCCTCGACCATCACGACCTGGAACTGAACCGGGCCGGTCTGTCGCACCTGCCGCTGACGGCGCGCTACATCACGGCGCTGCGAAACCTGCCTGCGCACCACAAGGACCCGTTCGACCGGATGCTGATCGCGCAGGCCCTGACCGAGGAATTTCCCATCGTTTCGAACGAGGCCTTGTTCGAGGCTTATGGCATCGCGCGCGTTTGGTAACGCTTCGCGTCCGCTGGCGCGGGGCCTTTCTTTTCTTCTTTTTTATCTTGTCCGAGGCCGGCCCTCGGCGTTGTGGCCAGTTCGAGAGCAAAGTTGCAAAAAAGAAGAAAAAAGCCCGCGCGGCGAGCGCAACGCGAAGCGTTCAATACGTCGCCCGTCCCCCCGACAGGTCGAACACCGCCCCGGTCGTGAAGGCGTTCTCGCCCGACACCAGCCACGCGATCATCGCCGCCGCCTCGTCGACCTGTAAGAAGCGGTTGCGCGGGATCTTGGACAGCATGTAGGCGATGTGCGCCTCGCTCATCTGGTCGAAGATGCGCGTCTTGGCCGCGGCGGGGGTGACGCAGTTCACGGCGACGTCGAAGCCGGCCAGCTCCTTGCCGAGTGACTTGGTGAGCGCGATCACCCCGGCCTTGGCGGCGGAGTAGGCGCAAGCGTTGGGGTTGCCCTCCTTGCCGGCGACCGAGGCGATGTTGACGATGCGGCCGTAGTTGCGCGCCTTCATGCCGGAGACGAGGGCGCGGTTGACGTAGAAGGTGCCGGTGAGGTCGACGTCGATCACGCGGCGCCACTCGTCCAGGGGATAGTCCTCGACCGGCGCGTTGGCGCCGGCGATGCCGGCCGAGTGGACGAGGATGTCGATCGGGCCGATGGCCGCCTCGGTCCGCGCCAGCGCCGCCTCCACGCCGGCGTAGTCGGTGATGTCGACCGCGACCGCCGCCGCACCGTCCAGCCGCTTCGCCGCCTCCTCGGCGAGCGCGCCGTCACGGTCCCAGAGCGCCACCGCCGCCCCAGAGTGCGCCAAGCGCTCGGCGCAGGCGAGGCCGATGCCTTGCGCGCCGCCGGTGACGACTGCGCGGCGGTCTTTCAGGTCAATCTGGTTCATGGACGCTTCGCGTGCGCTGGGCGCGCGGCCTTTCTTTTCTCTTTTTTGCCAGTCTTACCGCCGGAGCCCCGCACCGGCGCCCGTGCGAGACTCCGACAAACAGTCAAAAAAGAAAAGAGAAAAGCCCGCGGCAGCGACGCGAAGCGTTCGTTCAGCCGATCTTCCCGCCGCCCTTTTTGGTGATGGCGACGACCGCCGGCCGCACCGGCATGTCGTCCTTGAAGTCCGGCCAGCGGGTCGAGAGGTCCTCGTAGTAGGAGGGCCGGCCGAACCCTTCCCAGTCCTCGCCGCCGTCGCCGGGGTGCTGCACGGCGACGAAGAACGTAGCCAGGTCGGGCGCGGGGCACGGGCCGCACATCTCGGCACCGACCGGCACGCGGTAGAACAGCTTGGAGGTGCCGCGCGCCTCGCCCTCGGTGTCCATCGCCCAGAGCCCGTCGGCGCGGCCGGTGTCCTCGGGCGAGTTGCCGTCGGTCGCGACCCAAAGGCGGCCGTCGGCGTCGATCGCGCAGTTGTCCGGCATCCCGAACCAGCCGTTTTGCGTCGTCTCGGTCGAGAAGGTGGCGCCCACCGCCGCGATCGACGGGTCGCCGCACTTGACCAGGATCTCCCACGTCCCCTTGGTCGCGGCGAAGTCGCCGCCGTCTTCGGCGATCTCGATGATGTGGCCGAACGCGTTGTCGACGCGGGGGTTGGCCGGGTTGGCCTCCTCGCGCTTGGTGTTGTTGGTCAGCATGACGTAGACGCGGCCGTTGGCGGCGTTGGGCTGGATGTCTTCGGGCCGGTCCATCGGCGTGGCGCCGAGCAGGTCGGCGGCGCGGCGGGTCTCGATCATCACGTCGGCTTGGCCCTCGAAGCCGTTCTCGGCGGTGAGCGGCCCCTCGCCGTGGGTGAGCGGCATCCACGTCACCGAGCCGTCCTCGTCGAAGCGGGCGACGTAGAGCGTGCCCTCGTCGAGCAGGTCCATGTTGGCGGCGCGGTCGTCGGGGTCGTAGGTGCCCGCCGTGACGAACTTGTAGGCATAGTCGAAGCGCTCGTCGTCGCCGAGGTAGAAGACGACGCGGCCGTCGGGGGCGACGATGCTCTCGGCACCCTCGTGCTTGAAGCGGCCGAGCGCGGTACGCTTCTTCGGCGTCGAGGCCGGGTCTTCCGGATCGACCTCGACGATCCAGCCGAAGCGGTTCGGCTCGTTCGGCGCCTTGGAGATGTCGAAGCGGTCGTGGAACCTGCCCCACTCGTAGCTGCCGTCGGGCACGCCGTAGCGCTCGTAATTGGCTTGTTCTTTGTGGCCCTTTGGCAATTCGCCGATGAAGTAGCCGTGGAAGTTCTCCTCGGCCATGATGTAGGTGTTCCAGGGCGTCACGCCGCCGGCGCAGTTGTTGATCGTGCCCAGCACCTCGCGGCCGGTCGGGTCGGCCGAGGTCTGAAGGCGGGCGTGGCCGGCGGCGGGGCCGCTCACCTGCATCGGCGTCTTCGCCGTGATGCGGCGGTTGACCCGGCCGTCCAGGACCGGCTGCCAGGCGCCGTTCTGTTTGCGGATCTCGATGATCGTGCCGCCGTGCGCCGCCATCTCGACGTTGACCCGGTTCGCGTCGGCCGGGTCGATCGAGAGTTCGCTGTCGGCCTCGGCCGTCTCCTCGTCGGCGGGCGTGACGATGCCGGGGAACATCAGGTGCTCGCTGGTGTACTCGTGGTTGACGACCAGGATGCCGTGCTCCGACGAGCCGTCGATCGGGATGTAGCCGACGAAGTCGTTGTTGTAGCCGAACTGGCGCGCTTGCGACGCCTCGGTCTGCTTGGTGGGATCGAACGCGGGCGAGTCGGCGAAGACCGGATCGCCCCAGCGCAGCAGTACCTGGGCGTTGTAGCCGTCGGCGACGTGGTGGTCGGCGTCGACGCCGGCGGCCAGTTCGGGAAAGTCGAACGCCGAGCCGGTCGTGCCTTGGGCTTGGGCTTCTCTGGCGGCGACGAGGGCGAGCGGGCTGACGGTGGCCGCGATGGCGGTCGTGGCCGTCGCGCCTTGGAGGAAGCCGCGGCGCGAGAAGCGGGCGGCGATGACCTCGCCCATCGTTCGGCTGGTGGTCGGGTTCAGACCGAGACCGGGCGCCTCTTCCAATCGGCTGGACTTGAAGTCGGTCCGGTGACTGAGGCGATCGTTCATCGAAGGCTCCTCTTGCTAGGTTCTTGGTATTGTCGATATATCGCGGCGATCGAGGCGAGCACTAGCGTCGTGTTATGACAGGAACGTGACAGACGCCTGGCGTCAGCCGCCGTGCCGGGAACGCTTCGCGTCGCCGGCGGCGGGCTTTCCCTTTTCTTTTTTGCTCTTTTGTCCGAGGCTGGCCCTCGGCATCGCGGCCAGCCTCCTGCGTTAGCACTTGCAAGAAAGAAGAGAGAAAGGCCGCGCGCCCAGCGCACGCGAAGCGTAAGGAACGTCATCCCGTGAAATTCTACTATTCCCCCGGCGCCTGCTCCATCGGCATCCACGTCCTGCTCGAAGAGATCGGCAAGCCCTACGAGCGCGTGAAGGTGAGCTTGAAGGACCAGGAGCAGACGAAGCCCGAGTTCCTCGCCCTCAACCCCAAGGGCAAGGTGCCGCTGCTCGTGCGCGACGACGGCAGCCCGCTCACCGAGTTCCCGGCGATCGCGCTCTGGCTCGCCCTCACCAACCCCGACAAGGCCCTGCTGCCGTTGGACGCCGACGGGCAGGCGCGCGCCTTCGAGGCGATCGACTACCTCGTTGCCACCGTCCACATGCAAGGCTTCGCCCGCATGTTCCGGCCCTACAACTTCACCCCGAACGAGGCCGATCAGGAAGCCGTCAAGGCGCGCGGCCGCGAGATTTTCACCACGGGCCTTGAACGCATGGCCGAGAGGTTGGGCGACGGGCGCTACGTCGTCGACGAGGGCTTCTCGATCGCCGACGCCGCCCTGTTCTACATCGAGTTCTGGGGCGCGTACCGCATGAAGATGGACCTACCGGGGCCGCTTGCTGACCATTACGCGCGCATGAACGAGCGCCCTGCCTTCAAGCGGGTCCTTGAGGTCGAGGGGTTTGGTTGAACACTTAGCGTCCGCTGCGCGGGGCTTCTTTTTTCTCTTTTTTGCTCTTGTCCGAGGCTGGCTTTGATGTTGAGGCCAGTCCGGGTGCCAAGTGACAAAAAAGAAGAGAAAAAGACCGCGCGTCAGCGCACGCGAAGCGTTCTCAAAACACTCCCATCCCCAGCCCCGCTGCCATCAAAGCCCCTAACTCCTCGCACTGCTCGACGAAACTCTCCTGCCACGCCCCGCGCAGGATCAGCGGCTCTTGCACCGCCCGCCAGCGCAGGCCGGTCGTGATGGTCTCGATCGCCCGCTTCGTACCGGTGCCGTCGTGCCCGGCGCGGACGTAGGCGACGAATGGCGTGCCCTGCTTCTCCTCCAGGACGGGATAGTAGGTGCGGTCGAAGAAGTCCTTCAGCGCCCCGCTCATGTAGCCGAGGTTCTCGGTCGTGCCGAGGATGAGCGCATCCGCTTGACGGACGTCGTCCGGGCCGGCGTCGAAGGGTGACAGGCCGCGCGCCTCGACGTCCCCCTCGGCCGAGGCGCCGCGCAACGTCGCCTCGAACAGACGGCGCGTGTTCGGCGAGGGGGCGTGGGCGACGACGAGGAGGTGTTTCATGCTCCGCATCCGTTGCACGAGATTAGCCCTCGGCGCTTCGCCTCATCTCCTGCGTTAACACTTATAAAAACAAGAAGAAAAATAGCCCGCCGCAGGCGACGCGAAGCGTTCAATTCACCGCCTCCAGCTTGGCGACGATCCGCTCCAGCGCCTCCAGCCGGTCGGCCTCCGCGTGCGGTTTGTCCCAGCGGATGCGGTGCACGCGCGGAAAGCGCATGGCGAGGTTGGACTTGTGCCGGGTCGAGCGGTGTGCGCTGTCGAAGGCGACCTCCAGGACCAGCCCCGCCGCCACCTCGCGCACGGGGCCGTAGCGCTTCACCGTGTGGTCGCGCACCCAGCGGTCGAGCTTGGTCAGCTCCGCGTCGGTGAAACCGGAGTACGCTTTGCCGACCGGCACCAGCTCGGGCCTGCCCCCCTCCCCTTCCCGCCAGAGGCCGAACGTGTAGTCGGAGTAGAAGGACGAGCGCTTGCCGTGGCCGCGCTGGGCGTACATGACAACGCAGTCCAACAGCAGCGCGTCGCGCTTCCACTTGAACCACGGCCCTTTGGGCCGGCCGGCGGTGTAGGGGCTGTCGCGGCGCTTGAGCATCAGCCCCTCGCGCTCGGAGCCCTCGCACGAGCGGCGCAAGCTTTCGAGATCGTCCAGGCCGGCGAAGCGAACCTGCGGCGGCAGGTCCATGCGGTCGGGCCGGTGCCGCGCGACGAACGCCTCCAGCCGTGCCCGGCGCTCGGTGTAGGGCAACGGTCGCAGGTCCTGGCTATCCTCGAAGAGGATGTCGTAGAGGTGGACGAAGGCCGGGTAGTCGGCTTGGACCCTGGCCGTCACCACCTTGCGGCCGAGGCGCTGCTGTAAATCGTTGAAGCTGCCGATGCACGCCCCGTGGCGGACCAGGAGTTCGCCGTCGAGCACGCCCTCGAAACGAACGGCGTCGGCGATCTCGGGAAAGGTTTCGGAGACGTCGTCGCCGGTGCGCGAGTAGAGCCGGACCTCGCCGCCCTGGGCCGCGATCTGGACGCGAATGCCGTCCCACTTCCACTCGGCGGCATAAGCGTCGGGCTCGAACCTGGGCAGGTCCGCGTCTTCCAAGGGATGCGCCAGCATCAAGGGGCGAAAGGCAGGTCCGATTTGGTCCGGCCGCGGCCCCCGCCCCTCCAGCCACGCGAACAGGGAGGTATAGGGCGGCGTCAACCCGTGCCAGACCTCCTCGACCTCCTCGACCGCGGCAGAGCCCAGCGACGCGAGCGCCGTCTTCGCCAGCCGGGCCGAGACGCCGACGCGCAAGGAGCCGGTGATCAGCTTCAAGAGCGCCCAGCGGCCGTTGGCGTCGAGCGCGTCGAGCCAAGCCGCGACCTCGCCCGGCAGATCCCTCTTCGCCGTCGCCTCCAACGTCGCCACGACCTCGTGCAGGCGCGGCCAGTCGCGGTTGCCGGCACGTTCCGGCCAGACGAGGGCCGCCGCCTCGGCCAAGTCGCCGACATAGTCGTGCGACCACGCGAACAGGACGGGGTCGACGCGGGTGACGACGAGGTCGCGGATCAGCGTCGGCTTAGCGTTCTTGAAGGCGAGCCCGCCGGTGAGTGCCGCGAGCCCGTAGCCGCGGTCGGGGTCGGGGACGCTGCGGAAATAGTCCTCCATCAGCCGCAGCTTGACGTTGCGCTGCGGCGTGTAGAGGAGGCGATCGAGGAGGGCCGCGAACGGCTTCAAGGGGCGGCCTTCAGAGCAGGTTCGGCCGGGTTTCGGCCTCGGGGACCACCCCGTCCTCGACGAAGGCGCGCACCTTGGTCAAGTCGGCGATGAACCGCTCGTACTCGACCGCCTTCGCCCGCTCGTCGGGCAGGCGCAGGAGGTAGGAGGGGTGAACGGTGACGTAGGCCTTGCGCCCGCCCGCCACCTCGTGCAGCCGGCCGCGCGTCTTGCCGATCGTCACTACCTTGTTGAAGACCGTGCGCGCCGCCGTCGCCCCCATCGCGACGATCAATAGCGGGTCGATAAGTTCGACCTCGCGCTCGAACCAGGGCTGGCAGGCCTTGATCTCGGCCGGGCCGGGTTTTTGATGGATGCGCCGCCGGCCGCGCAGCTCGAACTTGAAGTGCTTGACGGCGTTGGTGAGGTAGACGTCCTCGCGCGCGATGCCGACCTCGGCGAGGGCATCCTCGAACAACTGCCCGGCCGGCCCGACGAAGGGGCGGCCTTTGCGGTCCTCCTGGTCGCCCGGCGCCTCGCCGACCAGCATCAGCCGCGCCTTGGCCGGCCCCTCGCTGAACACGGTCTGGGTCGCCGGCTCGTACAAGGGGCAGCGGGTGCAGCCCTTCGCTTCCTCGCGCAGTGCTGCGAGCGCCTCGGCCTCGGTCATGGCTTCAATCTCCGCAGTGTCGGGGAGAAGCGCCCGAGCGGGCGGCGCGGTTCCCGCATGTTCACCCGGCGCGATCGTCGCGCATCCGCCAGGACTCGCGCAAGCCTTTGGCCCAGACGAGGCCGTGCGCGCCGAGGTGGCCGACGATCCCGCCGACCGCGACCGGGCGGAAGGGGTCGAGCACCCGGTAGGCCGGGTCGCCCGCGACGATCGCGCGGGCGAGAAGCTCGGCCGCGATCGCGGTCGTGTTGAGCCCGTGCCCGCCGAAGCCGGCCGCGGCCCACAAGCCCGGATCGAGTTCGCGCACGATCGGCATCCGGTGCCGGGTGAAGGCCATCCGCCCGGTCCAAGCCTGCGCGACCCCGAGGCCCTTGAGCTGCGGGTAGACGCGGGCGAGGTCGCGCAGCAGGCGCCGGCGCAAGGCGCCCCGATCACGGCCGGCGAGCCCCCCGCCCCAGAGCAGCCGGCCGTTCGGCAGGGGCCGGTAGTAGCCGGTGACGAAGCGGTCGTCGATCGCGGCGTAGGGGGCGTCGATCGCGCGCCGCAAACCTTCGCCCAAGGGATCGGTGACGACGATCCCGGTCAACAGCGGCAACAGCGATCGATCCAGGCGCCGGTCGAGCCCGCGCCCGTCGGCGCCGGTGCAGAGCACGACCCGCCCGCTCTTCACGCGCGCGCCGTCCGCGGTCGCGACCGCGAAGCCCGTCCCCGTTCGCTCGACGCGCGCGGCGGCGCTATCCTCGAAGATCCGCCCGCCCGCGGCCTCGGCCAAGTCGGCGAGGCCGCGCAGGTAGGCGAGCGGGTCGAGGTGCAGCGCGTCGGGGTCGAACAGGGCGGCGCGGTAGTGAGGGGTCTTGTAGCGCACGCGGGTCTCGGCCGCGTCCCAGAGCGCCAAGCGGGTGTTGAAGCGCGCGTTGCCCGTCGCCACCCACTCGGCCGCCTCTTTCGGCTTTCCGGTCCAGATCGCCTCGATGGCGCCCTGGACCGCGTCGCAGGCGATGCCTTGCCGGGCGACGCGCGCGCGAACGAGGCGCACCCCCTCCAGGCTCAGGCGGTAGAGGTCGTCGGCCGCGGCGGCGCCGACCTGCTCGACGAGGGCGGGCAACTCGGCCCCCCAGCCGGGCAGGACCATGCCGCCGTTCAGGCCCGAAGCACCGTCGCCGATCCGGCCTTTCTCCAACAACACGGCCGCGTGGCCGCGGCGGGCGAGCACTTCGAGCAGCGACACCCCAGCAAGCCCCCCGCCGACGATGCAGGTCATGGCGCTCAGCGTTCCCCGCAGCGGCCGGCGGGGCGTCGCGGACGCACGGGCGTGGTACCAAGACGAGATCAAGAAGGCAGAGCCTCGCGCAGACAAGGTCGTGGCGGCGCATGACGGCCGGCCCCTTCACGGCTTAGAAGAGGGCACCGCGTTTCAAGTTCGAAGAGATCGTCGTGCATACCATGCCAAGCCTGATCGAGATCGACAACGGGCCACCCGCACCTTCGACCTTCTTCGCGGCCGAGGTGACGGGCCGGCGCATAGTATGGTGGATAATGCTTCGCATCCGCTGGCGCGGGGCCTTTTTCTTTTCTTTTTTGTCCGTTGTTTTCCGGACTTGGCCTCAACGTCGAAGCCAGCCTCGGACAAGAGCAAGAAAAACGAGAATGACTCGTGGAGCGAGTCATCCAAGCAGCGGATGCGAAGCATGATCGATGCCCTGCACCGCTTCGTCTACCGCCACGGCTACAAGCTCGCCCGGCGCTACTGGCGCCTCACCCGTGCGCGCGCCGAAGGGGCGACGGTCGCGGTGCTGGCCGAGGACCGGCTTCTCGTCGTCCGCCACTCCTACACGCCGGGCTTCGGCCTGCCGGCGGGCGGGATCGCCAAGGGCGAGGCGCCGCGCGCGGCGGCCCGGCGCGAGCTTATGGAGGAGACCGGCATCGAGGCGGCGGAGACGGCGCTCGCGCCCGCCTTCGTCCACCGCTTCGAGGTGCATGGGCGGCAGATCACCAACCACGTTTTCGAGTTGCGCTTGGACACCTGCGTTGCACCCCACGTCGACCGGCGCGAGTTGATCTGGGCCGGCTGGCGCGATCCGAAGGCGCTGGTGCCCGAACGCTGCAACGCGACCCTGCGCCGCTATCTGCGGGTCTGCGTTAACAAAACCGAAACATAATTCGCTTAAACCTCGGCCCCGAACGACCAGAACCGTTTGGGTCTCCATGCGTCTTGCCTACTCCATCAGCGCCTACAAAGTTCCCGAGCAGTTCGCGTGGCTGCTGGAGGCCATCTGGCACCCCGACGACGTCATCGTCGTCCACGTCGATGCGAAGACGCCAAAGCCGGTGTTCGAGGCTTTTCAGGCCGCCGCGGCGGGACGGCCGAACGTCCGCTTCATCGACCGCGAGCCGGTCGTCTGGATGGGGCGCGGGCTGGTCCAGGCCGAGTTGCGCGCGGTTCGTGCCGCCTTGGACATGGCGCCCGACTTTGGCCACCTGATCGCGCTCAGCGGCCAGTGCTACCCTTTGAAGCCACGCTCTGAGATCGTGGCCGAACTCGCGGCCAAGCCCGAGGTCAATCACGTCGCCCTCATGCCGCTGGCCGAGCAGCCGTTCCACGTCCGCCGCCGCCTGCGCTTGATGACCTTCGAGCGCGACGGGCGCTTGTGGAAGACCCCCCTCCCCCGGCCCTTGCCGCGCCGCCTCCCGTTCGCCTGGAAGGGCTCGTGGTGGCGGGTCTTGAACCGCGACTTCTGCCGCTGGCTCGTGGATGCGCCCGAGACGAAGGCCTACTGGTCGTACCTGCAAAACGTGCAGGCGCCGGACGAATTGCTCTTCCAGAACCTGATCATGGCGAGCCCGTTCAAGGACCGGGTCGAGCCGAGCAACCGCCACTTCATCCTCTGGTCCGGCCAGGGCGGCAGCCCGCTGACGCTGGGGGCGTCGCATTACGACGCCATGCTGGCGAGCGGCATGTGGTTCGGGCGCAAGTTCGACCTCGGCGTCGATCGGATGATCCTGGAGAACTTGGCGCGGCACGTCGGCGCGCCGATACCCGAACGATTGGGAGCGGCGGCATGAAGGGCTTGAAAACGCGCGTCAAACGGACGATCGACGGTTTCGGCGAGGAGGCGCGGCGGAGCCTTGGGCTGATCGAGCGCCTGCGGTCGGGGCCGGTGGCCGATCCCGGTCTGTTCGTGCCCGAGCCGTTAGACCTCGCCCCGTTCGCGGGCGCCTTCGGCGCCGAGCCCACCCTTCCGGCGACGATCGCGACGCCCGTCGGGCAGCACTGCCTGCACACCTTCTTCGACGTCAGCCCGTTCAGCCCGTCGGGCAGGCGCCTCGCCATCACCCGCCTACCCTTCGCCCACCGCCACCCCCTGCCGGGCGATACGGCCGAGGTCTGCGTCGTCGACCTTGAGGCCGCGACGATCACCCCGGTCTACCGCACCGAGGGCTGGGCCTTGCAGCTGGGCGCCCACCTGCACTGGCATCCGACGTCGGATAACATCCTCTTCACCAACGATCTGAAGCACGGCCGCGGCGTCGGCGTGAGGCTCGACGTCGAGGCGCGCACGGCCGAGACCTTCGACGGGCCGTTCTACACCTTGAGCCACGACGGCGAGACCGCGTTCGGGCCGGCGCTCGACCTCATCAACCGCACCCAGAGCGGCTACGGGGTGCCGGAGCCGCTGATCGGCCGTCGGCCGTTCGACGCCGGCGCCTCGGGCAACGAGGGCGTGTGGCGCACCGACCTCGCCTGCGGCCGGGTCGAGCTGATCTTGAGCCTCGCCGAGATCGTGGCGGCGCAGGACGACGCCGACCTGCTCCACCAGGGCCACAACGTCCTGTTCCACGTCAAGGCCGGACCCGCCGGGCGGCTGTTCCTGGTCCTGCGTTCCTGGAACCTGCCCGACAGGCCCGGCGCCATGCGCAGCCGGCTGCTGACCTGCACGGGCGAGGGCGACGACCTTCGCCTCGCCCTGCCGATGACCGATTGGGACCGGGGCGGGCACCACCCTTCCTGGCTCGCCGACGGCCGCATCTTGATGAACCTCGTTCCCGACGACGGTGGCGCCATGCGCTTCGTGCGCTTTCGCCACGACGGCAGTGACCGTGAGACGCTCGGGGAGTGGCGCGGCAGCGGCCACCCGACGCTGGCCAAGGGCGGGCGCTGGCTGATGACCGACGCCTACCTGAACGAGGGCTTCAAGGGCGGCGGCGCCCCGCTGCGGCTGATCGACCGGGAGACCGGCGCGGAGACGGTCGCGGCCCGGCTCGACAGCGGCCCGGAAGGTTTGCGCTCGCGCCGCTGCGACCCGCACCCGGCTTGGTCCAAGGACGAGAACAAGATCGCCGCCAACGCGATGCTGAACGGCCGTCGCGCGGTCGTCGTCCTCGATGCCACGGCCCTGCCGGGGCCGACCGGTACGGTGCGCGAACCCGCCGAGAGGGCGCTCGTATCCGACGTCGGATGAACGCTCGCGCGTGCGCTCGCCGCGCGGGCTTTTTTTCTCTTTTTTGCTCCCGTCCGAGGCTGGCCCTCGGCGTTGAGGCCAATCTCCAACGTTAACACTTGCAAAAAAGAGAAGAGAGAAGCCCCGCGCAGCGGACGCGAAGCGTACTAGCCGAACATCGCGTCGCTATCCCCAAATGCGATCGTCGCGCCGGTCGTCGGATCGCGCTTCTCGATCGCGACCACCACGTCGTTGAAGTCGTCGTCGCTGCCGCCGCCGGCGCGCGTCTTGTCCTCGAAGCCGATCAGGAGGCGGCCGTCCGTGTCGAAGCCCGAGAGGGCTTGCAGTTCGCCGCCGGTGTTGAGCGGATTGCGCCCCGCGTCATCGACGTAGGACGCGGCGTGGAGAACGTCGCCGGAGAGCCCTTCGTTGAGGACGGTGTCCCCATCAAAAAAGATGTAGCGCAGCGAAGGATCGCCGCTCGTCACGCTCGCACGCTCGAACGTGAGCGGGTCGCTGAAGAAAAGGCTGTAGGCGTCGTCCTCGATGTCACCGCTGCTGATCACGTCGTTCTGGCCGAAACCGTCTTGCAGGACGAACAGGTTGAAGCGCTCGCCCGCGTCGGGCACGCCGAGCGAGACCTCATCCCCCGGCGCCGCGCTATCGACGTTCGTGAACAGGAACTCAACAGCATCGATGTTGTCGTCTTCGGCCACGGTGTAGGTGCCGAGGCTGTTCTCGAACCGGGCCACCTCTGAGACGAAGCTGACGACGAACTCGCTGGTCCCGTCGCCGGTGAGGAGATCCGGGTCGACGCCGTTGATCAGGCTAGGATCGACCGCCTCTTTCTCGACGAGATTGGGGAAGGCATCCGCGCCGCCGGGGCCGCGCACGAACAGGTCGACCGCCGCTCGGCCCTCGTTGCCGGCCGCGTCCTCGATCGTGTAGGTGAGGCTCAAGGGACCGCGGTAGGCGGCGTCGGCGGTGATCGTCAGCCGGTCGTCGCTCAGGTCGCCGACCGTGCCGTTGTCGTCGCGGGTCACGCTGGCGCCGGCGGGCGTGGTGAAGCCTGTGAGGGCGAGGGCGTCGCCGTCGAGATCGTAGTCGTTGGCGAGCACGTCGAGGGTAGTGGGGGTGCCGGCCGTGGCGCTCGCCGCGTCGGCGACGGCGACGGCGTCGAGGGTGACGACGTAGACGTCGGAGGCGCTGAAGCCCCCTTCGGTGGCGTCGTCGGCAGTGAGGGCCGCCTCGCTCCTGAAGGCGATCGTGCGGCCGTCGAAGGAGAGGTCCGGCTCGCTCGAATAGCCTTGCGCCTCGCGGCCGGATTCGTCGAGGCTGACCCGGACGACACGGTCTTGGACGCGATCGAGGATGAAGACGTCTGCAACATTGTTGGTGTCGTCCGGCACGAGGCCGGCATCGCCGGTGCTGAACGCAACGATGTTGCCGTCGCCGGAGATGGCTCCGCCGCCCCCGACATCGTCGTCGCTGGCCGAGAGTAAGTCCGTGACGGCCCGCGTCGCCCGATCGAACAGCAGCAGCGGCCCACTCATCGCGTCGCTCTGGTTGCGAATGAGCGCTAGACCGCCATCAAAGGTCAGGTCAATCGCGTCGCCGGCGGGCAAGGGAATGGTGACGTCTTGATCCACATCGCGCAAGAAATAGCGAAATACCGTTAGGTCTGGGCGCGATGGGTCCGGGACAATGCCGGTAAAGCCAACGACGTTGCTGTCGCCCGAGACCGAATTGCCGAACGCGCCCTCAACGAACTGGTTGCCGTCGGGATCGACACTGACCAACTCGAAGATGCCGGCATCACGGTCGGCGACGAAGACATCGTCTTCTGCACCGTTGGCATCCGGCATCAGGTAATTCGTCGAGCCGGTGCCGAACACGACCTTACGGCCGTCGTCGCTGATATCGGTCAAGCGGTTGAGGATGCTATCACCGCCGAAGCGGGGTGTGTCGTCGGTCGTGATCCGCGTCGTCGTATCGAGCAGGCGGTCGCGCACGAATACGTCGTTCGCGTTGTTGCCGTCGCTCGACACGAGGTTGCCGGGAAATACGTCGAAGGCGACGAAGCGGCCGTCCCCGCTCAAGTAGGGCTGTGGAAAGCCAGTGATGACGTTGCCGTAGACCGGGAACTGGCCCATGTCGCCGACGCTGACTGCTTCGGTTGTGCCGGCAGTGAGGTTGCGGACGTAGGCATCGAATTTGCCGTTCGTATCGCTGGGGTCGAGGTTGTCGGCACCCGTGAGGAGACCGATGACGCGGCCGTCGGCCGATACGTCGGCGCCGAAACTGAGCTCGTTCGCCTGCGTCCCGTCGGACGCGACGCTGATAAGCTGAATGGCCACGACGTTTCCCCTCCGCCTGATTGTTTTCAGCGATGTTGTTGCTCTCGTTAGCTAGCACCAGCCGTCGCCGCCCGTTCCGGTTGTTTGCCTTTACTTTTTCACGATTAGGTTTTTGTTGCCGAAATGCTGCGGGCCGAAGGGGGCTAGGCGCACGGCCCCCGCGGGCTAGCTTTCGCGGTGCGGATGCGCGCCCGCCGTATCCGACGCCGGATACCGTCCTTTAGGAAATGTCATGCGCCGCGTCCTTTGCCCGCTGCTCGCCGCCGCGTTCCTCGCCGCCGCCCCGGCTCTGGCGCAGGAGCGGGTCGACCTCGAACTGGTCCTGCTCGCCGACGCGTCCGGTTCGATCGACGAGGCCGAACTGCGCTTCCAGCGCGAAGGTTACGCCGACGCGATCACCGACCCCGCCGTGCTCGGCGCCATCGCCCAGGGCTACGATCAGAAAATCGCGCTCACGTATGTCGAGTGGGGCTCCCACGACAGCCAGGACGTCGTCGTGCCCTGGACGGTGATCGACGGCGACGCCAGCGCCGCCGCCTTCGCCGCCGCGCTCTTGCGAGCGCCGCGCCGCGCCCGCGGCTCGAACAGCATCGGCAACGCGATCACCTTCGCGCACGGGCTGATCGAGGAGAACGACGTCGAGGGCCACCGCCGGGTCATCGACCTCTCGGCCGACAGCGCCTGGGACCGGGGCGGCGTGCCGATGGCCGACGCCCGCGCCGCCGCGCTCGGCTCGGAGATCACCATCAACGGCCTCGCGATCCTGTGCCGCGACACCGCCTGCTCGGGCCGCCCGGTCTCCTACGACCTGGAACAGGCGTTCGCCGAGCGCATCGTCGGCGGCCCCGGTAGCTTCGTCGTCACCGCCGACGGCAAGACCCCATTCGCCGCGGCCGTGCGGCGCAAGCTGGTCTTGGAGATCGCCGGGCACTTCGACGCGCCCGAGGGGCCGGCCCGCCTCGCCGCGCGCTAAAATATCCGACGTCGGATGACGCCCGCTATCCGACCGAGCCAACTTGGTCTTGAAGCCGCGCCGGTGCGCGGCCATGATTGCCGCGGCCGGCGTGTATCCGACGTCGGATAATTTCTTCCGCAAACGGACAACGCCTTGTCGCACGGCAACCCCTACGCCGCCTTCGTCGCCGACCACCTGCGCCTGCTCGACCAGGGGCGGCGGCTGCCTCTGGGCGGGCTCGAACCCCCGCCGCGGCCCAGTCTTCCGGCCTCCGCCCCGCGCGTGCTCCTCCTCTCACCGCACCCGGACGACGAGTGCGTCACGGGTGCCTTGGCGCTCCGGCTCGCCCGCGAGGCCAAGATGCGCGTCGTCAACCTTGCCGTCACCTTGGGCTCGAAGCAGGAGCGCCGCCCCGGCCGCCTCACCGAGCTGAAGGCCGCCTGCCGTTACTTGGGCTTCAAGCTCGTCCTCGCCGCCCCCGACGGGCTCGATGCGGTGACGCCGGAGGACCGCGTCGAGGACCCCGCCGCTTGGCGGCAGAAGGTGGCGACGATCAAGGACGTGATCGCCCGGGAGCGTCCCGCGATCCTCGTCCTGCCGCACGCGGGCGACCGGCACCCGGCCCATATCGGCACGCACTACTTGGGCTTCGACGCGCTTCAGAGCCTCGGCGGCGAAATTGCGCTCGACCTCGTCGAGACCGAGTTCTGGGGCGCCATGCCGGACCCGAACCTGATGGTCGAGCTGCCGCCCGCCGACCTCGCCGACCTGCTGGCCGCACTCGCCTGCCACGCGGGCGAGGTGCGCCGCAACCCGTACCACCTGCGCTTGGCCGCGCACATGATCGACAACGTCCGCCGCGGCGCCGAGACGGTGCTGCCGCGCGGCTCGGCCGCCCCCGACATGGCGTTCGCCGGGCTCTACCGCCTGCGCCGCTGGCAGGACGGCCGCGTCCACGAGATCCTGGAGCAGGGCGGCGTCGTCACGGACGGTCAGGGCCTGCGCGCCCTGTTCGCCGCCTGAGGCCGATATCCGACGTCGGATATTGTTGCGTTAGGAAAAACATCGCGACCAAAGGACGATTTGCCCGCGGAACCCTACCCGGCGGCGGCGGCTTGTGCTGCGTGGGCGCCGACGCGCCGATCATAGGGAGTGAGCGATGTTCTACCACGACAAGCGGCTGCAATACCCGGTCAAGTGCGGCAACCCGAGCCCGATGTTCGCCAAGATGCTGCAGCAGGCGATCGGCGGCGTCGAGGGCGAGATCCGGGTTTGCATGCAGTACTTCTTCCAGGCGATGGGTGCCCGCGGGCCGGTCAAGTACCGCGATATGCTGATGACGACCGCGACCGAGGAGTTGGCGCACATCGAGATGCTCGGCCACGCCGTCGCCTTGAACCTGCGCGACGCGCCGCTCTCGATGCAAGAGGCGGGGGCGAAGGACGCCGTCGTCGGGGCGGTGATGGGCGGGCAGAACCCGAGGGACGCGATCATCGGTGCGATGATGCCGCGCCACGCGCTCTCGTCGGGCCTCTCGGCGATGCCGGTCGACAGCAACGGCGTGCCCTTCGACATGAGCCACATCTACGCCAGCGGCAACATCGTCGCCGACATGATGGCCAACGCCATGGCCGAGATGAGCGGCCGCACGCTCGCCGTTCGCCTGCACAACATGGCCGACTGCCCGGACATGAAGGACATGCTGTCCTTCATGATCGCCCGCGACACGATGCACCAAGAGCAGTGGCTGGCGGCGATCGAGGACATGGGCGGCCTTGGGAAAGTGACGCCGGTGCCGAACTCGTTCGAGGACCTGCCCGACCAGAAGAAGTTCGCCTACATGTTCATGGGGACCGACCGCACCGGCGCGCCACCGCCGCAGGGCAGGTGGACGTCCGGCCGCTCGATCGACGGCAAGGGCGACTTCTACGCCGAGCAGGCCGAGCCCATGGGCGAGATCCCGAGCCTCGGCGAGGCCCGACCCGACAGCGGCGCCCAGGCCGAACAGATGGGTGAGTCGGCGAAAGCCGCCGAGTAGGCTTCGGCGAACCCCGGCGGGAGCCCGTCTCCCGCCGGGGCACAAACGGGCCGTCGTTTCGTTAAGCCGATGGCAACCAGCACGCTTTTAAGCTGCGTCATCTTTATCGAAGGTGGCGTAGAACGTGTTCGGCGTACGATGCGAAGTTAAGTCGTTCTGGCGGGACCAAAACGGGGCGATCATTTTGCTGTTCGCCTTGTGCCTACCGCTGGTGGTGGGCTTCGCCGGCTTGGGCTTCGACTACGTCCGCGCCGCCCTGGTGCAGCAGCGCCTGCAGCAGGCGTCCGACGCCGCAGCACTCGCCGGCGCCGCGTCGGCGGGCGACGAGGAGCAGCGGCGGGCGATTGCCGAGAACGTGTTCGCCGCCAACTACGGCCGCGGCTGGCTGGCGCCTGTGGCGACGCGGGCGGTGGTGTTCGGCGACGCGGGCAAGGTGACGGTGGCGGCGGGGGCAGGGTTCGTGCCGACCTTCTTGACCGGGATCGGGCAGGGGCGGGTCGAGATGGCGGCGGCGGGCGTGGCCGAGCGCGGCGCGATCGACCTCGAGGTGGCGCTGGTCGTCGACGTCACCGGCTCGATGCGGAACAGCGCCGGCAACGGGCGCTCGCGCATCGAGGCGCTCAAGGTGGCGGCGCACCGGCTCATCGACACGATCTTGGCGACGAAGCCTCCGGCCGTGTCGTTCAAGCTGGCGATCGTGCCGTTCAACTCGACCGTCAACGTCGGCAAGATTAACACGGGCTTCGTCAAGGAACGTTTTCATTCCCTCTTCGCCGGCACGGCGTGGCGGGGCTGCGTCTTAGAGCGGCGGGGCGCAGATGCCTTCAGCGACGCCTACAGCCCGGTCTCGGCGGGCACGGACGGCAAGTGGCACGCCTACGTTTACCCGCCCGAACCCGACCAGCCGCCGCCCTGGAACTTCTCGTCCTGCAACAATCCAAGCAACGGCACGATGAACGGCTACCGGAGCGTCGCCGAGCCGCCGCCCAACGGCAACGACGTCCTCTATCCTGGCCCGAACTACACCTGCGTCAATCGTCCCCTCCTGCCGCTGACCGACAGCGAGGCCGCCATGCGCGCCAAGATCGACACGCTCGCCGCGATCGAAGGCAATGGGACGCTCGCCGCGCCCGGGGTGAGCTGGGGGATGCGCGTACTCTCGCCGACGCCGCCGTTCACCGAGGGCGCGCCCTACGGCAAGAACGTGCGCAAGATCATGATCTTGATGACCGACGGCGAGCAAGGGGAAGGGGGTCAGCCGGATACCTGCAAGGACAGCCAGAACAGCGGCGGCGCCTACGCCTTCATGCCGTCCAATTTCGGTCTCGATGGCAACGCGCTCGGCCCCCACGGCCCCGTCGACAAGTTCACGCCCTACGGCTACGTCATGGCGAGCAACCCCTTCGGCAGCGCCGCCGCGAGCGACGAGGAACGCTACAACGATATCCTGCTCAAAGCTTGCAAAGCCGTCAAACAGCAGGGTGTGGCCCAAGAGGCGCCGATCAAAGTCCACAGCGTCGCCTTCAGCGACGGCATTACCTCGGGCGGGCCGACCGAGGCGACTTTGAAGGCGTGCGCCAGCGACCCCGACACCAACTATTTCCGCGCCATCACCGGCAGCGAACTCGACGCTACCTTCCAGACGATCGCGAAGGACCTGTTCGAAGTCCGACTCACCAACTGAAGGCGGCAGTGCCAATGCGGGCCGTCACGGCACGTCCCGCCGTTTGATGGAAGCGGCGCAAGAATACCTAAACGATCCTCACACGCCAGCACGCGAACTGTTAGAAATCCTCACCGAGATCCATGCCGCCGTCGTTGAAGCCGGGGTCTTTCGACGCATCGGCAGCGAGTCCTCGGCGGCCGCGGCCGGGTCGGCCGAAGGCGTCGGCGAGCAGGCCCCAGGGCCACGACGACGCCGGACGCGCCCCCGCCGCCTCCAGCTCCTGGATGCGGGCGTTGGCCGTGTTCAGCGCGTGCCCTTGCACCACGATCGCCTGCGCCACGTCGTAAGGTGCCGTCGGCTGGGCCACGAGGTGGCCTTGGACGTGGCGCCCGGCCTCGGGGTCACGCGGCGGAACCTTCGTCCCGTCAGGCGATCGGCAGCGGCTTGCCGGTCCGGGTCTTGAGTAGGGCGGTCTGCACGATCGTCTCGGGGTAGGCGATGAAGCCCAACTGCGCGAGCGCTCGGTAGTCGTAGGCGATGCGCACGACGACCACCGCCTCGCCGGCGAGACCGAGATCCTGCGCGAGCGCCAGGGCCTCGGCGGCCGAGAGCGCGGCGTTGCCTTGGGTGCGCAGCCAGCCGCCCAGGGCAGGATTCAAGGAGGGGTTACCCGCGGCGTCGAAAACGACCTGCGCCAGCGCCAGATCCGGCGTCCCCGGCAGGGGCGAGGTGAAGAAGGGCAGGGCGCTATCGAGCCGGTCGTAGACTGCGTCGCCCAGCGTCTCGCTCTGGCTCACGAGGTTGCTGGCCCCGTCCGAGGCCTCGGCCATCTTGAAGACCGTGTTCACGTAACTCGTGGTTTCGAGCAGGAGAAAGAGGAGCGTGAGGGTCAAGGCGAGGACCAGGGCCCCCTCGACCATGACCGAGCCCGAACGGTCCTGGCCCAGGCGCCTCATGCCGGCTCGGCCGCGGTCAAGACCGTCGTGCGCAGGAGCCGCTTATTGCCGAGTGCGGGATAGGCCGCCGAGCGCAGCAGGATGCCGAGCGGCGTCAGCATCGGGTGGTGGGTGAGCGCCGTGACGAAGACGAGCTGGCCGGGATCGACCGGCTGGAACTGGGGCGAGGCGAGGTTGCCGCCGGCGTCGATCCCGACCGGCGTGCCGATCGAGGCCAGATCGTCGTAGCCGCGCAGGTCGACCTGGACGTCGTCGCAGGCGATGAGGACCAGCTTCGCGCACAAGACGGCGTCGAAAGCATTCCGCTTGGCCGCCGCGTCGTTCCCCGCCTCGATGCGCAGTTCGCGCGTCGCCTCGTTCAGGGCTTGGTGCAGGTTCGCCCCGTTGAACAAGAGCAGGCCGATATCGAACACCGCGAGCAGCGCCACGATCACGGCGCCGCCGATGAGGGCGAACTCGATCCCGGCCACACCGCGCCGGTCGGCGGTGAAACGGGCGATCGCACGCGGTGGGCACAATTTCGGCATCGTTCGAGTTCCAAAGAGGTGCCCTACATCTACGCGCCCGGGGTTAAACCTTTCCTAAAGCCTCTCGCGTACGATGATTGGATGCATCGAATCGGTGCTTCAGCCGCTTGACAGCCCAATGACGGCGTTCCATGCCAAGGCGATGCACGACGATCACGACCACCATCACGACGACGCGCTTCACGATCACGACCGCGAGGCGGTGCCGCCGATCGAGGCGCGGGTGAAGGCGCTGGAGGGCCTGCTCGTCGCCAAGGGCCTCGTCGATCCGGCGGCGATCGACGCCATCGTCGAGACCTACGCCCACAAAGTCGGGCCGCAGAACGGGGCCAAGGTCGTGGCGCGGGCCTGGACGGACGAGGGCTTCGCCGCTCGGCTGACCAAGGACGCCACGGCGGCGATCGCGTCGATGGGCTTCGCCGGCCGGCAGGGCGAGCACATGATGGCCTTGTTCAACACCGACGCGACGCACCACATGGTCGTCTGCACGCTCTGCTCCTGCTACCCCTGGTCCGTGCTCGGCCTGCCGCCGGTCTGGTACAAGTCGCCCGCCTACCGCGCCCGCGCCGTCGCCGAACCGCGCGCCGTCCTGGCCGAGTTCGGCGTGACGCCCCCCGAGGCGACTAGCGTTCAGGTCTGGGATTCGACCGCCGAAATGCGCTACCTCGTCGTGCCCCGCCGTCCGGCCGGAACCGGGGACTGGGACGAGGCGCGCTTGGCCGCCCTCGTCACGCGCGAATCGATGATCGGCACCGGCCTCGCCCGATCGCCGGACCGGGCCTGATGCAGGGACCGCAGGACCTCGGCGGGCGGCACGGCTTCGGGGCCGTGCGGCCGGAGCCGAACGAGCCGGTGTTCCACGCCGCCTGGGAGACGCGCGTTTTGGGCCTCACGCTCGCCGCGGCGGCGCACCGGCGCTGGACGCTGGACGAGTCGCGTCACGCCCGCGAGAGCCTGCCGCCGGCCGACTACTACGCTTCGAGCTACTACGCGATCTGGCTCAAGGCGCTGGAGAACCTCCTGCTGCGGCACGGGCTCGTCGCCGAGGGCGAGTTAGCGAGCGGCACCCCGGCAGGACCGCGCGGCACGCCGCCGCTCGACGCCGCATCGGTGCCGGCCGCCCTGAAGGGTGCGCCCTCGGATCGCGCGGCAGCCGCCCCGCCGGCACTCAAAGCCGGTGATCGCGTCCGCACGCGCGTCGTGCACGTTTCGACCCACACCCGCCTGCCGGCCTACGCCTTCGACAAGCCGGGCCGGATCGTCCGGGGCTTGGGCGCACACATCTTCCCGGACGCCAACGCGCACGGGCTCGGCGAGCGGCCGCAGCACCTCTACACGGTGCGCTTTACGGCCCGAAGCCTGTTCGGCGACGGCGCCCACCCTAATGATGCGGTCAACCTCGACCTGTTCGAACCCTACCTGATCGCCTATGCCGGACCCTGGCGCCGAACCCGTCTTCGCCGAGCCCTGGGAGGCGCGGGCGTTCGCGCTCGTCGTCGCCTTGCAGGATCAAGGCGTCATCGACGCCAAGACCTGGGCGCGAACCCTCGGCGCCGAGATCGCGGCCCGGCCGGATCTCCCCTACTACCAAGCGTGGCTCGCCGCCTTGGAGCGGCTCTTGGTGGTGGAGAGATGAACGCTTCGCGTCCGCTGCGCGGGGCTTTTTTCTTTTCTTTTTTATCTTTGTCCGAGGCTGGCTTCGATGTTGAGGCCAAGTTCGAGAACAAAGTTGCAAAAAAGAAAGAAAAAGGCTGCGCGCCCAGCGCACGCGAAGCGTTCTTCTTCAGGACACCCGCGTGATTGCGGGCGAAGAACGCAGGGTCTGCAAAACAACGCAGTAGCGCTCGGTGAGCGTGAGCAGCCGCTCGACCGTCGCGGGGTCCGCGTCCGTGTCGAGGTCGAAGGCGAGCCGGATCGCCTTGAAGCCGACCGGGGCCGCCTTGTCGACGCCGAGCGTGCCGCGAAAATCGAGGTCGCCCTCGGCCCGCACCCGCGCGTCCTTCAAGTCCACGCCGAACGCCGTCGCGACCGCGCCGAGCGTGACGCCGGCGCAGGCGACGAGGGCTTCGAGCAGCATGTCACCGGAGCAGGCCTGGGTGCCGCTGCCGCCGGTCGCCGGGTGCAGCCCCGCCTCGATCAGCGCCTTTTGCGTCTGTACCGAGCAGCTGACGCCCTCGCCGACGCGGCCCTCGGCCTTGAGCGTGATCGTCGCCGCCTCCGGCTCGTCGCGGTAGCGTTGCTTGAAGGGGGCTTGGCGGGCCTTGAGCGCCTCGGAGTCCATGCGTGTCTTCCCTGTTCTACGTCGTCAAGGGGAGGGGAAGGATAGGCCCAAGCGGCGGCGGGGCCAACGACCCCGCGTTCACGATCCGTCGAGGCGCCGCTCCAGTGCCGCCTTAAGATTGCGCAGCGCCGCCCGCAACGCCCCGTCGTGCGCGACGTCCGAGGCTTCGAGCCCCTCGATCGCGCGGGCGCAGGTCCGCGCCGCCGCGAGCGCCCGCAGCGCCGCCGGCTTGGCCGCGCGCGGTTTGCCGCCGGCCCGCGCGGCGCGCAGTTCGCGCACCGTGACGGGCTTGGCCTTGGCTTCGTCCCACAGGCGCAACTGCCGCTCGGGCGTCTCGACCCGTGCCAACTCGATCAGCCAGGAGCGGCCGAGGCGTTTATCCGACGTCGGATACTCGTCCTGCACCCGCTCGGGCAGGTCGTTCAGGGCGAGGATCACCGAGACCGTGTTCTGCTTCTTACCGATGGCGCGACCGACCTCGGCCTGGGTGTAGCCCTTGCTCTGCATCAAGGCGCGGATCGCGCGCGCCTCCTCGAACGGGTCGAGGGCCTCGCGCTGCAGGTTCTCGATGATCGCCAGTTCGACCGGATCGCCGTCGCTGACGATCGCCGGCACGCTCGCCTGGCCGAGCCCGCGCAGGGCGCGCAGGCGGCGCTCGCCGGCGATCAGCGTCCAGCCTTCGCCGTCCTTGGCGCCGTCCTTGGCGACGACGATCGGCTGCAGCAGCCCGTGCCGCTCGATCGAGGCCGCCAGATCGTCGAGTGCCGCTTGATCGAAGCGGCGGCGCGGCTGGGCCGGGTTCGGTCGAATGGCACCCACGTCGATCTCGACGATGCGCGGCAGGTCGGCCGAGGTCTGGAAGAAGCCGTCGCGCTGCAGGCGGTCCTTCAGGCTCGCCCTAGCCTTCGCCATGCCGCAGCACCTCCGCGACGAGTGCACGATAGCCGTCGAGCGCCTTGTGGTTCGGCAAAGCCGCGAGCGTCGAGACCCCCTCGACGGATGCCTGATCGAACAGGGTCGAGCGGCGCACCGGCGGCAGGACCGGGTGGCGCCCGCGCATCAAGTCGCCGATCTGGTCCAGGGCTTCCCGGTCGTGCGCGTTGCGGGCGTCGAACATGGTCGGCAGGACGCCGAACACGGCGAGGTTCGGGTTGAGGCGCGTCTTGACCTTGTCGACCGTCTCCAAGAGGAGCGAGACGCCCATGAGCGAGAGGTAATCGGTCTTGACCGGGGCGAGGACGGCGTCGGCCGCCGCGAGCGCGTTCACGGTCAAGAGGCCGAGCGAGGGCGAGCAGTCGATCAGGACGATGTCGAAGGCCAAGGGCTCGGCGGCCAAGCGCGTCCGCAGCCGGCCGGCGCCGTCCCAGGCGGTGAGCAGTTCCGCCTCGGCCGAGGCCCAGCGGATCGAGGAGCCGACGAGATCGAAGCCGTTGCCGGCGCTTAAAACCGTGTCGAGCGGCCGCTCGTCGATCAACCAGTGGTGGATGGTGCGCGCCTCGGCTTCGAGGCGGCGCGGGTCGAGGCCGGCGTAGATGGTGAGCGAGGCCTGCGGGTCGGCGTCGATCGCGAGCACGCGGCGGCCGGCGGCACTCAAGCCCTGGGCGAGGTTGATCGCCGTCGTCGTCTTGCCGACGCCGCCCTTCTGGTTCGCGATCGCGAGCGTGAAAGCCATGTCCGCCGATCTAGCGCGACGGTAGACGCCGGCCTAGAGCGTGGCGGCCACAGAGGCGAGGCATCCGACGTCAGATATCCTCCCGTGAGCGGGCGTTAAGCGATCTGAAACGTCTTTGAGAGAGGCTGTGGCATCGACGACGCAAGAATTTGGAGGCGCACGGTGACGCGGTGGTGGCGGGTGGGCGAGTTCGGCCGGGCGCGGGGCGGGGCGATCATTTTGCTGTTCGCCTTGTGCCTACCGCTGGTGGTGGGCTTCGCCGGCTTGGGCTTCGACTACGTCCGCGCCGCCCTGGTGCAGCAGCGCCTGCAGCAGGCGTCCGACGCCGCAGCACTCGCCGGCGCCGCGTCGGCGGGCGACGAGGAGCAGCGGCGGGCGATTGCCGAGAACGTGTTCGCCGCCAACTACGGCCGCGGCTGGCTGGCGCCTGTGGCGACGCGGGCGGTGGTGTTCGGCGACGCGGGCAAGGTGACGGTGGCGGCGGGGGCAGGGTTCGTGCCGACCTTCTTGACCGGGATCGGGCAGGGGCGGGTCGAGATGGCGGCGGCGGGCGTGGCCGAGCGCGGCGCGATCGACCTCGAGGTGGCGCTGGTCGTCGACGTCACCGGCTCGATGCGGAACAGCGCCGGCAACGGGCGCTCGCGCATCGAGGCGCTCAAGGTGGCGGCGCACCGGCTCATCGACACGATCTTGGCGACGAAGCCTCCGGCCGTGTCGTTCAAGCTGGCGATCGTGCCGTTCAACTCGACCGTCAACGTCGGCAAGATTAACACGGGCTTCGTCAAGGAACGTTTTCATTCCCTCTTCGCCGGCACGGCGTGGCGGGGCTGCGTCTTAGAGCGGCGGGGCGCAGATGCCTTCAGCGACGCCTACAGCCCGGTCTCGGCGGGCACGGACGGCAAGTGGCACGCCTACGTTTACCCGCCCGAACCCGACCAGCCGCCGCCCTGGAACTTCTCGTCCTGCAACAATCCAAGCAACGGCACGATGAACGGCTACCGGAGCGTCGCCGAGCCGCCGCCCAACGGCAACGACGTCCTCTATCCTGGCCCGAACTACACCTGCGTCAATCGTCCCCTCCTGCCGCTGACCGACAGCGAGGCCGCCATGCGCGCCAAGATCGACACGCTCGCCGCGATCGAAGGCAATGGGACGCTCGCCGCGCCCGGGGTGAGCTGGGGGATGCGCGTACTCTCGCCGACGCCGCCGTTCACCGAGGGCGCGCCCTACGGCAAGAACGTGCGCAAGATCATGATCTTGATGACCGACGGCGAGCAAGGGGAAGGGGGTCAGCCGGATACCTGCAAGGACAGCCAGAACAGCGGCGGCGCCTACGCCTTCATGCCGTCCAATTTCGGTCTCGATGGCAACGCGCTCGGCCCCCACGGCCCCGTCGACAAGTTCACGCCCTACGGCTACGTCATGGCGAGCAACCCCTTCGGCAGCGCCGCCGCGAGCGACGAGGAACGCTACAACGATATCCTGCTCAAAGCTTGCAAAGCCGTCAAACAGCAGGGTGTGGCCCAAGAGGCGCCGATCAAAGTCCACAGCGTCGCCTTCAGCGACGGCATTACCTCGGGCGGGCCGACCGAGGCGACTTTGAAGGCGTGCGCCAGCGACCCCGACACCAACTATTTCCGCGCCATCACCGGCAGCGAACTCGACGCTACCTTCCAGACGATCGCGAAGGACCTGTTCGAAGTCCGACTCACCAACTGAAGGGGCGTTGGGTGGCGAACAAGGATGCGGCGCCACAGGCGAGGCGCGAACCATTCGGTGCCGGCCGAGCATTCAGCGGCGGATGAGGCGGGCGAACCAGCCGCGGCGCTCAGTCCGTGAATGGTCCGCGGCGAGGAGGTTGAGCACCATGTCGGGGCGGATGAGTTGGACGTTCATCGGTCGATCTCCGTGATCGGGGGTGGTGGACTTCAAGAGCGCCTTCGTTGCGCTCACAGGGTTCATATCGGTTGTCGACGGCCGCCCGAAAGCACGGCTTTTGCAGCGCAGCATTGCAGCCGTGCAAGGCTCAAAAGCCGCTTTCAAAAACACGGAATTTCAGGGCGTTCATCTGCCCGTTGTTCGGTCGGGAGCAGCCTTGTGCCACCCGGTTTTCTGTCTAGCGGTGTGGTGCGACCGGCGCGTTAAGATGTTGGTGTTAAAATCCAGCGTCGAGGAAGGACAAAACCGTTGTTCGATTGGATCACGCAGTTGATCGAGGGCGGCGGCTACCTCGCCATCGCCGCGCTCATGTTCGCCGAGAACGTGTTCCCGCCGATCCCGTCCGAACTGATCATGCCGTTCGCCGGATTCGCCGCCGCCAGGGGCGACCTCAACCTCGTGCTCGCCGTTTTGGCCGGGAGCGCCGGCGCGCTCGCCGGTGCCTATCTATGGTATTGGATCGGGGCGCGCTTGGGCGTGGAACGAATCGCGAATTTCGCCCGGCGGCACGGCCGCTGGCTGACCTTGACGCCGCAGGACGTGCGAAAGGCCGACGTATGGTTCGACCGCTACGGCGCCGCCGCCGTCTTCGTCGGCCGGTTGGTCCCGGCGGTGCGGACGCTGATCTCGCTGCCGGCCGGGGTCTCGGGCATGAAGCTGCCGAAGTTCCTCTTCTACTCCGCCCTCGGCACCGTCTTGTGGACCACCCTCCTCACCCTGCTCGGCTACTGGCTGGAGGGCGGCTACGAGCAGGTCGGCGGCTACTTGAATCCGGTTTCCAACGTCATCGTCGTGTCGATGCTCGGCTGGTACCTCTACCGGGTCGCCACCTTCCGCCGCCGCGTGCCGAAATCGAATTAACGCTGCGCGTGCGCTGCCGCGCGGGCTTTTTTCTTCTTTTTTGCAACTTTGCTTCCGAACTTGGCCTCAGCGCCGAGGGCCAGCCTCGGACAAAAGCAAAAAAGAGAAAAAGAAGGCCCCGCGCCAGCGGACGCGTAAGCGTTCAACGACAATCGAGTTTTTCGTGGCAAAAAGCACAGATAATGATGCACCAATAAATTAAGAGCAGCTAACCATAATTCAGGGAAAACGTTATGAAGAGTGCGATGCTCGGACGCGCGCTGAGCTTGGCCGGCGTTGCGACGGCGCACGCCGCCGACCCCTATCTCGCCGATCGTCCGCACGATTTCCTGGGGCAGAGCATCGGCCCCGGTCACTGCGTCGACTACGTCAAGGCGGCGGCGGGCGTGCCGAACACCGCCGCTTGGCAACCCGGCCCTTCGGTGCGCGGCAACGCCGCGATCAGGCCCGGAACCGCGATCGCGACCTTCGAGCCCGACGGTACCTACGCCAGCCGCACCGGCAGCCACGCCGCGATCTATCTCGGCCAGGACGAGAACGGGCTCTGGGTGCTCGACCAGTGGCGGGGCCAGCCGGTGCATCGCCGCCTCATCCGCTTCAAGGGCGACGGCCGTGGGAAAAACGGCAGCAAGAGCAACAACGGCGACCTGTTCGCCGTCATCCACTGAACCTTCAAGCACGGCGCTAGAACCCGCCCATGCGGCTTAAAAGGAATCGATCGTCATGAAACGGATCGTCAGCGACCGGCTCATCGGCACCGGTCTCGCACTCGCCATGGTGGCGCCCACCGTTCTCGTCGTTGCCGGCGGGCTCGTTGCCGCGAAGGCTTCCCTCAACGCGGTACAGGTCTACGGCGACAAGGCGAGCGCCATCGTCCACACGGTCAGCCAGGAGATCGCGCCGCACATCGGCGAGATCCAGGCCGGTGCACGGCGCTTAGGTGAAGAGGTCGAGCGCCTGTCGAACGGCACCACGCAGGCTTTTCGTGCGCTGAGCGACGTCGGCGACCTGCGCATCGAGAGGGGCCAATTCGGCGCGACACCGTCTTTCCCGATCCGCGTGCCGCGCAGCGACTTCAAGATCGCTGCCTTGGAAAACCCCTACCGCGCCGCCGGCTTCCAGACCGCGCAGTTCGGCGGTCTTCTCGACAAGGCCAAGCCCAACTTGCGTATCCCCGCCGGTCGCCTTCTAGACACGACCCTGCCGAGCGTGCCGATCCCGGCGACGACGGTCGCGCTCTCGAGCGCGCCCTTGCGGGCGGCCTTCGCCACCTTGGGCGAGGACGGCGTCATCGGCAAGGCGCTGGATGGCGTTCACGGCGGGATCGACCAGACCGTCGGCAAGGCGATGGGCCTCGCCGCCCCCCTGGCACGGCTCCGCGACGACGTCCTCGCCGTACTCGGTCCGCTGCGCGACCTCGCGCGGGGGCTCTATGTGGGCGGTCTCTTGATCGTTGCCGGGATCGTCGTCTGGCTCGGCACCCACCTAACGGCGGCCGCCGTCTACACGCTGAGGCGCCTGGGCCAGGCGACGTTGTCCTTCGCCACCGGCGGCGTGTTCGGCTATCTCGGCTTCGTCCGCGCCTGCCTGCGCCGCGAGGCGCACGCGCGGCTGTTCGGTTAGTTTCACGCTTGCGCGTGCGCTGCGCGCGGCTTTCTCCTTTTTCTTTTTGCAACTTGGGCCTGGGCTGGCCCAAGCGGTCGAGCCAGTCCGGGAACAGATAGCAAAAAAGTAAAAAGCCCGCGCGGCAGCGCACGCGTAAGCGTTCCTTGACCGCTCCCCCGTTCCCGCCTACACCCTCGATGCCGCGCCTCCGTGGTGGAATTGGTAGACACGACAGACTCAAAATCTGTTGCCCGCAAGGGCGTGCTGGTTCGAGTCCGGCCGGGGGCACCACCGCATCACTTGTTCTCATTCGCCGTGAGTGCCCGCATCACGCCGCGCAGTTCGGCCAGCCCCTTGAGCCGGCCGACGGCGGGGTAGCCCGGCTGGGCGCCGCGGCCGAGATCGTCGAGGATGTCCTGGCCGTGATCGGGTCGCATCGGGATCGCGGCGTCGGCCCGGCCCTCGGCCCGGCGGCGGGCCTCCTCGCGCAGCAGGGCACGGACCAGCGCCACCATGTCGGTGTCGCCGCTCAGGTGCTCGTCCTCGAAGAACGAGCCGGGCCACGTGTTGCCTTCTCGCCTGACGTTGCGCAGGTGGACGAAGTGGATCCTCGACCCCAGCCGCTCGGCCATCCCGGCTAGATCGTTGTCGGCGCGGGCGCCGAGCGAACCCGAGCAGAGCGTGACGCCGTTGGCAGGGCTATCGACCGCGGCCAGGACGGCGGCGTAGTCGGCCTCGCTCGACACGACGCGCGGCAGGCCGAGGAGCGGCCAGGGCGGGTCGTCGGGGTGGCAGCAAAGCCGCAGGTCCAGCCGCTCGGCAGTCGGCACGACCTCACTCAGGAAATCGACGAAGTGCGCCCGCAGCCGCCCGGCGTCGAACCCGGCGTAGGCGTCGAGCTGCTCTTTGAGGTCGTCGAGCGACCAGTGCTCGGCGGCACCCGGCAGGCCGGCGGTGACGTTCTGCGCCAGTTGCCGCCGCCGCGCGTCGTCCATCGCCGCGAACCGTTGTCCGGCGGCCGCGACGACCTCCTCATCGAAGTCCTCCGCCGCCCCTGCGCGCCCCAGGATGTGGAGGTCGAAGGCGGCGAAGTCGATCAGGTCGAAGCGCATCGCCGTGCCGCCGTGCGCCACGCGCCAAGCGAGGTCGGTGCGCGTCCAGTCGAGGACCGGCATGAAGTTGTAGCAGACCACCCGCAGCCCGGCGGCGGCGAGGTTGTGCAGGCTCGCCCGCCACGCGTCGAGGTGTACCCGCCAGTCGCCGCCTTGCGTCTTGATCGCCTCGGAGACCGGCAGGCTCTCGACTACCTCCCATTCGAGGCCGGAGGGGTCGCCCGCGGGCGTCCGCCGGACCTCGTCTTGGCGCCGCTTGATCTCTTCGAGGGTCCAGACGGCCCCGGTCGGCGCGTGGTGCAGGGCGGTGACGATCCCCTCGACGCCGGCCTGCCGCGCGTCGTCGAGCGTCACCCGGTCGGCCGGACCGAACCACCGCCACGTCTGTCGCATACGATCTCTCCCGAAGCGAAGCTTGCAAGTGCGCCCCGCTCAGCCGCCGAACGCGAGGTTCGGCAGCCAGAGCGAGAGGGCGGGGACGTAGGAGACGAGCAGGAGCACGACGATGTTGGCGAGCAGGAAGGGCAGCACCGCCCGGATCACAGGGCCGAGCGGCAGCCGGGCGATGTTGGCGCAGACGAAGAGGCAGACGCCGACGGGCGGGGTCGTCAGCCCGATCATCAGGTTAAGGACGGCGAAGGTGGCGAAGTGCACCGGGTCGATGCCGACGCTCTGGGCGATGGCGAGCAGCGGCGTGAACAGGATGATGAGCGCCGCGATCGTCTCCATGAAGCTGCCGACGATCAAGAGCATGACGTTGATCAGCAAGATGACGAGGTACTTATTGTCGGTGATCGACAGCACCGCGTCGGCGAGCAGTTGCGGGATGCGCTCGGACGCCAGGATCCAGCCGAAGACGTTGGCAAAGCCGACCAGGAGCAGGATCGCGGCCGAGCCGATTGCGCTGTCGATGACGATGCGCGGCACGTCGCGCAGGCTTAAGCCCCGGTAGACGAAGGCGCCGACGAGCAGCGCGTAGAACGAGGCGACGATCGCCGTCTCGGAGGGCGTGGCGATGCCGGTCATCAAGCCGACCAGGATCAAGGCCGTCATCGCCAGCGCCCAAAAAGCGCCGACGAACGCTTGGCCGAGTTCCGCCCACCCCCGCCAGGGCTGGCTCGGGTAGTTCTTGCGCACGGCGATGAGATAGCAGGTGATCATCAAGCCGAGGCCGAGCAGCACGCCGGGGATGGCGCCGGCGAGGAACATCCGTCCGACCGAGACGCCGGTGAGGGCGCCGACGATGATCATCGGCACGCTCGGCGGGATGATCGGGCCGATGGTCGAGGAGGCGGCCGTGACGGCGGCGGAGAAATCGGCCGGGTAACCGGCCTTCTTCATGCCTGGGATCATCACGCCGCCGATCGAGGCGGCGTCGCCCACGGCGGTGCCGGAGACGCCGGCGAAGATCATCGAGCCGGCGATGTTGGTCAGGCCGAGGCCGCCCTTGATCCAGCCGACGAAGGCGGTGGCGAAGCGGATGATGCGCTCGGTGATGCCGCCGCCGTTCATCAAATTGCCGGCGAGGATGAAGCCCGGAATGCAGAGCAGGACGAAGACGTCGATGCCGGCGAACATCTTTTGCGGGATGACGACGAGCGGCATGCCGTTGACGAGGAGGTAGGTCGCCGAGGCGAGGCCGAGGCAGACGGCGACCGGGATCCCTAAGACGAGCGTGATTGCGAAGGTGCCGAACAGGAGGGCGATGTCCACGGGCCTTCAGTCCTCGGCGCTGCTGAGATCGGACAAGGAAGGCGTCTTGCCCCTGGCGACGTCGACGGCGCGAACGACGCCGAACAGCGCCAGCATGAGCACGGCGAGCAGCATTGAGGCGAAGACCCAGTCCATGCGCCAGCCCAACGCCGGCGAGGTCTGGAAGACGCCGACCTGCATGAACTTGAGCGACGGGGAAATCAGGATCAGGGCGAAGACGGCCGTCGCGGCGGCGCCTGCGACCTCCAGCCCGCGCCGGACCGGCCTCGGCACCATCTCCAAGACGATGTCGACGTTGACCAAGTCGCCGCTGCGCAGCGACAGCCCGGCCCCGAACGCCACCATGTAGAGCAGGGCAAAGCGGGTCAGCTCCTCGGTCCAGACGGGCGACTGCGGCAAAAAGGTGCGCGCGGCCACCTGCAGCAGGACGGACCCGGCAAGCACCGTGAAGGCGAGGCCGACGGCGGCGCGGGCCACGAACACGACGAGATCGAGGAGGCGTGACATGCAAGAATCCTGCAAAGGCCGCCGGCACGGGCGTTGGACCCGCGCCGGCGGCTCGCGGCCTACTGGTCGGCGAAGAGCTTCTCGACCGTGGGCTTGATCTCGTCGTCGACGTTGGCGAGAACGGCGTCCTCGGCCTTGGCGGCGAACGCTTCCTTGTCGGCCTCGACGAAGGTCATGCCGGCGTCTTCGAGGTCCTGGCGCAACTGATCCTCGGCGGCGAGGAAGAGTTCGCGCTCATACGTCTGCGCCGCGGCGGCGGCCTCCTGGACAGCGGCTTTGTCCTCATCGGAGAGCTTGTTGAAGCTGGGCTCGCCGATGGCGAGGTAGATCCAACTGCGCACGTGCTCGGTCAGGTTGACGTGGCTTTGCACCTCGGGAAAGGACGCGCTCTTGATCAGCGCCAGCGGGTTCTCCTGCGCGTCGATCGTGTCGTTTTGCAGCGAGGTGAAGACTTCCGAGAAGGCCATCGGCGTCGGCCGGGCGCCGAGCGCTTGCCAGACCGCGACGAAGAGCGGCACGTTGGGCACGCGCAGCTTCAGGCCGTCGAGTTCGTCCGGCGAAGTAATCGGCCGGTTCGAGGTCAAGTCGCGCGGGCCGCGGGCAAAGTAGGCGAGCGGCCGGAGTTGGGCGCGCTCAAGGATCTGCGCCTCGATCTCGTCGCCAACCTCGCCGCCCGCGATCGCATCCATCTCTTCGAGCGAGTCGTAGGCGTAGGGCACGGCGAGCAATGCCGCCATCGGCGCCCAGTTCTGCAGGCTCTCGCCGGTGATCGTCATGTCGACCGTGCCGAGCTGCATGCCGCTGATCAGGTCCATCTCCTTGCCAAGGCTCTCGTTGGGAAAGACCTGGACCTCGACCCGGCCGTCGGTTCGCTCGGCGACCTCCTCAGCGAACTTCAACGCCGCCTTGTGCCAAACGTCCTCCTCGTTGGCGAGGTGGCCGAGCTTGAGCGTGACTTCCTGTGCTGCGGCATTAGACAGGTCAGCACCCAGGACGGCCATCGCCAGCAGCGCGGCCTTGAACGTCTTGTCCACGATATCCTCCCCTCATTCGTCAACAAAAGGCACTACAGGTTTCAATCACCCGCGACAAGCCGACGGGAGGTCACCCCGCCGACACCCGCGGCACCTCGGCGAGGCGCGTGGTGTAGGCGGGGCTCTTGTGGCAACATCGTTGCCGCCAAGCCTGATCGAAGCCCATCGCCCCCGTGCGCAGCGTGTCGCGGCCGTAGCGGGCGTTGATCGCGTCCACCGCCGCCATCAGCGCCGCGCCGCGCGGCCGGGCGAACAAGTCGCGCGGGGCACGCTCGGCGGCACGCAAGTCGTCGAGGATCACGCCCGCCTTAGCGTAGGCGAAGCCGGGGCGGTAGGCGGCCTCGACGCAGCGCGCCGCCGCGGCGCTCAGGTCGCGCGTGTCGGCGGTCATCGGCACGAGGCGGGTGGTGCCGCCGCCGGCGTGCTGCGGCCCGTCATTGTGCCGGCTGGTGTGCAAGAACGCGCTCAGCTGCCCCGCAACCAAACCCTCCGCCCGCAGCTTTTCGCCGGCGCGGACGGCGAACGCACCCACCGCCCCCACGATCGCGTCGAGCCCGCCGAGCGGCCGGCCGAACGAGCGCGTCACCGCCATGCCCTGCCGCGCCGCCGGCAGCAGGTCGAGGTCGAGGCAGGCAATGCCGCGCAGTTCGAACACGAGGCGCTCCAGCACCACCGTGCCGATCCGCCGCGCTTGCTTCGGATCGAGATCGCTTAGAGTCGCCGCCGTGGTGACGTCGAGTGCCGCCAGCCGGCGCGCCGTGGCGCCGCCCACGCCCCAGACCTCGCGCACCGGCAAGGTCCGGAGCACGGCGTCGCGCAGGGCCGCGTCGGACAGGTCGCACACGCCGCCGAAGGCCGGGTTCTTCTTCGCCACCGCATTGGCGAGCTTGGCCAGCGTCTTGGTCGGGCCGATGCCGACGCAGGTCGGGATGCCCGTCCAGCGCCGCACGGTGGTGCGCACGTCCTGGGCGTAGGCCCACAGGTCCTCGTGGCCGAAGCCGCCGAGGTCGAGGAAGGTCTCGTCGATCGAGTAGACTTCGACCCCCGGACTGAAGCCGGTCAGCACCTCGTTCACCCGCCGGCTCATGTCGCCGTAGAGGGCGTAATTCGACGAGAAGACGCGGATGCCGTGGCGGCGGATCAGGTGGCGCAGCTGAAAAGCGGGTGCCCCCATCGTGACCCCCAACGCCTTCGCCTCGGGGCTCCTGGCGATGGCGCAGCCGTCGTTGCTGGACAGGACCAGGACCGGCACGCCTTCGAGGCGGCGATCGAACACCCGCTCGCAGCTGACGTAGAAGTTGTTGGCGTCGATCAGCGCCACCGGCGGCACGGGCTTTAAGCCAACCGGCGCACGCAGCCGACGACCACGCCCCAGATCTCGCAGTCTTCTAGGCAGAGGATCGGCTTGAGGTCCGGGCGGTCGTGATTCTCCGGGCACAGCCAGTGACGGCCGTGCCTGTCGCGCCGCAGCCGCTTGATGGTGAAGGCGCCCTCCTGTACGGCGATGACGATCCTGCCGGGTGCCGCCGCCTCGGCCTTGTCGATGACGACGAGGTCGCCGTGCAGGATGCCGGCGTCGCACATCGAGTCGCCGTCGACCTGCATGACGAAGGTCGCGGCCGGGCGGCGCACGAGGTAGCCGTGCAGGTCGAGGCACTCTTCGAGGTCGTCGTCGGCCGGGGAGGGAAAACCGGCAGGTGCCCGCAGAACGTGCCGGACGAGGACGCAGGGCACGTCGGCGAGCGGCACAGGGTCCACGATCGGGGGCGGCAGAACGCTGTTGATGACCGGTCTCCCGTGTTCGCGCTTTGTTCTTCAAAACCACGTAAGAGCGCAATCACGTCTTGGTTGCAAGTCTTGAGTGCTAAACGCCTTCGACGCATCGAGACCTTCAAGGACTGCCGATCGCCAGCCCACCCTTCGCCCGCAAGAAGCGCACCACCTCGTCCACGCCGATCCCGTTCTTGATCTCGGCCATGACGAAGGGCCGCCCGCCGCGCATCCGCCCCGCGTCCGCGGCCATCACCTCTAGGGACGCGCCGACCATGGGGGCGAGGTCGGTCTTGTTGATGACGAGCAGATCCGAGCGGGTGATACCGGGGCCGCCCTTCCTCGGGATCTTCTCACCGGCCGCAACGTCGATGACGTAGACCGTCAGATCGGCCAATTCAGGGCTGAAGGTGGCGGCGAGGTTGTCGCCGCCGGACTCGATCAGGATCAGGTCGAGGTCGGGAAAACGCCCCCGCATCGTCTCGATCGCGGCCAGATTGATCGAGGCGTCCTCGCGGATTGCGGTGTGCGGGCACCCGCCGGTCTCGACGCCCATGATTCGTTCCTCGGGCAGGGCGCCGGCGCGGGTCAGGATGAGCGCGTCCTCCTTCGTGTAGATGTCGTTGGTGATCGCGCATAAGCCCACCCGGCCGCGCAGGCGCTTGCACAGGGCCTCCATCAGCGCGGTCTTGCCGGAGCCGACGGGTCCGCCGATGCCGACGCGAAGCGGTTGGGGGGTTGGTGTCATGAGCGAAATAGCCTCGTCGTCTGGGTTTCGTGGTGCAAGGAGGCGAGGTCGGCGCGCAAGGTGCAGCCGCCGAGGTCGTCGAGCGTCGCCTCGACCGCGTCCGCGGCGATTTCGAGCACGGCCGGCTCCAGCCCGGCCAGGACCGTGATCCCGTCGGTCTGGCCCAGGGGGATCAGCCGCACCCCGGCCGAGACGAGGTTGGCGGTAAAGCCGTGCAGGTAGGCGCTGAGTGCCGCCGCGACGTCGATGCCGTGCCCCGCCGCCGCCGCACCGACCGCGATCGGGTAGGGGAGGGCATCAAAACCCTTCATCCGGTCGAGCGCGGGGCACGGCCAGCCGGCGGCGGCGGCGCGGCGAAAGGCGGCGCCCTGGCTCAAGCTCTCCAGCCGCCGCTCGGCCGAGCCGGCGAGCACCGCGCCGATCTCGGCCGCCTCCGCCAGCGCCGCCCAGTCCTCCGCCAGCGTCGCGCGGTGCGTCACGGCGAGCAGCACCGCGTCGTTGCGGCCGCCCCCGTGGCACAGGATCGCCCCGACCCAGTCGCGCAGCGACGCGGCGTCGGCGACGTCGCCCGCCTCGACCGCCCACTCGATCCCGTGGCTGTAGCTGAACGCGCCGACGGGAAAGGCCGGCGAGAGCCACGCCATGAGCCTGATAAGGGCCGTTGCCCGCAAGCGCCGTCAGCCGGGCGCGTGGTGGTGGGCGTAGGCGCCGCCCTCGGGCGCGAACGGGCCGCGCACCGGCCGCACCCCGGCGCCGAGCCCTTCGAGCATCGCGGCCAGCACGTGGTCGGCCCGGATCAGCAGCCGGTCGCGCCGCACCTCGGCCGGGACGTGGCGATTGCCCAAGTGCCACGCCAGCCGCAACAGGTGGTGCGGGTCGCGGCCCAGCACCTCCAACAGATCCTCGTCCGCCGTCCTGACCCGCACCCGCCGCCCGTCGCCCAGCACGAGCGCGTCGCCGTCCTTGAGGTCCGGCACGGCCTCCAGGTCGAGGAGCAGGTCGAAGCCCTCCTCGGCCCGCAGCACCAAGCGACGCCGCCGCCGCGTCTCGGCGTCGAGCCGCACCGTGCCGGCGGCGTCGCCGGTCCAGGTTCCGGCGGGCTCGACGGCGGCGGCGCGGGGAAGGTCGGTCATGTTGGACGGGCGGCCCGAGAGGAGAGTATCCTGCGATTTTAGGAGATCACAATGGCCGAAGCCGAAACCCCTGTCACGCCGAAGACGTTTCTCCCCTGGGAGGAACGCCAGCAAGAGCGCCACGAATTGCTCGCCGGCGTCGTCACGATGATGACCGGTGGCACGCTCGCCCACGTCGAACTGTGCGGCAACCTCGCCTTCGCGCTCCGTGCCGGGCTGGGCGTCGGGTCGGGGGAGGAGACCTGCCGCGTCTACCAGAGCGACCTCAAGGTGATCGCGCTCGATGCGGCCTCGGGCGGCGCCGTGCTCTACCCCGACGTCACGGTCCGCTGTGGCCCCCGCGATATCAAAGCGACGGCCGTCGACGACCCGATCCTCATCGCCGAGGTCCTGTCCGAGAGCACCGCCGGCCGCGACCTGCACCGCAAGCGCTGGGCCTACTTGGCGATCCCGTCCCTGCGCCACCTCCTGTTCATCGACCAGGACGAGATCGCGGTCGAGACGGTCGCCCGCGAGGCGGCGTCGGCACCGTGGCAGAGCGCAGTCCTGCGCGGCGCGGACGCGGTTCTTGAGCTTGATGCGCTCGGGGTGAGGGTGACGCTGGCCGAGCTTTATCAGGGGGTGCTTGAGAGTTAGAACGTGCATATCACCCTCTGGTAAAACTGAAGGTCACGACGATGAACAATCTGCTCGAATGCGCCATCAACAAGGCCAAACAACTGCCGGACGCGCAGCAGGAGAGGGTGGCGCAGCGTATCCTGGCCGAGATCGAGGCCCTGACGCCCGAGCCCCCGCGTGCGCCGGACCATTGGGCACAAGTCGCCAAGCGGCTTGCGTCGCAGGGTGCATTGCGCGGGCAGAGCGAAGAGTTTCTGCGCGAGGTGCGATCACGCAACCTATCATGGCCTCAGATGATATCTTAATAAACTTAGTCTAATCAAACAAGGTCTACTGTTATGAAAAATGGCATAAGTGTTGATTTTAAGGAAATCAAAGAGGGAGAAAATTGGGAGTTTTTTGCTAGAGATTATCTCGCCAAGCTAGGCTTTGTTGTAGAGATTGGTCCTGGACGTGGTCACGATCATGGAAAGGATTTGCTTATAACAGAACAAATGAACGGGAAAATAATAACCAAAAAATTTACTTGGTTGGTGAGCTGCAAGCACAACGCTATTTCAAATAAATCAGTGGGAGTGAATGAAGAAAATAACATTCTTGAAAGAATTTCAGAGCACGCTGCTGACGGATTTATGGGATTTTACTCAACATTAGCAAGCTCTTCATTGATTGATCGTCTGAAAACATTGGTAAAAGAACAAAAACTTGCTGCTTTTGAGATCATAGATAAGGGAAAAATTGAGGCAAAATTTTACAGGGAAGGCTTATCTGATCTTGCTGGTAGGTACTTTCCGAAGAGTTATAAACACATAAAACCAATTCAGGCAATATGGAGAGAATATGAGCCTTTAGAATGTGAGGCATGTGGCGAAGTTATTTTAATAAAAGAGATTTTAACGCCTCGCCAAGCAATTATAGTTTACGCCAAAAAATCGTCTGTTTATTGTTCTCAGGAGAAAATGAGCGAAAATTACAAAAATATTCACAACGTTTATACAGTCTGTAAAGGCAAATGCGATCAACAGCTTAACGAATGGCTTCGAGAACAAGGATATTTCACAACATGGATAGATATTGGAGATTTATGCAATCCCATACTTTTCATGCAAAGTATTGTTAGTTATATGAATAGCATACGCAGCAATGATAAAATTTTTACTGATGAAGCGCATGAAAAAATTAAGGGAATTTACATTATTATGGCTCAGCGTATTCTTCGAGAAGCAACAGTTGAAGATCAAGAAGACGCAAGAAGAAGGGGTGTAATAAATGCTTCGCTTGATAATTTGATAAATGCCCGATTTAGAGCTTAAATGCTTCGCGCTTAGTGGATGGCTTTTTTCGTATTATTTCGTAATTTTTATCTTTGAAATTGGTTCCAACACTCAAGCCAATCTCAAGCAAAAAGCAAAAAAGAGGAAAAAGAAGGCCCCGCGCCAGCGGACGCGAAGCGTTCTCAGAACAAAAAGTATCGCTGCGCCATCGGCAGGACATCCGCCGGCTTGCAGGTCAGCAGATCCCCGTCCGCCCGCACTTCGTAGGTCTCGGGATCGACCTCGATCGCTGGGCAGAGGTCGTTCAGCTTCATGTCGCGCTTCTGCACGGCGCGCGTACCCTTGATCGCGACGAGGTCGCGCGCAAGGCCGAGGCGGTTCTTCAGCCCGTCCTGGATCGCCACTTCGGAGACGAAGGTGACGGCGGTCGTGTTGCGCGCCCGGCCGAAGGCGCCGAACATCGGCCGGTAGTGGACCGGCTGCGGCGTCGGGATCGAGGCGTTCGGGTCGCCCATCGGTGCGGCGACGATCGTGCCGCCCAAGAGCACGAGGTCCGGCTTGACGCCGAAGAAGGCGGGGTCCCAGAGGCACAGGTCGGCCCGCTTGCCGGCCTCGATCGAGCCCGCCTCGTGCGCGATCCCGTGCGCCAGCGCCGGGTTGATCGTGTACTTGGCGATGTAGCGCCTGGCGCGCAGGTTGTCGTTCTCGCCGGTCTCGTCGGCGAGGCGCCCGCGCTGGACCTTCATCTTGTGCGCCGTCTGCCACGTGCGGATCAGGACTTCGCCGACCCGGCCCATCGCTTGGCTGTCGGAGGCGATGATCGAGAAGGCGCCCATGTCGTGCAGGATGTCCTCGGCCGCGATCGTCTCCTTCCTGATCCGGCTTTCGGCGAACGCGACGTCCTCGGGGATCGACGGGTCGAGGTGGTGGCAGACCATGAGCATGTCGAGGTGCTCGTCGACCGTGTTGACCGTGTAGGGCCGGGTCGGGTTGGTCGAGGACGGGATGACGTTTACTAGCCCGCAAACCTTGATGATGTCGGGCGCGTGCCCGCCGCCGGCCCCTTCGGTGTGGAAGGCGTGGATCGTGCGCCCGGCGATCGCCGCCACCGTGTCCTCGACGAAGCCGCTCTCGTTCAGCGTGTCGGTGTGGATCATCGCTTGGACGTCGACCTGATCGCAGACCTTGAGGCAGCAGTCGATTGCGGCCGGCGTCGTGCCCCAGTCCTCGTGCAGCTTCAAGGCCATGGCGCCGGCCTGCACCTGCTCGATCAGCGCGTCCGGCCGGCTGGCATTGCCCTTGCCGGCAAAGCCTAAGTTCATCGGCAGCCCCTCGGCCGCCTCGATCATCCGCGCCATGTGAAACGGCCCCGGCGTGCAGGTGGTGGCGTTGGTGCCGGTCGCCGGGCCCGTGCCGCCGCCGAGCATCGTCGTCACGCCCGACATCAGCGCCTCCTCCACCTGCTGCGGGCAGATGAAGTGGATGTGCGCGTCGATGCCGCCGGCCGTCAGGATCTTGCCCTCGCCGGCGATCACTTCCGTGCCGGGGCCGACGACGAGGCTGACGTCCGGCTGCACGTTCGGGTTGCCGGCCTTGCCGAGGCCCGCGATGCGGCCGTCCTTCAAGCCGACGTCGGCCTTGACGATGCCCAACCAATCCAGGATCAGCGCGTTGGTGATGACGGTGTCCATCGCGCCCTCGTGCGACGCGGCCGGGCTCTGCCCCATCCCGTCGCGGATCGCCTTGCCGCCGCCGAAGGTCACTTCCTCGCCGTAGGTGCAAAGATCGCGCTCGACCTCGATGACCAGGTCGGTGTCGGCGAGGCGGACCCGGTCGCCGGTCGTCGGGCCGTAGAGGGAGGCGTAGGCGCCCCGGCTCAGCTTCTGCGGCATCAGCTCTGCCCCCCGTCCAGCGTTGCCATCGTCTCGCCGCGAAAGCCCAAGACCGTGCGCGTGCCGCGATATGCCACCAGCGCCACCTCGCGCGCCTGCCCCGGCTCGAAGCGCACCGCCGTCCCGGCCGGGATATCGAGCCGCCGCCCCTTGGCCGCCGCGCGGTCGAAGGCCAGCGCCGGGTTGGCTTCGGCGAAGTGGTAGTGCGAGCCGACCTGCACCGGCCGGTCGCCCCGGTTCTCAACCTTCAAGGTGAGGGCGTCGAGGCCGGCGTTGATCTCGATCTCGCCGTCGCCAACGATGATTTCGCCGGGGATCATGGGGCCTGCTCCAGGATGCGGTAGTGAAAGGCAGTGGGTTCGAGCGTCCCGTCCGGATCGCTCGCGTAATCCGGCACGTCGCCCACGTGGCGCCAGCCCAGCGTTTGGTAGAGCCGGGCCGCCGTCGGCGACGACGTGTCGAGCACCAGCGTGCGCCGCCCGCGCCGCCGAGCCTCTGCCTCGACCGCTCGTATCAAGCGTGCACCGATGCCGCGCCGTCGATGCGAGGGCAAGACGAGCAGCTTTTGCACCTCGGCCCGCTTCTGGCCGTTCTCTTGCATCGCCGGAACTAGGTGGACGGTGCCGACGCACCGTCCGTCCGCCTCGGCGGCGATGATGTGCCGCTGGCCGGCCGCCTGCTCCGCCAGCCACCCGGCCGCGGCGGTTCTGGCCACGCCTGGGTCGAGCGGCCGGTGGAAGCCGACGGAAGCCCCGCCGTCGACCACGGCGACGAGGAGGTGGGCAAGGGCTTCCGGCCCTTTTTCGGCGTCGAACGGCCCGACTCTCACGGCCATCGTCACCGGATCGGCTCGTGCACGGTGACGAGCTTGACCCCGTCGGGGAAGGTCGCCTCGACCTGCACGCTCTCGATCATCTCGGGAATGCCGTCCATCACCTGATCGCGGGTCAGGACCTCGGCCCCCGTCCGCATCAGTTCGGCGACGCTCCGGCCGTCGCGCGCACCCTCGACGACGAAGTCGGCGATCAGCGCCACGGCCTCGGGGTGGTTGAGCTTGACGCCCCGCTCCAGGCGACGGCGCGCCACCCCGGCCGCCATCGCCAGCATCAGCTTGTCCTTCTCGCGCGGTGTCAGCCGCATTCGGCCCGTCTCCCCCTCAAAGCCCCCAGGCCCGCGGCGCCCCGGCCGGGTGTACGGCGTTGAGCGCCGCCTTGATCCCCCGCTTGAGCGCGAACCCGTCCCCGGCTAGCAGGCGCGCGACGAGGACGCTGTCGACGACGCCCGCCGCCGCCTCGATCCCGCCACCGGCGATGGCACGCCGCAGCGCCGCCCGCAAGGGATCAAGCAGGCCCTCGGCGTCGGGACCGAGCCGAACCAGCGTCGCGAAAGCGCGGTTGCCGCCCAATTCCGCCGCCGCGGCGGTACGTCGTTCGAGGTCTCCGTCCAAGCGTAGGGCTTCGGCGAAGACGACCCGCCCACCCCGGCGCAAACGCCAGCGGTCGTACAGGCGGCCGCGCCGCACCCGCTCGCCGTAGGCGGTGCGGCCCAGGACCACGGCCTCGACGACGAGGCAGGCCGCGTTCGTGTCCGCGTTCAGGGTCAGGCGCCGCTCCAGCCGGCCGCCGTCGAACAGGATCGTCTCCTGCGGCAGCCACGCGAGGCTTGCTTCCGGTCCCACTTCGAGCCGCACGTCCAGCCGCGCGTCGCCGTCCAGGGCCCGGTAGACCCGCTCGGCGCCTTGCGTCGTGACGACGGCTTTGGTGTTCGCGTCCAGGCGGATCGCGACGTCGAGGCGATCGCCGCCGGTGAGCCCGCCCGCCGTGTTGACCAGCACGATCTCGGCCACGTCCGGATCGCTCCGGCGCGGCAGGTAGGCCTTCGCCGCGCCTGAGGGGGCGAGCGTGGCGAGCCGCGTCCGCCCGGCGCCGTGTTTCAGCGCCACCTCCAGACGGCCCCGCGTCCGCTCCAGCGCCGTCTCGTCCATGCCCCGTCTCGTTCCTTCCCCGCCGGCGTTGGTGCGAGATCGTGCAAGGCCCGCGCCAAGCGAATGGCACGATGGGGGCTCGAACGCCACCGCCCCGTCGATTGCCCGCGCCCCGGGCAGGTAGTGCCCACGATTTGGGCGGGGCGCGTTAAGGGGATCTTCAAACATTTGCGGCACCTTAGCGTCCGATCTGACCCCCTCTCGCGCAAAGAGCGTCACGCCGTGCTGAAGTCCTCCACCTTCGATCCCGCCGTGCCCTGCCTCGGCTACCTCTCCGCCGCGCCGACCGTCTCGACGCGGGCCGACGCCGCCTCGGCCGGGCCGCGCGCCCACGTCTTGGGCGTCATCAACGGCTTCAAGGCGGCCGGCTGGGAGGTCGCACCCTACATCAAGGGCGATCGCGTCGACCCGAAGCTCCTCAAGGGCGGCGTGCAGCGCCGCCTGGAAGGCGCCCCGCTCCTGCGCTACGCCGCGGATGCGGCCCGCATCCTCATGGCCGAGCGCAGCCGCAGCACCGCGTGGCGCGAACTCGGCGGGCGGGCCGACTGGGTCTACGAGCGTTTTGCCACGATGCAGGTCTTGGGCCACCGCTTCAAGCGGGCAGGCGTGCCCTGGATCCTGGAAACCCAGGGCCTGTTCTACTACGAGACCAAGGTCGAGCGGGCGACGGTCGGGCTCTCCGCGCTCGCCGAGCGGATCGAGAAGCGGGCCTATCGCGCCTGCGACGTCCTGATCGCCATCTCCGAGCCGTTGAAGGATCTCATCGTCGAGCAGTGCGGCGTCGATCCGGCCAAGGTCGTGGTCGTGCCGAACGCGGTCGAGTTGGACCGCTTCGACCCGGCCCTGAACGGCGTTGAGCGCCCGTTCGAGGAACTGACGCTCGGCTTCGTCGGCGGGCTGATCGGCTGGCAGGCACTCGACGTGTTGCTGGAGGCGATGGCCGAGATCGAGGCCGAGGACGGGCTCAAGACTGCGCTCGTCGTCGTCGGCGACGGCGCCATGCGGGGCCCCTGGACGGCTAGGGCGCGCGAACTCGGCCTTGCCGATCGCGTCCGCTTCACCGGCCAAGTCGCGGGCGATCAGATCAAGCACGCGATGGCCGGGTTCGACCTCGGCTACGCCGGCGCCAAGGTCATGGCGATCGGCCAGATGTACCACTCGCCGATCAAGCTCTACGAGTACATGGCGCAGGGCCTGCCGATCGTCGCCGCCGACTATCCCGACGCGCGCGGCCTCGTCGAGGGGCAGGGGACCGGTTTTCTCTTCGAGCCCGGCGACAAGGCGATGCTGAAGGCCGTTTTGCGCACCGCGCACGAGCGCCGCGCCGACCTGCCGGCGATGGGTGCCCGCGGTCGCCAATTGATCGAGGCCCGGCACACGTGGCCGGCCCGCGTGGCGGCGATGCTGCCAATTCTGCAGCAAAAGCTGCGCCCGCGGCCGGAGACCGGCCTCGTGCCCGGCATGGCCGGCGCCTGACCACTCCAAAGAGCGAGCGAACGATGGCAAAAGTCTTTCTGGTCGGCAGCCCGCGCTCGGGCACGACCCTGTTGCAGTCCATCCTGACCGAGGGCGGGCGGCTCTACACGTTGAAGGAAACCCACTTCTTTCGCCACATTCACCGCTGGCGCCCGGTCCGCCTGCTCGATAAGCTCCGCCTCGATCCAAGGCGGACCGAGGCGGCGTTCGCCTACATCAAGACCAATAACGTTCTCGAAGGCGAACACGAGACCGCCGGCATCGTCCGCCTCGACGCGGCCGTGCGCGCGCTGGACGGGCTGCTCGACAAGGAGGCGGCGATCCGCGGCGCCAAGGGCTGGCTGGAGAAGTCGCCCGAGCACATGTTCTTCATGGACGAGATCCGCGCCTCCATCGAGGGCGCCCGCTTCGTTCACATCCTGCGCGACGGGCCGGACGTAGTCGCCTCCTTGTACGACGCCTACCAGCGCTACCCGGCGCACTGGGGCTGGCTTGGCACGCCCTGGCGCATGGTCCGCCTCTACAATCGCTACGTGCAGACGACCCGCGCCAACCTCGGCCGTCCCGACACCTTCGTCGTCCGCTACGACGACCTCGTCGAGCGCGACACGGGCGTCATGGACCGCCTCGCCGCCTTCTTAAATATGCCGGCCGGCACCTTCACCCTCGACGGTGCCCAGTCCTACCGGCCCGAGATCGTCCGCGCCGACGAACCCTGGAAGGTCCGCGGCGACAAGGGCGTGATCGACACGCGCGGGCAGAAGTTCGGCCGTCTGTTCGACCCCGAGAGCCAAGCCCGCATCCGCCGCTCGCTCGCCACGACCGCCGACATCCGCTCCGGGTGAGAGTAGCAACAGGTCTGCCTTGCAGGGCAACCGTATGGCGGTTCATGGCCGTCTTGCGTCGGCATGTCGCCCCTAAGCTCGATGCGCTCGAAAAGCCACACCACCTCCAAGACGGCGTTTCTTCGACGTCAAAGAAGCTTCTTCTCACCCGTCGACGGCCTGTAAACCATCCCAATCAACCGTTACGGGACCGTGAGGGGGCAGGATGAAATATTGCCGGATGTGCATGTCGGGGTTGGCCCTGACGACCGGTATGCTCGTGCTCGTCGGCTGTAACACCGAGAGTACGTCGACGTTCGGCGGGCAGGTGGTCGGTCAGAGCCGCGAGATCCGCCGCTTGGGCGAGCAGTGGGACGAGGGTGCGCGCAAGATGGCGCGCGGGCAAGAGTTGATCCAAGAGGGTGAGCGGACGATCGAGTACGGTCGCACGATGATCCGCGAGGGACAGGGCGAGAAACGACAGGCGGAGACTGCTTATCAAGCACTTGGCCTGCCGCCGCCGCAACCGCCCGAGGCAGTAAAGTAGAACGCTTCGCGTGCGCTGACGCGCGGTCTTTCTTCTCTTTTTTGCTCTTGTCCGAGGCTGGCCCTCGGCGCTGATGCCAGCCTCTTAGGTTAACGCCGGCAAAAAAGAAGAGCAAAGTCCCGCGCAGCGGACGCGAAGCGCGTCTAGCCTACTTCCAGACCGGCTCGCCGAGGTTCACGTCCGACGGGTTGGTGATGTAGCCGACGCCGGCACCGACGCCGGCACCGAGCAGAGCACCGGCGCCGATGCCGATGCCGCCCAAGAGCACGCCAAGGCCGGCGCCGACGCCGGCACCGAGGCTGGCACCGCCGAGCGCGCGGTCTTGCGTGGTCGTGCCGCAGGCCGACAAGGTCAGCATGGTGCCGGCGAGAAGAGCGAGGGTGAGCTTGCGCAAGGTTATTCTCCCAAGACAGGGCTGTGGGCGCGAAGGCGAAAGGCCCATATCACGCACTCAAACATGCAAAAAACGGCAGGGTTGCGCCATTGCCGACGCAAAGTTCCGCCGTTGTGTCGGGATCCGGGGCCTTCGTTCAAGACGGCCATCACCCTTGCGCTGTCTGTCCTATGCGCGCGTCGTCCCGGCAAGCGCCGCCGCCGCACTTGCGCGCCGAGCACGCCCGATTAGGGTCGGGCTGCGACCATCAGGTGACAGCCCGGCTGTCGACGAGCAGCGTCACCGGGCCGTCGTTGACGAGGTGCACCGCCATCGCCGCTCGAAAGCGGCCGGTCTCGACGTTGTGCCCGCGCGCCGCGAGGCCGGCGCAGAAGGCGTCGTAGCGGGCGCGCGCCGCCTCAATCGGTGCGGCCTTGGCAAAGCTCGGCCGATTGCCGCGGCGCACGTCGCCGACCAGGGTGAACTGGCTGACGACGAGGAAGGCGCCGCCGACGGCCGCGACGTCGAGGTTCATCTTGCCCGCGCCGTCGTCGAAGACGCGCAGGCCCCCGACCTTGTTCAAGGTCCAGGCGAGTTCGGCGTCGGTGTCGCCCGCCTCGGCGCAGAATAGGACGAGGAGGCCCTGGCCGATGGCGCCGACGACCTCGCCTTCGACCTCGACCCTGGCCGAGGCGACCCGCTGGACCAGCGCCCTCACGCGACGACGATCGGCCGCCAGACGGCATTATACCAGCGCGCGAAGCGCTCGATGCCGGCCTCGATCGGGGTCTCGGGCCGAAAACCGGTGGCGGCGGTCAAGTCGGCGACGTCGGCGTAGGTCGCCGGCACGTCGCCCGGCTGCATCGGCAGCATCTCCTTCACCGCCTCGATCCCAAGCGCCGTCTCCAAGAGCCCGATCACCCGCATCAAGTCCTCCGGCCGGTTGTTGCCGATGTTGTAGACGCGATAGGGGGCCTTTGCCGTCGCCGGCGAGGGGGGCGCCTTTGACCCCTCCAAATCGCCCCGCGGCACGACGTCGATCACCCGCCGCACGCCCTCGACGATGTCGTCGATGTAGGTGAAGTCGCGCCGCATCCGCCCTTGGTTGAACACCCGGATCGCCAAGCCCTGTCGCATCCGCTCGGCGAAGACGAAGGGCACCATGTCGGGCCGCATCCAAGGCCCGTAGACGGTGAAGAAGCGCAGGCCCGTCGTCGGCAGGGCGTAGAGGTGGCTGTAGCTGTGCGCCATCAGCTCGTTCGCCTTCTTGGTCGCGGCGTACAGGCTGACCGGGTGGTCGACGTTGTGCGCGGTCGAGAACGGCATCGTCGTGTTGGCGCCGTAGACCGAGGACGACGAGGCGTAGACGAGGTGTTCGCAGCCGTAGTGCCGGCAGCCCTCCAGGACGTTCAGAAAGCCAACGAGGTTGGCCTCGGCGTAGGCGTGCGGGTTCTCCAGGCTGTAGCGCACGCCCGCCTGGGCGGCGAGGTGGACGACGGTTGTGGGCTTCAGTTCGCCGAACAGGGCCGCCGTCGCGGCGCGATCGGCGAGGTCGATCTCCACCGCGCGCCAGCCGGGACGGCCTTCGAGCCGCGCCAGCCGGGCCCGCTTCAGCCGCACGTCGTAGTAGGCGTTGACGCAATCGACGCCGACGACCTCCAGCCCCTCGTCGAGCAGGCGAAGCGCCAGCGCGTTGCCGATGAAACCCGCCGTGCCGGTGACGAGGATGGGGGAGGGCATCGAAATTCCTTTGCTGTCGCGCACGTTCTAATCCTAGCATACACGCTCAAGCCCCGGCGGGGCGTTCGAGCAAAACCACACAGCTATAGATCCTCGATCTCGGCCTCAAATTCGGCCTGCCATTCCCGGTCGTCCCCCATCCTTTGCATGAGGAGCATGACCAGCCCGTCCTTGGTCTTGCGCTTGAGGTGGCGCTCGATGCGCTCAAGGGCCTCTTTGCGCTCTTCGTGTTCCTCGCTCGGCGCGTAACCGCGCGTGCCGGCGCAGCGCGCGGTCGCTTCGGCGTCGCCCGCCGAGATCGGCTCGGCCGAATATCAGAAAGGTCCATCCATACGACCCAAGTTCGCTACCGGCAAAAGCTAGCCCCAGCGCTCAAACCCGCCCTACAACAAACGTTGTAAAAAAGAAGAAAAAGCCCCGCGCAGCGGATGCGAAGCATCAAACCTCCGGCTCGGACAGCCCGGCCAGCGCGAAAATAGAGCCGCCCGAGCGCCGGCCGTGGCCGCGAAACTCGGCGACGACGCGGCCGTCATGCCCCAAGACCCGCACGTCGATCACGACGGTGCGGCCGCGGCGCGCGCGCTCCTCGGCCAGCGCCGTCAGCCGCTCGCCGACCTTGGCCGGGCTCAAGTAGGTGATCGCGCACTCGGCCGAGACGCCGGCCTCGCCCTCGCTGTTGAGCGCGACGCCAAAGGCGGCGTCGGCGAGGGTGAAGATCATCCCGCCGTGCGCGTTGCCGTGGCCGTTCGCCATCGTTTCGGCAACGGTCATCGACAGACGCGCGCGGTTCGGCCCGACCGCCTCGACCTCGACGCCGAGCCAGGGCTTGGTCCGGTCGAGATGACTGAGTGCCGCCGCCGCGGCCTCGGCCAGACGCTGCGCCCGCGCCTCGCCCTCCACCTCACTCGACGATGCGGTCGACGCGGTAATCGCGCTGCTCCTTGGTGTAGGCGAAGGTGATGATCTCGCCGATGAGGCCGACCGCGAGCACCTGGATGCCGAGCACGATCATCAATGTCGAGAGGATGAGCGCCGGCCGCTCCAGGAGCGGCACGCCCAAGAACAGGCGGGCGAAGACGAGCCAGCCCGTCGCGAGGACGCCCAAGACCAAAACGGCGAGGCCGAAGCCGCCGAAGAAACGAAACGGCCTCTTCATGAAGCGGATGAGGAAGTAGGCGGTCACGAGGTCCATGAGGACCGAGGCTTTCGGCGCGCCGCGGTGGCGGCGGGGCCGCGCGTTGAGCGGTGCCTCGACCTCGGCCGTGGTGAAGCCGTAGGTTTCGGCGATGAGCGGCAGGAAGGCGTGCTGGTTGCCGTACAGGGTCAGTTCGGCCGCGACTTCTTTGTGCATGACGCGAATGTCGGAACGCAAATCCTTGAAATTTTTACCAAATAGCCAAGAAGCGGCTTTCTCCATCTTGCGGTCGGGCGCCGGCGAACCGTCCGGCGGACGGCGCACGCCGACGACGACGTTCTTGCTCGCCGCGGCGGCGATCAGCGGCTCGAACGCCCCGGGTGCGACGTTACCGTTCGCCGGCAGGGTCATGACCAGTTCGCCGCGGGCGTGGCGAAAGCCGGTCGTCAGCGCCGTCGCCTCGCCGAAAGGGTGGGCGTGGGCGAGGATCTCGACCGGCTCGCCCGCGCGCTTCAGGCCGCGCAGGACGTCCAGGCTCGCCGGGTGCCCGCCGTCGACGACGTAGACGAACTGCAAGGGCCGGCCGAGGTTCTTCAAAGCGGCGGCGTAGTGCGCGTGCGTCGCCGCCAAGTCCGGCTGATCGTAGAGGACCGGGACGATGACCGAGAGCAGGCGAACATCACTCATGAAGGGACTCCAAGGCGACGCTTCGGGTCGCGAGACGGCGGAAGGGTTCGAAGCGCCGGATGCGGGCGCTGTAGATCAGGTGGTTGAGCAGGCCCAGCGCTAAGAGGAAGATCGCGAGCGAACCCAAGAGAACGGCAACGCCGCCCAGGACGATGCCCGGCGGCTGTTGCGCGTAGAGAAAGGCGAAGAGAAGGGCAAGGAAGGTGAGGCCGCCGCTCATGAGGCTGAGCGCCCCCAGCCACACGGCCGGGCTGCGGTTGAAGGAGAGGATCGTGCCGATCGAGATCAGGTCCAAGAACACCTTGTAGATGCGCGAGAAGCCGTACTTGGAGCTGCCGAAGCGGCGCGGGTGGTGGCGGACCTTGATCTCGGCGACCTTGGCGCCGCCCAAGGAGCACATCGCCGGTATGAAGCGGTGCATCTCGGAGTAGAGCGGGATCGCCTTGATCACGTCGGCCCGATACGCCTTCAAGGAGCAGCCGTTGTCCTTGATCGGTACGCCGGTGACAAAGCCGATCATCCGGTTGGCGACCTTGGAGGGCAAGACGCGCGACCAGTGGTCCTGACGCTTGTGGCGCCAGCCGACGACGAGGTCGTAACCCTCCTCGATCTTGGCGAGGAACAGCGGGATGTCGCGCGGGTCGTTCTGCAAGTCGCCGTCCATCGTCAAGATGACCCGGCCTTGGGCGTGGTCGATGCCGCAGACCATGGCGTTGGTCTGGCCGGCGTTGCGGCGCAGCTTGACGACGCGCAAATGTACGTTGCCTTGCCGCCTGGGAAGGGCAATCGCGCGCTTGAAGGTCTGGTCGCGGCTGCCGTCGTCGACGAAGACGATCTCACAAGTTCCCTCGATCGGGGCGATCGCGTCGCGGATCGCCTCGAACATCAAGCGGACGTTGTCCTCCTCGTTGTAGAGCGGCACCACGATCGATAGGTCGGCGCTCATCGGGCGGGGGTCTCCGTGCTCATGCCCGGCAAGGCGGCGCGCTCGGCCTCGATCGCGCGCAGTTCCTCAGCACCCGGCCGACCGCGGCCGACGAGCAGGAAGACGAGGCCGGGCGTCAGGCCGATCAGGATGAAGACGTGGCTCATGAAGCTGATCGTGAACGCGGTCTCGGCCGCGACGCCGATCAAGCCGAAGACCGCGATCGCCGCGATCTCGCCCACGCCCCAGCCGTCGGGCGAGATCGGCAGGCGCAGGAGCAGGGTATAGACGGCGGTCGCGGCGATGAACAGGTAGGGGTCGGCCCCGACGCCGAGCGCCCAGGCGATCGTGTAGAAGAAGGCGAGCTGCAGGCCGTGCTCCAGGACGGTGAGCGCCATCGCGAGTGCCAGGCCCGGGCGGTTGTCGGAGAAGCCGCTGTAAGCCTCATAAAAGCGGTGCAGTACTCGCGCCACCTTGGACGCGCGGCCTTCGAGGCGGCCGAGGACGAAACGGTGCACGCGCTCGTGCAAGGAGAGGATGAAGAGGCCGTTCGCGACGACGAAGCCTAAGCCCCCCAAGAGCAGCCACAGGCCGTCGTCGCCCGGCAGGACCGCGAGCGCGCAGAACAGGCCGCCGAAGATCGCCCAGTTGACGGCCGAGATCAGGCCCAAGAGCCGTTCCATGACGAGCGAGGCGTAGGCCGGGTAGGGCTGGCCCGTGTCGGACCCGGCCCAGTGCGCGCGCAGGATGTCGCCGCCGATGTAGCTCGGCAGCGCCACGCCGGCGAGCGAGCCGGCGTAGAAGTAGCGGATCGCGCGAAGGAGCGGCAGGCGCAGGCGCAAGAGGCGCAACAGCACCCACCACTTCACCCCCATCAGCAGCCGATCAGCGGTGAAGACGACGAGGACCAAGGCGACGTCGGCCGCGTCCAGCCGCCGCACCGCGTCGACGATCTCGCCGACGTCGAGGAAGAAGAAGCAACCGAGGAGGATCAGGGCCGCTACGCCCCAGCCGAGCCAGTTGCGGCCGCGGCCGCGCTTTGCGGCGATCGTCGCCATCAGGCCGCCTCCGCCGGAACGGGGGCGGGCGCGTCGGCGATCGTGCCGTGCATCGCGTCTCGCGTGACGCCGTCGATGTGCATGCGATACCACGCCTCCGCGTTGAGCAGGAGCCAGAGCCGGTTGCCATGGTCGGCGCGGCCGCCCGCATGCGCCCGGCGCAGGGCATCGATGCCGTCTTGTTGCAAGAAACCCTCTTCGGCGAGGCGCGAGCGGCGCAAGAACACCTCGAACAGGTGCGCGTACTCGGCCCGCAGCAGGTAGGGCAGGGCCGAGGCGAAGCCCTGCTTCGGCCGGTTCAGCACCTCAAGCGGCAGGTAGCCGGCGGCCAGCCGCCGCTCGGCCACCCTGAGCCTGCGCCCCTCGACCTTCAAGCCGACCGGCAACCGCGCGCACCACTCGACCAGTTCGTGGTCCATGAAGGGCGAGCGCGCTTCGAGCCCGTGCGCCATCGCCGTTCGGTCCAGGATCATCACCGAGTGCTCGGGCAGTCGAACGGCGCTGTCGGCGTAGAGCATCCGATCGAGCGGGTGGTCGGCCTCGGCCGCGGCGTAGGCCTCGACGATCGGGGCGTAGGGGTCGGCGCCTTGAGCAAGCGGCCGCGCCAGGGCCGGCCCGAGGATCGGTGCCCGCAGCCCCTCGTGCAGGTAGAAGTAGCCCAAGGATTGGGCGTAGCGGGTGCCGCCGTCGATGAGCGACGCGCGCAGCAGCCACTTCAGTTGATGCGTCCTGCTCTTGTACCAAGCCCCGTCGGGGAAGGCTTCGAGACCCGCCAGGACGGCGCGGCGCAGAGCCCGCGGCAGGCGGGCGACGCGCCCGGCGTAGAGGTTGCCGTAGTAGCGGTCGTAGCCGCCGAACAGTTCGTCGCCGCCGTCGCCGCCGAGCACGACCTTGACCCGCCGCGCCGCCGTTCGGCTGAGCAGCCAAGAGCAGACCGAGAGCGGGTCGGAAGGCTCGTCCAGGCAGTGGACGAGGTCGGGCAGGTGCGCTCGCAGCGACGGGACGAGCCGCTCCTCATGGTGCTCTGTCCCGTAGCGCTCGGCGACGCTTCGCGCCGCCGGCGCCTCGTCGTAACCTTGATACGGAATGCCGATCGTGAAGGTCGGCAGGCCTTTGGTCGAGGCGTGCCGGTCGAGAAGGCCCAGGACCAGGGTCGAGTCGAGTCCGCCGGAGAGAAAGGCGCCGACCTCGACGTCGGCGACGGTGTGCGCCGCCACCGCCGAGGCCGCCTCGTCCTCCAGAGCCGCCATCAGTTCGGCCTCGCCGCCCGCGTGCTTGGTCGCGTAGTCCGGGCGCCAGTAACGCCCGACGCGCAGGCCGCGATCGTCGAAGACCAGGAAGTGCGCCGGCGGCAGCTTGGCGATGCCGGCGAACATCGTTTTCGGGGCCGCGACGATGCGCAGCGCCAGATACTGCAGCAACGCCTCCGGGTCCGGCCGCGCCGCGTTGCTCAGCGGCAACAGCGCCTTGATTTCCGAGGCGAGCGCCAAGCCGTCACCGTCAAGGCGGTAGAACAGGGGCTTTTGCCCAAGGTGGTCGCGCGCCGCGAACAGGCGCCGCCTCGCCGCGTCGTGGATCACGAAGGCGAACATGCCGCGCAGCCGTTCGACGCAGGCCTCGCCCGCCTCCTCGTAGAGGTGGAGGATTACCTCGCTGTCGGAGGCGGTGCGAAAGCGGTGCCCTTTGGCGGTCAGTTCGGCGCGCAAATCTTGGTAATTGTAGATCTCGCCGTTGCAGACGATGTGGAGGTTGCCGTCCTCGCTCGCGATCGGCTGCCGTCCGCCCTCGATGTCGATGATCGACAGGCGCCGGTGGCCGAGTGCGGCGCCGGCCACACGAAGTACTGCGGCTCCGTCGGGGCCGCGGTGCGCCAAGCGGTCGAGCATCGTCTCGATCAGGCCGACCTCGGCCCAGCGCCCGCCGACGATGGCGGTCAGTCCACACATGCTCCGCGTCTTCACGTCCAGGAGTTGGGAAGCCGCGACATCGCTCGTCAACTTGACGTTGCAACGGCCGCGGTAAATTAGGCTTCCGGTTGCCAAAAGGCTTGAAGCCGGCCGGCAACGGCTTAAAGTCCCGCAACCCCATCAGGCAAGCATGATCTGTCTTCTGCGTACAAGCTAACATACAAAAGGACGTTTTTGTCACCATGCGGATCGCGATCAGCGGTGCAACCGGCTTCATCGGGTCGCGGCTGGCGCCGAAGGCGCTGGCGGACGGGCACGAGATCAACGCGTTCGGCCTGACCAGTGGTCGGGCCGAGGCGCCGCGGGCGGCGGCGCTCGCGAGGGTCGGGATCGGCATCGCGCCGCTCGACCTCACGGCCACCATCGACCCGGCGGCACTCGCCGGCAGCGACGTCGTGATCCACTTGGCGGCGGCCCAGCACGAGATGAACGTGCCCGACGCGCACTTTCGCGCCGTCAACGTCGAGGGAACGCGGCGTTTGATCGAGGCGGCGATCGCCGCCAAGGTCCGCCGCTTCGTCCACGCCAGCACGATCGGCGTTCACGGCGAGGGCGACGGCGTGCTCAGCGAGACCGCGCCGCTTCGCCCCGACAACATCTACGAGGCGACGAAGCTCGAAGCCGAGCGCGTCGTCAAGGGCCATGCCGGGCGGATCGAGACCGTCGTCGTCCGCGTGCCCGAGACCTATGGCCCGGGCGACATGCGGTTGCTCAAGCTGTTCAAGGGCGTGCAAAAGGGACGCTTCGTCATCGTCGGCCAGGGGCAAAATCGGCACCAGCCGATCTACGTCGACGACATGGCGGCGCTCTTGCTCCTCCTCGCCGAGCATCCGGCCGCGCACGGCATCTTCATCGCCGGCGGGCCGAGGGCGCTGACGACCGAGGCGATGGTGGCGGCCGTGCGGCGGGCAATCGGCGGCACCCGAACGCCGCCGTGCCTGCCGGCCGCGCCGTTCCTGGCGCTTGCTTGGCTGTGCGAGCGGGGCTTGCGGCCGCTCGGCATCCAGCCGCCCTTGCACCGCCGGCGCTTGGGCTTCTTCTTGAAGGATCAGCCGATCGACGCTGGTCACGTCGCGCAGATCTTGGGTTTTACGCCCGAGACCGATTTCGGGGAGGGGGTCGCTCGCACCGCCGCGTGGTACCGGGCCGAGGGCTTTCTACCCGCCGCGCCGCCGGCGGCGCGGCGGGCTTCAATGCCGGAGTATCGTTAGAGATCCAATCTAAAACTATGCCCAGCGTCGACGTTGATGCGAACCGCCACAAGCAGAAACCGTCCACTATGACATGATAATCATTACGGAGCGAGTTGCGCTTGACATTAGTTGACCCAAAGTATGAAAATTGCCATAGAAAAGTACATCGGCGCACCGATTGATATCATTTGGCGAGCTTTCTGCGAACCCAATGACATCTTGCAGTGGGACGCTTCCGAAGATTGGTATGCCACTCAGGCATCGAACAACCTGAGGGTTGGCGGTTTATTAAAGCTGCGCATAGATGCCAAAGATGGCGGCACGGGTTTCGACTTTGCCGCCACCTATACCCGGATTGAGCCAAAAAGACTGATCGAGTGGCGGACGGATAACAACCTCTATACTTGTGTAGAATTTATCGAAACTGGCTCCGGCATCACTGTTCGCCAAACGTTTGATGCTGAATTGACGCCCTCGGTAGATGAGCAACGCTTGGATTGGCAGGGTGTTCTCGACAACTTTGCTCAGTACGTCACAGCGGTGCAAAAGCAGATACTGCAAAATTCGAGAAACTTCCGCAAATCTATTCGGCTTTAATCGCGCCCATGGGGTAAGGGGCCTCTCGAAACTCAGTGGTGTAATTTTGTAAGGGTCTAGTCCAGTTTAGCGGCCGAGGGGCTGGTGGCGAAGGGATTTGAGGAGGAGGCGGTAGAGGTCGTGGTGGCGGTGGTTGAAGCGGAACTCGGTCTCCTTGAGAAAGGCGGCGAAGCTGGCTTGATGGATGCCCCCCGATCGGGTCGGGGGCAGGCTGTTGTGGGCGAAGTGGTTTTGGTCGTGGCGAATGCAGTAGTGCTTGGCAAAGCCGACGTCGACGAGCCCGTCATAGCCGTGCCAGCCGTCGGAATGAACGGTGCTGCCAAGCGTGACCTTGCCAAGCAGGACCGCTTGCAGCGTGGCTTTGGAGCAGTTGGCAACGATCTGGGTGTAAACCTTGCCGCCGCGTTCGAGCACGCCGAACACGGGCGTTTTGCGGCCGGCGCCGCGGCCGCGCTTGCCGCGCGCCCGCCTTGGGCCGAAGCATGTCCCCGCGCAGGCGGGGATAGCCCCTCTACCTGCCCTCTATCGCCGAAGAAATTAAGCATGTCCCCGCGCAGGCGGGGATAGCTCTCGTCGACCTCGATCTGGCCGCAGAACGGGCACTCGCCGATGGCAAGCGCCATCGTGCGCAGGCGCAACAGTCATGAACAGACGCAACGCAGTCTTACGGTTGAGGCCGGCGATCTGCGCCGCCTGATCGGCGGTGAGGTCGGCGCAAAACAGGCGCAGGATCTGGCGGAACTTGGCCTCGGAAATGCGCGCGCGGAGCAGATAGCAGTTTTTGCTAGATATATCAACATCTTAACACGCCCCTCAAACCTCTGAACTGGGCTAGGCCCTTTTGTAATAAATGCCAAATCAGATACGTATAATACACATTATGACACATCGATTCCGGCAGCGACGCCGAAGCCGACGGCGGTTGGAACCGTGAGGCCGGGCGGGCGTTCGACCGCGTATAGACACCTGTTTTAAAGGTAACCGCCGCTTGGCCGGTAGGCACAAAAAGTCAACTTTACCGCAAAAGATTTGCCCGGTATGCGAACGGCCGTTCGCGTGGCGCAAGAAGTGGGCCCGCGATTGGGAGCGGGTCGTCTATTGCTCGCGGCGCTGTCGGCAGCACGGCCACATCGACGCGGCGGCCACGCTTCGGGCCCGAGAAGTTGATTGCTATTGACGTCGCACTGCGGCATAGGCGGGCTTCGGAGAAGTTGGGGTCCGTTGCAGGAAAACGCCGATGGACGTGATGCGCACGCACTGTTGTCCAAGTGCTGCGAACGTCGAAGGCGACCACCCAGTATGTCTTGATCCGCTCCGCGATTGTCGGCCCGCGGGTCGCCGTGGCATGGAGTCGGGGTCAGACGCGGGTCGAGGCCGGCAAGACACCTAGGGCGGCCATCGGGTTACGACGACGTTCGGGTCGTCGGGCAGACGGCCGGCATTTTTAGGCAACAGGTCGAAGATGAGCAAGAAGCACGTTTCGCAAAGCGGCGGCGACCGCAAACTGTTCGATGAGGGTGACACGATCGACATGGTCAGCCTGTTCGGTGCCCTACGGCGGCACAAGTGGCTGATCTTGCTCGTCACCCTGCTCGGCACGACCGCGGCGGCGTTCTACGGCAAATCGCGGGTTCCGGCCTACACCGCGGCCGCCTCGATCCTGATCGACCCCTCGTTCAGTCCGGTCGCGGATATCCAGCAGGCCGGAGGCCTGACGACCGATCAAGCGGCGATCACGACGCAGATCCGCATCCTGCAGTCGCGCACTTATCAAGCGCGGGTGATGGAGGACATGGGGCTGTTCGACGATCCCGAGTTCAACCCCTACATTCAAGGCGAGCCGCAGCCGGGACCCTTCGAGGAGGGCCCGCTCAGCAGCGTCCTCAAGGAGCCGATCGAGCGGCTGACCGAACTCTTGCCCGACAAGTGGCTGATCGCGACCGGCCTCGCCGACGAGAACGACGCGGACGAGGCCGTGCCGGCGCTCGATCCCACCAATGCCGCTCTCACCGCCCACCTTGCCCGAGAGGCGGCGATTTCGAGCTTCGCCGACCGCCTGCAGTTGTTCAACGACGGCATCTCGCACGTCATCCAGATCGCCTTCACCTCGCCCGATTCGGAAAAAGCGGCGCGCGTCGCCAACCGCACGGCCGAGATCTACGTCGATGAACAGGTTCAGCTCAAGCAGCTGACCGGTGATCGCACCTCGACCTACCTGCAGGCGCGCATCGAGGAGTTGCGTAACGAGGTGCGTAGTGCCGAGGAGGCGGTGGCGGATTTCCGGGCGCAGAACAGCCTGACCACCGCCGACGGCGCCACGCTCAGCGATCAAGGCGTGACCGAACTCAACAGCCAGTTGATCAACGCCCGCGCCGACCTCGCCGAGCGTCAAGCGCGCCTGTCCGAGGTGCGCCAGTTGCGCGCGCAAGGGCTCGGCGTCGAAGCCTTGAGCCAGATGGCTGCTGCCCCGGTCGCGATGACCCTGCGTCAGCAGGAGGCCGACCTCCTGCGCCGCGAGGCGGAACTCTCGACGCTCTACGGCGAGCGCCACCCGGAGATGCAACAGATCAGGCGCGAGAAGGAGGAGTTGCAGGCGACGATCCAGGCCGAGATCGACCGCCTCGTGCGCGGGCTCGAGAGCGACGTGCAGGTGACGAACTCGCGCATCGGCACCGTCGAGAGCCAATTGACGACGCTGAAGGAGCAGTCGGGCCGTGATCGGACTTCGGGCGTCCAGCTGGGCGAGCTGGAGCGCAAAGCGGATTCGGCGCGTCAGATCTACGAGGAATTCTACCGCTCCTACCTAGAGAACCGCGAGACGACCGAGAATGCCCAGCCCGACGCCCGCATCGTCGCCCAGGCGGCGGCGCCTTTAGCCCCGAGCACGCCCGGCGCCAAGATCTTCACCGCGGCCGGGTTCGTCTTCTCGCTCATCCTCGGTTCGTTCGTCGCCATCGTCATGGACCGTATGGATCGTGGCCTGCGCAGCGGTAAGGACGTCGAGCGGCTGTTGGGCGTGCCGATGCTCGGCATGGTGCAGAAGCTCGACAAGCTGAAGAAGAACCAAAAGCCCTACCAGTACCTGATGGACAAGCCGCTCTCGGCCTACACCGAGGCGATCCGCGGCCTCTACATGGCGCTCAAGCTCGGCAAGGTCGATCAGCCGGCGAAGGTGGTGCTCGTCACCTCGTCCCTGCCGCAGGAGGGCAAGACGACGCTGGCGGTGAGCCTCGCCACTCTGGCGGCACGTTCGGACAAGCGCGTCTTGCTGATGGACCTCGACCTGCGCCACCCCTCGGTGCACCGCGAGCTCGGCTGGCAGGTGTCGGGCGGACTGGTCGAATACATGACCAACGAGCGCTCGCTCGAAGAGGTGATCCACCACGACCTCGAGACGGGCCTGCACTTCCTGCCGATCAAGGGCCAGACGACCAACCCGACCGACCTCCTCGACAGCCAGCGCCTCAAGCTGCTGCTAAAATCGCTGCGCGACAGCTACGACTACATCGTGCTCGACACGGCCCCGCTCGCCTCGGTCACCGACACCCGCGTCGCCGCCGGCCTCGCCGATCAGGTGCTGTTCTGCGTCCGCTGGGGCGAGACCGTGATCAGCGCCGCCGAGGACAGCGTGCAGGCGCTGCGCGACGTCGGCGTCGAGCCGGTGGGGGCCGTCCTCACCCAGGTTGACATGAAAAAGCATGCCCAGTACGGCTACGCCGACGTCGGTCAGTACTACACTCAGAGCCAAAAATACTACGTGAACTGAGGCGTCGTCGTCCCCCGCGAACCGGCGAGAAGCGTTGCGCATCCTGCTCGTGAACTACGAATACCCGCCGCTCGGCGGCGGCGGCGGCGTAGCGACGCGCGACATCGCGGTGGAATTGGCCAAGCGGCACGACGTCGACGTGCTGACTTCGGGCGCGCCCGGACTGCCGCCGGTCGAGACCGTCGACGGCGTCAGACTGTTTCGCGCCCCAGTCCTCGGGCGCTCCGCCCGCAGCCACGCCTCGTTCACCTCGATGATCAGCTTCTGGCCGATCGGGGTTCGGCACGCAAAGCGGGTGCTGGCGCGCGAGCGCTACGACGTGGTCAACACTTGGTTCGCGGTGCCGAGCGGGCCGACGGGCGCTTGGGCCGCCCGTCGTTTCAAAGCACCCCAAGTACTGACCATGGCCGGCGGCGACATCTATGATCCGTCCAAGTGGTACACGCCCGACAAGAACCCGCTCCTCGCCCGGGTCGTCCGCTCGGTGTTGCACGGGGCCGACGCGCTCGCCTCGGTCTCGACCGATTTGGCCCGACGGGCGGAGGCGATGTACGGCCTGGGAGGCCGGCGCGAGATCGAGATCATCTCGCTCGGCATGAGTCCCCCTACCCTGCCCGAGCCCCTGCCGCGCGAAGCACTCGGCCTCAATCCGGCCAAGGTCTACCTGATCGTGGTCGGGCGCCTCGTCCGGCGCAAGAACCTGAGCGGCCTGCTGCGCGCGCTGGCCGGTGTCGGCGACCCGAACGTCGATCTCGTCGTGCTCGGCGACGGACCGGAGCGCGGCCCCCTCGAAGACCTCGCCCGCGCGCTCGACTTGAGCGTCCGCGTCCACTTCAAGGGCTACGTCGACGAGACGACCAAGCACTGCCTCTTGCAGGCGGCCGACGTCTTCGTCCTCCCCTCGCTGCACGAGGCGTTCGGCCTCGTCTATCTGGAGGCGATGCACGCGGGCTTGCCGGTGATTGCGACCAAGCCCGGCGGGCAGGAGGACTACTTGATCGACGGCGAGACCGGCTACCTCGTGCCGACCGACGACGTGCTCACCCTCACGACCGCGATTCGTCAGCTAACCGGGAATCCGGATCTCCGCCGCCGCATGGGTGAGCGCGCACGAATGATCGCCGGCCGCTTCACCGTCCAGAGCGCCGCTGCTAAGTACGAGCGCCTGTTCCGTAGCCTGATCAAGAACCATCCGGCGCCCGCGGCAGCGCCGTCGTTCATCGTCGCGGCCGGAACCACGAACGGTCAGGTTTGATGAACGACCCAATCATCCTTCGGCGCGCGAAAAGCTCCTTGCAGACGCGACCGGGAGCATTGGATCGTTAACTACCCGCGCCGAGCGGCTTTGATACGTTGATCAACGCATCAGAGCCGAAATCCGGTCAGGGCCCGTTACCGATAAGTCCATAACGCTGTTGCGCCTCGATCCAGTGGCCAAAGTTCCTGCACCCGAATCTATCGGAGGACTCTAAAGGCGCTTGATCCCTGATCGCATCGGGTGCAATCTGGGATACCAGATGTGGTACGCCAACAATGATTGACGGGAGCGGCGCCATGACAACGATCCTAGACCGGCGGGTCGGCGCGCCGCACCCCGGCCGGGGCGGGCGCGGGCGGGCGACGGCGCGGGGGCGGCAGGCGAGCGTCGAGGGGCTGGCGGCGGTCGGCGGGCTGATCGGGGCAGGGCCGCACCGGCCGGACCTGCTGATCGAGCACCTGCACCGGGTCCAAGACCGCTTCGGCTCGATCTCGGCCGACCACGTCGCCGCCTTGGCAGAGCACATGCGGATGGCGCAGGCCGAGGTCTACGAGGTCGCCACCTTCTACGCCCACTTCGACGTCTTGAGGCAGGGCGAGGCGCCGCCGCCCGAGCGCACCGTGCGGGTCTGCGAGAGCCTGACCTGCGCCATGTTCGGCGCCGGGCGGCTCTACGACGCCCTGCAGGGCGGGCTCGACCCGGCCGAGGTCCGCGTGCTCAAGGCGCCCTGCATGGGCTTTTGCGACCGGGCGCCGGCCGTGGCGCTCGACCAGTTCCACCTGCAAGCCGAGGGCGGCCTCGCCAGCGTCCGTGACGCGATCGGGCAAGGCCGGGGCGGGCCGGAGGTCCCCGTCTACCCCGACCTCGCCGCCTACCGGGCCAAGGGCGGCTATGAGCAGCTTGAGCGCTGCCGCTCGGGCGAGATCAGCTTCGAGCGGGTCGCCGAGACCTTGAGCGAGGCCGGGCTGCGCGGCCTGGGCGGGGCCGGCTTTCCGACCGGGCGCAAGTGGGGCTTGGTGCGCTCGCAGCCCGGGCCGCGCCACGCCTGCATCAACGCGGACGAGGGCGAGCCCGGCACGTTCAAGGACCGCTACTACCTCTCGGCCGAGCCGCACCGCTTCTTGGAGGGTGCTTTGATCGCGGCCTGGGCGGTCGAGGCCGAGCGCCTGTGGATCTACCTGCGCGACGAGTATCCGGGCATCAACCGCGTGCTCGGCGCCGAGGTCGCAGCGTTGGAGGCGGCCGGCATCGTCGATCCGGGCTACGTCGTGCTGCGCCGCGGCGCCGGGGCCTACATCTGCGGCGAGGAGAGCGCGATGATCGAGAGCCTGGAGGGCAAGCGCGGCCTGCCCCGGCACCGCCCGCCCTACGTCGCGCAAAAGGGCCTGTTCGGCCGGCCGACCTTGGTCAACAACGTCGAGACGGTCTACTGGGTGCCCTCGATCCTGGAGCGGGGCGCCGCTTGGTTCGCCGAGCAGGGCACGCGCGGCTACAAGGGGATGCGCTCCTACTCGGTCTCGGGCCGGGTCAAGAAGCCGGGCGTGCTCCTGGCGCCGGCCGGCTCGACGGTGGCGGACCTGATCGGGCAGGCCGGCGGGATGATCGACGGGCACGAATTCCGCGCCTACCTGCCCGGCGGCGCTTCGGGCGGCATCCTGCCGGCGTCGATGGCCGACCTGCCGCTGGAGTTCGGCGAACTGGAAAAGCACGGCGGCTTCGTCGGCAGCCACGCCGTCGTCGTGCTGTCCGACCAGGACGACCTCAAGGCCGCCGTGCTCAACCTGATGCGCTTCTTCGAGGACGAGAGCTGCGGCCAGTGCACGCCCTGCCGCGCCGGCACCGAGAAAGCCGCCAAGCTGATCGCGCGCGACGCCTGGGACGAGCCCCTGCTCCTCGAACTGGCCCAAGCCATGGCCGACGCCTCCATCTGCGGCCTCGGCCAAGCCGCCACCAACCCCATCAAGAGCTACTTGCGGTTCTTGAAGGATATTCCGGCCCGGCGGCCGGCAGGAGGCAACGATGACTGACGAGACATTCTCCATCACGCTGGACGGCCGCGAGATCGAGGCGAGGTCTGGGGAGACGGTGTGGGCTGCGGCTGAGCGGGCCGGGGTGGTGATCCCGCATTTGTGCCACCTGCCCAAGCCCGGCTACCGGCCGGACGGCAACTGCCGGGCTTGCATGGTCGAGGTCGAGGGCGAGCGGGTGCTGGCAGCGTCGTGCATCCGTGCGGCGGCGCCGGGGATGAAGGTCAAGGTCGGCAACGAGCGGGCGACGCGGGCGCGCGCGATGGTGATGGAGCTGCTCTTGGCCGACCAGCCGGCGCGGGCGGACGCGCACGACGCCACGAGCCGGCTGTGGGACTGGGCCGAGACGACGGGCGTCACCGAGAGCCGGTTTCCCACGGCCGAGCGGCCGGTGCGCGACGCCTCGCACCCGGCGATGCGGGTCAATCTGGACGCTTGCATCCAGTGCAATTTGTGCGTCCGCGCCTGCCGCGAGGTCCAGGTCAACGACGTGATCGGCATGGCGTATCGCGGGCATTTGGAGAAGATCGTCTTCGACCAGGACGACGCGATGGGGGCCAGCACCTGCGTTGCCTGCGGCGAGTGCGTCCAGGCCTGCCCGACGGGGGCCTTGCTGCCGGCCTCGATCGTCGATGCCGCCGAGAAGGCGGACAAGTCCGAGGACGAGGCGGTGGCGAGCGTGTGCCCCTACTGCGGCGTCGGCTGCCAGATCACCTACCACGTCAAGGACGACGCGATCCGCTACGTCAGCGGCCGCGACGGGCCGGCGAACGAGAACCGCTTGTGCGTCAAGGGGCGCTTCGGCTTCGACTACGTCGGCCACCCCGGCCGGCTGAGGGTGCCCTTGATCCGCAAGGCGGGCGCCTCGAAGGAGGGGGCGATCGGGCTCGACCCGAAGGACGTGCTGGAGGTCTTTCGCGAGGCGAGCTGGGAAGAGGCGCTCGACGCCGCGGCGGGCGGCCTGAAGCGCCTGCGCCAAGAGCACGGCGACAAGGCGCTGGCGGGCTTCGGCTCGGCCAAGTGCTCGAACGAGGAGGCGTACTTGTTCCAAAAGCTGGTCCGCACCGGCTTTGGCAACAACAACGTCGACCACTGCACAAGGCTGTGCCACGCCTCCTCGGTGACGGCGTTGATCGAGGGCATCGGCAGCGGCGCGGTGACGGCGCCCTTCGGCGAGGCGCTCGATTCCGACGTCATCGTCGTCATCGGCGCCAACCCGAGCGAGAACCACCCGGTGGCGGCGACCTACTTCAAGCAGGCGGTGAAGAACGGTGCGACGCTGATCGTCATGGACCCGCGCGGTCAGGCCTTGAAGCGCCACGCGACGCACATGCTGCAGTTCAAGCCCGGCCGCGACGTGGCGCTGCTGAACGCCTTGATGCACGTCATCGTCGCGGAGGAACTCTTCGATCGGCAGTACGTCCAGGCGCACACCGAGGGCTTCGAGCGGCTCAAGGCGCATCTGGCCGACTACCCGCCCGAGGCGATGGCGGAAGTCTGCGGCGTCGACGCCGAGACCCTGCGCACGGTGGCGCGGACCTACGCCCGGGCCGAGGCGGCGATCGTCTTCTGGGGCATGGGGATCTCGCAGCACACGCACGGCACCGACAACACCCGCTGCCTGATCTCCTTGGCCTTGATGTGCGGCCAGACCGGCCGGCCGGGCACGGGGCTGCACCCCTTGCGCGGCCAGAACAACGTCCAGGGCGCCTCGGACGCCGGGCTGATCCCGATGATGTTCCCCGACTACCACCGCGTCACCGGCGACGACTACCGCGCCCGGATGGAGGATCTCTGGGGGGCGAGGCTGGACCCCGAGCCCGGCCTCACCGTGGTCGAGATCATGGACGCGGTCCACGCGGGATCCATCCGCGGCATGTACGTCATGGGCGAGAACCCGGCGATGTCGGATCCCGACGTGGCGCACGCGCGCCACGCCTTGGCGAAGCTCGATTGTCTGGTCGTGCAGGACATCTTCTTGACCGAGACGGCGAAGTACGCCGACGTCGTGCTGCCGGCCTCGGCCTGGCCGGAGAAGAACGGCACGGTGACCAACACCAACCGCCAGGTGCAGATGGGGCGCAAGGCGCTGGATGCGCCCGGCGGGGCGCGCGAGGACTGGCGGATCACGCAGGACCTCGCGGTGCGCCTGGGCCTGCCCTGGTCGTACCAGAACCCGGCCGAGGTCTTCGCCGAGATGGCCGAGGCGATGGACAGCCTCGCCAACATCACCTGGGACCGCCTGGAGCGCGAGGGCTCGGTGACCTACCCCTGCCCGGCGCCCGACCACCCGGGCGAGGGCGTGGTGTTCAGCGATCGCTTCCCGACCGCGACCGGCCGGGCGACGCTGGTGCCCGCCGCGATCGTCCCGCCGGCCGAGACGCCCGACGCCGCCTACCCGATGGTCCTCTCGACCGGCCGCACGCTGGAGCACTGGCACACCGGCTCGATGACCAGGCGCGCGGGCGTCCTCGACGCGCTCGAACCCGAGGCCTTCGTCCAGATGAACCCGGCCGACCTGCGCGAACAGGGCCTGATGGCCGGCGACCGGGTCCGGGTCGAGACCCGCCGCGGCGCGATCGAGCTGATGGCAAGGGAGCACGAGGCCGTGGCCAAGGGCATGGTCTTCATCCCGTTCTGCTTTGCCGAGGCCGCCGCCAACCTGCTCACCAACCCCAAGCTCGACCCCGACGGCAAAATCCCCGAGTTCAAGTTCTCAGCCGCACGCGTCGCGCCCGCCAAAGAGGCGAAAGCCGCCGAGTAGGGGGCTTATGGATCCGGCGCGACTGAGGAGACGATGTGCACGCGGCTGCGGCCGCGTTACGTCGCCCCTAGTGCGCCATCAGGAGGGGAACAGGCGCGGCTTCGAGCACGCTGCGGGTCACGCCGCCGAACAGGTCCTCGCGCAGCTTGGCGTGGCCGTAGGCGCCCATCACCAGAAGGTCCGGGTTCTGCTCGGCGCAGTAGCCCAAGATCGTTGCCGCGACTCCCTCCTGGCTCGCCTCGACCATTACCTCGCGGGCTTCAACCCCGTGCCGCTTGAGGTGCCGTACTACGTCGGGCGCCGTGCTCGGCGCGCGTTTGGCGCCGCTTGAGACCACCGAGAGGACGTCGAGCCGACGCTTGGTCTCCAGGATCTGCATGGCGTCGCTGAGCGCCCGCGCCGCCGGACGGCTGCCGTCCCAGGCCACTACGGCGTACTCTTCGAAGGGCCGCACGGCGTAGTTGTTCGGCACGACGACGAGGGGCCGGCCGGCGTGAAGGACGAGGTCCTCCGCCCGCACCGGGCGGCGTGCGTCGCCGGGTGCCGAGAACTGCCCGAGCAGCAGCACGTCGTGGAAGCGGGCGCGGCGCGCGAGCACGGCGTTGGGCTGGCCCTCCTCGCTCGCCCAGCACGTCTCGCCGGTGAAGCCCACCTCCTCGCCCACCCGCGCGCGAAACGTCGCCTCGATCGCCCGGACGGCCTCGGCCTCACCTTGGCGGAGCGACTCCAGCACCGAGGCCGAGACCCAGCGCTCGATCCTGCTCTCGAAACGGGCGGGCGCGTGCGCGTAAACGCCCGTGAGGGCGGCCCCGTACTTCTGGCACATCTGCACGGCAAGCCGCAGCGCCGCGTCGGCGTTGGCGCTGGCGTTGTAGGCGACGGCGAGATCTTTGATGGCCACAGTGCGACTCTCCCGGTGACGCGCTCTTGCTCTCAGGGGTGGGCCTGCGACGGCCCGTGTTCAGGCGGCGGTTCGACCGACGAGCGCCCGGCGCACGGTCGCGGCGACGGTGCCGGCGTTCTCGGCGATGTGGACGCCCGCCCGGCGCAGCGCCTCGGCCTTGGCCGCCGCGTCGCCGCGGCCGAACATGCTCAAGGCGCCGGCGTGGCCCATCCGCCGCTCCGGCGGGGCGTGGCGCCCGGCGACGAGGGCGATCACCGGCTTCGCCGACTTCGCGCTGCTAAGGAATTCGGCTGCCGCCTCCTCCTCGTTGCCGCCGATCTCGCCGATCAGGACGACGGCCTCGGTCTCGGGATCGTCGAAGAACAGCTTCAGGCAGTCAACGAAGCCGACGCCGTGGACAGAGTCGCCGCCGATCCCGACGGTGGTCGATTGGCCGAGCCCGGCGGCGCTGGATTGGGCGACGATCTCGCTGGTGAGCGAGGCCGAGCGCGAGACGATGCCGATCGGGCCGGGCCGGGCGTCGTCGTCGGCCATGACGCCGACCTTGCAGCGCCCGGGCGTCAGCACGCCCTGGCTGTTCGGGCCGACGAGCCGCGTGCGCGAGCCCGAGAGCGCCTCGCGCACGCGCACCATGTCGAGCACGGGCACGCGCTCGGTCACGCAAACCACGAGCGGGACCTCGGCCTCGATCGCCTCGATCATCGCCGCCGCCGCCTGGGGTGCCGGCACGAAGACGAGGCTGGCGTCGGCCTTGGTCTCGGCCACGGCGTCGCGCACGCGATCGTAGACCGGCAGCATGAGGTGCTTGGTGCCGCCGCGGCCGGGCCGGACGCCGCCCACGACGCGCGTGCCGGCGTCGATGATTTGGTCGGTGTAGAAGGTGCCGGCGCGCCCGGTCATGCCCTGGACGAGGAGGCGGGTGTCGGCGTCGATGAGGATGGCCATCAGCGTTTCCCCCCGGCGATCGCCACGGCGCGGGCGCAGGCCTTGGTCATGTCGTCGACCCGCTCGTGCGGGATGCGCCGGTCGACCATCATCCGGCGCGCCTGCTCGGCGGCTTGGCCCGCGACGCGAAAGACGATCGGCAGGCCGCCGCGGTTTGATTGGCGCAGCGCCACGTTGAGCGCCTCGACGATGGTGTCGCAGCGGGTCATGCCGCCGCCGTGCACGTTGACGAGGATCACCTTGACGGCCGGGTTGGCGAGCAGCAGGTCGACGCCCTTGGCGATCTGCAGGCTGGTCGCGGTCGTGCGGATGTCCATGAAATTGGCCGGCCTGCCGCCGTGGTCGCGCAAGAGGTCGTGCGTCGCCAAGCCGAGCCCGGCGCCGTTGACGACGACGCCGATGTCGCCGTCCATGCGCACGAAGTTGATGTCGTGGCGCTGCGCCTCGAGCTCGACCGCGTCCCGGTCGTCCTCGTCTTCGAGCGCGGCCAACTCCGGGTGGCGGTAGAGCGCGCTGTCGTCCAGGACCATCTTGACGTCGACGGCACAGATCGCGCCGTCCGCCGTGACGGAGAGCGGATTGATCTCGATCAGGCCGGCGTCGAGTTCGACGAGGGCGGCGGCGAGCTTGCCATAAAGGGCGGCCGTGCGCTCCCCCGCCTCCCCTTCGAGCCTGAGACGGGCCACGAACGCCCCGATCGCCGCCGGCTCGGGCTTGGCGGTCCCGTCGAGCGGCAGGGTTTCGAGGATGGCAGGATCACGGGCGATGCGCGCCTCGATGTCGCCGCCGCCCTCACGGGCGCCGACGAGCACGAGCCGGCCGAGCCGGAGGTCGACGAGGGCGCCGACGTAGATCTCGCGCGCGGCCGCCACCGCCTCCTCGACGTACACCCGGCGCACGACCCGGCCCTCGCTGCCGGTCTGGGAGGTGACGAGACGGGAGCCGAGCAGGTTGCCGGCGATCTTCTTCACGCCCTCGGCGGTGGCGCCGAAATGCACTCCGCCGGCCTCGCCGCGACCGCCGGCCCGGATCTGCGCCTTGACCACGAAGCGCGAGGCGTCAAGGCCGCGCGCGACGGTGGCGGCCTCCTCGGCCGTCTGGGCCGCGTGGCCGGCCGGCACCGGCACGCCGCGGCGCGCCAGGATCTCCTTGGCCTGAAACTCGTACAGGTTCATCGGGCGCCTCCCCGGTGCTCGCGCGGCACCGTCATGGTATGCCAGAAACCATAGCTCGAACGGGCACGGCTGTCGAGGGGGTTGAACGCTTGCGCGTGCGCTCGCCGCGCGGACTTTCCCTTCTCTTTTTTGTCCTTGTCCGGGGCTGGCCCTCGGCGTCGCGGCCAACCGCCTGCGTTAACACTGGCAAAAAAGAGAAGGAAAAAGCCCGGCGCAGCCGATGCGAAGCATATGCCGGCCTCAGTCTGGCAGGGCCGTCGTCTCCTCGGGATAGGTCGGGTAGAGATCCAGCGAGCGGCCGAGTTGCTGCACCAGGGCCAGCACGGTGTCGATCGTCGGCGTCTCGACCTCGGCGATACGGCCCATCTCCTGCACGGCGGTCAGCAGCGCGTCGATCTCCAGCGCCCGGCCGCGCTCCAGGTCCTGCAGCATCGAGGTGCGGTGCGCGCCGACCTTGGCGGCACCGTTGATGCGGCGCTCGACGTCGACGCGAAAGCTCGCGCCGAGCCGGCGCGCGGTGTGCTCGGCCTCGACCATCATACCCTTGGCCACGGCGCGCGTGCCGGGGTCGGTCGCCACCACGTCGAGCGTGGCGCGGGTCAGCGCCGAGATCGGGTTGAAGCAGAGGTTGCCCCAGAGCTTGAGCCAGATGTCGTCGCGGATGTCGGGCATGACGGCACTCTTGAGCCCGGCGGCCTCGAAGGTCTCGGCGAGACGCCGCACGCGGGGCGTTTCCACCCCCGTAGGCTCGCCCAGATTGAACCTGTCGCCGTAGACGTGCTTGACGACGCCCGGCGCCACGATCTCGGTGGCGGGATAGACCGTGCAGCCGATGGCGCGCTCCGGTTTGATCGCGTTCCACTGCCGATCGTCAGGATCGACGCTGTGGATGCGCAAGTCGGCGTACTGGCCCTCGAAGCCGTGGAAGTACCACCAGGGCACGCCGTTTTGCGCGGTAACGACGGCGGTCTCGGGCCCGAGCAGGGGCGTCATCCGCTCGGCCGCCTCCCAGGCTTGGTGCGCCTTGAGGGTGACGACGACGTAGTCCTGGACCCCGAGTTCGGCCGGATCGGCCGTGGCCCGCACCTCGACGGCGGTCTCCTCCTCGCCGACGCGCAGCCGCAGGCCGTCGGCCCGCATGGCCTCGAGGTGGGGACCGCGGGCGATCAAGGACACCTCGGCCCCGGTGCGCGCGAGCATGGCGCCGAGATAGCCGCCGATGGCGCCGGCGCCGTAGATGCAGATCTTCATGGTGCTTCCTCCCTCAACCCTGAGCCGTTCCGTCCCCTTCGGCCGTACGTCCGGGCCACGACCGTACCAAGGGGCATGAAGACGCTTGACACAAACCGGACGATGACACCAGTCTGTGGGATGCCAAAAGCCACCTGCGTAGGCGGCGACGGGTTGAGAACGGCATCGACCGCAACGCGGCGATCAGGGAGAAGAAGATGACTGTCAAGCGTCAGTTCCTGGCGGCGACGGGCTTAGCCCTCGTCTTGGGCGCCGCCACGACCGGCGAGGCGGCGGCCGAGTGGCAGCCGCAAAAGCCGGTCGAGTTCGTCATCATGGCGGGCACCGGCGGCGGCGCCGATCGCCTCGCCCGGTTCATCCAGTCGATCATCGCCAAGCACGACATCGCCTCGGTGCCCTTCATCCCGATCAACAAGGGCGGCGGCTCGGGCGCGGAGGCGATGCGCTACTTGAAAGACAAGGAGGGTGACCCGCACGTGATCATGGCCACCCTCAACAGCTACTACACGACGCCGCTGCGCAGCCCCGAGATCGGGGTCGACATCGCCGAGTTCACGCCGATCGCGCGGATGGCCGAGGACACGTTCGTGCTCTGGGTCAACGCCGACTCCGACGCGCAGGACCTGGACGCCTACGTCGCCGGCGTGAAGGAGCAGGGCAAGGACTGGCGCATGGGCGGCACCGGTACCGGCCAGGAGGACAGCCTCGTCACCACGATGCTGGAGAGTACTTACGGCCTCGACATGACCTACGTGCCCTTCCAGGGCGGCGGCGACGTCGCCAAGGCGCTGCTCGGCAACCACATCGAATCCACGGTCAACAACCCTGCCGAGCAGATGGGCTTCTACGAGGCCGAGAAGACGCGCCCGCTGGCGTCGCTCACCGAGGAGCGCCTGCCGACCATGCCGGACGTGCCGACCTTCAAGGAGCTGGGCTACCCCGACCTCGTCTACCAGATGCAGCGCTCGGTCGTGGCGCCGGGCGGCATCGATCAGGAAGTCCAAGACTACTACATCAACGTCTTCGAGCAGGTCTTCGAGACCGAGGAGTGGCAGGGGTATTGCGAGAACGAGGCGCTCGACTGCCGGTGGCTCGCGGGCAGCGAGCTGCAGGACTACTTCATGGAGGAGCAGGAGAAGCACAAGACGATCCTGCAAGAGATGGGCGAGCTGGGCTAGATCCCGGCTGTTGTTTGCGCGGACGGGCTGATCGGGCGGTCATCCCGTCCCTCGGCCCGACCGGCAGGCCTTGAACAAGCAAGAAGGGGGGAAACAAGCGCCATGCGCGTAGCAGAGATCTCGACGGCCGTCCTGTTAGCGGTCTTCTCGGTCTACCTGATGTGGCACGCGACGGTGCTGCCGATCGGCTGGGTCGAGGGCACGGGCCCCGGCGGCGGCGCCTTTCCCTTCTGGCTCTCGGCCGGGATGCTCGTCTTCAGCCTCGTCGCCCTCGCGCGCGGCTGGCGCGGCACGACCCCGCAGGGCCGCTCCGGCGAGCCCTTCATCGACCCGGATACGCGGGCGCTCATCTTGATCTCGATCCTCGCGATCACCGCGCTCATCGGGCTCACCGTGGTGATCGGCGCCTACGCCGCAATCTTCCTCTTCGTGCTGTTCTACCTCGGCTTCATCGGCCGCCACCGGTGGATCACGACGTTGACGATCGCCGTCCTCATGCCCGTCGTCCTGTTCTTCTTCTTCGAGGTGGGCATGAAGATCTTCTTGCCCAAGGGGATCACCGAGCCCCTCTTCTTCCCGCTCTACGCGATCTTCTTCTAGCCTTACCGCGCGCGTCGTCGCGCGGTTCTCACAGCAAGGCGGCGTGCCACGGCCGACGACCGGCCGCAGGAGAAACGTAACATGATGGACATCCTCGGCCACCTTGCCGGCGGCTTCGCCGTCGCCTTCGAGCCGCTCAACCTAGGCCTGATGGTGCTCGGCTGCTTTCTCGGCCTGATGATCGGGGCGATCCCGGGCCTGGGCTCGGTCAACGGCGTGGCGATCCTCTTGCCGATCACCTTCATCGTACCGCCGACCGGGGCCATCATCTTCCTTTGCGCGATCTACTACGGCGCCATGTACGGCGGTGCGGTCAGCTCGATCATGCTCGGCATCCCCGGCGCCTCGACGGCGGTGGCGACCACCTTCGACGGTCGACCGCTGGCGATGAAGGGGTTGGCCGACCGGGCGCTGGTCGCCGCCGCCGTCGCCTCCTTCGTCGGCGGCACCATCGCGATCATCCTCTTCACCCTGTTCGCGCCGCCGCTCGCCGACTTCGCCCTGCGCTTCGGCCCGTCCGAGGAGTTCGCGCTGATGCTCGTGGCGTTCGCCACCTTCGTCGGCTTGGGCGGCGACGACATCCCCAAGACGATACTGATGATCCTGCTCGGGCTCGTGCTCGCAACGGTCGGCCTCGACGCGATCTCCGGTCGGCCGCGCCTCGTCTTCTTCGACATCGCCGGCTTTTACAAGGGCATCTCGTTCATCGTGCTGGCGATCGGCATCTACGGCATCGGTGAGATGCTCTACACGATCGAGAAGGCCAAGGGCAAAGTCGAGATCGCCCAGCACAGCGTCAACGCCCAGCGGATCATGGCTGGGATCCGGGCGCTGCGGCCGACCCTGCCGACCATGGGCCTCAGCTCGCTGCTCGGTTACTTCGTCGGCATGTTGCCCGCCGCCGGCGCCACCCCGGCGGCGCTGATGAGCTACGGCCTCACCAAGAGCATGTCGAAGCACCCGGAGCGCTACGGCAAAGGCGAGGTCGGCGGCGTCGTGGCGCCCGAGGCGGCGAACAACGCGGCCTCGACCGGATCCCTCCTGCCGATGCTCACGCTGGGCATCCCCGGCTCGCCGACGACCGCGATCATCCTGGGCGGCATGATCATCTGGGGCCTGACGCCGGGGCCGATGCTGTTCATCGAGCAGGGCGACTTCGTCTGGGGCCTGATCGCCAGCCTGTACGCCGCCAACCTCGTCACCGTGCTGTTGAACCTGGCGCTGATCCCCCTCTTCATCTGGGTCTTGAAGATGCCCTTCACCATCCTGGCGCCGGTGATCTACGTGCTCTGCCTCGTCGGCGGCTACGCGCCCGACAGCGTCATGCACGACGTCTGGCTCATCCTCATCTTCGGCGTCGCCGGCTACGCGCTGCGCAAGCTCGACTACCCGATGGCGCCGCTCGTCCTGGCGATCGTGCTGGGGCCGCTCGCCGAGCGCTCGTTTCGCCAGACGCTGATCGCCGAGCAGGGCGACTGGACGGTGTGGTTCACCCGGCCGATCTCGGCCACCTGCTTGGGCATCGCCGCCGCCTTGTTCCTCTACCCGCTCTTCTTGGGCTTCAAGCGTCGCCGGGCGCGGCGTTTGGCGGCCGGCGCCGGCGTGGAGTGGCAGGGCTGAGGCCACCCGCACGAGACGGCTTGTCGGGTCCGGTTCTTTTGGCATATGGTACACCAATTGCAGCGAAGCCGTCCTAACACCGTCATGCCAAAGCCCCGCTCCGTCATGAACATGCGCCTCAGCCCGATCGCAACGATCCCGAGCCTGAAAGACCGGATCTACACCCAACTCAAAGACCGGATCACGGGGGCTTGGATCTATCGGCCGGAGGCGCGGCTGCGCGTCGACGAGCGTGGCTTGGCCGAGCGCCTCGGCATCTCGCGCACGCCCTTGCGCGAGGCGCTCGCCCGGCTCGAACAAGAGGGGCTCGTGCGCGTCGTCGCGCGCAAGGGCGTGTTCATCGTCCGCAAGTCCAAGGACGAGATCCTGGAGATGATCCTGGTCTGGGCCGCCTTGGAGAGCATGGCGGCGCGGCTGGCGACCGCGCGCGCGAGCGACGCCGAGATCGGCTCGTTGCGCCAGATGTTCGCGACCTTCGGCGAGGACGGCGAGGCGCTGCGGGCGCACATCGACGAGTATTCGGACGCCAACCTCCGTTTTCATCAGGTGATCTTCGAACTCTCGCAGTGCCGGCTCTTGTGCGAGACGGCCGAGCGGCTGCTGATCCACATGCAGGCGATCCGTGCTCGAACGATCACCGAGGACAACCGGGTGCAGCGCTCGATCATCGACCACATGCACATCATCGAAGCACTCGAAGCGCGCGACGCCGACCTCGCCGAGCGTCTGGCGCGCGAGCACGCCTTGAACCTGCACGCCCACGTCGCCCTGACGTGGGTCGACCTGGACGCCGCCGACTCGTCGGCGGCGTGAACATGAACGTGGAGAAGGAGACGACTATGGCCGAGGCCGGTCTGCACAACGAACCGTCCGACACCGCCTCCGACACGCTGGCGAAGAAGTCCAAGGACGGCTCGGTCGTCTCAGGCGGCCGGCTCGTCGCCAAGGCGCTCAAAAACGAGGGCGTCGACACGGTCTTCACGCTGTGCGGCGGCCACATCATCGACATCTACGACGGTTGCATCGACGAGGGGATCCGCATCGTCGACGTGCGCCACGAGCAGACTGCGGCGCACGCCGCCGACGGTTACGCCCGCCAGACCGGCAAGCTCGGCTGCGTCGTGACCACGGCCGGCCCCGGCTGCACCAACGCGGTGACCGGGGTCGCCACGGCCTTTCGCTCGGAGAGCCCGATCATCCACATCGGCGGCCAGGGGGCCCTGACCCAGCACAAGATGGGCTCCTTGCAGGATCTCCCCCACGTCGAGATGATGCGGCCGATCACCAAGTTCGCCGCCGGCGTGCTCAGCACCGAGCGCGTCGCCGACATGGTGTCGATGGCGGCGCGCGAGTGCTACGCCGGCGCCTACGGCCCCGCCTACCTTGAGATCCCGCGCGACGTGCTCGACCGCGAGGTGGCGCTGGACAAGGCCGTCGTGCCGCAAGCGGGGCACTACCGCGCCTCGACCCGCTCGGTGGGCGATCCGGCCGACATCGAGCGCCTCGCCGACATCCTGGTCAAGGCCGAGCGTCCCTGCGTCCTGTTCGGCTCGCAGGTCTGGATGACCCGCGGCCACCGCCAAGCGATCGACCTCGTCCGCGCGCTCAACATCCCGGCCTACTTCAACGGCGCCAGCCGCGGCCTGCTGCCGCCCGGCGACCCGCACTACTTCAACCGCACGCGGCGCGCCGCCTTCGATCAAGCCGACGTCATCGTGATCGTCGGCACGCCGTTCGACTTTCGCATGGGCTACGGCAAGCGGCTGGGCCGGGACGCCACCATCGTCCAGATCGACGCCAGCTACAACACGGTCGGCCGCAACCGCGACGTCGACCTCGGCCTCGTCGGCGATCCGGGCGCCATCCTGGGCGCCGTGCGCGACGCCGCTTCCGGCCGGGGCGACAACGGCGCCAAGGGCCGGCAGGGCTGGCTCGACGGGCTGCGCGACTTGGAGGCCAAGGCGCTCGACAAGCTCATGCCCTTATTTCGCAGCGACAGCGACCCGATCCACCCCTACCGCGTCGCTTGGGAGCTGAACGAAGTCCTAACGGAGGACACGGTCTACATCGGCGACGGCGGCGACGTGGTCACGATCTCGGCCCAAGCGGTCGAGCCCCGCGGCCCCGGCAACTGGATGGACCCGGGCGCGCTCGGCGCGCTCGGCGTCGGCACCGGCTTTGCCATGGCGGCCAAGCTGGCCCAGCCGGAGAAGGACGTGCTCTGCCTCTACGGCGACGGCTCGTTCGGCATGACCGCCTTCGACATGGAGACGGCCGACCGCTTCGGCGCCCCCTACCTCGCGGTCGTCGCCAACAACTCGTCGATGAACCAGATCCGCTACGGCCAGATCGCCAAGTACGGCGAACAGCGCGGCAACATCGGCAACAAGCTCGGCGACGTGCCGTTCTCGAAGTTTGCCCAGATGCTCGGCGGTTACGGCGAGGAGGTGCGCGACCCGAAAGCGATCGGCCCGGCGCTGCGCCGGGCCCGGGACGAGGTGCGCTCGCGCGGCAAGTCGGCCGTCGTCAACATCTGGGTCGACCCGGACGAGTACGCGCCGGGCACCAAAGCGCAGACGATGTACAAGTAATCCCCTTCCACGGCTATTGAGGTGGGACCGCGCCCTCGAAGCGGGCGCTCCTGCCGGGAGACACGCGATGAAGGCCCTCGAAGGCGTCAAGATCCTCGACTTCACCCACGTCCAGTCGGGCCCGACCTGCACCCAGCTCCTGGCGTGGCTCGGCGCCGACGTCATCAAGGTCGAGCGCCCCGGCGTCGGCGACGCCACGCGCCAGCAATTGCAGGACATCGAGGGGGTGGATTCGCTCTACTTCACGATGCTCAACCACAACAAGCGCTCGATCACGCTGGATTCGAAGAACGAGCAGGGCAGAGAAGTCCTGTATCGCCTGGTGAAGACCTGCGACGTGCTGGTCGAGAATTTCGCCCCCGGCGCGCTCGACCGCATGGGACTGACCTGGGAGCGGATCCAGGAGATCAACCCGCGCATGATCTACGCCAGCGTCAAGGGCTTCGGCCCCGGCCCCTACGAGAACTGCAAGGTCTACGAGAACGTGGCCCAGTGCACGGGCGGCGCCGCCTCGACCACCGGCTTCGACGACGGCCCGCCCACCGTCACGGGTGCTCAGATCGGCGACAGCGGCACGGGCCTGCACCTCGCGTTCGGCATCGTCGCCGCCCTCTTCCAGCGCGAGCGCAGCGGCCGCGGCCAGCGCGTCCAGGCCGCGATGCAAGACGGGGTGCTCAATTTGTGCCGCGTCAAGCTGCGCGACCAGCAGCGTCTGGCGCACGGGCCGCTCACCGAGTACCCGCAATACCCCGACGGCGAGTTCGGCGAGGCCGTGCCGCGCGCCGGCAACGCCTCCGGCGGCGGCCAGCCCGGCTGGATCCTCAGGTGCGCGGGCTGGGAGACCGACCCCAACGCCTACATCTACTTCATTACCCAAGCGGCGGTGTGGCCGAAGATCTGCGAGGTCATCGGCCGGCCCGAGTGGATCGACGATCCCGAGTACGCCACGCCCAAGGCGCGCCTGCCCAAGCTCAAGGCGATCTTCGACGAGATCGAGCGCTGGACCATGACCAAGAAGAAGTTCGAGGCCATGCAGATCCTCAACCCGCTCAACGTGCCGTGCGGGCCAATCTTGTCGATGAAGGAGCTGGCCGAGGAGCCGTTCTTGCGCAAGACGGGCACGATCGTCGAGGTCGACCACCCCGAGCGCGGCAAGTACTTGAGCGTCGGCATGCCGGTGAAGCTCTCCGACAGCCCGGCCGAGGTGAAGCGCTCGCCGCTCTTGGGCGAGCACACGCAAGAGATCCTCAAGGACGTGCTGGCCTACGGCGAGGACGAGATCGAGGCGATCCACGCCTCGGGCGCCGTCGGCCGGCAACAGGCGAAGGCGGCCGAGTAGGTCCTCAAGGCGCCGCCGGCGCCCGCACGACACGAATTTTCGAGAAACAAGCTAAGGGGAGGCCCGACGCGATGCGAATCGTGGTTCATGGCCAGCAGGCTTTCGGCAAGGCGGTGCTTGAGCGCCTGCTGGAGCGGGGCGAGAACGTGGTCGCGGTGTTCTGCGCCCCCGACAAGGAGGGGCGTCCGCGCGACGTGCTGGCCGAGTTCGCCGAGGCGAAGGGGCTGCCGCTGCACCAGCCGACCTCGTGGAAGACGACGGAGGCCGAGGCTTTGATGCGTTCGTTCGAGCCCGACGTGTGCATGATGGCCTACGTCACCCTGTTCGTGCCGGAGGCGGTGCGCGACGCGCCCAAGCACGGCACCTTCCAATACCACCCGTCGCTGCTGCCGCGCCACCGCGGGCCGTCCTCGATCAACTGGCCGATCATCCAAGGCGAGAAGAAGACCGGGCTCACGATCTTCTGGCCGGACGACGGCCTCGACGAGGGGCCGATCCTGTTGCAAAAAGAGGTCGAGATCGGCCCGGACGACACGCTGGGCTCGCTCTACTTCGAGCGCCTGTTCCCGATGGGCGTCGACGCCATGCTGGAGGCGCTCGACCTCGTGCGCGAGGGCAAGGCGCCCCGCGTCGAGCAGGACGAGGCGAAGGCCACCTACGAGAGCTGGTGCAAGAAGGCGGACGCCCGGATCGACTGGGCGAGGCCGGCAGCTGAACTGCACGACCTCATCCGCGGCTGCGACCCGCAGCCCGGCGCCTGGACGACCTTCAACGGCGAGGAGGTCAAGCTCTTCGACAGCCAAGCCCTCCCCGGCGGCGGCAAGGCGCCTGGCACCGTCGTCGACGTCAACGAGAGCGGCGTCGTGGTCGCGACGGGCGACGGCGACGTCCTCTTGGGCCGCGCCCGGCCGAAGGACGCCAAGAAGGGCCCGGCGGGCGACTGGGCGCGCGGGGCCGGCTTGACGCCGGGTGCTGTTCTAGGCGGTTGACCCCTGCCCTCAACATCGGGCACGAGCATCACGGCACCTCAAGAAGAGCGAAAAATATGAGCGTCAAATCCGACATCGAGATCGCCCGCGAGGCGACGATGAAGCCCATCACCGAGGTCGCGGCCAAGGTCGACATCCCGGCCGAGGCCCTGAGCCTCTACGGCCCGCACATTGCCAAGGTCAACGAGGACTATTTGAGGTCGCTGGAGGGCAACGCGGACGGCAAGCTGATCCTCGTCACCGCCATCACCCCGACCCCTGCGGGCGAGGGCAAGACGACGACGACGGTGGGCCTCAGCGACGGCCTCAACCGCATCGGCAAGCGGGCGATCAGCTGCACCCGCGAGCCCTCCTTGGGCCCGTGCTTTGGCATGAAGGGCGGCGCGGCGGGCGGCGGCTACGCCCAGGTCGTGCCGATGGAGGCGATCAACCTCCACTTCACCGGCGACTTCCACGCCATCACCTCGGCCCACAACCTGCTGGCGGCGCTGGTCGACAACCACATCTACTGGGGTAACAAGGCCGAACTCGACACCCGCCGCGTCGCGCTGCGCCGCGTCCTCGACATGAACGACCGGGCGCTGCGCCAGATCGTCAACTCGCTCGGCGGAGTCGCGAACGGCTTTTGCCGCGAGGACGGCTTCGACATCACGGTCGCCTCCGAGGTCATGGCGATCTTCTGCCTCGCGACTGACCTGGAGGACCTGGAGCGCCGGCTCGGCAACATCGTCGTCGGCCAGACCCGCGGCCGCAAGCCTGTCCTGGCGAGCGAGATGGAGGCGCCGGGCGCCATGACCGTCTTGCTGAAGGACGCGCTCATGCCCAACCTCGTCCAGACGTTGGAGAACAACCCCGCCTTTATCCACGGCGGCCCGTTCGCCAACATCGCCCACGGCTGCAACTCGGTGCTGGCGACGAAGACCGCCTTGAAGCTGGCCGACTACGTCGTGACGGAGGCGGGCTTCGGCGCCGATCTGGGGGCCGAGAAGTTCTTCGACATCAAGTGCCGCAAGGCCGACCTGAAGCCGGCGGCGGCCGTCGTCGTCGCCACGATCAGGGCGCTCAAGATGCACGGCGGCATCCTCAAGGACGACCTCAAGCACGAGAACGTCGAGGCCGTCACCAAGGGGTGCAGCAACCTGCGCCGCCACATCGAGAACACGCAGAAGTTCGGCGTGCCCGTCGTCGTCGCCATCAACCGCTTCATCACCGACACCGACGCCGAGATCGAGGCGGTGCGCGAGGTCGGCCGCGAGCTCGGGATCGAGGCGATCTTGTGCACCCACTGGGCCGACGGCGGGGCCGGGACCGAGGAACTGGCGCGCCACGTCGTCGACCTCGCCGACGGCGGCAAGGCCGACTTCAAGCCGCTCTACCCGGACGAGATGCCGCTCTGGGACAAGGTCAAGACGATCGCGACCGAGCTCTACGGTGCCGCCAACATCAACGCCGACAGTTCGGTGCGGGCGCGCTTCAAGGAGTTGCAGGAGGGCGGTTACGGCCACTTCCCCGTCTGCATGGCCAAGACCCAGTACTCGTTCTCGACCGACGCCAACCTCAAGGGCGCCCCGTCCGGCCACGACGTCGAGATCCGCGAGGTGCGGCTCTCGGCCGGGGCCGAGTTCATCGTCGTCGTCACCGGCAGCATCATGACCATGCCGGGCCTGCCGAGGGTTCCAGCCGCGAACTCGATCCGCCTCGACGACGAGGGCCGGATCCAGGGCCTGTTCTAGAGCCCGGCCAGAAGGCCGACGAGTCCGGGCGTCTCGATCGCGCGCAGCACGGTCTCGACGTCCGGCCCGATCGCCCGATCTTCGCCGAGCATCGGTACGGCGGCGCGGACGCGCTCGAAGAGTGCTTGTCCCGCCGCCCCCAGCGCTTTCGGGGCGCGCAGGTCGACCGCTTGCGCCGCCACCATCGCCTCGATGCCGATGAGAAGGCGCCATGCGTCGAGCCCCTCGCCGAGCTTGCGGGCGGCAAGCGGCGTCTGCGGTGCCACGTCCTCGACCGTCTCGGAGACCGGCATGGCGTAGAGGCTGGCGGGCGCCGCGTGCCGGTGGACCTCGCCCAAGAGCGCCGCGAGCGTCTTTTGCACCGGCACGAACCCGGCCGAGGCGCCGCCCGCGGGCGAGAGGTATTTGGGCAGGTTTGAGAGCCCCGGCGTCATCAGCTTGACGACCCGGCCCGCGCTTGCCGTGGCGACCTGGGCGACCCCGACGGCCGCGGCGTCGAGGGCGGTCGCGAGTGCGGAGGTGTGGAAGTTGGGCGTGGAGAGGACGGCGTCGCCCAAGACGGCGGGGTTGTCGCCGCCGGCGTTGAGTTCGATTGCGACGGCCCCGCCGAGCCTCTCAAGCTCGACCGAGGCGGCGCCGAAGACGACCGCCAGCGTGCGAAACGACAGCGCGTCCTGGATCGAGCGCGCGCCGCTTTCGAGCAGCGACGAGCCTTTGAGAGCGGCGCGAAACCACGCCGCCGTCGCCGCCTGTCCCGGCGCCGGACGGGCGGCGTTGACGGCGGCGTCGAAGACCGCGAGGTTCATGGCAAAGCCCTCGCCGGCGAGGGTCGCCGCCGCTCGCGCCAGCAGCAGCAAGGTTTGGCCGCGAACGAGGACGTCGGCCGCGAGCGCCGTCGTGACGGCCGAGTGGTTGGCGAGCGCCAGCGCGTCCTTGGGCGCCAGTTCGACGGGGGCGAGCCCCGCCTCGCGAAGCGCGTCCGCCGCCGGGCGCCGCCGTCCCTCGAACCAAACCTCCCCTTCCCCGATCAACGTCGCGCCCATGTGGGCCCCGAGGACGAGGTCGCCGGCCCCGATCGAGCCGTGCGTCGGGATGACGGGGGCCAAACCTGCATTCAACATGTCGAGCATCCGCTCGGCGACCGGCGGCGAGAGGCCGGCGTGACCTTGGGCGACGCCGATCAGCCGGGCCAGCAGCGCCGCCCTGCCGATCCGCGCCGGCAAGGGCGGCCCGACGCCGACCGAGCGGCCGCGCAGCAGTTGCGCCTGGAACGCCCTCATCTCCTGCGGTTGCAGGCGGTGCGCGAGGTTACCGCCGAGCCCGGTGTTGAGCCCGTAGACCGGGGCCGATCCCGCGGCGTGGCGGTCGACGACCGCGCGGGCTTGACCGATCTGCGCGCGCGCGGCGGACGACAGGCCAAATTTCGCGTCGCCGTCGACCGCGGCGATGAACGCCTCGGGCGTGACGTGCCCGCCGATCTCCATCACCAAAAGCGCAGCCGCTGCCCGACGCCCGAGGCGCGCGCCTTGGTCAGCATCGCGTGCCCGAGCGCGATGTCGGAGAGCGACAGGCCCCGGTGCCAGAACAAGATCGTCTCGTCGGGACGCTCGCGCCCGGGCTTGGCGCCGGCGACGATCTCACCGAGTTCGGCGTGGAGCGTCGCCTCGCTCAGCTTGCCGGCGTCGACGTGGGCGCGCAGCGCACCGAACTTGCCGCCCTTGCACTGGCCCCAGTCGTCGACGACGGTCTTGGCCACGACGTCGGTGAGCGACAATTCGACGGCGCTCATCGTCCCGTAGGGCACGACGAGGGCGCCGGGCTTGATCCAGGCGGTGCGCAGCAGCGGCTCCGGCTTCGAGAGCCGGCTCGCCTCGACGACGATGTCGGCACCCTTGACGCAGCCCTCCCAGTCGTCCGTCGCGAGCACGGGCTTGCCCAAGTCTTCGCTCAGCCGCGCGGCGAAGGCTCGACGGCTCTCAACGCGGCGCGAGTGGACGCGGATCTCGTCGAAGGCGAACAGGCGGTCGAGGAGACGCACGTTCCAATACGCCGTGCCGCGCGCGCCGACGTGGCCCAGCACCCGCGCGCGCTCAGGCCCTAGGTACCTGGCGCCGACGGCGGTCACGGCGCCGGTGCGCATCTCGGTGATGCCGGTGGCGTCGAGGAGCGCCGTGGGTGCCCCGGTGCGCGGGTCGAACAGCGCCAGGAGCCCGTACTCCGAGGGGCGTCCCTGTTCGTAGTTGGCGACGAAGTCGCCGACGACCTTGACGCCGGCGCGATCGACGTCGGCGCCGATCCAGCCGCGCAGCACGTTGAAGTGCCCCTCGACGCCCGCGCGCGGCTCGATGTGGGTGCGCGGCCCGATCGCGGTCTGCCCCCCGCCCTGCAGGCGCAGGCCGGTCTCGATAGCGGCCAGGATCTCGTCGTCGGTGAGCGCCAAGGCCTCGACGTCGAAGCGGTTGAGGTAGTCGATGTAGACGGGCGGCGTCGCGAGAGATCCGCTCATGCGCTCAACGCCTCCGTGCGGCGGGACATATGACAGGCTCCGCCCACGGGCGGCACCCGTCAAGTGCCGGTTCGTCGGAATTTGTCAACGTTCGGCCACGGGTGGTGCACCCATCACTGAAGGAAAAAATTATGGGCAATGCGGATCGAGGAAGTGTTTTCCTGACGCTATACGGGGTCCTTGCAATCTTCGGTCTGGATCGACATTATCAAATGTATATCTATAGAGGACAAAGCCGTGCAGGTCGCCAAGTGGGGCAACAGCCTCGCCGTTCGTTTACCCGCCGCCGTCGTCGAGGCGCTCGGCCTCGAAGAGGGCGACCAGATCGCCATCCACGTCGCCGGCGAGCGCGCGTTCGAGGTCGAGCGTCTGCCGAACCGCCAGGAGTTGCTGGACCGGCTGCGCAAGTACCGTGGTCGGCTGCCGGCCGGCTTTCGCTTCGATCGCATCGAGGCGGCGGAGCGTGGCTGAGGCCTTCTTCGACACCAACGTCGTGCTCCACCTGCTCTCCGAGGACCCGGCCAAGGCGGACCGGGCCGAGGCGCTGCTCGCCGCGGGCGGCGTCGTCGGCGTGCAGGTGCTCAACGAGGCGACGGCGGTGGCGCGACGCAAACTCGGCATGGCGTGGCCCGAGATCCGCGAGGTGCTGGCGACCGTGCGCGCGGTGTGCCGGGTCGAGCCGCTCACCTTGGCGACGCACACGCACGGCCTCGTGATCGCCGAACGCTACGGCTTTCACGTCTACGACGCGCTGATCTGGGCGGCGGCGATCGGGTCCAACTGCCCGACGCTCTATTCACAGGACATGCAGGCCGGGCAGAAGATCGAGGGCACGACGCTCGTCGACCCGTTCGATTCGGCCGGCAAGACGGCGCCGTCGGCCTGAGCGCGCCCCGCTGACGATCAGGACGATCGACCTATATCGGCCGACCAGATGCTCAGGCATGGCGAGTTGACCGGCCGCGGGCGGATCGAGGGGAAGCGAATGACGGGGCAGACCAAGCCGATCGGCGGCGGGCACGTTCACGGGCTGCCGCTCACGTCCGGGAACCCGCCGTGAGTACCCTTAGCGCCGCCGCTCCTTTGCCGGCGCCGCGGCCGGCGTGGGCCGTCCCGCTCGCCCTGGGCTTGGTGTGGCTGACGATGGGCGGCAATTTCCTCGGCTTCAAGGTGGCGGTCGAGACCGTGCCGCCCTTCTTGATGATCTCGGCCCGTCTGCTGCTGGCCGCCGCCATCTTGCTGCCGCTCGCGCTGGCCTTCGACGGACGCCTGCGCCCCGGTTCGGCCTCGGTGCCCCGGCGCACCCCATGGCCGACGGCCCGCCAAGCGCGCTCCGCCGTCGTCATGGCCGTGCTGCTGCTCGTGATCGGCCAGGGCTCGGTCGTCTGGGGCGTCCAGCGCCTGGACGCGGGCACGGCGGCGGTGCTCACCTCGTCGATCCCGTTGTGGGTGGCGCTGCTCGGCTTCGTCTGGCTGCGCCAGCGCCCGAGCCGCCGCGGGCTCGCCGGCTTGGGCCTCGGCTTCGTCGGCCTCGTCGTCCTGTCGCTGGCCGGCGGCGGGGCGGGGGCCCGTCTCGATCCGTTCGCGGTCGCGGCCGTGCTCGCCGGTGCTGCGTCGGTGGCGGCGGGCGTGCTCTACGGGCACGACGCCGACATGCCCGAGAACGCGGCGCTCGGCACCGCGATCGAGATGCTCGCGGCCGGCGCCGTGCTCCTCGCCGTGAGTTTGGCGGCGGGCGAGACGGGAGGCTTTCACCTCGGGCAGGTGTCGGGCCGCTCCTGGACCGCGCTCGCCTATCTAGTGGTCGGCGGCTCGCTCGTCGGCTTCGGCGCGTTCGTCTGGCTCACCCGTGCCGCGAGTGCTGCGACCGCGTCCAGCTTCGCCTACGTCGGGCCGGTGGTCGCGCTGGCGCTCTCGGTGCCGCTGCTCGGAGAGGCGCTGGGGCCGATCAAGCTCGCCGCCGCCGGCTTGGCGCTCGCCGGCGCCGCGCTGCTGGTCGGCGCCGACAAAGGCGCACCGCCCTGCCCGAGCAAGCTCCGACCGTGCACGCAGTAAGAAGGCGGCTCCTCGAACGTCGCGGCCGACGCCTGATGACGGCGACAGGTCGCCGTAAAGGGCCTTTCAGATCACTTGCGTGATCTTGCAACGCTGGTCTTGAGCCGCGAGATCCTCCTCGCCCGCCCAGCGGTCGGCCGCGACGGGAACACGTCCGCTGACGATCGGGGCGGTGCGGTTTATTATATCGACTCAACCGGGCGGGGTGCTGGGTGTCGGACGGCGGTTTTAACCGCGGGCGAAGCGAGGGAGAACGAATGGCGAAGAAGACCAAGCCCGACGGACACCAGGCCGAGCGGCTGCGGCGGCAGCGGAGCACGCTCGCCGATTTCGGCCTCAGGGCCTTTCGCGCCGACGACCTCGACGCGCTGCTGCACGAGGCGGCGGTGCACGTCTCGCACGCGATCGAAGTCGATCTCGTCAAGGTGCTCGAACTGCAGCCGGACGGTAAGACCATGCTGCTGCGCGCCGGGGTCAACTGGAAGCCGGGCATCGTCGGCCACGCGACCCTCGGCGCCGGCAAGCACTCTCCCGGCGGCTACGCCCTGCACCAGGATAAGCCGGTGGTCTCGCGCGACGTCGCGACCGAGAACCGCTTCGAGATCCCCCCGCTCCTGCTCGACCACGGCGTCAAGAGCATGATCAACGTCCTCATCCCCGGCGAGACGGCGCCGTTCGGCGTCCTCGAGGTCGACGCCCGCGAGTGCCGCGACTTCGACGAGGACGACGTCGCGTTCTTGCGCAACTACGCCAACCTGCTGGCGGGGGCGATCGAGCGCGTCCGCGCGCACGCGGTGCTGGCGCGGACGGTCGAGGAGCGCAAGGTCCTGGTCTACGAACTCCAGCACCGGGTGAAGAACCTCATGGCCCTCGTCCAGTCGCTCGCCGTGCAGACGAGCACCCGGCCGGGCGTGACGGCAAAAGCGTACCGCGAGGCGTTTCTCGGCCGGCTGCAGGCGCTGGCGCGGGCGCAGGCCCTCTTGTTCGAGGACCACGGGCAAGAGACCGACCTCGCGGCCCTCGTCGAGCGCGAGGTCGAACCGCACCGCGGCGACCGTCCCGCCGCGGTCGCGGTCGAGGGGGAGCCGGTGACCTTGACGGGAAGGCACGGGCTGACGCTGGGCCTCGTCTTCCACGAGCTCGCCACCAACGCCGCCAAGTACGGTGCCTTGTCGACGCCCGAGGGGCGGGTACGGGTCTCATGGCGGGTCGAGGACGAGGGCCGTGTCCGCCTGCTCTGGCAGGAGCAAGGCGGGCCCGCGGTCGAGCCGCCGCCGCACAAGGGCTTCGGCACCGGCATGATCGCGCGGGCGAGCGCCTACGAACTGGGGGGCGGGGCGGAACTCGTCTACGCGCCCGAGGGTTTGCGCTGCGAGATCACCTTTCCTCTCAAGTCGAAGGATTGATTGAGGAGTCGATCACGATGGGCAACGACGATCTTGCCCTGGCAGGGTTTCGCGTCCTGATCGTCGAGGACGAGATGCTGGTCGCGATGGAGTTCGAGGCCCTCTTGGACGACCACGGCTGCCGCGTGCTCGGGCCGGTGCCGTCGATCCCCGAGGGGCTGGCCCTGCTCGACGCCGAGCGGCCGGACGCGGCGCTGCTCGACGTCAACCTCGGCGGCCGGCGGACGACGCCGCTCGCGGCGGCGCTCAGGGCACGGGGCGTGCCGTTCGTCGTCGTCACCGGCTACGACCTGCGCCGGCTCGACGAGCCGGCGCTGCGCGGATCGCCCTGGGTGCGCAAGCCGGCCGAGCACCGGGAGCTGCTGCGCGCCCTGGCGCGGGCGTTGGCGGGCTGAAAGCCGGCCTGAGCCCCCGTCGCCCAAAGCACCGTCGGTCGGAACCGCGTCGCCCCGATCCCCGTTCGGACGGGCGGGTGCGCGTCCGTCCTGGCACGCCCTTCCTGCTCGGAGATACGACGTGGCGTTCATCAGCGCGGCCCATCCGGTCGCCCCGGACCTGACCCGGCTGCGGTTCCTCTTTGTCAACCTTTATCTGTGGGGAACGCCGACGGGCTGGGTCTTGATCGACGCCGGGCTGCCCGGGTCGGCCGACGCGATCGTGAAGACGGCCGAGGCGCGCTTCGGCGAGGGGGTCGCGCCGCAAGCGATCGTCCTCACCCACGGCCACTTCGACCACGTCGGCGCCCTGCCCAAGCTGCTCGAACGGTGGGACGCGCCGGTCCACGCGCACCGGCTCGAACTGCCCCACCTGACCGGCCGGTCCGATTACCCGCCGCCCAAGCCAAGCGTCGGCGGCGGAATGATGGCGCGCCTGTCGTTCGCCTATCCCCGCAAGGCCGTCGACCTTGGTTCCCGCGTCGGGGCCCTGCCCGACGACGGCGGCGTGCCGCACATGCCCGGCTGGCGCTGGGTCCACACGCCCGGCCACACCGCGGGGCACGTCTCCTTGTTCCGCGAGGACGACCGCTGCCTGATCGCGGGCGACGCCTTCGTGACCGTCAAGCAGGAAGCGCTCGGCGCGGTCGTCACCCAGCGGCGCGAGGTGAACGGCCCGCCCGCCTACTTCACGCCCGAGCCCGAGGTGGCCCGCCGGTCCGTCGGGCGGCTCGCCGCGTTGCGGCCGGATGTCGCGGCGACCGGCCACGGCACGCCGATGCAGGGGGAGGCGCTGGAGCAGGGGCTCGCGAGGCTCGTGGGCGCCCTCGAAGCGGGCACCGCCCCCGCCGCCCGACCCGGACGCTACGGGGGCGGTTAGGTCGTTTGGCGAACCGCGCGCTCGTGCGGACACCCCCCAGCGAAAGGGCGCAAAGCACGAACGAACCTAACTGCCCAACCTAAAACAAGGATTTAGCAAAAAGACGCACCCGACGGGCGTCTAGTTCACCGCTTTGAGCGGCCACAGGAGCGGGATGGTGAAAACGGTGACGAGGCCGATCAGGATGTTCATCGGCAGGCCCATCTTGAGGAAGTCGGCGAAGCGGTAGCCGCCGGCCGAGTAGACCAGCGTGTTGGTCTGGTAGCCGATCGGCGTGGCGAAGCTGGCCGAGGCCGCGATCATCACCGCGACGACGAAGGGCCGGACGTCGAGGCCGAGCTGGTCGGCGATCCCGATCGCGAGCGGGGTCATGATGATCGCGATCGCGTTGTTGGTGACGATCTCGGTGAACAAGGAGGTGAGCGCGTAGAGGCAGGCGAGCACCGCGATCGGCGGCAGGCCCTGCAAGAGCGGCAGGAAGCGCTCGACGAGAGCGGCGATGGCCCCCGTGTTCTCCAACCCCTTGCCGACGGCGAGCATGGCGAAGATGAGGGTGAGGATGCGCCAATCGACCGCCTCGAACGCCTCGTCGCTGTCGACGCAGCGGGTGAGCAGGACGACGGCGACGCCCAAGGCGGCAAGCCCGGCGATCGGCATCACCTCGAAGGCGGCGAGCAGGACGACGCCGGCCAGCGTCGCCACGACCAAAGGCGCCTTTTGCCGCCGGTAGCTGCGCTCGGAGGGCGCGTTCAGGTTGGTCAACCGCGCGTCGGCCGAGAGCCGTCGCACGTCCTCGGGCGCGCCCTCGATCAAGAGGGTGTCGCCCACCCTCAGTTCGACCCGTTCCAGATTGCGCCCGACGCCCCCGCCCTGGCGGTGCAGGGCCAGCGCGTAGACGCCGTAGCGGCGGCGCAGGCGCAGTTCGCGCAGCGTGCGGCCGACGAGGCGGCAGTCGGGGCCGATCAGCGCTTCGAGGACCGAGGTCGCCTTGGCCGCCACCGGCTCGACCCGGCCCATGGATCCGCCGATCTCCTCGCGAAGGGTGAGGATCTCGGCGATCGGCGTCTTCAAGACGATCCGATCGCCCGCCTGCAAGTCGACCTCGTCGAAGGCGCGGCGCAAGGAGAGGTCGTTGCGCAGCACGTCGACGAGGCGGCGCTCGGGGTGCTTGAACAGCTCGACGTCGAGGATTTTACGGCCGACGAGGTCGGAACCCCACGGCACCATGATCTCGGTCAAGAAGCGCGGCCGCTCTTGGATATCGATCAGGCTCGACACGGTGCGCCGCGCCGGCAGCAGCCGGGGTGCCGCCGCCACCATGAACAGCCCGCCGACGAAGCCGACCACGATGCCCAGCGGCGTCACCTCGAACAGGCCGAACGGTTCGAGACCGCGCGCGCGGACGACGCCGTCGACCAGCAGGTTGGTCGAGGTGCCGATCAGGGTCATCGTTCCCCCTAAGATCGCGGCGTAGGAGAGCGGGATCAGCAGCATCGAGGGGGCCTGGTTCAGTTTGCGCGCCGAGGCCAGGACGATCGGGATCAAGACCATGACGACGGGGGTATTGTTGACGAACGCCGAGGCCGCCATCGTGCCGAGCAGGAGGCCCACCAGCGTGCGCCTGGGATAGCGGCCGGCGAAGCGTTGCAGGATCTGCCCTACCGCTTCGAGCGCGCCGGTGCGCAGCAGGGCGCCGCTCAAGACGAACATGGCGGCGATGGTCAAGGGGGCGGCGTTGGCGAACACCGAGAGCAGGTCGTCGGTGTCGATGATGCCGAGGAGCAGATAAAGGCCGACGCCGCCGAGCGCCGTCACCTCGACCGGGTAGACCTCGAAGATGAACAGGACAAAGACGACGCCCAGCACCAACAGGGACAGCGGCAGGGCTAGGCTCTCAAGGCCGGGGATCATGGACCGAGTTTTTCCGCTGTTGCTGAGCGCTGCAATGGTTGAGGGGAACGGCGGCGTTCGTCGCGCGCTCGTCGGCCTTCCGAGCTTGGCACATTTCGACCACACAAGGATAGGCCTTGACGACTGCCCCCTCGACCGCGGCCGCCCGGATGCTCTAAATCGCCGGTGAACGGGCGGAACGGCCCTTCTTAGCACGCAATGGACGACTGGGATGGCGCAGCACGCCTTGAAGACGGCCGAGGCCGCGAACGAACTCCAAGCCCGACGCCGCGCCGCCAGGCTCGAACCCTTCGACAGCTACTGGCAAGCGCCCAAAGACGTCGCCTCGGGCTACGCCAAGTTCGAGGCCTACTACCGCGCCAACTACTTAAAGCACCTGCCGGCCGACAAGGATGTTCGCATCCTCGTCGTCTCCTGCGGTGCCGGCTACCTGGTCAGCCTGCTCACCAAGGAGGGCTACACCGACGTCGCCGGCATCGACAGCGATCCCGCCAAGGTGGCGTACGGGCTCGAACGCGGCCTGCCCTTGGCGGTGGGCGAGGCCGTGCCCTATCTGGAAGCAGCACCCGGATCGTTCGACGTCATCATTCCCGAGCAGGAATTGAACCACCTGACCCTCGACGAGCAGTTGGCCTTCCTGGGGCTGTGCCGCACCAAGCTGAAGCCCAACGGACTGTTGATCGTCTACGGCCTGAACGGTGCCAACCCGCTCGTCGGCTCGGAGAACCTCGCCCACAACATCGACCACTTCAACCTGTTCACCGACTATAGCCTGAAGCAGCTCTTAAACCTCGCCGGCTTCAAGGTCGTCCGCATCATGCCCTTGAAGCTCTACGTTTTTTGGAAGAACCCGCTCAACTACGTGGGCTTGGGCGTGACGACGCTCCTGGAACTGTTCTTTCGCGTCTGCTTCATCCTCTACGGCAAGGACGTGAAGGTGCTCTCGAAGAAGCTGGCCGCGGTCGCGGTCAAGCCGTCCAACGCGCACCGTTGACGCCCTTGCTCACGCGCGACCTCAAGCGCCTCGCCGACGAGACCTTCGATCTCGTCGTCGTCGGCGGCGGCATGTTCGGGGCGGCGGCGGCGCTGGACGCGGCGCAGCGCGGCTTGAGGGTGGCGCTCGTCGAGCGCGGCGATTTCGGCGGCGCCACCTCGGCGCACTCGTTCAAGATGCTGCACGGGGGCATCCGCTACCTGCAGCACGCCGACATCGTCCGCGTGCGCCAGTCGGCGGCGGCGCGCGCGGCCTACCTTCGCGCCGCACCGCACTTGGCGCGGCCCCTGCCGATCGTCGTGCCGACCTACGGCCACGGCATGAAAGGCAAGCCCGTCCTCAAGGCCGGCATGGCCCTTTATGACGCGCTCACCCTCGATCGCAACCGCGGCATCGCCGACCCGACGCGCCGCATCCCGGCAGGCTACACGCTCGACCGCGCCGAGACGCTGAACCGCTACCCCGGCCTCGACCCGGAGGGTCTGACGGGGGCCGGGGTGTTCGCGGACGGGCAGATGTACAACCCGACTCGGCTCGTCCTCGCCTACGTCCGTAGTGCGGCCGAGCAAGGGGCCGTGGTCGCGAACTATCTCGAAGCCACCGGCTTTGCGGTCACGAACGGCCGGGTGCGCGCGGTCAAGGTCGAGGACCGCCTCGGCACGGCCGCGTTCGAGGTGCGGACCAAGGCGGTCCTCAACGCCGCCGGTCCCTACGCGCAGCGCCTGCTGGGTTTGGGTCTGGGCTTGGCGCTCGACCCGCCGACCCCCTTCTCGCGCGACGCCTACTTCGTCGTCGCGCGGCCGGTGATCGCGGGCGACGCGGCGCTCACCATCCCGGCCCGCACCCCCGACGCCGAGGCCAAGCTCTCGCGCGGCGGGCGGCACCTGTTCCTCGTGCCCTGGCGCGGCGTCACGCTCGTCGGCGTCTGGCATAAGGTGTTCGAGGGCCACCCCGACACGTACGCCATCACCGAGCGCGAGCTGCGGCGCTGGCTCGCCGAGGTCAACCAGGGCTACGCTGGCCTCGACCTTCGTCTCGACGACGTGGCGATGGGCTCGGCCGGCCTCGTCCCGTTCGGCGAGGGCGCCGTCGCGCCGGCCGACGAGGACGGCGAGCAGGAATTGAAGTTCGCCCACCGCTCGCGCCTGATCGACCACGGCAAGGAGCACGGCATCGCGGGTCTCGTCACCCTGATCGGCGTGCGCTACACGACGGCGCCGATCGAGGCCCCCCGCGCGGTGGCGCTCGCCGCGCGGGGCCTCGGACGACCCCTGCCGGCGTCAAAGCTCACGGCGACGCCGGTTCACGGCGGGGCATTCGACGACTTCATCGCCCTCGTGCGCGCGATCGAGGCCGAGGGTCTGGCGCCCGGGGCGGCGCTGGCGCTGGCGCACAACCACGGGCGCGCCTACGACGAGGTGCTGTCGCTCGCCCGCGGACCGAACGCCGCCGCCTTGCGGCAGACCCTGCCCGGCAGCACGGTGACGGCGGCGGAGATCCTCCACGCGGCGCGGGCCGAGATGGCCGAGACGCTGGCCGACGTCGTCTTTCGCCGCACCGATCTCGCGACCGCTGGCAACCCGAGGCCCGAGGCGCTCGACGCCGCCGCCGCCCTCGTCGCCGAGGCCAAGGTTTGGGACAAGGCGCGCGCGGCGCACGAGCGCGCGGCCGTCGAGGCGCGGCTGCGGGAACTCGGCCGCTCCGGCCGGGCGATGCTCGCCGACCGCCCGGCAATGCCTTTGACGCCCGCGCCAGCCGGCCCTTGAAGCGGGGGCAGCCCCTCAAGATCCCGTCGTCGGCTTACCACGGCGCGGCGTCGTCGACGACGCCGCCGCGGACGGGATCGACCCTGGATCGCCGCCGCAGACGACCGCCACGTAGCGCCGCTCGGTCGCGGTCAACTCGCGAAAGAAAGACCCGAGCGCGATGTCGCAGGTGGCCGACATGGTGGCGCGCGCCTGCCGGTCGTTCATCATCCGCCGCTTCTCAATCGCGTAGCCGCTGTAGGCGGCATACTCGGCGCAGCCGGTGAGAAGCGGCAGGAGCAGAAGGGCGAAGCGGTGCATAGATTGGGCTCCAGTGGGCATATAATAGGTTTATAAACCTATATTGTGCCCCGGAGCAACCCAATTAGGTGATTTTGCTTATACATGTGCTTGGCACGCTTCGCGTCCGCTGCGCGGGGCTTCTCTCTTCTCTTTTTTGCTGTTGTCCGAGGCTGGCCCTCGGCGTTGAGGCCAAATTCGAGAGCAAAGTTGCAGAAAAGAAAGAAAAAGGACCGCGCGTCAGCGCACGCGCAGCGTCTGTCACACCGGCATTCCCTCCGCCCGCAGCGCCGCCCGATCGACCGCGGCGGGACGCGGGAGATCGGTGGCGAGCGACGCCTCGCGCACGAGTTCGCTCAACGCTTCATCGAGGAGAACGAGGTCGAGCCGGCGGCGGGTGCACGCCGGCAGCACGTCCAGCACGACCCGCAGCCGCGCGGCCACCTCGCTGACGTGCAAATCGCCGCCGCCGCGATCGAAGCAGGCGGCGAGCGGGTAGGCCTTGAAGCGCTGCGCCGAGGCGGCGAGGTCGGGTCCCATGGCGCCCAAGTAGTCGGCGAGTGCGGTGAAGCCCTCGCCGTCGAAGCCGCGCCGCAGGATCGCCTCCGGCGTGTCGCCCATGACCGAGACCTGTGCTGCGAGGCCGCGCGCCTCGATCGCGGTCTGTAAGACGCTCAAGACGTAGCTGATCGACAGCGTGAGGACGACCATGCCGTTCACGGCGGCGAAGCCGGCCGCCAAGTGCCAGGGTGCCGCGGTCGGGGTGAAGACGCCGAGGCCCAAGGTCGAGAGCAAGGAGACGACGAACGCCGCCTTGTCGGCCGGGGTGGCGCCCATCGAGCCGTCCGGTGCCCGCAGGATATCGCCGCCGGCGACGAAGACGAGGCCCCAGCCGAGCCAGGGGCCGACGATCCATAAACAGGCGGCGCCGAGCAGGGTGATCGGGCCGGCGTAGCGGACGAGGCGGCGCGGGCCGTTGCGGATCAGCCGCCACATGCCGGCGGTCAGGGCGGTCGTCAGCGGCCCGGCGCCGCGAGTGGTGATGGTCGAGTGCAGGAAATCGACGAAGATGACGGCGATGATGACCGCGCCGGCGAGGAGGGCGAGCAGGCTCATCCGTTCGTTTGCCGCAGCCGCTTCATGTGGTTGATCTGGCCGTTGGTCGAGGCGTCGTGGCCGTCCACCGGCGCGTCGCCGTCCAGTTCCGGCAGGATGCGCGCCGCCAGTTGCTTGCCGAGTTCGACGCCCCACTGATCGAAGCTGTTGATCCGCCAGATCACGCCCTGGACGAAGATCTTGTGCTCGTAGAGGGCGATCAGGCGGCCAAGGGCGAAGGGCGTCAGCCGCTCGAACAGGATCGAGGTCGAGGGGCGATCACCCTCGAAGACTTTATGCGGCGCCAGCCTCTCTTGTGCCCCTCCCTTGACCCCCTGCCCTTCTAGTTCGGCCACTACCTCGGCTTCGGACTTGCCAAAGGCGAGTGCCTCGGTCTGGGCGAAGAAGTTGGCGAGCAGCTTGGCGTGGTGGTCGCCCAGGGGCGTCTGGCTCTCGGCCGCAGCGATGAAGTCGCAGGGGATCAGCTTCGTGCCCTGGTGGATTAACTGATAGAAGGCGTGCTGGCCGTTGGTGCCGGGCTCCCCCCAGACGATCGGGCCGGTCTCGTAGTCGACGCCCCGCCCGTCGCGGCGCACCGACTTGCCGTTGCTCTCCATGTCGCCTTGCTGCAAGTACGCGGCGAAGCGGCTCAGGTGCTGGTCGTAGGGCAGGATCGCCAGCGTCTCGGCACCCATGAAATTGTTGTACCAGACGCCGATCAGCGCCAGGACCACCGGCAGGTTCGCCTCCAAGGGCGCCTCCTGGAAATGCCGATCCATGGCGTGTGCGCCGTCCAGCAGCTCCTCGAAACGCTCTGTGCCGACGTAGAGCGCGATCGGCAGGCCGATCGCCGACCATAACGAATAGCGCCCGCCGACCCAGTCCCAAAAGCCGAACATGTTGTCGGTGTCGATGCCGAACGCGCCCACCTTCTCGGCGTTGGTCGAGACTGCGACGAAGTGCTTTGCCACCGCCGTCTCGTCGCCCAGGCGCTCGACCAGCCAAGCGCGGGCCGAGGCGGCGTTGGTCATCGTCTCCTGCGTCGTGAAGGTCTTGCTGGCAACAATGAACAGCGTCGTCGCCGGATCGAGACCTTTGAGCGCGTGCGTCAGGTGCGCCCCGTCTACGTTCGAGACGAAGTGGGCACGCAGGGTCTCGCGCGCGTAGGGTTGCAGCGCCGTGCAGACCATGAGCGGGCCCAAATCCGAGCCGCCGATGCCGATATTGACGATGTCGGTGATGGCTTGTCCTGTGTGCCCCCGCCACGTCCCGTCGCGCACGGCGGCGACGAAGTCGCGTATTCGCTCCAAGACGGCGTTCACGCCCGGCATCACGTTCTCGCCGTCGACGTAGACCGGCGTGTTCGCCCGGTTGCGCAAGGCGGTGTGCAGGACGGCCCGCCCTTCGGTCGTGTTGATCGCCTCGCCCTTGAACATCCGTTCGCGCCACGCCTCGACCTCGGCGTCGCGGGCGAGGTGCAAGAGCAGCGCCATCACCGACTCGTCGATCAGGTTCTTCGAGCAGTCGAGCAGCAGGTCGTCGAGCCTGAGCGAGAACCGCTCGAAGCGTTTCGGGTCGTCCTCGAACATCCCCCGCAGCGAGCGCTTCTTCATCGCCGCCGCTTGCCCGCGCAGCGCCTGCCACGTCGGGCTTTGTACCAATTCGCTCAAAGATCCATCCTCCTTGCCGCCGATCGCCCGGCATCCACGGTGCCAAGAAAGCCAAAGGATGCGGCTTCGTGCAAGAGAACGCCGATCTTAAGTGTTGATGAGAACGCTTGCGCGCCCGCTGCGCGGAGCTTCTTTTTTGCCAGTGTTAACGCAGGAGGCTGGCATCAGCGCCGAGGGCCAGCCCCGGACAAGAGCAAAAAAGAGAAGAAAGCCCACGGCAGCGACGCGTAGCGTTCTGCCCTAAACCCGTACGTGAGACCAAATCATGCTCGACGCCCTCCTCCCCGCCGACGCCGGCTTGTGGATCGCGCTCGCCTTTCTCGTCGTCATCATCCTCGCGATCTCGCTCAAGGTGCTGCGCGAGTACGAGCGCGGCGTCGTCTTCTCGCTCGGCCGCTACAGTGCCGTGCGCGGTCCCGGCCTCGTCCTCATCGTTCCGATCATCCAGCAGATGGTGAAGGTGGACTTGCGCACCATCGTCCTCGACGTGCCGAGCCAGGACGTGATCTCGCGCGACAACGTCTCGGTCAAGGTCAACGCTGTCCTCTACTTTCGCGTCGTCGCGGCGGATCGGGCGGTGATCGAGGTCGAGGACTTCATGATGGCGACCTCGCAGCTGGCGCAGACCACGCTGCGCTCGGTGCTGGGCAAGCACGACCTCGACGAGATGCTGGCCGAGCGCGACAAGCTCAACGACGACATCGAGCAGATCCTGGACGCGCAGACCGACGAGTGGGGGATCAAGGTCGCCAACGTCGAGATCAAGCACGTCGACATCGACGAGAGCATGGTGCGCGCGATCGCGCGGCAGGCCGAGGCCGAGCGCAACCGCCGCGCCAAGATCATCAACGCCGAGGGCGAGAGCCAAGCCGCCGAGAAGCTGGTCGAGGCGGCGCGTACGCTCGCGCAGGTGCCAGAAGCCATGCAATTGCGCTACTTGAGCACGCTCTACGACGTCGCGGCCGAGCAGAATTCGACCCTCATCTTCCCCGTGCCGATCGACCTGCTGCGGCGCTTTTTGGGGCCGGACGCGAAGGGGTCGTGAGAGAACGCTTCAGTGCCTAGCATAGCTAGGCAGGCTGCCGCGCGGCCTTTCTTCGTTCTTTTTTGCGATTTTGTTCTTGGACTTGATCCCAACATCGAAGCCAGCCCCGGCCAAAGTTGCAAAAAAGAAGAAAAGAAAGCCCCGCGCAGCGGACGTGCAAGCGTTCAGATCAACCCCTCGGCCAGTAGCGTCTCTCGGGTGCGGGCGATCGCCTCTTCCAGTTCGCCGAGCGGCAGAGGCGCCGTGCCGCTGTAGGCGGCACGCTCGATCTTCTCGGCGGCGTCGCCAATCGCCTGCAGGCCGAAATTGCGCGACGTGCCCTTGAGCCTATGGCCGCGCCGCCCGCTCTCGACCGGATCGGCGAGGCCGCGCAGGCCGCTCAGGGTCTCCTCCGCCTCCTCGACGGCGCGGCGCATCCAAGCGGAGACGCGGCCCGCCGCAACGCCCTGCTGCATCCGGTCCAAGAACGTCCAGTCGATCGCCGCCGCCGACTTCAGGTCGGGGCCGTGTCCGTCCGCCGCCGGCTCCGGCAGAAGTTGCGCGCCCGAGGTCAGCCGGTTGATGGTGGCGAAGAACAGGCCGCGCTCTATCGGCTTGCTGAGACAGGCGTTGAAGCCGGCGCTCAAGTAGCGCTTCTGGTCGGTCTCGATGACGTTCGCGGTGAGTGCCACGGTCGGGGTGTAGCGGTTCGGCCCCGCCCGCTCGCGCAGGTGGCGGACCGCCGTCTCGCCGTCCATGATCGGCATGCCGATGTCGAGGATCAGGAGGTCGTAGGGCCGTTTTGCCGCGAGGTCGAGGAACTCGACGCCGTTGGCGGCGAGCGTCGTCTTGTGGCGCTGACGGGTCAGCAGCTCGATGATCAGCTCCTGGTTCAAGGGCGCGTCCTCGGCGAGCAGGATGCTCAAGGGCCGGCCGTGCGGGATCTCGACTTCGGCCTCCTCCTTGATGGCCTGGGTGCTGCCGGCCTCGAAGGGGATCTCGACCCAGAACCTGCTGCCGCCCTCCGACCGGCCGTCGCAGCCGATCCGCCCACCCATCGCCTCGACGAGACTTTTTGAGATCGTTAGCCCGAGGCCGGTGCCGCCGATCGCTTCCTTCGTCGTCCGCTCGGCCTGGACGAAGGGATTGAACAGCTGCTCGGCTTCGAGCGGGTCGATGCCGACCCCGGTGTCTTCGACGTCGATGCGGATCAGGACTTGACCCTCGACGTGGGGCCGGGGCTCGACCCGCAGCAGGATGCCGCCCTTGCGGGTGAACTTGGTCGCGTTGTTGAGCAGGTTGTAGAGTACTTGCTTCAGACGCCGCGGGTCGCCCTTGAGCGGCAAGGGCTCCGGCCCGTTCCAGACTAGGTCGAAGTCGAGCCCCTGCTGCACGATCTGCGGCCGGATGACCGAGTGCACCTCCTCGACGTGCGCCCGAAGGTCGAAGTCGACCGTGCTCAGCGAGAGCGTGTCGGCGCCCAGCTTCATGAAGTCGAGGATGTCGTTGATGATCGCCAAGAGCTGCTCGCCCGAGCGCCGGATCGCCGAGAGGTAGCCGCGGGCCTTGGGCTGCAGCGGCTCGTCGGCGACGAGGTCGACCATGCCGAGCATCGCCGTCATCGGCGTACGGATCTCATGGCTCATCGTAGCGAGGAAGCGCGCCTTCGCCCGGTCGCCGGCCTCGGCCTGGGCCTTGTCGTTCAGGGCCCGCACGGCGGCCCGCTGTAGGTCGAGGTGGGCGCGGTGCAGGTAGGCGGCGAGCACGCCGAGCAGGGTGCCGGTCAGCACGATGCCGGCCAGCACCATCTCGGCGAGCAGCCGCCAAGATGCAAGTATGCCCCCGACCGGCGTCGCCGCGACGACGAAGAGGCCGGTGCCCCGCGCGCGCGCCACGGCGCGGAGATAATCGGTCCCTTCCGAGTCCTGAAACGCCTGATACCAGGGCTTCGACCGTTCGAGCTTGGGCAGCCCCTGCAGGGCCAGTAGCTTCCCGCCGCCCGTCGATTGAATTGCCGGACCCCGGCCGTCCGTGGCGAAGAGCGTCAGGTCCTGGTCGACGATCGCGAGCGCCTCGCCCTCGTCGTTGAGCAGGGGCGTCACGAGGTCGGTGAAGAAGCGGGCCGTCGTCACCGCGACGAGAACGCCGACGAAGGCGCCGTCGCCGTCGCGCAGCGCCCAACTGATCGGGATGATACGCCGGTGCGGCGGCACGACGCTGTTCAGCGGTTGGTCGATGTACATGCCCTCGGCGGTGGTCTCGGCGTGGGCCTTGAAGTACGATCGCCAAGCCAAGTTGCGGCCGACGGCGCCTCGATTGGTGCTGAAGCGTATGGTGCCGTCCGCGTTCAGGAACGAGAAGCTTTCCAGCTCCGGCAGTTGGTTTGCGCCTTCATGGAGGCGATCGACGACGAGTTCGATGACCTCGTCCAGGGTCAGGCGGTGGTCGGCGTAGTCGTCGACGATCAGGCTGACGACGAGGTCGAACGCGCCGAGCGTGCGCGACACGGTCGAGGCGGCGACGCGGGCGCTGCCTTCGAGCAGGTGGCCGCGCCGCTCCAGGAGGCGCTCACGCTCGTTGCCGAGCAGGCTCCAGGCGATCCCGCCCACGCCCAGGATCACGAGCAGCGCCACGACCGTGCCGATCAGGGCCGGCGAGAACCGGGTGGGCGTCAAGGGTGGTACCGCCTCCGACGGCCCAAGCCCGAGCTTCGATCTCGCCTCTTCCTCAACCATGGCGCGATAAGGTCCAGTTTCCGTCACGGTATAAGCGCGACAATAGCATTTTTTCAGATCAATTACTACAAGCTATTCAACCTGTGCTTGTTTTTTTGCCGCCCTACGTGCTTATGCGGCGGTGCCGCGAATGGTGGCTTGCAATGCCGGACGCGATGGCGATGATCGCGCCCCGGTTGGCCGGCAGCGAGGATTGAGCGACGATGGCGACAGCGACGACGGACGTGCCGGGCGACCTGCCCCGGCGTTCCTTGGCTTCGACGGACAAGGACGCGATCAAGACGGCGCTCCTCACCAAGCTCGTCTACAACGTCGGCAAGGACCCGGGCAGCGCCACGCCGCACGACTGGTTCATCGCCACCGCGTTCGTGACCCGCGACGCGATCCTGG
>CBDCHP010000008.1:0-63987 GCA_965217265.1 Geminicoccaceae bacterium | reverse complement strand
ACGCGCTGACCTACTGCGACGGGCTCAAGGTCGGGCGCATCGACGGCCGCGCCGAGCCTCTGATCGAGCGGCCGTCGCCCGGCCTGATCCGCGCCGACGCCAAGGGCGGCGTCGGCCACCTCGCCTTCGATCGCGCTTTCGACGACTTGGTGGCCGCCGCGCGCGGGTGCGGCGTCGCCGCCTTCACGGTCAAGAACGGCTTCACCAACGCCGCACTGGGCTGGTTCGTCTGGCGCTTGGCGGGGCAAGGGCTCGTCGGTCTCGCCGCCACCAATGGCGGCCCGGCGCTGCTCGCCGGTTCGGGCGCCACGACGGCCACCTACTGCACCAACCCACTCGCCTTCGCCGTCCCGTGCCACGACGGCCCGCCGCTGGTCATCGACCAGTCGAGCAGTGCCACGGCCTACGTCAACCTGAGGCTCGCGGCCGGGCACGGCGAGGCGATCCCGGCCGGCTGGGCGCTCGACGATCGGGGGTGCTCGACGACCGACGCGCGGGCCGCGCTGAACGGCGTCCTGCTCCCCTTCGGCGGTGCCAGGGGCGGCAACGTTGCCCTCATGGTCGAACTGCTGGCGGCGGGCTTGAGCGGCGCCAACTGGTCGCTCGACGCGCCGTCGTTCCTTGAGGGCGACACGACGCCCGGCGTCGGGCTCTTCGTCCTCGCCATCGACGCCGACACGGTGTTAGGGGCCGATGCCGGCGCGCGCGTCGGCGTCTACCTGGAACGTATCGCGGGCGAGGGCGTGCATATTCCGGGTAAGCGCCGCGCCCTGAACGCCGATGCGGCGGCACGAGACGGTATGGCGGTGGCGTCGGCGACGCTCGAAGCGCTGCGGCGCGTCGCCGATGGAGACAGGGGGAGCGGATGAGCGACACAACGAATCCTGAGATCGTCGTCAGCGAGTTCATGGACGCGGGCGCCGATCGACGATCTCGGGCGCGACTTCACCACCCTCTACGACCCAGGCTTGGTCGATCGGGGCGATGACCTGCGCGCGGCGCTAACGGGGGCGGGGGCGCTGATCGTGCGCAACCGGACGCAAGTGGGGGCGGATCTGCTGGACGGCGGCGCCCAACCTCGTCGTCGTCGGCCGGCTCGGCGTCGGGCTCGACAACATCGACCTCGACGCCTGTAGCGCGCGCGGGGATCGAGGTCCGGCCCGCCACCGGCGCCAACGACCGCTCGGTCGCGGAGTACGCGATCACGGGCGTCTTGATGCTGCTGCGCGGCGCCTACCACGCGGGCGACGAGGTCGCGGCGGGCGGCTGGCCGCGCAACCGGCTGATCGGGCGCGAGGTCTTCGACCGAACACTCGGTCTCGTCGGCTTCGGCCGCATCGCCCGCAGGACGGCGGCGCTGGCGCAGGGCTTGGGCATGCGCGTCGCCGCCTTCGACCCGGGGCTCCCGGCCGACGACGCAGGCTTCGCCGAGGCGGGCGTGGCGCGGGCGGCGGATCTCGGCGCCCTGCTCGCCGCCGCCGACGCGGTGAGCCTGCACGTGCCGTTGACCCCGGCCACGCGCAACCTGATCGACGCCGAAGCGCTCGCCCGGATGCGGCCGGGCGCCGTCCTGATCAACGCCGCCCGCGGCGGGGTGGTGGACGAGGCGGCCCTGGCCGAGGCGCTGCGCCAAGGACGCTTGGGCGGCGCCCTGCTCGACGTCTTCGCGAGCGAGCCGCTGCCGGCCGAAAGCGCGCTCGCGGGCGCCCCGAACCTGATCCTGACGCCGCACGTCGCCGGCGTCACCGAGGAGAGCAACGTCAGGGTGAGTGCCGCCGTCGCCGCCGCCGTGCGCGAGGTTCTGCACGCCCGGCGGTGACAAATGCCGTCGGCGCGCTACAGTCTCGTCACCGCCGCAGCCGACCGGAGTGCCGATGCGCCTCGCCCTCACGCCGACGCAGATCATCACCGTCGCCTGCCTGATCGCGCTCGTCACCTTCGGCGCGCGCTCGGGCTTCGGCCTGTTCCTGGCGCCGATCACCGCGACCTACGGCTGGGGGCGCGAGATCTTCGCGGTCGCGATCGGCATCCAGAACCTCATGTGGGGCCTGGGCCAGCCGGTCGCCGGCGCCTTGGCCGACCGCTTCGGCATCCGCCCGGTCCTGATCTGGGGTGCGCTCATCTACGCCGGCGGGCTCGTCCTGATGGGCTTGAGTTCCAGCCCGACGGGGCTCTACGTCTCGGCCGGCTTTCTCGTCGGCGCCGGCGGGGCGGGGGCGTCCTTCGGCCTCGTCCTCGCCGCCGTCGGCCGGATGGTGCCCGAGGAACGCCGCTCGGCCGCACTCGGCCTCGTCGTCGCCGCCTCCTCGATGGGCCAGTTCCTGCTCGTTCCCCTTAGGCCAAGCCTTCATCTCGGCCTACGGCTGGTCGGTGGCGCTGTTCATGCTGGCGTTCCTCGTCGTGCTCGTCGTGCCGATGAGCCTGCCGTTCGGCAAGGAGGAGGGCGGTGCGACGAGCGCCGCCGGGCAGACCCTGACCCAGCGCCTTGCGCGACGCGGCGGCGAACCGCTCCTACTGGCTCCTGACCGGCGGCTTCTTCGTCTGCGGCTACCACGTCGCCTTCATCCAGATCCACCTGCCGCCCTACATCGTCGATCGGGGCGTCGACGCCGCGATCGGCGCCTGGGCGATCGGGCTTGTCGGCCTGTTCAACGTCGTCGGATCGTACGCCTCGGGCCTGCTCGGCGGGTGCTACCCGAAGCAGAAACTGCTGAGCTTCATCTACCTCGCCCGCGCGATCGTCATCGCCGTCTACATCCTGCTGCCGATAACGGCGGCGTCGACCCTCGTCTTCGCCGCCGTCATGGGCCTCTTGTGGCTCTCGACCGTGCCGCTAACCTCCGGCCTCGTCGCCGCGATGTTCGGGCCGCGCTACATGGCAACGCTCTTCGGCATCGTCTTTCTTGAGCCACCAGATGGGCGCGCTGCTCGGCGTCTGGCTCGGCGGGCGGGTCTACGACGCGACCGGCTCCTACACCCCCGTCTGGTGGGGTGCCATCGGCCTCGGCCTCGTCGCCGCCCTCATGCACTGGCCGATCGAGGAACGCCCGGCGGCGCGGCTTAAACCCGCTTGAACGCTGCGCGTGCGCTGACGCGCGGTCCTTTTTTCTTTCTTTTTTGCAAGTGTTAACGCGCAAGGCTGGCCGCGACGCCGGGGGCCAGCCTTGGACAAAGCAAAAAAGAGAAGAGAAAGGCCGCGCGCCCAGCGCACGCGCAAGCGTTACTGCGTCGCCTTCGCGTACTCCTCGTCGAGCGACTTCTCGCAGGTGGCGACCGCGTCCTGGGCCGCCGTCACCCACTCGTCGCCGTACTGGTCCTCGTACCATTGCCAGACCGGCTGCGCCGCCTCCTTGAACGCCTCCTTCTCCTCGGGGCTGGGCGCGTAGACCGTGCCGCCGGCTTGTCTGAAAGTCTCGTAGGCGTCGACGGCCTTTCGCATCGGCATGGCGCGGGTCGTGGTCTTCAAGAACTGGAAGCCGTCGTAGACGATGCGCTTCTCGTCGTCGGAGAGGCCCTCGAAGAAGCCCTCGTTCATCCACCACAGGGCCGACATGTAGGCGTGGCCGTCGAGGATGATGTATTTGAGGTAGTCCTGGAATTGCATGTTGACGATGTCGGTGATGCCGTTCTTGGTCCCCTCGACGACGCCGGTGCCGAGCGAGGTGTAGACTTCCGGCCACGCGATCGGGGACGGGTTGCCGCCCAGCGCCTTGACCAGCTCGATCTGGATCTCGGCCCCGATGGTCCTGAGCTTCAGGCCCTTGACGTCCTCGGGCGTCTTCACCTGCTTCGTCGTCGTCGCGATGTCGCGCCAGCCGCCGGTGTTGGAGACCGCCATCAGCCGCACGGCGCCGATGTCCTGCAGGACGGCCTGGCGCAGCTTATCGGTCAAGGGGCCGTCGAAGACGCACTCGGCGACGCGGTCGTTCGGCAGCAGGTAGGGCAGATCGAGGAACTGCGCTTGCGGGTACCACGACGCGAGGCCGCCGTTGGTGGTGATGTGCATCTCCAAACGGCCGTCGAGCAGCGCCTCGTTGCACTCGTCCTCGTTGGAGCAGAACCGGCCGTTGGGGTAGACCTCGACCTTGAGCGCGCCGTTGGACTCGCTCTCGACGTAGTTCTTGAACACCATCGAGCCGTCGTAGTCCTCGTCCTCCTCCGAGCCGAGGAAGGCGATCTTGATCGTCTTGGCGTCCTGCGCCGCCGCCGGCAGTGCCAGCCCCAAGCCGATGACGGCGGCGGCGGTCGTCAGGCCCAGTCGTTTGTAAATGCTCATCGTGAGACCTCCCGGTTTCGTTGGCGCCCAGCCTAGTGCAGACCGAGCAGGCGGGGCAAGAACAGGACGAGGTCCTCGACGTAGGTGATGAGGAAGATGACGCCCGCCTCGACGGCGAGGAAGGGCAGGATCGCCTTGATGATGGCGCCCACCTTCTCCTTGGCCACCGAGGCGGCGACGAAGAGGACGAGCCCCATCGGCGGCGTCGCGAGCCCGACCGTGACGTTGATGCACATGATGATGGCGAAGTGGACGGGATCGACGCCGAGCTGGTCGACGAAGACCTTGGAGAGGATCGGGCCGAGGATCAAGATGGCGGGGCCGGCGTCCAAGAACATGCCGACGACGAACAGCATGATGTTGACGAGGAAGAGGAGGAGATAGGGGTTGTCGGTGAGCGAGAGGATGAAGTCGGAGAGCATCTGCGCGGCACCCACCTGGTCGGCGACCCAGGAGAACGATTTCGCCGTGCCGATCAGGAGGAGGATGATGCCCGACGCGAGGGCGGCGCGGGTGAAGATGGCCGGGAGATCCTTAAAGCGCAGCACGCGCAGGACGAAGAGGGCGACGAAGAGGGCGTAGGCGGCGGCGATGCCGGCGGCCTCGGTCGGCGTGAACCAGCCGGTGAGGATGCCGCCGAGCAGGATGATCGGGGTCAGGAGCGGCCAGAAGGTGAGCTTCGCCGCACTAGCGATCTCGCGCCCGCTCGCCCGCTCGCTCGCGACCGGAAAGTCGTAGCGGCGGGCGAGGTACCACGTCAGCGTCATCAAGCCGCCCGCGATCAAGAAGCCCGGCACGATGCCGGCGGCGAAGAGGGCGGCCGGGCTCACCCCCATGACGAAGGCGTAGATGATCATGATGCCGCTCGGTGGGATGATCGGGCCGATCACCGAGGACGCGGCGGTGACGGCGGCGGCGAACGGGCGCGAGTAGCCGTTCTTCTCCATCGCCGGGATCAGCATCGAGCCCAAGGCGGAGGTGTCGGCGACGGCGGAGCCGGACAGGCCGGCGAACAGGACGGAGGTGAGGATGTTGACCTGGGCGAGCCCGCCGCGGACGTGGCCGATCAGGGACTGGCTGAAGCCGACGAGCCGGGCCGTGATGCCGCCGGTGTTCATGATCTCGCCGGCGAGGATGAACATCGGCAGCGCCATCAGCGGCACCGACGAGATGCCGGAGAAGATCTGGCTGAGCAGCGAGTTCAGGTCGAGGACGTCGAAATCGCCCCCTAAGCTGAAGACGACGCTGATCCCGGCCGCGATCAGGAGGCCGAACACGACCGGCACGCTCAAGAAGAGAAGGGCCAGGAACAGCCACAAGAAGGCGGTCGGCAAGGGGCTACTCCTCGTGATGCACGCCGGCGTGCGCCTCGTCGAAGGTTCGAACGGGGGTCGTGGCCGGCTCGTTTGGACGCACCAAGCCCAAGATCAAGCGCAGGACGATCTCCAGGTTGGCGAGCAGGAGAAGCGCGAACGAGACCGGCATCACCATGTAGACGTAGCGCCACTCCAGCCCGATCGTGGGGATGCGCAACGGCGCCTTGAACGGGCGGATCGAGCCGACGTCGAGGCGAAAGACGGTCTCGATCAGGATTTCGAGCGGCGCGAAGCGCAGGCCGATCTTGCGCAAGGTCAAGTCGAGCCCGATCAGGAAGACGACGGCGAGACACAGGTGGATGAGGAGGGCGTGGACGCGGGCGAGCCTGGGCGGCAGCGTGTCGAGGAACAAGTCGAGCGCCACGTTCTCCGAGCGCCGGTAGGCGACGGGTGCGACGATGAAGGCGAGGACCGGCAGGAGGATCAAGGCGACCTTGTCGGTCCAGGGCAGGAACAAGAAGGTCTCGCGCGCGACCACGGTGAGCAGCACCGCGAACAGCATCAGCGCCATGCTGGCCCAAGCGAGCGGGCGGATCACCGCCTCGACGGCGAGGTTCAAGCGGCGCAGGGCCGCGATCACCCCGGCTAGCACGGCACACCCCGCATCGGCCCCTCCCCGTTCTTCTTGAACACGAGCCTAGCCGGGGAAGGCCGTGCCGTCCATCGCGTACTTGGGCGTGGCTGGCGCGCGCGGCGCGGCGGGTCTCGCGTTTGGCGGGAGACGCGGGCATCGTATAGTAAACGAACATGGTTAACCTACTATACTTAACTGCATGTCGAGCGGCATCATTGTCCTGTTCAAATGAATCATGCTTGCTCTCGATCAAGCAAATACGCTTTCTCCTCGTCCGGGATATTCAAGATCCGGGAAGAGAAGATGCCTCACTATCCTTACGCCGTACTGATTTTGACGTTGGCGCTCGCCGCTTGTGGCGGTGGCGACGCTCCAAGACCGACCAACGCCGACGCTGACGGGTCGCCGGCTCCGATCGAAGCCGACAGGGGTCCCGTCGTTCGTGACACCACGCCCGGCGACGCGACGGCCGACGACGCGCTGCGGGCAGGGTTCGATCACGCCTTCTCGCTGGTTGAGGGCGTCAACGAAGCGAGAGTGCCCATCAATCTGGATGCACCTAATTTCGACCAGATCCCGATAACGTCATTTGCCTATGTTGCGTCGAACAGTTTTGAAGGTGACGATACGGCTATTTCTGCCGTCGACGACACAACGTTGCAGATCAACGTCAACGGCCAGTCAAATCTTCTAGATTTTGGCGGATTGCTGCAAGACAATTCCAGCAAATACTTTATAGGCGCTGATAAGCTTGCCGAAAAAGTTCCGGCGGCAAGTACGATTGATCCAAGTGCTTTTGATATGGTAAATTATGTCTCCTTTGGCTATTGAGAACAAGATATTGACGATCTTCAAAACCCTTACTTTGGCAATTGGTTCGTTTACGGTTTGCCGGCGCCCGTCGCCGACGTGCCGACGGCCGGTGCCGGGCGTTATTTCGGTTCCGGTTGGGCGACCGAGCAGGACGGCGACCTGCGCGAGACGTTGCCGACGACGTTCACGGCCGGGGTCGATTTCGGCAACCAGAACATGCGCGCCTCGATCGGCATCCTGCGCCGAAACGGCGACCACCTCGTCTTGAACTCGGACACGATCGACATCGCCGACGCCCGCTTCGCCGGATCGCTCGGCGGCCAAGAAGCCGGCGCCGGCTATTCGGGCACGATCGAGGGCGGGTTCTTCGGGCCGAGGGCCGTCGAGATCGGCGGCGCCTTCGAGGCGGACGGCCCCACCCGGATCAGGGGCGCCTTCGTCGGCACGCGCGACTTCGACCGGCTCATCGACTAATTGGTTCGGGTGCGGGCAGGCGGGCGGGCCTGAGACCGGGCGCACCCGCCGCGCCGCCACCGGCGCGGTTTTGCAAGGTCTTGCGCTCCGGCCCGATGGACGTCGACGGGGGCTTCCCCACGACGCAGAAGCCTTGCAACCGTCGAGCCGAGTGCCTGCGCCGTCGCCACAGCCACGCGACGTCGATCGCGAACGAGGCCGCCAGCACCGCCGAGCAAGCGGCCGCGCCGGCGCCCGCCAATCCTGGCGGCACGGGCGGCAGCAGTGCCGCCAGGACGCAAGCGCCGGTCAGCGCCCCGGCCGCCTTGCGCCGCCCCGACGGGGGCAGGGGGCGTTCGAGCCAAGGGAACGCCCGGCCGGCGAGGACGAAGGCCGGGCGCAGGGCCGGGAGCAGGAGCGTCCAAGCGCCGAGCTTGCCCCAGGCGACGAGGAGGAGCGTCGCGGCCAGGAGAAGGCCGGCGTCGACCTCGACGTCGAACCGCGCGCCGAACGCGCTCGCCCGCCGCGTCCGGCGCGCGGCGTAACCGTCGAGCCCGTCCAGCGCGAGGGCGAGAAGCGCCAGGAGCCCCGGCGTCCAGACGTTCGGGCCGGGCCCGCCGGCGGCGAGCCCGACGACGAGGACGCCGACGAGGCCGAGGCGCAGGAGCGTGATGGCGTTGGCGACCCCGAACGCCGGCCGGTCGCCGTGGCGGTGGTAGAGGGCGAAGACGATCGCGGCGAGGATCGCGAACGTCGAGCCCGCGTGCGGGACGGCAACGCCCGTGACCAGTGCCGCGGCGAGCGTGCCGCCGAGGCCGACGAGCGCCGCCGCCGCGAGGCTGAGGCCGCGCGCGCCGAAATCGTCGTAGGGATTCGAGGCTGTGGGCATGGTGGACAAACCGTCGGCTCGCATTGTCCCGTGCAACCCGCTAGATGTCGTCGCCGTTCCACGGGTCGGCAAGGCAAGCGGGGGAGTGGCATGGTGTGGGGCGCGGCGGCGGAGGGGCTGGCGGAAGGCTACGGCCTCGCGCGCTCGCTTTGGACCTACCGTCGCCCCGGCCGGGTGCGGCGGCTGACGCGGCTCTACGCCCCCTTCGTCAAGCCGGGCGACCTGTGCTTCGATATCGGCGCCCACGTCGGCGATCGGAGCGCGTGCTTTCTTCGTCTCGGTGCCCGCGTCGTCGCCGTCGAGCCGCAGCCGCGCTTCGCCGCCTACTTGCGGTGGGGCTTTCGCGCTGCGCCGGCCGTGACGGTCGTCGAGGCGGCCGTGGCCGGGCGACCGGGGCGGATCGAGATGTTCACCAGCCGCCGCCACCCGACCGTCTCGACCGGCTCGAAGGATTTTCTCGACGCCGTCGCCGACGTGCCGTCGTTCAAGCCGGTGCGCTGGGACGGGCGGCACGTCGTCGAGGCGACGACGCTCGACGCGCTGATCGGGCGCTTCGGCGAGCCGACCTTCGTCAAGATCGACGTCGAGGGCATGGAGGACGCGGTCCTTCTCGGCCTCGATCGGCCGGTTCGCGCCCTCTCGTTCGAGTTCGTGCCCGCGCATCGCGACGCGGCCCTGCGCGCCGTCGATCGCCTCGCGACACTTGGCCGCTATCGCTTTCGCGCTGCTTACGGCGAGACGGGACGCTTCGTGGGTGGGTGGGGCGACGCCGCGACGCTCAAGGCTTGGCTCGAAGATCAGGCCGCTGACGGGCCTTCGGGCGACGTCTACGCCGCCTTGACCCCACCCGCTTGAGGCGGCACCGCCGACGCACGAATCGACCTTCTCCAGGTCGTGGTGATCCCTCTATACTGGCCCAAACGCCGCAACGATAGGAATTTGTCCATTTCGACCTTGCCGACTGTCGTTGCGCGGCGCGCGCCCAGACGCCACGTCCTCCAGCCCATCGGCGCGGGCGCCACGATCCTGTTCGCCATCGGCTGCCAGCTCTGCCTCTTGGCGGCGGCGATGCTGGTGCCGATGACGGTCGACTACTTCGCCGACAGCGCCGATTGGCAGGGCTTCCTCGGTGCTGCCATCATCACCGGCTTCGTCGGCGTGCTCCTCATCCTCAGCACGCGGCAGATGCGCGATCTCCTGCCGTTGAAAGGGGCTTTCGTGCTCACCACGTCGAGCTGGTGCGCGATCGCCATGTTCGGCGCCCTGCCGTTGCAGATGGGCATCTTCCACCTCTCGTTCACCGACGCCGTGTTCGAGGCGGTCTCGGGCCTGACGACGACCGGCTCGACCGTCGTCTCCGGCCTCGACCAGGCGCCGCCCGGCTTTCTCGTCTGGCGCTCCTTGCTGCAGTGGCTGGGCGGGATCGGGATCATCGTGACGGCGCTCGTCATGCTGCCGTTCCTGCGCGTCGGCGGGATGCAGCTGTTTCGCACCGAGAACTCGGATCGAACCGAGAAGCTGTTGCCCAACATGAAGTTCATCGTGCGCGACATCGTCCTCGTCTATCTCGGCCTCTCCGTCGCCTGCGCCAGCATCTACTGGCTCTTGGGCATGAGCCCGTTCGACGCGATCAACCACGCGATGACGACGCTCGCGACCGGCGGCTACTCGACGCACGACGCCTCGTTCGGCTACTTCAAGAGCGCTGCCATCGAGTGGACCGCCGTCGTCTTCATGCTGGCCGGCGCCCTGCCGTTCAGCCGCTACGTCGCGGTCGTGATCGGCCGGCCGCGCCTGTTCTGGCAGGACGAGCAGATCCGCCTGCTCGTGGGCTTCCTCGCGACGGTGACGCTGTTCTCCGCCGCCTGGCTCGTGCTGACCAAGGACTTCACGCCGCACGACGCCGTGCGCGCGTCCGCCTTCAACCTCACCTCGGTCGTGACGACGACCGGCTACGCCTCGGAGGACTACTCGGCCTGGGGGCCGACGGCGGTGGCGCTGTTCCTCGCCGTCACCGTCGTCGGCGGCTGCACCGGCTCGACCTCGGGCGGGATCAAGATGTTCCGCTTGGCGATCTTGTGGCGCTGGGCCTCGAACTACCTGCGGACATTGTTCCTGCCGCACGCGGTGACGCGCGCCACGTTCGGCGGCAAGCCGGTCGAGCCCGACGTGATGCTGGCAGTGTTGAGCTTCGCCTTCGTCTTCATCGGCTCGTGGGGCCTGTTCACCGTGCTGCTGGGCGCCCTCGGCCTCGACCTCGTGACGGCGGTCTCGGCCTCGGCGACGGCGCTCGCCAATGTCGGCCCGGGCTTGGGCGAGGTCGTCGGTCCCGCCGGCAACTTCCAGACCTTGAGCGCCACGGCGAAGTGGCTGCTCGCGTTCGCCATGCTGCTCGGCCGGCTGGAGTTCTTCACCCTTCTGGTGCTGCTCCACCCGGCTTTCTGGCGGAACTAGGCCCCGCTAGAGCGCCGTTCGATCAGGTTGCATCATACCCTGTGACTTGTTTGCCTCTCACCTTGCAACAGCGCCCTCGCACCGCTCAAGCGACCTATTCCTCAAAGCGACCCGTAGCGTCACGATCGCGGTCGTATCGCCGCGTGAGCGAGAACGGCGGCAACCAGGACTCGCGACGGACGATCCAGCTTTCGTAGGTTGGCATCAGTTGATCGGGGGCATCGAGGGAGCCTAGGTTCACTTCGATCTCGTCGGCGCTGCGTGCGAAGATGGACGAGCCGCAGCAAGGACAGAAAAACCGCCCGGCGTAGTCGCGCGTTTCGCCGTCGATCGTCACCGCATCCTGAGGGAACACCGCGGAAGCATGAAACAGGGCCCCATGATGCTTGCGGCAGTCGAGGCAGTGGCAAAGGCCGACCCGGTATGGGAGTCCCAACGCCACGATTCGGACGTTGCCGCACAGGCAACCGCCGGTGAATCGGTCCATGCTGCGTCTCCTCCAAAATCGAGCGGTCGGAATGGCCACAACGAACGGCACTGCGTTGCTATTGCCCGAATTACGGCGACGGTGCGCTTGCCAGCCAATCCAAGGCCGTCTTCGCCCAGCCCTGCGGCCCGGCGTGGCCGCCGTCGTGCAGGCACAAGCGCAATTCGCCGCCCTTCGTGCAGCCGGTCCAGGCGCGGCAGCGCATGGTGGCGTCGATCTCCATCGCCTCGGGCATGGTCGTGCAGCCCCATTCCCGCCGCAGGAGGGCGAGGCTGGCGAAGACGTCGCTCTGCTGCCAGCGATCGCCGATCGGGCGCCCTTCCAGCGGCACGACCGGGTCCATGAAGCCGTGGAAGTGGATCAGCCGCCGCGGCGGCGCCGGGCAGGAGGTCGGCATCGGCTCCCAAAAGGCGCCGGAGACGGCGACGAAGCCGGCGTAGTCGCGCTGGTCCAGGCAGGCCAAGTGCCACGCCATCGACGAGCCCTGCGAGAAGCCGCCGACGTAGACCCGCCCGTCGTCGATCGGCAGGCGCCCTTCGGCGTCGGCGAGAACGGCGTGGACGAAGGCGACCTCGTCGCGGGCCTGCGAGGGGGAGCCCTCGTGCGCCCAGCTCGTCTGTTGCCGGCCCGGCGGGCGCACCCCGTTCGGCGCGATCAGGGCCCAGCCGCGCTTGTCCAGTTCGGCGCGGAGACCGGGCTGGTTCAGCGCGCCTTCGGCCGAGGCACCGTAGCCGTGGAAGAAGAGCAGCGCCGGTAAGGGCGCCTTGCCGTCCCAGCCTTCAGGCAACGCCACGGCGTAGGTGCCGTTCGCGACCGCGCAAGGATGCGCGACGGGGCAGGGGGTCTCGGCCGCGGCAGCCGTGCCCGCCAGGAGGCACAAGCCGAAGCTCAGCGCCCACCGCTGACGTCGAACAGCGTGCCGGTGACGTAGGACGCCTCGTTTGAGAGCAGCCAGAGCACGCATCGCGCGACCTCCATCGGGGTACCGGCCCTGCCCAGCGGCACGGTGGGGCCGAAGCGTTCGAGACGGTCGGGCACGCCGGTCTCGTCTTGCATCTCGGTCTCGATCAGCCCCGGACGGACCGCGTTGACCCCGACCCCTTCGCTCGCCGCCTCGCGGCCGAGGCCGAGGCTCAAGACGTCGATCCCGGCCTTGGCGGCGCCGTAGGGGACGAAGCCGCCCGCGCCCATCAGTCGGGACGCGGCCGACGACAGGTTGACGACGGCGCCGCCCTTGCCGCCCCTGGAGCGGGCCATGCGCCGCACCGCCTCGCGGTTGCACAAGATCTGCGCCGTCAGGTCGACGTCGATCACCCGGCGGATCGTGTCGGGCTCCATGTCCATCAAGGGCGCCGTCGCGTGGATGATCCCGGCGTTGGCGACGAACGCATCGACGGGGCTGAGTTCCTTCTCGACCCGGTCGAACATGCCCCCGATCGCACCCGGGTCGGCGATGTCGGCTTGAACGAGGCAGCCGCGCCGCCCGGCGGCCTCGACGTCGGCCAGGACGGCCTTCGCCTCGGCCGCGCGCGAGCGGTAGTTGATCGCGACGTCGTAGCCGCGCGCGGCGCCCAAGCGGCAGCAGGCGGCGCCGATGCCGCGCCCGCCGCCGGTGACGAGGAGGACCGGCATGGGCTTACGTTCTCCCGTAGGTGTCTTCGAGGCGCACGATGTCGTTCTCGTCCAGGGTCTCGCCGTACTGGACCTCGATGAACTCGACGTTAGCGTCGGTCGGGTTGGCGATCCGGTGCTTGGTCTCGATGGGGATGAAGATGTGCTCGTTCGGGCCCATGTCCATGACCCGTTCCCCCAGCGTCACCCGCGCCTGCCCCTCGACGATGACCCAGTGCTCCTCGCGATGGTGGTGCAGCTGCAAGGAGAGGGTCTGGCCGGGCGCCACCGTGATGCGCTTCACCGTGAAGCGCTCGCCGGTCTCCAGGACCTCCCAGCGGCCCCAGGGGCGCTCGTCGCTCTCGCCGCGCCGATAACGGACCTCGGCCATGTTCACCTCTCAAGACGGGTTTTGGGGTTCATCGTTCATCGTAGCATGGACGGTTCAAGGGTCGGCGGACAAGAGGCCCGGCCGGTCGCGGGCGAACGCCGCGACCTCGGCCGAGACCCGAACGCGCAGGCCGGCGTCGGCCTCGGCCGTCATCGGGTCGGCCGACAACGACTCGACGACGAAGACCGGCTCCATCGTCTCGATCGTGTGCAGCGCCTGGCGCAGGCCCTCCATGTCGGCCTCGAACACGACCCGAAGCGGCAGCCGCACGAAGCCGTCGACCGCCCCGGGCGTCAAGGTCTGGATCGAGTCGAGCTGTCCGCCCGCGTCGGCGATGAGTTCGCTCAGCCGGCCCTGGAGGTCGGCCTGGGCGAGGGCCGCGGTCTCGGCCTCGACCAGCAAGGACGCGGTCGCGTTCGAGCGCTCCAGGAGACGGAGTTCGTCCAAGATCCGCTCGCGCACGGCGAGGCGCTTGTCGAAGTGCCCGATGTCGGTCTCGGCTTGGGCCAAGTCGGCGCGTTGGCGCTCGATGTAGGCGTAAGCCCCGACCCCGCCCGCCAGGACGAGGACGAAGGGGAGGAGGAAGATCAAGATCGCCAGCGCCCGGCGGGCACCGGCCGGCGGGCGGCTCATCTCAAGGCTCCCGTGTGGCACCGACGCGGGCCGCGAGCGAGAAGCGCTCGGCCGCGACGGTCGCATCGCCCGAGCGTACCTCGACCCGCGTGCTGGGTGCGGTGAAGGCGACGTTCTTGAAGTTCGGCGCCCCTTCGAGCAGGGGCACCAGTTCGGAGGCGTCGGGGGCGTAGCCGGCGAGCGTCAGCCGGTCGCCTTCGAGGTCGAGCGCGTCGAGCCAGACGTCGTCCGGCAGGAGACGGCTCAGGCTCTCGAAGGCGACGAGGGCCGAAGGGCGCTCCAGGCGCTGCCGGGCGACGAAGCCCGCCTCGGCGCGCAAGCCGTCCAGCCGGGCGCGCAGGTCGGGGAGATCCGCCACGCGCGCCGCGAGCGCGGAAGTGAGATCCTGACGCTCGTCGAGGTGGGCCGCGCGTTCGGCGATGTCGCGATAGGCGTAGGCGCCGCCGGCGAGTGCCAGCGGGACGAGCAGGGCCAGCGGCCACAACAGCGCCCACGCCGAGCGCGCCTTGCGGCCGTCGGTGGCGAGCAGGTCGATCTGCGGCGCCTCGGCCGCGTCGTCGTCGACGATGTCGGCCCTGGTCGCTTCGAGGCCGAGCCGGCGCAAGAGGGCGAGGCCGCGATCAACGTCGGGTTTGGGCACCGCGACGACGCCGACCTCGATCCGCTCCCGCCCCGGCCGGTCGAGGACGACCGCGTCGTAGTAGGCCTGCTCGGGTACGAACGGGGTCAAGAGGTCGAGCTTGTGGCCGACGATGGCGCGAAGCTCGGGCTCGGCGTCCTTGGGCAGCGCGTCGCGGGCGACGGCGGCGCGCTCGGCCGGCAGGCGCAGGATGAGCGGCAAACCGCTGCGCTTGATCCGCCGCAAGGCGGCCGCGAACCCCGGCTCCTCGGCGCCGCCCGCCTCGATGGCACCGCGCTCGGCGGCGGCCAGTTCGCGCGTCCGCCGTCCGTCGTGGACGAGGAGGCGCAGCCGCGGCCCGTCGAGGTAGGCGACGGCGAAGCGACGCGGCGGCGGCGCACCGGGGTGGCGCCGCGGCCACGCCGCGTCCAGTTCGCCCAGCCAAGCGCGCCACAGGCCGCTCACGGCAGGCCGCGCGGCAACAGGCCGCTTTCCACCTGCATCACCTCGAACCCCTTCCTCGTGTTCGGCCCGTCGAGCCAGACCAGCGTCCGCTCGCGCGCCTTGAAGCCGCTTTGCAACGTCGCCTGCGCGTCGATCGTGTAGAGCCCGCTCGGATCGAGCAGGAACTCGGCCGCGTCGGTCTCGCTCGGATCGGCGGCACCCCCGGCGTCGTCTTCGCCTTCGCCTTCGTCGTCGGGCCGCTCGATCCCGCCCAGCGCCCGCTCGACCAGGGGCCCCGCCGCCGCACTATCGACGTCCTCGCGCCCAGTCGCCACCGTGACGGCCGATTTCAGCCGCGCCCACAAGGCCGGATCGACGCCAAGCACGGCGCGCAACTCGCCGGTGTGGTGAAACGGGCCGTTGGCGGGGCCGTAGGGTGCCCGTTCGGCGCGGTAATCGGGCGCCTCGGCGCCTTGCAGTTGGACGAGGTCGTTCGCGTCGCGCCAATCGATGATCGCACCGGCGAGCTCGGCGGCGCGATCGGGCGCGCCCGGCACGGCGGCGTTCGTCAAGGCGTCGAGCAGCTCGATCGGGGCGGCGTTCAGGTCGAGCTTGCCGCCCTCGGCCTCGATCACGAGGGCGATTTCGGTATCGCCCTGGCGCCAAGCCAGCCGGCCGTCCTCGGGCACGTCGCCGCGCTTCAAGGCGGCGACGCCGACGGTCCTGGCAGCGACGAGCGCGGCGCGCGCCCTGGCGCCCCGATCGACGTTGGCGGCGCCGAGCGCCAGCGCGCGCGTGTCGCGGGCGATGCCGGCGGCGAGCCCGGCCAGCATCGCCAAGAACAACAAGACGACGACCAGCGCCATGCCGCGCTCGCCGCTTCCCTTCGTCGTTAGCCGCATAGCGCCGGGTCCTCGTTCGTCTCGCTGGCGCAGTCGGCGGGCAGGTCGGGGGCGATCGTGAAGAGCGCGGTCGGGAAGCGCCCGGGCGCTTCGGGCGCGGCGATCCGCACGGCGGCCGGCAGGCGGCGGCGGTCGTCCCAAGTCTCCTGCCAGCGTTGCCGCTTGCCGGCTGCTGCACCACGCTCGGGCGGGCGGGGCAGGTAGGCGAGATCGAGCGCGACCGGGGCCTCGAACAAGGTCCGGGCCGGCGCTTCGTCCAGCACGTCGAAGTCCGGCCGGGCCGGGTCCAGGGCCGCCGCCCGCAGCCGCACCGCGCTGCCGCCCGCAGAAGCTACGACGTCGACCTCGACGGCGGCGAGCGGCCAGCCGGGCTCGAAGTCGGGGCGCACGGCGACGAAGCGAAAGGCCCCGACGTCGCCCTTAAAGGGCGGGTCCCGGTCGAGGTCGACGATGAGCGCCCCGTTCAAGCGCCAGCGCAACTGGTCGAGCCCGCGGCCGAAATCGGCGAGCGAGACGGCCCGGCGCTCGATCGCGGCTTCGAGCCGGCCGACGATTCGCCCGCCGCCGGCGAGCAGGACCATGACGAGGCCGAGCAGCACCATCGCGATCAGGAGTTCGAGCAGGGTGAAGCCGCGCGCCGTCATTCGCTCATCGGTCCAGCGGCACCAGGGTGTCGAGCCCGACCCCGCGGCCGCCGGCGTCCTCGACGCGCACGACCAAGCGTCCGACCGCCTCGCCGAGGCGCTCGCCGCTCCCGCCCAGGCCGTCGAGGTCGGACGCTCTGAGCGGGGGCCGCTCGATCCGCCAAGCGACGCCCGGCGGCATCGGCAGGGCCGGGGTGCCGAGGTCGGCCTCGACGCCGAGCCTCGCCGCGTCCAAGACGGTCTCGGCGAGCACGGTGAGTGCGGCACCCTGCCCGCGCGATTCGACGAGGCGCAGGTTGCCCTGGCCGAGCCGCAGGATCGCCGCGAGCGCGATGCCGAGCACGGCGAGCGCCACCAGGACCTCGATCAGGGTGAAGCCGTCTCGTCTCACGGCCGGCCCCCGACGAGCGCGACCCGGCCGGTGAGCCCGTCGACCTCGACCCGCAGCACCGCCCCGCTTCGATCGCGAACGAGGAAGCTCGCCCCCGAGGCGGCACCGTTCGGTAAAAAGACCAGGGGCAGGCCGGCACCCTCGACGGCGAAGCCGGCCGGCAGGAGACCTTGCACCTCGGCGAGGTCGACGCGCCGCACCTCCGCCCCGGCGAGTGCCGCCTCGCGCGTCGTGCGCAGTTCGCGCGCGAGCGACGCCGCGACGCTGTCCAGGGCCGGCGTCCGGGCGCCCAGGCGCGGCCAGACGACCCCGGCGACGAGGCCCATGAGGGCGAGCACGATCAGGATCTCGATCAAGGTGAAGCCGGACGCGCTACCGCTCGCTCGTGACATCGGCCGCCTCGCCCTCGCCGCCCGGGCGGCCGTCGCTGCCGAGTGCCGCGAGGTCGTAGTCCTGCCCCTCGGCCCCCGGCGAGCGGTAGACGTAAGGGTTGCCCCAGGGGTCGTTCGGCACGCTGTTGCCGTCGAGGTAGGGGCCGTTCCAGCCGGTCTGGCCGCCCGGCGGCTCGACGAGGGCCTGCAAGCCCTGGTTGGACGCGGGATAGGCGCCGGTGTCGAGGCGGTAGATGTCGAGCGCCTGCTCGAAGCCGCGGATCTGCAGCCGCGCCGTGTCGGACTTGGCGCCGCCGAGGTAGCCGATCACCCGCGGGCCGGCCAGGGCGGCGAGCAGGCCCAGGATGACCAGCACCACCAGCAGTTCGACGAGCGTGAACCCGCGCTGGTCAAGCGCCGCGCCGCGTCCGGGTCGGGCCCGATCCTGCATCCGTCTTCCTTCTGTCATCCGTCAATATCCGGGTCGGGCTCGTCCCGCCACGTCTCGCCGTCGTCCGGCGGCCGTCCTTGCATCGCGGTGTCGGCCGCGCCGCCGCCGCCGTCCTGGGGCGCGAACATGGCGAGGCTGCGGCGCTCGCCCGCTTGACCCAACTCCAAGGCCCGGTCCTCGATCGCCAGCACCTGCCAGCCGTTGATCGTGGCGCCGATGCGCACGGTGTCGACCCCGCCGCCGTCCTCGCGGTCGACGAGGGCCAGCACCCGATCGCCGCGCCGGACCGTGCCGACGAACACGATTCCGGGCTCCAAGGGCGCGTCGGGGGCGGGCTCGTAGGTCTCCTCGACGACGACCGGTTCGGGTGCCGTGAAAGGCCGGCGCGAGGGGGCGAACAAGGGGCGCTCGACGATCGCGTCGAACGTTTCCACCGGCGGCAGGAGGCCGAGCCCGTCGAACGACGGCAGTTCCATTCGGTCCGCCGGGGGCGGGGCGGTCCGGGGCTGCACCGGCGGGGACACGACGGCGCCGCCACCGCCACCGCCGTCGGTCAAGAGCAAGTAGACGATGGCGATCGAACCGAGCGCCAACGCCGCCTTGGTGGCGGGATGCCAGCCGGACACGGGAACAACCCAATCGAGGTGGTCGAAGGGCTGCGGTTTAGCTTTAGCCGGGGTGAAGGGTCAAGCCCCAGGACGGCGACGCTCCCGGATGACGGCGCCTAGCCGGCCCGTTCGGCGGCGAGGCGGCGATAGGCGGCGTCCAGGCGCGCCAGCATCGCCGAGTCGGGTCCCCACAGCGCCGAGGCGGCGGCGTGGGCGCAACCGTAACGTTCGTTGGCGCGATCGACGTCGCCGGCTTCGAGTTCGAGGATCGCGAGCCGCATCATGTGGTCGACCGTGCCCTCGTAGAACGGCCCGAAGGCTTGGCCGTTGAGGGCGACGATGTAGCGCTCGACGGGGATCGCCTCGTTGAAGCGGCCCTCCTTGGTGTAGAGCGAGGCGAGCAGCCCGGCGCTGGCGAGCCTGGACGGGGCCAGGGGGGCGAGCCCCGCCTCCTCGATTTGCATCCCCGCCAAGATCAGCGCCTCGGCCTCGTCCGGATCGCCGTCTCGATCGACGACGGCGAGCGCGTCGGCGAGCTTGTCGACCGCCTCGGCCGGCGTGCCGGTCGCCAGCTGCCGCTCCGCCCAGTTCATGCCCTCGCGTCCCTTCGCCTCCTTGAGGGCAAGCCCGCGCATCGCCGCGATCTCGTTTGCCCGCGGCGCGGCGCACGCCGCTCGCATCGTCCGTCCCATCGCCGCGTCGGCGTCGGGTCCTGACAGGGCGGCCGGCAACTCGTTGAACCCGGCGCAGGCCGAGAGCCAGGACGAGAACAGGGCGATCGTGGCGGCGAGGCGGGTGCGGCGGAGGCTCATGCGAAGGGACTTCCTTGGCGACTTTCGCGCGGCCGATGGAAAGCCCTTAGGCCCGAACGCCCCTTGCCGGCAAGGCGGGGCCGCGCGCTCAGCCCTGGGGCGCCGCCGTGAGGGCGGTGCGGCGACGCACCAAGTCGAGCGCGCCCGCCGCCAAGCGCCAGTCCCGCCGATCGCCGGCCTCGATCGCCACCCACTTGTAGCCGTCGGCCGAGAGCCTGGTCCAGGGGAGCGGCCGATCGAAGCGGTTGTCGAGGACGAGCGTGCCCTGGTCGGTCTCGACCAGGAGGACGAGGTGGTAGTCGTCGGCCTCGGTGAAGGCGGTGGCGAAGCGCAGGCTGGCGGCGGGCCAGCCGCGGCCCTCCAGGACCGCCCGCTTGGTGAGCGCGTAGTCGTCGCAGTCGCCGAACGCCGGCGCCACGCGCCAGACGTCCTCGCCGAACGGCTCGTCTTGCGGCCCGATCGCGGCGTTGACGGCGGCGTTGACCTCGGCGAGCAGCGCTCGGCCTTCGGCGTCGAGGCGAACCCGTTCCGGCCCGGTCATGGCGCAGTAGCGCGGCAGCGATGCGCACATGCGCCGCCAGCCGTCGGGGCCGGCAAAACGCTCCTCGCCCAGGGCCGGTTCGATCGACCCCCAGCCGTGCGCCGCCGCCGGGGCGGCGCAACCGAGCAGCAGGACGAACGCGAGCACCAGACGAACCACCGACATGCCGTATCCCCACGCGAAGGAAGAACGGCAAAACGACTATCAAGGCGGCGAGGGTTAAGGGTGGTTAAGCCTGCGGCGGCGTCACCCGTGTGCTTAAAGGCGGTTAACCATGAATGGAGGCGTTCAGCCCTTCGCGGGAACGACGCGGTAATGCACGGCGCGCGGCGCGCGGTCCTCGCCGTTGACGGGCGTCACGTCCATCGGACAGGCCGAGAAGACGACGTAGAGGCCGATCTCGGCGCGCAGGACGACGTGGTCGCCGGGCCGGCTCAAGGGGGCGGTCAGGCTGATCGCGTTGCCTGCGACCGGCACGTTCATCCACAAATTGACCGGGTTCGGCACGCAAGGCGCGGCGACGCCGACCGCCCGCAGGGCATCGAGGTAGTTGTCGCGGCAGTTCGCGTGTCCCGGCGCGCAGCCGTAGTGGGCGTAGAGCCAGCCGTCGCAGCAGGCGACGAGGGTGTCGTGGGTGCCGGGAAAGCTGTCTTCTTCGAGGCGGAGCATCTCGTTGCGCCGATTGCTCCAGAAGGCATCGCCGACCTTGGGGTAGAGGCGCCCGTTCATGCGGCGGGTGTGCTCGACCGACAGGTACTCGCTCGGGTCCTCGCCGGCCACCGCCCAAGCGTCGACGACTTGGCTGCCGTGCGTGTTGACGAGCCGCACGGCGTCGCCCGCGGCGAGGCGAACCGCGGTGCCGGAACCTCCGGCAAGTTCCTGCAAGGGCTGCATCGGCCGGCCTTCCGCGATGTTTTCGACTTAAAAGACAGCTTGAGAAGGCTTCGACGCCGTGTCAATACGCAGACGATCAGGGCCGCCTCATGCTCGATGATCGGCAGCAGCGTGACGCCCGAGGGGTCGGGCAGCGAAGGGTTCAGCCGAGAAACGGCAGCAACGCCCTCGCCGTGTCGATGAAGTCCGGGCTGGTGAACAGCGCGTGGTGGGCGCGATTGGGCAGGGTGACGGCGCGGCCAGGGGCTTGACACAAGCCTAGCGCCGCGTGGGTCTGGCCCCGGCCGACCAGCTCGTCGGCGCCGGCCTCGATCGTCAGGAGCGGCGTCGCGTGTAGGGCATCCAAGCGGACCGGACGACCCCCGATCTTGAGCGTCCCCAGCGCCAAGCGGTTCTGGCGCAGGATGGAATCGAACGTCTCGACGAACAATTCGCCCGGCACGTCGATCAGCCGGTGCAGGTCGTCGTGCAGCCGCATCCCGAGGCCGGGGCGCCCGCTCAGCGCCTCGATATAGGCTCCCGCCTGCGCCTCGGCGTAGAGCACGGGGTTGAGGGCGGCGTAGGCCGCGAGCTGCAGGAAGGCGGGGTAGACGCCCCGGCCGCGGCCGGGGTAGCGCGCCGGCACGCGGCCGAGCAGCGCCTCCGGCAGGAGGCCGGCCGGATCCATCGCCAGCGCCGCCTGGAGCGGGGTGTCGCCCCGGCCCGTGTCGATCGGGGTGCCGAGAAGAGCGATGCGGCCCGGTGCCGCGGCGTCGCCGTCCTCGGCGAGGAAGCAGGCCGCCGCCAGCGCCGCCGGGCCCGATTGGGACAGGCCGACCAGGGCGGTGACCGGCCCGGCGCGGCGCAGCGCCTCTTCTACCGCCGCGACCTGATCCTCAAGGCCGAACCCGCCCGTCTCTGCCGGCACGTCGCGGGCGTCGGCCCAGTCCAAAACGGCGACGTCGCCGACGAGCAGCAGGGCGGCGACGAGCGGGCTCGCCACCGCGGCCGGAAAGCCCGAGTGCGGCGGGACGAAGAGGACGGTCGGGCGGGTTCTACCGGTCGCGAACCGCTCAAGGCGCCAGAACGGGTGCGTCGCCAGCGTCTCAACGGCGATCGGGCCGGCGGCGTCGCGGCGAACGGCGTCGAGCAGGCCGGGGCCCCCGCCTTCGAGCGCCCGCGCCGCCGTCTCGATGACCGACGCCGCCGCGCGGGCGAAGGGGTCCAAGGGCCGGGCGAGCGCCGCGGCGCTCGCGCCGGCCCGCCAGGGGGCAAGGCTCGATGCCCCCAAATCCAACAACGTGTAGAGCATTTCAAGTCCGCTTCAGCCCGCGGCCTCGGCCGCGGCGCCGGCGAGTGCCCGGCGGATCGCCTCGATCGCGGCCTCGGCCTGATCCGCCCTCGGTCCGCCGCCCTGGGCGAAGTCGGGCCGGCCGCCGCCGCCCTTGCCGCCGAGCGCCTCGACGCCGCGTCGCACGAGGGCGACGGCGTCGACCCGGCCGACGAGATCCGGCGCGACGCGAACGACGGTGGCGGCCTTGCCCTCGTTGCGCGCGACCAGCGCCACGACGCCGTCGCTCGGCAGCTTGGCGAGCAGCGTGTCGGCGGCGGCGCGCAGATCCTTCGCCGGCACGCCGTCGAGGACGCGGCCGAGATAGGCGACGCCGCCGACCTCGCCTGGCGCGTCGTCGCCGCCGCCCGTCGCCAGCCGGCGGCGCAAGCCCGCGATCTCGTCCTCCAGCCGCCGGCGCTCGTCGAGGAGCGCCTGCACGCGCCCCGGCACGTCCTTCGGCGTGACCTTCAAGGCGGCCGCCGCCTCGTTCAGCCGCCCCTCGACCTCGTTGATATAGTCGAGTGCCGCCTCGCCGGTAAGCGCCTCGACCCGGCGGATGCCGGACGCGACGGCGCCCTCGTTGACGATCTTGACGAGGGCCGCGTCGCCGGTGCTGCTCAAGTGGGTGCCGCCGCAGAGTTCGAGCGAGTAGGGCACGCCGCCCTCCTCGCCGCCCATGCCGACGACGCGGACCTCGTCGCCGTACTTCTCGCCGAACAGCGCCGTGGCGCCGGCCTTGATCGCGTCGTCGAGCGCCATGACGCGGGTGGTGACGGGGCTGTTGGCCCGGACGCGCGCGTTGACCTCGGCCTCGATCAAAGCGACGTCGTCCGGGGTCGGCGGCCGGGGCTGGCTGAAGTCGAAGCGCAGGCGATCCGGGGCGACGAGCGAACCTTTTTGCGCTACGTGGTCGCCCAAGCGCCGGCGCAGTGCTGCGTGCAGGAGGTGGGTCGCCGAGTGCGCCCGCATCAGCCGCGCCCGCCGCTCGGCGTCGACCTTGAGCCCGACGGCCATGCCCGTTCGCAGCCGGCCCCGCTCGACCCGCACCGCGTGCGCCCACAAAGTCCCGAGGCGCTTCGTTGTGTCGGTGACGGTGCCGACGACGCCCTCGCCTTCGATGGTACCGGTATCGCCGACTTGTCCGCCGGATTCGGCATAAAAGGGCGTTTGGTTGACGACGACGAGCCCCTCCTCGCCGGCCTCCAGCGCGTCGACCGGGGCACCGTCTTTGATGATCGCTTGCACCTCGGCCTCGGCCTCAATCAGCCGGTAGCCGAGGAATTCGCTGGCGCCCAGGCGCTCGGCCAGATCGAACCAGACCGGCTCGACGCCGCTGGCACCCGAGCCCTTCCAGTGGCGCCGCGCCTCGGCGCGCTGGCGGGTCATCGCGGCATCGAAGCCCTCGACGTCGACGCCGCGCCCTTCGGTGCGCAGCGCGTCCTGGGTCAGGTCGAGGGGAAAGCCGTAGGTGTCGTAGAGCTTGAACGCGGCCTCGCCGGAAAGGGGCGCATTCGCCGGCATGGACGCCGTCTCCTCCTCCAACAGGCGCAGGCCGCGCTCCAGCGTGCGGCGAAAGCTTGTCTCCTCCAGCTTCAGCCACTCGACGATCGAGGCCTCGGCGCGGCGCAGTTCGGGGTAGGCGTCGCCCATCTCGGCGACCAGCGTCGGCACCATGCGGTGCATGAGCGGCTCAGGGGCACCCAGGATGTGGGCGTGGCGCATCCCGCGGCGCATGATCCGGCGCAAGACGTAGCCGCGGCCCTCGTTCGCCGGCGAGACGCCGTCGGCGATCAGGAAGGAGGACGCGCGCAGATGGTCGGCGATCACCTTGTGCGAGGACAGCGCCGCCCCCTCGGCGGGCGTGCCGGTCAGCTCGACGCTCCGGGCGATCAGGGTGCGAAACAGGTCGATCGCGTAGTTGTCGTGCACGCCCTGCAACACGGCGGCGATGCGCTCCAGGCCCATGCCGGTGTCGATCGAGGGCCGCGGCAACTCCAGCCGCGTCGCCTTGTCGACCTGCTCGTACTGCATGAAGACGAGGTTCCAGATCTCGATGAAGCGATCGCCGTCCTCGTCGGGCGAGCCCGGCGGGCCGCCGGGGATCCCTTCGCCGTGGTCGTAGAAGATCTCCGAGCACGGCCCGCAGGGGCCGGTCTCGCCCATCGTCCAGAAATTGTCGCTTGTCCCGATACGAATGATCCGGTCCTCGGGCAGGCCCGCGATCTTCTTCCACAAGCCGAACGCCTCGTCGTCCTCGGCGTAGACGGTGGCGAGCAGCTTCTCGGGATTGAGGCCGAACTCGCGGGTGACGAGGTTCCAGGACAGCTCGATCGCGCGGTCCTTGAAGTAGTCGCCGAACGAGAAGTTGCCCAGCATCTCGAAGAAGGTGTGGTGGCGCGCGGTGTAGCCGACGTTGTCGAGGTCGTTGTGCTTGCCGCCGGCGCGCACGCACTTCTGCGCCGTCACGGCCCGGCTGTAGGGCCGGTGCTCGGCGCCGGTGAACACGTTCTTGAATTGGACCATGCCGGCGTTGGTGAACAACAGCGTCGGGTCGTTGTGCGGCACGAGCGGACCCGACGCCACCGCCTCGTGGCCGTTGGCGCGAAAGTAGTCGATGAAGCGCGTGCGGATGTCGTTGACGGTCGGCATGGGGGCTCAAGGTCGGGGTTCAGGGACGTGTCTACATAGTCCTCCGGGCAGGGTTAAGGAAGGTGGCACGCTTCGCGTCGGCTGCGCCGGGCTTTTTTCTCTTCTTTTTTGCCAGTGTTAACGCAGGAGATTGGCCGCAACGCCGAGGGCCAGCCCCGGACAAGAGCAAAAAAGAAGAGAAAAAGCCCGCGCGGCAGCGCACGCGCAAGCGTTCTCAAACCCGCGCCGCCAGCGCCCGGGCAGTCCGCTCGACCGCCGCCTTAAAGGCTTCGAGCCGTTCGGGCGGCACGTCCTCGGTCCCGACTTCCTCCAGCGCCTCGGCCGCGTCGCCGATGGCGGCGAGGCCGAAATTGCGGCAGGTGCCCTTCATGCGGTGCGCCAGGCGGCGCCGGCTGTCGATCGAAGGGCCGGCGGCGAAGTCGGCCGCGGCGGCGCGGGCCTCAACGAGCGCCTTGTCGAGGAAGCCGTCGAGCCGCCCCGGCGGGATCGTGCCCGCGAGGGCTTCGATGAAGGCGTCGTTCAGGGCGTTCGTCGAGGCGGGCGCCTCGGGTCGACCACCCGCGGGAGCGGTCAGGCGGCGCAGCGCGTCGAACAGCTCCGGCCAAACGATCGGCTTGGTCAGGACCGTGTCCATCCCGGCCGCCAGAAAGCGTGCGTGATCCTGCTCCATGACGTTCGCCGTCAGGGCCACGGCCGGCGTGGCGCGGTTGGGCCCCTCGGCCGCGCGCAGGCGCCGGACCGCCTCCTCGCCGTCCAGCACCGGCATCTGGATGTCGACGAGCAGGCAATCGAAGCGGCGCTCCTCGGCCCGTTCGAGCAGCGCCGCGCCGTTCTCGGCCACGACGACGTGGTGGCCCCCGTCGCGCAGGACCTCGGTGATGAGTTCCTGGTTGAGCGGCACGTCCTCCGCCAGGAGGATCTTCAGACCCCGTGTCGGTGCGTGCGGTCGTGCCTCGTGCGCCGCGGCCTCGTCCCCCGCCCGCACCGGCACCTCGAACCAGAACCGGCTGCCGGCGCCGGGGGTGCTCTCGAAACCGATCTTCCCGCCCATCAGGTCGACGAGCTTTTGGCAGATCGCGAGCCCGAGGCCGGCGCCGTCGTGCTCGCGGGCGAGCGTGCCGTCGGCCTGGGCGAAGGGCTCGAACAGCAGGGCTTGCTTGTCCGGCGGCACGCCGATCCCGGTGTCCTGCACGGCGACGCGAAGGCAAAGCGCGCCCTCCTCGCCCTCCACCCGGGCGCGCACCTCGACGCCGCCCTCGCGGGTGAACTTCAGGCCGTTGCCGGCGAGGTTGAAGAGGATCTGCTTCAGTCGCGTGGGATCGGCGCGCAGCCGGTCGATCCCGTTCGCGTCGACGCGAACGTTGAGCGTCAAACCCTTGTCCAGCGCCGAGGGGCCCAGGATCGCCTCGATCTCGCCGAGCGTCTCGGCCAGCGAGAAATCGGCCTCGTGCAAGGAGAGGCGGTCTTCGCCGAGCCGGAGGAAGTCGAGGATGTCGTCGACGAGCGCCAGCAATTGCCGGCCGGAATTGTGGATGGATCGGGCGTAGCGCCGCGCTTTCGGCGGCAGGTCCTGGCGGACGAGAAGGTCGGTCGTGCCGATCACCCCGGTCAAGGGCGTGCGGATCTCGTGGCTCATGACCGCGAGGAAGTTGGCCTTGGCGCGCTCGCCCGCCTTCGCCCCCTCCAAGGCGGCCTGCAGCCGCGTCTCCAGGCGCCGGTGGCCGGCGAGGACGGCGGCGACCGGCAAGGTCGTCAGCACGAGGACCGCCAAGTAGGCCTGCAACAGGAGAACCCGTCCTTGTGGGCCGGCGTCGTCGATCAGGGCCAACGGCCCCATACCGGCCAGGGTCGCCGGGATCGCGACGAGGCTCACCGCCGCGACCGCCGCCGCGGCACCGAGGCTGCCGAAGGCGAGTGCCGCGAAGACGGCGGCGGGAAACGCCAAGAAGAGCAGCGGATACTGGCCCTGGACGAAGACCCCGCCGGCAATCGCGAGCACCGCGGCGACGGTGCCGAGCAAGGGCCAGACCAGCCTATCGGTGATCAGCGCGCGCACGTCCCGCCCGCGCACGGTCAACAACAAAGGCGTGACGATCAAGATGCCGAGCGCGTCGGCGGGAAACCACGTCGTCCAGACGTCGACGAAGCCCACGCCGAGGGCGATCGCCATGTATCCGGCCGCCGCCGCGGCGGTCAGGGCCGGCGCGACTAGCCCGGCCAAGAGCGCGAACGCGGCGAGATCCGAAGCGACGGAGAGGTCGAGGCGCCCCTGCCGCCACCGGCGAAGGCCATACGCGGCGACGGCGACTTCGAGCGCGTTGCAGGCGGGAAGGATCAGGGCGGCGGGCACGGACGCCCCGCCGACGAGGAGGTCGGCGGCGACGCCGGCGACGAAGCCGGTCAGGAAGACGCCGGGCCAAGCGCGTTCGTCGTGGCGCAGCAGCACGGCGAGGAGCAGGGCGTTGGCGAGCCAGATCGACGCCACCTGCCCGCCGAACATGGTCAGCCCGATCCCGCCCCAGGCGAGGGCGAAGACGGCGAGGCCGACCAAGATCAACGTCCACGACGGGGCTCTGTCCACCTAACCGCTTTCCTTAGAAGAACAGGTTGAACCGCCGCCGATTATCCAGCAGATCCTTGAACAAAGGGTGAACGGACGTCGTTACCGAACGGAAACCACCGCCGCCCGCGCCGTGGCGAGGGGCGTCTTGCCGCATCAATCAAAAGACCTGAGAATCAAAGCCCAATGACGGATTCGTCTCGAACCGCCCCGTGATCGCAATCTCAGTTAGCCGATCGAACTCCAGCGCCACCCCGCCCAGTTCTTGCTCCATCCTCGCCTCCAGGCGCGTGTAGTAGGCACCGCCCGAGTAGTTGACGACGTAGGGGCGCCGATCGGCGACGCGGCCGCTCGGCAGGCGCTCGGGCAAAGGCGCGCCGGCGACGACGCCGTGCGCCGAGAGGAAGGCGCCGCCCAAGGGCGAGCCGAAGGCGTGCAGGCGGATCAGCCGGGCGCGGCCGTCGATCACGGTCGGCCGGGACGAAGGCTGGTAGAGGGCGCGGGCCTTGCCCAGCCCGAGCCCTTGCAGGAGCTGCTCCGGCAGGCTGGCGCGAAAGACGCCCGGGACGCCGGCGTCGTCGCGCAGGCCGAGTTCCCGCCGCGCCTCCGCCCCGCCCTCGAAGCGGCCCATCGCGATCCCCTTGGCCTGATCGGCGTCGGCGAGCTTGACGACGAGGTTCGGCCAGCGCGGGTCGGGCGACCTTGGGCGCCAGCTTCTTTGGCAGGGCCTGCAACGGGTTGACGACCGGGTGGCCGCGGGTGGCGAGGTTGGCCCCGACCACCTCGACGCCGCGATCGAGGCCGGCGCGCTCGAACTCGTGCACCTCCTCTTGCGTTCACCACCAGCGCAGCATGACCAGCCGAACGAAGCCGTGCGCCTCGGCGAACGCCACCAAGTTCTCGGTCGCCGGGTCGAGGTCCTCGGCGTAGAGCCGGCGCCGTCCGCGGCGAGGTTGCCGGCGAGGTAGGGGAGGTCCGACAGCCAGGGACCGCGACGCCCCGCGACGCCCAGCAGGCGATCGAGCCGGTGGCGCCACACGTACGCTTGTACATCTGTATCTTTCGAGAACCTGTCTTCGTACCGTTCCTGACCGCCGTTCGCGACAAATCCAGAACGAAGCCGCGTCCGCGCGAAGCCACACTCATACCCCGCTGAGTACGCCCGTTAAACAAAGTGAGATGACGCGGGACGCGGCGAATGGCATATCGGCGGGCGGCGCACGGGCGGTTGAGCCGGTGCGTACGGGAGTCTCAAGTGTCTGCCGGCGACGGCGCCCGTGCAGCGAGGGTTCAGCGAATATGGCGATAGTTTTTGTCGGCACCGAGGCGGACGAGGAATTCACCGGCACCAACGGCGTGGACTACCTCTACGGCTATTACGGCAACGATCGATTGTTCGGCCTCGGCGGCACGGACATCTTGCGCGGGAGCTTCGGCACCGATTACCTCGACGGCGGCGACGGGTCGGACGGCATCAGCGGCAACGACGACGACGACACGATCTTCGGCGGCAACGGGCTCGACATCATCCGGGGCGACGACGGCCAAGACACCATCGACGGCGGCGGCGGCGACGACATCATCTCGGGCGGTTTTGGTGGCGACACCCTCACCGGCGGCGAGGGCGCCGACATCTTCGTCTACGCGACGGGCAAGAACAGCATCGCTAGACGAGTCGACGTCATCACCGACTTCAACCCGGCCGAGGACCGGATCGACCTCAGCGGCATCGACGCCGACACCGGCACGAGCGGTGGCCAGGACATCGTCTTCGTCGGTGCTGCGGCAGCGAGCACGCCGCAGGTGGCCGTGACGCCCACGGCGATCGCCAGTCTGGCGGGGCTGATCAGCGCCCGCTTCCTCGCCGCGTTCGGCGGCGAGCCCGAGCCTTCGTCCCCGCCGCCCGTTGGAAGCTTCGATACCGGACAGGTACGCGCCCGCGTCGCGGACGGCCACACCTACGTCGAACTCAACACCGACGGCGACGCCGCGCCCGAGATGGTCATCGACCTCTTGGGCGAGCACACCCTCACCGCCGCCAACTTCATCACGGCGGGGAACGACAACAGCGACGACAGCATCGCGAACATTATTATCGGCGACGGCGGTTTCGAGCACGAGGACGACGGTACGCTGATCCCGCTCGAACCGCCGGAAGTGGACGTAGACGACGCCGGCGGCGGCGAGGATTACCTCTACGGCGCCTTCGACAACGATATACTCTCGGGCGGCGGCGACATCGACTTCGTGCGCGGCGGCGCCGACGACGACACGCTCGACGGCGGCGAGAGTTACGACATTCTCGACGGCGGCGACGGCAACGACACGCTGCTCGGCGGCGACGGCACCTTCACCGATCTTCTGCGCGGCACGGAGGGCGACGACCTGCTCGACGGGCAGGGCGGCGACGACGTGCTCGACGGTGGCGACGGGAGCGACGTGTTTCGCTTCGTCGGCGACTTCGGCGACGACCAGATCGTCGACTTCCGCTCCGGCATCGACACGCTGCAGATCGACGTGGACGGTATCGACGGCGTCGAGGACCTGTCGGCCTCGGGCAACGCGGTGATCGTGAGCGGGGGCGGCACGATCACGTTCGAGAACGGGGCGAGCTCGACGGCCACCGATTTCGTCTTTCTCTGACCGCCGCCGGGAACGCTGTGTTTCCGGCGGCGCGCTTGCCTCGGACCCTCGGTGCGGCCATCCTCCTCGGCAACACCCCCAACGGAGGATGAGGCGATGAGTCGGCTGCCGAGCGCCGATCCCGCCGCGCAGGAGGCCTGCCCCGAGGGGATCGAGACGATTCTCTTCCCGCGCGTGCGCGATCTGGGCGACGGCTTCAGCGTCGGCCGTGTGCTGCCCTCGACCGAGCGCAAGACCGTCGGGCCGTTCATCTTCTTCGACCAGATGGGGCCGGCCGAGATCCTCAAGCCCGAGACGCTCGAAGTCCGGCCGCACCCGCACGTCGGGCTCGCGACCGTCACCTGCCTCCTCGACGGCCGCATCATGCACAAGGACAGCCTCGGCACCGAGGCGGAGATCGTGCCGGGCGACGTCAACTGGATGACGGCGGGCGAGGGCGTCGTCCACTCCGAGCGCACCTCCAAGGCCAAGAATGCGATCGGCGACAAGCTGTTCGGCCTCCAGGCCTGGGTGGCGCTGCCCAGGGCCGCCGAGGACGCGGAGCCGGGCTTCAGCCACACGGGCGCCGCCGATTTGCCCGAGAGCGAGGGCGAGGGGGTGCACGCGCGCGTCATCCTAGGCTCGCTCTTCGGCCTGACCTCGAAGGTCGAGACGCACGGCGACCCGGTCTGCGCCGACGTCACGATGCAAGCCGGCGCCAAGCTCGAACTGCCGGCCGCGATGGAGGACCGCGCCGCCTACCTGATCTCGGGTGCGCTGCGCACCGACGGCCACGACTTTAGCGAGGCGCAACTGCTCGTCTTCAAGCCGGGCCGGCCGATCGCGATCGAGGCGACGGCCGACGCGCGCCTGATGCTCGTCGGCGGGGAGCCGCTCGACGGGCCGCGCTACATCTGGTGGAACTTCGTCGCGTCGAGCCGGGAGCGGATCGAGGCGGCCAAGGAGCGCTGGAAGGCGGGCCTGTTCCCGGCCGTGCCGGGGGAGAGCGAGTTCATCCCGCTGCCGGAGCGCTGAGCGCCCTCATCCGGGCTCCAGCCCGTCGTAGACCGGGTAGACGCCGATCAGGCGCCCCTCGCGGCCCACGTCGGGCTCGGCGTAGCAGGCGGGGTCGGCCAGGGTCTGGTAGCACCAGACGACGGGCACGGGATCATGCTTGCCGCCGCAACCGGCGAGCGTCGCGAGGGCGATGAGGACGAGGGCGGGGCGCATGGGCGGTTCTCCTAACGGGGCCGTAACCTTAGCCCATGCGCCGCCGCCGTCGGCCGGTCCTGGCGGCAGTGCGGCCGTTGGTATGGCGGTGCGGTTAACGCTGGCGCGTGCGCTGCCGCGCGGGCTTTTTTCTTCTTTTCATCTTTGTCCGAGGCTGGCCCTCGGCGTCGTGGCCAAGCTCCTAGGTTAACACTTGCAAAAAAAGAGAAGAGAAAGCCCACCGCAGGCGACGCGAAGCATTCAACCCCGCTTGACCGGGCCGACCGAATTTGATCGAACGGCGCATCGAAATGCGTGCGGGGGAGAGCATGGACGAGACTGACGACGTGCGCGCCGGGCGGCTGCCCGAGGCGCGTCTGGCCGAGAACTTCGCCGACCTGCACCCGCCCTTGACCCGCGGCGAGGCGTTGACCGAGGCGGACCGGTGCCTGTTCTGCTTCGACGCGCCCTGCATGAACGCCTGTCCGACCCGGATCGACATTCCGCTCTTCATCCGCCAGATCGGTGCGTCCAATCCCAAGGGCGCGGCGAAGTCGATCTTCGAGGCCAACATCCTAGGCGGCATGTGTGCCAGGGTCTGCCCGACCGAGACCTTGTGCGAGGAGGTTTGCGTTCGCGTCGCGCAGGAGGGCAAGCCGGTCAGGATCGGCATGTTGCAGCGCTACGCCACCGACGCCTACATGGCGGACGAGCCGGGCCAGCCGTTCGTGCGGGCGCCGGCTACTGGGCGGCGGATCGCCGTCGTGGGTGCCGGTCCCGCCGGCCTGTCCTGCGCCCACGCGCTCGGCCGGCGCGGACACGGCGTCGTGATCTTCGACGCCAACCCCAAGCCCGGCGGGCTGAACGAGTACGGCATCGCCGCCTACAAGACCGTGAACGACTTCGCCCAGAAGGAGGTCGACTTCGTCCTCTCGATCGGCGGGATCGAGGTCCGCTACGATCAGGCACTCGGCCAGGATCTCGACCTCGACACGCTCCAGCGCGAGTTCGACGCCGTGTTCCTGGGCATCGGTCTGCCCGGCACGAACGACCTCGGTTTCGAGGGTGAGGACAGGATCGAGGGCGTCCTGGACGCGGTGGACTGGATCGCGGAACTCCGCCAGAGCGAGGATCTGGGCGCGCTCCCGGTCGGGCGGCGCGTCGTCGTGATCGGCGGCGGGATGACGGCGGTCGACGCCGCCGTGCAATCGAAGCTCCTGGGCGCCGAGGAAGTGACGATCGTCTACCGCCGGGGGCCCGAGCAGATGCCGGCCTCGACCTACGAGCAGGACCTCGCCAAGGTGAAGAGCGTCGTCATCCGCCACTGGGCGCGGCCGGTCCGGCTCGAAGCCGAGGGCAACCGGCTTACCGGCGTCACCTTCGAGCGCACGGCCTTGAACGGCAGTCTCAAGGGCACGGGCGAGACCTTCACCCTGCCGGCCGACACGGTCTTGAAGGCGATCGGCCAGACGCTCGACGCGGCCGGCCTGGGCGGTGCCGGCTTCACGACCGAGCGCGGCAAGCTCAAGGTCGATTCCGAGCGCCGCACCTCGGTGCCGGGCGTCTGGGCCGGGGGCGACTGCGCCCTCACCGGCTCGGACCTCACCGTCTGGGCGGTCGAGGACGGCAAGCGCGCCGCAGCCTCGATCGACGCGGCGCTGCAACCGGCGCTGGCCGCCGAATAGGAGAGGGCATCATGGCCGACCTTCGCACCAACTTCCTCGGCATCGCTTCGCCGAACCCGTTCTGGCTCGCCTCGGCCCCGCCGACCGACAAGGAGTACAACGTCCGCCGCGCCTTCAAGGCCGGCTGGGGCGGCGTCGTCTGGAAGACGCTGGGCGAGGACCCGCCGGTCGTCAACGTCAACGGCCCGCGCTACGGCGTCCTGCACGACGGCGACCGCCGTGTCATCGGCTTCAACAACATCGAATTGATCACCGACCGGCCGCTCGACGTCAATCTGCGCGAGATCAAGGCGGTCAAGCGCGACTACCCCGACCGGGCGATGATCGTCTCGCTCATGGTGCCTTGCGAGGAGGCGGCTTGGCAGAAGATCCTGCCGCTCGTCGAGGAGACGGGCGCGGACGGGATCGAGCTCAATTTCGGCTGCCCGCACGGCATGTCCGAGCGCGGCATGGGCTCGGCCGTGGGGCAGGTGCCCGAGTACGTCGAGATGGTGGCGCACTGGTGCAAGCAGCACACCCGGATGCCGGTCATCGTCAAGCTGACCCCCAACGTCAGCGACGTGAGGAAGCCGGCACAAGCGGCGAGGCGGGGCGGGGCCGACGCCGTCTCGCTCATCAACACGATCAACTCGATCATGGCCGTCGACCTCGACGCGATGGCGCCCAGCCCCCACACCGGCGGCAAGGGCACGCACGGCGGCTACTGCGGCCCGGCGGTGCGGCCGATCGCGCTCAACATGGTGGCCGAGATCGCCCGCGACCCCGAAACGCGCGGAATGCCGATCTCGGGCATCGGCGGGATCGAGACGTGGCGCCACGCCGCCGAGTACATGGCGCTCGGCTGCGGCACCGTGCAGGTCTGCACCGCCGCGATGACCTACGGCTTCAAGATCGTCGACGAGATGGCGCGCGGCCTGTCCGACTGGATGGACGCGAAGGGCTACCGCACCGTCGACGACTTCGTCGGCACGGCCGTGCCCAACGTCACCGACTGGCAGTACCTCGACCTCAACTACGTCGTGAAGGCGAGGATCGATCAGGACCTGTGCATCTCCTGCGGCCGCTGCCACATCGCCTGCGAGGACACCTCGCACCAGGCGATCACCAAGGAGAAGGACGGCAGGCGTCACTTCGAGGTGATCGACGCGGAGTGCGTCGGCTGCAACTTGTGCGTCGGCGTCTGCCCGGTCGAGAACTGCATCACGATGGAGCACCTGACCCAGGGCACCGACCCCCGCACCGGCTTGCCGGCGGGCGCCCCCTACCGCAACTGGACGACGCACGAGAACAACCCGAACGTGGTGCCCGAGGCGGCGGAATAGGGGAAAATCGGGGACGCGCACCTTATTAACTTAAGTATTTACGCAACCGCTGTACGGGACAGTCCACCTCATGAAAGGTTAATAAGGTACGTGCCCCCCAGTTTTTGAGTTCAGATTGATATTAATGCCATGCACCAGAGACTGTTTGCGGTTTTTGTAGTAGGAGTTGTGACGGGTGTAGCGTGTACAATTACTTGGCTACTGTTCGCATATGAATACGGCTCTTGGAAAGGGGCTGCGGCAAGTTTCGGTGTGCTCGCCGGTTTTTGGATTGTAATTATCAATCCGATTCTGAAAATGACACTGCGATACTACTCGGAGGCTATTGGCCTATTTTTATGGGCTACAAAGGGCACTGTTGAACACCTCGACTATAGCGCTCCTAACGACACCTATCGGGGTTCCGCTCTTGCATTTGTGCTTGCGTACAGGAAAGAGTGGCACGAGTCTGAGATTGTGAATGTTCTGCGTGATCTGAAGGGGAAGGGAAACGCCCTAGCACGTAATCCTGACACGGGTAAGAATTTCTCGGTATGGATAGTAAAAGAGCAGCATCAGGAACATGACAGAAAGCGATGCTAGCAAAACAGATTGCCTTATGCTTCAATTCCTGACATGTGAGAAAATCGCGGCACGTGCCTTGTTAACTATAACGTGGTTCGTGAACACGATCGTCCCTGTCTCTCACGCTTTCCAGCCACAGCGTCATCGCCTCGCGCACCTCGCGCACGGCCTCTTCCGGCGTATCGCCGTGGGCGGTACAGCAGCATAGGTCGGGTACATCGGCCAACCAGCACTGGTCCTCGTCCGACCAAAACAGGTTGATGTGATAGCGCGGTATCATGCCATTCTCCCAAAGGCGTTTACCTTAATGCTTCGCCGAGGCTTCTCGCAAGCGCCCGTGTCGGGTCACTCGCCGTAGCGCGACGCCACCAGCCCCCCGTTGACGACCCCCCGCCGGCTTCGTAGCATCCACGCAACGAACCGAGAGGAAGAGCGCATGGCGGCCGAGCAGACGGCGAGCAACCTTCAGATCAACCCGCAGCGGATGTGGGATTCGATCATGGAGATGCACGAGATCGACGCCACCGAGAAGGGCGGCAATTGCCGGCTGACGCTGAGCGACGGCGACAAAGAGGGGCGCGAGCTGTTCCGCCGCTGGTGCGAGGAGGCGGGCCTCACCGTCGCGGTCGATTCGATGGGCAACATGTTCGCGAGGCGCAAGGGCAAGCGCGACGACTTGGCTCCGGTCGCGGCCGGCTCGCACCTCGACACGCAGCCGACCGGCGGCAAGTTCGACGGCGTGCTCGGCGTGCTCTCGGCCTTGGAACTGGTGCGGACCTTGAACGACCTCGACTACCAGACCGAGCGGCCGATCGAGATCATCAACTGGACCAACGAGGAGGGCTCGCGTTTCGCCCCGGCGATGGTCTCCTCGGGCGTGTTCGCCGGGGTGTTCGACCAGGACTTCGCCTACGGTCGCAAGGACCGGGACGGCAAGAGCCTGGGCGACGAACTGGAGCGGATCGGCTTCAAGGGCGACGAGAAGGTGGGGGAGCGCAAGTACCACGCCTTCTTCGAATACCACATCGAGCAGGGGCCGATCCTCGAAGACGAGGGCAAGACGATCGGCGTCGTCACCGACGGGCAAGGCCAGCGCTGGTACGAGATCGAACTGACCGGCTTTGAGAGCCACGCTGGCCCGACGCCGATGGCGGTCCGCCGCGACGCGCTCCTGGGCGCCGCCAAGATTATCGAGTTGGTCAACAAGATCGCGCTGGACAGGGCGCCCGTCGCCGTCGGCACGGTCGGCATGGTCAACGTCCACCCCAACTCGCGCAACGTCATCCCGGGCCGGGTCTTCCTCGCGGTCGACTTCCGCCACCCGGACGACGACGTCTTGAAGGGCATGGGCGAGGCGCTGGAGAAGGGGGTCGCCGAGATCTGCGAGGCGATGAAGCTGGACAAGAAGCTGGAGCAGATCTTCTACTACGCCCCGACGCACTTCGACGAAGCCTGCGTCGGGCTCGTGCGCCAAGCGGCCGAGGATCTCGGCTACGCCCATCGCGACATCGTCTCGGGCGCCGGGCACGACGCCTGCTACATCGCGCAGGTGGCGCCGACGGCGATGGTGTTCTGCCCCTGCAAGGACGGGATCAGCCACAACGAGGTCGAGGACATCACCCAGGACTGGGCCACGGCCGGCGCCAACGTGCTGCTCCGCGCCGTCGTCGCCAAGGCGGGCGAGACCGAATGAAGCGCATATATCTAAGCGGAGATTGACGGGATGCGGGCGGGCTACGACACGTTCGAGGAAGTTCAAGGCGCCGATCCGGCGCTCTACAACGAGGATCTGGCCCCGGTCACGGCCAGGGGCCGCACCTGGGACTGGAAGGCGATCGCGTCCTTGTGGGTCGGCATGGTGGTCTGCGTGCCGGCCTACCTCCTGGCGTCGGGGCTGATCGCGCAGGGGATGTCCTGGGATCAGGCGGTGTTCACCGTTTTCTTGGGCAACCTCATCGTCCTGGTCCCGATGCTGCTCGTCGGGCACGCCGGGACGCGCTACGGCATTCCCTTCCCGGTCCTGTGCCGCTCGGCGTTCGGCACGCTCGGCGCCCGCATCCCCGGCCTCCTGCGGGGTCTCGTCGGCTGCGGCTGGTTCGGCATCCAGACCTGGATCGGGGGCTCGGCGATCTACGCGATCTTGAACGCGCTCTCCGGCGGCGCCTTCGACGGGACGCCTTTGCCTCTCTTGGGCATCGACCTGGCGCAGACCTTCTGCTTTCTCGCCTTCTGGGCGCTGCACGTCGCCTTCATCTACTCCGGCACCGAATCGATCAAGTGGCTGGAGCAGTTGGCCGCCCCCTTCTTGATCCTGATCAGCCTCGCGCTTCTCCTCTGGGCCTACCTCCAGGCGGGCGGCTTCGGCCCGATGCTCTCGACCCCGTCCGCGTTTGCCCCCGGCGGCGAGAAGGAGGGCCAGTTCTGGACCGTCTTCGTGCCGGGCCTCACCGCCATGGTCGGCTTTTGGGCGACGATGGCCTTGAACATCCCCGATTTCACCCGTTTCGCCAGCAGCCAGAAGGACCAGATGGTCGGCCAAGCGGTCGGGCTGCCGATCCCGATGGCGCTGTTCGCCTTCATCGGCGTCGCCGTCACCTCGGCCACGGTCGTGATCTACGGCGAGGCGATCTGGGATCCCGTCGAGCTGGCGTCCCGCATGGGCGGCACCGGCGTGGTCTTCGCGCTCGCGGCCCTCGTCCTCGCCACCTTGACGACCAACCTCGCCGCCAACGTCGTCGCCCCTTCCTACGGCTTCTCCAACCTAGCCCCGTCCGCGATCTCGTTTCGCATGGGCGGCTACATCACCGCCCTCATCGGCGTCCTGATCTTCCCCTGGAAGCTGTTGGAGACGGCCGGCGACTACATCTTCGTCTGGCTGATCGGCTACTCGGCGCTGCTCGGCCCCATCGCCGGCATCCTGATCGCCGACTACCTATTCTACCGCAAGGCCCGCCTCTCGACGCCCGATCTCTTTCGCAACTATGGCATCTACGCGGCGTCCGGCGGCTGGAACTGGGCCGGCATCACCGCCCTCATCCTGGGAGCATTGCCGTCCGTACCGGGCTTCCTGCAGGCGGCGGGCGCGATCGAATCGGTGCCGCCGGCCTTCGTCACGATCTACGGCTACGCCTGGTTCGTCGGCGTCGCCATCGGCGCCGTCGCCTACCTCGCCTTGAACCCCGTCTTCAACCGTCACAGCCTCGTCTACGCCGAGGCGCGGGCGTGATGATGAACGCTTCGCGTGCGCTAGGCGCGCGGCCTTTTTTCTTTCTTTTTGCAAGTGTTAACGGTGGGGATTGGCCACGCCGCCGAGGGCCAGCCTCGGACAACTAGCAAAAAAGAAGAAAAAAAGACCGCGCGTCAGCGCACGCGAAGCGTAACTTAAACCAAGGAGCGAACGTCATGAGCCTGTTGATCCAGGGCGGCACGGTCGTCAACGCCGACACCGAGACGAGGGCCGACGTTCTCGTCGACGAGGGCAAGATCGTCGCCGTCGGCGCCGACCTCGAAGCGCCCTCGGGCGTCGCGGTGATCGACGCCGGCGGGGCTTACGTCATGCCGGGCGGCATCGACCCGCACACGCACATGGAAATGCCCTTCATGGGCACGTTCTCGGCCGACGACTTCGAGTCCGGCACGCGCGCGGCGCTCGCCGGCGGCACCACCTTCCTGGTCGATTTCTGCCTGCCGGGGCAGGGACAGTCGCTGATGGAGGCGCTGAAAATCTGGGACGACAAGGCCGGCATTGCCTGCTGCGACTATTCCTACCACATGGCGATCACGTGGTGGTCGGATCAGGTCAAGGAGGAGATGGCGGCGGTCGTCGGGCGCGGGATCAACACCTTCAAGCACTTCATGGCCTACAAGGGCGCCTTGATGGTCGACGACGGCCAGATGTTCCACTCGTTCAAGCGCTGCGCCGAACTGGGGGCGACGGCGCTGGTCCACGCCGAGAACGGCGACATGGTGGCGCAGACGCAGGCCGACTTGATGGCTAGAGGCATCACCGGCCCGGAGGGGCACGCCTTCTCGCGCCCGCCCGAGGTCGAGGGCGAGGCCGCTAACCGCGCCTGCGTCATGGCCGAGGCGGCCGGCTGCGCCCTCTACATCGTCCACACGTCGTGCATCCCCGCGCACGAGGCGATCATCCGCGCCCGCGCCAGGGGTAGCCGTGTCTACGGCGAGCCGCTGATCCAGCACCTGACCCTGGACGAGGGCGAGTACTTCAACCCCGACTGGGACCACGCCGCGCGGCGGGTCATGTCGCCCCCCTTTCGCGACAAGAAGCACCAGGAGCACCTCTGGCACGGCCTCCAGTCGGGCTCGCTCCAGGTCGTCGCCACCGACCACTGCGTCTTCACGACCGAGCAGAAGCGCGCCGGCAAGGACGACTTCACCTTGATCCCGAACGGCACCGGCGGCCTCGAAGACCGGATGCCGGTCCTGTGGACCCACGGCGTCCGCAGCGGCAGGCTCACCCCGTCCGAGTTCGTCGCCGTCACCTCGGCCAACATCGCCAAGATCCTCAACGTCTACCCGCAAAAGGGCGTCATCGCCGCGGGCAGCGACGCCGACATCGTCGTCTGGGACCCGGAAGCCGGCAAGACGATCAGCGCCAAGTCCCAGGTCTCGACGATCGACTACAACGTCTTCGAGGGCATGGACGTGACGGGCCTGCCGGCGCTGACGATCGCGCGGGGGAAGGTGGTGTACAAGCCCGGCGAGACGCAGGGGCCGAAGGGACACGGGCGGTTCGTGGCACGCCCGCCGATGAACCCGGCGCAGAAGGCGATAGGGACGTGGAAGGCGGGGCATGAGGTGCGGGGGGTGGAAAGGTAAAATAGGGCAAAATATCTACTGTAGTTGAAGTGAGTTTTCTACAGTCTCCTTGAGCGTTAAAGCTTCAGCTATAGATGTTGAAGTGACTGTAATAATTTGCCAGAAACCTGTATGCTTAGGAGCTTCAATCACTCTCACAGCAAAGTGCATTTCTCTTTCAGCAGTATTTGTACTCCCAGTCGCTTCGGCGCTAAAACGATTGCGCCACATAAAAGCTAAAGGTTTAGTATTTTTAATACCCATGCCAGTCAATGACGAAAATGCTGTATTAACGACTGCTCTACTAGGTAGTATCCAATTTTTCTCAAGCGAGACAAAAGAAATCTGAATATATTTATTTTCAGAAACTCGATTAGTTAATAGAGTTAGATTTGCCAAGGTTCCATCATGTGTAATAACATTTTGTGATTGGATTTTAAGAGGGTTTGACCAAACAAAACGCAAATGAGCTTTTGGATAGAAGGTTTCTACTGGTTCATCGTGCCATACAGGATTAATAAGTTGATGGAATCGGTGAAAGCTACCTTCAAAACCTGAAAGAACATCTTCAATTAATTCTTTGCTAATGTATAATACATTATGCGAATTTTTGATGGGCTGTTTTGATGCCGCTGCAACAATTATTTTTTCGGCTGAAGCAATACCTGCTTCAGCCTTAGCTTGTAAATCAGGATGATTAGAAAATACTAGTAGCATTCAAGCTTTGGATTGTTCGTAATCTACAGTCTTTGTAGGCTTGCCTATAGTATTGCTAATTTTTGCGCTATTCCAAACTTCTTGTTGAAACTGCAAAGATGCTAAAGATGTTCCTTTTATCAAAGTATTATACGCGTCAAATAATTTACGGTTAAATCGAATGCTATCTGGAGCAGATGACCAAAATTCTTGATGCATTTTTTCTGTAAGCCATCCGTCACTACTTAATACAATCTTTAAAATTCCTTGCTGCTTATGTGATACCTGTCGTGCTGCGACTGAACTGCTACACGCTATAATAATACTGATGGCTACAACAAAAATTCTGCTCATTGAAAATTCTCCAAAAATTTTTCATGCTCTAGCTTTTCTAGCCTAGCTTTTTGCTCATCAGCTTCTTTTTTCATTTTCATATTACTTAAGTAATTCTCTATAAAAGAAGCCACATTATTAGTATAATATTTGACTGCTTCCCGTCTTCGGTTGAGGTCAGTATAAGAAATATATAATTCTAGTCCGTCTTTGAAATCTTTGTTCATAAAAAATGCCTTTATTTTTGCAGAAGTGTCTGTCTCAATATTAAAAGTTTTAGAATTTATCATAATATTAGTATTTTCATCAAACCATGTGCGCCGCTCTGCTATAACAAGCCACTTATCTGCATATTCAGGATTGCTTATCCCAAGATTTTTTCCATCAACATCGTGATGCTGTGAATAGAAAAATTGATCATTATGTTTTTTGTCTAACTGTTTATAAATATCTTTTATTAATTCCTTATTGAATAGTTGGGCATATAGATACTTGTAAGGCCGTTATTAGTAAAAACTAAGCAAATATGCTTATCAGTATTTCTAGTCTCTAACGAGTAAATTCCAATTGAATATGCTATAGATGGATCTGGAAATTTGTACCCTCGCATCATTATTGTCAACAACTTGACTTTAGGCTTGTACATAACATCTGCCGGAGAAAGATCAAGAATTTTGTTTTGATCAAGTTTTTTGCTAACCCATTGTGCCCAATCTCTATTTTTTCCGTATAATGTCATAGGTTTCTCGAAAGTAGCTTTGCAGCCTTTGAGCATTTTGTCCCATCTTTTAATAGCTATATTGTATTCATCATAATCGCCTATTATTTTCGTAAGCTTACAGTCCCCATACTTTCGACACATTGGAGATAAATCTATTTTTATGCTGGGCTTTTTAGGTGGGTTTGCCTTCTGTAATTGAACTTCTGCAGGTTTCATGCCAAAGTATAAATTGAATGGTGCAGGATGCGGTTTAACATCATTAGCGTTAGCTGTTGACATGCATATAGCTGTAGCTACTACAGCACATAGAATTTTGGTTAACATATTACCTTTTTCCAGAGTAATTTGAACGTCTATACCTTATAAAATCAAATCTGCTTATTTTAGATGAAATCTTATGGTAAAGATGCAGTTAAGCCAGCAATGTGGATACACACATTTTTTTAATGTTTCAATCAGCGATGAAACTCGCTCTCTAGCAGTGGCAAAGCACCGAGAGCAAAAGCACCCTGCCATCCTGGACCCCCGATCAAGTCGGGGGTGACATGAGGAGGTGGCGGGGACGGTTTGTGCTGGCATTGGGCCAAGTAGAGCGATGTCGTTCTGGCGCGCTCTTAAGTTGTCACCCCCGACTCGATCGGGGGTCCAGGGTGGCCGTGCCGCAGCGTTCGTGCGTGGTGCATGCGCTTCGCGCAGTCTCGGGGACGCGGTACGACATCGACTAAGACACTTGCGCCTAGCCCAGCCGCACCTCGACCGCCACCCCCGTGACCAGCGCGTAGAGCATGTCCGGGTCGAGGTCGGCGCCGCCCGGCCAGACCACCGTGCCGCTCTCCGCATCGACGCTGACGGCTTTAAAGTGCGCCGGGTCGGCCAAGGGTGCGAACACGCCCTCGAACGCGACGAGTGCCGCCACATCCACCTCGCCGCTGATACCGTCCTCGAACGTCAGGCGCAGGCGGTGGTCCGGCAGCGCCTCGGCGGCGACGATGTCCTTGAGCATGGCTTCTACGCCAACGGTGCCAGGCGCGGCAGCGGTTTCTGCTCGCGCGCCGCCGCCCATGCGGCTTTCAATTCCTCGCGGTGCTGCGCCGCCCACTCGATGACGAGGCCGAGGGCGCGGGTGACAGCCTCCCGCCGATCACGGCCAAGCTGTCGATTGCAACGATGGCGCGCTGCCCGCCGTAGCGCACATGGAAGTGCGGCGGCGGGTGGTCGTTGTAGTACATGAAGATGACGAGGCCGAAGAAGCGGCAGATTTCGGGCATCTCGGGTTTCCGTCGTCGCCGCGCTACCGGTCCGCCAACGCCCCCGCCTCACGGCTGCACCGACGTATCGAGCCGGCGGATGATGGCGGCCACAACCTCGATGTCGGCCTTGATGTCACCGACATCCGCGCGGACGAGGTGCCGTTCGTCGAGGATGCGCTTTTGGCCCCAGATGAGGAATTCTAAGTTGATCTCGGACATCATGGCCTCTGAACTCTGTGCCGCCGACTATGACCGAGACGGCCGTGGGTGTGATCCTTGTTCAGGCCGCCATGTTCGAGGGGTTGGGGTCGATCTCCCGTCCGGGCCCGACCCCTCACCCCCGCTCGCGCACGTGGTCGACGAAATCCAGCACGACCCGATTGAAGGCCTCCGGGCGTTCGACGTGGGCGAGGCTGCCGGCGCCCTCGATCGTGCGCAGGCGGTGGTGGGGGATGGCTGCTGCCATCTTCTTCGTCGCGTCGACGGGGGCGTTGCGGTCGTGCTCGCCGGTGACGACCAGGGTCGGCATCGGCAGCAGGCCGAGCGAGCCCATATCGGCGAAGTGGGCGGTGCAGTGGACGGTCTGCTGGTACGCCCTCGGGTCGGCCGCCGCCATCACCGCCTCGGCGAGATCGAGGCCGTCCTTGTCCGCCTTGGGGCCGTGCATCGTCTTGACGAAGGCGCGGTTGAGGTCGGCGAGGCTCTTGCCCTTGGCCAAGGGCTCCAGGTGCTGGCGCTCGAAGGTGGCGCGCATGGCCTCGTCCATGACGGCGAACGCCGGGCTGAGCGCGTCGAGGACGAGGCCGGCCGCGACCTGGGGGTGCTTGGTCGCGTAGTCGAGCGCCACCATCGCCCCCATCGAGTGGCCGATCAGGATCGGGCGGTGCAGGCTTAAACCCGAGATCATCTCGTGCAAGGACGCCGTGAGGCCGGCGAAGGTCAGTTCCTCGGCCGCATCGGAGCGGCCGTGCCCCGGCATGTCCCAGGCAACGGCGCGGTGCTTCGCCGCGAACGCCGGCAGTTGCAGGGTCCAGATCCGCGCCGCCCCGCTGATGCCGTGCAGGAAGACGACCGGGCTGCCGGCACCCGCCTCAAGGACGGCGATGCCGTTGTCGAGCTTGCGTTCGCGGATGACGGCCATGCCTGCGGCTCCCGAAGTGCTGGGGCGATGACCCTATCTAGAGGCGCCCGACGCCCGGCGCCAGCTTCCCGACCCCGCGTGCGCGGCTTGACATGCATCAAGGCGCCACCCTCGATTTGGGGCTAGACGGGTTCGGGATAAAATCCGCCGGCGACAGAGATACAAGGGAGCTATCGAACCGTGCAGCGAACCATGCAAGCCGCGGTTGTGCGGGGCTTCGGCGCCCCGCTCGTCGTCGAGGAGACGCCCGTGCCCGAGCCGGGCGAGGGCCAGATCCTGGTCAAGGTCGAGGCGTGCGGCGTCTGCCACACCGACCTGCACGCCGCGAACGGCGATTGGCCGGTGAAGCCCGAGCCGCCCTTCATCCCCGGCCACGAGGGGGTGGGCCACGTCGCGGCGATCGGGCGCGGCGCGAGGGCGGCGGTGCGTGAGGGCGATCGGGTCGGCGTGCCCTGGCTGCACACCGCCTGCGGGCATTGCAGCTACTGCTGCACCGGCTGGGAGACGTTGTGCCACGACCAGCAGAACACCGGCTACTCGGTCAACGGCGGCTTCGCCGACTACGTCCTGGCCGATCCCGCCTACGTCGGCCATCTGCCCGACGGGCTCGATTTCGCGCCGGCCGCCCCGGTGCTGTGCGCCGGGGTCACGGTCTATAAGGGCCTGAAGGAGACCGAGGCCCGGCCCGGCGAGTGGGTGGTGATCTCGGGCGTCGGCGGCCTCGGCCATATGGCGGTGGGCTACGCCAAGGCGATGGGCCTGCACGTCGCGGCGGTGGACGTCCGAAACGACAAGCTCAGCCTCGCGCGCGACCTCGGCGCCGACATCGCGGTGGATGCGACCGACCAGGACGCCGTGGCCGAGGCGACGCGCAGCATCGGCGGGGCGCACGCGGCGCTCGTCACCGCCGTGGCGCCGGAAGCCTTCGCCCAGGCGCTGGGCATGCTGCGCCGGCGCGGTACGATGACCCTCGTGGGACTGCCGCCGGGGAGCTTCGCGCTGCCGATCTTCGAGACGGTCCTCAACCGGCTCACCGTGCGCGGCTCGATCGTCGGCACCCGGCAGGACCTCGCCGAGGCGCTCCAGTTCGCGGCCGAAGGCGCCGTCCGCCCGCGCTACGACACGGCGAAGCTGGACGACGTCAACACGGTGTTCGAGCGGATGCGCGCGGGCGTCATCGACGGCCGCACCGTGCTGACGATGGGCTGAGGCCGCGACGCCATTGAGCAACCGGCAGCGGGCGGCGTCGCTTGGCAGATGACGCCCGTCGATCGTCGCCGCCCCGGCCGCCCCCCGCCGGGCGCGGCACCGCCGGGGCGGCGCCCGGCGCGTTGGCGGGCGGGGCCGTGCGCCGAGATCAGGTTGTTGGCGGTGTTGACGAGGCCGACGTGGCTGAAGGCCTGCGGGAAGTTGCCGAGCTGGCGCTTGGCCCGCGGGTCGTACTCTTCTGCCAAGAGACCGAGATCGTTGCGAACGTCGAGCAGGCGCTCGAACAGCGCCTCCGCCTCGTCGGGCCGGCCCATCATCGCGAGCGCGTCGGCGAGCCAGAAGCTGCAGACGAGGAAGGTGCCCTCGTCCCCCTCCAGGCCGTCCGCCGTGTGCTCAGGGCTGTAGCGCAGCACGAACCCATCCTCGACCAGGTCGCGCCGGATCGCCTCGATCGTGCCGACGACGCGCGGGTCGTCGGGCGGCAGGAACCCGACGAGCGGCACCTGGAGGAGCGAGGCGTCGAGCGCCTCGCCGCCGTAGGCCTGGACGAAGGACTTACGCTTCTCGCTCCAGCCGTTTTGCAGGATGTCGTTGCGGATCGCGTCCCGCACCGCCCGCCAGCGCGCCGCCGGGCCGTCCTGCCCGGCGCACGGGCGCGTCCACGCTGCCTCTCGCGCGAATGACGCCATCACCTTGCCCCATTTTTAAACCATCGAGCGCGCGCTCGATGGTCCCATCATCGGGGCTGGAGCATCTTCAAGCGAAACCGGACTTAGCTCGCGCCAAGAAAACGCACCCATACAAGAAGATAAAACGTTTCGCATGAACTGACATTCGTGCAAAACGCTTTAGGGGCAAAGGCAGATCCTCTAAAGCCGCGCATCTTGGCCACACCCGTCCAGCCGGAGCGGACGGCTTGGGCATCCACGACTCCGGCCGTGGGCGAGGCGGCATGGCCGCTTCGCGATGGCAAGGAGGTATGTCAAGGGTTCAAAGACACCAGCATGGGTGAGCCTTGGAAGCTTCAGACACGCCCGAGAACGCCTCAGGCCGCCGCAGCTCACCCTGCACGCTGCTGTGACATACGTGCTTATGAAGAACTTGGACGGCCGAAAATTCATGGAGACTCGAAATTTGTGTGTCGTGCCGATTTAAAGCTAAGTATCCGGCCTACTTCGAGGAGAATGAGAAGTTGTTCCTTCATGCGATAAATGCCGGTTGCTACTTCGCGCCACTCGGGCGAGAGGGCGACGACGTCGCGAACGAAGCGGCTGTGGGGTGGCGCGAAGACCTCACCGATTTCGTCGATCATTAAACTATAAAGTTCATTATCATGTTCGATCACGACGCTCACGCCCGTCTCCGGCTTGCTTGACTGGTCGGGAATGTTGAGGCGACGACGAAGGTCGACCGAGGTTACGACACGACCCCGCAGGTTGAGCACGCCGGCTATCTCCGGGGCTGCCAGCGGAATGCGCGTCAGCTTCTGCGGTCCAAGAATATCTCGAACTGTATGAACTGGGATGCCAACATACTGATTGGCAACGTACATCGTGACCAGTTCATCCGCACGCTGCTCTAAAATTTCACTCATTGGAACCACCCTTGCAAAGGATATTCATGCGACTTTATCAGAGACTGCCTTGTCCACACTCGCCAGTGCGGCGAGCAGCGTTTGGCGGTCGAGTTTACCGACATAGTCGGTAAAGCCGACTTCTTGACCGCGTTTGATGTCTTTGGGCGTCATGTGCGACGTCAAAGCGATGATCGGCGTGTCCTGCCACGATCCTGCTTGACGGCAAGCCGCGGCGAAAGCGAAGCCGTCCATGCCCGGCATCTCGATATCCGATATGATGATGTCGAACATTTGTCCCTGATCGCGTAACGCAAGCGCCTGTTGCGGGCATGAGGCGGTACGTACGATGTATTCGCTCGAAGCCAGCAGGGGTGTAAGCAAATTCCTGAAGAAGCTGCTGTCATCAACGAGCAACACGTGCTTCGATTTTTTCTCGTCGTCGAAAGATTCTTGATGCTGTTCGGCGAACCAACCGCCGAAGACGTGATTGACGAAATAGCTTACGTCGAGAAAATCGGTCGAGTGACTGTTGATGACGGCCGTGCCGACAAGGTTGTCTTTGGAGCTCGTTATGTCAAGATCGACTTTAGAATAAGTGATATCGATAATTTGATCAACGACTAAGCCCATGTTGTGACTCGCGTCCGAAAACACGAGTACTGGGCGTGATGTCGTGATATCCTTGACCGGATTGCCGCTAATATCAACCAGCGGCATCAAGTGGTCGCGGTACTGCGTGACCGTCCTGCTGCCGGACCATTCGATCTTGTCGGGGCTGATTTCCTCAAGGCGGGTGACGAGTGCCAACGGCACGGCTTTAGGTCCGCCGTGACCGGCTTTGAATATAAGTAGCGACGTTAGATCGACGTCGTCGTCCAATAATTTTACGCTATTATCTTTCAACGTCGTATTGCCTGATGCGTTCAACGTATTCGTCACGCCATTCAGATCCAAGATCATCACGACGCTACCGTCGCCCAGGATAGTATTGCCGGAGTAAATGTTCAAGTCACGCAGGATCGGCGCCACCGGCTTGACGACAATTTCTTCGGTGTCATAAACTTGGTCGACGATGAGGCCAAAAACGTTCGCCCCCACTTGCGAGACAACGACGTGGGCGTCCTGCGACCACGTCTCGATGCCGCGTTCGTTGCAACCCAAGAGATTTGCCAAGGATATGAGAGGCAATAGCTGCTCGCGCAGGCGCAGGATCGCCGAACCGTTGATTACTTCAATTTTGTGCTCGGACGTTTTGGTGGTGCGTACGAGTTCGACGACCCCGATCTGCGGGATGGCGAAGCGCTCGCCCCCGGCCTCGACGATCAGCGCCGAGACGATCGCGAGTGTGAGGGGGATCTTGATCGCGAACGTCGAGCCTTTGCCGTGCTCGGAGTTGAGTTCGATCGAGCCGCCTATCTTCTCGATGTTGCTGCGGACGACGTCCATGCCCACCCCACGACCGGAAACGCTCGTCACGGTCGCCGCCGTCGAGAAACCGGCCTTGAAGATGAATTGCATGATCTGCTGCGGCTTCATGCCGGCGAGCTCGCTCTCGCTGCACAAGCCGCTCGCCAGCGCTTTTGCCGCGATGCGGTTCACGTCCAAGCCGCGGCCGTCATCCTTGATCTCGATGATGATGTGGCCGCCCTCGTGAAAGGCGTTGAGCGTGATCGTGCCCTGCTCCGGCTTGCCGGCGGCGCGGCGGTCGGCCGGGAGTTCAAGGCCGTGATCGGCGGAATTGCGAACCATGTGCGTCAACGGATCCTTGATGAGTTCAAGAACCTGTCGATCGAGCTCGGTTTCGGCGCCGAGCATCCGTAGTTCGATCTGCTTGCTGAGATCGACCGAAAGGTCGCGCACGATACGCGGCAGCTTCCCCCAGGCATTGCCGATCGGCTGCATGCGGGTCTTCATGACACCTTCTTGCAACTCCGAGGTAATGTGCGAGAGACGTTGCAAAGAGGTGTTGAAGGTGTTGTCGCTGCTGTTCCTGATCATTTGCAGGAGCTGGTTGCGCGTCAGCACGAGCTCGCCGACGAGCGTCATCAGCGTCTCAAGCAGGTCAACCGGGACGCGCAGCGTCTGCGAGGCCATGCTCTTGCCCGAGCCGTTGCTTTGTGGCGTTGCTTCGGCAGAAGGCTTCGCTACGGCCGCTTCTTTCGTTGGTTCGAGTATCTCGGCTTCGGCGGAAGGGACGGCGGGTGCGGGGGCCGGATCTGTCGCGACGGGAGCCGGGTCGGTGGCGGGCGCTTCGGGTTCAACCACCTTCTTCGCCGCGGCCGGGGATGGGGGGGGCGCCTCCACCGGGCTCGTTTGCGCGTCGGGCACGGCGTCGCCGGCGGCCATCGCGTTCAGCCGCGCGATCAGGTCGTTGTCGTCTCCTGGCGGCTCCTTTTGCTCGGCGGCGAGGGTCTCAAGAAGCTCCTTGATGCGATCGAGGGCCGAGAGGATGAGCGTCACGGCCGTGGGCGTGACGGGCATCGACCCTTCACGGAACTTGCCGAGCACGTTCTCCGAAGCGTGCGCGACGGCTTCGAGGCGCGGCAGTCCCAAGAAGCCGCAGGTTCCCTTAATGGTATGGACGATGCGAAAAATACTGCCGATCAGGTCCAGATCGTTGGGGTTGCGCTCGAGCCTGACGAGTTCGGAATCCAAGACCGCCATATTCTCGAAGCATTCTGTCAAGAATTCCGACAGCAGCTCATCCATCAACTTTCCCCTGTAATCATCAAAGATGCGACGCGGTCGAATGCCCAAAACTTGCCGAACAAGGCTTGATGAAGCCGACCTGATGGAACAATGCCTCAAACAGGTTAAGAAACTCTGAAAACTGCCGCCGCAAAACGAGGAACGCCGCGAAGGTGCTGACGAACAAACAAGCCAGTACCGCAGCGCTCATTCCCGTCGCGCCCGCGGCAGTCAAGTCGGCCAGGGCGGCAATGGCGGGATGTTCGGGCGGTATGAAGAGCCTGAAGCGCTGGAACCCGTGGATGATGCCGAGGACCGATAAGCCGCGCCGGCTCACGCCCTGGCAGGGGCGGTGCCCGCCGTGCGCGGCAGCGAGAACCACGCCGGCCGCTCGAACAGCCAAGGGCATGCCGAGGCGCTGCATCGTGAGGTGAAAGGCCAGCGGCAGGGCGACGCCGCAAAGCGTGGCGAGCAGGATGAGCACGACGGGGTCGGTCACGAGGCCGGTGCGCAGCAAGGCCTCGCGCACGGCCGCCGTGACGATGGTGTGCATGACGAAGATCGGCAAGGTGTGGCGCCCGAGCCACGCGCCGCGGCCGGCGGCGGCGAGGTGCATGCAAGCGGCGAGCACCGCGGCAACGCCCAAGACGCGCACGGCCAACTCGACGAGCGGGTGGGCGATGGCACCGCTGTGCAGCGCGACGAGGCAGGCGAGCAGCCCGAGCCCGACGAGGGGCCGGCCGGGACGCCACGTCATGGCCACGACCCAGTCGGCGCAGGCGTAGCCCAGGACGAAGAAGAGCATGAAGCGCGAGCTTTGCTGCAAGGCGTAGTGTTCGCCCCCCAAGGGAACGGCGAACATCACGGCGGCGGCGGCGACCAGGAGCACCGGCGGCAGGTCGCGACCGAGGCGCAGGATCGTGTAGTAGAGGATCAGCTCCCAGATGAACCGCGTGATATTGATCGGCCACAAGGGAAACCAGAGGATCCGCATCGAATCGATCGCGTGGTTGGCGAAGCCCGCGAAGGCGACGCGGGAAGCGTATTGCAGCACGTTCCAGACGATGAAGACGTAGACGAGGTGCAAGAGCGTCCGGTCGATGAAGTCGCGCCAGTCCCGCCGCACGCTCCTCGCCGCGAACAGGCCGGCGACGAAGAAGAACAGCGGCATGCAAAACAGGCTGAACGGCCGCACGAAGGTGTCGAAGGCCCAATCCGGCAGCGGAAAGTCGATCTGCACGCCGACGGCGGCGTGGCCGTAGACGACGAAGACAATCGACAAACCCTTGGCTATGTCGGTTCAAAGCGCCCGCGAACCATTCATGGTGCCGACCTTTCCTAGCAAAAGCGACGGCAAATTTAGACGATCTTGGGTACGCTGCGGGCGGCGGTGGTGTCATCGCGACGCCACGGTACGCTTTCGCATTAGCCATGCCTGCGCTACGCCTTCGCCCAACGCGCGTTGATAATCGACATCGCGCGACGCACAGGGAGAAAGCGATGCGGGCGACGATCTTTACCGTGACGACGGTCCTGGCACTCGGCGGCTGCGTCGTCGTGCCGGGGGGCGAGGGCGGCGGCGGTATCCTCGGCGGCGACTTCTCGCTCGGCTCGTCCGATCGAGACGGCGGCGACTTTCGCTGCGAGGACGGGCGCAACTTCAGCGTCGACTTCGATCGCGACGGCGGGCGGGCGCGGGTCCAGACCGACGGCGGCCGCGACTACGACCTCGACTATGCCGGGCGCGACGGCGGCGCCAGCCGCTACGAGGGCCGCAGCGGCGGCGACCGCGTCGCCCTCGCCATCGACGACGACGACGCCTACCTGCGGGTCGAGGACCGCGACGACTATAAGGATTGCCGCCGCACCGGGGGGGGCTTCTTCGGCCTCGGCGACCGGTCGCGCGGCGACGAGCGGCGCCGCGGGCGCGGCGAGGTCGCCTACCGCTGCGACGACGGGCGCGGTTTCCTGGCCGATTTCGACCGCGGCGACGCGACCGTCCTGGTCGACACCGGCCGGCAGACGCTCGACTTGGATCTGGTCGACCAGGACGGCCGCCGTCGCGTCTATCGCGACCGCGACGTCACGCTCACCGTCGAGCGCGCGTCCGCCTACCTGCGCGTCAAGGACGGCCGCGACTACAAGGACTGCCGCGTCGCGCGCTGAAGTACAGCGCGCACCGGTATCGGCGTCGATCGCCGGGCGAGCGGGCACCCCTCCTCGACCGTTTCCCACGAGGTGACGTTGGCCGACATGACGCAGCGAACGCAGCGCGCGCCGCCGCCTGGCGCGCGCAGGACGACGACGCTGCCGAGCGCGTAGGTCTGCCCCTCCGCCCGGCAGCGGCAGGCCGCGCCCGACGCCGGCGTCGATGCCGACGACGCCAGTAACGCCAGACAAACGACGGCCGAGGGCAGTCTTGGCGTCAACGAACCTAGAGATTGTCTCGACCGTGCCATGCTCGCCTCCCTGATCGCGTCAATCTAGCGCCCGACGGGGGTATGGCAACGATCGGTTCTCAGACACCATTGTGGAATAAAGATCCGGCGTCTAGGCTGACGCGAAGCCGCGGGAGGATGTGAACTGGGGTGGCCACCGGCCGCGGCCCGACGAACGACCCAAAGACAGTGCGCTACCCCTTGGGGAGACAGCCCATGCTGCAAGATCGTCTTCGCTTCGTCGTCCCGGTCCTCGCCGTCGGCCTGTTGGGCGCGTGCGTCGGTGGGGAAGCCGACAACATCGAGCCGTTCCACGGCGGCATGCCCGAGAAGATGGGGATGGAGGAGGACGGCATCACCTACACCTGCCCCGACGGTACGACGTTCACCGCCATGTTCGACCCGATCGGCGGCGAAGTCCGCGTCATGGGGCCGGTCGAGCCCTACCAGTTGAAATTGTCCGGCTACGAAGCCGGCACCTACACCTACGAAGGCCCGACCAACGGCGAGATGGTCAAGTTCGTCACCATGGGCGGCGACACGACGACGCTCGACCACGACGGCACGACCTACGGCACCTGCGTCGCGCCCTATCACGCGATCGCACAAGAGGGCTGAACGCTTCGCGTCGCTGCCGCGGGCTTTGCCTGTTCTTTCTTTTTGCCGGCGTTGACGTCGGGGATTGGCCACGAGGCCGAGGGCCAGCCCCGGCCAAAGTCGCAAAAAAGAAAAAAGAAGACCGCGCGTCAGCGCACGCGCGAGCGTTCTACCGAAACACGCGCAAACGTCGGCCGGATAGGGATTTTCCTGCGGCGACGGGGAACGGGCGGTCCGGTCGAGGAGATGATCCTCGGCCTCACCCGCGCCAAGCACGCACCGCCGAGCGCCCGCCCGGGCGTGGTGCGCCGTTCTCGTACCCGACAAGGAACCCTCTAGACGACCATCCGCTGCTCGCCCCGGTGGCCTTGGTTCAGGCGGCGCTCGTCCGCGGCTGGTCGAGGAAGGTCTGCATCGAGTCGTCGAGGGCCTCGACCCAGGGCGTGTGGTGGACGGGCGACATCGTGCCGGTGATCGGCGAGCGGAACGCCTTGTCGCGGTAGCGAAGGATGTCCGCGTCCTTGTCGTGCTCCCACTCCTTGAACAGTTCGCCCGTCGTCTTGAGGTCGAAGGCGGGGTAGTCGACGAGCTTGGCCAGATCCTCGCAGTAGGCGGTCTGGAAGTCGATGGCGTCGTAGCAGTCCTCGCCCTCGTCCTCCTTGGCCCGCCACGCGGCGATCTCGGCCTCCATCTCGGCGCGGGGGGGAAGGTCGACCCGGCCCATGACGACATCGCGGGCGTACCACGCCTCCAGGTCAAACATGCTGAAGGTGTAGTACTGGTCTTGCATGCCGAGGTAGAGGAGCTTGGGGTTCTTGGTCCAGACGACGCCCTTGTAGAGGCCCTGGGGGTAGAGGCGGTTGTTGGTGCGCAAGCGCAGGTCGTCGTCGATGAAGGGAAAGCTGTGCTGGTAGCCGGTGCAGAGGATGACGGCGTCGACCTCTTGGCTCGAACCGTCCTTGAAGCGGGCGGTCTTGCCCTCGACCTTCATGAGGAGCGGCACCTCACGCATCGTCTTTGGCCACTTGAAGCCCATCGCCTTCGTGCGGTGGCTCATCGTCACCGACGCGGCGCCGTACTTGTAGCACTGCAGGCCGATGTCCTCGGCCGAGTAGCTGCTGCCGACGATGAGGACGTTCTTGCCCTCGAACTCGCGCGCGTCGCGAAAGTCGTGCGCGTGCATGACGCGGCCCGGAAACCGCTCGATGCCCTCGAAGTAGGGCACGTTCGGGATCGAGAAGTGGCCGGACGCGACGATGACGCGATCGAACGTCTCCGTCTTGCTGCGGCGCTCGGCGAGGTTCTCGACGGTGAGGGCGAAGGCGCCCTTGTCTTCGTCGTAGGCGAGGCGGCGGACGATCGTGTCGAACGCGATCAGGTGCTTGACATCGCTGTCCTTGGCCCGGCCCAGGATGTAGTCGTAGAGCACCTCGCGCGGCGGGAAGGAGGGGATCGGCTGGCCGAAATGCCGATCGAAGGTGTAGTCGGCGAACTCCAGGCACTCTTTCGGGCCGTTCGACCACAAGTAGCGGTACATGCTGCCGTGTACCGCCTCGCCCTGCGCGTCGATCCCGGTGCGCCAGGTGTAGTTCCACAAGCCGCCCCAGTCGCTCTGCTTCTCGTAGCAGACGATGTCGGGGAGCTCCTCGCCCCCCCGCCGCGCCTGCTCGAAGGCGCGCAGCGCGCCGAGCCCGCACGGACCCGCACCGATGATCGCGACACGCAAGGCCATCCTTCTCTCCCTTGATCGGCGGCAGGACCGTTTGCTTGATCCTAGGGCCGTGTCTTTCATGGTAAGAAAAATTATATCTTGTCGGAAAAGACGTAAAGGATTAATCGCCTCCCACGCCGCGAAGGGTTTTAGGGGGTAGCGCCCGGCCACGGGCCTTGCCGGCGAAGGCGCCGGGGCGCTAAGGTCTAGCCCCTGCCCAAGAACCTAAAGACAAACGGGAGAGGGCGCACGATGGAACCGTTGATCGCCACGCCGCGACGCCCGGCCGTGCTGGAGCCGGGCCTGTCGGCGCTGCCGCCCGGCAGCGAGCGCTACGTTGTCGAGGGCGGCGGCGCGCACGCCTTCGCCCTCGACGCCAACGACGCGCTCGAACTGGTCGACCTGGAGGGCTTGCAGCCGATCGAGCTGGTCGTTTTCGACGCCGCCGGCCGCGAGGCCGCCGGTGCCCTCGGCCTCACCGCGACGGGCGCGCCCGCCGGCCTGCACGCCATCCTGTCCGGCGACGGCGAGGACGCGCGGCGCGTGCGGCGCGGGCTGGAGCGGCGCGGCCTCGACCTCGGCCGGGCCCTGGCCGCGCGCCCGTTCGGCGCCGAGAGCCCCCCCGGCGAGGAGGTGCGGCTTCGCGCCGAGCGGTCCCTCTTCGTCGTCGTCGCGGCACCGGGCGGGCCGATGGCGGCGTTCGAGCAGACCCCGCCCACCAACGTCCTGGTCCACGTCCGCCGCGCCGTCGTCAAGCCGGCCGGCGCCGAGCGCCTGCCCGAGCCCTTGACCGAGCCCAGGCTGGAGTTCCGGGTCAACCGGGCCAGCGTCGAGTCGTACGAGGTCATGGCCGGCGAGTACATCCAGATCATCGACGTCGCGGGCCGGCAGTGCTCCGACTTCCTCGCCTTCAACGCGCGCTCGCTCGACGAGGGCAAGCTTCGGGGCCTCGACTCGACCGCGACCAGGACCCTCACCGGCGCCTCCTATCCCGGCCCCGGGCTGTTCTCGAAGTTCTTCGACCGCGACATGACCCCGCTCGTCGAGGTGGTCCAGGACACGGTCGGCCGGCACGACACCTTCAACCTCGCCTGCACCAGCCGCTACTACGAGGACCAGGGCTACTTCGGCCACCCGAACTGCTCCGACAATTTCAGCGCGAAGCTCGCCCCCTACGGCATCGAGGGCTACAGGGGCTGGCCGGCGGTCAACTTCTTCTTCAACACCAACGTCGACGCGCAGAACGTCATCTGGTTCGACGAGCCCTGGTCGCGGCCTGGCGACTACGTGCTCTTGAGAGCGCTCACCGACTTGGTCTGCGGCTCCAGCGCGTGTCCTTGCGACATCGACGCCGCCAACGGCTGGGACTTGTCCGAGATCCACGTCCGCGTCTACCCGGCGCAAAGTGTCTTCAAGCGAGCGATGGCCTACCGCATGACCCCCGACGCCCCCGCCCAGCTCACCAAGGAGACGGGCTTTCACCCGCGCACCTCGGCGCTCACCCGCAACTTCACCGAGTATCGCGGCTACTGGCTGCCGACCCGCTTCAACAACCACGGGCCCATCGACGAGTACTGGGCCTGCCGCGAGCGGGCCGTGGTCATGGACCTCTCGCCGTTGCGCAAGTTCGAGGTGCTGGGGCCCGATGCGGAGACGCTTCTACAGCGCACGCTGACCCGCAACGTCCGCCGCATCGCCGACGGGCAGGTCGTCTACACCGCGATGTGCTACGAGCACGGCGGCATGGTCGACGACGGCACGCTGTTTCGCTTGGGGCCAGAGAACTTCCGCTGGATCGGCGGCGACGACCAGTCGGGGATCTGGCTGAAAGAACAGGCGAAGAAGCTGGGCCTCAAGGTCTGGATCAAGTCCGCCACCGACCAGTTGCACAATGTCGGCGTGCAGGGTCCCAAGAGCCGCGAGATCCTTGAAAAAATCGTCTGGACGGCGCCGACGCAGCCGACGCTGGACGAACTCGGCTGGTTTCGCTTCACCATCGGCCGCATCGGCGGTTTCGAGGGCATCCCGGTCGTCGTCTCGCGCACGGGCTACACGGGCGAACTGGGCTACGAGGTGTTTTGCCACCCCAATGATGCGCCCGCCGTCTGGGACGCGGTCGTGGAGGCGGGCAGGCCGCACGAGATCACGCCGTTCGGGCTCGACGCGCTCGACACGGTCCGCATCGAGGCCGGCCTCGTCTTCGGCGGCTACGACTTCGACGACCAGACCGACCCGTTCGAGGCCGGGATCGGCTTTACCGTGGCGCTGAAGAACGACGAGGACTTCATCGGCCGCGCGGCCCTGGAGCGGCGCAAGGCCAACCCGCAGCGCAAGCTGGTCGGGCTGGAGATGGTCGGCAACGAGCAGATCGGCAACGGCGATTGCGTCCACGTCGGCCGGGCGCAGGTCGGGACCGTCACCAGCGCCGCCCGCTCGCCCCTGCTCAAGAAGACCGTGGCGCTCGCCCGCCTCCACGTCGAGTACGCCGATCTCGGCACCGAGGTCGAGGTCGGCCGGCTCGACGGCCAGCAAAAGCGCCTGCCCGCCACCGTGGTGCGGTTCCCGTTCTACGACCCGGACAAGTCGCGCGTGCGGGCCTGAGCACGAAAGACGATAAGACAACCCAAGACCCATGAAAGGCACGCGAGGACGTTAGGCGCGTAACCGAACTTCACCGGTAGAAAATACCGGCAAAACAAATCAAGGGGAGAAGCTCAACAATGAATGAACTGACGCCACAGTTCTCGATGACGTTCGTTCTAGTCCTGCTTGGCCTGTTCTACGGCGGCACGTTCGTGCTCTCGCTCCTGGTCAACCGTAAGGAAGAGAACGTCGACGGCTACATGGTATCGAGCGGGAATGTCGGCTTCGGCATCTCGGCCGCCAGCATGACGGCGACCTGGATTTGGGCGGCGTCGTTCTACGGTGCCGCCATCTCGGGCTTCAAGTACGGCCTCTCAGGTCCGCTCCACTACGGGTTGTGGGGGGCCTTGATGATCTTGTTCATCTACCCCTTTGGCCTGCGGTTTCGCGCATTGGCCCCCAACGCCCACACGCTGGCCGAGATCATGCACGCCCGGCACGGCTCGTCGAGCCAGCTGATCCTGGCGGTCTCCAACCTGCTCGGCAGCGCGATCAGCCTGATGGTCAACTTCACCGCCGCCGGCGCGCTGGTGGCGGTGCTGTCGCCCTTGTCCTTCGTCCAGGGCGTGCTGATCGCCGCCATCGGCGTTCTCGCCTACACGCTCTGGTCCGGGTTTCGCGCCTCGATCCTGACCGATTTCGCCCAGTTGTGCGCGATGATGCTGGTCGCGATCATCATCATCCCCTGGGTGCTGTTCAACATCGGTGGGCCCACGGCCCTGAGCGAGGGCATGGCGCGCCTCACGGCCGAGCAGGCCGACATGTTCTCGCGCACCGCGATCCTGGAGCAGGGCGCGCCCTTCTTCGTCGCGGTCCTGGCCTACGCCATCGGCAATCAGACGATCGCGCAGCGGCTGTTCGCCGTGCGTCAGGACCTGATCAAGCCGACCTTCATCACGGCGACCATCGGCTACGGCTCGATCGTCATCGGCCTTGGCATGCTCGGGATGATGGCGCTGATGCTGGGGATGGAGCCGGCCAACGGCGACCTCAACAACATCATCCCGCAGATGGCGCTGAACTTCCTGCCGCCCGTGGCGCTCGCCATGTTCTTCATCCTGGTGATCGGCTCGCTCTCCTCGACCGCCGACTCCGACCTCTCGGCCCTGTCGGCGATCATGATGACCGACATCTACGCCAAGAACATTGCCAAGGGTAACGTCGATCCCCGCAAGATGCTGCTGCTCGGCCGCGCGACGATGATCGTCGCCACCGTCCTCGGCCTCATCCTGGCGAGCTACTCGCTCGACATCCTCGTCATGCTGGTCTTCGTCGGCGCCCTTTGGGGGGCGATCGTCTTTCCGGTGATCGCGAGCTGTTATTGGGCGCGCGTCACCAACGCCGCCTTCACCTCGGCGGTGATCGGCGGGCTCGCCTTGTTCTGCGTCGTCCGCTTCGAACTGGTGCCGCTGGACGGCGTCTTCGGCGCGTTCTTCGAGATCGTCGCCGGGATCGGCGGCGGCGTCGTCCTCGGCCTCATGGCGTTCGGCTTCTTCGGCCGCGCCGTCGGGATGACGGTCGGCGGGATCATGGCGCTCGTCTTGATCGTGGTACTTCCTCGGTTTCCTCGCCGACTACACGGTCCTGCTCGGCTCGCTGACGGCCTACGGCGCCAGCACGCTGATCTGCGTTGCGGTGAGCCTGACGGGCCGGCAGGAGTTCGACTTTTCCCTGATCGCGGAACGGGTCGGGCACTTCCAGGAGGTGACGAGTGAGGCCGAGGCGGTCATCGAGAAAGGCGTCACCGCCCCGAACTACCCCGCCAAATAGGCCACTTTTGGAGAGCGACATGGAAATCCTTCTCTCGATCTACATCCTGGTCTGGCCGCTGATCTCGGCGGCGGTGCTGACCTTGATCTGCTGGAAGTTCATCGCCGAACTGCGCGAGGCGCGCGCGAAGGGCTTGAGCATGGTCTGAAGGGCCGAACGCCGCATCTTTCATGTTTCCTGGTGTGAAAAAAAGTTTGACAGGCGTACGAGGGCGCCTATGAGCGTAAGGACGATGCGACGGGTGGAGCGGCCGATTGCCGGCGGCCCCTAGGGGCCGACAAACCTCCCGTCTCGCATCCAAAAAAGAAGACGTCCGCTGGGCCAAGAGGCTTGCCGTTTCGGCGCACAACGACCGCCGGCGCGGCGCGACGACACCAGGGGGAGAGCGGCGATGGGCAGCGCTACGGTACCGGGCACGGCGGCGGGGGCGCGAACGCTCCAGCGCACGATCGACTGGAAGGGCGCCTTTTGGGTCGCGAGCGGCGTGCCGGCGCTCGTCTTGTTCTCGATCGGCGGCATCGCCGGGACGACGGGGGGCGGCGGCGGTCGCGGCACTCACCCCCGGCATTCGCACCTGGACCCTCTTCAGCCACAGCCTCGGGCCGGTCGGCTTCGCGCTCAACGCGGCCTTCTTCATCGGTGCCGGCCTGATGCTGCTCGTCTTCGCCATCCAGCACCGGGGCATCCTCGGCACGGCGAGCGTGCAGAAGTGGATCGGGCTTTGCGTCATCGTGCCGATGGCGATCGTCGGCCTCGTGCCGATCCTGACGGGGCAGGTCGACTGGTCCAACCTCTCGCCGCTCGTGCCGCTCGCCGAGCCCTACGCGCCGGCACCGGGTGCTTGGAGCACCACCGGCTGGACCCTGGCGCTCGGCGGCATGTTCATCGCCGCCTGGTCGACCTACGGCTTCGAGACGGCGGTCTGCTACACGCGCGAGTTCCGCAACCCCGAGACCGACACCTTCAAGGCCATCTTCTACTCAGGCCTCTTGTGCCTCGCCCTCTTCATCCTGGTGCCGTTCACCTTCCAGGGCGTGCTCGGGCTGGACGGGATGCTGGCGACGCCGATCGTCGACGGCTCGGGCGTCGCGGCGGCGATGGCGCGGATGGTCGGCGGCGGCGACTTCCTCCAGAGCCTCCTCGTCATGGTGCTGATCCTGGCGCTTCTGCTCTCGATCATGACGGCGATGGCGGGCTCGTCGCGCACCCTCTATCAGGGCTCGATCGACGGCTGGCTGCCGCGCTACCTCAGCCACGTCAACGAGCACGGCGCGCCAACAAGGGCGATGTGGACCGACCTCGTCGTCAACCTCGTCGTGCTCGCCATCGCCTGCGCCTGCGCGACGAGCTTCTTCTTCATCCTGGCCGTGTCGAACTGCGGCTACATCATCTTCAACTTCTTGAACCTGAATTCCGGCTGGATCCACCGCATCGACCTCGCCGAGCGCGAGCGCCCGTTCAGGACGCCGACGTGGCTCTTGGGGCTCGGCACCGTCTTTGCCTACGTCAACGCCGTCTTCATGGGGGCCGGCGCCAAGGTCTAGAACCCGTGGGCCCTTTGGGCCGGGCTGGCGACGGCCTTTCTCATCGTCCCGGTCTTCCTCTACCGCCACTACGTCCAGGACAAGGGCCGCTTTCCGCGAGAGGCGGTCGAGGACCTGGAGATGGACGCCGTGCCGCCGCGGGCCGGGATGCTGCCCTACCTCACGCTGATCGCCGGGGTCGCGACCGTCCTCGTCGCCAACTGGATCTTCGACTTCTGATCGGCCGGAGGCGCCGATTGAGCGGTTGACATCCGTTCATGGAAGGAGAAGAAGTTTCCCGCGAAGAAAAAACGGGCAGCCGGTCCTGGAGGAGTCGACGGGTCGTTTCGCAACGGCCGGTCGGGGAAGTCTGCCGATAAGAACGAGGAACGCGCATGGATACCGACGTCGGGGCGCTCACGATCATCTTCACCGAGTTCTATTACTGGGTGACGGTGCCGCTGATGTTCTTGATCCACGTCGGCTTTTGCGTCTACGAGGTCGGGGCGTCCCGCCAGAAGAACATGATGCACACGCTGATGAAGAACACGATGGTCATCCCGCTCGTGACCGTGACGTTCTTCTTCTTCGGCTGGTGGATCTACTTCGCCTTCCCCAACGGCCCGTTCATCTTCGAGGGCAAGGGCCTGATCGCCGCCCCGAACGCCGTGCCCTGGTCGGAGCTGATGGGCACGCACCTGGGCGGGCCGCCGCTCACCGACACCACCACCGCCGACGACAACGCGATCTGGGCGCGGGTCAACGGCGTCTTCTGGGCGGCGTTCCTCTTGTTCTCCTGGACGGCGGCCTCGATCGTCTCGGGTGCTGCCATCGAGCGCATCCGCTCCGGTGCTTTTTGGCTCATCGCCGTCCTGGTCGGCTCGTTCACCTGGATCGTCGACGCCGCCTGGGGCTGGCACTACGACGGCTGGATGGTCAAGCTGCTCGGCTACCACGACGCCTACGCCTCGGGCGTCATCCACGCCATCGCCGGCGGCGCGGCGCTCGGCGTGCTCGTCCACCTCGGCCCCCGCATCGGCAAGTTCCACGCCGACGGCACGCCGCGCAACATCCCGCCGCACAACCCCTGGCTCGTCACCGTCGGCCTGTTCCTCATCTACACCGGCTTTTGGGGCTTCTACGTCGCCTGCAACGTGCCGATCATCGGCGCCGAGGCGATCGGCTCGCTCGGCAACACGTTCACCGCGACCACGATCTACCTGACGCCGACGACCCTCTCGGCCATCGTCTTCAACTTCTTGATGTCGCTCTCGGGCGGCATGCTGATGGGCTACGTCGTGAGCCGGGGCGATGCCTTTTGGACCTACTCGGCCGGGCTCGCCGGGATCATCACGGCGTCCGCCGGCAACGACCTCTACCACCCGATCCAGGCGATGCTGATCGGCGCCGTCGGCGCGTTCGCCGCCTATAAGCTGCACCACTTCGTCGAGCGTCGCTTCAAGATCGACGACGCCGTGGGGGCGGTCGCCGTTCACGGCTACGCCGGCTTCATCGGCCTCGTCATCGCCGGCTTCATGCTCTGGGGCCACCCGGCCTCCGGCTTCGTCGACACGCCAGTCACCCCCTGGGGCCAGTTCCTCGGCGCCGTGATCATGTTCGGCGTCTTGGGCTTTCTCCCCGCCTGGGCGCTGGCCGGCATCCTCAAGGCGATGGGTGCTCTGCGGGTGCCCTACGAGATCGAGCTGGTCGGCCTCGACGTGGACGAGCACGAACTTCACGCCCGTGATCAGGAAGAGGTGCGGACAGCCGAGCTTGAGGACGCCCGCGAGCGGGGCGTCCTGCCGTCGTCGGCGCGGCAACCGGCCGAGTAGAAGGAGATCTCGCCATGTCCACGACACCCGTCGAGAGTTGGGCGGTCGACCTCGCCACCCTCGGCCCCGTCTACCCCTTCGTCGGCGGCGAGGTCTTCCTCGTCGGCGTCGGCGTCGCCCTCTGGATCGCTTGGCACGTCTGGCAGTTCCGCGCGGAGAGCCGGCAGCTCGAACGCGACGCCTACCGGCTGCGGCGGGGGAACGAACTGCGCCGGGCGCTGGAGCGCGAGGACATGCTGCGGGCGCGGGACGGCGATTCTTGAGGGTGGGCCGCCGAACGCTTCGCGTCCGCGACGGGGCAGGGCAGGGCACGACAAATGTTGCATTTCATGCAATTTTTGTTACTATGGGTTAACAAAACGTGCTGGGAGACGAACGTATGCCGCTTTCGTGGAGAAGCTCCGCCCTGGTCGAGAGGCACCGGGCACTCGGGTCGGGGCTTGAGGACTGGAGCGGCCTCGGCACCGCTTGGACCTACGCCAAGGACATCGACGACGAGTACGCCGCGATCCGCACCAAAGCGGGCATCATGGACGTGTCGGGGCTGAAGAAGCTCCACCTCGTCGGGCCGCACGCCGAGGCGCTGATCTACGAGGCGACGACGCGCGACACGACGAAGATCGCCCCCCGGCCGCTCGACCTACGCCACCATGCTCGACGACGCCGGCCACATCGTCGACGACTGCGTCGTCTACCGCACGGGGCCGAACGCCTGGATGCTCGTCCACGGCACGGGCTCCGGCCACGAGCAGTTGACCCGCTCGGCGCTGGGCCGCAACGCCGCCGTCCTGTTCGACGACGACCTGCACGACCTCTCGCTCCAGGGACCGCTCGCCGTCGATTACCTCGAACGCCACGTGCCCGGCATCCGCGACCTGCGCTACTTCGGCCACCTGCAGACCCGCCTGTTCGACGCGCCGGTGATGATCTCGCGCACCGGCTACACCGGCGAGCGCGGCTACGAGATCTTCTGCAAGGCGGCGCACGCGCCCCTGATCTGGGACCGGATCGTCGAGGAGGGGGCCGAGATGGGGGTCATCCCCTGCTCGTTCACCACCCTCGACATGCTGCGCGTCGAGAGCTACCTGCTCTTCTTCCCCTACGACAACTCGCAGATGTACCCCTTCGAGAACGGCGATCCCCCCGGCGACAGCCTCTGGGAACTCGGGCTCGACTTCACGGTGAGTCCGGCCAAGACCGGCTTTCGCGGCGCCGAGGCGCACTACCGGCAAAAGGGCAAGGAGCGCTTCAAGATCTTCGGCGTCCTGGTCGAGGGGGACAGGGCGACCGAGCCCGGCGACGAGGTCTACGCCGACGGCAAGAAGGTCGGCGTCATCACGATCGGCATGTTCTCGAAGCTGACCAACAAGTCGATGGCGATCGCGCGGCTCGACCCCGCCTGCGCCGTGGGGGGGGGACTAAGCTTCAGGTCAAGGGCCAGAACGTCCAAGCCGACGCCGTCGCCCACGCGCTGCCCTTCGACGACCCCGAGAAGAAGAAGCGCACGGCGGTCGGCTGATCCGTCAGGCCGGCCGCGCCCCTTGCGGGAACGCGGCCGGCGCTCGATAGTTTGACCCAGGAGGACGACGGGGCAGCGCATGTTGGTTTCCGACATCAAGAGCAGGCCGGTCTACGAGGGGCTGCGCTTCGATTTAAAGGCAAGGCGCCACCTCGTCGCCGCCGAGGGCGAGGGGGCCGCCGCCGTCGAGGCGATGGCCCGCGACGGCGGGGACGCCTTCGCCAAGAACGCCATCGTCCTCTACACCGGCGACGCCAGGGGCAGGGTGCCAATCGAGGCGCTCAAGGCGGACGCGGTCTACGTCCTGCCGACCGTGCCCACGCTCCTGACCCGCCTCGACGTCGTGCTCGCCGCCGCCGGCATGGCGACTAGGCTCTACGCCGCGGGCGAGGAGGGCTTCATCGGCCGGGTCGTGGCGCTCGGCACGGGGCACGGCATCGACCACGCCTCGATCCGCACCGAGCACCGCGGCTCGCTGCGGCGCCGGGTCCAGTGCGTCCACTGCAAGGGGATCACCGAGGACGTGACCACGAGCATCGCGACCTGCGCGCACTGCGGCCTCCACCTCGTCGTCCGCGACCACTACTCGCGCCGGCTGGCCGCCTTCATGGGGGTCTGCGCCGACGCCGAGGAGCCGGGCGTCGTGCCGCCCGCCGAGGAGCTTTTCAAATGAGCGGCGGTGCTGAGATCCGGGTCCGCGTCGCCGAGGCCGAGCCTGTGGCCGAGGGGGGTCAAGCGCCTGCGCCTCGTGCCGGTCGACGGGGGGGTGCTGCCGACCTTCTCGGGCGGCTCGCACGTCGTCGTCTCGCTGGAGGAGGGCGAGCGGCGGATCCGCAACGCCTACTCGCTCATGGGCCAGCCGCGCGACACGGGCGGCTACGAGATCAGCGTCCTGCGGACCCCGACCTCGCGCGGCGGGTCGATCTACATCCACGAGCGGGCGAGGGAGGGGCTGGAGCTGACAA
>CBDCHP010000007.1:0-248162 GCA_965217265.1 Geminicoccaceae bacterium | reverse complement strand
ACCGAGGGGCTGATCGATTTCGGCGAGCTGGCGCAGAACGAGACCGGCTCGGCCGCCCTCTACGTCACCGCCAACACCGGCTACGATCTGGACTTCAGCGCCGACTCGTTCGAGGCTTCCGGCGCGACCGTCCTTCGCCGCCTCGAAGGCGACGCCTACGACGAGGCTTGGTCGCTCCCCTACCAGACCAGCCTGGACGGCGCCCCCGTCACCTTCGGCGAGCCGTTCACGCCCGATACGTCCGAAATCGGCGACGCGCGGCGGAACTTGAGCTTTCGGGTCACGGGCAACCCGAACCGCGTTCGCGCCGGCCGCTACCGCGACGTGGTGACGATCGAGATCAAGGCCCGGCCTTGAACGCTTCGCGTCCGCTGCGCGGGGCTTTCCCTTCTTTCTTATTGCCAGTGTTAACGTAGGGGGCTGGCCGCGACGCCGGGGGCCAGCTTCGAATAAAAGATAAACAAGAGAAGAAAAAGGCCGCGCGGCAGCGCACGCGCAGCGTAAAAAAAGCACATGGCGTGAACCGAACCGCGTCCCGCCGCGTTAAGCCTGCGCACACCACAAGGGAGGTATCCATCGATGCGTATCCGCACGTACCTGTTCGCCCCGCTCCTGGCCCTGGCCGCCGGCCCGGCACTCGCCGCCACCGCCACCTTCGTCGACACGAACGGCGAGGAGATCGGCACGGCCGAACTCACCCAGACGCCGAACGGCGTCTTGATCGACGTCGACGTCGACGGGTTGAGCGCGGGCGAGCACGGCTTTCACATCCACGAGACCGGCGCGTGCGACCAGTCCGACGGCTTTGAGTCGGCCGGCGGCCACTACGCCGGCGACATGGAGCACGGCTACCTCGTCGAGGGCGGCCCCCACCCGGGCGACATGCCCAACCAGTTCGTCGGCGAGGACGGCAAGCTGCGCGCGCACGCCTTCAACGAGCACGTGTCGCTGGAGGACGACGGCGACAACCCGCTGTTCGACGACGACGGCTCGGCCATCATCGTGCACAGCGGCGCCGACGACTACGAGAGCCAGCCCTCGGGCGACGCCGGCGACCGCGTCGCCTGCGCCGTGATCGAGCAGTAGGAGAACGCTCGCGCGTCCGCCGGCGCGGGGGCCTTCGATCTCGATCCAATGAGTTGGTGCGTGAGAGAAACAGCATGAACGCGCGGCAACTGCCCGAAGGCGACGCGACGTTCCTCGACCACGCCGCGTTCTTCGTCCCCGACATGGAGGCGGCCGCGGCGGCGTTGGTGCGGCTTGGGTTCACGCCCACCCCCTTCACCCGGCAGTTCAATCAGACGCCGGGCGGGGCGGTGCCGGCCGGGATGGCGAACTGCTGCTTGATGTTGCGCCAGGGCTACGTCGAGCTGCTCACCGCCGTGTCGAAGGGCGACCTCGCGCGCCAGTTCGAGGCCGCAATCGAGCGCCACGTCGGCCTCCACCTCGTCGCGTTCGGCGTCGCCGACGCGGATGCGGCGCACGCGCGGCTGGGGCAGGCCGGCCTCGAACCGAGCCCGCCGGTCCACCTGCGGCGCGAGGTCGACCTCGTCGGGGGCGGCAGGGGCGAGGCGCGGTTCACCGTGCTGCGCCTGCCACCGGGGCTCATGCCGGAGGGGCGGATGCAGCTCCTGACCCACCACACCGAGGCGACTGTCTGGCAAGACGCCTGGATGGAGCACCCGAACGGCGTGGCCTCGCTGGAGGCGGTCCTGATCGTCGTCGCCGACCTTGACGAGGCGGCGGCGCGCTTCGGGCGTCTCCTCGACCGTGCCCCGGTGTCCTTGGACGACAGTCGGCGGGCGGTGGCGCTCGACCGCGGGCGCCTCGTGCTGGCGTCGCTCGACGCGGTGAGGGATCGCCTGCCGGCGGGGATCGTCCCGCCCCCGCCGCCCTGGATCGCAGGTTTGGGCCTGGGCGCCGCCGATCCCGCCGCGAGCGCTGCGTGGTTTAAGGCCGCCGGCCTCGTGGGCGGGTTCGCGGCCGGCGAGGGCACTTACGCCTTGCCCGTCGAACTCGGCGGTTTCGTGACCCTGACCCGCCGGGGCGTCACGCCGTCCTGGGCCGGCTGAGCCGGCGCGATCGCCACTGCGCGAGCGCGACGCCGGCGAAGAGCGCGATGCCTACGAGCGACGCCCACAGGCTCGGGTGCAAGAGGCCGAGTGCGGCGGGCAGGAGCAGCAGGCGCTCGACGGGGCGAAGCGGGCGCAGCAGGTAGCCCTCGACCAGGACGTTCAAGGCCGCGACGCCCAGGAGCGCCATGACGGCGACGAGGGCGGCGTAGGCCGGGCCGGCGCCAAGCCCCAGGATCTCCGGGTGGACGACGAAGAGGAAGGGCAGGACAAAGCCCGGCAGGCCTAAGCGCACGGCGGTGAAGCTGGTCTTGAAGAAGTCGCCGCCGGCAATCTTGGCGGCGACGAGGCACGACACGGCGACGGGCGGCGTGATCGCCGAGACGTTGGCGAAGAAGAAGACGAAGAAGTGCGCGGCCAAGAGCGGCACGCCGAGATCGACCAGGGCCGGGGCGCCTAGAAGTGCCACCAGGATGTAGGCGGCCGAAGTCGGCAAGCCGAGGCCGAAGGCGAGGCAGGCGAGGGCGGCCAGCGGCAAGAGCAGCCAGAGATTACCCTGCGCCAATTCCAGCATGGCGAACGAGAGCTTCTGGGCAAAGCCGGTCACGGCCAGGATGTCGACCAAGACGCCGATGACGGCGACGACGACGCCGACCCCGGCACCGCGCAGCGCCCCATCATAGGCGGTGCGGCCGACGAGGCGGCCGATCCCGGCCGCGACGGCGCCGACGCCGCGCCAGCAAAGCGCGATCTCGCGCAGGGCGAAGAGGCCGAGCAGGAGGCCGGTCGCCTCGATCGCCGTGCGGCCGGGCAGGTTGGTCGCGAGCAGTACCCAGACGAGGTAGGCCATGGCGACGAAGAAGTGCAGGTGGCGCAGAACGTCGCGCGCGAGGCCGACGTCGGCGGCGAAGGCCGGGTCGGTCTCGGTGCCGCTTGAGGCGTCGAGGCCGTGCTTCGCCGCGCGCAGGTGCACGGCCAGCATGAGGTGGAGGTAGTAGATCGCCGCCGGGAGAACGGCGGCGACGACGATCTCGCCGTAGGGCAGGCCGGTGAGGCCGACGATCAGGAACGCGGCGAGGCCCATCACCGGCGGGGTAATCTGGCCCCCGGTCGAGGCCACCGCCTCGACGGCGCCGGCGAATTCGGGTCGAAAGCCGACGCGCTGCATCAAGGGGATGGTGAGCGCCCCGGTCGAGGCGACGTTGGCGACGCTGGAGCCCGAGACCATGCCCATGAAGCCGCTGGAGATCACGGCGACCTGGGCGGGCCCTGCCCGGCTCTTCCCGCCGATGCGGTACGCGGTGCGCATGATGAAGCCGACGCAGCCGGTGTTCTGCAAAGCGGCCGCCAGCAGCATGAAGGGGAAGATCGTCCCGGCCGAGAGTTCGGCAAGCCCGCCCAAGAGGCCGCTGAAGTAGGGGATCGAGGTGTAGCCGATCAGCCGGCGGGGACTGAGGCCGCCGTGGTAGAGCAGCCCCTCGGGCATGGCTTGGCCGAAATAGCCGTAGAGCAGGCCGAGGACGGCGACGGCGACGACGGTCCAGCCCCACTCTCGCCTGCAGGCGTAGAGGCAAAGCCCGAGCAGGAGGCAGGCGACGTAGAAGTCGGTGGCGTTGGGCAGGAACGAGCGGGTCGAGGTGAGCGCGTCGTGCTCGGCGAAGACGTAACCGATCACCCCGAAGGCCGCCGCGGCGAGGGCCAGATGCGCCCAACGCGACAGGCCCCCCGCCCCGCCGCGCGCCGCGGCGAGGAAGATCAAGGCCGCCGCCCCGCCGACGTGGAGGATCTTGAACTGGCCGGCCGGCAGGACGTAGTCGACCACCTGGACGACGTGGCCGAGAACGTAGACGCCGGCGGCGAACCCGAGGAGGACGGTGAGCCAGGGCGGGGCCGACCGCTCCTCGTCGGCGAAGTAGCCCGCGAGCGTGCGCCCAGGGCCGGCGATCACGCCCGCGGCCCCGGCGCTTAAGCCTCGATCATCCCCTCGCGCCAGACGCCCTTCTCCTTGAAGTACCTCGCCGCCCCCTTGTGGACCGCAAAGCCCTCGACGAGGTACTCGGCGGCGAAGTCGAGCCCGATGTCCTTGAACTGCACGCCGAGCTTCTGCACCTCCTCGGCGTTCTCGAAGATCGCCGCCATCACGGCGTAGGCGTCGTCCTCGCCCACGTCGGGGGACGCCGCGAGCACGCCGGAGAAGGAGGCGGCGGGGGCGGCCGCCTCGATGCCTTCGGCGGCGCCGGCCGGGATGGTGCCGAGCGCGATGCCGGGGTTCAGCTTCTTCGCCGCCGCGATCAATTCCTGCGAGATCGGCAGCATCCGCACGGGCGTGGTCGCGCTCAGCTCCGACAAGACGGGCGCCGGGCGGCCGTTGGTCAGCAAGGAGGGGATGCAGTCGACGGCACCGCCGCGCAGCGCGTCGTAGGTCTCGCGCCAGGAGCCGTAGGTCCAGTCCACCTCGTCTTGGATGCCGGCCGCCTCGAACAGCACCCGCCACATGGTCGCGGTCGAGCTTCCGGCCGGCGACGGCATGCAGCGCCGCCCGCGCAGGTCGTCGAGCGTCCGGATGTCGCTGTCGGCGCGGACCATCGGCGTGCAGTTGAACAGGGTGTAGGCGAACATCTGGTGGACGGTGATCGGCTCGGGGTAGGGGCTCTCGCCCTCGCTCGCCGGCAGCCAGTCGGTCGAGGTCGTCTGCCCGAACTGGATGATGCCCTCGTGGAAGAGCTGCATGTTCTCGGTGCCGCCGCTCGTCGCCATCGAGGCGTTCTTCAGGTCGGTGTGGCGGTTCACGGTCGAGGCGAGCCCCTCCATGATGACGTAGCCGGTCGAGCCGATCGACGAGGAGCCCCACTGGAAGCTCTGCTGCGCGAGGGCGGGCCGGCGGACCCCGGCGAGGCCGAACGCGGCCGTGCCGGCGAGGCCGAGACGGACCGCGCCACGGCGCGAGAGCGCGGTCGGGAGCAGGGTGTCGGGCTTCGACTTCATGGGGGGCTTCTCCTTATCGTTGCTTGGCAGAACAAGGGCTTCAGGCGATCCACTCCGTGACCGGGGCGGCCGCCTCGTGCAGCGGCTGGACGGTGACGTCGATCAGGCTCGGCCCGCCGTGCGCCAACGCGGCCTTCAAGGCGGTGTCCAGGTCGTTCGGGTCCTCGACCCGCCACGCCTTGACGCGGAACGCCTCGGCGACGCGGGCGTGGTCGACGCGATCGAAGTCGACCGAATAGAAGCGCCGCCCGAAGCCGGCGTTTTGCCCTGCCTTGATCCAGCCGAACGTGGCGTTCGAGAGGACGATCATCGTCACCGGGGCGTTCAAGCGCGCGACCGTCTCCAACTCGCCGGCGTTGAAGCCGAAGCTGCCGTCGCCCATGACGGCGACGCACTTGGCCGACGGCCGGGCGACGTGGGCGCCGACGACGCCGGGCAGCGAGTAGCCGAGCGCGCCGTGCGCCCGGTTGCTGATCAGCCGCGCATCGGGGTGGCGGAGTTCGTGGTAGGCCGAGAGGTAGGGGCAGGGCGTGCCGGGATCGGCGACGACGATCGCGTCGGGCGGCAAGAGCCGTCCCAACTCGCGCACCACGCGCTCGGGCCGGATCGGCGTCTCGTTCGAGGCGGCGAGAGCCTCGAAGCGGGCGAACTTGGCCGCCTTCGCCGCCCCGACCCGTGCTTGCGCGTCGTCGGGCGCCGCCGCACCCGCGCGTCCGTCGATTGCTTGCAGGAGGGCCCGCAGCGTCGCCTTGGCATCCCCTAAGAGCGCGACCTCGGTTGGGTAGTTGGCCCCGATCACCGCCGGGTCGGCGTCGAGGTGGACGATACGACGGCCCGGCTTCGGGTGGCGCCAGCGCTCGGTCGTCACCGAGCCGGCCCGGCAGCCGATCATGACGACGAGGTCGGCGGCGTCGAGAACGGCGCGGGTCTCGTCCGAACCGCCGTTCGAGCCGACGACGCCGAGCGCCAAGGCGTGATCGTCGAGGACGGCGCCCTGGCCGCTGATCGAGGTGGCGACGGGGGCGCCCAAGCGTTCGGCGAGCGCCGTCACCTCGGCGCGGGCGCGGGCGATGACCGGCCCGCCGCCGCAGAGGAGGAGGGGGCGCTCCGCCGCCAGCAGCGCCTCGGCCGCCCGTTCCACGGCCGTCGCGTCGGCCGCGGCGGGCAGGGCTGGAAAGCGGCCGAACGCCGGCTCGGCCCAGACGTCGTCGGCGTCCACGGCGCCCTTTTGCACGTCCATCGGCAGGCCGAGGTGGACGGCGCCGGAGCGGCCGGTGGTTGCGGCGCGAAATGCTTGGCGGACCGCGCGCGGCAGGGCGTCGCTCCGGTCGATGACCTTGTTCCACTTGGTCAGCGGCCGAAACAGCGCCTCCTGGTCGAGTTCGGTGAGGGCAAAGCGCCCGCGCGAGCCGACGCCGATGTCGGTCGTGAGTGCCAGGAGCGCGATCGAGGACTCGTTCGCCTCGACGACGCCGGGCAGGATATAGGTGGCCCCGCCGCCGCTCGGCCCCTCGCAGACGCCGATCTTGCCCGAGACGCGGGCGTAGACGTCGGCCATGTAGGCGGCCGAGCGCTCGTCGCGGGTCAGGACGTGGCGCACGTCGCCGCCGAGGCGGTAGAGCGCGTCGTAGAACGGCAGGCTGGTGTCGCCGCAAAGGCCGAAGACGACCTCGACGCCGTGGCCCTGCAACAGCCTGACGAGCGCCTCCGCGCCGGACATCTGGTTCATCGTGCTTCTCTAACCCTCAGCACCGGCGAAGACCGTTGCGGCGACGGGCAGACCGGCTAAGCCTCTTCCTTGATACATATGAACATCATGCAGCTTCGCGCCCGCGAGGCAACGGGGGATCGGGCATGAGCGTACCGAACGGCTTCACGACCCGGCCGGAGATCAAGGGCATGTTCGGGGTCGCGGCCTCGACGCACTGGCTGGCGAGCGCGACCGCGATGGGCGTCTTAGAACGCGGCGGCAACGCCTTCGACGCCGCGGCGGCGGGCGGATTCGTCTTGCAGGTGGTCGAGCCCCACCTGAACGGCCCCGGCGGCGAGGTGCCGATCCTGACCTGCGCTGCCAAGAGCGGGCGCGTCGAGGTGATCTGCGGCCAGGGCACGGCGCCGGCGGCGGCGACGCCCGAGCGGTTCAAGGGCCTCGGGTTCGATCTCGTCCCCGGCACCGGCCTTTTGCCCGCCTGCGTGCCGGGCGCGTTCGGCGCGTGGCTCTTGCTGTTGCGCGACCACGGCACCCTGCCGCTCGACGAGGTGCTGGCACCCGCGCTCGACTACGCGACCAACGGCTACCCGCTAGTGCCGCCGATCGTCGCCGCCATGGCGAGCGTCGAGGCGCTGTTTCGCGCGCACTGGCCGAGTTCGGCCGAAGTCTACCTCAACGACACGTCGATGCCGCGCCCGGGCGACCTGTTCTGCAACCCGGCACTCGCCGCCACCTACCGGCGCGTCCTGGCCGAGGCGGCGGGCGCCGGCGGCGACCGCGAACGGCAGATCGAGGCGGCGCGGCGGGCGTGGTACGAGGGTTTCGTCGCCGAGGCGGTCGATCGCTTCTATCGGCTGGAGATCGCCGATGGGGGCGGGCGGCGCGACGCCGGCCTCCTCAACGGCGGCGACATGGCGGCCTGGGCGGCCACCACCGAGGCGCCGGTGACGCTGGACTATCACGGCCACACGATCGCCAAGTGCGGCCCGTGGAGCCAGGGGCCCGTCTTGTTGCAGCAGTTGGCGCTGTTGCGCGGCCTGCCGCTGGCCGAGATGGACTTAGATGGGCCCGAATTCGTCCACAGCGTCGTCGAGGCGGCCAAGCTGGCGTTCGCCGACCGCGAGGCGTGGTACGGCGATCCCGACTTCGTCGACGTGCCGCTGGAGGCCCTGCTCGGCGAGGGCTACAACGCCGCGCGGCGCCGGCTGATCGGGGGCGACGCCAGTTTGGACCTTCGCCCCGGAAGCGTGAACAGTCGTGTGCCGCGCCCGCCGCCGTACCGCGTCGCCGCCCCCGGCAGCCCCGGCGTCGCCGCCATGCTGGGCGTGGGCGGCGAGCCCCCGACCGACGGGCGGGGGACCTTGCGCGGCGACACCTGCCACATCGACGTCGTCGACCGCTTCGGCAACATGGTGGCGGCAACCCCGAGCGGCGGCTGGTTCCAGTCGAGCCCGGTCGTGCCGGGGCTGGGCTTCGGCCTCTCGACACGCGCGCAGATGTTCTGGCTCGACGCGGGCCTGCCCAACGCCATCGCGCCGAACAAGCGCCCGCGCACGACCTTGACGCCGTCGATGGCGCTCAAAGACGGGCGGCCGCGGCTCGCCTGGGGGACGCCCGGCGGCGACCAGCAGGACCAGTGGTCGCTCGTCTTCCTGCTGCGCTGCCTGCACCACGGGCTCAACCTGCAAGAGGCGATCGACGCGCCGGGGTTCCACTCGGAGCACTGGCCGAGCTCGTTCTGGCCGCGCGAGGCGAGGCCGAACGCGCTCGTCGTCGAGGGGCGGATGCCGCAAGCGACGATCGAGGGCCTGAAGCGGCGCGGCCACGCCGTCGAGGTCGGCGCCGACTGGTCGGAAGGGCGCTTGTCGGCCTGCGCCCAGGAGGCCCGCGACGGCCGCCGCTACCTGCGCGCCGCCGCCAACCCGCGCGGCATGCAAGGCTACGCCGCGGGACGGTGATCGCATCGCTGGCGGGCCTCGTCGTTCTCGAAGCCGAGGGCCACGCGACGACCACCGTCTCGATGGGGGTGGGGGGCGACGACGACGGACGATGCCGCGGCGAGTCTAGCCGACGATGCCGTAGACGATGCCGCTCATCGCGACGAGGCCGGCGACGACCACGAACACGTTGCTGATACGGCCGCGATAGGGGGCGAGCGCCGGTACTTTATGGATCGCGTACATCGGCATGAGGTAGAGGATGGCGGCGATGACGGGGCCGGCCAGGGTCTCGATCAGGCCGAGGATGCTGGGGTTGAGCACCGCGACGAGCCACGTCGTGACGAAGAGGAAGCCCGTGATCGCCGTCTTGAGCGCGGGGTCGCTCACCCGGCGGCCCTTGGGGTCGAACTGGCCGCGGCAGACGCCGCGCAGGCCCTCGCTCGCGCCGAGATAGTGGCCGAAGAACGACGACACGATGGCGACGAAGGCGACGATCGGGGCGAAGTAGCTGATGAACGGGCTCGCTTGAACGTTGGCGAGGTAGGAGAGGATCGGCAGGTTCTGCGCCTTCGCCTCGGCGAGTTGCGCCGGGCTCAGCGCCAGCACGCACGAGAAGACGAACAGCATCACGAAGCCCAGCAGCATCAGCGCCGTGTTGCGCAAGATCATGTCGGCGCGCGGCGCGGCCCCGCGCCCCGACTCCTTTTCCAGCGACACGACGAACTGCGAGATCGCGGGCGAGTGGTTGAAGGAGAAGACGAGGACGGGGATCGTGATCCAGATCGTCCAGATCATCCGACCGAACGGGGGCGCCTCGCCCACCGAGGCGAAGTTCCACTCGGGGATCAAGTAGAGCGAGAGGAAGATCAAGATCACGACGAGCGGGTAGACCAGGAACTGCGTGACGAGGAGCATGACGCGCTCGCCCGCCATCATCACCGCCATCATGCCGGCGACGAGGAGGCCCGACAGCAGCCAGCGCGGCGGCTCGGTCATTTCGAGTTGGTTGACGATGAAGCTGCCGACGGTGTTGGTGATGCCGACCCCGTAGATCAGCACGATGGGGTAGATCGCGAGGAAGTAGAGCAGCGTGATCGCCCGCCCCGCCCCGCGGCCGAAATGCTCCTCGACCACCTGCGTGATGTCACTGCCCGGAACCGAGGACGAGCAGACGAAGCGCGCCAGCCCCCGGTGCGAGAGGTAGGTCATCGGCCCGATCAGCGCCGTCATGATCACCAGGGGCCAAAAGCCGCCGATGCCGGCGTTGATCGGCAAGAACAGGATCCCGGCACCCACCGCCGTGCCGAAGAGGCTCAGCATCCAGGTGGTGTCGCGCCCCGTCCACGCGGGCGGCGCGTCCGTACCCGCACCCGCTACCGCCGAATTACGCATGAGGCCACTCCTTTCCCTGCAAACCCCGTTTGCTCCAACGCAAGCGTCGGCCGCGGCGGCCCCGGCTTGTTCTGGTTGGATCGACGCGATCGGGCCGCCGCACGCCCGGCGAGTGTGCGGCGCAATCAAAGATTGCACAATATTCCAGTGGCTCGAACACCGCCCAGTCGTGCAAAGTCCTGCCCGGGGTTGAACGCCGCGCTCTTGCCAGTGTTAACGCAGAAGATCGGCCGCGCCGCCGAGGGCGGGCCTCGGACAAGAAGCAAAAAAGAAGCTCCGCGCGGCGGACGCGTCGGCGTTCTACTCCCGCGCCACCCGTCGCTCGCTCTCGAAGATCCGCCAGACGAAGGCGACGCCCGCGCCGAGGTTGATCTCGTCCTCGAACAGCGGGCTGTCCTCGTTGGCGGCACCGCCGTAGTAGCCGAGCTTGCCGACGAGGAAGACCCGAAGGCGCTCGACGATCGGGATCGACAGGCCCGCGCGCGCCTCGATGCCCAGGTAGCCGGCGTCGGCGTCGAAGGCGGGCCGGCCGGGACGGGCGTCGGCGGGCGCCACGCTATAGAAGTAGTCGTGCAGGTCCCGCGTCGCGAAGGTGGAGCCGAGCGCGACGTCGAGGCCGAGACCGGTGCCGAGCAGGCCGCGGTGGCGGTAGGCGATCTCGGGCTCGACGAGAAAGCCGCGGTTGTTGAGGTCGGAGAAATCGGTCGAGAAGACGGCGCGCGCCTGCAGCCTCGCGTCGATCTCGCCCGTCTCGCTCCCGCCGTAGGCGAAGCGTGCCGCGTGGTAGACCAGTTGCGGCCCGGCCTCGAAGAGGAAGTCGAGGTCGGGCATACCGTCGCGCGCGTCGTTGTCGTCGGCGTCGAACGAGGCGCTGAGCGACAGGTCGAACTCGAAGCGCCGCGTCTCCAAGGCCACCGCGCGGGCCACGCTGCCGCCCCCGACGCGAAAGACGTCGCCGCGGTAGATGACGTAGGGCAGCGCCAAGCCGTTGGGCCCGTACGCGCCGGCGGCGGGGTAGTCCGCCTCTAAGAGCGCGCCGCCGCCGATCCCGACCTCCCACAAGGGTTGGGTCCGGGTTTCCACCGGCGGCACGTCGCCCTCCTCGACGTCCTGGGCCGCGGCGTCGGCGCCGAGGAGGGCACAGGCCACGGCCGCGGGCAGGACGAAGCGACGGGTGCCGCACTGAGAAGGTGGCATATGGACTTTCCGGCCGAGAGTTTGGCTTCAATCAAAGGAACGCGCCGGACCGACGGAGTCTCCCAGCCGGTCCGGAAGGCCGGCCTACTTCAGCCGCGCGTCGAAGAACGTCAGCATCGCGTCCCAGGACTGCACGTCGGCGTCGGGCAGGTAGTCGTCGCTGTCCCAGACGGTGAAGGAATGCTCGGCACCGCCGTAGATCGCCATGTCGTAGGCGGCACCGGCATCGTTCAGCTCCTGCGCCAGGGCCGCCACCTGATCCATCGGCGCCACCGGGTCGGCCGAGCCCTGCTGGATCAGGAGCGGGGCCGAAGCCTGGCTGTAGTCCTGGCCCTCGGGCGTCTGCAAACCGGCGTGGAAGGTGACGAAGCCGTCGGCTTGCATCCCGGCGCGGGCCATCTCCAGGACGGCGGCCCCGCCAAAGCAGTAGCCGATCGCGCCGAGCTTGGCGTTCTCGCCCGCCTTTTGCCGCGCCTGTTCCAGCCCGGCCTCCAGCCGCGCGCGCAACGCCTCGCGGTCTTCGTAGAGCTTGCCGCTCTCGGCGCGGGAATCTGCGGTCGTCGTCGGCCGCACGCCCTGGCCGTAGACGTCGACGGCAAAGGCGCTGTAGCCGCGCTCGGCCAGCATCTCCGCGCGGCGCTTCTCGTAGTCGCCGAGCCCGTCCCAGTCGTGGACGATCACCACCACCGGCGCGTCCTCGACGGCGGTGTTGGCGGCGAAGTAGCCCTCGTAAGTCTGGCCGTCGACGTCGTAGGTCACGGTCTCGGTCGCGATTTCGGCGTGCGCCGCCGTCGCGGCGAAGAGGGCCGCCGCGGCGGCGAAACCTGCTGTGGTCTTGATCAAGAGAATGCTCCCCTATCGTTCGTTGCGCCCGACAACATAGGTGCCGTGGCCGTTGCGGCCATCGGGCGGCCGTGACACGGCGCCGTGCGATCCTTAAGCTGGGCCTCAAGCTTGGCAAGCAACGAGAAGCATCAAGGATGGGGAACCTGCTCGACACGTTCGCGCTCCGCGGCCGCAAGGCGCTGGTCACGGGTGCGGGCCGGGGCATCGGGCGGCGCCTCGCCGTCGCCCTGGCGGAGGCCGGCGCCGACGTCGCCGTCAACGCGCGGGGCGAAGCGGCGCTCGGCGAGACGATGGAAGCGATCCGGGCGCTTGGGCGCAAGGCCGTGCCGGTCGCGGGCGACGTGGCGCAAGTCGAGGCGTGCCGGGCGGTCGTGGCGGGGGCGGTCGAGGGCTTGGGCGGGCTCGACATCCTGATCAACAACGCCGGCGTCGAGCGCCTGACGCCCTCATCCGAGGTCGATGAGACCGTCTGGGACGCGATCCTCGACACCAACCTCAAAGGCGCCTTCTTCTGCGCCCAGGCGGCGGCGGCGCGGATGACGGAGGGCGGCGCCATCCTCAACCTCGCCTCCTTGACCTCGGCGGTCGGCGTGGCCGGCGCCGTTCCCTACGGCGCCTCGAAGTCGGGGGTCTTGGGCATCACCCGCGCGCTCGCGACCGAGTGGGCCGGGCGGGGGGTCCGGGTCAACGCCATCGCGCCTGGCTACTTTCGCACCGCGATGACCGAAGCGTTCTACCAAGACGACGCGTGGGCCGAGCGGATGCGGGCCGCGATCCCGTTGACGCGCTTCGGCGACCTCGACGACCTCGCCGGCCCGGCCGTGTTCTTGTGCTCAGGCGCCGCCCGCTACCTCACCGGGCAGTGCCTGTTCGTCGACGGCGGCTACATGGCGGCCCTTTGAGCGCTCGAATGATGATCGAGGTCGAGGGCGTCACCAAGCGCTTCGGCGCGACGTCCGCGGTCGCCGACGTCGGCTTCGACCTCGCCGCCGGAGCGTTCCTGACGATCCTGGGCCCGTCGGGCTGCGGCAAGACCACGCTGCTGCGGCTGATCGCCGGCTTCATCGCCCCGGATCAAGGCGAGATCCGGGTGGGTGGGCGCTCGATCGCCAAGCTGCCGGTCCACAAGCGCAAGGTCGGAATCGTCTTCCAGCGCCTCGCCTTGTTCCCGCACTTGAGCGTCGAGGGCAACGTCGCCTACCCGCTGCGGCGGCGCGGCTATCCCAAGGCGGAGGTGCCGGGGCGGGTCGCGGCCGTGCTCGGCTTGGTGCGCCTCGACGGCTTCGGCGGGCGCCGCATCCACGAGCTGTCGGGCGGGCAGCAGCAGCGCGTCGCCATCGCCCGGGCGCTGGTCTACGAGCCGGAATTGCTGCTGCTCGACGAGCCGCTGGCCTCGCTCGACGTCAAGCTGCGCGAGGAGATGCAGCTCGAATTTCGCCGCGTGCAGCGCGAACTCGGCGTCACCACCATCAACGTGACGCACGACCAGCGCGAGGCGCTGGTGATGTCCGACCGCGTCCTCGTGATGGCGGCCGGCCGCGTGCAGCAGGCGGGGCCCCCGCGCGAGGTCTACGCCCGACCGGCCAACCCTTTCGTCGCCGGGTTCCTGGGCTCGACCAACCTGATCCGAGGTTGCGCGCACGGCGGCGGGAGGGGCCTCCTCGTCGAGGGTCAAGCACTCGCCGGCCGCCCCGCGGGCGCGCCCTTGTCCGACGGCGCGCCCGCCGTGGGGGCCTTGCGCGCCGAGGCGATCCGCGTCCTGCCCGACGGCGCCGACGGCCACCCGCTCACGTTGACCGACGTGATCTTCGAGGGCGAGCGGACGAATCTGCTTGGCAGGCTCGCCGGCGCCGGTATTCCTGACGGCGTCACGCTTCGGGTGCTGGAGCCCGCCGGCGCCCCCGCAAGACGGGTCGGCGAGGCGGTGCGGATCGCCTGGGCGCCCGAGCACTTCGTCCTGTTCCCGGCCGATGACGCTCAACGATAAGAACGTAGGAGAAGCTTGATGAAGACGCCGTTCTACCTGCCCCGGCGCCGCGTGCTGGGCCTCGCCGCCTCGCTGCCGCTCGTCTCGCGCCGGGCGCTGGCGCAGGAACCGGACAAGCCCGAGGAGATCATCGTCCGCGCCTGGGGCGGGGTCTGGGTCGACGCCTTGAACGAAGGGGTGTCGAAGCCGTTCACCGAGAGGACCGGCATCGCGGTGCGGCACGACCTGACCGAGGACAACGAGATCCAGCCCAAGCTCTGGGCCGCCGCGGCGCAAGGACGAGTGCCGCCCCTCCACGTCAACTGGACCACCTCGACCAACGCCACCAAGTCGGCGCTCCGCGGCACCACCGAGGACCTGTCGGAGTTGGCGAACTTGAAGGGCCTGCTCGACGCCGCCAAGCCCGTCGGGCTGGAGGGCTACCCGCTCGTCAACACCTACGCCTACACCTACGTGCTGGCATACCGCGACGAGGCGTTCCCGAACGGCCCGCCCGACAGTTGGCGGATCATGCTGGAGCCCAAGTTCAAGAACCGGGTCGCCCTCTACGACGACGGCATCGGCTTTCAGCCCCCCGCCCAGATCGCCGGCGGCGGCACGCTGGCGATGATCCCGGACGACATGACGCCGTGTTGGGACTTCATCCGCGAAGTGAAGGCGCAGCAGCCGCTGCTCGGCGAGGACCCCGACTTCACCAACTGGTTCCAGCAAGGCGAGATCGACCTCGCCTGCACCATCCTCTCCAACGCCCGCGAGGCGAAAGAGAACGGCGTGCCGGTCTCCTGGACCGTGCCGAAGGAGGGCGCCAAGGTCGACACCGACGCTATGCTGGTCCCTAAGGGCCTGCCCGAGAACGAGCGCTACTGGGCGATGCAGTACGTCAATCACGCCCTCTCGGCCGAGGCGCAGCAGGCCTGGTGCTCCAAGCTCGGCCTGCCCGCCGTCAACCCGGCCGTCAAGCCGCCCGAGGACTTGGTCGGCGATCCCGCCTACCCGACCACGCCCGAAGACTACGCCCGGCTGCTCTCGGTGCCGACCCCGATCCTGGTCGAGCACGAGAGCGAGTGGTTCGCCAAGTTCAACGAGATCATGCAGGCGTGAGAACGCTTGCGCACGCGCAAGCGTAAATTCTTATGAAATCCACCCCCTACCTCTACCTCATCCCCGCCTTCACCGTGGTCGGCGTCCTGGTGTTGGGGCTCGGCTACGTCGTCGATGCGTCATTTCGCGAGTTGGACCGGGCGACCTTCCTGCCAGCCCTGGACTGGTCGCTCGCCAACTACCGGCTTCTCCTGGAGCGCCCGGTCTACCTGATTATCTTCTGGCGCAGCCTCGTGGCGGCGCTGATCGTGACCGTCGCCTGCTTGGCGCTCGCCGTGCCCTACGCCTACGTGATGGTGAGGACAGAAAGCCCCAGCCTGCGCAAGCTGTTGCTGGTCTTTTTGTTCCTGCCGTTCTTCATCGGGCAGGTCGTGCGCGCCTACGGCTGGCTGATCGTGCTGGGCAACCAGGGGCTCGTCAACGAGGCGCTGGCGCTGGTCGGGCTCGGGCCGTACCGGATGATCTACCGCTACGGCGCGGTGCTGGTCGGCTTGGTCCAGTACATGCTGCCGTTCGCGATCCTGCTGCTGGCGCCGGCGCTGGTCGCGGTGCCCGAGGAGAACGAGATGGCGGCGGCCTCGCTCGGCGCCTCCTGGCCGGTGGCGCTGTTGACCGTCACCCTGCCGATGGCGAGGCCCGGCCTCGTCGCTGCCGGCATCACCGTGTTCACCATCACGCTGACCGACTTCGCCATGCCGGAGATCTTGGGCGGCGGCAAGAACGACTTCGCCGCCAACGCGGTCTACGACGGCTTCTTCGCCGTCTCCGACGCCGGCCTCGGCTCGGCGCTCGCGGTCGCCCTGATCGCGCTCGGCAGCGCCGCCGTCGCCGTCTTGCTGTGGCTGTTCGGCGGTGCCGCCGGCCGGGGACGGCCCGCGTGACCGGCCCCATATCCAAGCGGGTGACGTTGTGGACGATCGTCGTCCTGACCCTCGTCTTCTTGGCGGCGCCCACGCTCGTCGTGCTCGCCGTCTCGTTCACGGCCGGCAACATCGTCGCCTTTCCGCCGGAGGGCCTTTCCCTGCGCTGGTACGCGGCCCTGGTCGAGGACTCCGACATCCGCCGCGCGTTCGGCCGCTCGCTCTACGTGGCGCTGATCGCGACGGCGCTCGCCGTGCCGGCCGGGACGCTGGCGGCGCTGGCGCTGGCCCGTTACCGCCCGCGCGGCCGGGCGCTGATCCAGGTCTACCTCCTCTTGCCGTTCACCGTGCCGCTGATCGTCTCGGGCCTCGGGCTGATGCTCGTCTTCGGCGAGTTGCGGCTCTTGGGCAGCCTCTGGCCGGTCGGCTTCGCCGCGTGCGCCATCAACCTGCCCTTCGTGATCTGGGCCGTCACCGCCTCGGTCGAGGGTCTCGACCCGGACCTGGAGGCCGCCGCCGCCTCCTTGGGCGCCCGGCCCGCCGTCGTCTTCGCCACCGTGACCCTGCCGGCCTTGATGCCCGGCATCATCACCGGGGCGCTCATCATGTTCATCCTGGCGTTCAACGAGTTCATCGTCAGCCTGATGCTGGTCGACGCCCGGACCGTCACCATGCCCGTCCAGATCTACAACCAGATCCGTAGTGTCATCACCCCCGACCTCGCCGCGATCTCAGTCGTCTACATCCTCATCGCCGCCGCCGCGATCTGGCTGCTCGATCGCGCCGTCGGCCTCGACGTGTTCCTCCGCGCCAAGTGAGTGCCCATGCCAGCCGTCTCCTTCTTCGACCTCTCCACCTTGAGCGCAAAGCGCCGCGCGGCGCTTCTTCGCCGCAGCGAGGCCGACCTCGACGCCTTCGTCGATAAGGTCCGCCCGATCGTGGGCGCCGTGCGCGAGGGGGGCGACGACGCCCTGGTCCGCTTTGCCAAGGAACTCGACGGGGCCGACTTGGACCCGTCGGCCATCCTCGCCACGAAGGAAGAGTTCGCGCGCGCCGGCGACGGGCTCGACGAGGGCGTCAAGGGTGCGATTCACTTCGCCATCGACAACATCCGCCGCTTTCATGAAGCACAGAAGCCCGAGGCGATGTGGTTCACCGAAGTACGGCCCGGGGTGATGGCGGGCGATCGGATCGCGCCGATCCCATCGGTCGGCTGCTACGTGCCGCGCGGCAAGGGCGCCTTTCCCTCGGTCGCGATGATGACGATGGTGCCGGCCGTGGTGGCGGGGGTGTCTAAGATCGTCGTCTTCACCCCGCCGACGCCGAATGGCACCGCCGACGCCGCAACGCTCTACGTCGCCAAGCAGCTCGGCATCGAGCGGGTGGTCAAGGCGGGCGGCGCCACTGCGGTCGCGGCGGCGGCCTACGGCACGATGAGCGTGCCCAAGCTCGCCAAGATCGTCGGCCCCGGCAGTCCCTGGTACGTCGCCGCCAAGCGGCTCGTCGCCGACGCGATCGACACCGGCACGCCGGCGGGGCCGAGCGAGGCGATCATCTTCGCCGACGCAGGCACCGACCGGCACCTCGCCGCCGCGGACCTGATGATCGAGGCCGAGCACGGGCCGGACTCGTCGGCCTTCCTCGTCACGATCGACCGGGCGCTGGCCGAGGCCGTCGCGGAACGCCTGCCGCGTTTATGGGCCGCGTTGGGCGAGACGCGCCGCGGCTACGTCGAAGGCGTGCTCTGCGGCCCGCGCGGCGGGATCGTGCTGGTCCCCGACCTCGACGCGGCCTACGCCTTCATCAACGACTACGCGCCCGAGCACCTCGAAGTGTTGAGCGCCGAGCCGCTCGCGCATCTGCCCTGGCTCGAACACGCGGGCGAGATCCTGCTGGGCGCCAGGACGCCGATCACTCTGGGCAACTTCGTCATCGGCCCGAACTGCGTCCTGCCGACCGGCGGGCAGGCGCGGACGCACGGCCCCTTGTCAGTCTTCGACTTCATGAAGCGGACATCGATTGCGCACGTCACGAGCGACGCCGCCTACCGCGAACTCGCCGACCCGGCGCGGCGGCTCGCGGTCTACGAGGGTTTCGAGGCGCACGCGGCGGCGATCGGCCAGGATCGGCTAGACCGATCGTGACGGCGCCGTCCTTCGCCCGCGCGCACGGCCGCCCCGCGCTCGGGGGGCGGCCGCACCGACGCCAGGACGAAGGCGGTCAGCCGACGGCCTTGTTCATCTCCGACTCGACCTCGTCCCAATTGACGAGGTTGTTGAGAAACGCCTGGACGTAGTCGGGGCGCTTGTTCTGGTAGTCGAGGTAGTAGGCGTGCTCCCAGACGTCGATGCCCAGGATCGGCGTCAGCCCGTGCACGAGCGGGTTCTCGCCGTTGGGGGTCTTCATCACCTTGAGCGCGTCGCCATCGACGGCGAGCCACGCCCAGCCCGAGCCGAACTGGGTGACGGCCGCCTCCTTGAACTTCTGCACGAAGCCGTCGTAGCCGCCGAACGCGGCGTCGATCTTGGCGCCGATCCCGCCCGAGGGCCGGCCGCCGCCGCCGGGCTTCATGATCCGCCAGAACAGGTCGTGGTTCCAGTGCTGCCCGGCATTGTTGAAGATGCCGGCCTTGGACGGGTCGTTGTAGGCGGCCTTGACGATCTCCTCCAGGCCCTTGCCTTCGAGATCGGTGCCCTCGATCAGGTTGTTGAGGTTGGTGACGTAGGTCTGGTGGTGCTTGTCGTGGTGCAGGTGCAGGGTCTGCGACGACATGTGCGGGTCGAGCGCGTCGTAGGCGTAGGGCAGTTCGGGAAGCTCGAATGCCATGGTGGGTCCTCCTCGTGTTTGATCGTTTGGCAGGAGCTAGTCATGTTCGCGCCGGTTGCAACCGCTAGCTACGCCCAAGGACGAAGGACGGCAAGATGGCAGACGCCGAGGACGACGCGGGCTTCTTGCTGCGCGGGGCGATGGAGGCCGACCGCGAGCGGACGCTGCCGACGCTCTTCGCCGCCCAGCCCGCGCGCGCGGCCTTGTGCGCGCTCGTCCTCCTCAACCAGGAACTCGCCCGCGTACCGGAGACGGTGAGCCAGACGATGCCGGGCCTGATCCGCTTTCAGTGGTGGCGCGACGCGCTCGAAGCGGGCGCAAGAGGGGAGGGGCCGAACCACCCGGTGGTGCGCGCGCTCGGCCCCCCGATCGCCGCCGGGACGCTGCCGATCGAGGCGGTGCACGCGCTCATCGACGCGCGCGAGGCGGAACTGGAGGGGCTGGAACCCGAAGACCGTGCGGCGCTCGAAGCCTACGTCGAGGCCACCGCCGGGCGGTTGCAAGGGCTGATGTGCCGCGTGCTCCTGCCCGTCGACCGGGCGTTCGACGCCGCCGCGAGCGCGGCCGGCACCGCCTACGGCCTTCTCGGCGTCGTGCGGGCCGTCGGGCACCACGCCCGCCAGTCGCGCGTCCTGTTGCCGCGCGATCTCCTCGACGCCGCCGAGGTGACGCCTGAGATGGTGATCCAACGACGGCACGAGGAGCGCCTCGCGGCGGTAACGGCAGCCCTCGTCGAACGCGCCCGAGAATTGATCGAGGAAGTGGCGACCTCGCGCCCGCCGCGCGCCGTCATGCCGGCCTTCCTGCTCCTCGTTCAGGCCCGCCGCCACGCCGGCCGCAAGGGGTGGGCGCCGCCGCTCGCGATGCTGTATCGTTACTGGCGGCGGCGGCCTTGAACGCTTCGCGTCCGCTGACGCGGGGTCTTTTTTCGCTTTTTGTCTTTGTCCGAGGCTGGCTTCAGCGTTGAGGCCAATCTCCGGCGACAAGTGATAAAAAGAAGAGAAAAAAGGCCGCGCGCCTAGCGCCGCGAAGCGCCAACGTCACTCCCAGGTAACGTCAGCCCCGTAGAGGGCGACCGTGCTGATGCCCATCTTGGCGCTGCCCTCCTTCACCTCGCGGCTGTAGATGACGTAGACGAGCGTGTCGTTCGGCTCGTCGTAGAGGCGCCGGACGGCGAGCGACTTGAAAACGAGGCTCAGGCGCTGGCTGAATACTTCTTCGCCGTCGTCGCCCTTGTCGATGTCGCCGATCACGATCGGCGCCGTCTGGCGGCAGGCGATCGAGCTGTTGGACGGGTCCTCGAACCAGTTGCCCTTCCTGACGCGGTCGATCAGGCCGCGCTCGAAGCGGGTGATGTGACAGGTGACGCCCTCGACCTTCGGGTCCTCGACCGACTCGACGACGATGTCATTGCCGACCCAGTCGTTGCTGAAGCTGCCGACTTCCTCGGCCGACGCCGGGCCGGCGAGCGACAGGACGGCCAGGAAAGCGAAAGCTGTTCTCATGCGCTCATGACCGCTTGTCGCGGCTTGCCGCCGTTGGGCAGTTCGACGTTCACTTCGAGGGTGGAAAAGCCGGGCCCCCGGTTGAAGTCGACCGCGACCCGCTCGTCGTCGATCTCGACGTACTTGCGGATCACCTCCATGATCTCGCGCTGCATGAGCGGCAAAAAATCGGGACCGCCCTCGCGGTCCAGCGTCACCATGACCTGCAGGCGCTGCTTGGCCGTGCTGGCGCTCGGCGCGTCGCGGTTGCGGCTGAAGAAATCGAAGAGTCTCATGCGCTCCTCCGCAGCAACCAGCCCATGAACCCGCGCTTTTGCGGGGTGACGAAGCGCAGTTCGCGCTCCTCGCCGATGAGCCGCGCCACGGCGTCGGCGTAGGCTTGGCCGGCTTGGCTGCGATCGTCGAGGATGACGGGCGTGCCCAAGTTCGAGGCCTGGAGAACGGCGCTGTCCTGCGGGATGACGCCCAGGACCGGGATGTGCAGGATGTCGAGCACGTCGTCGAGTTTCAGCATCTCACCCTTTTGCACCCGGTTGACGTCGTAGCGGGTGAGCAGGAGGTGCTGGCGCACCGGCTCGTCGTCGCGCTCGGCCCGCTGCGAGCGCGAGGCGAGGATGCCCAGGATCCGGTCGCTGTCGCGCACCGAGGAGACCTCGGGGTTGGTGACGACGATCGCCTCGTCGGCGTGGTAGAGCGCCATGTAGGCGCCCCTCTCGATCCCGGCCGGGCTGTCGCAGATGATGTAGTCGAAGTCCTTCTTCAGCTCCTCGATCACCTTCTCGACGCCCTCGCGCGAGAGCGCGTCCTTGTCGCGCGTCTGCGAGGTCGGCAGGATGTAGAGGTTCTCGATGCGCTTGTCCTTGATCAGCGCCTGGTTCAAGCGGATGCCGTCGTTGATGACGTTGATGAAGTCGAAGACGACGCGCCGCTCGCAGCCCATGATGAGGTCGAGGTTGCGCAAGCCGACGTCGAAATCGATGACGACGGTCTTCTTGCCGCGCTGCGCCAAGCCCGTGCCGATCGCGGCGGCACTGGTCGTCTTGCCGACGCCCCCCTTGCCCGAGGTTACGACGATCACCTTCGCCAAAGACTTTCCTCCCTCAACAATTGAGTGTTGGTCAAACATCGGCGACTTCAGGCCACCGGATCAAAGACGAGGGTCTCGCCCTCGCAACGGATCCGCACCGGCTTGCCCATAAGCCTCGGCGGCAGGGCCTCGTTGACGACGTGAATCCCGGCAATCGAGACCAGTTCGGCGTCCAATTGCCCGCAAAAGATCATCGCGCGCTCGTCGCCGTTCATGCCGGCGAACGCCCGGCCGCGCAGCGGCGCGTAGACGTGGATGTGCCCCGCAGCCGCGACCTCGGCGCCGTGGCCGACCGGTGCGGTGACGACGAGGTCGCCCTCCTCGGCGACGATCTGCTGCCCGCCGCGAACGGGGGTGCCGACGACGCGGGCGGTGCCCGCCTTCGGGCGCTCCGCCTCGCGGCGCTGGGAGGGGGCACTGGCGCCGCCGCCGGCGCCGAACAGGGCGAGGCCGAGGCCCATCGCCGCGTCGTTCCAGGCGGACGAGCCGTTTTGGATGCCGACCGGAACGAGGCGGTGCTGGCGCAGCCGCTCGACGAGTGCTGCGAGGCCGTCGGGCGCGTCGGTCGCGATCACGCCGACGTCGAGCAGCACCGGGGCCGAGCGGAAGAAGTCGGGCGCGTGCGCGATCTTGTCGAGGAGCAGGCGGAAGAACTCGGGATCGTCCGGCCGCAGGAGCCGCAGGCAGAGCAGGGTCTGCAACGAGCCGCGCAATTGAAAGGGCAGCCGGGCCCCTTCGACCGGAGATTGCGCGGCGGCGGTCCTGTCCAACGAGTCGATCCCCTTGAAAGCGGGCCGGCCGTCGGGCTGGGCCGCGCCCCGAACCGCCGACGAGCAAAAATGGCTTCGTTGCCGCCCGTGCGGCGGATGGTTTCCATAGCCGCCCCCCGTGGGCGGCAAGGGGGTGTTTTAGCCGTATGCCGCCTGTTGGCAAGGGGGGACGATAGCGGGCGGGTTCATCGACCAGCGATTGAGCGCGTCCAGCGCGCGGCGGGCCAGCGCCCCCTTGCGCTCGGCCTTCTTCACCTTGCCCGCCAAGGGCGGAAACAGGCCGAAATTCACGTTCATCGGCTGGAAGTTCGCCGCGTCGGCGCCGGTCGTGATATGGTTGAGAAGCGCCCCGTGTGCCGTCTCGACCGGCGGCGGCGTCGCGCTCAGGCCGAGCGCCTCGGCGGCGGCGAAGCGCCCGGCGACGAGGCCGACGGCGGCACTCTCGACGTAGCCCTCGCAGCCGGTGATCTGCCCGGCAAAGCGCAAATGCGGCAGCGATTTCAGCCGCAAGGTCGCGTCCAAGAGCCACGGGCTCTTGAGGAAGGTGTTGCGGTGCAGACCGCCCAGCCGCGCGAACTGGGCGTTCTCCAGCCCCGGGATCATCCTGAGCACGCGGACCTGCTCGGCGTGGCGCAGCTTGGTCTGGAAGCCAACCATGTTGAACAGCGTGCCGAGCGCGTTGTCCTGGCGCAGTTGCACGACCGCGTGCGGGCGCCGTCCCGTGCGGGGGTCGACGAGCCCGACCGGCTTCATCGGCCCAAAGCGCAGGGTCTCGAACCCGCGCCCGGCCATGACCTCGATCGGCAGGCAGCCCTCGAAGTAGGGGGTCGAGCGCTCCCAGTCCTTGAAGTCGGTCGTCTCGGAGGCCAGCAGCGCCTCGATGAAGGTGCGATACCCGTCCTCGTCCAAGGGGCAGTTGAGGTAGTCGGCCCCGGTCCCCCCCGGCCCCGGCTTGTCGTAGCGCGACTGGAACCACGCGACACCCGTGTCGACGCTGTCGCGGTGCACGATCGGCGCGATGGCGTCGAAGAAGGCGAGCGCCTCCTCGCCCGTCGCGGCCCGGATCGATTCGGCCAAGGCGGACGAGGTGAGGGGGCCTGTGGCGACGACGGCGGGGCCGGCCCCGGCCGGCGGCAGGGCCGTCACCTCGGCGCGGCGGACCTCGATCAGCGGGTGGCCTTGGATCGCGGCCTCGACCGCTTGCGAGAAGCCGTCGCGATCAACGGCGAGCGCCCCCCCGGCCGGCAGCTTGTGCCGATCGCCCGCCCGCATGACGAGCGAGCCCAAGCGCCGCATCTCCTCGTGCAGGAGACCGACCGCGTTGCTCATGGCGTCGTCGGAGCGAAACGAGTTCGAGCAGACCAGTTCGGCGAGGCCGCCCGTCTTGTGCGCCGCCGTGCCGCGCGTGGGCCGCATCTCGTGCAGGGTGACGGCAACGCCCATCTCGGCCGCCTGCCACGCCGCCTCGCAGCCGGCGAGCCCGCCGCCGACGACCTGGATGCGCTGGCTCAATTCTCTTCCCCCCTCACAAGCCCGGCTTGGCAGCAAGCCCAGCCTCGGCGATAGGTAGAAGACCGTGCCCAAAGATGCAAAGGGAACCGCGCCCATGGACGCGAGCGCCGTCATCGAGCGCCTCGGCCTCGCCCCCCACCCGGAGGGCGGGCACTACAAGGAGACCTACCGCGAGGGGGACGGGGCGGGGCGCGGCGCCCTGAGCGCCATCTACTTTCTCCTCCGGGCTGACGGGCGCTCGCGCTGGCACAGGGTCGACGCGGCCGAGGTCTGGCTCCACCACGCGGGCGCGCCGCTGGATCTCATAGTCCACGACGGCGACACCCGGCGGACGGTGCGGCTCGGCACCGACCTCGCCGCCGGCGAGCGGCCGCAGGCGGTAGTACCCAAAGGCGCGTGGCAGACGGCCGTGACTTCGGGGGCATGGACGCTCGTCTCCTGCGTCGTCGCCCCGGCCTTCACCTTCGACGGCTTCGAATTGCCCGACGATCCGGCCTTCGAGCCTTAAGGCCGCCGCCCCTCGGTTGCGCGCGGCGGCGCCCCGGTGGCATGATCGGCCTTGAGGGACCGTCGGGCTCCCCAGTCTCTCCAGACAACGAAAGTGCCGGTATGCTTCGTTCAAGGCGTAACTTGACCGTATTGTTCGCCGCCGTGCTTTGTATTTTATCGCCGGATAATTCGGCGGTCGCCGCGATCTGCGCGCCGGGAACGGCGACCGGCTGCGTCGACGAGTTCGGCAACCCGGTCTGCGGCGCGGACCCCGCACCCGCGAGCGGGTTGAGCCGAAGCCTGAGCGTCGCCTCCCCCGACGTCGGTCCAGAGGCCGACAAAGGCATCGACCCCGCCATCGCGGCCGCCTATCCCCTGCTCAGCGCACCGCGTCCGCCGCCCGACCTCTGCGTCAAGGACACCGCCGGCTGCGGCGCGACGGCCGCGCCCGACGACTTCCTCGAACAGTTGGACGGGCTGGATTGCGGCTGCACGCTGACGCTGGGGCCCGGTTCCTATCCAAGCTTCACCCACGCCAAGAACTGTAGCGAGGCGAACCCGTTCGTCGTCAGGGCGGGGGCCGGCGGCGTGCGGTTCGACGCGGGCTTCAGCCTCAAGGGCAACGGCGGCATCTTCGAGGGCTTCGAGGTCGGCGGCATGATCGGCTTCGACCACGCCAGCGAGAACCGCCTCACCAACTTCCTCTTCGAGGGCGACGCGCGGATCTACATCGACAAGGGCTCGTCCCGCAACCGGATCGACCACAACGACATCCTGGTCGACGCGCTCGTGGGCGAGCCCAAGGGAACGTTCCTCGGGATGAACGCCTCGTGGAGCGCATGGAGCGCAACCGCATCGACAGCAACTACTGGTCGACGGTGGGGCCCGAGCCCCCTTCCTCCAAGAAGCTCGGCTACACCCTGCACGGCATCTTCGCGGCCAACCGGTACGGTGCTTGCATGCGGCGTACCGGCTACGCCGCCGTCGACCGGCCCGAGGGCTCGTACGGCACGATCATCGAGAACAACCTCTTCGAGGGGTGGCTCAGGCACACGACGTTCGAGATCAAGGCGAGCGACGTCGTCATAGACGGCAACACGGTCCTCGACACGAAGGGGGCCTCCAGGCACCGCCACGGGCACCGCTTGAGCTTCACCGACAACTGGTACGAGAATTCCGACCCCCTCGTCGTGCGCGAGGCCAACCACCTGATCGCGGGCAACGTGTTCAAGGGGGGCCGCGTGAGGATCGAGGCGGGCTCGCCGCGGGAGTACGTCCGCTGCGGCGGCGGCTGCTTCAGACCGAGGCCGTTCGTGCGCGGCATCTACCCGCTCGGCGTGCCGCAAGGCGCGCCCGCAGTCAACGTCACCCTCGACAACAACCAAGGCAGGCTGGTCGTCGGCAACATGGTGGGGTCGGGAAAGTGCAACGAACCCGCCTACAACACCAAGATTCTCTGCCATGACGGCGGGGTGATTATGGAAAACCAGATCGACACAACTGGGCCGACCAGTTCCAACTGCCTGATCACGGCGCGACGGTTGACCCGCGCCGAGGGCGGCCGCGGCGCCCCTGATCTCGCCTGCGCCGGTGGGCGCTGAGCCGGGGGCAGATCAGGAGGACGCGCGGGCTCGCCTCAGCCGTTCCCCACCTTCATGCCGACCTTCATGCCGACCTTCATGCCGATGTTGGCGCCGCCGGGGGTGAGGCCGCCGTCGTCGCTCTCGGGGCTCATCAAGGTCTCGGCGAACGTGCCGCTCTCCAAGTCGAGCCTGAGCGTGACGTCGCGGCGGTCGGCCTCCCAGACCCTGATGCCGGCGGCGTAGGCGTCCGGCTTGACGAGGAGCCCCGCCGCGACGGCGCCGCCGTCGGCCGGCAGCCCTTCGCCGTGGACGAGAAAGACCGCCGGGAACTGCAAGACGACGTGGGTGCCGTCGTAGGCGTAGGCGTAGATCCGCGCGAGACACGCCCCCTCGCGCTCGATCTGTTTTTTGAGCGACTCCGCGCCGCGAAACGGGTCGTCGGGCGCGCCCTTGCCGCCGTCGGCGGGGCGCGGCGCCGCCGGCCGGTCGAGGCTGATCCCGGCGAACGGCCGGCCGAAGAGGTGGACCGCGCGGGCGGACATGAGGTTGTCGGTGGTCACCGTATTCACTCCCTGAAGTTATGATCGTGGTCGGTTTCAAACGAAGCGGCGCCGGCCGGTGGGGGACGCCGCCCGGCCGCGGATCGAGTGGCGACCGGGCTTCAGCGGCTCGACGTGGGGGCCGGGCGCCACCTCGCCGATCAGGCGCCACGCGAAACTAGTCTCGACCGCACGGGCGAAGCGGCCGCCGAACAGGTGCCGCTCGATGACCGCCGTCGCCCGCGCCACACCGGCGAAGGTGAGGCCGTCGGCCTCGGCGTGCCGCCACAGGTGGGCGAGGAGCGTACCTAAGACGTCGCGGGCCGCGATCAGTGCCGCCTTGAACGGGGCAGGATCGGCGGCGTAGGCCTCGGCGAACGCGGCCTCGATCGGGTGCTCGAAGGCGAGCATCGCCTCGAAATTGTCGGACACCTCGACGATCTCGGGCCCCAGCACGCCGGCATCGACCAGGAGCGTCTGGTAGACCTCGACCATGATATCGAAGAAGGCGCCGCCGAGCGGCAGCGACAAATCGTGCTCGTCGCCCCAGCCGCGCTCGAAGGACGCCATCGTCACGCCGTGGCCGAGGTTGCGGATCTGGTCGGCGGGCGAGAGTTCGACGACGCGCGAGAGTTCGTTGGCGATATAGAGGTTGCCCTTGGTCGTCGCCAGCACGCGATCGAGTACCGCGTCGACGTGGGCTGCGACCAGGAACGCGGCGAGGTCGGCCATCGCCTCGTGAAAGGCACGAAACGCGGGGTTGTCGAATAGGCTCTCATGAAAGCCCATGCGCGAGAGGAGGACGAGGTGGCCGATCTCGTGCGCCACCGTGTCGAGGTTGAGCCCGTAAGCGTGGGCGAGGCCCCGCCTGTCGCCGGTGTTCTCGCCGAGTTCGACGAAGCCGTAGCCGCAGTAGGCGTTGTCCTGCCCCGGCACGCAGATCACCTCCAGCCGATCATAAGTCTTGGCGAAGTGCCAGGGGACGCGGCCACAATAGGATTCGAGCACGTCCAGGCTGAGCCTGGCGCAGGCGTAGGCGTGGACGGCGAGGTGGCCGGGGTCGTCCGGGCCAATACGGTCGAGGTTGCCGTGACGGTCCGGGCGGACCGGCGGCAAAGCGGGGCCGGTCCAGGGCGGGCCGTGGAAGACCCCGCGGCCGAAGCGGTCGATCTTGAGGCCGTAAGGTTCGGTCTTGCCCGGGGCGACGACGACGTAGAGGCGATCGTCGCCCGGCCCCGGCCGAACCCGCCCGCGCGGCACACGGAGCGTCACCGTCACCGGCGCGGTATCGAGAACGTGGACCTGCGGGAACAGGCGCACGCGCGTCCCGCTGTTATGATCGATCGTCGCCGCCATCGTCACCTCGTCACCTCGAACCTGCGATTCAGGGCCGACGGGCTAGTATGGGGCGCCCTATTATGCCGGATCTTCCCCGTCCGTGTTCTGCACGGACAAGGCGGTATATAACTGCTCCAGCAACGCTTGGCGAGAGGCGTCATCGCGGTCGGCGAAACCCTGGCGTTCGAGCCAGCCGTCGAAATCGTCCGCCGGGGCGTCGGCGGCGAGACTCCACAAGGCGGCCGCCGGGCTGACGCCGAGATCGCCGGGGTCGGCGCCCTGCAAGCCCTTGGCGTCGAGCCGCCGGCGCTTGGCCAAAGCCCGCGCCAGGAGCGGCGCGAACAGCCCCTCGACGCGCATGGCGTCGGCAAGCGCCCGCGCGAAGCCCGGCGGCGGGTCCTGGCGGCGGGCGTCGAGGGCGGCGTCGGACGCGGCGATCCGCGCCAGTACGGCCGGATCGGCGGCGTTCTCGGTCAGCCACGCGTCCTCGTCCCGCCCGCGGGCGAGGCCGAGCCGGTCGCGCAGCGCCTTGAGGGCACCGCGGGCGCCGGGCGTCGGACCGCCCGTTGTCCCAGCCAGCGCCGATAACAAGGCACGATCACGCAAGGCGGCGTAGCGTTCCGGCCGCAGCCGCAATTCGGATAGCGCCGCCCGCTCGTCGGGCGTGAGGTCGCCCTCGACCGCGGCGAACAAGGTGGCGTAGGCGTTGGTCCAGACGAAGGGGCGGGGCGAAGGGCTGGGCTCGTCCAGGGCCAGGAGCGCGGCCCGCACGACGGCGCGCGCGTCCAGGGCCTTTTGCTCGACCCGGTGCACCGCGCACCAGGGCCAGAACGTTTCGGCCCCGACGCCCGCGTCCCGCGCGTCGCTACGAAGCGTGGCGTAGCCCCGCTCCTTGTAGAAGCGGCGCTTGGCAAGGGTCGTTAGCCGCGCGGCGGCGTCGGCGTCGAGGGCGCCGGCCCGCACGGCGGCGTCGAGCGTGGCGCGGACGTCGACCATCGCGACGGAGAGCGGCCTATAGCCGGTCTCGACCGGGCCGTGCAGGACGGCGACCTCGTCGTCGTCGGTGAGGCGGCCCGAGGCGTAGTCGGCGAAGACCCGTCCGGCCCCGCGCATCCCGTGCCCGTGCAGTTCGGCGGCGCGCAACGCCCCCATGCTGGCCCCGCCGACGACGATCACCCCCTCGGCGATTGCGTGCAGGATCTCCTTGTGCGTCACCGCCGGCACGCCCTCGAAGCCGCCGTCGACGATGGCGACGACGTGCGGGCGCTCGGATATCAAGGCGGCGACGTCGCCCCTGGCCGCCGGCGGCAGGACGGTCAGCCGCGGGTCGGCGGGCAGCGCGTCGGCCGGCAGGCTGGGGCCGAGGAACAGGCAGGCGCGCCTCATCCGCCGCCCAGCCGCAGGCCCGGCACGACGACGCGCACAACCGCGATCGCGGGCACGATCGGCGGCAGTTCGACCGCGACGGCTTCGGCGAAGCCCGCCGCCCCCAGGCGCCCCAGGAGCGTCTCCGCCCGCGTGACGAGGCCCGTGGCCGGCAGCGGTTCGGGAAGGGACGCCGATGGTGCCGCGTCCCAGTTCTGCGCCCGCGCATTCGCCGCCTTGATCGCACCGCGGGCGTAGTCCCTGGCGTCGAGGTCGTCGCGGGCGCCGGCGATGAAGGTGAGCCGCGTCTGCAACGCCTCCATCAGCGCCCGGCGGGTTGCCGCGATCGGATCGTGGTCGGCCGCCTGCCCCTGCGCCGGGGGGAGGGCGCCGGCCTTGTCCACGACGAGGCACAAGACCGCCGGCACGCCCGCCGGGTTCGGCATCGGCCACGCCCGCACGGCGACGTCCGCCGCCGCGGCGCGCGCCAGAAGATCGCGCAAGGGCTCGTCGTCGATCGCGGCGAGGTCGAGCGGCGGCCCGGCGGGGGCGTCCTCGAAGCGGGCGTGCGCGTCGCGCTCGATCGCCTCCAAGAGGCCCTGGACCAGCGCCTCGACCGGGTGCGCCCCGGCGGCGAGGCCGTTCGAGGTCATCGCCAGCACGCCTGACCCCGGCGGCCCCGGCCGCGTGTAGTCGGTGTGGACCGCCTCGAACGGCACGAGGCGGGGACGGTCGTCCATCGTCCGGCCCTCGACCCACAACAAGGGCCGTTCGACTGGAAACGGGGCGTCGACGGCCTTGGGCAGCGCGTCCGGGTCGACGGCGTCCGCCCCTTGCGCGCGCAGTTCATCGAGGGAGGCGAGGCGCAGCGGCAGGGGGACGCGCTCGGCGTGCCACGTCTCCAACGTCTCCATCAAAGCGCCGAGCGCCGCGTCGTCGATCGTCGCCCCCTTGCCGAGGCTGACCGCGACCGCCCGCGCCCCCGGCCGCACCGCCATCACGACCGGCAGGCCGACCCGGTCGAGGCCGGTGACGTCGGCGAGCCGCGTCACCCCGGCCGCCGCCATCGCCGGGCGCAGTTCGGTCAAGAGGTCGAACGCCCGACGCAGCCGCGCGCCGGTGATGCCTTCAAGCCCGTGGCGGCGGTTCTCGATCCAGAGGTGCAACCCCTTCCACCCTCGACAACGGATGCCGCGCGCCTGCGCAACCGCCGACAATGGCGGCGCCGAACGCCGCCGCGCAGGTCGATCCGCGCTCCGGCCGAGGCGGCCGTGGCGAAATCTACATTCCCTCAGAGCAAGACGGCAAGACGCGGCGGACGCGGCCGGATCTGCACGTCCGTTAGCGTGGCCAAGCCGTACGAAGCAAAAGATAATCTAGGATATGGCTGGGGGACGTGGATTCGAACCACGATTGCTCGGTCCAGAGCCGAGAGTTCTACCGTTAAACTATCCCCCAACGGCGCGCGGCCGAGGTCGGGGAGTTAGCGTTGATCGGACCGGGTTGTCAAGCGGGGCCGGCGTTGGACGCTTGCGCGTGCGCTCGCCGCGCAGGCTTTCTTTTCTCTTTTTTGCTCTTGTCCGAGGCCGGCCCTCGGCGGCGCGACCAGTCTCCTGCGTTAACACTAGCAAAAAGAAAGAAGAGAAAGCCCGGCGCAGCCGACGCGAAGCGTTCAACGCGGGCCGCGCTTGACAGGGGCGGGGGCGGGGGTTACATCCGCGCCACGCCGCAGATGGGGGTGTAGCTCAGTCGGTTAGAGCGCTGGCCTGTCACGCCAGAGGCCGCGGGTTCGAGTCCCGTCACTCCCGCCATCTCCTCAGCCGTGTGAATCTGAGCGTAAGCCGTTGTCGCGTGTGACATTCGGCGCGGTCGGTATTGGCCCCGTGCCGCTTGGCAAGCGGCGGTGTGCCCTCTATGTTCACGAGCGCGCGGTCGGGCGGCGCACGCGCCCCGCGATGACGCGTACAGGCCCGGCCCGAACACGCCCAAACGGCTGGCTTCAAGCGCCGGCGCCAAGGGAACGGCATGCAGACCTACCTCGTCGCGTACGCGCCGATCTTGATCTTCTTAGGCATCGCGATCGGGCTCTCGCTCATCATCGTCGTCGCGACCATGTTCATCGCGCCGCAAAACCCCGACCCCGAGAAGCTCTCGGCCTACGAGTGCGGCTTCGACCCGTTCGAGGACGCGCGCAGCCGCTTCGACGTCCGCTACTACTTGGTCGCCATCCTGTTCATTATCTTCGACCTCGAAGTCGCGTTCTTGTTCCCGTGGGCGGTCAGCCTCGGCAACATCGGTATGCTGGGCTTTTGGTCGATGCTCTTGTTCTTGGGCGTCTTGACCGTCGGTTTCATCTACGAGTGGAAGAAAGGAGCGTTGGACTGGGAATGAGCACCGCCGCCGTCTACCCCCTACCCGCGACCCGCGAGCCCGGCGTCGATCTCTTCGCCCGCGCCAACGACGGCGTGCAGGACAAGGGCTTCTTCGTCACCGGCCTGAACGACCTCGCCGGCTGGGCGCGCTCGTCGTCGCTCTGGCCGAACACGTTCGGCCTTGCCTGCTGCGCCGTCGAGATGATGCACGCGGCGGCGGCGCGCTACGACCTCGACCGCTTCGGCTCGTTCTTTCGGCCGAGCCCGCGGCAGTCCGACGTGATGATCGTCGCCGGCACGTTGTGCAACAAGATGGCCCCGGCGCTCAGGAAGGTCTACGACCAGATGGCCGAGCCGCGCTACGTCATCTCGATGGGCAGTTGCGCCAACGGCGGCGGCTACTACCACTACTCCTATTCGGTCGTGCGCGGCTGCGATCGCATCGTGCCGGTCGACATCTACGTGCCCGGCTGCCCGCCCTCGGCCGAGGCGCTGGTCTACGGCATCTTGCAGCTGCAAAAGAAGATCCGCCGCGAGTCGACCCTGGAGCGCTGAGGCCCGATAGAACAGAGGAACGCGCCATGACCCCCGAAGCCAGGGCGCAGGTCGAGGAAGGCTTGCGCGATCTCCTGGGCCTGATCGAGACGACCTTGGGCGACGATCTGGTCGCGTCCGAGGTCGCCTACGCCGAGCTGACGCTCAGCGTGCCGGCGGCGCGCATCGCCCGCGTGCTCTCTTGGCTGCGCGATGAGCCCAACATGCTGTTCAAGGAGTTGGTCGACGTCTGCGGCGTCGACTACCCCGAGCGCGAGCGCCGCTTCGACGTCGTCTACCACCTGCTCTCGATGCACCACAACCAGCGCGTCCGGGTCCGGATCGAGACCGACGAGGAGACGCCCGTGCCCTCGGTCACCGAGGTGTTCGGCTCGGCCGGGTGGTTCGAGCGCGAGGCTTGGGACATGTACGGGATCTTGTTCTCCGGCCACCCGGATCTCCGCCGCATCCTGACCGACTACGGCTTCGAGGGGCACCCGCTGCGCAAGGACTTCCCGCTCACCGGCTACGTCGAGCTGCGCTACGACCCCGAGCAGCGCCGCGTCGTCTACGAACCGGTCGACCTGCGCCAGGATTTTCGCGCCTGGGACTTCTTGAGCCCCTGGGAGGGCGACGGAGGGCGCCTGCCGGGCGACGAGAAGGCGCCGGTGCAGACGCCCGAGGGCTAGACCTTCAATTTGACCATCGAGCCAGGGACGCCCATGCCCGACATCGAGATGCGCAACTTCACCATCAATTTCGGCCCGCAGCACCCGGCGGCACATGGCGTGCTGCGCCTGATCCTGGAGATGGACGGCGAGGTGATCGATCGCGCCGACCCGCACATCGGTCTCCTGCACCGCGGCACCGAGAAGCTGATCGAGTACCGGCCCTACTTGCAGAACATCGCCTACTTCGATCGGCTCGACTACTGCTCGATGATGATGCAAGAGCACGCCTACGTGCTCGCGGTCGAGAAGTTGCTCGGCATCGAGGTGCCGCCGAGGGCCTTGTGGATCCGCACCCTCTTCGACGAGATCACGCGGATCATGAACCACATCCTCAACATCACGACCTTCGCGATCGACTTAGGGGCGATGACGCCGATGCTCTGGGGCTTCGAGCAGCGCGAGAAGCTGATCGAGTTCTACGAGGCGGTTTCGGGCGCTCGGATGCACGCCAACTACTACCGCTTCGGCGGCGTCGCGGCCGACATGCCGGGCGGGCTCGACGGGCGCATCCTCGCTTGGCTGGACCAGTTCGACGCTTTTTACGACGACTTGAACAATCTCTTGACCGAGAACCGCATCTTCAAGCAGCGCACCGTCGACATCGGCATCGTCTCGCCCGAGGACGCGATGGATCTGGGCTTCTCCGGCCCGATGCTGCGCGCGGCGGGCGTGCCCTGGGACCTGCGCAAGTCGCAACCCTACGCCATGTACGAGCAGGTCGATTTCGACATTCCGGTCGGCAAGAACGGCGACTGCTACGACCGCTACCTAGTCCGCATGCTGGAGATGCGCGAGAGCTGCAAGATCATGCGTCAATGCCTGGAGAAGATGCCGTCCGGCCCCTGGCGCGTCGCCGACCAGAAGGTGACGCCGCCCAAGCGCGCCGAGATGAAGCGCTCGATGGAAGCGCTCATCCACCACTTCAAGCTCTACACCGAGGGCGTGCACGTGCCGGCGGGGCAGGTCTACGCCGCGGTCGAGAGTTCCAAGGGCGAGTTCGGCGTCTACCTCGTCGCCGACGGGACCAACAAGCCGTATCGCTGCAAGATCCGCTCGCCCGGCTACGTCCACCTGCAGGCGATCGAGGCGATGTCGAAGGGGCACATGATGGCCGACGTCGTCGCCAACATCGGCTCGTTGGACGTCGTCTTCGGCGAGATCGACCGATGAGCGCGATCGCCCCCGAGATCGATCACTTCGCCTTCAGCGACGACAACAAGGCCGAGGTCGAGCGCATCCTCGCCAAGTTCCCGCCCGAGCGCAAGCAGTCGGCCGTGATCGCGCTGTTGCACTTGGCCCAGGCACAGCATGGCGGCTGGCTGCCGCGGGCGATCCTGGACGCCGTCGCCGACATGCTGGCGATGCCCAAGATCCGCGTCTACGAGGTCGCCTCGTTCTACGACATGTTCAACACCGAGCCGACCGGCCGCTGCCAGATCCGCGTCTGCACGACGACCCCCTGCTGGCTGCGCGGCTCGGACGACGTGGTGCGTGCCTGCGTCGAAGGCTTAGGCGTCGGCGTCGGCGAGACGACCGGGGACGGGCGCTTTTATCTGCGCGAGTTCGAGTGCTTAGGGGCTTGCTGCAACGCGCCCGTGCTCTGGATCGACGACGACTACTACGAGGATCTCGACTACGAGGGCACGCTGCGGATCGTCGAGGCCCTCAAGCGCGGCGAGCGGCCGGCGACGGGCTCGGCGATCGGGCGGCTCGGCTCGATGCCCGAGGGCGGCAAGACGACGCTCAACGACGTGCCCGAGCGTCCCCAGCGCCCGCGCGAGGGGGAGGCCGAACGTCAGCACGATCAGGCGCCGGTCGAGAAGGCCAAGCCCGACGATCCCGATCGGCAGAGCGAGAGTTCGGCGATGAAGGCGAAGGACGTCGTGCCCGACGTCGACGACAAGGGTGGTGCCCCGCCAAAGCGCGGCGACGAGGGGTCGGGCGAGGTCGAGGAACGGGACGAAGGTTGATAGAGCCGATGCTGAGCGACAAGGACCGCATCTTCACCAACCTCTACGGCGAGGCGCCCTGGGGGTTGGACGGCGCTCGGCGTCGCGGCGACTGGGAGGGCACGGCCGATCTCATCGCCAATGGTCGCGAGTGGCTGGTCGAGCAGATGAAGGCCTCGGGCCTGCGCGGCCGCGGCGGGGCCGGCTTTCCGACCGGCCTCAAATGGTCGTTCATGCCCAAGAAGGTCGACGGCCCCGTCTACCTCGTCGTCAACGCCGACGAGTCCGAGCCCGGTACCTGCAAGGACCGGGAGATCATGCGCAACGAGCCGCATAAATTGCTCGAAGGCTGCCTGATCGCCGGCGTCGCGATGGGCTGCACCGCCTGTTACATCTACATTCGCGGCGAGTATGTCCACGAGGCTAAGATCCTCGAAGCCGCGATCAAGGAGGCGTACGACGCCGGCCTGCTCGGCGCCGATGCGGCCGGTTCGGGCTACGGCTACGACATCTACCTCGCCCGGGGCGCCGGCGCCTACATCTGCGGCGAGGAGACCGGCCTCCTGGAGAGCCTGGAGGGCAAGAAGGGCCAGCCGCGCCTGAAGCCGCCGTTCCCGGCGATGGTCGGCCTCTACGGCCGGCCGACGACGGTGAACAACGTCGAGACCATCGCCGTGGCGCCGACCATCCTGCGCCGCGGGGCCGAGTGGTTCGCCAAGCTCGGCCGCGAGAAGAACGCCGGCACCAAGATCTACTGCATCTCCGGCCATGTGAACCGGCCCTGCAACGTCGAAGAAGAGATGGGCATTCCGCTCAAAACCCTGATCGAGACGCACGCAGGGGGGGTGCGCAGCGGCTGGGACAACCTGCTCGCCGTGATCCCCGGCGGATCCTCGGTGCCCTTGATGCCAAAATCGGTCTGCGACACCGTCTTGATGGACTTCGACAGCTTGCGCGAGGTCGGCTCTGGCCTGGGCACGGCCGCCGTCATCGTTATGGACAAGTCGACCGACATCGTTCGCGCCATCGCCAGGCTCTCCAAGTTCTACATGCACGAATCCTGCGGCCAGTGCACGCCGTGCCGCGAGGGCACGGGCTGGCTGTGGCGGATGATGACCCGGATGAGCGAGGGCCGCGCCAAAATCGAGGAGATCGACCTGCTCTGGGACGTTACCAAGGAGATCGAGGGCCACACGATCTGCGCCTTGGGCGACGCCGCCGCGTGGCCGGTGCAGGGCCTGATCCGCCACTTCCGCCCCGAGATCGAGCGCCGCATCCACGACTACACCCGCCATGGCGAGGCGCCCGCCGAGCGGCGGCCGCTGGCGGCGGAGTAGGCAACCCTATGCCGGCCCTTCGCATCCTCTTCAAGCCTTAGGGACCAATTCATGCCCAAGCTCACGATCGACGGACAGGAAGTCGAGGTTCCGGCCGGCTCGACCGTCCTGCAGGCCTGCGAGGCGGCGGGGCGCGAGATCCCGGTCTTCTGCTACCACCCAAGGCTCAACATCGCCGGCAACTGCCGCATGTGCCTCGTCGAGATGGAAAAGGCGCCCAAGCCGATCGCGTCCTGCGCCATGCCGGCCGCCGACGGCATGACGATCAAGACCGACTCGCCGACGGTGCACAAGGCCCGCCGCGGTGTTCTTGAGATGCTGCTCATCAACCACCCGCTCGACTGCCCGATCTGCGATCAGGGCGGCGAGTGCGACTTGCAGGACATCACGCTCTTCTACGGCCCCGATAAGTCACGCTTCTTGGAGAACAAGCGTCCCGTCGACGACAAGTACTTAGGCCCCTTGATCTCGACCCACATGACCCGCTGCATTCACTGCACGCGCTGCATTCGCTTCATCAACGAGGTGGCCGGCGTCGAGGAATTGGGCGCCACGCACCGCGGTGAGCACATGGAGATCACCACCTGGGTCGGCAAGGCGCTGACCTCGGAGCTCTCGGGCAACATCATCGACCTCTGCCCCGTCGGCGCCTTGAACTCGGCCCCCTACGAGTACCGCGCGCGCACCTGGGAACTGAAGAAGACCGAGAGCGTCGACGTGATGGACGGCTTAGGCTGCAACATCCGCGTCGACAGCCGCGGGCCGGAAGTGATGCGCGTCGTGCCCAGATTATCGGAGGAGATCAACGAGGAGTGGATCTCCGACAAGACCCGCTTCTCCTACGACGGCCTGCGCCGCCGCCGGCTCGACCGCCCCTTCGTCAAGCGAGGGGCCAAGCTCGCCCCGGCGACGTGGCCCGAGGCGTTCGCTGCCATCAAGGCGGCGCTGGATGGGCTCAAGGGCGAGGAGATCGGCTTTCTTATCGGCGACCTCGTCGACTGCGAGACGATGGTGCTGGTCAAGGACCTCGCCGCGGCCTTGGGCTCGCCGCACGTCGATTGCCGCGTCGACGGGGCGCCGTTTCAGGCCGGCGCCCCGGCGTCCTGGCGCTTCAACTCGACCGTTGCCGGCATCGACGAGGCCGACGCGCTCCTCTTGGTCGGCGTCAATCCGCGCCTGGAGGCGCCGGTCCTGAACGCCCGCATCCGCAAGCGCTACATGACTGGCAAGCTGAAGGTCGCCCGCATCGGCGAGGCCTACGACCTGACCTACCCGGTCAGCGACCTGGGCGGCGGCGGCGAGACGCTGGGCCGGCTGACGAACGGCGAACTCGACTTCGCCGACGTCATGAAGAACGCCGAGCGGCCGATGCTGATCGTTGGCGCCGGGGCAGTCAACCGGCCGGATGGGGCCGCCGTGCTCGAAGCACTGCATGGCCTCGCCGATGATTTCGGCCTCGTCAAGGACGGCTGGAACGGCTTCAACGTCCTGCACGCGGCGGCAGGGCGCGTCGGCGGGCTCGAACTCGGGCTGACCCCGGGCGGGGGCATCGAGGACGCGGCCGGCATTCTCGATGCCGCGCGCGCGGGAGGCTTGAAGGCGCTGTTCCTCTTCGGCGTCGACGAGATCGACTTGGGCGGGCTCAAGTGCTTCACCGTCTACCAGGGCAGCCACGGCGACCGCGGCGTCGAGGTCGCCGACGTCGTCCTGCCCGGTGCCGCCTACACCGAGAAGAACGCGACCTACGTCAATATCGAGGGCAGGCCGCAGCGCACGCGGCTCTCGGTCTTCCCGCCCGGCGAGGCGAAGGAGGACTGGAAGATCCTGCGCGCACTCTCTGAGGCGTTGGGTAGGAAGGTGCCCTTGGACAACCTCGCCCAGGTGCGCGCCCGCATGGCCGAGATCGCGGCCCACCTCGGCCGCACCGACGAGGTGCCGCCCATGGCCGAGTGGGCGGCGTTCGGCTCGGCCGGGTCGATCGACAAGGCGCCGTTCGCCTCGCCGATCGCGGACTTCTACCTGACCAACCCGATCGCCCGCGCGTCGACCGTGATGCAGGAATGCAGCCGGCTGTTCGTCAAGGGTGAGCCGATGGAGGCGACGGGGACGCATGGATAGCCTGATCGCGACCGCCACGATCGTCTTCTTCATCATGCTCGTGGTCGTGCCGCTGCTCTTGGCCGTGGCATACCTGACCTACGCCGAGCGCAAGGTGATGGCGGCGATGCAGATGCGCCAGGGGCCGATGACGGTCGGCCCCTACGGCCTGCTGCAGCCGATCGCGGACGGCATGAAGCTGTTCTTCAAGGAGACGGTGATCCCGTCCGGCGCCAACAAGCTGATCTTCATCATGGCGCCGATGCTGACCTTCATCCTGGCCCTCATCGGCTGGGCGGTGATCCCGTTCGCGCCCGGCATGGTCCTCGCCGACATCAACGTCGGCGTCCTCTATTTGCTCGCCATCTCGTCCTTGGGCGTCTACGGCGTCATCATGGCCGGCTGGGCCTCGAACTCGCGCTACGCCTTCTTGGGTGCCTTGCGCTCCTCGGCGCAGATGGTGAGCTACGAGATCTCGATCGGCCTCATCATCATCAACGTGCTCTTGACCGCCGGTTCCTTGAACCTGTCGGTGATCGTCGAGGCGCAGCGGGGCTTATGGTTCTTCATCCCGCACTTTCCCATGTTCATGATCTTCATCGTCTCGATCCTGGCCGAGACCAACCGCCACCCGTTCGATTTGCCCGAGGACGAGGCGACGCTCGTCACCGGCTTCAACGTTGAGTACTCCTCAATGGCGTTCGCCCTCTTCTTCTTGGGCGAGTACGCCAACATGATCTTGATGAGCGCCATCTGCTCGATCCTGTTCCTGGGCGGCTGGCTGCCGCCGTTCGGCTTCATCCCGTTCACCTGGATCCCGGGGCCGATCTGGTTCATCCTCAAGATCTGCTTCGTTTTGTTCATCTTCATCTGGGCCCGCGCCACGCTGCCGCGCTACCGCTACGACCAGTTGATGCGGCTCGGCTGGAAGGTGTTCTTGCCGCTCTCGCTCGTCTGGGTCGTCCTGACGGCGGGCGTCCTCGTCGCCTTCGACCTCGTGCCGGCCTGATAGGCCCAGAAGGGAACGCCCCATGCTCGCCCTCGACCGCGTCGCCCGCACCGTGCTCTGGAAGGAGCTGGTCACCGGCTTCGGCCTCACCTTGAAGTACATGTTCAAGAAGAAGGCCACGCTCAACTACCCCTACGAGAAGGGGCCGATCGGCCCGCGCTTTCGCGGCGAGCACGCCCTGCGCCGCTACCCGAACGGCGAGGAGCGCTGCATCGCCTGCAAATTGTGCGAGGCGATCTGCCCGGCCCAGGCGATCACGATCGAGAGCGAGCCGCGCGAGGACCACAGCCGCCGCACGACCCGCTACGACATCGACATGGTGAAGTGCATCTACTGCGGCCTGTGCGCCGAGGCGTGCCCGGTCGACGCCATCGTCGAGGGGCCGAACTACGAGTTCGCCGCCGAGACGCGCGAGGAACTCCTCTACAACAAGGAAAAACTGCTCGCCAACGGCGATCGGTGGGAGCGGGAGATCGCGACCAACCTTGCCGCGGACGCGCCGTACCGTTAAGCAGGTGCCGCAGCGGCGACGGCGACGATCGTCGAGGGAGACGTCCACAGGGCCGCCCACGGGTGCGGCCCCCCTCGCATCCTCCTGTCCGCTCGCAGGCACTTGCCTTCGCGCCACCCCGAAGCGGTGATCTGAAACGTGGAACTCATTCTCTTCTGGCTGTTCGCCCTCGTCTGCACCGGGTCGGCGGTGATGGTGATCGCCTCGCGCAACCCCGTCCACTCGGTCTTGTTCTTGATCCTCGCCTTCTTCAACGCCGCCGGCCTCTTCGTCCTCATCGGCGCCGAGTTCCTGGCGATGGTCCTCGTCGTCGTCTACGTCGGCGCGGTCGCGGTCCTGTTCTTGTTCGTCGTGATGATGCTCAACATCAACTTCGTGCAGTTGCGCGAGGGCTTCTTGCAGTACCTGCCGATCGGCGCGCTCGTCGGCCTCGTCTTGATGGTCGAGCTCATCATGATCGGCTCGACCTGGGCCTTGGGCGGTGCCGCCGACCGCGAGACGGTGGCGGCGCCGACGACGACCGTGATCGGGGTCGATCCCGAGGTCGAGGCGGTCGGGACGCTCGCGGACGGCACGGCCGTCGCCGTGGTCGATCCCAACGCCGAGGTCGAGACGATCACCAACACCGAGCGGCTCGGCAACGTCCTCTACACCGAGTATTTCTACCTGTTCCAGACGGCGGGTGCCATCCTGCTGGTCGCCATCATCGGCGCCATCACCCTGACGCTGCGCCAGCGCCCCGGCACCAAGCGCCAGGACATCAGCCGGCAGGTGCACCGCCGGCCGGGCGAGGCCGTTGAGCTGCGCAAGGTCAAGTCGGGGGGCGGCATCTGATGGACATCGCGATCCCGCTCTCGCACTACCTGGCACTCGCCGCGATCATCTTCACGATCGGCGTCTTCGGCGTCTTCTTGAACCGCAAGAACGTCATCATCATCTTGATGTCGATCGAGTTGATCCTGCTCGCGGTCAACATCAACTTCGTCGCCTTCTCGGCCTACATGGGCGACATCGTCGGCCAAGTCTTCACGATGTTCGTCCTGACTGTCGCCGCCGCCGAGGCGGCGATCGGCCTTGCGATCCTCGTCGTCTACTTCCGCAACCGCGGCAACATCCAGGTCGACGAAATCAACATGATGCGGGGTTAGGCGGCGATGCTGCACGTCATACTCGTCTTCTCGCCGCTCCTGGGCGCGCTCATTGCCGGGCTGTTCGGTCGCCTGATCGGCGACCGCGCGGCGCAGCTCGTCACTTGCGGCCTGATGGTCGTCTCGGCGCTGTGCGCCGTGATCGGGCTCGCTCAAGTCGGCGAGCCGATGCTCAAGGTCGACCTTGCCCGCTGGATCCACGTCGGCGCCTTCGAGGTGAACTGGGCGCTTCGGGTCGACTCGCTCTCGGCCGTGATGATGTTCGTCGTCAGCTTCTGCTCGATGCTGATCCACGTCTACTCGATCGGCTACATGAGCCACGACACGAGCATCCCCCGGTTCATGAGCTATCTGTCGCTGTTCACCTTCGCCATGCTGATGCTGGTGACGTCCGACAACCTGATTCAACTCTTCTTCGGCTGGGAAGGGGTCGGCGTCGCCTCCTACCTCCTGATCGGCTTTTGGTACCATAAGCCCTCCGCCTGTGCCGCGGCGATGAAGGCGTTCATCGTCAACCGCGTCGGCGACTTCGGCCTCATCCTCGGCATCGCCGGCATCTACCTCGTCTTCGACACGGTGCAGTACGACCAGATCTTCGCCATGGTCGAGGGGCTTGCCGGTTCGCAGCTGACCGTCTGGGGCCTCTCATTCGACACGCTCGACGTCCTGGGCTTCCTCCTCTTCGTCGGCGCGATGGGCAAGTCGGCCCAGTTGGGGCTGCACACTTGGCTGCCCGACGCGATGGAGGGGCCGACCCCTGTCTCGGCCTTGATCCACGCCGCGACCATGGTGACGGCCGGCGTCTTCCTCGTCGCCCGCTTCTCGCCGCTCTACGAGTTCGCGCCGACGGCCTTGGCCTTCGTTGCCTTCATCGGCGCCTCGACCGCGATCTTCGCCGCGACGATCGGGCTGACCCAGTTCGACATCAAGCGCGTCATCGCCTACTCGACCTGCTCGCAGCTCGGCTACATGTTCTTCGCCTGCGGCGTCGGCGCCTATCAGGCCGCCATCTTCCACCTCTTCACCCACGCCTTCTTCAAGGCCCTCCTGTTCTTGGGCGCGGGCTCGGTCATCCACGCGATGTCCGACGAGCAGGACATGCGCCGCATGGGCGGCATCTGGCGCAAGATCCCGATCACCTACGCCTTGATGTGGATCGGCACGCTGGCGCTGATCGGCTTTCCCTTCATGGCCGGCTACTGGTCGAAGGACGCGATCCTGGAAGCCGCCTGGGCCTCGCACAACCCCTTCCACCTCTACGCCTTCTGCCTCGGCCTGCTCGCCGCCGTCCTCACCGCCTTCTATTCGGGCCGGGTGATGTGGATGACCTTCCACGGCGAGCCCCGCGCCGACGCCAAGGTGATGGACCACGTCCACGAGAGCCCCTGGGTCATGCTCGTGCCGCTGTTCTTCCTGGCAGGGGGCGCGATCTTCGCCGGCTGGCTCGGGCACGGCATGGTCGAGGCCGCCGAGGCGCGAGGGGAAGGTTTCTGGGCCGGCGCCATCTATACCGGCCCTAACAACCACGTCCTGCACGAGATGCACGACATCCCGTTCGCCGTCCTCATCCTGCCCTTCGTCGCGATGGTGATCGGGCTCGGCCTCTCCTACCTGTTCTACATGCTGAGGCCCGACCTGCCGGGGCGCCTCGCCGACGCCGCCCGGCCGGCGTACCGCTTCTTCTACAACAAGTGGTACTTCGACGAACTGTACGATCTGGTCTTCGTTCGCGGCGCCAAGGCGCTGGGCTTGGGTCTGTGGAAGGGCGGCGACCAGGGTGTGATCGATCGTTTCGGCCCGGACGGGCTCGCCGCCTCGACCCAGTTCACCACCCGCCGCATCGTCCGGCTGCAGTCCGGCTACCTCTACCACTACGCCTTTGCCATGCTGATCGGGGTCGCCGCCCTCGTCACGTGGTACATGCTGACATCGACCTGGGGATGACGTAGCTCATGAGCGATTGGCCGCTGCTCTCCCTCGTCACCTTCCTGCCGCTGGTGGGCGTCGTCTTCATCCTGTTCATCCGCGGCGACGACGCGATCGTGGCGCAGAACAGCCGCAGCGTGGCGCTGTGGACCGCACTCGTCACCTTCCTGGTCTCGCTCTTGATCTGGGGCAATTTCGATTCCAACGAGGCCGGCTTTCAGTTGGTCGAGCAGGCGGCGTGGCTGAGTGACTTCGGCATCGCCTACCACATGGGCGTCGACGGCATCTCGCTGTGGTTCGTCCTCCTCTCGACGCTGCTCACCGTCGTCGTCATCATCGGCTCCTGGCACGCGGTCCAGACCCGCGTGAAGGAGTACATGATCGCCTTTCTCGTCATGGACACGCTGATGGTCGGCGTGTTCTGCGCCCTCGACCTCGTCCTCTTCTACATTTTCTTCGAGGGCATCTTGATCCCGATGTATCTCATCATCGGGGTCTGGGGCGGGTCGCGGCGCATCTACGCCTCGTTCAAGTTCTTCCTCTACACCTTCTTAGGATCCGTCCTCTTTCTGGTCGCGATCCTCGCCATGTACGTCCAGGCCGGCACGACCGACATCCCGACCTTGATGCTGACCGAGTTCGACCCGGGCCTGCAACGCTGGCTCTGGCTTGCCCTCTTCGCCTCGTTCGCGGTCAAGGTGCCGATGTGGCCCTTCCACACGTGGCTGCCCGACGCCCACGTCGAGGCGCCGACGGCGGGCTCGGTCCTCCTCGCCGGCGTGCTCTTGAAGCTCGGCGGCTACGGTTTCTTGCGCTTTTCCCTGCCGATGCTGCCCGACGCCTCGCTGTTCTTCGCCCCGCTCGTTTTCGCCCTGTCGCTGATCGCGATCGTCTACACCTCGCTCGTCGCCTTGATGCAATCCGACATGAAGAAGCTGATCGCTTATTCTTCGGTCGCACACATGGGCATCGTCACGATCGGCATCTTCACGCCCAACGCACTCGGCATCCAGGGCTCGATCATCCAGATGCTCAGCCACGGCGTCGTCTCCGCCGCCCTCTTCATGTGCGTCGGCGTCGTCTACGATCGCATCCACAGCCGCCAGATCGCCGACTACGGCGGGGTCGCGGATCGGATGCCGGGCTACGCCGCAGTCTTCATGCTGTTCATGCTGGCCTCGGTCGGCCTGCCCGGCACGTCCGGCTTCGTCGGCGAGGTGCTCGTCATCGTCGGCGTCTGGCAGCGCTCATCCTGGGTCGCCACCTTCGCCGCGACCGGGATGATCTTGAGCGCCGCCTACATGCTCTGGCTCTACCGCCGGGTCATCTTCGGCGGCTTGACCAAGGACAACCTCAAGCTCATCAAGGACCTGCGCTTGAACGAGATCGTCGCCTTCGCGCCCTTGATCGTGCTCGCCGTCTTGATGGGGGTCTACCCGTCCCTCTTCCTCGACCCGATGGGGCCGGCCGTCGACAACCTCCTGACCCAGATCGACGCCGGCACCCCCGCCGGCGGCCTCGCAGCCCGCTAAAGCTTGAGCCCGATGAACCCAGCACCCGCCCTCGACCTCAATTTCGGCGTCGCTCTGCCCGAGATCGTCCTGTTCGCGGCGGGTCTCGTCCTCCTCGTCGTCGGTGCCTTGCGCGAGTCCGAGGGTGCGCGCGGCCTGACGCCGATCACCGTCCTCGTCCTTCTCGTCTGCGCCGCCCTCGTCTTCGGCAGCGGCGGCGAGACGCAGATCGGGCTCGGTGGCCACTTCATCTTCGATCGCTTCGCCGTCTATTTGAAGGTTGTCATCCTGCTCGCCGCCGCGGTCGGCCTGCTGCTCGCCGGCGACTACTTGAACGACGAGAAGATTGACCGCTTTGAGTATCCGCTGCTCGTCCTGTTCGCCTCACTCGGCATGTGCATGATGGTCTCGGCCAACAGTTTCCTCGCCCTCTACATGGGCCTGGAACTGCAGAGCCTCGCCATCTACGTGCTGGCCGCCTTCCAGCGCGACACGCTGCGATCAAGCGAGGCGGGGCTCAAATACTTCGTCCTCGGCTCGCTCGCGTCCGGCATGCTGCTCTACGGCTGCTCGCTCGTCTACGGCTTCACCGGCACCGTGCGCTTCGACGTCCTGGCGGCCGGCTTCGCCGCCAACCCCGAGGCGGGCCTGAGCCTGGGTGCCCTCGTCGGCCTCACCTTCGTCGCCGCCGGACTCGCCTTCAAGATGGCGGCCGTGCCCTTTCACATGTGGACCCCCGACGTCTACGAGGGTGCGCCGACCCCCGTCACCGCCTTGATGGCGGCAGCACCCAAGGTGGCGGCGATCGGCCTCACCATCCGGGTGATGATGGGGCCGTTCGGCGCCTGGACGGCGGAGTGGCAGCAGATCGTCGTCTTCATCTCGATCGCGTCGATGCTGCTGGGCGCGTTCGCCGCGATCGGGCAGAGCAACATCAAGCGGCTGATGGCCTATTCCGGCATCGGCCACGTCGGCTACGCCCTGGTCGGGCTCGCGGCCGGCACCGAGCGCGGCGTCAACGGCGTCTTGATCTACACGGCGATCTACGTCGTCATGACGCTGGGCACCTTCGCCTGCATCTTGATGATGCGCCGCCAGAACCGCTACGTCGAGACGATCAACGACTTGGCCGGCCTCTCGGTCCGGCAGCCGCTGCTCGCCGCCGCACTCGCGATCTTCATGTTCTCGCTCGCAGGCATCCCGCCGCTCGCCGGCTTCTTCGGCAAGTACTTCGTCTTCGTCGCCGCGATCGACGCCGGCCTCGCGCCGCTCGCCGTCATCGGCGTGCTCAGCAGCGTCGTCGGCGCCTACTACTACCTGCGCGTCGTCAAGGTGATGTACTTCGACGCCCCGGCCGAGGCGTTCGACAGCCCGGATGGGCTCGGGCTGCGCCTCGTCACCGGCTTTGCCGCGATCGTCACGCTCGCCTTCGTCGTCATTCCCGGCCCCTTGCTCGTCTCGGCCCGGACCGCGGCCGCCTCCTTAATGCGCTAGACATCGCTTGTCAACTTTCCGCGTCGAGCATCGGCTTGAAGTCGAGAGCACGAACGACACCGTTCGCGAGCGCGCCCTCGTGGGCGAGGCCGAGGGCCTCGTCGTGCGCGCCGACCTGCAGACCAGGGGTCGCGGCCGGCACGGGCGCGGCTGGGCCTCGCCGCAAGGCAACCTCTACGCCTCGGTCCTGCTGCGGCCCTTGGTCCCGGCGGCGGAGGTCGCCACCCTCTCGCTCGTCGCCGGCTTGGCGCTCGCCGAGGCACTGGCCAAGCTCGGCCTCGATCCTATGCTGAAGTGGCCGAACGACGTCCTCGTCGGCGGGGCCAAGCTCGCTGGGCTGCTCGCCGAGGCGCTGACCTCGAAGGGCCGCGTCGAGGCCGTGATCTTGGGCCTCGGCGTCAACGTCGGCGTCCACCCCGACCTGCCCGAGCGGCCGACGGCCTCCCTCAAGTCCCTCGGGCTGAGCGTCGAGCCCGAAGCCCTGCTGGGGCACTTTCTGGCGGCCCTCGACCCGGTCTACGCCCGTTGGCAGGCGGGCGGCGGCTTCGCACCCTTGCGCGGCGCTTGGCTGGCGCGGGCGGCCAATCTCGGCGAGGCGATCGTCCTGCGCGAGGGCGACACCACCTTCGCCGGACGCTTCGTCGACGTCGACGCCGCCGGGCGCTTGTGCCTGTCGGGCGAGGACGGCCTGCGCCGCTTCGGTGCCGGCGAACTGCTGACGACGGTCCGGGGCTGGCCCGACGGCGGCGGGGAGGCTAGAGAGTAGGTGCCCCTCACGAGACCAGATACGCCCATGCACCTCCTGATCGACGTCGGCAACACCAACACCGTCTTCGCCCTCTACGACGGGCGGCGCTCGATAGGCCAGTGGCGGCTCTCGACCAATCGCGACCGTACGGCCGAGGAGTACGCCGCGACGATCTTGCAGCTCATGGCGCTCAAGGGCTTCGGCCCCGACGCCGTGGCGGGGGTCTTGATCGCGAGCGGCGTGCCGCAGGCCGTCCTGCCGCTGCGCTGGATGAGCCGCGACTTCTTCGGCTGCCGCGCCCTCGTCGCCGGCGAGGATTTGGCGATCCCGGTCGTCAACCGGCTGCCCAACCCGCGCGAGGCCGGCACCGACCGGCTGGTCAACGTCCTGGGCGCGCTCGGGCGCCACGCCCCGCCGCTCGTCATCGTCGATTTCGGCACCGCCACCACCTTCGACGTCGTCGACGGCGACGGCGCCTTCATCGGCGGCATCATCGCGCCCGGCATCAACCTCTCGCTCGAAGCCCTGCACCAGCACGCGGCCAAGCTGCCGCGCGTCGCGGTGGGCGCGCCGGGATCCGTGATCGGCCGCTCGACCGTGCACGCGATGCAATCCGGCGTCTATTTCGGCTATATCGGCCTGATCGAGTACCTCGTGCGCCGCGTCCAGGACGAGTACGGCGCGCCGATGGCGGTGATCGCGACGGGGGGGCTCGCCAAACTTTTCGGCAAGGGCTGTGCCGCCATCGAGACGATCGACCTCGATCTCACCATGGCCGGCCTCGTCGAGATCATCGAACGTAATCCGGCCGCGTTCGGCGCCGGACGCTCTTAAGGACACTTAATCGTGACGGCAGATCTTCTCTTCACGGCGCTCGGCGGCCTCGGCGAGATCGGCATGAACACCTATCTCTACGGCCACGGCGACGACGATTGGCTGATGGTCGACTTGGGCCTCACCTTCGCCGACGACCGCCTGCCGGGGGCCGAGCTCGTCCTGCCCGACATCGGCTTCATCGAGGAGCGCAAGGATGCCTTGCGCGGCATCGTCATCACCCACGCGCACGAGGACCACATCGGCGCCGTGCCCTATTTGTGGCCGCGGCTCGGCTGCCCGCTCTACTGTACCCGCTTCGCCGCCGCCGTTCTCAGGCGCAAGATGGACGAGGCCGGGATCGGCAACCCCGGCCCCTTGAAGGTCGTCGAGCCGGGCGATGCGTTCGAGCTTGGGCCGTTCGCCTGCCGCTTCATCCACGTCGCCCACTCGATCCCCGACGCCAACGCCCTTCTGATCGACACCCCGCACGGCCGCCTGTTGCACACCGGCGACTGGAAGCTCGACCCCGAGCCCCTGGTCGGCACCCCCACAGAGGCGCCGGCGTTCGAGGGTGCCGGCGAGGCGGGCGTGCTCGCCATGATCGCCGACAGCACCAACATCTTCTCGCCCGGCACCTCGGGCTCGGAGGCCGAGGTGCGCGAGTCGCTGATCGGGTTGATCAAGGAGCAGCCCGGCCGCGTCGTCTTGACCACCTTCGCCTCGAACATCGCGCGGCTGGAGACCGCGATCGTCGCCGGCCGCGACGCCGGCCGCGAGGTCGTCATCGTCGGCCGCTCGATGCACCGCATGCTCGAAGCCGCCAAGGAAGCGGGCTTCCTCGCCGACCTGCCGCCGCTCCTCGACGAGCGCGCCGCGACGGGCCTGCCGCCGGGCAAGGTGATGCTGCTCGTCACCGGCAGCCAGGGCGAACCTAGAGCCGCCTTGCAGCGCATCGCCTCGGGCCAGCACCAGCGCGTCAAGCTCGATCCCGGCGACACGGCGATCTTCTCGTCCAAGATCATCCCCGGCAACGAGCGCGCGCTCTACAACCTGCACAACATGCTGGTCGAGCGCGGCATCACGGTGATCACCGAGGAGGACCACTTCGTCCACGTCTCGGGCCACCCGTCGCGCGACGAGATGGCCGACATGTACCGCTGGGTGAAGCCCAAGATCGCGGTGCCGATGCACGGCGAGGCGCGCCACCTCTACGCCCACGCCCAGTTCGCCAAGGCGCAAGGGGCGAAGGAGAGCTTCGTCTTGCGCAACGGCGACCTGCTCCGCTTGGCGCCGGGCCAAGCCGGGGTGATCGGCGAGGTGCCGACCGGGCGGATGGTGATCGAGAGCCTGGACCTGATCGACGCCGGCGACGAATTGTACCGCACCCGCCGCCGCTTGATGACGCACGGCACCTTGATCGTAGCGCTGGCCCTCGACCCGTTCGGCAGCCTGCTCGCCCCGCCCAAGCTGATGTCCTTGGGCGCCGTCGACGGCGAGACCTTCGAGGCGGCGTCCAAGGCGGCGATGGAGGCGGTGGCGGACGCGATCGAGGACATGGACGACCGCGAGGTGCTCGACGACGCGAAAGTCGAGCCGGTGGTGCGCACCGCCGTGCGGCAGTCCTTCTCCTTGCCGCGGATGAAGCGGCCCTTGATCGAGATCCAGATCGTTCGTCTGTCGAAGGAGGCGCTCGACGCCCTCGAAGACGTCGGCGCTTGAAACCACCTCATACAAATGATGGAGCACCCGTCGATGCTCGGACGCCTGAACCACGTCGCGATCGCCGTGCCCGACATCGCGGCCGCGCGCGACACCTACGCCGCGATCCTCGGTGCTAAAGTCTCAAGCATCGAGGATCAGCCCGACCACGGCGTGCAGACCGTGTTCGTGACCCTGCCCAACACCAAGATCGAGCTCTTGGGCGTGCTCGGCGAGGCGTCGCCGATCGAGGGCTTTCTCGCCAAGAACCCGGCCGGCGGCGTCCACCACGTCTGCTACGAGGTCGACGACGTCCTGGCCGCGCGCGATCGGCTGCGAGGTGCGGGGATGCGGACTTTAGGCGACGGCGAGCCCAAGATCGGCGCGCACGGCAAGCCGGTCTTGTTCTTGCACCCCAAGGACGTCCACGGCACCCTCACCGAGCTTGAGCAGGCGTGAGCCTCACCGGCGGCATCGTCACCTACGTCATCGCGTGGTGGATGGTCTTCTTCATGGCGCTGCCGTTCGGTGCCGCACCCGAAGACGAGCCGCAACCCGGCCACGATCGGGGCGCACCCGCCAACCCGCGCCTGCTCGTCAAGGCGCTGGTCGCGACCGTGCTGGCCGGCCTCATCACCTACGCGATCGCCGCCGTCATCGACGGCGGCCTCATCCAGATGCGCGGCTCCGGCGCGCCCTTCTGACCCGGCCGAGCCTTCGGCGCCCGTGCCGAGAACGCGCCAAAAATTCGCCTAGATTGCGAATTATCTCTCGACAAACTTCTATCTGGGATTTACGTTCGTCGAGGTGTTCACGGGTCGATCCCGTAGCACCCGACTTGAGGCGTTTTCTCCCAATTCGATTGGGCCGCGGCTTCGGCCGCGGCATTTTTCTTAAAGGCTGACGCCCGCTCGTGCCTCGATGAAGGCGGCGGCGTCGTCGGCGGGCAGGGGCCGGGCGAACAGGTAGCCCTGAGCGATCTTGCCGCCGTGCCGGCGAACGAAGCCCGCCTGCTCTTTTGTCTCGATGCCCTCCACCACCACGTCCCGGCCGAGCATGGCGCCGAGCCCGAGCACGGTGCGAACGATGCTTGCCGAATCGGCGTTGACGCCGATGCCCCGAACGAAGCCCCGGTCGAGCTTGATGCGGTCGAACGACAGGCAGCGCAGGTGCTTGAGCGAGGCGTAGCCGGTGCCGAAATCGTCCAGCGCCACCTGGACGCCGCGCTGCCGCAAGGACGCGAGCATGTCGGCGATCCGTTCCTCGCCGCGGTTGAGGAAGACGTTCTCGGTGACCTCGATCTCGATCATCTCGGGCGGAACGTCGAAGATCGCGAGCGTCTCCTCAAGGTCGCGTACGAGGCCGTCGTCGAAGAACTGCTCGTTGGCGACGTTGATCGCGACGCGCCCGAACGGCAGCCCCCGATCGAGCCACGCCCGCGCCTGGGCAACACCCATTTGCAAGATGTGACTGCCGATCGGCAGGATCAGGCCGCTCGCCTCCGCCACCGGGAGGAAGGCGGCCGGGCCGAGCAGGCCCATCTCGGGATGCTGCCAGCGCAGCAGCGCCTCGACTCCGACGACCCCGCCGGTCTCAAGGCAGACCTGGGGCTGGTAGTGCAGCACGAACTGGCCGGCGTCGAGGGCGCGGCGCAAATCGGCCTCGACGCGACGGCGTCCTTCAGCCTCGACGCGCATCTCGGCGTCGAAGAACTGGTGGCGGCCGCGGCCGGACGCCTTGGCCTGATAGAGGGCGGCGTCGGCGAATTGCAGGATTTGCTCGGCCGAATCGGCGTCACCCGAGCACGAGGCAACCCCGATGCTGGCGCCGATCTCGAGGATCAGGCCGTCGATGTCGAACGACCGCTGCAGGTCGTGCACGATCTTCGTTACGATCGCCTCCGCGTCGTCCGCGCGGCGCAGGTTTTCCAAGAGCACCGCGAACTCGTCGCCGCCCAGCCGCGCGACAGGGTCGCTGCCGCGCACCGCGCGGCGCAACCGGCCGGCGACCGCGACGAGCAGCCGGTCGCCGACGCCGTGCCCGTAGGTGTCGTTGATCGCCTTGAAGCGGTCGAGGTCGATCAAGAGGAGGGCCGTGTCCTCGCCGTGCGGGGCGGACATGTGGGCGTCGAGCCGCTCGACGAAGGCGCGGCGGTTGAGGAGGTCGGGGATGAGCATGTCCTGCTCGGCCAGCCGGCGCTGGGTCGCCTCGTTCGCCGTGATCTGGGCGATGCGCCGTTCGAGTTCGCCCACCATGTGGGCGAGCGCCGCCCCGAGCCGGCCGATCTCGTCGTTGCCCCGGATCGCCGGCGGGTCGCCCGCGGATCCCCCGCGCGCCGCCTCGGCGAAGCGGGTGAGCGCCTCGGCCCGCCGGACGATCGCGCGGTCGGCGAAGACGGCCGAGAGGACGAGGCCGGCCAAGAGGGTTGCGGCGAGGCCGAGCAGCGCCGCACGAAGATGGCTCTGGCCGGCCGCCACGATGTCCCGGCGCGGCAGGCCGACGGCGACGTGCAGCCGCCCGCCGTCGACGCCGGCGATCCCGAAGCGGTGCGCCTCGGTGTCGACCAGCGCCGCGCCGCCGGTGAAGCGCGCCTTCGGCCACCAAGCCGGGCGCGTGCCGGGACGCCCGCCGACGAGGACGCACCCCTGGCGGTCGAAGACCATCAGTTCCGCACCCGGCGGCAGGGCGAGCCGCTCCTCGTAGTCCTTCAGCCACTCCAGGTGCAGCCCCGCGACCAGCACGCGCCCCGGCCGCCCGCCCTCGTCGGGCAGCCTGATGGCGAGCGGCAGGACCGGGCCGCGCCCGGTTCGCGTGATGGTGTAGTCGCCGACGATGAAGCGGCCGGCCAGCGCCTCCTGGAAGTAGGGCCGGTCTTGGATGTTGAGGGCTCTCGACGTTTCGAGCGCGTCGCAGACGAGGCGGCCCTGGGCGTCGAAGACGAGGAAGTTCATGTAGCGCCCGGATGCGGCGAGGGACTCGCGCAGGTGCTCGGCGCAGGCCGCGGGGTCGCGCAGCGCCGGGTCGCCGCGCATGGCGCGCAGCAACTGCTCCGCCCCGTCGACGAGGTTCTCGTGCTCGCCCGCGAGCAGCAAGGCGTTGTGCAGCAGCCGCGTCTCGGCGTCGCGCACGGCCTGATCGCGCTCGCCCCGCGCGGCGACGGCGAGCGACAGGGCGGCGGGAATGAGGGCGAGGGCGACGAGGATGAACAGCTTGCTGCGGATCGAGGAAAGCATGAGCGGGCCTTGGTTCATGTCAGGCCCAAAGGACGCCAAGGACGTTCGGGCACCGACCCGAATGCTAGGCTAGAACGATTAATGATCGGTTAAATGTTTGAGTAATCTTAGTTTTTGACCGAGCGTTCGGCCTTGTGCGGGGCAATCGGCCACCCTTAAGCCCTAGGTAGGGGACTCATTCAGGTCCATGCGATGAGGGCGGAAGTGAGCGCGATGGCGGCGAGGTAGTTTCGGGCGAGGCGGTCGTATCGTGTGGCGACGCGTCGCCAGTTTTTGAGGCGTTTGAAGAAGCGCTCGATGAGGTTGCGTCGTCGATATGCCTTGCGATCGAGCGGTGGTGCGCGTGGCGGTGGAGGGGATGACCGCGCGAGTACGCCGGACCTTGAGCCATTTGCAAAAGGCTGTTGGCGATAGGCCTTGTCGGCCAGCAGGCGTTTGGGCCGTGTATGGCGCATGCCGGCATAGGTGAGCAGCGGTATGGCCATGGTGACGTCAGCCACGTTGCCCGGTGTCAGCGCGAACGCAATCGGTCGGCCGCCATCATCGGCCAAGCAATGGACCTTGGACGTGCGCCCACCCCGCGAGCGCCCGATCGCCTCCCCCCTTTTGCGCCGCTGGCCGAGCGGTGAGCCCGCACGTGAGTGCTATCGATCATGACCTCGTCGGGCGCCTTGCCGCTAGCGGCAAGCTGCTCGAAGATGCGCTGCCAGATGCCGCGCCGGCTCCAGCGGTTGAAGCGATTGTAGACGGTGGTGGGTGGTCCATACGCCGACGGCACGTCGCGCCATCGGCACTCTGTCTTGAGGACATGCAGGATGCCGCTGATAACGCGCCGGTCATCGACGCGCGGCTTGCCGGGCTTGCCACGCGGCAGATGCGGCTCGATCGTCGCCCAGGCTTTGTCGGACAACCAGAACAGGCGCGCCATCCTGACCTCCAAGCTCGCAGACCCGCTCAGGTCGGTAAAACGCGCGCCACCGCAAAAGGTTGTTTGGGTTCCCTACCTAGAGCGTGACCATGACCTCGACCTCGCCTCGGTGGTGCAGCACGTTGACGGCGACGTCGTTGCCGGCGCGCCGGAGCAGCACGTCGACGGCGCCTTGGCCGAGGCTCAAGTTGCGGACGCGCACCTCGTCGAGGCTCGCCGGCAGGCGCGGGCGATCGAAGCGGATCGTGCGCCGGGCGTGGTCGAAAGAGAGGCCCAACACCGCCTGCAGGAGCGCGAAGGGCGCCGCACTCGCCCAGGCCTGGGGGGGCGCAGGCGACCGGGTAGAGCGTCGGTCCCGTCGCCGAGAGCCGGCGCAAGCCGCAGAACAGTTCGGGCAGACGGCGCAGATCCATGAAGCCGGCGGTGTCGAACAGGCCTTCGAGCAGTTGGAGCGCTTGCGTCTTCAGGCCGTAGCGCGCGAGCCCGAGCGCGATCAGCGCGTTGTCGTGCGGCCAGATCGACCCGTCGTGGTAGGACATCGGGTTGTAGCGAGCCTCGGTGGTCGCCAGCGTGCGCACGCCAAAGCCGCTGAAGAAGTCGGGCGTGAACAGGGCTTGTGCCACCCGCGCCGCGCGCGCCTTGTCGGGCAGGCCGGTGAACAGGAGTTGGCCGGCGTTGGAGGTGCGCACGGCGCAGGCCCGCTTCTCGCCGTCGAGCGCGAGCGCGTAGAAGCCCATCGCCTCGGACCAAAAGCGCGTTTCGACGGCCGCACGCAGCGCCTCGGCCTGCGTCTCCCGCGCGTCGGCCCGATCGGGGCGGTCGAGCGCCCGGTCGAGCAGGGCCGCGGCCTTGAACGCGGCGTAGGCGTAGCCCTGGACCTCGACCAGCGCGATCGGGCCGGTCGCGAGTTCGCCCGAGGCGTGGAAGACGCTGTCGTGCGAGTCCTTCCAGCCCTGGTTGACGAGCCCGTCCAGGCGCCGGCGGCCGTATTCGAGCAGCCCGTCGCCGTCGCGGTCGCCGTGGCGCTCGATCCACGTCAACGCGAGCTGGATGTGCGGGTCGAGCTTCTTGATCGTCGCCAGGTCGCCCGTGCGCTCGAAGTAGGCGCCGGCCAAGAGGACGAAGAGCGGCGTCGCGTCGATGGTGCCGTAGTAGCGGCGAAACGGGACGATGCCGAGGCGGGCGAGTTCGCCGTCGCGGGTCTCGTGCAGGATCTTGCCGGGCTCGGCGTCGGCCTCCGGGTCCGCCTCGGTCGCCTGCGTCGCCGCCAAGTAGCCCAGGACGCCGCGGGCGAGCGCCGGGTCGACCCAGAGCATCAAGAGCGCGGTGATCAGCCCGTCGCGGCCGAACGGCGTGCTGAACCAGGGCACGCCGGCGTAGGGGTAGGGGCCGGCCTCGGTCTCGGTCATCAGCATGGTGAGGTCGGCCATCGACCGGCACAGGATCTCGTTGACGACCTCGTTCGAGGTCTCGACGGCGGCGATCCGCGCGCTCACCTCGCGGATCGGCCGCCGGGCGTGCTTGTAGGCGTGGAAGAAGTCGATCTCCGGCGCGTGCGACGGCCGCTCGTCGTCGCCGCACTCGACGGTGACGAAGAGCGAGGTGTCGCCGCCCTGGGCGAGCTTCAGCCGGTAACGGGCTTCGGTCGCGCTCAAGTGATCGGGCGGGGGATCGAAGCGCAGCGTCGTCGTGCGCACGTGCTTGTCCTGCCCGGTGTAGACGAAGCGCACCGAGCGCTCCGAGGGGGTCTCGGTGCGCGTCGTGCCGCGGGTCTTGCGCGAAAAGCCGCGCGCCTCGAAGATGTCGGCAAAATCGGCGGCGAACGCGAGGTCGAGGTCCAGTTCGAGGGCATCGACGCCAAAGTTGCGCAGCGCCAGCCGCTCGTAGACGCACCCCTGCCAGATAAAGCGCGTGCGGGCGACGTGGACGACGTCGCGCGGAAGGACGAGGGTGTCGCCCACGAGGATGTCGGGGTTGGTGAGGTTCGCCGTGAGGGCGGCGTTGTTCAACAGCAGGTTGGAGCTGAGCAAGAGGGGGTGCCGACCGGCGATCAGGAGGTGGAAGCCCGAGAGATACCGCGTGTCGCGGTGGTAGAGCCCCTGCGCCTCGGCGGCCCCCGGCAGAATGTCGCCGTGGGCGTCGAACAGCCCGAACGTGTCGCCGTGCTTGAGGATGCGCGGCTGCGACTCGGCCATCGACGCGCTGGCGCGGATGAAGTAGTCGGTCTCGTGCAGGGACGGTGCCGCGAGCACCAGCGGGACGGCAGGCTTGTTCACGCTCGGTCTTCCTCGAGCAAGTCACGGCGTCCGGCGCCGCGCCCGGCACTTTAATATGATCGCGAGCCGCTTCCAGAACTATCTATCGTAGGTTGATTCAGTGGCCGGGACGCCCGCGTCCGTTCCGTTGCAAGGCCTGTCCGGCGGCCACGACCCCGGCCGGCGCCATCGGCGGGGCGTGCGGTCGCGCCACGTCGAGGGAATGCATGGCCTCGCCGGCCTTGAGCCGTTCGTAGACGCGAACGTAGGCCCGCCCCATCGCCTCGGCCGAGAAGCGCGCCTCGTACACGGCACGGATGCGCCGACGATTGAGATGCGCCGCCTTGCGCACGGCCGCGGCCGCCGCGTCGATGTCATCGACGAGAAAGCCGCTCACGCCGTCGTCGACGACCTCGGGGACGGAGCCGCACGGCCAAGCGATCACCGGCGTGCCGCAGGCCATCGCTTCGATCATAACGAGACCGAACGGCTCGGGCCAGTCGATCGGGAAGAGCAGCGCCCGGGCGTTGCCCAGGAAGGCCGGTTTCGCCTCGTCGCCGATCTCGCCGATGTACTCGACCAGCGGATCGTCCAGCAGGGGCTCGATCCGTTCACGGAAATACTCGGCGTCGGCGCGGTCGACCTTGGCCGCGACCTTGAGCTTGACGCCCGCGCGCTTGGCGATCGCGATCGACGCGCTTCTCCGGCGAAATGCGGCCGAGAAAAGCGACGTAGCCGCCCTCGGGTTCGGCCGTGAACGGGTAGACCTCGCGCGGCACCCCGTGATGCACGGTGGCGACGAAGTTGGCGGACGCCAGCGGCCGACGCTGATGATCGGAGATCGAGACCAGGGGGAAATGGCGGTAGCGGGCGTAGAACGGCGGCAGGTCCTTCAAATCGAGCCGCCCGTGCAGGGTCGTCACCGTCTTGTGCGCGAGGTCGCGAAAGATCGGCATCTGCATGCAATCGATGTGGAAGTGCAGCACGTCGAAGTCGTCCGCCTGCCGGCGAACGTCTTCGAGCATCGTGAGGTGCGTCGGAACGTCCAAGGTGATGTCGGGATCGAGCCTGAGCGCCCGGTCGCGCGCCGGCACGAGCCGCGCCGTCGTCCGGCTGTCGCCGCTGGCGAACAGGGTGACGTCGTGGCCGAGGCGCACGAGGGCGTCGGTCAGGCCCGAGACCACGCGCTCCGTGCCGCCGTAGAGGCGCGGCGGTACGGATTCGTAGAGGGGGGCGATTTGCGCGATCCGCATCGGTCAACCTTCGTATGGTAGGTAAACTAACGTTCAGGTTGCCCAACTTGTCCTGAACGAAGACGCCCTGTATCCCCGGCTTGAGGTACGGACTAGACGACTTTGATCGGCAGACGCGCCCGACCGCATCAACAACTGCCGACTGGGCCATAAGTTCAACCGAATTTTGTGTTTCGTGTTATGTCGCCGGTAAGCGGTCGCCCGCGGCCCTGCCACGCCGATTGGGCCGGCAAAGCTCGAATTTATAACTTGAGGTTGTGTGGCCTGCGGGCCGTCAGCAGAACGGCAGTTCCGTCGGCGTGGCGCCGCGCGACCTGTCGTCGGTCTCGACGGTGAGCCCGCCGCCGGCGTCGAGTGCATCGACATCGACCAGCGCGATCGCGATGTTGCGCTCGAGACGGGGCGAGTGGGCGGTGGCCGTCGCCCAACCGACGCGCCGCCCGCCGCTCATGACGGGCAGGGCGTGCTCGGTGGAGCCCATCCGCCCGCCGTCCAGGAACAGGCCGACTTGGCGCCGCCGCGGGCCGCTCCGGGCGATCTCTTGCAGCGCCGCCTTGCCGATGAAGTCGTCCGGACGGTCGAGGTCGACGAAGCGTTCGAGGCGCACCTCGAACGGGTTGGCGTGGCTAACTGTGTCGCCGCCGTAGGAGAGCAGGCCGCTCTCGACACGCTCGATCGGGTTGGGGGAGCCGGGGGTGATGCCGTGGGCTTGCCCGGCTTGCATGACGCGCGCCCACAGATCCGAGCCGCGCGCGCCGTCGCGCAGGTAGAGTTCGAAGCCGCCCTGCTTGCTCCAGCCCGAGCGGGCGACGACGAGCGGGATACTATCGAGTTCGGCCTCGCGAAACCAGAAATAGCGCAGCTTCGAGGGCCACTCGCCGAACAGGTCGGTCATGACCGCCTCGGCCTTCGGCCCCTGCACCGCGAGCGGCGAGACGTCGGGCTCCGACACGGCCACGTCGAGGCCGCGCTCGGCGGCGATCGCGCGCGCCCAGAGCAGGACGTCGCTGTCGGCAAGCGAGAGCCAGAAGACGTCCTCGGCGAGGCGCAGCAGGACGGGGTCGTTGATGAGCCGCCCGTCGTGGTCGCATAAAGGTGCGTACTTGCCCTGCCCGACGCGGCACCGCGACAGGTCGCGCGTCGAGAGGTAGCAGACCAGGGCGAGCGCGTCGGGCCCGGCGATCTCGACCTGGCGCTCGCAGGCGACGTCCCATAGGCTGACGCCTCGGATCAGCCGCCAGTACTCGGCCACCGGGTCGCCGTACGAGACCGGCAGGAGCATGTGGTTGTAGACGGTGAAAGCCGTCGCCCCCGCCGCGACCGTCGCCGCGTGAAAGGGCGTCTTGCGCAGTCGCGCGCCGATCGCCAGCTCGAAACCCACTTAAGTTCTCCTCCTGACTGACGGTGTGGGGCCGCTACGGACCCTCGATGACGACGATCTCGACCCGCGATGCGTCGAGCACAATTTTGCCCTGGTCGGGGAAGTTCACCGTCACCTTGCTGCCGATCGCGGATTGGACTTGGCCGACGCCCCAGTCCGGCTGGCTCGGCAGGCGAACGAGGGTGCCGGGGGTGAGCGTGAGGTTCATCGCGTCAAGGCCCCGCCCGTGAAGGGGAATGAACCGAAGCGAGAAATTCCAGTCCGCGAAAATCTGGCATCCCCAACGGGAATCGAACCCGTGTCTTCACCTTGAAAGGGTGATGTCCTAACCGCTAGACGATGGGGACAGCGCGGCTAGACCTAGTCAATTCCGCCGGATCAGGCAAGCCTCGTGAGGGCGGCCGGGCCGTCTCAGTCCTGGTCAGGATCGAAGCGCCAGAGTTGCGTTTCGAGCCGGATCGGGTTCTTCGGCTTGTACCACGACATGTCCATGATGTGCGAGGTGGTGACGTAGATCGACCCGTCCGGGCCCTGCGAGAACGTGTCTGGCCAGCGCAGCCTCTCGTCCTGGATCAGGGTCGTGACCTCTTGGTCCTCGCGAACCTTGATCGCGTCCTCCTGCAGGGCGGAGATGTACATCCGGCCGGCATCGTCGATGAGGAGCCCGTCGGAGACGCCGTTCTCGCCGACCTTGATGATCTCCGGGGCGACCCGCTCAGTCGTGGCATTGGGGTCGTCGAGGAGATCGGTCGGCAGGCTGTAGAGCGTCGTGCCGGTCAGCGCCTGCCAATAGAGCGTCTCGCCGTCGTTCGAGAGCGCGATGCCGTCGGCCGAGAATGAAACGCCGCGGCCGTCCGGCCGGCGGATCGGCTCGCCCTCGTGCTTCACCACCACGTCCGGGTCGGCCTTGGTCGTCGGATGACTGGAGAGCAGGCGCCGTGCCTTGCCGCTTTCGAGGTCCACCACGATGAGCGCACCGATCGGGCCGGAGTCGGTGATGTAGGCGTGATCGCCGTCGGGGCTGATGCGGACGTCGTTGAGGTAGGAGCCCTGCGGCGCGACCTTCTGGTCGAAGAGGATGGTTTGCGCGACCCTGTCGCTCGCAAGGTCGATCCGCACGAGCTTTGGCCCGTCCGGAACGATGAAGCCGGCCGCCGGCGCCGCCGGATCGAGCACCCAAAGGTTGCCCCGGCCATCGGCGACCACGCTCTGCACGCAGACCCAGTGGTTCTCGGGCGACACCTCGCTTGCCTTGGCGTTGCGCCAGGAGTTCCATTCTTCGTTCGGGTAGGGCTTGAGCGTGGCCGCGTCGGTCACTTCCGCGACCGAGACGGGCGCGTCCTCGGTCCAGCGGGGAAAGTTGACGAAGATGCGCCCGTCGTCCGACACCGTGACGCCCGTCACCTGATGCTCGAAGGTAGCGACTTCCTCAAGCTGCGGCTTCGACGGCGTCTGCTGCGCCGCTGCCGGCCCGGCGGCGAGCAGGACGAGGGACAGGGTCACGCCGGCGGAAAACCTGCTGTTGGTCGTGCAAAGACGCATGTGACTTCCAAGATTGGTTCGCGGCACGCTTGCCGTTGCTGCGCGGTCAACGCCCATCGCACGGCGCCTGTTCCGGAGACGAAATTACTAATGGTTGGAAAAAATCGCGTGGCCCGCGCGGCCGAGGCATTGCGCGGTAAGGTACGACCTTGAGCGAACGACGCTCACGATCCCGTGCGCCGGGTTTCGCGGGGCGATGGGTGAGCGTATCTATGAGGGCATGATTGCGCCGTGCGCGACTTGCGCCGCGGTGCTCGTCCAGACGAGGTGAACCGATGCTGAGCCGACGCTTGATGTTGAACGGGTTGCTCGCGGGCGCGGGCACGATCAGCCTGCTGCGGCCGTGGATGGCCAAGGCCGAGGGCGAGACCTTCCCGGTGACGAAGACCGAGGCCGAGTGGCGCGCGCAACTGACCGACGCGCAGTTCGCCGTCTTGCGCCAGCACGACACCGAACGGCCCTACACCAGCCCCTTAAACACGGAGAAGCGCGAGGGGACCTACACCTGCGCCGGCTGCGCCAACGAACTCTACCGCTCCGAGACCAAGTTCGAGAGCGGCACGGGCTGGCCCAGCTTCTACGCCCCTATCGAGGGCGCCATTGGCACGGCGGAGGACCGGACGCTGTTCTTCATGGTCCGCACCGAGGTCCACTGCGCCCGCTGCGGCGGGCACCAGGGGCACGTGTTCGACGACGGGCCGGCGCCGACGGGGCTGCGCTACTGCATGAACGGCGTGGCGATGGGCTTCGTGCCGGACGCGACGGCGTGAACGCTTCGCGTCCGCTGGCGCGGGGCCTTTCTTTCTTTTTTGTCACTTTGCACCCGGACTGGCTCGAACGCTCAAGGCTAGCCCCGGCCAAAGTTGCAAAAAAGAGAAAAAGAAAGCCCCGCGCAGCGGACGCGAAGCGTTCTCTTACCTCCCGAACAACCCCTGCGGCCGAACGACCAGCACCCCGGCCATCACGACGTAGATCAGCACCGACGCCAGCGCCGCCGCCGCACCTTCGGCGTAGGCGGGCGGCAGCGTCGCCTTGAGCAGGCCCGGCAGGTAGGCGCGGCCGAGCGTGTCGGTGAGGCCGACGACGAGGGCGCCGACGAAGGCGCCCTTCACCGAGCCGACGCCGCCGACGATGACGACGACGAAGGTGAGGATCAGGATGCGCTCGCCCATGCCGACCTGGACGGCGAGGATCGGCGCGACGAGGGCGCCGGCGAAGCCCGCGAGCGCGGCGCCCAGCGCGAAGACGATGGTGTAGAGCCGGTCGATGTCGCAGCCCAAGGCGGCGACGGTCTCGCGGTCGTCGGCCCCGGCGCGGATCAGCATGCCGAGCCGCGTCTTGTTGATGAGCAAGTAGAGGCCGAGCGCCACGGCGAGGCTCGCCGCCATCATGGCGAGGCGGTAGGCGGGGTAGGGGACGCCGCCCGGCAGGACGACGCCCCCGCTCAGGGCCTCGGGCGCTGCGAGGTAGAGCGGCGAGCGGCCGAAGAGGAGCGTCGTCAAGCCGTTGAGCAGCAGGATGAGGCCGAAGGTGGCGAGCACCTGGTCGAGGTGCGGGCGATCGTAGAGGCGGCGGATGACGCCGCGCTCGACGACGAGGCCGAGCGTTCCGGCGGCGAGCACGGCGGCGAGCGGTGCCGCCCAGTAACTGCCGAGCGCCCCCGCGGCGAGTGCCCCGGCGTAGGCGCCGGCCATGTAGAGGCTGCCGTGGGCGAGGTTGATCACCCCCATGATGCCGAACGTGAGGGTGAGCCCGGCCGCGAGCAGGAAGAGGAGCAGCCCCTGCTGCACGCCGTTGAGCGCCTGCTCGAAGAACAGGCTCAAAGGGGGCAGTCGGCGGCGTAGGCGTCGGCGTGGTCGTCGAGGATCTTCGCCTTGGTGACGAGCCTCAGTTCGCCGTCGTCGCCGCGCTCGGGCCGGACCTCCCACCAGTCCTCGATCGGGTGCTGGTTGTTGTTGAAGCGAAAGTCGCCGCGGGTGAGCGCCGCGTCGGCTTCGAGCATGGCGCTTCGAAAGCCCTCGCGGTCCTCCAAGTTCCCGCCGACTTTCTCAAGCGCGGCACCGATCAGGAGGGCGGTGTCGTAGCCCTGCGCCGCGTAGATCGTCGGCTCGCGGCTGTAGGCGTCGCGGTAGGCGGCGACGAATTCGCGGCTCACTTCGTTGTCGTAGTCGGCGTTCCAGTGCATCGTGACCGCCGCCCCCTCGGCGTCGGCCCCGACGGCGTCCAGGATGCGCGGGTCGAGCGAGGGTGCCGCCAGGACCATCGGCACCGCGTCCTTCAGCCCGGCCTGCGCGTACTGCTTCATGAACGCGATGCCGAGGCCCCCTGGGTGGAACTGGAAAACGGCGTCGGGTTCGGCGTCGCGCACCCGTGCCAGTTCGGCCGAGAAGTCGGTCTGGTCCAGGCTGGTATAGATCTCGTCCAGCACCTCGCCATCGAAGAGCCGCTTGAAGCCGGTGAGCGCGTCGCGGCCGGCTTGGTAGTTGGGGGCGAGGAGGACCATGCGCTTGTAGCCGAGCTTGTTGGCGAGCGCGCCTGCGCTCTCGTGCAGGTTGTCGTTCTGCCAGGAGGCGACGAAGTAGTTCGCATCGCAGCGCGCGCCGGCGAAGATCGAGGGTGCGGCGTTGACGCTGACGTAGATGCCCTCGTTCTCCAGGATCTGCGGCAGCGTCGCCGCCAGGACGTTGGAGAAGATGATGCCGCTGTAGAGCGTGATCCCGTCGCCCGCGAACTTCTGCGCGATCTGGCGCCCGTTCGCCGGCTTGAGGTTGTCGTCCTCGACCACCAGCTCGACCGGAACCCCGCCGAGCGTCCCGTCGTTCAGGTCGAGGGCGAGCGTGAAGCCGTCGCGGGCGTCTTCGCCCAAGTAGCCGGCCGGGGTCGAGAGCGTGGTGATGAAGCCGATCTTCACGCCCTCGGCCAGGGCCGGGGCGGCGGATCCGAGCAGCATTGCGGTCAAGATCATCGTGCGGCGCATCGGCTTCTCCCTATCTTCGTCGGTCTTCTTCGCGTCCGGCGAACAATGCGCGGCTTTGCCTCAGCGCTCAAGTGGGGGTTGGAACCTGACCAAAGCTTCAGCTTGGCGCGCTTGTGGCCGCCCGACGTTTGTGCCTTATTGCGGCCGGTCTTGATTATCCCCCTTCGTTCCCCCTGGAGCAGCCTCATGCGTCTCGGCCTCAGCGCCTTTCTCTGCGTCCTCGCGGTCGCCGGCACCGCCGCCGCCCAAGACATTCCCGAGGTCATCGCCCGCGTCAACGGCGAGAATCTGACCCGAAGCGACCTCGAAGCCGCCTACCAGTCCCTGCCCGAGCAGTACCAGCAAATGCCGATGCAGCAGCTCTACGAGCCGCTGCGCGAGCAGTTGATCGAGGGCAAGCTCGTCTTGGAGCGCGCCCAGTCGGAAGACCTGAGCGACGACGCCGAGGTCGAGCAGGAGATCGCGCGGGCGCGCGACGCCGTCTTGCAGCGCGCCCTCATCCAGCAGACGATCGCGAAGGCGACCGACGACGACGCGCTGCGCCAAGCCTACGAGAAGAAGAAGGGCGAACCCGGCTTCGCCTTTGAGGAGGTCAAGGCGCGCCACATCCTCTTGGAGAACGAGGCGGACGCCAAGGCCGTCATCGACGAGCTGAACAACGGCGCCGACTTCGCCAAGCTCGCCGAGGAGAAGTCGACCGGCCCCTCGGGCCCGCAGGGCGGCGACCTCGGCTGGTTCAGGAAGGAGGCGATGGTGGCCCCCTTCGCCGAGGCCGCGTTCGCGATGGAGCCGGGCTCGGTCTCGAAAGAGCCGGTCGAGACCGAGTTCGGCTGGCACGTCATCCAGGTCGAGGACAAGCGCCAGACCGAGCCCACGTTCGAGGACACCGCCCCCGCACTGCGCGAGGAGCTGGCGGCGAACGCGGTCACGGCGATGATCAACGATCTGCGCGGCACGGCCGAGATCGAGCGATTCGGCCCCGACGGCCAGCCCGCCGCCGACCCGCGCGACGCCGCGGAGAGTGCCCCAGCGCAAGGCGACGCCGCCCCGGTCCAGGGCGACGCCCCGGCACAGTAAGGCGTCCGTCGCCTGCCCAGGAGAAGCGAATGGCGAAGATCACGGCGCGCTCGCCGCTCGCACCGGCGGCGACGCCCGAACCCTTGCCGGTCAAGGGTGTGCGCTTCGGCGCCATCGCCGCGAACCTGCGCTATCCCGATCGGCCGGACCTCCTCCTGATCGAGCTGGCGCCCGGCACGGCGGCGGGGGGCGTGCTCACCCGCTCGGCCGTGCCGGGCCACCCGGTGCCGTGGTGCCGCGCCGTCCTGGCCGGGGGTTACGCGCGCGCGGTCATCGTCAACGCCGGCACGGCGAACGTGTTTCGCGGCGCCGAGGGCGACGCGGCCGTTCGGGCCGAGGCGAAGGCCGTGGCCGCGGCCCTGGACTGTACCCCTGAGGAAATTCTGGTCGCCTCGACCGGCGTGATCGGCGAGCGGCTGCCGGTCGAGCGGATCGTCGCAGCCGTGCCCGGTCTCGTCGCCGCCCTCGACGACGGGGCGCTGGTGCATGCAGCGGCCGCGATCGTGACGACCGACACCTATCCCAAGTGGGCCGCGGTCCGAACCGAGGTCGCGGGCGTCCCAGTCACGATCGCCGGCATCGCTAAGGGCTCGGGCATGATCGCGCCCGACATGGCGACCATGCTCGCCTTCGTCGTCACCGACGCGGCGCTCACGCCGCGCGTCGTCCAGGCCCTGATCGCGGACGGCGCCGACCGGAGCTTCAACGCGATCACCGTGGACGGCGACACCTCGACCTCGGACACGCTGTGCCTGCTCGCGACCGGCGCCGCCGGCGGTCCCCCCGTCGAGGACGCGAACGACCAGCACCTCGATACCTTCAAGAACGCCTTGTTCGACCTCCTGCGCGACTTGGCGCTGATGGTCGTCAGGGACGGCGAGGGGGCGCAGAAGCTGATCACGATCGACGTCGGGGGTGCCGCCGACGACGCGGCGGCGCGGCGGATCGGCCTCACCATCGGCAACTCACCCCTGGTCAAGACGGCGATCGCCGGCGGCGACGCCAACTGGGGCCGGGTCGTCATGGCGATCGGCAGGTCGGGCGAGGCGATCGAGGTCGGGCGGATCGGCGTCGCGTTCGGCGGGCACGCGGTCGCCGTGGACGGCCGTGCCGTGCCCGGCCTCGACGAGGCGCCGATCGCGGCGCACCTGGAGGGCCAGGAGATCGGCCTCGCCGTCACGGTCGGGTCGGGTCCCGGCCGAGCACGGGTCTGGACCTGCGATCTCACCCACGGCTACATCGACATCAACGCCGACTACCGTTCTTGAGGCTCGTCCTCGTCGCCGCCTGCGCGCTCATCGACGCCGATGGCCGGGTGCTGGTCGCCGAGCGGCCGGCGGGCAAACCGATGGCGGGCCTGTGGGAGTTCCCCGGCGGCAAGCTCAAAGACGGCGAGACGCCCGAGGCGTGCTTGATCCGCGAGTTGCGCGAGGAACTCGGCGTCGAGACGGCGGCGAGCTGCCTCGCACCCTTGACCTTCGCCTCGCACGCCTACGATGATTTTCACCTGCTGATGCCGCTCTACGTCTGCCGCCGCTGGACGGGCGAGGTGCTGGGGCGCGAAGGGCAGCGCCTGGACTGGGTCAGGCCGAACGGCCTGTTCAAGCTGCCGATGCCGCCGGCCGACCGGCCGCTCCTACCCTTCCTGTACGAACTGCTCTGACGTGCGCGCGATCCTCGACGTCGCGCTCCCGTTCTTCGCGCTCATCTTCCTTGGCTTTGCGGCGCTGCGCTGGTCCGTGCTCGACCGTTCGGCAGTAAACGGCCTCAACGCCTTCGTCTACTGGTTCGCGCTCCCGGTCCTCTTGTTCGACAAGGTGGCGGCGAGCCCGATCGAGGCGATCACCGACCCAGACTTCTTCATCGCCTACTACGGTGCGGGTCTGCCGATCTACGCGCTCGGCCTCGGGCTCGGGCTGACCGTCTTCAACGCCAGTCTCGGCCGCGCCGCCTTGATGGGGCTCGGCGCCTCGTTCGGCAACGTCGGCTACATGGGCATCCCCCTCCTCTTGACGGCACTCGGCCCGGACCTCGCCCTGCCGGCCGTGCTCGCGGTCACCTTCGACAACGTGACGACCGTGTTCCTCACCATCGTCCTGCTCGAGATCTCGGCCCAAGGGCGGATCGGCTCGAACGCGATCTTGGGCGTGCTGCGGGGTCTCGCCGCCAATCCCTTGATCTGGGCCACCCTGCTCGGCGGCGCCGTCGCGGCCTCGCCCTTCGACCTGCCCGCGACGGCGACCAGTTTCAACCGCCTGCTCGGCGGGGCGGCGGCCCCTTGCGCCCTGTTCGCGCTCGGGGCCGCCTTGAACGGCACGCGCATCAAGGAGGGCTTGGGCGAGATCCTGACGCTCGCGGCCTTGAAGCTGTTCGTTCAGCCGGCCCTCCTGGCCCTGATCGTCCTTTACTTCTGGCCGATCCCGCCCGAGACCGGCGTACCGGTCCTGATCCTCACAGCACTGCCGACGGCCGCCACGGTCTTCGTCCTCGCCGAGCGTTACGGTATCGGCGTGCAGGGTGCCTCGGGCGTGGTCCTCTTCACCCATCTTGCCTCGGTCGTGACGCTGACCGGGCTCCTGGTGTGGCTGACACCGGCGTGAGACGGGGGTATGAACCGGGCGCAAGAGGCCACGAGGGAAGAAGCCATGCTCCGCAAGACCGCCATCATCGCCGCCTTGGGCGCCGGCATCGCAGCACCAGCCTGGGCGCTCGACGTCGAGCGCAGCGTCACGATCGACGCCGACGCCGGCGAGGTCTGGGCGCTGATCGGGCCGTTCTGCGCCATCCAGGCGTGGCACCCGGCGATCACGAACTGTACCGAGGAGACCGCGGCCGACGGCAAGACGCGGCGGCGCTTGGGTGTCGAGGGCGGCGGCGAGATCTACGAGGAGCTGGTCTCGCGCGACGAGGACGAGCGGCAGTACCGCTACGCCATCCTCGATCCCGGCCCCCTGCCGGTCCGCGACTACCTCTCGACGCTCACCGTCGACGCGGCCGAGGGCGGCGCGCGCATCGTCTGGAAGAGCACCTTCGACGCCGCCGAGGGCGTCGAGGACGCGGCGGCCGAAGCGGCGATCGGCGGCGTCTACGACGCCGGGCTCGCCGGGATCGAGAAGATGGCCGGCGGCGGCTGAGGCTGGGCGGAACATGGTACGCTCGCGCCGATAAGCGGGGGTGTTGCGGCCTAAAAATGGCCGTCGAGCCAAACAGGGCCTGCCCAGGCGGTGCCGGGGCGTGGTAGGTCGGGGCAGAACGGTGCGCCGCCGTGGCCCGACACGCCGCACCCGCTTCGAGCAAATGTTAGGATGCATCATGTCGACACGGGATCTGAAACGGCGGGCCTTCCTCGCCACCGCCGGTTTTGGCGCGGCGTTTGCCGCGAGCACGGCGCAGGCGCTGGACCGGGAGGCGGCCGGGCGCATCGCCGGGTCGATCAACCGCCGCCTGCTCGAAGCCTTCGGCGGCACCCCGGTCGACGACGGGGTCTTCGCCGAGGCGGCGCAAATCGTGAGTTCGATCCAAGCGACGGATTTTCCGGCCCGCGACGTGCCGATCACGCTCTACGGCGCCATCAACAACGGCGTGAACGACAACACGGACGTGTTCCGGCGCGCGATCGAGGCCTGTGCCGCCGCCGGCGGCGGGCGGGTGGTGGTGCCGCCGGGGCGCTACCGGACCGGCGGCATCCGCCTGCTCAGCAACGTCAACCTGCACGTCGAAGCGGGCGCGACGCTGCTGTTCTCGACCGATCCGGCCGATTACCTGCCCGTGGTCCGCACCCGCTACGAAGCGAACGACGTGCTCAACTATCAGCCGCTGATCTACGCCTATCGGGCGGAGAACGTCGCCGTCACCGGCGAGGGCACGCTCGACGGGCAAGCCGGCAACGGCAACTGGTGGGCGTGGTCGGGCCTCGAAGAGTTCGGCTGGCGCCCCGGCATCGTCAACGAGAACCAGACCAGCCGAAACTTGCGCGAGCAGGCCGAGGCCGGGGTGCCGGTGGAAGAGCGCGTCTACGGCGAGGGCGGCGGCCTGCGCCCGGCTTTCATCGAGCCTTACGGCTGCAGCCGCGTGCTGATCGAAGGGGTTACGGTCAAGAACGCGCCCTTTTGGAGCCTGCACCCGCTCTTGTCCGAGGACGTGGTCGTGCGCGGCGTCACGGTCGAGAGCCAAGGCCCGAACAACGACGGCTGCGATCCCGAATCCTGCGACCGGGTCCTGATCGAGGACTGCGTCTTCGACACCCGCGACGACTGCGTCGCGATCAAGTCGGGCCGCGGCCGCGACGGCATCGAGGGCGGCACGCCCTGCCAGAACGTCGTCGTCCGCCGCTGCACGATGCGCCGCGGCATCGGCGGGGTCGCGATTGGCAGCGAGACCTCGGCCGACGTCAAGAACGTCTTCGTCGAGGACCTGACGATGACCGATCCCGCAATCGAGCGGGTGTTCTTCATCAAGAGCAGCACGTATCGCGGCGGGACGGTCGAGAACGTGCACGTGCGCAACGTCGAGGCGGCCGGCACGTCGTTCAGCGCGATCCACCTGACTTACTTCTACCTCCAGACCGACGCCGACGGCCCCTACCGGCCGACCTTTCGCGACATCAGCATCGAGAACGTCAACGTCGGCGGCGGCCCTTCGGCGATCCGCCTCGTCGGCTACCCCGGCAACCCGATCAGCGACGTCACGATCAAAGATTGCACCTTCACCGACATCACCGGCCAGGGCTTCTACCGCAACAATGTCGGCGACATCACGGTGACGAACGTCACTATCAACTAAAAATTGTATCGATTCCGGATTATGCTCCTCTTGCTCAATCAGGAAGAGGAGAGGGCCTGAATGGATCGTTTCTTGTTGCTGCCGCGCCGTGCCTTCGTTCGCACCGCGCTCGCGTCCGGGGCGGCGCTGCTGGCGCCCGGCCTCGTCACCGAAGCCGAGGCGGGGCCCTGGGGTCGGGCCGACGCCATCGCTGCCGGTGTCCGCCGGCCCTCGTTTCCCGATCGCGACGTGTCGATCCTGAACTTCGGCGCCGTCGGTAACGCCGCGCGCGACTGCACCGACGCCATCCGCCGCGCGATTCAAACCTGCCACGCCGCCGGCGGCGGGCGCGTTGTCGTGCCCAGGGGCCGCTACCGCACCGGCGCCATCCACCTGAAACGCAACGTCAACCTCTACGTCGAGCGGGGCGCTACCCTCCTGTTCTCGACCGACCCGAACGACTACCTCCCCGTCGTCCTGACCCGCTTCGAGGGCAACGACCTCTACAACTATTCGCCCTTGATCTACGCCCAGGGCGAGGACAACGTCGCCGTCACCGGTGCTGGCACGCTCGATGGCCGGGCCGGCAACGGCAACTGGTGGGCGTGGTCGGGCAAGCGGGACTACGGCTGGAAGCCCGGCATTCCGAACGAGAACAAGACCAGCCGGACGCTGCGGGCACAAGGCGAGGCCGGCGTGCCGGTGGAAAAGCGGGTCTACGGCAAGGGCAAGGGCCTGCGCCCGTCCTTCGTCGAGTTCTACGACTGCAAGCGGGTGCTGATCGAGGGAGTCACGCTCAAGAACGCGCCGATGTGGAGCCTGCACCCCTGCTTGTGCCGCGACGTGACGATCAAGAACGTCGAGGTCTTGAGCCCCGTAGGCCCCAACAACGATGGCTGCGATCCTGAATCGTGCGAGAACGTCCTGATCGAGGGCTGCCACTTCGACACCCGCGACGACTGCATCGCGATCAAGTCGGGCCGCGGCCGCGACGGCTTTCGGCGCGAGCGCCCCTCGCGCAACATCGTCATCCGCAACTGCCGCATGAGCCGCGGCATCGGCGCCATCGCCATCGGCAGCGAGATGTCGGGCGGGGTCGAGAACGTCTACGCCGAGAACCTCGTCATGGACGACCCGCGTTTGGAGCACGTGTTCTACCTGAAGAGCAACACCGATCGCGGCGGGGTGGCGAAGAACGTCTTCGTTCGCAAGGTGCGCAGCGCCGGCACTGCGTTCAGCACCGTCCACCTGACCTACGACTACCTGCAGCGCGGCCCGGGCGGCCCCTACAGGCCGCGCTTCGCGAACGTCAATCTGTGGAACGTCCAGGTACAGAAAGGCTACCACGCGATCCGCTTCGTCGGCCTGCCCGGCAACCCGCTGCAAGACGTGAACTTGAGCCGCTGCCGCTTCGACAACCACACCGGGCGCGCGGTCTACCTCAGCAACGCGAAGGACATCACCCTCGACGACGTGTTCGTCAACGGCAAGCGGCGGTGAACGCTTCGCGTGCGCTGACGCGCGGTCTTTTTTCCTTCTTTTTTTGCTACTCGTCGTTTGCGATTGGCCTCAACACCGAGGCCAGCCTCGGACAAAGACAAAAAGAAAGAAGAAAAGACCGCGCGTCAGCGCACGCGCAGCGTTCACCCCTCCACCGCCTCGATCTCGGCCTCGGCCTCCATCCAGCGCACCTCCGCCGCCTCGATTCGCGCGTCGAGCGCTTCGATGTCGCGGTTCATCCCGGCGATGTCGGCGCCGTTGGCGTAGGTCTTCGGGTCGGCGAGCTTGAGGCCGAGGGCGTCTTTCTTCGCCTGGAGCCGCGCCGCCTCGGCCTCGGCCTCGCGCGCGCGGCGGCGCAAGGGGGCGAGGCGTTGGCGGCGCTCGGCCGCACCCATGACGGGGGCCTTCTCGGCCCGCGCCTCGGCCTTGGCCTCGGCCTCGCGCGCCTGCGCCTCGTTCAGCACCGAGCGCCTATAGGCGTCGAGGTCGTCGTCGTAGGCGGCGACCCGGCCGTTCTTGACGAGCCAGAGCCGATCGGCGGTGAGTTCGACCAAGTGCCGGTCGTGGCTGATGAGGATGACGGCACCCGGATAGTCGTTGATCGCGGCGATCAGCGCGTCGCGGCTGTCGATGTCGAGGTGGTTGGTCGGCTCGTCCAGGATCAGGATCTGCGGATCGCCCAAGCACATGAGGCACAAGGCGAGGCGCGTCTTCTCGCCGCCGGAGAGGTCTTCTGCCGGCGTCTTGGCCTTGTCGCCGCCGAGGCCGAAGCGGGCCAGCCGGGCGCGGATCGTCTCCGGCTTGGCGTCGGGCAGGGCGCGGGCGACGTGCGCGATCGCGTCGGCCGCGGGGTCGAGATCCTCGATCTGGTGCTGGGCGAAGAAGCCGACGCCAAGACCGTTCGCCCGGCCGACCTCGCCGGTGGTGGCACCCAGCCGACCCGCGATCAGCTTGGCGAGCGTCGACTTGCCGTTGCCGTTGGCGCCGAGCAGGGCGACGCGGTCGTCCGGGTCGATGCGCAGGTCGAGGCCGCGCAGCACCGGCGGACCGCCGTAGCCGACCTCGACGCGGTCCAGGGTGACGAGCGGCGGCGGCGGCAGGTCGGGCTCGGGGAAGGCGAAGCGCACCTCCGGCTCGACAACGGCCTCGGCGAGCGGCGCCATGCGCTCCAGCATCTTCAAGCGGCTCTGCGCTTGGCGCGCCTTGCTCGCCTTGTAGCGAAAGCGATCGACGAAGGCTTGCATGTGCGCGCGCTCGGCGGCCTGCGCCTCGCGCTGCTTTTCGAGCAGGACGCGCCGCTCGGCACGGGTGCGGGCGAAGCGGTCGTAGTTGCCCTGGTATGCCACCAGCTTGCCGGCCTCCAGGTGCAGGATGCGCTCCGGCACGGCGTTGAGCAGTTCGCGGTCGTGGCTGATCATGATCAGCGTGCGTGGATAGCGACGCAGATGCTCGGTCAGCCACGCCGCCGCCTCCAGGTCGAGGTGGTTGGTCGGCTCGTCGAGGAGGAGGAGGTCCGGTTCGAGGAACAGCGTTGACGCCAGCGCCACCCGCATCCGCCAGCCGCCGGAGTAGGACTTAAGCGGCCGGGCCTGCATCGCGTCGTCGAAGCCGAGGCCCTTGAGGATGCGCGCGGCCTTGGCCGGTGCCGCGTCGCCGCCGATCTCGACCAGCCTCGTCTGCACCTCGGCAATCCGCAGCGGGTCTGCCGTCGTCGCCGCTTCGGCCATCAACCCCGCCCGCTCGGTGTCGGCGGCGAGCACCGCCTCGCGCGGGGTCATCGCTCCGCCCGGCGCTTCTTGCGCCACCATCGCGATCCGCACCGCGCGCGGCAGACGAAGCTCGCCGGCGTCGGGCGACCCGCGCTCGGCGATCAGGTTCAGCAGCGTCGATTTGCCGGTGCCGTTGCGCCCGACGAGCCCGACCCGCTGCCCGGCGGCGACGTGCGCCGAGGCCCCCTCCAGGAGCGGGCGCCCGGCGACGCGCAGGGTGATGTCGATGAGATCAAGCATGATGTACGCTTCGCGTCCGCTGCGCGGGGCTTCCCCTTCTTCTTTTTTATCACTTTGCTCTCGGATTTGGTCCCGACATCGTGGCGGCCCCGGCCAAAGTTGCAAAAAAGAGAAAAAAGAAAGCCCCGCGCAGCGGACGCGCCAGCGTTCTCGACCTCACTGCGTCCCGCCAAAGCTCCCCTTGACCGTGCTCGGGCCGGTCAGCGTGAAGGCGCCGCCCAGTTCCTCGGCGGCGGGGCCGAAGAAGCGGCCCGTGGCACCTCCGCTGTGGCCCCGGCTCGACGCGGCGTCGCCGGCGAAGGTGCCGTCGCCGCTGATGCTGAGGCCGTCCGCCGTCACCGTGCCCCAGGAAGTCGTCGCGTCTTCCTCCAGCAACATGCTCACGCCCAGGCTGCCGGCGCCGAAATCGGCCTCGGCGTCGAGCCCGCCGGTGAGCGTGCGCGCCGTGCCGTCGGCGGCGACGTCGATCGCGCCCGAGAAGCCGGTGTAGGTGGCCGTGCCGCTCGTCGGCAGCTCGCCGGACGGGGTCGGTACGCCGCCGAAGAAGCTGCCGGCGTCGCGGACGGCGAGCGACGTCGGGGTGCTACGATCGGGATCGACGGTCGCCCAGTAGCCGAACGCGCCGTAGTCGAGTCTGCCGTCGCCGGCGGCGGCGCCGTTCTGGCTGACCAGCGCCGCCTTGCCGCCCTCGACGTCGATGTAGGAGTCGAACGCGTCTTCGGCCGGTTCGATCTCGTCCGCGGCGAAGGTCAGCGTGTCCCCGCCGGTCACGACGGTGAGCGCGCGATCGGCCGCGAGGCTCACGCTGACGTCGGACCCGCCGGTGGAGTCCTGCGCCGCGAAGGACGCCGCCGACGTGCCGAGCGCCTGCCCCAGCGTCGGCAGTCCGCCGTCCGTACCGCCACCGTCGCCCGGAGGTACCGTACCGCCATCGCCGCCCGGCGTCGCGCCGCCACCGCCGCCGCTGCTCCCGCCGCCGCCGCCGCACCCGGCCAGCAACAGCGCGGCCAGCGCGCAAGCCGTCAATACCCGTGCCATCCGTTCGTTTCCCTCGTGCGAATACCGTTTTGCCGGAGCCTTTAACGCTTCCTGGCAGGACGCGATAGCGCACGGACGCCGCGACGGGGGACGAAAAACGCCGTTAACGTCAGGGATGACGCACTTTTGCCATAGGCGAATACGCCACGACAAAAAAACGGCCGGGCGCGCGAGGCACCCGGCCGGTCGAGTCGAGACGGAAAAGGTTGGAAGCTAAAGCTTACTGCTTCTTACCGCCGAAGGCGCCCCAGACCTGGCTCGTACCGTTGCCGATGCCGAAGTTACCGACAATCTCAGCGGCATCTTGGCCGTTGAACTGGCCTTTGCCGAAGCCGCTATGGCCATTTGTGGAAGTGAAGCCGCCGGCAAAGCTCGACGCGTCGCCGATGGGAATGCCATTCTTGATGGTCGAAATCGTTCCCCACTCGCCTTTGGCCGTGCGCATGGTCATATCGGCAGTCAACTTCATGACTTTACGATCGAAATTGGCTGTGGCACTGAGAACACCTGACATCTCGTGGGGCTTATCAGATCCGTACTCGACGGCAACCGCACGACCTTTGTAAGTCGCCTCACCCGACGTTGGCATGCTACCGGCGAGCGTCTTCTCGCCGCCCCAGATCGTGCCCATGTCGTCAAGCAGGTGGTCGTTATCGGCGTTCTCAAGCGCCCAATAGCCGAACACCGTATGCTTAAGCCCCTTGCCAGGCACGCTGAGCTTGCCGAACGAGTTCTCGCCCTTGAAGGTAGCGATGCCGTTCACATCGATCGCCTCCACGTCGTCCTGCTCGATGCGCACAATTTCCTGATGATCAGTGCTGAAATCAGACTGGATTAGGATCGCGCCGTCTTCGGTGACAATCCGATGCGCGCGTTCGGACAGAGCGGCACCCGCGTCTTTCTTGATGGTCGCCTTCACGTCGATCTTAAAATTTTCGCTGCCGTCGTTCTTGGCGATGAACCCCGCCAATGTCGGAACTGCTTCGGAAGCGGGGTTGCTATCCGGCTTCTCATCGGTGTCGTTCGTCTCGCCCGCATCCATGTTGTCGTCTCTGCCACCGCCGGTGAGGACATCGCCGTCCTTGTCGGCGTCAGAACCCTGATTGCCGCCGTTGTTGGTGTTGGAACCGGCGTCGGTATCCTCGCCGGCGTCGCTGCCGCCGCCGTTGTTCAACGGCGTGCTGGCGATGCTGCCGCCACCGCCGCCGCCGCCGCAGGCGGCGAGCGAAAGGATTAGGGCCATCGCGGAGAGGGTCATCGGAAGACGGGTCATGTTCGTCGCCTTTCTTTAATGGTAAAACGATGTTTACCTGTCACGAACATTGCCCTAGATCGGATTTGAATAAAATAGGGGTAGAGTAAGTGCGCCGAGATAGTACGACGTCCCTTTAATACTTTATTAGTGGTATAAATATTTAAGGTTAACTCAAGAAGGGTGCTCCGCCCCCGCGCGAAAGGCGGCGAGCGGGCGCCGCCGGCGCCCCTGTGCATCGGCATTGTCGGCCGCGAGCCACGCCTCGAAGGCTCGGGCCGCGTCCGGCCATTCGCGATCGAGCAGGCTGTACCAAGCCGTGTCGCGATTGCGGCCCTTGACGATCGTCGCTTGGCGAAACACGCCCTCGAAGGCGAAGCCCAAGCGCACCGCCGCCCGGCACGACGCCGCGTTCAGGGCGTCGCACTTCCACTCCATCCGCCGATAGCCGAGTTCCTCGAAGGCGCGCTTGAGCATCAAGTAGAGCGCCTCGGTCGCGGCGCTGGTTCGCTGCAGGCGCGGGCCGAAGTGGATGTGGCCGACCTCGATCGTCCCGTGCTCCGGCGTGACGCGGAGATAACTCGCCACCCCGGCCGGGCCCGCCCCGTCCAGGATCGCGTGGAACAGCGGGTCGTCCGAGCCGGCGACGCCGTCGAGCCAAGCGCGCAGCCCCCCTATGTCGGCGAAGGGGCCGTAGGGCAGGTAGGTCCAGCCACGTCCGGCGGTGTCGGCGGCAAACGCTTGCCATAAGCCCGCCGCGTGGCGGTCAGGGTCGAGCGGCTCAAGCCGGCAGTGGGCGCCGGTCAGCGGCGCCCGGGGCGGCCGGGACCGTGGCGTCCAGCCCGGCACGGGCGCGCCGCGCGGGAGGTCGGGGGCGTCGTCGGACGGCATCGGCGGTCTCCTTCGCCGATCACCGTGCGACCCCGCCCGCGCGCCGCCAAGGGCCACCCGACGCCGAACGCGCGGTGCCGCCCCGGCAGCCCGTGCCCCGGACCCCCGATCTCGTCGGGGGCAGGCTTTGATCCAGGACCCAACGGTTCAAGCTGCCAAGCGATATTCGGGTGAGGCCATGTAGGCCCCGGATCAAGTCCGGGGCGTGATGCGAGGGCAACCGGGCGTATCGACCGTCTAGGGTTGTAAGTGTCGTGATGCAAAAGGGACGGGCGGCGCGCGACGTATCGCATCGACCCCAGCGGGGCGCGCGCCGCCCGGCGTCGGCTCAGCCCTCGGCGTCGGCGGCGACTTGGACCTTGATCATCTTGTCGGGGTTGCGCGGCGGCTCGCCGGGGGCGATCGCGTCGACGTGCTCCATGCCGTCCACGACCTTGCCAACGATGGTGTACTCGCCGTCCAGGTGCGGCGTCGGGGCGAAGGTGATGAAGAACTGCGAGTTGGCGCTGTTGGGGTTCATCGTGCGCGCCATGCCGAGCGTGCCGCGCTCGAACGAGAGCGAGCGCGAGAACTCGGCTTTCAGGTCCGGCTTGTCCGAGCCGCCCGTGCCGGTGCCGGTCGGGTCGCCGGTCTGGGCCATGAAGCCGGGGATGACGCGGTGGAAGACGACGCCGTCGTAGAAGCCCTCGCGCGCCAGCTCCTTGATCCGCTCGACGTGGTTGGGCGCCGCGTCGGGGAACAGTTCGACGGTGACGCGGCCGTCTTTCAGGTCGATGTAGAGGGTGTTCTCAAGGTCGGCGGCGGTGGATGAGGTGGGCATGGCGAATAGCAGTCCTAGTAGGAGGATGAGGGTCTTCATCGCGGGTCCGGTTTGGGTGGGTGCGGGATGTGGGGGCGAACGTAGGGCGTGGTGGGCAGGGTGCAACAGTTTTATATGGTTTTACGGTCATGGGAACTGCGGCTTACAAGAAAAAGCGCTTGATACCATAAGAGAAGTTTTTGCTTGTTATCAACTTAGAAAAACCCAAGATAAAATATATTCAATCAAAAAAATATCCGTGCAATTTTGTGTAACTACCTGTTGTTAAACTCGAATGTTTCTCAGACACCAATGGAACGTCAACCCGCCTATCATACCTGCACATGAAAGCCAGACAAATAGCATAGCGACATCGAAAGCTTCTATACCTTTTGTCAGAGATAGAAGGACGGTTGTTGGCAACGATGCCACGGCCCCTAACACTGCCCACAAAATTTTAGTGTCGAATTTCGTATATTTCTTAAATAATATTTTAGAAAAACAGCCGGTGGCCAACCAAGTTGGTAGAGCGAAAATTGCTCCCACTAGCAAGGCTACTGGCATTATTAAAATAGAGAACATCGAGTTACCAATAAGATCCTCCAAGTTCCTTAATCGATCATTTCCGGATATAAAATCAAAAATATATAGTGCTGAAGGAAAAGTAATTGTTGCAAAAATAACTGATGCAATAGTCGCAATAAAAACGCAGGTTAAAAATTTCATAATTTGCTTAAGTAGTGTTTTAGAAAGATAGGAGCGCATACCATGTTAGCCCAGGCATAAATTTTGGAGGGTTTGAGCTTGGCATAGACCGCCCATATCCGTCGGCCAGGGAACGGCGGACGGGGCGGGTTGGATGGGGCTACGGTGCAAGGGGTGCGGGGGCGAGGAGCACGTCAAGAACGGGTTCATGCGCGGCAAGCAACGCTACCGCTGCAAGGGCTGCGGGCTGAACTTCACCGACACCCCGCCGCGCGGGATGCCGCTGCGGCTCAAGGTGGAAGCGGTGCTGCTCTACCTCAGCGGCGTCTCGATGAACCGCACCGCCAAGCTGCTCGGGGTGTCGACCCCCACGGTGCAGGCCTGGATCGAGCGCTTTGCGGAAGTCTACGCGCAAAAGCCCGAGCCCGAAGGCCGTGCCGTCGTGGTCGAGCTGGACGAGATGTGGCACTACCTCAAAAAAAGCCGAACAAGCTGTGGGTCTGGAAGGCTCGGGATCGTGCTACGGGACGGCTCATCGACTGGGAGCTGGGGGGTCGTGACCGAGCCACCCTTGAACGCCTTCTCAAGCGCCTGAAGCGCTGGGGCGTGCGGCTCTACTGCACCGACGACTGGGCCGCCTACGAGAAGGCGATCCCCCAAGGCCGGCTCTACGTCGGCAAAAAGGAGACCCACGGCATCGAGCGCGACCACGCCCGCCAGCGGCACTGGCTCGCCCGCTTTCGGCGCCGGTCGATCGTGGTCTCCAAGGCCGTGCGCATGGTGGACGCCTCGATCGCGCTGTTCGCCCGCTTCGGCGGCAACGACAAGATCGGCGACCTCCGGTCTATGCTAGCCTGAGACCCTCAAAGTTTGTTTTTCAAATTCACATGCGAATGTGTCTTCATTCCAGCACCCGCCTTTATCGAGGCACTGGTCTATCTTGAAAAATTCGCTTCGATAAAAAAAATAGTAAATTAATAATAATAAGACAATAAAACAAATAATGCTTGGGTATGTCATTAGTTTTTCGCAAATTTCTTCCGCTAGGCTACATATGAAAACTGGAGGTGCCACTCTAATTAACTTTCTTGCCCTACCGAATCCGGCCACCCTGGACCCCGGATCAAGTCCGGGGTGACAAGAAATGCGGCCCCAACGCCCCTATGTCACCCCGGCCGTAGCCAAGCGGAGAGCCGGACTCCGGCGGCCGGGCAGTCTGCCTCATTCAGTGCACCCAATACAAGTCGGCACCGCCGGATCGACCTCCAACCGCTTCGCTGCGATCTCGCCGCCGCAGACCGTGCAGTACCCGTACGCGCCCTCCGCCACCCGCTCAAGCGCCGCCAACACCCGCGCCCGCTCGACCCCCCGCCGCCGCAGGCCGGCCTTCGCCATCTCCTGACGTTGCAGTGCGTTCATGCGCGACAACCGCCCCTGGCGGGTCTGGTCGAGCTCGACCGGGCCGCTCTCGTCGTGGCCGGCCGCGATCGCGGCCTCGATCTCGGCCAGCAGCGCCCGCAGCCTTGCCTCGTCGTCCGCGTCGTTTCTCTCCGCCACCGCCTTTGCCTTGCGTTTCGCGTTCGTGGCCTCGATATGACGCCAACCCCATCCTTTTGTCGAACCCGGAGTCCGTTGGTGTCCGATCCTTCCCTGGCGTCCGAGGTCGCCCGCCGCCGCACGTTCGCCATCATCTCGCACCCCGACGCCGGCAAGACGACCTTGACCGAGAAGCTCTTGCTGTTCGGCGGCGCCATTCACTTGGCCGGCGAGGTCAAGGCCAAGGGCGAGCGCCGGCGGGCGCGCTCGGACTGGATGGCGATCGAGCAAAAACGCGGCATCTCGGTCACGACCTCGGTGATGACCTTCGACTATGCCGATCACACCTTCAACCTGCTCGACACCCCCGGCCACGAGGACTTCTCCGAGGACACCTACCGCACGCTGACGGCGGTCGACAGCGCGATCATGGTCCTCGACGCCGCCAAGGGCATCGAGCCGCAGACCTTGAAGCTGTTCGAGGTCTGCCGGCTGCGCGACGTGCCGATCATGACCTTCATCAACAAGATGGACAGGGAAGCCCGCGACCCCTTGGAGATCATGGACGAGATCGAGAGCCGGCTCGCCCTCGACGTCAGCCCGGTCAACTGGCCGATCGGCATGGGCAACGCCTTTCGCGGCACGACCCGGATCGACGACGGCACGATCAACTTGTTCAGCCCGCGCGAGGACGGCGGCATCGGCGAGGAGGGGCCGTACCCGCCCCGCGCCAACAGCGTCGCCGAGCGGATCGACCGGCGCTTGTGGGAGGAGACCGAGGAGGGTCTCGACCTCGTGCGCGGGGCGACCAAGCCGTTCGACCTGAACAGCTACCGCGAGGGCCACCTGACCCCCGTCTTCTTCGGCTCGGCGCTGCGCACGTTCGGCGTGCGCGCCATGCTCGACGCGCTGGCCGAGCACGCTCCGCCGCCCCGGCCGCAGACGGCGGTCGAGGGCGTGGTCGAGCCGACCGATTCGGCGGTCGCCGGCTTCGTCTTCAAGGTCCAGGCCAACATGGACCCCAAGCACCGCGACCGCGTCGCCTTTTTACGCTTGTGCTCGGGCAAGTTCGAGCGCGGCATGAAGCTGAAGATGGTCCGCCACGCCAAGCCGCTCGCGGTCTCGAACCCGATCTTCTTCTTCGCCCAGGAGCGCGAGACGGCCGACACCGCCTATCCCGGCGACATCATCGGCGTGCCGAACCACGGGCAGCTCCGCGTCGGCGACGCGCTTACCTCGGGCCAGGATCTCCACTTCACCGGCATTCCCAACTTCGCCCCCGAGATCCTGATGCGCGTGCGCTTAGGCGATCCGATGCGCGCCAAGCACCTGAAGAAGGCGCTCGAAGACTTGGCCGAGGAGGGGGTGACGCAGGTCTTTCGCCCCAACATCGGCGCCGAGTGGATCGTCGGCGTCGTCGGCCAGTTGCAGCTCGACGTGCTGAAAACTAGGCTTGAGGCCGAGTACGCCCTGCCGATCGACTTCGAGCCCGCCCCCTACGTCACGGCGCGCTGGGCCGTCGCCGACGCGCGCGCCGATCTGGAGCGTTTCGTCGAGGCCAAGCGCGCCAGCCTCGCCGCCGACCGCGACGGCAACCCGGTCTTCCTCGCCCGCAACGCCTGGGACCTGAACCGGGTCGGCGAGGATTACCCAAAGGTCCGGTTCGAGAAGACGTTCGAGCGGGCGTGAGATCAGCCTACAGTCTGCCAGTCCTCGATCGAGAGGCCCGGCACGCGGGCGAACTCGCCCGTATTGTTGGTGACGAGGGTCATGCTTTGCGCTAGCGCCTGAGCCGCGATCAGAAGGTCGAACGGACCGATCGGCCGGTGCCGCAGCGCCTCGCGCAAGGCGCCGGCACGCTTGGCCGCCCCGGCGTCGAAGGGCAGCGGCTCGAACGGACCGGTTAGAAAACTTTCCAACCGCGCTTGGTTTGCCGCACGACGTTCCGATGCCGTTCGCGCCACACCGTACCAGAACTCAAACTGCGTGATCGTCGAGAAGAACATGGGGACGTGCGCTTCGACGCTGGCGGCGAATTTTGCCCGTACCGACGGATGCCGGCCGTTGATGAGCGCGATGCAGACGTTGGTGTCGAGGAGCAGGCTCAATCGAGGTCGATCGACCGCTCGGGCATCGGCGGCTGCTCGCGCCCCTCGACCATGAAGTCGTCGGTTCCGTGCGCGTCCATGGCGGCGAACCATGCTGCCACATCGTCCTCGACTGGTTCGATGAGGACGCCGCGCCCGAAGCGGCGCAGCCGGACGCGGCTGCCGGCGAAGCGGTAGGCTTGCGGCAACCGCACGGCTTGATTGCGGCCGTTACGGAACAAGGCGGCGTAAGTGGTGTTGGTCATTCATGCCCTCCATCGCGGCGTTGGCAGAATAACATATGTCACTTGCATAGGCCAGATCGAGGCCAATCAAGAACCTTGTCACCTCTCATATGCTGGTCTCATGCTCGAAGCGGTGCTGCCCCTTGGGACAAATACCGATACGCCAGCGACATCCAGGCCGCCCCCACGGCGATGAAGAAGAAGTTGGCGAGCGTGGCGAGGATCAGGACCGCGATCTCCAGGCCCAAGGCCGCGAACGGCAGGGTGAGAAAGGCGATGCCGAGGCTGATCGGGATCGCCACCAGCGTTTGCAGCCCCATGCAGGCAAGGAGGCGCAGGGTGTTGCCCTTGGTGAGCGCCCAGCTATCCCCTAAGCGCGCGTGCGGCCCGTCGACCGCGATCGCCGGCAGCGCCAACTGCATCCGGGTGGCGAGGACGAGGGCGAGGGCGAGCCCGACCGCCCCGACGACGCCGCCGATCCCGGCGGCCAAGCCCTCACTCTCCTGCGCCATCCCGGCCATGGCGCCGAACAGGCTGCCGAAGACCACGAGCAGCATGACGGGCAGGGCGGTGAACAGGCCCAGCATCAAGGCGTAGAGGAGGTAGCGGCCCGCCCGCCTGCCGAGCGGTGCGGCGATGCCCTTGATGCCGTCGCCCAAGAGGACGTGGCGGTGCCAGAAGCTGGCGACGGCGCCGAAGCCGACGATCCACAAGAGCACCACGACGAGGTTCAGCCAGAGCGGCCCCGCGTCGGCGCCGACGGCTTGGCCGGTGAAGAGCGTCCAGCCGCCCTGGACCAGGACGATCAGGGCCGCCCACAGGCCCGCAGCCTGGAGGACCAAGCGCCAGTTGGCGAAGACGTCGACGTAGGCCTGCCTGACCGTCGGCCAGACGGGCAAGGGGCGGGTGGTCGTGGGCAAGGCAAGGATTCCTCAACGTTCAAACCGTGGCGACGGCGCACGGAACCATCTTCGGCCCGGCCGCCGGCGCTTGTCCACCTTGGCGGGGCCTTCGAGTCAGGTCTCCACCCCCGGCAGCCCGGCCAGCGGCAGCGAGGCGGGCAGGCCGGCGTAGCCGCGCCCGTCCGTGCCGGCGGGGTCGGGGCCGTCGAAGCGGGGGTCGAAGGGCGCTTCGGCCGCGCGCCACAAGCACTCGCACGAGACCCGCACCCGCTTGCCCTTCGTGTCGTTGTCGAAGGCGCCGAACGCCGTTCCTGGCCCGAGGAACAGGACGTCGCCGGGCTCGAAGCGGGCCGTCTTCAGCCGCAAGGGTGCTTCCGCGTGCAAGGGGAGATCGGCCCGGTCGGGCAGGGCGTCGAGCCGCCCGTCGACGACGAAGGGCGGGCCTTGATAGAATTCGATCGGCCCGAGCGGCACCCAGGCGATCAGGGCCGGCGGGTCGTTCGGGCGCATGTGGTCGCCGAGCCGGCGCAAGGGAGCGCCGATCCCGCGCCCCTTGACCCTGAGCCAGACGAAGTCGGCCGGCCGCGCGTCGTGAGCGAGCAGGCCGAGGGCGAGTGCCGCCAGTTCCGGACCGCCGCTGACCCGGCGCAGGGCCGCGTCGTTGCTGACCTCGGCCCAAAAACGGCCGAGATCGCCGTCGCAGGCCGCGCGGCGGCGGCTGGTGCCGGTGGCGAGGCCGACTTCGGGGGGTAATTCGATCTCGCCCACGGCCGCGAGCCGCGCCAGGACGGCGGCCCCCGCCGCCTCGACCAGTTCCGGGTCGAGGGCCTGACGGTGGAGCAGGTAGCCGTCGCGCGCGAAGCGCCCGGCCCGGTCCTCGTCCGGGTCGGCGGCGTCGAGCGGGTCGATCAGCCGCTGCGACACGGTTCGTCCCAAGATGCGCATCCGTCCGTCGGTTTGCATGGTGAACCCCTTTTTTCCGCCCTATCTATCATCGCAGCAAGGTAGGCCCGCGACGGCAAGGAACCAGCCTCGCCCGGTCCGGCCCAACCCCCATACAAGTAGAGCAAGATTGCTATGGCCACGACCACGAACGACACCGACGACTTCGTCCCGGCCAACGCCGCCCAGGCGCGGGCGCTGCGCCGGCTGCGCGGGCTGGCCGGCCTGCTCGACGACCGCTTTCGCGTGCCCGGCACCAACATCCGCTACGGCCTGGACGGGCTGATCGGCTTCGTGCCCGGCATCGGCGACACGGCGATGTCGCTGGTCAGCGCCTACATCCTGATCGAGTGCTACCGCCTCGGCGTGCCGAAGCCGGTCCTGGCGCGGATGCTCACCAACCTCGGCCTCGACTGGCTGATCGGCCTGATCCCGATCGTCGGCGACCTGTTCGACGTCGGCTTCAAGGCCAACCGGCGCAACTTCCGCCTCGCCGAGCAGGCGCTGGCCGAACTGGATCGGCGCGATCCCAAAGCCGCCGCGCGCGTGAAGATGAAGGACGTCACGCCCAAGCGCCGCTAGCAATCCGCGCGGCGGCGGCGACGTCGGCCCGCAATTGCGCCTCGGCCCCGGCCCGCGCCCCCGGATCGCCCAGGCGCAGGACGTAGGCCGGGTGCCACGTTGCGAGGACCGGGCCGCCGTGCGCGCCGAGCAGGGTCTGCCCGCGCACGGCCTTGAGCGGGCGCTTGTAGCCGGTGAGCGCGCAGAGCGCCGTGGCGCCCAAAGTGACGACCAACTTCGGGCGGACCAGCGCCAGTTCGCGCAACAGCCAGGGCCGGCAGGCGGCAACCTCGTCCGGGTCCGGCGCCCGGTGCAGCCGCCGCTTGCCCCGAAGCTTGAACTTGAACCCCTTGACGGCGTTGGTGAGGAACACGTCCTCGCGCTCGAGGCCGGCCTCGGCCAGGGCCGCCGCCAGCACTCCGCCCGCCGGTCCGACGAAGGGCAGACCCGCCCCGTCCTCGACGTCGCCCGGCTGCTCGCCGACGACGGCGAGTGCGGCGCCCACCGGGCCGACGCCGGGCACCGGCGCCGTCGCGAGGGGGCAGATGCCGCAGCGATCGCAGCGTCGGATGGTGGCCCGGAGATCGTCAAGCCCGGCGATCGGGGGTGCTCGCGGCCGGCGGGGCGGCGTCGGCGGGGTGTCGAGCATCGCGCCCGTGCGGGACTTGGCCGCGCGCAGGAGGGCCGGGATCGCCGCCGTCTCGGGCAGGTTGTGCCAGCGTTTCTTCGGCATCTCGCGCCGCATCGCGGTCGGGTTGACCCGGGCCGGGTTGAAGGTCGCGGCGTAGTAGGTCCGCCACCAGTCGTGCAGCGCGTCATCGCCCGCGGCCTCAAGGCGGGCGCCCGGCGGCCCCTCGCTCAAGGTGTGGTCTCGCCAGTGACGGCTCCCGTCCGGGGTCAGGATCGACCAGTCGATGTTGTAGAAGCGGTTGACGAAGAAGGGTGCGGCGAGGCGCAGGATGCGGTGGTCGGGCTCGTACCACGCGACGAAGCGTTCGCCTTCGTCCTCGACGCGGTGGAAGCGCACGAACGCCGTCATCTTGTGGACGTCGCGGCGGATCGCCTTCTCCATCCCCCGCAGCCGCGCCACGAGCGGGTCGGTCGGATCGTCGAGCAGGCGCCGCTCGCCCTTGACGATCCGGTCGATCAGGCCGTGCAGGAGGGCGAAGCGCTCTGGCTCGCGGTGGCAGACGACGAGGTCGACGAGATCGACCGCCGCCCGCGGCACGCGCACAAATGCCGCCGCGTCGCCGTCAAGACCGGCGAACAAGGACGCCTCCGCCCCTTCCGACCAGACGATCTCGGCCGGGTCGGCCCGTATCTCGACGAGGCGGCGGCAGGCGGCGCGAAACGCCGCCGCGTCGTCCGGCTTGGCAATGTTCACCCCATACATTGGTGTCGTCTCACGCTTCGCGTCTGCTGCGCGGGGCTTCTCTTTTCTCTTTTTTGTCTTTGTCTGAGGTCTGCCCTCGGCGTTGAGGCCAAATCCGAGAGCAAAGTTGCAAAAAAGAAGGGAGAAAGCCTGCGCGGCGAGCGCACGCGAAGCGTTCCACTTGCATCAAACCATGAACTGCAACTGCACCGGCGCCTCGCGGACCGGCGGCAGGATCAGCCGGTCGGCGGGGCGGTGGTCGGCGAGGACGACGAAGGGCAGGGTCTTCTTATAGCTTGGCAGCACCCGGCGCAAATCGTCGAGCCGCAGGGTCTTGAGGCGCCGCGCCATCAAGAGGCGCTCGACCGTGCGCACGCCGAGGCCCGGCACGCGGAGCAGGGTCTCGCGCGGGGCGCGGTTGAGGTCGATCGGGAAGCGGTCGCGGTTGACCAGCGCCCAGGCCCGCTTCGGGTCGACGTCGAGGCGCAGGTGCCCCCCTTCGGCACCCCGCATCACCTCGTCGAGGTCGAAGCCGTAGAAGCGCAGCAGCCAATCGGCCTGGTAGAGCCGGTGCTCGCGTAGCAGCGGCGGGGATTGCAGCGGCAGGTCGGCGCTGGCGTCCCCGATCGGGCTGAAGGCGGAGTAGTAGACCCGCTTGAGGCGCGCCTCGCGATAGAGCACCGTACTCGCCGCCAGGACGCCGCCGTCGTCGGTGGCGTCGGCGCCGACGATCATCTGCGTGCTCTGCCCGGACGGCGAGAAGGCGGGGGCGCCGCGCTCGGCCTTGGCCGCCCTGATCCGTTCGCCGATCGCTTGCATCGAAGCGCGGATGACGGGGGCGCGCTTCTCGGGCGCCAAGCGTTTCAAGCCGGCCTCGCTCGGCAATTCGACGTTGATCGACAGCCGGTCGGCGAAGCGCCCGGCCTCCTCGATCAGTTCGACCGCGGCCTCGGGAATGGTCTTGAGGTGGATGTAGCCCTTGAAACCGTGTTCGAGCCGCAAGGACTTGGCCACCAGGACCAGCTGCTCCATCGTGTAGTCGGGCGACTTGATGATGCCGCTCGACAAGAACAGCCCCTCGACGCAGTTGCGCTTGTAAAAGCCGAGCGTCAGGTCGACGACCTCTTCGACCGTGAAGCGCGCCCGGCGCACGTTGCTCGACCGGCGGCTGACACAGTAGGCGCAGTCGAAGATGCAGGCGTTGGTGAGCAGGATCTTCAACAGCGACACGCAGCGCCCGTCGGGCGTGTAGGCGTGGCAGATGCCGGCCCCCGTCGTCGAGCCGAGCCCGCCGCCGCGGCTGTGGCGCTTAGGCGCCGCCGACGAGGCACAAGAGGCATCGTACTTGGCGGCGTCGGCGAGGATGGCGAGCTTGTCCGGCAGGCTGAGCAAGGGCGGCACCGTTCACTGTTTGTTCTTATTATGTAGGGTTTTGATTCACACGGGCAAGCGGGGCCGAGAACGCTTCGCGTCCGCTGACGCGGGATCTTTTTCCCTTCTTCTTTTGTCTTTGTCCGAGGCTGGCCCTCGGCGCCGTAGCCAACCTCCTGCGTTAACACTGACAAAAAAGCGCAGCCGACGCGAAGCGTTCTCCTCACCCCAACAAGACCAGCACGAGGCTCAAGCTCAGCGGCGAGAGCGCGGTCGAGAGCAGGATGACGGCGGCGGTCTCGGCCTCGCCGGCGCGGTAGCGGGCGGCGAACAGGTAGACGTTGATCCCCGTCGGCATCGCGGCTGAGAGCGTCGCCACCTTGACCCAGAGCGGCGGCAGCCCGGCGAGGCTCGCCAGCGCGAAGACGATGAGCGGCTGGACGACGAGCTTGAGGCCGGTGACGGCGAGCGCCAGGGGCAGGGCACCGCGCAGCGGGTAGGCGCGCAGGGCGGCGCCGAGCGAGAACAGGGCGCAGGGGAGTGCGGCACCGCCGATCAGGACCAGCATGCCGTCCAAAGCCCTCGGCGCCTTCAAGCCGGCGAGGTTGGCGGCGAGCCCGACCGCGAGCCCGAGGAAGATCGGGTTGGTGGCGAGCCCTTTGACCGTGCGGGCGAAGAGGCCCTTGATCTCGCCCCCGCCGCCGGCGGTCTCGATCATGACCGTGACGAGGGTGAAGAAGACGACGCCGTGGAAGGCGATCAGGACGAAGAGCGGCACGGCGCCGGCGTCGCCGTAGGCTTGGAGGACGAGCGGGATGCCGAGCAGCACGGTGTTGGCGTAGGTGGCAGCGAAGGCGAGGATCGTCGCCCGGACGAAGCCCTGCTTGAGAAGAAGGCCGAACAGGCCGAGTCCGACGAGGCCGTTCAGGCCGGCGCCGGCGAAGTAGACGGCAAGGTAGGCACCCATGCCATCATCCGGCAGTTCGCTGAGGCTGAGGCGGCGAAAGAGCATCAGCGGCAGGGCGAAGGTGAAGACGAAACCGCTGAGTGCTCGCGCCAGTTGTGCGTCGAAGGCGCGGGTGAAGGTGGCGGCAAAGCCGAGGCCGATGATGCCGAACACGGGCACGACGACGTCGATCAGGCTGTCCATGACGGCATCGGACCGGGAGCAGGTGAGGTGGCGCGCCCTGCAGGACTCGAACCTGCGACCTGCGGCTTAGAAGGCCGTTGCTCTATCCGGCTGAGCTAAGGGCGCCCTTGCGCTCTATAGCAAGCTCTGCCATGCGGGCCAACGCGGCAGACAAAACGTGGAGAGATTGTTGAACCGGCGTGACCTCATGACGAACAGCGCGCTCCTGGCGCTCTTGGGCGTGGCCCGCGGCAAACCGGCGGCGGCGGCGGTCGATCTCGGCGAGGGCGAACCGTTCGGCTTCGAGGCCCTGGTCGAGCGGGCGAGGGCGCTGGCCGCCGAGCCGTTCGCGCCGACCCCGGTGATCGCCCCCGAGGCGGTCGCGACGATCGACTACGACGCGTATCAGAAGATCCGCTTCAAGCAGGACAGCATCCTCTGGCAGGGCGGCGAGGCGCCCTATCCCGTCGCCTTCTTCCACCCCGGCAAGTTCTTCCCCGAGCCCGTGCCCATCCACGTCGTCGAGAACGGCGTGGCGCGGCCCGTCATCCACGGCCGCAGCCTGTTCGAGTACGACGACGCCGGTTTGCGCGGCAAGTTGCCCGAGGAGATCGGCTTCGCCGGCTTTCGCGCCCTCTACCCCGACCGGGCGCAGTCCGACTGGGTCGCCTTCTTAGGCGCGTCCTACTTCCGCTCGGCCGGGCCCTTGGACCAGTACGGGCTCTCGGCGCGCGGGATCGCGATCGACACGGCGCTGCCCGACAAGCCGGAGGAGTTCCCCCGCTTCACCGCGTTCTGGCTGGAGAAGACGGCGGCGGACTCAGATGTGCTCCCGGTCTACGCGCTGCTCGACGGCCCGTCCTGCACCGGTGCCTATCGCATCGACTGCCGCTTGGACGAGGAGGACATCACGACAGAGATCGAGGCGCGGCTGTTCTTTCGCACCGCCGTCGAGCGGCTCGGCGTCGCGCCCTTGACCAGCATGTTCTGGTTCGACGAGCACAACCGGCGGCAATCGACCGACTGGCGGCCGGAGATCCACGACAGCGACGGCCTCGCCTTGTGGACCGGCGGCGGCGAGCGGCTCTGGCGCCCGCTCAACAACCCGCCCGCCGTGCGGACCAGCAGCTTCGCCGACGCCTCGCCCAAGGGGTTCGGCTTGTTGCAGCGCGACCGCGCGTTCGAGAACTACCAAGACGACGGCGTGTACTACAACCACCGCCCGAGCGTCTGGGTCGAGCCCTTGAACGACTGGGGCCAAGGGGCCGTGCAACTGATCGAGATGTCGACCGACGACGAGATCTACGACAACATCGTCGCCTACTGGACCCCCGCCGAGGCGGTCGGCCCCGGCGCCGAGCTGGATCTCCGCTACCGCCTGCACTGGAGCACGATTGAACCCTACCCGCCCTCGGTGGCGAAGGTGGTCGCGACCCGCATCGGCCGCTCCGGGATCGCCGGCCAGACGCCGCGCCCGAGCGAGGGCAAGAAGTTCGTCATCGACTTCGAGGGCGGCGGCGTCGACGGTCTCGAACAGCGCTACGACGTCGCGTGCGTCGTCACCGCCTCGCGCGGCCGGATCGACAACCCCTACGCCTTGAAGGTCCTGGGTACGCCGCGCTGGCGCGCCTTCTTCGACCTGCGCGACGTCGACGAGGGCCAGGACCCGGTCGAGCTGCGCTGCTTCCTACGCTTGGAGGACAAGACGCTGACCGAGACCTGGATCTACCAATACATTCCGTTCAGCTACGGCTAAGATCGTCGGGTAAAGGAGACGCCATGCACGTCCATCAGGTCCGCATCTTCAAGCACGCCAAGCCCGCCACCCAATCGGGCCGGCGCAAGACGCACTACTGGGTCGTCGAGGCCGAGCCGCAAACGGCGCAGCGCCCCGACCGGCTGATGGGCTGGATCGGCGGCGGCAGCACCGACCGCCAGATCACGCTGCGCTTCCCGACCAAGGAGGCGGCGATCGCCTACTGCGAGCGCGAGGGGCTGAAATACCAAGTCTTCGAGCCGAACGAGCGCATCGTGCGGCCGAAGGCCTACGCCGAGAATTTCATCAAGCGAGTGTAGGAGAACGCTGCGCGTGCGCTCGCCGCGCGGGCTTTCTTTCTTTTTTGCTACTTGTCACTCGGACTTGGCACCAGCGCCGAAGCCAGCCCCGGCCAAAGTTGCAAAAAAGAAGAAAAAAGCCCGCGCGGCGAGCGCACGCGAAGCATTCAATCCATCCAAGCCGCCCGCAACCGCTCCCGGTTGAGCTGCAACCAGCGCAGTGTCACGACCGCGTTCGCGGCGGCGATCAGGCCCTCGTCGACGAGGGCGAACGCCTCGTTCGTGGCGACGATGTGGGTCTTGATGTCCTCGCCCTCAGACGCCAGGCCGTGCACGCCGCCGGCCGGGGGAGTCTCGACCCAGGCGCAATAGCAGGCGGTGCGCTCGGTGGTGCTGCCGGACGAGGGCAGGTAGACGCCGGCCTCGACCAGGGCCTTGAAGGCGAGGCCGGTCTCCTCCTCGACCTCGCGCCGTGCGGCGGCCGCGTCGCTCTCGCCGTCCTCCTTCAAGCCGGCCACCGCCTCCAGGAGCCACGGGCCCTCAGGGTGGTCGAGCGCGCCCTGGCGGAACTGCTCGATCAGGACGACCGCGTCGCGGATGGGATCGTAGGGGAGGACGGCGACCGCGTTCGGAACGCGCAGGAGCAGGCGCTCGAACGGCCCGGACCAGCCGCCGGCGAAACGGCGGTGCGACAGGCGCAGCCGGTCGTAGTCGAAGAACCCACGGTAGAGGGGATCGACCGCCTCAACCCTGACGTCCTGTTTGCCGAAGGGCTTGTCGCGTGGGTTCAACGAAACGCCTTGAAGGCGATGATCGTGAACGTGTCCTTGACGCCGGGCAGGGTCTGCACCTCGGCGGTCACGAAACGCCCGACGTCGGTCTCGCTATCCAGGTGAAACTTCATCAGCAAGTCGTACTGGCCCGAGGTCGAGTGGACTTCCGAGACGGTCTCGATCCGCCCCACGGCGGCGTCGGCCACCTCATAAGCCCGGCCCAACTCGCACTTGACCATGACGAAGAGGGTCTGCATGGCGCTCAGGCCGCGCCCTTGGCCGGCAGGGGCGCCACGCGCATGAAGGCCGGCATGTGGTCGCCGAACGCAATCACGGGCGCCTGCCCCTCGTCCGGCGCCTCGCTCTCGCGCGTCCGACGCCTCGGCGGCGCCTCCGCCCGGCGCGGGCGCGAGGGACGCGGCCGCCGCGGCGGCGCCTCGGTGGGGGGAGCAGCCGCAGGGACCGGATCGGCCGGGTCCGCCTCGACCTCCGCCGCCGTCTCGGCCACGGCCTTGGGGCGGCGCGTGCGGCGGGGCTTCTCGTCGGCGGGGGCTTCGGGCAGTTCCAGGCGCTCGATGCGTCGCTCGGTCAGCCGCTCGATCGCCGCGACCCCCTTAGCGTCGGCCTCGGTCGCGAGCGTGAAGGCGTGGCCTCGCTTGCCGGCGCGGCCGGTGCGGCCGATGCGGTGCACGTAGTCCTCGGCGTTGATCGGCACGTCGAGGTTGACGACGAAGGGCATGTCGACGACGTCGAGGCCGCGCGCCGCGACGTCGGTCGCGATGAGAAGATCGACGCCGCCCGCCTTGAAGGCTTCGAGCGTCGCTTGGCGCTCCGACTGGTCGAGGTCGCCGTGGATGTCCTTGGCGTTCAGGCCGCGCTTTTGCAGGTGGCGCGTCAGCGTGCCGACGTCGCGCTTGCGGTTGCAGAAGATGATCGCCTTGTCGATGTCCTTCAGCTTGAGCAGGCGCTCTAGGGCCCGGCGCTTGTCGCTCTCGCCGATCGGCACCAGCACGTCCTGCACCGTGTCGGACAGGCTGCTCGCCCTGGCGACGGTGATCTCGACCGGGTCGGTGAGGAAACGATCCGCGAGCCGGCGGACCTCGTTCGGCATCGTCGCGGAAAATAGGAGCGTCTGCCGCCGGCCGGTCAGCAACTGCACGATGCGCTCGACGTCGGGGATGAAGCCCATGTCGAGCATCCGGTCGGCCTCGTCGATGACGATGGTGTTGATGCCGCCCAAGAGCACCTTGCCGCGGTCGAACCAGTCGAGCAGGCGGCCGGGCGTCGCGATCAGGACGTCGACGCCCTTGTCGAGCGCCTTTTCCTGGTCGCCCATGCCGACGCCGCCGATCAGGAGCACCATCGACAGGTTCAGGTGCTTGCCGTAGATCTCGAAGTTGCGCGCGGTCTGGGTCGCGAGTTCGCGGGTCGGCGAGAGGATGAGCGAGCGCGGCATGCGCGCCCGGGCCCGGCCGTTGGCGAGGTTGTGCAGCATCGGCAGGACGAACGACGCCGTCTTGCCGGTCCCGGTCTGGGCGACGCCGACGACGTTGCGCCCTTGCATCACCTCGGGAATCGCCCGTGCCTGGATGGGGGTCGGCGTCGTGTAGCCGGCCTCGTCGATGGCGTGCTGGATCTCGTCGCGCAGATTGAGGTCACGAAAGGTCGGCAACGTCTCTTGGGACAAAGAAATACCTGTAGGCTTGTAGGTCGTTAGCGCAGCGTCCATGTAGTCGTTTCCTAGCTCAAGTCAATCGTCCCGCCCCGGCGGCGCGGCGAAAAAGCCGTCGCCCGGCGTCGTCTCCACGTTGCTGCCCCCGCGAGAACTTGCCATGCGCCTGCGCGCGAACGAGTCGCTCTTGCTCATCGTCGACGTCCAGGCCCGCTTGGCGCCCGCGATTCCCGACGTCGAGCGGGTGATCGACCGAACGAACCTGCTGCTCGGCGCGGCGGACGGCCTCGACGTGCCAGTCGTCGTCACCGAGCAGTACCCCAAGGGCCTAGGCGGCACCGACCCCCGGCTGATCCTGCCCGCCGCGGCCGAGACCTACACCAAGACCGCTTTCTCGGCCGCGGCCGAGCCGGGCTTCCTCGCCGCGCTCTGGGCCAAAGACCGGCGCCAGATCGTGCTCGCCGGCACGGAAGCGCACGTCTGCGTCCTGCAGACCGGGCTCGGCCTGATCGAGGCGGGCTTCGCCGTTCACCTCGTCGCCGACGCCACCGCCTCGCGCGTCGCGGAGTCGCGGGACTTGGCGCTCCACCGCCTGCGCGCGGCGGGCGGGGTCGTCGTCAACGCCGAGATGGTCGTGTTCGAGTGGCTGGAGCGCGCCGACACCGACGCTTTTCGGGAGCTTATTCCGGCGATTAAAGGTGGTTGAACGCTTCGCGTGCGCTGCCGCGCAGGCTTCTTTTTCTCTTTTTTGCTACTTGTCGCCGGAGATTGGCTTCAACGTTGGGGAAAGCCTCGGACAAAGTGACAACAAAGAAGAAGAGAAAGCCCGCGCGGCAGCGCACGCGAAGCGTTAAACGTCCAGTTCCCGGATCAGCCCGGCGTTTTCTTGAATGAAGCGAAAGCGTAGTTCCGGCCGCTTGCCCATCAGGTCGTCGATGATCTCGGCGGTCGGCTTGCCCTCGACGTCGTTGATCCGAACGCGCAGGAGTCGGCGCCGCCGCGGGTCCATCGTCGTCTCTCTCAGTTGCGAGGGGTTCATCTCGCCCAGGCCCTTGAAGCGGCCGACCTCGACGTTCTTGCCCTTGAAGGCCGTCGCCAGCAGCCGCTCGCGGTCGGCATCGCTCTGGGCGTAGGCGGTCTTGCCGCCGCTTGAGAGGCGGTAGAGCGGCGGCTGGGCCAAGTAGAGCCGGCCCCGCTCGATCATGGGCCGCATCTCCTTGAAGAAGAAGGTCATGAGAAGGGCGGCGATGTGGGCGCCGTCGACGTCGGCGTCGGTCATGACGACGACCTTGCCGTAGCGCAGTTCGTCGAGGCGAAAGCCCTTGCCGGCACCGCAGCCGAGCGCGGTGACGAGGTCTTGCAGCTCCTTGTTCTGCGCCAAGCGGTCGGCCGTCGCGGCGGCGACGTTGAGGATCTTGCCGCGCAAGGGCAGGATCGCCTGGGTCTCGCGCATCCGCGCCTGCTTCGCCGAGCCGCCGGCGCTGTCGCCCTCGACGATGAAGATCTCGCTCAGTTCCCGATCGGCGAGCGCGCAGTCGGCGAGCTTGCCCGGCAGCCGCAGCCGCCGCGTCGCCGACTGGCGCTTGACCTCGCGCGTCTTCTTGCGTGCCAGCCGCTCCTCGACGCGATCGGCGACGTGGTCGAGCAATGCTGCGGCCACGGCCGAATGCTCGCCGAGCCACAACTCGAAGCGGTCCTTGATTGCCGTTTCGACGAGACGTGCCGCCTCGGTGCTGACCAGACGATCCTTGGTCTGGCCCTGGAATTGCGGCTCCTTCAAGAAGACCGAGAGGAGCGTGGCGGCCCCGCCGAGCGCGTCGTCGGCGGTGACAGCGCCCAGGCGCTTGGAGCCGACCCGCTCGGCGTGCGCGCGCAGCCCCTTCAAGACCGCGCCGCGCAGCCCCGTCTCGTGCGTGCCGCCGCCGGGTGTGGGAACCGTGTTGCAGTAGAAGCCCTGATACGGCTCCTCGTCCTGCGGCCACGCGATCGCCCACTCGACCCGGCCGGCACCGTCCAAGAGCGTTGCCTCGCCGGCGAACGGCGCCGGCACCGCCAATCCACGACCCTCGACCAATCCATGCAGAAAATCGCTCAAACCATTAGGGAAATGAAAATTTTCTTTCGGCGGCGTCTTCGTGTTCTGCAAGAGGCTTAAGTCGCACGACCAGCGGATCTCGACGCCGCGGTAGAGGTAGGCCTTGGAGCGGGCCATGCGGTGCATGGTCTCGGGCCGAAAGCGCTGCGCACCGAAGATCTCGGGATCGGGGGTGAAGACGATCGTCGTGCCGCGGCGGTTGGCGGCGGCACCCACTGTCTGCAGCTTCGTCTGTGGCGTTCCCTTGGCGTAGGTCTGACGATGAAGGGTGCGGTTGCGCGCGACCTCGACCTCCAGCTTCGACGCGAGCGCGTTGACCACCGAGACGCCGACGCCGTGCAGGCCGCCCGAGGTCTCGTACGCCTTGGTCGTGAACTTGCCGCCCGAATGCAAAGTGGTAAGAATGACCTCCAAGGCACTCTTCTTAGGGAACTTCGGGTGCGGATCGACGGGGATGCCGCGGCCGTTGTCGCGCACGGTGACGGCGTTGTCCCGGCCCAGGTCGATCTCGATCCGGTTGGCGTAGCCCGCCACCGCCTCGTCCATCGCGTTGTCGAGCAGTTCGGCGACGAGGTGGTGCAGGGCGCGCTCGTCGGTGCCGCCGACGTACATGCCGGGCCGGCGCCGGACGGGCTCCAGCCCCTCCAGCACCTCGATGTCCTTCGCCGAATACTCGCCCGTGGCGGAAGGGGAAGTTGCAAGGTCAAGCAGGTCGCGCATCGACATCCGTCGCTCAAAGTGAAAGGATGGTCGCCGGCAGCTGTTCGCCCGAATGGCAAGGAAGCAACCCCATAGCTCGCGGCGAGGGCAAGAGGTAGGTCATGGAGACGTCACCGCGTCAAGTTCCGGTCGTGCGGCAGCTAGCCATGCCGGCCGACACCAACCCGGCCGGCGACATCTTCGGCGGCTGGCTCTTGGCGCAGATGGACGTCGCCGGCGGCATCGTCGCCTACGAGCGGGCCCGAGGGCGTACGGCGACCGTCGCGATCGACGCCATGACCTTCCATCAAGCCGTCTACGTCGGCGATGTGGTGGGTTGCTACGCCGAAGTCATCCGGGTGGGCAAAACGTCGCTCACCGTCCAGGTCACCGCCTACGCCAAGCGCGGCCGCACCGGCGAGGAGACCAAGGTGACCGAGGGGCGCTTCACCTACGTCGCCATCGACGACGATCGCAGGCCGCGGCGGGTGCCGGAATGAACGCTTCGCGTGCGCCGGGCGCGCGGCCTTATCTCTATCTTTTTGCTAGCTAGTTGTTCCAGGACTGACACGGACGCCGGAGCTAGCCTCGGCCAAAGTTAAAAAATGAGAGAAGAAAGGCCCCGCGCAGCCGACGCGCCGGCGCTAAATTCCATAATACAACTCGAACTCCACCGGCGTCGGCCGCCTGGCGATGAAGTCGAGTTCGCGTCGCTTGACGTCGAGGTAGGCCTCGATCAAGGCGCTGGGGAGGATCTCGTCGCGGGTGAGAAAATCGCTCTCAGACTCAAGCGTGTCGAGGGCTTGGTTCAAGTCGCGGCACAAGGTGGGGATACCCTCGACCTCTTCGGGGCGCAAATCGTAGAGGTTGCGGTCCATCGCGTCGCCGGGTTCGAGCTTCTTCTCGATGCCGTCGATGCCGGCCAGCAGCAGGGCGGTGAGGGCGAGGTAGGGGTTGGCGGTCGGGTCGGGAAAGCGCACCTCGACGCGCTTGGCGCCTGCCTGGTCGGCGTAGGGGATGCGCACTGCAGCCGAGCGGTTGTGCGCGGCATAAGCGAGCAGGTTGGGCTCGTCCGAGCCCGGTTGCAGCCGCTTATAGCTGTTGGCGGTCGGGTTGGTGAAGGCGCACAAGGCCCGGCCGTGGGCGAGGATGCCGGCGATGAAGTGGAGCGCCATCGGCGACAGGTCGGCGTAGCCCTGGCCGGCGAACAAGGGCCGGTCGCCGGCCCACAGGGCGAAGCTCGCGTTCAGGGCGCCGCCCGGCTCTTCCAGCAGGGGCTTGGCCATGAAGGTCGCCGACTTGCCGTAGGACGCGGCCACGCCGTGGACGGTGTGGCGCAGGATCTGCAGCCGATCAGCGGTGCCGACGAGGCCGCCGGGACCGAAGGTGAGCCGGCCCTGGCAGGCGGTGCCGGCGTGCTCGTGGCGCAAATTGTCGAAGCCGATGTGGCGCAAGACGGTCACGATCTCGGCGCGGATGTCGCCGCCGTGGTCGGCGGGGGCACAGGCCAAGTGGGCGCCGCCGAGCGTCGGTCGGTGGCCGGGGTTGCCGTTGGCGTAGGCGCGCCCGCCGGCCGTGCGGCTCTCCGAGGCTTCGAGCGTGAAGGCGCCGCGCATGGGGCCGTGCTCGATCCTGACGTCGTCGAACAGGAAGAAATTGACGTCGACGCCGAGGCGGACCGCGTCGGCGCCGCACAAGCCCTCCAACCGCGCCTCGGCGGCGAGCGCGCAGGATCGCGGGTCGCGCTCGTAGCCGACGCCGGTGCCGGGTTCGGTCGCGGTGGCGATCACGGCCAGGGTCGGCTGGGCGGCGAACGGGTCGGCGTAGGCCGTCTCGGGTGCCGGCAGGAGCACGAGGTCGCTCTCGGCGACGTCGCGCCAACCGGGGATGGATGAGCCGTCGGCCATCACCCCGCGCTCGAAAGACTCGGCGGTGAGATCCGCCGCGTCGAGCGACACCTGCCGCCAGCGCCCGAGCAGGTCGGTCGTCCGCACATCGACGAGCCGGATTTCCTCGGCCCCGATCCGCTCGATCAGTCCCGCCGTCGTCATCATCGTTGGTCTCCAGGCCATCTTGATGTGTCTAAAATATATAATGCTCTTAAATAACTATAAACAAACAAATTTCCTTCCTTAGTTAAGATATTGGTTCAGCATCTACGCCTGCGCCCGCAACGGCAAGCGGACACACCCCGCAGCATGAGCAACTGAAAACCCGTCAGTGTGGCCATCTTAACGTAAAAGATTAAGATGGAGCGTAGAAACCAAACGAGAAGCATCGTTCAACCTCCTGAGCTAGTTACGCATTCTGTCGCCGGTAGGATCGTGCAGCGCTTCGTCCTCGCGCCGTGCCGGCACGCGCTCGCCGAGGATCTCGACCTCGAAGCCCTGGCTGTCGGCCAGCCGGCGCGGCAGGTAGCCGAGCGCCACGGTACGGCCGACGCTGTGGCCGTAGGCGCCCGAGGTGATCCAGCCGACCACGCGGTCGTCCTGCCAGATCGGCTCGTCGGCGAGTTGGTCGACGCCGACATCGTCGAGGCTGAACGGGCACAAGCGTAGCTCGCCGCCAGCCTCGCGCTCGGCCAGCGCCGCCTTATGGCCGACGAAGCCGCCGCGGTCGTAGGCGACGAAGCGGTCCAGGCCGGCCTCAGTGGGCCCGTAGATCGGCCGGTACTCGCGCGCCCAGGAGCCGAAGCCCTTCTCCAGCCGGAGCGCGTTCAGGGCACGACCGCCGAACGGGCGCAGGCCGTGCGCGGCGCCGGCGTCGCCCAGCGTCGTCAGCAGCGTGCGCAGGTCGTCGCCCCTGACCCAGATCTCGTAGCCGCGCTCGCCGGTGAACGAGAGCCGCCCGACGATCGCCTTGACGAGGCCGACCTCGATCTCGCGCACGGCCATGAAGGGAAAGGCGTCGTCGCCGAGGTCGGCGTGGGTGACGCTCGCCAGCGCGTCGCGCGCCTTGGGGCCGGCGAGCGCCAAGCCGAACAGGTCGCGGTTGCGGGCGGCGAGGCGCACGCCGTCGCCCGGCAGGTGGCGCTCGAAGTGGCGCAGGTGGTAGGTCTCGGCGGCGCCCGAGCCGAACAGCATGAAGCGCTCCTGGCCAAGCCGCGCCAGGGTGAAGTCGCCGATCAGCTTGCCGCGATCGTTCAGCATCGGGTTCAAGGCGATCTTGCCGACCTTGGGCAGCCGCCCTGCCAGGACGCGGCTTAAGAAAGCTTCCGCGTTTGGACCCGTGACCTCGTACTTGGCGAAGTTGGAGATCTCGATCAGGCCGACGCCGTTGCGGACGGCCGCGCACTCGACCGCGACGGCCTCGAACGCATTCGAGCGGCGAAAGGTCGGCGCCTCGACAGGCTCTTTGCCCTCGGGCGCGAACCAGAGCGCGTGTTCGAGACCGAACGAGGCGCCGAAGACGGCATTTTGCGCCTTGAAGGCGTCGTAGACCGGCGTCGTGCGCAACGGGCGTGCGGCAGGCAGTTCCTCGTTCGGGTAGGAGATGCGAAAGCGGCGGCTGTAGTTCTCGCGCACCTTGGCGTTGGTGTAGGCCATCGTGGCGAAGTCGCCGAAGCGGGCCACGTCCATGCCGAAGACGTCGAAGCCGGGGTCGGCGTGCGCGATCCAGGACGCGAGCGCGAGGCCGACGCCGCCGCCTTGGCTGAAGCCCGCCATCACGGCGCAGGCGCACCAGAAATTGGTCAGGCCCCGGACCGGGCCGACGAGCGGGTTGCCGTCCGGGGCGAAGGTGAACGGGCCGTTGATGATCTGGCGGATGCCTGCCCGCTCGAAGGCGGGGAAGTGGCGAAAGCCGACTTCGAGCGAGGGCGCGATCCGGTCGAGGTCGGGCTGGAGCAGCTCGTGGCCGAAGTCCCAAGGGGTCTGCCGCGGCGACCACGGCACGCCGCCTTGCTCGTAGGTGCCCATCAACATGCCGCCGCGCTCCTGGCGGAGGTAGAGCTCGCCCTCGAAGTCGATCGCGTGGACGACCTCCTTGCCCGTTTTGGCGTTGATCAGGGCGACCTCGGGCATGTCCTCGGTCAGGATGTACATGTGCTCCATCGCCAGCACCGGCAGTTCGAGGCCGACCATCCGGCCGACCTCGCGCGCCCACAGGCCGCCGGCGTTGACGACGTGGAGGGCGCGCACCGTGCCGTTCTTGGTGACGACGTCCCACGCGCCGTCCGGCCGCCGCTCGATGCCGAGCACGGGGTTGCGCAGAACGATCTCGGCCCCGTTCGCCCGCGCCGCCTTGGCGTAGGCGTGCGTCGTGCCGGACGGGTCCAGGTGCCCCTCCATCGGGTTCCACAGCGCCCCCTTGAACCGGGACGGGTCCATGAGCGGGAAGAGATCGTACGCCTCCTCGACCGAGATCAGCTCGGTCTCCATGCCGAGGTAGCGCCCCTTGGCGTGCTCGCGCTTGAGAAAGTCGACGCGCTCATCCGTGCCGGCCAGCATCAGCCCGCCGGTCAGGTGCAAACCGCACGGCTGGTCGGAAAGCTCCTCGATCTCCTTGTAGAGGTCGATCGTGTACTGCTGCAGCTTGGCGACGTTGGGATCGCCGTTCAGCGTGTGAAAGCCGCCGGCGGCGTGCCACGTCGAGCCCGAGGTCAGCTCGTCGCGCTCGATCAGGACGACGTCGCGCAAGCCCAGCTTGGTCAGGTGATAGAGCACGCTGCACCCCACCACCCCGCCGCCGATGACGGCCACCTCGACCCGATCGCGCATCGTCACACTCCCGATTTGCCGTGCCATCCTAGCCGACCGGCGCGAAAAGAAAATGTCCGGCATCGGCCATCGGGTTCTTTGTTCGCGACCGGCGGGCGGCGGATCGGGTCACGCGGTCGCGCGCACGCCGTTTGAGGACGAGGTGTGCCGCCACGACCTCGTCGAGGTCGAGCGGCTCGAAGGTCATCCTCCAGACCGTCGCCATGATCGCCGGCGCCACCAGGACCAGGGGCGTCTCGGCGATCGGCCCGTTCCTGAACTCGCCGCGCCGCATGATCCGCATCAAGATATCGCGACCCCCTGGCGACCGACACTTGATGGTAGAGCGCCGTGATAGCGGGAAAGCGCGAGCCTTCCGCGATGATGATGCGCGCCAGCACGCGAGGTCGGACTCGACCAGCTTGGCGTAGATCGTGCCCTTCGCCACGCCCGCGCGCCTTGCGACGTCGTCGAGCCTCGCCGCGGCGAAGCCACGCTCGGCGAACTCCAACAGGCCCGCCTCGATGATCTCGCCCGGCCGGTCCCTTGCGCCGCCGCTCTCCACCACGGAGCGATGTCATGCACGTCAACCCGCCGCGCGACGAAACCGATGTCAAGGCGCCACCGAACGATGCCGCCGAAGCCGGGCTGCCGCTGCGGGTTGTCGGACGCTGGTCCACCCCGACGGCGCAGGTAAAGGCCCGGCCGCGCACCCGCCTCGGCCGGACGTTGCGTCGGGCTTAGCTGGTCCCGCCGCTCGTCCTGTGCGTGGCGCTCGGCGGCGTGGGCGGCCTCTACGCCCAGCCGCCGGGGCTGCAGTGGGCGATGTGCGCGCTCGCGCTGGCGCCGGGCGGCGGCACGAGCAGCCCGATCGCCGTGCCGGCGAGGCTCGAAGCGAACGACCGGGGGACGCCCGGGCGGCACGACGTCGTCGGCCTCGGCACGCTCTTGCCCGAGGGCCATGTGATCATGGTGGCGGCCCGCTTCGGCGCCGGCGACGCCCGGATCGCGGCGAAGGTCGAAGAGGGTGGGCGCGTACGCTCGGGTGATGTTCTCGCCGTGCTCGACAACGAGGGGCAGTTGCAAGCGGCGGTGGAGGTGGCCCGTACGGCCGTCGGCGTGAGCAAGGCCAAGCTGGCGCAGACCCGCGCGTCTGAAGGAGGCCAGGCCGGGCTGGCCCGCGCCGAGACCGCCGCGGCCGACGCGCGGCGTGAGTTCGAGCGGGCGCGAGAACTGCACCGGCGCGGCGTCGTGCCCGAGGCGACGCTCGATTCTCAGCCGTTAACACTTGCGAAAAGAAAAAAGACCCCGCGTCAGCGGACGCGAAGCGTAAAAAAATAGGGCGGGCTTTCACGGCCGCCCCGAGGCTTTCAGGGAGGTTGAGGCTCAGACTTCGTAGTAGAGGACGAACTCGTAGGGGTGCGGCCGTAGCCGAATCGGGTCGAGTTCGTTCTCGCGTTTCAGTTCGACGTAGCTCTCGACGAAGTCGCTCGTGAACACGTCGCCCTCCATCAGGTAGGCGTTGTCGTCTTCGAGCGCCTTGATCGCCTCCGAGAGCTGGCCCGGAACGGTCGGAATCTCGGCCAACTCCTCCGGCGGCAGGTCGTAGATGTTCTTGTCGATGGAATCGCCGGGGTCGATCTTGTTCTTGATCCCGTCCAGGCCCGCCATCAGTTGGGCGGCAAACGCGAGGTAGGGGTTGGCGGAAGGGTCGGGGCAGCGAAACTCGATGCGCTTTGCCTTCGGGCTGTTCGAGTAGGCCGGGATGCGGCACGCGGCCGAGCGGTTGCGCAAGGACCACGCGAGGTTCACCGGCGCCTCGTAGCCCGGCACCAAGCGGCGGTAGGAGTTCGTCGTCGGTGCGGCGAAGGCCAGGATCGAGGGCGCGTGCTTCAAGAGACCGCCGATGTAGTAGCGGCACATCTGCGACAGCCCGGCGTAACCCGCCTCGTCGGCGAACTGCGGCACGCCCTCCTTCCAGATCGACTGGTGCGTGTGCATGCCCGAGCCGTTGTCGCCGAACAGCGGCTTGGGCATGAAAGTCGCCGACTTGCCGTGCAGCTTGGCCGTGTTCTTCACGACGTACTTGTACATCTGCAGGCTGTCGGCGTGGCGCAGGAGCGTGTCGAACTTCATGTCGATCTCGCACTGGCCGCCGGTCGCCACCTCGTGGTGGTGGCACTCGACCTCCAAACCGATCTCGCGCATGAGCAAGGACATCTCGGCCCGCAGGTCGCTGAGCGAATCCATCGGCGAGCAGGGGAAGTAGCCCATCTTGGGGCCGAGCTTATGGCCGAGGTTGGGCATCTCGTCCGACATCGAGTTCCAGTGGCCCTCGGAACTGTCGACCTCGTAGCTGGCGTAGTTGACGCCCTGGCCCATCTTGACGTCGTCGAAGACGAAGAACTCGGCCTCGGCGCCGAAGTATGCCGTGTCGCCGATGCCGAGCGTTTTCATGAACGCTTCGGCCTTGATCGCGATGCCGCGCGGGTCGCGCGTGTAGAGGTCGCCCGTCACCGGGTCCTTGACGTCGCAGATCATCACCAGCGTCTTGTGGCGCGCGAACGGGTCGATGAAGGCCGTGGTCACGTCCGGCATCAAGAGCATGTCGGACTCGTTGATGACCTTGAAGCCGCGGATCGACGAGCCGTCGAAGCCCATGCCCTCGTTCATGTTGTCTTCGTCGAAGACGGCCGAGGGGTAGGAGATGTGGTGCCACAGGCCAGGCACGTCGGTGAGGCGAAGGTCGACCATCAAGACCTCGTGGTCCTTGATGGCCTTCATGACGTCGGACGGCGATTTGCAACCCAAGTGCATTGGAAAATGACCTCTTCGTTTCTTGGATTCGTTGTCGGGGTCCGACCGGCGGACACCGTGACCCTTCGTTGAGCTTTTAAAGGCGGCTAGAGCGCGTCGTTGCCGCGCTCGCCGGTGCGAATGCGGATCACCTCGGCGACGTCGAGGACGAAGATCTTGCCGTCCCCGATCCGATCGGTGCGCGCGGTCTGCTGGATCGCCTCCACGGCCCGGTCGACGATCGCGTCGTCGACGATGATCTCGATCTTCACCTTGGGCAGAAAATCGATCACGTACTCGGCGCCGCGGTAGAGTTCGGTGTGGCCCTTCTGCCGCCCGAAACCCTTGACCTCGGTGACAGTCATGCCCTTCAGCCCGACCTCCTGCAGCGCGTTCTTCACCTCATCGAGCTTGAACGGCTTGATGACGGCCTCGATCTTCTTCATGCGCTCGGATCTCCATGCCCGTTACGACGCGGCGGACGGCCGTGCGCCCCTACCTCGACGTGTACCATGCACGCGGCGTGCCAGACGCCGCGACGCGGCACCGATCGCCGCGCAACCGGGTCGTAGCGCGAATATATGCCTTTTTTATAGGCAAATTGATGCTTAAACGGGCAGGGGCGGCGCCCTTGACGTCACCGCCGAATTGCGCCAGAATCCAAGCGCGTGCATGTGGCGGGCGTAGCTCAGGTGGTTAGAGCGCCAGGTTGTGGCCCTGGAGGTCGCGCGTTCAAGTCGCGTCGTTCGCCCCACATCCCTCACAACAAGCGTCGAGCCGTGGGCGGTACAGCCGCCGCCGCGCGGCACCCCGTCGCCGGCCAAACGGGAACTCGCCGATGATCGACCTCTACACCTGGGGCACGCCGAACGGCAAGAAGGCCTCGATCGCGCTCGAAGAATTGGGCCTGCCCTACGAGGTCCACCCGATCGACATCACCAAGGACGACCAGTTCGATCCCGAATACCTCAAGCTCAGCCCGAACAACAAGATCCCGGCGATCGTCGACCACGACACCGGCATCTCCTTGATGGAGAGCGGCGCCATCCTCCTCTACCTCGTCCACAAGACGGGCCGGCTGATGCCCGAGGACGATACCGGCCGCTGGCGGGCGATTGAGTGGCTGATGTGGCAGATGGGGGGGCTGGGGCCCATGGCGGGTCAGGCGCACCACTTCTTGAAGTTCAACCCTGGCAAGGCGCCCTACGCCGAGGACCGCTACGGCAACGAGGTCAAACGCCTGTACGGCGTCCTCGACCGTCGCCTGGACGGCCAGGACTTCATCGCCGGGTCGGGCGAGGAGGCCTACTCGATCGCCGACATCGCCTCCTGGCCCTGGATCGCGCGCTTCGGCTGGCAGGGCATCGACCTCGACGACTACCCCAACGTCAAGGCATGGTACGCCCGCGTCGCCGAGCGCCCCGCCGTGCAGCGCGGCTACAGCGTGCCCAAGTCGGACGAGATCCCGCAGGTGGGGTGAACGCTTCGCGTCCGCTGCGCGGGGCTTTTCTTCTCTTTTCTGTCTTTGTCCGAGGCTGGCTTCGGCGTTGAGGCTAAGTTCGAGAACAAACAGCAAAAAAGAAGAGAAATAAGCCTGCGCGGCGAGCGCAACGTGAAGCGTTCACACCACAACCAGCCGAAAGCCGAACGGCGAGTGTTCCGCACCGGCGACGAGGGTGTTCTCGCCGCGCTGGAGCAGCGCCCGCGCCGGGCCGCCATTGCCGAGGCCGAGGCCGTTCACCTCGGTGCCCAGGGCGCTGCCGAGATCCTCGACCATGATCCCGTCCGGGTGGGCGTGCAGGGCGAAGTGGCGCCGCGACAGGCGGTAGGGGGGCTCGTCCGGCAGGGCGAGGTCGACGGCCCCCTCGGACGGGCCGTCGCCGTCCTGGGTCTGCCGTCCGACGGCGAAGGGCAGCTCGCGCACCGCCAAGCCGTCCTCGGGGAGGATGCCGCGCAGCAAGGGGTCGTTCGCGTATAGCCGCAGCCGTACCGGCTTTGGCGCTTCTCGCTCGTCCGCCCCTGGCGGCGGCGCGTCGGGCACCTCTCGCGCGTGCAGGCGGGCGCGCAGGCGCGAGAGGAGGATGTAGGCGCCCTCCGGCTCCCGGCTGATGCGGCGCAAGAAGTCGTCGGGGTCGAGGTAGGCGACCGAGAGCGGGCCGGCCGCGGTGGCGCTCAAATCGAGCGCCTCGCCGGTGAGGGCCGCCATCTCGCCGAGGTAGGTGCCGGGTCCGGCCCGGCCGAGCCGGACCGTGCCCCCGTTCGCGCGCCGCGTCACCTCCGCCTCGCCCGCCTTGATGAGGGCGATCTTGCCCGTCTCGCCGGCGGCGAAGACGTCCTCGCCGTCAGCCAGTTGCCGCTCGAATACGCCGTCAGCCAGTAGGATTCCCATATCGCCGCCCGAATGCCTTCTTGTGTTGACGCCTTGCTTGACCGCAAGCTTAGCAAAGCGCCGCCGCCGCCGCCACGCTTGCGCGACACGATCAGCGCGGCAGATCGAGGCCCCCCAAGCCCTTGGAGAATCGCCCGTGACCGTCGCCGACCTGCCCGATGCACTGGCCAACTTCGCCGATTTGATCCCGGCCGACGTTGACCAGCGGCTTGCCCTCTTCCTCGACTTCGACGGTACGCTGGCCCCGCTCGTCGAGCGCCCGGACGACGCCGCGTTGGCGCCCGCGGCCGAGCTTCCCCTGCGCCGCCTCGCCGCCTCGGTCCCCGTCGCCCTCGTCAGCGGCCGCGACGCGAACGACCTCCGCCCGCGGGTGCCGATCGACGGCCTGACGCTCGCCGGCAGCCACGGCTACACGATCTTGGGGCCGAACGGGCCGCTCCTCGACGTCGGCGACGACTACGCCCAGGACCTCGACCGGGCCGAGGCGGCGTTGAACGACCGCCTCGGCCGCGAGCCCGGCATCCTCGTCGAGCGCAAGCGGGCGGCGATCGCCGTCCACTACCGCAACGCGGGGCCGGGGGGACGCGCCACCGTCGAGGCGGCGGTGACGGACGCCATCGAGGGCAGCAACCGGCTCAAGCCCGCGCCCGGCAAGATGATCGTCGAGGTCCGCCCGACGCTCGACTGGGACAAGGGGGCCGCGGTGCGCTGGCTGCTGGAGAAATGGCAGGATCGCCTAAAAGCGCCGCCGTTCCCGGTCTACGTCGGCGACGACAGGACCGATGAGGACGCGATCCGCACCCTGCCGACGGAAGGGCTCGGGATCATCGTCGGCGAGCCCGATTTCGCGACGGCGGCGAAGGCAAGGCTCGACGATACGGGGGCGGTGGTGCGCTTTCTCGAACGGCTGGTGGATACGCTTCGCGTGCGCTAGGCGCACGGCCTCTTCCTTCTCTTTTTTTATCACTTGTTCTCGAACTTGGCCTCAACATCGAAGCCAGCCTCGGACAAAGCGAAAAAAGAGAAGAGAAAGCCCCGCGCAGCGGACGCGAAGCGTGAAGGGAGGGGGCCCGGGGGATGAACCCCGGACCCCGCACGATGGAGGAGACCTCCAAGGAAAGACCACCCCGCTGCCCGACGGGGCGTCATGCGTACCCGCTTAGGAACAGCCCGTGGTGCTGCCGCAGGTATCGCATTTCAGGCAGGTGCCGTTACGCACCAGCGTGAAGTTGCCGCACGTGTCGCACGGATCGCCGACGTAGCCCTGGAGCTTGGCCATCTCGGCCCGGCTCGCCCGGCTGTTGCCGGCGGCTTGCGCCGTCGCGGCGATCGGGGCCGGTGCCCCGCCGCCGTCCGTGCCGGTGCGGCGCATCTCGATGTCCGCGTCGCCCCGCATCTCCGTCGGGGCGCCCCCGGCGAGCAGCCGAAGGTTGCCGCGCACGAAGCCGGATGACGCGATCTGGGCCATGTTCTGCGACAAATCCCCCTCTTTGACCCCGCCGCCGATCGCGTCGTGGCGCAGCTCGGCCGGATCGACGTTGGCGAGGTCGGTGCGATCCAGGTAGGAGACGGCCAGTTCGCGGAAGATGTAGTCGAGGACCGAGGTCGCCATCTTGATCGTGTCGTTGCCCTGCACGACCCCGGACGGATCGAAGCGGGTGTAGGAGAATGCCTCGACGTACTCCTCCAGCGGCACGCCGTACTGCAAGCCGATCGAGACCGAGATCGCGAAGCTGTTCATCAAGGACCGAAAGGCGGCACCCTCCTTGTGCATGTCGATGAACAGTTCGCCGAGCTGGCCGTCGGCGTACTCGCCCGTGCGCAGGTAAACCTTATGCCCGCCGACGACCGCCTTTTGCGTATAGCCCTTGCGCCGCTGTGGCAGTTTCTTGCGCTCGCCCAGGACCCGCTCGACGACGCGCTCGGTGACCTCGACGATGCGCCGCACCTGCGCACCCTCGCGGGCGTCCTCCTCGTCCTCATCGGCCAAGCCGGTATCGAGGACGAGGGAGGCGAGCGGCTGCGAGAGCTTCGAGCCGTCGCGGTAGAGGGCGAGCGATTTCAGGCCCAGTCTGTGCCCGGCGCGATACGCGGTGTCGCAGTCGGCTATCGAGGCGCTGGCCGGCATGTTGATCGTTTTCGAGATCGCGCCCGAGATGAACGGCTGCGCCGCCGCCATCATCTGGATGTGGCTCAGGGCCGAGAGGTAGCGCACCCCCTTGCGGCCGCAGGGGTTGGCGCAGTCGAAGACCTCCAGGTGCGCCTCCTTGAGGCCCGGCGCGCCCTCGACCGTCATCGAGCCGCAGCAGTAGGTGTTGGCCGTCTCGATCTCGCCGCGCGTGAAGCCGAGTGCTTGCAAGAGGTCGAAGCCGGGTGCTTCGATCTGCGCCGCGTCGAGCCCGAGCCGTCCGGTCAGGTAGTCGTCGCCGAGCGTGTAGCGGTTGAAGACGAACTTGACGTCGAAGGCGCTCGGCAGCGCCGCCTCGATCTTGGCGATCGCCTCGGCGTCGAAGCCCTTGGCCGTTAAGGCCCCGTGCCCGATCGCGGGGGCGCCCTTGAGCGTGCCGTGGCCGGTGGCGTAGCGGATGATGGCGTCGATCGCGGTCTCGTCGTAGCCGAGCGTCCTGAGCGCCGTCGGCACCATGCGGTTGATGATCTTGAAGTAGCCGCCGCCGGCGAGCTTCTTGAACTTGACCAGCGCGAAATCGGGCTCGATCCCGGTCGTGTCGCAGTCCATGACGAGGCCGATCGTGCCGGTCGGCGCCACCACCGAGACCTGCGCGTTCCTGAGCCCGTGCGCCTCGGCGCCCTCAAGGGCGCCGTCCCAGGCCGCGATCGCGGCCTCGGCCAGACCCGCCGCCGGCACGTTGGCGCGATCGAGCGGCACCGGCGCCACCGCGAGACCCTCGAAGCCGTTCGTGTCGCCCTTGGCGGCGCGGCGGTGGTTGCGCAGGACCCGAAGCACCGCGTCGCGGTTGTCGGCGTAGCCCGGGAAGGGGTCGAGCGCTCGCGCCATCTCGGCCGAGACACGGTACGCGGTGCCGGTCATCAAGGCGGTGATGGCACCGGCGTAGGCGCGGCCCCCGTCGCTGTCGTAGCCGAGGCCGGACGCCATCAGGAGGCCGCCGAGGTTGGCGTAGCCGAGGCCGAGCGTGCGGTAGCGGTACGAGCGCTCGGCGATCCGCTCGCTCGGGAACTGCGCCATCAGGACCGAGATTTCGAGCACCATCGTCCACAAGCGGACCGCGTGCGCGAAGCCGGCGCTGTCGAAGCCGCCGCCCTCGGTGCGAAACGTCATCAGGTTGAGGCTGGCCAAGTTGCAGGCGGTGTCGTCGAGGAACATGTACTCCGAGCAGGGGTTCGAGGCGTTGATCCGCCCCCCGCTCGGGCAGGTGTGCCAATCGTTGATCGTCGTGTCGTACTGCACGCCGGGATCGGCCGAGGCCCAGGCAGCGTAGCAGACCTTGTCCCACAAGGCTCGGGCATTCAGCGACTTCGCGGTGCTCCCGTCGGTGCGCCGCGTCAGGCGCCACTTGGCGTCGTTCTCGACCGCCTTGAGGAAGGCGTCGCTGACCCGGACCGAGTTGTTCGAGTTCTGGCCCGAGACGGTGAGGTAGGCGGCGCTGTCCCAGTCGGCGTCGAAGGTCGGAACCTCGACGCGCGCAAAACCCTGGCGGGCGAGCAGAACCGCCTGCTGCACGGCGCCCTCGGGCAGCATCGCCTGCCGCGCGCCGCGCACCGCCTTGGCGAGGTCCTTGTTGCGCTTGGGATCGAACTTGGCGCCGTCGATCAAATCGGAGGTGGCGCAGGCCTCGATGACGGCGTTGGCGTGCGCGGCGAGGAGCTTCGAGCCCGCGACCAATGCCGCGACCTTTTGCTCCTCGCCCACCTTCCAGTCGATGAAGGCCTCGATGTCGGGGTGGTCGACGTCGCAGATCACCATCTTGGCGGCGCGCCGCGTCGTGCCGCCCGACTTGATCGCCCCCGCCGCCCGGTCGCCGATCTTGAGAAACGACATCAAACCGGACGACCTGCCGCCGCCCGAGAGCGGCTCGCCCTCGCCGCGCAGGCTGGAGAAGTTGGTCCCGGTGCCCGAACCGTACTTGAAGAGACGCGCCTCGCGGACCCAGAGGTCCATGATGCCGTCCTTGTTGACGAGGTCGTCGCCGCAGCTCTGGATGAAGCAGGCGTGCGGCTGCGGCCGCTCGTAGGCGGACGTGCTCTGCCGCACCTCGCCGGTCGCCTCGTCGACGTAGAAGTGGCCCTGCGCCGGACCGTCGATGCCGTAGGCCCAGTTGAGCCCGGTGTTGAACCACTGCGGCGAGTTCGGCGCCGACATCTGCTTTGCCAGCATGTAGCGGTGCTCGTCGAAGAAGGCGCGCGCGTCCGCCTCGCCGTCGAAGTAGCCGCCCTTCCAGCCCCAGTAGGTCCACGTGCCCGCCAAGCGATCGAAGACGTCGGTGGCACCCGTCTCGCCGCCGTAGCGCTCGGCCGGCGGCAATTCCTCCAGTGCCTCGGCGTCGGCGGCCTTGCGGCACAGCCACCCCGGCACGCCGTCCTCGGCCAAAGGCTTCAGCCGGCGCGGCACGCCGGCCTTGCGGAAATATTTCTGCGCCAGCACGTCGACCGCGACTTGCGACCAAGCCGCGGGCACGTCGATGGCGTCCAGCCGGAACACGATCGTCCCGTTGGGGTTGCGGATTTCGCTGCTCGCCCGCCGAAACGGGATTGCCGCATAGGGCGAGTCCCCGTCCGTGGTGAAGGCGCGCTCGATCTTCATGCCAGGCTCCTTGACACAAGGTTAGAGTAGGTTGTTGCCACCGTGTCCGTCAAATGTTTAACCTCCGCCGCCTGATAACGATTAATTTCCTATCACGCTTCCATCAGGCATTGCTGATTAAACTATCAGCTTCCGACTGTCTTCGTTCCTCGCCCGTGCCAGGTCTGGTGCCCCATTGGTATTCGGTTTGGCACGTAAAGCCGTCGCATACAATATCTATGATGCAACACCAGGAATTTAACCAGATGTAGCACATATGTCGGGGTATGGCGGGAAGGGCGGCGGTGTGCGTCGGCGTCGAGGGGCCGATGCCGCCGTGCCCGATCGGGGCCCGGATCGCCGATGCGGTCCCGGGACAAAGGCTTGATGAATAATCAATCGTATCAGCCGCACGCCATCGCGGATCACGACATCTCACCTTCCCCGGCCGTCCACAAGGCAAGGGGATGCCAGAACATGAGGTCGGCTGACAGGAAAGCCGGTTCGACGCGGGTGGGCCAGACCGCTCGACGATTGCTGCGGCGACTCGGGCTTAGGGTGTGACATGAATGCCGTCGTTGGGCGCTGGACGCGGGCGCGCCGGTTGGGCATAAGCAAACGCCTGCGACGACGACGGTGCTGAGGGGCGAACGGCGTGCTGCGATGGCTGACCAACAACCGGCTTGCGACCTACGTGACAACCAAGCTGCATGGGCAAGCGGTCGGATCCGACCAGTTCGGCAACGCCTATTACCGCAGGCCTGGGGCCACCGACTGGCGTGACGAGCGCCGATGGGTCGTCTACGCCGGTGACGGCGAGATCGAGGCCAGCGGGATCCCGCCCGGCTGGAACGCGTGGCTGCACAAGAACCTTGAGAAACCCCCTTCCGAAGCGCCGTTGAAGGTGCGCCACTGGGAGGTCGAGCACCGGCCGAACTTGTCGGGCACGATCGAGGCCTACGTGCCGAGCGGCCACGAGTTGCGCGGCGGCGAGCGTGCCCGCGCCACCGGCGACTACGAGGCGTGGCGCCCGGGCGACTGACGCTTTTCCCGACTTGTCCACAATGGGCGGGGGCTGATGCACATCAGCCACGCCTCATAACCCACAAGCGGCCGACGCTCGCGGGCGGCTCGCGTGTGGCAGCCTTGCCTCAGTCTCGGCTGACCGCTTGCGTCAGACCCCAGATCGAGGGCGGGGCGAACTCGACGCTGTTGCCGGCCGGATCGCGAAGGTAGAGCGAGCGCGCCCCGCCCGGCCACGTCTGCCACTGCTCGACGGCCGTGCCGTGCTCTTCGAGGCGGCGGGCCAGCGTCTCGATCGCCGGTGCGTCGAGGGCGAAACAGACGTGGCCCGGCCCGCGGGCGCCGTGCGAGGGAACGTCGCGTCCTTTCAAGGCCGCGTCGGGATTGAAGATCAACAGCATCGCGTGGCGCAGGCGATAGAACAAGAACAGCCCCGGTCGCCTCGACGTGCATGCGAGGCCGAGCACCCCGCCGTAGAAACGATCGGCGGCGTCGAGGTCGGCGGCGTAGAGAACGGTTTCGAGAACCTGGTCGATCATGGGTAAAGATCCCACTCAAGTGAATGCGGTCGGGCGCGAGCGAGGCGAAACCTAACATCTTGAGCCCGATGGGTCTCGGCCGATCCACGTCAGAAAGCTCGAACGAGTTCCGCTATCAGGTGCTGAGGCGAGCGTCGACAACGGCCGCGTGCACGGCATTTAGAGGCGATGCGACTCTGATCGGTGCCCCGGCATGATCGTTCATTGATGAAGAGGCGCGCGATCCCGGCAAGGCCGACAGTACGCCAGGACGGAAGAAAGGCGAACAGCCGATCGATGGTGAGGGCACCCCTTGCTTTTGCCGCCCCACAGTTATCGAGCAAAACAAGAATTTTATTAGTGTTAAACACACATTGCGGCGTGGCGAATCACGCAATCCAATCCTCGGAATATGAGGTGAACATGGCAAACAACCAACAGTTAATAAATTGATAATAACATTTACTGATGCTGATTTATTTGATTCGGGTAGGGCGCGGCCGGCGAGAGGGGCGGTCCCAGCGTTCCGCGACGATGTCGCGCGGGGTGAGACCGGTATAATCGGGCAGATTGAGGAGAAGATCGTTGACGATGAAGGCGACGAACGCGCGGGACGCTGAGGCGTCGACGCGGTAGAAGATGTGGCGCTGATCGCGGACGGCTTCGAGCAGTCCGGCGTTTTCGAGCAGGGCAAGGTGGTGCGACAGGGTTGATGCCGGCACCCCCAATGTTGATGCAAGGTCGCCCGCCGCCATGCCGGATCGTCCTGTTCGTAGCAGAGCAGTAAAGGCGCTGAACCTGGTGGGCTGCCCTAGTGCTGCGAGCGCGCGTGTTGCATCAGTCTTGTTCATCAAGCAAGTCCTCAGTTTTTCGATATTTCTAAGATTGTAGAAATACAGGAAAAACCCCGTTTAGCAAGAGGATTCGTTGCCTCCGTCACGATTGATCTAGGCGGGGTTCGCATAGTTTGGCGTTGATTCGGACACCGCATCGGCGCGAGGCAACCTAGCGCCTAACATTGCTCGGGCGAGGGAAGGGGCAGCTAAGGCCTCTGAAGAGACCTCCACATGGTAGTGACGCATGAGCGGCAAGGACAGATTTGCGCTTGCGCCGGTTGCTGGTCGGTAAGACGACCAGTCACGAAGCGTCTAATAGGATCCGAACCGACAGGCGTTGTTTCTCCTTCGTCTCGGTTCATTTTCCTGCTTGAGCGAACACCGTGGCATCGGGCTTCTGCAGGAAGGTCGTAACCAGGGCAGCAGGCTCACCACTCAGGCTGGACGAGCTGCCCGCCGAAGACTGGCGCGCATCTATCCAGAGGATGGCCGTTCAAGCGGTCTCGCCCGCGACGAAAAACTCCGCCAGCTTCGCCTGCTGTGATGGCCAGGGTCGCCTCGACTACGTGCGCCGAGCGCGAGATGACGAGCGTGCGCCTGTGAAAGCGCGCGTACCAATGCCGGGTGCGGGCGTCGTGGCGCTCGATGCCGTTCGTGTGCGTCTTGCCGGCCGTATGCTTGGCCTTTGACAGGACGTCGTAGGCGAGATGGCCGTCGGTGAACCACAGACAGGGCTTACGGCTTTGAGCTTATCGAAGAACTCGGCCGCCGTGGCTTGGTCGCGCGACCCGGTCGTCCATGCTTGGCAGAACCGAGCATCCGTCCCGCAGGGCGGCAGGCCGTGCCTGCCGAGGGGCGACGAGCCTGCCGCTCAAGACGTCGATCGCCTCGAACAGCCAGAGCTTACGGGCTTTTTCGACGTAGTGGTGCATTTCAGAGCCTGCCCCCGGCTTGAACGGGGGCTTCGACGGAGACGATCCGGCCGCTTGGCAACTGCGTTTCGGCCTTGGCCCCGGCTTGGGGCACCCAGCGCACCACGCTTTGGCAACTCGCACCAGGCAGTTGCCCCACGCGGTTCATCGACACCCCCGAGGCGTAGAGCTTGAGCGCCATCGCGCGCGTGGCAGCGCTGTGGCCGCACGTCTTGTACCTGCGCCGCTTGTAGCCGCGCGCGCAGCCGTTCTTCACCATCGCGTCGCTGCCGCACGCCGGACAGCGGGGTTGTTTACTGCATGTCTGTTCCATGCCCCACCATGTGACGCCGTCGCTGCCAGGGGTAAGTTCTCCATCCGACCACCCCAGAGCACTCAACCAATCTGGGATGGCCCCAAAACGAGCTGGTTCTTTGCTCAGGCAGTACAATGAACATCATTCAGGCTGATAATCAATATCAGTATCAGTGGCTGATAGGTTTGCTTTTGCGAGCGTTGAAGGCTGAACCTAGGTGGTTTCAAGCTCGGTAACTGATCGAGCAATACCTTTAGTGTTGTAGGAGTGTTATCATTTCAATTTGAAGTTGAAATAGTTTGCCTTGGCGAGTTGAAGGGCTAGCCTGTCGCCATGCAACTCCCCGTAACGGGTTCGGGGCAGGCCGTTACCGGCACTGGCGCCCACACCGAAACCGACACCAAGATGCACTTAGTCTGGGTATTGAAATTGAAATACCGCAAGTGAGTGCTGCAGGGCAGGGAGCGATCGCTCGGATGTTGGCATCGGCCCACGAACATCTTTAGCAGCCTCGCCGACGCTGAGTGTCTATCGCCCGGCTTCTTGCCATACTGCCTCGGGAGATCGCTTGAACCGGAAGTGGATCCTTCTCGAGGTTAATGATGGCGTATGTCGTGGTCCTGGGCGGCCTCGTGCACGGGCGCCGTCCCGCTCGTACGCTTTGGTGTTCACCGCATGGTAGAACGCCCCCACGTCCGCGGACGCGGGGGCGTTCTCAGCCAACGACAGAGTCCGTCAGCGAAGACCCAGGAACGAGAGGACGACGAGGATCACGACGACGACGCCGATGATGTAGAACAAGTTGTACACGAGGGTTCTCCCTTTGGTTTGCTAAGGTGGAATGGTGGTAGCGTTCAATCCTGACCGTTGGGTCCGATCGACCCGCGCACGTCGGCCGTGTGGTCGGCGACGAAGGCGCCGCGCTTGCCCATAGGACGCTGAGAACCGGCCGTGGTGTCGGTCCTCGTCTGCAGTTCGAGCTCGGCGTTCAGTTCGGCACCGAGCAGGACGACCATTGCCGTGATCCACAGCCACATCATCGTCACGATCACGCCGCCGAGCGCGCCGTAAGTCTCGTTGTAGCCGGCGAAGTGCGCGGCGTAGTACGAGAAACCCATCGAGGCCACGACCCATAGGACCGTCGCCAGGACCGAACCCGGCGTCAGCCAGCGCCAGTCGGCCGCCCGGCGGCTTGGGCCGTAGCGGTAGAGCAAGGAGATGCCGCTGATGATGAAGGCGAGCATGATCGTCCATCCGGCGATGCGAATGGCCCAGGCGCCGAAGCGCCCGAGCGGCAGGTAACTCAGCAGCACGGGCAAACCGACGATGACGAGTAGGCCGCCGACGATCGCGACGATCGTGAGCAGCGTGAAGAGCAGGGTGATCAGGTTGAAGCGGATGAGCGAACGGGTCTCCTCCTGCTCGTAGGCGACGTTGAGGGCCGAGAAGACCGACTTGACGCCGGCGGACGCGCTCCACAGCGACAAGCCGAGCGCGATGATCGTGCTGAATCCGAGTGCCGCCGCGTCGGCGGTCGCGACGGCGTGGACCTGACCTTGAACGATCTGGAAAACGTCGCCCGGCACGAAGGGCCGCAGGCTCGACAGTTGCTGCTCGACGATCTCAGGATCGGCGATCAGACCATAGATCGAGACGAGCGCCGTGATGAACGGGAACAGGGCCAAGAGCGCGTAGAAGGCGCAACCGGCCGCGATCACCATGATGTTGTCGCGGCCGGTCTCGCCGATGACGCGCCACAAAACCTGCCACCAACCCCGCGGCGGGATCCCGGCTGGGCTCGTCGCGTCGTGCCCCGGCGCCGACCATGACCCCCGGTGCTGCTCCGGGGGTCGGCCGACGTCGTGCCAGTCCGTCTCGGCCATTGCTAGCGCTGGGTGGATGTACCGCCCGCGCCCGCCGTACTACCCGTACTGGTCGGCGATGGAGCACCGGCAAACTCGCTCTCGGCGGCGCTGCGGGCCTCGTCGGCGACGTGGCGTACCTTGCTGCCGAGATCTTGCGCGGCGCCGCGCGCACCCTCGCGCGCGGCCTCGGGCGTGAGGCCCTCTTCCTCCGCGGTGCTCCGCGCCGCGTCCAGCGCCGCCTCGCCCGCACGCTGGGCGCGGTGCCAGTAATCCTCGGCGAGGTCGCGCGTGTCGTCGTAGAGCTGGTCGCGGTAGGGGCCCATCACCGACCGCTCGCGGCGGCTCATCGGCAGCATCGCCGCCAAGGCGGCGCCGGCGACGAGGCCGAGTGCCCCGGCGACGAGCGGTTGCCGCTCGAAGAGCTCGCTCGCCCGATCGGTCAGGTCCTCGGCATAGTGGCCGGCCGCGGCCCGGCCGCGCGCCATGCGATTGCCCGCCTCCGCGCGATAGTAATGGGCCCGACGCTCGTAATCGTCGCGCATCGCCCGCATCCGCGCGGCGTAGCCCTGCGACGTCTCGTCGGCCCGTCGACGTAAATCATCCATGCTCCGTCTCCCTTGCGCCGAGCCGCGATTCCACGCGCTCGACCCTTGATCGCGCCAGTCGGTCACGCGCCGCTTCGCCGCCTCGTAACGCGCTTTCGCCGCCGCTATCACGCCGTCGACCTTGTCGCGCAGCGAATCGGCGTGCTCCTCGGCGTCGTGCTCGACGCCCATGACGTCGGCTTTCGCTCGCAGCCTGCGCCGCTCGAACGCGCTGTCTTCCTCGCTCTCCTCGCGGATGATCGCGGCCTCGGCGGCGTAGGCGCGTGCGACGCGCTCCTCGTCCTCATCGGGCGGGGAGGGGGGACGATAGCCCTCCTCGTAACCGCCGAGCGGCCCGCCCTCGTAATTGGCATAGACGGTGCCGCCGCCACGCGTCAGGCGCTCGGCTTCCCAATTTGACGACGGTGCCGTCGACGCGGTGGAGGTCGAGGAAGTGCGGGCGTAGCCGGACGTCGACGAAGCGCCGGTCATCACCGGATCGAGGTCGTCGTCGCGCCGCTCGACGCGGCGCGGCTCACGGCTGGGGCCGGACGCCATCAGCCAGACGAGGCCGACCCCGACCAGCGCCAGCGGGATCGGGTTGTCGCGCGCCGTCAAGGCCATGTTGCGGCCGAACTCGCCCGCCTGGTCGGTGGCGCCGGTGCGGCGCAGGTAACCCATCGCCTCGTCGACCATCTGGCCCGGCGACAGGCGCTCTTGCAGCGTGTCCAGCCGCTCGTCGAGACGGGCGCGGGTGGAAGCGAGGTCGCGCTCGATCTCGTCGCTCGTGCGTTCGCTTGCCATCAGACGTGCTCCTTCGCCATCTGGACGTCGGCCTTGGCGTGCTGCGTCGCGCGGCGCGGCAGGAGGCTGGCATTCCTCAAGTCCGATTGGCCCTTGATCACCATGAAGAGCGCGATGAGCGCGATGACGCCGCCGACTATGACGGCGGCGAGCCAGTCCGGCATGACGTTCGCGAGCGCCACGACCAGCGCCTGCAGCAAGATGATCAAGGCAACGAAGCCGATCAGGAGGCCGCCGATGATCTCGACGGCGCCCTGCGCGAGCCTGACCGCACCTTCCTTGACCTCGGCCTTGGCGAGCTCGACCTCGCCACGAACGAGGTTCGACACGTCCCCGGTCAGATCCTTGAGCAGCGTGCCGAGCGGGCGCTGGTCGTGCCCGCCGGCCGTGCCTTGATCGTACACGCGCTCGCTGCGTGAACCGTGCAGCGGTTCCCCGTTGCTCACATGCTTTCCCCCGGCTTATTGGTAGTGGTCGTGCCCGTGCCGCTCGACGCGCCACGCGTGCCGGTCGTGCCGACCGGGCTCGGCGACGGGGCTTGGCTCGTGCCCGCGGTCGTTCCCGGCGTCACCGCCGAGCCCGTCGGGTCCGAGCGCGCGTAGGATTGCGACGCGGGGGAGGCCGCCGTGCCGGCGTAACCCGTGCTGGCCGGCGCGGCCGTACCGCCACCGCTTACAGAACCTACGCCGCCCATACCGGCGCCGCCGCTGGCGTAGCCGCCGCGCAAGGGATCTTGATCGTTGCCGGAGCGCTGCCAGTCGCGGCTGGCGTCGCGGTAGCCGCTCTCGGCCCCGTAGTCGTGCCGGGCGTAGCCGCGATAGCGGGGGCTGTCGTAGCCGGCGTAGCCGCCGCTGTAGCCGGAAGAGCGTCCGCCGTAGCCGGAGGGCTGGCTGCTGCGCAGGAAACGGCCGAGCATGAAACCCAGAGCCACCGTGGCGCCCATGAACATGCCCGGCTGCCGGCGGGCCATGTCCTCGACCTCGTGGATCAGCCCGGGAAAGTCGCGCGTGCGCACCGCGCTGGCGAAGTCGTCGAGGTAGCGCGCACCGCTGTCGATCGCGTTGGCGAGCCATGCCTCGTCGCTGCGTAGATCGTCGGCCGCTTGGTGCGCCCGATCGGCGATGCTGGCGATTCGCCCGGCCGCCTGATCCTTTTGCGCCTCGGCCTCGGCCGAGATCCGCTCCTTGGCGCGCTCGGTGATGCCGCTCGCCTCGGCCTTCGCCCGCTCGCTGGCCTCGTTCAGTCGCGACTTGGCTTCGTCGGCCGCGCCCGACGCCTCGGCCTTGGTCTCCTGGTAGGAGGCGTCCGCATCGCGCCTCAGCCGATCGGCATCGCTCTCGCCAATGCTGGTCATGATTTTTTTTACTCCGCGTAGACCTGTCGGGCAGACCAACGTCACGACGCCGGGCAGGTTCCAACCCAATACAGCTTACAAAAGAGGAATGTAAGCACCGACGGGCGTCGGCGGGGCTTCTCTACCGCACGGCGCGAACGGGCCGAAGGGCGACGCCGTGACGGTCGTCGCCCTTCAAGTTAGGCTGAGCGTCGCGCTGAGATCGACGCAAAGGCGGTGGTAGCGCCAAGAATTCAAGCTCGCGTGTGAGGCACGCCCTCAATCGTGAAGGCATACCGCACGGCGCGGGCGTGGCCCTTTGAGGTTGCTTCGATCGTGCTTCAGCCCGCGCGCCGTTGCCCCTCGCTCGTCACGCCGTCGAGCCCCTCGGCCGCGTGTTCGAGCAGCCGCAGGACCCGCGCGTCGCCGTAGTCGTAGAACAGATCGCTCGGATCGGTCGGCGTGTGCTCGCGCAGCCGGGCGATGGCGAGGTTGAGCAAAGCCCCCACGCCGTCCAGGCTGTCGCTCCTGGCGGCGAGCAGGGCGTTCTCGAGTTCCTCGATGTTCTGGTCGATCGCGTCGATCTCGCTCTCGATCGCGCCGAGCCCGAGCTTGTCCTGCGCCTTCTCGACCTCGCCGACGGCGGCACGGATCTCGTCCGCCGACATGCCGACCAAGCGCAGCGGCGTGAACGTCCATTCCGGCAACGCGCGCCGCGCGCGGTCTTGACGCTCGAGGAGAAGCTGGCGCCGCCGCTGCAGATCGCCGATCCGACGCGTAAGCAGGATGGTGCTGGTGATGACCGTCATGGGTCTCCCTCAAACTGATCCGACCGATGGCGCTCGAAGCCGGTCGAGTGTTGTCGTCGTTTTTCAAATAACCGTGGGTTAATTTAGTGTCAAAATAAATCGAATACATTAATAATCAATGTATTTGAAAAGACCCGTAAAATTTTATATTATTTAATTGTTTATCACAAGCATCTCAACCGGCGCGCAGGTGCCGCACCGCCTCGCCGCGCTCGAACAGGTGCAAGGCGAGCCGGGCCGCCCGGCCGCGCGGGCTCAAGAGGTCCGGGTCGCGTCGCAGAAGCGCCGTCGCGTCGTCGCGGGCGGTCGCCAGCGCGTCGGCGTCGCGGGCGAGGTCGGCGAACGCGAACGCCGGCAGGCCGCTCTGGCGCACGCCCAGGATCTCGCCGGGGCCGCGCAGGCGGAGATCCTCCTCGGAAATGCGAAAGCCGTCCTCGGTCTGGCGCAGGACCTTGAGCCGCTCTTTGGCGACGGCGCCGACCGGCGGGTGGTAGAGGAGGAGGCACGTCGAGGCCGCCCCGCCGCGGCCGACCCGGCCGCGCAACTGGTGCAGTTGGGCGAGGCCGAAGCGCTCGGCGGCGTCGACGACGATCACGGTCGCTTCAGCCACGTCGATGCCGACCTCGACCACGGTCGTCGCCACGAGGAGGCGGGTGCGCCCTTCCTTGAAGGCCGCCATCGCCGCCTCCTTCTCAATCGACCCCATCCGGCCGTGGACGATCCCGACCGCGTCGCCGAAGCGTTCCCTCAGCCACGCGAAGCGGGCCAGCGCCGAGGGGATGCGCGGGTCCGGCCCCGGCTCGACCGCGGGCGTCACCCAATAGGCCCGTCCGCCGGCGTCGAGCGCGCGCCCAAGCCCGGCCACGACCTCCTCGATCCGGGCGGCCGAGACGCTGCGGGTCGTGATCGGCTGCCGGCCGACCGGGCGCTCGTCGAGCCGCGCGGTGGCGACGTCGCCGTACAGGCTCATGACGAGGCTGCGCGGGATCGGCGTCGCGGTGAGGAGGAGGAGATCGGCGCCTTTCCCCTTGGCGACGAGGTCGAGGCGCTGATGCACGCCAAAGCGGTGCTGCTCGTCGATCACGGCGAGCCCCAAGCGGTGGAAATCGACCCCGGCCTGGAACAGAGCGTGCGTGCCGACGACGAGGCGGGCCTCGCCCGAGGCGATCCGCGCCAGGGCTTTGCGCCGCACCGGCACCGGGTCGGCCCCGGTGAGCAGGTCGACCCCGACGCCGATCCGGGCCGCGAGATCGGCGAGCCCGGCGTGGTGCTGCCGCGCCAGCACCTCGGTCGGCGCCATCAAGGCCGCCTGTCCGCCGGCCTCGACCACGTGCAGCATCGCCATCAAGGCGACGTAGGTCTTGCCGCTGCCGACGTCGCCCATCAAGAGACGCATCGTCGCCTCGGGCCGGGCGAGGTCAAACGCTATCGTCTCGACGGCGCGGGCCTGCGCCCCCGTCGGCTTGAAGGGAAGGGCCGCCAGCAGACGCGCGCCCAGGACCCCCGGGGGGGTCCAGGCGTGGCCCGGCACCGCCTCGCGCCGTTGCCGGGTCAGCCCGAGCGCCAGTTGCATGACGAACAGTTCGTCGAGCTTGAGCCGGGTCTGGGCCCGGAGCACGTCCTCCTCGTCGTCGCTTAAGTGCAGGTCATTGAGCGCCCGCTTGAAGTCCGGCAGGCGGTCGCGCTCGACCATGAGCGGGTCGAGCCATTCCGGCATCTCCGGCACAACTTTAAGCGCATCCTGGACCAGCGAGCGGACCCGGCCCTGGCTCAGGCCCCCGCTCAGCGGGTAGACCGCCGCGCGCTCGAACCCGCCCCCCTCCGGCAGAAGTTCGGGGTGGACGATCTGCCAGCGGCCCTTGAAGTGGCCGAGGCGGCCGTGCAGCCTGACGACGGCATCGACCGGGAAGGTCCGTTCCAAGAATGGGCGCTTGGCGTTGAAGAAGACGAGGTCGAGCGCCGTTCCCGCCGCCTCGACCCGCACCCGATAGGGGCTGGGCCGGCCGGGCGGCGCCGGACTATGGCCGAGGACGCGCGCGTCCAGCGTCACCATCGTCTCGGCCATGCCCTCGTCCAACGCCTCGATAAGGCCGAAGTCGCGGCGCTTGGCAGGCGCGAGGAAGAGGAGGTCGCGGACCCGCGGGTCCGCCTTGTCGAGCAGCTTGGCCAGCGCCGCCGCCAGCCGCTCCCCGACGCCGTCGAGGCCGCTCAAGCCCGCCATCAGCGGGTCGAGCAGGGCCGGACGCGGGCCGGCCCCGCCGTCCGCCGCCACCCCCCTCGACATTTCGTTCCCAAGCCGCATCTAAGACGCCGGTGCCACGGATGAAGGAGCGTTAGATATGGAGACGGACGAGGTCCGGCGAAAGCGCCTCAAGCACCGCAGCCGCTATCGCGGCTTCAAGGAGGCGGACGTGATCTTTCAGCGCTTCGCCGAGGACCACCTGCCGACGCTGAACGGCGCGGCGCTCGACCAGTACGAGGCGCTGATCGACGAGGCCGACCACGACGTGGTCGCCTGGGTCATGGGTCGCCGCCACGTCCCGGCCCGGCACGACAACCCTGTCTTCGAGGCCCTGCGCAACGTGGCCCCGACGCACTGACCATGGCCGACGTCGATTTCGCCACCGCCACCATAGGCGCGCCCGATCAAGCCGTGGCGGCGGGGCGCCGCCTCGTCGCCAACGCCCGCGACGGGATCGAGGCGCGCCACCTCGCCGAACGGCTCGCGGCCGGGGTGCCGCTCGTCGTCCACGTCACCCGCGACGCCGCCCGTGCGTCCTTCGTCGCCGCGATGGCCCGCTTCTTCGCGCCAGGCATCGAGACGCTGATCCTGCCGGCCTGGGACTGCCTGCCCTATGATCGCGTCTCGCCCAGCACGCCGGTCATGGCCGAGCGGCTGCGCACGCTGGCCCGCCTCGCGGCCGGTGGGGCCGCGCGGCCGCGCCTCCTCCTCGTCTCGGTCAACGCGCTCGGCCAGCGGGTGCCGCCGCCCGACGCCGTGCGCGCGGCGCACTTGCGGCTCGAAGCCTCGAAACGCGCCGACCGCGACGGCCTGATCCGCTACTTGGAGCAGAACGGCTACGCCCGCACCGGCACCGTCGTCGAGGCCGGCGAGTACGCCGTGCGCGGCGGGCTGCTCGACGTCTTCCCGAGCGCCTCGCGCTCGCCCTACCGGCTCGACTTCTTCGGCAGCACGATCGAGAGCATCAAGGGCTTCGACCCCTTGACCCAGCGCACCAAGGACCGGGTCGGGACGGTCGAGCTCGGCCCCGTCTCCGAGGCGCTGCCCGACGCCGACGCGATTCTGCGGTTCAAGACCGCCTACCCCCGCACCTTCGGCGCCGTCGGCGCCGACCCGCTCTACGCCGCGATCGTCGAGGGCCGGGCCTATCCTGGCATGGAGCACTGGCTGCCTTTGTTCCACGAACGGCTGGTCACGGTCTTCGACTACCTCGACGGCGACTACGAGATCGGCCTCGACCACTTGGCCGAGGAGGCGATCGCCGCGCGCCAAGCGCAGATCGGCGAACACTTCGATACGAGAATGGCACCCGAGGCCAAAACGGCGTTCGGCACCGTTCCCTACCGCGCCCTGCCGCCGACGGCGCTCTACCTCGCCGAGAACGAGGTGGCGGGTGCGCTGCGCTCGCGCCCGCTGATGCAGTTCACCCTCTTCGGCCCGCCGCCCGCCCCGCCGCAAGGCGTGGCCGAGATCGTCGACCTGGGCGCCAAGCCGGCGCGCGACTTCGCCCCCGAGCGGGCCGACCGCGCCGTCAACCTGTTCGACGCGATCAAGGCGCACCTCGACGGACTGAAGGCCGCCCGTCAAGCCCCGATCCTGGCGGCGCACAGCGAGGGTGCCGCCGAGCGCCTGTCGCAGGTGCTGGCCGACCACGGCCTCGACCCGCCGCGCCGGATCAAGGCGGCCGGCGAGGCGGCGCCCGGCACGGTGGCGCTCGCCGTCCTGCCGCTCGACCACGGCAGCGTGGCGCCGGGGCTCCACCTCCTCGGCGAGGGCGACCTGCTTGGCGAGCGCATGGCGCGCGGCACGGCGGCGAAGAAGAAGCGCGGCGACAAGTTCATCCCCGACGTCGGGGCTCTCAAGCAAGACGACCTCGTCGTCCACGCCGAGCACGGCATCGGCCGCTTCGCGGGGCTGATGACGCTGGAGGTCGGCGGCGCGCCGCACGACTGCCTGAAGCTGGTCTACGCCGGCGGCGACAAGCTGTTCGTCCCGGTCGAGAACCTCGACCTTCTCTCGCGCTACGGCACGGCCGAGGGCGAGGCGCAACTCGACCGCTTAGGCGGAGCCGGCTGGCAGAACCGCAAGGCGCGGATCAAGGAGCGCATCCGCGAACTCGCCGGCGAACTCATCGCAATCGCCGCCAAGCGCGCGACCAAGCGGGGCGAGCCGCTCGATCTGCCGACCGGCGTCTACGAGGAGTTCGCCGCGCGGTTTCCCTACGAGGAGACCGAGGACCAGCTCCGCGCCATCGAATCCGTCCTGGAGGACATGGGTTCGGGCCGGCCGATGGACCGCCTGATCTGCGGCGACGTGGGTTTTGGCAAGACCGAGGTCGCGCTGCGCGCCGCCTTCGTCGCGGCGATGGCCGGCAAGCAGGTGGCGCTCCTGGCCCCGACGACGCTGCTCGCCCGCCAGCACCACGCCACCTTCGCGGCACGGATGCACGGGCTGCCGATCAAGGTGGCGCAACTGTCGCGCTTCGTGACGGCAAAAGAGGCGGCCGAGGTCAAGGCCGGCATCAGATCGGGCGAGGTCGACGTCGCGATCGGCACGCACGCGCTGCTCGGCAAGGGCGTCGCGTTCAAGGATCTGGGCCTCGTCATCGTCGACGAGGAGCAGCATTTCGGCGTCGCGCACAAAGAACGCCTGAAGGCGCTGCGGGCCGAGGTCCACATGCTGACGATGACGGCGACGCCGATCCCGCGCACGCTGCACATGGCCTTGGGCGGCATGAAGGACCTCTCGATCATCGCGACACCGCCGGTCGATCGCCTCGCCGTGCGCAGCTTCGTCATGCCGACCGACCCGGTCGTGATCCGGGAAGCCCTCTTGCGCGAGCACCACCGCGGCGGGCAGAGCTTCTACGTCTGCCCGCGGGTGTCGGACCAAGCCAAGCTCAAGGCCGACCTCGACAAGCTGGTGCCGGAACTCTCGATCGCGGTTGCCAACGGCCAGATGGCGGTCCGCGACTTGGAGGCCGTGATGAACGGCTTCTACGAGGGCCGCACCGACGTGCTCCTGGCGACCAACATCGTCGAGAGCGGCCTTGACATCCCGCGCGCCAACACGCTGATCGTGCACCGCGCCGACCGGTTCGGCCTGTCGCAGCTCTACCAACTCAAGGGCCGCGTCGGCCGGGCCAAGGTCCGCGCCTACGCCTACTTCACCGTCCCGGCCCAGCGCATCCTGCGCGAGACGGCCGAGCGGCGCCTACAGGTGATCCAGTCGCTCGAAGGGCTGGGCGCCGGGTTCCAACTCGCCAGCCACGACCTCGACATCCGTGGGGCAGGCAACCTGCTCGGCCAGGAGCAGTCCGGCCAGATCAAGGAGGTCGGGTTCGAACTCTACAACCAGATGCTGGAAGAGGCCGTGGCGAGCCTCAAGGCCGACCCGGACATGGAAACCGAGACCGGGTGGACGCCGCAGATCACGATCGACGCCTCGGCCCTGATGCCCGAGGACTATATCGGTGACCTGGATCTTCGGCTCACCATGTACCGGCGCCTCGCCAAGCTGGAGACGCCGGACGAGATCGACGACTTCGCCGCCGAACTCGCCGACCGCTTCGGCCCCCCACCCGACGCGACCAAGCACCTGCTCGACATCGTCGCGATCAAGGGCCAGTGCAAGCGCGCCAACGTCCAGAAGCTCGACGCCGGCCCCAAGGGCATCGTCCTCACCTTCCGCGACAACCGCTTCACGCGGCCCGAGCACTTGGTCGACTGGATCGCCCGCTCGAAGGGCAATCTGCGCGTTCGCCCGGACCACAAGCTCGTCGTGCTGCGCGAGACGACGAGCCCGAAGGAACGCCTGAAGGCGGCGCGCAGGGTGGTGGACGAGTTGGCGCGGTTGGCGGGGTGATGAACGGCGACATGTGAATGGGTCAGCCTTGCCACCCTGGACCCCCGATCAAGTCGGGGGTGACAGTAGGAGGAGTGTAGATAGTTCAAGCAATCATTGAGCAAAGCAGAGTAATATTGCTCTCACGCACTCTCAACATTGTCACCCCCGACTTGATCGGGGGTCCAGGGTGGCCGGGTGCGTATGCCCTTAAATTTATCAAAGCCAGATCTGCACATAATCGCTTTGTCCTCCTTGACACCCTATCCAACCCTGCCACCCTCCGGCCGCACCCCAACACGGGAGCCAACCCCATGTGCGGCATCGTCGCCCTGTGGCGCATCGGCGACGCCGACCTCGCCCGGCGGATGACCGAGAAGATCGCCCATCGCGGGCCGGACGCGCTCCACGTCACCGCCGCCCCTTCCGGCGAGGCGATCCTGGGCCATTGTCGGCTGGCGATCATCGGACCCGAGGACGGGCGCCAGCCGATCGTCGCGGACGACTGGGCGCTGGTCGCCAACGGGGAAATCTACAACCACGCCGACCTGCGCGCGATGCTGGGGCCGGAGGCGTTCGCCACGGCGAGCGACAGCGAGGCCATCCTCCACGCCGCGGCCGGGCCGCAGCGGCGCTGGATCAACCTGCTGGACGGCATGTTCGCCTTCGTCCTCGACGAGGGCGGGCACCTGATCGCCGGGCGCGATCCCTTGGGCATCAAGCCGCTGTTCGTCGCCGAGCGGGGCGGCGGCTACGCGTTCGCCTCCGAGGTCAAGGCGTTCGACGGGCTGGGGTTCACCGACGTGCGCGCCCTGCCGCCGGGCTCGGTGATGGACGAGACCGGCCGCGTGCGCCGCTGGTGGCGCGTGCCCGCCGGCACGGCCGACCTGGAGGATGAGGGCGACGTCGAGGACATCGCCTATCGCCTGCGCCTCGTCGTGGAGGACGCCGTCGAGAAGTGGATGGTGAGCGACGTCGAGGTCGGCTCGTTCCTCTCAGGGGGACTCGACAGCTCGATCATCGCCGCGATCGCCGCCAAGCGCCTGGACCGGCCCTTGAAGACCTTCTCGGTCGGGATCGAGGGCTCGCCCGATCTCCGCGCCGCCAAGCGCGTCGCCGAGCACATCGGCTCGGAGCACTTCGAGCTGGCCTTCACCGCCTATGACATGGCCGAGGCGCTCGCCCACGTCATCTACCACCTGGAGAGCCCCGACGTCGACCTCGTGCGCAGCGCGATCCCAACCCACTTCGCGACGACGCTCGCCCGGCGTCACGTCAAGGTAGTCTTGACCGGGGAGGGGGCCGACGAACTGTTTGCCGGCTACACCTATCACAAGGGCTACGCCGACCGGCCGCGCCCGCTCGCCGACGAGTTGACCCGCTCGCTCACCACGATGCACAACATCAACCTGCAACGGGTCGACCGGATCACCATGGCGCAGGGGCTGGAGGCGCGCACGCCGTTTCTGGACCGCGACCTGATCGCCTACGCCCAGACGATCCCGGCGACGCTCAAGCTCAAAGCCGACGCCGATGGCCGGCCGATCGAGAAGTGGATCTTGCGCACCGCCTGCCAGGACCTCCTCCCGCCCGATCTCGTCTGGCGCGACAAGGCCCAGTTCGACGAGGGCTCGGGCACCGTCGACACGCTCGCCGACGCGCTTGAAATTGCCACCGGCGAACGCGGTCCCGTCGATCGGGAGAAGGAGGGCGCCCTTTATCGGCGTATCGTCGAGGAGCGCTTCGCGGAGCCGGGGCTGGTGTTCGCCACCGCCGGGACGTGGGTCGCGGATCGGGTTTAGGAGAACGCTGCGCGTGCGCTGACGCGCGGTCTTTCTCCTCTCTTTTTTGCTAGTTGTTTCGAAAATGGCCTCAACATCGAAGCCAACCTCGGATAAGAGCGAAAAAGAGAAAAAGCAGGCCGCGCGCCCAGCGCACGCGCAAGCGTTCTTGAACGACACGACGGCAAGCGGAGGCCGCGCCTTGACCATCCTTTATTATTCCGACCCGGCCTGTCTTGAGCATGACAACGGCCCCGGCCATCCCGAGGCGGCGGTGCGGCTGCGCGCGATCGAGACGATGCTGCAAGACGCGCCCCTTCAGGGTCTCGTCCGCGAGCCCGCCCCGGAGGCGACCCGCGAGCAGGTCGAGCGCGCCCACCCGAGCGCCTACGTCGGGCGCATCCTCGACGCCGTGCCGAACACGGGCTACGTCGGGCTCGACGCCGACACCACCCTCTCGCCCGGCTCGGGCGGGGCTATCCTGCACGCGGCGGGCGGCGCCGTCGCCGCGGTCGACGCAGTCTTGGGTGGCCAAGCAAAGCGCGCCTTCGTCGGCACCCGCCCGCCCGGCCACCACGCCGAGCGCGCGACGGCGATGGGGTTTTGCCTGTTCAACAACGTTGCGGTCGCGGCCCTCCATGCCCGCCACGCGCACCGGCTCGGCAAGATCGCCGTCTTCGACTTCGACGTCCACCACGGCAACGGCACGCAGGACATCTTCTGGGACGACCCGGAGACGCTCTTCGTCTCGACCCACCAGATGCCGCTCTACCCGGGCTCGGGCGCCAGGGGCGAGCAGGGGAGCCGCGGCACGATCGTCAACCTGCCCTACCCGCCGGGCACGGCCTCCAAGGCGTGGCGCGCCCTGGTCGAGCGCGAGGTGTTGCCTCGGATGGAAGCGTTCGCGCCCAAGCTGGTCCTCCTCTCGGCCGGCTTCGACGCGCACGAGCGCGACCCGCTGGCGCAGACGGCCCTGGTCGAGGACGATTTTCGCTGGGTGGCCGAGCGCGCGGTCGAGTCGGCCGAACGCCACGCCGAAGGGCGGGTGGTCGCCGTCCTCGAAGGCGGCTATGATCCGCCGGCACTCGCCGCCTCGGTGCAGGCCTGCCTTGAAGGCCTCGCCGTCGGCGCCGCTTGAACCACGAACGTCGGGCACGAGTTAGGATGACGGAGCAGACGCCTTTTCACGCGGTCGGCATAGCCGAGGACGGGCCGCCGGCCGTGGGGCAGGACTCAAGCCCGATCGGGGCGATGAGCTTCGAGGCGGCGATGGCCGAACTGGAGCGCCTCGTCGGGCAGTTGGAGCGCGGCCAGCTCGACCTCGAAGCCTCGATCAAGGCGTTCGAGCGCGGCACGGCGCTCCGGCAGCACTGCGAGCAGAAACTGAGCGGGGCCCGGCTGCGCGTCGAGAAGATCGCCTTCGACGGCGGCGGCGAGGCGAAGCTCGAACCGTTCGAGGCCGAATGACGCCGGACCTGGACCGTGCCCTGCGCCGGACGGCGTCCGCGATCGAGGTCGAACTCGACCGCCTGCTGCCGGCCGAGACCGACCCTGCGACGCCCTTGGTGCGGGCGATGCGCTACGGCGCGCAAGGCGGCGGCAAGCGGCTCCGGCCCTTCCTGGTTGGCGCCTTCGGCCGGCTGTTCGACGCGCCCGAGGCGGCCCTGATCCGCGTCGGCGCCGCGCTCGAACTGGTGCACTGCTACTCCTTGATCCACGACGACCTGCCGGCGATGGACGACGCCGCCTTGCGCCGCGGTCGGCCGACCGTGCACCGCGCCTTCGACGAGGCGACGGCGATCCTGGCCGGCGACGCGCTGTTGACCCTCGCCTTCGAGGCCCTGGCCGACACCGGTAATGTCGCGGCCGAGCGGCGCTTGGGCCTCGTCGCCGGGCTCGGCCGGGCCGCCGGGGTTGCCGGCATGTGCGGCGGGCAGATGCTCGACTTGATGGCGGAGAAGGGCGGCTTCGACCTCGACGCCACGATCGCGCTCCAGGCGCGCAAGACCGGTGCCCTGTTCGCGTTCGCCTGCGCCGCCGGCCCGATCATGGTGGGGGCGGAGGACGACCCGCGCGAGCGCGCCGGGGCGTGGGGCCGAGCGTTCGGGCTCGTCTTCCAGATCAAGGACGACCTGCTCGACGTCGAGGGCGACGCGGCCCTCGCCGGCAAGGATCTCGGCCGCGACGCCGCGAGCAACAAGGCGACCTTCATCACCCTGCTCGGCCTCGACGGCGCCAAGGCCGAACTCGCCCGGCGGCGGCGCGAGGCCGAGGATCTCCTCGACGGTTTTCCCGGTGACACGAGCCTCTTGCGCGACCTGCTGCACTTCGCCGTACAACGCACCGCGTGAGCTTTGGACACGACGACTTCAACGATGGATGACCCGATGGACCAGACGACGCCCCAGGACGCGATCCTGGACCAGATCCACGCGCCGGCGGATCTGCGCCGCCTCAAGCCCGAGACGCTGAGGCAGGTCGCGGACGCGTTGCGCCAGGAGACGATCTCGGCCGTCTCGGTCACGGGCGGGCACCTGGGTGCTGGTCTCGGCGTCGTCGAACTCACCGTCGCGGTGCACTACGTCTTCAACACGCCCTTCGATCGGCTGATCTGGGACGTCGGCCACCAGTGCTACCCGCACAAGATCCTCACCGGGCGCCGGCCGCGCATCCGCACGCTGCGCCAGCCGGGGGGGCTGTCGGGCTTCACCAAGCGCAGCGAGAGCCCTTATGACCCGTTCGGCGCCGCGCACAGCTCGACCTCGATCTCGGCCGGCATGGGCATGGCGGTCGCCTCGAAGCTCGACAAGGTCGACCGCGACGTGATCGCCGTCATCGGCGACGGGGCGATGAGTGCCGGCATGGCCTACGAGGCGCTCAACAACGCCGGCGCCGACAAGTCGCGGCTGATCGTCATCCTCAACGACAACGACATGTCGATCGCCCCGCCGAGCGGGGCGATGTCGGCCTACCTCTCGCGCGTCGTCTCCTCGCACACCTACCGCAGCTTTCGCCACGTCGCCAAGCAGTTGTCCCGCCACTTCCCGAAGCCGCTCGCCAACGCCGCCGCCAAGGCGGAGGAGTACGCCCGCGGCCTCGCGACCGGCGGCACCCTGTTCGAGGAGCTGGGCTTCTACTACATCGGCCCGCTCGACGGCCACAACCTCGACCACCTGCTGCCGGTCTTGCAGAACGTGCGCGACGAGCCCGGCCACGGCCCCGTGCTCATCCACGTCGTGACCCAGAAGGGCAAGGGGTATCCGCCGGCCGAGGCCGCGGCCGACAAGTACCACGGCGTCTCCAAGTTCGACGTCGTGACCGGCGTGCAGGCCAAGGCGAAGTCGAACGCGCCCTCCTACACCAACGTCTTCGCCGAGGCGCTCGCGCACGAGGCGGCGCGCGACGACAAGATCGTCGCGATCACCGCCGCGATGCCGTCCGGCACGGGGCTCGGCAAGCTGCAAAGCCTCTACCCCAAGCGCGTCTTCGACGTCGGCATCGCCGAGCAGCACGCCGTCACCTTCGCCGCCGGCATGGCGAGCGAGGGCTACCGGCCGTTCTGCGCCATCTACTCGACGTTCCTTCAGCGCGCCTACGATCAGGTCGTCCACGACGTCGCGATCCAAAACCTTCCCGTGCGCTTCGCCATGGACCGGGCCGGCCTCGTCGGCGCCGACGGCTCGACGCACGCGGGCTCGTTCGACCTCGCTTATTTGTGCTGCCTGCCGAACTTCGTCGTCATGGCGGCGGCGGACGAGGCCGAACTCAGCCGCATGGTCGCGACCGCCGCCCGCCACGACAAGGGGCCGATCGCCTTTCGCTACCCCCGCGGCGACGGTGTTGGCGTCGACATGCCCGAGAACCCGGAGCCTCTGGAGATCGGTAAGGGCCGGATCGTCAAGCAGGGCCGGCGCGTCGCCCTTCTCTCGCTCGGCACGCGGCTCGCCGAGTGCGTCAGGGCGGCGGAGGAACTGGACGCCCGCGGCATCGCCACCACGGTGGCCGACGCCCGCTTCGCCAAGCCGATCGACACCGGCCTCGTCGAGGACCTCGTGCGCCGCCACAAGCTCGTCGTCACCGTCGAGGAGGCCGCGATCGGCGGCTTCTCGGCCCAGGTGCAGCAGCACTGCCTCGAAGCCGGGCTTCTGGACGGCGGCTTCGCCCGCCTGCGCTCGATGATCCTGCCCGACCGCTTCATCGAGCAGGGCACGCCCAAGGGCCAGCACCAGGAGGCCGGCCTCGACCCCGACGCCATCGTGCGCAAGGTGTTGGCGTCCCTGCCGGCCGACGAACCCGCCACCGAGCGGGTCGCGCACGGTTGAGGCGCCGCGCCGGCAGGGTCTCGGCGCCCGGCCGTTCGCGCCGCGCGAGGAAGGGTTTGGGAGACACCACGATGACCAGGGGCGAGACAGTGTCCTTCACCGCGATGAAGGACGGCACCAAAGAAGACTACGCCCTACTCGAACGGCTGGAGAAGCCTTACGTCGCCGGCACGGCCGAGCGGCTCTTGCGCGAGATGGTGCGGCAGGGCGACGAGACGCTCTCAGGGTATCAGGTCAGCCGCCTCGAACACGGGCTGCAGGCGGCGACGCGGGCGCGGCGCGACGGGGCCGACACCGACTGGGTCGTGGCGGCCCTCCTGCACGACGTCGGCGACGGCTTGGCGCCGCAGAACCACGACTGCTTCGCCGCCGAGATCCTGCGCCCCTTCGTGCGCGAGGAGGTGGCCTGGGTGGTCGAGCATCACGGCGTCTTTCAGATGGTCTACTACGCCCACCACTACGGCTGGGACCGCGAACTGCGCGCGCGCTACCGAGACAGCCCCCACTATCAAGCCTGCGTCGATTTCTGCGAGCGCTGGGACCAGTCGAGCTTCGACCCCGACTACCCGATGGACCCGTTGGCGAGCTTCGAGCCCGAGGTTCGCGCCGTCTTCGCCCGCAAGGCGTGGGACCCGGCGGTCGTTTGCGCCGGCGGGGCGGTGGGCCTGCCGCCGGTTGGCTGAGCCTGCGCCGGCCGCCCTCCGCCTCAGGCCGTCTTCGTCTCGATCAGCGCCTCGCCGCGGTTGCGACGCACGATCAGCAGGGCGTAGACGGCGGCGTAGAGGCCGATCACGATCAGGCCGATCCACTCGATCTTGAGCGGCGTGAACTGGTAGAGCAGCACGAGGCCGAACATGGCGGTGAAGTTGCCGGCGACGTAGAGCGGCTTGCCGAAGCGCTCGACGGTGAGGTCGAGGTTGTCGGTGTAGAGCCGGATCAGCGAATCCAGCGAGTTAACGACGAAGACGATCCCGACGATCACCATGGCGGCGTTGAAGAAGGCGCCGACGGCGAGGCCGTTGGTGAAGTAGACGTAGAGGACCGTGAACCAGACCGCGAGCGGGATCGAGGGGATCACGACCATCGCGATCAGCATCTGCCAAGCGCGCATCCCGTTGACGAACCGGGCGACGAACTGGCCGATCATGATCGACCACGCGAACCACCAGAACAGGTAGAACTGGTGCAGATCCGAGATCGGCAGGACGAAGCGGTGGATGTTGGTGAAGTAGGCGCCGACGTCGGTGAAGGCGGCGAGGAAGCCGCCGACGCCGGCGCCCGAGAACAGCCACATCAGCGCGATGAGGGCGAAGAACAGCCACGTGGAGGAGACCGAGAGGATCGCAACGAAGCGGATGTCGGTGCTGGAGAGGACGGCGAACAGGACGACCGCCGCGACAAGGCCGAAGCGCAAGGGGTCTGGGATGCCCTCGATGTAGGTCGGCAGGTAGTCGAGGAAGAGAAAGCCGGTGAAGGCGCACGTCGCGATGATGACGAGGTTGTTGAGGAACTTGACGACCGGGATCTCGAACAGCCTCACCCTCGGTTCGATGATGACGAAATAAAAGGCGGTCAGGAAGTAGAACACCCAGACGAGAAAGCCCCAAAAGCCGAACTCGATCGCGAGCGGGTTGGCAAAGGCGTAGGCCGGGTCCTCGGCGTAGGACGGAAACTCGGTGAGCGGGAACATGATGAGCCCGACGTCGAGCCCCGAGGTGAACAGGATGGCGACGAAGGTGAAGGTCGGGACCGGCATCGGCCCGGCGCAGCGCAGGTTGCCGTAGCGCAACACGATCACCAGCGCCGTTACGAGCGTGACGACGATGGCGACGCTCAAGATCGCTCCCACGGCCGTTCTCCTCTTCCCGTTGCCATTTGTTCTCGTCGGTTCCACAAGAGGCCATGCGGGTATCGGGCGCAAGGCAAAAGGGAGAAAACGGCATGGAAGCCGACTTCGTCATCGTCGGCGCCGGCTCGGCCGGCTGCGCCATGGCCTACCGCCTGAGCGAGGACGGCAGACACCGCGTCCTGGTCCTGGAATACGGCGGCAGCGACGCCGGCCCCTTCATCCAGATGCCGGCGGCCCTCAGCTTTCCAATGAACATGAAGCGCTACGACTGGGGCTACAAAAGCGAGCCCGAGCCGCACTTGGGCGGGCGCCGGCTCGCCTGCCCGCGCGGCAAGGTAGTCGGCGGCTCGTCGTCGATCAACGGCATGGTCTACGTTCGCGGCCACGCCGGCGACTACGACCACTGGGCCGAGAGCGGGGCCAGCGGCTGGGGCTACGCCGACGTGCTGCCCTACTTCAAGCGCATGGAATCCTGGCACGAGGGGAGGGCGTTTCCCGACGTGGGTCCTGCCGACGCTTCCTGGCGCGGTACGGACGGCCCCTTGCACGTCACCCGCGGCCCCCGCCAGAACCCCCTCTTCCACGCCTTCGTCGAGGCCGGCCGTCAAGCGGGCTACGGCGTCACGCCCGACTACAACGGCGAGCGCCAGGAGGGTTTCGGCCCGATGGAGATGACGGTCTGGGGCGGCCGGCGCTGGTCGGCGGCGAACGCCTACCTCAAGCCCGCGCTCAAGCGGGAGAACTGCGACCTCGTCCGCTGCAAGGCGAGGCGCGTCGTCTTCGAGGGCAGGCGCGCGGTCGGGGTCGAGATCGAGCGCGGCAGACGTGTCGAGACCGTCCGTGCGAGGCAAGGCGTCGTGCTGGCCGCCTCGTCGTTGAACTCGCCGCAACTGCTCAAGCTCTCAGGATTGGGTCCGGCCGAGGAACTGAAGGCGCACGGGATCGAGATGGTGGCCGACCGCCCCGGCGTCGGCGAGAACCTGCAAGACCACCTCGAACTCTACATTCAGCAGGCCAGCACCCAGCCGATCACGCTCTACAAGCACCTGAACTTGTTCTCGAAGTTCCTGATCGGCGCCCGGTGGACCTTCCTCAAATCGGGCCTCGGCGCCAGCAACCAGTTCGAGAGCGCCGCCTTCATCCGCTCCGAGCCGGGCGTGCGCTACCCCGACATCCAATACCATTTCCTGCCGGTCGCGATCCGCTACGACGGCACGGCCCCGTCCGCGGGGCACGGCTATCAGGCCCACGTCGGCCCGATGCGCTCGAAATCGCGCGGCAACGTCAAGCTGCGATCATCCGATCCGAACGACGCGCCCCTGATCGCCTTCAACTACATGGCGTACGAGGAGGACTGGGAGGATTTTCGCCGCTGCATCCGCCTCACCCGCGAGATCCTCGGCCAAGAGGCGTTCGCGCCCTATCGCGGGCGCGAGATCTCGCCGGGCGACGACGTCCAGAGCGACGAGGCGCTCGACGATTTCATCCGCGAAGAGGTCGAGAGCGCCTATCACCCCTGCGGCACCTGCAAGATGGGGGCTGAGGACGATCCGACGGCCGTGGTCGACCCGCTCTGCCGGGTGATCGGCGTCGAGGGCTTGAGCGTCGCCGACAGCTCGATCTTCCCGCGCATCACCAACGGCAACCTGAACGGCCCCTCGATCATGACCGGCGAGAAGGCGGCCGACTGCCTGCTCGGCAAGCCGCCGCTCGCGCCTGAGAACGTCGAGCCGTGGATCCATCCCGACTGGCGGACGGCGCAGCGGTGAGCGTCACCTTGTCTCGAACGTCTCGCCCGGCCACCCTGGACCCCGCATCAAGTGCGGGGTGACAACGTGGCGGTCGAGTTTTTTTCTTGTCACCCCCGACCTGATCGGGGGTCCAGGGTGGCCGGGCTGATGCGTACGACAAGACCTGCTCCGCCTTTCGGTGCATAAACAGCGTCAAGGAAAGCCCATGCGCGCCCAGCCGCAAGCCTCGCACTTCATCGACGGCGCTTACGTCGAGGACCCTGACGGTGCCACGTTCGAGAGCGTCTACCCGGCGACGGGCGAGGTCATCGCCCGCCTGCACGCAGCGACCGAGGCCACGGTCGAGCGCGCCGTCGATGCCGCGAGGCGGGCGCAGCCGGCCTGGGCGGCACTCTCCGGGGCCGAGCGCGGCCGGGTGCTGCGCGAGGCGGCCGACATCCTGCGCGCGCGCAACCGCGACTTGAGCGAACTCGAAACCCTCGACACCGGCAAGGCGTTGCAGGAGACGCTTGTCGCCGACGCCGCGTCCGCCGCCGATGCGCTCGACTATTTCGGCGGCATCGCTGCCGACATCAAGGGCGAGTACATCGACCTCGGCGGTTCCTTCGCCTACACCCGCCGCGAGCCCTTGGGCGTCTGCGCCGGGATCGGGGCCTGGAACTACCCGATCCAGATCGCCGCCTGGAAGTCGGCCCCGGCACTCGCCTGCGGCAATTCCTTCGTCTTCAAGCCCTCGGAGACGACCCCGCTCACCGCCTTGAAGCTGGCCGAGATCTACCAAGAGGCCGGCCTGCCGGACGGTGTGTTCAACGTCGTGCAGGGCAGGGGCGAGGTCGGCGGCCTCCTGGCCTCGCACCCCGGCATCGACAAGGTCTCGCTCACCGGCTCGGTCGCGACCGGGGCCAGGGTGATGGCGGCGGCGTCGCCGACGCTCAAGCACGTCACGCTCGAACTCGGCGGCAAGTCGCCGCTCGTCGTCTTTAAGGACGCCGACCTCGACGACGCCGTCTCGGGTGCGATGCTCGGCAATTTCTACTCGACGGGGCAGATCTGCTCGAACGGCACCCGGGTCTTCGTCCAGCGCGACGTCAAACGGGCTTTCATGGAGCGCCTCGTCGAACGCACGCGCAAGATCCGCCTCGGCGACCCGCTGGACGAGGCGACCCACCTCGGCCCGCTGGTCAGCAAGGCCCAGTACGACAAGGTGCTGGACTACATGCGCCTGGGCGTCGAGGGGGGCGCCACGCTCGCCGTCGGCGGCGGGCCCGCGTCGCTGCAGGGCTTCGAGCGCGGCCTCTTCGTCGAGCCCACCGTCTTCGCCGACGTGCAGGACGGCATGCGCATCGCGACCGAGGAGATCTTCGGCCCCGTCATGTGCGTCCTCGACTTCGACGACGAGGCCGAGGTCGTCGCGCGCGCCAACGCGCACGAGACCGGCCTCGCGGCGGGCGTCTTCACCCGCGACCTGAAGCGCGCGCACCGCGTCGTCGCGGCGCTCAAGGCCGGCACCTGCTGGATCAACGCCTACAACCTGACCCCGGCGGGGGTGCCGTTCGGCGGCGTCAAGCGCTCCGGCATCGGCCGCGAGAACGGCCGCAGCGCGATCGAGCACTACAGCCAACTCAAGTCGATCTACGTCGAGATGAACGGGGTCGAAGCGCCCTATTGACGGCACCGTACGGTACCGTCGCGGGGCACGGGCGTTATCGGGGGCATGATGGCCGTGGTATCGCCCACGCGACGCAGTATTACTGGAACCGGCGCCCCCGGCATGATCAATCTACGCCTGCAAACCTTCGTCTTCGCCACGGCGCTCGCCATCATGCTGGGATGGCTGCTCTACGTCGGCCAGGATATCATCCTGCCGATCGTGGCCGGGATCATCTCGGCCTACATCATCTGGGCGACGGCGGAGGCGCTCGAACGGATTCCGGGCGTCAAGCGGGCCCCCTCGTGGCTGCGCCAAATCCTGGTCCTGCTGGGCTTCGTCCTCGCCTTGGCCTTCATGGTCTTCCTGCTCTCGATCGAGGCCGAGCGGGTCGTCGCCGCGACGCCGCGCTATCAGCGAAACCTGATGGTTATCGTCACGCAGGCGGCACAGCTCGCAGGCTTTCAGGACGAGCCGACCTGGGCGAGCATCCGCCACATGACCCTCGATCGCATCAACCTGCAGACCCTCTTGGCCACGCTCGCCGCGTCGATGACCAATCTCGGCGGGCAGGTGGTTCTCATCGCCCTCTACGCCGGCTTCCTGCTCGCCGAGCGGGTCCAGTTCGTCAAGAAGCTGCTCATCGCCGTGACGACCGAGGAGAGCGCGCGGCAGACGCTCGACGTGCTGGGGCAGGTCAACCGCCGCGTCGGCGCCTACTTGGCGATCAAGACGCTGATCAACGTCGTCCTCGCGCTCGCCTCCTACGCCATCATGTGGATGATCGGCATCGACTTCGCCGTTCTGTGGGCGATCCTGATCGGCTTGTTGAACTACATCCCCTACGTCGGCTCCTTGATCGGGGTGATGTTCCCGGTCGTCCTGGCCGTGGCGCAGTTCGGCGCGATCGGCCCGGTCCTCGTCGCGCTCACCGCCCTCACGGCGGTGCAGATGTTCGTCGGCAACATCCTGGAGCCGAGGGTGCTCGGCCGCTCGGTCAACCTCAGCCCCTTCATCGTCCTGGTCGCCTTGTCGTTCTGGACGGCGCTCTGGGGCTTGCCGGGCGCCATTCTGGCGATCCCGATGACCTCGATCGTCGCCATCGTCCTCGCCTCGGCCGAACCGACGCGCCCGCTCGCGATCATGTTCTCCAGCAACGGCAAGATCCGGTGACGATGGGTACGCGGGACGGGCGACGAACGCTCACAACAGCGGCGACGTGAGGCGGGCGAGCTTGACGGCGAGCTTGAACAAGAGCGTGCTCTCGTCGTACTCGCTCCGGTCGAAGGCCCGCGAACGTTTGAAGTCGTCGTCGAGCATGGCCTCGACCTCGGCGGCGAAACCGCGGTCGGCGACGATCACGCTGACCTCGAAATTGAGCCGAAACGAGCGGTTGTCCATGTTCGCCGTGCCGACCACGGCGGCCTCGTGGTCGATCAGCATGACCTTTTGATGCATGAAGCCGTCGGTGTAGCGATAAAAGCGTATCCCCTTCGCCGCCTCGTCGACGTAGGCGTAGTGCGCGAGCCCGACGAGGAAATTGTCGTTCTTGTCGGGGACGATGATCCGCACATCGACGCCCCGCAGCACGGCGAGCTGCAGGGCGGCGGTGACGTCGAGGTCGGGCACGAAGTAGGGCGTTGCGATCCAGACCCGCTCCAGCGCAGCGTTGAGGGCCTGGATGACGAACAGGCTGCAGCTCTCGAAGCGGTCCGCCGGACCGGTCGCGAGGAAGAGCGCCATCTTGTCCGCTTTCTGGCAGGGCCGAACGGTCCAATCGAGCTCGACGCGCCCGCCGGTGGCCCAAAACCAATCCTCGTCGAAGGCCAGTTGCGCGCCGAGGACGACCGGGCCGCGCATCTCCAGGTGGGTGTCGCGCCACTTGCCGTTCAAGCCGAGATAGTCGTCGCCGACGTTGATCCCGCCGGTGAACGCGACGCGGCCGTCGACGACGACGATCTTGCGGTGGTTGCGAAAGTTCAACTGAAACCGCTTGCCGAACCCCGTCGCCGAGCCAAACGGGTGGACGGCGACGCCGGCCTCGCGCAGGCCCTCGAAGTAGGCGCTCCTTGTGCCGGTCGAGCCGATCTCGTCGTAGAGGAAGTAGACCCGCACCCCGCGGCCGACCGCCGCTTTGAGCCTGTCGCGCAGTCGCCCGCCGATACCGTCGTCCTCGACGGTGTAATACTCGACGAGAACGTAAACCTCGGCGGCGTCGATCGCCTTGAAGATCGCCTCGAACGTGGCCCGCCCGTCGATCAGCAGCTTCGTCTCGTTCGCCCGCGTGAACGGCGTGTCGGCCAGGGCCTCGACGACCTTGATGTCCCCGAGCGTGCGGCGGGAAAAGGTCTCCATGTCCGGCAACCAGGACCGATTCGACGGCGCGTTCTGCCGCGCCACGGCCTTGGCCACCCGCCGGGCGGCGACGTAGCCGTAGAACTTCCGGCTGCCGAACACGAGGTAGAGCGGCACGGCGATCACCGGCATGCTGATCAGGCCGACCGCCCACGCGATGGCGCCTTGCGTGGTCCGGCCCTTCCAGACCGCCCACAAGGCGAAGACCAAGCCGCAGACGAAGAAGGCGGGCGTGATCAGCGAGACAATGCCGGCGACAGTCATTCGTTTGTCTATAACCTGAGCGTTTCATCGATGCCCGACGAGGGGCAATTCCTGCCGCCTTGTAGAAGATTTTCGAGACGAACGGCAAATTGGTTGCGTCGTACTTTCGCGTCGGGCCGGATGAGCGGGTAGCTCTGCTTGAATAGACTCTGGCTGAATTGTTCGCGTGGAACAACCAGCCGGCGACCGCATCGTCTGTTCAGACACCAAACAGACGGCATTGACCAAGCGGGGCGGGGAAGGGATGGTGCCGCCAGAGTGATTTGAACACTCGGCCTCACCCTTACCAAGGGTGCGCTCTACCCCTGAGCTATGGCGGCGACGCCAGCGCTCATGCCACAGGCGGACGAGGATGGCAAGGATCGGGACATGACCGCGAAGAAGGGCGACGGCGGTGCGGCGAAAGCCGGGCGGGACGCCAAGCTGGCGGCGCAGTTGCGGCGCAACCTCGCCGAGCGCAAGGCGCAGCGCCGCGGCCGGGAGGCGACGCGCGAGGACGGGGACGAGCCGAAGGTTGAGCATTTGCCGCCGAAGCCTTAAGTACCCCCACCTCTAGTTCAAGCGGGCGGCGCCGACGATGGGCATCTTGCCGGACACCTGGATCCGTGAGCGGGCGGCTCGCGGCATGATCGAGCCCTTCACCGAGCGCCAGGTGCGCGAGGGCGCGATCAGCTACGGCCTGTCGTCCTACGGCTACGACGCACGGCTGGCGCCCGAGTTCAAGGTGTTCACCAACGTCGACAACGCGCTGGTCGATCCCAAAGCCTTCAGCGACACGAGCTTCGTCGTCCGCGAGGGTCCGAGTTGCGTCGTCCCGCCCAACTCCTTCGCGCTCGCCCGCACGGTCGAGTATTTCAGGATCCCCCGCGACGTGCTCGTGATCTGCATCGGCAAGTCGACCTACGCCCGCTGCGGCATCATCGTCAACGTCACGCCCCTGGAGCCCGAGTGGGAGGGGCACGTCACCTTGGAGATCTCGAACACGACGCCGCTTCCGGCCAGGGTCTACGCCGACGAGGGCATCTGCCAGTTCCTGTTCTTGCAGGGTGCTGGCCCTTGCGAGACCTCGTACCGCGACCGCGCCGGCAAGTACCAGGGCCAGCGCGGCATCACCTTGCCGAGGCTTTGAAGGCATGGACCGCATCCTCGTTCAGGGCGGCCGCCCGCTATCCGGCACGATCCGCATCAACGGCGCCAAGAACGCGGCGTTGCCCTTGATGACGGCGGCGCTGCTCACCGACGAGCCCCTGGTCTTGGAGAACACGCCCGACGTCGCCGACATCGGCTCGATGTGGCGGCTGTTGCAGCATTTGGGCTGCGAGGCGCGCCACCTCGCCGGCGAACCGCACAAGCTGGCGCTGACCTGCGGCAAGATCCTGGCGACGACGGCGCCCTACGACATCGTGCGCAAGATGCGCGCCTCGGTCCTGGTCCTGGGGCCGCTCCTCGCCCGCGCCGGTGCGGCGAAGGTATCGCTCCCCGGCGGCTGCGCCATCGGCACAAGGCCGATCGACATGCACTTGAGCGCCATGGAGCGGCTCGGGGCCGAGATCGTCCTGGAGGGCGGCTACGTCCTGGCGCGGGCGCCGAACGGCCTGCGCGGCGGCGAGGTCCGCTTCGCTCAACCCTCCGTCGGCGCCACCGAGAACGTCTTGATGGCCGCCTGCCTCGCCCGCGGCGAGACGTACATCCTCGGCGCCGCGCGCGAGCCCGAGATCGTCGATCTCGCCGCCTGCCTCGCCAAGATGGGGGCCCTGATCGAGGGGGCCGGCACGCACGAGATCCGCGTCCAGGGCGTCGAGCGCCTCGCCGGCACGACGCACGCGGTCGTGCCCGACCGGATCGAGGCCGGCACCTACGTCATGGCGGCGGGCATCACCGCCGGCTCGCTCACGATCGAGGGGGCCAAGAGCGAGCACTTCGGCACGGCGGCCGAGACGCTGCGGCGGGCCGGCATCGCCCTCGAAGCGACGCCGCACGGGCTCAAGGCCGGGCTCGCCGACGGGGGCCTGATCGGCACCGACATGATGACCCGGCCGTTCCCCGGTTTCGCCACGGACTTGCAAGCGCAGTTCATGGCCCTCATGTGTGGGGCCGAAGGGGCCGCCATGATCACCGAGACCATCTTCGAGAACCGCTTCATGCACGTGCCGGAGCTGACCCGCCTCGGCGCCCAGATCACCGTCCACGGCGGCTCCGCCCTGGTTCGCGGCGGGGCGCCCCTGCGCGGTGCCCCGGTGATGGCGACGGACTTGCGCGCCTCGGTCTCGCTCGTCCTCGCAGCACTCGCCGCCGAGGGCGAGACCGAGGTCAACCGCATCTACCACCTGGACCGGGGCTACGAGGGGCTGGTCGAGAAGCTGCAGGGCGTCGGTGCGTCGATCGAACGGGTGCCATGACATGACGACGAAGTTGCGCCTGCGCGCCGAAGACGCGCAGGATCTGGCGGTGATCGCCGCCATTCTCCAGGACGCGCGGGCGAGGGTGGCCGACATGGTCTACGACCCCGAGGCGGGGCGGTTCGCCGCCGTGCTCGCCCGCTACCGCCGCGAGTTGCCGCACGACCCGGCGACCTGCGAGGGCCTGAGCGAGACCGACGCCGTGCTCACCTTCGAGTGCGTCGCCGCCACCAAGCACCGGGGGCTGGCCGAGCGCCCGCTCGACGCCGACTTGACCATGCTCACCATCACGACCGAGCCGGGCGGGCGGCGCCTGTTCCACATCGACCTCCTCTTCGACGACGGCCGCGTCATCCAACTGCGCTCGGACTGCATCGACTGCCGCCTGGAAGACGTGGGCGAGCCGCGTGAATGCGCCCGCACGCCCTGCGACCACTTCAGCGACGCCGGGATCTAGAGGATCCCCATGCCCCAGCGCCTCGACCAGCGCGAGCCCGGTTTCGACGCCGCCTTTCGCCGCCTCGTCGAGGCACGGCGCGAGGAGGCCGGGGACGTGCGGGATACGGTCGCGGCGATCGTCGCCGACGTCAAGGAGCGCGGCGACGGGGCCCTCCTCGACGCCACGCGGCGCTTTGATAGGCTCGACCTCGCCGACGCCCGCGGCCTGCGCGTAAGCTTGAACGAGATCAAGGCGGCCGCGCGCGCCATCGACCCCGACCTCATGGCGGCCTTGCGCCTCGCGGCGGGGCGGATCCATGATTTCCACGCGCTTCAGCTCCCGGGCGACATCGACCACACCGACGATCTGGGCGTGCGCATGGGCCTGCGCCACACGGCCATTCGAGCGGTCGGGCTCTACGTGCCGGGAGGCCTCGCCGCCTATCCGAGTTCCTTGCTGATGAACGCGATCCCGGCCAAGGTCGCGGGCGTCGAACGCCTCGTCGTCGTCGTCCCGGCGCCCGAGGGCAGGCTGAACCCCCTCGTCCTCGCCGCGGCCGACCTGCTCGGCGTCGACGAGGTCTACCGGGTCGGCGGTGCCCAGGCGATCGCGGCACTCGCCTACGGCACCGACACGATCGAGCCGGTGGCGAAGGTCGTCGGCCCCGGCAACGCCTACGTCGCCGAGGCGAAGCGGCAGGTCTACGGCCGGATCGGCATCGACACGGTGGCCGGCCCCTCCGAGATCGTCGTCCTTGCCGACGCCGTCAACGACCCGGCGTGGATCGCGGCCGACCTCCTCTCCCAGGCCGAGCACGACGTCCGGGCGCAGGCGATCCTCGTCACCGACGACGCCGCCTTCGCCGACGCCGTTGCCGACGCCGTCGAGCGCGGGCTCGAAGCCCTGCCGGACCCGAGGATCGCGGCGGCCAGTTGGCGCGACTTCGGCGCCGTCGTCGTCGCCCGCGACGTCGAGGCGGCGCTCCCGCTCGTGGACGCGCTGGCGCCCGAGCACCTGGAGATCATGACCCGCGACGCGCGCGCGCTCGGGCTTCGCGTCGCCAACGCGGGTGCTATCTTCATCGGCCGCCACACGCCCGAGGTGATCGGCGACTATGTCGGCGGGCCGAACCACGTCCTGCCGACCGGCCGCAGCGCGCGCTTCGCCTCCGGCCTCGGCGTCCTCGACTTCATGAAGCGGACGACGACGCTCGAATGCGGCCCGGAGGCATTTCGTGTCCTGGCACCGGCGGCGTACCGGCTGGCGACGGCCGAAGGGCTCGACGCCCACGCCCGCGCCGTCGCCGTGCGCATGGACGACCTGTGATGGCCGAGGGCCGGATCGCGTCGATCAAGCTCGACGAGCGCAGCATCGTGCGCTGGACGCCCGAGATCGAGCACGAGCGCAACGTCGCCGTCTTCGACCTGCTCGAAGAGAACAGCTTCGATCTGAAAGACGGCCTGTCCGGGCCCTACGACGTGGTCTTGTCCTTGCGCGAGGCGAACGTCGTCCTCGCCATCGAGGGTGCCGACGCCGGCTTGGCCGAGATCGTCCTCTCGGCCCGGCCGCTGCGGCGGGTCATCAAGGACTACTTCATGATCTGCGAGAGCTACTTCGACGCGATCAAGGGGGCCTCGCCGAGCCGGATCGAGGCGATCGACATGGCGCGCCGGGGCCTGCACAACGAGGGATCGGAAATTTTGCAAGAGGCGCTGAGCGGCAAGGTCGAGATGGACCAGAACACCGCCAGGCGCCTGTTCACGCTCGTCTGCGTCCTGCACCTGCGGGCCTGATGGCCGACCTGCCCGGCAGCGTCCTTTTCGCCTGCACGATGAACCAGATCCGCTCGCCCATGGCGGAAGCCTTGATGAAGTTCCTGCACGGGCGCCGGGTCTTCGTCCAGAGTGCCGGGGTGCGCCTGGGCGAGGAGGTCGACCCGTTCGCCGTCGCCGCCCTCGACGAGATGGGCGTCGATCTGCACCGCCACCGGCCGCGCAACTTCGATCAGTTGGAGGACGACTATTTCGACCTCGTCGTCTCGCTCTCGCCCGAAGCGCAGCACCGCGCCGTCGAGCTGACCCGGCACAGCGCCTGCGACCTCGAATTCTGGCACATGCCCGACCCCAGCCTCGTCGAGGGCAGCCGTGAGCAGAAGCTCGACGCGTATCGCGAGCTGGGCACCCTCCTCCTGCGCCGCCTGCGCCAGCGCTTCCCGACCGAAGGGGGTCCCAGCTTCTAGCAACACTATCTGGCGTGCTTAAATAAGAGACGCCGCCGCCGGCCTTGACCGGCGCGCGCGGGCGATCCATCAACGCGCGCAGACAGCGGCAACGCAGAACGACCACATCGAGGCTTTGGCCGATGTCGGGGGCCGATGTTGGCCAAGCCTCAGGAGATCTCATGGCGAAAGAAGATTTGATCGAATTCGGCGGCACCGTGACCGAGGTGCTGCCCAACGCGATGTTCCGCGTCAAGCTCGAGAACGAGCACGAGATCCTGGCGCACACCTCGGGCCGGATGCGCAAGAACCGGATCCGCGTCCTCACCGGCGACAAGGTGACGGTCGAGATGACGCCCTACGACCTCAGCCGCGGGCGCATCACCTACCGCTTCAAGTGAGCCCGACACCGCTGGCACTCGCCTCCGCCTCGCCGCGCCGGCTCGACCTCCTGCGCCAGATCGGCGTCGAGCCTTCTCACGTGCTCCCGACCGACATCGACGAGGCCGTCCTGCCCAATGAGACGCCGCCGGCCTACGCCGTCCGCGTCGCGACGGCGAAGGCGAACGCCGCCCTCGCCCTGCTTGAAGACAGTCGTCTTGCCTACGTCCTCGCCGCCGACACCGTCGTCGCCTGCGGCCGGCGCATCCTGCACAAGACCGACGATCCGGCGCTGGCCGAAGCCTACCTGCGCCTCCTCTCGGGCCGGCGCCACCGCGTCCTGGGGGCCGTATGCGTCGTGCCGCCGGCGGGATCCTCGCGCACGCGCCTCGTCACCACCGCCGTCCGCTTCAAGCGCTTGGCCGAGGCCGAGATCAGGGCCTACCTGGAGGACGGCGAGTGGCGGGGCAAGGCGGGGGCTTACGCCATCCAGGGCCGGGCCGCCCGCTTCATCCCCTGGATCGGCGGCTCATACCCGAACGTCGTCGGCCTGCCCTTGACCGAGACGGTGGATCTCCTCGAAGGCCTCGGCTGGAGGCCGGCATGAGCCGCGTCGTGGCCGGGGCCGTCCCCGGCGGCGCCGTCCTCGCCCTGGTCGAGGACGAGCGCTTGAGCGAGATCCGCGACGCGCGCGAGGGGACGGGGCGCCTGGAACTCGGCCGGGTGACGGCGATCGACCGCCACCTCGACGCCGCCTTCCTCGACGTCGGCGAAGGCGAGCCCGTCTTCCTCGCCGCCAAGGACGCGCGCCACCTCAAGGGTGCCCGCGGCCCGGCGCACAAGCTGTTGCGCGAGGGCGAGCGGGTGATCGTCCAGGCCCTGCGCCCGGCGGGGGACGGCAAGGGGCGCCGCGTCACGACCGACATCGTCCTGGACGGCCCCTCGCTCGCCTACCGCCCCTTCGCCCGCGAGCCGGGCGTCAGCCCGCGCGCGCGCGGACGCCTGCGCGACGACCTGCTCAAGCGCGCCCAGAACCTGTTCCCGAGCACCGGCTTCACCCTGCGCCCCGCCGCCGCCGCCCTCGACGACGCGGCCCTGATCGAGGCGGCAAAGCGGCTTGAGGCCGAGTGGCGGTCGATCGAGGCGGCGGCGAAGCGGGGCGGGTCTCTGCCCCGGCCGCACCCGATCGAGGGCCAGATCTACCGCCTGCTCGAACACCCGATCGAGACGATCGAGACCGTCGACCCGGCGCTGCACGTTCGCCTCAAGCGGCTGCTCGACGCGCTGCCCGAGGAGGTTCGGCCCGAACTCGTCCGCCTCGACGGCGACGACGCCTTCGCCGCCGCCGGCATCGACGACGACCTCGCGCTCGCCCGCGCGCGCGAGGTGCCGATCGTTGGCGGCGGACGGGTCATCATCGAGCAGACGGCGGCCTGCGTCGCGATCGACGTCGACGGCGGCGGGCGTGGCGCCCTCGACGTCGACCTCGACGCCGCGGCCGAGATCGGCCGGCAGGTCCGCTTACGCAATCTCGGCGGCACGCTGATCGTCGATTTCGTCGATCTGCCGACTAAGCCGCAGCGCCAGCGCCTCGACGAAGCCCTGCGCCGCGCCTTCAAGCACGACCCGCTGCCGGTGCAGATCTACCCGATGTCGCCCCTCGGCATCGTCCAGATCGGCCGGGCGAAGCGCGGCGGCTCGATGCTCGACCCCTTGAGCGCCGTCTGCCCCCGCTGCGGCGGCGACGGCCGCGTCATCACGGAAAACCGATGAGCGAACCCGAACCTGCCCGCCGCCCGCGCTGCCCGATCTGCGGCCGCCCGGCCGAGCCCGACACCCGCCCGTTCTGCTCCAAACGCTGCCGCGACATCGACCTCGCCCGCTGGCTCGACGGCGCCTACGCCGTGCCCGCGGTCGAGACCGAGGAGGATGAGGGGGATGAACGCTAGCGCACGCGAAGCGTTCTCACGTCGGGATGACCGGCCCCATCAACTGGCGCAGGTAGGTACGCCCTTGCTGCGAGACGCGGTAGCGGCCGCGGCTGACCATGAAGACGCGCTTGGCCATCAAGGACTGGCGCACGCACTGCGAGGGATTGCCGATCTTGATGCCGTGCTCGGCAAGACGCTTGTTGGCGTCGCCGGTGGCAAACGTCTGGTCGGTCGACTGCTGCTGCAGGTAGAAGCCGCTGGCGAGGATCTTATCGACCTCGGTCGTGCCCGAGGCCATGTGGTGCAGGTACTGGCCGAACGGCCCGAGGTCGGGCAGGCCCGGCGCCTCGGCGGGTGGCTGCGGCTGCGGCTGCGGCTGCGGCTGGAACAGGGGCAGTTCGACGGAGTCGTCGACGGGCGACGGGGCAGGGGACGCCGGCGCCTCTTCGAGCCGGTCGAACAGGATCTCGATCCGGGCGGCGAACCCGCGCACGAACGCCTCGCTGCCCTCGATCTCGACCTCGCGCGTCGCGAGATTGACGCGAAACCGCGCCCGTCCGTCGTCGGTCAATCCGGCCTCCGTCCGCTGATGCGTGTGGCCTTACGGGATCAGCGGCGAAGGTGCAATCATTGCTTCATCAAGCCGGATCAGCCGGACGGTGCAGCGCGGCGAGGGCGCGGCGGATCTTGTCCGGGATCGGCACCGGCCGTCCGCTCGCGCGCTCGACGAAGACGTGAACGAAGTGTCCTTCCGCCGCCGCCGTCGCGTCGTCGTTCTTGAAGATGCCGATCTCGTAGCGGACGCTGGTGTTGCCGAGATGCGCCACCCTGACCCCCGCCTTGATCCGATCGGGAAAGGCGACGGCCCGATGAAAACGGCAGCCGTTCTCGATCGCGTAGCCGATCACCGGCGCGTTCCAGGGATCGAGGCCGCCGTCCCCCATGAGGTAGGCGGCGAGTGCGGTGTCGAAGAAGCTGTAGTAGACGACGTTGTTGACGTGGCCGTAGATGTCGTTGTCGATCCAGCGCGTCTGGATGTCGGTGAACCAAGCGTAGTCGGCCAGTTCCCCCGGCGGGCGGCGCCCGCTCATCGGCGCCTCAGCGGGCCGTGCCCGCTCATCGACCGTAACGCCGGCTCAAGTAGGCGAGCAGCGGCCGGACCGCGATCGCCTCGCCGCCCTTCGGTCGCCCCGGACGGGCCTCGTCGTTCCAGCCGAACATGTCGATGTGCGCCCAGTCGCCGTTCCCGGTGAAGGCTTGCAAGAACAAGGCGGCGGTGATCGCGCCGGCGAACGGCTTCTGCCCGGAGTTGTTCAAGTCGGCGACGCGGCTCTTGATGTAGCTCTCGTAGGGCTTGTGCAGGGGCAGCCGCCAGAGCGGCTCGTGCGTCACCCCGCCCGCTTCGAGCATCCCCTCCGCCACGTCGTCCTGCGGCGTGAACAGGACCGGCAGTTCGGGGCCGAGCGCCACCCGCGCCGCCCCGGTCAGCGTCGCGGCGTCGATGACGAGGTCCGGCTCCTCCTCGAAGGCGAGTGCCAGGGCGTCGGCCAGGATCACCCGGCCCTCGGCGTCGGTGTTGCCGACCTCGATCGTCGGGCCTTTGCGGCTCATGACGACGTCGCCGGGCCGGAAGCTGTTCGCCGAGACGCTGTTCTCGACGGCGGGCACGAGGAGGCGCAGCCGCACCTTGAGGCCGGCCGCCATGACGCCGAGCGCCAGGGCCGCCATCGCCGCCGCCCCGCCCATGTCCTTCTTCATCAGCGCCATGCCGCTCGCCGGCTTCAGGTCGAGCCCGCCCGTATCGAAGCAGACCCCCTTGCCGACCAGGGTGAGCTTCGGCGCCGCCGGATCGCCCCAGGCGAGGTCGAGGAGGCGGGGGGCGCGCGAGGCCGCCTTGCCGACGGCGTGGATCGCGGGGTAGTCCTCTTCAAGGTCGGCACCCTCGATCACCGTCGCCTTCGCCCCGTAGTGCCCGGCCTCGGTCGCGATCAGTTCGACGAGTTCGCCGGGGCCCAAGTCCGAGGCCGGCGTGTTGACGAGATCGCGGCCGAACGCGATCGCCTCCGCCAGCGGCGTGGCCGCCTCGATCGCGCCGGCGTCGACGGCGAGGATCGGACCGGGCTCGTCCGAAACCTTCCGGTAGCGATCGAAGCGGTACGACGCCAGCGCCCAGCCGAGCGCCGCCTCGGTCCCGCCGTCCGCCAGACGCCAGACCCCGGCGGGCAGGTTTGCCCGCGCCGCCGCCACGTCCCACAGACTATGATCGCCGTCGGTGACGTGCAGCGCCGCCGCGAGCGACCCGTCTTGCGCCGGCAGGAGGGCGGTTTGGCCCGCCTTGGCCTTGTAGCCGGTGGCCTCCAGCCAGCGCCGCTCAAGCGGCGTCCGCCCGGCGATCCAGGCGTCGGCGTCGGCCTTCGGCACGAGGTGCAGGGGCACGGCACCGGCGGGGTCGGACGTCAGGCATTCGTGGATCGGCATCGGGGCTCCTTCAGGCTTGGGCGATGCGGGCGAGGGCCGCTTCGAGGCGCTCCAGGCGCGTTGCCGTCAGGGCGACGCGCTCGCGGTTCTCCTCGACCACCTCGGCCGGCGCCCGCGCGACGAAGTTGGGGTCGGCGAGCCTGCGGCGGGTCTTGTCGAGGTCCGAGGCCGCCTTGTCGGCTTCCTTGCGCAGCCGCTTTGCCTCGGCGTCGAAGTCGACGATGCCGCCGACGTCCATCGCCAGCACCGCGTCGCCCTGAACGACCGCAATCGCCGTCCGCGGCACGGGGCCGTGCGAACCCCGCACGTCGTCGAGGCGCGCGAGGCGCAGAAGCGACGCGCGGTGGCGGGCGAGGCGGTCGACGAGGGCCTGATCGCCGCCGTGGACGTCGAGGGTGAGCCTCGCCGACGCCGGCACGTTCACTTCCGAGCGCGCGGCGCGGACGCCGCTTACCGTCTCGATCAGCCAGCCGAGGTCGGCCTCGGCCCCGGCGTCGACGAGGTCCGGCCGCGGCGTCGGCCAAGCGGCGTCGATCAGCATTCCCCCCGGCGCGCCGAACAAGTCGCGCCACAAGACCTCGCTGACGAAGGGCGCCATCGGGTGCAACAGCTTCAAGGTCTCGGCCAGGACCCAGGAGGCCGTCCCCCGCGTCTCGGCGGCAGCATCGTCGTCGCCGCTCAAGGTCGGCTTGATCAGCTCGATGTACCAATCACAGTAGTCGTCCCAGACGAACTGGTAGAGGTGAAGCACGGCCTCGTTGAAGCGATACGCCTCGATCGCGCCCGCGACCTCGGCCGCGGTCTTTTGCAGCGCTGTCACGATCCAGCGGTTCACCGGCAGGGTGACGCCCGCCGGGTCGAACCCCCCGAACTTGCCGCCGCCGTTCATCTCAACGAAGCGGGCCGCGTTCCAGAGCTTGGTGACGAAGTTGCGGTAGGTCTCGACCCGCGCCGCACCGAACTTGGCGTCGCGGCCCTGCACGGTGGCCGAGACCAGCGAGAGCCGGAGCGCGTCGGCGCCGTAGCGGTCGGCGAGCGTCAGGGGATCGACGACGTTGCCGCGCGTCTTCGACATCTTCTGGCCCTTCTCGTCGCGAACGAGGCCGTGGATGCAGACGTCCTTGAAAGGGGTCTCGCCGGTCAAGTAGAGGCCCAGCATCATCATGCGGGCGACCCAGAAGAAGATGATGTCGAAGCCGGTGACGAGGGCGTCGGTCGGGTAGAAGGTCGCGAGATCCTCGGTCCGATCCGGCCAGCCCAGCGTCGAGAACGGCCACAGGCCCGACGAGAACCATGTGTCGAGCACGTCCGGGTCGCGGGTGAGGTCGCGATCCTCGCCGTAGTGCCGGCGGGCCTGCTCGATGGCGCCCGCCTCGTCCTCGGCGACGAAGATCGTGCCGTCGGGGCCGTACCACGCCGGGATCCGGTGCCCCCACCAGAGCTGGCGCGAGATGCACCAGGGCTGGATATTGCGCAGCCACTCGAAGTAGGTGTTGGCCCACTGCGCCGGGACGAAGCGGGTGCGGCCGTCCTCGACCGCCCCGATCGCCGGGCCGGCGAGCCGTCCCGCGTCGCAGTACCACTGGTCGGTGAGGTAGGGCTCCAAGGGCGTGCCGGAGCGGTCGCCGTGCGGCACGGCGTGGCGGTGCGGCTCGGTCAGCCGCAGCCGGCCCTCGGCTTCGAGGTCGATCAAGACCTGCCGCCGCGCCTCGAAGCGCTCCAGGCCGCGGTAACGCGCCGGCGCGTCGTCGTTGACGCGCCCGGCCTCGTCCAGGATCGCAAGGGCTTCGAGCCCGTGCCGCTTGCCGACCTCGAAGTCGTTGAAGTCGTGCGCCGGGGTGATCTTGACCGCACCCGTGCCCTTCTCGGGATCGGAGTAGGCGTCGGCGACGATCGGGATGCGCCGGCCGACCAGCGGCAGGACGACGTGCCGGCCGACGACGTCCTTGTAGCGCTCGTCGTCGGGGTGGACGGCGACCCCTGTGTCGCCCAGCATCGTCTCCGGCCGCGTCGTCGCGACGGTGAGGACCCGATCGGTGCCCTCGATCGGATAGTCGAGGTGCCACAAGTGCCCGTCGACCTCGCGCTGCTCGGTCTCCAGGTCCGAGACCGCCGTCTGCAGCCGGACGTCCCAGTTGACCAGTCGCTTGTCGCGGTAGATCAGGCCGTCGGCGTGGAGCCTGACGAAGGCGCGCAGGACCGCCTTGGACAGGCCCTCGTCCATCGTGAACCGTTCGCGCGACCAGTCGGGCGACTGGCCGAGGCGGCGCATCTGGCGCTGGATCGTGCCGCCGGACGCCGCCTTGAAGCGCCAGACCTCGTCCAGGAAGGCTTCGCGGCCGATGCCGCGCCGCTCCTTGCCCTCCTCGGCCAATTTGCGCTCGACCATCATCTGCGTCGCGATGCCGGCGTGGTCGGTGCCGGGCTGCCACAAGGTTTTGCGGCCCCGCATCCGATGATAGCGGATCAGCACGTCCTGCAAGGTGTGGTCGAGGGCGTGGCCGATGTGCAGGCTGCCGGTCACGTTCGGCGGCGGCAGCATGATCGCGTAAGGGACACCCTCGCCCTTGGGCGCGAAGGCGCCGCCCGCCTCCCAGGCGGCGTAGATCGTTTCCTCGACCGCCCGCGCGTCGAAGGTCTTGTCCAGCATGAAAAATCCGCTTCGGCTCGGCTTTGGATGAAGGCCAAACCGTTTAGGACGGTGTTAGACAGGCCGCAAGGTCGTGAACGCTTCGCGTGCGCTGGGCGCGCGGCCTTTTTCCTTCTTTTTTGCCGGTGTTAACGGCGGAGATTGGTTGCGGCGCCGAGGGTCAGCCCCAGACAAAGCGAAAAAGAAAAGAGAAAGGCCGCGCGCCTAGCGCAACGCGAAGCGTTTAAAGCAGCTCGGCGCGGCGGGCGAGTTTCTTGACCTCCTGCTCGACCACGCGCTCGACGATGGTCTGGAGGTTCTGGTCGAGCCACTCCTTGAGCATGGGTTTGAGCAGGTCGACCATGAACGCCTCGACGGTGCGCTCGCCGTCGGCGACCGGGCGCCGGTCCTCACCGGACGCCGCCTTGGCGAGGCGGGCGAACGCGCTGGTGCTGCGGCTGGTCGTGTCGCTGGAGAGGAATTCCGTGTCTTGCTGAGGTGAAGCGCTCACGTGTGTCTTACCCTTCGTAGGTTGCGGCGGTAAGGCGGGTTCGGGGGGAGGCTGAACGGGCTCAAGATCGGCGGCGTCGTCCGGCGTCTCGGCCGTCGTCTCGTCCGGGCCGGTATCGACGGCAGCCTCGTCCTCGTCGTCGGCAACTGCACTCCCATCGTCGTCGGCGTTTGCCGCCTCAAAGGCAGGTTCTTCAAGCGTCGCGTCGTCATCGTCCGCGGGTTCGTCGTCGAAGCCGATCTCGTCCTGGTCGAGGTCGAGCGCTTCGTCTGCGGGTTTCTCGGCCGCCGGCTCTTCGGCCTCGGATCGCGGCTTGAACAGGGGTCGCTCCGCCTCGGCCGCCGGGGCCTCGGTCTCGGGGGTATCGACCGGCTGGGTCAGGTCCAGGACGTCGTCATCGTCATCATCGGCATCGGCCGGCTGCGGCGCGTGCGCGGCGTCGCGGGCACCCTCGGCCGGCGATACGGCGGCGCCCTCGTCCTGCTCGTCGGCGATGATGCGGCGGATCGAGGAGAGGATCTCCTCCATCGACGGTTCCTGATCGCTCTTGTTCGTGCTCATCTCGTCCACTCGAAATTGCCGCTCTCGATCAAATCTGGTTCAACGGCGGGTCTCGTCCGCGCGGCCGCCGCCCGCTTTCGCACCGAGCCAAAGACCGCGAACCTCGCGATAATAGGCGCTCGGATCGTATAAGGATACATCCAGCGCCAAGGTTTCAGCGCTCAGGCGCCCGCTCGCCGCGAGCAGGCGATAGGCGGCCACGACCTCGGCTTCCTGGCCCAGCGCCAGCGCCACCTCGGCCTCGAAGGCCTCCTGCTCGGCGTCGAGCAGGTCGATGAAGCTACGCGCGCCGACGTCGGCCTCGACGCGCACGCCGTCCATCGCCAGCGCCGCCGCGCGCGCGCCGCGCTCCAGCGCCTTGAGCGACGCCCGCGCGGCGCGGAGATCTTCCCAGGCGGCGACGGTCTCGGCGTCGACGCGGCGGCTCGCGTCGTCGAGCAGGTGGCGGTGCTCGCTCACGCGCTCGCGCACCCGACGCCGCGCGGCGCTGTTGCCCCCGCCCGCGTAGAGCGGCACGACGAAGCTCGTGCCGACGCCAAAACGCTCGTGCCAGCCCTCGTTCGCGCCCGATCGCTGGCCGTAGCCGGCCTCGCCGCTGACGATGAGCCGCGGCCGACCGCCCGCGACGGCGGCGTCGATCTCCGCCTCGGCGGCTTCGAGCTCCCGCCTTGCGGCGACGACGCTTGGATGTTCGGCCGCGGCCCCGGTCGCCGCCGCCAGGTCCGTCGGCAGGTCCGACGGCAGACCCGGCGTGACCAGGGTGCCCGGCGGGTCGCCGATCACGCGCTCGAACGAAGCGCCCGCGGCGCGGAGTGCCGCCTCGGCCCCGTAGCGTCGCGCCTCGGCCGCGGCGACCCCCGCCTCGGCCAGCGCGACGTCGGTTCGGGTCAGTTGGCCGAAACGGAACCGCGACTGCGCCGCACCCCGCCGCGCCGTCAGGCGGCGCTCGTTGGCGAGTGCCGCCTCCAGCACGCGCTGCGCCCGCAAGACGCCGGTATAGGCCCGCACCGCCGCCAGGAGCACGTCCTGCTCGACGCTCGCCAGCCGCGCCCGCGCGGCGGCGACGTCGGCCTCCGCCTTGGCGATCTCGGCCCGCACGGCGCCGCCGTCGTAGAGGGTCTGCTCCAAGCGCAGCGCCGCTTCCTGCCCCTCGACTACGGCGTCGCCGAGCGCTTGCGTCGTCTGCTGCATGCCGTACGAGCCCAAGGCCCGCAGCCGCGGCCGACCGGCCGCCTTGGCGAGCGGCACCCCCTCGTCGACGGCGCGCAGACGCGCCCGCGCCGCTTCGAGCGCCGGGTTCTCGGCATAGGCCTTGGCGAGTGCCATCATCAGCGGCACCCCGTCGGCGAGCGCCGCGAGCGGGACCGCGACGATCAGGAGGGCGAGGGCGCGCAGAAGCATGCGTACTGCCTAGCATGATTGCCTATTAGTTGCTAGACTACAAACCTAGATCAACTGAAACGATTATGGCGCCGCGGGTTCAGAAGACGAAGCCGGGCGTGCGCCGAAACGCCGGCAGAGGCGGGATCGCCGCGTCGAACGGGACGACGTGGCCGTGGCTGTCGCCGACCCGGGTGACGATCGTGACCTTGCCGGGCCGCCCCTCGGGCTGGACGACGGCCGCGAGCCGCCCGCCGTCGTCGAGTTGCCGCAAGAGCGCGTCCGGCGCCTCGGGCACGCTGCCGGCGAGCAGGATCAGGTTGAACGCCCCCTGCTCGGCGAGGCCGTCGCGCGCGTCGCCGACCTGCGTCACGACGTTGCCGATCTCCATCTCCTCCAGCAGGCGATCGAAGGCCGCTTGGGCTTCGGCGTCGGGGGCGAGCAGGAAGACCGTCGTGGTGAGACGCGCCAGGATCGCCGCCGCGTAGCCTGTGTCGCAGCCGAGCACTAGGGCGGTGTCGTCCTTGGCGGGGTAGGCGTACTGCACCATCCGGGCGAGCGTCATCGGCTCGATCAGGTGGCGCTCGCCGCCGAGGTCGATGTCCTCGTCGTTGTAGGCGACCGGGCGCAGGCGCTTGGGCAGGAACGCCTCGCGCGGGACGGTCTCGAAGGCGGCGACCACGCGCGGATCGTCGACGCGGTTGGGACGAAGCTGGCCCTCGACCATGTTGCGGCGCGCCCGCGCGTAATCGACCATTGCTGCCCCTTTGCTGCCAGACCCCGGGTCCACCCTTGCCGACCCGGACCCGCTTATAGCCCCGGCCGGTCCGTCGCGGCAATCACGGGGCACGGCACAAATCAGGGGCGGGGCGCGCGGGCCGCGGGCGTTGACCGCAACCCGGCCGGTGGCTACATACGGGGCCGACCGCCCGCGCGGCCCGGTGGCAGAATGGCTATGCAGAGGACTGCAAATCCTTGTATGTCGGTTCGATTCCGGCCCGGGCCTCGGCCCCGCCGCGCGGGCGACGGGGCAAAAGGTGACGCGGCAAAAAGGGCGTGACGCCGGGCGCTGGCTTCTGCTATACGCCCGGCCTTACCGATCCGGAGTAGCTCAGCGGTAGAGCAATCGACTGTTAATCGATTGGTCGGGGGTTCGAATCCCTCCTCCGGAGCCAGCCCTACTTTTTGCCTTACCCCGCCGCGACGGCCGCGATCGTCTTAGCGGTGAAGGCGCCGAGGTCGCCAGGGTTGCGGCTGGTGACGAGTTTGCCGTCGACCACGACCTCCTGGTCGCTGACCTTGGCACTGCTGTTCTTGAGGTCGACTCCGGTCGTCCTTCTCGGTGTGGTTGAAGCCGGTAATCCCCCGTCGTCGGGCGAGACGGCGTGCACGGTAGCGCCGGCGATCCGCAAGGCGTCGCGCGGGCCCGTCAACTCGACTCGCCCGTCGCCGGCGACGATGGCGATGGTCTTGCCATCCAACCGCCCGCTTGCCATGATCGTTTCCTCAGTCCTCAAAACAGGTTTGCACGGGCACGGGACCGCCCATCGGCGCCAGCGCGACCCGACGCGCGGGGCGGGTTCGGCCCGACATCGACGAGGCAGTCATGCGAGAGGGGGTGCCTTGGCGTCCGACACGATCGTCGTCCTGACCGGGGCCGGGGTCTCGGCCGAGTCGGGCCTGCCGACCTTTCGCGGTGCCGACGGCCTTTGGGAGGGCCACCGCCCCGAGGAAGTCGCGACGCCCGGGGCGTTTTACCGCGATCAGGATCTCGTACACCGGTTCTACAACGCGCGCCGCCGGGCGCTTCTCGATCCCGCCGTCGCACCGAACCCGGCCCATACAGCACTCGCCGAACTGGGGCGCCGCCACCCCGGCCGGGTCGTGCTGGTGACGCAGAACGTGGACGATCTGCACGCCCGCGCCGGGGGCGCCGAGGTCTGGCCGATGCACGGCGAACTGCTGAAAATCCGCTGCACCGCCTGCGGCGCGGCGCGGGTCTGGCACGACGACCTCGACGCGCGGACCCCCTGTCCCGCCTGCAAGCGCGCGGGCGGGCTCCGGCCCGACATCGTCTGGTTCGGCGAGGTGCCACGCTTTCTCGACGAGATCGAGGCGGCGCTGGCCGCGGCCGACCTCTTCGTCGCGATCGGCACCTCGGGCCTCGTCTACCCCGCGGCCGGCTTCGCGGCGGCGGTGCGCGCCCACGGCTGCGGGCGGCTGATCGAGGTCAACGCCGCCGACACCGCGACGTCGAGTGCCTTCGACGAGCACCGCATCGGCCCCGCCTCGGCGACGGTGCCGGCGCTGGTCGCCGAGTTGCTGGGCGCAGACTAGGCCCCGGGCGCCTCAACTCGGGTGCGCCTGGGCCTCGAACGCCGCCGCCTGCTCGGGCGTCGCCTCAGGCTGGTGCTTGGCCTTCCACTCGGCGTAGGGCATGCCGTAGACCCGCTCGCGCGCCGCGGCGTCGTCGACCTCGACGCCCCGCTCCAGGGCGGCGGCGCGGTACCACTTGGACAAGCAGTTGCGGCAAAAGCCGCTAAGGTTCATCAAGTCGATGTTCTGCACGTCGGTGCGCTCTTGCAGGTGGTGGATCAGGCGCCGCAGCACGGCGGCGTCGATCGCGTCCTGGGTGGCTTGGTCGGTGGTCTTGGGCATCGGTGTTCTCCTCGTCATGCCGGGACGCCGTCGAGCGTGGCGTTGATCAGCCAGCGCACGACGGCGCGGCGGGCCTCGTCCTCGTCGGCGCCCGCGGCCAGCGCCTCTTGGTAGGTGCGCAACTGGTTGTCGGCGCTGGTGCCGCGCTTGACGATATCGCTTGCGCGGTCGAGTTCTTCAAGGCAGCCGAGCCTGAGCGCCTCCTCGCGCAGGTAGCTTTTGATCTCCTCGATCAAGTCGGCGAACGGCACCGGGCGCCGCCGGCCGAAGTCGATCAGCTCGCCCTCGACGCCAAAACGCTGCGCCCGCCACTTATTGTCCTCGATCAAGAGGCGCCGGTACTGCCGCCACGTCTGATTGTTGGCGCGCAGGCGGTAGAGGAAGGCGAGCAGGGTCTGGTAGATGGCGGCGATCGTGACCGCGTCGTCGAGATAGGTGCAGACGTCGCAGACGCGCATCTCCAGGGTCGGGTGCTTGACGCTCGGGCGGATGTCCCACCAGATCTTGGTCGGATCGGTGCAGGCGCCGCTCTCGGCCAGGATCTCCAACATCCCCTCCCAGTCGCGGTGGCTGGCGAACGCCTCCGGCAAGCCCGAGCGCGGCAGGTCGCCGAAGATCGTCGGCCGGAACGCCTTCAGCCCCGTCGTCTGGCCCTCCCAGAACGGCGAGGAGGTGCTGAGCGCCAAGAGGTGCGGCAAGAAGTAGGTCGATTGGTTCATCAGGTCGATGCGAAGGTCGTCGTCCTCGATGCCGGCGTGGACGTGCATGCCGCAGATAACGAGGCGGCGCGCCAGCGCCTGATAATCCTCGGCCAGGATGCGGTAGCGATCCATGTCGACCGTCTTCTGCTCGCGCCAGTTGGCCCAGGGGTGGGTCGAGACGGCGAGGAGGGCAAGGCCGTGCTCGTGGGCGCAATCGGCGATCGTCCGGCGCAGCCCGGCGAGTTCCGCCCGCGCCGAGCGTACCTTGCGGCAGATCGAGGTGCCGATCTCGACCTGCGCTTGCAAGAACTCGTGCGTCACTTGAGAGCCCAAGGCCGCCTTGCAGCCCTCCATGAAGCCCTTGGGCGGCTCGATCGCGAGGTTGCCGGTCGTCGCGTCGACGACGAGATATTCTTCTTCTATGCCAATGGTAAGGCTTGGCTCGCGCGGCGCCATGAGACGATCTCCCTTGCAGCGATCTTGTTGTCGCCGTCATAGAAGGCGTAAAGTGCCTCGTCGTCCAGCAGCGGCGCCAAGAGACCCGCCAAGCGTTCGGCCCAGGCCCCGGCGTCCCCGGCCGTCGCGATCAGGTCCTGGCGGATCTCGAACATCACGTGCGGCAGGCGCGTGCGCTGGGCGTGGAAGGTGATCGTGTAGCCGAAGTCGCGCAGGCCCGAGTAGGGCTGGTTGTCGCCGACGATGAGGCCGGGATCGGCCTGCAAGCCTTCGAGGACCGGCCCCGCCAAGCGCACGTCGTTGCGCCACAAGACGCCTACGTGCCAGGGTCGGCGCTCGCCCTCCATCAAGGGGGTGAAGCTGTGCACCGCGATCAGCGCCGGCACCCGACCCAGCGCCCGACGTTTCGCCACCCAGCGCGCGATCGCCCGGTGGTAGGGAACGAAGTAGGACGTAAAGCGCCGCCGCGCCTCGTTTCGCGTCAAGCGCTCGTTCGCCGGCACGACGCAGCCGTCGCTCACCGCCGGGATCGAGGTCGGGATGCCCGGCCGGCGGTTCGGGTCGATCAGCAGCCTGGAGGCGTGGTTGAGGATCGCGTGCGCGCCCAAGCGCCGGGCGAGGCCGCGCGTGACGTCGGCCGCACCGATGTCCCAGCCGATGTGGCGGCAAAGCCGCGACCCGTCGATGCCGAGCGCCGCCGCACCCCCCGGTACGCGGTGCCCGGCGTGGTCGCAGACCAGCAGGACCGGGCGATCGACGTCCGGGACGATGATTTCAAGATCGTTGTTCATGCCGGGCTTGATAGCCAAAGCGGCGCCCGGCGTAAAACGGTGTTGCCGCACGACGGCATCATCGCTTGCGCACGCCCGGGCGCGATCGTTACAGTTGACGCGTCGTACCTGTGCCCAATCATTCCGGCAACCGCCCGCATGCGCGTCAGACGAGCTTCCGTCGTTCTCGTGTTACTCGCCGCGACGATCCCGTACCCGTCCTGGGCCGAGATCGACCGCGTCATCGTCGTCAAGAGCAAGCGGCAGATGACCCTGATGGACGACGGCAAGGTGGTCCGCAACTTCAAAATCGCGCTCGGCCGCGAGCCCGTCGGCGCCAAGCGGCAGGCCGGCGACGGCCGCACGCCCGAGGGCCACTACACCCTCACCGGGCGCAACGGGGCCAGCCGGTTTTACCGCTCGATCCGCGTCTCCTACCCGTCCCCGGCCGACGCGGCCCGGGCACGCAGCCTGGGCGTCGATCCCGGCGGCGACATCATGATCCACGGCCTGTCGCGCTCAACCCGCGACGTCGGTCGCGGCCATCACCGGCTCGACTGGACGGAAGGCTGCATCGCCGTCACCGATGCGGAAATGGACGTCATCTGGGCCGACGTCCCCCTTGGCACCCCGATCGAGATCCTGCCGTGAGCGGCGGGGACGTTGCCCGATTGACGCAGTTTCTTTTCAACCTACGCGCGGAGGGTGAAGCCGGGGCAAAAGCCTGTTATAAGCTGCCCCGCAACCGTGACTTTGGGAGTCGATCCATGCGCAACCGTATCCTTCTTGGCGTCAGTACCTTGTCGCTGCTGACACTCGGCGCCTGCAGCAGCGACAAGGAGGATCCCAACGCCGCGATGCGCAGCGAGCTCGCCTCGACGCGCGCCGTCGCCGAGGAAGCCGACCGCAAGGCGACGGCGGCACTCGCCGCGTCCGAGGCCGCGGCGGCGAACGCCGAGTCGGCCGCGCTCGAGGCGCGCACCGCGAGCGAGAAGGCGGATCGCATCTTCCGCGCCGGCCTGCGCAAGTAGGCGTGATGATGCCGGCCGGGACCGGGGAAGGGCCGTTTGCACCGCGCGGGCTCAAGCGGCGGCGTCTGTTGACGCTCGTTGCCGCCGGCCTCGTCGCCCGGCACGGCATCATCAATCGCGCGCAAGCCGCCGTCGCGCCCCCCACGCGGCCCGTGGGCGATTTGATCGGCGCGCTCGCCTGGGACGTCACCGACGGGCAGCAGACGCTGCTCGACGTCGCCCGCCGGCACGGGCTTGGCATCCTCGAACTCTCGGCCGCCAATCCCGGCATCGACGTCTGGGTGCCGGGCGCGGGCCGCCCGGTCCTGTTGCCGACGGCGCACCTCTTGCCGGCGGCCGAGCGCCGGGGCATCGTCATCAACAAATCCGAGTTGCGCCTGTACTGGTTTCGCAACGACGGCTCGGTCGAGACCCACCCGATCGGTGTCGGCCGCGAGGGCTTCGACACCCCGCTCGGGCAGACGCGGATCGTGCGCAAGCAGGCGGCGCCGACGTGGCGCCCGACCGCGTCGGCACGGTCCGACAACCCCGATCTGCCGGCGGTGGTCGGGCCGGGGCCGGACAACCCGCTCGGCGACTTCGCCCTTTATTTCGACTGGCCGACCTACTTGATGCACGGCACCAACAAGCCTTTCGGCGTCGGGCGCCGGGTCAGCCGCGGCTGCATTCGCATGTATCCCGAGGACATCGAGCACCTGTTCGAAGTCGTGCCGGTCGGCACCCCGGTCGACGTCGTCGAGCAGCCGGTCAAGACCGGCTGGTCGGCGGGCGAGTTCTACGTCGAGGTCCACCCCGACATCCTGCAGCTCGACCACCTCGAAGCGACCTACCAGAGCTTTCCCAACCCCGCCCAGGGCGTCGTCGAGCGCGTGCGGGCCGAGGCCGGGGCGGCGCTGACGCGGGTTGATTGGGACGCGGTCGAGGCCGAGGCCAGGGCACGCCGCGGCGTGCCGGTCAAGGTCACGCGCCCGCCCGGCACCGAAGCGGGCGGCGCCGAGGCGGGCGAGAGCAGGATCGAGCGCGGCTTCGGCGGCGTCTACTGAGCGCGCCGTCGAACGGACCTTCGGGGAAGGGTTTTGGAGCGGGCGATGGGAATCGAACCCACGACATTCAGCTTGGGAAGCTGACGTTCTACCTCTGAACTACGCCCGCCAACCCTTCGACCTTAAGCGCAAGCGGGCGGCGGCGCAATTCCCTTTCGCCGGCCCGCGCCGCGATCGGTGACGCCCGACGATCGATGCCTCCCACGGGGTTGACGCCGCCCCGGCAACCCCTTAAGTGGGCCGCACGGATGGGCGCATAGCTCAGTTGGTAGAGCAGCTGACTCTTAATCAGCGGGTCCAAGGTTCGAGCCCTTGTGCGCCCACCATCCCCTTCGACGTGCTCGTCACATCAGGTGAAGTCACCGCCGATCCGGCCGAGGATCATGGCGCGGAGCCTTACATCAAGTCGACGATGTCCATCGTCGGCGGCGCGTCGAGGCGGTGGATCGTGGGTCCGCTCACCGTTCCTGCGACCAGCAAAAACATTCGTTTGACCATCGGATCGTCGTGTCCCGGAGACGCTATCGACGCCGCTGGCAAGCGTCGGCAGCCGGTGTCGGCGACGTTCGTCCGTTCCTGGTCGCAAACGTCCCACAAGAAATCGTCCATCGCGTGCGGTGCCGCGCGATTGCCGTCGAAGAGGCACGAGTCCGCCCGTGAGCGCGTTCTCCGTTCGACGTATTTTAGCGCGTAGGCTTCGTAGATCTCTTCCATCGGCTACCCTCATGGAAAGTTCGTCGCCGTTCCAGTCCTTCTCGGACTGCAACCGTCCTGCGGACACTCCAAGACGCGGCTTGAGCGTCGAAGTCATACGGAGTTATTGGACGCGAGACGGGTCTCGAAGGACAAGCGATTCCTGGAACTTCGTGGAGGAACGTCTCGCCGGGTCGTTCCTTTGCGTGACATCCTATCCGTCAGCCTCCGCAGTCTGCCTTGCTCGACGAGATCGCCGCCGCCGACTCGCGGCGCACGATGGGCGAATGACTGGTCGAGGGTTTCGAGGGGGGTGATCGCGCTCGACGGCCGCGGCGGACTCGTCTTTCGGGCGCGAAGGGAGCGGGCGTCGTCACCGCTCGGCCGCCCCTGTTCTAGGGCGGGGTTTGGCGGCGACTGCGTCGACGCGCTACAAAAGCATGCGAGCGATCATCTGCTGCGTGGAACGGCCGTGGAGAACAAGGCCGCTGCCTATCTGCGCAACCCAGAGATCGAAGCGGCGGTCTACGAGGCCGCCGCGAGCGGACGTGCCGTGGACCTGACGGCGGGCACGCGATGACCAGCGCGCGGCCAAGTGCTACGCTGATCGCCGCGCACGGTTTCAACGCCGTCTGAGAGACTTCCAAGACGGCGGGCGATCTCGGCGGATCCGGACCGAAACGGTGATCGCCTCGTCACCGGGCCAAGCCCTGCCGGTACTTCTCGGCGTCCCAGTCGAGAAGTTCCGCCTCGTTCGCCGGGCTCAAGCGCCGCAGCGGGGCGTCCTCGGCCACGCGCGCCAAGGTGAGGGCGAGGCACAAAGCGAGTTCGTCGGCGCTCTCGCCGGCGTCCGCGGCGAGCAGCGCCCCCGCCCCCGGAACGAGGAACAGCCGCGTTCCCCGCGCCGCCGCCGCCGCGACGGCCGCCAGTGCCTCCTTCGTGTCCGGTGGCAGGACGGCGGCGGCGGGGCCGAGGAAGATGACGTGGTCGGGGTAGTACGAGCCGGCCGCTGCGACGCGCAGGTTGAGCACGCCCACCGCGAGCCCGTGCGCCCGCGCGTGCTTGACGGGTCGAAGGCCGAGCCCGGCGCCGATCGCGGCGAGCGTATTGCTTGAAGAGGTGTCGAACGAACGCTTTGGCGCGTCGAGCCGGGCCTCGACACTGCGCAGCAATGCTGCCGCGTCGTCGACCGTCTCGGCGCCGACGACGAGGCCGTGGTTGCCCAGGACCAAGACGTCGACGCGCTCGCCCGCCGTCCGCCGCGCGACGGCCTGGGTCAGCGGCAGGCCCGGCTTGCAGTAGGGCACGAACGTCCAGGCAAGCCCTTCGAGGCGGGGTGCCAGGGCGGCCTCGGCGTCGGCGCGGATCGCGAGCGCCAGGGTTCGGACCGAGTGGGTGTGGACGACGGCCGCGTGCGGCAGGAGCGCGTGCAGCGTCGTCTCGATCGAGGGGCGCAGACCCTCAGGGTTCATGTCATCGACGACGGCCGGCTTGACCGGATCGTCGGCCCCGGCCTCGATCCCGGCCAGCACGGCGGCACGATCGACCGGGACGAAGACCTCGCGCGTTTCGGCATCCTTGAGCCAGAGCCCGGACGCCTTGACCCAGAGACGACCGTCGGCCTTCAAGGACGTATTGCCACCGGCGGCCTGCACCTGCTCCGGGTCGCGGCCGATCGCGGCCGAGAAGGCCCGCAGACCTTCGAGCGCCGCCGGCCTCACGCCGTCACCCCGCGCATGGCCAACAAGGCGCTGCCGTAGGCCGCCTCGACGTCGACCGGTTCGAGCATCGGAACACCCAGATGCCGGGCGCGGATGGCTCCCCAGGCCGGGTTCGCCGCCCCGCCGCCGACCGTGCGCACCGCGCGCAGATCCGGACAGCCCAAGTCGCGCAGCAGGTCGTAGCCCCGCCGCTCGACCCCGGCGACCCCTTCCATCAGGGCTTGGAGGAAAACCGCCTCGTCGTCCGGCCGGTCGCCCGGCTCGAAGGCGAGGTCGGGGTCGGCGATCGGGAAGCGCTCGCCCACGCCCGGCAACGGGTGCCAGCCGGGGTCCAGCGGCGCCTCGGGCCGCAGGTTCGGGGTCAGTTCGGCCAGCCGCTCGGGCGTGAAGAAGCGTAAGAGCGCCGCCCCGCCGCTGTTCGAGGCACCACCGACGAGCCAGCACTCGCCGAGTTTGTGGCTGTAGACGCCCTGCGCCGGCGCGAAGACCGGCCGATCGGCCAGCAGCTTCAAAGTCATGGTGGAGCCCAAGGCGGTCACCGCGTCGCCGACCCCCTCGGCGCCGGTGGCGAGGAACGAGGCGCAGCCGTCGGTCGTGCCGGCGACGACGCGGCAGGAGGGCGACAGGCCGAGCGCCGTCGCGGCGCTGTCCGCTACCGGCCCCAGCACCGTGCCGGGCGCTTGCACGGCGGGCAGCAGGTCGCGGCGGACGCCGAGGCCTTCCAGCCAATCGGGCCAGCGCCCCGCCACCGGGTCGTAACCGAGCTTGAGCGCGTTGTTGGCGTCGCTTCGGCCGTAGTCCCCCGTCAGGCGCGCGGCGATCCAGTCGGCTTGGTGCAGCGCGTGGCGTACCCTTTGATGACGGTCCTGCGCCACGAGCAGCCGGGCGAGCGGCGAGGTGGCACCGTGCGCCCCGCTCTCGGGCGACGCCGCGGCCTTGATCCGTTCGGCAACTTCGGCGGCACTCGCATCGTTGTACATCGACGCGGCTTCGAGCGGCCGGCCGGCGGCGTCGGTCAGCAAGAGCGTGCCCGACGTGCCGTCGACGGCGAGTGCCGCGACCTGCGCGAGGGCAATCTCGGCCGACAGTGCGCTTAAACTACCTTGCACCGCCGCCCACCACACCGCCGCCTCCTGACGGATAGCACCACCCTGCTTGTCGGGCGGCGGCATCGGCCGCGACGCCCGCGCCCGCACCGTCCCTTCGGCGTCGATCACGAGCGCCCGCACGCCCGACGTGCCGAGGTCGATGCCGAGGTAGAGGTCGTGGTCCGGCATCGGTTCAGGCCGTGCGCAGGGCGGCGGGCGCCGCCTGCCGCTCGATCCAGGCCGAGAGCGCCGCGCGCGCCTCACGGGTCATGAACAGGCCGTGCTTGGTGCGCCGCTCCAGGATGTCGTCCGCCGTCAGCGCCCACTCCTCGGCCACGAGGAAGCGCGCCTCGCGCTCGTAGAGCCGGCCGCCGAAGTGTTGGCCCAGATCGCGCATCCCCTTGGCGTCCCGCAGCAGGTCGTAGGCCCGCGTGCCGTAGAGCCGGCCGTAGTGGCGGGCGAGGTTTGCCGGCAGCCAGGGATAATCGACGGCGAAGCCCTCCAGCCACGCGTCGAAATCGGCGTTCGCGATATCGCCGCCGGGCAGCGGCGCCGTCGCCGTCCAGCCCGGCTTCATTTCAGGAAAGAAAGGCTTCAGCCGGTCGAGCGCGTGCTCGGCGAGCTTACGGTAGGTGGTGATCTTGCCGCCGAAGGCCGAGACGATCGGAGCGCGGTCGCCATTCCCGTCGACCTCGAAGGTGTAGTCGCGCGTGACGGCGGAAGCGCCCTTGCTCGCATCGTCGTCGTAGAGCGGGCGGACGCCGGAATAGCTGGCGACGACGTCCTCGGCCGTGAACCGTTGCTTGAAGTAGCGGTTCAGGACGCCCAGCAGGTAGTCGATCTCGTCCCCGTCGATCGCCACGTCCTCGGGCGCCCCCTCGAATGGGATGTCGGTCGTGCCGACGAGCGCCAAACCGTCGAGGTAGGGGTTGATGAACAAGAGGCGCTTGTCGTCGTTCTGCAAGACGTAGCCGTTCGCCCCGTCCCACCACTTCTTCATGATGACGTGGCTGCCCTTGACGAGGCGAACGCTGTGCCGGCCGTTGACCCCTGCGACGTTGTTCAAGACCGTCTCGACCCAAGGTCCGCCGGTGTTGACCAGCGCACGGGCGTGGACGGTGCGCTCTTTTCCCGTGCTCGCGTCGACCAGGGTCACGCGCCAGAGGCCGCCCTCGCGCCGGGCGCCGACGCACTTCGTCCGGGTCAGCACCTCTGCCCCGCGCTTGGCGGCGTCGAGCGCGTTGAGAATGACCAGCCGTGCGTCGTCGACCCAGACGTCGGCGTACTCGAACGCCTTGACGTAGTCGTCCTTGATCGCGGCACCTTCGGGTGCCGTGCGCAGGTCGAGCACGCGCGTCGCCGGCAGCTTCTTGCGCCCGCCCAGGTGGTCGTAGAGGAACAGCCCCAAACGTACCAGCCAAGCCGGGCGCTGCTCGGGGCTGTGCGGCAGGACGAGCCTCAAGGGCCACATGATGTGCGGCCCCGCCGCGAGCAGCGCTTCCCGCTCGATCAGCGCCTCGCGCACGAGGCGGAACTCGTAGTATTCGAGGTAGCGCAGGCCGCCGTGGATGTACTTGCCGCTGCGCGACGACGTGCCCTCGGCGAGGTCGTCCTTCTCGCAGAGCAATACCTGCAACCCCCGCCCGGCGGCGTCGCGGGCGACGCCCGCACCGTTGACGCCGCCGCCGACGACGACGAGGTCGAGGGTCGGCGATGCGGCATCGCTGCCCTTTGTTGCCGCCTGGGCCATGCTCGGGTTCTCCTCGATGTCTAGAGCTTGCCAAGCGCTCGGGACATATCACGTCCCGGACTTGATCCGGGACCTAACTACTCCCGCGTGAAAGCCGCTCGACGAGACGGTTTTGCAGCTTGCACCTTTAGGCCTCGGATCAAGTCCGGGGCGTGACGTGCTTTGGCCGCTTCAGGCCTTGTCTCAATCTGTGTCAACTTTGCAGCTCTAATCTTTTGCCTTCAGGCCGTAGGTCTTGAACTTCTCGACGTTGCGCGCGATCTCGGCGTCGTCGAGGGTGACGGGGTCGCCGACCTGCAGCGCCACCGCGTACTGCCGCGCCAGCGTCTCCAGTTCGACCGCGAGCCACATCGCCTTGGGCAGGTTGGGGCCGGTCGCGATCATGCCGTGGTTGGCGAGCAGGCAGCAGTTGCGCCCCTCCAGGGCTTCGAGCGCCATCTTCGACAGTTCGGCGGTGCCGAAGGTGGCGTAGCCGCCGCAGCGCACCGAGGGGCCGCCGGCGGCGGCGATCATGTAATGCACGGCCGGGATGTCCTTGCGGCAGATTGCGAGTGCCGTGCAGTAGGTCGGGTGGGCGTGGACGACGGCGTTGACGTCCTCGCGCGACTTCATGATGTCGCGATGAAAGCGCCACTCGGACGAGGGCGCGAGGCGGTGCTCGCAGGTCCCGTCCATCGCAACGAAGCAGATGTCTTCGGGCGCCATCGTGGCGTAGGGCGTGCCGGACGGGCCGATCAGCAGCCCGTCTTCGAAGCGCACCGAGATGTTGCCGCTCGTGCCCTGGTTGATGCCGAGATCGTTCATCGAGCGGTAGGCGTCGGCGATGTCCTTGCGCAGCGCGCGCTCGGCGTCGTCCATGATCGTATCTCCTGCCCCTTCAGGCGCGAGGGTTGAGAAAGGGTCGGCCGGCGAGGTAGCGCTCGACCTCGGCCGCGACCATGCGGGCGGCGATCCGCACCGTCGTCAGCGAGGCGCCGGCGATGTGCGGCGTCAAGGTAACGTCGTCGCGCCTGAGCAGCGGGTGGTCTATCGGCGGCGGTTCCTGCCAGAAGGTCTCCAGCATCGCCCCGCGCAAGTGCCCGCTCTCCAAGGCGGCGAGCAGCGCGTCGTAGTCCATGAGCGGCCCGCGCGCCGTGTTGATGAGATAGCTTCCCCGCTTCATCCTTGCCAGTTCGGGTGCCGCGATCATCCCCGTCGTCTCGGGCGTGACGCGCGGGTGCAGGCTGACCACGTCGGCCCGTTCGAGCAGCGCGTCCAGATCGACCCGCTCGACGCCGTCGGAGCGATCCGCCGCCGACAGATCGACGTAGGGGTCGCAGACCAGGAGGCGCGCCCCGAACGGCTTCAGCAGCCGCACGACCTTGGTGCCGACGTGGCCGTAGCCGACGATGCCGACGGTGAGTTCGGACAGTTCGGGGCCGGCGATCTCGGCGCGGTAGAGGTCGCCGCGCCAGACGCCCCGGCTCAAGGCGGCGTGGCCCCTGGTGATGTTGCGCGTCAGGGCCAGGATGGCGCCGATCGTGAACTCGGCGACGGCGGGGGCGTTGCGGCCGGGGGCGTTGACGACGGCGACCCCGCGCGCCTTGGCCGCGTCCGTGTCGATGTTGACCGGCCCGCCGCGCGCGACGGCGATCAGCTTGAGGTCGGGGCAGCGATCGAGCAGCCAAGCGTTGACCGGGGCCAAGTGCGTGACGAGGATCTCGGCGCCGGCGAGAAAACCGGCCAGTTCGCGCGGGTCGCCGAGAAACTCCTTGAGGCCGGCAAGCCCGCTCCCCGATTCGCCGTCTCGCATCGGCACGTCCGGCCAGTCGAGCGTCTGCGCGGCGATGTCGAGGCGTTCGGCACCGGCGATGCTTCTCAGCGCGTCGGTGAACAGATCGGTGCGCATGAAGCGGTCGCCGACGATCCTGAGATCAACCACGGTCGTGCTCCAGCGCCCGGTTTCGGGCAAGATCCTTCCAGACGTCGCCCATGTGCGCGTAGCCCTCGCGGTAGATCGGGAACAAGGCGGCGTAGCGCTCGACGAGAGCCCCGTCCGGCGCTTCCGGTTCGTCCAGGCACGGCTCGACCCAGGCGCCCGTGCAGTCGCCCATCGTGGGGTAATGCTTGAGCGCCACCGCCGCGATCATCGCCGCCCCCGCGGCCCCCGCCTCGGCGCGGTGGCTGGTTTGCACCGGCCGGTCCAGGCAGGCGGCCAGGACGCGACGCAAGGTGCGGCTGCGCGCGGCACCGCCGGCCAAGCGCACCTCGCCCGGCACCTCGCCCATCGCGGCGTAGCAGTCGCGGGCGGCGAAGCCTAAACCCTCGTAAACCGCCCGCATCAAGTCGAAGAAGCCCGTCTTTGTGCCCAGCCCGAGGAACTGCGCCCTGGCGTTCGAATCGATGAAGGGGCCGCGCTCGCCGGCCGCGTGGATGAAGGGGTGGTAGAGGACGCGGCCGGGCGGGGCTTTCGCCGCGCCCGCGTCGAGCCGGGTCAGCAGCGTCGCCCTGTCCGCGTCGTGGCCGAAGGCGCCCAAGATTTCGCGCGCGCGCCCGGCCAGCCAGTCGATGTTGAGCGTCGCCGCCATGTTGGATTGCATCTGCACCCACGTGTCGGGGGCCGGAAAGCACATCGTGTAGCCGGTCTGGGCGTCGTTGAGCGCCACGTCCTCGACCCCGTGGCCCAAGCGCATGTGCATCCCCGTCGTGCCGATCACGCTGCAGCCGACCGAGCGCTCCGGGTGGTAGAGCCCGCCGCCGAGCGCCGTGCAGACGACGTCGACGTGGGCCAGCACGACCGGCATTCCGGCACGAAGGCCCGTCGCCGCGGCGGCGTCGGACGTTAGCGGGTGGTGCGTCACCGTCCCGTCGACGATCGGCGGCAGGAGGTGCCGGTGATCCTCAAGGCCGAGCAGGTCGAGGGTCGCGGCGGCGTAGGCGCGCGTCCGATAGTCGCCGAAGCTGAACACGCCCTCGCTCGGATCGGTCGCGCGCACGCCCGTCAGCTTGAGGTAGAGCCAGTCCTTGCAGTGCATCGCCGTGGCCGTCCGCCCCAGCACGTCGGGGGCAAAGCGCTTGAGCCAAGCGAGGTGGGCGCCCTGCATGCAGGCGTTGAGGCCGGAGCCGGTGCGGGCGTAGAAGTGCTGCCCCGCCTCGCCCTTGCGCAGGTCGCCGACGAGGGACGCCGCCCGGCTGTCGAGCCAGAGCCACGCCGGTGCGGCGGGTTCGTTCGCGTCGTCGACCAGCCACGTCCCGTCGCCCTGGCCGGTGACGGCGAGCGCCGCCGTACGCTTGGCCAGATCCGGCACCGCCTCGGCAAGGTCGCGTAGGACGCCGGCCGTCGTTTCCCACGTTTGCGCCATGTCCTGCTCGACGGCACCGTCGCGGCGCTCGACATAAATGTTCTCGCGCGCGGCGACGCCGATCTGGGCACCCTCAGGGGTGAAGGCGACCGCCTTGATCATCGAGGTGCCGGCGTCGATGCCGATCAGGAGGTCTCGCGTCATCGTCCCTTCCTCAAGCCGCCCTACCGCGGCGGGCGGACCCAGCGCCGTGCATCAAGGCGCGGCCGTCGCTCGGATCGAACAGGTGCAGGGCCGCCAAGGGCAAGGCAATGCGGACCGTGGCGCCCTCGGATGCCTCGATCGTGCCCTCCGTGACCGCGATCAGGACGACGCCGTCGATCTCCAGCCCGAGGTGGGTCTGATCGCCGAGCCATTGGTTCGAGACGATCGTGGCGGCGGTGTCGCCGGCCCCGACCACCTCGATCAGGTGCGGCCGGATGCCGAGCTTGACGTGGGCGCGGTTGCCGATCTCGGCCACGAGGTCCGTCCCCGGCAGCGTCAGGGCGAAGGCGGCGCCGCCCTTCTCCCCCTGCACCGACAGCTTGAGCCCGCCCCCCTCGCGGCGTACCTGGGCGTCGAAGACGTTCATCGGCGGTTCGCCGATGAAGGACGCCACGAACAGGTTCGCCGGCCGATCCTTCAGTTCGCGCGTGCCGGCGAACTGCTGCAGGACGCCCGCCTCCATCACGGCGATCCGATCGCAAAGCGCCAGCGCCTCGGTCTGGTCGTGCGTGACGATGATCGTCGTCATCTTGCGCTCGATCAGCCACTCCTTGATCCGGGCGCGCAGGACCGCGCGCAGCCTCGGCTCCAACTGCCCCATCGGCTCGTCGAGGAGGTAGAGGTCGGCCGGGCGCACGAGGGCGCGCGCCAAACCGGCGCGCTGCTGCTGGCCGGCCGAGACGGTCGGCGGGTAGCGCTCCAGGACGTTGCCGATTTCGAGGAGGTCCGCGATCTCGCACACCTTGGCCTCGACCTCGGCCTTGGGGGTTCGATCGCGTAAAAGGCCAAACGCGATGTTATCGCGGATAGTGAGCGGCGGGTAGAGGGCGTAGCCCTCGAACGCCATGGCGACGTTGCGCTTGGCGGGCGGCAGCGGGTTGACGACGCGATCGCCGACGCGGATCTCGCCCCCGCTGATGCTCTCGAAGCCGGCGATCATGCGCAAGGTCGAGGTCTTGCCGCAGCCGGATGAGCCGAGCAGCCCGACGATCTCGCCGTCTTCGATCGCCATGTCGACGTCGCTCACCGCCCGGATCGGGTGCCGGCCGCGCTCGCCGTAGACCTTGCTGACGCGATCGAGGGTGAGGGTTGCCATATCCGTGCCGTTCCTTCAGGTCGCGAGCCGGGCGCCGGTCTCGGCGTCGAACAAGAGCGCCTTCTTGGCGTCGATCGAGGCGAACACCGCCCGGTGGCCGCGGCCGAACGCCTCGCCCTTCGCCTCGGAGCAGGTGGCGAACACCTCCTCCTTGCCCGCCGTGCGCAAGAAGAGGACGGTGCGCACGTTGAGCGGGGTCACGGCGTCGAGTTCGACCGGGATCGCCCCCGGACGCCGATCGAGATCGACCCGCACGTCCTCGGGCCGAATGCCCACCAAGCAGGGTCGATCGAAACTGTCGGCGCCGTGGCCGGGCAACGACACGGTGTGGCCGAGCACGTCGATCTCGACCCCGCCCGCGGCCGCGCGCGGCCGGCAGGGGTAGAGGTTGATCGTTGGGTCGCCGAACAGGCGGGCGACCTCGACGCTCGAAGGACGCACGTAGACGGCGCCGGGCCGGTCGACCTGGACGAAGCGGCCGTCGTGGAGCACGGCGACGCGCTCGCCGAGCGCCATCGCCTCCTTGTAGTCCTGCGTGACGTAGAGGACGGTCGAGTCGAACCGCTTGAGCAGGCGCGGCAACTCGACTCGCATCTCGTAGCGCAGCTTCGCGTCCACGTTGCGCAACGGGTCGTCGAGCAGCAGGATCTTCGGCTCGCGGACCAGGGCGCGGCCCAAGGACGTCCGCTGCTTTTGCCCGTTCGAGAGTTCGCGCGGCAGGTGGTGCAGGACGTGGTCGATGCGCAGGAGTTCGGCCGTCTCGGTCACGCGCCGCTCGATCTCGGCCCCGGCCACGCGCCGCGCCCGCAAGGGGCTGGCGATGTTCTCGAACGCACTCATGTGCGGGTAGAGGGCGAAGTTCTGAAACGCCATGCCGGTCGCGCGCGCCTCGGGCGCCATGTCCAGAACCGACTTGCCATCGACGATCACGTCGCCGGCGCTCGGCCGCTCGACGCCGGCGATCAGGCGCAAGAGTACGGTCTTGCCCGTACCGGACGCGCCGAAGATCGCCACCATCTCGCCGCGCCCGACCTCCAAGGAGGCGTCGTTCAGGACCTCGTCCTTGCCGAAGGCTTTCGCCACGCGATCGACGGTGAGGTAGCTCATGCGCGCATCCTTCAGCCCTTGACCGCGCCCAATGAGAGGCCGTCGACGAGGTAGCGCTGGGCGTAGAGGGCAAGCGCCAGAGTGGGCAGGATCGACAAGACGACCGCGGCCGCGATCTGACCGTACTGGATGCCCGACGCCGTGACGAAGGCGAGTGCCCCCACCGTCACCGGCTGCTTGTCGGCCGAGGCCAGGACGAGGGCGAAGACGAAGTTGTTCCAAGCAAAGATGAACGAGAGCAGCGCCGCCGAGGCGATGCCGGGCTTGGCGAGCGGGATCGAGATCTTGAGGAAGGTCGCGAGCCAGCCGTGGCCGTCGACCCGGTAGGCGTGCTCGATGTCGGGGCTGATGTCCTCGAAGTAGCTGCGCACGATCCACAAGATGAGCGGCAGGGTAATCAGCTGGTAGACCCAGATCAGGCCGACGTAGGTGTCGTTGAGGCCGATGTCCTGGAAATAAAGGGTCAGCGGCAGCAGCACGAGCAGCGGCGGGGCGAAGCGAAACGAGAGCAGGGTGAAGGCGATGTCCTCAGCACCGGGAAATTTGTAGCGTGCGAAGGCGTAGGCCGCCGGCACGCCGAGGAGGAGCGAGAGGAGAACGGCGCCCGTGCTCAGGATCAGACTGTTCCACAAGTTCTGCATGAAGGCGATTTCGAGCACGCCGGCGTTCGAGACCAGCCGGCCCGAGATCAAGGCCGTGTAGTTGCCGAGCGTCGGCTCGAAGAACAGGCTCGGGGGGATACGCAGCACCTGCTCGTTGGTCTGGAACGACATCAAGACGACCCAGAAGATCGGGAACAAGAAGAACAGCCCGATCAGGGTGAGCAGGACGACGCGGACGGCGCGAGGCATAGGGTTCCCCTCAGGCCATGCCCTGCGCGCGCTCGCGCAGGCGCAGCCAGTACTTGATGAACAGGTGGCTCAACAGGTACGTGATGACCCAGAGCACCATCAGCATCGCCGCCGAGCGGCCGACGTTGGTGTAGGTGAAGAATTCGAGGTAGGCTTGGACCTGGAAAACCATCAGCGTGTCGCCGGGGCCGCCTTGGGTCATGGCGTAGATGATGTCGAACTGCTGGATCGCGTCCAGCATCCGAAACAGGCTGGCCGTCAAGATGTAGGGAAACAGCATCGGCAGCGTGATGCGAAAGAAGACGAAGCTCCAGGGCACGCCGTCAAGCTCCGCCGCCTCGAACGGCTGCCGGGGCAACCCGCGCAGGCCCGCCAGGAGCAGCACCATCATGAAGGGGGTGTAGACCCAGATATCGACCAACACCACGGTGAACAAGGCCGTGTTCGGGCTCGACGCCCAGCGCATGTCGTCGAAGCCGACGAGGCTGAGCAGGTAGCTTAAGATCCCGAAGTTCGGGTTGGTCATCAGCTTCCACATCAAGGCGGCGATCGCCGGTGCTATCATCAAGGGCAGCATGAGCGCGATGCTCATCGCGTCGTTGAAGGCGCTCCGGCGCTGCAAGAGAAGCGCGATGCCAAGCCCCAAGAGCAGTTCGAGGCCGACGGTCAAAACCGTGTAGAGCAGCGAGACCGAGACCGTGTGCCAGAAGACGCCGTCGGTGAAGAGCTGCCGGTAATTCTCGAACCAGACGAAGCCCCGAAGGTAGGGCATCGCCAAATTGTAGCGCTGCAGCGAGTACCAAACGGCGGTGAAGAACGGCACCAGGATGCCGATGCACACCAACAGCGCCGGCAGGCTCAAGAGGTAGGGCAGGGCAGCCGCGCCGAACGGGCGGCGGCGGGGCGACGGTTTCGCGGACCTTTCGGCGACGGTCGCCATGCGGGAAGCTTCCTTCAGGTTACGCTTCGCGTGCGCTGACGCGCGGTCTTCTTTTTTCTCTTTTTGCTATTTGTCGTTGAAGATTAGCCGAGGCGCCGAAGCCAGCCCCGGCCAAAGTTGCAAAAAAAGAAGAAAAGCCCCGCGCAGCGGACGCGAAGCGTTCTCTTACCCTAACCCAGCCTGCTTCAACTGCTGATTGACGCTCGCGGCCAGTTGGTCCAGGCCCTCGTCGACCGGCACCTCGTTCGCCACCATCTTTTGCAAGGACGCGGCCCACTCGGTCGTCAGGTTGAAGAACAAGGGCTGCGGCGTGAAGTAGATCTTCGAGCCGGGCGCCGAGGCTTCGTACTGCTTCAGGTAGCCGGGATAGCTTTCGTCGATGCGCTCTTGGAATTCCTCGTCGTCCCAGACTGACTGGCGCACGGGGTTGACGAAGTCCATGTTGCGCGCGCCGAAGAGGGCGTGGTCGACGCCCGAGGCCCACTGCATGAAGTACCAAGCGGCGTCCTGCTGCTCGCCGAAAGCGTTCATGCCGAGCGACCAGATCCAGACGTTGGGCGTCGGCCCCTCGGCCTCGGGGTTGGGCGCGAAGGCGCTGTAGGCGAGGTTGCCCGCCTCCTTGTTGTCGCCGCCGTTCATGAAGTAGCCCAGAATGTCGGCGTCGTAGATCATACCCGACGCGCCGGCGCCGAGGTCGGTGCCGACCTGATACCACGTGTAGATCGACCAGTTCTTCGGCCCGCTGTCTCGGATCATCTTGACCCACTTCTGGTGGAACGCCTTGCTCTCGGCCGTCGCCATGGCGGCCTTCAGCTTGCCGTCCGCCAGCGTGAAGTCGCGCTGGCCAAAGTTCGCGTAGGCCGAGAGGAAGCCCGGGTGGATCGTCGCCCAGGAGCGCGAGCCGCGTACGCCGACGCCGTAGCCGCCGACGTCCTTTTGCAGCTTCGCCGCCTTGTCGATCAGGTCGTCCATGTTCTCCGGCGGCGTGATCTTGGCCTCGTCGAACATGCGGCGGTTGTAGCTGAGCGAGTTCAACTCGAAGCCCCAGGGGATCGCCCACTGCTTGGCGCCGTCGCCGCCCAGCGCCTCGCCCGGCACGCCCGACCACGCCGTCGACTGGCGCAGGTTGGGCAGCATGTCCTCCCAGTCGTAGTTCGGCGCCGTCATCGCCGGGTCTTGCAGGAACTCGTTCGTGTCGACGAGCCAGCCGGCGGGGCCGTAGGTCCAGGTCTGATAGGCACCGGTCATGAAGGCGTCGTACTGCGACGAGCGCGAGGAGAGGGTCGCCGTCACCTTGTCGAAGTAGACGTCCTCCGGGAACACGTCGTACTTGACGTCCATCCCCGTCAGGTCCTTGAAGGCCTGAATGTTCGCCACCATCGCGTCGGTGTAGGGGTGCTTGTTCAAGAGCAGCGTGACGGTCTTGCCCTGGTGCTGCTTCCAGTCGAATTCCTGCGCCAGGGCCCGCGTCGAGGCGAGACCCATCAGCGTGTTGGCACTCGCGGCCGTGAGGCCGAGCGCGCCCAGGCGCCGCATCAGCGTGCGCCGGCCCATCCCGCGCCGCAGGTAGACCTCGACGAGGTCGTTGGCTTTCTCGTGCATCGTTCAGCCTCCCATGCTGATTTTACGTTTGCCTACTCCACGATGATCAAGTGGTCAGGCGGCCCGTCCCCGTCTCGCTTTGCCCGACCCGACGATGCCGGCCGCCGTCGCCTCGTCAGTGATCAGGCCAGTCAGCAGCCGGGCGCGCAGCACCGCCTTGATCGCCGCGGCCTTGGCCGGGCCGCCGGCGATCGCGACCACCTCCTTGCCGCGCAGCGTCGCGAAGTCGACCCCGATCGCGCGCTCGTTGACGTCGATGTCGAGCGGCACGCCGTCTGCGTCGACGAAGCGGCCGAGCACTTCGCCGACAGCACCCGCATTCGCCAGCCGCTCGAACTCATCGGCCGTGATCATGCCCGACAGCCCCATGAAACTGTTCTCGCCGATCTCGCCGATGCCGACCAGATGCAGGTCGGCGCGGGCGGCGAGATCGAAGACCGGCTTCAAGCCCGTCTGGTCCATGAACAGCGCCTTGGCCGCGACGCTGTCGGCGACGAAGGGTACGGGCATGAAGTAGCCCTCGCCGTCGGTCTGCGCCGCCAAGCGGTGGATGATACCGAATGGGTTGGCGATCGCGTGCCGGATCAGGCTGCCCAGGAGCGAGACGAACTTGACGCCGGGCCTGGCCAGCCGCGGCAGGGTGTCGACCACGGCACCCAAGGTCCGGCCGTGCCCGAACCCGACGACCCGAACATCGCCGGCCCGAAGCACGTCGTGCAGGTAGCGCGCACCGGCGTTGCCGAGCTCGGTCAGCGGCAGGACGTCCCGGTCGAGAGTGGGGGTCACGCCCGCGAAACGAAGATCGAAGCGGCGGATCAAGTCGTCTTCGAGCGCGACGCAGTCGGCCGAACCACCTTCGACGAAGACGCGCACGAGCCCCAACTGGTGCGCCTTGGCGACGAGCCGCGTCACCTTGATGCGCGAGAGGTGCATTCGCGCGGCGATGTCTTCGTGCGTGTAGCCGCCGACGTAGGACAGCCACGCCGCCCGCGCCGCGAGCCCCGTCTCCTCATCCTCCCTGTCACGCGGTGCGTACATTTCTTCACAGCTTGTTCTTCTGTTCACAGCCTGCCGCAGCGATCGGAAACGGTCAAGCACGAACGTGCGAAAGAACAAATAATAGTAGATTGCTACCGAGGCTTCGAAACCAGCCTCGGCGTTTAAGCAATTCGGGTTCTAAGTAGCGAAAAGAGAGAAAAAAGACCGCGCGTCAGCGCACGCGAAGCGTCAGCCCCCTTCGCCCTTGCCCTCGGGCTCCAGCTCGTCGTCGTCGCGCGTCGTGTCGCGCTTCTCGCCGTAGTCGCCGTAGTCGTCGCGGACGTAGCCGCGTCCGTCGGCGCCCTCGGCGAAATCGCCGCTGCTGCCCTTGTCCTTCGTCTCAGTAGACCCGGCGTCGGGGGTGTTCGCCTGCGGACCGGGGCCGGTCGGCTTATGCTCGTTCTCACTCATGGCTTCGTCCTGTCCTGCTTCGTGTCACTCGGTGTATGGTCGTCGCCATGCGGCGCGTTGCGGCCGTAGCGGGTCGCCGGCGCGTCGGGCGCGTCGGTTGCTTCGAGGTCGCGATCGGCGGCCGCCGGCGGGTAATAAGGCGAGCCGCCGAACTCTTCACTGGCGCCCGGCTCGACCGGCGCCTCGTCGCCATACTTGCGATCGCGCTCGGCGGCTTGGCCGCCGTAGGTGTGGTTGTTAGGAAATTCCTTGTACTCCGGGCGATCAAATCCCTGAAGCCGGCTGCTGGGCCGCGCGTCGGGCCGATCGCTCGAAGAAGGGTCGCGCTCCTTGTCCGACATCTATCCCTCTCGTCTCGCTGTTCGTCACGGGGCCTTGAACTAGGTACGCCATACGCCGGTTCCAGATCCGCCCGGAACGCGCGCGCCGATGTCGCGGTTGCTTTGATCGACCACCACCGCTGGATACGCCCGTGCAACCGTCCCCCGACACGATCGAGATCGCCGCGTTCCGCTTCGACGCCGACAGGATCGTCCCCAACAACCCAGCCCTGCCGGCGCTCGTCTACAAGGCGGCCCTCGACCCGTCGCCGCCGGTCAAGGAATGGCAGGCCCTGCTCATCGCGAACGGCTGGCGGCGCACCTGGGTCTACACCGTCTACCCCTACCCGCACTACCACAGCAACGCGCACGAGGTGCTGGCAGTCAGCCGCGGCCGGGCCACGCTCCGGCTCGGCGGCGAGAGCGGCCAAGCCGTCGAGGTCGCGGCCGGCGACGTCGTCCTGCTCCCGGCCGGCTGCGGCCACCAACGTCTCGACGTGAGCGAGGATTTCGAGGTCGTCGGCGCCTATCCCCAAGGCCAGGAAGACCGCGACCTGATCCGCGCCGACACGGCCGGACCCGAAGTCTACGCCGCCGCCCAAAGCCGCATCGCCGAGGTCGCACGGCCGGAAAGCGATCCGATTTACGGCGAGGATGGTCCGTTGTTGCAGTACTGGTGAACGCTTCGCGTCCGCTGCGCGGGGCTTTTCTCTCTTCTTTTTTATCTTTTGTTCGAGGCCAGCCCTCGGCGCCGCGGCCAGTCTCTTGCGTTAACACTGGCAAAAAGAAGAAAGAGAAAGCCCCGCGCAGCGGACGCGCAAGCGTTCTACCCCCGCATCGCCGCCGTGAAGATCCGCCGCGCCCCGTCAACGTCGAGCGGCACCGGGTTGCCGCTTGCCGTCGGGTCGTCGACCGCCATCGCCGCGATCTCGTCGATGCGGGCGTCGTCGACGCCGAGCCCGACCAGCGTGTGCGGCACGCCCAGCGTTCGCCGCAGGTCGAGCACCCAACGCATTACGCCGTCGAAGCCGTTTTCCAGGCCGAGCCACGCCGCTAGGCGTCCCATCTTCGCCTCGATCGCTTGGCGGTTGAAGGCCAGCACGTAGGGCATGAAGACGGCGTTGGTCAGGCCGTGATGGGTGTCGTGGAGGGCGCCGACCGGGTGCGAGAGGCTGTGGATCGCGCCCAGGCCTTTTTGGAACGCGACCGCGCCCATCGCCGCCGCCGCCATCATGTCGGCCCGCGCGTCGAGGTCGCCGCCGTTCGCGTAGGCGCGGGGCAGGGCGTCCTTGACGAGGCGCATCCCCTCAACGGCGATGCCCTCGCTCATCGGGTGGTAGGTGGGCGCGCAAAAGGCTTCGAGGCAGTGCGCCAGCGCGTCCATGCCGGTGCCGGCGGTGATCTTGGGCGGCATGCCAGCGGTCAGTTCCGGATCGGCGATGACGACGGCCGGCAGCATCTTCGGGTGGAAGATCACCTTCTTGCGCGTCGTCGCGGCCTCGATCAGCACCGCAGCGCGGCCGACCTCGGAGCCGGTCCCGGCCGTGGTCGGCACCGCGACGATCGGCGCGATCGCGGCGGGGTCGGCCCGCGTCCACTGATCGCCGACGTCCTCGAAATCGAAGACGGACCGGGTCTGGCCCTGCTGAAAGGCGATCAGCTTACCGCAGTCCAGGGCCGAGCCGCCGCCGAGCGCCACGACGCCGTCGAACCCGCCCTCGCGGTAGGCGCGGATGCCGTCTTCGAGGTTCTTCTCGATCGGGTTCGGCGTCACCTCCGAGAACACGCCGAAGTCGATCCCGCCCCCGCGCAAGAGGCCCACGACCGCGGCCGCCGCCGGCAGCCGCGCCACGCCGGGGTCGGTGACGACGAGCGGCCGCCCGATCCCGGCCGCCCGCACGGCCCCGACCAACTCCGCGATCCGCCCGACGCCGAAGCGCACCGAGGTCGGGTAGCTCCAAGTCGCCGCCTTCATCCGCCGTCCCCGTGCTTGAGGTGGAAGGATTTCGGCCTGGTCAGCGTCTCGTAACCGATCTTCGAGAGCGCCGCCCCCCTGCCGGTCTCCTTGACCCCGGTCCAGGCCAGCGCGGGGTCGAGGTAGTCGCAGCGGTTCATGAACACCGTGCCGGTCTGGAGCGCGTCGCCGATCCGCGCCGCCGCCTCGACGTCCTCGGTCCAGATCGAGGCGGTGAGGCCGTAGGGGCTGTCGTTCATCAGCCGCACGGCCTCCGCCTCCTCGTCGACGGCCATGATCCCGACCACGGGGCCGAAGCTCTCGTCGACCATCACCGCCATCGAATGATCGACGTCGACCAGCACCTGCGGCGCCATATAAGCCGAGCCGCGCACGTCGCGGGGGAAGTCGCCCGGGTCGATCAGCGCCCGCGCCCCGGCGCGCAGGGCGGCGTCGATCTGGTCGCGCACCGCCTCGGCCCCGGACGCGCGCGCCATCGGCCCCAAGGTCGTCGCGGGGTCGAGCGGGTCGCCCAGGACGTAGGCCTTGGCGAGGTCGACGAAGCCGGCGACGAAGGGATCGAAGACGGCCCGATCGACGTAGATCCGCTCAACGCCGCAGCAGCTCTGCCCCGAATTGAAGAAGGCGCCGTCGACGAGGCCCTCGATCGCGGCGTCGAGGTCAACGTCGTGTCGAACGTAGGCCGGGTCCTTGCCGCCGAGTTCGAGGCCGAGGCCGGTGAAGGTGCCGGCCGCCGCCCGCTCCATGCTCCTGCCGCCGTCAACCGAGCCGGTGAAGTTGACCCAGTCGACGCTCCCGGACGCGATCAGCCGCTCGGTCTGGCCGTGGTCGAGGACGAGGTTCTGGAACACGCCCTCAGGCAGCCCCGCCGCCGCGAACGCCCGCGCGAAGCGCTCGCCGGCGAGCAGGGTCTGCTGCGCGTGCTTGAGAATAACGGTGTTGCCGGCCATGAGGGCCGGGATCACGGCGTTGACGGCGGTGAGGTAGGGGAAGTTCCAGGGCGCCACGACCAGGACGGCGCCGAGCGGCTCGCGGGTCACGTAACGGCGAAAGCCGGGCTTGGGCTCGGGCACCAGGGGTGCCAGCGCCTTCTCCGCAATGGCGATCATGTACCGGGCGCGCTCCTCGAAGCCGCGCAACTCGCCGCCGCCGGAGCGCACCGGGCGGCCCATCTGCCGCGCCAGTTCCGGCACGATCTCGGGTTCCATCGAGAGCATTGCGTCCACGGCCGCCGTGCAGACCCTTGCCCGCTCGGTGATCGGCACCCGCCGCCACGCCGGCCCGGCGACCTTTGATCGCGCCAGCGCCGCCTCGATCGCACCGTCGTCGGCGACGGGCCGCTCGGCGACGATGCTCCCGTCGATCGGCGAGACGATCTTGACGCTCTTGCCCATGCCCTTCTCCTTGCTCCCTTCAGGCGCGCTCGAAGCCGCGCTTCACTTCCCAGTCGGTCACCCGGCGGTCGTACTCGATCTGTTCCCAGCGCGCCGTGTGGACGAGGTGATCGACGGCGGCGTCGCCGAACGCCTCGCGCAGCATCGCCGACTTGTCCATCGCCGCCATCGCGTCCCGCAGGGTCTTGGGGATCTCGGGCAGCTCGTCGTTGCTGTACGCGTCGCCCTCGAACGGCGGGTCGAGCGGCAGCTTGTCCTCCAACCCCTTGAGCCCGGCCGCGATCAGCCCCGCGATGGCGAAGTAGGGGTTGAGGTCGGCCCCGCCGATGCGGCACTCGATCCGCTGCGCCTTGCTGCCCTGACTGCACAGCCGGTAGCCCGCCGTGCGGTTGTCCTTCGCCCAGATCGCCTTGGTCGGGGCGAACGTGCCGGCCTGGAAGCGCTTGTAGGAGTTGACGTAGGGGGCCAAGAGCCACGTGATCTCGGAGGAGTGGCGCAGCATCCCGGCGACGAAGGACTGCATCGTCTTCGACATGGCATGCGGCGCCTCCTTGTCGAGGAAGACCGGCGCCCCGTCGGTGCCGTTGAGCGAGAGGTGGACGTGCGACGAGGAGCCGGCGAGGTCGTAGGCCCACTTGGCCATGAAGGTGACGGCCTTGCCCTGGTTGTACGCGATCTCCTTGATCCCGTTCTTCAAGATCGCGTGCCGGTCGGCCATGGCGAGCGCGTCGCTGTAGACGATGTTGACCTCCTCCTGCCCCGGCCCCCACTCGCCCTTGGTGCTCTCGACCGGGATGCCGGCCCCTTGCAGGCCGTTGCGTAGGGCCCGCATCACCCCCTCCTCCTTCGAGGTCTGGAGGATGTGGTAGTCCTGGATGTAGTAGCCGGCGGTGACGAGGTCGCGGTATCCCTTGGCGTGCGCGGTGCGGTAGTCGTCGTCGAACAGGTAGAATTCGAGTTCGGTGGCGCAGCTAGCCTCGTAGCCGCGCTCCTTGAGGCGCGCGATCTGGCGGCGAAGGACGCCGCGCGGGCTGTGCGGCAGGTCCTCCCCGTTCTGGTCATGGACGTCGCACAGGACGAGCGCCGTCTTCTCCAGCCAGGGAAGCGGGCGCAGCGTCTCAAGGTCCGGCTTCATGACGAAGTCGCCGTAGCCCGTGGCCCAACTGGTCGCGGCGTAACCCGGCACCGGCTCCATGTCGAGGTCGTCGGCGAGCAGGTAGTCGCAGCCGTGCGCCTCCTCGTGGCCGCTGTCGAGGAAGTAGCGGACGTGGCAGCGCTTGCCGATCAGCCGGCCCTGCAGGTCGACGAACGCGACCAGCACCGTGTCGATGTCGCCCCCGCCGGCCGCGTGTTCGAGGTCGTCGAGGCTCATTGTGGCGGTCATGTGTCGAGGACTCCTGCGCTGGGCGGGCGGCGCGTGGTGCCGCCGATGCTTATGATCCTCACCACTGTTCCGGTTGTGGCGAGGCGTCAAGCGCCGTCGTGTCGTAGGCCACGGCCCTGCCGCCTCTGATCCTCGATCAAGTCGGGGATGACAGGAGGCGGTGTGGACGGCAAAGGCCAACATTGAGCCAGGAGGGCGAGCATCATTCCAACTTGCTCAATGTTGTCATCCCCGACTTGATCGGGGGTGGCAGGGTTCGTATGCCCACGAAATTTCACCGAACGAACCCAAGGCCGCATCTTGCTAGGAAAACCAACCTGAATTGGTTATCTGCCCTGCATCGCAGCGCCCGACGCCGTGCCCCCGATCCCGCTCAAGCCGCCTCAAATCCTTCGAGCACGTTGACCGCGTTGACGCCGATCGGCTCGACGGTGTAGCCGCCCTCCATGACGAAGAGCGTCGGCAGCCTCAAGCCGCCGATCCGCCGCCCCGTCGCGGTGAAGTCGGCGCTCTCCAGCTTGAACTTCGAGATCGGGTCGTCCTTGAAGGCGTCGACGCCCAAGGACACGACGAGGGCGTCCGGCGCGTAACCCCGCACCCGCCCCAGCGCGTCGTCGAGCGCCTCCCCCCAGCGATCGAAGCCCGTGCCGTGGCGCATCGGGTAGTTCCGGGTGAAGCCCTCGCCGGCGCCCGTGCCCGTCTCGTCGGCGTAGCCGAGAAAGTGCGGGTACTCCTGCGCCGGGTCGGCGTGCAGCGAGAGGAAGAGGACGTCGGCGCGGTCATCGAAGATCGCTTGCGTGCCGTTGCCGTGGTGGTAGTCGACGTCGAGGATCGCGACCCGCTTGGCGCCTTGATCCCGCAGCCACTGGGCCGCGGTCGCCGCGTTGTTGAGAAAGCAGTAGCCGCCGAGGTAGTCGGGGCCGCTGTGGTGCCCCGGCGGGCGGCAGAGCGCGAAGGCGGCGGGCGCGCCGCCGGCGACCAGCTTGGCGCCGGTGAGCGCCACGTCGGCGGAGCCGGTCGCCGCCCTCCACGTCCCGGCCGTGAGCGGCGTGCCGGCGTCCATCGAGAAGTAGGAGAGTTTGCCGTCGATCGTCTCGGGCTCGATCGCGCGGTGGTGACGGATCGGCCAGACCAGCGGCAGCGCGTCGTAGTCGCCGTGCGTCGCCAGCCATTCGTCCCAGGCGGTTTCGAGAAAGGCGAGGTAGCGGGCGTCGTGCACCCGCGCGAGCGGCCCCGGCCCGAAGCATTCCGGCCCGACCACCTCGCCCAAACCCCGCGCCTTGACCTCGGCCAGGATCAGGTCGGCCCGTCTCGGCATCTCGAAGCAGGGCAACAGCTTGCCGTCGATCAGTTCGGCCTTGCCGTCCTGGAGGCGGTGCGTCTCGCTGTAGACCGTGCGCATCAACCGGCCTCCTTGATCACGACCCGGCCGGCGTCCCAGGCGCCGCACCAAACCTCGGCCGAGCCCTCGCGCGCCGCCCGCACCGCACCGAACGGTATGTCGCGCGCGAATAGCATCGCTCCGATCCCCTCGCTCGCGTCGGCACCCGCCAACTCGGCCAGCACCCCGTTCGAGCCCAAGGACCGCTCGCAAGGCAGGTAGACCGCCGCCGCCGAGTGGTTCGGCCGCGCAGGGTTGAGCGGGATCGGCCCGACCCCGCCGACCGGCGCCACCGCCGCCATCAGCTCGACCGCCCGCGCCTTGGCGCAGCCGAACACGCGGGCGTGGCCGGAGGCGTAGCCCGTGTCGGTCGGCACGAGGACGAGGTCGAGGTCGAGCCCTTGCAGCCGGGCCGCGAGCGAGGGCTGCTCGATGTCGAGGCAGACGACGACGGCGATGCGCAGACCCCGCCACGTCAGGACGTCGAGCCGGACGCCCGGCTCCAGGTTCCAGGCCGAAGGGTCGCGCTCGTCCGGGGTCAGGGTCAGCTTGTCCTGGAGCAGAACCCGCCCGTCCGGCAGGAACAAATGCGCCCGGTTGCGGTAGCGGTCATCCCCGACCGCGACCGGCACCGTCCCGGCGAGCAGCGCCACCTTGGTCTCGCGGGCGAGGTCGGCGAGGGCAGGCAAGAGATCGTCCGCCTGCTCCGCCATCCAGGGGACCTCCTCGGTCTCGGCCAGCCCCCTGGGTGCCAGCGTCAGCCACGCCTCGCACCAGTATTCCGGCAGGGCGAGGAGTGCCGCACCCCCGTCGCCGGCCTGCGCCAGCGCGTCGGCGACCGTGTCCTTGACCTCACCCATCGTCCTGGACGATTGTCCCATATTGAGGGCGAGCAGCGCCAGGGTCAGGTCGGTCACGACTTCAGCCGCGTCCAGACCCGGTTGCGCAGGTCGCGCGACGCGACCGAGCAGTCCGTCGCCGGGCGCAAGCGATTCTCGTAGTCCTCGGGCATGTTCACCGCCGGGTCCTCGGTCAGCGCTTTGTCCATGTACTGCTCGGATCCCTCGATCGCGTTATTGTAGCCGGTGAAGTCCGAGGCCGCGGCGATGTTCTTCGGGTCCATCATCCAGTCGATGAAGGTCTTGGCGTTCTCCAGGTGCGGCGCGCCCTTCGGCACGGCGAAGTTGTCGCCCCACAAGCTGATGCCCTCCTTAGGGTAGACGTAGACCACCGTCGGCAGCTTCTCCTTGGTCCGGTGCGCGGCCCCGTTCCACTGCTGGTGCATGATGACCTCGCCCGCCGCCATGCGGTCGATCGTGCCGTCGGACTGATACATGGCGAGGTGCGGCTTTTGCTTCTCCAGGAGGTCGAGGATCGCCTGCGCGTCCTCCTTGTCCTCGGTACATTTGTCGACGCTCAGATAGTAGGCGGCGGCGTTCCAAACCTCGACCTCGTCGTTCAGGGCAGCGATCTGCCCGTCCAGTTCCGATGGAGGATCGAAGAACGGCGCCCAGCTCTCGGGCAGTTCGCCGCCCGGCACGCGGGCGCTGTCGTAGCTGAAGCCCGTCGTTCCCCACAGATAGGGCGCGCTGTAGGCGTTCTTGGGATCGTGGGGCTGGTCCTTGAACGCCTCCTTGAGGTTCTTAAAGTTCGGCAGCGACGCGACGTCGATCGCCTCCAAGAGGCCCTGCTCGACCATCGGCTGGATCATGTAGGTCGAGGGCACGACGACGTCGTAGCCGGCCGCCCCGGCCTGGAGTTTCGCCACCATCGTCTCGTTGCTGTCGTAGACGTCGAGCGTGACCTTGATCCCGGTGTCGCTCTCGAATGCCTTGAGCAGGTCGGGCGGGATGTAGTTCGACCAATTGTAGAGGAAGAGCTCGCCCTCGGCCTTGGCGGTTGGGGCGGTCGCGAGGATCAGGGCGGCGAGGGCGATGGGCGCGCTACGCATGGGCTCGGCCTTTTGTTGCATCGTTGCCGGCAGAAAAGCCCAAGCCCCCGCCCGGCGCAAGGGGACCTATCGGCCGACGGCCGACCGGACGTTAGGGGTTTGTTCACCTCATGACCGTACAACGGTGCCTCACGCCCTATTCTGGCACCGGACGGTCTGACTTGGATCTCTTTTTGCAACTCGGCCTCGCGTCACTCATCGGCTGTCTCGTCGGCGCCCTGCCGCTGGCTTGGCGCCTGCGTCGCCTGTTGGTCGAGCGAGATGCGCTCTACTACGCCTTGCGAAACCTGCCGGGCGCCTACGTGCTGTGGGGCGCCGACGACCGGCTCGTCGACTGCAACGACGCCTACCGGCAGCTCCATCCCAAGCCTTTCGAGGACCTCGGCGACAGGCCCCACTACGTCGATTTCATGCGCCACAGTCTCGCGGGCACCCTGACGCCCGAGGAGGAGGAGGCCGCCCTTGCCGATCGTATGCAAGGACATCGCAGGGACGACCGGTTAGCACACGACCGACCTTTTCCAGGGGGGAAATGGTTGCGCGTCACGAAGCTGACCCTGCCCGACGGCAAAGTCTTCGGGATCAACCTCGACGTGACCGACCTGCACCGCCACAGCTTAGAACTCGACCAAGCCCAGCGCGTTGCCAACCTCGGCACGTGGCGGCTGGGCGAGGACGGTACCCTCCACCTCGGCGGCGTGATCGCGCAACTGCACGGCTTGACGGCCGATGCGCGCCCGCCGGCCCTGGACGAGCTGCTCCAACGGGTCGAACCCGAGGATCGCGCGGCGCTCCTCGCCTCTATCGCGGCGAGCCGCAGCGGACGGCAGGGGTTCGAGACCGAATATCACGTCGTCGACCGGAACGGCTGTCGACGCTCGCTGAGGGTCGCGGTGCGGCCCGATCGCCCCGAGGATGCCGTCGGCGCGGACATCTTCGCCGTCGTGCAGGACACGACCGAGCGCAGGCAGCGCGAGGCCCAGTTACGACAACTCGCCTACTACGACCCGCTGACCGGGCTCGCCAACCGGGCGCTGTTCCAGCGCGAGGCGCGGCGTCGGCTGAACGAGATCGGCGATGCGGGCGGCACGGCGGCGCTGTTGTTGATCGACCTCGATCATTTCAAGGAGGTGAATGACAGCCTCGGCCACGACTTCGGCGACGACCTGCTCGTGGCGCTCGCCAAGACCATGATGGGCTGCCTGCGCCCGCGCGACCTGCTCGCCCGCCTCGGCGGCGACGAGTTCGCGCTGTTGCTGCCCGAGGCGGACAACGTCGACGGTGTCGTCGTCCTCATCGAGCGTCTGCGCGCGGCGACGGCAGCACCCCTGCGCTTGGACGGGGTGGAAGTCAAGGCCAAGCTCAGCATCGGCGCGGCGTTCGCACCCGGCGACGGCGGCGACCTCGACACGCTGAGCCGCAACGCCGACCTCGCCCTTTATCAAGTGAAGGCCGAGGGCCGCGACGGGTACCGCTTCTTCGACCCCGACATGTACGAATCGTCCCGCGATCGCCTGAGCCTGACGCAGGACCTGCGCGCAGCGATCGCGGCCGACGCGCTCGAACTCCACTACCAGCCGCAGGTCTGCCTGAAGCAGGGTAGCGTCGTCGGTTGCGAAGCGCTGCTGCGCTGGCACCACCCGACCCGCGGCCGCGTGCCGCCCTCGGAGTTCGTCGCCGTGGCCGAGAGCTCCTCGCTCATCGGCGAACTCGGGCTCTGGGTCCTGCGCCGGGCCTGCCGCGACGCGCGGACCCTCGTCGCTGAGCGGCCCGACCTTCGCGTCAGCGTCAACGTCTCGGCGGCGCAGTTCTGGCAGATGGACATGGTGGCCGAGGTCGAAGCGGCGCTGGCCGAGAGCGGTCTGCGGCCGTCACAACTCTGCCTCGAACTGACCGAGAGCCTGCTCGTCGACCGCAGCCGCGCGCGCGCGATCGAGAGCATCAAGCGGCTGGACCGGATGGGGGTGGATCTGGCGATCGACGATTTCGGCACCGGCTACTCGTCGCTCGCCTACCTGCGCGACCTGCCGTTCGACGAGTTGAAGATCGACCGGGCGTTCGTCAGCGACTGCGCCGCCAACCCGACCAAGCGGGCGCTGCTCAAGGGCATGGTCGGGCTCGGGCACGGGCTCGGGCTCAGGCTCGTCGCCGAGGGGGTCGAGACCGGGGCGGAGGCCGAGACCCTGCGGGCGCTGCGCTGCGACGAGGTGCAGGGCTACCATTTCGGCCGGCCGGTGCCGCTCGACGAACTGCCCGCCTTGATCGAGGCGATCGAGCGGCCGGTGCGGGTCGCCGAGCCGGCCCTGGGCTGAACCGTCCCGCCGGCGGCGCTCTAGGTCGACCGTTGCCGCGCCACCAGCCAGGACAGGGCGACGAAGACGATCGAGACCAAGAGCATGAGCGCCGAGACGGCGTTGACCTCGGGCGTGATGCCGATCTTGATCATGCCGAAGATGTAGACCGGCAGCGTCGTCGCCCCGGCCCCGGCGACGAAGTAGGTGATGACGAAGTCGTCGAGCGAGATGATGAAGGCCAGCATGGCGCCGGACAGGATGCCGGGCCAGAGCAAGGGCAGCGTGACGCGGTAGAACGCCCGGAGCGGGGAGGCGTAGAGGTCGAACGCGGCGTCGAGCACGTTGCGGTCCATCCCCTCCAGCCGGGCCCGGATCGGCAGGTAGGCGAAGGGGATGCAGAACACGGTGTGCGCCAGCGTGACCGTGAGCAGGCCGAGCGGCAGCCCGATCGCGACGAAGAACAACAGCGTCGCCACCGCCGTGACGATCTCCGGCACCAAGAGCGGCAAGGAGATTAGCGCGTTGACGGCGCTCGAACCCCGAAAGCCTCGCCCCGCCATGCCGAGTGCCGCGACGAGTGCCAAGAACGTGCCCATGACCGCCGCCGCCGTCGCGATGATAAGCGAGTTGCGGGCCGCGTTCAGGATGTCGTTGTTGGCCAGCACCCGGCCGTACCACTCGGTGCTGAAGCCGGTCCAGATCGTCGCCTGCTGGTTGGCGTTGAACGACAAGACGACCAGGATCACGATCGGCAGGTAGAGAAAGGCGAAGACGAGGGCGGCGACGGCACCCAAGCCCTTGAAGCGGACGGTCCCGCTCACGCCGTCTCCCCCGGCCGGGCCTTGAAGCGCAAGGTATAGGCCAGCATCGCCGCCAGGACGATCGCCAGCAGCGCGAAGGATAGTGCGGCCCCGAACGGCCAGTTGCGCGCGCTACCGAACTGGCCCTGGATCAGATTGCCGATCATCAAGGTCTTGCCCCCGCCCAACAGTTCCGGCGTCACGTAGGCGCCGAGGCAGGGGACGAAGACGAGGACGCAGCCGGCAACGATGCCGGGCAGGCTCAGCGGCACGACGACGCGGCGAAGGGCGGTCCAGCGCGTGGCGCCAAGATCCATCGCCGCCTCGACCAGACGCCAGTCGAGCTTCTCCAGGCTCGTGTAGATCGGCAGGATCATGAAGGGAAGAAAGCTGTAGGTGAGGCCGACCATGATGGCGCTTGGCGTGTAAAGGATGTTCAAGGAACCGTGCATCAGGCCGAGCCCTTCGAGCCCGTCCTCGATCAGACCGTTGTTGCGCAACAGGAGGATCCAGGCGTAGGTGCGGACGAGAAGATTGGTCCAGAACGGCACCGTCACCAGGAACAAGAGCAGGTTGCGCCGCGCCTGCGTCTGCTGCGCCATGTAGAGCGCCGTCGGCAGGCCGGCGATCAGGCAGAGCACCGTCGTCAGGCCGGCGAGCCAGAACGAGCGCCAGAAGATCTGCAGGTAGTCCGGGTTTAGAACGAGGCTGTCGTCGAGGTCGCGCTCGAACAGGAAGGCGACGTAGGCCTCGGGCGTGAACGTGCCCCAGCGCACGCCGCCGTAGGTGCCGCGCTCCAGGACGCTGACGTAGGCGACGATGGCGAGCGGGATCAGCATCAAGACGACGAGGTAGAGGACGGTCGGGGCCAGAAGCGCGACGCGGCCGCGCATCACGCGACCAGCACGTTGAGCGCGTCGGCGGGCAGCGTCGCCTCGACCGCGTCGCCGACCTCGGGCGGGCGCCAGTCGGCCCGCGCGTTCTGCGCCCGGACGATGAAGGGCCCGCCGTCGCGCTCCAGGATGAGCGAGGTGTCGGTGCCGATGTAGACGACCTGCCTCAGCGTCCCCCGCACGACGTTCTCCCCGCCGCCGCCGAGGCGGACCCGCTCCGGCCGGATCGCCAGCGTGACCCGGCCCGTGGCGGGGGGCGGCTCGGCCGGGCGCAGCAGTGTGCCGTCGTCGAGCCGCACGGCGCCGTCCTCGACCTTCCCTTCGAGCAGGTTGGTCTCGCCGATGAAGCCGGCGACGAAGCGGTGCGTCGGCCGCTCGTAGATCGCCCGCGGCGCGCCCACCTGCAGGACGCGGCCCTTGTCCATGACGGCGATCGTGTCCGACATGGTGAGCGCCTCCTCCTGGTCGTGGGTGACGAAGACGAAGGTGATGCCGGTTTCGACCTGCAAACGCTTCAGTTCGAGCTGCATCTCCTTTCGCAGCTTCAAGTCGAGGGCCGAGAGCGGCTCGTCGAGGAGCAGTACCTTGGGCCGGACGGCGAGCGCCCTCGCCAGCGCCACCCGCTGCTGCTGCCCGCCGGAGAGCTGCCCCGGCGGGCGCTCGGCGAAGCCGTCGAGACGGACCAACTCCAGGGCCTTGGCCACCCGGGCCTCGCGCTCGGCCTTGGGCACGCCCTGCATCTCCAGGCCGAAGCCGACGTTCCCGGCGACGCTCATGTGCGGGAAGAGGGCGTAGGACTGAAAGACGGTGTTGACCGGCCGACGATAGGGCGGAAGGTCGGCCAAGTCCTCGCCGTCGAGCAGGATGGCGCCCTCGTTCGGGCGCTCGAAGCCGGCGATCATGCGGAGCAGCGTGGTCTTGCCGCAGCCGGAGGGACCTAGCAGGGTGAAGAAGGCGCCCTCGGCGATGTCGAGGCTGACCCCGTCCAGCGCCGTCACCGCGGTGCGCCCCTCGCCGAAGCGGCGCGTCACCTCGCGAACCGCGATCGCCCCCAAGGCGTTTCCTTCCCGCTAACCCCGCGTCGAGCTAAGCCGCATTCGACGCGGCGCGCAACAAAAAGCCGGCCGGAAGCGACGTCCGGCCGGCACAGTAGAATGAAGACGCCGCCGGCTAGAGGGCGGCCAGCCCGATCAGCCCGAACGCGGCGATGCCGGCCCCGGCGGCGGGCGCCAAGCGCAGGGCCGGAAGACGACGGGCGAGCGTGCCAAAGCCCACCCCGGCCACGTGCAGCGCGACGCTCGCGAGCGCGAACCCAGCGACGAACAGGCCCGCCGTGGCGCCGGCCGGCAATTCGCTGCCGTGCGCGTGGCCGTGGAACAGGCCGAAGAGGGCGACCGCGAGGACGCCCGCCACGACCGGCAGGCGCGCCGCCAGGATCAGCATCAGGCCGAGCACGACGCAGCTGGCGAGGATGCCGGGCTCGACGAGCGGCATGGCGACGCCGGCGAACGCCAGCCCCGCACCGGCGATGAGTGCTACGACGAACGCGGCCGGAACGATCCAGACCTGCCGGCCGCCCTGCAGGGCGGCGAACGCACCGACGGCCAGCATGGCGAGCAGATGGTCGGTGCCGAACAAGGGGTGGGCCGTGCCGGCGAGGAAGCCACCGCCGGATGTCGGGGCGTGGGCGAGGGCGGGGCCGGCGACGAGCATCGTGGCTGCCGCCAGAAAGGGGATCCAGGACGGGTGCATGAGCGTTCCTCGTTTGATTGAGAGCGGCCCCCCGCATGAACGTTTTGCCGTGTCCTGGCAAGCCGCCGCGTGGCAGTAGAATGTCGCCTTTGCCGCCTTTGCGGCGCCGCCGGCGCGGTCTAGATGAGGGGGTATGGAACACGGCGCACGATATTAAGGATCAGGCACCCTTGCGCTACTCGGCCCTCTCGCTGCTCCGTGAGGCGTTCAAAGGCAACGCCGGCTGGACGCCCGCGTGGCGCGACCCGGCGCCTAAGGACCGCTACGACGTCGTCATCGTCGGCGGCGGCGGGCACGGGCTCGCCGCCGCCTACTACCTCGCCGCCAACCACGGCATCACCGACGTCGCGGTCGTCGAGAAGGGGCCGCTCGGCCAGGGCAATGTCGGCCGCAACACGACGATCGTCCGCGCCAATTACGGCCTCGCCGGCAACGAGCCGTTCTACGCCCACAGCTTGCGCCTGTGGGAGTCCTTGAGCGCCGACCTCAACTACAACGTCATGTTCTCGCAGCGCGGCGTCCTGAACCTGTTCCACAGCCCGGCGCAGCGCGACGCGTTCGCGCGGCGCGGCAACGCGATCCGCTTGATGGGTGCCGACGCCGAACTGCTCGACGAGGACGGCGTCAAGGCGCTCGTGCCCGGCATCGAGACGAGGGCGGGCCGCTTTCCGGTCCTGGGCGGGTTGCACCAGCCACGCGCCGGCACCGCGCGGCACGACGCCGTCGCCTGGGGCTACGCCCGCGCCGCCAGTGCGCTCGGCGTCGACATCATCCAGCACTGCGAGGTGACCGGCATCGACCGCGTGGGCGATCGGGTGACGGGGGTGCAAACTGCGCGCGGCCCGATCGCGTGCGACCGGCTCGGCCTCGCCGTCGCCGGCAACACGACGCGGCTGGGCGACATGGCCGGCTTGCGCCTGCCGATCGAGAGCCACGTCCTGCAAGCGTTCGTCTCCGAGGCGCTGAAACCGGCGCTGCCGGGCGTCGTCACCTTCGGCGTCGGCCACTTCTACATCAGCCAGAGCGACAAGGGCGGGCTCGTCTTCGGCGGCGACCTCGACGGCTACAACTCCTACGCCCAGCGCGGCAACTTAGCCATGGTCGAGCACGTCATGTCGGCCGGCACCGCGATGCTGCCCTGGCTCGGCCGGGTGCGCAACCTGCGCTCCTGGGGCGGGGTCATGGACATGACGATGGACGGCAGCCCGATCATCGCGAAGACTCCCATCGCCAACCTCTACCTCAACGGCGGCTGGTGCTACGGCGGCTTCAAGGCGACCCCGGCCTCGGGCTGGTGCTTCGCCCACACGATCGCCAACGACGAACCGCACCCCTTGAACGCGCCCTTCGCGCTCGACCGGACGATGACCGGCCGGATGCTCGACGAGGAGCACACCGGCCCGCAACCGAACCTGCACTAGAAGACCCTAATGCGCCTTCCTTGCCCCCACTGCGGCGAGCGCTCCAGCGCCGAGTTCGCCTACCACGGCGACGCGCGGCCGGATCGCCCGAACGACGACGCGCCGCTCAAAGCTTGGCACGACTTCGTCTACCTGCGCGAGAACCCGCGCGGTCCGATCGACGAACTCTGGCACCACGTCCAGGGCTGCCGGGCCTGGATCGTCGTCCGCCGCGACACGTTCACCCACGCGGTCTTCGGGGGCGTCACCGCCCGCGACTACGCCAAGGGCGCCCGGCCGTGAGGGCGGGGCAGGACTACCGCCTCGCCGAGGGCGGCCGGATCGACCGGTCGCGCACCTACCGCTTCACCTTCGACGGCAGGCGCTATCGGGGCCACCCGGGCGACACGCTGGCCTCGGCGCTACTCGCCAACGGCGTGCGCCTCGTCGGGCGCAGCTTCAAGTACCACCGCCCGCGCGGCATCGTCGGCGCCGGCCCCGAGGAGCCGAACGCGCTGGTCGAACTGCGCTCCGGCGGGCGGCGCGAGGCGAACACCAAGGCGACGCTGGTCGAACTGTTCGACGGGCTGGAGGCGCGCTCGCAGAACCGCTGGCCGTCGCTCGCCTACGACCTGATGGCGGTCAACGGCCTGATGGCGCCGGCGCTCACCGCCGGCTTCTACTACAAGACCTTCATGTGGCCGCGCCGCGCCTGGACTCCCCTCTACGAGCGCTTCATCCGCCGCGCTGCGGGCTTGGGCAGGGCTGCCACCGCCCCCGACCCGGACCGTTACGAGAAGGACCACCTGTTCGCCGACGTGCTCGTCGTCGGTGCCGGCCCGGCCGGGCTCGCCGCGGCGCTTGCCGCCGGCCGGAGCGGGGCGCGCGTCGCGCTCATCGACGAGCGCCCGACGCCCGGCGGCGCGCTCCATACCGAGCGCCGCGCGATCGGCGGCGCGGCGCCCGCCGACTACGCCGACGCCATCCTGGACGAGTTGGAAGCGCTGCCGAACGTGCGCCTGTTGCCGCGCACCACGGTCGTCGCCCGCTACGACCACGGCGTCTTCGTCGCGGTCCAGCGCGTCGCCGACCACAAGCCGGTCCCCGACCCGGCCGAACCGCGCCAGCGCCTGTGGGAGATCGTCGCCAAGCGCCTGATCCTGGCGACGGGCGCCGTCGAGCGGCCGCTCGTCTTCGCCGCCAACGACAAGCCGGGCGTGATGCTGGCGCACGCCGCCCGGCGCTACGCCAAGGAGTACGGCGTGGCGCCGGGCGGCAAGCCGCTCGTCTTCACCACCAACGATTCCGGCTGGGAGACGGCGCTCGACCTCGCCGAGGCCGGGCTCTCGCTCGCCGGCATCGTCGACGCGCGCGAGACGATCCCCGATCACGCGCGAAAACGGGCCGAGGAACTGGAGATCGGCGTCACGACGGGCGTGGTCGACGCCGCGGCCGGCGGGCGGGTCCTGGAGGGCGTCATCATCCACACCCACGCGGGCGAATTGAAGGAGGCCGGCTGCGACTGCCTGCTCGTCGCCGGCGGCTGGACGCCGCAGGTGGCGCTCGCCGTCCAGCCCGGCGGCGCCCGCGGCCGCTACGACAGCGCCAGCGGCATGGTGCTGGCGGACGGCTTGCGGGCGGGCGAGGCGGTGGTCGGCAGTGCCGCCGGCCGGCTCGACTTGGCGCTCTGCTTGGCGGACGGTTTCGCCGCCGGCCACGACGCCGCCGACGCGCTCGGCCACCGCGGCCAACCCGTGCCGATGCCCGAGGTCGAGCCGCCCTTCATGCGAGGGCCGGGCCTGAAGCTGTTCGAGATCAGGGGCGGGCGCGGCAAGGCGTTCGTCGACATGCAGCACGACGTGACGGCGGGCGACATTCGCCAAGCCGCGCTCGAAGGTTATACCGACCCCGAGCACGCCAAGCGCTACACCACCTGGGGCATGGCGACCGACCAGGGCCGGACCTCGACGCTGAACGGGCTCGCCATCCTGGCCGAGGCGCGCGGCGTGCCGCTCGACGGCTTGGCGCCGACGAACGCGCGCCCGCCGATCGAGGGCGTCGCCGTCGGCGCCTTCGCCCACCGCCACGCCGGGGTCCACTTCCAGCCCGTCCGCCGCTCGCCGGTCCACGCCGCAGCCGAAACGATGGGGGCCGTCTTCCTCGACGCAGGGCTTTGGAAGCGGGCGCACTACTTCCCCAAGGACAGCGAGGACTTGGTCGCCGCCTCCTTGCGCGAGGCGCGGGTGGTGCGGGCCGCCGTCGGCGTCACCGACGTCTCGACCCTGGGCAAGATCGAGGTGCAGGGGCCGGACGCGCAGGCGTTTCTCGAACGCCTCTACTGCAACAACCTCGCGGGCCTCAAGGTCGGCCGCGCCCGCTACGGCCTGATGCTGCGCGAGGACGGAGTCGTCCTCGACGACGGCACCGTCTGGCGCCTGGGTGACGCCCGCTTCCTCGTCACGACGACGACGGCGAACGCGGCCAAGGTCATGGCGCATATGGAACTCTACCTGGAGCGCCACTTCGCCGACCTCGCCGTGGCGATCGCCTCGGCCACCGACCAGTGGGCCGGGCTCGCCGTCGCCGGGCCGAGGTCGCGGGCGGTGCTGACCCCCTTCGTCGGCGCCGTAACGCTCGACGACGACGCGCTGCCGCACATGGGGGTGGGGGAGGCGTCGATCGCCGGGGTGCCCGGCCTGATCGGCCGGCTCAGCTTCTCCGGCGAGCGCGCCTACGAGGTCTATGTCCCCGCCGACTACGGCGCCGCCCTGTTCGAGGCCCTGGTGGCGGGCGCCCGCGCCGCCGGCGGCAACGTCTACGGGCTCGAAGCCCTCGACCTCCTTCGCCTGGAGAAAGGCCACGTCACCGGCAACGAGCTGAACGGCGAGACCACCGCCGCCGATCTGGGGCTGGCCAAGATGGTTGGCCGCAAGAAGCCCTTTATCGGCCGCCGTCTCCTGGAGCGCGAGGCGCTTGCCGACCCGTCGCGTCCCCGCCTCGTCGGCCTGATGCCGGTCGATCGCGGCCAGACCTTGCGCGCCGGGGCGCACTTGGTGCCGGAAGGGGCCGCGGCCGCGCAGGACCACGTCTGCGGCCGGGTCACCTCGGTCGGGGTGAGCCTGCACGCCGGCCACGCGATCGGCCTCGCCCTCCTCGCCGACGGCGACGCGCGGCACGGGCAACGGATCGACGCAGTGTTCCCCCTGTTCGACGAGCGCGTCGCCTGTGAGGTGACGCCGGCCTGCACCTACGACCAGGAAGGGGGGCGGCTGCGTGCTTGAAGCCCGCTCGGCCATCGACCCGCTGCCGCCGTGCTTTGCCGCCGGCGGCGGGATGACCCTCGAGGAGCGGCGCGACCTCGTCGTGCTGCGCCTCGTCGCCCTCGGCAACGAAGGGACGCTGACCAACGCCTTTGGTTCGCTCCCACCGCCCGGTGCCGTCCTGGAGACGGGGGAGGGTGCCCGGCTCGTCGGGCTCAGGCCGGACCAGTGGCTGCTCCTGACCCCCGATCCCGCCGGCCGCGACGGGTCGGTCGCCCGGTCCTGGCGGGAACGTCTTCCCGGCGTCGCCGTCATGGACGAGGGCCACAAGCACGTCGCCATCGTCCTCGACGGCCCGGCGGCAGAGGCCGTTCTGCAAAAGGGTCTATCCGTCGACCTCGACCCGTCCGCCTTCCCACTCAACGGCGCGATCCAGGCCGGGCTCGCCGGCCACGCCGTCCTCGTCCTGCGCGAGGCCGGGGGCCGTTTCCTCCTCGCCGCTCAGCGCAGCTTCGCCGCCGATCTCATCGAATGGATCTACGTCACGGCGGCACCATTCACGGGTCACGCCGGCCGCTGATCTTGGACGGGCGGCGGCGCCCCGCCGGCGCGGGCCTCCAGCCGCCGCACGGTGCCGAGCACCAGCCGCTCCGAGAAGCCGAGTGCGAGCGCGAGGAAGCTCAAGGTCAGCCCGTCGCCGCCGAGGTCGATCAGCCCGCTCGCCGCCAGCATGAGCGCGACGAGGCCCGAGGTGGCGCCGATCAGCGGCCGGACCGCCGTCACGCTCAGGCCCTCGTAGGCGTCCGGGGCTTGGTCGAGGTAGGTGAAGCTCAGCATCGCCGAGAGGCAGGCGCCGATCGTGCCGAGTAGGAGGGCGAGCAGCACGACGCCGAGCGAGGCGACCTCGGCGACGCCCTGCTGCGCCGGCAGGCCGAGAAACGCGCCCAGGAGACCGTCGAAACCGATGAGGGTGAAGGCGAGGCAGAACAGCGCCGCGAACAGGCAGGCGCTCAGCACCTTGAGCCGGCTCTGCACGCGGGTCTTGGCGGCGAACAGATCGTCGACGTAGCGGTCGCGCAGGCGCAGCGCCTCGATCACCGTCTCGCGCAGGCCCGGCTTGAAGGCACCCGTCTCGTCGCGAACGGCGGACAACAGCGCCACGATGGGTGCCGCAGCCTCCGGCCGCAGCCGCTCGGGCAGTTCGGCCTTGAGCGTCTCCAGCCGCGCCGCCACGGTCGCGTCGGTGACGAGGTGGAGTTCGAGCCGCTCCGCCGCCTTGATCAGGTGCCACGCCAGCTCGACCCGGCCGGCCTCGACGGCGCTCGCCGCCCGCTTGACGTGCTCGACCACGGCGCCGCGCTCGGGCGAGGGCGGGCAGGCGGTCAGCCGCGCCTCCAGCGCTTGGACCCGGGCCAAGAGCCGCCCGAAGTTGAAGCCCTCGCCCGCGACGCGGGTCAGTGCCACCCGGTACGCCGCGCCCGTCTCGTCCATCGCCGATCGTCCCCCGTTACTGTCGCGGCGGAACTTACGACGGAAACCTTTTTTAGGCAAGTATTCCTATAAAGTTCGCGTCAGCGGGGCTTCGCGGCCCGGCCGTTTCCTGGCAGGGTGCCCGCCTCGATCACGTTGAAGGATACACCCTCATGCTGCGCCTTGCCGCTCTCGCCTTCCTGCTCGCCGCCCCGCCGGCCCTGGCCGGTCCCCTGCCCGACGCGATCGAGGGCTGGAAGATCGAGGGAACCGACGCCGGCTGGCAGGACCTCGCCGCCGGGCTCGACGCCGCGATCGAGTCGAGCCCGCTCAACAAGGTGACAGAGGCGAGCGCCACGGTCGGGGCGGAGCAGATCGGCGAGGAGATCGCCGGCAACAAGGTGGTCGGCGTGTTCGCGGCCCCGTACGCGGTGCGCATGCTGGACGCCAGCGTCGCCGCCGGCATCGAGGCCCCCTTGCGCTTCTACGTCGTCGAGCGCGAAGGCGGCGGTTCTGCCTTGGCCTGGAAGACGGCGGGCTTCGCCTTCGCCCCCTACGACGACGGCGGCGAGAAGCTCGATGCGCTTGCCGACGAATTGGACGGCATCATGGCCGACATCGCCGCCGACGCGCTGTCGCGATGAGCGACGCCGCCCTCGCCGCCGCCGTCGAGGCCGCCGCCGCCTGCTTCGTTGGGTCGCCCGCCGCCGCCCTCGTCGTCGCGGTCGCGGCGGCGGCGCACGGCGACGACCCCGGCACCGCCGCGGCCCTGCCCAGGGTCGGCGGCCCGCGCCCGAGCGCCCTCTACCCCGCCACCGACGACCGTGGCGAGATCGCCCCGATCGCGCAACTCCTGACCGTCGCCGGCACCCGGCCGACCCCCGTCGGTTACGCCGACGCCTGCCCGGACCCGCTGCTCAGGGCGGCGCTACGGCGTGCATCGGTGCTCGTCCTCGCCGGATCCGAGCGCGCGACCCGCGCCCGGCGGCTCCACGCGGCGCGAACGGCGGGCGTCGCCACCATCGTTCGCGTCTCGGATCGGGACGACGCGATCGCCGCCCTCGACGCCGGTGCCGCCCTCGTCTGCTTTAAGGCGGAAAACGGCCTCGGCGCCCTCGCCGGCGCGTCCGACCTGATCGCTGCGGCCCGCGTTCACGCCGCCTATCTCGGCCGCATGGCGCCCGCGGCCGCCGGGCGCGTCGCCGCGGCCGTCCGGTCGCTCGGCAGCCCCCACGGTTGAAGCCGCGTTGCTGCCGTGCAACAAAGGCGGCACACCCGAACCGGGAGACCCGCGATGGCCGGACAGCAGCTTCTCCACCTCGTCTTCGGCGGCGAACTCACCGACCCGCGCGGTCTCGACTTCGCCGACTTGTCCAAGATCGACATCGTCGGCATGTTCCCGAACTACGCCGAGGCCGAGCGGGCGTGGCGCTCAAAGGCGCAGCAGACCGTCGACGACGCGCACACCCGCTACTTCATCGTCCACCTGCACCGCCTGCTCGACCCCGACGTGCCGGGGCAGATCGTCGAGGGGAGTTAGGAGAAGGCTTCGCGTGCGCTGCCGCGCGGGCTTCTTTCTTCTTTTTTCGCTTTGTCCGAGGCTGGCCCTCGGCGTTGAGGCCAAGTTCGAGAACAACTAGCAAAAAAGAGAAAAGCCCCGCGCAGCGGACGCGAAGCGTTCATGATGGAAACCGCACAATGTTCAGCCACGTCATCGTCGGCGCGCGGGACATGGAGCGCGTGGCCCGCTTCTACGACGCCGCTCTCGCGCCGCTCGGCCTTGAGCGGATGCCGCGCGAGGACGACGGCGGTCCCGACGGCGAATACTGGTGCCGGCCGGGGCGGCGCTGGCCGCAGTTCTGGGTGCAGTTCCCGTTCAACGGCCGGCCGGCGACCCCCGGCAACGGCGCGCAGGTGAGCTTCGCCGCACCCGATCGCGGCGCCGTCGACGCGGCCTGGGCGGCGGCCCTTGCGAACGGCGGCTCCGACGAGGGGGCGCCCGGCATCCGCGCCCACTACGCCCCCGACTATTACGGCGCCTACTGCCGCGACCCCGAGGGCAACAAGCTCTGCTTCGTCCACGCCAAGGGCTTTGATTAGACCGCGCCCAGTTCGGCGAAGCTATAGTAGGGAACGGGGTCGCCCGGCGCCACCTGCACAACCTCGGCGCCGATCTCGACCAGCCCGTCCGCGTCGGTGAGCGAGGTGAGGATGCCCGAGCCCTCGCGCCTGATCCGCTCGACGGCGATGCCGTCCTCGTCGGCGACGAGCCGGCCGCGCAGCATCTCGGTCCGGCCCGGCTTCTTCGTCATGGCGAATGCGGCGCGGACCGGAAGGGCGCGCGGCTCCCCCCACGCGGCCCCTGCGAGGCGCAGCAGCACCGGCCGGGCGAGGCGCACGAAGCAGACTGCGGCCGCGACCGGGTTGCCGGGTAGGCCGATGAACAAGCAATCATCGAGGGAGCCGAAGGCGAGCGGCCGGCCGGGCTTCAGGGCGATGCGCCAGAAGTGCACGTCCCCGTCCCGCGCCACCGTTCGAACGACGTGGTCCTCGTCGCCGCCCGAGGCCCCCCCCGAGGCGAGGACGACGTCGTGCGTCGCTGCCGCGTCGTGCAGGGTAGCGGCGACCTTCGCGCCGTCGTCGGGCAGGATGCCGAGGTCGCTGAGCGTGATCGGCAGCCGGGACAAGAGGGCCTTCAGCATCGACCGGTTGGCGTCGTAGACGCCACCCGGCGGTAACGGCGCCCCGACCGGCACGATCTCGTCGCCGGTCGAGCACAAGGCGACCCGAAGCGGCCGAAAGACCGGCACCTCCGCCAGCCCCAACTCGGCCAGCACGCCGACCTCCGGCGCGCCGATCCGCCGCCCGGCCGCCAGCACCGTTGCACCTTTTGAAATGTCCTCGCCGCGCCGCCGCCGGTTGGCGCCCGCCTTGAAGCCGTCGGGCAGCACGACGCCGTCGACCTCTAGCCGGACCTCCTCTTGCATCACCACCGTGTCGGCGCCGCTTGGCATCGGCGCCCCGGTCAGGACGCGCAGGCACGCCCCCGGCGGCAGGGCGCCCTCGAACGGGTGCCCCGCCGCCGCCCGACCGGGGTGGAGGCGGACCGGCCCCGGTGCCAGGCCCTCGGCGCAAAAGGCGTAGCCGTCGACCGCGACGTTGTCGAAGGCCGGCACGTCGCGTGCCCCGATCGCGTCCTCGGCCAGGATGCGGCCGAACGCGGTATCGAGCGGGACGTGCTCTGTTCCCACCACCGGCGCCACCCCGTCGCGCAGCCGGTCGAGCGCGGTGCGAAGACTAATCATGGCGCCGGCACCCGGCAGTGCGAAGCAATCGTCGACGATCCGCCGCGTCATCGAGGGTAAGGCTCGGCGTAGGCCAGCGTAGCCCTGGCGATGGCGTCGGTGTCGTCGAGGTCGAGAACGGGGATCGACAGGCGGGTCAAGGGCGCGTCGCTGGCGACGGCCCGCACCGTGGGATCATCCGCCGCGATCAGATTCGTACCGATCTCGGCCCGGTGCACCTCGATCTTGGGGTGCGGCCCACGCTTGAAACCCTCGACCAGGATAAGGTCGACCGGCGCCATGCGCGCCAGCAGCGCCTCTAGGCCCGGCTCCGGCGCGTCGCGCAACTCGTGGATCAGAGCAAAACGCTTGGCCGTGGCGAGCATTACCTCTTGCGCGCCCGCCTCGCGGTGGCGATGGGTATCCTTGCCGGGTTGGTCGAGATCGACGCTGTGGTGGGCGTGCTTGACGGTCGAGACCTTGAGCCCATTTGCCGTCAGGTGCGCCACGAGGCGGACCACGAGCGTCGTCTTGCCATTGTTCTTCCAGCCGACGACGCCGAGCACCCGCGTCACGAGAATTCAATCCACGGTTGACGTACCGGCGCCGGTCTGCTTTGCAGCGGAATTTCAAAGGAACATGGGGTAGAATAGCGGCATGACGGACGGGCACGAACTCGACGCGAGGGGGCTGACCTGCCCCCTACCGGTCTTGAAGGCGCAAAAGCGGCTGCGCGACTTGGACCCCGGCGAGGTCCTCCGCGTTCGCACGACCGACCCGAAGGCGCCGGGCGACTTCGTCCACTTCTGCGAGGCGCAGGGCCACGCCCTGCGTGCGCAGGCCGAGACCGACGACGGACATGTGACCGAGATCGTGAAGCATGGCCGATAGGATTGATCTTCCCGCCGACCGTGACTTCCTCGTCATCGGCGACGTGCACGGCCACGCGGCCCTGCTCGACCGGCTCCTGGCGTACGCCGCGGACGCGGGCCTCTTCGCCGTCAGCGTCGGCGACCTCGTCGACCGCGGCCCCGACAGCGCCGGCTGCCTGGAACGCTTCATGCGGCTCGAAGCCGAAGGGGAGGGCGTCTGGCTGCGCGGCAACCACGAGGACAAGGTCTACCGCGCGCTGCTCGGCCGCCCAGTGAAGATGGGCGAGGCGGTCGTGCGCACGCTGGACGAACTCGCCGCCGCACCCGAGGTCCGGGCGTGGTTCCTGAATGGCTACCCATGGACACCCTTCGCGGCCCGGTTCGGCCCGGTCACAATCGCGCACGGCGGCTTCGCGCCGGCGATGCTGAAGAGCGACGCGTTCTCGACCTCGACCCGGGTCCGCGCCCTCTACGGCCAAGCCGACACGGCGCTGCGGCCGGACGGTAAGCCCCAGCGCCGCTACGACTGGGTCGAGGCGATCCCGCCCGGCCACACCGTCCTGATCGGCCACGACCCGATCAGCCGCGGGACGCTGTTCACCCGCGCGAACGACTGTGGCGGGCACGTGGTTCATCTCGACAGCAACGCCGCCAAGGGTGGGCCGCTCTCGGGCCTCGTCGTCGCCCGCGACGGGCGCATCGGGCGAGCGCTCCAGGCCCGGCCGGAGACGGCGGGCCTGATCCCGGCCGACCTCGTCCCGCTCAACCCGCCCCGAGCCGCTCGGCGTGCCATTTCAGGTGCGCATCCATGAAACTGCTGATGAAGTAGTAGGAGTGGTCGTAGCCCGGATGCCGGCGCAGGCGCAGCGACACGCCCGCCTTGTCGCAGGCCTCGACCAGGAGGTCGGGCTTCAGTTCGCGCTCCAAGAACGGGTCGGCCTCGCCCTGGTCGACGAAGATCTCTCGCACCTCGTGCCCGTCCTCCAACAGCGCCGTCGCGTCCCAGGCGCGCCAGTTGTAGCGGTCCTCGCCCAAGTAGCGGGCGAGCGCCTTCTCGCCCCAGGGGCAGCGCATCGGGGACGCGATCGGCGCGAAGGCGGAGACGCTCTTGAACAGGTTGGGGTTGCGCAGTGCTACGATCAGCGCGCCGTGCCCGCCCATCGAGTGCCCGGTGACGCCGACCTGCTTCGGGTTGGTCGCAAACGCGCCGTTGACGAGGTCGGGCAGTTCGCGGGTGACGTAGCTGTACATCTGGTAGTTCGCGTCCCAGGGGCTCTGGGTCGCGTCGACGTAGAACCCGGCCCCGGAGCCGAAATCGTAGTCGTCGTGCTCGCACGGCAGGTCCAGGCCGCGCGGGCTCGTGTCCGGGCAGACGACGATCAGCCCGTGCTCGGCGGCGTGGGGCTGAAAGAAGCCCTTCGAGGTCACGTTCTCCCAGGTGCAGGTCAGGCCCGAGAGGTAGTAGAGGACGGGGCACGCCCGGTCCTCCGCCTGCGGCGGCAGGTAGACCGAGAACGCCATGTCGGTCCCGGTCGTGCTGGAGCCGTGCTGGAGCGTCAGTTGACGCCCGGCGAAGCTGCGGGTCTCGGCCGTGATCTCCAAAGCATTCTCCAAATGTACGGGTTCTTAAAAGACACAGCGTTCGTCCGCCCTGTCCGGTTCCGCCGTCCCGGCTTCAGTAGACGACGACGCCGCGGATGCTCTTGCCCTCGTGCATCAGATCAAAACCGTGGTTGATCTCGTCCAAGGGCATCGTGTGGGTGATCAGGCTGTCGATGTCGATCTTGCCGTCCATGTACCAATCGACGATCTTCGGCACGTCGGTGCGACCGCGGGCGCCGCCGAACGCCGTGCCGCGCCAGACCCGGCCGGTGACGAGCTGGAAGGGCCGGGTGGAAATCTCCGCCCCCGCCGGCGCCACGCCGATGATGACGCTCTCGCCCCAGCCCTTGTGGCAGCACTCCAGCGCCTGACGCATGGTCTTGACGTTGCCGATGCACTCGAAGCTGTAGTCGGCGCCCCCCTTGGTGAGGTCGACGATCGCTTGGACCACCTTGTCCATGCCGACCTCGTTCGGGTTGACGAAGTGGGTCATGCCGAACTTGCGCCCGGTCGCCTCGCGCTCCGGGTTGAGGTCGACGCCGACGATCATGTCGGCGCCGACCATCCGCGCCGCTTGGATGACGTTGAGGCCGATGCCGCCGAGGCCGAAGACGACGACGTTCGAGCCGGGCTCGACCTTGGCCGTGTTGACGACCGCGCCGACGCCGGTCGTCACGCCGCAGCCGATGTAGCAGATCTTGTCGAAGGGGGCGTCTTCGCGCACCTTGGCGAGCGCGATCTCGGGCATGACGGTGAAGTTCGAGAAGGTCGAGCAGCCCATGTAGTGGTGGAGCGTCGTCTGGCCGCTCTTGAAGCGCGACGTGCCGTCCGGCATCAGGCCCTGACCCTGCGTCACCCGGATCTTCTGGCAGAGGTTGGTCTTCGGGTTGAGGCAGTACTCGCACTCGCGGCACTCAGGGGTGTAGAGCGGGATGACGTGGTCGCCCGGCTTGACGCTTACCACGCCCTCGCCGACCTCGCGCACGACGCCAGCACCCTCGTGGCCGAGGATCGAGGGGAAGATGCCCTCGGGATCGGCGCCCGAGCGGGTGAACTCGTCGGTGTGGCAGATGCCGGTCGCCATGATCTCGACCAGCACCTCGCCCGCCTTCGGGCCCTCAAGCTCGACCTCCTCGACGACGAGCGGCTGGCCTGCCTCGTAGGCGACGGCGGCGCGGGTCTTCATGCGGCTCTCCCTGGATCGTTCGCGTGGCTGAAATTGGCCCGCGGAAACTAGCCTTTGAGAGCAAGCGGCCGCAAGATCCCCGATCGTGCCCAATCCGCCTTGACATAACCATTTTATTGGTTATGTTTGGCGCATGACCGTCTCCGCTCATACCGCCCGCGCCCTTGCCGCGCTCGGCCACGAAGTCCGGCTCGACCTGTTCCGTCTGCTCGTGCGGGCCGGCGACGACGGCTTGATCGTCGGCGAACTGTCCGCTCATATGGGGTTGGCCCCATCGACACTGGCGCATCACCTGCGAACGCTCGTCGATGCCGGCCTCGTCGTCCAGGAACGGCGCGGACGCGAGGTTCACAACCGTGTGGACTACGGTGCGATCGACCGGACGATCGCGTTCTTGACCGATCAGTGCTGCATGGGCGTGTCGCGCGTGCGGGAGGACGCGGCGTGATGACCCAAGTGCTTTTCCTTTTGCTTCAAATAACTAATAACCTAGTGATATCGTTATGAATGAGGCCGTTCTCCAACTTGGTGCGCGGGGCGGATCGCTCATGCGACGCCTTTGGATGCAAGAGCGCGTCTGGCTCGCGTCCGCTGTGATCCTGCTCGCCATCGCGCTGCTCGATCCGGGGCAGGGGCGTGAGAGCGCAGCCTTCACGCTGCGCAATCTGATCGACACCGCACCCTACGTGCTCTTGTCCATCGGGCTGGCCGCGTTCGCTGGTGCGAGCGGTGCGGACAACCTGATCGGCAGGGCGTTCACGGGTTCGCCCGTGCTGATGATCGCGCTTGCGGCGGCCTTCGGCGGGTTGTCGCCGTTTTGTTCGTGTGGGGTTATTCCGTTGATCGCAGCACTACTGGCGATGGGCGTACCGTTGTCGGCCGTGATGGCCTTTTGGCTCGCCTCGCCGGTGATCGACCCGTCCATGTTCGTTCTGACCGCGGGCGTTCTGGGATGGGAGTTCGCGATCGCCAAGACGCTGGCCGCCGTCGGCCTGGGACTGTTCGGGGGCTACGCGACGCTGGCATTGACGCGCGGCGGTGCCTTTGCCGACCCGCTTCGCGAAGGCGTTGGCAACGGCGGCTGCGGGGGCTCGAAGGTTCGAGACCCCAAGCCGGTCGTATGGGCCTTCTGGCGCGATGAGGAGCGCGCCGGGAAGTTCGTTCGGGAAGGTGCCAAAACGAGCCTGTTCTTGTTCAAGTGGTTGACGCTCGCCTTCGTCCTGGAAAGCCTGATGGTCGCGTACGTGCCGGGTGAACGGGTCGCGGGCGCCGTCGGCGGTGACGGGATCGGTTCGATCGCGCTCGCCACGCTCGTCGGCGTACCGGCCTACCTGAACGGTTACGCCGCGCTGCCGCTCGTGTCGGGGCTGGTGGATCGGGGCATGGCGCCTGGGGCGGGCCTGGCTTTCCTGGTCGCGGGCGGCGTGACTTCACTACCGGCGGCGATCGCGGTGTGGGCGCTCGCCAAGCGCTCGGTGTTCGCCCTCTACATCGGCTTGGCGCTCGTCGGATCACTGGCTAGCGGCCTTATCTACCAAATTTGGATCGCGTAATGGCCTCCATGGAAACGAACAAGTCCTTCGCGCACCTACTGTGCGGCGTGGACGGCTCCGACCCGGCCTGCCGGGCCGCCGCCGATGCAGCGCGTCTGGTGTTGGCGCTAGGAGCGAAACTGACCTTCTTGGCGGTCGCGCAAGAAGCCGAGCGTTCTGAGGAGATCGAACAATACCTGGAGGTCGAGGGGCTGCGGGGCCTGAGCCTGCCGATGCTTCCCACGGCCGCCGAGGCTTGCCTGGATACGGCGATGTCGATCGCCCGCGAGGTCGGCGTGGCGAACGCAACCCGTCTCGTTATGACCGGCGAGGTCGCTCCGACGATCTGCCTCACGGCTCAAACGAAAGGCGCGGACTGCATCGTGCTGGGCCGTCATCGGCGGGGCGCCGCCCGCACTCTGGTCAAGGGCTCCGTCGCGAAAGCCGTTGGCGACAACTGCGACGCCGCGCTTGTCCTAGTGGGCTGAGCCCGATGCCAAGCCTCGACACCGGGGCGGGGAGCAAGGTAAGTCCAGACAGAGGGCTTTGTCGCCCATCCAGCCGCGCTGGGCGCCGGCATAGGGGGCGAAATTACCGAACGAACCTGAGGACAGAGGCTAGAGCAACGACTTAAGCCAAAAAACGAACCCACCAAAATCTAAGAACGAACCCGATGGGCAGCGGGAAGAGGCATCAAACCGGGGAGCGAAACAGGAATACAAACACAGATACGGTAGGGTGATCCCGTGGCAGGGCGGGGACGTACAAAGCATGAGCGCTGCCGGGACGAACGAGGTTTTCGCGGCGCGCACGTTGCGCCGCCGGTTGCCGCCGCCTAGAAGGTCGGGTCCGCGTGATCCTAGAGGAGCCGTCAGCCCATGTCCGCCATCCGCCCCGAGATCGAAGCCCTCGAACTCTCCGGCATCGGCAAGGTTGCGGCCGGCGCCCTGCACGACCCGGACGTGATCCCGTTGTGGTTCGGCGAGAGCGACATCGACACGCCCGACTTCATCCGCGAGGCGGCTATCGGGGCCCTACAGAACGGCCAGACCTTCTACTCCTACCCGCGCGGCACGACGGCGCTGCGCGACGCGATCAAGGCCTACTGTGATCGACTCTATCGCGTCGACCTCGACCCGGACCGGATCACCGTGCCGGGCTCGACGATGCTCGCCGTGATGATCGCCGGGCAGTGCCTCGTCGGGCGGGGCGACGAGGTGATCTTGATCTCGCCCTACTGGCCCAACATCCGCCAAGTCGTGCGCATCATGGGCGGGCGGTGCGTCGACGTCCGCCTGGACGAAAGTGGCGATCGCTGGTCGCTCGACCTGGACCGCGTCAAGGCCGCGATCGGCCCGAAGACCAAGGCGATCTACCTCAACACCCCCTCGAACCCGACCGGCTGGATCATGACCGAGGCCGAGGGCCGCGACCTCCTCGACCTCTGCCGCGAGCGCGGGCTCGGATTGATCTCGGACGAGGTCTACCACCGCAACGTCTTCGACGGCTCTGCTTGCGCACCCTCGTTCCTGACGCTCGCCGGGCCGGACGAGCCGGTCTTCGTCCTCAACGGCTTCTCCAAGGGCTGGGCGATGACCGGCTGGCGCCTGGGCTGGATGGTGGCGCCAAAGCATCTGGTCGAGCCGATGGCGGTGCTCGCCGAGTGCAACAACACCGGCGCCACCGTCTTCAACCAAGCCGGCGGCGTCGCCGCGCTCGAACGGGGCGAGGACTTCGTTAAGGGCTTCACCGAGCGCTGCAAGGCCAACCGCGACCTCGTCATGGCGACGCTAGGAGAGCACCCGCGCGTGCGCATCGCAGCACCCGAGGGCGCCTTCTATGCCTTCCCACGCATCGAGGGCATGAACGACAGCCTCGCCTTCGCCCGCCGCGTCGTCGCCGAGGCCAAGGTTGGCCTCGCCCCCGGCTACACGTTCGGCGAGGGCAACGAGTCGCACCTGCGCTTGTGCTTCGCGATCGCGCATGAGCGGTTACAGATCGCGATGGACCGACTCGTGCCGCTGATCGACGCGGCGGTTTAGCTGTTCGAGGAAGCACCCGACATGCGTTTTCGCCCCCTCGTCATCGTCGTCTGCCTCATCCCCTTCGCCGCCGGCGCCGCGACCGAGCCCGTGTTCGGCACATGGCTGTCGGAGAAGAGGCGCGTCATGGTCGAGATCGGCCCCTGCGGCGACGCGCCAGACGCGGCCTGCGGCCGCATCGTCTGGATGGCCAAGACCGAAGACGCGAACGGCAAGCCTTTCACCGATCAACGCAACCAGGACGAGAGCCTGCGCGACCGCCCGATCATGGGCCTGCCGATCCTGACCGGCTTTCAAAAAGACGGCGAGGATTCCTGGACGAACGGACGGATCTACAACCCCGAGGACGGCAAGACGTACAATTCGTCGTTGACCCTGAAGGACGCGAACACGCTCCTCGTCGAGGGCTGCGTCCTCTTCTTCTGCCGCGAGCAGGTCTGGGCCCGCGCGCGAGGCTGAACCGTCAGACCCGCCGCCGATAGCCGTCGTAGCTGTAGAGCGCCAGGGCGGCCCAGATGCCGGCGAAGGTGACGAGCTTCGCCGTTCCGGCCGGCTCGCCGAAGACGAAGACGCCCTCCAAGAACAGGAGGCTCGGGATCAGGTAGAGCGCCACGCCCACCGTCGCCAGCGGCAGCCGCTTGGCGCCGAGGTTGAAGCACAACAGCGGCAGGACCGTGAGCGGCCCCGCCAGCATCAGCAGGAGCGAGAAGGGGAGATCGGCCCCAAACGCGATGCCGCCGCGTATGTAGGCGACGTAGGCGAGAAAGCCCAGGCTCAAGGGCAGCACCACGACGCATTCGAGCGCGAGGCCCGGCTGTGCGGCCCGACCGGCAGGCGCTTGCGGACGAGGCCGTAGAGCGCGAAGGTCGTCGCCAGCGTCAGCGCCACCACCGGCACGACGCCGGCGACGAGGACGAGGTTCAAGACCGCGAGCGCCGCGATGCCGACCGCGCACGTCTGGAGCCGGCCCAGGCGCTCACCGAGGACCAAGACGCCGAGCGCGACCGAGAAGAGCGGGCTCAAGAAGTAGCCGAGGCTGGCGTCCAGCACCCGGCCGTGGAACACGGCGACGACGTAGAGCGTCCAGTTGACGCTGATGAGGAGGCCGCTCACGACCAGCCCGCGCAGGACCCGCGGCGTGAGGAGGGTCCGACGTACCCCGCTCCAGGCGCGGCCGAGCGTCAGGGTCAGGGCGAGGAAGGGGAGCGCCCAGATCACCCGGTGCGCCATCGCCTCCAAGGGGTGCGTCGTGCCCAGCGCCTTGAAGTAGAAGGGGAAGAGGCCCCACAAGAGGCAGGCCGTCAGGACGGCGACCAGCCCCGGCCGGTCGACGCCGCCCGCCGCTGCGGTATGCGGCACGGCCCGGCTCACGCGCCGTTCTCCACCGAGAGCGCCTCGGCTTTTGCCAGATCCTCCGCCGTATTGACGTTGAAGAAGGGGTCGGGCGTGTCGTCGTAGGCCGCCTGCGCGACGGCGTAGCGGGCGGTGAAGCGGTCGATCTTGCGCTCGCCGCCGCCCAAGGCCGCTTCGAGGTCGTCGTGCAGCCCGACCGGCCAGAGGCCGAACACCGGGTGCGTCCGCCCGTTCGAGGTAGCACAAGCCATATCGGCGCCGGCCTGGGCGCAAGCGGCCATGAGCCGGGCGACGAGGTCGGGCGGGAAGAACGGCGTGTCGGCGGCGAAGCTCGCCAGCCACAGGGCGTCCGGGTGGCGCTCGCGCGCCCAGGCCATACCGGTGAGGACGCCGGCGAGCGGCCCGGCGTGGCCCCCAACCACGTCGCCGCGCACCTCGACGCCGTAGCCTTCCAGCCGCGCCGGGTCGCCGTTGGCGTTCAAGAGGAGGTCGCTCACCTGCGGCCGGGCGCGCTCTAGGACGCGCTCCAAGAGCGTCGTGCCGTTCAAATCGCGCAGGAACTTGTCGCCGCCGCCCATGCGCCGCCCGAGCCCGCCGGCCAGGATCACGCCGACGACGGGCTCAGACATCGGCGAAGCTGCCCTTGCGGCGGTGGCGGCCCTCCTCTTCGCCGTCATCGGCGGGCTCGGCGTCGAAGACGATGCGCTCCAGTCCTGAGAGCGCCACGAAGCGCCGCCCGCGCGCCCGGCCGATCAGGGTGAGCCCCGCGCGGCGCGCCAGATCGACCCCGGACGCCGTGAAGCCGGAGCGCGAGACCAGGACGGGGATTTCCATCTGCACCGTCTTGATCACCATCTCGGACGTGAGCCGCCCGGTCGTGTAGAACAGCTTGTCGCACCCCTCGACCTCGTGGCGGTGCATCCAGCCGGCGATCTTGTCGACCGCGTTGTGGCGCCCGACGTCCTCCATGTAGAGGAGGAGGTCGGGCCCGTGCGCCAAGGCGCAGCCGTGGATCGCGCCGGCCTTGAGGTAGAGCGAAGGGCAGGTGTTGACCGCCTTCAGCAGCCGGCCGAGGTCGGATGTTCGCACCCGCGCGTCGGGGTCGAGGCGCACGTCGTCGAAGCGCTCCATCGTGTCGCCGTAGAGCGTGCCCTGCGCACAGCCCGAGGTCTGGATGCGTTTCTTGAGCTTGGCCTCGTAGTCGGTGACCCGCTCGGTCCGCACCACGACCGCCTCGACCTCCTCGTCGAACTGCACCGCCGTCACCACGTCGTCGGGACGCAGCATGTTCTGGTTCAAGAGATAGCCGAGCGCCAAGTCCTCCGGGTGGTCGCCGATCGTCAGGAGGGTGACGATCTCCTGGTCGTTCAAGTAGAGGGTGAGCGGCCGCTCGGTGACGACGCTGGTCGCCACCGCTGCCCCGTTCTGGTCGATGCCGTCGACCGTGACGGTGAGGCGGGGATCGTCGGGATCGGGCAGGACGTGCGGCGCGGACATCGAGAATCCTAGAGATGCAAAGGCAAGACGAACCCCATAGATAAAGCTGGCGGCGTGTCCTGCCCAGGGGGCTTATGGCGGCAGCACCCTTTCAGGTCTTATCAAGGAGAGTCGTCTTTTGCCGTCCAGGAGCCCCGACGCCCCAATGAAACGCGCGCCCGCCCAGAGGCGAAAGGCCGAACCCGCGCCCGTAACCCGGCCCGCGCCGTCCCGACGCCGCCTCTGGCCTGGCTGGCCCGCCGTCGTCGTCGGGGCGCTCGTCGCCTGGACCCTGCTGTTCGTCGTCTTGGCCCCGAGCCTGCCGGACACGGACACCCTGTTCGCCGAGGCGCGCGGGGCGGACGTGACGCTGCTCGCGAGCGACGGCTCGGTCCTCGTCCGCCGCCCGGTCGAGGGCCGGGCCTACGTCCCCCTCGACGCGATCGACCCCGAGATCGTCGACGCCGTGCTCGCGGTCGAGGACCGGCGCTTTTACGATCATTTCGGTCTCGACCTGATCGGCATCGGCCGAGCAATATTGGCCAACCTCAAGGCGGGCGACGTCGTCGCCGGCGGCTCGACGCTGACGCAGCAACTGGTCAAGAACCTCTACCTCACGCCCGAGCGCAGCTTCAAGCGCAAGCTGGACGAGCTGGTCCTCGCGCTTTGGCTGGAGGCACGGCTGAGCAAGGACCAGATCCTCGAACTCTACCTCAACCGGGTCTACTTCGGTAGCGGCGCCTACGGCGTCGAGGCGGCGGCGCGGCGCTACTTCGACAAGGATGCGGCCGACGTCACCCTGCCCGAGGCGGCGATGCTGGCCGGCCTGTTGAAGGCGCCCAGCTACTACGCCCCCACCAACGACATCGAGCGCGCCAGGGCGCGAAGTGCTGTCGTCCTGGCGGCGATGCAGGCCGCCGGCAAGATCGACGCCACCGCGAGGGGCTGGGCGCTCGCGGCCCCGGCGCGCCTCGCCAACCCCAAGGGCCAGATCGCCGGAGATTTCGTCGCCTGGACCCTGGACTCGCTCAACGCCTCGCTCGGCAAGCCCGAGGGCGACCGCACGGTGCGCACCACCTTGGACCCCCGCCTGCAGAACGCGGCCGAGGCGGCCGTAAAGGAACGCCTGGCCAACCACCCCGACCTCGAAGCGGCCCTCGTCGTCCTCGACCATAGCGGGGCCGTGCGCGCCATGGTCGGCGGCAGGCCGGGGGAGAGTGACCCGTTCAACCGTGCCGTCGCCGCGCACCGCCAGCCGGGTTCGGCCTTCAAGGCGTTCGTCTACGCCGCCGCGATCGAGGCGGGGATGACGCCCGACGCGCCCGTCTCGGCGGCGCCGGTCACGGTCGACGGCTGGACCGCGCGCAATGCCGGCGACAAGACCTACGGCGAGGTCACGTTGGAGACCGCGTTCGCCCACTCGCTCAACACGGTCTCGGTGCGCTTGGCGCAGGCGGTCGGCGTCGAGGAGGTCGCGGCCCTCGCCCGCCGCCTCGGGATCAAGAGCGACCTGCGAGCACTACCCTCCTTGGCACTCGGCACTTCGGAAGTGACCCCGATCGAGTTGACCGAGGCGTACCTGCCCTTCCTCGCCGACGGGATGCGCCGCCCGGCGTTCGGCGTCGTCGCGGTCGAGGACGAGGGCGAAGACGACCGCTTCGCCCACGCCGACGTCGAAGCACCCGTCTTGACGCCCGAGGCCGCGGCCGCGATGCGCCGCCTGTTGCGCGCCACGGTCGAGCGCGCCACGGGCCGGCGCGCCGCCCTTCCCGACCGGGCCGTCTACGGCAAGACCGGCACGACGCAAGCCAACCGCGACGCGTGGTTCGTCGGCTTCACCGACGCTCACGTCGTCGGCGTCTGGGTCGGCCGCGACGACGCGGCACCGATGCACGGCGTCAACGGCGCCAACCTACCCGCCTACATCTTTGCCGACACGCTGCGGGCGGCGCCCAAGAACCCGGCCGTCGCGTCGCTGCACCCGTCGCCCAGACCCGCCGCCGACGGCAAGTCCCGCTACGCGCTGCACATGCTGCAACGCTGGTGGCGGGACACGTTCGGGCGATGAACGCGCTATGAGACGAAGCACCTAGCCCCGGCGAGAAATTCCGTAAACAGATGCCCGCCGATCAAACGCCTCACGCGAGCCTTCGAGTATTGCACAAGCCATTTCGCATGTTTCTCGATGATCGATTGATCCACGGGCCATGATCATTGCCCGATCATTAGTTGCTTTTAGCGCCACAATCAATTCAGCGTCACCTAGAACTGCGATGTTTGCGTTGTGCGTGACAACGATCACCTGACGACGCTCTTTGGCCGCGCGGATCGCAGGCACCAAAGATTTATAGATAAATTCGCTGTCAAGATTGTCTTCGGGTTGGTCAACGATAAGTGGCGCACGACTTTCGCTGGTCAGCATGAGCGCGAGCAACACTGACTGCTGCTGGCCGAGCGAAAGCCGCTTAAAATCACGAGCTACGTATTTGTGATGTCCACCGATCTCAACACGCTTGGTCACATCTAATCGCGGCCGATCATGGACTGCCACACATTCCAGTTGCGCCAAAATATCGGGTTCAGCAAGACGTTCTAGTATGATCTCGGCCTCGTTTTGTGCGAACAACTGGCCACTATCGTTCCGCTCGTTCCGCAAAGCCGTGATCGGTTGAACATTTTTACGGCGAACACAGTCTAACAGCTTTGGCAAGGTCAGCGTGTTGATGAGTGCGTGCGCCTTCAATTGCTGGAGCGTGCGCCAACCCATTGTGTCGATGATCAGTCGCTCAGCGTCCGGTGCAAGCGCGTTCACATCAAACTTTAGTGATACGAAAAGGTCCGAGAGCGTTCCTTTGAGAGCATCTGATGCCCGCGCCGCAAAAGCGGTTCGCAGGGTTGCGACATGATCGCGCTCCTTCCAGCGTTGGCGCTGCAGCCTCTCATATTCTCTGCGCAGTCTGCGCAATTCAGGAATCCAGGTTTTCAAATTCTTAACATTTTCCTTTGCGCGCGCCTCATCGGATACAAGTTTTTGGATAAACGGCATATCGAGCCGGATACCATGCTTCAATAGCTCCTGCTTCTTCTGCTCAATTCGAACCGTTGTTCGACCTTCCTTTGATTTCCAAGCTTGAATCTGAGTGCGGGCGTTTGCAACATAGTCAGCAGTTACCTTGCGCAGCGAATCGGTTGATCTGATTACGGCGGTTTAATAGATGCCAGTGTCTATTTGAATCTGTGTCGCCTCGTCCGTAGCGATTTCGATTGATTCATTCTCCACCAAATCTTTGATGTTGGTAGTAATCTCGGTGATTGCATCGCTATCAACTGCTCCCATCAGTTTGCCAAGAGTGTGCTCGATCGCCATGCGTGCCCGTTTCTCGCCTTCGAGCTGCTGCTGAAGTCTAATGACTTCTTCGCCTTTATCCTTCCGTAATCTTTCAAGCTGATCGCTTTTTAACTTCAGCTCTCTCTCATAGTTAGGAATTGTGTCAACCTTATCGGTCGCCTTTCCAATTTGTGGGAAAAGCTCCACTAATTGTTCGCGTAGTTCATCCTCTGCAACGATTGCGGCTTTAATCGGCATTAGATTGTCGAGGAAAGTGAGAAGAGCAAGAGGATCACCTTGCACCCGCTTGCTGATTTCGTTGGTTGCACCCTGTCTATAGCTTTCGATCGGAAACGAACATGATCCGCTCACCGGATCGTCGAGATTCTCAATCGGACTTTCTTTGCTACGGGCTAATCGGTGACAATGCTTGGTCTCGTCACGGTAGATAAGTGACAGCATCTCTGGCCAAACATCGCTGTCGATTACCGTGACATCCGGTGATGGAGGCCCGTTTAGCAAGCACAGACCCTCGAAGGTGGTGGATTTGCCGCTGCCTCGCCCACCGATAATACAAGTTAAGTTGGGACTAAAATTGATTGCTTGGCTGTTGAGAAATCCACCCTGGAAATGAACACCCTGCACGATGGGGACTACATCCGGAAGCTCGTCCTCAATGCGAATGCGGGTATCGGCTGTTTGAAGCGCTAGCCTCAACCCCTCGAAACTTGGCGTTTCCATCTTATAGCGCGTGATCCGTCGATTGCTGTTCGCATTCCGGCCGATTGCGTTGAGCGTATGTGCATCGCTGTTTAGAACTCTTGCCAGAAACTGCTGTGATCCGAGGCCAAGTCGTCGTATTCGATCTCCCGCCGCGCTCCGTCGTTCGGCAACGGGATCATTTATGGTATAGATGATAGGGCAGTCGGCGCTGGTCACCTCAATGCCCTCAAGCGCTGGATGGCACAAGATATCTAGCTTTGCCGGCGTGAACCGCGGCATGTTGCTCTCGAAGGCGCCGTTCGATTCGATGTGGGCTAAGATGCCGAAGCCGCCTTCGGCCTCAATCAATCCCAGACAATCTAAAGTGCTGGTTTGACATCGACACTGAGGTGTCCGTCGAGCAGCAATTTGTAGCCGGTGAAAAAACCGCTCAAGCCTGTCGGCCGTGGGTGCGTAGCAAAGTAGATGGCCTTCAGGTGTTGAAAGCTCCACTGCCGGAATGACAACTACGTTGTTCGCAATTCCTGCTTCGATAGCCGGACGAACATTGCAAATTTCATTATGATCTGCGAGTGCAATGATTGCGAGGCCTTCGCGTCTCGCAGTATCTATAATTGCTTGAGGTGTCGCTGTTACATCATTCACATCATATGATGCACAGTAAGAATGGATATGGAGATTACCCCTGAAAAATTTTGCCCCTGAAAAATTTTGCGCCGCTACTAAGAGCATTCATATCATCTTGAAGCATAGGAATCTCCTTCGAAGCTCGATAGAATTAAAGCGACTGACATTTTGTGCTTGAAGCAACTAACCAAGCGGCTGATCCAACTCCGCTGATTGCACCGCGTTTTCTGCTACCGCCGCCGCCCGACCGCCCGGATCAGGTAGAACGCCAGCCAGACCGGCACGACGACGATGGCGCCTAAAAGCACGTACTTGACGCCCCACTGCGCCCAGGCGAGCGCGTCGCCGAAGGCGTCGCGCAGGCCGTCGCGGGCCCAGACGAAGACGTCGATCGGGCTGGCGTCGAACCACGCCATCAACATGCCGATGACGAGGGACGCCAGCAGCAGCTTGACGACGGTGCCGAGCGTGATCGGCGGCAAGGGCGGCCTCTTCGGGCGGGGGGTGGCGGACGGCCCTTGTTTAGGCAAACCGCGATCCCGCCGCAAGGCGCGGGCGGCGAAGGTCAGGCCGCCTCGGTCCCCATCGCCACGATCCGGCGGTAGTCGACCGCCTCCGGGCGGACGAAGCCGCGCAGGCGCAGGCGGCGGCGCACGGGTGCCAACACCGGATCCGCCGCCGCCGCGAACAGCGCCTCGGCCACGGTGCGGCGCGTCGCTTCGGGCAGGGCTTTGGCCGCGACGTAGGGCAGGGCGGGGGCGCAAGTACCCATGAAGATGGTCTCAACCCCCGCCAGTTCGTCCGGTGCCGCGTCGCCGAGCAGCGCCAGGGTCACGGCGTCGATCGCGGCGAGGTCGGTCACACTCGACGCGACGGCGCGGATCGAGGCGCGGTGCGAGCCGGTGACGACGGGCCGGTCGGGCGGCCATTCGGCGCCGACCGACTTCAGCGCGTGGCGCAGCGCCGTGTAACCGGAGTGCGAGCCGGTGCCGTTGACGGCGGGGCGGCCCCGCGCGAGGGATGCCAAGTCGTCCGCCGCGCCCTTCCTGGCGACGATCGCCGAGCGGTAGCGGCCGGCGCCGCAGCCGTGGGCGTCGTAGTCCGGCACCGCGACGACGGCGACCGTGTCGTTCAACCCATGCATCAGGTCATGCCCGCAGCACTGGCTGAGGAGGAGGTCGGGGCGCCGCCAGAAGGTGCCGGGGTCCTTTGGCCTATCGAGGCCGGCCGGTGCTTCGACGCCGCGGGCCGCGAGTTCCCGCCGGACCGCCGCCCACCACGCATCCGTGGCGGGCCGCAGTTCCGGCAGATCGTACATCGGCAGCGCCGCCCGCAGCGACATCAAAATCCCCTCAATGGTAGGGGTGGCTCGGGTGGTCGCGCGGGCGCACGAGGTAGCGGCGGAAGACCTCCTTGTAGCCCTGGCGCAGGAAACCCTCGTTCCAGTCCAGGACTTCGTCCCGCTTGGCGCGGTAGAGGTCGGGCAGCTTGTACCACGCGACGCCCGGGTGCAGGTGATGCAGGGCGTGGTAGTTGTTGTTGAGGAAGAGGAGGCGAAAGAACGCGCCCGCCTCGACGATGGTGCAGCGCCCGCCGACGTTCTCGGCCGGGCGGTGCTCGTCGAAGCTGCGGATCAGGCTGAGCGACGTGCCCGGCAGGGCGAAGAACAAGACGTACTGCCAAAACGGCATCCCGGTCAGGTGGACGATGTAGGCGTAGAGGAGGCCGACGTAGAGGGCGTGTTCGGCCCAGAACAGCATGCGGCCGCGATCGCCGCCCTTAAAGCGCCGCCACTCGTTGCGCCACATGCCATAGACGGCGAGCCCGACGCCGAGCGTGAGGCGGCCGAGCAGGGTCTGGTTGACGACGAGGAGGGCTCGCATCGGTTTCGACAGCTCGTGCCATTGGCGCCGATTGACGTAGTAGGATTCCGGATCGTCGAGCGGGTCGGTGAGCCGGTCGTTATTGTGGTGGACGAGGTGGCTCTCGCGGTAGACGCGGTAGGGAAGCCAGAGCCACAAGGGCGGCAGTGCCAGGAGGTCGTTGAAGTGCCTGGATGAGGTCGGATGGCCGTGGATGATCTCGTGCTGCAGGCTGCCGTGCAGGGCGACGACGAAGGCGCCCATGGAAAGGAGCAGCCAGGGAGGGATCGCCGCGTGGTTCCAGGTCAGAAGAAAGAAGCTGCCGTAGACCAACGCCGCCAAGCCGAGCGTCGGCCACTCCACGCGCGTCGTGCGCCGCCGCGGCCGCCATCGGGCCGAACGGTGAACCATACATCCTCCACAATGTTCGAGACACGCCTCTGGCGAGGCTTGCGAGCATTAACAGAAGCTGAGAAGCGCGCAAGCGAACAAATCACGAACGGCTACTGGATTTTGGCGTCCTCCTGCTTGGCAAAGTCCGGCTTGCGCTCTAGTTGAGGCCACCACGAGCCCGACAGTCGATTGGACCCGACGACATTGAGCCTGCCGATCGAAGATTATGCCCTCTTGGGCGACACCCGCACCGTGGCGCTCGTGGCGAAGGACGGCTCGATCGACTGGTTCTGCCCCGGCCGCATCGACCGCCCGGCGTGCTTCGCCGCCTTGCTCGGCAATCCCGAGCACGGCCGCTGGCTCTTGGCGCCCAAGGGCGAGGTCGTCGAGGTGAAGCGGCGCTACCTGGACGGCTCGCTGGTCCTTGAGACTTGTATGACGACGCCGACCGGCACGGTCGCGATCATCGACTACATGCCGATCGCGACCGAGCGCGGCCGGACCGAGATCGTGCGGATCGTCGAGGGCCGCAGCGGCCACGTCACGATGGGCATGGAGCTGGTCTTGCGCTTTGCCTACGGGCAGGTGATCCCCTGGGTGCAGCGCCGCGCCGACGGGATCGTCGCGACGGCCGGCGCCGACCAGGTCGAGTTGATCACCCGCGTGCCCTTGGGCGGGCAGGACTACCGCACCTTCAGCCGCTTCGAGATCGCTGCCGGCACGGCGGTGGCATTTCGGTTGCGCTGGCGCCCGACCTTCGACGCGCCCTCGGCCTCGCTGCCGCCGCGGGACGAGTTGCAGGCGACGCTCAACTGGTGGCGGGCATGGGCCAACCAGAAGCTGGGCGAGGGCGAGCGCTGGGACGAGGCGGTGCTGCGCTCGCTCATCACCCTGAAGGCGCTGATCTACGCGCCGTCCGGCGGCATCGCCGCCGCCGCCACCACCTCCTTGCCCGAGACGCTGGGCGGTGATCGCAACTGGGACTACCGCTTTTGCTGGCTGCGCGATTCGGCCCTCATCCTCGACGCCTTCCTCCACGCCGGCTTCACCGAGGAGGCGGTCGCGTTTCGCAACTGGCTGGTCCGCGTCGCCGCCGGCAAGCCCTCGCAGTTGCAGGTGCTGTTCGGCGTCGGCGGCGAGCGCTTCGTGCGCGAGACGACGATCCCCGGCCTGCCGGGCTACGCGGGCAGCGCCCCGGTCAGGGTCGGCAACGGCGCCGAGCACCAGTTCCAGCTCGACAATTACGGTCAGGTGCTCGACCTGCAGCACGCCGCGCGCCGGGCCGGCGTGCCGATCGACAAGGAGAGCTGGCGGGTCGAGACGGCGCTGGTCAAACACGTTGCCGAGGTCTGGCAGATCCCCGACTGCGGCATCTGGGAGATCCGCGGCGAGCCGCAGCACTTCGTCCATTCGAAGCTGATGGCTTGGGTGGCGCTCGACCGGGCGGTGCGCGCGATCGAGAATCACGGCCTGCCGGGGCCGCTCGGGCGCTGGCGGGATCTGCGGCGGCGCATCCACGCCGAGATCCTCGATGAAGGCTTCAGCCGCCGACGCAACAGCTTCGTGCAAGCCTATGGCAACGAGGAACTGGACGCCTCCTTGCTCCTCATCCCAGCACTCGGCTTCCTGCCGCCCGACGACCCGCGCGTTCTCGGCACGATCGACGCGATCAAGAAGGACCTCTGCGTCGACGACTTCGTGCTTCGCTACCGGACGACGAGCGGCGTCGATGGCTTGGAGGGCGAGGAGGGCACCTTCCTCGTCTGCACGTTCTGGCTGGTCGACGCCTTGGCGCTCGCCGGGCGGCGCGAGGAGGCGGTCGCCCTGTTCGAGAAGCTGCTCAGCGTTCGCAACGACGTCGGCCTCTTGGCCGAGGAGTACGACCCGCGCCTCAAGCGCCAGCTCGGCAACTTCCCTCAGGCCTTCAGCCACGTCGGCCTGTTGAATTCGGCGCACAAGCTGAACCTGACGCGGGCGCCCCGGCCGTGAGTGCCACGGCCGGGCTCTACGTCCACTGGCCCTTTTGCAAGGCCAAGTGCCCCTACTGCGACTTCAACAGCCACGTCCGGGCTGGGATCGATCACGCGCGCTGGGCGCGGGCGTTCGCGGGCGAGGTCCGCCGCGTCGCCCGCGACCTGGAGGATCACGCGGTCGGCTCGATCTTCTTCGGCGGCGGCACGCCGTCGCTGATGGCGCCTGCGACCGTCGCCGCCGTGATCGAGGCGGCAAACGATGCGCTCAACCTCGCCCCCGACTGCGAGATCACGCTCGAAGCCAATCCGACCTCGGTCGAGCGGGACAAGCTCGAAGGCTTCAAGGCCGCCGGGGTCAACCGGGTCTCGCTCGGGGTCCAGGCGCTGAACGACGCCGACCTGCATGCACTCGGCCGCGAGCACGGCGCCGAGGAGGCGATCGAGGCGCTCGAAACCGCGCAAGCGCTGTTCGAGCGCATCTCGTTCGACCTGATCTACGCCCGGCCGAACCAGACCTTAGCGGCGTGGGATGACGAGCTGGTGCGGGCGCTGGCACTCGGTGCCGGCCACGTCTCGCTCTACCAACTGACGATCGAGCCCGGCACCCGCTTTCACGCGCTCTGGCGGGCAGGCCTGCTGCAGACGCCGGGCGAGGCGATCGAGGCCGAACTCTACGCGCTTACCGAGGCGCGCATGAGGAACGCCGGCTACGCGGCCTACGAGGTCTCGAACTTCGCTGTGCCCGGCCACGCCTGCGAGCACAACCTCGTCTACTGGCGCTACGGCGTCTACGCCGGCATCGGCCCCGGCGCGCACGGGCGGATCTTCGGCCCCGACGGCGCCCGCCACGCCACGGCCACGCACCGCGCCCCGGAGGCGTGGCTGCGCGCGGTCGAGCGTGACGGCACCGGCGAACACCCGCGCGAGCGCCTGAGCCCGGCGGAGACGGTCGACGAGGCCCTCTTGATGGGCCTGCGCCTCGCCGAGGGCGTGCCGCTCGGCCGGATCGAGGCGCTCGCCGGCCGGCCCTGGGGCGAGGCGATCGACGCCAAGGGCCTCGCACGGCTCTTGACGGCCGGGCTGGTCGAGATCGACGGGGATCACCTGCGCGCGACCAGCACCGGGCGCTTGGCGCTCGACCGGGTGCTGCCGGCATTGTCGCTTTAACGCTTCGCGTGCGCTGACACGCGGTCTTTCTCTTTTTTTGCAACTTGTCTCCGAGCTTGGCCTCAACGCTCAAGCCAGCCTCGGACAAAGACGAAAAAGAAGAGAAAAAGGCTGCGCGCCAGCGCATGTGAAGCGTTCAATAACACTACTTGACTTAGAGCACGCTCGAAGTCGTAGAACTCCCGGTGTCGAGACGGAGAAAGGCCGAGATGAAGATCAAAGACCTTGCCCTGCGCACCGGTTTGAGCACGCACACGATCCGCTACTACGAGCGGATCGGGCTGCTGCCGCAGGCAATGCGGGGGCGGTCCGGCCATAGGGAGTATGACGCTTCCGTCCTGCCGTGGATCGAATTTCTCGGGCGCTTGAAGACGACGGGAATGGGGATCCGCGACATGGTGCGCTACGCCGGCTTGCGCGCCCAGGGACCTGGGAACGTGGCTGAACGAAGCGAGCTTCTCGTTCGGCACCGCGAGCGGGTTCGCGCGCACCTCGCCGAGCTAGATGCCTGCCTATTCGTCCTCGACGCCAAGATCGCCACTTACGAGGGGATGGACGAAACCCATGGCGCAGGCACAACACGACGCGAACGAACGGTTCGAGCGGGGCCGGCGCGCCCTCGCTGAGATTAACGGGCAGGGCGGGCAGAAAGTCGTCGACCAATTGGCCGACATTGCGCCCGACTTCGCCCGCTACATGATCGAGTTCCCGTTCGGCGACATCTACATGCGGCCGGGGCTCGACCTTCGCAGCCGCGAGGTGGCGACGATCGCCGCGCTCACGGCACTCGGCAACGCCGGACCCCAACTCAAGGTCCACATCCAAGCCGGCCTCAACGTCGGCCTGAGCCGGGACGAAATCGTGGAGACCATCATGCAGATAGCGGTCTACGCCGGCTTCCCGGCGGCCTTGAACGGCCTGTTCGTTGCCAAGGAGGTCTTCGCCGATCCCCCGGCCTGACGGCTTGATCCTAAAACCCTTCGAAGGAAACGCCATGAAAAAGCGACGCTTGACGAACGGCCTCGAAGTCTCGGCGCTCGGCCTCGGCTGCATGGGGATGAGCGAGTTCTACGGCCCGCGCGACGACGCCGAGGCGATGCGTGTTCTGCACCGCGCGGTCGACCTCGGGATCACCTTCTTCGACACGGCCGACGTGTACGGCCCGCACCACAACGAGGAGCTGCTCGGCCGCTTCTTGCGCGAACGGCGGTTCGATGCCGTGATCGCGACCAAGTTCGGCATCGTCCGCAAGGGCAATTCCTACGCGCGCACGATCGACAACAGCCCCGAATACGCGCGGCAAGCCTGCGAGGCGTCGCTCAAGCGCCTCGGCATTGAGCGGATCGACCTCTATTACGTCCACCGGATCGACCGTTCGCGGCCGATCGAGGCGGTGATGGGGGCGCTCAGAGACCTCGTGCGCGAGGGCAAGATCGGGCACGTCGGGCTGTGCGAGGTGAGCGCCGCGACCTTGAAGCGCGCGCACGCGGTGCATCCGGTGGCGGCGGTGCAGACCGAGTACTCGCTCTGGACGCGCGAGGTCGAGGCGGAGGTCCTGCCGGCCTGCCGCGAACTCGGAGTCGCGTTCGTGCCCTACGCGCCCTTGGGGCGGGGGTTCCTGACCGGGACCTTCGACGCAGGCACCGCGTTTAAACCGGGAGATTTTCGCGCCAACCTGCCCCGGTTCTCGGACGACAACCTGCGCTCGAACCAAGCGATCGTCGCGGCCGTCAAGGACATGGCCGCTGCCAAGGGCTGCACGCCGGCGCAACTGGCACTCGCGTGGCTGCTGGCCCAGGGCGACGACGTCGTCCCGATCCCCGGCACCAAGCGGCTGCGTTACCTGGAGGAGAACGCGGGCGCCGTCGACGTCACCGTTACCGCCGAGGAGGACCGCGACCTCAAGGACGCGATCGGACGGCACGCGGTCGCCGGTGCCCGCTACACCGAGGAGGGCATGAAGGGGGTCAACGTCTGAGCGTTCGGGCATTAACCGGGCGTTAAGGTTAACCGGCGAGACTGCCGAGCGGCTACCCGAGAGAGGCCCGATGAAAGTCCACGCCAACGCCGCCAACGCTTACGCCAGCCGTACCCAAAACACCGGCGCGGGCGGGGCCGGCTCCGGCGGCGCCCCCAACGGCGAGCGCCGTGCTAGGCCCGAACCCCCGCCGCCGGTTCACGCTGTGGCGCCCGAACCGACCGAGCCGGCAGGGCCGCCGCTGCACCGTGGACAGACGCTCGATCTTAAGGTGTGAACGCTTCGCGTGCGCTGCCGCGCGGCCTTTCTTTTTTCTCTTTTTTGCTTTGTCTGAGGCTGGCTTCGACGTCGAGGCCAAGTTCGGGATCAAAGTTACAAAAAAGAAGAGAAAAGCCCGCGCGGCGAGCGCACGCGAAGCGTTCATCTTACTTGCAACATTAGATCCGCCCGCACCGCCGCCGCACCTTCGAGCGTTCTCAGGATCTCGTCGTAATCGTCGTCCAGGGCGCGTTTCGTCGCCGGGGTCGCCCGCCAGCGGATCGTGACCGGCCCCGGCACGTCGGTCGTCAGGCTGTCGTGCAGGGCATCGAGGTTGCGGCCGAAGTGGGCCGGCAGGCGCAGGTCACGCTTGAGCTTTTGCAGGACCGCCCACTTGGTCCGCTGCCGCCCGTCCAGCCGCGCCGCGCGCACGTCGCTCATCGCGGCACCTCGTAGAAGCTCTCGTAATGGTCGAGGGTGACGTAGACCAGCCCGTCGTTGGAGAAGACGAGCCGTCTGGCCCCCCGCCGGCCGCAGTCGAAGTCGAGGTCGGCCTCCTTCCAGCGCCGGCCGGGGGCATCGGGCAACCGGCGTTCGCGGTTTTGAAAGCGGCTCCCGCCGATCGTGGCGCCAGGAACGTAGCGGCAGAGGTCGTGGCCGGGGCGCCAGCCTTCGTCCCGCGCCTCACCCTTGGTGAGGAAGTCGTCGGGCAAGTCGCCGGTGGCGCGGATCGTCTCGACCGCCGCGACGAACTCATCGACCTCCTCCAAACCTAATAAGACGGCGAAACTCTGTAGGCTCTCGGCATCGGCGGCCGCTGCCCCACCGATCAGCCACAGGCCCAGCCACGCGCACAAGATCGGCTTGAGGGCGCGATGCATCCTCGACATCTCCCGGACAGTTCAACCACAAGTATTTACGATCGACGCCGCGGGTAAAGCCCGCTTGCTCGGCCAAGGGCGTAACGGCAACGAAAGGGCATGTCGATGTCGGTGTTCGACGAGATGCGGGACGCACCGACGGGCGCGTTCGCCCGGCCTACGAGCGCGTGCGGACGTGGCCCGACGGCGTGTCGAGATCACGTTCGCGGTCTATGTCGAGAGTGGCGACCCGGAGCGGCTGACCCCTTGACCTCGTGCCGCGGGCGATGCCCCGCGCGACGCCTACCGGGGCCGGAGTGGAAGGATAAGCGAAACGTCGTGCCGATCGCGCCTGAATAGTGAACGCTCCGCGTGCGCTGCCGCACGGGCTTTTTCTTTCTTACTGTCCGTCGCCTGGATTGGCTTCAACGCCGAAGCCAGCCTCGGCCAAAGCTAAAAAAGAGAAAAAAGAAGCCCCGCGTAGCGGACGCGCAAGCGTTCAACCGGGCGGTAGTACCTTGGCCGGGTTCAAGATGCCCTTCGGGTCGAGGGTCGCCTTCAAGCGCCGCATCAGGTCGATCTCGGGTCCGTTGCGGGCGAGGCCGAGATAGGCTTGTTTCAGCGTGCCGACGCCGTGCTCGGCCGTAACCGTGCCGCCGAACGCTTGAAGCCCCGGATAGACGGCCTCGTCGAGGCGGGCCTCGTCGAGCGGACCGCCGTCGCCGCGCGCGACGATCAGGTGCAGGTTGCCGTCGCCCAGATGCCCGAACCACAAGACGATCGCGTCCTCGCCCATGATCGCCTTCAGGTCCGCTGTCACCGCCTCGGTGTAGGCAGGCATCGCGCGGATCGGCAGGCCGATGTCGTAGGCGTGCTGGTGCTTGAGCAGTTGCGGGAAGTCGGCGACCGCGTCACGCAGGCCCCAGAACGCGGCGACGTCGGCGGCCGACTGCGCCACCGCCGCGTCCTCGATCGTGCCCGCTTCCAGCGCCTCGGCGAGGAACGCCTCGAAGCGTTCGGCGTCGGCGTCGGCGTCCATGCCCTGCATCTCGACCAGTGCGTAGAAGGGGTAGCGCCCTTCGAGCGGCAGCCGTCGCCCGACGCCGTCGGCGACGAGGTCGAGGTAGGGGCGCCACATCGCCTCGAAGGCGGTGAGCGAATGGCCCAGGCGCCGCCGGGCGCGGCGCAAGAGGTCAGTGAGCGCGTCGAAGTTCTCCAGGCCGCACAAGGCGGCGGCGTGGCTCGCCGGTTGCGGCTCCAGGCGGAGCACGGCGCGGGTGATGACGCCGAGCGTGCCCTCGGAGCCGATGAAGACCTGCTTCAGGTCGTAGCCGGCGTTGTTCTTAACGAGGTGGTTGAGGCCGCTCACCACCGTGCCGTCGGCGAGGGCGACCTCCAGGCCCAGGACCATGCCCCGGCTCATGCCGTAGCGGATCACGCGGTTGCCGCCGGCGTTGGTCGAGAGGTTGCCGCCGATCAAACAACTGCCGCGCGCGCCGAGGTCGAGCGGCAGCAACAACCCCGCCTCGGCCGCCGCGTTCTGCGCCTCTTCGAGCGGCGTGCCGGCCCAGACCTGCATCGTCATCCCGTCGGGATCGATCGATTCGACGCCGCGCAGGCGGTCGAGCGAGAGGATCAGTTCGCCCGCCTTGGGGCGCCCGCCGCCGGAGATGCCGGTCATCCCGCCCTGCGGCACGACGCCGATCCCGTGCGCGTGGCAGTGGCGCAACGTCGCCGCCACCTCCTCGACGTTTCGCGGCCGCACGAGGAGCACGGCACTGCCCGGTGCCAGCCCGCTCCAGTCCTTCAAGTAGCGCTCGCCGATGTCGTCCGCCGCCGTTACCCGGTCGTCGCCGAGCGCGTCGCGCAAGGTTGCCTCGATCTCCAAGCCCCGTCCCCTTCGCATGGCTGCCGCTCAAGATGGGCCTACCTGCTCCCGCGGCAAAGCCTTATGGTAGCGTTTTGTCCCATCTTAAACCCGCCTCACATCGGTTCATATGTCCCTTCGACCGTTCACCGACTACTGGACGCTCGCCGCCCGCCGGCCCGGCCTGATCGGCTTTGGCGTCCTCGCCTGCTTCTCGGCCAGCTTCGGCCAGACCTTCTTCATCGCCATCTTCGGCCCGGCACTGCGCCAAGCGTTCGATCTGTCCAACGGCGGCTTCGGCGCGGTCTACAGCGGCGCCACGCTCCTGAGTGCTGCCGTCCTCCTCGTCGCCGGTCGGCTGGTCGACACGGTGCCGGTCCGTCGATTGGCGTTCGGCGTCTATCTCGGCCTCGCCGCCGCCGGCGCCCTCTTGGCCTCGGCACCGGCCGTGCCCGTCCTGTTCCTCGCCTTGTTCGGCCTGCGCTTCTTCGGCCAGGGGATGGGCTACCATCTCGCTATCACGACGATGGCAAAACGCTTCGGCCCCGACCGCGGCAAGGCGATCAGCGCCGCGGCCCTCGGTGCCCCGCTCGGCGAGACGCTGCTGCCGCCGCTCGCCGTTCTGGCGCTGGCGAACTTCGGCTGGCGGGGGGCTTGGCTCCTCGTCGCCGCCGTCGGCGCGCTGCTGCTCGCCCCGGTCTTGCGCCGCCTCGTCCGCGACCTGCCGCCTTTGAGCGCACCGGACGGCGAGGGCAGTAGCCCTGTCGCAGGTCTCGACGTCGGCGCAGCACTGCGCGGCTGGCGCTTCTACCTCATGGTCCCGGCCGCCGTCGCGCCCGGTTTCATCATCACCGCCGTCTTCTTCCACCAGGGCTACATCGTCGCGCTGCGCGGCTGGAGCCCGATCGTGTTCGCCGGGCTGTTCTCGCTCTACGCGGCGGCCTCGATCGTGGCGTCGCTCGTCGCCGGCGCCCTCGTCGACCGCTTCGGCGCCGTGCGCGTCGCCCCCTTCGGCCTGGGATTGCTGGTGAGCGCCTGCCTCGCCCTCGCCGCGGCGCCGAGCCCCGCGGGCGCCGCCCTTGCGATGGCCCTGTTCGGCACGGCGCAGGGCGCGCACAACGCCGCCTTCAACGCGCTTTGGGTCGAGATCTACGGCACGGCGCACTTAGGCGCGATCCGGGCACTGGCGCAGTCGATCGCCGTCTTCGGCACCGCCCTATCGCCGATCCTCGTTGGCCTCGCCTTCGACGCCGGCTACGGCGTCGTCGCCGTCGGGATTACGTTCGCGGGGTTTGCCGGATTGACCTGCCTGCTTCTCGTGCCGGTGTTGGTCAAGAGCACGCTTCGCGTTCGCTGGCGCGGGGCCTTTTCTTCTTTCTTTTCATAAGTTTGTTCGGGACTAGCCTCAGCGCCCGAGCCAGTCCAACGACAAATAGCAAAAAGAAAAGAGAAAGGCCCCGCGCCAGCGGACGCGAAGCGTTTAAGCCCCCTCGATCACCTGCCGCAGTTTGGCGTACAGCCCGCTCGACGCCGCGATCAACGTCCCCTCGTGCAGGAGCTTGTCGTCGCCCTCCAGCCGTCCGACGCGCCCGCCCGCCTCGCGCACGAGCAGGATCCCGGCCGCGACGTCCCAGGGCTTGACGCCGTACTCCCAGTAGCCGTCCTGCCGGCCGCAGGCGACGAAGGCGAGGTCGAGCGACGCGGTGCCGAGCCGGCGCAAGCCGGCGACGTGGTCGGCGACCGCGTTCATCTGCGCCGTGAAGCCGCGCTCGCGGCCCTTCCAGTTGCGCACCGGCAGGCCGCAGCCGACGACGGCAAGGCCGATGTCGTTGCGGCCGGAGACGCGGATGCGCCGGTCGTTCAAAAAGGCGCCGTTGCCTTTCTCGGCGGTGAACAGTTCGTCCTTCAAGGGATCGAAGACGACGGCAGCGAGCAGCTCGTCCTTGACCTGAAGCGCGATCGAGACGGCGAAGTGGGGGATGCCGTGCAGGTAGTTGGTCGTGCCGTCGAGCGGGTCGACGATCCAGTAGCTTGCCCCGTCCTTCGCCTGGAGGAGGCCGCTCTCCTCCATCAAGAGGCCGTATTCCGGCCGGGCGCGGGCGAGGTCCTCGTAGATCATCTTCTCGGCCCGGCGGTCGGCCGCGGTGACGAAGTCGCCCGGCCCCTTCATCGAGACCTGCAGGTTCTCGACCTCGCCGAAGTCGCGCGCGAGGTAGCGCCCGGCCTTGATCGCGGCCCGGACCATGACTTCGAGGTTCGCCGAGCGCCGCGCCATCAGCCCTTGGCCCGTTCGACGTAGGCCCCGGTCGCGACGTAGACGACGACGCGCGTCCCGGTCTCGACGTGCGGCGGCACCATGACCTTGACGCCGTTGTCGAGCAGCGCCGGCTTGTAGCTCGCCGCCGCCGTCTGGCCTTTCACGACCGGGTCGGCCTCGACCACCCCGCAGACGACGGTGTCGGGCAGGTCGACCGTGACCGGGCGCCCCTCGAACGAGGCGACCTTGACGATCATCCCCTCTTGCAGGAACGCGGCGGCGTCGCCGATCAAACTTTTCGGCAGCGTCACTTGGTCGAAGGTCTCCTGGTGCATGAAGTTCAGCGCCTCGCCCTCGGCGTAGAGAAATTGGTAGTCGGCCCGGTCGAGTTCGACCCGCTCGACCGTGTCGGCGGTGCGCAGCCGCTCGTTCAGCTTGGTGCCGTCGTCGAGCCCCTTCAACTCGGCCTGGAGGTAGGCGGGCCCCTTGCCGGGCTTGACGTGGTCGGTCTTGACGACGGTGTAGAGCCGGCCCTTGTGGTCGACGACGTAGCCGGGCTTGACGTCGTTCACGCTGATCTTCATCGCATCGTTCCAAGGGCGGCGTCGGCGGCGCGCAGACGCTCGAAATCGTCGAGGAGGAGGAAGTCGGCGCCGGCGGCGGCGAGCGATTCGGGATCGCCCCCGCCGCGCAGGTCGGCGACGCAGGGCAGCTCGAACAGGCTGCCCCACCAATCGACAACCTCGATGAGGGGTTCGGCGGCACCGGCGAAGACGACATAGTCGCAGCCACGCTCGCCCGCAAGCATGGCGTCGTGCCGCGACGCGCCGCAGGCGACCCCGATCAGCGCGTCGGCCCCGAGCCGTCGCCGCGCCTCCTCGACCCGATCGGGCTCACGCACCAAGAGCACCCCGTCCGCCCCGGCCGTCCGAGCGGCCCCGGCGTCGTCCAGGACGAAGGTCGCCCTGCCGGCCGTGTGCGCCAGACCCACGACCGTCGCCGCCGCTTCGGGGGCGACGACGGTCCCGGCGAGGTGCGGCAGCGCCAGGAGCGTCTCCAGCTCAGAAGCGGACGGTGGGACGTCGCCGAGACCGAGGAGCAGGCGGGTGCCCGCCGCCTCGGCCGCGTCGAGGTAACGCTCGCTCACGCGCCCGCTTTGTAGATGTCGATGATCTTGCCCAACAGGTCGAGCGCGTCCTCTTTGGAGCGCTGGAAGGAGTTGCGGCCGATGATCGAGCCGAAGCCGCCGCCGTCGCGGATCTCCTCGATCTCGCGCAACAGCCCCTCGGTGTCCTTGGCGTCGCCGCCGGAGAAGACGACGATCCGCTTGCCGTTGAAGGCGGTCTGGACGACGTGCTCGACGCGCTGCTTCAGCGTCTCCATCGGCACTTCGGCCTTCTCGTAGACGGCCTTGGCCGAGTCGAGGTCGATGCCGGACTTGGGCGGCTTCACCTTGATGACGTGCGCGCCCATCAAGGCCGCCATGTGCGCGGCATACGCCACGATGTCGAGCGCGGTCTCACCCGCCTTCGAGACCTTGCCGCCGCGGGGGTAGGACCAGACGACCGCCATCAGACCGGCGGCGCGGGCCTCGCGGATGATCTCGCGCAGCTCCTCCATCATGTCGTAGCAGCGATCGGAGCCCGGATAGATGGTAAAGCCGACGCCGACGCAGCCCAGGCGCAGCGCGTCCTTGACCGAGGCAGTCAGCGCCTGGTCGTCGGCCTTGCCCGAGAGCGAGTTGGCGCTGTTCATCTTCAAGATCAGCGGGATCTGCCCGGCGAACGTGTCGGCGCCCTGCTCCAGGGGCCCGAGCGGGGCGGCGTAGGCCGAGAGGCCGGCCTCCAGGCCGAGTTGGTAGAGGTAGTGCGGGTCGTAAGCCGCGGGGTTGGCGGCGAAGCTGCGCGCGGGCCCGTGCTCGTAGCCCTGGTCGACCGGCAGGATGACGAGCTTGCCGGTGCCAGCGAGCCTACCGTGCATCAACATGCGGTACATACTCGCCTTCACGCCGGGGTTCTCGCCCTCGTACCAGGAAAGGATTTCCTTGACCCGAGCGGTCATCGCATCACTCCTTGCGCGGTGGTGGATTTTGGCCCGGACCTTACACAAACCGGGCGCGTTGGCATAGCGGTTGCTGCCGGTTGGCGTTCCCCCGGCCCAGGCATCGAACGGCACCGCGTCGGGCGGCACCGCGCCCGCCACCGTGCCGCCGAAGGGGGCGACGAGACCCCGCAGCCGCTCGCGCGTCCGTTCAGGCCCCGTGTAGACGAAGTGGCGCCCGCCCGCCGCGAGCGCCGCCAGCACCGTCCCGGCGCGGTCGTCGCAGGGGATCAGGAGCGGGCAGGGAAAGTCGGCCTGCAGCCGGCCGGCAATCGCGGCGCCCAGGATGGCCGCGGACGCCGCGTCGAGACACAAGGCGATGTCGGCGTTCCGACCGGCGGCGAGCCGCAGCGCGGCGTGCGCCTCGACGCCGTCGCGGACGACGACGGTGGCGGTGGCCTCAGTCGCTCTCCAGCGCGGCGACGCCCGGCAGGGTCTTGCCTTCGAGATATTCCAAGAACGCGCCGCCCGCGGTCGAGACGTAGCTGAAGCGCTCTAGGACGCCGGCGTGGATCAGGGCCGCCACAGTGTCGCCGCCGCCGGCGACGGTCTTGAGCCTGCCGGCCTCGGTGAGGTCGGCAGCGGCCCGCGCCACGATGTTGGTGCCGGCGTCGAACGGCTCGACCTCGAAGGCGCCCAAGGGGCCGTTCCAGAGCAGCGTGCGCGCGTCCTGCAGCGCCGCCGTCACCGCCTCGATCGTGCGCGGGCCGATGTCGAGGATCATCTCGTCGTCGCCCGTATCCTCGACGGCGGCCATGCGGTTCTCGGCCCCCGCCTTGAACTCCTCGGCGACGATCCCGTCCACGGGCAGGAGGATCTTGACGTTCTTCTTCGCCGCCTTGTCCATGATCGCGCGCGCCGTGTCGGCGAGATCCTTCTCGGCCAAGGACTTGCCGATCGGCTTGCCCTGCGCGTGCAAGAAGGTGTTGGCCATGCCGCCGCCGATGACGAGGACGTCGACCCGATCAAGGATCAGTCCCAGCACGTCGAGCTTGCTCGACACCTTGGCGCCGCCGATCAGCGCCGCCGCCGGCCGGTCGGCGCCGCCCAAGGCGTCTTCCAAGGCATCGACCTCGGCCTGCATCAGCCGCCCGGCGTAGGCCGGCAGCCGCTCGGCGACGCCGACCACGCTCGCGTGCGCCCGGTGCGAGCAGGAGAAGGCGTCGTTGACGTAGACGTCGGCGAGTTCGGCCAGCGCCTGCCCGAAGGCGGGCTCGTTCTTCTCCTCGCCGGCGTGGAAGCGCAGGTTCTCCAACAGCAAGACGCCGCCCGGTTCGAGCGCCGCCACCGCCGCCTCGGCCTTAGGCCCGACGCAGTCGTCGGCGAAGGCGACCTCGCGACCGAGCACCTCGGCCAGCACCGGGGCGATGGGCCTGAGCGACATCGAGGGCTCGGCCTTGCCCTTGGGCCGGCCGAAATGCGAGGCGACGACGACCCTGGCGCCCTTCAGGGCCAACTGCTTGATGCTGGTCGCACCGCGCTCGATCCTGGTCGCGTCGGTCACCTCGCCGTCTTGCATCGGCACGTTGAAGTCGACCCGCACCAAGACGCGCTTGTCGTCGACGTCCAAGGCATCGAGTGTCCGAAATGCGGCCATCGTCGCGGCGTCCTTTCCCTTGCAAAACAGCCGCGTCGGTTAGCACGGCCAGGATGCAGTGTCCACCGAACGGACGGCCGAGATCAAGGGTTGCCCGACGCGATCGCGTGGTCGAGCCGCGCGTCGTCGATCCCGGCCGGCTCCTGGTGGACGACGATCTCGGCCTGCGGGAAGGCATCGCGCAGCCGGGCCTCGACCTCGTCGGTGATCGCGTGGGCGCGCGCCAGGCTCATCGAAGGCGGCAGTTCCAGGTGCATTTCGATGAAGGCGGTGCTGCCGGCCGTGCGGGTGCGCAGATCGTGCATATCGACGACGCCCGGATGGCGGCGGACGATGCCGTCGATGAGGCGGCGCTCGTCGGCCGGCATCTCCTTGTCCATCAGCTGATCGATCGCGCGGCGGCCGATGACGAGCGCGTGCCAGAACAGCCAAAGGGCGATGAACGCGGCGGCGAGCGGATCGGCCCAGGCGAGGTTCGAGCGCCACGTCAAGAAAAGCGAGAGGCCGACTGCGAGGTTGGTCAACACGTCGGCTTGGTAATGCAGGCTGTCGGCCGCGATCGCGAGCGAGCCCGTGCGCCGCACGACCGAGCGCTGGTAGAGGACGAGGAGGAGGGTGAGCGCCACGCTGAGCGCGACGACGGCAAGGCCGAAGACGGGCCGCTCGACCGTCTCGGGCCGCAAGAGACGCCGCCCGGCATCGACGACGACGAAGACGGCCGAGCCGCCGACCAGGGCCGCCTGCGTCAGGGCGCTCAAGCTCTCTGCCTTGCCGTGGCCGAAGCGGTGTGCCTGATCGGGCGGACGGGCGCTGATCTTGACGCTGAGGTAGGTGATCGTCGAGGCGGCGACGTCGGCGAGGCCGTCGATCAAGGTGGCGAGCAAGGCGAGCGAGCCGGTCGCGAGCACCGCCGCCGCCTTGAGGAGGCAAAGGCCGATCGCGAGGCTGAGGCCGGCGGTCGCGGCGCGGCGCGTGAGCCGCGACGCCGGCGCCGGGTCGTTGAAGGCCATGCCCCCGTGCTCCGTCGCTACTTGGGACGCGAGGGCGCCCCTCAGTTCGCTCGCGGGTGGTGGAGCATTACCGTCCGGTCGATCGAGGCGAGCTTGACCCGCATCGCACCGCCCGATTCGCGGATGATGGTCAAGGGCACCTCGACCCCGGCCTCGCCGCAGCCCCAGACCTGCCGCCAGAGATCGATCAAATCGCCCACCGGCACGTCGCCGACCGTGGCGACGATGTCGCCGGGCTCGATCCCTGCCTTGTCGGCCGGCCCGTCGCGCACGATCCCGGCGACGATCACCCCGCCGTCGGCGTCCTGGGCGTAGAGCCCCAGCCAAGGGCGCACCGGCCCGGGGGCCCGACCCTTGCGGATCAGCCCGTCCATGACCGGGTTCAGGGTCTCGATCGGCACGACCAGGTTGCTCGTGTCGTTGGCCGGCGTTCGCTGCAGCATGAGCGCCCCGACCCCGATCAGGCGGCCGTCGGTGTCGAGGCAGGCGGCACCGCCCCAGCGCGGGTGGGCGGGTGCGGTGAACAGCGCGTCGTCGAGAACGTACTCCCAATAGCCGGCGAACGGCTCGCGCGCGACGAGGCGGGCCATCATCGCCCCGTTGATCCCGCCCGAGGCGGCGAGGACCAGATGATCGCCCATCTTGACCGGGGCCGACGCCGAGGCCACGGCGGGTGCGCTCAAGCGCCCGAGCGCCTGGACGAGGCCGAAACCCGTGACCGGGCAGGCGGCGAGCGGATGGCCGGCGACGGCGCCGCCGTCGTGCGTGCGCAGCCAGACCTCGTCCGCCTCCAGGACGAGGTAGCCCATCGTCAAGACGAGGCCCTTGTCGATGACGACGCCGCTGCCCTCGCGCTCGGTGCCGAGGATCGAGGCGCTGAACGCCTCGTCCGGCACGCGCGCGCGCAAGGACACGACCGAGGCCAGGACGTCGTCGAGCGGGAAGCGCACCCGCTCCGGCGTCGGGCGCTGCGCGACCGGGATCATGCCGAGAATGCCTGATGCCCCGTCTGCGCCCGGCCCAGGATCAGCGCGTGGATGTCGTGCGTGCCCTCGTAGGTGTTGACGGCTTCGAGGTTCATGACGTGGCGGATGACGTGGTACTCGTCCGAGACGCCGTTGCCGCCGTGGACGTCGCGCGCGACCCGGGCGATGTCGAGCGCCTTGCCGCAATTGTTGCGCTTGATCAGGCTGATCGTCTCAGGGGCCGCCTTGGCCTCGTCGAGGAGACGGCCGACGCGGAGCGCCGCCTGCAGGCCCAGCGTGATCTCGGTCTGCATGTCGACCAGCTTCTTTTGCACCAACTGCGTCGCCGCGAGCGGCCGGCCGAACTGGTGGCGCTCCAGGGCGTAAGAGCGCGTCTGATGCCAGCAGAATTCGGCCGCGCCCATCGTCCCCCAGCCGATGCCGTAGCGCGCACGGTTGAGGCAGCCGAACGGGCCGCGCAGGCCGCGCACGTCGGGAAAGGCGTGGCTCTCGGGCACGAAGGCGTCTTGCAGCATGATCATGCCGGTCGAGGCCGCGCGCAGCGAGAACTTGCCCTCGATCTTGGGCGCCATGAAACCCTCGTTGTCGCGCTCGACGAGAAAGCCGCGGATCTTGCCCTCGTCGTCCTTGGCCCAGACGACGGCAAGATCCGCGATCGGGCTGTTGGTGATCCAGTTCTTCGCCCCTGAGAGGCGATAGCCGCCCTCGACCTTCCTGGCCCTGGTTCGCATCGCCCCCGGATCGGAGCCGGCGTCGGGCTCGGTGAGGCCGAAGCAGCCGACCAGTTCGCCCTTGGCGAGCTTGGGCAGGTAGCGCCGGCGCAGTTCCTCCGTGCCGTAGGCGTAGATCGGGTGCATGACGAGCGAGGACTGCACGCTCATCGCCGAGCGGTAGCCCGAATCGACGCGCTCGACCTCGCGGGCGATCAGGCCGTAGGCGACGTAAGAGGCGCCGGCGCCGCCGTACTCCTCGGGCAGGGTGGAGCCGAGCAGGCCGAGTTCACCCATCTCGGTCATGATGGCGCGATCGAAGATCTCGTGCCGGTTGGCCTCCAGGATCCGCGGCATCAGGCTCGACTGGCAGTAGTCGCGCGCCGTCTCCTCGATCAGCCGCTCGTCCTCGCTCAACTGCTCGCGGAGCAGGAACGGGTCGTCCCAAGCGAAGGCGGCGCCGTCGGCGGGCGGTGCCGCTTGGGCCTCTGGACGCTGGATGGCGGTGGCGCACATGGACTGTCCCTCCCCGGCTGAAAGCGCGCGATGCTCGAACGGGATATGGCAACTTGAACCCTGGTCTCAAGAGTGGCGGGCCATCGGCATGCGCGCGCGTGACGCGGCAGGATCGCTTGCCCGTCGTCGCTCGATGTGCATATTATCGCTCACTCATACACATCGTGAGGAGATTCCGGCTTGCGCACGAACATCGACATCGACGATGCGCTCATGGCCGACGCGATGCAAGCGAGCGGCCTGCGCACCAAGCGCGAGACCGTCAACGTAGCCCTGCGCCTTCTCGCCCGGCGCGCCCGCCAAGCCGAGGCCCGCTCGCTATTCGGTCAGATCGTGTGGGAGGGCGATTTGGACGCCGAGCGCCGCGACGACGCGAACGGCGAACCCTTGTGCGGCTCCTGATCGACAGTTCGGTCTGGATCGACCATCTGCGCGGCCGGCGCACGCGCGAGACCCTGCTGTTGCACGACTGGCTTGAGCCGGACCCGCTGCTCGCCGTTGCCGACACCGTCGTTCGGCCGCAGATCCTGATGGGCGACCTGATCTTATGCGAGGTGCTGCGCGGCATCGATGACGATGCCCAGGCCACGCGCGTGCGCCGCATCCTGCTCGCGTTCACGCAAGTTCGACTGGGCGGGATCGAGGTTGCACTCGCCGCCGCCGAGCACTACCGGGCGCTGCGCCGCCTCGGGATCACGGTGCGTAAGGCGATCGACTGCCTGATCGCCGCGTGGTGCATCGGTGATGGGGCGACCCTGCTCCACGCCGATCGCGACTTCCACCCGTTCGCCGTCCACCGCGGCCTTCGCGTCGCTTGAAGGTGTCAAAGGGGCCGGTATGGAATGCGCAACCGCGCCCTTGCTGGATAGACAACATTAGCGAAACGCCGGCTCATCGAAGCTCCTGAGCTTGCGCGAGTGCAGCCGCTCTGGCCCCATCTCGCGCAGGAGGCGCACGGCCTCGATGCCGATCAGGAGGTGCTGGTTGACCCGCTCGGAATAGAAGCGGTTCGCCATGCCGCGCAGCTTGATCTCGCCGTGCAGCGGCTTATCGGAAACGCAGAGCAAGGTGCCGTAGGGGACGCGAAAGCGCAGGCCGTTGGCGGCGATCGTGGCGCTCTCCATGTCGACCGCGATCGCCCGGCTCTGGTTGAGACGCTCGAACAGTTCGTCGTAGCGCAGTTCCCAGTTGCGGTTCGCGGTCGTCGCCACAGTGCCGGTGCGCATCCGCGTCTTGGCGTCGTGGCCCTTGAGGCCGGTGATGCCTTGAACGGCGTCCTGGAGCGCCACCTGGACCTCGGCGATCGGCGGCACGGGCACGAAGGGCGGCACCTCCTGGTCGAGGACGTGGTCCTCGCGGACGTAGCCGTGCGCCAGGACGTAGTCGCCCAAGCGCTGCGAGCGGCGCAGGCCGGCGCAGTGGCCGAGCATCAGCCAGCAGTGCGGCCGCATGACGGCGACGTGGTCGGTGATGTTGCGCGCGTTGGAGGGGCCGACGCCGATGTTGATCATCGTGAGGCCGAGCCCGTCCGGCCGGACGAGGTGGTAGGCCGGCATCTGCGGCAGGTGGACCGGCGCCGTGCCGCTCACCGGCCCGTCGTGGAAGCGCGGGTTGAGCGTCGTCACGTTGCCCGGCTCGACGAGGCGGTCGTAGACCTCGCCTTCTGTCACCTCGCGCCGCGCCAGTGCCACGAAATCGTCGACGTAGCGCTGATAGTTGGTCAAGAGCACGTAGCGCTGAAAGGCGCGCGGACTCGTGCCGGTGTAGTGGTAGAGTCGGGCCAAGCTGTAGTCGACGCGCTCGGCGGTGAAGATCGACAAGGGCTTCGGCTCGCCGCTCAGGCCCCGCCACGTGCCGTTCGCGATCGTGTCGTCGGTGGCCGACAGGTCCGGCACGGGAAAGCGCATGACGAGGTCTTGCGCCTGTTCCGGCGTCAGTTCGGCCCGCGCCACGTCGACGACGTAGGCGAGCGGGATCGGCCGGTGCCCGATGCCGACCACGACCGGCACCTTGTGGCTCTGCATCAGCAGCCGGATCTGGTTCTCGTAGTAGCCCTTGAACAAGTCGGGCCGGGTCAGCGTCGTGCCGTAGACGCCGGGGTCGTGCAGGGCGCCAAAGGCGAGGCGGCCGTTGTGGTCGAGGTCGTCGCCTTCGAGGCTGATGCCCAAGTAGGGGTAGTAGGCCGGCGGCGACGGCGGGACGATCCCCGATCGCAGGTAGGCCTCGAAGGCGGCCCGCAGCCGTTCGGTCGCGGCCGCGTAGAGGTCGCAGAGCCGCTCGACGGCGAGGGCGGGATCGTCCTCGACGCTCAGGTCCTTGAGCCCGAAGCGCTTGAAGGGATCGATGAACTTGGCGGACATGGGTTCCTCGGCCTTGCCGTTCGCGCGGGTTTGTAGCACGTCAAGCGCCACGGCACAGGGCCGGCGGCGGGAAAGGTACGATAGTTCAAGATGGCGGCGGTTCTCTTGAGCGTGCGGGGCGTCGCGGCGGCGCTGGGCGGGCGTACTTTGTTCTCGGGCCTCGACGCCGAGATCCGCGAGGGCGAGCGCGTCTGCCTCGTCGGCCGCAACGGCGAGGGCAAGTCGACCCTGCTCAAGCTCCTCGCCGGCCGGTTCGAGCCGGACGCGGGCGAGCGCGCCCTGGCCGCGCGCACGACCGCGGCCTACCTGCCGCAGGAACCGGACGTGCCGGCGGGCGTGGCCTTGAAGGCTTACGTGCTGGACGGTCTCCCTTCGAGCGAGCGGGACGAGGGGCGGCTATTTCTGGCCGAGCAGACGCTGATCGAGATCGGCCTCGACCCGGAGCGGACGGGGGAGGGGCTCTCCGGCGGCGAGCGGCGTCGGGCGAGCCTGGCCCGGCTCCTGGTCGCCGCGCCCGAGATCCTCCTGCTCGACGAGCCGACCAACCACCTCGACCTGCCGACGATCGCGTGGCTGGAGGCGAAGCTGAGGGCGTGGCGCGGCGGGCTCGTCACGGTCAGCCACGACCGTCGCTTTCTCGCCGAGGTCGGCAACAAGACGTGGTGGCTGGACCGCGGCCGGCTGCTCGTCAACGACGCCGGCTACGCCGCGTTCGACGCCTGGAGCGAGGCGGTGCTCGACGCGGAGGCGCGCGGGCTCGCCCGGCTCGACAAGCACCTCCAGGCCGAGGAGCGCTGGCTGCACCGCGGCGTCACCGCCCGGCGCAAGCGCAACCAGGGGCGGCTGAAGAAGCTGCACGACCTGCGCGCCGCGCGTCGCGCGCACACCGGGCCGCAGGGCAGCGTCAAGCTCGCGGCCCGCACCGAGGCGGGCGGCGGCAGCCTCGTCATCGAGGCGAAGGACATCGCCAAGGGCTTCGACGGCCGGCCGCTCATCCGCCCGTTCTCGCAGCGCGTCACCAAGGGCGATCGGATCGGCGTCGTCGGCCCGAACGGGGCCGGCAAATCGACGCTGGTCAAGCTCCTCCTCGGCGAGATCGAACCCGACGGCGGCACGGTTCGCCTCGGCACCGGGCTTGAGATCGCCCGCTTCGAGCAGGATCGCGCCAGCCTCGACCCGAGGGCGACGCCCTGGACCACGCTCTGCCCCGACGGCGGCGATCAGGTCAAGGTGGGCGACGGCTGGCGCCACGTCGTCGGCTACTTGAAGGACTTCCTCTTTCGCGACGAGCAGTTGCGCACGCCGATCGAGGCGCTCTCCGGCGGCGAGCGCAACCGCCTCCTGCTCGCGCGCATCCTGGCGACGCCCAGCAACCTCCTCGTCCTCGACGAGCCGACCAACGACCTCGACACCGACACGCTCGACCTCTTGGAGGAGGTCCTGGCCGACTACGCGGGCACGCTGCTCCTCGTCAGCCACGACCGCGACTTCCTCGACCGGACGGTGACGGCGACCCTCGCCTTTGAGGACGACGGGCGCATCGTCGCCTACGCCGGCGGCTACAGCGACGTCGAGCGCGCGCGCGCCGAGGCCGAGGCGCCGCCGGCCAAGCCTTCGCCGGGGGCGGACGCCGCGTCGTCCGCCGGCAAGGCTGCCTTGGCGGCGAGCAAGGAGACGGCGCGCAGGCTGCGCGAACTCGACCGGCTGCCGGGCAGGATCGAAACGCAGATCGAGGCGATCCGGTCGATCGAGGCCGCCCTCGCCGATCCCGCCCTCCACACCGAGCGCCCGGACGATGCGGCGCGGCTGGTCGCGCGCCTCAACGCCGCCAACGCCGAGAAGGCGGCGATGGAAGAGCGCTGGCTCGAACTCGAACTGCTGAAAGAGACGCTGGAAGCAGAGGCATGAGTGTCGCTACTGCACGGTTCCGTTGAAGCCCCGCACGATCTCGTCCCCCAACGAGCGCCACGCGCCGTGCTCGGTGTCGCCGAGGGCAACTACTCCGGACATCATGCCGAGGATGACGATGGCGCCGATCAGCGCGTACTCGATTGCCGTCGATCCCCGCTCGCAGCGGCGAAAACGTTTGATGGTCGATAGCGGCACGGTCCGTCCTCCAACGTGATGCCCCATCATAACCGTTCGAGGGTTAACAGACGGTGAAGCCGCCTTAGCGGACCGAGGGGTGAGGGCACTGGGCTTAATTTCGCGAACGGTGAGAACCGTCAAGCGAGTGAGAAGCCTTTCCGGCGAACGAAGGCGCCGAAGCCCTCCCGCTCGGGCTTGGCATACTGCCGCGCCTTGTCGTCCGACCAGCCGTAATTGGTGCTAATACCGTAGTCGTCGGGGTAGCGCTGCTTCGGGTAGGGTTGTACCTTGGCGCGGTGCGCGTCGTAGGCGGCGACCTGCTCGGGCTCGTCGGCGTCGTCGAAGCCGTTCTCGTGCAGCGTCGCCCCGAGCGGCAGCCTCGGGCTGATCTCTGCCGGCCCCGCCGGCCAGCCCACGGCGAGGCCCGCGACGGGGAACATCCGCTCGGGCAGGCGCAGCAAGTCGCTCACCCGCTCGGGACGGTTGCGGATGGCGCTGATCGGGCAGCAGCCGAGGTCCGCCGCCTCGGCCGCGGTGACGAAGGCACCGAGCGCGATCGCCGCGTCCACCGCCGCGTTGAAGAAGGCGTCGAGGTGGTCGTTGGCGAACGGCAGCCGGCGCAGCGCGTGCAACCGCCGCTGACGCCGGTGGTTGCCGCAGAAGATGAGGAGCGCCGGTGCTGCCCGAAGCCAGGGCTGATCGCAGAGCGCGTCGAGTTCGGCGCGAAGCTCCCGATCGGTGACGAGGACGACGTCGCGCTGCTGCAGGTCGCTCTTGCTCGGCGCCGCCAGCGCCACGGCGGTCAGCGTGCGCAGCAAACCGTAGTCCACGACCCGATCCGCAAAGGCGCGGCAAGACCCCCGCCCCGCCATCCGCGCCAGCGCGCCGACGTCGCCTCCTATTGCGCGGGCCTCCGGCGGATCGAGGTAGCGGGCCGCCAGGGCGCCCGTCAGGCGCGCCGCATCGTCGGTCATGGTGTCTTCTCCGGTTGGCCGCGCACAAAGATCGCGGCACTCAGGCGAACGCGCGGTGTTCGGCGCGTGGGGGCGTCGCGCGCGCCGGCGCCAGCCGCTCCAGGGCGTCGGTGAGGATGGAAGGATCGGCATTCGGGTCGCGCATCGCCTCGCTCAGGTGACGGCGAAAGGCGCGCGCACCCGGACTGCCGTTGGCGAGGCCGAGCGCGTGCCGGTAGACGTCCTTGACCGGCACGCCGCGCTCTTGCTCGGCGGCGGCGTAGGCCCGCAGCGCCCGAACGACGTCCTCCAGGTCCAACGACGTCACGCCCTCTCCAAAAGCCGCGGCGAAACCCGGCAGCGACCAGGGGTTCTCGTAGGCCTCGCGGCCGATCATCACCCCGTCGAGCCCTTTAGCGGCGCTGGCGGCGGCGTCCGGGTCGCGCAAGCCCCCGTTCAAGACGATGCACAGATCGGGCCGGCGCGCCTTCAAGCGGCGCACGCGATCGTAGTCCAAGGGCGGCACGGTCCGGTTCGCCTTCGGGCTCAGGCCGTTCAACCACGCCTTGCGGGCGTGGACGATGAAGACGCGGCAGCCGGCGTCGGCGACACGATCGACGAAGCGGTCGAGAAAGGTTTCCGGGTCCTCGTCGTCGACGGCGATGCGGCACTTGACCGTGACCGGCAGGGGTGTTGCCGCGCGCATCGCTCCCACCGCCCGCGCGACCCGCTCGGGCTCGGCCATGAGGGCGGCGCCGAAGGCGCCCCGCCGCACCCGCGGGCTCGGGCAGCCGCAGTTGAGGTTGACCTCGTCGTAGCCGAACGGCTCCGCCAGCGCCGCAGCTTTCGCCAAATCGTCCGGCCCGCTGCCGCCGAGTTGCAGCGCCACCGGCGCCCCCTCGTCGCCGCGCCGCAAGAAGCGGGACGGGTCGCCGCCGCGCAGGAGCGCCCCCGTCGTCACCATCTCGGTGTAGAGGAGCGCATCCGGCGCCAAGAGGCGGTGGAACGTCCGACAATGCCGGTCGGTCCAGTCCATCATCGGGGCGATACTCAAACGGGGGCGCAGGAAACTTCTCCGAATTACGCTTCGCGTGCGCTAGGCACGCGACATTTTCTCTTCTGTTTTTTTTTGCCTTTGTCCGAGGCTGGTCCTCGGCGTTGCGGCCAGCCTCCTGCGTTAACACTGGCAAAAAAGAGAAAAGAAAAAGCCTTGCGCAGCGGACGCGAAGCGTCAGGCCGCAGCCTCGTCCTCGTCGCGCGGCTTCAGCTTGAGCGCGGCCGAGTTCAAGCAGTAGCGCTGGCCCGTGGGCCGCGGGCCGTCGGGGAAGACGTGGCCCAGGTGCGCGTCGCAGCGGCCGCACAAGACCTCGGTCCGGCGCATGAAGAAGCTCCGGTCGTCCTTCTCGGCGACGGGAGCCCCCTCGATCGGCGCCCAGAACGACGGCCAGCCGGTGCCGCTGTCGAATTTCGTGGTGCTGTCGAACAGGGGCTCGCCGCAGCAGACGCAGGCGTAGGTGCCGGAGGTCTTCGTGTCCCAGTAGCGGCCGGAGAAGGCCCGCTCGGTGCCGTGCTTGCGCGCGACCCGGTACTGCTCCTTGTCCAGTTGCTCGCGCCATTCCGCGTCCGACTTGATCAGTTTCTCGACCATATGCCCTCCGATTGTGGATAGGATGATATGGGTTCTCCGCACGGGCCCGGCAACGACGGCGCCTGCTTACGGTTTTGCAATGCTGCGCAGCGCCTCGAAGGGGATCAGGACGCAGTCGTGCCGGCTGCGCACGGCGCGGACCGGCTCGAAGACCGCGAGTCCGTCGAGCGGCGGTGCCTCGGTCGCGCCCTTCAGCCACGCCTCGATAGCACCGTGCAATCCTGCGGCCTCCTCGACCGAACGACCCGGCAGAGCCTCGGCAAGGCAGGCGGCGGCCGCTTCCGTCAAGAGACAGCCGCGCGTCTCGTGCGCGACGGCGGCGACGCACCCGCCCTCGGCCACGACGTCGAGCCGGACTCGATCGCCGCACAAGGGGTTGTCTGCCTCGGCATGGCCGGTTGGTGCTTCGAGACGCCCGGTCCCGGCTTTCGAGCGCGCCAGGGCGACGATGGCGTCGTTGTAGAGCGTGGCGCTCATTTCGGTCTCGCCTTGCGCTTGGACTTAGGCTTGGGTTTGGCCTTGGGCTCGGACCCGAACCCCGTCAGGCGGTAGAGGTCGGCCTCCAGCGCGTGCCCCTTCTTGTCGAGCCGGTCGGGAACCGGATTGTCGTGGATGACGAGGATCTCCTCGCCGGCGTCGTCCAGGATCGCCAAGCCCTCCGGGTGGTCGAGCCCGTCGCCGACCGGCAGTTCGGCCAGGAGGCGCAGATCGTTGGCGTCGACCACGGCCGGGGCCTCGGCGTCGAGGACGTCCGGCCAGAGGTAGAGCCTGACGGGGCCGCTCAGGTCCATCGTCGGTCCGGCGAGCAGCATGAGGTCGGGGCCGCGCTGGCGCCCGCGCTGGCGCAGTTCACGGATGCCGAGCCCGCCGAGATCGAGGAAGTGTTTGCGGATCAAGACGTCGTCGTCGACCTCCTTGAGCTTCAGGCCGCCGCCCTTCGCCGCGCCTAAGCGCAGTTCGAGGACGATCGCCCAGCCGCGCAGGACGGGGCCGCGCAGGCCCAAGAATACCCGCTCGCCGGCGACGGCGATGCCCTCGACGTCGAAACCGTTCTCCTTCGCCGGCACGGTCACGAACGGGCCGATGTGCGGGTCGTCCAGCAGCAGCGCCCGCAGGTCGTTGCCCTTCTTCTTGCGGTAGCGCACGGCGCCGGCGCGGCGGACCGGCGCCTCCTTCGTCCGCTCGACCGCCTTGGCCGGGACGTACGAACCCGGCCGCTCGCGGTCGGGGATCAGCGGCAGGCGGCCGAGAAAGTAGCGGTTGGGGCTGTCCTTGAGGTTGGTCAGCCGCTCCAGCACCTCCTTCGCGTCGTGCTCGTCGGGCTTGGGCTTCTTGCGCGTGCGGCTGTGCGAGCCCGTGATCCACAAGTAGCCGTCCTCGATCGCGAGGCCCTCGATGTCCATCTCCTCGCCGGCCCCTTCCGGCAGGTCGAGGTAGTGGTGCAGCCAGAACGGCCGGTGCTCGCCGAACGACCCGTCGCCCTGCCGCGTCAGCCGCTCGACCCGGGCGTACTCGTCGTTCGCGGTCCACAAGTCCCGCCCGAACGCGACCGCGGCCGAGAGATCCCGGCGCATTGCGTCCTCGCCCTCCTGGCCCGGATCGAAGGCGAGGCGGACCCGGCCCGCGGGCACGGCCGAACGCTGCGCCATCAAAGTTCCTCCCTCATCATCGATCGTTAAAGCCCAAAACGCGCGATCGTCCGCCCCAACCCGGCCAACAAGGCGTCGACGTCGTCGTCGTCGCTGTAGGGGGCGAAGCTGGCCCGTACCGAGGCGGCGAGGTCGAAGCGCTCCATCAACGGCTGGGCGCAGTGGTGCCCGCCGCGCAGCGCCACGCCGTCCTCGTCGAGCAACTGGCAGACGTCGTGCGCGTGCAGTCCCCCGACGACGAAGGCGACGGCGCCGACGCGCGCTTCCAGATCCCTCGGGCCGATCAGGCGCACGGAAGGCATCGCGCCGAGGCCGTCGAGCAGGCGGGCGGTGAGCCTCCGCTCGTGCGCGCGCAACGCCCCCCAGTCGAGGCCGGCCAAGTAGTCGGCGGCGGCGCCGAGGCCGATGATCGGCCCGATCGGTGGTGTACCGGCCTCGAAGCGGTGCGGCGGCGGGGCGAAAATGGTCCGCTCGATCGTCACCCGGCGGATCATCTCGCCGCCGCCCATGAAGGGCGGCATCGCCTCCAGGAGATTCATCCGGCCCCATAAGCTTCCGGAGCCGGTCGGACCGAACATCTTGTGGCCCGAGAGCGCGTAGAGGTCGGCGCCGAGCGCCCTCACGTCCATGGAGCCGTGCGGGGCGCCCTGCGCGCCGTCGACGACGAGGAGGGCGCCGACCGCGTGGGCGGCCTCGGCAAGGCGCGGCAGGTCGGTGACGGCGCCGGTGACGTTCGAGGCGTGCGCCACGGCGACGATCCCGACGCGCCCGTCCAGCACCTCGCCCAGGCGGTCGAGGTCGATCCGGCCCTCGTCGCTCACCGGCAAGGAGCGCATCTCGGCCCCGCGCGCCTCGGCTGCCAACTGCCAGGGGACGAGGTTCGAGTGGTGTTCGAGGTCGGAGACGAGGACCGCGCCGCCCGGTCCCAGGCGGTGCGCCAGGCCGTGCGCAGCGATATTGATCGCGGCAGTGTCGCCCGAGGTCAGCACGACCTCGTCGGGATCGACGCCGCCCAGATAGGTGGCGAGCGAGGCGCGGGCGGCCTCGAAGGCGCGGGTCGCGGCGTCGGCGAGGCGGTGCACGCCGCGCTTGACGTTGGCCCGGCCTTCTGTCTCGAAGCGGTAGAGCGCCTCGGCGGCCGGGCGGCAGATCTGCCCGGTCGCGGCGTTGTCGAGGTAATGAAACGGGGCGGGCTGGTGCGCGAAAATCGGGAAGTCGGCGCGCAAGTCTTTGCCAACACGACTCATTCGTCCCGCTCCAGGTAGGCGTCCCAGGCGGCCCGAGTGTCGAGGTCGAGGAGTGGCGCGTCGGTCTCGACCTCGACCTCGACGACGGCCTCCGGGTTGTCCGCCATCAGCGCCTTGGCGCCGACGTCGCCCTTGAGTGCCCGCATCGCCGGGAAGAAGGCGCCGTCCCACAAGATCGGGTTGCCGCGCTTGGCCTTGTGCGTCGGCACGGCGATGCGCCGGCCGTTACCCGGGTCGTAGGCGGCGGCGAGGCGGCGCAGGAGGCCGGCGTCGAGCCTCGGCATATCGCCCAGGACGACGAGCGCGGCGTCGGCGCCGTCGACGGCGCCGAGCCCGACGCGCAACGACGTGCTCAGGCCCAGGGCGTAGTCCGGGTTGTGGACGGTTTCGACGTCGAGGCCGTCGAGCGCCGCTCGCACCGCGTCCTCCATGTGGCCGGTGACGACGGCGATCGGGTCGAGCCCAGCCCCGAGCGCGGCCTCGACCGTGCGGCGGACCAGCGGCCGGCCGTCGACTGGCAGCAGCAGCTTGTTCGGCCCGTTCATCCGCCTGGACTGCCCGGCGGCGAGGACGACGGCAGCGATCTTCGGGCTCTTCGGCGCGCTCGCGCCGACGCGCTCGCGCGGCTGGGGGCGGCCCGGGATCTCGGCCAGGAGACCGCCCACGCCCATGCCGGCGATCGCGGCGCCGTCGAGCGGCAGGCCGGCCGCGACGCGGCGCAGCACCCAGTCGAAGCCGTTCAGCTTCGGCGAGCGGGCGCAGCCGGGCAAGCCGATCACCGACCGCCCCGCCTGCTCGGCGAGGAGCAGGAGGTTGCCGGGGTCGACCGGCATCCCGAAGCGCCCGATCCGGCCCCCGGCCCGGACGACGGCGGACGGGATGACGTCGCCCCGATCCTGGACGGCCGAGGCCCCGGCGACCAGGACGAGGTCGGCGTCGGCGCCGTCGATCGCGCGCGCGAGCGGCTCGACGGCGTGGGCGACGCGGGCCTCGGCGGCGAGCGTGCCGCCGACCGCCCCGATCCGCTCGGCCGTGATCCGCAACGTCTTGTCGAGCATCTTGGGCGACGTGTCGTCGAGAACGGTCTGGATCAAGACCGTGCGCAAGGGGCGGTACGGGGCGAGGCGGAGGATCGGTCCGCCGGCGGCGAGGTCGAGGCAGGCGGCAAGGCCGGAGCCGTTGAGCGCGAAGGCGATGATCTTCACGGTCGCCGCCATGTCGCCCGGCGCCACCGCGGCGAGTTCGGGCAGAGTTGCCAGCGTCGCCGCCTCGTCGACGGCGTTGAGGGCGTCGACGCGAACGGGATCGAGGACGAGCAGGCCGGCCGCGTTCGCGTGCAGGTTCACCCGGCCGGTGCGCGTGTCGCACACGTCGAGGCCGGGTCCCGCCAGCGCCAGCGCCAGCCGCAGCGCCGCCTCGTTCTCGCCGACGTCGCCCGCCCCTAGCCGCGCCGCCGTCACCCGGTCGATCCCGGCCGCGCGCAAGGTCGCGAGCACGGGCGCGTCGAGCACGGTCCCCTTGCGCAGGTCGAGCCCTCCGGTGCGCAGCCCGTGTGCCAGGACGGCGCCCTCGGCCTCATCGAGGGTGAGTTCGCCAAAGCGCATCAACCTAGCCCGGCCGGCGCAGGGCGGCGGTCATCTGGGCCATGACCGAGAGCGCGATCTCGGCCGGGCTGACGGCGCCGATGTCGAGGCCGGCCGGGCCGAAGATGCGTTTCAGCGCCGCGTCGTCGTGGCCGAGCGCCTTGAGCCGCTCCAGCCGCGCCGCGTGGGTGCGGCGGCTGCCGAGTGCTGCGACGTAGAACGCCTCGCTCTTCAGGGCGACGTCGAGGGCGGGGTCGTCCAGCTTCGGGTCGTGGGTGAGGGTGACGACGGCCGTGCGCCGGTCGGGGGCCGCTTCCATCAACGCCTCGTCCGGCCAGTCGCGGACGATCTCGGTGTCGGGAAAACGTGCCTCGGTGGCGAACGCGCGGCGCGGGTCGATCAGCGTCGCGGCGTAGCCGAGCGCCACGGCCATCGGCAGCAGCGCTTGGCTGATGTGGACGGCGCCGACGACGAGGAGGCGCAAAGGGGGGTTAAAGACTTCGAGAAAGGCGGGGCCGGCCTCGGTCTCGACCAGCGCCGAGGCGTCGCGGGCGAGCGCCGCCTCGATCATGGCGTCGAGGTCGGTTGGCAACGGGTCGCCGGCGACGCGCACCCCGTCGACCACGACCGCCTCGGCGTGGTTCGCCAACAGCCGAACGTGGCAGACGCGGCGCGCCCTGGCCCGCGCCGACTGGATCGCGTTCAGAACCCCACGCCGCACGTCAGGCGAGCCCTTCGACGTAGACCTGAACCGTGCCGCCGCAGGCGAGGCCAACGTCCCAGGCCTCCTCGTTCGAGACGCCGAAGGTGAGGAGGCGGGGCGAAGCGCCCCCCATCACCTCGATCGCCTCGCGCACGACGGCACCCTCGATGCAGCCGCCCGAGACCGAGCCCTCGATCCGGCCGCCCTCGTCGACGATCAGGTGCGAGCCGGCCGGCCGCGGCGACGAGCCCCAGGTCTTGACCACCGTGGCGATCGCGACCTTGCGGCCCCCGTCGCGCCACGCCCGCGCCACGTCGAGAAGATCGTCGCCGTTGGCCATGTTCGTGTCCCCTCGATTTGGCCCCCTCAAGCGGCCCAGTCGCTCTTCGCCTCCAGCCGCCGCCCCGGCGCCGCGCTCAAGACTGCGGCGAGGCCGGCGAGGCTAGCCAGATTATGCACCGATCGCAACTCGTCGACGTGCCGGATCATCTGCCTCGCCCCCGTCGAGATGGGGGCGAAGGCGTCGTAGCGCAACAAGGGGTTCAGCCAGATCAGGCGGCGGCAGGACTTGTGCAGCCGCTCCATCTGCACCCCCAGGCCCTCGCCGGCGTCGCGGTCGAGCCCGTCGGTGATGAGGACGACGACCGCGCCCTGGCCGAGCACCCGGCGCGACCAGTCGCGGTTGAAGGTCTCGATGCAGCGGCCGATGCGCGTGCCGCCGGCCCAGTCGCGCACCTCCCGGCCCACCTTCGCCAACGCCTCGTCGACGTCGCGGTGCTTCAAGTACCGGCCGATGTTGGTGAGGCCGGTGCCGAAGACGAAGGTATGGACCCGGTCGCGGTCCGAGGTGATCGCGTGCATGAAGAGGAGCAGCATGCGCGAGTAGCGGCTCATCGAGCCGGAGATGTCGCACAGGATGACGAGCGGCGGGTGGCGGCGCTTGGGCGCCTTGCGGGCGAGGCGGATGGCGCCGCCGCCGAGCGAGCGCCGCAGCGTGCGGCGCATGTCGATCCGTTGCCCCCTCGCGTCGGCGGCGAAGCGCCTTGTTGGCACGTCCATGATCGGCAGGCGCATGGCGGCGATGGCGCGGCGGGCCTCGGCCAGTTCGGCCGCCGTCATTTGCTCGAAGTCCTTGGTCTGCGACACCTCCTTGGCGGAGAACGTGAGCGCCATGTCGATCTCGACCTCGCTCTCTTCGCGGCCCTCGTCCTGCCCCGGCAGGGCCTGCGGCGCCATCGCCTCGGCGACGCGGCGGTTGACCTCGCTCAAAGGCTCACGGGCCTTCTCCGGCTTCAAGGTCGGCAGCAGCATGTGCATCATGCGCTCCAACAGCTTCGGATCGCGCCAGAAGACGTGGAAGCACTGGTCGAAGACGGCCCGCTGGTCCTGGCGGTTGACGAAGACCGCGTGCAGCGTCCAGTAGAAATCCTCCCTGGAGCCGACCCCGATTGCCTCGACGGCGCGCAGCGCGTCGAGCGCGTGGCCGGGGCCGACCGGCAGCCCGGCGGCCCGGAGCGCCCTCGCGAAGTGGACGACGTTGCGGGCGAAGCGGCCGCCCGTGGGTGGGGCACCGATCAGGCTTTCGGCCGGCAGTTTCGACCCCGGCGTCACCCGGCGCTTCCGGCGACGGCGACGTTGATCTCGCGCAGGATGTTGGCCGCCTCGGTGCCTTGTACCTTCACGATGTCGTCTTGGTACTTCAACAGCGTGCCGAGCGTGTCGCCGACGAGGTCGGGCGTCAGTTCGAGCGCGTCGAGGGCGCTCAGCGCCCGCGCCCAGTCGAGCGTCTCGGCGACGCCCGGCAGCTTGAACAAATCGTGCCGGCGCAGCGCTTGGACGAAGGCGACGATCTGCCCGGCCAGCCGCTCCTCGACGCCCGGCAGCTTGACGCGGACGATCTCCAGTTCGCGCGCCGCGTTCGGGTAGTCGACCCAGTGATAAAAGCAGCGCCGCTTCAAGGCGTCGTGGATCTCGCGCGTGCGGTTGGAGGTGAGGACGACCGTCGGCGGGTGCTCGGCCTTGATCGTGCCGATCTCGGGGATGGTGATCTGGAACTCGGCCAGGACTTCGAGCAGGTAGGCCTCGAACGGCTCGTCGGTGCGGTCCAGTTCGTCGATCAAGAGCACGCAAGGGCGCGCGCGGGCGTCGATCGCCTGGAGGAGCGGGCGGCGAATCAGGAAGCGCTCGGCGAAGATGTCTTGCGCCAAGCCCTCGCGCGCCGTGTCACCCGCGGCCTCCGCCAAGCGGATCTCCAGCATCTGCCGCTGGTAGTTCCACTCGTAGACCGCGGATGCCACGTCCAGGCCCTCGTAGCACTGCAAGCGCACCAGCGGCCGGTCGAGGGCGACCGCCAGAACCTTGGCGATCTCGGTCTTGCCGACGCCTGCCTCGCCTTCGAGGAACAAGGGCCGCTCCAGCTTCAAGGCTAAGTGGACGGCGGTCGCGAGCGATCGCTCGGCGACGTAATCCTGCGCGCGCAGCATCGCCTGCGTCGCGTCGATGGTGGTCGGCAATGGCTGCGTCATGAAGGTGAACGTCCCCCTGTTAATCCGCGCTTCACCTATGGCGGTTAACTTGAGCGCCAAGGCCGTGAGAGCTAGGACTGCCACAAGCGCCCCGTAACGGTCCAGTCGGCCCTGCACAGCCCCTTGAATCGAAGGAATCCATGTCCATCGCCAGCACCCCGCGCAGGGCGTCCAAGCCCGTCCGCCGCCGCCGCGGGCGCGGCCTGTTCAAGGGCCTCGGCATCCTCGCCTTCGTAGCGCTCTGCCTCCTCACCCTCACCACTTACGCCGCGATGACGCGCTTTGAGCCGGCGCGGCAAGGCCCCGTCCTCGACGACGCCGACTTCGCCGCGCTCGCCACCGGCGCCACGGGCGCCTGGGAGCGCACGGGCCCCGCGGACGCGATCACCGTACGGCCGGGCGGCATCTTTACGCTGGAAAACCC
>CBDCHP010000006.1:0-140866 GCA_965217265.1 Geminicoccaceae bacterium | reverse complement strand
TGGGCACGCCCGGCCGGCGCGAGATCGGCCACGGCAAGCTGGCGTGGCGGGCGACCCACCCGCTCTTGCCGGCGAAGGACGCTTTCCCCTACACGATCCGCGTCGTGGTGGAAGTGACCGAGTCGAACGGCTCGTCCTCGATGGCGACGGTCTGCAGCACCTCGCTCGCCCTCATGGACGCGGGCGTGCCGCTGCCGCGCTCGGTCGCCGGGATCGCGATGGGCCTGATCAAGGACGGCGAGCGCTTCGCCGTGCTCTCCGACATCCTCGGCGACGAGGATCATCTGGGCGACATGGACTTCAAGGTGGCCGGGACGCAAGAGGGCATCACCTCCTTGCAGATGGACATCAAGATCGCCGGCATCACCGAGGAGATCATGAAAGTGGCACTCGACCAGGCCAAGGGCGGCCGCGACCACATCCTGGGCGAGATGGCCAAGTGCATGGGGATGCCGCGGCCGGAGATGCGCGAGAGCGTGCCGCGCATCGTCACGATCAAGATCCCGCAGGACAAGATCGGCGCGGTCATCGGGCCGGGCGGCAAGATGATCCGCGAGATCACCGAGACGACCGGCACCAAGATCGACATCGGCGAGGACGGCACGGTCAAGGTCGCCTCGGTCGACGCCAAGGCGGGCCAGAAGGCGGTCGACTGGATCCACGGCCTCACCGCCAAGGCCGAGGTCGGCCAGGTCTACAACGGCCGCGTCGCCAGGGTCGTCGATTTCGGCGCCTTCATCACCTTCCTCGGCCAGCAGGACGGGTTGTGCCACATCTCCGAACTCGCCAACGAGCGGGTCGGCAAGGTGAGCGACGTCGTCAACGAGGGCGACGAGGTCAAGGTCAAGGTCTTGGCCGTCGACGAGCGCGGCAAGGTCAAGCTGTCGATGCGCGCCGTCGATCAGGAGACCGGCGAGGACCTGCCGACCCAGCCGCGGCCGCCCCGCCCCGACAGTGGCGGCGAGCGGAGCGGTGGTGGTGATCGGGGCGGCGAGCGGCGCCGCCGCCGCATCGGCTAACTGCAACGCGAAAGAACGTCGGAAGGAAAGCTCATGAGTGCCATCGTCGCACCGATGTCGATCTCGGGCTTGGAAGTCTGGCCGCTCGTCGAGGGCGGCAAGGGGGTCGCCGTCACCAACGGCCGCTCCGCCGGGGCCTGGGCCGCGGCGGGCGGCGTCGGCACGTTTTCAGGGGTGAACGCCGACGTTCTCGACGCCAACGGCGAGTACGTGCCCCTCGTCTTCAAGGGGCGCGACCGCCTGGAGCGGCACGAGGAGTTGATCGCCTACTCGATCAAGGGCGGCATCACGCAAGCGCGGATCGCGCACGACGTCCGCGGCGGCGAGGGCCGCGTCCACATGAACGTCCTGTGGGAGATGGGGGCGTGCGAGCGCATCCTGCAGGGCGTGCTCGACGGGGCCAAGGGCCTCGTCCACGGCGTCACCTGCGGTGCCGGGATGCCCTATCGCCTGGCCGAGATCTGCTCAAAGCGCGGCGTCTACTACTACCCGATCGTCTCCTCGGGCCGCGCCTTCAACGCGCTATGGAAGCGGGCCTACAACCGCTTCCAGGACTGGCTGGGTGCCGTCGTCTACGAGGATCCGTGGCTCGCCGGCGGCCACAACGGCCTGTCCAACTCCGAGGACCCCGAAAAGCCCGAGGACCCCTTCCCCCGCGTCCTCGAACTGCGCAAGCTGATGCGCCGCTTCGGGCTCGACCACGTGCCGATCGTCATGGCGGGCGGGGTCTGGCACCTGAAGGACTGGAAGGACTGGATCGACAACGAGGAGCTCGGCCCGATCGCTTTCCAGCTCGGCACGCGCCCGCTTTTGACCCAGGAGAGCCCGATCCCGGACAGTTGGAAGCAGCGGCTGTTGAGCCTGCTCCCCGGCGACGTCCTCCTGCACCGCTTCAGCCCGACCGGCTTTTATTCCTCGGCGGTGCGCAACGGCTTCATCAACGACCTCGTCGCCCGCTCGAAGCGCCAAGTCGAGATCGCGGACGAGGCCGACGAGACGCGCAGCGCCTTCTTCGCCTTCGGCCGCAAGGGCCGCGGCGTCTACATGAGCCCGGACGACCGCGCCAAGGTCGGGGCCTGGGTGGGGGAAGGCCACGGCCAGCCGATGCGCACGCCCGAGGGCACGATGGTCTTCGTCACGCCCGAGGACGCCCGCCAGATCCGCCGCGATCAGGCCGATTGCATGGGCTGCCTCAGCCACTGCCAATTCTCGTCCTGGAAGGACACGGGCGATCACACGACGCACCACACCCCCGACCCGCGCTCGTTTTGCATCCAAAAGACGCTGATGGAGATCGCGCACGGCCGCGGCGCGCCCTCGGAGGAGCAGTTGATGTTCGCCGGCCACGGCGCGTACCGCTTTCGCCAGGATCCTTACTACGCCAACGGCTTCATCCCCTCGGTGCGCCAGTTGGTCGGGCGCATCCTGACGGGTCACTGAGGGGCGCGAGCAACCGGTTGCGGCTTGACCGGTGCCGTAAAGCGAACCAAATAGGTGCTGTATGGGTCCGGGCGGGTGAACGCCTCGGACGATCGAGGAATGGTTGACGGTGATGGATAGGGAGACAAGCGTGCGGCCGCTCGCGGCGGCGATGCGACGGTTGCGGGCGGCGAACTTGCGCCCGACCCGGCAGCGGGTGGCCCTGGCCGGCATCCTGTTCGGCAGCGGCCCGCGCCACGTTACGGCCGAGGAATTGTTCCAAGAGGCGCGCGACGCCGGCATCCCGGTCTCGCTCGCCACCGTCTACAACACGCTGACGCAGTTCACCGGGGCCGGCCTGATGAGCGAGGTCGTGGTCGGCCCCGGCCAGTGCTACTACGACACCAATGCCGATTCGCACTACCACTACTTCGACAAGGCGACCGGCAGCATCGTCGACATCCCCGAGGCCGACGTGCAAGGCGCCATTGACCTCACCAAGCTGCCGCCGCCGCCCGAGGGCAAGGTGATCGAGCGCATCGACCTCGTCGTGCGCATCCGCGACCCCAGGCGGGGCTGAGCGGTCGCCACCAATGAGCTAGACCCTTCGGCCGAAGCCGAAAGGTCCAGACAGATCGAGTGGCGGTCAGGTAAACAGCCCGTCGCCGCTCTCCAGCGAGATGAAGGCGTTGTCGGGACCGACGACGATCGTGCCTTGGGCGGTGACGCGCCCGTCCTCGATCATCGCCACTTGATAGCTGCCCCGGCCGAGTTCGGACTGGAACAAGCCTGAGTCCATCACGTCGATCATCGTCACGTCGCCGTTTGTGGCGCTCACGCGCACCTGCGCGTCGCCCAACCCCTCGCCGAAGTCGAAGCGGTCGTCGCCGTCGGCGTCGTTCCAGGCCGTGCCGACGACGTAGTCGCGGTTCGAGCCGCCGAACTCGTGCACGTAGTAGCGGTCGTCCTCGCCCAAGCCCGTCTCGTTGTAGCCGGCCTTGAGCAGGTTGGCGCGGTGGCCGGGCGAGTTCATCCAGCCGTCGATCGCCTTCGACCAATTACCGTAGCCCTTGGCGATGTTCTCGCCGTAGGTGAAGCCGTCGTAACCGAACGACTTGACGCGGGCGGCGAACGAGGTGCCGTCGGCGCTCGTGTGCGAGAAGTAGTTCTTCGCCGCCATGTCGTCGGCGTGGTAGCGCGCCGCCTTGGTCAGATCGGTCTCGAAGGCGAGCGGCTGCAGGCCGTTGCTCGTGCGAATGGCGTTGATCTCGATCAGCGCGTTCTGCACGGCCACGTCCGCGCTCGGCGCCGGCTCGGGCATCGGCGCCGGCTTGGGCTGCGGTTTTGCTTCCGGTTGCGGCGTCGGCTCCGGCGTCGGCTGGGGCTGCGGTTTCGCCTCGGGGGCCGGTTTGTCGGGCTGCTGGGTCGGCTCCGGCTCCGGCCGCCCGCCGTATTGCCGCTCCCAAGCCTGCTCCAGCCTGTCCGCAGTGCGCTCCAGACGAATGTCGAGCCGCGAACCCTCTAGATAGCGGTTGCGCAGACCCTCGATCATCGCGCGGAAATTGTCGGCGTCGCCCCCCGACGCGATGCTGGTGCTGGTGCTGGTGCTGGTGGCCATCGGCTTCCCTAGAAACAGTTGTTGAATGGCGGCGTTTATCTACTACAGGTTGAACAAGCTGCAAGCTTTTTCTGCCCGACCCAGGACTGGACAGGCCACGGGTGTCACACACCCCGCGCTACCTCTCGCAAAAGTAGAAAAAAGAATCGCGCGACCCGCGCCGCCGCGAAGCGTCAGGCCGACCTCGACCTGCCCAGCACCAGCAGCCCGAGGCCGAGGAACGCGGCGACGATCGCGTAGGGGAGCCCGTTCGGGCCGCCCGCGTCCATCGCCGAGCCCGCCGCGGGCGTGCCGACGAGGCCGCCGACCCCCCACATCAGGGCAAAGGCGGCGTTGCCGGCGAGCAGGTCGCTGCCGGTGAAGCGGGCGCTCAAATCGGCGAGCGCCATGGTGTAGACGCCGTAGGCGGCGGCGCCCCAGACGACGAGCAGCGGCCATAAGGCCATCGTGCCGACCACGAGCGGCAGCGCCAGCGCCGCGAGCGCCGTGACGAGCGCGCAGGCGCCGAGCGTCTTCCTGACGCCGACGAGGTCGCCGAGGTGGCCGAGCGGGATCTGCAGGACGATGTTGCCGGCGATCAGGACGGTGACGGCGAGTGCCGCCGCCTTGGCATCGAAACCGAAGCTCAAGAGGTAGACCGGCAGCAAGGACAGGGTCGCGTGGTCGAAGGCGGACATGGATCCCACCGCGACGAGGAGGACGGGGGCCAGCGGCAGGAAGCGGCGAAGGGAGACGGGTGGTCCCTCGCCCAGGCGCGGCAGACGGCCCTGCAAGGGAACGAGGAGCGCCGCCGCCGCAGCGGCGCTGCCCGCACCGACGAGGAAGGGGGCGAGCCCTTCGGTGCCGACGAGGGCGAGGCTGAACGGGCCGGCGGCGAAGCCGACGCCCAGGACCGTGGCGTAGAGGCCCATGATCCGGCCGCGCGCCGTGGGCGGGGCCATCGTCGTGATCCAGGTCTCGCTCAGGACGTAGAGGGTGTTGACGGCAAAGCCCAGGGCGAAGCGGGCGACGAACCAGAACCAGACGTTCGGCCACAGCCCCATGACGAGGAAGAGGAGGCCGACGGCGAGCGCCGTCACGAGTGCGATCCGATCGGCGCCGAAGCGGCGGGCGAGGTTGGGGCCGGCCAGCGCCGCCCCGATCATGCCGAGCGCCCCCGCCCCGGCGTTGAGGCCGATCAGGTAGGCGGGGTGGCCCTGGCGTTCCAGGACCACGGCCATGAGCGGCAGGCTGAGGCCCAGCGCCACGCCGAAGACGCCGAGCAGCAGGATGACGGCGGCGAGCCCCCTCAACGCAGCACGCCGACCCCGAACAGCCAGGGGTGCAGGTAGATGAGGGCGACGTAGAGCACGAGTGCCACCAGCGGGCGCCACCAGCCGATCTCGCGCCAGACGAGGCGGTTGCGCCCCTCGAAGATGGCGCCGAACGGCACGTAGGAGGTCGATTGCAGGAAGACGCCCCAGCCCGGCGCCGCCTCCTTGCTCCGCCGCCGGTCGAGCGTCCAGGCCCCGCCCAGTGCCAAGAGCGCGATGGCGCCGAAGAAGGCGAACGAGGCAAAATCGGGGTTGGCGAGCAGGTGGGCGACGCCCCACAGGCCCACGCCCCACATGAAGGGGTGGCGGGTGATGCGCACCACCCCGCGCGCCGGCTCGGCCGCGTCGGGGTCGGGCCGCTGCCCGACCGAGGTCGGGTTCGGCCCGGTGAGGCCGCCGACGACGAGGAGGAACGCCGGTAGCAGGAGGACGTGCGGGGCGTAGTAGGTCATCCGGTTGCCGTAGGGCAGCGGGACGTAGGGCGCGGCGTTGTAGGCGGTGATCAGCCAGACGATGGCAACGAGGGCCACGAGCGAGTAGAGTAGGCGATAGCCGTTCTCGCCGACGCGCTCGATCAGTTGCGCGCGCAGATTGGTGCTGGAGATGCCGACGTGCGTGCCGACGAAGAAGAGGGCGGCGACGAGGAGGTTTTGCATTGTTGAAGCCCTTGGTCCGCGACGACGGCCCGCGCGTGAGACGTGGCGGGCCAGGGCTAACACGGCCACGGCCAGAGGAGAATGACCGTTGCGCATCAGACCCCTGTTGTTCTTGGCCCTCTTGCTCGCCGCCGCGCCGCGCGTCGGCACGGCCGCCGAGGGCGCTTTCGCCCTCGATCTGACCGGCATCGACGGCGCGCCGCTGCCGCTCGAAGCGTTCGCCGGCCACCCGCTCCTCGTCGCCAACACGGCGAGCTTTTGCGGCTTCACGCCGCAGTACGAAGACCTCCAGGCCCTCTACGACCGCTACCGCGACGAGGGGCTGGTCGTGCTGGGCGTGCCGTCGGACTCGTTCAACCAGGAGAGCGACGACGACGCCACGATCAAGCAGTTCTGCGAGGTCACCTTCGGCATCGACTTCCCGCTGAGCAAGCGGGTCGAGGTCGTGGGACCAAGCAGCGATCCTTTGTTCGCCTACTTCCGCGAGCGTCTGGGCCAGCGCGCCGGGCCGGGCTGGAATTTCTACAAGTACCTGATCGCCCCGGACGGGACGGTGGCGGCGTTCTGGCCGTCCTCGGTGCGCCCGACCTCGACCGAGGTGACGGGGGCGATCGAGAAGCTGCTGCCGGCGTCGTGAGCGCCGGCGCCCGCGTCAGGGTCGTCTATAAGACGCCCGCAAGGGCTTGAGGACGAGATAAGAGCCTTTATCTGATCATCTAGAAGCAAGGAAGGCCGAGAGCCGTGCGGCATTCGGCCCGTTGCCGACGGTATCGGCATCTGTCAACACGTTGAAGGAGACAGCCATGGACAAGCCCCGCGAGACTTCGGAGCGCACCCTGACCAACCGGCAGGGCCACCCGATCGCCAACAACCAATCGCAGCGCACCGTCGGCAGCCGCGGCCCGGCGACGCTGGAGAACTACCAGTTCTTGGAGAAGATCTCCCACTTCGACCGCGAGCGCATCCCCGAGCGGGTCGTCCACGCCCGCGGCTTCGTCTGCTACGGCGAACTGGAAGTCACGGGCAAGATCGGCGACGAGCCGGCCGCCAAGTACACCCGCGCCAAGCTGTTCCAGGAGGCCGGCAAGAAGACCCCGCTCGCCATTCGCTTCTCGACCGTGATCGGCGGCCGCGACTCGTCCGAGACCGCCCGCGACCCGCGCGGGTTCGCGGTCAAGTTCTACACCGAGGACGGCAACTGGGACCTCGTCGGCAACAATCTGCCGGTCTTCTTCATCCGCGACGCGATCAAGTTCCCGGACGTGATCCACTCGCTCAAGCCGGACCCGGTGACGTTTCGCCAGGAGCCCAACCGCATCTTCGACTTCATGAGCCAGACGCCCGAGTCGATGCACATGCTGACATACCTGTTCGGCCCGCGCGGCATCCCGGCCAACTACCGCCACATGCAGGGCTTCGGCGTCAACACCTATAAGATGGTCAACGCCGAGGGCGGCACGGTGCTGGTCAAGTACCACTGGCACCCGCGCTCAGGGGTCGCCAGCCTCACCGCCGACGAGGCCGCCAAGGTTCAGGGCCAGGATTTCGGCTCGGCCTCCAAGGACTTGTTCGAGGCGATCGAGCGGGGCGACCACCCGCAGTGGGACATGTTCGTCCAGGTGATGGAGGACCACGACCACCCCGAACTCGACTGGGACCCGCTCGACGACACCAAGACGTGGCCGGAAGACGACTTTCCGCTTAAGCACGTCGGCGTCATGACGCTGAACCGCAACGTCGAGGACTTCTTCAACGAGAACGAGCAGATCGCGATGGGCACCGGCGTGCTGGTCGACGGGCTCGACTTCTCGGACGACAAGATGCTGGTCGGCCGCACGTTCTCCTACTCCGACACCCAGCGCTACCGCGTCGGCCCGAACTACCTGCAAGTGCCGGTGAACCACGCCAAGAACGCGCGGGTGGCGACCAACCAGTCCGGCGGGCAGATGTCGTTCCAGCGCGATCTGGCGCCGGGGCAGAACCCGAGCGTCAACTACGAGCCCTCGATCCACGACGGCCTGCGCGAGGCGGCGCGCGAGGAGCCGTACGACGCGCCCGAGATCAACGGCCCCCTCACCCGCAGCGTGCTCGATCGCCGCAACGACTACGTCCAGGCGCGCGCCCGCTACTGCACCATCATGGACTGGGAGCGCGACGACCTCGTCGACAACATGGGGATGCTGCTCGGCCAGGCCGAGCGCGACGTGCAAGAGCGCATGGTCTGGCACCTCTTCTTGGTCCACGACGACTACGGCGCCCGTGTCGGTGAGGCGCTCGGCATCAAGGCCGACGACGTGCGCGGCCTGAAGCCCCTACCCAAGCAGGTGCTGACCGAGGAGGACGGGCGCCGGCTGAAGAACCTGGGCAACAACGGCGACAAGATCGACCCGAGCGCCTGGGGCCGGTGGACGGGCTCGGTCGAGGACCGCGAGACCACGGCCGAGGAGGTCCTGGGCGGCATGCGGCAGGGCACGATGGACCAAAACCAGGACCGCGCCGCCGAGTAGGCCCGGCCCAAAACGGCCGCCGTGGGGCGGCGTCTCTCGCCGCCCCGCGCATCGACCAGAGCCCCGTGCGGGAACCGCCGCTCCGTTCCCGCACGGGACTTTTTTGTCGTCCTCGGAGGGACCGCGTCGGCGGTCGATCGGGCGCGGGGCTATAGCAAGCGCAATTCGTCAATACTTGATGTAAAGCTGCGCAGAAAAGCTCTTTACTTCGTTTCAAAGTCGATCTTAGTATCCGCCGTCATTCACGCAGAGGACACACCCTCATGGCAATCAAGTATGGCACGAACGGCGACGACAGCATCACCGGCACCAGGGCCGCCGACACGCTCTACGGGCGCGGCGGCAGCGACGTGCTCAGCGGCTACGCCGGCAACGACACGCTCTACGGCGGGGCCGGCAACGACCTCTTCTACGGCGGCTACGGCCGCGACGTCATCGACGGGGGTGCCGGCATCGACAAGCTCGACTATGGCGGCATCACCACGCTCGGCACGAGCTTCTACGGCGTCAGTATCGATTTGGATCGCTACTCGAACCGGGGGGTCGCCGAAACGAGCGTCGCCGGCAAGGACATCATCCACAACATCGAGAACGTCGACGGTACTCAGGTTGCCGACTTGATCCGGGGCGATGATCGAACCAACGTCCTGGCCGGCAAAGGGGGCGACGACCGCATTCGGGGCGATGGCGGCGACGACCGCCTCTACGGCGCCGCCGGCAACGACGACATCACCGGCGACGATGGCATCACTACCGGCAACGACCGCCTCTACGGCGGCACCGGCAACGATCGGCTCAACGGCGAACGAGGCGACGACATTCTCTTCGGCGGGCCGGGACAGGACGAGTTCGTTTACGGAGCATCCTTCGATGATACCGAGGAATTTACTCGTTACGGCGGACATGACGTAATCGGGGACTTTGTCCACGGGTAGGATAAAATTAACTACAGGGCTCAACATACCGACAATATTGATTGAAGACCTGTTCCTACAGATACATTTATTTGGGGCTTCTCCGACCTCGACAGCAACCACAACGGTGTGCTCGACAACGGCGACACCTACGTGAGCGTGGGCAAGGTCACGCACGAAGGTGCCACCGCGGCATCGACCACGATCGACGTCACCGACTTGATCGGCAGTGGTGGCCCACACAGCCTCGGCGTCTTCGGCGTCACCGGCCTCACCGGCGACGACTTCTTTTAGAACGTCACCGCCTACGCCACCTCCGCCCGGCGCGACGCGCGCTTGCGCTCGTTCGGGTCGAGGTGGCGCTTGCGCAGACGGATCGACGCGGGCGTGATCTCGACCAGTTCGTCGTCGGCGATGTAGGCGATCGCCTTTTCCAGCGTCATCCGGATCGGCGGGGTGAGCGCCACGGCGTCGTCCTTGCCGGCGGCGCGGACGTTGGAGAGCTTCTTGCCCTTCAAGGGGTTGACCTCCAAGTCGTTGCCGCGGGTGTGCTCGCCGATGATCATGCCGGTGTAGACCTTGGCGCCGGGATCGACGAACATCGGCCCGCGGGCTTCGAGGTTCCATAAGGCATACGCGACGGCCTCGCCCTGCTCGCTGGAGACGAGGACGCCCGTGTAGCGCTGGTTGATCGGCCCCTTGTAGGGGGCGTAGCCGTGGAACAGGCGGTTCATCACGCCCGTGCCGCGCGTGTCGGTCAGGAACTCGCCGTGGTAGCCGATCAAGGCCCTGGATGGGCTGTGGAAGACGAGGCGCTGCTTGCCGGCCCCCGCCGGGCGCATCTCGATCAGATCGCCCTTCCTCGCGGTCAGCTTCTCGACGACGGCGCCGGTATGCTCCTCGTCGACGTCGATCACGACCTCCTCGATCGGCTCCAGCCGCTGCCCGCCCTCCTCTTGGAAGAGGACGCGCGGCCGCGAGATCGAGAGTTCGAAGCCCTCGCGGCGCATGGTCTCGATGAGCACGGCCAATTGCAGTTCGCCGCGGCCCGAGACCTCGAACGCCTCCTTCTCCTCGCTCTCCTTGACCCCGATCGCGACGTTGCCCTCGGCCTCGCGCTTGAGGCGGTCCCAGATCTGGCGCGAGGTGACCTTGGTGCCCTCCTGGCCGGCATAGGCGCTGTCGTTGACGCCGAACGTCATCGCGATCGTCGAGGGGTCGATCGGCTGCGCCGCGATCGGCTTCTCGACCGCCGGGTCGCAGAGCGTGTCGGCGACGGTGGCGCGGTTGAACCCGGCGATGGCGACGATGTCGCCGGCGTAGGCCTCCTCGATCGGCAGCCGCTCCAGGCCGCGAAAACCGAGGATCTTGGTGGCGCGGCCGGCCTCGATCGTCTCGCCGGTGCGCGACAGGGCTTTGAGCGCCTGGTTCGCCCGCAAGGTGCCGCCGACGATCCGGCCGGTGAGCAGGCGGCCGAGGTAGGGGTTCGCCTCCAGCGTCGTCGCCAGCATGGCGAACGGCGCCCCCGGATCGCCGACCGGGGCCGGGACGTGGCGGAGGATCAACTCGAACAGGGGTGTCATGTCGCCCCGCTCGTCGCCCATCTCGTTCACCGCCCAGCCCTGCTTTGCCGAGGCGTAGACGACCGGGAAGTCGAGCTGGTGCTCGTCGGCGTCGAGGGCGGCGAACAGGTCGAAGACCTCGTTCAGCACCTCGTCGGCGCGCTGCTCGGGCTTGTCGACCTTGTTGATGACGACGATGGGCGCCAAGCCCAGCTTCAGCGCCTTGCCGAGCACGAACTTGGTCTGCGGCATCGGCCCCTCGGCCGCGTCGACCAGGAGGAGGCAACTGTCGACCATCGACAGGATGCGCTCGACCTCGCCGCCGAAATCGGCGTGGCCCGGCGTGTCGACGACGTTGATCCGCACGTCGTGCCACGTGACCGAGGTGCACTTGGCGAGGATGGTGATGCCGCGCTCGCGCTCGATGTCGTTACTGTCCATCGCCCGCTCCGCCACCTGCTGGTTGTCGCGGAACGTGCCGGACTGCTGCAGCAGCCGGTCGACGAGCGTCGTCTTGCCGTGGTCGACGTGCGCGATGATCGCGATGTTGCGCAATTGCATGGAGTATAGGTCCGAAATAGGGTCGCGCCGGTCCCCTATATAGGGGGGCCGGGGGCGGAACGCTACCGGGGTGGGGTGAACGCTTCAGTGCCTAGCCTCGCTAGGCAGGCTCGCCGCGCGGGCTTTTTTCTCTTTGTTTTTGCAAATGTTACCGTCTGAGATTGGCCTCAACGTCGAAGCCAGTCTCAGGCCATTGCTTTACGCCTGGAGCTTTGCTTGCATCCTTGCCACTCATCGGTCGCTGACGCTGGCTTCGAATGAGCGGTTCATTTCGCCGTTGCCGATGATGAAGAAGACGAGGACAGCGGCGGCTCGCAGCCTTTCGCGGCCGATAGTTGGACGAGACGTTCGTTTCGCGCCGCCAAAGCTTCGATCTCCCGCCGCTCGGCACCCGACAGGTCCAAGAACAAGGGCGCTACGATCAGCATCCCCAAATTGTTGCGGATCTGCTCGCCACGCTCGTTCGCGAGGTCGGCGGCACGCGTCCGATTGACGTCGTATTCGGCCGAAAGGTGCGCGCAACTGAACCGATCATCGAGGGCGGTAGCCTGCGCAACGGGTCGTGCTTCGCGTCCCCCGCACGCCGCGAGGGCGAACATCAGAACCAGGATCGTGGCGATGCCTCGTGCCATGCTGCAACACCCCCTTGACCGTGTTTCGTCGCGTTAAACTTCGTAGTGAAATCTACTTGAACGCGTAAATCGGTTCATACTATTAAACCATATGCATGGTTTGGAACGACCGTTGGGTGTGCTCATGCTGCGTACGTGTCTCGTCCTCGTCATGCTCGGCGGTCTCAGCGCCTGCGCCAGCGGGGCCAAGCCCGAGGCGATGGCGATCGGCGTCACAGAACAGACCCTGATCGACGCGGACTCGCCGCTGCGCGGGCGGATCACCGTTGGATCGGTGGCCGGCGGACAGGAGACCAATGCCCTTTGGACCAGCGAGGTCTCCAACACCGACTTCGCCGAGGCGCTGCGGCGCACTTTAGCCGTGCACACGCTGCTCGCCGCGGGTACGGGAGACTACGTTCTTTCGGCCGAACTGCGCGAGGTCAAGCAGCCGGTGTTCGGATTTGGCATGGAGGTGACCTCGCGCATCTTCTATCGGCTCGTTGAACAGAAAACGTCTCAACCCGTCTTCGAGCGCGAGGTCACCGCGAGCTATACGGCGCCATTTTCTTCGGCGTTCTTGGGATCGACGCGCCTGCGCCTCGCCAACGAGGGGTCTGTCCGTGAAAACCTCTCACAATTCGTCGAGGCGCTGATCGAAGACTCGAGAACCAATCCCGCCCCGCGGCGTGGCGGCAGCGACCTGATCTCGGGCTTGCGTACGCTTCTTCCATCACGCACTTGAGAGCGATCGGCATCGACAAGAAGCGTCTCAATATGGACGCTCCGGGGACGTAGCGATCGATCATCTGCGGGTATCGCTGGTTGGCGTGCCGCGCGCTGCCCACCTTTGCGTGCAGAGCCCTCGACATCCGCGCCCGCCATACCAACTCGGCTTGGAAGGGCGGTGCAGCACCGCCTCGGCCCACGCCAAATCTTGGCCGTGCACGAAGGTTCGCCCGCCCATGCCCCGTCTCCTCGCCGGCCTGATCGGTCTCTTCTGGGCCACCGCCGCCGCCGCCTGCCCTGGGGCCGGGGCACCCTGCATCATTGCAGGCGACGAATACCGCGTCGTGCTGCCGGAGGCCGGAAACGCGCCGCCGCCGGTCATGATCTTCCTGCACGGCTACAACGGCGACGCCGCGGACGTGCTGCGGGCCGGCTTCGCTTCGACCTTCCTCGCCCGCGGCTACGCCGTGGTGGCGCCGCAGGGTCTGCCGCTCGGCCCCAACCGGGGCACCAACTGGGCGGTGGACGACGGGCGGGAGCACGCCCGCGACGACGTCGCTTTCTTAAGCGCGGTCCTGAACGGCGCGGCGGCGCGCTTCGGTTTCAACCGGGGCCGCGTCTTGATGGCGGGCTTCTCGCGCGGCGGCTCGATGGTCTGGGACGTCGCCTGCACCGCCCCCGACACCGCCGCGGCTTACGCCCCCGTCGCCGGCGGCTTCTGGCGCCCCTACCCGAGCGGCTGCGCCGCGCCGGTCCGGCTCCTCCACGCGCACGGTTTCTCGGACACGACCGTGCCGCTCGAAGGCCGGCTGTTGCGCGGCGGCCCGGCCGAGCAGGGCGACATCTACGAGGGGCTCAAGCTGTGGCGCAAGATCGACGGCTGCGGCGCCAGGGCCGGCCGGCACGACACGACGGAACCGTTCTGGCGCAAGGACTGGACCGACTGCGCCGCGGGCGACCTCGCGTTCGCGCTCCATTCCGGCGGGCACGGCGTGCCCGAGGCCTGGGCGGAGATGGCGCTGGAATGGTTCGAGGCGGCGCCGCGGGCGGGTCGGGGCTGAGGGCGACGTATCGGCAAAATTGTCGCGCCGTCTGAAAAGACGACGGGGTGCGAACCAATCTTTAACGAAGTTGTGGCAATACGCACATCACTCCCGCAACGATTGCGTAGTATTGTCCCTGTACAACCTAGTGAAAGCCCGAAGGCGTGTGACCCGAGGGCGCTTGTTGAGCGGAATGATCATGTCGATAAGCCATTACTGGCGGTGTGCGTGGTTCGTGACCCTCGTCACGCTCGCTTTCCTCGCCCTTCACCCCGCCGACGGCCTAGCGCAGTACGTCCTGCCGGGGTAGCGGAGGGGCCGCTCAATCCGCGGGCGCCGGCCCGGAGCTTTCACGCACGACCAGTTCGGTCGGCAGGACGCGGCGCATGGGTCCCTTGGCACCGGTGAGCAGCGTCTCGGCGGCGAGCCGACCCTTCTCGCCCAGCGGCTGGCGGACAGTCGTGAGCGGCGGGTTGGTGTGGACCGCGACCGGCGCGTCGTCGAAGCCGACGACGCTCAAGTCCCCCGGTACGGCGAGGCCCAACGATGACGCCGCCTGCAGGACGCCGAGCGCCAACTGGTCGCTCATCGCGAGGATCGCAGTCGGCCGCGGCACGGCGGTGAGGATCGTGCGCGCGAGCGCCGCCGCCGCCCCGGGCGCGTTCGACGGTTCCTCGTAGACGGCGACTTCCGCCGCCACGCCCCCCGAACGCAGTCCCTCTACGTAGCCGGCGATCCGCTCACGCTCGGTGATGAAGTCGAGCCGGGCCAGCCGCTCGGGCGCCACCGGCCCGGGCCCCTTGCCGTGGCCGGTGTCGAGGGCGAGGATCGCAACCCGGCGGTGGCCGAGGTCGGCGACGTGGCGGCCCGCCGCCCTGGCACCGCCACGGTCGTCGACCAGGATGATCGGCGCGTCCGCCATGCCATCGAAGTCGACCGCGACGACGGGAAGGTTGCGGCGGCGGACGCTCGTCAAGGGCGGCTCACTGCCGGCGAAGCAGTAGACGATGAACCCGTCGACGGCGGCGCGCGTCACGGCGTCGTCGCCCGTCTCCGGCCGGTCGAGCGGCAACAGCAGCAGCCCCGCCGCGTGCTTCTCGCAGGCTTCCGCCACGCCCCGTAGCATCGCGACGGCGGCAGGATCGCTGACCGCGTAGGACAGGCTGTCGCTGAACAGGAGGCCGATCGTGCGCGTCGTCCCACGCCGCAGCATCCGCGCCAGCGGATCGGGGCCGGCGTAGCCCAATGCTTGCGCCCGATCGAGCACATGGTCGCGCAGCCGCTTGGAGAGCTGGTCCGGCCGGTTGAAGGCGTTGGACGCCGTCGTACGCGAGACCCCGGCGGCGCGGGCGACGTCGAGCAGGGTCGGGCGGGAGGCGTTCTTGTCGTTCACGCCGCATCCCTCGCCAATCGGGCGGCAAAAAACAAGCGCGGCGATCTTGATCGATCTAGAAAACCGGCTACATTGAAGCCCATTCTGAATGCATTCAGAAAGCATTCAGAATGCGTTCAGAACGATCCAGGACCCCTACCGAGGAGCAATCCCATGCTGGTTCCCGTGCTCAACGCCCTCGTCCGCGGCCTGGGCCGCTGGCACGGCCGGGCCGTCACCCACGACCACCTGCGGCGGCTGCAACGGATCGACCCGCGCCTGCTCGACGACGCCGGGATCGGGCGGGAGGCCGCCGCCGCCGAGATTGGGCGCTTAGCCTGGCAGCCGCACGTCGTCGTGGCCGAGGCGCCCGCCGCTCCGGCCCCCGATTGGGCGGAGGCGCGGTCGGGCGCGCATCGACCCCTCGCACCGCGGGCGGCGCTGCGCTAGAAGGCGTCGCCGAACGACACCATCCGGACCCGCGAACGATGCACACCACCCACGCCCGCCCCCGCCGCAGCGTCCTCTACATGCCGGGCTCGAACGCCCGCGCCCTGGAGAAGGGCAAGTCGCTGCCGGCGGACGCGCTCATCCTCGATTTGGAGGACGCGGTCGCTCCCGACGCCAAGCGCGGCGCCCGCGAGACGATCCGAGCGGCGCTGCGGGACAAGGAATCTTATGGCCACCGTGAACTGATCGTGCGGGTGAACGGCCTCGACACGCTGTGGGGCCACGCCGACCTGCGCGCCGTGGCGACGGCCGGCGCCGACGCGATCTTGCTGCCCAAGGTCGAGAGCGCCGACACGGTGCGCCGCGCCTGCGCCGTGCTCGACGTCGCGGGCGGGGCCGTCGACCTGCCGATCATGTGCATGATGGAGACCCCGCGCGGGATCCTGCACGCCGAGGAGATCGCCGACGCGCCGCGCGTCGCGGCCCTGGTCCTCGGCACTTCCGACCTGACCAAGGACCTGCAGGCGCTGCACACAGGGGACCGTCTGCCGATGCTGCCCTCACTCGGGGTCTGCCTCTTGGCCGCGCGCGCGGCCCGGATCGCGGTCGTCGACGGGGTCTACCTCGACCTGGACGACGAGGCGGGCTACGCCGCCTCCTGTCGGGGGGGGCGCGAACTCGGCTTCGACGGCAAGACGCTGATCCACCCCAAGCAGATCGACGCGGCGAACGCGGCCTTCGGTCCCTCAGAACGGGACGTGGAAGAGGCGCGCGGCATGATCGCCGCGTTCGAGGCGGCGCAGAACCAGGGCAAGGGGGTCGTCGTCCACGAGGGCAAGCTCGTTGAGAACCTGCACGTCATGGAGGCCAAGCGCGTCGTCGCGATGGCCGAGGCGATCTCGAACCGATGATCCAGCTTACCAGCGACACCGCCTCCGCCCCGACGCCCGCCATGCGCGACGCGATGGCGGGTGCCGTCGTCGGCGACGAGCAGGCCGGCACCGACCCGACGGTGAACCGCCTGCAAGAGCGGGTGGCGGATATGCTCGGCAAGGAGGCGGCTTTATGGTTTCCGACCGGAACGATGTGTAACCTCGTCGCGATCAAGGTCCACACCCGGCCCGGCGACGCCGTGATCGCCGAGACGATGGCGCACGTCATCCGGGCCGAGTCCGCCGGCACGCCGATCGTCTCGGGCGTCCTGATCGAGCCGGTCGGGGGCGAGCGGGGTGCCTTCGGCCCGGACGGTCTTAAAGCCGCGATCGCGCGGCTGCACAGCGTGCCCGAGCCCTACGGCCCGCCGATCCGCCTCGTCTGCGTCGAGCAGACGCACAACTTCGCCGGCGGCGCCGTCCTGCCGCTCGCCACCTTGCGGGCGCTGGCCGAGGCGGCACGGGTGTGGGGCATCGCGCTGCACATGGACGGGGCGCGGCTGATGAACGCCGTCGTCGCGTCGGGCGTCGCGGCCAAGGACTACGCCGCCACGGTTGACAGCCTCTGGCTCGACTTCACCAAGGGCCTCGGCTGCCCGATCGGCGCCGTGCTGGCGGGCGATAGGCCCTTCATCAAGGAGGCGCGGCGCTTCAAGCAGGCGTTCGGCGGCGCCATGCGCCAGGCCGGCATCGCCGCCGCCGCCTGCCTCCACGCCCTCGACCACCACGTCGAGCGCTTGGCCGACGACCACGCCAACGCCGCACGTCTCGCCGCCGGCCTTGAAGCGCTGCCCGGCCTTCGCCTCGTGGGCGGAACGCCCGAGACCAACATCGTCTATTTCGATGCAAGCGCAGCACCGATCGGCAACGCCGGGTTCGTCGCCGGCCTCGCGCGACGCGGCGTGGCATTGGGTGTCGTCAACCACGCAGTGCGCGCGGTCACCCACCTCGACGTCTCGATCGCGGACGTGGACCGCGCGATCGAGGCGGCGGGGGAGGTCTTGCGCGCGGGCTGACCCCGAACGATGCCATACAGGCCCATATTCGTCCTATTTCAACAACACCCCAACTAGAGCAATATTTGATTGACACCCGTCCGCGGGAGCCTCAATGCTGATTTCAACAAGATCAGGGGAGGTTCTTGGAACGCGCGCCCGTGTCGGCTAGAATAGGCATACTGTGCCTAGACTTCGACGGGCGACGCCGTTCCAATCGGACCGCCCCCCGCCACACGGGGAGGAAGCGGACCGATGATAACCGAGTTCGAGGTAACCTGGATCGATCTCACGATCCTGATCGTCTACCTGATCGGCAGCCGTATCCTGGCGATCTGGCTGGTCAGCGGCAAGAGCGGCGACACTGACGGCTTCTTCCTCGGCGGGCGCAACTTCGTCTGGCCCCTGATCGGCTTCTCCTTGTTCGCCACCAACATGTCGGGCGCGTCCTTCGTCGGCCTCGCCGGTGCCGGCTACAGCAGCGGCATCGCCGTCTACAGCTACGAGTGGATGGCGGCCATCATCCTGATCGTCTTCATCTTCTTCATTCTGCCGTTCTACCTGCGCTCCGGCGTCTTCACCATGCCAGAGTTCTTGGAGCGCCGCTACGACCGGCGCACCCGCTACGGTTTCGCCGCATTGCTCTTGTTCTTGAGCATCTTCCTCGACTGTGCCGGGGCGCTCTACGCCGGCGGACTGGTGGTCAAGACCCTATTTCCGACGTGGCCGATCTGGTGGGGCGTCGTGATCTTAGCACTCCTCTCCGGCGTCCTGTCGATCACCGGCGGCCTCGGCGCCGTCGTCATCTCGGACGCGATCCAGGCCTGCGTCCTGATCCTGGGCGGCGTCATCATCTTCATCGTCGCCTGGGCCGCGATCCCCTCCTGGGAGGCGGTCGAACAGGCGGCACCCGCCAACGCCTTAAGCATCGTCCAGCCGCTCGACGACCCGTTCCTGCCCTGGCCGGGATTGCTCACCGGCGTGCTCATCATCGGCTTCTACTTCTGGACGACAAACCAACTCATCGTCCAGCGCACGCTGGGGGCGAAGAACCTCGACCACGGCCGCTGGGGCTCGATCTTCGCCGGCTTTCTAAAGCTGCCGATCTTGTTCATCATGGTCCTGCCGGGCGTCATGGCGATCGTGCTCTACCCCGATTTGGAGAGCCCCGACCTCGCCTTCCCGACGCTGGCCTTCGATCTCCTGCCGATCGGCGTGCGCGGCATCATCCTCGCCGCCCTCGTCGCCGCGATCACCTCCACGGTGGACAGCATCCTCAACTCGGCATCGACGTTGGTCACGATGGACTTCGTACGGCCCTTGCGGCCAAAAACCACCGATAAGCAACTCGTCATGGTCGGCCGGCTCACTACCGGGGTCGTCATGATCATCGCCATCTTGTGGGCGCCGCAGATCCAGCAGTTCCCGAGCCTGTGGCAGTACTTCCAGTCGATCCTGGCCTACGTCACCCCACCGATCGTGGCGATCTTCTTCTTCGGCATCTTCTGGCAGCGTTCTAGCGCCAACGCCGCCTTCGTCACCTTCGTCGGCGGGATCGGGTTGGGCGTGCTCGGCCTCATCTTCATCGAGATCTTGGGCTGGGTGCCGCTCCACTTCCTCTACGCTTCGGGCGTCTCGTTCGTCTTGAGCTGTATCTGCATGTTCACCGTCAGCATGGTCTCGCCGCCGTCCGGCAAGGAGGTGACGAGCCTCATCTGGACGCCGCAGCTGTGGCACGACGAGACGGCCGAGCTGAAGGGCAAGCCCTGGTATCAGAACTACCGCTACCTCTCGATCCTGCTGGCGCTGACGACCGCGATCATCGTCGGTTCCTTCTGGTGATCGGCGACAAAGGAGCCCCCGCCATGACACCGTCCACCCTTCGCTTCGTGCGGCGCGCCATCACCCGGCGGCGCGCCGTGCAGGGCCTCGCCGGCACCGCGGCGCTCGCCGCCGTGGGGCGCCCCGCCCGGGCACAGTCCAGCCGGATCACCTTCGCCTTCGCCCCGGACGACAGCGGCGCCATCCAAGCACTCATCGACGGCTTCAACGCGCAGTCCCAAGGGGTCGAGGTCGTCTGGCGCGAGATGGACCGGCTCTCGGACGCCTTCTTTCGCGAGTTGCAGTCCGACTTCCTCGCCGGGGCCAGCGACATCGACGTGTTTGGCGCCGACGTCGTCTGGACCGCAGAGATGGCGGCACAGGACCAGGTCGCCGACCTCACCGGCCGGGTCGAAGACGCCTATCCCGGCGGCACCTTCATCGAGGCGGCGCGGCGCTCGACCCTGTACCGCAACCGGGTCTGGGCCGTGCCCTGGTACACCGACGCCGGGATGCTTTTCTACCGCAAGGACCTGCTCGACGAGGCCGGCCGGCAAGCGCCCGCGACCTGGGACGAGCTGGCCGAGACGGCAAAGGCCGTGATGGAGGCGTCCGGCACGCGCCACGGCTTCGTCTTCCAGGGCGACAGCTACGAGGGCGGCGTCACCAACGCGCTCGAATATATCTGGTCGGCGGGCGGGCGCCCCTGGACGGGCCAAGTCTCGGTCGCGGGTGCCTTGAGCATGGGTCAAGCGGCGCGCGACCCCAACGTCGTGACGCTCAACTCCCAAGACGCCGTGGCGGGCCTCGCGCGGGCGCGCCGGTTCGTCGCCGACGGCGTCGCACCCGATTCCGTCGCCGAGATGCGCGAGCAGGAGGCGATCGAAGCCTTCACGGCCGGGGACGCCGTCTTCATGCGCAACTGGCCGTTCGCCTACGGCATCATGACCGCCGAGGGCTCCAGCCTACGCCCGGAGCAGATCGGCGTCGCTCCCATCCCGACGCTTGGGCAGGACCGCCCCTCATACAGCTGCCTCGGCGGCTGGAACTTCGCCATCCCCGCCGCTTCGAGCAACCAGGACGCGGCGTGGCAGTTCATCCAGTACGCGACCCAGCCCGAGCAGCAGCGGATGATGGCCGAGCGCGGCGGCTTCCTGCCCTCGTTGAGCGAACTCTACGAGGACGAGGCCCTGCGCGAGGCGGTTCCCGTCATAGCCTTGGGCGAGACCGCCGTGCGCAACGCCCGCGCCCGGCCGGCCTCACCGGTCTACTCGCTGCTCAGCCCCCGGTTAGGCTTCATGTTCAAGAACATCCTGCAAGGCGAGGTCGAGCCCGCCGCGGCCGTCGTGCGAACGCAGGACGAACTGCGCCGCATCATCCGCCGCTACGCCTACTGACCGGCCCCCGAGAGAGATCGCCCCATGACCAAGCCATCCTTCCCGACCAAGATCCTCGTCGTCACCGACGGGTCCGAGCCGTCGCGGCGGGCGATCACGATCGCGGGCGAACTCGCGGCCGCGACCAAGTCCGAATTGCACCTGGGCAACATCACCATCGTCTCGCGCTACATGTACCCCGACCTTCTGGGCGATCAGCAGGTGAAGCGGATCAAGGCGGAAGCCAAGAAGCGCTTGGACGACGATCTGGCCTACGCCAAGAAGTCCAAGGTCGAGATCACTAAGTCGCACAACCGCTACGGCCAGACCGACGACGAGGCCCTGCAACTGGCCGAGAAGCTCAAAGCCGGCCTGATCGTGATCGCCAACCGCACCGGCAACGCATTCGAGCGCATCATGCTCGGCAACGACGTCGAGAGCGTCGTCCGCCACGCCCACTGCCCGGTCCTGGTCGTGCGCGAGCCGAACGAGCCGTAACGCTTCGCGTGCGCTCGGCGCGCGGCCTTTCCCTTTTCTTTTTTGCTACTTGTTATCCGGACTGGCTCCGGCGTTGAAGCTAACCCCGGCCCAAAGTTGCAAAAAAGAAAGAAGAAAAGCCCGGCGCAGCGGACGCGAAGCGTTCACGGCAGCGCGATCAGCGCCGCCGCGACCCGGCGGTCCTCGACGACCAGCACGTTGAAGGTGCGGCAGGCGGCGGGGGTCGCCATCGACTCGACGGTAAAACCGGCCGCCTTGGCGGCGCGGCGGAGATCGGGCGGGCACAGGCCGAAGGAGGAGCCGGTACCGAGCACGAGGATGTCGCCCCCGGCCGCGAAGACGGGTGCCAAGCTCTCGGCCGTGACGCCGTTGAGGTCTTCCGGCGGCCACGCGACGACCTGATCGGCGAAGACGAGGACGGAGCCCTTGTAGGGCTGACCGCCGATCTTGAAGCCATCCCCGCCGTAGCCGTTGACGATCTGCCGCCCCTGCGGGATTTTCGGGATCTCGTCCTGCATCAGTTCGCCCCGGCCTTGGCTCCGGGTTTTGCCGGGATCTTGGCCGCCTTGGCGCCCGGCGCCGGGGCAGTCTCGGCCTGCTCGCGGCGAAGGTTCAAGTAGAGAAGGATCGGGGTTGCGATGTAGACGGTCGAGTAGGTGCCGATCAAGACGCCCCAGATCATCGCGGCGGTGAAGCCGCGAATCACCTCGCCGCCGAAGATGAAGAGCGCCAGGAGGGCGACCAGCGTCGTGCCCGAGGTCATCACCGTGCGCGCCAGGGTCTCGTTGACGCTGGCGTTGAGCAGGTCGACCATCGGCATCGTCTTGTAGCGGCGCAGGTTCTCGCGCACGCGATCGAAGATGACGACCGTGTCGTTGAGCGAGTAGCCGACGATGGTCAAGATCGCCGCCACGGTGGTGAGGTTGACCTCTAGCCCGGTCAGCACGAAGAATCCCACCGTCGCGAAGACGTCGTGCAGGAGTGCGGCGATGGCGCCGATGCCGTACTGCCACTCGAAGCGAAACCAGACGTAGATCAAAACGGCGATCAGCGAGAAGCCGACCGCCATCAGGCCGTCCCGCAGCAGCTCGTCGCTGACCTTGGGGCCGACATACTCGACCCGACGGTAATCGACGGCGCCCTCGTTGGCGTAGAGGTCGTCCACGGCGGCGCGGACCTGGGTGACGGCCGCCTGCTGCGCCGCGTCGTCGCCCTCCTGGCGCTGCACCCGGATCAGGACGTCGTCCTCGGCGCCGAACTCCTGCAGGGCGACCCCGCCGAGGTCGAGCGCGGTCAGGCGGTCGCGCATGGCGGCGATGTCGGCAGGGCCAGGGGTCTGGACCTCCATCAAGATGCCGCCCTCGAAGTCGATGCCGTAGTTCGGCCCCGGGTAGAAGGCGAGGATCGCCGAGACCACGATCGCGACGACGGACGCCGCGAGGCACAAGATCCGGTAGCGCATGAAGTCGATATGCGTCTTGTCCGGAACGAAGCGAAAAGCGCGCATGAAACGAACCCTAGAGCGGGAGGGCTGCGGGACGGCGTCTACCGTACCACAGCGCGACGAACAGGCGGGTGAGGACGATCGCGGTGAACATGGTGGTGGCGATGCCGATCGAGAGGGTGACGGCGAACCCCTTCACCGGCCCGGAGCCGAACTGGAACAGGAGGACGGCGGCGATCAGGGTGGTGACGTTGGCGTCGATGATCGTGCGCGTTGCCTCGCTGAAGCCGGCGTTGATCGCCGAGAGCGACGTGCGGCCGCGGGCGACCTCCTCGCGGATGCGCTCGAAGATCAGCACGTTGGCGTCGACCGCCATACCCATCGTCAAGACGATGCCGGCGATGCCGGGCAGGGTCAGCGTCGCTTGGAGGAGCGAGAGCAGCGCCATCAGCATGACGAGGTTGACCAGGAGCGCCCCGACGGCGAATAGGCCGAACGTGCCGTAGTAGACCCCCATCGCGACGGCGACGGCGACGACCGCGATCACGCCCGCGGTCTCGCCGGCCGCGATCGAATCGGCGCCGAGGTCGGGTCCGACCGAGCGCTCCTCGACGACGGTCAGCGGGGCCGGCAACGCGCCGGCGCGGAGCAGGACGGCGAGCTCGTTGGCGCTCTCGACGGTGAAGGTGCCTGAGATGACGCCCGAGCCGCCCAGGATCGGCTCGCGGATCCGGGGTGCGGAGATCACCTCGTCGTCGAGGACGATGGCGAACAGCTTGTCGACGTTGTCCTGGGTGATGCGCCCAAAGCGCCTAGCCCCTTGCTGGTCGAAGCGAAAGCTGACCACCGGCTCGCCGGTCTGGAAGCTCGGCTGGGCGTCGACCAAGTTCTCGCCCGACACCTCGACCCGGCGCTCGACGACGTAGTCGCCCTCGCCGTCCCGGCCTTCGAGCAGCATCGTGCCGGGCGGGAGCCGACCGGCGCGGGCGTCGGCGACGCTCGCGTTCATGTCGACCATGTGGAAGGTGAGCTTCGCCGTCTGGCCGATCAGGCGCTTGATCGCCTCGGGGTCGCGCACGCCCGGCACCTGGACCAGGACCCGGTCGTCGCCCTGGCGCTGGATGGTCGGCTCGCGCGTGCCTGTCTCGTCGATGCGGCGGCGGATGACTTCGAGCGACTGGTCGACGGCGCGGCGGACGAGGGCACTCCGGCCGGCCTCCGTCAGGCCTAAGACGAACCGGTCGCCGTCCTCCTCGATATCGAGTTCGCTGTCGCCCGAAGCGAAACCGGTGGCGTTGGCGATCGGCGCGTTCAGGTCTTGCAGCCGGGCCTGTGCCGCCGCGCGCTGGTCGGGGTCGCGCAGGGTGAAAGCCACCCGATCACCCACGAGGCCGAGGTTGCGGTAGCCGATCCGCTCGGGTGCCAGCACGCCGCGGACCTCGTCGACGATGCTCTCAAGGCGCTCGCGCACCACGGCCTCGGTGTCGACCTCCATCAAGAGGTGCGAGCCGCCCTGGAGATCCAGGCCCAGCGTGATCTGCCGCTGCGGCAACCACTCCGGCCACGCCTCGACCGTCGCCCGAGGAAACAGGTTCGGCACGACGAAGACGAGACTCAAGAGGCACACCAGACCGATCAGCACCGCCTTCCAAGTCGGATACCCGTGCATCGCGCTACTTCTTGCCGAGCAGACGGTTCATGAAGCCGCCGGCGGCGGCATCGCCTTGCTTGGTCGGCGCGTTGTCGTTGCCGGCGGGAGGGGTCTTGTGCAGGACCTCGCCGATCGTCGAGCGGGCGACCTTGACGGCCGTGTTCTGCGCGATCTCGACGGTGAGCGTGTTCTCCTCGACGCGCGTCACCTTGCCGTAGACGCCGCCCGCGGTCAGCACCTCGTCGCCGCGCTTGATCGCCCCGATCATCGCCCGGTGGTTCTTCAGCCGCCTTTGCTGCGGGCGGATGAGAAGGAAGTAGAAGACGACGAAGATCAGGACCAAGGGCAGCATGGAGACGAGGAAATCGGCGCCGCCCGCCGCGGGGGCCGCGGTCTGCGCGTAGGCTGTTGAGAAGAGCATGGGGGCCTCGAAGGTGCGTTCTTGTGTGATGGCGATGGCGGAGCAGGACCGGACGTCGCGTCTATATAACGACGCCCGGCCCCCGTGCCAACGGGCGCGGGCTTGCCATCTCAGCCGGCCGTTCCTAGCCTCGGCCCTTGCGACGACGAACCGGGCTAGAGGCGATATGAGCGACGAAGAGACCTTGACGGCGCTGACGCGGATTGCGGCCGCCCTGGAGCGCGTCGCACCTCCGCCCCCGTCCCCGCTCGACCCGACGGGCGCCGACGCCTTCGTCTTTGAGCCCGAAGCGGCCCGCCTGCGGCCGATCGCGGCGGTGGCCCGAGTCGACTTCGACCTCCTCGTCGGCATCGACCGCGTCGCCGCGATCCTGCTCGACAACACGGGGCGTTTTGCCAAGGGCCTTCCCGCCAATAACGCCCTCCTCTGGGGCGCCCGCGGCATGGGCAAGAGCTCGCTCGTCAAGGCGGTCCACGGCGAGGTCAACAAGGACGCACCCGAACCGTTGGCGCTGATCGAGATCCACCGCGAGGACGTCGCGGCCCTACCGCGCCTCCTGTCTGACCTGAAGCAGACCCAACGCCGCTGCCTTCTCTTCTGCGACGATCTGAGCTTCGACGCGCACGAGACCTCCTACAAGTCCTTGAAGGCCGTCCTGGAGGGCGGCATCGAGGGCCGGCCCGCCAACGTCTTGTTCTACGCCACCTCGAACCGCCGCCACCTGATGCCGCGCCACGCGGTCGAGAACGAGCGCGAGACGGCGCTGCACCCCTCCGAGGCGGTCGAGGAGAAGGTGTCGCTCTCGGATCGCTTCGGCCTCTGGCTCGGCTTCCACGGCTGCGATCAGGCCACGTACCTCGACATGGTGCGCCGCTACGCCGAACGCTTCGACCTCGCCATCGACCCGGACGCCCGCAAGGGCGAGGCGCTGGAGTGGGCCACGACGCGGGGCCACCGCTCGGGCCGGGTCGCGTTTCAGTACATCCAGGATCTGGCGGGAAGGCTGGGCAAGGGATTGTGAACGCTTCAGTGCCTAGCGTCGCTAGGCAGGCTGCCGCGCGGGCTTTTTTCTTTGTTCTTGCAACTTTATTCTCGTACTTGGCCTCAACATTGAGGCCAGCCTCGGACAAAGAGAAAAAGAAGGCCCCGCGCAGCGGACGCGAAGCGTTCATCCTGCCACCACCAGCCGCGCACCCCCCGCCTCCAGCACCCCCGCCACCCCCTCGGGTGGCGCTTTATCCGTGAACAGCGTGTCGATCTCGGCGAGCGTCCCTAGCCGTGCCACCGCTGGGCGACCGAACTTGGTGTGGTCGGCGGCGAGGAAGACGCGGCGCGCGTGGGCGATGATCGCCTGCGCGACCCGGACCTCGCGCGGGTCGAAGTCGAGGAGGGTGCCGTCCGCGTCGATCGCGCTGATGCCGATCACGGCGATGTCGACCTTGAACTGCCGGATCAGGTCAATCGCGGCGTCGCCGACGATGCCCAGATCGCGCGAGCGGACGAGGCCGCCGGCGACGATGACCTGGAAGTCGGCCTTGGCCGCCATGTGGCTCGCGACGTGCAGGTTGTTGGTGATGACGGTGAGGCCCGCGTGGCCCATCAGCGCCCTCGCCACCGCCTCGGTCGTCGTGCCGATGTTGAGGCATAAACTGGCGTGGTTTGGGATCTGGGCCGCGACGGCGGCGGCGATCCGCGCCTTGGCCTCGGGATTGAGAACCTGCCGGCTGGCATAGGCGATGTTCTCGACCGACGATCCGGGCGCGGCCCCGCCGTGGTGGCGGTTGAGGACGCCCGCTGCGGCGAGGTCGTTCAGGTCGCGCCGGATCGTCTGCGGCGTGACGGCGAAGCGCTCGCTCAGCGCCTCGATGGTGACGAACCCCTCGCGCCGCACCGTCTCGACGATGGCCTGACGCCGCGCCTCGGCGCCGCGGCCGTTCGACGTCACCCGTCGCTCCGCACCCGCTTCACGGCGGCGGCCCAGCCCTCCAGCCGCCGGGCGCGCGCGTCCGCACCCAAGGCTGGCTCGAAGCGCTTCTCCAGCCGCCACTGGTCTCGAAGGGCCGCCATTGAGGGGTAGAAGCCGACCGCGAGCCCGGCGAGGTAGGCGGCGCCGAGCGCCGTCGTCTCAACCACCGCCGGCCGCTCGACCGGGCGGCCGAGCGTGTCGGCCAGATCCTGACAGAACCAGTCGTTGGCGACCATGCCGCCGTCGACGCGAAGCGCCTCGGGAAGATCCCCGCCGCCGGCCGCCTCGACGTCGGCCGCCATCGCGCTCATCAAGTCGGCCGTCTGGTAGGCGACGCTCTCCAGGGCGGCGCGGACGATGTGCGCCTTGGTGCTGTCGCGGGTGAGGCCGAGGATGGCGCCGCGCGCGTCCGGGTCCCAGTAGGGCGCGCCGAGCCCCGTGAAGGCCGGAACGAGGTAGACGCCGTGCGTGTCCGGCACGCTCCTCGCCAGATCCTCGGACTGGGGCGCGGTCTCGATCGCGCCCAGCCCGTCGCGCACCCACTGCACCGTGGCGCCCGCCATGAAGATGCTGCCCTCGATCGCGTAGGTGATCTCGCCGTCCAAGCGCCACGCGACGGTGGTCAGGAGACGGTTCGGCGAGGGTATCCTGCGCGCGCCGGTGTTGAGGAGGGCAAAGCAGCCGGTGCCGTAGGTGCTCTTCAGCGAGCCGGCCGCAAAGCAGGCTTGGCCGAAGGTCGCCGCCTGCTGGTCGCCTGCCATACCGGCGACGCGGATCGGCGCGCTGAGGTGCTCGGCCGCCGCCGTACCGAGGTCGCCGCTGTTGTCGAGGACGGCCGGCAGGACCGCCCGCGGCACGCCCAGGACGCGCAGCAACTCGTCGTCCCAGTCGCCCTTCTCGATGTCGAACAGCATGGTGCGTGAGGCGTTGGCGGCGTCGGTGCCGTGGACGGCGCCGTCCGTCAGGCGCCAGAGCAGAAAGCTGTCGATCGTGCCTGCCGCCAACTCGCCCTTCTCGGCGCGCTCTCGTGCGCCCTCGACGTTGTCGAGCAGCCAGCGGAACTTGGTGCCGGCGAAGTAGGCGTCGACGACGAGCCCGGTGCGCCCCCGGATCAGATCCTCGTGCCCGGCGGCGACGAGGTCGCGGCACATCGGCGCCGTGCGCCGGTCCTGCCAGACGATGGCGTTGTGGATCGGCTCCCCCGTCGCCCGGTCCCAGATCACCGCCGTCTCGCGCTGGTTGGTGATCCCGATCGCGGCGATATCCCTGGCGTCGGCGCCGGCCTGTTCCATCGCCTCGCGGCAGACCGCGAGCGTGTCGGCCCAGATGTCTTCGGGGTCGTGCTCGACCCAGCCGTCGGCCGGGTAGTGCTGCCTCAGTTCGCGCGCGCACGACGCCCGGACCTCGCCCGCGGCGTCGAACAGGATGGCGCGGCTGCTGGTCGTGCCCTGGTCGATCGCGAGCACGTAGCGTTCCTGCCCCATGCGTGGCCTCCCCTCGGTTCGTTTTCGCAAACGAACATCAGTGAAAGCGGCGGCGATGGCAAGGGCGTCAGGCGGTGGCCGGGCTGACGAAGATCTCGACGCGGCGGTTGAGTTGGCGCCCGGCCGCGGTCGCGTTGGTGGCGCGCGGCTCGCCCTCGCCGCGGCCTTCGGTGCGCAGCCGTCCGGCCGCAACCCCGTCGGCCCGCAGGATGTCGGCGACGGCCCGGGCGCGGCGCTCGGAGAGGCGCTGGTTGTAGTCCTCCGAGCCGGTGCTGTCGGTGTAGCCGACGACGCGCGCCGTCGTCTGGTCGTAGGTCTTCAAAACACCCGCCAACTTATCGATCGAGTCGCGAAAGGTCGGGCGCAGTTCGGCGCTGTCGACGTCGAAGCTGACCTCGCTGTCGAGTGTCAGCTTCAAGAGATCGTCGCGCACGCGCTCGACCTGGACCTCGTTCGCCGCCCGCTCCTGGCCCAACGTCTGCTCGAACGCGCGCTGCTGCCGGTCGAACAGGGCGCCGATCCCGGCCCCGGCGGCGGCGCCCGCGGCGGCGCCGAGCGGCACGCCGCGGCGGTCCTTCTTATCGAGGATGGCACCCGCGACCCCGCCCAGGACGGCACCGGCGCCGGCACCGATCGACGTGCCGCGGCCGATGCCCTGGGATTGCCCGTTGGGTCCGGCGCAGGCGGCGAGGCCGGTGACGAGCAGGATCGGCAGGACGGTTGCGCGCATGATAAAACCTTGAAGTTGATCGTTAGTCTTTCGGATCGCTTTGGGGTTTAGCAACCTATGCGCACCGACGCCAGCGGAACGCAACTCCGCGCGCCAGATATGGTGCGGCGGCCCCGGGTGCGCTACCTGGAGCGCATGACCGAGACCGCCCCCAAGCCCCGCCTCGTCCTGGTCGACGGGTCGGGCTACATCTTCCGCGCCTTCTTCGCCTTGCCGCCGATGACGAGGAAGGACGGCACGCCGATCAACGCCGTCTACGGCTTCGCCTCGATGCTCAGCCGGCTGATGGGCGAGTGGCCGAACGACGACATGGTCGTCGTCTTCGACGCCGGCCGGACTACGTTCAGGAACGTGATGTACGCCGACTACAAGGCCAACCGCCAGGAGCCGCCCGAGGAGCTGGTGCCGCAGTTCCCGCTCGTGCGCGAGGCGGCCCGCGCCTACGGCCTGCCGACGGTCGAGGTCGAAGGCTTCGAGGCCGACGACCTGATCGCCTCATACGCCAAGGCGGCCAAGGCCGACGGGCGCCCGGTCGTCGTCGTCTCGAACGACAAGGACCTGATGCAACTCCTGTGCGACGGCGTTCGCATCTGGGACCCGATGAAGGGCAAGGAGATCGGCCTGCCCGAGGTCGAGGCCCGCTTCGGCGTCGGCCCGGACCTCGTCCGCGACTGCTTGGCCCTTGCCGGCGACAGTTCCGACAACGTGCCGGGGGTGCCCGGCATCGGCGTCAAGACGGCGGCGCAGCTCCTCCAGACCTACGGCTCGCTGGAGGCCCTGCTGGCGCGCGCGGGCGAGATCAAGCAGGCCAAGCGGCGCGAGACCCTGATCGACAAGGCCGACATGGCGCGGCTGTCCTACGACCTCGTCGGCCTCAAGGACGACGTCGACCTCCCCGTCCCGCTCGACGCCGTGGCGCGCACCGCCCCCGACGCCGAAGCCCTCCGGGCCTATTTGGCCGAGAACGGCTTTCGCTCGCTGTTGAACCGGATCGAGAACGTCGCAACCCCCAAGGCCGCGGGCGCCAAGGTCGAGACCCGCTACGCCGCGATCACCAACATGGGCGCCCTCGACGCGCTGATCGCGCGGGCGGTGGCGGCGGGCTTTGTTGCGATCGACACCGAAACCAGCTCGCTTCGCGTCGTCGAGGCCGACCTCGCCGGGGTCTCGCTCAGCGTCGAGCCCGGCGAGGGCTTCTACGTCCCCTTGAACCACGTCGACGAGTTCGGCGCGCGCGTCGCGAACCAGTTGGAGCGCGGCCCCGTCCTGGAGCGCCTCAGGCCTCTTCTCGCCGACCCGTCCGTCCTCAAGATCGGCCACAACCTGAAATACGACATGGGGGTGCTCGTCCACGACGGCGTCGTCGTGAGGCCGATCGAGGACACCCTCCTCCTCTCCTACGTCCTCGACGGCGGGCTGCACGGCCACGGGCTCGACGAGTTGGCGGGCATCCACCTCGACCACGCGACGATCCCCTTCGAGGAGGTCTGCGGCAAGGGGGCGAAGAAGATCACCTTCCCCGAGGCGCCGCTCGATAAGGCGATCCCTTACGCCGCCGAGGACGCCGACGTCACCTTGCGCTTATGGCGGGTCTTGAAGGCGCGGCTGGTCGAGGAGCGGCTGACCCGCGTCTACGAGACCTTCGAGCGCCCGCTTGTCCCTGTGATCGTGCAGATGGAGGCGGCCGGGATCATGGTCGACCGCGCCGTCCTCGACGACCTCTCGGCCACCTTCGGCGCTAGGATGCGCACCCTCGAAGAGACGATGCAGAAGCTGGCCGGCCGCCCGTTCAATCCCGGCTCGCCCAAGCAGTTGGGCGAACTTCTGTTCGACGAGATGGGCCTCAGCGCCGGGCGCAAGACCAAGACCGGCGCCCACGCGACCGGCGCCAACGTCCTGGAGGACTTGGCGCTGCAAGGCCACGAACTGCCGCGCGTCGTCCTCGACTGGCGTCAGTTGCAAAAGCTGACCCGGACCTACACCGAGGCGCTGGCCGAGGACATCAGCCCGCGGACGGGCCGGGTCCACACCTCGTTCTCGATGGCGGCGACGGCGACGGGCCGCCTGTCCTCGAACGAGCCGAACCTGCAAAACATCCCGATCCGCACCGAGGAGGGCCGCAAGATCCGCCAAGCCTTCGTCGCGGAGAAGGGCAACCTCCTGATCTCGGCCGACTACTCGCAGGTGGAGTTGCGCATCCTCGCCTCCGTCGCCGACATCGGGGCGCTGCGCGAAGCCTTCGCCAACGACATCGACATCCACGCCGTGACCGCGTCGCAGATGTTCAAGGTGCCTTTAAGCGAGACCGGCGGCGACATGCGGCGCCGCGCCAAGACGATCAACTACGGCATCATCTACGGTATCGGCGCCTTCGGCCTCGCCCAGCGCCTCGGCATCGACCAGGGCGTGGCGCGCGCCTACATCGACCTCTACTTCGAGCAGTATCCCGGTATTCGCGACTACATGGAGCGGATGAAGGAGGAGGCCCGCGCCAAGGGCTACGTCACGACGCTCGACGGGCGCCGCTGCCACATCCCCGAGGTCAACGATAAGAACTTCCAGCGCCGCGCCTACGCCGAGCGCGCCGCGATCAACTTCCCGATCCAGGGCACCGCCGCCGATATCATGAAGCGCGCGATGATCGGGGTCGACCGCACGCTCAAGGAGGAGGGCTTCGAGGCCCGCCTCCTCCTCCAAGTCCACGACGAACTGGTCCTGGAGGCGCCCGAGGCCGAGGCGGGGCGTTTGGGCGGGCGCTTGAAAGAGGTGATGGAGGCCGCGGCGACGCTCGCCGTGCCGCTGGTGGTGGAGGTCGGCACGGGTGCCGGCTGGGGGACGGCGCACTAAAGAAACGGCGCGTGCCCGCTCCGGCCGTCACCCTCCGGCTCGACCGGAGGGTCCATTGCCCCCTCAAGCCCGCGACAACGTTCAAGGTTGAAGCGCTGCCGGTGAACCCTTCTCTCGTCGGCCGAGGTGTTCGGCAACGGATTAGACCCTCCGGTCAAGCCGGAGGGTGACAATGAAAAGACGGAGGGTGACAGGACTGTGCGCGAGGCTACGCCGGTTGGGTCAGGGCCCGGTAAACGCCCTGACGCCTCAGTTATACGTCCCCGGCAGCAGCCGGATGAAGGCGCGGCGGATGACGCCGTAGCACTCGCAGGCACTCTCTTCGAGCCCGGCCCGGTCGGTGACGGTGATGGCGCCGCGGCGCGTGGTGATCAGCCCCGCCGTCTGCAGGGTCCGCGCCACCACGCTCACCGTCGGCCGGTGGACGCCCAGCATCTGCGCCAGGAACTCGTGCGTCAGCGGGAAGCCGGCGCGCCCGACGCGGTCGTGCGTCATCAAGATCCAGCGGCAGCAGCGCGCCTCGACCGGGTGGAGCGCGTTGCAGGCGACGAGTTGCAGGGCTTGGTGCAAGGACGCCTGGGTGAAGCGGAGCAGCATCCGCTCCACGTTCGGGTTGGTCTGGCACACCTCGATCAATCGGTTGACGGGAATGCGCGAGGCGCTGCCCGGCAGTTGCACCGTGAAGCGTCCGAACGCCTCGCCGCCGCCGAGGAGCGTGACGAGGTCGAGCACGCCCTCGCGCCCGATCGTCGCCATCTCGGCCACTTGGCCGTCGGCCATCACCGCCACCTGCGAGGCGATGCTGTCGTGGAAGAAGTAGCCCTGCGTCAGCGGCTCGCCGGCCTCGTAGAGCACCCGGCCGAGCGGGAGGTCGACGACCTCCAGGTGCGGCAGGAGGGCCGTCATGTCGTCGGGCGCGAGCGCGGCTAGAAGGCGGTTCTCCCCGTGCCCGCGCCCGAGTCGGAGCAGCCCGCCGAGATACGCCATGCCTGATCCTTCAGCCAACCGGGAAGACGACCATCGCCTTCGTGCTGTGGCGCGTGTCGATGTCGAACGACCCGCCGAGTTGGGTCGCGAGCTGCCGGGCGAGATTGAGACCACCCATACTAGCATCCCTGTCGGTTTGCTCAAAGCCTTTCCCGTGATCGGTCACGGCGAGTTCGGCGCCGCGCCCGTCGGCGGGCTTGAGCGTGATCTCGATCCGCCCGCCCACCCCGTCGGGAAAGGCGTGCTCGACCGCGTTGCCGACGAGTTCGTGAACGATGAGGGCCAAGGTCGTCGCCTTCGCTCGCGGCACGAAGACGTCGCCCGCGTCGACCGCGACGACGATGCCGCGATTCGCGACGACGCGCCGCCAGAACAGGCCGGTCTCGCGCAGGTAGCCGGCGAAATTAATCCCCCGCTTGGTACCGAGCCGATCCTGCAACATGCCGAGCGCCGTCACGGCGTCGAGCAACCACACGAGTTCCCGCCGGGCCTCCTCGCCGGTGGCGCGGCGCAGGCGAAACTTGATTAGGCTGCTGACGATTTGCAGACGGTCGGCGGTACGATAACGGATCTCGGCGGTGGAGTCCTGGTCGGCGGACGTATCGAGCATTTCCCTCGTTACACGCGAAGAAGTAAGAGTCCTATCGTTCCACCTTCTCTTACGCCCCTCATGTGCCGCGTCGGTCAGGAACATGACGCTGACCGACGCACCCGCGGGTGTATTCGAGCGATGGTAGGAACGCAAAGGTGGATGAGACGCTTCTTAGACGAGCGGCCCACCCTCGACACCGTCGAACGGTGGACCTGCAACAACCGGGTTCGTTCATGGTCAAGCCTCGGGCACTCGTGGTTGAAGATCAGGCATTGCTGGCGATGGAACTCGAAGCCCTGCTCGCCGAGGCGGGTTTCGAGGTCGTCGGAACGGCGATGGACTCCGCCAACGCCTTCGGCCTCGTCCGCGCCCGCCGGCCCGACCTCGCACTCCTCGACCTAAACCTCAACGACGGCCTCACCGGACCGAGGGTCGCAGCCATGATGGCCGAGGAAGGAATCGGGCGCGCCGTCTTCGTCACGGGCCAAGCCAACCTCCTGCCAACCGGTCTCCACGGTGCCCTCGCCGTGATCGACAAGCCGTTCGAGGTGGGGGCGATGGCGGCGTACTGCGCTACCTCGCCACTCTGATCGCGGGTGCCGACCCGTTCCCCGATCCGCCGCGGGCGCTGCGCTTCGGCGGGTGATGGTGCCGGAACGCTTCGCGTACGTTGACCACATTCGGCGAAGATATGACCTGAGACATCTCGCCTTCGCGCCGGTCGGGGCACGATATGGCCCCAAGACAATTGAAACCTTCGTTTTAGACTAGGCATCATGCTCCGCACGATCGAGACCGATCGAATGTTGCTGCAACCTTTCGAGCCGGACGACGTGGCGGCTTACGCCGCGATACGCGCAAAGCCGGAGGTGGTCCGTCATTTGCCCGGCGGCGAAGCGACGGTGCAGCAAGCCGACGAGATCACGAAACGGATTGTCTTGGACTTCGCGGCGCAGTGGGACAAGGTCGGTTACGGACCCTGGGCCGTCATCGAAGCGACCAGCGGCCGACTTCTTGGCCACACCGGGCTGCGGCGCCTGCCCGAGATGGGCGGTGAGACCGAGATCCTCTACATGCTCGACAGTTCCGCCTGGGGCCGCGGCTTGGCGGCCGAGGCCGCGATCGCCGCGCGCGACTTCGCGTTCATGAAAGCCGGCCTATCCCGTGTCATCGCGATGGCGCTGCCCGAGAACAAGGCGTCGTTGCATGTGATTGATAAGGTCGGGCTGCGGTTCGAGCGATGGATTCTGTTTGGTGGGCTCAGCGTCGCCTATTATGCCCTGAAGCAGTCCCAGTCCTGAACCGAGGACGACACCCGCAGGTCATGCTCGATGCTACATCCTAGCGGCGGCGCTCGCACGATTTTGTTGAGTAGTTGTTAAGTAAGATGTGCCAAGATGGACGCCATTCAGACCAAGAGATCGAGCCGGATTGATGCGTCATGACATTGCGTGAGCACCGCCGTCGCAGGACCGTAAGCGTGGAGGGAGGCCCGTGACGGCCTCGACGGCGGCGGACGGGCGGAGTCGCCGGGCCGAGGCGCTCGGCCGCTCGCCGTGGCGGCGGCGCGTCTGCCCGGCGCTGACCCTCGGCGCCAACCTCGCCACGCTCGCGAGCCTCGTCTTCACGCTCGCGGTCCCGCTCAAGACCTACAGCTCGATCGCCGACCTGCTCGTTCAGTTCCTGCTCCAAGCGTGCCTCGGCACGGGCGCCCTCACCCTCCTGTGGCTCGGCCTGCGCCGCTGGGCCAAGGCAGGGCTTGCCGGCTTGTGCTGCGTCGTCCAGGTGGCGGCGATCGACCCGGATCTCGGCGGCAAGCCCGCCGCCGCGGGCGACGGCGGCGTTGCGATCATGTTCGCCAACGTGCTGCAGGACAACGCCGAGCGGGCCGCGGTCGCCGAGCGCATCCGCGAACTCGACCCGGACGTCGTCGTGCTGGCCGAGGTAGACCGCCGCTGGCGGCGGGACTTGGGCACCCTTTGGGGCGACGCCTACCCCTTTGTTAGCACCTGCATCGATGAGGCGCGCTGCGACGTCGCCGTCCTGTCGCGGCTAAAAGGCACGCCCTCGACCCTGGTGGCCAAGGGCTACGCCGCCGCCTTGAGGATCGAGACGGGTGCGGGGCCGATCGACATCGTCGGCACGCACCTTTACCGGCCGCTGCCCAAGGGCGCCGTCACCAAGCAGATGCTGCAGGGCAAGGATTTCAGCGCCTTCGTGCGCGATAAAGGCGCGGCCACCGTGCTGTTCGGCGACTTCAACGCCGTGCCTTGGGGCCGCGTCATCGGCTCGATCGAGGCCGCGACCGGCCTTCGATCCGATCGCGGCGTCGAGGGAACGTGGCCCTCGCTCCTTCCTTGGCCGCTGCGCCTGCCGATCGACCACGTCCTCGCCGGCGATAAGCTGCGCCTGATCGAGCGCCGCGTCATCGACGTGCCCGGCTCCGATCACTTGGGCCTCTATGTTCGCGTCGCACGGTAAGAGGACGCTTCGCGTGCGCTGACGCGCGGTCTTCTTTTTTCTCTTTTTTGCTTTTGTTCGAGGCTGGCCCTCGGCGTTGAGGCCAATTACCTCCGTTAACATTTGCAAAAACAAAGAAGAGAAAGCCCCGCGCAGCGCACGCGAAGCGTAATCAATCGGCGGCGACGAGGGGTGCCGCCGATTCGGCCGGCGCGGGCGTTGGTTCCTGAACGAAGCCTCGCCAGAGGCTTTCCAGCCGGGCGTCGTAAGACTTGATCGCCGCCGCCTTGACGTGGCCGAAGCCGCGCACCGCGTCGACGGCCGTGAGCAGGCCGACTGCGGCCCCGTGGCGCTCAAGCGTCAAGTGTGCCAGGACGCCCTCGATCAGGGCGAGGTAGTCGTGCCGCAGCCGCCGCTCCTCCCGCCGCTCGGCCTGCCAACCGAACGGGTCGAGCCGCGTGCCGCGCAGCCGCCGGCCCTTGGCCAGGAGCCGCAGCGCCGGCCAGAGCCAGGGACCGAAGGCGCGCTTCTTTGCCCCCGATCCCGGCGGCGCCATGTAGAAGCGGACCTTGTAGCCGGGCTCGAAGGCGGCGTCCAACTGGTGCTTGAAGGCGCCGTCGGTGAACAGCCGCGCCACCTCGTACTCGTCCTTCACCGCCATCAGCTTGAACAGGTTGCGCGCGACCGCGAGCGTTAGGCGCGTCTCGCCCTGCCCCATCACCTCGGCCTCGCGCCGGCGGGCGCGCTCGACCGCCGCAACATAGTCGGCGGCGTAGGCCTCATCCTGATAGGCTTTGAGGTAGGCGCGGCGGCGCTCGACCGCCTCGCCCAGGCCCGTCGCGGATTCGACCTTCTTCGGCAGCAACTCGGCGGCGAAGTCGGGCTCGGCCGCGAGCAGGCGCCCGGCGGCGAACGCGGCGAGGTTGGTCTCGACCGCGGCCCCGTTCAGCCGGATCGCCGCCTCGATCGCCTCGCACGAGACGGGAAGACGCCCGCGCTGCCAAGCGTGGCCGAGCAGCAGGACGTTGGCATAGACCGCGTCGCCGAACGCCGCCGCCGCGAGCCCCGCCGCATCGAGCTTCTCCAGCCGCTCGGCCCCCACTCGACTAGCGATCAGGGCCAGGGTCCGATCGGTGTCGGGCACGGCGTCGCGGTCGCGCACGAAGGCCGACGTCGCCTTGACCTCGGCGTTCGCCACGACCCGCGTCCGGCCGGGGCGCATGGCGGCGAGCGCGTCGTTCGAGGCCGCCACCAGCGCGTCGGCGGCGATGACGAGGTCGGCCGCACCCGGCTCGATCCGCCCCTGGTGCAAGAGGTTGGGCTCGGCCGCGACGCGAACGTGGCTCAAGACGGCGCCGTTCTTCTGCGCGAGGCCGGTGAAGTCGAGGACGGAGACGGCGAGGCCCTCCAGGTGCGCCGCCATGCCGAGCACGGCGCCCACCGTCAAGACGCCCGTGCCGCCGATCCCGGCGACCAGCGCCTCGAAGGTCGGCACGGGTGCCGGCAGATGCGGCCCGCCGTGGCGCTCCAGCCGCGTCGCCAAGTCGCCCAAGGCCAAACGCCCCTTCGCCGTCCGCGGCGTCGCGCCCTCGACCGCGACGAAGCTCGGGCAAAAGCCCTCCAGGCAGGTCTCGTCCTTGTTGCAGGCGGAAGGATCAACCTGCCGCTTGACGCCGAACTCGGTGGCCTTGGGCACGATCGCGACGCAGTTCGACTTCACCGAGCAGTCGCCGCAGCCCTCGCAGACCGCCTCGTTGATGACCAGCCGCCGGTTCGGGTCGGGCACGGTGCCGCGCTTGCGCCGACGGCGCTTCTCGGCGGCGCAGGTCTGATCATAGACGAGAACGCTGACGCCATCATAGTCGCGCAAGGACGTCTCGACGTCGAGGAGACCCGCGCGGTCGTGCAGCGTCGTGCCGGGGGCGAGGTCGCTCGCGTCCTCGTACTTGGCGATGTCGTCGCCGACGATGGCGATCCGCTCGACGCCCTCGGCCCACATCTGCCGCGTGATCCGCGGCACGTTCAAGGGGCCGTCGTGCGCCTGCCCGCCGGTCATCGCCACGGCGTCGTTGAACAGGATCTTGAAGGTGATCCGCGCCTTGGCCGCGACGGCGGCGCGAACGGCGATCGAGCCCGAGTGGAAGTAGGTGCCGTCGCCTAAGTTCTGGAAGACGTGGCGGTGCTCGGTGAAGGGCGCGAGGCCGAGCCAGTTGGTGCCCTCGCCGCCCATGTGGGTCGTGCCGATCGTGCCGCGGTCCATCCAAGCCGCCATGATATGGCAGCCGATGCCGCCGAACGCGCGGCTGCCCTCGGGCAGCTTGGTCGAACTCGAATGCGGGCAGCCGGCGCAGAAATAGGGCGTGCGCACCCGATCCACCGCCGGGACCGGCGGCGTCTTGAGCCCTCGCCGGCGATCGTCGAGGTCGAGGCCCGGTGCCGCCCGCTCCAACAGCGGCGCCAGGACGTCCAAGAGCCGGTGCGGCCTGAGTTCGCCGTGGGCCGGGAGCAGCGTCCCCCCTCGCCCGTCGGTCTTGCCGAGGATCAAAGGCGCGTCGGCGGTGCCGTAGAGGAGGTCGCGCAACTGCCCTTCGACCAGCGGCCGCTTCTCCTCGACGACGAGGATCGTCTCCAGCCCGCGCGCGAAGGCGCGCATTCCCTCCCGGTCGAGCGGCCAACTCTGCCGCACCCGGATCAGCCGCACGCCCAGGCCGGCGATCGCCCCCGCGTCGGCGAAGCCCAAGCGCCGCAGCGCCTCCATCGTGTCGCCGTGCGCCTTGCCGACCGTGACGATCCCTAAGCGCGCCTTGACCGGGTCGGCGATCATCCGATCGACGCGGTTCGCCGCCCCGAACATCCGGGCGCGCTCGGCCTTGACGTGCAAGCGCTCCTCGATCGCCACGCTCGGCGGGTCGAGGAAGCGAAAGTGAACCCCGCCGGGTGCCTCCGGGGCGCCGGCGGGCTCGACGAAGCTCGACAGCCGGTCCGGCAGCACGACCCGCGCCGCCCCCTCGACCACCTCGCTGATCGCCTTGAAGCCGACCCAGCCGCCGCTGAAGCGCGACAGCGCGTAGCCGTAGAGGCCGAGGTCGAGGTAGTCGGCGATGTTGGCGGGATTGAGGACGGGGATGTGCCAAGCGACCAGGGTCTCGTCGCTGTTGTGCGCCATCGTCGAGGACATGGCACCGTGGTCGTCGCCGGCGACGAGGAGCACGCCGCCGTGCTTCGAGGTGCCGTAGGCGTGGCCGTGGCGGATGGCGTCGCCGGCCCAGTCGACCCCCGGCCCCTTGCCGTACCAAAGGCCGAAGACGCCGTCGACCTTGGCCTTGCCGAACGCCTCCACCTGCTGCGAGCCCATGACGGCGGTCGCGGCCAGCGCCTCGTTCAGCCCCGGCTGGAAATGAATGCCGTTCGCCTGCAAAAAGCCGCGCGCGCCGCCCATCGCGCGGTCGAGCCCGGCGAGCGGCGAGCCGCGGTAGCCCGAGACGAAGCCGTTCGTCGTCAGGCCCGCCGCGCGGTCCACGCGCCGCTGCGTCAGCAACAGCCGGATCAGCGCCCCTGTGCCGGTGAGGTAGACAGCGCCGGTCTCGCGCGTGTAGGCGTCGTCAAGACGATAGCCCTGGTTCTTGACCGCCATCATCGGCGCTCCCCGTACATTCGTTATCATAAGCTGAATTCTACCCTGGGCCGGGCGCAAGGTGCTTGCTAAGCGGGCCGCGGCGGCTAGTCTTTGCGCAAGTCCTTTTCGTTTTTGCCCGTTAACGAGAAAGGTTCTTGCGGCATGACCGGCAAGGCGGACGACCCGTTGCAGCGCAAGATCCTTGACGCGCTGCAAAGAGAAGGCCGGCTGACCAACCAGGAACTCGCGGCGCGGGTGAACTCCTCGCCCTCCCCCGTCTGGCGGCGGGTGCGCGAGATGGAGGCCTCGGGCCTGATCCGCCGCTACGCCGCCCTGCTCGACCCCGACAAGGCGGGCGTGCCCGAGTGCGTCTTCACGACGATCAACCTAGAAATGCACAACCGCGAGACGCTCGCCGCCTTCGAGGCCGCTGTGCGCGACCGGCCCGAGATCGTCGAGTGCTACGCCATCACCGGCGACAGCGACTTCATCTTGAAGGTCCATGTGCCGAGCATCCGCGCCTACGACCGGCTGTTGAACGAGTGCATCTTTCGCATCCCCGGCGTCGTCCACGTCAAGTCGAGCTTCACCCTGCGCGAGGTCAAGTACGACACCGCCCTGCCGCTGCCGGACGAGAATTAAGCCGCCCATCGTTCAAGTCTTGTTAACCACACCCGGGCATCATGGGCGCCAACACCGACGGAGATGGCAGATGTCACGTTTTCTCATGGCCCCGATCGTCGTCCTCGCCCTCGCGGTCCCGACCCTCGCGGCGGCCGGGGCGCCCTTGTCCCCCTGCCACGAATACAAGGACATCGTCGAGGTCCTGGGTCGCAAATACCAAGAGGCGTCGCTCTCGCTCGGCGTGCAGACCAACGGCGACGTGCTGCAGGTCTTCGCCACGAACGACAAGGCGACCTGGACGGTCGTCAGCGTGCAGCCCTCCGGCCGCACCTGCATCCTCGCGGCCGGCAAGCACTGGGAACAGCGGACGTCGTCGCCCCGCCCTGACGATCCGAAGGCCTGACATCCAGGGCACGCTCCGTGTCCGCTGGCGCGGGGTCTCTCTTCTTTTTTTGCAACTTTGGCCGGGGCTGGCTCAAACGCTCAGGCCAGTCCCCAACAAAAGTTTAAAAAGAAAAAGGGAAAGCCCGCGCGGCAGCGCACGCGAAGCGTTCCTACCGAGTCAGACCGAGACCTACCGCCTGTTGCCAAGCGGGCGTTCGGGCTGGATAAGTCGGGCTCGATCAGGTTGGACCCGCAGCCCCATGTCCTTGTCCCTTCCGCCGCCCTTCAGGCCCGTCGTCCTCGACGGCGACCGCCCCGCCCTGGCAGACGCGCTGGCCCATGCCGCCGCTTGCCCGGAGCACGGGCGGCTGTCTTGGTGCCCCCGGCTTGACCGGCTCGACGCCGCCCTCGTCCTCGTGCCTGAACGTGACAGGGAAGCGGCGCTCGCCTTCGTCGACCCGGCGCTACTCGCCCTCTACCGCGCGGTCGCGGCCTGCCTGCCGCCGGGGGTGCCCTTGCACCTGCACCCTCCCCGCGCGCTGCTGCTCGACGGGGCATACTTATGTGAACTTGCCGTCGTCGCCGCGGATGGGTCGCGGCCGGCGTGGCTGGCGCTCGGCTTGGACGTGCCGCTGCGAGGACCGCCGTCGGCCGTGACGCTCGCCGGGGCCGGGGCGGAAGGGGTTGAGGCCAGCGCCCTGCTCACCGCCTTTTGCCGCCACCTCCTGCCGCTCGCCGACGCCTTCGAGATCGACGGCGTCGGGGCGTTCGCCGGCCACCTGCGCGCCATCACCCTGGACCGTCCGGGGCCGCTGCCTTGAGCGGCCTGTGGCGCACGAGCGGCCGCGCCCTCCTGCAGCGCGACCAGGACGGCCGGCTCGCCGTCACCGACGGCTGGCTGTGCGCCTACCTGCTGCGGCCGGAGCTGCGGCCGATCGAGGAGAGTTGCGATGCGGAGCGCGCCCTACACGCGGCGCTGCTCGACGACCCGCGCCGGCCGATCACGCCGGTGGCACTCGTCGGCTTGCGCGACCCGGACGCGCGCGAGAACTACGACGTCTTCGCCCGCTTTCGCGACGTCCTGCTGGCGCACGGCACGCTGGAGACCGCCTACCTCGCCTTCGCCCGCGGCCAAGCACCGACGCTCCCCGTCCTCTTCCTCGACCACGTCGTCCACGCGATCCTGCACGGGATCCTGGAGGACGATCCCGACCCCTTTCGCTGCCGGGCGGCCGAACTCCTGTTCCGGCCGCAAAAGGGAAACGTCGCCGAGGGAACCCCTAGGCTGGCCGACGCCGACACGCTCGACCTGCGCCGGGGCGCCGGGCCCGGCCTCCTGCAACTCGCGGCCGAGGCCGGCGGGGACACCTTCGACGTCACCCTGGACGTGCTGACGCCGGCGACGGCGCCCGGCTATCTCGACCGTTCGGACCGCTTCGACTTCGTCCTCGACCTCACGTTCGGCGGCGAGGGGCTCGACGCGCTCGCCCGCGTCCTGGAGCGCTGGGTCGAGCACATGCTGGCCGTGCGGACCCGTATCCAGCCGACCGGCTCGATCCGGGATAAGCACTGGTCCTGGCATACGGGCCTCGACCCCTCGTCGAGTGACATCCTCAACCGTCTCTACGAGGGCGAGACCGTGCCCGAGCACGAGCTTGCCCGCATCATCGCTCTGTTTCGCCTCGATTTCGCCGAGCCCGTGTCCGTCCTGCCGTCGATGGCGGGCAAGCCAGTCTATCTCGGTCTCGCCACGACCGCCACGGGCGATGTACGCTTCAAACCGCAGAACCTGCTGGTCAACCTGCCGCTCAGCCCCCCGACCTGACCACAACTATAGGAGAAAACCCGATGAACGAGGAAATCTTGAACATGAGCCTGCGCAAGTATCTAAAGAAGGTCGGCGTCACCTCGCAGCGCGAGATCGAGGCCGCCGTGCGCGAGGCGGTGGAGGCGGGCCGCGTCGATCCGTCCGTCCCGCTCAAGGCGAAGGTGCGGCTGACGCTGCCCGAGGTTGGCCTCGACACCGAGATCGACGGCGCGATCGAGCTGGAATAGAAGGCCCCTTGTCGCGTGTCCTGGCGCTCCTCGTCTTCCTCGCCTGCGCGTATGGCATCTGGCGGACCCTGCCCGAGGAGCGGCCAACGGCCGGCGGCGATCTCGCCGCCTGCTTGGCCGACGCCTCGGCCGTGATCGAGCGGCGGCAGGCGGCGGGCGAGATCGGCGGCGAGGAGGCGATGGTCCTGCGCCAGGGCGCCGTCGGCGACTGCCGCGCCTCGGCCGACCCATGACGTGAGGATCGTCGCCTTGGGCGAAGACAAGATCAGGGGCAGGCTTGCCTTCCTCGACGCGGCCGGAGGGCTGAAGGACACGCTGCGCAGCGCCCACACCGCGGGCGGGCGGCAGGAGAGCACGGCCGAGCACACGTGGCGCTTGTGCCTGATGGCGCTCGTCTTCGCCGAGGGCTTTGAAGGCGTCGATCCCCTCAAGCTGTTGAAGATCTGCCTCGTCCACGACCTGGGCGAGGCGATAAGCGGCGACGTGCCGGCCGTGCTACAACGGGCGGACGACGGTAGGCAGGCGCGCGAGCGGGCCGACCTCGTGACGCTGACGCTGCCGCTCGACCCAGCGGCCCGCGACGAGATCCTGGCCCTTTGGGACGAGTACGCCGCTGCAGCCTCGCCCGAGGCGGTGGCGGCCAGGGGCCTCGACAAGCTGGAGACGATCTTGCAGCACAACGCGGGCCGCAACCCGGTCGGCTTCGATTACGGCTTCAACCTCACTTACGGGCAGGAGCGTACCTCGGCGCACCGGCTCTTGGCGGCGATCCGGGCGATCCTCGACGAGACGACGCGGGCGCGGGCAACCGACGCGCCGAACACCGGTTCATAGGCGCACGATTCGCAACGTCTTCGCAAAACCCGAGAGCCCTCATGGAGTCCAACGACCTCGCCCTGCTGGCGCTCGGCGTCTTCGCCTTCGCGCTGGTCTCGGGGCGCGCCGAGCGCGGCGTCGTCACCTCGCCGATGGCGTTCACCCTGTTCGGGCTTCTGGTCGGCCCGGCCGTGCTCGGCTTCGTCCAACTGCCGCTCAACACCGCCTTCATCGACGGGCTCGCCGAGATCACGCTGGTCCTGGTCCTGTTCACCGACGCCTCGCGCATCGACTTGACCCGGCTCGACCGCGAGCACACTCTGCCGATCCGCCTCCTCGGTATCGGGCTGCCGCTCAGCGTGCTCGCCGGCATGGGCCTCGGCGCCCTTTTGTTCCCGTCTCTGAGTTGGTGGGAGGCGGGGCTGCTAGGCGCCATCCTGGCCCCGACCGACGCGGCGCTGGGGCAGGCGGTGGTCAACAATCCCAAGGTGCCCGAGCGCATCCGTCAGGCGCTCAACGTCGAGAGCGGCCTCAACGACGGCCTCGCTTTTCCGGCGCTGCTCGTCTTCCTGTCGCTCGCCGGCGGCGCCGAATCGCGCGCACCCAGCGAGTGGGCGCTGTTCGTCGCCGGACAGTTGCTGCTGGGGCCGCTCACGGGCGCCGTCATTGGCTTCGCCGGTGCCTGGGCGGTCAGGCGCATGGCCGACAGCGGCTGGATGGACGGAGTCTTCTTGCAGATCTCGGTCCTGTCGCTGGCGCTGCTCGCCTACAGCGCCGCCGGGATCGTCGGCGGCAACGGCTTCATCGCCGCCTTCGTCGCCGGGCTCGTCGTCGGTACGCGCTCGCGGATCTTGCGGGGGCCGCTCAAGGATTTCGGCGAGGTCGAGGGTCAACTCCTGAGCCTTGTCGTCTTCCTCATGTTCGGCGCCACGATGCTGCCCGACGCCTTGGGGGCGATCGGGTGGCTCGACCTCCTCTACGCGATCTTGAGCCTGACGGCGGTGCGGATGATCCCGGTGGCGCTCTCGCTGCTGGGCACCGGCCTCGCCCCGCTCACGGTCGTGTTCATCGGCTGGTTCGGCCCGCGCGGCCTCGCCTCGATCATCTACCTGCTCTTGGTCTTCGAGGGCGGCGAGACCGGAACGAACTCCTCGCTCTTCGCCACGGTGACCCTCACCGTCTTCTTAAGCGTCCTCGCCCACGGCGTCACCGCCTCCCCCGCCGCCAACGCCTACGGCCGCTACATGGGCCGGCGCGAGAGGCAAGGCCGAGAGCCCGAGCACGCGCGGGTCGAGCCGTTTCCGACCCGGCTGTCGGGTGGTGGCTGATCTGGACCCCGCATCAAGTGCGGGATGACAACAGGGCGCTCAGACTTTCCCAACTGTCACCCCCGACTTGATCGGGGATCCAGGGTGGCCGGGCTCAGGTGACACGATTGGTGTCGATCATGCAGCCATAAATTTGCGCCGCCGACGTTGGTCTTCCTACAGGTAACGGTTACTGAGCTAAATCCTGTAAGCCACTTTGTGCCCAGCGTTCGCGTCGCTCTGCCAGAGCGTTTGCCAATCGTCTAAGCCGAGTGAAATCTTGCTCATCTAGACCGCTTGTTTCGAGATGCTCGAACATGTTGGACTGCGGACGCGGAACGGGTGCGAGGTTAGTTTCGCAGAGCAACGTCGATGCAATGAAGCCCGCGGCCGTGATTAATGCACGATGGACGTTATCCACATCGTTGAAGCTGATGCCGTTGAGTTGATAATCAGCTTTTGAACGTGAGAAAGCATCAGCCGAATGCGTAATGCGTTTGTTGGCTAGATGCCGCACTTTTTCGATAACCGGTTCATCAATGAGCTTCTGAAGCTTACAAAATACTTTGTTGTTAACATAATCTGATCTTTTTCTCTGGGTTGGATTCACATACGCCAAGCGATCAAAAATTTCGTGCGAACGCTCCGCGTGCCGCCAAGCATCAGGTCCTGCTCTAAGATAGGGTTCCGACCAAGTCACGACCCCTCTCGCGTCTGTTACTTCTGGTCTCGCAAAAAGCTGCTGCCAGTAACGTTGACGAGCCGGATCAGGATCGTAAGGTGCGCCGTCATACCCGACGAACATTTCGCGTGTGAACAAGTTTTGATGACGGCAGATATCCTCCACAAGTCGTCGAAGAGAGATGACCTGACGTTCTCGGTTCCGTACTGGTGCCTCTTTCTCCTCCAACCGACGAATGAAAAGCGATTGGGTTGTCACATAGCCAAGTGTAGCAAACTCGAACAGACCATAGTTACGTACTGCTACTGATTTGTTGCGCTCTGTAGTTATTCCTACAGCCTTATTTATCAACCGGTAAACGATGTAGCTCCAGCACATATTCCCAATCTGGCGATAAATGGCGTGCTCGTCATCACCAATCAACCATTCAAGCCATTCGTCCCGCTTATCACGAAATTTATGAAGGTTGCTTTTGTCTTGTACATCATATTCTCCTATCGGTGTTGAATAGGCAGTTTTAGCCATCTTGTTCTCCTACATTGACTATAACATAAAACTTGTAAGCGAAATACCTCGCTTTTATTTGCGCCCGCGCTCGATTGGGGGTTCTTGACGAGGTGGCGCGTTGGCCTGGGAGGACAACGACACAAGAGCAAGCCGTGCGGCGGCACGCGCCGCGCGGCGACCGGTGGGAGCGGATCGAGGATTGGCCGCGAGGGGCACGTGGGCGCGACGGCGAGGACAACCGGCCGTTCGTCGAGGCGGTGGCGCACAGGGATCTCCTGGCGCGACCTACCCCGCTTCTCGAAGGGCAAGGGTACCAAGTTCTCGTTGTAGAGGTCGCCCCGCCATAGGAGACAATCAGGGGGCCATCATTCGTCATCCGGGCCTCTTGTTATGGTTCTGGTGGAATGGCGGCCCGTATCGTTACGGGGCTTTCAGTTGAAGTCCAGGCCCATGGCGCCGTAGCGCTCGGGATCGTCGGTCCAGTCGCGAACCTTGACGAAGAGGAAGAGGTGGACGCGGGCGTCGAGGAGCGTCTCCAGCTCCTTGCGCGCGGACGCGCCGATCTGGCGGATCATCGCGCCGCCCTTGCCGAGCACGATCGACTTCTGGCTGGCGCGCTCGACGTAGACCGTCTGGTCGATACGGATCTCTTTGCCGTCGGGGGCCTCGGCCCAGGCTTCGGTCTCGACGGTGATGCTGTAGGGGAGTTCCTGGTGCAGGAGGCGAAACACCTTCTCGCGGGTGATCTCGGCGGCGAGTGCCCGGCCCGAGAGGTCGGAGACCTCGTCCTCGGGGTAGAGCCAGGGGCCCTCGGGCAGCATCGCGGCGGCGGCGGCGAGGAGGTCGTCGCAACCGTCGCCGGTCTCGGCGGCGATCAGGTAGGTAGCATTGAACGGCCGGACCGCGTTCGCCGCTTGGATCAAGGGCAACAGCTTCGGGCGGGCGACGAGGTCGATCTTGTTGAGGACGAGGACGGCCCGGCCCGGCAGGCCGTCCAGGACGAGGCGGGCGTTGGCATCAAGGCCGCGCACGGCGTCGACGACGAAGAGCGCCACGTCGGCGTCGGAGGCCGCCCGCCACGCGGCGTCGACCATCGCCCGGTCGAGGCGGCGCTTGGGGGCGAAGATGCCGGGCGTGTCGACGAAGAGGACCTGCGTCGCGCCTACCATGCTGATGCCGACGATCCGCCGCCGCGTCGTCTGGGCCTTGTGCGAGACGATCGAGACCTTGGATCCGACGAGGCGGTTGAGCAGCGTCGACTTGCCGACGTTGGGCGCCCCCAGGATCGCGACGAAGCCGGCCCGGATCGGGGTCGGGGCATCGGGTAAGGCTTCAAGCGTCATCGTCGGCCCCCAGTTCGCGCAACAGCGCCGCCGCCGCCGCCTTCTCGGCCTCGCGCTTGGTCTCGCCGACGCCGCGGGCCCGGCCGAAGCCCGGCACTTCGACCTCGATCGTGAAGCGGGGGCAGTGCGCCGGCCCCTCGCGCCCGGCCTCGGCGTAGCGCGGATGCTCCGGCGCGCGGGCGAGCGCCCACATCTGCAAGGCGGTCTTCGAATCGCGCGGCGGCGTCTTCGTGGCCCGAACCCGCCCGGCCCAGTGGCGGCGGACGAAGGCGCCCGCGGCGGCGTAGCCCCCATCGAGGAAGACGGCGCCGATCACCGCTTCGAGCGCGTCGGCGAGGATGGCGGGCTTGTCGCGGCCGCCGCCGCTCTCCTCGCCGCCGTCGAGGGCGAGCAGGCCCGGCAGGCCCAGTTCGCGGGCGATTCCGGCCAGCGTCTCCTCGCGGACCAGGGCAGTCTGGCGGCGGGTGAGGTCGCCCTCGTTCTCGTCGGGATAGGCCTCGAACAGGAGTTCGGCCACCGTCAAGCCCAGCACGCGATCCCCTAGGAACTCCAGGCGCTCGTTGCTGCGCTTGGGACCCTTGCGCTGCCGGTTGGCAGCACTGCGGTGGGTCAGCGCCTCTCGCAGCAGGGCCGGCTCGGCGAAGGCGTGGCCGAGCCGATCGAGGATCGTGGCGGGGTCGCCCGCCATCTCAAACGAGCGGACGGAACAGGCGATCGTAGCGCAGGCCGGTGATCCAGGTCCAGGGCAGGAAGAGGCTGGCCGTGTCGTCGATCGAGAACAAGAGGAGGTCGGCCCGGCCGATCAGGTTCTCGATCGGAACGAAGCCGACATGGTCGGTACGGCTGTCGAGCGAGTTGTCGCGGTTGTCGCCCATGACGAAGATGTGACCCTTGGGTACCTTATAGACGCCGGTATTGTCGAATTGGCCGCGGGTCGTGATATCGAGGGTGTCGTGGACGTGGTCCTCGCCCGGCAGGCGCTCTTCGAGCAGCGGCACGTCGAGGCCCTGGCCGTTGATGTCTTCTTCGAACATGCCGATCTGCTTGACCTCGGCCGGCTCATCGTTGATGTACACCAGCCCGTTTCTCACCTGCACCCGGTCGCCCGGTAAGCCGACGACGCGCTTGATGTAGTCGGTGCGGTTGTCCGAGGGCAGCTTGAAGACGACGATGTCGCCGCGCTCCGGCATCCCGGCCCAAGGCAGGTTGGTGCCGACGCGCCCCTCGAACAGGTCGGGGCTGAACGGCATCGAGTATTTGCTGTAGCCGTAGGCGAACTTGGCGACGAACAGGTAATCGCCGACCAGGAGGGTCGGCTTCATCGAGCCGGAGGGGATGTTGAACGGTTCGTAGAAGAAGGTCCGTACGAACAAGGCGATGCCGATCGCGTAGATCAGCGTGCGCAGCGTGTCCTTCAGGCCGCCGGATTTCCGGCCGCTGCTCACGGCGCGATCGAGCATCGGGTTCTTTCAAGAAAGGGTATGTCGCTCACGGTGTCCGCATCCAAGGCGGCCACGGCCGCGTCACGCATCACGTCGTCGTCCAACGGCGCCGGACGTCACTCGGGCAAGGTAGCCCCGAGCACCGGCGTCGGCAAGTCATCCGGGCCTGGGCGGGGCTGCATAGATGATGACGAAGGCCTGGGCAAGCGGGGGCTCGTCGGTCAAGGACAATTCAACGTGGGCCCGCATTCCCTTCGGCGTCATCGCCAGGAGGCGGCGGGCGGCGCCGCCTTCGAGCGCCACGGTCGGCTTGCCGCCGGGCAGGTTGACGACGCCGATGTCGCGCCAGAAGACGCCGCGGGCGAGCCCGGTGCCGAGCGCCTTGGCGGTCGCCTCCTTCGCGGCGTAGCGCTTGGCGTACGATTCGGCCCGCCTCGCCCGGCGCTCCGAGCGGGCGCGCTCGGTCTCGGTGAAGCAGCGCTGCGTGAACCGCTCGCCGAAGCGCGCGAGCGTCTTCTCGATCCGGCGGATGTCGATGAGATCGATGCCGGTGCCGAGCACGATCAAGGCTTGGACCCGTCGATCAGCCGGCGCATCTCCTTGATGGCATTCTCAAAGCCGACGAAGACCGCCTCGCCGACGAGGAAATGGCCGATGTTCAGTTCGGCCATCTCGGGCAGAGCCGCGATCGGGCCGACCGTCTCGTAGTCGAGCCCGTGCCCGGCGTGGCACTCCAGGCCTAAGCCTGCCGTCGTCGCGGCGGCGTCGCGCAAGCGTTCGAGTTCGGCGTCACGCTCAAGCCCCGCCGCCTCGCAGTAGGTGCCGGTGTGGAGTTCGACGATCGTGGCATTCAGCCGGGCCGCGGCTTCGAGCTGGCGGGGGTCGGGATCGACGAACAAGGAGACGCGGACCCTGGCGTCGAGCAGCTTGGCGACGACCGGGCGCAGGTCGGCCTCGGCGCGGGCGACGTCGAGGCCGTTCTCGGTCGTGCGCTCGGCGCGGCGCTCGGGCACCAAGCAGCAGGCGTTCGGCCGGACGCGAAGGGCGACCCCGACCATCTCCTCGGTCGCCGCCATCTCCAGGTTGAGCGGCAGGTCGACCTCGTTCTTGAGACGCTCGACGTCGGCGTCGACGATGTGGCGCCGGTCCTCGCGCAGGTGCGCGGTGATCCCGTCGCCGCCGGCTTCGGCCACGACGCACGCGGCCCGGACCGGGTCGGGATGGGTCCCGCCGCGGGCGTTTCGGATCGTCGCGACGTGGTCGATATTGACCCCTAGGCGCACCCGGCGCACGGCGTTCTCCATCTATGCCTCACGTTCACCGAGATAGCGCGGCATCGGCGCTTGTCACGTCGGCTTGCGCACCGCCGCGGCGGCGACGCGGCCGAGCAGCGTCGGCCCGTGCGCCCACAGGCCCTGCAAATCGACGTTGGAGAGGTGGGTGCGAAAGTCGCGGTCGGCGGGTGCCGCGAAGAAGCGCGCCGGCCATTCGAGCGCGAAGCGGTGCACGAAGGCCGCGACCAGCACCCGCTCGGCCCGGCCGGGCCCGCCGAGCGCGCGGGCGACGTCGAGGCAGGTCTTCATCGCCTTGCGGTAGAGAAGGAGGCCCGGCGAGAAGCCGTAGCCGGCTTGGCGCACGGCCTTGTCGAGCAGGTCGGTGAGCCATACCACCCCAGGGGGGTCGCCGCCCCGCACGGCGTCGACGGCGCCGTGCACCGCGGCGTCGAGTTCGGCCCGATCGCCCGTCCCCGTCGCCAGCCCGTCGGCGATCGCGGCGGCGACGCGCGCCTCGTCCAGCGTCACCCCGCCGACGAAGACGCCGGTGAGGCCGACCCGCTCGGCCTTGGTCAGCGTGCCGGCAAGGCTCCAGTCGAGGAGGCCGAGGCGACCCTCCTCGGTCCAGATCAGGTTACCGGCGTGCGGGTCGCCGTGGAAGAGGGCGTCGGCGTCGCCCGACCACAAGGGCTCGGCGAGCAGGGTCTCGATCAAGAGATCGGCGGTCTGGGACGGTACGCCCCCGGCGTCGGTCAGCTTGGTCCCGAACAGCCGCTCCATCGCGGTCATGCGCATCGAGCAGAGTTCGGGGTAGACTTCCGGCACGACGATCTCCGGCCGACCGTCGAAGGCCACGGCGGCCTCGGCCAGCCGCGCCTGCTCCAGGTCGAAGCGCAACTCGGCCGCGAGCAGGCGACCGGCCTCGGCCAGAACGTCGGGGTAGGCGAGCGCCGGCAGGCCGAGCTTTGCCGCCCCGGCGTCGAGCGCCCGGCCGACGGCGTCGAGGGCGGCCGTGTCCTCGGCCATGCGCGCCTCGATGCCGGGCTTGCGCAGCTTGAACACGCCCTCGATCCCGTCGCGGCGAAACGGCACGACGACGGCGACGCTAGCCTCGGCCAAGGGCGGCTCGTCGACGACGACGCCCAAGTGCTTGAGCGGCCCGATCTCGCGCTCGATCGCGGGCAGAAGGTCGTCCAGGTCCGCCGACGGCAGCAGAACCTCCAAAGTCTGCAACCGCTCGGTCAACATCGGATCGAGGTGCCGGTCGTGCGCCATCACCTGCCCGATCTTGTGCAGGACCGGGCAGCAGCGCGCCAGCGCCACCAGCCGCTCGGCCGGATCGGCGTCGTCACCCAGATCCGCCTGCGCCGCCGCAATCTCCCACAACCGCGCCTCGGGCAAGGCCCCGACGAAGGCGCGCACGGCGGTCTCGAAGACGGGCGCGTAGGCCTTGTAGGCGTCGGGGATGAGGGCGTCGAAGTCGATGGTGTCGAGCAAGCGCGTGACTCGTGCAAAGGGGATTGGAATGAGAGGGATGTGGTGGCACGTCGCGGGGGGTGCAAGCACGCCTGCGCGTCCGCTGCGCGGGGCTTTTTTCTCTTCTTTTTTGCGAGCTTGTATTGGGGCCGGCACGGGTAGTGGGGCAAAAGCGGGAGCAATAAAAATCTACATAACCTGGATGTGCTACACTGTTGGTTGACGGGTTATGCGTCTTATGCTCCTTAAAAGCATATCTAACGTGCTAAGGAACTAAGCGTGGCTGATCTTATTGGCCTTTCTGAGCCTGCAACCAAGCTTATTGAAAAGGTTTCTGATGCAGTAGGAGGCATTGCTAGACCTTGGCAGATTAAGCGTGTGGCTAGTGCAGAAGCTGATGCGGAAATTATAAAAGCTCAAGCCAGAGTGAAAATTTCAGAAATCGAGGAACGCGCGCTTGTGCGAATGGTGCGTGAAGAGGGTCAGAAACAAGAAAATATTGAGAATATAACAGCCAAAGCTATTCCACATCTCAATCATGATGCTAAGCCGGAAAATATAGAAAAAGATTGGCTAACTCACTTTTTTGATCAAAGTCGTCTTATTTCTGATGAAGAAATGCAGAACCTGTGGTCAAAAGTATTGGCGGGAGAAGCGAATAAACAAGGCTCTTTTTCCAAGAAAACTGTCAATATTATAGCATCCCTGGACAAAAGCGATGCTGAGCTTTTTACGCGTTTTTGCACCTTTGTTTGGATGGCTTATGAAGCCATACCAATGATTTTGGATATAAAAGATAATATTTTTCGCTCTTCAGATATCTTTTTTTCAGATTTAAAGCATGAGGGTCTCAGGCTAGCATAGACCGGAGGTCGCCGATCTTGTCGTTGCCGCCGAAGCGGGCGAACAGCGCGATCGAGGCGTCCACCATGCGCACGGCCTTGGAGACCACGATCGACCGGCGCCGAAAGCGGGCGAGCCAGTGCCGCTGGCGGGCGTGGTCGCGCTCGATGCCGTGGGTCTCCTTTTTGCCGACGTAGAGCCGGCCTTGGGGGATCGCCTTCTCGTAGGCGGCCCAGTCGTCGGTGCAGTAGAGCCGCACGCCCCAGCGCTTCAGGCGCTTGAGAAGGCGTTCAAGGGTGGCTCGGTCACGACCCCCCAGCTCCCAGTCGATGAGCCGTCCCGTAGCACGATCCCGAGCCTTCCAGACCCACAGCTTGTTCGGCTTTTTTTGAGGTAGTGCCACATCTCGTCCAGCTCGACCACGACGGCACGGCCTTCGGGCTCGGGCTTTTGCGCGTAGACTTCCGCAAAGCGCTCGATCCAGGCCTGCACCGTGGGGGTCGACACCCCGAGCAGCTTGGCGGTGCGGTTCATCGAGACGCCGCTGAGGTAGAGCAGCACCGCTTCCACCTTGAGCCGCAGCGGCATCCCGCGCGGCGGGGTGTCGGTGAAGTTCAGCCCGCAGCCCTTGCAGCGGTAGCGTTGCTTGCCGCGCATGAACCCGTTCTTGACGTGCTCCTCGCCCCCGCACCCCTTGCACCGTAGCCCCATCCAACCCGCCCCGTCCGCCGTTCCCTGGCCGACGGATATGGGCGGTCTATGCCAAGCTCAAACCCTCTAAAGCATTTGAATGATATAGGCTTGATAAGCTTTAGCATTACGACAGGTTATGTACTGAATGTAAAAAATAAATATCTGACAGTTTTTTATTATGGTCGTCCGGTTAATATTGAGTTTTCTCAGGACGATAATCAACTTAATGTTGGCGGAGCACTTCTTACTCGTGTAGGTAAAGATCTTATTTCTATATGTGCATCAAAATCTTCTGAAGAATACTATTGCTATGTTATAGAACAGTGGGTAAAGAAAGGTTATATGCTTTCTACTCCAACATCATACAAAAAGTATTTGCAAAGCAGCTAAACGGTTCGTTTTGAGAACGATCTTAGCTAACAATAGAAAACAATCATTGTAGCAAAATGTATTGCAGAAAAAGTACTTATCAATTTAATGAAGCTAGTGCAAACTGACGTCTTTAGTCCGAATCACTAATCTTGGCGTCTACCATTCAAGCCAAACTCAACAACAAGTTATAAAAAGAAGAAGCGAAAAAGCCCCGCGCAGCGGACGCGAAGCGTTCTCTACCCCCGCCGCAGCCCCCCCGCTTCGAGCCTTGCCTCGTAGTCGGCGAGGAGCGTTTCCTTCTCGCTGCCGAGGCGGTAGAGCCAGGGCCAGGTGAAGATGCCGCTCGAATGGCCGTCGTCGAAGACGATGCGCACGGCGTAGTTGCCGACCTGCTCCAGGCGGACGATGCCGACGTTGCGCTTGCCGCCGGGGGTGACTTTCTGCGAGGGGGCGTGGCCCTGGACCTCGGCGGACGGGCTCTCGACGCGCAGCAGTTCGGCCGGGACCTCGAAGGTCTGGCCGTCGTCGAAGTCAATCGCGAGGCGGCGTTCGGCCCGCTGCACGCGGATCTCGACCGGCCAGGGGCCGGCGTCGCTACCCTGCGGCATCGTCGTCCCCCTCGGTCCGGCGCACGGATGCCGGGATGCCCTCGTCGTCGCCGAGGGTGCGCGCCTCGTCGGTCAGCATGACGGGGATGCCGTCGCGCACCGGGTAGGCGAGCCCGGCCGATTCGCTGATCAGTTCGCCCCTGGCGCGGTCGTAGATCAGGGGCCCCTTGGTCAGGGGGCAGACGAGCAGGTCGAGGAGGCGGGGGTCGAGGGGCGGCGCGTCGGGCAACGGTCGGCTCCGGGTAAAAGTCTTCAGTGCCGTCGGGTCGAGGGCGCTTCGGGCTCGCAGGCCGACATCTGCATCAAGGCGATCAGCATCCGGCCCTGGCGCTCCAGGGTGTCGGCCTCCAACAGCGCCTGCTTCTCGCTCGACTCGAACGGGCAGATCATCGCGAGCGAGGTGATCAGCCCGGCGAGCGGCGCGCTTTGGATGCTCTCCCAGTCGACCTCGACGCCCTGCTGGTCGAAGTATACCTTCAGCGCCTCGACCAGTTGCGGCTTCAAGCCGTCGGGCGGCATGGTCGGGCGTAGATCGCCGCGCCAGCGATCGAACGTCGCCTCGACCTGGCGATAGGGCGTGTCGGCGTCGACCTCGCGCCGTACGTCGAAGCGGGCGAGGCCGGTCAGCGTGATCAGGTAGCGCCCGTCGGGCGTCTCCTCGAAATTGGTGATCCGCCCGGCGCAGCCGACGCCGTAGACCTCGGCGCCACCCATGTCGCCGGCCACGTCGCCGGTCGTGGATTTGGGTTGGATCATGCCGATGACGCGGTCGGTCTGCATCGCGTCGCGCACCATGGCGAGGTAGCGCGGCTCGAAGATGTTGAGCGGCTGGTTACCGCCGGGCAAGAGCAGGGCGCCGCGCAGCGGGAAGATCGGAAAGCGCCCGGGCAGGCTCTCGCCGCCGGTCATCAGCGAAACAGCAAGGAGGAGAGCATCCGCCGCCCCTTCAAGGTCTGCGGGTGGGTGGGACCGAGCGCGTCGAACAGCTTGACCATCTGCTTGCGTGCCCCGTCGTCGTTCCATGTCCGGTCGGTGCGGACGATGTGCGCCAAGTGGTCAAGGGCGTCCTCGATCCGGCCGCGCAGGAAGAGGAGTGTCGCGAGGCGCGCGCGCGCGTCGTGGTCGGCGGGATCGCGCGCGATCCGGGCCTCGAACTCGGCCGGATCGCCGAGGTCGCCCGCCTCCTCGGCCAGCGTCAGCGCTGCTTGCGCGCCCAAGATCGGTGCCGCCGTCGCCGCTTCGGGGGGAACGTTGCCCAAGACCTCGCGGGCACCCGCCAACTCGCCCTGCGCAATCAGGCAGCGAACGAGGCCGCCGAGTGCCTCGGCGTTCGCCGGGTCGTCCTGCAGCAAGGCGCTGTAGAGCCCGGCCGCCTCGTCGGTGCGGCCGGCATCGAGCAGCGCCTTGGCCGCTTCGAGGTCGGCCGCCGGATCGCCGGCGAGGCCGCCGCCGCCGGTCAGCTGCTCGATCAGGGCCTTGATCTGGCTCTCGGGCTGGGCGCCGGCGAAGCCCGTCACCGGCTGACCGCCGGAGAAGGCGTAGACCGTCGGCACGCTTTGGATGCGCAGTTGCTGCGCCAACTCGGGGTTCTCGTCGATGTTGATCTTGACGAGCCTGACCTTGCCCTGCGCCTGCCGGACCAGCTTCTCCAAGACGGGCGTGAGCTGCTTGCAAGGGCCGCACCAGGGCGCCCAGAAATCGACCAGGACCGGGACGGTCTGCGACGCCTGGATGACGTCAGCGGCGAACGTCTCCAGGCCGCCGTTCTTGATCACCCCGGCATCGGTGTCGGCGGCGGCTGCCGGAGCCGGCTTCTTGTTCATGCCGAAGAGCTGCATGGATTGGGCCTTCATCAATCCGGGCCGGACGACTGCCGAGGCCGGTACTTCGCGATTCTGCCGGTTAAGATGGAAGGCGGGCCGCCGCTTCGCAACCCTGCGCCTATCATGATGCGAGATGATGCGAGCGGCGGCGCATCGCGCGCGAGATCCGGCACCGCGGGGGCTTGCCAACCCGAGCGAGTGCCGCTATCAACCGCCTCACCCCGAAAACGGGAGCGCGGGCGTAGCTCAGGGGTAGAGCACAACCTTGCCAAGGTTGGGGTCGTGAGTTCGAATCTCATCGCCCGCTCCAATGTTTTCAAGCGCTTAGAGGCAACTCGCCCAACTGCCCGAGAGCCGCCGGAAGCCTACCGGAAGCGCGCGGCGGCAAGTTAGAGCCTGAACTGTCCGGCTTTAGCCAAGTGGCGAAGTGACGAGCAGATCCGGCCTCTGGCCTGTGAGCCCGGCGCTGGCCACCTGCTCGGGCGGCTCAGTTCCGCTTACCGCACAAAATTTCTTCGATCCGCAGCGACACCCGCGCCCAGAACTCGGCCTCGTAGAGCAGCCCGGCCTGCCGATGCGCCTCGTGACGCCGCCTCATAGCGTGGACGAATGCCACCGGGTCCGTCGCCATGCCGTGCATGATGACCCGGTCGATCGTCGCGCGCGGGATGGCGTTGGCCGCGACGAGCTGCGCTTGCTCGGCCGCGTTGGCCCGCCTTGCGATGAGCGGCAGGACCACGCGCGTGGCGCCGAACCCTATCGCGGCCCCGGCGTAGAGCACGACGAGGCTGGCCGTCGTCTGCCACCCGGGCTGTGCTTCGGCGTAGGCGCAAGCGCCGATCATGCCCATGAGGCAGCCGACGAGCGCCATGGTCCAGCCCGGCCACTCGGGCGGCAGGCGCCACTCGGGCTGGCGCTCGGGCGCCGGATCGGTGCCGCTCAGGGCCACGCCCGGTAGGCTGGCGGGATCAGGTGGACGCATGACGGTTCCGAGGCGCTGGATTGCCGAACGGACACCGAGCGAGCGCCCGCGCGCCAACCTAGCCCCACCGCCGAGCGCGACGGCCGTCATCGCTGCGCCGACGCACCGTGAGGCGCACAGAGCTGCAACTTTCGCCGACGGTATGATCCCGTATTCGGCGGACAGGCGAGGGCGCCGGGTGTTGGCTAAGGTTCCAGCGGGACCGGCTCGGGGGGTGTCAGGTCTTCCAGCCTAGATGATGACTAGACCTGACCCGACACCACCCCGGATGCCTGCCCCAAGCACCGCGCGAATGATAGCGGGAAGAGGCCGGCCACCCGAGGGTGGTCGCCCCGGGAGGGGGAGCGCCGATCCCACCTCGATCCTGCCGGCGGCGGGATCCCCCTTGTCGCGCGGGGGCCAGGGCGAACCCTGCCGTGCAACGCCCGGCCGGTCCGATATCGATTCCGGGGACCGAGCGGCGCGACGCGGCACCCGAGCGATCCGGTGCGGCTTACACCCACGGGCCACGGCGTCAACCTGTCTCTCGCCGACGGCGCATCCAAGGGAGCGTCCGCGCCGCCCCAGCGTCGGCCGGGCCCAGCCGACGCGGCGGCCTGCACCGCCCCTCCTTCGACCCTGGAAGCAGGAGCGCGCCGCCCGCGGGCGAGGACGGACACCCCGCGAGACCTGTTCAAGGCGGCCGGCGTGGCTCGGCCGGCCCGGCGCTTCTCCAAGGATGGCGGTTCCGGCCGCCTTGAACAAGCCAGCAAGGGCGCACCCGGCCTTCCCGCCCGAACTCCAGCCGCGCGACCGGACGCGGGCCGCCAGCGCCGAGCAGGTGGCGGCGCTGGCGGCCAAGCTCGACCCGCGCCTGCTCGGGGAGACGCCGACGCCGGGCGAGGGCGCGCCGATCGTCGGGCCAGAGGGCGTGGTCGAGAGCGGCAACGGCCGGACGCTGGCGCTGCGCCGGGCGTACGGCCAGGGGATGGAGGGCGCCGGGCGCTATCGTCGGTACTTAGCCGACCAGGGCTTCGCGGTCGAGGGCATGACGGCGCCGGTCCTGGTCCGCCGGCGGACCACACAACTCACGCCCGACGCGCGCGTGCGCTTCACGCGGCAGGCGAACGAAGCGACCGTTGCCAGGATGGGTGCCGCCGAGCAGGCCGCCGGCGACGCCGAGCGGCTGGCGCCGGACGTGCTGGACTTGGTGCGCGCGCCGGACCTGCAAGCGGCGGCGAACCGCCCCTTCGTGCGCGCCTTCATCGACGCGCTGCCGGCGTCCGAGCGGGCCGGGCTGATGGCGGCCGACGGCACGCTGGCGCGGGCCGGGGCGGCCAGGATCGAGGCGGCCTTGCTGGCGCGTGCCTACGGCGACGCGGATCTGACGGCGCGGCTGGTCGAGAGCGCCGACGACGAACTCGGCCCCTTGGGCAAGGCGCTGGCCGACGCGGCGCCGGGCGTGGCGCGGCTCAAGGCCGGCATCGAGGCGGGCGGCATTGCTGCCGAGGGCGACCTTGTGCCGGGGCTGCTGGAATCGGTGCGCGCCGTCGTCCAGGCACGCGAGGCCAAGCAGCCGCTCGACTTCCCCTTGCTGCAGCAGGACATGCTGGGCGGGGGCTTGGGCGACGAAGGCCGGGCGTGGCTCGGCGCCATGCTGCACCGCACAAAGTCCGGCGTCCGGCTCAAGGGCCGGGGGCGCCTCGCCGAACTGCTCGACGGCGTGGTGGGCGAGGCCGGCAAGCGCGCGCCGGGGGCCGACATGTTCGGCGCGGCGCCGGCCAAGGCCGGGGCAATCCTGGATGCGGTGACGGCCAAGCAGGGGCAGGCGCTGCGGCGCTCCCCGGAGACGTTGTTCCAGCCGCCGCCCGAGCGGCCGCGGCCGGGGGTGGCCACGGGCGAGGCGCGCTACGTCGACTTGGCCGAAGGGCGCTTCGTCGCGCTCGACACGGGCAGCCCCAACCTCGGCTCGATCCGGCCCGACGTCGCCCAGGCGGTCGGCCGCGAGGCCGGGCCGATCCGGCTGGCGGAGGGGACGCACGACGCGGCGACCGACCGGGGCTTCGGCGAGGCGCACATCAAGGCGCGGCACGGAACGGAGATTGCGGCCTTGAGCTTCGACGACGTGGCCGCCTTCGTCGCCGACATCGGCCGGTCCTTCGACGCCGTCTATCGCGGCAAAGGGGGTGCCATCCTGCTCGCCAAGCGTGGCCGACCAGCCTCGGTGGCCATCGTCGAGCTGCGGCCGGCGGCGGACGGGTCAGGATACTGGACGGTGAGTACGGCGCTGGCCGTTCGACCGACTGGCCTCAAGCAGGTGGATTTGCTCTGGGAGGGGGAGCGCCGGTCCCGTCTCGATCCCGCCGAGGGCGAAACCCCCCTTTCGCGCGGGGGCCAGAGCAAGTCCAAAGATGGCGGTTCCGGCCGCCTGGAGCAACCCGGCGAGGGCGCACCCAGGGGTGCGATCACGCTGAATGAGGACGGCCGGGCGGTGATCGAGCTGTTCGAGACGGCCGACGCCAGCACGGTGGTGCACGAGACGGCGCACCTGTTCACGATGGTGATGCAGGACCTGGCGCCGCACGATTCCGGCCTGGCGTCCGACCTCGCCACGCTCAAGCGCTGGACCGGGGCGGGGAACGGCCCCTTGCTGCCGGCGCACCACGAGAAGATCGCCGGCGCCTTCGAGGCCTGGACCGCCGGCGCCGCCGCGCCTTCCTCGGCCCTGGAGGGGGTGTTCAAGACGCTGGCGACCTTCATGGCCCGGCTGTTCGACGGGTTCAAAGCACAGGGCAAGGGGGCAACGCCGGAGGTGGAAGCGGTGTTCGAGCGGATGCTAGAGACGCTGTTGCTCTACCGCGACGGCGGGGGGGACGACTCCGGTGGAGAGGGAGGATTGCAACCCAGCCCACCCTACGCACCGCCGTCCCAGGATATAGGGAAGACGGAGGGAGCAGGGCCGCCTGATACCGAGGTAGAGGCGCCCCGCGACGACGACAAGCCTGAAGAGAAGCGGGGCGCACACGAGGATGACGGGCCTGAGCGGCTCTGGCAGGAGGAACCCGGCCTGCGCGACGCACTTGGAAAACCGGCGGATCGGCCCCGATCTCGTCCGCTGTCCAAGCTTGCGCTGACGCTTCGGCCGCAAGACGATCGCGTCGCGCGCCTGGCCGAGGACCGATCGGGTTATCGGACGGTGAACGCGGCGCTGGCCATGGGGCCGACGGCTTTGAGGACAGAAAGGTTGCCCCGGGAGGGGGAGCGCCGGCCCCTTCCCGATCCCGCCGATGGCGAGATCCCCCTTATGCGCGGGGGCCGGGGCAAATCCGGTCGCGCGACGCCCGGCCGGTCCGGTGTCAAAACCGGGAACCGTGCGGCGCGACGGGACGCGGCGCCCGACCGATCCGGTAGATCAAATCCGGGGACCGAACGCCGCGCGGGCCGGTTAAGGCTTGCCGGCGGCTTACGCCCACGGGCCGCGGCGTCAACCCGCTTCAGCCAATAAGCGCACCCGAAGGCGCGTTCGCGGCGTCCCGGCGCCGGCCGGGCCCAGCCGACGCGGCGGCCTGAGCCGCCCTTCCTTAAACCCTGGAAGCGGGGGGCGGCGCCGCCCGCGGGCGACTACCGACACCCCGCGAGACCCGTTCAAGGCGGCCGGCGTGGCTCGGCCGGCCCAGCGCCCCTTGAGCATGTCGGCTCCTGCCGGCCGGGGCAAGCCGGTGCCGCCGCACCCCGCTACGCCGCGAACGCCTTGACGAGCTGTTCGGTCACATTCTGCCCTTCACGGCCCCGCCGCTCGACCATCGCGAACACGGCCTTGCCGCCGCTGTTCTCGGCCCACAAGGCGCCGATCCGCTTCTTGTCGCGGCTGTCGTCGTTGCTGGCGTAGGCCGCGCCCTTGTACTCGATCACGAAGGCGCGGCCGTCGTCGAGGGCGCCGACGAAGTCCGGGTAGAAGCGCCCTCCCGCCAAGGGCAGCCAGAAGCTGCGCCGCTCGCGCCCGCCGCCCGGCCCGGCGAGGTTGCGCAGCCACGTCGCGACCTTGGGGTGGCGCTCGATCGCCACGGCGCAGTCGTGCTCCTCGCCTTGCGCGTTCAGCTCGCCCGGCCGGCCGGTGAAGTGCTTGGCGAACGCGAACCGGCCCCGGTAGGGCCAGCGCGGCGCGTAGAGGTGCGGCTCGATCGCGAGGGCGTGGTCCACGTCGACGACGACGGGTGCCGCCGGCGCGAACAGGTTTTGCTGGTAGGCCCGCTCGCGCGCCGCACCGCGGTTGCGGCGGATCAGGGCCTTGAGCGCCTCGGCGAGCGGGAACTTGAAGCGCACGAGGTCGGCGAGGTTCAGCCCGCGCTCGCGCGTCAGGTGGTCGAGCGCGCGGCCGAGCCACGTCCAGCGGTCTGCCTGGATCACGTCGTCGCTGCGGGTCTGGCCGTCGAGCCAGCCGAGCAGGTCGTCCTCGCGCCAGTCGGTGTCGAGCAGGCCCAACTCTAGGACGTGCTGCGCGACGTGCGCCACCTTGAGCCGCCGGCCGCCGAGGTCGATGCGCCAGAACTCGGCCTCCTCGCGCACGTCGAAGGCGCTAGCGTCGAGCGCCGCCGACCCGTCGCTCAAGCGCCACGCGCCCAGTTCGTCGAGCAGTTCGGGCTCGACCAGGACGGGGCCGAGCCCGTGGCCGAGGTCGAGCGCCAACTGCGGCAGGACCAGCCGCGCGCCCCGCTCGGCGGGCGCCTGCGCCGCCTCGATCTCCCGGTTGTGTGCCGCCACCCGGCGCTCGACCGCCTCGCGCCGCCCGGGCTTCGCCGCCGCCGCGAGTGCCAGTGCCACCCGCTCGCTCGCTTTACCCGTCACGGTGACGGCGCACGTCCCGCCCGCTCGGGGCACGATCTTGAGCGCGCGGCGCTCGGCCTCGTCCAGGTCGCTCACGTCCGGGTGCCCGTCTACCTCTAGCGCGATCTGGCGCCCCGTCGGCGGGGGCGTCCACAGGGGCAGCCCGTCCTCGTCCCCGTCGGTGTCGTCGCCGTCGAAGGGCAGCCGGGCCTCGATCGCCCGCTCGGCCTCCTCGGGCTCGAAGCCCATGTTCTGGATCATCTTGTCGGCGAGGGCCACGGCGGCGCTGGCGAAATCGTCGCTGGCGACGTGGGCGTAGGCCTTGTTCAGGGCGTCGTTCGCCCGCCGCTTGGCGTAGGGCATCCGCAAGACCCGGCCCAAGAGCTGCTCGACCGCCGTCGCCGAGCGCACGTCGGCGACCGAGCAGAACACGTAGGCCGACGGGCAGTCCCAGCCCTCCTTCAAGGCCTCGACGGTGATGACGTGCTCGACGGGGCATCTCGGGTCGGCGAGGTCGACGCCGTCCAGTTCGCGCTGCTCGCCGGTGGCGACGCGGATCGCCCCCTCGTCCACCCGCTCGTGCTCGATCAGGTGGCGTTTGAGCGCCTCGACCGTCACCTCGCCGGTCTTGTCCTGCGCCTTGAACAGCGCGATCGGGCGGATGCCGTCCGGGTCGCTCGAAGCCTCCCTCGCCAGCATCGCGCGGGTCTCGACCGCCTGATGCACGGCGGCGGCCCACGTCTTGTGCTCGGAGAGCACGACCGGCAGCTTGATCATCTCCTCGGCCAGGAGTTCCGCCGCCGCGACGCGGGCGAGAACGTTGCTGTCCTTCGCCGGCGTCGCCGTCATCTCGATCACGCAGCGCGGGCGCAGCCGGGCCAGGGTCGCGAAGCTCAAAGAACTCCGGGCGTTGTGCGCCTCGTCGACGATGACGAGCGGCCCCATCATGGCGCAGAGGTTGGCGAAGCTGAGCTTGGGCCCGCCCCTCGCCTCGTCCGGCTCCAGCCACGCGGGCGGGTGCGCCAGCTTGGCGAAGTGCGGCTCGAACGCCTCGTTGGTGGCGTAGACCCGGCGTCCCTCGGTGTTGGCGGCGCGAAAGCTCTGGATCGTCGCGACGACGACGACGCAGCGCGCGCCCAGATCGTGCGGCAGGATCTGGGCGAACTCGGCGAGGTCCAGGACCAGCACCTTGCCGGGGCCGTAGAGCCCATCCAGCGCCCGCCGGTAGGGGTGGCGCGCGTCTTTCAGCGCCTCGACGGTCTGCTTCCTGATCGTGCTGGTCGGCACGAGCCACAGGGCGAGCGGGTAGTCCCGCTCCAGGTACGCCCCGGCCGCGATCGGGATGCCGTGCGCCGCCATCACCGTCTTGCCGCCGCCGGTCGGCACGCGCAGGCAGACGTAGGGGACGTCGCCCAGCCCCTCGACCGGGCGGTAGGGGGCCGGCGCGTCCCGCCCCGGCGCGGCGTCGGCGCGCAGCTCGAAGGCGAGTGCCGGGTCGCCGGTCAGCCGCGCCTCCTCCAGGTAGAGGCGCAGCTTCTCTAGGCAGGCTTGCTGATAGTCCTTGAGCCGCATCGCGCGCTACCCCGCCCCGTCGATCGCGTAGGGCAGCGGCCGGAACGCGATCCCGAGCCGCTTGAGCGCCGCAGCCCCCAGCCGGCAGCCCTCGCCGTAGACCACCTTCGGCCCGTCGAACGGCGGCAGGTCGCTTAAAGTACGATGCGTCAGCACGTTGCCGCCGTCGTGGCGCCGGTCGCCCAGAATGCCGTTGAACAGGAGGTAGTAGCCCTGCCCGCCGTGCGCGCCGAGGAACGGCGTCGCCGGGGTTTGCGCCAGCCCGCGCCGGGTCGCGGCGAACCAGACGTGGCGGGCGAGGTCGGCGAAGGTGACGTCGGCCCGCAGCCGCCCGGCGCCGTCGAACACGGCCGGCCCCAGCCGGCAGAAGCCGAACCCGCCGCCGCCCGCCCAGCCGACCGACTTCGAGACGCCTCCCCCCTCGCCCCCGACCACCTTCCTCAGCCGGGGCACGCAGTGGGTCACGGCGTGCTCGCCCATCTCGATGCCGATCCAGCGCCGCCCCATCTTGTGCGCGACGGCCGCCGTCGTGCCCGAGCCGAGGAAGCTGTCGAGCACGAGGTCGCCGGGGTTGGTAGCAATGTGGAGGATGCGTTCGATTAGGCGTTCGGGTTTGGGTGTAGCGAAAGCCCCTTCTTTACCGTAAAGTGCAAAAACCTCTTTTTTTGCCTCATCATTATGACCTACTTCTGTTTGCGGCCACCATGTTGAAGGAACAAGTCCGGGTACTTCTGAAAGGTAACGTATTACATTTGGCTGCGATGCGCCACCTTGACCAAAATATATTCGACCTTCATTCAACAAATCTTTATATTTATGTTCTAGTACGGCCCAATGTCTTCCTGGTGGAGGATAATGAATGTTTCCATCAGGTCCTTGAATAGGATACATCATGTTTGCCCGGAAACCTTCTCCGTGCATTGGAACCGGACGCCATTTTCCCTTGCCGTCATTGTTATCAAAGCGATAAGGTTTCTTGCTTTTTTCATCTATTGGCAATCTGCTGCGCTCATTCTTAAATTTTTCGTAATCAATTGCGTATACAATAATGTGGTCGTGATTGCTGCCAATAGCCGAATTGTTGTCTCTAGAATAACGCTTTTCCCATACAATGTTACAAATAAATTGATTTCTTCCAAAAACTTCATCCATAATAACCTTACCATAATGCCCCTCATTATCATCCAGCGACACCCAAATGCTCCCGTCCTCGCTCAACAACTCGCGCAGCAGCCGCAGCCTCGGGTACATCATGCCGAGCCAGCGCGCGTGCTCCAGGTTGTCGTCGTAGTGGGCGAAGGCGGAGCGGGTGTTGTAGGGCGGGTCGATGTAGACGCACTTCACCCGGCCGGCGTAGAGCGGCAAGAGTGCCTTGAGCGCGTCGAGGTTGTCGCCCTGGATCAGGAGGTTGCCGGTGTCGGGGTCGCCGCACCCGAGGTCCGGGACCGGCTCCAGGAGGCGGTAGGGCACGGCGTCGGCGGCGCGGACGTCCGCCTCGCGGGTGAGCCAGTGCAGCGTCGGCATGGGTGGAAACGGCCCTCGATCGTTATGCGCGAGGCCGCTTCCTAGCCGCCCGCCCGGCGCCGGTCGAGGGGGTCAAGCGGCGAGTGCCCCGGGGGCGGGGGGCGCAGTTCCCCGCCCGGCGCGGCCCCGAAGGACCACGCCCCACTTTCGCGCACGGGCCGGGGCGGGGGAGCCCGCCTTCCCACCTGCCGGAATGCTACGGCCCGCCCCCGATGGAATCGAAAGGCGGGGCCGTCCCCTCCGGCTTCACGCCCGCAACGTCGGCGGGTCCGGCGGACTCCCCCCGAGCGTCCGAAAGCCTCGATCCCGAAGGCCCGAGGAAACGTTCAAAACCGCGATCGGCTCGCCCGGACGGGCAGGACTGCCGGCGGCGGACGCTAGGGGCAAGCGCGAAAGCGGCGCGCGGGACGGTCGCGGCGTCTTCGCCATACGATGGGGCAGCCCCTGGTCGGAGCTAGGCGGAGCGCAAGCCCGTTTGGCAACGATGCCACACGACAGGACAGGGCCATGCCGACGATGGCGAGGCAGGGAAGCATGGCCGAGCGGCCCCGCCCCCGAACGTCCGACAAAGCCGACTATGGATGCGCGAAGCACCCATTCGGAACGCCTTCTCGATCCCGATATGGTACGCCGCCCGCGCCATCATCAACGCGAAGAGCAAGGGGGCGGCCCACGAGCGACTCCTGGCACCTCGTGGGACCCCTCGCGGGCTGCCGGGGTGTCCTCGCCGGCACGGCGTCCCACGACGAGGATGGCGCGGCCCCGGCCGGCCGGATCAACCCGGTGGGGGCCTACCTCGCTGCGGGTTCGGCCGCGCGCCTACGATCGCCGATAGCCCTGCGCCGTGAACACCGTGACCGGAACGCCCGCCGCCCGCGCGCGCGCCTCGTAGTCGAGCAAGAGCGGATCGGGGACGGACAGGTTCTTCGGCGGCACGGGCATGTGCGCCTCGAACAGCCACAACTCGTCGACCCCTGCGACGAAGGCGTCGCAGGCCGCCTCGTCCAGGCTGGCCCGGATCCGCCAGCGTGTTTTCGCCCGCTCGCAAGCCTCGATAAGGTCGCCGTGCAAACCACCCCCGCCCGCGACCACGACGACGCGCTGGCCCAAGCGCGTGCGGATCGCGCCGCGGGCGAGGTCGAGCCCGCCCGGCCCGCCCACGACCACGCCCGTCGTTCGCTCAGGTCCGGCGTCGTGGTCGAAGCGCGTTAGCAGCGTCGTGGGCTCGGCTTCGGTGTAACGGCCGTGGTCGATGCCGGGGGCGTAAGACGTGGGGTCGAGCAGCGCCTCGCGTAGGTCCGCGAGCGAGGCGGCGCCGCTCGCCTCGACGAGGTAGGCGACGTAGGGTGACTGGGGCGCGATGTGGCAGAGGTGGTCGAGAACGAGGTAGCGGTGCGCGTAGTCGTCGTCGCAGTCGTCCTCGGGGTCGCGGTAGTAATACAGTTCGGCCCCGACCTCGGCCGAGAGCGCCTCGATCCGCGGCCGCGTCGCCTCGTACCAGACCCGCCCGAGCCGTTCGGCGGCCTCGTCGTCGTACCTGAGCAGCGACAGCGCCGCGCACATCGGGATGCCGATCGAGAATTCCTGCATCCCGAGTTCGGCCCGGCGGGCGGCGAGCGCGCGCAGCGAGACCGGCCGGCGTCCGAGGCAACCGAAGCCACGAAAGGCAGGGGTATCGGCCGCGGCATCGGCGGCGTCGGCGAGGTAGTCGGCCAGCGCCGCGTGGCCCCGCGCCCGTAGCGCCCCGGCCAGCGCCGAGACGGCGACCGTCTGGCGCGCGCCCCGCTCGGCGTAACCGTCGAGCAGCCAGGGCCGCCCTACGGCGGGCAAGCGTGGCAGCAGCTCCGCCACGGCCGCGCCGGCCACGTTCGCGGCGGCATCGGGCGTGGCGCCCGCCGCGCGTTCGGCCAGGATGAAGGCGTGCAGCGGGTCGACGGCGGGCTCAGGCCACCCGGCCGGCGGCTCGAAGAATTCTAGCGTCTCGCCGGGCACGATCCCGCGCACCTCGGCCATGCGATCGGATTCGATCTGGGTCGCGGGCAGGACCGCGTCCAGCTTGCGGACGTCGACCATCGGCGGGTTCCTCATCAAGCGCACGAACGGCCCTCGCTACACGCCGATGTTCGGCCGCGCCAGCCGGGCCTGCCAAGCGGCGCCAACCGGTACGCCCGACGTACTGGGTGAGTGGTGAGGCGTGCCCGCCCGACGCAAAGATGCGGTCGAAGGGCGCCGCCGGGCGGGGAAGACGATGAACACTCCCCGCCACCTCGACGAGGCCGCCGGCGCCTCCCACGGATGGCGGCTCCGGCCAGTCGGGACAAGCCGGGACGGGCGCACCCACGGGCGCAATCACGTCTTTTGCCATCACGCCGAACGAGGACCGGGGGTGTTGGACCCGCCGACGAGACGGCCTCACCACCTCATCGAGTGATGCATCTTGAACCCGAAAAACTCACAAAGCCCACACCCAAAAGCGTGACGGCCGTGCTTGGAAGGCCTGTCGGACCGCGACCGCCCCTGTCCTGAGGAGTCCGCCCTCATCAAGGCAGCCCCCAGACCTCGGCCGAGCCTTCGTGGGGTCCAGTGCCTCGGCTGGCGTCTCGCAGGCCAGCCGCCCGCCCTTCGCTTCCAGCACGACGCCGCGCGCTTCAAGGTCGCTGAATAGATTGCGGGCGGCGCTCATAGCTCGCCCCGCACGGGCGGTGACGATGTACCGCCGTTCGGATACGTGCCCACGGTCGGTTTAGAGTAGGTCGCTTTTTTAGCGTCATCAGCGTCATCAGCGACACCAAATGGCGGTGCGGGTGACGCTAATGACGCTGATGACGCTGTTTCGCCCACCTGTTCTAACTCCAGCGTGCGCCCCTCTCCGGTACGATTCGGGAACGTTACACGAACGCCAGCGCCCCGGAGTGCCGGCGCGGCACGCCGGAGGCAACCGGCCGCGCGCGTGGCGTCTTTAGGCCATCCCCGCCCGTGCCGCTCGTCCTCATGGGCATGACGGTTGACCTCGGCCAGCAAATCGCTCGCCGTACCCTTGAAGGGACAGCCCTTGGGGGCAAACTTGGCTATATGGTGATGCACGGCCGCGGCGAACGGATCGCCCTCAAGCGCGATGGCGGCGGCCTGTTCGCGGTTCTTGAGGTAGGCATCCAGGAAGGCGCCCTGCTCCCAGCCCAGCGCCGGCGCGGCGGCTTCCACCCAGCGGGCGAAGTCGAGCATCCGGGGGCGCTTGGCCGGGTCGATCTCCGTCCCGTCCAGCCGTCGCAGGGCGCACGACACCGCGTCGAGGATCACGCCCAGAAGCTCGGGCAGTGCCGCCTCGAAATCGCGCCAGAGCGTCGCCTCGAAGTCGTGCTCGGCGGCGGCACGCGCCGGCAGGTCGAGCATCAGCGCGCGGTCGATCAGGTCGCCCGACTGGGCGAGGTCGGGGATGCCGTTGACCATCTGCGGCCGGCAGACCTGGATCAGGGTCTCCTCGGCGTCGGTGTAGAGCTGCCGCTTGGCGAAGCCGGCGCCGGTGGCGATCCGGCACAAGGTGTCGGAGAAGTCGCGCTCGATCCGGGACAGGTTGTCGAGCGCCACGACGTAGCCGTTGCGCGCGGCGAGAAGCACGTCGTCGAGGTCCTTGGGCTTCGAGCGGCAAGGGGCCTTGTTCGGATCGACGAGCCGGCGCAGCATCAGCATGAGCGTCGTCTTGCCCGCCCCCTGTTCGCCGCTGATGGCGAGCACCGGGTATGGACCGGGACTGTAGCAGCCGAGCACCCAGGCGACGACGAGCCGCAGATGCTCGCCTTCGATACCCAGTGCCTCGGCCAGCATCGCGGGCGTCCCGCCCTTGGTCGGCAGGGGCAGCGGCAGGACGCCGGCCGCACGAATGAAGCGCACGGGCGGGTCCGGACAGCGGCGCCAGCCTTGCCCGTCGACTTCGATCACCGTCCAGGCGACGTCGCCGAGGTCGAGGTAGACCTTGCCGTCGTGGTGGGCGAGGCGAAGGTGCGCCTTGTGCCGCTCGCCGCGCGCGGCGTAGGCGTCCAGCGCGTCGATCGCCTCCTTGAGGGTCTGCCCACCCGGGGTGCCGGGCGCCTTCTTGCCGTTGGGCAACTCGATCTCGTGCGCGTCGCCGTAGCGGCGCACGAGCAGGCGGTGGAAGGCCCTACCCTTGACACGGTAGGTCGCTCTGGCGCCCTCCTCGTCAACGGTGGCGAACGCCTCGTCGGCCTCGTCGGTCCAAAGCTCGGCGATCTCAAGGCTTAGCGCCACGAGCGCGTCGCGCTGGCAGGGGTCGAAGCCTTCGCCGCCGTTGGCGATCCGGCGCAATGCCTTCACCGCTGTGTCGAGGTAGCCGGCGGTGAAGCCAAGCCCCTTGGCGAGGCTCAGCCGCTTGCGCTGGTAGTCGGCCGGCCTCAGCTTGGCGATCTCGATCAGCCTCCCGGCGAGTTCGTCATCGTCCGTGTCGGCCGCTTCGCGCAGCTTGGCGTCGATCTCGTCTTGCGTGTCGTCGAAGACCTCTCGCAGCGCCTTCATGCCCGCCCCTCCGCCCTGAGGGCCGAGGCCACCACGGCGGCGGCCAGCGCCTCGGGACACGCCTGCCCGTGCCGGTCCTCAAGCTCGATCACCGCCTTGTGCAGCACGTCGTCGTCCTTCACCCCCGCCCGCGCCAACGCGGCGGCAAACGCAAAGCGCCGGACGCGCGCCTCGGGATAGGCGCGCTGCCCCGCCCATATCTCCCGCGCCGCCCTGGAGCGCCGGAACGCTTGGCGCAGCGCGTCGAGGTCGTGCTCGTCGAGGACGCGGCCGGGCAAGGCCGCCAGCGCCTCGGCCGCACGTCGCCGCTCGGCCTCGGCGAACCAGTCGAGCAATTCGTCGAGGTGCGCGTCGCTGCGGTAGCGGTCGAGGTCGTCGCCGCGGTCGGGCCGTTTGGGCGCGGCGCCAATCGCCGCCCGCACCCTGCCCTTCAGGGCCTCTGCGGCGGCCTCCAACCCCTCGGCGCCGTGCGCGCCGGCATAGGCCGCGAAGGCCCGCAGGACCGGCAGGCGGAAACCCTCCAGCCCCTCGCCGTCGCCGATCAGGCCGAGCCAGTCCTCGAAGCCGAGCGCCGGCAGCGCCTCACTTGTGCCGCCACCCTCGCCGCGCCGGCGCCCCGGCCGGGCACGTTCGGGCATCACCTCGGGCACGGGCACCGCGTCCTCCAGCCCTTCGAGCAGGTGGAAGCGCACCGGCACCGGGTCGCGCACGCCCTCGAAGACGGGCCGCGCGGTGTAGATCGGCTCGACGGCGCGAAGCGTGCTCGCGTCCAGCGGCACGCCGGCGCACCACGCCTCAACCTCACGGCCCAAGAGCGGGCGGGACAGGACGAACCACAAGCGATAGCGCAGACCCGGCTTGAGGCCGCAGCCGCTCGTCGCCTGGACGATGCACGCCGCGTCCTGAAAGGCGTCGGGCAGCAGGCCGCGCAGCCAGTCGCCGCATTCGGCGATGGCGAGCGGGTCGAGGCCGACGGGGGCGGGCACGCTGTCGAAGTCGAAGGCGGCCCAGGCGCGCGGCACGTCCGCGAAGAACGGCCCTTCGCCGGTCTTGCCGCAGCGCTTGACGAGCCGGCGCACCTCGCGCGGGTCGAGACCGGGCAGGAGCGATGCTCGGATGAGGAAGCGTCGAGGGTCGCGGTCGAGGCGCTGGAGGAGGGCGAACAGGGCGCGCACGTCGGCGAAGCGCACGATGCTGGCGCCGAACCGCTTGGCCTTGGCGTAGCCCTCGATCCTGGGCTTGCCGTCGGCGCCGCGCACGACGCGCTTGGTCGCCAAGGGGCCTTTGGTGCGCAAGAGGGTGAACGCTAAGCCGTCGATGAAAGCGAGTGCTTCTGTCTGGCCTCTTGCGGTGTCGTCGGGCACCGGCACTTTGTCGTCGGCCGGTGGCGGGATCGGGGCGCTTGCAACCTTCTCGGCTGTCAAAGAGATGGCGTTCGTCATCGTGCCGCCTCCAGCCCCGGCGCCCCGGTGAAGTTGCGCGCGGCCCACTCAACGCCCTGGTGCCGGCCGTCCAGCAGCCAGCAGGCTAGGAGGACTGGCAACACCGTCAGCGCCGCGGCGTTGACGCACGCAAAATCGACGGGGCTGGACCATTGCCGGATGACACATTCGCAGTCATCGGCTAAACAAGGGTGCGTTTTATCTTGTGTGCCCCGGCCCGCCAGCCGGGGCATTTCTTTTAGCGTCATTATCCCTCCTGTTGATGTACCTTATGGTTGATATTCCGATGCTCACGGTGACGACTTGCCCCTGTGCATGGCGCCTTTGCCTTGGCCCTGCCGCCCCAGACACGGGCAAGCGTCGGCGGGCGGATTGGCGCGATGCGGAAGAGCGGCATCACGCCGCCTCGCTCGTGCTCGTCATCTTGCGCGCGCGGCCTTCGGCCCACGCGAGCAGGTCGGTAGGGTCGTAGATCACCCGCCGTCCAAACTTGCGAAAGGCGGGACCGCCGCCGATGCTGGCCAGCTTCTCCAACGTCGCCATCGCCGTCGGGAAGCCCTCCTGCGAAAGGAACGCGGCCGCCTCCTTGCGGCTCAGATACTTGGGTGTCATCCGGCTGCCTCCTGAAAGTGCGGGGTTGAGACAAGGCCGGGGGAATGCAGCAAAGAACCTACAGTGTCGGCCGACAAAGGCCGAGAATAGGCCAGTAATTCAATTATCGGCCTCGTCCCGCTGCCTGCGAAAACCGTCTAGGACATGCCTTGCCCGCGTGCGGAGAAGGCTCTGCGCTGGCTCGGAAAGGCCGCGAGCAACGAACTGTCCAGCCATGAAGCGCTCGACTTCCGCCAGCGTGTCGGGCTCGCCGTTGGCGTCGAGCCAAGCACCAGCAGCGGCCACGACCTCCCACCACGCCGGATCGGGCTTGCGACCCCTTTGGCGCCGGTTTGTGCAGGGTTGCAGCAGGTTACTGGCGGTCGCTTTCATGGCATCGCCGGGAGCTAGCCATGTTTTCTCAACCCAGTGCCTCACGTCTGCGAGCCCGAGATAGGCGAGGTACCACTGTTCGTGCAGCGCGGGCGGGAGGTCGACCGGCTCTCCCTTCTTCCGGTCTTGTTCCACTTGGCGGTGCAGCCGCTCGAACCAGCCTCGATAGGCTTCCAGCCCACTGCTGTACTGATCGGCCGGGTGCGGCTCCGCTTCCAGCTTCCGTCGCGCCGCCTCCTCACGCAGCGCCCGCTCGGCTTCGAGCCGCTGCGATTCCGTCGCGCCGAGGTTCACCCGGCCGCTGGTGAGGCTCACCCGCTCGGATGTTGCCTGCCACGTGGAAGGCGGCAGCATCAGCACTTCCCGCGGCGCCGTCTCGACGGCGGCCTCAAGCAGACCCGACTTCACCGCCTCGTGCATTTTGGCTTCCGTCTCGCGCCAGTCCGGCCGCGCCTCCGGCCTGCTCTCCCAGAAGGCTTCCGGGGGCCACGGCCAGTCGGCCGGCAGCGCGGCGGCTTCAAGCCACCGCTGGGCGACTGCGCGTGCATTCCGGAAGGTGACGGCGAGGTCCGTCCACGCTTCCACCTCCCCCGCAGGGATCTCGATGGCAAGGGCCGCGCGGGTGACGTGCAGCCGCTCCCATGCCGGCGGCACGGCGCTCAACCGGCTAATTTTCGCCACCGCGCTGCCGTTGGCCCACTCGATCGCAAGCCCGGCCCAATCCTCTGCCGGGACCGGCTCCAGCGGCGCGTCGTGCCGCGCCCATGTGTTCCCGTTGCCGCGCACGCCCCAAGCAGGGATGTCCCCATCCTCGATCTTCTGGCCGTATCGCAGCGCCAGCGCACCGCCTTGAGGGATGCTCAGATCCACGACAGTGGAAAGAGGCACGAGATCCGAGCCCGTCCCCTTGTCGGCACGATCCGTGGTGATATCGTCTTTCGCCGTCATGCCATGCTCCTCATGGTGTGGCCGCGAGCCCCGGCGGTGCCTGCCGCGCGGGGCTCAACCGCGTCTCAAGCCTCCGTTCGGCGCCGTCGCTTCGCGTCCTTGGGCAGTGGGATCACTGGGGCTGTCGACTCCAGCGGCGCGAGGCCGGCCGCGATCCGCGCGGCGGCACGGTCGGCGGCGGCGCGCAAGGGGTCGTCGGCGAGGTGGGCGTAGCGTTCGGTCGAGCGGGCCTTGGCGTGCCCGAGCACCTTGCCGGTGATGAACAGGCTCTCGCCGGACGCCACCGCCGCGCTGGCGAGGTTGTGGCGCAGATCGTGCAGCCGCACGTCCTCAAGGCCCGCGCGCGTTCGGATGCGGCTCCAAGCTTTTTGGACGTTGACGAAGGGGCCGCTGCCCCGGATCGCCGGGAACACCCAGGGGGATGATCCGTCCTGCTCCCGCAGCTCGGCCAGGAGAACGAGGGCGGGCCCCGCCAGCGGCCGATGGCTGCGCCCCGTCTTCGTCGCCGGCAGCGTCACCCGTCCGCCGGTGAGGTCCAAATGCTCCCAGCGCAGCGTCCGAGCCTCGTCCCTGCGCATTCCGGTGAGGGCGAGGAGCCGCACGAGCCCCACCGCCTGCCACGGCTCACCCTCGCGCGCGGTGGTCGCCAGCGCCTCACCGAGCCGGGCCAGCTCGGCGGGCGATAGCAGCCGCTCGCGCGGCGCACCGGGAAGCCCGCGCACGCCTTCGGCCGGATTGTCGGACCGCAATTCGCGCGTCACCGCGAAGGCGAGCATGGCGGAAAGCATCCCGAGCGCCCGCACGGCCACGCCGGGACCTCCCCGGATGATCCGCCGCCCCCGGCCGCTCCCTTCGTCCCGCGCGGTCTTCCCCGACGCCACGTCGCGCACGAATCGTTCCACGTCGGTGCGGGTGAGCGCGTTCAGCCTGACGCGCCCGAGCAGGGGCTTTACGTGCGCCTCGATGCGCGAACGGTCCATCGCCAGCGTCGTGGCCCGCTTGTGAGAGCGGTGCTCGGCTAGCCAAAGCTCCGCCAGCATCGCCACCGTCAGATCGCGCCGCCGCGCGTCGCGCTCGGCCGCCGGGTCCTCGCCCCGCTGGACGCGGGCGTGGACCTCCAGCGCCTCGCCCCGCGCCTGCTCGCAGGTGACGGGCCCGTGCCGCCCCAGCACGAGCCGCCGGGTGCGTCCGTCGCGCTTCCACTGCACGAGGTACTTCCTCGTGCCAGACGGATAGACGCGCACCCCGAAGCCGGGAAGGTCATTATCCCAGACGAATCGCTCGCTGGCAGACGGCTTGAGCGCATCCACGGTGCGCTTGGTAAGGCGCGGCACGGCTTCCGGCTCCCCTCGAAATATCTCGCCGGAAGCCAACTGGAAGCTGCCGGAAGCCGGCTCTAGAAAGCCGGCGCCGGTGCCAGAGGGTTCAGGCAAACGGTCTATGAGGATATTTCAGGGAGTTGGCAAGCCCATCTGGGAAGCAGAAACACGAGTAAGTAAGCGACCCTGACTTTGCCAAGGTTGGGGTCGTGAGTTCGAATCTCATCGCCCGCTCCAAATCTTCTTCACGACGCGGGATACGCCTCCCGCTTCCGGCCGAAACGGCGCCGGAAGTGCGCACTGCTGACTTAACGTCCAAATCAAGCCCTATCGGGGTTCAAGCGCGGTTTGATCGCGGTGCCGAAGGCTTTCGCTTGGGCCAGACGCTTCGCAGCCACACCGGCGCAAGAATGTCCTGAGTTGAAAAATTGATTTTTTTTCGCCTTGAAATTGCTAATCCCTTTGCTCAGCTTCTTCCACCTTAAGTAGCATTATAGTGGAGGAAGCACGCTATGGGGTTGCCGACGACGCGGGCGGGATGGGATCGATCGGCGGCCGGGGGCTGGCTGTTCGACGGCAGGCAGAGCAACGGCGAGGCCGACCCGGCCCTGGTGCGCCTCTACCACGACCTGTCGCGGGCGGCGCTGGGCGATACGTACGCGATGACGACCGGCTACGTTTACGGCGCGTCGTTCGTCAAGTGGAAGGGCACGTACCACGCCGGGATCGACATCGACGCGCCGGGCGGCACCCCTGTGCGGGCCCTCACCGACGGGATCGTGGTCCGGGCCGACAGCGCTTTGGACGCGCAAGGCTTCGACAGCGCCGTCGTGGTCTACGGCGACGACAGACACTACTGGCTCTACGGCCATGTCGACGAGACGCCCGCGAACGGCGGCCTCGTCGGGGGCCGGGTGGAGGCGGGCGATCGTATCGGCACAGTGCGCGACGACCCGAACGACCACCTGCACTTGGGCGTGCTGGAGGTCATCCCGAACGGCTATTCCTATCAGACCGTGGGCGGCTACGGCCACTTCCGCACGCTGGCAGGCGCGTTGCGCTATACCGACAACCCGCTTCAGGCCTACCACGACTACCTGAGCGACCCGCCGGCGGGGCCGCCCTATGCCGTGACCACGGGCACGGGCGGCAAAGACGCGCTGACGGGCGGCGGCGGTGCCGACCTGATCCGCGCCGGGGGCGGCAACGACAGGGCCTCCGGCGGGGGCGGGGACGATCTCATCTACGGCGATGCCGGGGGCGACGTTCTCAAGGGCGGCGGCGGGGACGACATCCTCAACGGCGCCACCGGCGACGACGTCCTCTTCGGCAACGGGGGCAACGACCTGCTCCAGGGCGGCGCCGGCGACGACGTACTGGCCGGGGGGCTCGGCATCGACAACCTCTACGGCAACGCGGGCGCCGACCGGTTCGTCTTCTACGCGATCGGGGAATCCAAGGTGCAAGGCGGCGCTTGGGACCTGATCCAGGACTTCGAGCCGGGCCTAGACACGATCGACCTGCGCCCGATCGACGCCGACGCGACCAAGAGCGGCAATCAAGCATTCGCCTTCGCCCCGGACGCCGACGGCACGAAGGCCGGGCAACTCGCCGTCGACGTCACGGGCGGCTGGGTCTACGCCGCGGTGGACGACCGACCCGGCTGGGACATGATCGTCAGCTTCGATGAGGGGCTGGGGATCGGCCGGAACGACTTTTTGCTGTGAGCGGGGACGGGCGCGATGAGGCGGCGCTCAACCCTCTCCCGGCTTGATGCTCAAGGCGTCGCCACGTTTGCCGAGTGTTGTTCCAGCCATTCGGCGAGATGGGCAATCGTGACGAAGCTGCCCATAGACTGATCGCTCTGGGGTTGCAGCGCGGGCGGCACCAGCTCGTTGGTCACGATCAACCGGACCTGGCGGATTATCCGATCAGGACGGCCAATATATCTTGCCACCGCTGGAAGGTTGCGCTCCAAAAGCGCCCAGCGGTCGATCGCCTTTCTCAGCCGATCAGGCCTGCCTTTCTTGTCGAGCCCACCGCGGAACTCGGCCAAGTCCTGCGCGATGCCGCCGAGCGTCACCGCTCGGTGCAGGCGCTTGCACTCGATCGCCAGCACGTCCGGGCAGCCGTCCCGCCAAGCGAGGACGTCGACGTCGCCGTAGTCGCGATCCAGCTTCGCGTTGAGGATCTTCGTCGGCTTGACCTCGACTTGGGTTCTGTAGCCCATTTGGCTCAAACGGTCCGCCACCGTTTGGTTGAACTCCATGCCGCTGCGGTTGTTCTTCTCTCCGATCCAGCTTTTCATCTCAGAAGTTGAGAATTGATCGGCGGAGAAAACTGCTTCACCCGTCGCCCATGTCCGATAGATGCCGGCTTTACGCAGAACGGCCGGCGCTACCACTAACCAATCTTGGCCAACGTCGATCAGGGGACGCCATAGGATTGAAAGACGGCGACGCGCGGCCCAGGGCTGCCAATCACGGTCTTTATATCCGTCGGGAGCTTCTTCCCATTGCGGCCTATGAACCAACGTATGCTCGTCTACCAACCGTGCCGCCACATCCTTCGACATGTCGGCGCGCAACAACTCAATGAGTTCTTGCCGAGCGATCGTAAAAACCGCTTCTTGCCGCTGCACCGCTTCTTCCTCGGTACGTACCACCAAATATGGAAGCAGTTCAAGAGCGAAGCCAAACTCTTCCGCAAAAGCATTGCGATAAGCTATATCTATACTTTCAATGCCATGATCGAAGCTACGCTCTGACAAGCGGCCTTCATACGCTGCAACCTCGAAAAGTGTTCGCTCTCGCTCATGATCTCGTCCCAGGGGTTCAACGATCAGTCGTTCAAAATCTCCTTCGACCAAAACCTCGCCGTTAGGGTCGATGACAAGTTCAGCCCGCATAGCACCGTGCTTGATTGCTTCGGCCCAGTTTCCTAGCCGGCTGAGCAATCCTGCGTCGGTCATGAGCATGGCCAAGTCACTTTTTGTCGGCGCAGCACCGCCAGCGGCTCGGCATTCGCAAACCGCCATCTCAACCAACAACCTACTGCCCAAATCGCTGCCGTTACGCTTGAACTGACGCTCGGCAATCAAGCCGAAGACCGAAGCGTCGTTCCCGTGCAGCGAGATCATCGCCGCGGAGGTTGCTTCCCACCGCTCCTGATCGGCCGCGATCGCCGTGAGATTGCCCAAGCACGCCTTGACAAGCTCATGCCGATTCAGACAACTCAAACGCGCTTTCAGCCGCCGCCAAACCTTATCAACAAGATCGTGAAGCAAGCTTGAACAAAGTTTTTTACCTTGAATCTTCGATAAGTCATTGGGCGGATCAGCCGACCAACCCAAACCTGTCCTTGCGACTGCTTCATCGTATCCTTGCAGAAGCAAAGGTTCTTTCAATCTTGTTCGTGCAAAGAACTCAAATTCAGTGCAATGAAACTGGTGCAACTTACGTGCAAATTTGTTGGGAATTATGGCTATGACTGCTGCATCAACCTCATTCTTGCCGAGTTCGCTTTGAACTAAGTCAGCAATTGCTTGTAGCAAAGCTCGCACCATGGCAACTTCAACTATGTTTCGTACATCATGCAGAAATTTAACTGCTCCCGGTTGTGCTTGAACACACAGGCGACGATGTTCAAGTTCAGCATTTGAAATGAACAGCGATGAGAAATCAGGTTCCATCGAATGAGAAGTCGTTCCTTGCTCATCCGGAACGAAATTGCGAAAATCTGCAACGACATTTATGATTCCTAATGGCAATTTGTGCCAGCGCGTTTCGGCCGCGAATACGACTTTGGAAAACCAATAACATACGGTATCCCATACCTCCTTATAAAATCCTGCTTCATCAGGCAGGACAGGAACGCTCAACCACCAGATCCGCCTTGAAGTCGGAAAAGCTGCCAGTAATCGACCCGCACGAATATGTTTGACACTGAAATATGCGATCGCGTCGGCTGAATCCGCGAGCGGATCGAACGGCTGGTATCGGCGAACAACCACCATCTTGCCTTCGCTGGTCGGCAAGCGGTGCTCGTCCCAAGCCTGAGTGGCTTCTTGCCGTGCAAAGCGCAAACTGTCAGTTGGCAAGCTTACAAAGTTTGGCTTAGCAGCATCTAAAATTCTAGGTAGAAAACGATAGTCATTTTGACGCCAAGTAGCAAAAGTGTTCAACAGCCCATTAATGTCAGCCAAGTGAATATCAAAATTTTCAAATGTTTTTTGACATTCAAACATGCTTACAATCGAGCGAACAGACGAATCTTTTAGCCAACTCAATGTTTTTATGTGATCTAAGCTAATGCATAATATATTTATTGCTGAAGGATCATCATTCAAACCTAGAGCAGCTGGACGTCCATATCCACACAAAATAACAATTGATAGATAAAATTCATTTTTGTTTTGTGATTTTGATGCCGTGTTTATTTTCTCAATTACACTTGCCCATCTTTCAGCTTTGTAAGATGAGGCGGCTAAACCTGTCCCATGAATATCGGTCAAATCGTCGGCAATAGCTGTCAGCTTTATCCATTTTTTGGGCTCCCATTCCCGGTGAGCGCACGCAACCTGCACCCCGTCAACACGCGAAAATTGTAGCTTCGCACCACGCAGTTCGCCGAGCAGCGGGATCTCGGCAATAACCCGAGCATATTCGTCCGCAAGAGCGTCCTCCAACTGCTCCTTCAACCCATGCTCGATCGCCCATTCCGCCACCCCGCGCCGGACGGCGGCGCTGATCGCGGTCGGCAGCAGCACCGTGAGCCGATCCTCGTCCCAAACCAACGGCCGCCGTTCGAGCGTCGTGTTGCACGGCTCCTCGATCAACAGCCGCTGCGCCTCGCCGGGATCGAAGACGAAGTCGGTCAGATCGTCCAAGGCGATGTTCAGCCGGCGCAGGTCGCTTCGGCTGAAGCGGACCCGCTCCCGCCACTGTTTGAGACGATGGTCCGGGACGTTCGGCCACTCTCTGACCGGGACGTCCTCGCCCGTCGTGTATCGGCCGAGGCCGCGGCGCTCGGCCATCTCGTCGCTCAGGCGCAACATGGCCTGCGCCGCCCGGCGCAGCGAAGCGAACGGCGGCTGGTCCGGCATACGGTCGACGACGTTGACGAAGCGTTGGAGATGGAACGCGCTGCTCTCCCAGATGCCCTCGAAGATGCGGAAGTTGCCGCCGCTGTCGTGCACGAGCGTGACGAACAGGCTTTCTGCCGGATCCTCCAAGGAGCCGAGCCACCCGCCGCCGAGTTCGTCGAGCCACTGCTTGATCTCCCGCCCTTTGGGCGCGATCGAACCGCGACCGACGCACACCGCCAGATGCACCAGCGCCTCAAGACGGACGTTGCTCGCCAAGAACCGCGGTTCGAGCAATATGCCGGCGGCGGTCGCGGCCGTCCGCAACGGGTGCTTGTCCGCCAAGCGCGAGGCAAGAGCGGGATGGGCGATTAGAATCTCGTGAGGTGTCATGTTGTGATGCGCATCTATCAGACATCAATCCTCAATCGTCCGGGTTGAAATTATTTTCTAGATCGCCCCCTCGTGCGTGAGCAAGACCCGTCGCCGGATCGTTGCGTTGATCGGTAGGTGCCACTGGCCATACTGGGATTGTGCGAACGAAGCATTGCCGTGAAACGCCGTTCTTCCGACATGATCGCATGGACCGCGACGATATGGGGCGCTTAGCTTGAAGCGACGGGGGGTTGGGTCTACACAAGACCGCAGCCGAGGTCGAACCACGCATTGGGGGAGCACACGCCGCATGGCCCGTAGCAAGATCGCACTCGTCGGCGCCGGTCAGATCGGGGGCACGCTGGCGCTCCTCGCTGGGCAAAAGGAGCTGGGCGACGTCGTCCTGTTCGACATCGCCGAGGGGATGCCGGCCGGCAAGGCGCTCGACCTCGTGCAGTCCTCGCCGGTCGAGGGCTTCAACGCCCACCTCGCCGGCACCAATGATTACAAGGACATCGAAGGGGCCGACGTCGTCATCGTCACGGCCGGCATCCCGAGAAAGCCCGGCATGAGCCGGGACGACCTGATCGCGACCAACGTCGGCGTCATCAAGCAGGTCGGTGACGCGATCAAGTCCAACTGCCCAGATGCCTTCGTCATCGTCATCACCAACCCGCTGGATGCGATGGTCTGGGCGATGCAAAAGGTGACCGGGCTCGACCCGAACAAGGTGGTCGGCATGGCGGGCGTGCTCGACAGCGCCCGCTTTCGCTACTTCCTCGCCGATGAGTTCAAGGTCTCCGTCGAGGACGTGAGCGCCTTCGTCCTGGGCGGCCACGGCGACTCGATGGTGCCGCTCACGCGCTACTCGACGGTGGCTGGCATTCCGTTGCCCGACCTCGTTCGGATGGGCTGGACCAGCCAGGATCGGCTGGATGCGATCGTGCAGCGCACCCGCGACGGCGGGGCCGAGATCGTCAAGCTGTTGAAGACTGGCTCCGCCTTCTACGCCCCGGCGGCGTCCGCGATCTCGATGGCCGAGAGCTACCTGAAGGACCAAAAGCGCGTCTTGCCGTGCGCCGCGCACTTGAGCGGGCAGTACGGCGTCGACGGCTATTATGTCGGCGTACCGGTGGTGATCGGTGCCGGCGGCGTCGAGCGGGTCGTCGAGATCGAGCTGAGTGCCGACGAGAAGGCGATGTTCGACCAGTCCGTCGCGGCCGTGAAGGGCCTGTGTGACGGCATCGAACTCTGAGACGCGGGGGACAATTCATTGAACATCCACGAGTATCAGGCGAAGTCGGTCCTGCGGGAGTACGGCGTCGCCACGCTGGAAGGCAAGATCGCCTACACCGCCGACGAGGCCGAGAAGGCGGCGCGCGAGCTCGGCGGCCCGGTCTGGGTCGTCAAGGCGCAGATCCACGCCGGCGGGCGCGGCAAGGGCGGCGGCGTCAAGCTGGCAAAGTCGGTCGAGGAGGTGCGGCAGTATGCCAAGGACATGCTCGGCATGACGCTGGTCACGCACCAGACCGGACCGCAGGGCCGCGTCGTCAAGCGGGTCTACGTCGAGGACGGCTGCAACATCGAGCGCGAGCTCTACATGGGTGCGCTCATCGACCGCGCCACCTCGCGCGTGACCTTCATGGCCTCGACCGAGGGCGGGGTCGAGATCGAGGAGGTGGCGGCGAAGACGCCTGAGAAGATCCTCAAAGTCGCGATCGACCCGGCGACGGGCTTCATGCCCTACCACGGCCGCGAGATCGCCTACGGCCTCGGCCTGGAGGGGGGGCAGGTCAAGCAGGCGATCGCCTTCATGCGGGGGCTCTACACCTGCATGATCGAGCGCGACGCCGGGCTGGTCGAGATCAACCCGCTCGTCGTCACCAAGGAGGGCAACGTCGTCGCCCTCGACGCCAAGATGAACTTCGACTCGAACGCACTCTACCGCCAGCCGAAGATCGTCGAACTGCGCGACCTCGACGAGGAGGACTCGAAGGAGATCGAGGCCAGCCGCCACGACCTCAACTACATCGCACTCGACGGCAACATCGCCTGCATGGTCAACGGCGCGGGCTTAGCCATGGCGACGATGGACATCATCAAGCTGTCCGGCGGCTCGCCGGCCAACTTCCTCGACGTCGGCGGCGGGGCGACGAAGGAGCGGGTCACGGCCGCCTTCAAGCTCTTGCTCTCTGACCCGAACGTCGAGGGCGTGCTCGTCAACATCTTCGGCGGCATCATGCGCTGCGACGTGATCGCCGAGGGCGTGGTCGCGGCGGCGAAGGAAGTGAACCTGAGCGTGCCGCTCGTCGTTCGCTTGGAGGGCACCAACGTCGGTCTCGGCAAGCAGATCTTGAGCGAGTCGGGCTTGGCGATCACCCCCGCCGACGACCTCGCCGATGCCGCCGAGAAGATCGTCCAAGCCGTGGGAGAGGCCGCCTGATGTCCGTCATGATCGACAAGAACACCAAGGTGATCTGCCAGGGCTTCACCGGCGCTCAGGGCACCTTCCACTCCGAGCAGGCGATTGCGTACGGCACGCGGATGGTCGGCGGCGTGACGCCGGGCAAGGGCGGCGAGGAGCACCTGAACCTGCCCGTCTTCGACACGGTCGCCGACGCGGTCAGGCAGACGGGTGCCGAGGCCTCGGTGATCTACGTCCCGGCCTCGTTCGCGGCCGACGCGATCCTGGAGGCGATCGACGCTGAACTGCCGCTCGTCGTGTGCATCACCGAGGGCATCCCCGTCCTCGACATGGTCAAGGTGAAGCGGGCACTCGACGGCAGCCAAACCCGCCTCGTCGGACCGAATTGCCCCGGCGTCATCACGCCCGGCGAGTGCAAGATCGGCATCATGCCGGGCCACATCCACCAGCCGGGCAAGATCGGCATCGTCTCGCGCTCAGGGACCCTCACCTACGAGGCGGTGGCGCAGACGACGGTGACGGGCCTCGGCCAAACGACCTGCATCGGCATCGGCGGCGACCCGGTCAAGGGGACTGAGTTCGTCGACGTGCTCGAACTGTTCCTCGCCGACGACGCGACGCAAGGCATCATCATGATCGGCGAGATCGGCGGCACGGCCGAGGAGGACGCGGCCGAGTTCTTGCGCGAGAACCGGATCAAGAAGCCGGTTGCCGGCTTTATCGCCGGGCGCACAGCACCGCCGGGACGGCGCATGGGCCACGCGGGTGCGATCATCTCCGGCGGCAAGGGCGGGGCCGAGGAGAAGATCGAGGCGATGCGCGGGGCCGGGATCGAGATCGCCGAGAACCCGGCCGCGATTGGGCAGGCGATGGTCAAGGCGATGGGCGGCTGAGAAGATCGTCGAGCGATTGTCGCGTGCAACGCGATTTCGGCCCGACGGTTATGTGAGACGGATGATGGTTGCGGGCACCTCCTTCGGTGGTCGCGAGAACGGATGGGCACGATGGCGCGACGACGCGAGCTTGAGCAGACTTCGTTTCTCTACGGCGGCAACAGCAGCTTCATCGAGGAACTCTACGCCCGTTACCTGAACGAACCGTCGGCGATCGACCCGTCCTGGCGGGCCTACTTCGACGCGCTCGACCCGGACGACCGGGCGCTGTTCGAGAAGTCGCGCCAAGCCCTGCGGCCGCGGCCGCAAGCCGAGGCCGCCAACCGCAACACGCCCCCCGGCGTCGCGGCACCGGGGATCGACGACGAGGCCGGCAAGGCGCTGATCCGCGCGCACCTGCGCGTCATCATGCTGATCCGAGCCTATCGCGTGCGCGGTCACCTGAACGCCAAGCTCGACCCCTTGGGTATCGCCCACACCGAGGACCATCCTGAACTCGACTACAAGACCTACGGCTTCACCGACGCCGACTTGGACCGCCGCTTCTTCCTCGACTACGTGCTCGGGCTTGAGACCGCGACCTTGCGCGAGATCATGGACGTCGTGCAGAAGACCTACTCGGGCTCGGTCGGCATCGAGTTCATGCACATCCAAGAGGCGGACCAGAAGGCCTGGATCCAGCAGCGGATCGAGAGCGCCAAGGGCCTGTTCGAGACCGACGCCGACGAGAAGAAACGCATCCTTGAGCACCTGACCGAGACCGAGGGCTTCGAGCAGTACCTGCACGTCAAGTTCCCCGGCACCAAGCGCTTCGGCCTGGACGGCGGCGAGAGCACGATCGCCTCGATCGAAACCCTGCTCCAGACCGGCGCCAACCTCGGCGTCGAGGAGTGCGTTATCGGCATGTCGCATCGCGGGCGCCTGAACGTGCTCGCCAACGTGATGGGCAAGCCCTACGCCGCGATCCTGTCGGAGTTCCAAAGCGGGATCGTGCCGATGGACGAGGTCCAGGGCTCGGGCGACGTCAAGTACCACCTGGGCACCTCCCACGATCGCGACCTCGGCGACGGGCGTTCGATGCACCTGTCGTTGAACCCGAACCCCTCGCACCTCGAAGCGGTTAACCCGGTCGTGATGGGCAAAGTGCGCGCCAAGCAGCGCCAGCAGGGCGATACCGAGCGCGCCAAGGTGATGGCGATCCTCCTGCACGGCGACGCCGCCTTCATCGGCCAGGGCGTCGTGCACGAGTGCTTGGAGATGGCCGAACTGCGCGGCTATCGCATCGGCGGCACGATCCACATCATCGTCAACAACCAGATCGGCTTCACCACCTCGCCGGCCTACGGCCGCTCCTCCCCCTACCCTTCCGACGTGGCGCGCGGCGTGCAGGCGCCGATCTTCCACGTCAACGGCGACGACGCGCTCGCGGTCACGCACGTCTCGCGCCTCGCGGCCGAGTTCCGCCAGCGCTTCAAGAAGGACGTGGTGATCGACATCTGGTGCTACCGCCGCCACGGCCACAACGAGGGCGACGAGCCGGGCTTTACCCAGCCCTTGATGTACAAGAAGATCGCGCAGCACCCGTCGGTGCGCCAAGCCTACGCCAAGCGGCTCGAGGACGAGGGCGTGCTTGAACCCGGCGAGGCCGACGCGATGCTGAAGGCCTTCAACCAACGCCTCGACGAGGCGTTCGAGGCGGCGGGCGGCTACAAGGCGAACAAGGTCGACTGGCTGGAGGGCGTCTGGCAGGGGCTGCGGCAGGCGCCGGGCGAGTATCAGCGCGGCCAGACCGCCGTCGACCTCGACTGGCTGCGGGACCTCGGCCTCAAGATGACGGCGCTGCCGGAAGACCTGAACGTCCACTCGCGCCTGAAGCGGGTCATCAACGGCCGCAAGAAGGCGATCGAGAGCGGCGAGGGCATCGACTGGGCGACCGGCGAGCACCTCGCGCTCGCCACGCTCCTGGCCGAAGGGTTCCCGGTTCGGCTCTCGGGCGAGGACGTCGGCCGCGGCACGTTCAGCCAGCGCCACGCCATCGTCTACGACCAGGAGACCGAGGCGCGCTATATCCCGCTCGCCAACTTGGAGCGCAAGCAGGCGCCGATCGAGGTTGTCGACAGCCTCCTCTCGGAGGAGGGCGTGCTCGGCTACGAGTACGGCTACAGCATCGCCGAGCCGAACGGGCTGACGCTCTGGGAGGCGCAGTTCGGCGACTTCGCCAACGGGGCGCAGGTCTACTTCGACCAGTTCATCTCGTCCGGCGAGAGCAAGTGGCTGCGCATGTCGGGCCTCGTCTGCCTGCTGCCGCACGGCTACGAGGGCCAGGGACCGGAGCACTCCTCGGCCCGGTTGGAGCGCTTCTTGCAACTCTACGCCGAGGACAACCTCCAGGTCTGCTACCCGACGACGCCCGCCAATTACTTCCACATGCTCAGGCGCCAACTCTGCCGCGACTTCAGAAAGCCGCTGATCGTCATGACGCCCAAATCGCTGCTCCGCCTCAAGCTCGCTACCTCGAAGCTCGACGACATGGGACCGGGCACCAGCTTTCACCGCGTCATGTACGAGCAAGAGGCCTCGAACGCCGACCGCGCCGTCGAGCGCGTCGTGATGTGCTCGGGCAAGGTCTACTACGACCTCTACCAGGCGCGCGAGGAGGCGGGCTTGAGGGACAAGGTGGCGCTGGTTCGCCTGGAGCAGTTGGCCCCCTTCCCCGACAAGGTGCTGGCGGGCGAGTTGAGCCGCTATTCGCGCGACGCGACGCTGGTCTGGTGCCAGGAGGAGCCGAAGAACATGGGGGCTTGGTTCTTCGTCGGCCCGCGCGTCGAGGAGGTGATGGAGGGCCTCGGCCACGAGCAGCGCCGACTGATCTACGCCGGGCGCAAGGCCGCGGCGTCGCCCGCGACCGGCTTCTTGGCCCAGCATCAAAAAGAACAAAAAGGACTGGTCGCGACGGCACTGGGCTTGGGTAAAGCCGACGTGCAAGAGCCGCCGACCGTGGCAAAGCAGGGAGCGCCGGCATGAGCGTCGAGATCAAGGTACCCACGCTCGGTGAATCGGTCACCGAGGCGACGATCGCCAAGTGGCTAAAAAAACCGGGCGACAGCGTCAAGGTGGACGAGCCGCTGGTCGAGCTGGAGACCGACAAGGTCAGCCTCGAAGTCCCCGCCCCCGCCGCCGGCGTCCTGCAGGACGTCGCCGCCGAGGAGGGCAGCGACGTCGAGGTGGGCGCCGTCTTGGGCACGATCGACGAGAACGCCTCGGCGTCCGGCGGCAGTGCCGAGACCAACGCGCCGGCCGAGAAGGCCGAGGCGCCCGAGGCCGACAAGCCGCCCGAGGAGGCGAAGGCACCAGAGCCGGACGAAGGCGAAGACGAGGCCGAAGCGACGCCCGAGAAAGCAAAGGCAGCAGAGCCGAGCGAGGACGAGGGCGAGGCGAAACCGGCCAAGAACGGCGCGGCACCGGCCGACATGACCGGCATCGGTCCCGCCGCGCGCAAGCTCGCCGAAGAGGCGAACGTCGAACTCAGCACGGTGCGGGGCACGGGTCCGAAGGGCAACGTCACCAAGGCCGACGTGCAGGGTGCCGCGTCGTCCCGCCCGGCCGAAGAGGCCAAGGCGCCGAAGGAAGAGGGGCCCGCACCCGCGCCGGCGGCGTCGGGCCGCGAGGACCGGGTGCGGATGACGCGCCTGCGCAAGCGCATCGCCGAGCGCCTGAAGGAGGCGCAGAACACCGCCGCCATGCTGACGACCTTCAACGAGGTCGACATGTCGGCGGTGATGGAGGTGCGTAAGACCTACCAGGACGCCTTCGTCAAGAAGCACGGCATCAAGCTCGGCTTCATGTCGTTCTTCGTCAAAGCCTGCATCGACGCCTTGAAGGCCTACCCCGCCGTCAACGCCGAGATCGACGGCGACGAGATCGTCTACAAGCACTTCTACGACATCGGCGTCGCGGTCAGCGCCGAGAACGGCCTCGTCGTGCCGGTGGTCAAGGACGCCGACGCGATCGGGCTCGCCGAGATCGAGAAGCGCATCGGCGAACTCGGCAAAAAGGCGCGCGACGGCAAGCTGTCGATGGCGGAGATGACCGGCGGCACCTTCACGATCACCAACGGCGGCATCTTCGGCTCAATGCTGAGCACGCCGATCCTGAACCCGCCCCAGGTTGGCATTCTGGGGATGCACAACATCGTCCCGCGCCCAACCGTGACGCCAGAAGGAACGATCGAGGCGCGGCCGGTGATGTACGTGGCGCTGTCCTACGACCACCGCATCGTCGACGGCCGCGAGGCAGTGGGCTTCCTCGTCCGGGTCAAGCAGTGCATCGAAGACCCGCAGCGGATGCTGCTCGACGCTTGATCTTCCAAGGCGTAGCCCTGCCAGCCTAGACCCCGGATCAAGTCCGGGGTAACACCGAGACCTTCGAGCTTCTTTCTTGTCATCCCCGACTCGATCGGGGATCCAGGGTGGTAGGGCCGCAGCGTTCGCAACGCCTCTAGTCCAACCGACGCGCAACTTGACCGGCCCCGCCCGGTACGACACATAAAGCCTCATGGAAGCACCGACGGCCGATATCGCCAATGCCACTGGCCACCGCTCGAACACGGCCGAGCGGCTGGAGGGGGCTGCCCTCATCAAGGCGCACTTAAGTACGCTGCCAAACGCGCCTGGCGTCTATCGCATGATCGGGGCCAAGGGCGACGTGCTCTACGTCGGCAAGGCGAAGTCGCTGAAGAAGAGGGTCGTCGCCTACACCAAGCCGCAGGCGCTGCCGTCGAGATTGCAGCGCATGGTGGCGCTGACCCGGCACATGGAGTTCGTCCAGACCAGGAGCGAGGTGGAAGCCCTCCTGCTCGAAGCCAACCTGATCAAGCGCTACCGGCCGACCTTCAACATCATCCTGCGCGACGACAAGAGTTTCCCCTACCTAGCACTGCGCCACGGCCACCCCTACCCGATGCTGACCCGGCACCGCGGCGCCAAGCAAAAAGGCGCCGAGTATTTCGGCCCGTTCGCCTCGTCGGGCGCCGTGTACGAGACGATGAACGCGCTGTTGCGTGCCTTTCCGCTCCGCTCTTGCACCGACGCGGTGTTCGAGGGCCGCACGCGCCCTTGCCTGCAATACCAGATCAAGCGCTGCTCGGCCCCGTGCGTCGGCCGGATCGGCGAGGCGGCTTACGCCGACCTCGTCAAGGAGGTGCGCGGTTTTCTGGGCGGTAACACGCGCGAGGTGCAAGAGCGGCTCCAGGCCGAGATGGAGGCGGCCTCAAAGCGGCTCGACTTCGAGCAGGCGGCGGCGGTGCGCGACCGGCTGAAGGCGATCGCGCACATCACCAGCCGCCAGGGCATCAACACCGACGCGGTCGAGGACGCCGACGTGATCGCGCTGCACGGCGATGCGGGCGAGGTCTGCGTCCAGGTCTTCTTCTACCGGGGCGGGCGCAACTACGGCAACCGGCCCTACTATCCAGCGCACGCGGCCGAGGCCGACCCCGGCGAGGTCTTGGGCGCCTTCATCGCCCAGTTCTACGCCGAGCGCCCGGCGCCGCGGCAGATCCTGCTCGGCCACGAGGTGCCCGAGGCGCCGCTCCTGGCCGAGGCGTTGGGCGTCAAGGCCGGGCGCAAGGTCGAACTCCTGGTGCCCAAGCGCGGCGACAAGTGCGCGCTGGTCGCGATGGCGCGCGACAACGCAGAAGCAGCGCTGGGGCGTCGCCTCGCCGAGCACGGGGCACAGGCCAAGCTGCTCGAAGGATTGGCCGAGCGGTTCGGCCTGTCCAAGGTGCCAAAGCGCGTCGAGGTCTACGACAACAGCCACATCCAAGGCGCCCACGCGCTCGGCGCCTTCATCGTCGCGACGGGCGAGGGTTTCGACCGGCGCTCGTACCGCACCTTCAACATCAAGGAAGCCGCGACCAACGACGACTTCGGCATGATGCGCGAGGTCTTGGGTCGGCGCTTCAAGCGGCTGGCCAAGGAGGACCCGGAGCGCGCAGAGACGTGGCCGGACCTCGTCTTGATCGACGGCGGTGCCGGGCAGCTCGCGGCGGCGAAGGCCGCCCTCGACGCGGCCGGAGTCACCGTCGGCCCCGGGGGCGTCGAGCTGATCGGCGTCGCCAAGGGACCCGAGCGCGACAAGGGCGAGGAGCGCTTCTTTCGGATCGACCAGGGGCCGGTCATGCTGGGGCCGCGCGATCCCGTGCTCTACTTCGTCCAGCGCCTGCGCGACGAGGCGCACCGCTTCGCGATCGAGACCCACCGCGGCAAGCGCAAGAAGGCGATCGGCACCTCGGCGCTGGACGGGGTGTCGGGCATCGGCGCCAAGCGCAAGAAGGCGCTGCTCGGCCACTTCGGCTCGGCTCGCAGCGTCGGCGGCGCCAGCCTTGAAGACCTGGAGCGCGTGCCCGGCATCTCGAAGGCCGTCGCCCGCACGATCCACGACCATTTCCACGAGGGGGGCGCATGAAGGTCCGCTACTTCGCTTGGCTGCGCCAGCGCACCGGCACCACCGCCGAGGAGATCGACCCGCCGCCGAACGTCGCGACGGTGGCCGACCTGATCGCGCACTTGAGCGAGCGTCATCCGCGCTTCGGCGAGGCGGCCGCCGCCGCTGGGATCGTGCGCTGCGCCGTCAATCAGGACTATGTCGGGCGCGACCACCCGTTGCGGGCCGACGACGAGGTCGCCTTCTTCCCGCCGGTGACGGGCGGCTGATGCCGGCCGAGGTCCGGGTCCAGGAAGCCCCGTTCAAGCCTGGGGTCGAACTCGACGCCTTCGTCGCCGAGGGCGACGCGCGCGAGGGCGCCGTCGCCAGCTTCACCGGCCTCGTGCGCGACACGGGCGACGGCCCGGCGCTGGACGCGCTGACGCTCGAACACTATCCCGGCATGACCGAGCGCCAGATGCAGGCCATCGCCGACGAAGCGCTGATCCGCTTCAAGCTCGACCGCTGCCGCGTCGTCCACCGCTTCGGCCGGATGGGGCCGAGGGAGCCGATCGTCCTCGTCCTCACCGCGTCGGCGCACCGCGAGGCCGCCCTCGACGGGGGGCGCTTCTTGATGGACTGGCTCAAGACCAAGGCGCCGTTCTGGAAGCTGGAAACGACGGCGGCGGGCGAGCGGTGGGTGGACGCCAAGGCCGAGGACGACGCGGCGGCGGGGCGTTGGAGTGAACGCTAGCGCGTCCGCTGCGCGGGGCTTTCTCTTTTCTCTTTTTTGCTTTGTCCGAGGCTGGCCCTCGGCGTTGCGGCCATGTTCGGGGACGAGTTGCAAAACTGGCCCGCGCGGCGTTCACACGATCTTGAGCGGCAATCTTCGCCGGACGGCCCTATCTAAACCCTGACAACGTTAGCGGCAGACGCATCGGGAGACCCGCATGTTTCGCAAGACAATCCTGGCACTCGCCCTGCTCACAGGTGCCGGCGCCGCCGCGGCGCAGGAGGCGCCGCCGAAGATCGGCGAGACCGCGACCGCGATCTTCGCCGGCGGCTGCTTTTGGTGCATGGAGCACCCCTACGACGAACTCGACGGCGTGATCTCGACCACCTCGGGCTACGTCGGCGGCGAGACCGAGAACCCGACCTACGAGCAGGTTTCGGCCGGCGGCACCGGCCACGCCGAGGCGGTCGAGATCGTCTACGACCCGGCCAAGGTCGATTACGCCAAGCTGCTCGACGTCTTCTGGCGCAACGTCGACCCGCTGGCGAAAGACCGGCAGTTCTGCGACATCGGCCACCAGTACCGCTCGGCGATCTTCCCCTTGAACGAGGCGCAGCGCGAAGCGGCCGAGGCGTCCGAGCGGCAGATCGCCGCCCGCTTCGATCAGCCGATCCAGACCACGATCGAGAACCCCGGCACCTTCTATCCGGCCGAGGACTACCACCAGGACTATTATGAGAAGAACCCGCTGCAGTATAAGTTCTACCGCTGGAACTGCGGCCGCGACCAGCGCTTGGCGGAACTGTGGAGCGCCGCACAGTCCTAGGGTGGGCGTGTTGAGAACTCGGATCCAGCCGTTGACGCCGGGCGGCGGTTGCTAGGCCGGTTCGGCCGGGTTATCATCGGCGTTGGTATGGGCTTGGGAGCGCCGCATGACCTGGGAACAACCGCGCGACTACCTCGGCTACGGTGCCGAACCGCCCGATCCGGCTTGGCCGGGCAGTGCTAAGATTGCCGTGCAGTTGGTCCTCAACTACGAGGAGGGTGGCGAGAACTCGATCCAGCATGGCGACGCCGCGTCCGAGGCCTTCCTCTCCGAGATCGTCGCTGCCCTGGCGCTCGAAGGCCGGCGCCACATCTCGATGGAGAGCCTCTACGACTACGGCGCCCGCGTCGGCGTCTGGCGCCTGCTCCGCCTATTCAAGGCCAAGGGCGTGCCGGTGACGGTGTTCGCCGTCGCCGAGGCCGCGCGCAAGAACCCGGCCGCGATCGAGGCAATGGTCGAGGCCGGGCACGAGATCGCCTGCCACGGCCTGCGCTGGATCAACTACCAGGACGTGCCCGAGGACGTCGAGCGCGCCCACATCAAGGACGCCGTGCGCATCCTCGAAGACCTGACCGGCGAACGGCCGCTCGGCTGGTACACCGGCCGAACCTCGCCCAATACCCGCCGCCTCGTCGCCGAGCACGGCGGTTTTCTCTACGATGCCGACGCCTACGACGACGAACTGCCCTACTGGCAGGACGTCGCCGGCACGCCGCAACTGATCGTCCCCTACACCCTCGACGCCAACGACATGCGCTTCGCCTCGCCGCAGGGCTTCAATTCGGGCGAGCAGTTCTATCAATACCTGAAGGACAGCTTCGACACCCTCTACCGCGAGGGCGAGACCGCGCCGAAGATGCTGTCGGTCGGCCTGCACTGCCGCCTCGTCGGCCGGCCCGGCAGGATCGCCGCCCTGGAGCGGTTCATCAACTACGCCCAGAGCTTCGAGCGCGTCTGGTGGTGCCGCCGGATCGACGTCGCCCGCCACTGGCGCGACCGCCACCCCTACCGAGGCTGATCCGCCCATGCTGCGCCCGCTGGCCCTTCTCCTCACCCTCGCGGCGACTCCAGCCCTGGCACAAGAGGACTGCGGCAGGCTCACCGACTGCACGCCGCGGACGGCGCTCCTCTCCGCCTTCGGCGCCGAGGCCGACCACTATCTTGAAGCGGTCAAGGACGCCGAGGTCCGCGTCGTCAACGGCATCCGCTTCACCACCGGCCGGATCGAGGGGCACGACGTCGTACTGGCGCTGACCAACGTCAGCATGCCCAACGCCGTCATGGTGACCCAACTCCTCCTCGACCATTTCGCCGTCGAACACGTCGTCATGAGCGGCATCGCCGGCGGGGTCAGCCCGGACCTCCAGATCGGCGACGTCGTGATCCCCGAGCGCTGGGCGCTCTACCAGGAGATGGTCTACGCCCGCGAGACCGACGACGGCGCCTTCGAGGTGCCGCCCTTCTTGCAGGAGGATCTCCTACCGCCCGGCGCCGACGGCGAACGCCCCCACTTCGACATGATGTATCCGGGCACGATCACCCTCTCGACCGACGCGGACCCGCAGTTCAAGGCGGGCGCCGAGGGCGTGCAGAGCGGGCGTCGCCTCTGGTTTCCGGTCGATCCGGCCCTGCTCAAGGCGGCGCAGAGTCTCGACGTCGCCCTCACCGACTGCCTACGCGCACCCGGCAGCGAGGCCGAGACCTGCGTCAGCGACAACGGTGGCAGGAAGCCCCGGCTCGTCGTCGACGGCAACGGCGTGTCCGGCCCGACCTTCGTCGACAATGCCGACTTTCGCGTTTGGGTTCACGACACCTTCGCCGACGGGGCCGACCACACCAACGTCCTCGACATGGAAAGCGCCGGTGCCGCCTTCGTCGCCGCCGCCAACGACGTGCCGTTCATCGCTGTGCGCACCGTCTCCGACCTCGCTGGCGGCGACGTCAGCGTCAACGTCATGCCAGTCTTCGGTGGGCTGGCGATCGCCAACACGTCGGGCGTCGTGTTGGCTTTGTTGAAGAGAATGTGAACGCTTCGCATGCGCTCGCCGTGCGGGCTCTTCTCTTCTTTTTGCAACTTTGGCTGGAGCTAGCTTCAGCGTTGAGGCCAACCTCCAACGACAAGTGATAAAAAGAAAAGAAGGCCGCGCGCCAGCGCACGCGAAGCGTTCTCCTACTTCTTCTTATCTTCGTCCTCGGGATCGCCCGTGATACCGGGATTGAACGCCGGCGGATCACTGGTCGGGAAGGTCTCGTCCAGCGCCTCGTCGACGTCGTTGTCGACGCCGCGGTCCTTGGCCGGCTCCGGCGGATAGTTCTTGCCGGGCGTCGGCGCCGGGCGCTCGTTCTTGTCCTGCTCGCTCATCGCTCTGTCTCCTGAACTGAGGCTTGTTCAACTCTTCGCGGCGGTGTTGTGTTCCCCGCCCGCGAGGCGTTGGCGGTGCAGGCGCACGGTAGTACCCGCCCCGGCGTTCGTCGTCGCCAGCGCCTTGAGGATGGCGACGAGGCTGGCGTCGCGTGCGTGCTCCAGCTCGGCGATCGTTCGGGCTCCCGACTGCGCGTCCGACTGCGCGGCGATGGTCTCGACAAGGCCCGCGTCCATGTCCGGTACGTCGGTCAGCCGCGACCAGGGCCACGCGAGGCACGGGCCGAACTGGTCGAGGAAGTGGCGCATCCCCCGCTCGCCGCCGGCGATGCGGTAGCCCTCGAACAGGCCCATCTGGGCGAAGCGGACCCCGAAACCGTAGCGGATCGCATCGTCGATTTCGGCCGTCGTCGCCATCCCGTCCTTGACCAACCACAACGCCTCGCGCCAGAGCGCCTCCAACAGACGGTCGGCGATGAAGGCGTCGATCTCGCGCCGGACGACGAGCGGGTGCATCCCCAACCCGGTGAACAGGTCCCGCGCCCGCTCGATCGTCGCGGGCTCCGTCTCGGCCCCGCCGACTAGTTCGACCAGCGGCAAGAGGTAGACCGGGTTGAACGGGTGCGCGACCAGGAAGCGCCCCGGTACTTTCATCTCGGCCTGCAGCAGGCTCGGCCGGAGGCCCGAGGTCGAGGAGGCGATCAGCGCGTCCTCTAGCGCCGCCGCCTCGACCGCGGCGTAGACCGTCCGCTTCACCCCCAACCGCTCCGGCACGCTCTCGATGACGAGATCGGCGCCGTCGGCCGCATCACCGATCGAGGCCGCGACTCGTATTGCGCCCGGCGCCGGGCGCGCATCGTACAAATCTCCCCACGCCGCGCCCGCCGCCGCGAGCACGGCGTCCAGCTTCGCCGCCGTCGCCGGGTCGGGATCGTGGACGGCGACCTCGACCCCGTTCAGCGCCAGGCGCGCCGCCCAGCCGGCGCCGATTACCCCCGCCCCGACCAGCCCGGCGCGCGTCACCGCTTGACCAGCCCGAGTTTAGCGCGCACCCCGGCCGGGCCAATCACCCGAGCCCCCATGCCTTCCACGATCGTCACCGCCCGCTCGACCAGTTGGGCGTTGGTGGCGAGTTCGCCCTTGGCGAGGTAGAGGTTGTCCTCCAGCCCGACCCGGACGTTGCCCCCGGCGAGCACGGCGGCGGCGACGTAGGCCATCGCGCTCCGGCCGATGCCGAAGGCCGAGAAGACCCAGCCCTTCGGCAGCGCGTCGACCATCGCGAGGTAGGTGCGCAGGTCGTCGGGCGCGCCCCAGGGCACGCCCATGCAGAGCTGCACCAGGGGTGGGTCGTCGATCAGCCCCTCCTCGGCCAGCTTCTTCGCGAACCACAGGTGCCCGGTGTCGAACGCCTCGATCTCCGGCTTGACCTTGAGGTCGCGCATCCCAGCCGCCAGCGCCCGCAGCATGGCGGGCGTGTTGGTCATCACGTAGTCGCCCTCGCCGAAATTCATCGTGCCGCAGTCGAGCGTCGCGATCTCCGGCCGACAGGCTTCCAGGTGCGCGAGGCGCTCCCCCACCCCCGGCAGATCAGTCCGGGCCGCGTCGAACGGCAGCGGCGCTCCGGCCGGCCCGAGCGTCAAGTCGCCGCCGGTGCCCGCCGTCAGGTTCAAGACGACGTCGATGTCGGCGTCCCTGATCCGCCCCATCACCTCTTCAAACAGCGCCACCTCGCGCGCGGGCGCCCCCGTCGCCGGATCGCGGACGTGGCAGTGGACGACGGCGGCCCCCGCCCGCGCCGCCTCGATCGCGGCGAGCGCGATCGCTTTGGGCGTCACCGGCACGTGCGGCGACTTCGCGGCCGTGTCCCCCGCCCCGGTCACGGCGCAGGTGACGAAGACCTCGCGGTTCATGGCGAGCGGCACGGCGTTCTCCCACTTGGCCCCTCTTTGGCGTTGGCCGATGGTGCCGGGGGGAGCACAGATGCGTCAAGGGCGTGCGGCGGCTTCGCTACACCCCGCCTAAGGAATGAACATCTAACGTGACCCGGGCGCCGTCCCGGCGCGCCGAGCGGTCGATGGCGTGGATGACGCGCTCGATCGCCAGCGCGTCGGCGAACGAAGGGTAGAGCGGTTCGTGGCCGGCGAGGCCGCGCAGCAGGTGCCAGACCTCGATGGTCTTCTGGTCGTTGAAACCGAGGCTGTGGCCGGGTGCGGGCACGAACTGGCCGTAGGGCGGATGCGCGGGGCCGGTGAGGATGGTCTTGAAACCCTGCGTGGACGTCGGATCGCGGGCGTCGAATAGTTGCAGCTCGTTCATGCGCTCCTGATCGAAGGCGAGCATCCCTTGACTGCCATGGACCTCCCAGGCGAGCTTGCCCTTGCGGCCCCAGGCGACGCGCGAGGTGGCGAGCGAGCCGTGGGCACCGCCCGCGAAGCGAACGAGCGCGCCCGCCGCGTCGTCGTTCTCGACCGGCCCCGTGCCCGTGCCGTCCGGCTTCGGCCGTTGTGCGTGGACGACCTGTCGCTCGGCAATGAGCGAGACGATCGGCCCGACGAGGTGCCGCGCTACACTGACGAGGTGGCAGCCCATGTCGCCGAGTGCGCCGAGCCCGGCCTCGCGCTCCAGGCAGCGCCACGACCAAGGGGTCTCGGCGTCGGCCATGTAGTCCTCGTCGACCACGCCCCTGAAATGGACGATCCTGCTGCCGATGGCGCCCGCGTCGATCAGCCCCCTGGCGTGGGTGACGGCCGGGTTGTGCAGGTAGTTGTAGCCGACCATCGTCGCGACGCCGGCGTCCTCTGCCGCCGCCGCCATCGCCTCGGCGTCCGCCAGCGTCAGCGCCATTGGCTTCTCGCAGTAGACCGCCTTGCCGGCGGCGATGGCTTCGAGCGCAATGATTTTATGCAGGTTGTTGGGCGTCGTGATCGACACGATGTCGACGGCGGGATCGGCCACCAACACCCGCCAGTCGTCGGTGGCGCGCGCGAAGCCGAACTGCTTGGCGAAATGTCCGGCCCGCGCCGCCGGCACGTCGCACAGCACCTCCAGGCGCGGGGTCGGCACGTCGCCGAAGACGGCCTCGACGGCGCGAAAGGCGAGCGCGTGGCACTTGCCCATGAAGCCCGTACCGATCAGGCCGACGCCGATTCGATCCATCTCCTCTCCCCGACGATGGGCGCGGCCCGGAACAGGCGGCGCACGAAAGGAATGTATTTTCCATCGAGACTACGATTAGAATGATTGTACCGGCGAGGGCAAGCGGCACGCGCGGCCGCGTCGATCGAGAAGGGGCACGATGGCGAACGGGATCGAGACGGCAAGGCCCCCGGCCGACTACACGGCGCTGAAGGGGCTCCTGATCGAGCGCGCGCCGACGATGCCGAGGCGGCTCAAGCAGTGCGCCGTCTTCGCGCTTGCCCACCCGCAGGACATGGCGCTGGCGACCGTGGCCGAGATCGCGCTGAAGGCCGACGTGCAGCCCTCGGCCCTGGTCCGCTTCGCGCAGGCGCTCGGCTACAGCGGCTTTTCTGAGTTGCAGCGCGTCTTTCGCACTCAGCTCGCCGACGGCTGGCCGGACTACCGCGCCCGTCTGCGCGAGCTGGACGCGGCGCAAATGGAGGGCCCGGCGGCGCTGTTGGCCGGCATCGTCGAGACGGCGACGACGTCGCTCGTCCAGTTGCGCGACCGCCTCGATCCGACGGCGCTGGCAGAGGCGGCGGACGTCCTGGCGGCGGCCGAGACGATCTACGTCGTCGGCGCGCGGCGCTCCTACCCGGTTGCCGCCTATCTCGGCTATGCCCTGATACGGCTGGGGGTGCGCACCCACACGGTCGACGGCGTCGGCGGCACCCAAGGCGAGACCGCGCGGCTGGTCAAACGCGGCGACGCCGTCGTCGCCGTGACGTTCACCCCCTACGCCCCCGAGACGCTCGCCTTCGCCCAGACCGCGGCCGAGAACGGTGCCGCGGTCGTCGCCGTCACCGACGGGATGCTGAGCCCGATCACGCCGATCGCCACGGCTTGGCTAGAGGTGAACGAGGCCAGCCTCGGCGGCTTTCGCACCACCGCCGCGACGTTCGCCGTCGCGCTGGCGCTCGTTATCCTGGTCGGTCAGGCCAGGGGGGGTGAGGTGGTGTAACGCTTCGCGTGCGCTGACGCGCGGTCTTTCTGTTTTCTTTTTTGCTAGTTGTTCTCGAACTTGGCCTCAATGCCGAAGCCAGCCCCGGCCAAAGTTGAAAAAAAGAGAAAAGAAAGCCCGGCGCAGCCGACGCGAAGCGTTCTCACACCGTCCCGCCCAGCGACTCCGACAGGCCGGCGAGTTCGCGCCCGCCGGCCATCAGGTCCTGCAATTCCTCGGCGGTGATCTCGCCGCGGTCGGCGGTGCCGAGCGTCTTGCCGCGGTTGAGCACGGTGAAGCGGTCGCCGACGGACATGGCGTGGCGGACGTTGTGGGTGATGAAGACGACGCCGAGGCCCTTCTTCTTCACCATGTCGACGTAGCTGAGCACCAGCGAGGTTTGGCGCACGCCCAAGGCCGAGGTCGGCTCGTCCAGGATCAGCACCTTGGCGCCGAAGTAGACCGCGCGCGAGATGGCGACGCACTGGCGCTCGCCGCCGGAGAGCGTGCCGACCGCTTGACCCGGATCGCGCACGTCGATGCCGATCTTGCTCATCTCCTCGCGCGTGACTTGATCGCAAAAGCCCATGTCCATGCGCTTGAAGGGCCAGACACCCCTGACCGGCTCGCGGCCGAGGAAGAAGTTGCGCGTGACCGACATGAGCGGGATCATCGCCAAGTCCTGGAAGACCGTGGCGATGCCGGCGTCGAGCGCGGCGCGCGGGCTCTCGAAGCGAACCGGCTCGCCCTCGATGAACATCTGGCCCTTGGTCGGCCGGTGGACGCCCGACATCGTCTTGATGAAGGTCGATTTGCCGGCGCCGTTGTCGCCGAGCAGGCAGTGGACCTCGCCGGCGTGAACGCTGAGCGACACCCCGTTGAGCGCGATCACCGAGCCGAAATGCTTCTCGATGTCGCGCATCTCGACGCTGGGCGCCGTCATCTCAGCGCTCCCCCGTCATGCGCTTGCGGATGATGTTGTTGAACATGACGGCGAGCAGCAGCATGCCGCCCAAGAACACCTTGTACCAGTCGCGGTCGATGTCGGTGTAGTCGATGCCGAACTTGACGAGGCCGAAGATGATGGCACCGAAGCAGGCGCCGATCGTGGAGCCGTAGCCGCCGGTGAGCAGGCAGCCGCCGATGACGGCGGCGATGATCGCCTCGAACTCCTTTTGAAAGCCGCGCGTCGCGTCGGTCGAGCCGAGGTCGGCCACCTGCAACAGCCCGACGAGCGTGGCGCAGAGTGCCGTGCAGATGAACAGGCCGATCTTGACCTTGTCGACCGGCACCCCTGAGTTGCGCGCCGCGTTGGCGTCGCCGCCAGCGGCGAAGATCCAGTTGCCGATTCGGGTGCGGTTGAGCACCCAGGACGAGAGGACGGCAAGGCCGATGAACCAGATGACCGAGACCGGCACGCCGTTGGCGCGCGGCTGGCCTTCGAGCGTGCCGCGGGTGTAGACCGCCAGGAGGCCGAGGTCGGCGAGCCACTGAAAGAACCACTGAAACGCCTTGCCGGCGAAGAGGAAATCGACAACGCCGCCTTGGATCGCCTCGTTAACGCCGCGCAACTGGGTCGATCCGCCGGTCATCCACTTCAGGCCGACGAGGGTGAGGCCGGAGAGGACGAAGAGGAAGGCCAGCGTGACGATGAAGCTTGGCAGGTGGGTGCGGATCACGATCAGGCCGTTGATCGTGCCCATCAAGACGGCGGCCGACAGCGCCACCAGGACGGAGGCCCAGCCCGGCAGGCCCAAGGACACGGCGCAGGCGCCGAAGACGAGGCCGGCAAAACCGATCATCGAGCCGACCGACAGGTCGAACTCGCCGCCGATCATCAAGAGCGCGGCACCGATGGCGAGGATGCCGAGTTGGGCGGCGGGCTCCATGAAACCGAGGATGCCGCTCAAGGTGAAGAGGCCCGGCCGTGTCTGGGCGAGTGCTAGGATGATCAGCATCAGCACCAGCCCGGCGAACGCGCCGAGTTCAGGCTGTCGCAACAGCTTGGTGATGAACGGCGTCTCTTTCAGCCGTTCGTCCGGCACGGCCGCGTTGGCCATTTGAGGCCTCCCTTCGGTCGGTTGGCGGGCGCGGCGCGGCGTGGGGCCGGCGCCGCGCCGACCCGATCAGATCAGCGAATGCCCTGGGCCGACAGTTCGACCACCTGGGCCGCCTTGTCCTGCGTGATCAGGTTGGGCCCCGAGGGCACGTCGCCGCCGGGGATTAGGCCGTACTTGTGGTAGAGCGCCAGGAAGGCGACCGGCAAGTAGCCTTGCAGGTACTGCTGCTGGTCGATGGCGAAGTAGGCCTCGCCGTCGGCGACGCCTTGCAGGAAGTTGGCCGAGAGGTCGAAGGAGGCAAGCTTGACGTCCTGGGTGAGGCCAAGTTCGCGCAGCGCGGCGAGCGCCGGCTCGCCCGCCGTCGCGGCGCCCAGCGTCAGCACCGTGTCGACTTCCTCGTCGGTTTCGAGCGCGGTGCGGACCTTGGTGGTGATCTCGGTCGGATCCATGCTGGTCGGAACGACCGACACCTCGCCGCCGAAGCCCTCGGCGAAGCCCTTGCAGCGCGCGTCGAGCGCGACGTTGCCGACCTCCTGATTGACGCAGATCGCCTTCTTGCCGCCGGCCTCGGCCAGCGCCTCGCCGGCGGTCTTGCCGGCGTCGAACTCCTCCTGGCCGACGTGCAGGAGTGCCCCAAACTCGGCCGACACGTCCGAGCCGGAGTTCATCGAGATCACCGGAATGCCGGCCTCGACCGCTTGGCGGATGGGCTCGTTCAGCGCGGTGGCATCGGGGATCGAGACGACGAGGCCATCCGGGCGCTGGGTCACGGCGGCGTTGATCAACTGCGCCATGGCGACCATGTCGAAGGTCTCGGGTGCCCTGTAGTCGACGTTGGCGCCGGTGTCCTTGGCGGCCGCCTCGACGCCGTTCTTGACCACGGACCAGAACGGGTCGGACGCCTGGCCGTGGGTCACGACCACGATGTTGGCGGGCGCGTCGGACTGCGCCGACGCCGGTGCGGCCGACCAGGGCGCCACGCCGGCGAGGACGGCGACGGCGGTCGCCTTCAAGATCGTCTGCATCGTTGTTCAACCTCCGTTTGAGTATGAACGGCATTCGCCGCTATTTTGGAAATTCGTTTTCATATCGTTTGTATTTGGAATTTTTATCCTGTCAAGCGACTGCTGCGCGTGGCAGTGCTGCGGTCATAAGCGCCTATGCTTCTTCGTTGCAATGCAGGAGACAGCGGCGAAGCATTCGCTCGATGCGAGCCCGACGCGCGGCGATGATACAGAATGTTTTTTCTATTGAAACCATGAACAGAATATGTGACCTGAATGATGCTGGATTTGGGGAGGAATACGGCGTGGCCAAGCTCGACGTGATCACGATCGGCCGGTCGTCGGTCGACCTGTACGGCGAGCAGGTCGGCGGTCGGCTGGAGGACATGGCGAGCTTTAAGAAGTACGTCGGCGGCTCGCCGACCAACATGGCGGTCGGCACCGCCCGGCTCGGCTTGCGCCCAGGCCTCATCACCCGCGTCGGCGACGAGCCGATGGGCCGCTTCATCCGTGAGCAACTCGACGCCGAGGGCGTCGACGTCCGCGGCGTCGTGACCGACCCTGAACGGCTGACGGCGCTCGTCCTCCTCGGCATCCGCGACGAGCGACGCTTTCCCCTCATCTTCTACCGCGAGAACTGCGCCGACATGGCGCTCTCGGAAGACGACATCGACCCCGGCCTCGTCGCCGAGGCGGGCTGCGTCACCGTCACCGGCACCCACCTCAGCCACCCCCGCACCGAGGCCGCCGTGCTCAAGGCCCTGCGCCTCGCGCGGGACAACGGTGCGAGGACGGCGCTCGACGTCGACTATCGGCCCAACCTCTGGGGCCTCGCCGGCCACGACGCCGGCGACGAGCGCTTCATCGCCAGCGACGCGGTGACGGCGAAGCTGCAGGCGACGCTGCCCTTGTTCGACCTCATCGTCGGCACGGAAGAGGAGTTCCACATCGCCGGCGGTTCGACCGACACGGTCGAAGCGCTGCGGGCGGTGCGCGGACTGACTGACGCCACCCTCGTCTGCAAGCGCGGGCCGATGGGGGCGGCCGCCTTCGACGGCTCCATCCCTGACGGCCTCGACGAGGGCCTCTCCGGCCCCGGCTTTCCGATCGAGGTCTTCAACGTCTTGGGCGCCGGCGACGGGTTCATGTCGGGCCTGTTGCGCGGCTGGCTGCGGGACGAGCCGTGGCCGACAGCGCTGAAATACGCCAACGCCTGCGGCGCCTTCGCCGTCAGCCGGCACGGCTGCGCGCCGGCCTACCCGAGCTGGGAGGAGTTGCAACACTTCCTGCGCCACGGCTCGACGGAGCGGGCGCTGCGGCACGACGGCGAACTCGAACACGTCCATTGGGCGACCACCCGCCGCGGGCGCTGGCCGACGATGCGCGTCTTCGCCTTCGACCACCGCCAGCAGTTCGAGGCGATGGCGGCCGAGGCCGGCGTCACGCCGGCGCACATCGGCCACTTCAAGGGTCTGTGCCTGAAGGCGGCGCTGCGGGTGGCGGACGGGCGGACGGGCTACGGCGTCTTGTGCGACGGGCGGCTCGGGCGCGACGCGCTCTACGGGGCCGCCGGGACGGGCCTCTGGCTCGGCCGACCCGTCGAGCGGCCGGGCACGCGGCCCCTGGAACTGGAGATCGGCCCCGACTTCGGCTCGGACTTGCGCGCGTGGCCGCTCGAACAGGTCGTCAAGGTCTTGTGCTTCTATCACCCCGACGACGACGAGGCGATGCGCGCGGCGCAGGAGGCGACCGTGCTGCGGCTCGCCGATGCCGCGCGCGCGAACGGGCTCGAACTGCTGCTCGAAGTCATCCCCTCGAAGGTGGCGGCCGGCGGCGACGACACGACGGCGCGGGTGATCCGGCGCTTTTATGAAATCGGCGTGCGGCCGGACTGGTGGAAGCTGGAGCCGATGCGAAGCACCGCCGCCTGGGAAGCGAGTTGCGCCGCGATCAGCGATAACGACCCCTGGTGCCGCGGCATCGTCGTCCTCGGCCTGGAGGCGAGCGAGGCGGACCTGAGCGCCAGCTTCGCGGCCGCGGCCTCGCACGACCTCGTCAAGGGTTTCGCCGTCGGGCGCACGATCTTCGCCGACGCGGCGCGGGCATGGCTCGCCGGCAGGATCGACGACGCGGCCGCGATCGACGAGATGGCGGCGCGCTACCGGCGGCTCTGCGACATCTGGGACGGGGCACGAACATATAAGCCTAAGACATATAAGCCTAAGGGAGAGGCGGCGTGAGCACGATCCGACTGACGGCGGCGCAGGCGCTGGTGCGCTATCTGGCGGCACAGGAGGCCGAGCCGGGCGTCCCCTTCATCGCCGGGGTCTGGGCGATCTTCGGCCACGGCAACGTCGCCGGCCTCGGCGAGGCGCTCTACGGCGTGCGCGAGCGCCTGCCGACGTGGCGGGGCCACAACGAGCAGGGCATCGCGCACGCCGCGATCGCCTATGCCAAGGCGTCGAACCGCCGCCGGGCGATGGCGGTGACGTCGTCGATCGGCCCCGGCGCCACCAACATGGTCACGCCGGCGGCACTCGCGCACGTCAACCGCCTGCCCGTCCTCTTCCTGCCGGGCGACGTCTTCGCCGGCCGCGCGCCCGATCCGGTCCTGCAGCAGGTCGAAGACTTCGAGGACGGCACGGTGAGCGCCAACGACTGCTTTCGCCCGGTCAGCCGCTACTTCGACCGGATCACTCGCCCCGAGCAGCTCTTGGACGCCCTACCACGGGCGATGGCGGTGATGACCGATCCGGCGATGTGCGGCCCGGCGACGCTGGCATTCTGCCAGGACGTGCAGGCGGAGGCCTTTGACTGGCCGGAGACCTTCTTTGCCCCCCGCATCTGGCCGGGGCGTCGCCCGCGGCCGGACCTGGACGAATTGGAGGTCGCGGCGGACGCCGTGCGCGCCGCCTGCCGGCCGCTGATCGTCGCGGGCGGCGGCGTCCACTATTCCGGCGCCTGCGACGCCCTGCGCGCCTTTGCCGAGACGCACGCGATCCCGGTCGCCGAGACGCAGGCCGGCAAGTCGGCGCTGGCCTGGGACCACCCGCAGAACGTCGGCTCGATCGGCGTCACCGGTGCCTCGGCCGCGAACAAGATCGCCGAGGAGGCCGACCTCGTGCTCGCCGTCGGCACGCGGTTGCAGGACTTCACCACCGGCTCGTGGGCGCTGTTCAAGAATCCTAAGCGGCGCATCGTCGGCCTCAACGTCGCCGCCTTCGACGCCGCCAAGCGGGGTTCCCTGCCGCTCACCTGCGACGCGAAGGCGGGCCTCGAAGAACTATCGCGAGCGCTCGAAGGCCACCGCGCCTCGGCGTTCGATGCCGAACTCAAGTGCGACTGGGACCGGGCCGTCGACGCCGCGACCGAGCCCCCCGGCGCCGGCAACGCCCTCCCCTCGGACGCGCAGGCGATCGGCGCCGTGCAGCGGGCGACGGACGCGAACGCGGTCCTGGTCTGCGCTGCGGGCGGGCTGCCGGGCGAACTGCACAAGCTCTGGCGCACCGCGCGGCCGGGCGGCTACCACGCCGAGTACGGCTACTCCTGCATGGGCTACGAGATCGCCGGCGGCTTGGGCGTCAAGATGGCGCTGCCCGGGCGCGAGGTCGTCGTCATGCTCGGCGACGGCAGCTACATGATGCTGAACTCGGAACTGGCGACGAGCGTGATGCTCGGCCTCAAGCTCATCGTCGTCGTGCTCGACAACCGCGGCTTTGGCTGCATCAACCGGCTGCAGAGGGCAACCGGGGGTACTAGCTTCAACAACCTGCTCGACGACGCCCGCCACGTTGCGCCGTCCTCGATCGACTTCGCCGCCCACGCGGCGGCGATGGGTGCTTTGGCCCTGAAGGTCGACACCGTCGCCGAACTGGAGGCGGCGGTCGGGCGGGCGCGTGAAGCCGATCGCACCACCTGCATCGTCGTCGACACCGACCCCCTGTCTGCGACCGCGGCCGGGGGCCACTGGTGGGACGTGGCGGTGCCCGAAGTCTCCGAGCGGGAAGAGGTTCGGGCCGCGCGGTCCGGCTACGAGGCGGTGCTGGCGGGCCGGGAACGGGGGCGATGATCCGCTACGGCACCAACCCGATCGCGTGGTCGAACGACGACGACCGCGCCTTGGGCGCCCACATCCCGCTCGAACGGTGCCTGCGCGAGGCGGCCGAGATCGGCTTTGCCGGGATCGAGAAGGGCCACAAGATGCCAAGCGGGGCGGCGGCGCTGCGCACGGCCTTGGCGCCCTACGGCCTCGCCCTCGTCTCCGGCTGGCACTCGCTCAACCTCCTGACCCGCCCGATCGAGCACGAGAAGGCGGCGCTTGCGCGGCAACTCGACCTGCTCGACGCGATGGGCTGCGAGGTCTGCATCGTCTGCGAGACCTCGAGCGCCGTCCACGGCGCCGACGGCACGCCCTTGTCGTCGCGCCCGACGCTCGACGACTGGGCCGGCTTCGGCGCCGCCGTCGAGGCGCTGGCCCAGGATTGCGGGGATCGGGGGATCGACCTCGTCTACCACCACCACATGGGCACCGTGGTCCAGACCGGGGCCGAGATCGACGCGCTCATGGACGCGACGGGTCCGGCGACCAAGCTGCTGCTCGACACCGGCCACGCCACCTTCGCCGGCGCCGATCCTGCGGCGCTCGCGGCCAAGCACATGCGCCGCGTGCGCCACCTGCACGCCAAGAACGTCCGGCCCGAGATCGTGCGTCAGGTCGAGGCAGAGCGGCTGTCCTTCCTCGAAGCCGTGCGCCGCGGCGTCTTCACCGTGCCGGGCGACCCGGAAGGCGGAGTCGACTTCGCGCCCGTCCTCAAGATCGCCGCCGAGCACGACTATCAAGGCTGGCTCGTCATCGAGGCCGAGCAGGACCCGAACGTGCGCGATCCCGCCGTCTACCAGTCGATGGGCTTGAAGGCGCTGCGGGAGGTGGCACGCACCTCCGGGCTCGACCGGGAGGTAGCCTGATGGCCGACCTGCTCGTCCGGCCCGAGGGCACCGCCGGCAAGGTGCACGACGTCACCCCGGCCTCGGCCGGCTGGGGCTACGTCGGCTTCGGCCTCTACCGCCTCGCCCGGGGCGAGGTCGCGGCCGAGGCGACGGGCGGGCGCGAGGCCATCCTCGTCCTGGTCGAGGGCCGGGCCGAGATCGCGGTTGACGGCGAGAGTTTCGGCGCGCTCGGCGAACGCATGGACGTGTTCGAGCAGACCCGGCCCTGGTCGGTCTACGTCCCGAACGGGGCCGAGTGGCGGGCCGAGGCGTTGAGCGCCTGCACGCTCGCGGTCTGCACCGCGCCGGGCAAGGGGGGGCACAGGCCCCGCGTCATCGGCTCGGACGCAATCAACGCCGAGACCCGCGGCAAGGGCGCCAACGCCCGCCACATCCACGCGATCGCGATGGAGGGGCAGGACGTCGCCGACAGCCTGCTCGTCACCGAGGTTTTCACACCGCCGGGCAACTGGTCGTCCTACCCGCCGCACCGCCACGACGAGGACGCCTATCCCGACATCACCTACCTCGAAGAGACCTACTACCACCGCTTGAACCCGCCCCAAGGCTTCGGCTTTCAGCGCGTCTTCACCGAGGACGGCACGCTCGATCGAACGATGACCGTGCACGACCACGACGTCGTCCTGGTGCCACGCGGCCACCACCCCTGCGGGACGCCCCACGGCTACGCGATGTACTACCTGAACGTGATGGCCGGCCCCTTGCGCAAGTGGCGCTTCAAGAACCACCCGGACCACGACTGGATCGCTAGGCAAGGATGAACGCTTGCGCGTGCGCTGGCGCGGTCTTTCTTCTTCTTTTTTTTAACTTTGGCCGGGGCTGGCCCTCGGCGCCGCGGCTAGCCTCATACGTTAACACTGGCAAAAAACGCGGCAGCACACGCGAAGCGTTCAAACCATCACCCTGGAACTTCCCCATGACCTTGAGCATCGGCCTCTTGGGCGCCGGCCGCATCGGCCTCACCCACGCCAGGGCACTCGCCACGATCGACGGCGCTTGCATCGTCGCCGTCCACGACCCGAGCGACGCGGCGGCGCGGGCGGTGATCGGCGCGCGCCGGACGAGTGTGGAGGACATCCTCGCCGACGAGGGCATCGGGGCCGTCATCATCGCGACGCCGACCGACCTGCACGCGGCGCAGATCGAGGCGGCGGCGCGGGCCGGCAAAGCGATCTTCTGCGAGAAGCCGATCGACCTCGACGTCGGGCGCGCGCGGGCCTGCCTTGAGGTGGTGCGCGACGTCGGGGCGCGGCTGATGGTCGGCTTCAACCGGCGCTTCGATCCGAACTTCGTCGAATTGCGGCGGCGGATCGAGGCCGGCCATATCGGCGGGGTCGAACTCGTGCAGATCACTTCGCGCGACCCAGGCCCGCCGCCGGTCGACTACATCAAGCGCTCGGGCGGGCTCTTCCGCGACATGATGATCCACGACTTCGACATGGCCCGGTTTCTCTTGAACGAGGAGGTGGCGCTGGTGAGCGCCACGGGCTCCGTCCTCGTCGACGCGGCGATTGCCGGGGCGAACGACGTCGACACGGCGACGGCGACGCTCACGACGGTCTCGGGCAAGATCTGCGTCATCACCAACAGCCGTCGTGCCAGCTACGGCTACGATCAGCGCGTCGAGGCGCACGGATCGGCGGGCATGGTGAGCGTCGAGAACCAGCACGTCACGGGCGTGACGCTCGCCAACGCCGACGGCTACCGCACCGACCCGCTGCTCGACTTCTTCATGACCCGCTACGCCGAGGCCTACCGGCGCGAGTTGCAGAGCTTCGTCGCGGCCGCGACGGGCGGGGGAACCTTCAAGCCCGACGGCGAGGACGGGCTTCGTGCCCTCGAACTCGCCGACGCTGCCCTCCAGTCGATGCGCGAGGGCCGGACGGTCTCGATCGCCCGTGGCTGAACCGACCGCAGGGTGACGAAGCCCGCGGGCGTTACATGCCGGCACGGCCGGACGGCTCGTGGACAAATAATAACCGACAATTGATTAAGCGGGACAGGAACCTGGCCCCTTCGCGCGGCGTTGATGCGACGTTCTGCCACTAATGGTGCAGGCGGTGGTCGCAGGACCGCCCGCACGATAGGAGGGATCGGAATGCCGAATCTGGGACGCGAACGCTGGGTAATCGCCGACGGCTACATCCCCCAAGGGAGCCACGGTCCCGAGCCCGAGATGCTGAGCCACGAGGCGGCCAGCATCCTCAACGCTGGCGACGCGGACGCCGATGTCAGCATCACCGTCTACTTCGCCGAGCGCGAGCCGGCCGGCCCTTACCGCATCACCGTGCCGGCACAGCGGACGAAGCACGTCCGCTTCAACGAGATCGACGATCCTGAACCGATCCCGAAGGGACTGAGCTACGCCGCCGTGATCGCCGCCGACGTTCCGATCGTCGTGCAGCACACGCGGCTGGACTCGCGCCAAGCCGAGAACGCGCTGATCAGCACGATCGCCTTTCCGGCCGGCTAAACCGAACACGAAAGTAAAATACGAGAGGACACGCTACCATGGCCAAGACGGTCGCCGACTTCATGCTCGATCGCCTCGAACAGTGGGGCATCAAGCGGGTCTACGGCTTTCCCGGCGACGGCATCACCGGCATCGTCGCGGCGTTGGACAAGGCGGGCGGGCGCTTCGACTTCATTCAGACGCGCCACGAGGAGACGGCGGCCTTCATGGCCGGCGCCCACGCCAAATGGACCGGCGAGGTTGGCGTATGCATGGCGACCTCGGGGCCGGGTGCCATTCACCTCTTGAACGGCCTCTACGACGCCAAGCTCGACCACCAGCCGGTGGTGGCGATCGTCGGTCAGCAGGCGCGCGCGTCCTTGGGCGGCCACTATCAGCAGGAGGTCGACCTGATCTCCTTGTTCAAGGACGTGGCCGGCGAGTACGTCCACATGTGCACGGTGCCGGCGCAGATGCGCCACTTGGTCGACCGGGCGGTGCGGATCGCCAAGGCCGAGCGCACCGTCACCTGCATCATCGTGCCGAACGACGTGCAGGAACTGGAGGCCGTCGAGACGCCGCCGCACAAGCATGGCACGATCCACTCCGGCGTCGGCTACGCGGCACCCCGCGTCGTTCCGGCCGATGAGGACCTGCGCCACGCGGCGGCCGTGCTCAACGCGGGCGAGCGGGTAGGGATGCTGATCGGCGCCGGTGCCCTCAACGCCGAGCGCGAGGTGATCGAGGTCGCGGAGGTCCTGGGCGCCGGCGTCGCCAAGGCGCTGCTCGGCAAGGCGGCGCTGCCGGACGACCTGCCCTTCGTCACTGGCCAGATCGGCCTGCTCGGCACCAAGCCGTCATGGGACCTGATGATGGAGTGCGACACGCTCCTCATGGTCGGCTCGTCGTTTCCCTACTCCGAGTTCCTGCCCAAGGAAGGTGCGGCGCACGGCGTGCAGATCGATATCGACCCGAAGATGCTCTCGATCCGCTACCCGATGGACGTCAACCTCACCGGCGACGCGGCGCTGACGCTCAAGGCCCTCCTGCCCTACCTGGAGCCCAAGCGCGACCGCTCCTGGCGCCATAAGATTGAGGGTTGGGTCGAGGATTGGTGGCAGGACGAGGGCAAGCGGGCGCACATGTCGGCCGACCCGATCAACCCTGAACTGCTGTTCTGGGAACTCTCGCCGCGCCTGCCCGACAACGCGATCATCGCCGCCGACAGCGGCACCTCGGCCAACTGGTTCGCCCGTGCCCTCAAGATGCGCCGCGGCATGAAGGCGTCGCTCTCGGGCACGCTCGCCACGATGTGCCCGGGCGTGCCCTACGCCACGGCGGCGAAGTTCGCCTATCCCGAGCGGGTGGCGATCGCCTTCGTCGGCGACGGCGCCATGCAGATGCTGGGCATCAACGGGCTCATCACCATCGCCAAGTACTGGCAGCGCTGGTCGGACCCGCGCCTCATCATCGCCGTGCTCAACAACAACGACCTCAACCAAGTAACCTGGGAGCAGCGGGCGATGGGCTCCTCGCCCCGGGTGATGGAGACCCAGGCGGTGCCGGACTTCGCCTACGCGGCCTACGCCGAACTGCTGGGCCTCAAGGGCATTCGCGTCGACCGGCCTGAGATGGTGGCGCCGGCCTGGGAGGCGGCGCTGGCGGCGGACCGTCCCTGCGTCATCGACGCCCGCGTCGATCCCGACGTGGCAACCCTGCCGCCGCACATCACGCTCGCCCAAGCCCAATCCTATGCCACGGCATTGGCCAAAGGTGATCCCGACGCGGGCGGCATCGTCTGGCAGTCCTTCAAGCGCCTTCTGGGCTAAGAAGCCCATGGCCGCGGCCGCACCCGTCACGAACCTCAAGGTCGGGGTCTATGAGATCCCGACCGACCGGCCGGAGTCCGACGGCACCCTGCGATGGGACTCGACGACCCTCGTTCTGGTCGAAGTCGAGGCGGGCGGCGAGACCGGCGTCGGCTATACCTACGCCGATACCTCGACGGGCCAGCTGATCGAGGGCAAGCTCAAGGACGTGGTGGCGGGGCTGGACGCGCTCGCTACCCACGCCTGCTGGGGGGCGATGACTCATGCGCTGCGCAATCTAGGCCGCCTTGGCATCGCCGCCGCGGCGGTTTCGGCGGTGGACAACGCCCTCTGGGATCTGAAGGGTCGCCTGCTGAACGTCCCCGTAGTCCAGCTCCTGGGCGCGGCGCGGGAAAGCATCCCGATCTACGGCAGCGGCGGGTTCACGTCCTACACCGACGCCGAGCTGCGCGAGCAGCTCGGCGGCTGGGCGGCGGACGGCATGGCCTTCGTCAAGATGAAGATCGGCCGTGAGCCGGGACGCGACGCCGGTAGGGTCGAAGCGGCGCGCGCCGCCATCGGCGACGGGGTCGAACTGTTCGTCGACGCCAACGGTGCTTACGCCCGCAAGGAGGCGCTGGCGTTCGCCGAGCGCTTTCGGTCGCTCGGCGTGACGTGGTTCGAGGAGCCGGTGAGTTCCGATGACCTCGACGGGCTCAGGCTGATCCGCGACCGCGCCCCGCCGCCGATCGAGGTCTCGGCGGGCGAGTACGGCTACACGTCTTGGTACTTTCGCCGAATGCTCGAAGCCGACGCCGTCGACGTGCTCCAGGCCGACGCGACCCGCTGCTGCGGCATCACCGGCTTTATGCTATGCAAGCGGCAGCCTTGTGCGAGGCGTTCCAGATCCCGCTCTCCTCGCACTGCGGCCCCGCCCTGCACCTCCATCCCTGCTGTGCCGCCCTTCGTACCCGGCACCTGGAGTGGTTTCACGACCACGCCCGCATCGAGCAGACGCTGTTCGACGGCGCGCCGGTGCCCAAGAACGGCAGGATCGCCCCCGACCTCTCGCGGCCGGGCCTGGGCCTCGACTTCAAGCATGGGGACGCGGCGCGGTTCATGGTCTAATCCGTCAGGTCGTCCCACAACTCACGGACTTTGGCGAAGAAACCCTCGTGCTGCGGGTGCTGGCCCTCGTCGGTCGCGTCGCCCGTCTCGTCGAACTCCCGCAGGAGTTCCTGCTGCCGCTTGGTCAGGTTGACCGGAGTCTCAACCAGGATCTCGACGAACATGTCGCCTTGCGCGTGCCCGTGCAACTCGGTCATGCCCTTGCCCTTGAGGCGGATCTGCCGTCCCGTTTGCGTGCCGGCCGGGACCTGCACCCGCACGCGCTTGCCCTCGATCGTCGGCACCTCGACCGAACCGCCGAGCGCCGCCGTCGTCATCGGCAGCGGCACGCGACAGAAGATGTTGCTGGCCTCGCGGCGAAACAGCCGGTGCGGCGCCACGCTGATGAAGATGTAGAGATCGCCGGGCGGACCGCCCCGTAGGCCCGCCTCGCCCTCGCCCGAGAGGCGGATGCGGGTGCCGTCCTCGACGCCGGACGGCACGTTGACGGCGAGCGTCTTCTCCTCGTTGCGCCGGCCGCTGCCGCCGCAGGCGTGGCACGGGTCGCTGATGATCCGGCCGGCACCCTGGCACGTCGGGCAAGTACGCTCGACGGTGAAGAAGCTCTGCTGCACCCGAACCCGCCCGGCCCCGCGGCAGGTGGGACAGGCGGTGGGCTCGGCGTCACCCTCGGCACCGCTGCCGTGGCAAACGCCGCAAGTGACCGAGGTCGGCACGCGCAACTGCGCCTTCTTGCCGGCGAACGCCTCTTCGAGCGTGATAGTCAGGTTATAGCGGAGATCCGCACCGCGCGTTGACGTGCTGCGGCGACGGGTGCCGACGAAATCGCCGAACAGATCGTCGAAGACGTCGGCGAAGCCGGAAAAGTCGAAACCGCCTGGGGCGCCGCCGCGCCCGCCCATGCCGGCCTCGAAAGCCTGATGGCCGAGTTGATCGTAAGCCACCCGCTTTTGCGGGTCCTTCAGGACCTCGTAAGCCTCGTTAGCTTCCCTGAAGCGCGCCTCGGCCTCTTGATTGTCGGGATTGCGGTCGGGGTGGTATTGCAGCGCGAGCTTACGATAGGCGCGTTTAAGCTCCGCCTCGTCGGCGTTGCGGGCGACGCCTAGCACTTCGTAGTAATCGCGCTTAGGAGCCATATTGACGAACCATTCTTGAAAGGTCGGCGGGATAACCAAAGGGAGCCGAACTTTTCAGCCCGGCTCCCAAAAAGCGCTTGCGGCGGACGCGAGGGTCAGGCCGAACGCTTACGGTCGTCGTCGACCTCCTCGAATTCGGCATCGACCACGCCCTCGTCGGCCGACGTCCCGTCCTTGGCGTCCGCGTTCGCGGCACCACTGCCGGCCGCATCCGATTGCTGTGAAGCGTAGACGGCCTCGCCCAAACGCATCGAGGCCTCGGCCAGAGTCTGGGTCCTGGACCGGATCGCCTCGGCGTCGTCCTTGTCCATAACGCCCTTGAGATCGCTCAGCGCCTCGTCGATCTGGCGACGGACGTCCGGGCTGACCTTTTCGCCGTGCTCCTTCAGGCTCTTCTCGGTCGTGTAGATCAGGCTATCGGCCTGGTTGCGCGCCTCGATCGCCTCCTTGCGCTTCTTGTCGTCCTCGGCGTGCTCGGCCGCCTCCTTGACCATGCGGTCGATCTCCTGGTCGGAGAGGCCGCCGGAGGCCTGGATGCGGATCTGCTGCTCCTTGTTGGTCGCCTTGTCCTTGGCCGAGACGTTGACAATGCCGTTAGCGTCGATGTCGAACGTCACCTCGACCTGCGGCATGCCGCGCGGGGCCGGCGGAATACCGAGGAGGTCGAACTGTCCTAGCGGCTTGTTCTGCGCCGCCAGTTCGCGCTCGCCCTGGAAGACCCGGATCGTCACGGCGGACTGGTTGTCCTCGGCCGTCGAGAAAACTTGGCTCTTCTTGGTCGGGATCGTCGTGTTACGGTCGATGATGCGGGTGAACACGCCGCCCAGCGTCTCGATGCCCAAGGAGAGCGGCGTCACGTCGAGCAGGAGGACGTCCTTGACGTCGCCCGAGAGCACGGCCGCCTGGATCGCGGCACCCATCGCCACGACCTCGTCGGGGTTGACGCCCTGGTGCGGCTCCTTGCCGAAGAACTGCTTCACACGCTCTTGCACCTTGGGCATGCGCGTCATGCCGCCAACCAGGATCACCTCGTTGACATCGGACGGGCTCAAGCCCGCGTCCTTCAACGCCTTCTTGCAGGGCTCGACCGTCCGATCGACGAGATCGTCGACCAGCATCTCGAGTTTCGCCCGGCTGATCTTCATCGTGAGGTGCTTTGGCCCCGTCTGATCGGCGGTGATGAAGGGCAGGTTGACCTCGGTCTGCATCGTCGAAGACAGTTCAATCTTCGCCTTCTCGGCCGCCTCCTTCAGGCGCTGCAACGCCAAGCGGTCGTTGCGAAGATCGATGCCGTTCTCTTTCTTGAACTCGTCGGCCATGTAGTCGATCAGGCGAAGGTCGAAATCCTCGCCGCCGAGGAACGTGTCGCCGTTGGTCGACTTCACCTCGAAGACGCCGTCGCCGATTTCGAGAATCGAGACGTCGAACGTGCCGCCACCGAGGTCGTAGACCGCGATCGTCTGGTTGGCGCCCTTGTCCATGCCGTAGGCAAGCGCCGCCGCGGTCGGCTCGTTGATGATGCGCAGAACTTCAAGGCCGGCGATGCGACCTGCGTCCTTCGTCGCTTGGCGCTGACTGTCGTTGAAGTAGGCCGGGACGGTGATCACCGCCTTGTCGACCGTGCCACCCAGGTGGCGCTCGGCCGTCTGCTTCATCTTCTTCAAAACTTCGGCGCTGATCTGCGACGGAGCCTTCTTGTCGCCGCGCGTCTCGACCCAGGCGTCGCCGTTGTCGCCCCGAACGATCTTGTAAGGGACCATGTTTTTGTCTTTGGAGACGATCGGATCGTCGTAGCGACGCCCGATCAGCCGCTTGACGGCGAACACGGTGTTCTCAGGGTTCGTCACCGCCTGCCGCTTGGCTGGCATGCCGACTAAGACCTCGCCGTCCTCGGTGTAGGCCACCATCGAGGGGGTCGTTCGCACACCCTCTTCGTTCTCGATGACGCGGGCGTTCTTGCCCTCCATCACGGCGACACAACTATTGGTCGTGCCAAGGTCGATGCCGATGATCCTGCTCATGCAAACCCTCTCGCGCGAGACGCGAAAATCGTGTTACTCACTTCCGAGCGCTGCCGGGGAGTTGAACCCAAGTGGCGGCGGCACTCGCGCTGAGGGTCATATAAGAAGGGGCCCTACCCCCTGCAACCGCACCCAAACGTGAATGATTTCGAGGTTTTGCGGTTCCCTCACGCGCTGGCGAGAACGCCGCCCGCACCGGTTTGCTGCGGCGGCGCACCGGTCTCGGCCGCCACCTGCACCCAACTCGCGTGCATCTGCTTGAGCTGGCTGACGAGCTCGTCGCAGATCGCGGGGTCGTTCTTGAGGTTGATCGTCATCATCCGGTTGGAGACGTGGGTGTAGAACGTGTCGAGCGTCCTCGCCACCTCGCCGCCGGCCTCGAAGTCGAGCTGGCTGTGCAACCCGCCGATGATGGCGTGTGCCTTGGTGACGGCGTTGAAGCGGTCTTCGATCCGATTGGCAGCAATGGCGTCTTTGGCCTCGATCAGCTTGCGGATCGCCCCTTCATAAAGAAGAATGATGATCTGGGCCGGGCTCATCGTCTCGCGCGCGGCCTGATAGGCCGCGACGCCGGCTTGGGCACGGGGGTACATGTCTCCTCCTCGATTCAATAACTTAATGAAAATTTAGTGATCAGCCGCCCGCCCAGGCGTCCATCTGGGCCCTGATTTGGTCCAGCATCGTCTGGGCGAGCGACATTGCGGTTTCCATTTGGGTGAAGCGCTCGATCAGGCGCTCGCGCTCCTCGGCGGCGCGGGCCTCGATGCGCTCCATCTGCGATTGATAGTCGGTAGTGCGGTCTTCGAGGTCGGTCACGGCGCTAGCGATCGACCCGTCGACCTTGTCCAGCACCTCGTCCAGGTAGTTGAAGGCGCGATCGGCGAGGCCTTGCGTCGCGGTGACGTCGATGCTCGTCGAGCCCGAGCCGACCCAGATCAGCTCCAGGCCCTCGTAAGCGGTTCCCGCAACGCCCTTGATGGTGGCGCCGCTGACGTCGAGCGCGACGCCGTCGGCGGTGACGCTCTCGGGCACGCCGTCGTTGTTGAGGTCAGTGATCTCGACCGTGAACTCCGTATCGGCGAGCGCGTTGGTGCGCGAGAAGACGTCCAGCTCTTCCGAAGCAGCGGTGAAGCCGAACTCCAGGACGTCGCGCACCTCGTCGAGCTTGGTCAACAGCGCGTTGTCAAGAGCGGCACCGTCGATCGTCAGGCGGTTGCCCTCGGCGAGCTTGACGCCGACGCCGCGCAGCGTCGAGGCCTTGTCGGCGGCAAGGCCATCGACGGCGCCGCCGAAGATGCTGGTGATGCCTTGGACGGCGGAGCGCAGGGTGCGATCGCCGAACAGGATCGACTCCTCGTTCACCTCGCCGTCGGGGGTGATGACGCTGTGCCGGTCGGCGAACTCGCGAAAGGCATTGTAGGCGTCGACCGTAGCGGTCAATTTCTCCTTGACCCCGCCGAGGTCGGGCTCGACCGTGACGGTGATCTTGGCGTCGTCCTTGGCGTTGTAGAGGTTGATCGTGGCGCCCTGGATCAGGTCGTCGATCTGGTTGCTCGTGCGGGTAACGGGCACGCCGTCGACGACGAGCTTCGCCGCCTTGGCCGGCTGCAACTCGTTCGTGGCGAAACCGCCCGCGATGCCGCTATTGTCGGTGATCTCGATCGCCTTGCCGGTCTCCTTACCGGTCAGGACGAGGCGAAAGTCGCTGTCGGACATCTGCAAGACGCTGGCGGTGACGCCGGTCGTGGCGCTCTTGGCGTTGATCGCGGCCTTGAGGTCGCCGATCTTCATCGTGCCGTCGATCGCGATCGACGCCTTGTCGCCGCCGGCGAGGCCGACGTCGAGCGTGCCCGAGAAGGGTGCGCCGAACGGGCTCCAGGCGTCGGCGAGGGTCTGGTCGCGGCCCGACACAGTCGTCGCGGAGAGCTTGTTGACGGTCGCGAGTTGCTCGATCTCGATCTCGTAGGTGCCGACCTCGGCCCGGTTATCGAGCGTGATACCCATGTACTGGCCGGGATTGGCGACGTCGGGCGAGGCGTAGAACGCCTGCTTGACCTCGAAGGCGTTGTCCTTGGCGCCCAAGAGGCCGGGGGGGTTGCGCAGGGCGTTGAGCGACGACTTCAGATCGTCCAGGAGCGTCCTCATCTCATCGTAGGCGGCGAGTTTGGCGTCGTTCTGGGTGATCTTGCGCTCCAGCCGCACGGCGGGAAAGCGCTTGGCTTGGTAGGCGGCCTCGACCAGGGCCTCAGTGTCGATCTTGGACGACGAGCCGGTCAGACGGGGGCGGCCCGACGAGGTCGCGATGCTGCCGATGCCGATGTTCGTTTGCTCTGCCATCTGCCAAGCCCTTTCAACTCATGCTTCGATGCGAACGAGGGGGTTGGGCATGTCACGTCCCGAAGCGAAGAAGCGCAGCAACTCGTCCGGGGGCGACTGCATCAAGGTCTCGCCGGTGCGGCCGTCGCTAACCTTGACGACGTAGCGCCCGCTTGCCTCGTGCTCAAACCCTCTCACCTCAACCTCACGGCCCGGATAGGCCGCCGATGCCAGCGGCTTGACGGCTTCTTCGAGCGTCGCCCAGACGGGCGGCGGCTCGGGGGCCGGGGCCGCCTTCTCGATCGGAGACGGCCCTTCGGACGCCTTCCAGATCAGCGGCAGATTAGAGGCAATTGGTTGCAGCATGTTTAACGGTTCGAAGAAAAGGGACGGCCGCCGGGGCGGCGGCCGTCCTCAAGGGTACCGTTAGTTGAGCAGACGCAGCATCTGCTGCGGCAGCTGGTTGGCCTGGGCCAACATCGCGACCGAAGCCTGGGTCTGCACGTTCTTGGCGCTGAACGCGCTCATCTCGGAGGCCATGTCGACGTCCATGATGGTCGACTTCGCCGCGTCCAGGTTCTCGATCGAGGTCGCCAAGTTGGCGCCGGCGAACTCGAAGCGCGAGATCTGCGCGCCGACGTCCGCACGCGCCCCGATGACGGTCTCGATGGCGGCGTCGAGATTGTCGCTGGCCGTCGTCGCATCGGCCGCGGTGTCGACCTTGTCGGCGTTGATGCCGAGCGTCGTCGTGTCGACGGCCGCGGTCTTCACCGTGATCTTCTCGCTCGAAAGGACGCCGACCTGGAAGTCGAGGCCGGTGCCGTCGGCGGTCGAGGGATCGGTGCCATTGGTCGACAGCAGGTTGGTGCCGCTGAACTTGGTCTGATCGGCGATGTCGTCGATCTGGCTGGTGAGGGCGGAGAACTCCTTGTTGATGTAGCCGCGCTCCTTGTCGGTCACCGAGCCCGACTGGGCCTGCACCGAGAGCGACTTCATCCGCAAGAGGATATCGCTGACTTGGCTGAGGCCGCCGTCGGCCACCTGCAGCATGCTGGTCGCCTGACCGGCGTTGTTCTTGGCCTGCTTCAAGGCGGTGACGTCGGCCTTGAGCTTGGTGCCGACGGCAAGGCCGGCGGCGTCGTCGGAGGCCTTGACGATGCGCGTGCCCGAGGAGAGCTTGCCCATCGAATTGGCGGCCGAGCTCTGGTTGCTCGACAGGAAGCGCAGCGCAGTGTTGGCAGCCGTGTTGGTGATAGCCATGGTAGTAAAGTCCTTCTACGTGAAGCTGGGCTCATCGGCCCGGTGGTGCGGCGGGCTATCTGCCCGACCGGCCGGTCACGGTGACCGACGCAGAGTGCTTTGCAACACCCGTGCCAGACCCGTACCACGGGGCATACGGCGGCTTCACGATGAAGGACGGGACGCGAAGGCGGCAGAAATTGCCGCGCGGCGACCGAAAAGATCCGGCAGAAACTGCCGGCCCGGCAAGTCTTGCCGGTGCGAGGGCCAAAAGCCCGTCCGGCCGGGCCCCTTCGGACGAAGGGGCCCGGCCTTGGCACGAAACCGGAACGGGACTAGCCGAGCAGCTTGAGGAGGTTCTGCGGCATCTGGTTGGCCTGCGCCAGCATCGAGACCGAGGCCTGCATCATCACCTGCTTGGAAGAGAAGTTGCTCATCTCGGCCGCCATGTCGACGTCGAGCAGGACCGAGCGGGCGGCATCTAGGTTCTCGACCGAGACGGCGAGGTTGTTGCCGGCGAACTCGAAGCGCGAGATGTAAGCACCGGTCTCGGAGCGGCCCTCGTTGATGCGCGAGATCGCGGCGTCGAGAATGTTGCTCGCCATGGTAGCGTTGTCGCGCGTCGTGACGCTCGCCTTCACGTTGCTGCCGTTGCCCTCGACGTCGCCCAAGGAGCGGGTCTTGAGGATCCCACCGGCGTCGGCAACGTTGTCGCCGCCCAGGTCCGTCGTCTTGACGCTCATCAACTCGACCCTGATCGTCTCGTCGGCCTTGATGCCGACCTGGAACTGCAGGGCATCGTTCTCGACCGTGAACTGGGTCGTGGCACCGGCCGCGACGTCGGCGCTGGTGTCAAGCGTGTCGACGTCGATCGTCACGTCGAACTGGGAAAACGACAGCTTGCCGGTGTAGCTGGCGGCGTCGGCGCCCAAGTCGATCGTCTGGCTGATGCCGGTCACGGTGTTGACGAGGGTGACTTGGTCGTTGGTGGTCGGCGTCGGCGCTGCGCCGTTCTGGATGCTCAATTGGTAGACGCCGGCCGAGGCACTACCGCCGGGATCAATGTTCATCACGACGGCGGCACCGCCGAGACCCGCGACGTCGGTAGCACCCGCCGTCACGGTATCTACCTTAGCGGCGAGGCCGCCATCGATCAGGCGCTCGCCGCTGAACTTGGTCTGCTTCGAGAGGTCGTCGAGCTGGGTCAGAAGGGCATCAAACTCCTTGTTGATGAAGCCGCGCTCCTCGGTGCCGATCGTGCCCGACTGCGCCTGGACGGTGAGGCTCTTCATCCGGATCAGGATGTCGCTCGCCTGGGAGAGGCCGCCGTCGGCGACCTGGAGCAGCGAGATGCCGTGGCTGGCGTTGAGCTCGGCCTGCTTCAAGCTGGCGACGTCGGCGCGCAGCGTGGTGCCGACGGCCAAGCCCGCGGCGTCGTCGGAGGCGCGGACGATGCGCGAGCCCGAGGAGAGCTTCGCCATCGAGCTCGACGCCGCGTGGTTGTTCTGGTCAAGATAGCGAAGGGCGGTCTGCGCCGTCGTGTTGGTCGCCATACCGATGGCCATTGATGCACCTCGTCAGCTAATTGGTTTCGTGCCACGACACGGGGTCGTTCCGCGCGTCTGAGGCACATCATGGCCAACAGAAGTTAATGAATAATGTACGTTAAGCTTAACAATTAAGGTTGATGCGATCGTAACCTTCGCCGGCCCGCCGACGCGACGTGACCTTACGGGGCTGAAGGGCGGTTTTCGTTATGGGATCGGGCAGGTTCCGATCAAAACCTACCCCCGACTGAAGCGGGGCTGCGGGGCGTGAAAACGGGATCGGCTTTACCTCGTTTGCCTTGGCCCCCCCGCGCTCAGGCTGGGGCGGCGGCGGGACCGGCGTCGCCGGCGGTCCGGCCGGGAAAGCCCGGCAGACGAAAGCGGGCGAGGCGGTCGAGCTGTGCCAGGCGCTTATCGAGTTCGGCCAGCGTGCGCGCCTTGTCCTCGCTCTCGTCCTTGAGCCAGACGCGCAGCGTGCTGCCGTAGGCGGCGGCGAGCAACTGCCGGGCGAGGCGGTCCTTGCCACCCTCGTAGCGGATGTCGGCCGCCGCCATCAGCCACGTCATCGAGCGATCCAGGTTGCAGGCGAGCCGGCCCCAAAGTTCAGGTGCCCGCGGCAGGTCGGCGGCGAGGCGCTCAATGCCGGCCTTGTAGGGGCCCATCGCGTCGAGCCGGCGCATGAGAACCTCGAACAAACGCTCCCTCGGCGTCAGACCTTCGAGCTCGTCGGGGTCGAATTCGAGCATCTTGACGTCGAGCCGGTCGTTGAGGAGGCGCAAGACCGCGAGCGGCCCGTCGATGCGGGCGCGCAACTCGGCGAGGCTGACCCCGGCGGCCTCGGCGATGCCGCGCAGCGACAGGCCGCGCCAGCCGTCGAAGGCGGCGGCCTGCATCGCCGCCTCCAGGATCGCGCCGTCGATGTCGCGCGCCGCGCCTTCTTCTGCCATATTCCGCTCCTTGATATCCCGCCGCCGCATTTCTTCGCCGGACCGCGCCTTGTGAAGACGCCTCAATCCTCGCCGAGTTCCCGCGAGCGCGCCGCCGCGGCCGCAACGGCGCGCCGCATCAAAGGCGTCAGCCCGTCCTTCTCGGCCATGAGGTAGGCGAGTGCCGCCGCCGTGGTACCGCCCTTGCTGGTGACGTTCTGCCGCAGGGTGGCGGCCTCCTCGTCAGGGCCAGCGTCCAGGAGCGCGCCGGCCCCGGCGACCGTGGCGTGGGCGAGGCGGCGGGCGAGGCCGGTCTCCAGCCCGGCGTCCGCGCCGGCCGCCGCCAGCGCCTCGACCATGTGGAAGACGTAGGCCGGGCCGCCGCCGCTCAAGCCGGTCACGGCGTGCATCGCCTCCTCGTCGTCGAGCCAGACGGTCTCGCCGACGGCGGCCATCAACGCCTCGGCCAGCGCACGGCCGGCGGAATCGACCCGCGGCGTCGCGAACAAGGCGCTGATGCCGCGGCCGATCGCGGCCGGGGTGTTGGGCATGACGCGCACGACCGGCACCGGCCCGAACGCGCGCTCGAAGGCGGCGACCGTGGTCCCGGCCGCGATCGAGACGACGAGGGTGCGCCCGGTGACGACGAACGCCAAGCCCGGCAGGACCTCGGCCATCATCTGCGGCTTGACGGCGACGACGAGGACGGCGGGCCTCATATCGCCCAGTTCCTGGGCCGTCGCCGCGGTGCGCACACCCCCCGCCGTCGCCCGTTCCGCCGACGCCGCGTGCGGCTCGATCACGGCGAGGTCTTCCTTGGCGGCACCACGCTTCAGCCAGCCGTCGAGCAGGGCCCCGCCCATCTTGCCGCAGCCGACGAGGAGGAGGGGCCCTGGCAGACGCATCAGGCCTCGCCCTCGGTTTCGAGCATGGCGGCGAGCAGCGCCTCGGTCGGCTTCCTGCCGCCCCAGATGACGAACTGAAAGGCCGGATAGAAGCGCTCGCACTCGTTGATCGCGATCTCGACCAGATCCTCGATCAGGTGCACGCTCGCCAAGGCACCCTCGCGAAACAGGGCGGCGTGGCGGAAGACGGGCAGCCCCTCCTCGCTCCAGATCTCGAAATGGCCGAGCCAGAGCTTCTCGTTGGCGAGCGCCAAGAGCTGCCAGATCAGCGCCTGCTTCTTCGTCGGCACCTTCATGTCGAGGGCGCAGGAGAGGTGGAACACGCCCATCTCCGGGTGCCACGCGAACCAGAGCTTATAGTGGCACCACTGGCCCGCGACCTCGCAGGCCAACTCCTCGTCGCTCTGGCGCTGAAACGGCCAGTCGTTCGCGACCGCGACTTTCTCGACCAGGTCGAGCGGGTTGGTGGCGGTCTCTTGAATATCGGTGAGCAGGGTGGTCAAGAACGTCACTCCAGGACGAAACGCGGCCCCTCGCGGGCACCGCCCGCGCGAGACGGGGCCGGACGCGATCCGCCGAAAAACCCGGCGAATCGGGCTGCCGCCGGGGCAGCGTGCCAGAGGGGCAAAAAAGCCGCAAGACGGGGTCAGATCACCGGGTCTTGCGTCGGAGCGTCCTTAGCATTCGCGCCGTCGTCGCTGTCCTTGCTCTCGCGCCCTTTGATCTCGGCTTCGAGCGCCACGATCCTGGCGTTCAGCGCCTCTTGCTCCCGGCGGGCCTTGGCCGCCATCGCCTTCACCGCCTCCAGCTCCTCGCGCGAGACGAGGTCCATCTCGTTGGCCATGCGCTCGACCCGCTCGCGCACGCGCAGCTCGATCTCCTCGCGCAGGCCACCCAGCGTGTTGAACGCACCGCTCGCAACGCGGGCAAAATCGTTGAAGAAGCGGTTTTGGGTCTGCATCACAAAGTCTCCCTTCGGGGCGAAACGGCCGCGGACGGCGGTTCGACCATGAATATCATGGCTCAAGCGGTGCGGGGCAAGTCTCGCCTCCGGCTTGCCTCGTCGAGGGCTACTCTCTAAGAGGGCGTCGCCCAGCGCCAAAGCGGCGCGCGCGCCGACGATCACGTAAAACCGCTCTGGCGCGATGTTGTTCGCGCGCTTTGATGGTATTTACTCGGTTGGACAGACACATGCTTCGGGGAAGCCCCGGATGACGCCGCTCGCGATCCCCTTTCCGGGCTTCGATCCCGTCTTGATCCAGATCGGCCCGCTCGCGATCCGCTGGTACGCGCTTGCCTACATCACCGGCATTCTGCTCGGCTGGCAGATCGCCAAGCGTTTAGTGAGGAGGCCGCGCTGGCTGATGACGCCCGAGCACGTCGACGACCTCGTCTTCTACGCCACCTTGGGCATCATCCTCGGCGGGCGCCTGGGCTACGTCCTCTTCTACCACCCGCTCTACTTCGCTCAGCACCCCTTGGAGATCTTTGCCGTCTGGCAGGGCGGCATGTCGTTCCACGGCGGCCTCACCGGGGTCATCGTCGGCATGATCGTCTTCGCCTGGAAGCACAAACTGCCCTTCTTCGAGGTCGCCGACGTCGCGGCGGTCGCGACCCCGCCGGGGCTCCTGTTCGGCCGGATCGCCAACTTCATCAACGGCGAGCTTTGGGGCCGGCCGACCGACGTGCCCTGGGCGGTGATCTTCCCGCGCGCCGGCGACCTGCCGCGCCACCCGAGCCAACTCTACGAGGCGGGGCTGGAGGGCTTGGCGCTCGGCACGGTCATGCTGATCTTGGCCTTTCGCCCGCGGCGGCCGGGGATGCGCGGGTTCCTCTCCGGCGTCTTCCTCGTCGGCTACGCGCTCGCCCGCTCGATCGTCGAGTTCTTCCGCGAGCCGGACGCGCACCTGGGCGTGCTGCCCATCGGCCTGACGATGGGCCAACTCCTGTCGCTGCCGATGCTGCTGTTCGGTCTCTTTCTCATCCTGCGCGCCCGCGCCCGCGTCCGAGCGGCGCCGGAACCGGCCGCGTGAGCGACGCCGCTTGGCTGCAACGGGTGATCGAGGCGGAAGGCCCATTGAACGTCGCTCGCTTCATGGGCCTTGCCCTGTGGCACCCGTGCCACGGCTACTACGCCACCAAGGCGCCGATCGGGGCGAAGGGCGACTTCGTAACATCGCCCGAGATCTCGCAGACGTTCGGCGAATTGATCGGTGCCGCCTTGGCCCAGGCGTGGCTGGATCGCGGTGCCCCCGAAGCGTTCGCGCTGGTCGAGTTCGGCCCCGGCCGCGGCACGCTGATGGCCGATCTGTGGCGCGCGACCGCCTTCGTGCCGGGCTTTCGCGCGGCGGCCCGGCCCTTCTTGATCGAGGCGAGCCCGGTGCTGCGGCAAGCGCAGGCGGAACGGCTGAGGGGCGTTGATCCGGCGTGGTGCGCGGGCGTCGCCGACCTGCCGGACGACCTGCCGCTCTTTTGCGTCGCCAACGAGTTCGTCGACGCCCTGCCGGTGCGGCAGTACGTGCGGGTCGAGGCCGGGTGGCGCGAGCGAATCGTTGGGCTCGACGCCGACGGCGGGCTCGCCTTCGGGCTCGCACGAACGCCCCTGCCGCTCGACGCGGCCTTGCGCCCGTCGCAACGCGCGACGCCGCTCGGCGGGGTCATCGAGGCCGCCCCGGCGCGCGACGCGTTCGCCGCCGAGCTTGCCGAGCGGCTGAAGCACCAGGGCGGGATCGCCTACGTTATCGACTACGGCGAGGCGGAGCCCGGCCACGGCGACACGCTGCAGGCGGTGCGGGAACATCAAAAGGTGGCGCCGCTCGAAGCACCGGGGACGGCCGATCTGACCGCCAGGGTCGACTTCGGCGCCCTGGTCGGGGCGGCGGGAGGCGTGCGTGCCTTCGGGCCGATCGCGCAGGGCCTGTTCTTGCGCCGGCTCGGGATCGAGGCGCGGCTGGCGGCGCTGGCGGCACGGGCGCGTGGGCGCTCGGCCGACCTCGCGGCCGGCGTCGCGCGCCTGATCGCGCCGGACGCGATGGGCGACCTGTTCAAGGTGCTGGCACTCACGGATACGGGCGTGCCGCCGGGCTTCGACGCGGCGGAGACGAGCGGTGCGGCTTGAGTCGGACCTCCTTCGCCTGCCGGGGGTGCGGCACGGCTTCTACGGCCGCGAGGGCGGGGTGAGCCAAGGCGACTTCGCCGGCCTGAACGTCGGGCTGAAGCACGCCGGGGAGCGCGATAACGCGCTCGCCAACCGCGCACGCATCGCGGCCGATCTCGGCGTCTCGCCCGCGATACCCCTCGTGGCGCGTCAGGTGCATGGGAGCTATTGCCACGTCGTCTCGACTCCGTTCCCGCCCGACGCACCGATCGAGGCCGACGCCCTGGCGACGGACGCGCCGGGGCTTGTGCTCGGCGTCACGACGGCGGACTGCGTGCCGGTCCTGTTTGCCGACCCGGACGCGCGCGTGGTCGCGGCGGCGCACGCCGGCTGGCAAGGGGCGCTGAACGGTATCCTGGAGGCGACGCTCAGGGCGATGGCGGGTTTGGGTGCCGTGCCCGCCCGAACACGGGCCGCGATCGGACCTTGCATCCGCAAGGCCGGCTACGAGGTCGGACCGGAGTTCGAGGCCCGCTACCTCGACGCCGATCCGACTTCGGCCCCCCGCTTTGGGCCGGGACCGGGCGACCGGCGGCGCTTCGATCTGCCCGGCTACGTCCAGGACCGGCTGCGGCGGGCCGGGATCGTCGCGATCGACGACCTGGACGAGGACACGCTCAGCCAGCCCGAGCGCTTCTTCAGCTACCGCCGCGCCACGCTGGAGGGGGGCAGGCCGAACGGATTGCAACTGTCGGCGATCCTGCTGGGCAATTGAACGCTTGCGCCTGCGCTGACGCGCGGTCTTCTTTTTTCTTTTTCGCAACTTTGGCCGGGGTTTAGCTTCAATGTTGATACCAAGTTCGAGAACAAGTGACAAAAAGAAAAAAGGGAAAGACCGTGCGTCAGCGCACGCGCAGCGTTCACGGCACGACGACCCCCGCCTCCTCATAATACTGCACCGCCCCCTCGTGCAGCGGCACGCCGTACGCCTCGATCGCCGTGTCGAGCGTGATCTCGCGCGCCTTGGGGTGGCCCTGATCAAGGAGGAGGCGCGACGCGGGGTGCCAGAGTGCCGCGGTGATGCCGTGAACGAGGTTCGGATCGAGCTTGGCCGAGACCAGGAATTGCGACGTCATGCCGACGGTCTCGATCGCCGGCAGGTCCTTGTAGACGCCGAACGGGATCAGGTCGTCGGTGAACAGGGGCTGGCGCACGGCAAGCTCGGCCCGGGCGTCGTTGTCGATCGGCAGGAGACGGATTGAGCCTTCGTCGGCGAGGTCACTCACCAAGAGTGCCGGCCAGCCGGCGAGGTAGAAGAAGGCGTCGAGCTTGCCCCCGCGCAGCAGGGCGGCCGCCTCCAGGCCGCTCGTCTCGACGAGATCGAGGTCGGTGGGGCGCAGCCCGTGCACGTCGAGGACGAGGCGGGCGTCGGGCTGCGTGCCTGAGTCCGGAACGTCGATCGCGACCCGCTTGCCGCGCAGCGCCGAGACGCTCTTGATCCCGGCCGCCTTCGCAGCGACGACGTGCATGCTCTCGACGTAGAGGCTGGCGACCGTGCGCAGGTTCTCGGCCGGGGCGGCACCTTCGAAGAGGCCGGTCGCGGCGTAGGCGGCGTAGGCGACGTCGCTCTGGGCGAGGCCGCCCTCGAAGGTACCGGCCTCGATCCGCTGGATGTTCTCGAGCGAGCCCGCCGATGACTGCGCCACCGCGATGAGGCCCGGCACGCCGCAGCTGCCACCGTCCTTGCAGGCCCGGCCGCCGGGCGGATTGCTGATGATGTTCGCGATGAGGGCACCGATCGGGTAGTAGGTGCCGGCGACCCCGCCCGTGCCGAGGCGAAAGAGGGCGTACTCCTGCGCCGACGCGGGGCGGAACGGACCGGCCGCGAGTAGGGCCGCTCCGAGCGTCAGGCAACGCCGCCGGTCGAGCCTCAAGCCGGAAGAAAGATGCGCGTCCGGCCGTGCCATGATCGGATCCTCTCAACCGTGTTCGCGCGAAGCCTAGCGCGTCGTGGCGGCGGCGTCACGCTCTGGCCCCGCCCGACGGCTGTCCCGCCCCAAACGTGACACCCGGGCCACAAACGACGGATTTATCAACAGTTGAGAGACCTTGCCGACGGGTGTTAAAGTAGAACAGTACACTACATCGTCATGAATGGCACACCATGTTGAACCCGCGCGTCGCGACTTTAGGCGAGTTTCCTTTTCGACGGCTCGCGGCCCTTCTGGAAGGCGTCGCGCCCGCACCCGGCCGCACGGCGCTCGATCTTGGCATCGGCGAGCCGAAGCACACCCCCCCGGCCCTGCTGGGGACCGCCGTCGCCGCGAACGGGGACGACTGGAACCGCTATCCGCCGCCGAACGGGACGCCGGCCTTCGCCGCCGCCGTCGTCGCGTGGCTTGAACGCCGCTTCGACCTCCCCAAGAGGATGCTGCCCGAGGGAGCGGTGCTGCCGCTCGCCGGGACGAAGGAGGGGCTGTTCATGCTGGCCTCGCTCGCGGTGGCGGCGCGCGACGACGGCAGGATACAGGCCGTCTTGATGCCCTGTCCCCTCTACGCCGTCTATTACGGTGCCGCCGTCATGGCCGGCGCCGAACCCGTGCCGCTGCCGGCGACGGCGGCGACGGGCTTCTTGCCCGACCTCGACGCCCTGCCCCCCGACCTGCTCGCCCGCACAGCCGTCTTCTACTTGTGCAATCCCGCCAACCCGCAAGGGACGGTGGCGTCGTCCGCCTACCTCGACCGGGTCCTGGCGCTGGCGCGCGAACACGGCTTTCTCCTCGTCCTCGACGAGTGCTACAGCGAGATCTGGGACAAAGCCCCGCCGCCGGGCGGGCTGGAGGCCGCGGCGCGCTCGGGCGGCGGGCTCGGGCGGCTCGTCGTTGTGAACTCGCTCTCCAAGCGCTCGAACGCGGCCGGCTTGCGCAGCGGCTTCATCGCCGGCGATCCCGACGTCCTGCGCCCCTACCTGAAGTTGCGTGCCTACGCCGCCGCGGTCCAGCCCCTGCCGCTCATCGCCGCCGCCACGGCACTCTGGGAGGACGAGGCGCACGTCGTCGCCAACCGCGCACGCTATCGGGCAAAGCTCGACATCGCCGCGCGGTGGCTCACCGGCCGCTTCGGCTTTTATCGCCCGCCGGGCGGCTTCTTCCTCTGGCTCGACGTCGGCGACGGGGTTGGGGCGACGAAACGCTTGTGGCAAGAGGCGGCGCTTCGGGTCCTGCCCGGCTCCTATCTCGTGCCGCCGGGCCAGTCCCCCGACCCCGGCCACGCCTATATCCGCCTCGCCCTGGTCCACGACGAGCCGCTGATCGAGGACGCGCTCGAACGGCTGGTATCGACCTTGGGGCCAGGGACAACCTGACAGGAGCGACGATGGCAACCTCGCTGTTCGACACCGAGCGTCACGGCTTGAGCGCGTGGCTCGTGGCGGCGCTCAAGCGCCTGGGCGGCCTCTGCCTCGTGGCGGCGGGCCTGTTTCTCGTCACGGCGCTCTACGGCTTCGACGCGAACGACCCTTCCCTCAGCACCGCCTCGAACGCGGCAGTCGGCAACCCGGCCGGAAGCATGGGCGCCGTCCTGGCCGACATCCTCTTTCAGTCCTTGGGCTACGGCGCGTGGCTCTTGCCCCTCGCAGCACTCGCCTGGGGCTTGCGCTTGGGCCTCGCTTGGCCGCTGCCGCTCCTCTGGCTCTCGATCGTGGCCCTCCCGCTCGCCTTGATGGCGCTCGCGGCCTTTCTCGCCGCCCGACCGGCCCCCGACGCTTGGCCCCACGCGGTCGGCCTTGGCGGGGTGCTGGGCGACGTCCAGGCGGCCTTCCTCGTCGAGGCCCTGCCGCCGGCGCTCTATTTCTGGCTCACTTTGGCGGCGGCCGTCGTCCTCTCAATCACCGCGCTCGGGCTGCGCTGGGTGGAGGGCCTGTGGGCGCTCGGCCGCCTCGCCCGCGGTTCGTCCTGGGCCGGGCGGCGCTTAAGCCGCGCCGTCGGCGACGCGAAGCTCGCCTCAAGCCGGGTGGCGCGCTCAGGCATGGAGCGGCTGCGGGCGCGAGGCGAAGCGCCCCCACCCGCGTCGCCGCCATCAACCGATGACGGCGGGCCGTTACAAACCCTTCTCGCCCGCGCCCGCGGCTGGTTCGCGGGCGCCGATGCCCCGCCCGCCGACGAACCGGCGGCGACGGCCACGCGACGCCGGCGCACCTCCCCCGTCGTCCGAGAGACGCCGGCGGCAACGCCCGCCGCCGGAGACGAGGCGACGCGCCGGGCGCCGACGCTGGCCGAGGAACGGCTCATCCCTGCACGCCCGGCCCCGCCGCGAGAGCCGCTCGGGCGCGCGCGCGTTCTGGACGCCGACCTGGACGACGACGGCCGGGAGGACGTGAACAGGAACCCGCCGTACGCCCGTCATACCCTCGGCGACTTCGCCCGACCGGTGCTCGCCATGCTGAGCGCGCCGCCCAAGCGCCGTGCGGCCGGCGAGAGCAAGGAGGTGCTGGCCCAGACCTCGGCACGCCTGGAGACCGTCCTCGACGATTTCGGCGTCCGCGGCCAGATCACCGACGTGAAGCAGGGGCCGGTCATCACCCTGCACGAGTTGGAGCCGGCCCCCGGCACGCGCTCGCAGCGGGTCATCAGCCTCGCCGACGACATCGCGCGGTCGTTGTGCGCGCTCTCGGTCCGCGTCGCGACCGTCCCGGGCCGCAACATCATCGGCGTCGAGCTGCCGAACGAGCGCCGCGAGACCGTCTTCTTACGCGAACTCCTCGAAGCACCCGCGTTCAGCGCCACCAACGCGCGGCTGCCCTTGGCGCTCGGCAAGGACATCTCGGGCGGGCCCATCGTCGTCGACCTCGCGCGCATGCCGCACCTCCTGATCGCCGGCACCACCGGCTCGGGCAAGTCGGTCGCGATCAACGCGATGATCCTCTCGCTCCTCTTTCGCCACCCGCCGGAGGACTGCCGGATCATCATGATCGACCCGAAGGTGGTCGAGCTCTCGGTCTACGAGGACATCCCGCACCTGCTCGCCCCCGTCGTCACCGAGCCGCACAAGGCCGTCGTCGCGCTCAAGTGGGTCGTGCGACAGATGGACGAGCGCTACCGGCTGATGAACCATCTGGGCGTGCGCGACATCTTCACCTTCAACCACCGCGTCGCCGCCGCCCGGGGCCGCGGCGAGACGCTCACCCGCCGGGTGCGCACCGGCTTCGATCCGGGCTCGGGCCAGCCGATCATCGAGGACCAGCCGATCGACATGACGCCGTTGCCGCTCATCGTCGTCATCGTCGACGAGGTGGCGGATCTGATGCTCACGGCGGGCAAGGAGATCGAGAACGCGATCCAGCGCCTGAGCCAAAAGGCGCGCGCCGCCGGCATCCACCTGATCGTCGCGACCCAGCGCCCCTCGGTCGACGTGCTGACCGGCGTCATCAAGGCGAACCTGCCCTCCAGGATCAGCTTTCGCGTCAGCTCCAAGATCGACAGCCGGACGATCCTGGGCGAGCCCGGCGCCGAGCAACTACTCGGCCAGGGCGACATGCTCTACATGATGCCGGGCGATCGCATCTTGCGCATCCACGGGCCGCTCGTCACCGATGACGAGGTTGAATCCGTGGTCAAGCATCTTCGCGCGCAGGGGGAACCGGACTATATCGACGAGGTGACGAGCGAGGCGGGCTCCGATGATGGCGAAAGCGAGACCGCGGCGGGACCCTCCCCCGACGGCGGCGACGACACTTACCATCAAGCGGTGCAAGTTGTCGCCCGCGACGGCAAGGCGTCCACGTCCTACCTGCAACGCAAGCTGAGCATCGGCTACAACACCGCCGCCAAACTGATCGAGCGGATGGAGGACGAAGGTCTGATCAGCCGCGCCGACCACGTTGGGCGGCGGCAGGTCTTGATGGGCCGCGGCGGGATCGACGGAACGGACAGGACGGACGATGACTGATCGACGATGGCGCCCGACGCGGCGCAAGCTTGTTCTGGCGATGGCGCTGGCGGCGCTCGCCCGCCCGTCGTCCGGCTTGGCCCAGGCCGCCAACGCCGGCGAGATCGTGCGGGCGGTCGAGCGCTACTTGAACGGCCTCAACAACTTCAAGGCGCGCTTCACCCAGATCGCGCAGAACGGGGCGCAGAGCCAGGGCGAGGTCTTCGTCTCGCGGCCGGGGCGGTTGCGGTTCGACTACGCCCCGCCGTCCAAGCTTCTTCTCATCGCCCCCGGCGATTGGCGCTTGATCTACTACAACGGCAGCATCAAGCAGGTGACGGTCCTGCCGATCTCCCAGACCCCGCTCGGCATCCTGCTCGACGACCCGATCCAGTTCTCGGGCGACATCGAGGTCACCGGCGTCGCCGACCAGAACAACCAGATCGTGGTCCGCATCGTGCGTCGCCAAAATCGGGATCAGGGCAGCGTCACCCTAGTCTTCTCAAAGAACCCGTTCGCGCTGCGCGGCTGGTCCCTGGTCGATCCGCAAGGCCTGACGACGCAGATTGTCCTGGACGATCTTCAGACGAACCTCACCTTCGATCGCACCGTGTTTCGCTGGCGCGATCCGAAGATCTTCGGTTATCCCGACGATTGACAGAGCCTGTCGATCTTCGAACGAAGTGCAGGGCGTTTACGCCCGGTTAACGACCGTCGGCTAGGGTTGGCGTCTCAAATACGTGGAGACGATAACACCTCATGGCCGCCGAGCTCCATCCATCCAAGGTCCGCCAGTTCGTTCGTCGCGTCTGGCGACCCGCCACGGCGGCGATCGTTGCCCTTGGCACGTCGGCATTGGCGTGGGTGATGGGCGGTCAATCGCTGCCGGCACCGTTATTGGCGTGGTTTCAGGCGCCGGCCCTGCCCGTGACGCTGGGCGGCGGCGCAATCATCGTTGCTCTGGCCGCCGGCGTCCTGATGGTGCGGCGAGGAGACCGACGCCGCGTCGAGCGGGCGACGGCCGCGGCCGCACGGGCGCCGATCATGCCGGTGGGCGACGTTGGCTGGGAGGCCGATCCCATGCTTCGCCTCACCCTCATCGACGACGATCTCTTGCAAATCTTGGGCTTGCCCATCGACGCCGTGCTTGGTCGCCGCTGGGACGAGCTGCCGCAGGCCACGTTCGCGGCGGGTCTGAAGCAGGCGCTGATCCTGGCGAGCGCCGGCGGGCGCCCGCTGCGCGACGTCGACATGGGCTGGCAAGCGGCGGACGGGGGCAAACAGCACATCCGCCTCGCGGCCGTGCCGGTCCGCGGACCCGATGGCACGCCCACCGGCTATGTCGGCACGGCGAGCGACGTCACCGCCTTCGTCGAAAGCGAGAAGCGGCTTCGCTTCTTGAGCGCGCACGACGCGCTGACGGGCTGTTCCAACCGCGCCGCGCTGATCGAGAAGCTGAAGGCAGCACTCGCCCGCACGACGCCGTCGGCGCCCTGCACCGTCATCGACATCGATATTGACCGGCTGAGCGGCATCAACGAGACCTACGGCAGCGCGGTCGGCGACGAGGTCATCCGCCGCTCGGCCGAGCGTTTGCGGGCCTGTCTGCCCGAAGGAGGCGTGCTGGCCCGTCCGTCGGGCGACAGGTTCGTGGTGCTACTCCAAGGAGTCGATGCCGCCGGGAAAGACCTGGGCGCTGTGTGTGCTGCTGCTCTGGAGCGGCCGCTGGACCTCGCCGAAGGCAGGCTCGGCATCAGCGTGAGCTACGGGCGTTACATCACCGTCGATAGCAAGGACGTGCCCGAGACCTGCCTGCGCCGCGCCCAACTGGCGCGGCGCCACGCCCGTAAGGCAGCGGTCAAGGGCCGCACCTTCGACGATACGATGGAAGCCGGAACTGTTCAGGCGCGGCGGCTTGAGGAGGAACTGAAGCGGGCGATCGAGGCGGAGACGCTGAGCCTCGCCTACCAACCGCTGCTCTGCTTGCACGCCAAGCGGATCACGGCCGTCGAGGCGCTCGTCCGCTGGCGCCACCCGTCGCTCGGCACCGTGTCACCCGGGACGTTCATCCCGCTCGCCGAGCGGACGGGCCTGATCCACGACCTCGGCCGCTTCGTCTTCGTCCAGGCCGCCGCCAATTTAGGCCGCTGGGGCGACTTGCGCATCGCCGTCAACCTGTCGCCGGTCCAGATCCGCCACCCCGGCTTTCTCGACGACCTGGAACGGCTCGTCGTCAAGACCGGTTGCGATCCGACGCGCATCGAACTGGAGATCACCGAGAGCGCCTTGATGGACGACAGTTCGGCGACGCTTGACATCCTGACCAAGCTGCGCCGGATGGGCTTTCGCTTGGCGCTCGACGATTTTGGCACCGGCTACGCGGGCTTGGGCTACCTGCAGGTGTTTCCCTTCGACAAGATCAAGATTGACCAGTCGTTCATTAAACGTCTCGACAATTCGAGCCACGCGCTGGCGATCGTGCGTACGATCGTTCGCCTCGGCCACGAACTGGGCCTCGTCGTCTGCGCCGAGGGAATCGAGCGCGAGGACCAGTTGCAGGCCCTGATCGAGGCCGGCTGCGATCTCATCCAGGGCTTTCACGTGAGCATGCCGCTCGCCGCCAACCGCATCGACAGCCTCGTCGCGAAGCAGGTTAGCCTCCGTTCGAGTGGCCCACGCCCGGCAACCCAAGCCTCTGTGCCGGCGACCGCCTGAACATCTGAACTCAAGCGTGGCAAAGCAGGTTTGCCTTGAAACCTTTGGGTTCCTTCGTCCATGCTCGGCAGACGAATCCGTCGGCCGGAGGCCGGGTGCTTCGCGTGAGCACGCATCATTGCCATGTGCCGTAGCCCGGCGGGACGAGCCGAAGAGACCCCTTTCATGACCAACGCGACGACCGGGGGGCAGGCCCCGCCAAGCCTCGATCGTGCCCGCGGGGCGCTCCTCGGGCTCGCCGTGGGCGACGCGCTCGGCACGACGCTCGAATTCAGCCGTCGCGACAGCCTCCCCTATCACACTCAGATGACGGGCAGCGGCCCTTTCAGGCTCGCGCCGGGCCAGTGGACCGACGACACCAGCATGGCGCTGGCGCTGGCCGACAGCCTCCTCGCGTGCGGCGGCCTGGATCCCGACGATCTCATGACCCGCTTCGTCGCTTGGTGGCGAACGGGCGCCTACGCTTGCACGGGCGCCTGCTTCGACATCGGGAACACGACACGGCAAGCCCTCGCCGCCTTCGAGCGGGACGGCGACCCGTTCGCCGGCCCGACCGCGGAGGATCAGGCCGGCAACGGTTCGCTCATGCGCCTCGCCCCGGTCGTCCTGTTCGCGCTCGACGATCCCGAGACGATGCTTCGCCTCGCGATCGACCAGGGCCGGACCACGCACGAGGCGCCCCAGGCGGTCGAGGCTTGCGCGTACTTCGCCACCCTCCTTCGCGACGCCATCCTGGGCGAACCCGACCCGCTTCAGCCACGGGCTTGGACGGGGCATCGGGCGATCGAGACCATTGCCGCTGACGCGTGGCGCACGAAGGACCGCGCCCTGATCCGCTCCTCGGACTACGTCGCGCACACGCTGGAAGCGGCCCTTTGGTGCGTCGGCACCACCGCGAGTTTTGAAGAGGCACTCGTGCTCGCCGTCAATCTGGGCGACGATGCCGACACGGTGGGCGCCGTCACGGGTCAGCTCGCGGGGGGGCTCTACGGCGCCGCTGCGATCCCGGAAAATTGGCTGACGCCGCTCGCTTGGCGGGAGCGGCTCGACGAGGTTGCCGTCCTCCTGGTACCGGAGCGGCTGCGTCGGCAAGTCCCTGGCAAAGTATGATGCCTGCGCTGGACTAGTCCGGCAGCGCGTGCGTGTTCACGCTTGTTCGCCATTGAGCAACGCGACGTAGCGCGCCGCGGACTGGGCGACGGCTGCCTTGGCGTCGTGCATCACCTGCTTGCCGGCGAAGGCGCCGTAGATGCGATCGAAGGCCCACGGTTCGAGCGCAGCCCCGATGCGCCGCACGGTTTTGGCCGAGAGCGGCAACATGTTCGGATAGCTCCACATGAACGACACGCGCCGCATGTCGGCCGCGACCTGAACGATGTCGCCGCTCAAGAGCACGCCCCGGCCTTCGGCGCCGTCCGCCCAGTGCAGCACGGTGCCGCCCGGAAAATGCCCGCCGAGCCGCAGAAGCGTCAGCCCCTCGCCAATCTCGTGCGCGTCGCCGTCCCAGAAAGTCAGGCGGGGATCGGGACGCACGACCCATTCCCGATCCCGCGCGTGGAAGTAGACAGGTGCATCGAAGGCGCCCGCCCAATCCTGCACAGTCGTATAATAATGCGGGTGCGAGATCGCGATCGCCTTGAGGCCGCCGAGTGCCCGGACGATCTCCTTCGTCGCCCCATCGAGCAGCGCGATACAGTCCCAGAGGATGTTGCCCTCGGGCGTGCGCAGGAGGAACGCCCGCTGCCCGATCGCGAAATCGGGGCGCGTGCGGATCTCGAACAGGTTGGGCTCGTGGCGCCGCCAGAGGTTGGTATGGCCCATGGCGAGATCCTCGCCCGTCGTCCACGCTTGGCCGCTTCCCGGCACGAATTGCCGCTCGTCCTCGCAGATCGGGCAGCGCTCGGGCGGCCTATCGCCGTCGGGAAAGGACGTGCCGCACGCGCGGCAGATATAATGAGTCGTCATCATGGATACCTTCTTGGGATCACGACCAATCAGCTCTATTGGCAAAGCCGAGATGGTTTGCTGATAAAGCCCTCTTCACTCAACTTTGCTACGACGGCACGGCCACATCATGCCTCACATCTTCTCCTTGATGCCGGCGCGGATCAGCCACCAGTTCACCAGATAGCTGGTGACGAAGCCGCACAGCATGGCGATCTGCATCATGAACCAGAACTCGACCGTGTTCCCGTCGAGGCTGAAGCCGAGCACGCGGGCGAAGACGTAGAAGTGGGCGAACGCCATGAAGCCGTACATGCCGACCTGCCAGGCGGTGAGGGAGAGCGTGTCCGCCTTGATCGCCTGCCAAATGCTCTCCCCCCCCCCCGCCTGAGCCGCGCATCGGCACGATGGTGAAGTATTGAAAGGCGACGCCGATGGCAAAGGCGAAGATGTAGTCGAGGATCCAGACTGCGAAGATCTTGTCGGCGAAGATCGTCTGCCACCCGAACCAGACCGCGACGGCCGGGAAGGCGAACGCCAGCCACTCGGCGCAGATGTCGCCGATCGTGCAGCCGCTGCCGCAGTGGCTGGCACCCTTGCCGACCATGACGGCAAACGGCGTCTCGGTCTTGTTGGGCGGGTCGCGATCCTCCTGCTTAGCCTGTATCATCGCTTCCTTGGTAGCGAGCTGCCCGTAGGCGAAGTAGCCCTAGAGCGTCAGCACGGTGCCGAACAGGGCGACGACCGGCCAGACCACGTTCATGATCCACATGTGCTGCGGGTGGCGGAGTTCGTCGACCGCAATTACCCTGGCGCAGACAAAGCCGAGTACCAGGACGGCGATCGAGAGCAGGTGCAGCCAGTTCGGAACCATCGGTCGATCTCTCAAAGGCGGGCATTCGCCTGATAAAAATTTTGAGCAACGGCGGTTCCAAGCAGAGCGATGACGAGATCTTAATCGAACGCAACAACGTTCTATTGCACTGAGATTTGCACGTAAAATGGAGATAGTACTTCACTGATCTTTGCGCCGAAGTTGGCTTCGACGTCGCGCTCAAGCTCCACCGGCAAAACTCGTAAAAACAAAAGGAAAAAGCCCTGCGCAGCGGACGCGAAGCGTTCACCCCCCGATCGGCCGGCGCCTGTATGCGATCGCCTCGGCCAAGTGCGCCTTCTCGATCGATACGGAGCCGGCGAGGTCGGCGATCGTGCGGGCGACGCGCAAGATGCGGTAATAGCCGCGGGCAGAGAGACGCAGGCGTCCGGTGGCGCGGGTGAGCAATTCGCTCGCCCCGGCCCCTAGGGGCGCGATGCGGTCGAGCAATTCACCCTCGGCCTCGGCGTTGGTCTTGAGGTCAAGGCGGTCGAGCGCCGCGAGGCGGGCGGCCTGGAGTTCGCGCGCGGCGGCGACGCGGGCCGCGATCACCTCGCCCGGCTCGCTCGCCGCCGGGAGGGCGAGTTCGCGCGGGGTCAAGGCGGGCACGTCGATGTGGATGTCGATCCGATCCAACAAGGGGCCGGAGAGACGCTTTTGGTAGTCGGCGGCGCAGCGCGGCGCCTTGGTGCAGGCGAGGCCCGGATCGTCGAGGTGGCCGCAGCGGCAGGGGTTCATCGCCGCGACCAGTTGGATGCGGGCAGGATACGTGACGTGCGCGTTGGCGCGGGCGATCGTCACCCGACCATCCTCTAGGGGTTGGCGCAGCGCTTCGAGCACGTGGCGCGGGAACTCGGGCAGCTCGTCCAGAAATAGAACCCCACGGTGCGACAGGGAAATTTCCCCCGGCCGGGCGTTGGCACCGCCACCGACCATGGCCGCGGTCGAACTAGCGTGGTGCGGGCTGCGGAACGGGCGCCGGCGCGAGAGCCGGCCGGCGTTGAGTCGCCCGCCGATGCTCTGGATCAGCCCGACCTCCAGGACCTCGGCCGGGGTCAAGGGCGGGAGCAGAGCGGCCATGCGCTTGGCGAGCATCGACTTGCCCGAGCCGGGCGGGCCTTGCATCAACAGGTTGTGCCCGCCGGCGGCGGCGATCTCCAAGGCGCGCTTGGCGCTCTCCTGCCCCTTGACGTCGGCGAGGTCGAAGCCGGGCTCAATATCGTCGAACGGCAGGACATCGGGCTGGGCCAGGACGCGCTCGCCTTGCAAGTGGGCGATGAGGTCAAGCAGGGTCGCGGGTGCCGTGATCTCGACCTCGTCCTTCAGCCACGCGGCCTCCGGCCCGTTCGCCGCCGGGCAGATCAGCGCCAGCTTCTCGGCGGCGGCGGCCAGCGCCGCGGCCAGCACGCCGGCCACCGGCCGCAGCGCCCCGTCGAGACCGAGTTCGCCGAGCGCGATCGCGTCGGGGGCGGCGTCGTGCGGCAGGACGCCCATGACGACGAGCAACCCGAGCGCGATCGGCAGGTCGTAGTGGCTGCCCTCTTTGGCGAGGTCGCCGGGGGCGAGGTTGACCGTGATCCGCTTCAAGGGCAGCGCCAGCGCCAAGGAGGCCAAGGCACCGCGCACCCGCTCCTTGCTCTCGGCCACCGCCTTGTCGGGCAGTCCCACGATTGAGAAGCCCGGCAGGCCCGGTGCCGCCATCACCTCGACTTCGACCGGGGCCGGCTCCAGCCCGAGCAGCGCCACGGTGCGAAAGCGGGCGGTGACGGGCACCTGGGCCGGCCGGGCGGCAGACTTTGCCATGCGATCAACCTGTTAATCTACCTTGGGTAGAACACCTACCAGAGATCGTGCGCGTATGCCAGAAAGGGTTACACGCTTCGCGTGCGCTGACGCGCGGTCCTTTTTTCTCTTTTTTGCCAGCGTTAACGTAGGGACTGGCCCCGACGCCGAGGGCAAGCCTCGAACAAAAGGTAAAAAAGGAAGAAAGAGCCCGTCCGGCGAAGACAACGCGAAGCGTGCAATGCCGCGACGCCCAAGCTAGAAAAGCTTATTCCAGCCAATCAGCGAGCCACCATGCACTTCATCGCCGCCTACGATCGGCCGGAGGCCAGTGCCGGCAGCGGCACGGTCCGCGTCGGCTGGCTGCTCGATGAGGCGAAGTCCGGGATCGTGTTCTTTCCGCCGGAGCGCGTCCGCTCGGCCGAGGTGAACCGCGCCCACGCCAAGTCGGCGTCGCGTTGTCCCGCCGTCTTGAACCTGGAGAGCCGCTACTTCGTCGTCCGCTGCCCGTTCGACCTGCACTTGCAGTTCGCCCGCGGCGAGGACGGCAAGCCTGGGGTCAAGAACGCGCTCGGCGAGGCGAGCCCGGTCAGGCCCAACAAGCTGCACAAGCACATCACCGTCGTCAACGAGGCCGAGTGGCGCTACCCCGAGCGGCCGACGCTCCAGATCCAGCTGCCCTACCTGTTCATCGCCGACGAGCCGGTCTACCTGTCGCAGGTGCCACCCTTCATGCATTACCAAAAGGACCCGTGGCCCGGCACGCTGTTCGGCGGGCGCTACCCGATCAACCTGTGGCCGCGGCCCTTGATGTGGGCGTTCGAGTGGCACGAGCCGAAAAAGGACCTGAAGCTCAACCGCGGCGAGCCCATGTTCTACTGCCTGTTCGAGACCGAGCCGCAGGACCGCCCGGTGCAGCTCGTCGAGGCGGCGCGCACGCCCGAACTCGACGAGTACCTGGAGATGGTTTCGGGCGCCGTTTCTTACGTCAATCAGACCTTCTCGCTGTTCAAGGCGGCCGAGGCGCGCCGCCCGGCGAAACTGGTCAGCCCGAAGGCGCGCTGACGGGAAGCGTATTTTAACGCTTCGCGTCCGCTGGCGCGGGGCCTTTTCTTCTTTCTTTTTGCCAGTGTTAACGTAGGAGGTTGACCATGGCGCCGAGGGCTAGTCTCGAACAAAAAGCAAAAAAGAAAGCCCGCGCGGCGAGCGCACGCGCAAGTGTTCAAAGGCGGCAGGCTAAGCATATTCTTAAGGTTTGTCCTCTAGAAAAGCGTCGACGAGCTCTCTTTTCGGCAGGACCCGCCCTGCTTGATCGCTCTCCCCCCGCTTCGTCCACGCGCCTGCCCTGGCGCTGGATCTATCTCGGGCTCGCCGTCTGCCTCGGTGTCTTCGTCGTGGTCGGCTGGTGGGGTCAAGCCCAGCAGGAACGGCTCGTCGATTTGACGCGCGAGCAGACGGCGCTGGCGGGCGCGGCGGAGGCTGTCCTGCGCTGGGACGAGGCCCTGGTCAACGCCGCGCGCATGGCGGCCGAGACCGGCGACGTCGCCTGGGTGCGGCGCTACGAGGCCGCCTTGCCCGGCATCGACGCGGCGATCGCGACGACGCTGCAAATAGCGCCCGAGGAGTTGGTCGCCGCCTTCGACGCGGCGACGGCCGATGCCAAGCTGGTCGAGATGGAGACGCAAGCCCTGGAGCTGGTGCAGGCGAAAGAGGCCGCAGCGGCGCTCGCCATCCTCACCGGCGACGCGTACGGGCGCGAGCGCGAGCGACTGATCGACGGCACGCAGGCCCTGGTGGCGGGGATCGGGCGCGGGCGCGAGGAGGCGATCGCCACCGCCGAGGGCGGCAGGCAAATCCTGCTGGTGCTTCATCGGCATCGGGACGCTCGTCATCGCGCTCGGCGGCGGTGCTATCATCGTCGTCTTGCGCCGCTGGTCGGCCCTCCTCGCCGCCGCCGCGACGGCGGATCACGAGCGTCAAGCCGGTCTCGACGCGGAGCGAGGCCGCTTTCGGTCCGGGATCGGTGAAGCGTTGCGGCGCGAGGCGGCCGAGCCGACCTTGAAGCTGGTGGACGTGGCGGGGACGTTCTCGACCCTGGCGCACGGCATTCAAGACGAGGCCAAGACGGCGCACGAGCGGGCGCGCGAGGCGAGGACCCTCACCGACGGGGCGGTAGCCACCCTTGCCGACATCCGCGTCGCTTTCGGCCGGATCACCGAGAAGGCCAGGTCGATCGCCGACGAGACCGGCCGCTCGGCGACGACGACGCGGCGCGCCGGCGAGATCATCGAGACGACCGCCGCCGAAACGGAGCGGCTGAACGAGGCGACGCAGAAGATCAACGACGTCGTCCGGCTGATCAACGACATCGCCGAGCAGACCAACCTCTTGGCGCTCAACGCCACGATCGAGGCCGCCCGCGCCGGCGAGGCCGGCAAAGGGTTCGCCGTCGTGGCACAGGAGGTCAAGGCGCTGGCGACCCAGACCGCGAGCGCAACGCAGGACATCGGCACGCAGATCACCGCGCTGCAGCAGCGCAGCCAAACCGCCGTCGCCGGCATGACCGAGGTGCGTGGCATCGTCGAGACGCTGCAGACGGTGGCCTTGGACGTCGGCCGGATGGTCGAGGAGCAGTCCGAGGCGACGCGGCAGGTGGGGCAGGAGTTCGACGCGGCGACCGGGCGAATGCAAGCACTGAACGACTTCAGCTTGAGCGTTGCCGAGGTGACGACGCGGACCGGCAGCGGCGCCGAGCAGGGTATGGCACTCGCCGAGGACATGAAGCAGGTAGCGAAGACAACGCACGACTCGATCGTTCGGCTGATCGAGCGCCTGCGGACCGCTTGAGCAGGCGTATCGCGTCGGATGATGGGTGAGAAGGGTGGTGGAGCCGATGGGAGTCGAACCCACGACCTCTAGAGTGCGATTCTAGCGCTCTCCCAACTGAGCTACGGCCCCGAACCGCGGCCGATGTAGGGCGTAGGGGGCTCTCAAGTCAACCCTCTTGCCGGGCCTGTCCGAAGCGTCTACTGCGGCCTACCCGCCAGATGCCGCCGCCGCGGGCGGGCACGACGGCACCAGACGATGAAGGGCGCGATGAATTCGCTGTTGAACCTCCTCCAAACCGTGATCCAGATCTATGTATGGCTCTTGATCTTGCAGGCGATCTTGAGCTGGCTGGTCGCGTTCGACGTCATCAACACCCGCAACCGCTTCGTCTATCAGGTCGGCAACTTCCTTTACAGAATCACCGAGCCCCTGCTCCGGCCGATCCGAAGCGTCATCCCGAACCTGGGCGGCATCGACATCTCGCCGATGGTCTTGATCTTGGGGCTGTGGTTCGTCAGCGGCCTGATCGAGGAGTACCTGCGCCCGATGGCGCTCGGCTACTGAGGACGCGCGATCTCGGCCTGCATATGCCGGCCCCGGGCGTTTTTGCTTCGTCGGACGCGTTGGCAACCCAGGCAGTGGCCCTCTCGCCCGTCTTATAGTTGGTGCACGTCCTGGGTCCCCTCGATGACGGTGACGTCGCGCGCGCGGGGCAGCGGCACCCCCGCCGCGCGCGACGCCGCGAAGGTCAGGCCATGCCGGTCATGTCGTCGGGGGGCATCAGGGCTTCTCTGGTCAAGCCATCCATACCGACCACCCCCTTCAAGCTGACGACGTTGTCCCCGTCGAAGTCGAGGACCAGGTCGCGGCCCCTGACGGTCGCGGCGCTGGCATCGTCGCCGTCGTCTCGAAGGGTGTTGACGAGGCCGATGAGGTCGTCCGCCGTACTGAGGCCCTCGTCGTAGCCGCC
>CBDCHP010000005.1:0-37928 GCA_965217265.1 Geminicoccaceae bacterium | reverse complement strand
CAGGGTGCCCGCCATGTCGCCGGCGAAGACCACGCCGCCCGCCGTCGGCGTGATGCCGGACAGGATCGGGGCGGGCGTCTCGAACCGCCACGCTTCCTTCCCTGTGTCCGCGTCGATCGCCGTCACCCAGCCCTTCCACGTCGAGGGGTCGTCGAACTTGCCGAAGACGTTCTGGGGATCGTCCATGCCCGACCAGGGCTGACCGCTGCTGACCGACACCGCCTCGGCCTCGGGCATGGTGCGCACCGTGGTGCACCAATCGACCGCGCCGGCGTAGACGAGGTTCGTGGTCGGCGCGTAGGCCGAACCGTTCCACTCCGCCCCGCCCTGCGTGCCGGGGCAAAAGCGCGTGCCCTCCGGCGTCAGGGGTGCTTTCGCGTTCTCGATCGTGGTGATCGCCCGCTTGGCCGTCTCCTCGCCGGTGTCGCGGTCGTGCAGGCGCAGATAGCCGTCCTTGATCGCCGAGGCCATCAGCCGCTTGCCGCCCTTCGAGGTGAACAGCGCGGGTGCGGCCGAGACGTCCCTCGTGGAAGTCGTCGGGCACCATCGAGTAGCGCGTCTTATAGGCGCCGGTCTTGGCGTCGAGCGCCACCATCGAGCCGGCGAACTCGTTGCTGCCGGGGCGAAGCTTTGGGATGAAGTCCGGCGCCGGGTTGCCGCCGGGGACGTAGAGCAGGCCCGTCGCCGGATCGAGCGCGTAGGCCGTCCAACTGGCGCCGCCGGTGATCGGCACGCCCGCCTCGTTGCCCCAGGTCGCGGCCAAGTCGACGGGGGGTTCAAGCGCCGCCGGCCCGCGCGAGGGGTCGTCGGCCGAGCGGGGCACGAGGTACTGCTCCCAGACGATCTCGCCGCTCTTGGCGTTGAGCGCGTACATGCGGCCCTTCACGCCCTTGTTGTCGCCGCCCGCGTTGCCGGCGAAGACGAGCCCCGTCCAGCAGCGCGGCACCGCGGTTGACGTTGAGCGGGCCCGCCGGCTCGCAGTCCTCGGTCGTGCGCCAGATTTCTGAGCAGTCAAAAGCGTCGAGGGCGACCGTGTCGAAGTCGGTGGTGACGTAGATCGTGCCGTCGACCACGATCGGCCCGGCCTGGAACGAGGTCTGGCGGCCGAGGTCGTAGCGGCACACCTCGACGAGGTCGGCGACGTTGTCCGGGGTGACGTCGTCCTGCGGCGCGAAGCGGTCGCCCGCGGGCGTACGGTTGTAGGACGGCCAGTCGTCCGCGTCGGCGGCGGGCGCCGGATGGGCGAGGCCGCAGCGGGCGGTGAGGGATTTCACGCGCGTTTCCTTCGCTGGTTCATGAAGCGTGATGGGTCGAAAGCCTCATCCAAAATCGTTCGCCTCAGCCGCCAAACGGGTCCATCGGCGCCCCTTCCCAGATGTTGGCGAGCGCCGCCTCGAACGCGGCGTCGCCGAGGTCGTCGCGCAGGTAGGCTTGCCCGTGCAGCGGCAGCACGGCCGCGAGCGGCAGGCGCTTCACCAGCTCGACCCAGGCGTCGCGAAAGGCGGCGTCGGCGTCGGGCGCCATCTTCGGCCGCTCCAGCCGCGGCGGCTCGGCCGCCTGCTCCGGCCCCAGCGCCACCGCGCTGTCGCCCGCGAGGAGCACGCCGCCGTGCCCGGCGAGGTAGAGCATGACCGAGCCCGCAGTATGCCCGGGTATATGGATAACCTCGATCCCGTCCGCCCGCAGGAGCGCGTCGTCCATCGGGTCGTCGAAGGGAACACCCGCCCCCTTGGCTTCGCTGTGGTCCTGGTCGGCCGGGTGAAGCAGGACGGGGACGTCGAACTCCGACTGGATCGCCTCGAAGGCGTCGCCCGAGCCCGCCGTGTTGCGGTGCGAGAGGACCAGCGCCCGCGGCGGCTTGCCCTGTTGGACGAGGTCGCGGATGCCGCCCAGCGCCCAGGAATAGGGCGCGTCGAACGAGCGCGTGGTCGTCGAAGAGAAGGGCGTAGGCGTTCAGCGGCCGGTGCGTGCCGCCAGAGCCCGACCCCTCCTGCGGCAGCATGACGACGTTGCCGACGATCGCTTGCGTCTTGGGCGCGTAGAATCGCATGGGCGTGTTCCTTTTCGTCTGGTTCTATCGTTAAGTCGGCGTCGGTAAGATCGCCACCGTCGGTCGCTGGTTTTCGCATCGCCGGTACCGTTGACGACGAAGAGCACGCCGTCGAGCGCCACCGCGACGTCTGTCGGTCGGCTATTTCAGCCCTTCGAGTTCGGGCATCAGACCGTGCAGCCCGGCGGCGTTGCGCCTGACCGCTTCGGCGGCGCTCAGTTCGTTCATCTCGGCCGAGAAGGTCTCCGGGCCGATCGAGCGGAGCGGACCCATCCCGCGCAGCACGGCGATCGTGCGTGCGAGGTCGAAGGCGCCCTCGCCCGGCACGCGGCGGTCGAGCGACCAGCCCGGCACCCAGCCGGTGTAAGGGTCGATGGTCGCGATCCTCACGCCCGAAGCCCGGATCGCACGGGTGATCTCCGCGTCGGTCAGGCCCTCGGAGCGCCAACGCTTCATGTCGGCCGGAAACACGGTCATGTGCGTGAAGCCGCTGGCCGCGACCGCTTCAAGGCGTTCTTGCAGCGGGTGCGCCATCAGGGCCGCCCCCCACATCACCAGACGGGGTTGGGCGTTTTGGGACGACCCATTGGGTTCCTTTGCCGAAGAATCGGTCTGCGCCCGCGGGCCAACGGGCGACAGGGCCGTCGCCAGTCCCGCGCCGCCGGCAACGAGCAGGCGGCGGCGGTCGAGCCGCAGGGGTGCGGCGCTCATCGGGCTTCGACCCCGGCGGTGAACGACAGGACGCGCCCCGCGATCTCGTCCGGCTTCTCCTCAAGCAGCCAGTGGCCAGCCCCCTTGATCGCGCCGCCGCGCACGTCCGCCGCCAACGGCTTCATCATCTCCGGCACGTACGGCGTCGGCATCAGCTCGCCGCTCGACAGCGCGAGCACCGGCATGGGCAGCGGCGTCGCGAACTTGACCTCATTGTCCTTCGCGTCCCGATCCGCCGCGCATGCAGACCAGTATCTCGCCGCTGCCCTTCAGCTCGACGCGTTGAAGCCGTTTGGAGGCTGCATGGTTTGCTGGGCATGCAAGGGCGTCGTCAGCGCCATCCACAGGGCCACCGTTGAGAGAAGCCTTCGCATCATGACCTGACATTCATGCTCGTCTCCTGTGAACGGGAGCTTTGAACAGTAGAGTTTGGTCCCAAAGCCGGAAAAGTCAAAGTCTCGCGTCCCTGCTCAGTCCGTCAGCGGCACGGTCCGGCGGTCGAAGGCGCGCTCGGTGACGAGGCGGGCGGGGAAGCGCCCGACAGCGGGTCGACCCGGCCATCAGCAGCAGGACCGAGGCAAAGCGCCCCACCGCCGCCGCAACAGCCACCACTGCGGCGAGGAGCAGCGCCACGCGCTCCAGGAGGTTCGGACGGCGGGCGAGGTTTTCGAGCCCCCGCCGAGAGTGCCGCAAGGACGGGGGCTTCCTTCTGCCGCGACGGGCACGGCCGGTGGAAGGTGCATCCTCCACCGCCCAAAGGCGCAGGTTTTCGACGATCCCCTGTCGAGGATCACAAATTGCCTTTTCAAAGCGTTCAATCGAAACAGGTTTAAGGGTCAGTTCCGACGGCACGTCTCGAAGGCCGAGGATTTCGTGCGCCGAGGGTTCGGGTGCGAGGAGGAGGCCGGTTGATGCGCGCGTTCACCTACGAGGGTTTGCCGTCCCGCGTCGTCTTCGGGCGCGGCACGCTGGCCAAGGTCGAGGAGGAACTGGACCGGCTCGGGCACGACAAAGCGCTCGTCCTCTCGACCCCGCAACAGCAAGGCGCGGCCGAGGCCCTCGCCGAGCGGCTGGGCGCCAAGGCGGCGGGCGTTTTCGCCGGGGCCGCGATGCATACGCCGGTCGAGGTCTCGAAGCGCGCGGTCGCGGCCTTAGAGGCCTGCGGTGCCGCCTGCACGGTGGCGCTCGGCGGCGGCTCGACCACGGGGCTCGGCAAGGCGGTCGCGCTCAGGGCGGGCAGCGACCAAGTCGTGATCCCGACGACCTACGCCGGCTCCGAGATGACGCCGATCCTGGGCCAGACCGAGGGCGGCGCGAAGACGACGCTGAAAGACCGGGCGGTGCTGCCCGAGGTCGTGATCTACGACGTCGACCTCACCCTCACGCTGCCGCCCAAGCTCTCGGCCGTGAGCGGGCTGAACGCGATGGCGCACGCCGTCGAGGCCCTCTACGCGCAGGACCGCAACCCGATCGTCGGCCTGATGGCGACCGAGGCGATCCGAGCACTGCGTGCGGCGCTGCCGGCGATCGTCGACGATCCGGGCGACGTCGAGGCGCGCTCAGGTGCGCTCTACGGCGCTTGGCTGTGCGGCGCCGCCCTCGGCTCGGTCGGTATGGCGCTGCACCACAAGCTCTGCCACGCGCTCGGCGGCGCCTTCGACCTGCCGCACGCCGAGACCCACGCCGTCATCCTGCCGCACGCGACGGCCTACAACGCCGAGGCGGCGGCCGAGGAGCTGCGCTCCTTGGGCGGGGCGCCGGGGGCGGCTCTCTACGACCTGGCCGGACGGATCGGAGCGCCCTTGAGCCTGAAGGACATCGGGATGCCCGAGGCCGGGCTCGACCGGGCGGCGGAACTCGCCGCCAAGAACCCCTACTGGAACCCGCGCCCGATCGACCGGGGCGGCATCCGGGCGCTGTTGGACGACGCTTGGCACGGGCGAAGGCCGACGGGCTGACAAGACACGCCACAACGAGGGAGGCAGACAATGAAAGTTCATCGGTGTCCAAACCGATCGTGGTGCGGGCCGGCGGGCACCACCGGCCCCGCACGCGGGACGGGTCTGAAAAGGCGTCGAGGAGAAACGCGATGACCAACGCCACGGTGAAGATCGAGACCGACGTGCTGATCGTCGGCAGCGGTCCGGCCGGCTCGGCCGCGGCCGCCCTCCTCTCGACCTACGGCGTCGACAACGTCTTGGTGACCAAGTACCGCTGGCTCGCCAACACGCCGCGCGCCCACATCACCAACCAGCGCACGATGGAGGTCTTGCGCGACCTCGGCCTCGAAGAGCGCGCCTGCGCCGACGCGATGCCGCAGGAATTGATGGGCAACAACGTGTTCTGCACCAGCCTGGCCGGCGAGGAGCTGGGCCGGCTCCACAGTTGGGGCACGCACCCGCATCGGCAGGCCGACTACGACCTCGCCTCGCCGACCAAGATCTGCGATTTGCCGCAGACGATGATGGAGCCCTTGCTGTTCGAGGCGGCCTGCGCGCGGGGCACCAAGGCGCGGCTCTCGACCGAGTATGTCGGGCTGGTCCAGGACGGGGCCGGCGTCACCGCGACGGTGCGCGACCGCCTCACGGGCGACGAGTACGGCATCCGCGCCAAGTACCTGATCGGCGCCGACGGCGGCCGTTCGCTCGTCGCCGAGCAGTTGGGCCTCGCCACCGAGGGGCAGATGGGCGTCGGCGGCTCGATGAACATCGTCTTCAAGGGCGACTTGACCCCCTACGTCGCGCACCGCCCGTCGGTGCTCTACTGGGTCTTGCAGCCGGGCTCGAACGTGGGCGGCATCGGCATGGGCCTCGTTCGCGCCATCCGCCCTTGGGACGAGTGGCTGATCGTCTGGGGCTACGACATCAACGACGGCCCGCCCGAGGTCACGAACGACTTCGCCAAGGGCGTGGCGCACGCGCTGATCGGCGACGACGCGGTGCCGCTCGACATCACGCAGGTCTCGACCTGGACGGTCAACAATTTCTACGCCAAGGAGGTGATGAAGGGCCGGGTGTTCTGCCTCGGCGACGCCATCCACCGCCACCCGCCGTCCAACGGCCTCGGCTCCAACACCTCGATCCAGGACGCCTACAACCTCGCCTGGAAGCTCAAGCTGGTCTTGAAGGGTGCGGCAGACCCGTCGCTCTTGCAAACCTACCAGGACGAGCGGGCGCCGATCGCCGAGCAGATCGTCACCCGCGCCAACCGGTCGATCACCGAGTTCGGTCCGATCTTCGCGACGCTGGGCCTCTTGGAGTCCGACGACCCGGACGCGATGAAGGCCAACATGGTCGAGCGCAAGGAGGACAACGGGCAAGCGCGCGAGCAGCGCCGGGCGCTGCGCGAGGCCATCGCCGCCAAGACCTACGAGTTCAACTGCCACGGCGTCGAGATGAACCAGCGCTACGCCTCGACGGCCGTGGTCGCGGACGGTACGCCCGAGCCCGAATGGACCCGCTGCCGCGAACTCTACCACCAAGCGACGACGTGGCCCGGCGCCCGCGTGCCGCACGCCTGGGTGTTCAAGGGCAAGGCGCGGCTCTCGACGCTCGACCTCGCCGGCGGCGGCCGCTTTGCCCTCCTCACCGGCATCGGCGGCGAGGGCTGGATCGAGGCCGCGCGCGTCGTCGCGGGGCGCACCGGCGCCGAGATCGAGGCGTACCAGATCGGGCCGGGCTGCGACTACGAGGACTATTTCGGCGACTGGGCGCGTTTGAGCGAGGTCGAGGACGCCGGCTGCGTCCTGCTGCGCCCCGACGCGCACGTCGCGTTTCGCGCCAAGGACCGCGTGGCCGACGCCACCGGCACGCTCGGCGACGCGATGGCCCGGCTGCTCGGCCGGGCGAAGGCGATGCAACAGGCAGCGGAGTGAACGACATGGCAATACTGACCGAGAGTGCCAAGGACGCACCCCGCAAGTTCCCCTACTTCACCGAGGACGCCTCGGTCGAGGCGGTCAACGCCCGCGTGGTGGAGACCGAGGACGAGCGCCTCAAGACGGTGATGGCGGCGGCGGTCAAGCACCTGCACGCCTTCGTCAAGGAGGTCGAGCCGACGCACGAGGAGTGGCTGGCGGCGATTGGGTTCCTCACCCAGACCGGCCACACCTGCAACGAGTGGCGCCAGGAGTTCATCCTCCTCTCCGACACGCTGGGCGTCTCGATGCTGGTCGACGCGATCAACAACCGCAAGCCGTCGGGGGCCACCGAATCGACCGTGCTCGGCCCCTTCCACGTCTCGAACGCGCCGCGCTACGCCAACGGCGCCGACATCTGCCTGGACGGCAAGGGCGAGCCGCTCGTCGTCTCGGGCCGCGTCACCGACCCGGACGGCCGGCCGATCGCGGGCGCCCTGCTCGACGTCTGGCAGGCCAACGACGAGGGCTTCTACGACGTGCAGCAGCAAGGCGTGCAGCCCGACATGAACCTGCGCGGCATCTTCACCACCGACGACGAGGGGCGCTACCACTTTCGCTCGGTCAAGCCGCGCTACTACCCGATCCCCGACGACGGCCCGGTCGGCAGGCTGCTGGGGCGGCTGGGGCGCCACCCCTACCGGCCGGCGCACCTGCACCTGATCGTGGGTGCCAAGGGCCATCGGCCGCTCACGACGCACTTCTTCGTCCCCGACGATCCCTACATCGACAGCGACACCGTGTTCGGCGTCAAGGCGAGCCTGATCGCCGACTTCGAGCACCACGACGCGCCCGAGCGGGCGGCGGAACTGGGCGTCGACAACCCGTTTTGGACGGTGGAATGGGACGTGACGCTGGTGCCCGTCGATCGGGACGAGGCCGAGAACGGCCAAGCCTGAGCCGGGCCTAGAAGCTCAAGCCGCCGGGCCGTCTCACCGGGCGGCTTTCACGCGCGGGCGGGCAGGTTCCGGGTCAAGTTCCAGACTCGAAAGGGGGGGGGGAGAAGACGCACGCGCCGTCGGCCAAGCCGTCGCCCTTCTCGCGCGCGCGGGGGGCGGGCAGCGTGAGAGTGAAGCGGGTGCCGCCCCCCTCCTCGCGCCCGATCGCGGTCTCGGCACCGATCTGCTTGGCCAGCAGGTCGACGAGTCGCGTGCCGACGCCTTTCCCGGACGGCGGACCGTCCGGCAGCCCTTTACCGTCGTCGGCGACCATCAGTTGCAGCCCGCCGTCCGCGCCGCGAGAGGCTTCGACCTCGACCGTGCCCGAAGCGCCGTCGTCGAAGGCGTGGCGGAAGGCGTTCATCACCGTCTCGGCGACGATGAGGCCGAGCGTCTGCGCCGTTCGGGCCGAAACGGCGTGGGGTTCGGCCCAGACGACGAGGCGCCGGTGCCCGCCGTCGGCGTCGAGGGTCGCCGCCAGCCGGCCGCAGACCTCGCCGAGGTAGCGGTCCAGCCACACCTCCTTCGATCCGGGGGCGTCGCAGAGCAGGGCGTGCACCCGCGCCACGGCCTCGACGCGCGCCCCGGCGAGCGCCAGGGCGTCGAGCGCCTCGTCGTCCTGAAGGTCGCGGGACTGAATGCGCAGCAGGCTGGCGACGAACTGCAGGTCGTTCTTGATCCGGTGCGACATTTCCTGCGCCCGAAGCCCGGCGTCCCGGGCGCGCAGCTTGCTCTCGTGCAACCGGTCGATCAGCGCCTCGCACAGCCTGCCCATCTGCCGCAGCCTGTCTTCCACGTCCCGCAGCGCCGCCTCGGGCTCGTGCGGTGGGCATGTTCCATTAGGTCCTTGGGCGAACGCAAGGTCTCGCGCGTGCACCCCGATCAGCGCCAGTGTGTTCTTGTTTCCGTCCAGCAGTTTCAAGTCGCTCAGGAGGCGAAGCAGTTGCCGCTCCTCGGCGGAGCGGTCGACGCCGTCGATCATGATGCCTTCCCCACGCATAGGGTGATTTCCCACGACACGCTTTTGGGAAATATCGACGATTAGCAGACCGCGTCCGTCCGCTTTCGTACGGCTCACCGATCGTCGGGTGCGACCCAACGTCCGCGCTTCAATCGAGGAGGCGCTCGAAGTGCCGCCGCACGACGCGGTAGCACTCGCACGACGCCTCCTCCAGGCCGGCCCGGTCGAGGACCGTGAGCCTGCCTTGCTCGTGGCGGATCAGCCCCGCCCGCTGCAGGGCACCGACGGCGACGGTGATCCCCGGCCGGCGCACGCCGAGCATGTTCGAGAGGAATTCCTGGGTCAGCAGGAAGGCGTCGGCCCCGGCGCGGTCGTGCGCCATCAGCAGCCAGCGGGCGAGGCGTTCCTGCAGGACGTGGCGGCCGTTGCAGGCCGCCGTCTGCGCCACCTGGGCGTGGAACGCCTGGGCGTAGCGCAGGAGGACCGACCGCAGGGCCGGATCGGCGTCGAGCGCGTCGCGCAGGCGGGGTGCCGGCAGGCTCAAGCCCATGCCCTTGAGTTGGACCGTGCCGCCGGTGGACGACACATGGTTGCCGAGCACGACCGGCAGGCCGACCATGCCCTCCCGGCCGACGAGGCCGACCTCCAGGTGGTTGCCCGCTTCGAGCGTGGCGATCATCGAGACCATGCCGGATTCGACGAAGTGAACGGTCTCGATCGGCACGTCGACCGCGACGAGGTCCTGCTTGAGCGGTAGGTCGACCGGACGGAGGAAGGGCGTCAGCCAAGCGAACGTGTCGGGCGGCAGGGCGGTAAGGAGCCGGTTGCGAATGGCGGATTGCTGGATCTGAGGCACGCGCTGCTCCCTACAAATATGGCGGGAGCACGCGGCACTCTCGGTTGTCCGCTGCCAGTTGGAGGCAGACAATACACTGATGATAACATCAATGGTCAGATCAGGCAAGATTCGGCCGGTGACGATTTTCACGCGCCGGCGAACCAATCAACTTTGGAATATATTAGGTTAAATTAACATGATAGGACATGTTGATTTTCTGCCATTAGTAGAATAACGGCCAATTAATTTGAAACTTCGGCCGGACGTACGAGGTCAGCCAGTTCACGCCCGCGCGTCCTCTGCGTCGCGCGCCTCCTGGTCGGCCCGCCGCGCCTCGCGCACGGCGTTGGCAAGGGCGCGCACCTCGGCGTGGACGGCGGGCGCGAGGCCGGGCGCGGCGCGGCCGTTGGCGTCGAGGTGGGCCTTGATCGTGTCGACCAAGGCCGAGCCGACCACGGCGGCATCCGCGATCTTGGCGATCTCGGCCGCTTGGTCTGGCGTGCGGATGCCAAAGCCGACCGCGAGCGGCAGCTCGGTGTGGCGCCTCAGCCGCGCCACGGCGGCCTCGACCCGCGCCTTGAGCGGGGCGGCGGCGCCGGTGATGCCGGCGATCGAGACGTAGTAGAGAAAGCCGCTCGCGTTCGCCAACACCGCCGGCAGGCGGGCGTCGTCGGTGGTCGGCGTCGCCAGCCGAACGAAGGCGAGGCCGCGCTGAACTGTCGGCACGGCGAGTTCGGCGTCCTCCTCGGGCGGCAGGTCGACGACGATCAGGCCGTCGACGCCGGCGTCCACCGCCTCGTCGAGGAAGCGTTCGACGCCGTAGCGGTGGATCGGGTTGTAGTAGCCCATCAAGACGACCGGGGTCGTGGCGTCCTTGGCCCGCAGGCCGCGGACCAGGCCGAGCACGCCCGCCAGCGTCGTCCCGGCCGCGAGGGCGCGCAGGTTGCCGGCCTGGATCGAGGGGCCGTCGGCCATCGGGTCGGAGAACGGCATGCCGACCTCGATCAGATCGGCCCCGGCCCCGGCGAGGCCGCCCAAGATCGCGGCCGACGTCGCAAGATCGGGGTCGCCGCCGCAGACGAAGGCGACGAGGCCGGCCCGGCCTTGCCTGCGCAGCGCGGCGAAGCGCCGCTCGATCCGGCCGCTCATGCCGCGCCCCCCGCCGCCTTGGCCCCCGCCTTGGCCCCCGCCTTGGCGCCGGTGCCCTCGGCCCCCGTCCCTTGGGTCAGCCGCGCCACCGTGTCGACGTCCTTGTCGCCCCGGCCGCACAGGTTCATCACGATGACCTGGTCCTGCCCCATCCCCGGTGCCGCGCGGATGACGTGCGCCAGCGCGTGGCACGGCTCCAGGGCCGGCAGGATGCCCTCCAAGCGCGCGCAGGTGCGAAAGGCGTCGAGCGCGTCCTGGTCGGTGGCGCTGGCGACGGTGATCCGGCCGACGTCCTTCAGCCACGAGTGCTCGGGGCCGATGCCGGGGTAGTCGAGCCCGGCCGAGATCGAGTGCGGCTCGACCACCTGCCCGTCGTCGTCCTGGAGGAGATACGAGCGCGCGCCGTGCAGCACGCCGGGCGAGCCCGCCGTCATCGCCGCCGCGTGGCGCCCGCTCGCCACCCCGTCGCCGGCCGCCTCCACCGCGACGATCGCCACCTCGCGCTCGTCGAGGAAGGGGAAGAACAGCCCCATCGCGTTCGAGCCGCCGCCGACCGCCGCGACCAGAAGATCCGGCAGCCGGCCCTCCTTTTCCAGGATCTGCGCCTTGGCCTCCTCGCCGATCACGGCCTGGAAGTCGCGCACCATCATCGGGTAGGGGTGCGGCCCCGCCACCGAGCCGATGATGTAGAACGTGTCCTCGACGTTGGTCACCCAGTCGCGCAAGGCCTCGTTCATCGCGTCCTTCAAGGTGCGCGAGCCCGAACCCACCGGCCGCACCTCGGCGCCCAAGAGCCGCATCCTGAACACGTTCGGGCGCTGGCGCTCCATGTCGCGCTCGCCCATGTAGACGACGCACTCCAGCCCGAGCTTGGCCGCCACGGTCGCCGTCGCCACCCCGTGCTGCCCCGCCCCGGTCTCGGCGATGATCCGACGCTTGCCCATCCGCCGGGCCAGCAGGATCTGCCCGACCGTGTTGTTCACCTTGTGCGCGCCGGTGTGGTTGAGCTCGTCGCGCTTGAAGTAGACCCTCGCCCCGCCGAGTTCCGCCGTGAGGCGCTCGGCGAGGTACATCGGCGACGGCCGGCCGACATAGTCCTTCAGCCACACCTCCAGCTCGGCCGCGAACAGAGGATCCGCCCGCGCCTCCTTGTACGCCGCCTCCAAGGCCAAAATGTTGGGCATCAGCGTCTCGGCGACGAACCGCCCGCCGTACACGCCAAAATGCCCCGCCTCGTCCGGACCCGAACGGTAGCTGTTGGGGGGAAGGGGGTCGGCGATTGCTTCGAACATGGTCTCGCTCAATTCGGGCTGGAATGAAGACGGCGCGCCGCGCACGGCACGATAAGGTTTACATGGCCGCCGGGACGGCGGCGCCTAGAAGACGTCGGGTCGCGGCGGCGACGTCGTCCTGGCGCATCAGGCTCTCGCCGACCAAGCAGGCGCGGGCACCGGCCGAGCGCGCCCGCGCCACGTCGGCCGGCGTCGCGATGCCGCTCTCGGCGACGAGCAGGCGCTCGGCGGGTAGAAGTGCTGCCAGCCGTTCGGTGGTCGCGAGGTCGACCTTGAACGTCCGCAGGTCGCGGTTGTTGACCCCGATCAGCGGCGAGCGGAGGCGAAGGGCGCGCTCAAGCTCGCGCTCGTCGTGGACCTCGACCAGCACGTCGAGGCCGAGTGCCACGGCCGCCGCTTCGAGTTCCGCCGCGAGATCGTCGTCCAGCGCCGCCACGATCAGCAGCACCGCGTCGGCGCCGATCGCCCGCGCCTCGGCCACTTGGTAGGGGTCGAGGGTGAAGTCCTTGCGCAGCACCGGCAGCGAACAGGCGGTGCTGGCGGCGATCAGGTGGTCCTCGTGGCCTTGAAAGTAGGGCCGGTCGGTGAGCACCGAGAGGCAGGCCGCCCCGCCGGCGGCGTAGGCCGTGGCCAGCGCCGCGGGCTCGAAGTCGGCCCGGATCAACCCCTTGCTCGGGCTGGCCCGCTTGATCTCGGCGATCAGCGCGATCCCATCGGCGGCGGCGCGCCCGGCCAGCGCCGCGGCGAAGCCCCGCGTCGGCCTTGTCGGCAGGGCGGCCTCGATCGAGGCCACCGGCCGGGCGGCCTTCGAGGCGGCGACGTGGTCGAGCTTGGCCGCCAGGATCTCGCCCAGCCTGCCCTTCGCCCGCACGCCCGCGGCGGCACCGCGCGGGGGCGAGGTCGCGCCGCTCACCACCCGCCCCTGCGCCGGCTCGGGACGAGCGCCCCGGCGACGTCGGGCGAGGCGAACTCGTAGCGGATCGGTGCCACCCGGCCGTCCGGCTTGGTGTTGGTCAGCCGTACCAGCGCGTCGAGGCGGCCCGCGGCACCGCCGTCGTCGATCGCCCGCGTCGCGCGCGCGACGCCCGCGACCAGGTCGTCGGCGACGCCGGCGACGATCAGCGCCGCCGCCGCGTTGAGCAGCACGATGTCGCGATACGGGCCGTGCTCGCCGGCCAGGAGGGCGCGCAGCGCCGCCGCGTTGTCCTCCGGCCGGCCGCCCTTCAGATCGTCCTCCGACGCGCGCGGCAGCCCCGCGTCTTCCGGCCCGACCTCGAAGCGACGGATCGTGCCGTCGGCGAGTGCCGCCACCGACGAGGCCCCCGTCGTGGTCAACTCGTCCATGCCGTCCTCGCCGTGCACCACCCAGGCGCGCTCGGTGCCGAGGTCCCGCAGCACCTCGGCCACCGGCGTCAGCCACTCGCGCGAGAACACGCCCAAGAGCTGAAACTTGACCCCGGCCGGGTTGGCGAGCGGCCCCAGCAGGTTGAAGATCGTGCGGGTGCCGAGCTCGGCCCTGGCCCCTGCGACGTGGCGCATGGCGCCGTGGTGCTTGGGTGCCATCATGAAGCCGACGCCGACCTCGGCGATGCAGCGCTCGACGACGCCGAACGGCACGTCCAGCTCGACGCCCAGGGCGCGCAGCACGTCGGCCGAGCCCGATTTGGAGGAGAGCGCCTTGTTGCCGTGCTTGGCCACCGGCACGCCGCAGCCGGCGACGATGAAGGCGGCGGCGGTCGAGACGTTGAAGGTACCCTTGGCGTCGCCGCCGGTGCCGCAGGTGTCGATCGCGCCCGCGGGCGCCCTGACGGAGGTCATGTGCGCGCGCATCGCCCGCGTGGCCCCGGCGATCTCCTCGACCGTCTCGCCGCGGACGCGCAGCGCCATCAAGAGGGCACCGACCTGGGCCGGGGTCGCCTCGCCGCGCATCAAGGTCAAGAAAGCCGCCTCGGCCCGCTCGGCGCAGAGCGGCGCGCCGCCCGCGAGCATACCGAGCGCGGCGCGAAACTCGGCCGGGGCGCCGGCACCGTCGTTCAGCATCAAACGGTCTCGCCCAGGTAGCTCATGCCGCGGTTGAACGAGGTCAGGTTGCCGGCCTTGTTCTCCAGGACGCGCTTGAGCGCCATGCACTCGGCCCCGTAGTCCTGGACCTGCAGCTTGCCGAGGCGCGGCGGTTGCCCCCCCTCGAAGAAGAACACGCGGTGCTGGACGAGCCCTTGCGCCTTCGGGTTGCCGAAGGCGTAGGCGCACGGCACGAGGAACATGCAGCTGCGCTGGACGTAGCCCTCGTCCTCGTAGGCCAGCTCGTGTTCGAGGAGCGCGTAGTTCTCAAGGTCGTGGACGCGGCAGCGGACCTTGACCTCGCGGCCGTACTCGTCGACGAACGTCCCCTCGCGCGCGTCGGCGGCGTCGCCGCCGCGGATGAAGAACGCCCACGCGCGAAAGTTGCGCACGTCGCTCAAGTAGTCGACCGCCAAGTCCAAGGGCGCGTCGACGAAGATCGAGGCGGTCTCGACCTCGAAGCGGCCGCGCGCGGCCTCGCGCAGCCCGGCCTGACGCTCCAGCGCCCCTTTGAGCGAGCGGATCTCGGCGGTGTGGACGTAGTCGATGCCCTGCATGATCATCTGCGTCTGGCGCTCCGGCCCGACGAAGCTGAGCCAGTGGAAGTAGACGCCGGGCTCGTTCGAGCCGAGGTAGGCGGCCGGGAACACGACGGCCGGGTAGCACTGGAAGTACTTGTCGTACTCGAAGCCGCAGTGCCACTCGACGCCCTTGAACAGCGGCGTCTCGATCGGCCGGACGTGGTAGAAGAGGTCGTGCTGGTAGCCTGACGCCGTCCCGCGCCACGTGTTGGCGTCGATCTGCTCGATCATCCGGCTGTAGAGCGTCCACTCGTCGAGGTTGCGCAAATCCTTGAGGTAATCGAAGGCGGCTTCGGGCGTCGTCTCGATGTAGGTCGAGGTCGCGAAGGTGTTGCGTTCCATGAGTACCCCCCTCAATTGCCCGCCGAGACCGGAAAGCTCACCCCGTCCTCGCGCTTTTGCTTCTGCTTCGCCGCGCGTAAGCCCTCGTTGCGGCCGAGGCTGGGCGCGGGCCGGTCGGCGTCGATCATGACGTCGATCACGAACGGCCCCGGCGCCGCCATCGCTCGTTCCAGCGCCTCCTCCAGGGCGTCCTCGCGCTCGACGCGCACGGCCTTGGCACCCATCGAGCGGGCGAACATGGCGAAGTCGACGGCGGGAAAGCAGGCGTCGGCCATGCCTTGCATGTTGAGCGCCCCCATGCCCTGGTGGCACATGTTGTAGCGCCCGTCGTTGAGCACGATCCAAACGGCCGGGACGTCGCGCTTCACCGCCGTGTTGACCTCGTTGAACATCAGCATCGAGCCGTCGCCGACGATCGCGACGGCCTTGCCGCCCCGCGCCAGGGCCGCACCGACGACGCCGGTCGCGGCGTGGCCCATCGACCCGACGCCGGTGCTGACCCGGTAGCGCTTCGGCTCGACGAAGCGCAGATGGTGCGTCGCCCAGGTGAAGGCGTTGCCGGACTCGGCCAAGACCACGGCGTCGCCCCCGTCGACGATTGCCCGCTGGATCGCCGCGAACAGCGCCTCGGGGCGCACCGTCCCCTCCCCCGCCCCAGTCTTCGTCGGCTCGGGGTGCGGGCGCGGCAGTTCGATCGCCTTCGGCGCCTCCCTCGCCGGCCACTCGGCCGCGAGCAGGGCCTCGACGAAGTCGCCCGCGTCCGCCTGCACGGCGTAGGTCTCGGCCTGGGGGTAGGCGACGCCCGGCACGTTCGGGTCGACGTCGACGTGGACGAACCCGCCCTTCGGCACCATCGCCGGATTCCAGAACGAGGTCGGCTCGCCCAACCGCGTGCCGAGTACCAGCGTGCACGAAGGCGCATGCCCGCCGCGCATGAAGGCGGCCACGGCGGGCGCGTGCCCGCCCATGCCGGTGACGCCGACGAAGAGCGGGTGATCCTCGGGGACGATGCCCTTGGCGCGCGGCGAGCACATGACGGGCGCCTCCATCCGCTCCGCGAGGCGGCGCACGGGGTCGGCCGCGTCGCGGGCGCCGAAGCCGGCCCAGATCGCGAACGGTCCTTTCGACAACAGTTCGACCGCACGCGCGACGGCAACGGGGTTCACCGCGGGCCTGCCGGCGTCGGCGCTGAGGCGCACGCCGGCCTCGACGCCGCGCAGCAGGTCGGCCAGCGGCCGCTCCAGACGGGCCGACTGGATCATGTTGGGCACGCTCAAATGCGCCACGTAGCCGCCCGGGCGGGCGAGGCCGTGCGCCATGCGGCGCAGGATCTGCGGCAGCTGCTCGGGCGTCTCGACGATCACCGCGTCGTTGAACAGCGTCCCCGGCTCGAACAGGCCGCTCGTCGGCATGGTGTAGCCGCTGGTCTCCTGGATGCCCCAACGCCCGCGCTGCGGCGCCGAGGCGTAGGCGGAGACGAGGATCACCTTGGCGCCCTCGTCGCGCGCGGCGAGGACGCCGGTCAGCGCGTTGGTGATGCCGGGGCCGGTGGTGGTGAAGAGCACGACCGGGCGACCGCCGGCAAAATAGGCTTCGGCCGCGGCGAAGGCGGCGCCGCACTCGTGGCGAAAGTGCAAGAGGTCGAGGTGGCGGGAAAGCGACGCCCACAACAGCGCCTGGGCGCCGCCGCAGACGCCGAAGGCCTGGACGGCGCCCAAGGCCCGAAACGATGCCGCGAGCGCGTCGGCCACGGTCGTGGCCGGGGCCGTGGTCGGCGCCGCGCCCGGCGCGTGGAGGTCGTCTGCGAGGTCAGCCATGGCCGTGCTTCTCGAAGGTGGTTGCCGTGGTGGAAGATAATTGCGGCAAAGGTTCCCGGGGGTGGGCACGAACCCGCCCCCGGGATCCTCGACCGCGATCAGCCGATGAGACCGGCCGCGTCGCCGATGCCGTCGAGGATCGCCCCGCCCTTGAGGGACTCGGACGAGAGCGACACCACGGCGTCGTTGAAGTCTTTGTCGCCCAAGCCCAGCTTGTCCTCGAAGGCGACGAGCTGGAGGTCGTACGCCGGCGCGCTGCCCACCAGGGCGTGCGTCAGCCCGTCCGGGTTAAGGGGTGCGGCCCCGTCCAAGAACTGTCCGAAGACGTGGAACGGCGCCAAGTCGGTCGCCTCGCCGCCCGCCAGCACCGCCGGCGGGGCGTCGTCGAGGACCGTGGCGGGATCGCCGTCCTTGCCGGCAAACGTCAGCCCGCCGTCCTTGAAGGCGGCGAAATCGACCCCGAGGTTGCCCCCGTCGGCGATCAGGAACGGCGCCACCCCGACCCCGTCCGACACGTCGATGACGGCCTCGTCGCCGACCTCGGCGGCGTCGCTCGACGGGAACGCGATCGAACCCTCGCCGATCTCGCCGTCGACGCCGAACCCGTCGGCCACCTTGCCGTCGTTCGGCAGGTCGTAGAAGTAGAAGCCGAGCGTGTTGTCGAAGGCGGCGTCCTCGCCGAGGAAGGTCAGCACCGTCTGGCCTTCGGCCACCGGGGGCGTCGAGGGTGTCTCGCCGCCGGGCGCGCCCGTCTCCCCCTCGGTGAGGCCGAGGAGCGTGTCGCGCGCGGTCTCGGCCAGGATCGCGTGGCCGAGCGCCGTCGGGTGGAAGAGCGGGTCGACGAACAGCGTCCCGTGCTCGACCGCCGGGTCCTGCCCGACGATGGCCGGGTTGTAGACGATCTCCTCGCCGGGGTTGGGCAGGCTGACCAGGACCGGCTCGGCCACGTTGGTGAAGCCGTAGGCGCCGGGCTCGTCGGCGATGGCGCCGAACAGCTTGTTGGTGTCGAGCAGCTTGACGTCGACGCCCGACTCGGCCTCGAACGTGTCGAGGGCCGTCTCGAGCTCGGCATTGTACTGCGCGACGATCCCTTCGAGCGCGCCCGGCTCGCCCAACGGTCCGAGACCCGCCAAGAAGGCGGGGTCGCTGAACAGCGGCGCCAAGCTCACCTCGACCACGTTGGTGACCAAGAGGTGCTTGGCACCCAGATCAGCCAGATCCTGCAAGCCGTCGACCACGGCCCCGACGGTGGCGCCGATGAGATCCTCCGGCGGGACGTCGGGCGGCAAAGTAAGATCGTTGCCGCCGAAGTTCACCGTGACGAGGTCGTCGGCCGAGAACGTCCCGTAGGCCGCCTTGAACTGGTCGATCTGGGCCGCGAAGTCGGAGAGCGGCGAGGCGTCCTGGAACGGGTCGAACGCGTTGGCCAGCGGTCGGGCCGTCGCGTCCAAGTAGGCGAAGTTGGTGTCCTTGCCCTCGCCTTCCTCGACGCCGAGGATGCTGGCGAGGTAGTCGGTCCAGTTCAGCCCGTCGGTGAAGTTGCCCAATTCGGAATACGGCCCCTCGGTGTAGGGGACGTCCGCGCCGAGCGACTGCGCCACGGCGTTCTTGCCGAATTCACCGCCGTCCTCGGACAGCCGGTCGCCGAAGCTGTAGACCTCGTCGACGGCGTAGGCCCCCCCCTCGCCGTCCGGCAGGAGGAGCGGGTCGGTGGGGGCGGGGGCGTAGGTGCCGAAGAACGGCTCGAAGAACGCCGCGTAGGGGTTGTCGGGCAGGACCGGCGGCGAGAGGGGGTCGATCGGACCGGGGATCAAGGGCGAGGGCGGTTCGATCGGGCCCGGGAGGTTGCCCAGGTCGTCCGGCGGACCGGCCGGGGGCTCGGCGCCGGGGGGGGGAGCCATACCCGCCGGGACGTCGGTGTCGTCGACGTCGAGGACGGGAATGTCCGTTCCGGGGGGAACGGCACCGGCGGCGCCGAGCGCACCTTCGGCATCGGGCTCGGCCGGCGCGGTCGTCGCCGAGCCCGCGCTCAAGACGTCGTCGCCGGGCGAGCCGGCCAGCGTCGCGTCGCCGTCACCGCCGGCAATGGCGGCCGCGAAGTCGCCAGGTATACCGGCACCGCCGGCCGCACCCGCGGCGTCCTCGCCGCGCGGCGGCGGCGTGAAGCCGTCCGGCAGCGGGGGCAGGTCGGGCTGCTCGCCGGCATTCGCGAGCGCCGCCTCGCGGCCGGGGGTGTCGGGGAGGCCGTTGGCACCCTTGAAGGTGACGTCCTTGATCTCGACCTTGTAGTCGGCCGCGGGGTCGCCCCCGGCGTCGACCACGGTCGTGTACTGCGGCGGCGTCAGCACGGGCGGGCGCTTTTGCAGGACCGTGACGCTGTCGACCGTGTCGCCGTCGCCCGCGAGCTCGTAGAGCACGTTGCGGGCGGCGTCGACGGCGTAGAGATTGCCTTGCGGGCCGACGGTGATGTCGTTCAGGTTGCTCTGGGTGTTGAACAGCGTCGTGGCGCCGTCCGGGCCGAACTCGCCGGCGTAGGCGACGGAGTCGAACTCCTGCGTCCAGTCCGCCGCCGACGGATCGTCGCCGAACAGGCCGGTCAGCTTCAAGACGCCGCGAAGATCTTCGCCGACGTCGCCCGCCGCGGCCGCGGTCGCGTCCGAGAGGCCACCGCCCGACGCGATCCAGACCGTGCCGTCCGGCGCGATGTCGAAGCCGCGCACGCCGACGCCGAAGGCGCGGTCCTCGCCGTTTTGGGGGTTGAACTCCTGGAACGAGGGTAGCCCCTCGTAGACGCGCTCCTGGCCGCCGTTCTCCGTGTCGATCGCGGTGATGGCGCCGGTGTAGCCGCCGCGCTGCCCGACGACGCCGGGGATCAGCTGGACGACCGGCGCGTCGTCGAAGTCGGGGTCGCCGGGCGGGGTGCCCTCGCCCTGTTCGAGCACGTAGAGCTTGCCGTCCGGGCCGAAGCTGAGGCCCCGCGGGCTCTCCAGGCCGTCGGCCACGACCTCGTGTTCGTACTTGCCGGTCTCGGCGTCCTGGCTGTAGCGCAGGACTTTGCCCGCCTCGACCTCGGTGTTGTTGATCGAGACGTAGATGTCGCCCGTGTTCGGGTCGGCCTTGACGTAGTTGCCGAGTTTGAGCTCGTCGCCCGAGATCGTCTCGCGCACGCCGTCGGGCGCCACCTTGATCAAGGTGCTGGGCGGCAGTTCGCTCGGCTTCAGGCTCGGGTTGTAGACCTCGCTGGAGTTCTGGAACTCCAGCACGTAGAGGTTCTTGTCGCCGTCGAAGGCGATGCTGTGGATCTCATCGAAGCCGCTGGCGTAGACCTGCGCCGCACCGCCCGGCGTGTCGTCGTCGAAGCCGGGCACCGAGCCCGGCTCGTTGATGCGATAGACCCTGGCGTAGCCTTCGGGATAGGGCAATCCTGTCAGTTCGGCGACGTAGACGGCGCCGTCGGGGCCCACCGTCTGCGCCGTCGGCACCGACTCCGTCTGCCGCGTGAAGAAGCCGAGGTCGCCGCCCGTCGCGTACTGCGGCGGCAGCGAGGGAAGATCGTTCGAGGTGGTTTCGTCCACGTGATTCTTGCCTTCGTTGATCGATCGTGTGGAAGCCCGGCTGCCGCGAGCGGCTTAGGGCCGAGGGTGAGGAAAAGTCGGTCGGGCGAATCAGTCTTGAGCGGGAGGGTCTCTCGGCGGGATCGGCGCCGACGGCGGGGCACGCCCGGGCCCCGCCGTCGATCGCCCGCGGGCGCGTCTAGGCGAACGGGTTGCCGCCCTCGCCGCCGCCTATGCCGCCACCGCCCATGCCGCCGCCGAACGGGTTGCCGCCCATGTCGCCGCCGCCGAAGGGGTTGCCGCTGAAGTCGGGCTCGTCCGTCCCGGTGTCGATGTCGACCGGGCCTTGGTCGGTGCCGGGGCCGCCGACCCAGACGTCGCCGTCGCCGGCCATGCCGTCCCAGTCGTACTGGCGCACCTCGACGACGAAGTTGTTGTTGCCGCCGTCGACGCTGACCGAATTGTCGCCGTCGCCGGCGTTCTCGAAGACGATGACGAAGTTGTTGTTGCCGCCCTCGACGGTCACCATGTTGCCGGCACCCTCGACCTTGATCACCTCGCCGACGCGGCCGTTGACCTCGCTGAAGTCGTAGGCGTCGTTGTCGAGGTAATCACCGTCGTCCGTAGGTCCGTCTCCGCCGTTGCCGCCCATCGCCGGGCCGCCTTCGTCACCGCCCATCGCGGGTGCGCCGCCGGGACCGCTCATCACCGCCAACTCCTCGAAAGTGAGGCCCTCGGGCACTTCGTCCGCGGGGAACGTGCCGGCCACACCGGACGAGTCGGGGCTTTCGGGGGCACCGCCCTCGCCGCCCTCGCCGCCCATGCCACCGCCGGCCTCACCGCCCTCGCCGCCGCCGGACTCACCGCCTTCGCCGAACGCGCTGAAGTCCCACTGATAACCTTCGGCGGGGGCTTGCTCGCGATCGAAGTTCCACACGTAGTCGGGACCGGGCGTTTCCGGCTCGGGCTGACCGCCGCCGGCGGGGCCGCCGTCACCGGGACCTTCGCCGCCGCCGAACGGGTTGCCGCCGCCGGCAAAGGGGTTGCCGCCGCCGGCGAACGGGTTACCGCCTCCAGCGAACGGATTACCGCCGCCGCCTGCGCCTTCACCCGCAGCTTCGCCGCCGCCACCGAACGGATTGCCGCCGCCCGCACCCGCGAACGGGTTACCGCCACCGGCGCCGCCGCCGGCAAATGGGCTTTCGCCGCCGAACGGGTTGCCGCCGGCGCCGCCGACGTTGCCGAAGATGTCCTCGGCGCTGTCGATGCCCGGAATGTCGAACAGCCGGCCGAACGGGCTCTGCTTGAGCAGCTCGGTCAACGAGTCGTCAGAGGCGGCACCGCCGGTGCTTGCCCCGCCGTCCGGCTGTCCGCCGCCGGCGAAGGGATTGCCACCGGCCGGGGCGCCGCCGTTCGCCAGATCTTCGTTTTCCATGTCCCATTTCCTCGCCTGAAAACGGCACCGATCGCAGAATGAGCGCGCCGTTTCGTTAGAGCCAATCGCCTTGCACAAGGCCACATCGTTTGTTTGCTCGACGGATAGTAAATCAGGCTTCATTCGGGTCAACGCTCAATAATTTGCGCTAAAAATTGTCACACGCGACATAATCGTTCAACTCAATCCCTTTTTACGCGAGCACATTGGAAAGATTTCTATCAGATGAAAAGTAAAAATCGTACAAAGTTGGAATTTATAGCTAATTAAAGATTATATACCTTTTATTGAGGAATTAATATTTATTTAACAGGATTTTTAACTGAGGAAAAGTTCTCTATCATACACGGCATGATCAACATTTAAAGCGTCGCGAAAACATGGTCTCGAAACGTACGCTTTCCACGATAAGAATATTCTATTGTCTTTAAAATCATAGGAACGCAACGTGCGCACCGTTATTTTCAGGTGCGCGACGCAGACTTGACAGTGCTTGCGTGAATATGGTGCGATCGGCCGGGCGCCCGCCTACGCCGAGCGATCTTGGTCGCGCCGGGGCACTTCTTAAGACGCCTTGCGCAGGTTGCCGCGCGTCGGACCGGCGGCCTGGGCGGGGCGGCGCTCGTAGGCCTGACCCGCGGCGATGACCTCGCCTCGGACCCGGCGCGCGGCGGCGAAGCGCTCGAACAGGACGTCCGCCTCGTCCCAGCGGATCGCGCGCTGCAGCGCCGTCAGGTCCTCGATGTAGCGGGCGACGACTTCGAGCACCGCCGCCTTGTTGTGCATGAACACGTCGCGCCACATCGTCGGGTCGGAGGCGGCGATGCGGGTGAAGTCGGTGAAACCGCCGGCGGCATATTTGAGCACCTCGCCCTGGAGCACGCCCTCGAAGTCGTCGGCCATGTTGACGATGTTGAAGGCGAGCAGGTGCGGCAGGTGCGAGGTGACGGCGAGCACCTTGTCGTGGTGGGCGGCGTCCATCGTCTGGACGTGCGAGCCGACCGCCCGCCAGAGCGCCGCCACCCGTTCGAGCGCGCCCGGATCGGTGTCGACACCGGGCGTCAGGATGCACCAGCGCTCGTGAAACAGCTTCTCGATCGCCGCGCCCGGACCGGACTTCTCCGTTCCGGCGACCGGGTGGCCGGGCACGAAGCGCGTCGGGTCGGCCAAGTGCGGGCGGATGAGGCCGATCGCACGCTCCTTGATCGAGCCGACGTCGGTGACGATCGCATCGGCGCGCAGGCCCGGCGCCGCCGCCGCCATCGCGGCACCCGAGGCGCCGACCGGCACGCCGAGCACGACGAGGTCGGCCCCCGCCACGGCCGCCGCCGCGTCCCGGCTCGCCCCGTCGACGAGACCGAGGGCGAGCGCCTGATCGAGCACGCCTTGGTCGGGCGCCGTGGCGACCAGCTCCCCGGCCAAGTTCAGCCGGCGGACGTCCCTTGCCAAGGACCCGTTGATCAGGCCGATGCCGACGAAGGCGACGCGCTCGAAGAGCGGCTTCGGCCGCGGCGCGACCCGCGAGAGCAGCCCCGTCATCGTCGCCCCCTGCCCCGTCGCCCCATGCGCCCCCCCGATCCCGGTCATCCCGCCCGCGCGCGCGGCGCCGTGCAGGCGGCGAGCCCCTCGATCGTGGCATCGGTCGCGTCGGCGCCGCCGATCCCGACGCGCAGCACGTTGGTGAAATCGGGGTGGCGCCAGGGGTTCGACGCGATGCCGTGCACGGCCAGCATCGACGCCGCGACGGCGCCTTGGACCGGCAGGACGATCGAGACGAAGTTGGTCACGCTGTCGTAGCACGACAGGCCGCCCGCGGCGCACCACGCCTTCAGCCGCTCGCGCTGCTTAGCCGTTCGCGCGACCGCGTCCCGCATCGCGGCGTCCTCGTCGAGGCAGGCCATGGCGGCGGCCTGGGCGACGCGCGAGACGTTGAAGACGGGGGCCGCCTTCAACAGCGCCGTCGCGACCGCCGTCGAGCTGGTCAGCGCGTAGCCGACCCGCACGCCCGCCAGCCCGTAGGCCTTCGAGAAGGTGCGCAGGACCGCCCAGTGGCCGTGGGGTCGCTCTTGCTGGAGGATCGCGAGCGCGTCGGGCCCGCCCGCCTCGGCGCCGTACTCGTAGTAGGCCTCGTCCAGGACCAGGAGGACGTCGTCCGGAACCCGGCCCGCGAGTGCTTCGATGTCCCCGGCGCTCAGCATCACGCCGCCGGGGTTGCTCGGCGTCGCCGCCATGACCATGCTGGTCGTCGGGTCGATCGCCCGCAGCAGCCCCTCGACGTCCTCGGCCCCGTCGGCGCGGATCAAGACCTTGCGCGGCTCGGCCGCGGTCACGGCCACGGCGCCGTGGTAGGAGGGAAAGCACGGCTCGCAGTAGGCGATCGACTTGCCGGCCTCGCCGGTGATGCGGGCGAGGGTGAGGATCAGCTCCTCCGAGCCGGCGCCGACGACGACGCACTCGGCCGAGAGCCCGAGACGGGCGCTGAGCGCCGCCCGCAGCTCGCCCGCGGTCGGGTCCGGGTAGAAGTTGGCCTGGCGGCTGGCGGCGATCATCGCCTGCAGCACCCGCTCCGGCGGGCCGGACTGGCTCTCGTTCAGCCCGAGCGGGTGGCGCACGCCGTTGCCCAGGAGGTCGCGCGAGACCGGCGGGAACATCGGCGCCGCCAGCTTTGCCACCGACGCGCTCGGCAAGAACACCGGCTTGGCGGCCGCGGGCAAGGATTGCAATGACATCGAACGTTCCTCCTTTTGGTTTCGACAGACCGTGTCGTCGAGACCGAGACCGGCCGCTGAATCGCGTCATTCGTTGAACTGAAGTTTGTAAATAATGGTCTGGAGAGATTATCCTCGGCTGAAATACTTATTCGATCAACAAGACGGCCTAAAGCATCGGTCCGATCAGGCGGCGATACTCCCTCTCCGCCGGCCCGTAGGCGTCGGCGGCGAATTTCTCGAGTCCTAGGCGGTCACGGATGACGATCCGGCGGCGCTGCGAGCGGATCAGCCGGTGGCCTTCGAGGACGTGCAGCGTCGTCGTCACGCCGGGGCGGCGCACGCCGAGCATGATCGAGAGCGTCTCGTGCGTGACGGCGAGTTCGTCGCCGTCGATCCGGTCGTGGCACATCAAGAGCCAGCGGGCCAGACGCTCGGAGAGCCCGTGCACCGCGTTGGAGAGCACGTTGTGGCTCATCTGGATCATGTGCGCCTGGGCGTAGCGCAGCATTAAGGCGGACAGGATCGAAGAGTGCCTCAGGGTGGCGCGCAGGACGTCGGACGCGACGCGATACCCGCCCCCGGCCATCTGGACGATGCACCTGTCGGTCGTGCGGTCGTCGCCGAGCACGATCGGCAGGCCGGTCATGCCCTCGTGGCCGACGAGGCCCGCCTCGGCGCGACGGCCCTCGGGCGACGCGGCGACGAGCGAGATCAAGACGTCCTCGGGAAAGTAGACGTACTCGATCGTCACGTTCGACTCGAACAGGACCACGCCCCTGTCGAGGGTGACGTAGGTCATGCCGGGCCGCAAGAGATCGAGGACCTCGTCCGGGAGGCGCGCCAGCAGGCGGTTGCGGACGTCGGCGTGCGCCGCCGCAATACCGGGCGACTCCCGCCACAGGTCGGGCCGATGCGCGCCGTCTCCCGCTTGCTCGTGCATCGCACCCGCCGTTCGGTGTAGCTCCAGGTTCAAATCCGCGTAGCCCCACTTATAACTCAGGTTGTGTCACAAGTCCAAAGTTAGGGTTTTGCTTTGATGAAGGCCACTATTGACGTCGTTGGGTACGTTTGCGTACGTTATCGACAAGTTGTCTTATTGCGATAAATTGCCCCAGCGACAAATTGATGCTAGCGGACGCTTGTGTAATCTAGATGACATAAGCGGTCGCCGCTATAAACCTAAAAACTAAAAAAGCTTCCACCCATACTCAACTCTAGCGTAAAACAATGACGATAATCACATTTCGATCTATATTAAGTTTAAAAACCTATGCCGCGGCCGTTCTCGTGCACATGTCCGTCGCAGGCACGCACCGCAGCATTTCCTGTGAGCCGATGTAAAACCAAAGTCCAAGCGTCAGTAACACATCAGCACATCGGCACAAGGCGACGTCGGATCCGGACGACGGACGCGAGCGACCCGACAGGCTGCGTCGCGTTGTCGGGCACGACGGAGTCGTCCCCGCCGCGCAGTCTGAGCGGCGGGGCAGCGACCCGCGAAAATCATCGAGACCGTTCGGGCGGTCGGCTTCGACACCGGCCACGAACGCAGGATCGACGGCGCCGCATTGGCACCTTCGCCGGCAGTGCTACCGCGCGGGACGGCGCCTTCGATGGATCAGCCGAAGGCTGATCATCCCCCCCCTCAGCAGTCCAGCGTATGCCGACGTTCCCAGCTTGAGAGGTGGGCGCTGTAGGCGTTCCACTCGTTGGTTTTCAGCTTGAGGTAGGCTTGGACGAACGCGTCGCCGAGCGCCTGGCGCATGGGCTTGCTCTGGTCGAGCAGGCGCAGCGCGTCGAGCAGGTTGAGCGGCAGCTTGGGCGCGTTTTTCACCTTGTGCCCTTCGGCGTACATGTCGACGTCGAGCGGTTCGCCGGGATCGGTGCGGCGCTCGATGCCATCCAGGCCGGCGAGCAGGGGTGCCGCCTGCATCAAGTAGGGGTCGGCGGCGCCGTCGGGCAGGCGGGTCTCGATCCTCCCCGGCCCCGGCACGCGCACCATGTGGGTGCGGTTGTTGCCGGCCCAGGTGACGCTGTTGGGCGCCCAGGTGGCGCCCGAGGCGGTGCGCGGCGCGTTGATCCGCTTGTAGCTGTTGACCGTCGGGTTGGTCAGCGCCGTGAGGGACCCCGAGTGCTCGACGAGCCCGCCGATGAAGTGCAGCGCCGTCTCGGACAGGCCCAAGGGGCCGTCGCCGGTCATCTGGTTGGCGCCGTCCTCGTCCCAGAGCGAGAGGTGGACGTGGCAGCCGTTGCCGGTGAGATCGGCGAAGGGTTTTGGCATGAAGGTGGCGCGCACCCCGTGCCGCTCGGCCAGGCTCTTCACCATGAACTTGAAGAAGGTGTGCCGGTCGGCGGTGACGAGCGCCTCGGCGAAGTCCCAGTTCATCTCGAACTGGCCGTTGGCGTCCTCGTGGTCGTTCTGGTACGGCCCCCAGCCGAGCCCCTCCATGCCCGAGCAGATCGCGGCGACGAGGTCGAAGTGGCGCATCAGGGCCTGCTGGTCGTAGCAGGGCTTGGCCCGCGTGTCGGCGACGTCGGCGATCGTCGCGCCGTCGGGGTTGACGAAGGTGCACTCGGGCTCGACGCCGGTCTTGAAGACGAAGCCCATGTCGCCCGCCTTGGCCAGGGCCCGCTTCAAGACGACGCGCGGCGCGTGCGCGACCGGGGCACCGTTCATCTGCGGGTCGGCGGCGAGCCAGCCGACCTCGGGCTTCCAGGGCAGTTGGGTCAGGCTGGCGGGGTCGGGGACGGCGAACATGTCGGGGTGGGCCGGCGTCATGTCGAGGTGGGTGGCAAAGCCGGCAAAGCCCGCCCCGTCCTCTTGCATGCCCGCGATCGCCGACGCCGGCACCAGCTTCGAGCGCTGCACGCCGAACAGGTCGGAGAAGCAGACGAGAAAGTACTTGATGCCCCGCTCTCGCGCCACGGCGGCAAGGTCGATCGTCACGCGCGTCTCCTCGTTGTTCTCGTTGATCTCGGTCTGCGGCCGCCTCCCCGACGGCCCCGTCGCCTTGGGCTCCCCCGACGGCCCCGTCGCCTTGGGCTCCCCCGACGGCCCCGTCGCCTCAGACGCCGCCTTGCCCCTGCCCCGGGACCCAGCCCGTCCCGGCGAGCGGCACGCCGGCCATCGCCGCCGCCTCGATCGTCAGCGCCCTTAAGTCCTCGGGCTCCAGGTTGTGGACGTGCGACTTGCCGTTCGCCCGCGCCAGCGTCTGCGTCTCCAGCGTCAGCACGCGCAGGTAGTTGGCGAGCCGCCGCCCGGCCTTGATCGGGTCGAGGCGCGCCGCCAGCTCCGGCCGCTGCGTCGTGATCCCGGCCGGGTCGTCGCCCGCCTGCCAGTCCTCATAAGCGCCGGCGCGGGTGCCGAGCTTCTCGTACTCGGCCTCCAGCCCCGGGTCCTGGTCGCCGAGCGCGATCAAGGCCGCCGTGCCGATCGAGACCGCGTCCGCCCCCATCGCCAAGGCCTTGGCGACGTCGGCGCCGGACTTGATGCCGCCCGAGACGACGAGCTGCACGACGCGGTGCATGTCGATCGTCTTCAAGGCCCCGACCGCCTCCCTGACCGCCGCCAGCGTCGGGATGCCGACGTGCTCGATGAAGCACTCCTGCGTCGCCGCCGTCGCCCCTTGCATCCCATCGACCACGACGACGTCCGCACCCGCCTTCACCGCGAGCAGCGTGTCGTAGTAGGGCCGGGCCGCCCCGATCTTGACGTAGATCGGCGTCCGCCAGGCGGTGATCTCGCGCAGCTCCAGGATCTTGATCGCGAGGTCGTCGGGGCCGGTCCAGTCCGGGTGGCGGCAGGCCGAGCGCTGGTCGATGCCTCGCGGCAGCGTGCGCATCTGGGCGACGCGCTCGGTGATCTTCTGCCCGAGCAGCATCCCGCCGCCGCCGGGCTTGGCGCCTTGGCCGACCACCACCTCGATCGCGTCCGCCCGGCGCAGGTCGTCCGGGTTCATGCCGTAGCGCGAGGGCAGGTACTGGTAGACGAGCGACTTCGAGTGGGAGCGCTCCTCCTCGGTCATGCCGCCGTCGCCGGTCGTCGTCGAGGTGCCGACCTCCGTCGCACCCCGGCCCAGCGCCTCCTTGGCGTTGGCCGAGAGCGAGCCGAAGCTCATGCCGGCGATCGTGATCGGGATCTCCAGCTCGATCGGCCGCTTGGCAAAGCGCGTGCCGAGCGTCACGGCCGTGTCGCACGCCTCCCTATAGCCCTCCAGGGGATAGCGCGAGATGCTCGCGCCCAAGAAGACGAGGTCGTCGAAGCTCGGCAAGACCCGCTTGGCGCCGTAGCCGCGGATGCGGTAGAGCCCGGTCTCGGCCGCGCGCCGGATCTCGTGGATCGTGTAGGGGTCGAAGCTGTGCGAGGGGCGCTGGCCCCAGCCCGCGTCGTTGATCCGGTCGTTGCCCCGGTCGCTCATGCCGCGCTCCCTAGTAGAAGCCGATATTGTCGGTCTTGAAGTTGTAAAGCGTCCTGGCCGAGCCGTAGCGGCGAAACTCGGATGCCGCCACCCCCTCGCAGCCCGCCCGCGCCAGGAGTTCGTCCAGCTCCTCGAGGTGCTCGGGCCGCATCGGCTTCTCGACGCAGTCGGCGCCGAGGCTCTTGACCTCGCCGCGGACGTAGAGCCGGGCCTCGTAGAGCGAGTCGCCCAAGCTGTCGCCGGCGTCGCCGAGGACCACGAGCCGCCCGGCCTGGGCCATGAAGCAGCTCATGTGGCCGACGTCGCCCTTGACGACGATGTCGGCCCCTTTGAGCGAGATGCCGCAGCGGGCCGAGGCGTTGCCGGCGACGACGAGCAGCCCGCCGTGCGCCGTGGCGCCGGCCGACTGGCTGGCGTCGCCCTCGACCCAGACCTCGCCCGACATCATGTTCTCGGCGACGCCGACCCCGACGCTGCCCTGCACGACGACGCGCGCCTCCTTGTTCATCCCGGCGAGGTAGTACCCGGCGCTGCCCTCGACCTCGACCTCGACCGGGCCGTTCAGGCCGCAGGCGAGCGCGTGCACCCCCTTGGGGTTGCGCACCCGGTAGTAGTCCGCCCGCGCCTCCTGCAGCGCCGCGTTGACCTCGCGCAAGGGTTGCTCGGCCAGGTCCAGGCTGACGATGTTCTCGGCCGGCGTCATGTCCGCCCCCCCCAGCTGTAGACGACCCCGGGCTCGGGCTCCCAGACGCGCGCGCCCTCGATGCCGGGCAGGCTGACCAGGGCCCTGTACTCCGAGCCGAAGGCGACGTAGGCGTCGGTCTCGGCCAAGACCGCCGGCTTGCAGGCGATCGGGTCGCGCAAGACGGCAAAGCCGTCGGCCGTGCCGGCGACGAAGGTGTAAAAGCCGTCGAGGTCGGCCAGCCCGTCCTCCAAGGCCCCGTGCAGCGTCCGCCCCGCGCGCATCCGCCAGGCGAGGTAGGACGCCGCCACCTCGGTGTCGTTGTCGGTGCGAAAGGGTGCCGCGCCGTTGCGCTTGAGCTTCTCGCGCAACGAGCTGTGGTTCGAGAGCGAGCCGTTGTGGACCAGGCACAGGTCGAGCCCGGTCGAGTAGGGGTGCGAGCCCGCCGTCGTCACCGCGCTCTCGGTCGCCATGCGCGTGTGCCCGACCGCGTGGCTGCCCGCCATCGACTCGACCGCAAAGCGCCGCGCCACCGCGGCCGGCAGCCCCGTCGCCTTGTAGATCTCGATGACGCGCCCGGCACTCATCACCTGCAAGGCCGGGTCAAACGCCTCGACCAGCCCCGCCGCCGCGTCGGCGTCGACCCCGCCTTCGAGCACCAGGACGCGGTGCGTGTCGTGCGCCCGGCCCTCGACCGCGACGCCGAGCCCTTCGCGCAGGTGCCCGACCAGCCCGTCCCAGCCAAAGCCCGGGTCGGGGTGGTGCACGGTGAGCTTGAGCCCGCCCCCGCCGGCCGGGTCGCGGTAGACCGCGACCCCCGCACTGTCCGGCCCCCGGTCGGTCAGTTCGACCAAAATCGGCGCGAACAGCTCGCCCAACCGCCCCCGCAAACCCCCGTCCTTCAAGTACAACCCCGCAATCCCGCACACGATCTCACCCTCCCCTGCGCGCTTTCTAACGCCGGCGGTAAATTACCCCATGAAATAATCTTTCACTAGAAGAAAGATGGCGCAAGACCCAAAAACACCCCCACCACGCCTAGCCGTTGCGGGCGTAGCTAATGACGCAGACAAACCGGATCGGCAACGCGATCAACTCTTCCGGCCCGTGCGGCGCCAGACTGTCGAACAGCAGGCTGTCGCCCGACTCCAGCCGGTAGGTGCGGTCGCCGTGGCGGTAGAGGACGACGCCCTCCAACATGTAGAGGAGTTCGCGCCCCTCGTGCTGGAAGGTCGGGAAGACGTCGGACTCGGCGCTCAGCGTGATCAGGTAGGGCTCGACCACGACCGGCCCTTCGAGCGTGTGCCCGAGCAGGGTGTACTGGTGCCCTGCCCGCGTGCCGCGGCGCTCGATCTGGAGCCCCTGCCCCGCCTTGACGTGGATCGCGTCGCTCTGCTCGCCGTAACCGCGAAACAATGCCGTCACCGGCACGGCGAGCGCCTCGGCGAGCCGCTGCAAGGTGGCGAGCGAGGGCGAGGTTCCGCCGTTCTCGATCTTGGAGAGCATCCCCGGCGACAAATCGGCGGCGGAGGCCAGTTCGGCCAGCGTCAGGTTGAGCCGCCCGCGCAACTCGCGCACCCGCCGGCCGATGACGACTTCAAGCGTCGCGTGGCGCGAGCCGCTGTGCGGGTCTTGCACGTCAATGTCACTGCGCGTCCTGGCCAAGGTCCGTCCCCGGGGCGCCGTCCGTCAGCGCCTCGATGCCGACGAGGCGACCCGCGTGGGGCGCCATCGCCCGCCGCAGGCACGTCCAAATATAGCCCGCCGACGCGCTGTCGCCCAGCAAGGAGAACAGCGGCGCGTCGTTGTTGCCCGGGTGGCGGATGAGGATCGCGTTCGAGCGCGCGAGCGAGGTCTGGGCGATCGCACCCCCGGCGAACGCGGTCGGACGCAGATCGACGCCGCAGAGCGTCGCCAGCGCCTCGGGCCAGAGCGCACCGGCGAGCGCGAAGGCGTAGTGGCTGTCGCCGCGCGGAAGGGGGTAGGCGAGCCGGCCGGGCGTCACCGACGGCAACGCCGCCATCTTCGCCACGAGCGAGGACGCGCCGTCGAACCCGGCGAGCGCCAGCGCCTCGTTCGGCGACAAAAGGGCGAGCAGCCCGCCGTCGTCCTGGGCGAAGGCGCGGTTGGGGACCGGCTCGAAGCCGGCACCCTCGGCCTGCAGCCACGCGAAGGCGTCCTTGCCCTTCAGGCCCATGCGCGGCAGGGGCGACACGTCGGCGAGTGCCAAGCGCTTCGCGGCGGCGCGCTCGGCCCCGGCGTCGTCGAAGCGGGCGGCGATCGCGGCACCCGAAAGGGGCGCGAACGAGGCCCCGGCCGCTCGCAGGGCGTGGTGGATCGGGCTGCGGCGGGCGAAGGACTCGGGCCGGACCTGCTGCATCGGCTTAAGCCCCCTGGCGCCGGTTGTCGGGATCGTAGAACGGGATCGGCACGGTCTCGGCCTCGATCATCCGCCCGTCCTCGACCCGGATCTGAAAGACGCTGCCGATCTCGGCCTTCTCCGGCGGCACGTAGGCGAGCCCGATGACCTTGCCCAGGTTCGGCGAGCGCACGGCCGAGGTGACGCGCCCGGCGATCCGCCCGTCCTCGACGACGAGGTGGCACTCCTTGGGGCAGAGCGCCTTCGGGTCCTTCAGGGCAAAGCCGACGAGGCGGCGCTGCTGCGGCCGGTTGCCTTGGATGTCGACCGCCCGCTTGCCGACGTAGAACGGCTTCTTCTTCGCCAGCGCCCACTCCATCGCCGCCTCGTGCGGGGTGGTGAGCCCGTCCGTGTCCTGGCCGACGATGACGTGGCCCTTCTCCAGCCGGAGCACGCGCTGCGCCTCGACGCCGAAAGGCTTGATGCCGTGGTCCTTGCCGGCCTCGATGAGCGCGTCCCAGAGCGCCTCGCCCTGTGCGGCGGGGACGTGGATCTCAAAGCCCAGTTCGCCGACGAAGCCGACCCGCATCAGCCGGGCCGGGATGCCGGCGACGTGGCCCTCGCGCGCCTCCATGTAGCCGAACGTCCCGCCCGCGAGGTCGACGTTGCCCGTGAGCGGCGCCAGGACCGAGCGGCTCTTCGGGCCGGCGATGTTGACGGCGGCGTAGGCGGCGGTGACGTTGGCGACGTCGACGGCGAGACCCCAGAGCGCGTTCTGCCGCAGCATCTCGCGGTAGACCGCGTCCACCCCGCCCGTGGTGGCGGTGAGGTAGTAGTGCTCCTCGTGCAGCCGGACGGCGACGCCGTCGTCGACGACGACCCCGGCCTCGTCGGTCATCAAGAGGTAGCGGCAGCGGCCGACCTTCTGCTTGGCGTAGGCCCAGGTGTACATCCGATCGACGAGGGCCGCCGCGTCGGGGCCGCGCACCTCCAAGCCGCCCAGGGTCGAGACGTCGATCAGCCCGACGCCGCCGCGCACCGCCTCGACCTCGGCGGCGACGGCGGCCTCGGCGTCGCCGTCCCGGCCGTAGTGCGCCGGGCGCAGCCAGAGCCCGGCCGGCATCATCTTCGCCCCCGCCTCGACGTGGCGCCGGTGCATGGCGGTGTGGCGCACGGGCTCGAACGACTGCCCGGCGAGCAGGCCGAGCTTCTCCGAGCGGTAGGGCGGGCGGTTGGTGGTGGTGCCGACGGCGGCCTCGCTGCGGCCGGTCGCCCGCGCCGTGATGCGCACGCCGTTGACCCACGAGTGCCGCCCCTGGCTCGGCCCCATGCCGAGCGTCGTGTAGCGTTTGAGGAGCTGGACGTCGGTGAAGCCGTCCTTCAAGCCGGTGAGCAGGTCGTCGATCGTCAAATCCTCGTCGAGATCGACGAACGCCTTGCCCTGCGGGTGCGGGAAGATCGGGTGCGGGTGGTTGAGGCCGGCGGCGGCGGGGTCGGCGGCGGCGCGGGGCGAGGGCTCGCCGCGGGCCGCGGCACCGCCCGCCGCCGCGGCGTGGTCGTGGAGCCGGTCCAGGTCCCAGAGCCCGGCGGTGGCGCCCGCGGCCCCCGCGTTCTCCGGAACGTCCTCGACCCGGTGCCAAGCCTCGGCCTCGTCGTAGCGGCAAAAGGCGCCGGCGTGGAGGAGGAGGGCCGCGTTCGGGGCGTAGCCGACCGCCACCGCCACGTGGTCGCAGGCGATCGTCTCGCCCGCACCCGAGCCGACGAGCGGCGCCGTCACGACGGCCTCGACCCCTCGTCCCCCCTTAGCCTCGCCGATCGTCGTGCCGGCAAGGCAGCGCACGCCCCGCGCCAGTACTGCGGCCCGCAAAGGCCCCTCGGGCGCCTCGCGCAGGTCGAGCACCGCCGCGACCGCGACCCCGGCGTCGAGGCAGTCGAGCGCGTAGCCGTAGCCGTCCTCGTTGCAGGTCAAGACGACGGCGTTCGCGCCGGGCGCCACGCCGTAGAGGCGCATGAGCCGCTGTCCGCCGGAGACCAGCATGACGCCCGGCAGGTCGTTGTTGCGGAACACGGCCGGCTGCTCGATCGCCCCGGTGGCGGCGACGACGCGCTTTACCCGTATCTTGTGCAGGCGGCTGTCCTGCAGGACGCTGAGCCAGCCGTCGGTGAAGAGGCCGGTGGCGACCGCCCCCGTCATCACGGTGACGCCGGGCTCGTCCGCGATCCGGCGCTTGAGGTCGTCGACCCGCCGCCGCCCATCAACGCCCTCGGCGTCGATGCGGGCGTAGAGGAGGCTGCCGCCCAAGGTCGGCATCTCCTCGATCAGGACGACCGAGGCGCCCCCCGCCGCCGCCGCGAGGGCCGCCGTCATGCCGGCCGGTCCGCCGCCGACGACGGCGACGTCGTAGAAGCCGTAGCGCTTGTCGAAGTCGCCATGCGGCGCGCCCTTATCGATCGTGCCGAGGCCGGCCATGCGGCGGATGATCGGCTCCCAGGTCTTCCACGCCCCCTTGGGGCGAAAGAAGCTGCGGTAGTAGAACCCGGCCGGCAGGAAGCGGCCCATGCGGCCGAGGCCGGACATGAGGTCGCGGTCGAGCGAGCCGGTGACGTTGATGCCGCGCGCCTCGATCCCGGCGGCGACGGGGGTGAGGTCGGCCGGGACGTTCGGCTCGTGCCCGACCTGGACGAGGGTGTTGGCCTCGTGCCCGGCCATCGAGACGGCGCCGCGCGGGCGGTGGTACTTGAAGCTGCGGCCGATGACGCGGCGCCCGCTCGCGAGGAGTGCTGAGGCGATGACGTCGCCCGGGTGCGCCGCGACGGGCCTGCCGTCGAAGGTGAAGGAGACGCTCTGCCCCCGGTCGATGAGGAGGCCGAATGCCTGCGTCTTGAGCCGTGCCGCGTTCATCCGTTCGTTCCTTGCGCGCCGTGCGCCTGCGAGTCGGCACCCTGCCCCTGCGCCTGACCGCTTCCCGTGGCGCCCTCGCGCGCTTGCCACTCCTGGATCGTCATCGTCGCCAGGATCGTCTCAGTGCGGGTGTCGCGCCTGGCGATGAACCAGTACGAACTCGGCGCGTGCAGCCACCACTCGGTGATCTCGCCGGCCGGGTTGTCCTCCAAGAACAAATAGCGGCCCCAAGCCGCGTCGCTCGCGGCGTCCGGGTCCGGCATCGCCTTGACCTCGCCGCCGCAGACGAACTCGGCGATGTTGCGTTCGCCGTTGAGCGGGCAGCGCATGAGCTTCATCGTGGTTTGCTCCTAATGGCCGACCGAGGCGGCACCCTTCTCGCCGACCGGCGCGAAGCGCTCGAAGCGGTCGATGGCGAAGGGGGCGAGCAGGTCCGGCTGGCGGTTGGTGGCGACGCACTCGGCCATGCGCTTGCCGCTCACCGGCGTCGCCTTGAAGCCCCAGGTGCCCCAGCCGGCGTCGATGTAGTAGTTCTCGACCGGGGTGAGGCCCATCACCGGCGAGAAGTCCGGCGTCATGTCGGCCATGCCCGCCCACTGGCGCAGGAGCCGCACCTCGGCGAGGAACGGGAACAGTTCCAGCATGTGCATCATCAGCCCCTCCTTGAAGTCGAGCGTCGAGCGCGACGAATAGAGGGGGTAGGGGTCGGTCGAGCCGCCCATGACGAACTCGCCGCGAGCACTCTGCGAGATGTAGGCGTGCAGCGAGCCCGAGACGATGATCGGGTCGAGGATCGGCTTCAAGGGCTCCGAGACGCAGGCCTGGAGCGGGATCGTGCGGATCGGCAGCTTCAGCCCCGCCATCTTCGCCACAAGCGACGACGAGCCGGCGACGGCCTGGAGCACCTTGTCGCAGTGGATCGTGCCGTGCTCGGTGACGACGCCCTTGACGCGCCCGCCCTCGACGACGAGCCCTTCGGCCGCCGTCAGCTGATGAAAGCGCACCCCCAGCCGCGCCGCCTCGCGGGCGTAGCCCCAGGCGACGGCGTCGTGGCGGGCGATGGCGCCGGGCGGGTGGTAGAGGGCGCCCAGGATCGGGTAGCGCACCTCGTCCGACAGGTTGAGCCCCGGGCAGAGCTTCTTGATCTCGTTCGGGTAGACCAGCTCCGAATCGACGCCCATGTGCTTGTTGACCTCGGCCCGCCAGCGCGAGGTGCGCAGGACCGAATCGGTGTGCGCGAGGGTGAGGTGGCCGCGCTCGGAATACATCAGGTTGATGTTGAGTTCGCGATCGAGGTCGCGGAACAGGTCGACCGACTCCTTGTAGAAGGCGACCCCCTCGGGCGTCAGGTAGTTGGCGCGGATGATCGTCGTGTTGCGCGCCGTGTTGCCGCCGCCGAGGTAGCCCTTGTCCAAGACCACGACGTCGCGGATGCCGTGCTCCTTGGCGAGGTAGTAGGCGGCGGCGCAGCCGTGTCCGCCGGCGCCGATGATGACCACCTCGGCCTTCGGGCGAAAGGCGGGCTCGGAGGGAAAGTAGGCGTCGCTGTCGCGGCGACCGAGCAAACCGTAGCGGAGCAGGGAGAGGGGCATGACGGGGACTCGTTTCGCCGGTCCGGGGTTGGACTAACCTAGGGCTTTGCTTCCCAACAAGCAACTTTTTTTCATGACATTAAAAAGCTTCACGGTGCCGCAGCACCGGCCGTGGCTTTCAGGCCGAGGATGCCGACGACGATGAGCCCGGCGAAGAACAGGCGCGCGATGCCGACGGACTCGCCGAACAGGACGATGCCGAGGACGAGGGCGCCGATCGCGCCGATGCCGGTCCAAACGGCGTAGGCCGTGCCGAGCGGTAGGCTGCGCAGGGCGATGCCGAGCAGGACCATGCTCGCCGCGAGGGCGATGAGCGTGGCGAGCGACGGCCACAGGCGGGTGAAGCTGTCGCTGTATTTGAGCCCGACGGCCCAGGCGACCTCGCACAGGCCGGCGAGGAAGAGGATGACCCAGGCCATCGAGGCTCCAAGGATTAAGAACGGCGGCGGACGCGCCGGCGGCGTCAGTCGGGGCCGAAGCCGGGCGAGGTCGGGGCACCGTCGTCGTAGCCGGCGAGATACGCGATCGTGTGGTCGCGGTAGCGGGTCAGGCCCTTGTAATCGACGAGCTCGGGCGGCAGCGACTCAAGGACGCGGTGCAGCCGGCGGCCCCACTTGGGGACCGTGACCAGCTCGTGCATGGCGATCAGGTAGGCGCGGATCGAGAAGACGATCGCGTTCGAGCGCGGCAGCCGCCAAAGGGCTTGGAGTTCGACCCGCAGGTGGACCTTCTCGCCGACATTGTCCGGCGTGACGCTGGCCCGGTCGGTGCCCCACTTGTGGTAGTTCTCCGGGCTCGTGTCGAGGCGGGGGTTGATCGTCATCGTCCAGTTCAGCCGGCGCACGGGGCGCCCTTGCTGGAGGTTGAGCAGGAACTTGAGCGCCCGGTCGAAGACGCCGAGGTCGTGCGCGAGCGGTACCGGCCCGTGCCACTCGATGAAGTTCATCCCCATGTCGAAGTCGAGCGACCAGTCGGCCTGCGTCGTGACGATCCCGGCGTCCAGCCACAGATTGTCGTTGCGCTGGTCAAGGAGGCAGAAATCGCCCTGGCACTGGCGGGTGACGTACTCCATCGGTCCGAAGGGCAGCGTCGTCGCGTCGCCGAAGGTGAACCGCTCCTCGATGCCCAAGGGGCGGTTGACCCAGTGCCAGCGGTCGCCGTCGCGCAGGAGGGCGAAGTGCTCGGGGTAGTCCCTCGCCATCGAGGTCATCAGGAGTTCGAGCAGATCCCACTCCGCCTTGATCATGTGCGGCATCGACTGGCAGCGCAGCGGGTCGTCCTTCAAGACCAGCGCCCGGTCGGCCATCTCGGCGACGTAGTGCTCGTCGATGTCGATCGGGAACGCGTAGGCGCTCTTCTTCGGCCCCGGCATGTGCTGCTCGATGTTGACCGCGTACATGTACGCGTCCTTGTCGAACGGGAACGGGAAGCGGCGGATCGCCGCCCCGCTGTTCGAGAAGGTGAAGTCGTCGCGAAACGTCTCGGTCTTGAAGGCGATCGCCATCGTGTTTTCCCTTAAAAGACCCTCAAAGGTCGAGCACGAGTTCCCGGCCCTTGAAGCGGGAGACGCAGATCATGAGCTTCTTGCCGGCGGCGTGCTCGGCCTCGGTGAGGAAGTG
>CBDCHP010000004.1:0-226228 GCA_965217265.1 Geminicoccaceae bacterium | reverse complement strand
CGTCGCCCTCGAACGCCTCGCCGACGCCGAGGCGGCTTGAACCCGTCGGACCTCAGCCTCGCCGAGACGGTGCGGGCGATCGCGGCCGGGCGTTTGAGCGCGCGGGCGGCGACCGAGGCGGCGCTCGACGCCTTCAGGACTAAGGGCGAGGCGCTTCACGTCGCGGCGGCGCTCGAACCGGAGACCGCCCTGCGGGCGGCCGACGCCGCCGACGCGGCGCAGAAAGCCGGGAGGGCCTTGGGGCCGCTGCACGGCGTCCCGCTGGCGCACAAGGCGATGTTCTACCGCGCCGGACGGCCGACTGACCTCGGCAGCGCCGTGCGGCGCGGTTTCGTTCCCGAGGTGACGGCGGCAGCGCTGGAGCGGCTCGACGCGGCCGGTGCGATCGACCTCGGCCAACTGCACATGGTCGAGTTCGCGCTCGGCCTGACCGGGCTGAACGCGATCGCCGGCAACCCGGTGAACCCTTGGGCCCCCGATCGCGTCCCCGGCGGCTCGTCGAGCGGCTCGGCGGCGGCCGTCGCGGCCGGGTTGTGCCACGCGGCGCTCGGCTCGGACACGGGCGGCTCGATCCGCATCCCCGCCGTCTGCTGCAACCTCGTCGGCCTAAAGCCGACCTACGGCCGGATCAGCCGCTACGGCGCCATGCCGCTCAGCCCCTCGCTCGACCACGTCGGGGCACTCGCCCGCACGGCCGAGGACGCCGCCTTGATGCTCGACGCCTTGAGCGGCCACGACCCGCGCGACCGGACGACGAGCCCGCGCGGGCCGTCGGCGACGCGGGAAGCGTTGGGGCGCGACCTGCGCGGGGTGCGGGTGGCGCTCGCCGAGGGGCCGTTCGAGATCGAGGTCGATGCCCAGGTGCGCGAGCGGCTGAGGACGACCGCGCGGCACCTCGAAGACGCGGGCGCCGTCGTCGAGCCGGTGACGTTGCCGCCGCTCATGCCCTTGAACGCGCTTCGCGACCTCGTCATGCGGGTCGAGGCGGCGGCGCACCACGCGCCCTGGGTCGACGCGCGCGCGTCCGAGTACCAAGCGCAGACGCGCGACCGAATCGTGCCGGGCCAGACGATCCTCGCGGTCGACTATCTGCAAGCACTGCGGGCGAGGGCGCGGCACGTCGAGGCGTTCGTGGGCGCCGCCCTGGGACAGGCGAGGGCGCTGCTGCTGCCGGCGCTGGCGGGGCCGGTGCCGACGGTGGCCGAGGCCGGCGTCGGCGGGGCCGCCTACCTCGACCTCGTGCGGCGCATGGGCCACTTCATCTTCGTCTTCAACTACTTAGGTCTGCCGGCGTTGAGCGTGCCCTGCGACCCGCTCGACGACGGCTCGCCGATGGGGGTGCAACTCGTCGCCAAGCCGTTCGGCGAGGGGTTGCTCTTGCGCATCGCGCACCATCTCGATAGGGCGACCGGCTTTAGCGCGCGGCGACCACAGGGCTTCTAGACTTGGAATCGACCATGCAGTTGACGATCGACAAGGACGGCACCGGCCGCTCGGTGCCGCTGCACGGGCCGGACGCGTTCGCTTCGATGCGCGACGCCGGCAGGTTCGCCGCGGCGACCTTGGACCACGTTACCCCTCACGTCGTCCCGGGCGTCAGCACCGGCGAACTCGACCGGATCATCGAGACCTTCATGCGCGACAACGGCGCTATACCGGCGACGCTCGGCTACAAGGGTTATCCCAAGAGCTCTTGCATCTCGATCAACCACGTCGTCAACCACGGCATCCCCTCCGACGACAAGCGCCTCGCCGGCGGCGACATCCTCAACATCGACGTCACGGTGATCCTGGACGGCTGGTACGGCGACACGAGCCGGATGTTCGTCGCCGGCGGCGGGACTTCGGTGAAGGCCGGGCGGCTGATCGAGGTGACCTACGACGCCATGTGGGCCGGGATCGAGGCGGTGCGGCCGGGCGCCACGCTCGGCGACGTCGGCCACGCCATTCAGCGCGTCGCGGAGGGTGCTCGGTTCTCGGTCGTGCGCGACTTCGTCGGCCACGGCCTCGGCCGCGTCTTTCACGACGCGCCGGAGGTGCGCCACTTCGGCGAGCCCGGCAAGGGGCTCGTCTTGAGGCCCGGCATGCTGTTCACGATCGAGCCGATGATCAACGCCGGGCGGCATGAGGTGAAGATCCTCAAGGACGGCTGGACCACCGTCACCCGCGACCGCTCGCTCTCGGCCCAGTTCGAGCACACGGTCGGGGTGAGCGAGGACGGCGTCGAGGTCTTCACCCGCTCGCCGATGGGCTACGACAAGCCGCCCTACCCGGTCTGATCCGCGGTCTCGTCCACGATCCCGGTCCTCGCGTCCTCGGTCATCCAGGCGATCCGGTCGCGGCCGGTGTCCTTGGCAAGGTAGAGCGCCTTGTCGGCCCGCTTCATGACCGGCTCGGCGTCCGCCTCGGCGTCGGCGAGCACCGCGACGCCGATGCTGACCGAGAGCACCACCTCCGCGCCGTCACCGTCACCGTCGCCGTCGAGGCGAAGCGGCGTCGTGACTGTTCGCTTCAGGCGTCTTGCCACCCCGATCGCGGCCTTGAGGTCGCAATTGGGCAAGAGGACGGCGAACTCTTCCCCGCCCAGCCGGCCGAGCACGGCGGGTGTGCGCAGCACGCCGCGCACGGACTGGGCGAAGTGGATCAGCGCCCGGTCGCCGACGCTGTGCCCGAAGCGGTCGTTGATCCGCTTGAAGTGGTCGAGGTCGAGCATCAGGATCGTCAGCCTCAACCCGGCCGCGTGGCTGCGCTTGATCTGCTGGTTGACGATCTCAAGGAAGCGGCGCCGGTTGAGGCTGTCGGTGAGCGGGTCGGTGTCGGCGAGCCGGCGCAGTTCGGTCTCCAACTGGCGGCGCTCGGCGATCTCGCGCTCCAAGGCGAGGTTCGCCTGCTCCTGGCGACGCAGGGCCTCGGCCGCGGCCGAGCGGGCGACCGCCAGATCTTGCGCGAAGCGTTTGAGGTTCTGACCCTCGCCGGCGAGGCGCTCGTGCAGTTCGGTCAGCAGCAGCTCGCGCCGCTTCATCGAGGTGACGTCGAAGATCGTCACCACGACCCCAGCAGGATCGGCCGTCAGGTGATACCAGCGCCGATCGGCGGCGGACAGCGTCAAGCCCTTGTCGTCGAGGGACGCTAGCCCCCGGAGCCAGTCGACCTCGGTGCCGGCCCGGTCGATCTCCGCGTGCGCGTCAGAACCGAGCAGGCGGACGAGGTAGGCGCGCAAGCCGGGGACGGCCTCGCTCGGGGCGAGGCCGGCGAAGACGCGCGCCTTGACGCTGACGAGGTCGATGCGCCCGTTGGCGCCCACGGCCAGAACCCCGCAGCCGAGCCGGTCGAGAAGCGCCAGCAGCCTTCTTGCCCCCACTGGTTCATGCCCCGAGCACGGGACCTACACCTTGCGCGTAACACACAACAACCACGGCTTGAAGCGGTTAAGACCGAGATCGAGGGCTCACATGTTGGGATAGTTCGGCCCGCCGCCGCCCTCTGGTACAACCCAAACGATATTCTGCGTCGGGTCCTTGATGTCGCACGTCTTACAATGCACGCAATTTTGGGCATTGATTTGCAACTTGGGATTGTTTCCGTCCGAATCGCGGACGATCTCGTAGACGGCCGCCGGACAGTAGTGCGACTCCGGGCTATCGTACTCCTTCAGGTTGACCTCGATCGGCACCGAAGCGTCCTTCAAGGTCAAGTGCGCCGGCTGGTCCTCCTCGTGATTGGCGTTGGAGAGGAAGACCGACGACAGGCGATCGAAGGTGAGTACGCCGTCCGGTTTGGGGTAGGCGATCGGGCTGACCTCCGAGGCCTTCTTGGTCGCGGCGTGGTCGGGGCCGTGATGCTTCAAGGTCCAGGGCGCCTTGCCGCGCAGGAGGTAGGTGTCGAGGGCGTTGTAGGCGATCGCCGGCCACAGGCCCCACTTGAAGGCGGGCCGGGCGTTGCGCACGCCGTGGAGCTCGTCGTGCAGCCAGGACGCCTTGAACAGGTCCGGGTAAGTCGTCGGCTCGACCCGCTCGGCGTCGTCCTCCAGCGCGGTCAGGATGGCGTCGGCCGCGAGCATGCCGGACTTCATCGCCGTGTGCGTGCCCTTGATCTTGGGCACGTTCAAGAAGCCGGCCGCGTCGCCGACGATGGCGCCGCCGGGGAAGGTGAGCTTGGGCATCGACTGCAATCCGCCCTCGGACAGCGCCCGGGCACCGTAGGCGACGCGGCGGCCGCCCTCGAACAGGCCGCGCACCTTGGGGTGCGTCTTGAAGCGCTGCATCTCGTCGAACGGCGAGAGGTAGGGGTTCGTGTAGTCGAGCCCGACGACGAAGCCGACCGAGACGAGGTTGTCCTCGAAGTGGTAGAGCCAGGAGCCGCCGTAGGTCTTGGGGTCGAGCGGCCAGCCGATCGTGTGCTCGATCCGGCCCGGTCGGTGCTTGGCCGGGTCGACCTCCCACAGTTCCTTGACGCCGAGACCGTAGGTCTGCGGCTGCGCGTCTTTGCGCAGGTCGAAGCGCTCGAACAGGGTGCGGGCGAGCGAGCCGCGGCAGCCCTCGGCGAACAGCGTGCAGCGCGCGTGCAGCTCCATGCCCGGCTGGTAGTTCGGCCCCTGCTCGCCCGTCTTGGTGACGCCGACGTCGTTGGTCGCGACACCCTTGACCCGACCCGCCTCGTCGTAGAGCACCTCGGCGGCGGCGAAGCCGGGAAAGATCTCGACGCCCAGACCTTCCGCCTGCTCGGCCAGCCAGCGGCAGACGTTGGCGAGGCTGACGATATAGTTGCCGTGGTTCTTCATCGGCGGCGGGGTGGGCAGGCGATACGCCTTGGTCTCGGTTAGGTAGACGAAGCGATCGTCCGCCGCCTCGACCTTCAAGGGGGCGCCCTTGTCGCGCCAGTCGGAGATGAGTTCGTCGAGGGCACGGGTCTCGACGCAGGCGCCCGAGAGGATGTGTGCGCCGACCTCGGAGCCCTTCTCCAGGACGCAGACGCCGATCTCACGGTCCTTGGCCTTGGCCTCGGTCATCAGCCGGATTGCGGCGGCGAGGCCGGCGGGGCCGGCCCCGACGATCACCACGTCCATCTCCATCGCCTCGCGCTCAGCCATGCCGCCCGTTCCGATCCGCTGTTTAGCCTCCCTTTAACATAAGCCGAACCCGCCCGTCGCGCGAGCCCGGGCGCAGCGACGGCCGGTCGCAGAGCCCCGGGTTCGTTCGTGATCGTTGCGTCGCCACGGCCTTGAACCCGGCCGCGTTGGTAGACTTCAAACGGTTCGGCACGAGACGGGGTGAGGGGGGCGACGACCTGCGGGCCGCACGGTCTTGTAAGATGCGGCAAAGGAGAATGTCGCACGGCCGAAGGATGGCAAGACGGAAGGCGCTGTCGAACGCGCGCACGCCATCCACCGAGGCCCTCGATCTTGGTACGCCCCCCCGGACTCGAACCGGGAACCCGCTGATTAAAAGTCAGCTGCTCTGCCAATTGAGCTAGGGGCGCATCAAAGACTTAGCGGAATTTGGCGTTAGACTCCTCTGCCGCTTTCGTCTGTTCTCTTCCTCATAGCGCCAATGATTTGCCGGGTCTAGTCTAACCCAAAGCGGGTTGCGATCACCCCCCCTGCCGGCCGACCTCGTCGCCGCGCGGCGTCAATCCGCCGTTGAGACTGAAAGCCTTCGCTTTCAGCCCCCGACGAAGAGCCCGGTGACGAGCGCGTGGCGGGCGTCGAGGGCCTCGATCGCCGCGGCCGCCTTCTTCGCCTCGATGCCGCGGCGGTAGGACGCGCCCCACATGCCGATGACGAGGCCGTCGAGGTCGGTGATCGGGCACTTGACCACCTCGGCGACGCCGCTTTGGCCGTGCATGTCGCGGTAGGCCGGGTTGCCGCCGTCGGTCCGGGTGACGACGCAGATCCCGCTCAAGACCGCCTGGATGCCCTCGACCACCGACAGCGGCACGTCCTGGTAGTCGGCGACCGCGCTCTTCACGCCGGGCGCGAGCGCCTCGGCGACGGCGCTCATGAACACCCGGTGCCCGCCGCCCAGGAAGCGCGTCGAGTTGTGAAAGCGAAATGCCAGCGCCCGCGCCGCCCCCGTCTCCAGGCGCACCTCGGCCAGCACCTTGGCGATCGCCGCCGCGCGCAGGCCCTCCTCGCGCAGGACGGCCGGGGTGAAGGCGTCGTCGGCCGCGGGGATCATGGCGTCGGTCCAGCCGTCGAGCAGGTCGGTGCGGGTCAGGACCGCCGTCCAGCCGACCCAGGCCGTGGCGACGAGCATTCCCCCCAGCGTCAGGGTCATGAGGTGCCCCGTGCGCTGACGAAAGCTCGTCGTCGTGAGGTAGCCCAGGACCGGCCCCACGCTGTCCTTGATGATCGTCGCGATCGCCATCGCCGGCCGCCGCCTTCAAGTCAAAACCTCGATCGCGGAAGACTAGCTCGGCGGGATGAAGACGGCGTTAAGCGGCGTCGGGCAGGTCGACGCGAACCGAGGCGACGCCGGTCGAGCCGCCGTCGCCCCAGTCGATCACGCCGCTTTTCGAACCGCTTCCGGCAGGCACGTAGGCGGCGTGCAGGGCGGCGCTGCACGCGCTCGACCCGCCTCCCGGCTGCGAGCGCGCGGCCTCTTGCAGGGCGAGGCCGGTCGTGTTGGTCGCGGGCGCCGCGTCGCCGCGGATGCCGGTGAAGGCCAGGACCAGCCGACCGTCATCATAGCCGACGCCGACCTCTTGGGCGTTCGGGTCGACGGCGGCGGTCGCGGCGAGGCCCGGCCAGTCGCCGCCCTCGGCCTCGACCAGGAGCAGGACGCTGTCGTAGCAGTCGGGCGCGAAGGAGAGCTCGAAGGCCTGCGCCCCGCCGGGGGCGCCCGCCAGTCCGGCGACCCACCAAAACGGCACGTTGGCGTCGTTGTTCTGCGTGCCGCCGTTGGGCCCGCGCTTGGTGTTGACGATCTCGGCCATCGCCTGCCCGCCGAAGGTGGCCGTGGCGCTCAAATCGCCGGGGGCCGGCCTGCCGGTCAGGGCGGCGAACAGCCGCCGGCCGGCGGGAACGTCGAGCGTCGTCGCGTAGCCCGAGACGGTGTAGGGCTCGACGAAGGCGGTCTGGCCGACGAGCGCGGTCTGGCCGATCAGGACGGGGGCGTTCGGCCTCGCCCGGCGCGCGGCGGCGAGCCCGAGCAGCGGCAGGCCGAGGCGCATCAGTAGAGCGCCACGATCGCGCCCGCCGTCGTGCCGGTCGCCATGACGCGGCGCGTGCGGACCGGCAGCACGGTGCCGGCCGGCACGGCCTTGAAGGCGACGTCGTCGCCGTCGTCGTTCCTCGCCACCACGTCGCCGGCCTCGCCGACCCACAAGCCCCGCGTCTCCTCGTGGTCGCCCGCGTCGTCGGGGACGATCGGACCGAAGCGGGCGGCCGAGCTGTCGGCGCCAAGGGGTTTGCGCAGCGGCATTTTCAGCCTCCGTTGAAGTGTTGGATCAGGGCTTCGAGCCCGGCGCGGTCGGCGACCCGGTAGCCCGGCCCGACGTCGGCCGGCGTGACGACCGGCACGGGCGGCAGGCCGTCCCTGACCCGGCCGGCGACGAAGGGCCGGCCCGAGACGGGCGGGTCGGCCGGCCACGTCCAGGCCCCCCCCGCCAGGACCGGGGCGAAGTCGCCGCCCCTCGGGTGGAAGTTGTCGACGGCGGCGGTGCGGCCGGAAACGAAGACGCCCTGCCCCTCGCCCTCGCCGCCGGTGACGCCCGCCTCGTGGAAGGTGGTCGGCTCGTACTCGCCGGCTTTCAGGTTGGCGTCGCCGCGGCTGAGGAAGAAGGCCTTGGGGTGGTCCTTCCACCACTTGGCGCCGTTGCCCTTGGTCCGGATCAGGCGCAGCACCGTGTCGTGGAAGTGGCGCTCGGCCGAGGGGTGCGGCCTGAACAGCCCGTCTGCGTCCCTGGTCTGGTAGGTCAGGCCGTAGAAGTGCTGGTAGCCGAACGGCGCGTCGAGGCGGTTGACGAACAGCCGGCGGTTGGCGCCGCGCTCGGACTTCCACAAGTCCGAGTGCGCGACGAGGGAGGCGCCCCAGCCGAATAGGCCGCCCTCGACCAGGACGTTGTCGAGGTAGACGTCGGGCCAGGCGGCGAAGTTGTCGACGTCGGCCGAGACGACGGCGCCTGTGTTGACGACGTCGCCGTACTGGCTGTGGCCGGGGTCGATCCGGTCGGGGTCGTTGGTCAGGTGCAATCGCGCGATGTAGACGAAGGCGCCCACGGCGTCGGCCGGCGACTGGAGCCGGAACCAGGCGTTCTGGCCGCGGACCAGGCGGCCGTCGGGCGCGGTCTGGGTGCCCAAGGCCGCGAGCGGCATCCTGCCGCCGACGCAGTAGTAGCCGCGATACCCGGTGCAGTCGACGCGCCACGCGGAGGTCAGCGGCGCCTCGGGCAGGACGATGAGGAGGTCCGCGTCCTTGGACCCGGCCCGGACGTTGTCGCCGGGTCCGACCGCCAGCACGTCGAGCGTGGCGGCCGGTGCGGGCGGGCGGTGGCGCAACCCCACGGCGGCGCCCGTCGCCGGCGATGCCGCGACGACGGCCGGGGCCGAGACGCCGGCGTAGCCCTTGAGCGCCAGCCAGCCGTGCGCGATCCCGTCGCTTGCCGCAAAGCGCAGCCCCGGCCGGCGCGGCCCGCGCTTGGGCGCTTCGAGGGACGCCAGCGCGTAGGCGAGGTCGTTGAAGACGTTGGCGGTGTTGCTCGCACCGCTTGCCACGAGCCGGGCCCCGCCGGCGGCCTCGGCCGGGTGGCCGTCATGGCCTTGCAGCACGCCGGCCCCCAGCAGCAGCGCCGGACCAAGGAGGTCGAAGGACGCCTCGATCCCGCTGGCGTTGTCCGCGGGACTGGCGCCCACGGCGTCGAGCAGCGGCGAGGCGTCCAGCCCGTCGAGGGCGACGAGGACGACGGCGAGGCTGAGGAGATCCTCGCCGGCCTCGAAGGCGAAGGTTTGCTCGCCGGTCGGCGGGGCGGGCAGCAGGTAGGCGGCGACGCCGGGCCGGCCCTTGTCGCCGTCGCTCGTCGGCGCGATCGCCTCGGCCATCGCCTCGCCGCCGAAGGTGGGGGCGGCGAAGGTGCGCTCGGGCGTTTCCGGGGTCGGGACGAAGGCCTCCCTTGCCAGGTAGAGGACGAAGGCGGCAAGCCCCCGGCCGCGGCCGGCGGGGACGGCGAAGGTCCCCGTCGCCCCGGTGGCGTAGGCCTTGGCGCCGCTGTTGGAGTAGCCCTCGGCCAGGACGGCGTGGTCCTTGATCTTCGGCACGACCGCCAGGACCGGCGGCAGGGCGAAGGCGGCGGCGGTGAGCGCCCTCATCCGAAGCCGAGCCCGTCGAGGCCCTGCGCCGCAACGAAGCCCTCCCAGGTCTGGCCGCCGTCGAGCGTGCCGAGGTGGACGACGTCGACGAGGCCGGCAGCCGTCGAGAGCGTCGGCGGCGCGCCCCCGGCCCAGCGGATCGAGGACGGCCAGGTGACGAGCCGGCCGCCGGTCGTGTCCTGCTTGAGGTAGAGCCGCACGGCTTGGTAGCTGCCGGCGGTGGCCTCGGCGTACAGGCGCAGCGTGCGGTCGCCGGTGAGCACCGCGTGCTGAATCGAGGCTTGGCCCAGGTCGGCATCGAGGAAGGCGCCGTCGTCGGCGAGCGCCGCCGCTTTCTCGCGCGCCGCCGCCAGGACCGGCCGGAACAGGGCGTGGCCGCCGGCGTCGACGTCGGCCGTCCAGGCGTAGGTCATCACCGCGGCGGCCAGCTTCGCCGCCGTCACCGCGCCGTCGGCCAGCTTCGCCGTCGTCACCGCCGCGTCGGCGAGCTTGGACGTCACCACCGAGCCGTCGTCGAGGACGACCGCGTTGCCGGCCTCGTCCTCGCCGCTGTGGGGCGGCAGCCAGTCGAACTTCCAAGCCTCGTCGATGATGTGCCGCACCCCGAGCACGTGGCCGTCCTTGCCGCGCGGGTCGGGCAGGTCCTCGAACATGTAGACGTCTTCGCTGTCGAAAACCCGCACCGCCGGACCGCTGTTTTGGCCGGGGGTGAAGGTGCGGCCCAACGTGCGCAGCTTGCCGCTGAGGCGCAGCACCATGTGGACGATCCGGTCGAGCGTCGCCTCCAGGGACGGCGGGTGGAACTCGCCGGCGAGGTCGAGGTCCTGCTTGATCGCGGGCGAGCGGTAGAGGGTGAGCGTGTGGCCGAGCGCCAGCGGCTTGCCCAGGTCGAACGCGCCGCCGTTCGGGTTCCTCGCGCCCGTGATCGTCCGCTCGGCGTCGATGTAAGGCGCGATGTCCGACAGGCTCGCCTTCACGTCCTCCGCGCGCACGAAGTCGAAGGGGATGGCGAACACGCGCGTGACGCCGTCGCCTTGGTAGGCGACGACGTCGTCGTGCCGGTTCGGCGTCGTCATTCGAGGGCCTCCTCCAGGGTCGGGGGCAACAGCCGCTCCTGGTTGAACTCGCTCGCCAGCCGCCGGTCCTGGCGCTTGAGGTAGCCGGGGCTGAGCCCCTCCTTCAGGCTGTTGACGATCAGCGTGTCGAGCCCGGCGCGGGCGAACCAGAGATTGGCGAACGGCACGAGGCCCATGCCGAAGCGCACGAGGTCGCCCGCCCCGTCCGGGTCGCCCTCGCGCAGGCGGATGAGGGCGCGGGTCAGCGTGCCGAGGTCGCCGAGGCCGGGGCCCGCCGCCGCCTCGATTGGGCTCTGGCCGTAGCGGGCTTCGAGCCCGAGCAGGAAGTCGCCGTAGAGCCCGAGCCCGCCCGACTGCATCAGGCCGGCGAAGAGCGTCGCGAGGTTGACGTCGCCGTCATCGTCGAGCAAGGACTTCGGCGTCTGGCCGCGGGCGAGGTCCTTCATCCACATCGCCGCCATGCCGGCGACCCAAAGGGTGGCGATCAGCTCGCCCAGGTGCGCCGTCTTGCCCAAGGCGCCCCCTTTCGCCCGCAGGCGGCGGTTCAAGACGCGGGTGGTGAAGCCGACCGGGAACGCCTTGAACTGCATGACGAGCCGCACCGCCTCGCCGACGACGGTGCCGCGCGCGGTGCCGCCGCTCGCGATCACCCGGCCGAGGTCGTCGGCCTCGACGATGCCGTTGGTCACCTCGTCGCCGATCAGGCCGCGCAGCTTCAGCTCCAGGTCGTCGCGCGCGGCGTCGAACGCTTGGCGATCCTGCCCCAGCGGCAGCGCCCCCACCAAGGCCGCGACGTCGTCGTCGGCGAGGTCGGCGACCCGGTCGGGGCGCATGTAGGCGCGGCCGTCCTCGGTCACGTCGACCGCCAGGCGCAGGGCCCCCCAGTCGGTCGGGCCGATGCCGTGCGTGTCCAGCACGTTCTTCAAGCGTTCGGGCAGGCGATCGAAGGGCAGGTTGGCCGATCGGCCGAGGTCGGCCTGGACGATGCGCGCCGCCGCCGCGCGCCCGGCGTCGGTGAAGCGGGCCAACCCTGAGACCTTGAACACCGTGTTGAGCGCCGCCGTCGTCCAGCCGGCCGGGGTGTCGAAGGCGTCGAAGCGGGGGCCGAGCCCGTCGATCAGCCCGTCGAAGCCCTCGCCGGCGAGGAAGGCCAGCTCTCTAGCCTCGCCGGCACCGCGCCCCTGGACGTAGCCCGAGAGCACCTCGCGCCAGGTCTCGAACATCGGCTTGCCGCGAAAGCGCATCGAGGAGGCCAGGATCACCGGGTCGGTCGGCAGGGCGGAGAGGATCGCACCCCCCAGCTTCGCCGCCCCTTCGAGGGCACGAAAGCCGGCGCCGGCGCGGGCGAAGGCGGCGTTGCCGGCGCCTTCGCGCCGCAGCATCACCTTGGTCGAGGCCCAAGCGCCGACGTTGCCCAGCGCCCGGATCTCGCGCGCCCGCCCGCCCGCGTCCGGCCCGTTCCTCAAGCCCAGCGCCAGGTCGTCGGCGAGGCCCTGGAGCAGCACCTCGGGGTTCGGGCCGAAGGTCTGCATGACGCCGGCCTTGCGCGCGGCGTTGTGCAGGTGGTCGACCATCGCCATCGTCACCGTGTTGCGGCCGAAGTCGCGGTTGTAGACCGACCAGCCGCCGGGCTTGAAGTGCAAGGACCGCTCGTGCGCCATGCCCTTGGCGTAGGACGCGGGGCCGGTGCGCTCGCCACGCTGCGCCGGCGTGACCTCGCGGTCGACCCCGGTCACGATCGTGCGCCAGATGTCGCCCAGGGCCCGGTCGACGCCGGCGTCGTCGAGGTCCGGGAAGGTGCGCGCGACGTCGAGGTTGGCCTTGATCGAGGCGACCCACGTCTCGCGCCCGGCCTTGATCACCCGGTCGGCGTCGTGCGCGTGCGGCGTCCAGCCCTCCAGCTTGCCCACGCCCGCACCCAGCCGGTTGAGGTCCTGGCGCGAGCGCTCGGCGACGTCGGCGAAGATCTTCGCCACCTTGGCGGCGTCGGCGTCGCCGGTGGCGTGCCCTTCACCTAGTCCGGCTCTGGGCCCGGCCGGCACGCCGGCCCGGCCCTGAGCCGGGAGCGCTTCCATCTCGCTCACGACGCGCTCGTTGAAGGCGCGGTCTTTCAGCTTGGCCTCGACGTTGCGCCCGAGCTTCGCCACCGACGCCATCATCGAGCCTAAGTAGCGGCCCTCGAAGGCCTGGACGTTGCGGTAGGCCGACGCCCGGCCGCCCTTCGCCGCCCGCTGCGTGCCGTGCATCAAGGCCTTGAGGGCACCGTCGGCGCTCAGGCCGTCGCGCATCAGCGAGCGCACCGATTCTGCGGCCTCGGCCCGCTTGGCCGCCCTGAGCGCCGCCGCGCGCCGCTCCTGCGCCAGCTTGGCGCGGGCGGCCTCGGCCGCCTTGGCGGCGGCGTCGGCGATCCCGGCCGCGTCCCTGCCGCCGGCGCCGTCGGCCACCTGTTCGAGCAGGTCGAGCGCCTCCTGCTCGCCGAGGCCCCCGCCCGACGCGCGCCGGACGTCGTTCGCGCAGTCCCTCAAGGACATGCCGTATCTTCCTTCGGCACAAAGGCTTGCGGCGGCCGGCTCGTGCGGGCGGGCAGGCCCGCGTCGGGCGTGCCCGTAACCCCCCTAGTTCCGGGCACGCCGTTCACGCCGCCGCCCCCAGCCCGGCGATGACGCACGCGGCGGCTTGGGCATAAGCCGCATCCAGGTCGCCCATCCGCGCGATCTCGCGCTCCCAGGCCTCGACCTCGGCGACGTCGTCCGGGTGCGCCCGGCCCTCGCGGACGAGGCGGTCGTAGGCCGCGATCGCCGGGTCGGCCGGCACCGGGTCGGGCTTCGGCCTCGCCTCCGGCCGGACGCTCAGCATCCGCTCGAAGACGGCCTCGACCTCCGGCGTCGCCCGCCGCCCTTGCGCCCTGAACCCGTCGAACAGCCGCGCCATGAAGGTCGCCAGCGTCCTGAACGCCGCCTCCAGCCCCGAGGGCGCGGCGCCGCCGGCGGTCCAGGCCTCGAACGCGGTCGCGATCTTCTCGTGGTGCGCCGGCAGCAAGGGGCCGTCGCCCGCCCCGGTCCAGCGCTTGAACGTGCCGAGGTCGGCGGCGATGCCGGCGTCGTGCGGCGCCAGGTCCTGCATCGCCATCGTGAACAGGTGCGCCGTCTCGTGCACCACCGTGCTGGCGTCGGCGGTCTCGAACAGCTCGATGACGGCGCGGCCGTCCTCGTGCAGGGTGATCGCGCCGCGCGGCGCGTCCCCCGGTGCGCCGTCGAGGAGATGCAGGTTGATGCCGTCGGCGGACGCGCTAGGCTGGTTCAAGGTGTTCGGGCCCGGCCTGTCATCATTCGCACGGTGTCCTGGCCCGGCACCGCCCCGCCTGAAGCTCTTTTGGGTGTCGTCGTTAATGTTGTAGTAGATTTTGCCGTTGCTGTCCTCGCGGAGCGTCACGGCGACAGTGTGCATTGCGCCGCCAAGCTCGACTTGAGCTTCCAAGTAATGGAACAACTTGACGCCGGCTTTGATGTGTTTTGCCTTATAGGGTGGAGCACTGCCAACGACATGGCCGCCTTCGATAATCTCTTTGAGCGCTGGCGCGTAGCGGAGCTTCTCCCCGTTCGCGCTTGTCGCTAGTGTTTCCTTCAGGCCGGCGTTGGAGAAAAGAACCGGCCCCAGTTTCGGGTGTATGGCCTCCTTCTTCTGAAGGTTGGCGCGGTAGTAATCCTCAAAGGCAACACGCAAGGCATCGATGTCGCTCGGGTCCACCCCCAGCTCGTCGCCCTTGAGCACCGCGACCGGCTTCTTGCCCTGAAACAACGTCTCGCGCCTGAGCGCCTGCCCCTGCCGCGCGTTCACCGCGTCCAGGATCGCCCCGGCCTTGGCAGGATCCGCGCCGAACATGTCGGCCCCCGGCGCCCGCTTGCCGGCCTCGCCGACGACGCCGTCGAGCAGCTCGGCGAGACGCCCCCGGCCCTTGAGGCGCACGCCGCTCTTGGTGCGGTGCAGCATCGCCGCCAGCCACGCCCGCCCCTCGTCGCCGAGCCCCCCGCCCAGCATGTCCTGCTGCATCAAGGGGAAGTCGAGCGGCTGCTTGGCCTCGCGCGCCTGGACGACGGCGCGCACGGCGTCGAGCAGCCCCGGCACCGGGTCGCCCTCGGCCGCGGTCGAGCCCGCCTCGATGCCGGCCTTGAGCCGCGCCACGCCCGGCGCCGCGTCGGCCAGCGCCTTGCCGAGCGGGCCGAGTTCGTCGTCCGCGCTCTCGACCAGCCGCGCCGTCAGGTCGGCGTCGCCGTAGGCCCTGGCGAGGAGCGCCGCCTCGATCCGCGCCGCCCCGGCCCTGGCAAGGCTGCCGTCGGCCGCCATCAGCCCGGCCCGCTCCGAGGCCGGCAGCGCGTCGATGAAGGCGCGCACGAACGGGCGGTTGGCCGCCGCCTGGAGGTCGGGGGAACGCACCAGGTCGAGCACCTCGGTGCCGAGCCGCTCGGCGTCGCCGGCGGCCTGCTCGGCGGCACCCATCCGGGCGACGGTCGCCTCGTTCGCGGCCCGCGTGAAGGCGACGCGCGCGTCGGGCGTGAGTTGTGTGGTGCGGCGGCGGACCAGGACCGGCGCCGTCATGCCGTCCACGGCGAAGCCCCGGTCGGCCAGGTACCGACGATAGCGCCCGGCCGACGGCAGTCCCCCGCCGTAGGCGCGGCGCAGCGCCAGCGTCCGGCCGTTGCCGCTCTCGACCACGCCATCATGCCCGACGATCGGCGCGCCCTCGCCGGGTGTCGGGGTCTCCCCGAGCAGGCGGGGGTCGAGCTTGGCCGCCAGCGCCGCCACCTGCTCGGCGCTGGCGGCGCGCGTCCGGTCGCGCGGCTGGAGTTCCGGCGGGAAGGCCGGGTTGGGGCCGAAGTCCTCATCGTGCGAGGCGATCAGCGTGTCGAGTTCGACCACCTCCAGCCGGGCCTCGATCGATGAAATGGGGTTGCGGGCCCCATTCCATCCGTCGGGCATGACCACCGTCGAGGTTTTTCCGCTCTGGTCAGCAGGGGCGTCTTCGAGCGCGGCGCGAATCACCGCCTGACGTTCAGGCGACAGGCCGGAACGTCGCAGGAGGGCCCCCAGCTCGGCTTCGAGATCCGGCTTTGTTCCCCCTGTACCTTCTGATCTTTTTGTTCTCCCGATCGCCGCCTCGGGTGACGCTGTTGGCGCGTCGCCCGCGTCCGCCGTCGGCGCTTTTGCCGCCCGAATGTCGCGCAGGTAGCGGTCGATCAGCGTCTCGACCGGCACGCCCGAGCGCTCGGCGAAGCTGGTGAACCCCGCCTCCAGCACGGCGGCCTCGGCCGTCGCCAGCTCGCGGGGGCGGCCGGCCCGGTGCAGCATCGCCGTGAAGTCGGTCCGCACCCGCGCGCGCTCCTCGTCGGAGGGCCGGAGCGGCCGGGGCGGCGGGTCGGGCTCGGGCGGGTCGAGCGGATCGAAGGCGGGCCGGGCGGTCGCCCTGTCGTACGGCCCGGTGGCGGGAACCAGCTCGCGCACGGGTACCGGGGCTTGCTCAAGACGCTCGGGAGGGGCACCTTGGTCTTCGGGGCGAGCCGATTGTCGTTCTTGGACGTAATCTCGGGTGCCGACTTCGTCGGATAGATCGAGACCTTCGGACGTCCCACCCGGCCCCTCGGGTTGGGTGGTGGGCGGGATCTCGCTCGTGCCCGCGCCGAAGTCCGGGTTTTGGTTGCGGCTTTTGTAGAAGGTTTCGAGGGCCAGCGTCCTGCGGCCGGTACGGATTTCCTCGACGTAGTACCAGTACCCGTCCGGCATCCGCTTCTCGTACCAGACGGCGTCGAAACCCCTGCGGGTCACGGAGCGCACCACCCTGTCAGGCTCGCGCAACACCGACTCGACCTGGGCGTAATCTTCAGGCCGCACGGGCACGCCGCCGTTCTTGGCTTCCGGGCTCGCCGGCCCGTGCCGCTTCTCGACGTGCAGGACGCCGCTGGTCTCCAGGATGTGCGCGTAGCCGCCGATCTCGACGCCGGCCCCCTCGCGCACCGCCCTGACCGTGGCCTCGGACGCCGGCCCCAGCACCAGCCGTTGCTTGTTGTCCCGGGCTTTCAGCGCCCCCTCGACCCAGCGGCTCACGCCCGCCGGGTCGGCCGGGTCGGCGCGGCTGAAGCCGGGCGGCAAGGGCGCGTCGGGCTCGGGCGCGTCCACCGTCCTCGACCTGTGGCCGGGGCCGAGGTCGACGTCCTGCCCCTGCGCGACTTGGCTCGCGGCGATCGTCGTGTCGGCCTGCGCGTCCACGGCCCGCGTCCGCTCGTTCGCGGCGAGGTCGAGCCCCTCTCGGCTCCACACCCGCCCGCCCCGCGAGGCGAACGCGCCGCCGGCGCCGCCGACGACGCCCGAGAGCGCGGCGCCGATGGCGATGTTGAGGCCCGCGTCGGCCCAACTCATCTCGTCGCCGATGTACTTCGACTCGTGCATGATCAGCGGCGTCAGCAAGGTCGTGGCGACGCCGCCCTCGGCGGCGCCCACCGCGGCCGAGCGGGCGACGAAGGCCGCGCGCGTGCCGGCCCGCGCCACCATCGCCGCCCGCCACGCCGGCCCGACCAGCGGCACGAGGTTGATCGGGTCGGGGATCGAGCCGACCAGCCCGGCGCCGAAGCCGAGCACCGTCTCGAACGCGCCGGCGTCGCGCCGCGCGATCAGCTCGTTCGTCCACTCGCGCTCGTCGCGCTGCCGGGCGCGGACCTCGGCCAGCCCCTCGGTCGTGTCCGGGTCGTAGTCGAGGTCCTGGCGCCAGTGGGGCGAGGCCCGCCACTCCGCCTCGCTCAGGCGCCGGCCGGGATCGGCCCCGAGGCGCTCGGACGCCATCAAGGCCATGCCGGGCGTCGACGTGTCGAAGCCGAGCCGCATGTGGGCGCCGAGGTAGGCGCCGAGGCCGGGGCGGTAGCTCTGCTCGACGTGCCGGGCGAGGCCCTCGACGTCGAGTTCGGGCAGGTAGGCCGGCATCAGCGGTCATCCCCGCGGCGCGCGGCGCGCCGTTCGGCCGCCGTCATCGGCTTGCCCTCGCCGAAGATCGCCTCCCCCAGCTCCTGCTTGGCGGTGTCGAGGACGTTGCCGACCGCGTCGATCGCCGGCATCAGCGCCTCGCCGACGCCGACCTCGACGGTGGCGCCCGAGCCCTTGCCGCCGATCAGGCCGCCCTTGCCGAACCAGGGCGTGTCGTCGGCGTTGGCGGCCCCGCCGCGGCGGCCTTGCTGCCCGGCGTTCGGCCCGTCCGGCTGGCGCAGGCCTTGGATCTGCGCGATCGCGGCCGGGACGATCTCGGGCAGGAAGAAGCGGCCTTCCTCGGTCTCGACCGACAGCTTGTAGGCGCCGGGGGCGATGTTGAGCCAGACGCCGGTCTCGGCGAGGTCGGCCAGCACGCCCGCCGTCATCGTCTCGGCCTGCTCGGACGTGTAACCGAACTGCTTCATGACCGCCGCCTTGACCCCCCCGGCATCGAGGCCGCCGACGATGCGTTCCCGCTCGCGCAGGAGGCCCAGGCGGACCGTCCCGGCATCGAATTCGGCCGGCACGGAGACGGCGGCGAGGCCCGCCTCGGCGACCTCGCCGCGGCCGGCGCCGTAGGTGGCCTTCGCCTTGGCCCAGGCGGCCTTCGCCTCCATGCCGTCGGTCGCGACGTAGAAGCCCGCCAGCGAGCGCGCCGCCCGCTCCAGCCCGTCGCGCTCTTCGAGCGTGCGCGCGTCGCCGGTGTGCAGCGCCTCCAGGCGCGACGCGGCGCCGATCGGGTCGTCGAGCACCGCCTGGTCGAGCGCGTCCTTGCCCTCCTTGTCGGGCTTGGCCGGGGCCTGGAGCGCGCCGAAGGCGACCGACACGCCGCGCACGTCGCCGGCCTCGATCGCCGCTAGGAGGAAGCGCGCGTCCTCGGGCATCCCGGCGTCGCCCATGTCCTTGAGCAGGTTGTCGCGCGCCGGGCCGGCCGGCGTGGCGAGGACGAGACTGGACAACGCGCCGGCGCGCTTGAGCGGGTCCGCCTCGGCCAGGATCGCCGCGGTCCGCTTCGCCACGTCGCCCTTGCTCCAGGCGCGGCGGTCGGCCGCCGGGATGCCCAGGCGCGCCTGCGCGTCGAGCAAGGTCCGTTGCGCGCCCATCATCGCCCGGGCCTGCTCCTCGGGGTCCTCGGTTGCCGCGGCCGCGGCGAAGGCCTCGCCGACCGCCGGGTTCGTTTGGACGACGAAGGCCGCCGGGTCGGCCTGCCTCGCCTTGCGGACGCGGGCTTCCTGCTCTTGCAGCGCCCGGAAGGTCTCGGCCTCGGCCTTGTAGTTCGGGCTCGACGGGTCGGGCTCGGCCGCCAGCACGGCGGCGCGGTTGTCGGCGTTCGAGGCGAACGTCATGCCGGACAGCGTCGTCATCTGCTCGATGCCGGCGACGTAGGCCTCGAAGGCTTCGGGCGCGTTCTCGCCGTAGGCGGACGTGAAGTCGGCCAGCGTGCGCTTGGGTACCTTGTGCCCGTCGCGGGCCAGCGCGAGGTCGTTGTCGAGCTTGACCCCGAGTTCGCCCCGCGCCACCGCCTGCTTCTCGCGCGCGGCCCGCTCGGCCTCCGCCTCGGCCTGCCGCCGCTCGGCCTCGATCCGGCGCTGGGCCACCTTGGCCGAGCGCATCAGCGTCGCCTGGGTGTCGGCGTCGAGGTCGGCGCGGCCTTCGAGCAGGTCCTTCTCGGCTTTGAGTGGGTCGCGCTCGATCAGGCCCTCGTAGTGCGCGCGGGTCAGCCCGCCGCGCAGCTCGGCGCCGAGCTTGGCCTTGGTCGCCGCCGTCGCGTCGAGGCCGTTCAAGAGCGCGTCGACCTGCGCCAGCCCCTCGTCGAGGTCGGTCGAGCCGGCGTAGACGCCGCGGCCGATCGTGTCGCCGGCCCCTTTCAGCTCGATCGTCTGCGCCGCCGTCCGGCTCGCGGTCTCGAACTCGTCGGCCTTCAGCGTCAGGTTTGAGCGCAGCCGGATCAGGTCGAGCTTGAGCGCCTCCTTCTGGCTCGCCGGCGCCGACGCCAGCGTTTCTTCCCGCCAGGCGTCGAAGTCGGCCTCCAGCCCCGCGGCGTGGCCGGGGGCGCCCAGCTCGGCCCCGCGCTCGCGCTCGGCCTCCGTCTCGGCCCATCGCGCCCCGGCCTCGGCGACGGTCGTCGCGCGCCAGATGCGGTCGCGCTCGGCCTGGCGCTTTTGCCGCGCTTGGACCACCGCCTCGGCGGCGCGGCCGACCTCGCCCACGCCCCGCGCGACGTATTCCAGCCCGGTCGAGACGGCGCGGGCGTTGGCGGCGAGCCCGCGCCCGGCGGCCCGCGTGCGCGCGACGGTCGGCTCGAGTCTGAGGCTCATCCGCCGCCGCCGTAGATCATCGCGGCGTCCTTCACCGTCGCCGTCGCGGCGCCGACGGCGGCCCCGACCCGTGCGTTGCGCTTTGCCGCCTTGGCCGCCCGGCCCTCGAAGCGCGAGCGCTCGGCCTCGGCCATCAGGCCGCGCGCCTCCAGCTCGGACTGGTAGCGCAGGTCGCGCAGCTCCAGGTCCTGCTGTTCGAGGTTGTCCTGGTAGAGGTCGAAGGCCGAGCCCGCCCCGGTGATCCCCTGCCCGGCGAGCGCGGCGCGGAACTTGGCGTTGACCCGGCGGTGCCCGGCGGCGGCCCGCCCCTGCGCCTCGGCGCCCTGCGCCCTGGCGAGCCCCGCGTTCTGCTCTTGGATCGCGGCGTTGTACTTGGCGGCGTCGGCGGCGCTCTCGGCCTGCTGCGCCGCCGCCTCGCCGGCGACGAGGTGCTCGACGCCGGACATCAGCCCCCGGCCCCCGGCCCCGAACGGGGGGCCACCCTGGCGTAGAGCGCGCCGTCGCGCCGGTCGGGGGTGAAGCCGCGCATCCGCGGCGCCTCGCACTCGAAGCCGAGCAGGCGCAGCCAGCGATGCGCCTGAGCGAAGCCGCAGTCGGCGTAGGCCTCGATCCTGGTGACGCCCGACGCCTCGACCTCGCGCCGGACCAGGCGGCTGAGCGCCACCATGCAGCGCCCGGCGTCGGGGCCGAGGTAGCACCAGGCGATGGCGCGGCCCGGCCACTGGTGCGCGAGGCCGCCGACGCCGACGACGCCCCCGTGCCAGAGCGCCGCCGTCGCCGGCCCGAGCGCCAGGACCGCCTCGGCGTCGAGCGTCGCCGGGTTGGCCTCGTGCTCCTTCTGGAACGGTTGCACGCCGCGGCTCCCTAGTTCGTCGAGGTGGCGGCGCTCCAGCGGTTCGAGGACGATCACGACGAGGCCTCCCACTCGGCGGTGAGCGCCAAGAGCGTCAGCGGCTCCGGGCCGTTCGCCACCAGCCGGACGCTGGCCGCGTCGGTGAAGCCGCCGCCGTGCGCGACGTGGGCCGTGCGCCGGACCAGCGAGGCGGTCGGGGGTGTGCCCGGCGCGGTCTTGAACAGCGGGTGCAGGGCGCCGGGCGCGCCGGCCTCGACGCCGATTCCCTCCGCCCCGGCCGGCATCAAGGCGACGACGCCGACGCGATGCACGCGCGCCTTGCCGCTCAGGTTCAAGGGCGGCGGCTCCAGCTCCGAGGCGTAGGCGAGGCCCGCCTCGAACCGGTCGTAGCCGCGCTCGGGCCGCTCGCTCGGGGCGAGCGCCGCGCGCCCGCCCTCGACCTTGCGCGGCGGCAGCCAGGGGCCGTCGCCGACGCGCAGCCAGACCGCTTCGCCTTCGAGGTGGTCGAGCCCGGCGACGGCGTCCTCGCCGTGGTCGACGTAGCCCCCGGCGACGAGGTCGAGGCAGGGCCAGGCCGAGCGGTCGTCCTCGGCCTCGCGGCGCTGCCCGATGCGGACGAGCGTGATCTGCCCGTAATTGCTGGGCGTCGTTCTGGGTTTGACGAGCGCCAGCCAGACGCGCTCGGCGCCGCGTTCGGGCACGACCGCGAGGCCCCTGACCTCCCAGCCGGCCGGCAGCGGGTGGCGCGCCCAGGCGGTGACGTTCTCGCCGACCTCGCGCGTGCAGGAGAGGAGCAGGCCGTCCTGGCGCAGGAGCCACAGGGTCGGGTCCGGCTCGGCCTGGTAGGCGAGGTCGGTGAAGGCCACCTCGCCCAGATGCTCGGCCAAGACGGTGAAGTCGCGCGCGACCAGCCCGTCCTCCTCGTAGCCGAAGGCGGCCTCGCGCAGCTTGGAGCCCCGCCCCTGGACGAAGGCGAGCCGGCCCTCGTAGACGGCGGGCGCGACCGGCGCGCAAGGGACCCGGGTCAGGGGCTCGACTTTCAGGTTGCCGGGGCCGAACGGCTCGGCCGTCGTCGCCGGGCCGGCGGCGAGCAGGCCGCCCTCGGTGCCGATCACCAGCCGGCCGCCGAACGGCACCAGCCAGCGCGCGGCCTCGACCCGGTCCTGCGCGATCGTGGCACGGATCGCGTCGTCGGCCAGGGTCTCGCCCGCGGTCTGGTCGGCGAACGCGAAGAAGTCGCCGGCCTTGCTGAAGAACACGTCCTGGCCGCGGGCGAGGACGAGGCGCTCTTGATAAAAGGCGACCGAGGACGGCCAGCCGACGTAGTCGTCCCAGGACGAGAACTCGACGTCGACGTTGTCGATGCGGCCGAAATAGGACGTGAAGAGCCCGGCCGAGACGGGTTCCAGGTCGCGTTGCGGCACGACGCGGACCTTGACCTTGGTGCTGCCCACCCAGTCCTCGACGCGCAGGACGAGGTAGCCGTCGAACAGGTAGGTCCACGGCACGCCGCCGTCGTGGTAGGTGCCGCGGGTGTGCGTCGGCCGGACCGTGCCCGTCGTGCCGTCGGCGGCGCCGTGCTTCTGGTAGACCCGGTTGTCGACGCGGCGCAGGAGGCCGCCGCCGATCGGCTGGTTCGGCTGCCACGCGATCAGGGCCGCCCAGGTCCGCGCGCAGGCGGATCAGCCGGCCCTCCTGTCGTGAATAGAACGCCGACCCGTTGACGCTGGTCAGGTCGTGGGTGCCGTCGCTGTTCGGGCTGGGCTTCAAGTAGACGTACATCGCCGGATCGAGCGACGTGAACAGCTGCGGCTTGGTGCGCCGGACGTCCTCGAACGGCCCGTCGTCGGGGTCGAACGCCTCGACGGCGAAGGTCGCCCGCGACAGGCGCTTGATCAGGCGCGGCCCGTGGCGGGGGTGGCAGACCCACATCACGTCGGCCGACTGCGCCACGCTCAGGCCGCCAAGCTCGTTGTAGCGGTAGGGCGTCGCCAGTTCGAGCGGCCCGCCGTCGTCGCCGCGCAAGGGGCCGCCGGCCTGCCAGACTTGGACGGCGAGGTGGGTGAAGACGAGGACGTAGGCGGCGTCGGGGCCGGCGACGAAGGGGATCAGCCGGACGCCGCGGCCGAGCGCCCTAGGGCCCTCGCCCACGTAGCGCGTCCCCGGCCGCCGCGCCGCCCCGCCCTGGGTCAAGGGCAGCCAGTTGGCCATCTCGGCCAAGCCGTCGGCGTGGACCTTGGTGTCGGCGCGGGCCATGAGCAGCGGCGACAGCTCGCCGGCGTTGAGCCGCGCCTTGAACGTCTTCCTCGTCACCCGCCGGCGCTCCGCGCCCGGTGGCCGTGGGCCGTCCAGGTCCCTGCATGGAACGGATGGAACGCGCCGGGCTCTCCTGCCTCGGCCGCGTCCGGCGCGCGGTGCGGCGTGCCGAAGGTCGTGCCGTAGCCCTGCGCCGGCCAGCGTTCGAGGTAGTCGGCGATCAGGGCCTTGAGCGCCTTGGCGTCGGGCGCGTGCGCGGCGAGCGCCACCGTGAACCGGCCGGCGTCCGTCTCGCTCACCCAGCCGGCGGCCGGCGCGGCGTTCGTGTTTGTCACCACCCCTCCAGCCAGGGCACCTGGACCAGCAAGGGCTCGGGCGGGTTCTCGATCGCGTCGACGCGCCGCGCCTGGCCCACCGCTTCCCGGTAGTCGCGCTTGAGGGCCTCGCCGAGGCGCCCGTCCCCCGTCAGCCGCGGCGCCAGCATGATCGCGAGGCGCAAGGCGAGGCAGGCGACGAGGCCGGCGTCCATCAGGCCCGCGTCGTCGAGGCGGCGGACGTAGCGCAAGGGCAGCGGCGGGATCGCGTCGCTCAAGACGTCGCGCGCCTCGATCCGCCACAGCCGAAAGCCCTTCGGTCCTACCTGGAGCACGCGCACGCAGTCGGTCGGCAGGGGGTAGGCGCGCTCGAAGCCGGCGAGCATCGCCTTGTGCCCGCCGTCCGCCCGCGCCGGCAGCCCGACGCTCGACGTGGCGCAGCCCCAGGTGTGCAGGCGCAGCTCCTCGTCGCGCGCCGCCGGCCACAGGTCCTTGACCGAGCGCGCCGCCGGGTCGTCGTCGTCGAGGCTCTCGATCCGGGTGTGGCCGAGCCTCGCCAGCGCCAGGTTGGCGATCGTGACGCTCAAGGCTAGTCGGCGACGTAGAGGAAGGTCGCCTCGATCGAAGCCCCGTCGGGGATCGTGCCGCCCAGGACGGTGGCGCGCAGGGTCGTGCCGGCCGTGCTGTCGATCAAGAGCGTGTCGAGCGCGTCCGGGGCGAAGTCCCCGGCCGAGCCGACCGCCTTGCCGTCGCGCAGGGCGTTGGCGTCGGGGGCCGTCTCGGCCGCGTTCGGCCCGGCGAAGCCCGTATGCCCGACGTCGAGCTGGCGCCCGGCGCCGAAGGCCGAGGTGCGGACGCGCGACAGGTAGCCCAAGATGCGCACGCGGCCCGGCGGCACGCGCCACAAGTCGATCGTGCTGCCGGCCGCGCCCTCGCCCTTTTGCGCGTGGGTAACGTGGGCGATGCGCACGCGGCCGTGGCTCTCGCTCGTCCGCCTGGGCGGGGTGAAGAAGTCGCTCTCTTGCGCGGTGATCGCCATGGTTCAGGTCTCCGGTCGGATCAGGGGGGTGCCCCCGGTGAACGCGGCCGCATTCACCGGGGGTCGGCCGGGCTCCAGGGTCGCGGCAGCCCGGCCGAAGCGTTGACGCGCCGCTTAAGCGGCCTCGTCGCAGAGGATGCGCACGACCTTCTTCTCCTCGACGCGGGTCGCCCCCACCGTCTCGGTCGCCCAGACCTGCCAGGCGTAGTTCTTGTCGCCGCGCTGCTCGACCTTGCCGTCCTGGTTGGCCCAGACGCCCAGGTGCATCCCGCTCTCGCAGTAGGCGAAGCACTTGCGCGCCGAGCCGAGCTTGAGCATCCGGGTCGAGACGAGGAACTGCATGTTGAGGACGCGGCCGAGCCGGCCGGTCTCGACCGGCTTCATCGTGACGAAGTCGGTCGAGGTCAGCATCCCGCCGTCGGCCGGGAACAATTCCAGGTACTGCTTGGGGCCGAGCGCGCACCACATCGACTCGGCGTCGAGGTCGACGTCGTTGCCGAGCAGGATCTCGAAGCCGCCGAGCAGCTTGCCGAAGTTCATCCCCGAATTGCCGCCGGTCGCGGCCGGCACCTCCTGCGAGGCGGGAAAGGCGACCGAGACGTTGGCCTCCTTGCCGGCCTTGGCGATCCCGTCGAAGGCGGCGACGATCTTGTCGTCCTTCTTGCGGTTCAAGGCGGCGCGCGCCGCCATCGGCAGGCTCGATGTCGGGTCGACCAGCATCTTCAAGCGGTCGTCGGTGTCGACCAGGGTCGCCCAGTCGAAGGTCGTGCCCTGCACCCAGCGGGTATCGTAGGGCACGTCGATCAGGGGCGTGTCGGCGTTCCTGGTCGTGCGCTCGACCGCCTCGGTCTCGCCGACGTGGTCGACGACCTGCGCCTTCTCGCCGCGGTAGCTGCCGACCGACACGGTCGGCTCGAACAGGCTGGTCTTTTGCTGGCTGAGCAGTTGCAGCGAAGAGGTGAACTGGGTGGAGTAAAGGACGTCGATGTCCGCCATGGGGTATCCCTCAAACACTCAAACGCGAGCGTCGGGGGTTGCCCAGGGTCTGGACCCGCCTTCTTGCCGGGACGGCCGGCCGCCGCCGGGTCTTTCCCCGGTGTCAGCGGACCCCTTGGAAGGGGTTGTCCGCGAACGGTCGGAGGCTCAGGCCCTGTTGACGGACGCGGCCTCCAGCCGCGCCTTCTTGGCGACGGCGTCCCCGTGGCCGGGGTGCTTCTTGTTCGTCAGCGCCTTGACCGAGGCCTCGTCGCCCATCATCGCCCGGAGCTGCGCACGGGCGCCTTCGGGGGTCAGGTTGCCATCAAAGCCCCGGCCGCCGCCCGGCTGCGTGTCCTCCATCAAGCCGCGGCCGGCGGCGTCGAAGCGCTCCAGCATCGCGCGTGAGCCGATGGCGCGCTCGATCTTGTCGAGTTCGGCCTCGTCGAAGCCGGCCTGCCTGGCGTAGCGGCGCGCGGTCTCGACCCGGGCGTCGGCGTCCTTGCCCCAGGCCGCCCTCAGCTCGTTCACCTCGGCCTCGGAGCGGCGGGCGAAGTCGGCGTTCGCCGCCTCCTGCGCCCCCCCGCCCTGGCCGTCGAACCAGTCGGCGAGCTTGGCCGCCTGCGCCTTGCTCAACCCGGCCTCGAACATCGCCTTGGCCGCCTCGGCGCTGAAGGCGGGGTCGGCGCCCTCGCGCGTGGACAGGCCGTAGCCGTCGGGCGCTTCGGGCCGGCCGAGGCTTTGGAAGAAGGCGGCCTTCTCCGCGTCCGGCGCGTCGTCCTTGGGCATGACGACCGTGCGCCCGGCCCGATCCGCGCCCAAGAGCTTCTCCAGCCCCTGGTAGCTCTGCACCGCCTGCGCCGGGTCGCGCCAGCCCTTGGCCGCCGCCACCCCTTTGAGGTCGTCCGGCAGGCCGCTGGTCCAGTCCGCGGCCGCGTTGCTGGCGCCGGTGCCCGAAGGCGGTGCATTGCCCCCGGCCGGCGGGTTTCCGCCCGTGTCGCCGGTCTGTGCCGCTTCGTCAGCCATATGCTTCTCCGTTCGTCGTGACGGCGAAGGCGTTCGCCCCCACCGGCGCGTGCTCCTTGGCCGCGCGCTCCAGCCGCCTCTCGATCGCCGCGACGAGGGTCAGGGCGCCCTCCTTCATCGCCAGCTTCATCGGGTCGACCCGGCCCTGGCCGTCGACGAGGGCGGCGAACTCGGCGTTCGCCATCTGGCGGATGTCGTCGAGGACGACTTGCGCCGGCGCGCTCGGCTCGCCCTTGTCGGCGAGCAGCAGGAGGCGCCACGCGGCGAGGCGGCTGGCGGTCGTCACCTTGAGCGCCCGACCCGCTTGTCGGCCTTGACGCGAAAGACGATCGCGGCGACGGCGCCGGCGACGCCGACGGATTGCACCGCGACGTCGGCGATGGCGCCCTGCGTGCCGGCGTCGACGTCGAGCCCCAGGAGGGGCAGCAGGCCGCAGACCGCGGCGACGAGGCCGCCCCACACCGTCCGGCTGGCAAACCACGGTTTGGCGCTATTCAGGGATGGCGCGGCCATCGTGGTCTCCTCGGGTGGCGTGGCGGTGGGCGTCAGGAACAGGGCGCGTTCGCGTTTCCGCCGGGCCTGGAGGCCGGGGCTGACGACGAGCTTGCCGTCCTTGTCGCGGGTCTTGTTCCAGAGCAGGAAGGCGTCGGCAGCACCCCTGACGTCGCCGTCGTCGAGCAGGCGCGCGACGCTGGATTGCTTGGCGAAGGCGTGGGCGCCGATATTGAAGGCGAGGCTGACAAGAGCGTCGAACTGCGGCCCGTTGAGCACCCAGTCGCCCTCGTCGGCGCGGCAGGCGACCGCCCACTCGAAGCGCTCGACGTCGCGCCTGAGCAGGTCCTCGGCCCCGGCCTGCGTGACCCGCGTCCCCGGCTCGACAGCCTGCCCCCGACCTGATCGGGGGTCCGGCCCGGTGTGGCCGTAGCCGATCGTCCAGACGCCGGCCGAGCATTCGTAGGCGTCGAGCCGCAGCCCCTCCTGCTCCTTGAGGAAAGCGAGGCCGTCGGGCGAGAGCTTGAGCGGGGCCATCAGGCCAGCCCCCCCGCCGCGCGGGCCTGCGCCAGGTCCTTCGCCGCCCCGGCGAGCCCCGGCGCCGCCTGGAGCGCTTGCGCCTGCGCCTGGGCTTGGGCCTCCTTCGCGTCCATCGCCGCGAGGTCGCCCTGGCTGCGCACCAAGCCCGGCGGCACGCCGCCCTTCAAGGCCACCTCGCGCGCGGCGGCGCGCCAGTCGATCACCCCGGCCGCCTTCGGGTCGAACTGCGCCAAGGGCAACAGGCGCTCGGAGGCGGCCAGGATCAAGGCCACCTCCTCCTCGCGCTGCGCCCGCGCCATCGGCCCATCAAAGCGCACGACGATCCGCCCGCCGTCGTCGAGCAGCGCGTCGGGCATGGCGTCGAGCAGTCCGGCGGCACCGAGGATGTCGAGTTCGCGCGCGATCATCCGCTCCAGGAGTTCGCCCTGGAGCCGGCCGGCCGTCGGGGCGAGCAGCGTGCCCTTCTCGCGCACCCGCTCCAGGACCTCGGTCGCGGTCATCTGCGGCGTCTGCTCCAGGATCAGGAACAGCCGGCCGAGGAAGGCGTCGTCGACGCCGTCGCGCCAGTGGGCGAACAGGTACTCGGCCAAGTCCCAGCGCGTGCCGGGGTCGAGGGCTCGGATCCTCGGGTTGCCGGCGGCGTCGAGCCAGCCGGGGTTGATCGCGTTCGGGGCGAGGAGCAGCGGCGGCAGGTCGTCGTCGTGGCTGACGTAGGTCGGCTCGGCGTGGCGGTTGGCGGCCGAGATCAACGAGCGCTGCGCCTTGGCGAGCAGTTGGATGAAGGGCGCGGCCAGCATCGCCGGCCCCGTGCCGTAGACGTCGCCGGGCGCCGTCAGGTAGCGGCACGCGGCGAAGGGAAAGGTGCGATAGCCCGCGCGCCGCAGGACGACGCGCTCCTCGACCAGGACGTGGACCGAGGCGAACGCCATGCCGCGCCAGTCCTTGCGCTTTGCCTCGATCTCCTCGGCCGGCATGACGACGTGCAGCACCTCGACCGGCGCCTCGGGCTCGCGCTCGGCCCGATCGGCCACCTTGGGCGGGAGCGCGTCGCCGTAGGCCTGCCGCGCCTGGCGCGCGGTGAGCGTGTGCAGGCGGTGGAGCGTGTCGACCTGCCCGTCGGCGCCCTCGGCGAGGCAGCACTCGCGTAGCGGCACGGCGCGGTAGCGGATCGTCTGCCCCGGCACGTCCTCGATCGAGACGACGCCGGTGCCGAAGACGGCGAGGCTGAGGTAGGCCTCGTGCAGCGCCTGGGCGCAGGTCGCGTTGCCGCTGTAGCGGACGCGAAACAGGCGCGAGGTCAGGTCGTGCAGGAAGACGCCGACGTCCCGGTCGTCGGCGCTGGCCTTGCCGGTGGCGACGAGGTCGTGCCAGCGGCCCGAGCGCGGGGTGAGGATGCCCTCGATCGCGGCGGCAAAGCGCGGCACGGCGTTGAGCGCGGTCGCGTCGTAGACCTCGTCGTCGCGCTTGGCCGGGGCGAGTGCTGCGGCGAAGCGCCCGCCGGCCGGCATCACCCGCGCGGCCAGCTTGTCCCACAAGGGCTCGAAGGGCCGGCGCTTGGCGAGCAGCGCCTGGTGCGCGTCGAGGAGGTCCTTGGCGTCGGCTTCGGCCACGGCTAGCCCAACAGCGCGCGCGAGCCGGCGCCGGCGGCACCCCCGTCGCGCCCGACCAGGATGGTCGACGCCCGGCCGCGGCGGCGGCGGTAGCGGTCGACCTCCTCGCGCGCGGCCACGGAGGGGTCTTCCGTCACTTGCGGCGGCGGCGCGGCCGGCGGCGGCGGGGCTGGGGCTTTGGGCGTCTTGCCCATGGGCGTCGTCCGGTCGGCAGACTGTCCCCTTGCCGAACGATTCGGGGCGGGGGGCACGGATGGATCGCCCGTTTTCTTAGGCGGTTGCCGGCGGCAGGGCAACATCAACTTGAAGTTGAGACAGTGGCGCTAGTGGCTACAGCTCGACAACCCTTTGCCGACCTGCGCCCTTTCACTTCGCACAATTTTGTGCGACCTTTCCAGCATGAAGGCCCCCGAACTGCTCCGTCGCCTGCGCAAGTACGCCCGCAAGAACGGGCTGGCGTTCGACGAGCGGCGTGATCGCGGCAAGGGCGGGCACATCACGATCTTCGTCGGTGCACGCATGTCCCGCCTGCCGACAGGTTCGGGCGACCTCAAGACCGGCATGTTCCGCGCGATCCTGAAGCAGCTCGACATCAAGGAGGACGACCTTTGACCCTGGCTTATCCCGCGACCTTCGAGACGGCCGAGGAAGGCGGCTACGTCGTCACCTTCCGCGACTTTCCCGGCGCCACCCAAGGCGAGACGATGGACGAGGCATTGGTCGCCGCCGACGCCCTGCTCGCCACGGCGTTGGCCCATGACGCCGACGAGAACCGACCCTTTCCCCGCCCGTCCGCGCTTGAGCCCGGCGAGCGGCTGATCCAGCTCGGCGCCCTCGACGCCGCCAAGATCGCCCTGCGGCGCGAGATGCGCGCCGGCTCCGTCAGCAACTCTGAACTGGCGCGGCGCCTGGGCGTGGCCGAGAACCACGTCCGGCGGCTCGTCAACCTCGACCACCGCTCGCGCATCGACGACGTCGAGCGCGCCCTGGCACTACTCGGCAAGGCGCTCTCGGTCGAGGTCGAGGACGTGGCCGCGGCTTAGATGAAAATGACCTACGATCCCGAGGCGGATGTCCTACACCTCCAGCTCCGCGAGGGCGCGGTCGAAGCGAGCAAAGACGCGACCCCTTCCATCACGTTCGATTTCGACGCCCAAGACCGCGTCATCGGCATCGAGATCGTCGGCGCTTCAAAGCAGATCGAGGGCAATCCTTTGGCCCTATCGCTGGAACTGCTGTACGCCGCCGACGGAAACCGACGATGACCGACAGCCCCGAAGATCGCCTCTTGCACATCCTGCGTGAGATCAAGAACGACCTCGCCGGATTGCGGCGGGACGTGCGCCGTGAGTTGAAGGGCGTCGGCGCGCGCCTGCTCGCGATCGAGGAACGCCTCGACCGCGATCAGCCCAGCCGATAGCCGACCTCGGCCACCCGCGGCCGCGCCCGGCGCCGCGCGGTGCCGTCGCGCCCGGCCTGCGACTGCAACTCGCCCATGCAGAGCAGGCCGTAGCCGAGCGCGTCCATGACGTGGGAGAAGCGGTTCTTCGCCGGCTTGTCGGCAAACCGCGGGATGCCCGACGCCGTCACCCGGGCGAAGTGCCAGCCGCCCTTGAGCCCCTTGATCAGGAGGCGCGCGCGCGGGTGGACGACGAGGCCCGGCACGCCGTCGACGAGGCGGCGCAACGGCCCCTGCACCGCGCCGATCCGAAGGCCGATGTCCTGCGTCGGCGCCGTCTTGTAGGCCCAGCCGAGCCTGCGCTTGAGGTGGTCGAGCGCCGTCGCCTCGAAGATCGGGTCGCGCGTCACGCCCGCCGGGTCGGCGAGGATGGTGACGAGGTCCGGCCGGGCGGCGTGGTGCGGCGACAGCTCGGCCAAGGACGCGGCCAGCCCCTCGGCCAAGCGCTCGGCGCCTAAGCCGTCGAAGACGCCGGCGTCGAAGGCGAAGACGACGCCGCGCGGGCTGCGCTGGAGCCAGACGTAGCCGGGGGTGAGCGTGCCGCCGCCGATGTCGAGGCCGAGCTGGAGCGGCTCGATTGATGGCGCGATCCCGTCCCTGACGTGGACCGCCTCGGCGAAGCCCTCGACGCAAGGCCGCCCCTCGATCAGGAAGCCCGGCTCGTTCATCCGGTAGACGCGGACCTCGTCGGCGCGCATCGCCTCCAGGTTGGTCTCGTAGTAGCCCTTGGGCAGGTGCTCGATGTTCTCGGCGCCCGGGTTGGTGACGAGCCGCCCGTCCGCGCTTCGGACCAGCCCCGGCGGCTGGACGAAGAAGGCCCAGTCCTTGGGCGGGTTCTGCTCCATGAGCGTGAGCGGCGCGTCCTCGTCGCCGGGGTTGGTGTCCATGATCAGGCCGTACCACCCGGCCCCCGGGGCCCCCGCCGGCGGGAAGCGGCCGACGCGCTCGATCAGCCGGTTGACGATCGCCATCGGGAACTCTCTCGCCTCGTTCAGCCAGCCGCCGGTCAGCTCCAAGGACAGCAGCTTGCCGACGTCGGCCTCGGTCTCCAAGGAGCGGCCGACGACCTCCAGGCAGACGTCGCCGAGCCTGACCTCGTGCGTCATGTCGCTCCAGCGCATGGCGCAGCCGGTGCGGGTCGGGCCGAACCAGTCGAGCCACGACTTGAACGTCGTGTCTTTCAGTTCGCGGTAGGTCGAGCGCGCCACCAGCCAGCGCGAGCGCCGCACGCCGTCGGCCCCCTTCGGCTGCTCGTGCGCCCGCTTCCAGATCTCCCAGCACGCCGCCGTCGTCTTGCCGCTGTTGCCGGTGACGAAGATCCGGCCCTCGTGCCGGGCGACGAAGAAGCCGCTCGGGACCGTGAAGCAGTATTGGCGATCAGCGTCGATCCGCTCGGCCCACGCGCCGCGGAACGTCACCCGCTCGTTCTTGGCCCTGGTGACGAAGACGGTCCACACCGTCGCCCACACGCCGCCGCCGCGCGGGTCGTCCTGCGGGCTCAAGCTCGCCCGGTGGCCGCACGCCGCTGCAGCGTACTGGATGAAGTCAGCGGAATCCTTCGATGTCGAGGAGAAGCGGAGCTCGCCCTCGGCCGTGACGGTGCCGTCCCAGTAGCGGAACTCGTCGAAGACGATGGCGAGCTGCTCGGCCGTGCAGGCCCAGAACTCCGACCCGAACGTCGTCGTCATCATGGGCGCCATGAAGCGAAAGCGGGCTTCCGTCGGCCGTCCCGGCAAGACGTTCTCGACGAACTCGACCCCGGCCTCGCTCAGCAGACGCCGAAGACGCTCCTTCTTGCGCTCCTTGCGAAGGCGGACATCGCACCTCGAAACGCCGTACGCTTGGCACCAAGGGTGAAAGCTGCCGTCGGCGATGACGGCCACCATGAGGCGCAGTCGTGCCTCGTTGAGATCGACGCCCGGCCGATGGACGCCGTCTTCGTCGAGGCGGAACGTCACGGGGACGTGAAAGCGCGGTCCCTCGGTCCGGGTCAGGATCTTCTCGGCGACGTGCGCCGCCGGCTCGACGCGCCACGCGCCCTTCCAGTCGTAGAAGGGAACGCGGTGGTCGTCGCTGACCACCATGCTCAAGGAGTGCCGGGTGCGCAGGCGCCACAGGCCCGCCGCGGGCTTGGCGACGTAGCGCTCGGGCGCGACGAACGCGACCGTCCCGTCGCTCGGGTCGTACTGGCCCACGGCGCCGCCGTCGTAGGCGTCCATCCGCCGCCAGCCGGTCGGCGAGAGGTATTCGGTGTCGCCGGACGGCAACCGACGGGTCCGCGCACCACCCGGACGCGCTTGTCGCATCGGTGGAAGCGGGCCAGCGTCGGGCTGGCGGCGTAGGTGACGTCGGGCATGATGCCGACGCTCTAGCCGATCGGTCCCGCGAGAGGAATAGGATCGGGCTCATCCTCTCCTTGAGCCCCAACCACCATCTTGAACGTCACCGCCTCCCCCGCGCCGGGGGCGGGCAGCACCCGCTCGCGGTAGACGTGCGGCCGGCGCGCCTTGAGCAGGAAGATGATCAGCCGCTCGGAGCCCTTGGCCGCCATCTCCAGGGCGAGGTCCTCGAGCGCGTCGGTGCCGTCCTCGATCGCGTCCTTCCAGGCGGCGGCGAAGTCGGCGTCCTTCTTGCGCCAGGTGTAGGGCTGCTCGCGGCACACACCCGCCGCCCGCGCCGCGCGCGCCACCGACGCGCCCTTGGCCAAGGAGTCGAGGAAGGCCGCCTTGGCCTCGGCCGTGCGCTCGCTCGGGGTCAAAAACGTGCCGCTCATGCTTTTGGTCGTGGGTTGTGTGGACCGGCACTCTACCGACCCCCGCCTTGGCAAAGCGTTAACGCGCCGCGGCCCGAACGGGAGGCAAGCCCTCGGGTACGTCCTAAATAGTGCAACCATTGCACTATTCGGGGCCGATCGGGCACACTCCCGCCATGCCCACCATCCACCGCATCGGCAGCTTTCGCATCACGATCTACCCGCGCGACCACGCGCCGGCGCACGTCCACGTCCTGGCGCCCGACTTCGCGGTCAAGGTCGTGATCGAGACCGGCGAGGTTCTTCCCGTCGCCGGCGCGGCGCGCGGCCTGGACGCGGTGCTGATGTGGATCGAGGCCAACCGGCCGCTGCTGATGCGGCGTTGGCGCGAGACGAGGAGCGACCCATGAAGGCGTATCAAGGCTTGAGCGAGGTCTGGCCGGCGGGCGGCCTCAGGCTCGGCGTCCGCTTCAAGGGCGAGGACGACCCGTGGGAGGCGGTCGTCGACCTCGACCCCTGGATCGGCGACCTCGACGTCCTCCAGCCGCTGCGCGACCCCGCCCTGTTCGCCAAGGCCAAGGTCGGCGAATGGGGCTGGGACGTCCACTGGATCGAGGACGAACTCGACATCGCCGGCGACCAGCTCTGGCGCATGGCCGGGCAGCAATCGGACGAGCTGATGCCCGAGGGCGCCTTCGCCCTGTGGCGCGCGCGCATGGGCTACACCCTCGACGAGGCCGCCGCGCGCTTGGGCCTCAGCCGGCGCATGGTCGCCTACTACGACGGCGGCGCCTACCCCGTGCCCAAGACGGTCTGGCTGGCGACGCAGGCCCTGGAGCACCTGCCCCAAGCGGCGGGCTAGGCGGCGTTCGCGCTCTCTTCGCGCGCCTTCACCGCCGCGGCGACGCGTTCGGCAAACCGCTCGACGAGGACGCGCGCGGAAACGACGTCGCCCTCTTCGTCGATGGCGGCGCAGCACGCCGCGAAAGCCTCCTCACCGCCAGGATCGCGGTCGGGGTCGGCTTCGGCGCACAAGGCGCCTTGCATGTACCAGATGAAGTGGTCCTCGCGCATGCAAGCGAGGACGCGGTCGCGGTCCTCGGCCGGCCCTTCGGCCAGCAGCGCGGCGAACGCGGCGTCGTCCCCCATCGTCGCCAGCGGATCGGCAAGGTCGAGCCCTCCCTCCCACAGGCCGACGTCCATGTAGGTCGAGGTGACGGTCACCGGCCGACCCGCCTCCGGCGGATGAGCCCCCACGAAAGAGCGGCCGGCCCGCGCGACCGCCGGCTTGGTCCTGGACAAGGGCCGCATCGCCGCTGGCTGCTTGCCCTGCCTCGCCCTGGCCCGCTTGCGCTCCTTCCTCGACCTCGATTGCGGCATCGTCCCCTCCGATCCGTTTGGGGCGAGCCTAGCCGCTCGTGAAGACGACGTCACAAACCTGGAAAGACGAACAACGCCACGGGCCATGACGATCGGCAGTCGAAAGAGCGACGACTTATCCACATATCCACAGTGTCAAATAGGATTCTGTCTTATATCTATAAGACTCCGAACGAAGCCGGGTATCACCCGGCTACCAGCCGGATTTTCACTTGCTTCGACAACCCCTTAGACCCCCTTTTCGCGCGTTTTCGCGAAAGGTGAATCGGCCGATCCGGGCTTTTCCCGGCCTTGTCCACGGTCGGGCGGGCCGGCGCGGCGCCGTTCGGGCCGGCGGCAGACCGTCGAGACGAGCGTTTCGCGCTTTACGGGAGAAATTCCTGCCCTTGGACGGCTTGAGCGCGTGCGGCCGGACGCGCGAAAGCGACGCTTCCATCAAGGAAACGCCGCTCGCGTCGTGCCGGCGGTGTCGAGGGGACAAGGGCGCTAGGGCGGGTCGTGGCCCCGGCGGGGGTACATCCGCCCGATCACGCCGTCGAGCAGCGCGTCGAGCTTGGACGGTCCGGCCGGCCGCTCGACCCGCGCGACGGGCGCCGCCGCGAGCGGCAGCCTGCCCGCGATCGGACCGGCGGGCGGCAGGCTATCCGGATCGGGGGGCTGGCGCCGGCGCTTGGATCGAGGCCGGTCGCCGTCCTCCGTCGGGAGCAGGCCGCCGGCCGGCTCGACGATCGAGCGCCAGTAGCGCCGGTGCGCGTCGGCCAGCGCGAGCAGGAGGTCGCCGAAATCGACCTCGGCCCCGGCCGCCTCGATGGCGCGCAGGCGCCCGTAGCCGTCCGCCGTCACCCAAGCCAGCAGGTATCTCGTCCCGGTGTGGATCGCGGCCCCTTCGAGCCGCCGCTCGATCGGGCCGCGGCGGTAGTAGCGCGGCACCGCCTTCGGCGCGTCCCAGCGGAGGACGACCTCGTCGCGCAGCCGCTTCGCCTTGCCGTACCTGGCCACCGCCCGCCCGACCGCCGCCACGTGCTTGGCGTGCGCGGCGTCGCAGGCGGCGAGCATCACGTCCGTGCTGCCTTCGGTCGCGTGGAAGGGGCACGCCCGCAGATCGGCGTAGAGGTGGACCGTGATCCCGCCGACGCCGCTCCTCGCCGACCACGCGGCCCGGCGCCAGACCCAGCGTTGCAGCCACGGAAAGCCGAACCAGCCGCCCTCGACGAGGGCCTGCCGCCCGAGCTTGGTGATGGTCCGGCGCACGTTCACGACGCTGGTGCGCGCGATCTTGGCCAGCAAGCCCTCGTTGAAGGGCAGCCTGCCCTCGGGGTTGTTGGCGCAGGCCTCCAACAGCAGCTCGGCCCGCCTGCCGGCCTGGTTGCGGATGGTGTCGCGGAAGGTCTGGTCGACCGGCAGCGGCGCGAACAGGGTGGCGGTCGTCATGACGCGCGCCTCTCGCGCCGCGGGCGATCGCCGGGGCTAATCTTTCGCGGATGCGAAGGCTTGCCGCCCGCCCCGCCAGGGTGCAGATTCCCGGCTACCATCGTTGTCGTTTGTACGTTCGTCGCGGTTGCGTCTGCGTCTGGCTCTGACGGCCGTTGGTGCCCGCCCTGGTACGGCGGGGTTTGGTTGCTACTGAGATATCGTCAGGGGCCGGGGCCGCGAGGTGCCGGCCCTTCTTCTTGGCGGCCTCCTTGCGCCTCCATGTGGTACGTGGTACGTTACACGTATCATGATCGCTAGCTTCGCCGATCGGCTGACCAAAGCCCTCTTCGATCAAGGCCGTCACGCCCGCGTCGGGGCCGACGTCGCCAGGACCGCGTTCCGCAAGCTCGTCTTGCTGCACCGCGCCCGCGACCTCGACGATCTGCGCGCCTTGCCCGGCAACCGGCTGGAGAAGCTGAAGGGCGACCGCGCCGGGCAGTGGTCGAACGATCAATGGCGCCTTTGCTTTCGCGTCGAGGAGGACGGCTTTCACGATGTCCAGTTCACCGACTACCACTGAGCCGCCCGCATGAGCGCCCCCGCCCTGCGGCCGGCACCGCCGGCGGCGTGGACGCACCCGGTGCCGCTCGTCCATCCGGGCGAGGTGCTGCGCGAGGAGGTCATGGCGCCGCTCGGCCTCTCGGCCCGCGCACTCGCCCGCGCGCTCAACGTGCCGGCCAACCGGATCGGCGCCATCCTCAGCGGCGAGCGCGGCATCACCGCCGACACGGCCCTCCGGCTCGCGCGCTACCTCGGCACCAGCCCCGACTTCTGGCTGGGGTTGCAGGCCGACCACGATCTGCGCCACGCCCACAACCTCTCGGCCGAGCGGATCGCCCGCGAGGTGGTGCCGATGGAAGCATCCGCTTCCATCGCCTAGCCCGCCCCCGCTCACGCCGCCCCCGCCCTTCGATCACACCCCGGTGCGCCGCGCCCGCGACCACGCTTCGCCCGCGCCCCCGCCCGGCCTATCTTCCCGGCGTAGGAGACACGCCCATGGCTGACACGCTCTACGACACCGACCCGCACGCCTGGGCGATGCAGGAGGCCGACCGCCTGCGCGGCGTCGCCCGTAAGCACCCCGGCCTCGGCCTCGACTTCCCCCACCTGATCGAGGAGATCGACGGCATGGCCGCGAACGAGCGCCGCCGCGTCGAGAGCCTCGCCGAGATCATCGTCCAGCACCTCTTGCTCTTGGAGCACTCGCCGGCGAGCGGCCCGCGGCGGGGCTGGGGGGCCGAGGTCATCGACTACCGCGTCCGGCTCGACCGCGCCTTGACGCCGACGTTGAAGAACCACCTCGCCGCGCGCATCGACGCCGTCTTCAACGACGCCCGCGAGGCCGTGCGCCGCAAGATGATCCTCTACGGCGAGGGGGACGCCGCCGCGCGCCTGCCCGAGGCCCGGCCCTACACCCTCGCCCAGGTGCTCGACCCCGACTGGTGGCCCCCCGATCAAGTCCCCGGGTCGAGCCCGGGGCAGGCTCCGGGCAGGCCGCCTGTGCCGGGGGCTTAGCCCGCCCCCGCTCACGCCGCCCCCCGTTCGAGTTCCCCGATCGAGTCGGGGACAGGCTCCGGGCAGGCTGTCTCCTCGCCCCCGCTCATGCGCTCACCGCTTCGGGCTGGCGCGCGCGGCGGGCCGTCGGGGCGCGGCGCAGACGGCGGTAGTCGTCGAACAGGGCGGGGTTGATCGACAGCCCCCGGCGCCCCGCCTCCGTCAGAATCGGCAGCCGCCAGCGGTGCGGGACGTGGCCGCGCGAGCGCCATCGCTGCCTTGCACCCGGCAGTACGCCTAGCGACGCAGCGATGTTGTCGATGAGTGATCTCTCGTCCATGCGAGCGACCCTAGACAATTTGTCGTGTGATGGGAAGACCACTTGGGTGCTGACAGAATGTCTGCAAATTCGACGATGGGGCATGACCGAGCCCTCATCCGCCTTCACCGTGGCGTTCTGCGAGACCATCAGGGACTTGAGATCCCGAAAAGACTGGACGCAGCGGCAAATGGCAGCGGCTCTTCGCGTTAGCCTCGGCAACTATCAGAAGTATGAGACGCGAACCCCTCTTCCACACCGCCTAATCCCTGCCTTCTGCCTTATTGTAGGCGTCACCGAGACAGACCTTTTTCGGCGTGCCTCCAAGCGTGCCTCCGAACCACGGGGCTCTGTAGCCTGATTCCTTTTCCGCAACCGAGGCACACCTAGCTGCATCTTTTGTAGACTTATTGTCGTTCTTATAGCAGACAAATTGTCTTGTAACCTCCCCAACAACCCCGTTGGAGGAAACGCGATGCTGACCTACGCCAGCCAAGCCCTTGAGGCGACGGAAGACAAAGCCGCCGACAATGCAGCGGATTACGGCCAGGACCTGTGGGCCAAGGTGAACGCCGCCGCCGCGGCGATCCCCGGCGACGACGTCGCCGTCACCCCCGAGGTCGAGGGGCTGTTCGCCGATTTGGAGCAGATCCTGAGCGAGGCGCGCGCCAAGCTGCTCGCCATCGACGGCAAGCTCGAATTCCACGGCCGGAACTTCCTGTGAGCGGCGCGGCCTGCGATGTTTTGCCGCACCATGGCTGGCAAGAAGCCAGCCATCCGTCCCGAAGGGCTGGGGCCGGGAGGCCCCAGAGGGACCGGGCCGCTCGGCCTCAGAGCAGCTTCATCAGGATGCCGAGCCCGACGGCGGCGGCCCCGATCATCGCGCCGAGCTTGATCGTCAGGCGCAGTTCAAGCTTCTCGATCGCGTTGTTGAGATCGTCCTTGCTGGCGAGGACGGCGAGCAGTTCCCGCTGCTGCTTGCGGAAGGTGCTCGCCAGCATCTCGGCCTCGGCCTCGCCGACCCCGGCCTCCTTGAGCCGCCGCGCGAGTTCGAGCGTGTCCAGGTCCGCCGCCATCGGCCGTCACGCCGTGCGCGGAAGGTTGCTGATCCAGACATCGCGGGCGATGACCGCGATCCCTTCGGCCTTGCGCTCGTCGAAGCCGACCGCGACCAGCTTGCGAAAGACGGCGAGCGTGTCGAACGGCGCTTCGGGCTTCGGGTCGCCGGTGACCTTGGCCACCTCGACGAGGGCGCGCGCCTGCGACTCGGTGAAGCCGACGCCCACGAGGTCCTTGAAGCTCTCCAGCGTGTCGATCATCGGTTCGGGTCCCTCGACAGTACCCCATTCCTACCCGATCCGCCGTCGGGACGAAACGTCCCCATGTGCCTTGAAGGCACACCCATGAGCGCCGTCTCCCCGCACGCGGACCGCGAGGCGTGGCTCGAAGCCCGGCGCGGCGTCGTCGGGGCGAGCGAGGTCGCCGCCCTGTTCGGCTGCGCCCCGGCCTACGCGCTGTCCCGCTACGCCCTTTGGGGGGTGAAGGCCGGGCGCGTGGCCGAGCCGGTGGTCGACGGCGAGCGGCCGGCGTGGGGGCTGCGGCTGGAGGCCGCGATCGCCGGCGGCGCCGCCGAGATCTACGACCTTTCGATCGAGCCGGGGGCGTGGGTGCGCCACCCGCGCGTCGAGGGCATGGCGGCGACGACCGACTTCCACGTCGAGGACGGGACCGAGCTTGGTCATCCCGGCCCCGGCGTGATGGAGGTCAAGAACGCCGACTGGCTGGCGCACCGCCGGCAATGGACCGACGCCGAGCCGCCGCCGCACGTCCTGCTTCAGCTCCAGCACCAGCTCGCCTGCACCGGCATGGGCTGGGGCGTCGTCGTCGCGCTGATCGGCGGCAACCGCCTCGCCCCGCCCTACGCCTACGCCGCCCGGCCGGGTCTCATCGCCGAGATCGAGCGCCGCGTCGCGGCGTTCTGGGCCAGCATCGAGGCCGGCACCCCGCCCGAGCCCGACGGCACGGCGGCCGACTTGGCCGCCTTGCGCGACCAATTCCCGTGCGCCAACCGCGCGCCGCCGCTCGACCTGGACGACCCGGCCGTGCCGGGCTTGTGCGCCGCCTTCCTCGACGCCGGCGCGCGGCGGCGGGCGGCCGCGGCCGAGGAGGACGCCGCCAAGGCCCGGCTGCTGGCGCGGCTGCGCGACGCCGGCCGGGCGCGCTGCGGCGGCTACCGCATCGAGGCGCCGGCGGTGGCGGGCGTGCCCGACCGGGCGGCGATCGCGGGCGAGGTCATCAAGGGGCGCTGTGGGTATCGGCGCCTGAGCGTGAGGGAGGAACGATGACGAGCAAGACCGAGGGATTCAGCGAAGAGCAGCGGGCGATGCTGGCGGCGGCGCTCGACCCGGCTTACGTCAAGACGCGGCGGGGGCCCAAGGGCCGGACCCTGTCCTACGTCGAGGGCTGGCGCGTGATCGCCGAGGCCAACCGCATCTTCGGCTTTGAGGGCTGGGACCTGACGATCGAGGAGGTCCGCCTGCTTCGCGAGGGCGAGGGGCTGGACGGCGACGGCAACAAAGTCTGGACGACGGCCTACATGGCCAAGGTGCGCGTCACCGTCTGGGCGGGCGAGACGGAGGTGGTCCACGAGGGCCTCGGCTTCGGCGACGGCGCGGCGCCGCTCGGCCGGCCGGGCGAGGCGCACGAGGGGGCGTTGAAGGAGGCCGAGACCGACGCGATGAAGCGGGCGTTTCGCTACTTCGGCTCGTCGATGGGCCTCGACCTCTACGACAAGGACCGCGACAAGGTTCCTGCCAATGCGAATACCCAGGCGCGGCAGAGCGACAGCGCCAAACTGGACGCGATCGAGGGCGCCTGTTCCCCGTCCGTTCGCGCGCGCGCAGACAAGGGCCGCAATCTAGCGTCCGCAGCGTCCACAGCGTCCGCGGCGGGCGGCCCCCCGGTCAGGCCCCCGGATCAAGTCCGGGGCAGGCCCGGGGCAGGCAGGGTCTACTACCTGACCTGGAGCGGGCGGAACGTGCGCGGCACCGACCCGATCGAGGTCGGCACGGCGGCGGCGCGCGCCTTGGCGGCGGCGGCGGGCGAGGGCAGGCTGGACGAGTGCTGGCGGCGGGCGGTGCTGCCGCTGGTGCGGCGCCTCGCGGCGGACGGGCACACCAGGGCGGCGAACGGGCTGCGGCGGCGTTACGAGGAGTTGGCGGCGGCATGAGCGACGAGAGCGACGAGGCGGGGGCCCTTCGGGGCCAAGCAGGCCCATGGATCGGGGCCCGCAACCCCGATCCATCTTCGGGACGGATGAACGCTGCGCATTCATGGGCGGCGGCGCTCGACATCGACGCCCTGTTCGAGGCCAAGGGCGTCGGGCGCGACGAAGGCGAGCGGGTCCGGGTGTTGTGGCGGGCGCTGGCGGCCGAGTACGCGACGCTGGCGCTGGCGGCGGGCGAGACGGCGGAGGACGCCGCGGCGGCGCTGGCCACGGACGCCGGCGACGCGGCGGTGGATGCCGCCGAAATCGTCCGCGGCGTCGACGCCCGGATCGCCGGCACCCCTCCCGAAACGGTGGACGATGTACCGTCTATCGAGCCCCCCGCATCAAGTGCGGGGCAGGCTCCCGAGGCGGTCTGGCGCGCGGCCGAGGACCTGGCCTTCAAGATGATGGCGACGGGCGAGGCCGGCGGCGCCAGCCGGACGGTGGCGGGGCTGGCGCTGGGCCGGGTGCTGGCGGGCTTCTGGGCCCGCTTCGCCGTCGACTGCGGCGACGGCCCCGAGGCCGCGGCGGCCGCGGTCCGGCGCCACGCCGAGGGCGCGGCCGAGCTGGCGGGCGACTTGGTGCGCCGGCACCGGGCCTTGCACGGGGGGGGCGAGGATGCTTGAGCGGCGGGGACCGGCGGCGCGGCTGTTGTGCGAGCGCGACGTACTGGAGCGCACCGGCTGGCCGTCGCGCGAGTACATCAACGCGCGGATGCGCCACGACGGCTTTCCAAGGCCGAAGCGACGGGCCAGAGGTCTGGGGGACCAGTGGCTGGAGGGCGAGGTGACGCGATGGATCATGGGGGACGGGCCGGAGGCGGACGATGAGAACCCGCTCGTCAAGAGGTTCCGGACGCTCCGGCAGGCCACCTAAAGGGGTCTGCCGCCACCTCGTCGTGCGCGACACGACGACCGGCCCCAGCTACTACTGGATGCCGCCGACCCGGCACCGGCAGAATCCCTTGCGCCCGGACTGGCTGAAGGCGGTGCCCTTGGGGCGCGACTTGGCCGGGGCGATGCGCGCGGCCGAGCGGCTCAACGCGCGCCTGGACGCCTGGCGCGGCCGCGAGCCGTCCGAGTTCGAGAGCTTGTGCCTGGCGTATCTGGACAGCCGCGACTTCGCGCGCTTGGCGCCGCGAACGAAGCGCGACTGCGTCAAGCTGATCGACGACCTGCGCGAGCCGACGCATTTCGGGCTGGCGGACCTGTACGACGTCACGCCGAGGGCCGTGGTGGCGTTTCGCGAGATGCTGGAGCGCCGCGACGTCGGGGCGGAGAGCATCAATCGCAGGCTCGCCGTTTTGCGCCGGCTCTTCGGCTGGGCGAGGAAGCGCGGGCGCTTCGAGGGCTTGAACCCGGTGGCGGGCATGATCGAGCGGCTCTACCGCCCGCGGCGGCAGGTGTGGAGCCGCGCGCAGATCCAAGCCGCGTTCGCCCTGCCGCACCCCTCGGGCTTGGCCGCACACTTGGCGATGTTCACCGTGCAGCGCCAGGGCGACATCCTCGCCATGCGCTGGGACCAGATCGAGGACGGGATGCTGCGGGTGGTGCAGGGCAAGACCGGCAACCTGCTGCACTTGCCGGTCCACCCGCACCTGGAGGCGGCGCTGACGGCCGAGCCGCGCCGCGGCGACTGGCTGCTGACCGCGCAAGGCGGCGGGCGCTACAGCGAGGACGGGTTTCGCACGCTGTGGCGGCGGCACAAGGCGCGGGTCGAGGGGGCGGAGCGCTGCACCTTCCACGACCTGCGCCGCACGGCGACGAGCTGGCTGATAGGGGCGGGGCTGGGCGACGACGAGGCGCGGCTGTGGACGGGACACCTGCGGCAGGGCAACGACCACATCCTCGACGTCTACGACGTGCGCCTGCGCAACCTTGAGGTGAGGAGTTTTCCGGTCATGGACGGCTGGAAAACGGGGGTGGAGTCTAACAAAACCGGGCGAGTCTAACGTAATTCGCTGCAAGTCCTTGCAAAAACTAAACTAAGCCAACCGACTTTAACGTTAAAAGTCAGCTGCTCTGCCAATTGAGCTAGGGGCGCGAAGGCAGGGGCGAAGTGGCACAGGTGGGGGCCGCGCGTCAAGATCCGGCGGTTCAAAGGCGCCGGCGGCGGGACTTGACGAAGCTGTCGAAGGCGACGGCGAGCACGATGATGGCGCCGATGATGATCTGCTGGACGTAGGAGCTGACGTTGTTGAGGACGAGGCCGTTCAAGAGCACGCCGATCAGGAGCGTGCCGATCACCGTGCCGAAGACCGTGCCGACCCCGCCGAACAGCGACGTGCCGCCGATGACGACGCCCGCGATCACGGTCAGTTCGTAGCCCACCCCCGCCACGGCCTCGGCCGAGTTCAGCCGCGAGGCGAGGACGAACCCGCCCAAGCCCGCCATCAGGCCGATCAGGACGTAGACCGAGAGCGTGGTCCGCTCGACGTCGATGCCCGACAGCCGCGCCGCCTCGGGGTTGCCGCCGACGGCGTAGACGCGGCGACCGTAGCGCGTGTAGCGCAAGATCGCGTGGGCGACGACGGCAAGCGCCAGGAACAGGATCACCGGCACCGGCACCGGCCCGACGTAGCCCTGGCCCCACCAGCGAAAGCCGGCGTCGAAGCCGCTGATCGGGCCGCCACCGGCGAACATGAGGGCCGCGCCCCTGAAGGCCGACATGCCGCCCAAGGTGACGACGAAGGGCGGCACGCGCAGCTTGGTGATGGCGAGCCCCTGGATCAGACCGGCGGCGGCACCGACCGCGAGCGCGCCCAACAGCGCCAGCGGCCAGCCGTAGCCAGCGGTTTCTCCCCCGAGGCTGACGGCGAAGCGGTTCTCCAACCCCCCTTTGGCGACCGCGGCGGCGGCGAGCCCGGCGAACGCCACCACCGAGCCGACGGAGAGGTCGATGCCGCGGGTGAGGATGACGAAGGTCATGCCGATCGCGAGGATGCCGAAGATCGACACCTGCCGCATCACGTTGAACAGGTTGAGCGGGTTGAGAAAACGCGGGTCGAGGGCGGCGAACACGCCCATGAGCACGAGGAGGAAGATCAACGGCGCATAGGTTGCGAGCAGCCCGTAGACGTCGAACGCGGGCTTGGGCGAAGCCTTCGCCGACGTCGGCCGCGTTGCCATCAGGCCGTCTCCCCCTCGCCCAGCGTCATCAGGTTCATCAGCCGCTCCTCGCCCGCGTCCGCCGCCGTCACCTCGCCCGTGATCCTGCCCTCGCGCATGGTGACGATCCGATCGCTGAGGCTCAAGATCTCGGGCAGTTCGGACGAGACGACGATCACGGCGATGCCGGATGCGGCCAGGTCAAAGAGCAGTCCGTGCACGTCGGCCTTGGCGGCAACGTCGATGCCGCGCGTCGGCTCGTCGACGATCAGGACCGAGGGGCGCAAGGCGAGCCAGCGGGCGAGGACGACCTTTTGCTGGTTGCCGCCGGAGAGGTTGGCGATCGCCTGATCCGGGCCCGCCATCTTGATGCCGAGCCGCTCCCGGTAGTCGTCGACGAGATCCCGCTCGGCGGCGCCATCCACGACGCCGAAGGCGCGGGTGAGCCGGTCGAGCGCCACGATGCTCAGGTTGCTGCCGACCGCGAGCGCCAAGAACAACGCCTGGAGCTTGCGGTCCTCCGGCACGAGGCCGATGCCGGCGCCGATCGCGTCCTTGGGCGAGCGGATGGTGGTCGGCGTGCCGTCGACGGTGATCCGGCCCGAGGCGATGGGATCGGCGCCGAAGATGCCGCGCGCGAGTTCGGTCCGCCCGGCGCCGACGAGGCCGGCGATGCCCAGGACCTCGCCCTTGCGCACGAAGAGCGAGGCGTCGTGCACCATCGTCGCGTGCGGGTTGGTCGGGTCGCGCAGGCGGCTCAAGCCCTCGACGCGAAGCGCCTCGTCGCCGAAATCGGCGCCGTCGCGGTGCCGGTAGAGCCGCTCGACGTCGCGGCCGACCATGAGACGGATCAGGCCCTCGACGTCGATCGCGTCGATCCGCCCGGCCCCCACCCGCTCGCCGTCGCGCAGCACGGTGTAGCGGTCGCACAAGCGCATCACCTCGTCGAGGCGGTGGGTGACGAAGATGATCGCGATCCCCTTAGTACGCAGATCCCGAACGATCGCGAACAGCCGCTCGACCTCGTGCTCGGAGAGCGCCGAGGTCGGCTCGTCCATGACGATGAGGCGGCTCTCCATCGACAGGGCGCGCGCGATCTCGACCATCTGCTGCTCGGCGATCGAGAGGTCGGCGACGGCGCGGCCGGGTGCGACGTCGAGGCCGATGCCTTGCAGGATGCGCCCCGTTTCGCGCTCGGTGCGGCGCCAGTCGACGAAGCCGTAGCGCCCCGGTTCGCGGCCGATGAAGACGTTCTCGGCGACGCTCATCGACGGGACGAGGTTGAACTCCTGGTAGATCGTGACGATGCCCAAACCTTGTGCGTCGCCGGGGCCGGCAAAGCTCACCGGCTTGCCGTCGAAGCGGATCTCGCCGGCATCGGGCGCCTGGGCGCCGGAGAGGATCTTGAGCAGCGTCGACTTGCCGGCGCCGTTCTCGCCCAAGAGTGCCTGGACCTCGCCCGCCTCGACCTCGAAATCCACGCCTCGTAAGGCGCGCACGCCGGGAAAACCCTTGTCGATCCCGGCCATGCGCAACAGCGGCCCCGGCACGTCGTCGGCGCCTAGTTCAGTTCGCCCAAGCGTTCGGCCTTGTCGAGGTTATCCTTGGTCAGGACGATGGGCGTCAAGAGCACCTTGGGCTCCTCAGGCGGCTCGCCGCTCTTCAGGTGCTCGACCATGATCTGCATCGCCGTGCGGCTCTGTTCGCCCGGGAACTGCTCGACCGTGCCGGTGAGGCCGCCGTCGCGGATCGAGGCCAGGGCCTCGGGCAGCGCGTCGAAGCCGATGACCTTGATCTGGTCTTGCAGGTTTCGCGCCCGCACCGCTTCGAGCGCGCCCAGCGCCATGTCGTCGTTGGCGGCGATGATCGCGTCGGGCGGCTCGTTCATACCGGCGAGCAGGCTCTCGATCACCGAGAGGCCCTGGTCGCGGGCGAAGTTCGCCGTCTGCTCGGCGACGAACGCGTACTTGTCCTCGTGCGGGTCGAGGGCCGCGTGCAGGCCCTTGTTGCGGTCGATCGCCGGGCTCGCACCCGGCTGGCCCTGAAGATTGATGATGCGGGCACCGTCGGGGAAGGTCTCCATCAGCCACTGCCCTTGCGCCTCGCCGCCCTTGACGTTATCGGCGCCGACGTGCGCGACGACGCCCTCGACGCCGGCCACCTCGCGGTCGATGGTGACGACCGGCACGCCGTTCAAGACCGCGGTCTCGATCGCGGGTGCGAGCGCGTTGACGTCGAGCGGGCTGATGACGATGCCGTCCACGCCCTGGATCACGGCGGCCTCAACGTCGGCCGTCTGCTTGGGCGCGCTGTTCTGACCGTCGCTCTCGACCGTCGCCACGCCGAGATTCTTCGCCTCGGCCCGCAACTCGTTCATCATGTGAACGAAGAACGGAAAGCCCAGGCTCGGCACCGAGGTCATGACGGTCAGGTCGTCCTGGGCACGAATCGGCGTGGCCTGGAACGCGAGCAGCGCCGCGAGCGCGACACCGCCGAGCGTGCGCCGGTCGATGCGGATCATCTTTGCCTCCCCCTCGCCCGCAGTGGCGGGCGGGTTTTTGTTTGCTTCGACAAGGCCTTGACTGTGTGCAACGGGTCGATCGCTGTCAAGCGTACGGGCGGGGCGGCGAGAACGCTTGCGCGTGCGCTAACGCGCGGTCTTCTTTTTTCTTTTTTCGCTTTGTCCGAGGCTGGCCCTCGGCGCCGCGGCCAACCTCCTGCGTTAGCACTTGCAAAAAAGAAGAGAAAAAAGCCCCGCGCAGCGGACGCGAAGCGTACCTACCCCCGCGGCGGCAGGTCACCCGCCGCGCGCTGGGCCCCGATCGCGGCGACGTGGTCGGCGAAGCAGTTCTCGGCGATCGCGGCGCGCAGGCCGCGCATCAGGTCCTGGTAGTACCAGACGTTGTTCCAGGTCAGCAGGATGGCGCCTAAGATCTCGTCCGACTTGACCAGGTGGTGCAGGTAAGCCCGGCTGTAGTCGCGCGCGGCCGGGCACTCGCTCGCCTCATCCAGGGGCCTCGGGTCGTTCTTGTGCCGGGCGTTACGCAAGTTGACCGTGCCCCGCCGCGTGAAGGCTTGGCCCGTGCGGCCGGAGCGGGTCGGCATGACGCAGTCGAACATGTCGACCCCGCGCGAGACCGCGCCGACGATGTCGTCGGGCTTGCCGACGCCCATCAGGTAGCGCGGCCGGTAGGTCGGCAGGTGCGCCGCATTGGCCTCGACCGTCGCGAACATGACCTCCTGCGGCTCGCCGACCGCGAGGCCGCCGATCGCGTAGCCATCGAAGCCGATCGCCGCCAAGCCCTCGGCCGAGCGGCGGCGGAGCCCCGCGTCGGTGCCGCCCTGGGTGATGCCGAAGACGCCGTAGCCGGGCCGCGGCCGATAAGCCTCCTTGCTGCGCGCCGCCCAACGCAAGGAGAGTTCCATCGCCCGCTCGACCTCGGCATAGGGTGCCGGCAGCCGCAGGCACTCGTCGAGCTGCATCGTGACGTCGGCGTCGAGCAGGCGTTGGATTTCGACGCTGCGCTCGGGGCTCAAGATATGCTCGGAGCCGTCCAGATGCGAGGCGAAGGTGGCCGCCTCCTCGGTGATCCGGCGCTTAGCCGCGAGCGACATGACCTGATAGCCGCCGGAGTCGGTCAGGATCGGGCCGCCCCAGCCGGAGAAGCGGCGCAGGCCGCCCAGGGCCGCGACCCGTTCGGCGCCGGGGCGCAGCATCAGGTGGTAGGTGTTGCCGAGGATGATCGCCGCCCCCGTCCCCCGCACCATGGCCATCGTCAAGGCCTTGACCGTTCCGGCCGTGCCGACCGGCATGAAGGCCGGCGTCTCGATCGCCCCGTGCGCCGTCGTGAGCCGGCCGCGCCGCGCGGCACCGTCCGTCGCGAAGACCTCGAAGGCGAGGCCGCTCACGGCGCCCGCTCGAACAGGCAGGCGTCGCCGTAGGAGAAGAAGCGGTAGCGCCCGGCGACGGCGTGGGCGTAGGCGCGGCGCATCACTTCAAAGCCGGCGAACGCCGAGACCAGCATGAGCAGCGTCGAGCGCGGCAGGTGGAAGTTGGTCAGCAAGAGGTCAGCCGTTCGCACCTCGTAGCCTGGATAGATGAACAGCCGCGTTTCGCCCGGCCCCGGCCGCAAGGCACCCGTCTCGCGGTCGAACGCCGCCTCCAGCGTGCGCAGCACCGTCGTGCCGACGGCGACCACCCGCCCGCCGGCGGCCTTGGTTGCGGCATAGGCTTCGGCGATCGCGGCCGGCACCTCGTAGCGCTCGGAATGCATCGCGTGGCCCTCGACCGTCTCGGCCTTGACCGGCCGAAACGTGCCCAAGCCCACGTGCAGCGTCAGCTTGGCGGTGCGGACGCCGGCGTTTTCGAGGCGGCGCACGAGGTCGGGCGTGAAGTGCAGCCCCGCCGTCGGTGCCGCGATCGCCCCCTCGTTCTCGGCGAACAGCGTCTGGTACGCCTCGCGGTCGGCCGCATCGTTCGATCCTGCGCGCTTGATGTAGGGCGGCAGCGGCACGGCCCCGCATCGGCGCACCGCCGCCATCAGGTCCTCGCCGGCAAGATCGAAGCGCAGCCGGCCGCGCCCGTCGTCCTCCTTGGCGACGCAGACCGCGTGCAAATCCGGCGCCAGCGTGAGATCGTCGCCCGCCCGCACCTTGCGGCCCGGCTTGAGGTAGGCGAGCCACATCCGGTCGTCGAGCGCCTCGGTCAGCGTCACCTCGACCGACGCGGCTCCCGCCCGCGCCTTGAAGCGCACCGGCAGGACCTTGGTGTCGTTGACGACGAGGAGGTCGCCCCCGCGCAGGAGGCCCGGCAGGTCGCGCACGGCGCGATCGTGCGGGCCGTCGTCCCCGACGTGCAAGAGCCGGGCCGCATCGCGCGGCTCGGCCGGCCGCTGCGCGATCAGGTCGGCCGGCAGGTCGTAGTCGAACAGATCGACGCGCATCAGCTTCGGCCGCGCTTGGCCCCGAGCGCTTCCAGCACGACCGGCGAGACGAAGCTCGACACGTCGCCGCCCAAGCTGTGGATCTCCTTGACGAAGCGCGAGGAGGTGAACTGGTTGGTCTCGGACGCCATCAAGAACACGGTCTCGATCGAAGGGTAGAGGCGCTTGTTGTTCGCCGCCATCTGGAACTCGTACTCGAAGTCCGAGACCGCGCGCAGGCCCCGGATGATGAGGCCCGCCCTGCGCTCGGCGGCGAACGCCGTGAGCAATCCCCGAAACGGCTCTACCTCGATCACGCTGCCGTTGGTCGCACCCTTCATCTTCAGGGCCTCGATGTCGCGCGCGACGAGGTCGGCGCGCTCGTCGAGGTCGAAGCGCGGTCCTTTGCCGGCGTTGACCGCGACGCCGATGACGAGCCGGTCGACGATGTGCGTTGCCCGGCGGATGACGTCGAGGTGCCCGTTGTGGATCGGGTCGAAGGTGCCGGGGTAGACCCCGATGCGCGGCCGGCCCATGTCGCTTCCTTGTACGGCGGGGGCACAGTCTAGCGGCCTGGTTTGTGCGTTGCAATAAGAGGAACGCTTGCGCGTGCGCTGACGCGCGGTCTTTTTTCTCTTCTTTTTTGCTTTTGTTCGAGACTAGCCCTCGGCATTGAAGCCAATTCCCGCCGACAAGTTGCAAAAAATAAAGAAGAAAGACGGCGCGTCAGCGCACACGAAGCGTTATTCTTCCCCGTCCAAATCTTCGTCCACCTCGTCCAGCCGCGCGATCGAGACGACCGACTCGCCGGGATCGGTGTGGAACAGCCGCACGCCCTGCGCCTTGCGCCCGGTGATGCGGATGCCGTTCACGGGGATGCGGATCGTCTTGCCCTTGTCGGTGACGAGCATCAGCCCGTCGGTGTCCAAGACCGGGAAGGTCGCCACCACCTCGCCGCCGCGGCCGGAGACGTCGATGTTGACGATACCCTGTCCGCCGCGGTTGGTGATGCGGTACTCGTACGACGACGAGCGTTTGCCGAAGCCGTTCGCGGTCACGACGAGGATCATCTGCTCCTTCGCCTCGAACAGTTCGCAGCCCTCCGGCGGCGGGGCCTCCGCCTCGTCGTTCGCCTCGTCGTCGCCGTTGCGGCGCCGTGCCCCGGCGTAACGCAGGTAGGCGTCGCGCGCCTCGGTCGTGGCCTCGACGTGGTTGAGGACCGACATCGAGATCACCCGGTCGCTCGGCCCCAAGTCGATCCCGCGCACGCCCTCGCTTGATCGCGAGCGAAAGGCGCGCACGGCGTCGACCGGGAAGCGCAGCGCCTTGCCGGCCTTGGTCGCCAGCATGACGTCGTGCCCCTCGTCGCAGACCTCGACGCCGATCAGCTCGTCGTCGCCGTCCAGGCCCATCGCGATCTTGCCGTTGACCGGCACGCGGACGAAGTCGGCGAGGTCGTTGCGCCGCGCCTTGCCGTTCGCGGTGGCGAAGAAGGCGAACAGGTCACCCCACCTGTCCTCGTCCTCCGGCAAGGGGAGAACGGCCGAGATGCGCTCGTTCTCGGCCAGGTGCGGGAACAGGTTGATCATCGCCTTGCCGCGCGCGGCCGGGTTGCCGAGCGGCAGCTTGTAGACTTTGAGCTTGTAGACCCGGCCCAAGGACGAGAAGAACAAGACCGGCGTGTGGGTGTTGGCGACGAAGAGCCGGGTGACGAAATCGTCCTCGTGCGTGCGCATGCCCGAACGCCCCTTGCCGCCGCGGCGTTGGGCGCGAAACGTGCTGAGCGGCACGCGCTTGATGTAGCCCTTGTGCGTGACGGTGACGACCATGTCTTCCCGCTGGATCAGGTCCTCGATGTCCTGGTCGGGCTCGGATTCGAGGTCGATCAGCGTTCGCCTGGGCGTCGCGAACCGCGCCCTCACGTCGAGCAGTTCGCCCCGCATCACCTCCAGCAAACGCTCGCGCGAGCGCAGGATCGTGACCAGTTCGCCGATGCGCACGGCGATCGCGTCCAACTCGCCCTGCACCTTGCCGCGCTCCAAGGCGGTGAGGCGGTGCAGCCGGAGTTCGAGGATGGCGCCGGCCTGCCGCTCGGAGAGGTGGAAAGATGCCTCCTCCTCCAGTTCCACGTCGACCAGCCGAAGGAGAGGCCGCACCTCGTCGCCCGGCCAGGGTCGCGCCATCAAGTCGGCCTTGGCCGAGGCCGGGTCCGAAGCAGCGCGGATGATCCGGATCACCTCGTCGATGTTGGCGACCGCGACCGCGAGCCCGAGCAGGACGTGCGCCCGGTCCTTCGCCTTGCCTAAGTCAAAGGCGGTCCGGCGCAGGATTACTTCCTCGCGGAATTCGAGGAAGAGCTGGAAGATCTCCTGCAGCGTCAGCAGCATCGGGCGTCCGCCGGTCAGCGCCACGGCGTTGATGCCGAACGAGGTCTGCAGCGGCGTGTAGCGGTAGAGCTGGTTCAAGACGACGTCGGGGTCGGCGTCGCGCTTGACCTCGATCACGACGCGCACGCCCTGCCGGTCGCTCTCGTCGCGCAAGTCGGCGATGCCCTCGACCCGCTTCTCGCGCACCACCTCGGCGATGCGCTCGATCATCCTCGACTTGTTGATCTGATAGGGGATCTCGCTGACGATGATCGCGCGCCGGCCGGAGCGAACTCCCTCGATCGCGCACTTGCCGCGCATGAGAAGCGAGCCGCGCCCGGTGCGGTACGCCTGCATGATCCCGCCGCGGCCGAGGATGATGCCGCCGGTCGGGAAGTCCGGCCCCGGCACGATCTCGGCGAGCGCCGCCAAATCCAGGTCAGGGTCGTCGATGAGGGCGACGCAGGCGTCGATCACCTCGCCTAAGTTGTGCGGCGGGATGTTGGTCGCCATGCCGACCGCGATGCCGCCCGCGCCGTTGACGAGGAGGTTGGGGAACTGGGCCGGCAGGACGGAGGGCTCTTCCAGGCTCTCGTCGTAGTTCGGCCGAAAATCGACCGTATCCTTGCCGTAGTCGTCGAGAAGCGCCCCCGCCGGCCGCGCCAGCCGCACCTCGGTGTAGCGCATGGCGGCGGGCGGGTCGCCGTCCATCGAGCCGAAATTGCCCTGCCCGTCGACGAGCGGCAGGCGCATCGAGAAGTCCTGCGCCATGCGGACCATGGCGTCGTAGATGGCAGTGTCGCCGTGCGGGTGGTAGCGGCCCATCGTGTCGCCGACGATGAGCGCCGACTTGCGGTGCGGCCGGCCGACGTCGTAGCCGCCCTCGCGCATGGCGTAGAGAATGCGCCGCTGCACCGGCTTCAAACCGTCGCGCACGTCGGGCAATGCCCGGCTCACGATCACGCTCATGGCGTAATCGAGGTACGAGCGCTTCATCTCCTCCTCGATCGGGACGATCTCGAAGACGTTCGGTTCAAGGGTCGCCAAGGCAGTCGATCCGTGGAGGCGGCTTTCGGGGACACATCGAAAAAATTAAGGAAAAGCGGCCGCTTGCGCGGGAATTCATATAAGGATTCTCAACCCAATCGACAAGTCGGGGCAACGATTCGCCCGCCCGGCCCGTTTTGGCAAGGACGGGCCGCGTTCGTTGCGGGTCAGACGCGAGAAAGACCAGGATGAGCGAGCGAATCGAGACTGGCGCGTGCTTTTGCGGCGCGATCGCCGCCCGCGTATGCGGCGAGCCGTTTTGGATCTGTTATGACCACGACGACGATTGTCGGCGGGCCATCGGCGGCCCTCTCACCGTCTGGATTGGCTATCGTCCCCACCAGCTTCGCTTCACGCGCGGGACGCCCAGAAGCTTCTCGAAGACCGAGGGCGTCGAGCGGACGTTCTGTGCGACGTGCGGAACCTCGATCGGCTACGCCGACAAAGGCATCGGCGACGAGACCTACTTGAGCATCGGCTTCTTCGACGAGCCGGAGCGGTTTCGCCCGCAGGCGCACGCCTATTGGCGTATGCGGCTATCCTGGGTCGACTTCGCCGACGACCTGCCGCGCGTGGCGACCTACTCCCGCGGGCGTGATCCTTCGATCGGTGATCCCGTGAACCGCAAGAAGACGTGATGTGCCGCGAGCGGCGCTGAGCCCTCTCAATCGTCCAGCGTCGCCGCACCGTAGACGTGCCACAAGAGCACTGCCCCGGCACCCCGGTAGGGCGCCCAGGGCTCGACCAGCGTTCGCAGCGCCTTGCCCTTCGGCCGCGCGTCCAGCCGCTTCAGGCGCTGGTAGCCGGCCTGCAAGGCGATATCGTCGGCGGGAAAGGCGTCGCCGCGGCCGAGCGCGAACAGGAGGTAGATCTCGGCACTCCAGCGGCCGAGCCCCGGCAGCGCCGTGATCGCTTGGATCGCCGTCTCGTCCTCCATTGCCGCCAAGGCTTCCGCGTCGAGCCGCGCCTCGACGAAGGCGGTGGCGAGCGCGTGGCCGTAACCCGCCTTGCGGGCGCTGAGGCCCACGGCGCGCAACTGCTCGCCCGTGGCGCGCAGGTAGGCGGCCGGCTCGATCGGCTCGCCCAGCAGACGCGCGAGGCGGCCCCAGATGGCGTTGGCGGCGACGGTCGAGATCTGCTGCGCCGTGATGACCCGAAGCAAGGTGGCAAAACCGGGGTCCCGCGCCCGCGCGACCGGGTGGCCGATGCGCGCGAGAACCCGCGCCACGTCCGGGTCGCGCTCCCCCAACGCGTCGAGCATCGCCTTGAGCCCCGCATCGGTGCGGACCAAGCCGAGTTCCTCCCCCACCACCCGCGGCCACGCCGCCTCGATCGCGCCTTCGTAGGTCATGCGGGTGTGCTTAGGGCTAGTTGGGGCGGTCTGGCAAGGAACGCTTCGCGTCCGCTGGCGCGGGGCCTTTTTTCTTCTTTTTTCGCTCTTTGTCCGGGGCTGGCCTCGGCGCCCCTGGCCAATCTCCGATGACAAAACTTGCAAAAAGAGAGAAAAAGAAGCCCCGCGCAGCCTGCCTAGCCACGCTAGGCACTGAAGCGTTCACACCCCCGGAAGATTTCCATGTCCCTGTTCCGCTCGCTCGCCGCGCGCGTCGTGAGCCGCTTTCAAAGCGTCGAGGCGGTGGGTCCCGACGACGCGCGATCCGTTCCCGACGGCACGGTCGTGCGGGTCACCGGCACGATTCGCGCGGATGGGCCGGCGCGCGATCCCGCCTTCGGGGTCGAGGCTGCGTGTCCGCTCCTCGTGCGCGAGGTCGAGATGCGCCAGTACAACGAGCGTCGTCTGGGCTCCGGCGGCGATCGCGAGTACCGCTACGAATTAGTCTGGTCGGCGAAGCGCCGGCAGGGCATGTCGGCCAGGGGCCGCACGCGCTACAAGAACCCCGACTTCCCGGCCGATCTCAGGACGGAACGCTTCATCGCCGGGGCGGCCCGGTTGGGCGCGTGGCGGCTGCACCCGGAGACGATGCGGCGGCTGACGGCGGGGGTGTCGGTCGAGGAGCCGGACGTGATCGAGCGTCACTTTGGTGGCCGCGTCTTCACCTTGAGTAATGACGGCTGGTACGCTGACGGCGCGGGCCACGGCGCCTTGCGCCTGCGCCACACCGCCGGCCCCGAAGGCCCGGTGACGCTGACCGCGACGGCGAAGGACGGCTGGCTGATGCCGCGGGCGACGCTGGGGGTGGTGCATCTGGACGTGGAGGAGGCGTGAGAAGCGCTTCGTCGGGCGTGCCCGCTACGCCCGCGAGGCGCAGCGGCAGTCGTCGAGCGGCAAGAGGGTGTGGCGGCGAGAAACGTTCCTTCTGCGGCGACGGCACCGACATTGTTACCTCGGGGCCGGACGGCTAGTCCGGCAAAGGCACGACCATGACGGGCACGCGCGAGCGGCGCAGCACGCTCTTGGCGACGCTGCCGAGGAAGGTGTGGGCGAGGCCGCGCTCGTGCGCGCCCATCAAGATGAGATCGCAGCCCTTGTCGCGGCAGGCGTTGAGGATCTGCTCGGCGGGATACGACTCGACGACGTCGACGGCGGCGACGTTCGCTTTCAGCTTCAGGATCGCCTCGTCCTGCTTCGACCAGAAATCGTCCTGCCACTCCTCGACGAGGCGCCGCGCGGTCTGGACCCGCTGCCCGACGGCCCGCCGCCGCTGGGCCGGGTCGAGAATGTAGCTCTCAAGGGCGATCCTGGCGTCGGTCGAGAGCTTCTCGACGACGTGCAATACGTGGATCTGGGCCCCCGCCGTTCCCGCCAAGAACAGCGCGTAGCCGAACGCATGCCCGGCGCTGGGCGACAAGTCGGCGCAGTAGAGCACGCGGCGGACGGCTGGGGGCATCGATCGACTCCTCGAATAGGGCTTAAAAGCCGAACACGCCCGGCAGCCACAGCGTCAGCGTGGGGAAGAAGGCGATGATGAACAAGGCCAGGATGTTCATCAGCGTGAAGGGGATGATCTTGACGAAGATCCGCTCGATCGTGGTGTTGGACACGCCCGAGGCGATGAACAGGTTCTCGCCCAAGGGCGGGGTCTGGAAGCCGACCGCGAGCGAGGCCACGACGACGATGCCGAAGTGGGTCGGGTCGATGCCGAGGTTGTAGCCGATCGGCAGGAGGACGGGGGTGAGGATCAAGATCGTCGCCAGCGTCTCCATGAACATGCCGACGAAGAGCAGAAAGGCGATGATGATCGTCCAGAGGATGTAGAGGTTGTCGGTGACGCTCAGCATCGCTTCGGCGATGATCGCCGGGATGCGGTTCTCGACCAGGAGCCGGCCGAAGACGGTGGCGGTGAACAAGATGAGAAGCACGCGGCCGGTGAGCCAGGTCGTGGTCTCCAAGCAGTGGCTGATCGCGCGCCACTCCAACTCGCGGTGGATCGCGAAACCGACGAAGAGGGTGTAGAAGATGGCGACGATCGCCGCCTCGGTCGGGGTGAAGTAGCCGGTGTAGATGCCGCCTAAGATCACGAGGGGGGCGAGGATCGACCAAAAGCCGCTCACGACGGCGCGGCCCATCGTGCCGAACGCCCAGCCCTCGGTGGTGCCGGTGTAGCCGTGCTGGCGCGACAAGACGTAGTTGATGATGAGCAGGCTGGTCGCCATGATCAGGCCCGGGATCACGCCGGCGACGAACAGTTTGGGAATCGAGACCGACTCGAAGACGCCGTACTTCTCGATCGCCGCCGTCGGCGCTTGCAGGCCCAGGGCCGCGATGCCGAAGATGACCATCGGGATCGAGGGCGGGATGATGATGCCCAAGGAACCGGCCGAGGCGGTGACGGCCGAACCGTAGGCCTTGTCGTAGCCGCGCTGGGTCATGGCCGGGATCATCAGCATGCCGACGGCCGCCGTGGTGGCGGGGCCGGAGCCCGAGATGGCGCCGAAGAACAGGCAGGCGAAGACGGTCGCCGCCGCCATGCCGCCGGTGAACGGGCCGGCGAAGGTCTCGGCCAGGTGGACGAGGCGCTTGGAGATCCCCGCCGCCTCCATCAAGGCACCGGCGAGGATGAAGGCCGGCAGCGCCATGAGCGGGAACGACCCGACCGAGGTGAAGGCGACCTGGACGAACTTGAGCGGATTGTCGCCCAGGTAGAGGAACGACGACAGGGCGGCGATGCCGAGCGCCACCGTGATCGGCGCGCCGATGAGCAAGAGGCCCAAAAAGGCGCCAAAAAGGATGTAGATGACTGTGTTGTCCACGACGTTCCCCCGATATTTTTATCGTGCGTTCAGGACCTGCCGGCTTCGAACTCGGCTTCCTCGATCGTGTCCTTGGCGGCGACGTCGTCGGGATCGCGGATCTCCACGCCCTTGACCAAGCGCAGGTAGTTGACCTGGATGATGCGGATCGACATCAGCGTGAAGGCGATCGGCAGGATCATGTAGAAATACCACATCGGCACGCCCAGGGTCTGCGACGTCCAGAAGTCGTTCATCTTGAAGAAGACAAAATCAAAGCTCAGATAGACGAAATAGATATTGAACAGAAGCCATAGCAGATCGGCGATCGCCTCCGAGACGAGTTTGACCACCTTGGGAAAAGGCGCGAATTGGATCGTCACCCGGTTGTGCGCGCCGAGCTTGACCGCGTAGCTGGCGCCGAAGAAGACGAACCAGACGAACATGTAGGTCGAGAGTTCCTCGCTCCAGGCGATCGAGTGCCCGAAGACCTGACGCGACACGATCTGGACGAACAGGATGGTGACGAAGACCGCGAGCAGGGTGCGGCAGACGTAGGTCTCGAAATTGTCGAGGATTCGGGTGACGATCGACATTGCTTCTCTTCCCGCTAAGGGGGATCCCCGCGGGCAAGGGGCGGCCCGCGGGATTGTCGATTTGGCTGAACGCCGGCGCTACGAGTCGCGGCCAAGGATCTCCAAGGCTTGGTCGAGCTTCTCCTTGCCGCCGATCGAGTCGTAGTGCGCCGGCCAGACGGCTTTCGTTGCCTTGTCGATCCACTCCTGCTCGTTGTCGGCCGGCTCCTCGATCTCCATGCCGTGCTCGTTGACGAGCGACTCCTTGATCGACGCCTCGGAGTCGCGCAGGAACTGGGCGCTGTGCTCGCTTGCCGCCTTGCCGGCCGCGAGCATGGCATCCTGCACCTCTGGCGACTGCGATTGGTATAGGCCCTCGCTGACGACGAGCGGTTCGAGCGAGAACACGTAGCAGATGTCGGTGATATACTTCTGCACCTCGTAGAACTTCATCGCGTTGACGGTGAGGTAGGGGTTGTCCTGGCCGTCGACGACGCCCTGCTGCAAGGCGGTGAAGGTCTCCGACCACGCCATCGGCGTCGGGTTGATGCCCCAGGCGTTGTAGGAACTGATCATGATTTCGTTCTTGGGCACGCGGATCACGAGGCCTTGCAGGTCCTCGGTCGTCTTCACCGGCTTCTTCGAGTTGGTGAGCACGCGGCAGCCGGTGTAGCTCCAGCCGAGGATGCGCACCCCCGTATCGCGGACGGTGTTGTCGATCAGCTCCTGGGCGACGTCGCTGTTGATCAGCTTCTCGGCGTCGTCGACGCTCCGGATGACGTAGGGCAGGGTGAACAGGCCAACCGTCGGCGAGAACGGCGTGATATTGTTGATCGCCAGGACCGACATGTCGAGCAGGCCCATCGAAGCGTCGTTGACCGTCGCCTGCTCGTCGCCGAGCTGGCCGTTCAAGAACAGCTCGGCCGTATACTCGCCGTTGGTCTTGGCCTCCAGCTCCTCGACGAACGCCTTGGCAAGCTCGTGCTGCGCGCTGCCGGCGGCGTCGCCGAGCGCGATACGAAAGGCGGTCTGGGCGAAGCTCGGCAGGGCCGTGCCCGCGAGCAAGAGGGCGCTTAAGGCCGCCGTGCCCATGATCTGTGTTGTTGAACGCATCGTTACCTCCACCGAGTTGTTTGTTTGCCCCGGTCATGGGTAGGGCATTTTTGGCTTCTGCGCGACCGAGGAAAACGTAGCCCTATCAGCCTCGTTATCGGGCGCACGCTGTTCTCACAAGCTTGTAAAGAAACAAAGCCTATCTCGATAGGGCCAGACCTCCCTCGTCAGTTGGCCAAGCCGAGCGCCACGGCGGCGTAGACGAGGACTGCGAGGAACACGGTCTCGCCGACCATGAGGGCGATCGGCTTCCAGCCGACGACGGCGAGCTTTTGCAGCGAGGTCTTGATGCCCAAGGCCGCGATCGCGGTGACGAGGCACCAGCGCGACAGGCCGACGAAGCCTTCCGCCACCCCCGTCGGGATCAAGCCGAGGCTGTTGATGACGACGAGGACGACGAAGGCGACGAGGAAGCTCGGCACCATCGGCACCTTGCCCGACCCCTCGCCGCCCTGATCGCCGCGAAACAGCCAAGCGAAGACGACGACCGCCGGCACCAGCATGGCGACCCGCATCAGCTTGACGAAGGTCGAGACGTCGCCGGTCTCGGGCGAGATGATGTAGCCGGCCCCCACCACCTGTGCCACGTCGTGGATGGTGCCGCCCAAGAAGACGCCGGCGGTCGTGTTGTCCATGCCGATCGCCTTGACCAGCAAGGGGTAGGTCACCATGGCGATGGTCGAGAGCGTGGTGACGGCAACCACGGTGAGTATGGTGTTGCGCTCGGCGTTCTCGTGCCGCGGCATGACGGCCGAGAGGGCGAGCGCGGCCGAGGCGCCGCAGATGGCGACGGCACCGCCGGTGAGCAGGCCGAGGTCGCGCTCCAATCCTAGGAGCTTGGCGAGCAGTCGGCCGAAGGCGATGGTCGAGACGACGCCGACGATGACGATGAGAACGGGCCCGATGCCGAGTGCCGCGATCTGCTCGGCGGTGATCCGGGCCCCTAAGAGTGCGACGCCGAGGCGCAGGACCGTGCGCGCGGCGAACTCGACGCCGGGCAGGCAGCGGCCCTCCTCGGAGAGGAAGTGAAACGCCATGCCGAACAGGAGGGCGTAGAGCAGGGTCGGGCCGCCGTAGTGATCCGAGATGAACGTGGTGGCGAGCGCGATCGTCAGGCAGACGAGCAGGCCCGGGAAGATTTTGGTGGTCGTGCCCCACCAAGTCCGCAGCGATCCGGCCGGGCCGCCCGTCGTGTCCAAGGCCATGATGCTTCACCTGAATCGAAGGGAAGGGGGCGGACCCGGCCGGTGCCGTAGGGCAACCGGCCGGGGTTCCTTGAGGGAAGTTTAGACGAATTCTTTGTTGTGTTCGAGCAGGCGGACGGGCTTCGAGAGCGCGTCGCGGCGGAACGGGTCGCCCAGTTCGCGCGTGACCATGACCTCGATCACCGTGGTCTTGCCCTCGCTTTGCGCCTTGACCGCCGTCTGGAGCGCGTCGCCGACCTGGTCGAGCCGGTCGACGTAGATGCCTTGTGCCCCCATCGATTTGGCGATCCCGGCAAAGCTCGGGCTCTCCAGGTCGACGCCCAAGAACCGTCGGCTGTAGAAGTCGACCTGGTTCTTCTTCTCGGCCCCCCACTGCTTGTTGTGGAAGACGACGGCCGTCGTCGGGATCTTCTCGCGGATGCAGGTCAAGATCTCGCCAAAGCTCATGCCCCAAGCACCGTCGCCGGCGTACGCGACGGCGGGACGATCGGGCCGGCCGAGCTTGGCGCCGATGGCGCAGGGGAAGGCGTAGCCGCAATTGCCGAAGCTCATCGCCGCCAACATGCTGCGCGGCTGCTCGAAGCGTAAGTACGAGTTCGAGACCGAGCAGATGTTGCCGATGTCGGTCGAGACCATCGCATCCTTGGGCATCGCCTTCTCAAGCTCGCGCAGCATCTGCCGCGGGTGCATGAGGTTGGCGTCCTCCTTGATGACGTCCAGGCTGTAGGGGTCGGTCTCGTGGTGCCACGCGTCCAACTCCTTTTCCCAGGCCGCCTTCTCCTCGGCGATCTTCTTCGCCCGCTCGTCCTTGTTGGCGCGGGAGGCCAGCTCGCGGTTCTGCAACCGGTCGGCCAGCGCGATCGCCGCCGCCCTGGCGTCGCCGCAGACCCCGACCGAGATCTGCTTGACGAGGCCGAGCATGGTCGGGTCGGCGTCGACCTGGATGATCTTCGCGTGTTGGGGCCAGTAGTCGAGCCCGTGCTGCGGCAGGGTGCCGAACGGGCCGAGGCGGGTGCCGAGCGCCACGACGACGTCGGCCTCACTGATCAGCTTCATGCCGGCCTTCGAGCCCTGGTAGCCCAAGGGGCCGCACCACAAGGGGTGGTTGGCGGGGAAGCTGTCGTTGTGCAGGTAGCTGTTGACGACGGGCGCGCCCAAGAGTTCGGCCAGTGCGATCGCCTGCTCGACGCCCTCGGACTGGACGACCCCGCCGCCGGCGACGATCACCGGGAACTTGGCGTCGGCCAGCATGTCGGCCGCCTTGTCCAGGCTCTCGGTCCCGCCGGGGCCGCGCTCGATGCGCACGGGCTCGCGGATCTCGAACTCGAAGTCGCCGTAGAAGAAGTCGCGCGGGATGTTGAGCTGCGTCGGGCCCATGTCGAGCATGGCGCGATCGAAGGCGCGCGAGGTCAGTTCGGCCATGCGGCGCGGGTTGTTGACGTGGGCTTGGTACTTGGTGATCGATTCGAAGATCGAGAGCTGCTGCGCCTCCTGGAAGCCGCCCAGCCACTGCGTCATCGTCCCAGTCTCGGGCGTAACCATCACCACGGGCGAGTGCGCCCAGTAAGCCGCCGCGATCGCGGTGACGAAGTTGGTGATGCCGGGGCCGTTCTGCGCCATGCAGACGCCGTGCCGGCCGGTGACGCGCGCGTAGCCGTCGGCCATGTGGCCGCCGCCCTGCTCGTGGACGACGGGCACGTAGCGGATGCCGGCGGCCGGGAAGATGTCGAGCGCGTCCATGTTGGCCGAGCCGATGATGCCGAAGACGTCGGTGACGCCCTGGGCGACCAGGACCTCGACGAACGCCTCCGAGGGCGTCATCCGCTTCTTGCCGGTCATCGGCGCGCGCTTTGGGGTTCTTGCGGGTGCCATATGGCCTCCCTCCTCGTTCGTTGGGTTGAAGCGTTGAGACGGCGTGCGGCAGCCGTGCCGCCGCGGCGATAGAACTACACGTACTCGTCGCGCAGGTAGTACCAGCGATAGAGCAGCGATTGGCCCATCCGCCGAAACGGCGCCAGCGGGTGGTCGGGCAGGGGCGAGTTGAAGATCGGCAGGTCCAGGTCCTCGCCCTTGCCGGCGACCTGTTGCGCCATGCGCCGGCCGGCCTGGGCCGAGTACATGACGCCGTTGCCGCCGTAGCCGAGCGCGTAGACTACCCGCTCGTTCGACTTGGGCTGGTAGACCCGCGGCATCATGTCGTGGCTGACGTCGACCCAGCCCCACCAGGAGTAGTCGATGTCGATGCCCTTCAAGGGCGGGAACTTGGCGTGCAGGCCGTCGATCAGGAGCTTGAGGTGGCGCGGGTTCTGCGCGTCCTTGCCGGTGATCGAGCTGCGGCTGCCGATCTGCACCCGATCGTTGGGCAGCTTGCGGTAGTAGTAGCGCAGCGTGCGGGTGTCGGTAATCACCTCGGTCGTCTTGAAGTTGCACGCGTCCTTCTCGGCCGACGTCATCGGCCGGGTGACGAGCGCGTTCGAGAGCACGGGCATGCAGCGGTTCTTCAAATTCGGCGTCAGCCCCTGCGAGGTGTAGCCGCCGGTGGCGACCGCGACGGCGCGGGCGCGAACGACGCCGCCGGGCGTTCTCAGGTGATGCACGCCGCCTTTCTTCTCCCAGCCGACGACCGGGCTCGACGGGTGGACCTTGGCGCCCAAATTCCGGGCCATGCGCAGGTAGCCGTAGGCGAGCTTGAGCGGGTGGACGCCGATCCCTTCGGGCTCGTGCAGGGCCCCCGCCGCCTCGGCCTCGTTGACGTAGTTCTCGCAAAGCTCGGCGGCGCTCAGCATCCTGGCCGGATAGTCGAACTTGTCGCGCAGGACCTCGGCCTCGGCCTCCAGCACCTTGAGCGCCTTGGCCCGGTGCGCGACGTAGAGGTGCCCGCCCGGCTGCTGCTCGCAGTCGATGTCGCCGCTTGCCAGCAGGTGCTTGAACGTCGTGAAGCCTTCGAGGATCTCGTGGTGCATCCGCCGTGCGGTGTCGAGGCCCCACTGCTTGATCCACTGCGAGCGCGTCAGCCGGCCGGAGGCGGCCTGCGCCTGCCCGCCATTGCGGCTGCTGCAGCCCCAGCTCACCCGGTTGGCTTCGAGCACGCTCGCCTTGATGCCGTGCTCCTGGGCCAAGAAGATGGCGGTGGTGAGGCCGGTGTAGCCCGAGCCGATGATGGCGACGTCGACGTCGACATCCTGGGTGATCGGCCCGTCGTCCGCAGGCGGCGTGCCCGCCGTCGCGGCCCAGTAGGTCGGGGCGTAGTCCTGCCCGTGCCCAGGATACGGGGCGACGAGCGGGTCGTAGGTCGGGTCGTAGGGTGCGATCGGACCGGTGTCGGCGCGGGAGTCTTGACGCACTGAGGCGGTGGCGTTCATCAAATTTGTCCGTCTGGCGTACGGTCAGGAGGGGGCTTGCTCGGAGGTCGCGAGCGGCGGGCGCTGCTTGCGAAAGGCGCGCTTGTGCGCTGCCTTGCCGTCCTTGAAGGCGAACAGATCGCAGCCCTCGGCCTCGATCCGCGTGCCGTCGCCGCGCGTGCCGCTGAAGACCCACTCCGACACGCCGAGATCGCCCGTCGCCGAGTGGCGCGACACCTCCCAGCGCGCGTCGGGCATTGCCGCCCAAACGTCGGCGAAGGCCGCGCGCACGGCGTCCCTGCCCTCGATCCGCGTACCGTACACCGCATCGCCCGCGACCGTCTCGAAGACGCAGTCCTCGGTCATGCAGTCCATGACGCCGTCCGCGTCGTGGCGGTTGAAGGCGTCGAACATCGCCTCAAGCACCCGTACATCGGCGTGATACAGCGTAGCAGCCATGACCTGTTCTCCCCCTCGATCGGCGTCTCGATGCACAAGCTAGGCCCGCGGCGGCGGGCGCCGTAGAACCAGCGCCGGAGCATCGCTGGCACCAGGTAGAGGACGCGCCGCCGACTGCCTTGGCCAGACGATCGCGTCGAACTGGCCCTAACGCTTCGGGTACACCTCCTCCTTGTGGAAGGGGCGCGATGCATCGGGGGAGCCAGACGCCATGAAGCCGTTCGACGATCTCTTGGCGCGGGCCGAGCGCGACCCCCGCCACGTCGTCCTCGCCGAGGGCGAGGACCCGCGCGTCGTCGAGGGCGCGATGCGGGCCGGGCGCGAGGGGATCGCGCGGGTCACGCTCCTCGGCCGCGAGGACAGGATCAAGGAATTGGCGCGGGAACGGGGGCTCGACGGGACGATCCCGGCGGTCGTCGATCCGGCCGCGTCGCCCGACCTGGAGCGCTACGCCGAGGCGTTCCACGAGCTGCGGCGGCACAAGGGTGTCGACTTCGACGCGGCGCGCAAGGCGATGGCGGAGCCTTTGCCCCACGCCGCGATGATGGTCCGTATGGGTGCGGCCGAGGGCACGGTCGCGGGGGCGGTCGTCACCACGGCCGACACCGTGCGGGCGGCACTCCAGATCATCGGCCTCGATCACCGCTACAGCCTCGTCTCCAGCTTCTTCGTCATGATCTTGGGCGAGCCGCACCACGGCGACTTCGAAGGGGCGATGGTCTTCGCCGACTGCGCCATCAACGTGGCACCGTCGGCCGAGGAGCTGGCGCAGATCGCGATCGCGTCCGCCGACAGCGCGCGCTCCCTCTTGAACATGGAGCCGAGGGTCGCGATGCTCTCGTTCTCGACGAGCGGCAGCGCCAAGCACCCCCTGGTCGAGAAAGTCGTGACGGCGACGCGCCTCGCCCGGGCCGAGCGGCCGGACCTTCCCATCGAGGGCGAGGTGCAGCTCGACGCCGGCATCGTGCCCGAGATCAGCGCCCGTAAGGTGCGCGACTCCGCCGTGCACGGCCGGGCCAACGTCCTGATCTTCCCCGGCCTCGAAGCCGGCAACATCGGCTATAAGCTGGCCGAGCGCCTGGGCCAAGTGAAGGCGATTGGCCCGGTCCTGCAGGGCCTCGCCAAGCCGGCCAACGACCTCTCGCGCGGCTGCAGCACGGAAGACGTCTACCGCCTGATCGCGGTGACAGCGGTGCAGGCGCAGGACCGCGCCCGATCCCGGCACACTTGAGGACGCCCCGACGGCTTTGCGAACGCCGACAGCCCCCGTTTTGGGCTATGGCGGGTGGTCATGGAGATCCTGCTCGCCATCCTCGTCGCGCTGTTCCTCCTGCGCGTCGTCCCCGGCCCCGCCCGGCCCCTCACGCCGGTCGTCCTCCTGCTCGCCGTCCTCTTGCTGCTCGTCGCTGTCGTCGGTTAGGGGATCGTATCTCGCATCAGGGCTGTCCGGTGAAGAACGCACCCAACGCCGCCGCCACCTCGTCCGGCAGTTCCTCGGCGAGGTAGTGCCCGCCGGGCAGGGCGTGGCCGCGCACGTCGTCGGCGCGCAGCCGCCACGAGGCGAGGGGGTCGAAGCAATGCTCGATGACGCCGTTCGCGCCCCAGAGCGCCAGGAGGGGGCAGGCGAGCTTGAGATCGCCGTCGGCGTCGTCGTGGGCGATGTCGATCGTGGCGGCGGCGCGATAGTCCTCGCAACTGGCGTGGATCGCGGCCGGGTCACGAAAGCAGCGCAGGTACTCGGCGAGCGCCGCCCCGGCGAAGGGGGCGAGCCCAGCCGAGCCGGCGCCGCACTTGGAGCGCCAGTAGAAGTCCGGGTCGGCGCCGATGAGCCGCTCGGGCAACGGCGCCGGCTGGATCAAGAAGAACCAGTGCCAGTAGGCGCGGGCGAAGGCGTCGGTGGTGCGCTGATACATCTCGCGCGTCGGCGCGATGTCGAGTACGGCGAGCTTTGCAACGCGATCGGGATGATCGAGGGCGAGGCGGTGCGCGACGCGCGCACCCCGGTCGTGCGAACCGACGAAGAACCGCGCGTGGCCGAGCGATTGCATCACCTCGACCATGTCCTCGGCCATCGCCCGCTTGGAATAGGGCGCGTGGTCGTCGGTGCTGTCCGGCTTGCCCGAATCGCCGTAGCCGCGCAGGTCGGCCGCGACGATGGTGAAGCGGTCTTGCAGCCGCAGCGCCACCTCGTGCCACATGGCGTGCGTCTGCGGGTAGCCGTGCAGCAAGAGGAGCGGCGGGCCGTCGCCGCCGATCACGGCGCGGATCGTCGTCGCCTTTGTTGCGATGTCGATCGTTTGATAGCCGGGGAAGAGGCTGGATGCGGCGCTCATGTCTGCCTCGTTTGCTTATGATCTTCGTCTAGCCGCCGCCACGCAGCCCGAACACCGGCCCGGCGAGCAGGTACATCGCGGCGAAGACGACGCCGATCGCGATGATGTTGAGCCAGAAACCGGCGCGGATCATGTCGGCAATCGTCAGCGGGGCGTAGGCGAAGACGATGGCGTTGGGCGGGGTCGCGACCGGCATCATGAACGCCATCGAGGCCCCCACCGCCACGGGGATGACGAGCAGGCGCGGGTCGAGGCCGAGGCCGACCGCGATGGCGCCCAAGATCGGCAGGAAGGTCGCGGTCGAGGCGGTGTTGGAGGTGATCTCGGTCAGGTAGACGATGGCGGCGGTGACGAGCAGGATCAGGACGAGGGTGCTGACGTCGAAGCCGGCGACCGCCTCGCCGATCCACTGGGCGAGGCCGGTCGTCTTGAAGGCGCCGGCGAGCGCCAGACCGCCGCCGAACAAGAGCAAGACGCCCCAGGGGATGCGCACCGCCGCCGCCCAGTCGAGGGCGAAGGAGCCCCCGGCGCGCGACACCGGCAGCGCGAACAGGAGAATGGCGGCGATCAGGGCGATCATCGTGTCGTCGATCGGCAGGCCCGTCGCGTCGGCGAGCGGGACGCGGAAGATCCAGCCGAGCGCGGCGCCGGCGAAGACGACGGCGACGACCTTCTCGGCCGGGCTCATCGTACCGAGTGCTTCTAGTTCGCGCGCCACCACGCCCGAGGCGTCGCCGATCTCGATCGTGCGCGCCGGGAACAGCACCCTCGTCAGCAACAGCCAGGCCGCTGGCAGCATGACGGCGACGATCGGCACGCCGAACAGCATCCAGGTGAAGAAGCCGACCTCGATGTCGTAGCTGTCGGACAAGAAGCTCGCCAGGAACGCGTTCGGCGGCGTGCCGATCAGGGTGCCGACGCCGCCGATCGAGGCGCTGTAGGCGATGCCGAGCATCAAGGCGACGCCGAAGCGGCGCACCAGCGCCGCGTCCTTCGTCTCGCGCTCGACGAAATCGACCACCGAAAGGCCTACCGCGTACATCATGATCGCGGTCGCTGTGTTCGACACCCACATCGACAAGAAGGCCGTCGCGAGCATGAAGCCGAGGATGATCCGATCGGGGCCGGTGCCGACGCGGGCGACGATGCCGAGCGCGATGCGCCGATGCAGCCCGGATTTTTGCATCGCCGCCGCCAGCATGAAGCCGCCGAGGAAGAGGAAGATCAGCGGATCGGCATAAGCGGGCGCCACCGCGTCGATTTCCTGAACGGCGTAGAGCGGCATCAAGACGAGCGGCAGCAGGGCTGTCGCCGGGATCGGCACCGCCTCGCTCAACCACCAGACGATCATCCACGCCGCGAGCGCCACGAGCCGCCACGCCTCGGCGGGCATGCCGGGCGGCGGCGGCAAGAGGAGCAAGAGGAGCGAGACGAGCGGCCCCGCGACCAGCGCGCCGAGGTGGAAGGCCGACAACGGCGCAGCGTCATCGCCTTGCGCATCCTGGTCCGACATCGTTTTCTCCCAGTCGACGTCGGACGCCATCGTCGCTCGATGCGGCGGGTGGGACGGCGGGCGACGAGGCTTTCAAAGCGCGCCCCGCACGGCTACGAATCGGTTTCGCGCCGCTCTCGTTCGGCTCATTCTACAAGGCGGACCCCTGCATGCAACAGCGCATCGAGATTCTCAACGGCCCGAACCTCAACCTCTTGGGGGTGCGCCAGCCTAACGTCTACGGCCGCGAGACGCTGACCGACATCGAGGCGACGTGCGCCGAGACGGCGGCGGGCTTAGAACTTGAGATCGCGTTTCGGCAGTCCAACCACGAGGGCCAGTTGATCGACTGGGTGCAGGGCGCGCGGGGGAATGCCGCCGGGATCGTCATCAACCCCGCCGGCTACACCCACACCTCCGTCGCGCTGATGGACGCGCTGCTCGCCTCCGACCTGCCCGTGATCGAGGTCCACCTGTCGAACATCCACGAGCGCGAGCCCTTCCGCCACCACTCCTACGTCTCGAAAGCCGCCGTCGGCGTGATCTGCGGTCTGGGAAGCCACGGCTACGTGCTGGCGATCGAGGCGATGGCGCGCCTCGTCAAGCCGGCCGCGTGACGCGGGAACGGCGGGCGGCACGGCAACGGCTCGACCAGATCCTGGTCGAGCGCGGTCTGGCGCCGACGCGGGCCAAGGCGCAAGCACTCGTCCTGGCGGGCACCGTGTTCAGCGGCGAGACCCGGCTCGACAAGCCGGGCACGAGTTACCCCAACGACACCCCGATCGAGGTGCGCGAAAGCGGGCCGAGGTGGGTCAGCCGCGGCGCGGGCAAGCTGATCGCCGGGCTGGACGCGTTCGGTGTCGACCCGGCGGGCGCCACGGCGCTCGACGTCGGCGCCTCCACCGGCGGCTTCACCGAGGTGCTGCTCGCCAGAAGCGCCGCCAAGGTCTACGCCGTCGACGTCGGCTACGGCCAGTTGGACCTGAAGCTGCGGGGCGACCCGCGCGTCGTCGTCATGGAGCGGACCAACGCCCGCCGCCTGACACGGGCCGACGTGCCCGAGGCGATCGACCTCGTCGTCTGCGACGCCAGCTTCATCTCGCTGAAAACCGTTCTGCCGGCGGCGCTCGACCTGACGGCGCCCAAAGCCCGCCTCGTCGCGCTCATCAAGCCGCAGTTCGAGGCGGGCAGGGGCGAGGTCGGCAAGGGCGGCGTCGTGCGAGACGTGAGCGTCCACGAACGGGTCCAGGCCGAGATCAGGGCTTGGCTGGGCGAACGCCCCGGCTGGCGCGTCCTCGGCACGGTACCGTCGCCGGTGATCGGCCCCAAAGGGAACCATGAGTTCTTGATTGGGGCAGTGAAGTAACGCTTCGCGTTGCGCTCGCCGCGCGGGCTTTTTTTCTTCTTTTTTAACTTTGTATCGAGGCTGGCCCTCGGCGCCTCGGCCAGCCTCCTGCGTTAACACTGGCAAAAAACGCGGCGAGCGCACGCGAAGCGTTCACCCAGCCGTGTAACGCTCCAGCCCGGCCTTTAAATCCTCGATCAGGTCGGTTGGATCTTCCAGACCGACGTGGATGCGTAAGAGACAGCCGTCGCACGACCAGGGGGTGGCGGTGCGGATCGGGGTCGGGTCGCAGGGGATCAAAAGGCTCTCGAAGCCGCCCCAGGAGTAGCCCATGCCGAACAGCTTCATCTGGTCGAGCATGGCGGCGAGCCCATTCTGCGGCCCCGGCTTGAGGCGAAAGGCGAACAGGCCCGAAGCACCCTTGAAGTCGCGCTTGAAGAGCGCGTGATCGGGGTGGCTTTCTAGAGCGGGGTGTAAGACTTCCTCGACAACGTTTTGTTGTTCTAGCCATCTTGCCACCTCAATGCCGTTGGCTTGGTGACGCGCCAGGCGAACCGCCATCGTGCGCAGGCCGCGCAGCGCCAGCCAGCAATCGTCCGGGGCGGCGGCACCGACGACGTCCATCAGGCCGGCGCGAACGGGCTTCAAGAAGCGTTCGTTGACGCTGACGAGGCCGAGCATTAGGTCGGAGTGGCCGCCGACATACTTGGTGCCGGCCTGGATCGATACGTCAACGCCGTACTCCAACGGCTTGAAATAAAGCGGTGTCGCCCAGGTATTGTCGATGACGACGGCGATGTCCGGGTTCTTCGTCTTCGCCGCCCGCACCAAGGCGGGGACGTCCTGGACCTCGAAGGTGAGCGAGCCGGGGCTCTCCAGGAACAGGACGCGAGTCTTAGCGTCGATCAGGTCGGCGATGCCCTCGCCAAGGCGCGGGTCGTAGTAGGTCGTCTCGACGCCGAAGCGCTTCAGCGTGCTTGAGGCGAAGGCGCGGGTCGGGGCGTAGGCGTTGTCGACGACGAGGAGCCGGTCGCCCGCCTTGGCGAGACCCATCAGCGTGCCGACGATGGCGCTCTTGCCCGAGCCGACGGCGATCGCACCGGCGGCACCGTCCAGGTCGGCGATCGCCCCGGTCAGCGCCGCCGTCGTTGGCGTACCATAGCGCCCATAATGCACGTTCTTGTCCGGGTGCGACGCGCGCATCGATTCCAGCGTCGGGAACAGGATCGTCGAGGCACGGTAGACCGGCGGGTTCACGATGCCGTGATTGGCGTGCGGTTCGCGGCCGATGTGGGTGATCTTGGTGTCGTCCTGCATGCCTGATCCGTGTTCGAATTGAGGAAAACCGCCGGCCGTTCTCGCAATTGCACAAACTTTGTGCGTTGCATCGACTATTGGCAAGGGGCCACTTGTCGTGCCAAGGTCGGGGCCAAGCGGCGAACACGATGTGGCCGCCGCACTCAAACCGCAAGCCAAGAAACGTTTTCAACTCGGAGGCAACATGCGTTTTTCACGACAGCTCGCAGCGGCGGGCACCCTCATCATCGGTACGGCGGCGGTCCCGGCCTTCGCCGGCGAGACCCTGGACGGCGTCAAGCAGAAGGGTTTCGTTCAGTGCGGCGTCAGCACCGGCCTGCCGGGCTTCTCGTCGACCAACGACCAGGGCGAGTGGACCGGCCTCGACGTCGACGTCTGCCGCGCGATCGCGGCCGCGCTCTTCGACGACCCGGAGGCAGTCAAGTTCACCCCCTTGACCTCGAAGGAGCGCTTCACGGCGCTGCAGTCGGGCGAGGTCGATATCCTCTCGCGCAACACGACCTGGACCCTGCAGCGCGACGCGGCGCTCGGGCTCGAATTCACCGGCGTCAGCTACTATGACGGCCAGGGCTTCATGGTGCCGACCGATCTCGGCGTCACCGCCGCCACCGAGCTCGACGGGGCGGCGGTCTGCGTCCAGCCGGGCACGACGACCGAACTGAACCTCGCCGACTACTTTCGCACGCACGGCATGAACTACACGCCGGTCGTGTTCGAGAATGACGACGAGATCCGCGTCGCCTTCGAGCAGGGCCGCTGCGACGTGTTCACGACCGACGCGTCGGGCCTTTATTCCAACCGCCTCGGCATGCCGACCCCGGACAATTACGAGGTTCTGCCCGAGATCATCTCGAAGGAGCCGCTCGGTCCCGCCGTGCGCCAGGGTGACAGCGAGTGGGCCGACATCGCTCGCTGGGTGCTGTTCGCGCTGATCAACGCCGAGGAACTGGGCGTCACCAGCGAGAACGTCGACCAGATGATGGAGAACGACAACCCCAACATCAAGCGGCTGCTCGGCAGCGAGGACACGATGGGCGAGTACCTCAAGCTCGACAGCGCCTGGGCGGCGCAGGCGATCAAGCACGTCGGTAATTACGGCGAGATCTTCGAGCGCAACGTCGGCTCCGGCTCGCCCTTGAACATCGAGCGCGGCATCAACGCGCTGTGGACCGAGGGCGGCATCATGTACGCCCCGCCGGTTCGCTGATCGGCCGCGGCCCGGCCGTCTCCACGAGCGACGGCCGGGCCGCCCTTCTTGGGGTGAGCGACAAGAACGAGGCGAGCGCCGATGGCCCTGGACCGCGTTGATCCGACCCTCGAACAATCCTCCGAGCGGGCGCCCAGGGCCCCCGCCTGGGCCGACCCGTTCTGGCGCGGGGTTGCGGCCCAGGTCGTCGTCGTCTTAGCACTCGTCGCCGGGATCTGGTGGATCGTCGACAACACGCGCGAGAACCTGGCGCGGTTGCGCATCTCGTCGGGCTTCGGCTTCATCAACAACACGGCCGGCTTCGACCTCGGCTTCTCCTTGATCCCCTACAGCGCGGTCTCGACCTACGGCGACGCGCTGCTCGCCGGCTTCCTCAACACGCTCCTGGTCGCGGTCTTGGGCATCGTGCTGGCGACGATCATCGGCTTTACGGCCGGCATCCTGCGCCTGTCGGGCAACTGGCTGGTGGCGAAACTGGCCGCCGCCTACGTCGAGATGATGCGCAACATCCCGCTGCTCTTGCAACTCCTGTTCTGGTACACGGCCGTCTTGAGCCCGCTGCCGCGTCCGGCCGACAGCCTGACCCTGCTCGACGTCGTCTTTCTTAACAACCGCGGCCTGACCGTGCCCCGGCCCATCATCGAACCGGGGTCGGGGTGGGCGCTCCTGATCGGTGTCGTCGTCGGCATCGTCGCTGCCTACCTGCTGGGACGCTGGGCCAAGCGGCGGCGCGAGCGCACCGGGCAACAGTTCCCGTCCTTCCTCGCCGGGTTCGCCCTCATCGTCGGGGCACCGGTGCTGGCCTTTCTCCTCATGGGGGCACCGCTCAGCTTCGAGTTCGCCGAGGAGACGCGCTTCGCCCTTCGCGGCGGGCTCAACCTCGTGCCAGAGATGGTGGCGCTGCTCTTGGGCCTCGCGCTCTACACCGGCGCCTTCATCGCCGAGATCGTGCGCTCGGGCATCCTCGCCGTCTCGAAGGGGCAGTGGGAGGCCGCCGGTGCCCTCGGGCTGAAACGCACGCCGACGCTGCGCCTCGTCGTCATCCCGCAGGCGATGCGGGTCATCATCCCGCCCTTGACCTCGCAGTACCTCAACCTGACCAAGAACTCCTCGCTCGCGGTCGCGATCGCCTACCCCGACCTCGTCGCGGTCGGCGGCACGGTCTTGAACCAGACGGGCCAGGCGATCGAGATCGTGGCGATCTGGATGGTCGTCTACGTCAGCTTGAGCCTGATCACCTCCTTGTTCATGAACTGGTACAACGCGCGAAACGCGCTGGTGGAGCGCTAGGCATGGCGGGCATCGAGCACTACGTTCGCACCGATCCGAGCGCGGACCTGCCGCCGCCGGTGGCCGAGCGCGGCGTCGTCGGCTGGTTGCGCACCAACTTGTTCTCCTCGATCCCGAACACGCTGTTGACCCTGGCCGCCTTGTGGCTGCTCTGGGAAATCGTGCCGCCGATCATCAACTGGGCCTTCATCGACGCCACCTTTATCGGCGACAGCCGCGAGGCTTGTGCCGGGGCGGGCGGGGCCTGCTGGCCCTTCGTCGGCGCGCGCTTCGATCAGTTCCTCTACGGCTTCTATCCCCCGACCCAGCGCTGGCGCATCCACGCCGGGGTGATCCTGCTGCTGGTCCTCATGGTGCCGTTCTTCCTGCCCCGCTTCGAGCGCAAGCTGCTCTACGCCGTGGGCGTGCTGATCGTCTATCCGGTCCTCGCCTACATCCTGTTCCACGGCGGCATGTTCGGCCTCAGCGTCGTCGAGACCCCGCGCTGGGGCGGGCTGTTCTTGACGCTCGTCATCGCCGGGGTCGGGATCACCAGCTCCTTGCCGCTCGGCGTGCTGTTGGCGCTGGGCAGGCGCTCGACCATGCCGGCGATCAAGTCGGTCTGCACGATCTTCATCGAGATCGTCCGCGGCGTGCCGTTGATCACGGTCTTGTTCATGGCCTCGGTGATGCTGCCGCTCTTCTTGCCCGAGGGGGTCAACTTCGACAAGCTCCTGCGTGCCCTCGTCGGCTTCTCCTTGTTCGCCGCCGCCTACATGGCCGAGGTCGTGCGCGGGGGCTTGCAGGCGATCCCCAAGGGCCAGTACGAGGCGGCGGCGGCCTTGGGCCTCAGCTACTGGAAGAGCATGGGCCTCATCATCCTGCCGCAGGCGCTGAAAATCGTCATCCCCGGCATCGTCAACACCTTCATCGGCCTGTTCAAGGACACCTCGCTCGTCCTCATCATCGGCCTGTTCGACTTCCTCAACACGGTCCAGGCCGGCCTGTCCGACCCGACCTGGATCGGCCTCGCGGTCGAGGGTTATGTCTTCGCAGCACTCGTCTACTGGCTGTTCTGCTTTGCCATGTCGCAGTACAGCCAGCACCTGGAGCGTAAGCTCGACACCGGGCACAAGTAACGACGATTTCAAGAAGGGGCGGCTTCGATGAGCGACGGCGATCCGATGATCCGGCTACGCGACGTCCACAAATGGTTCGGCGAATTCCACGTCTTGAAGGCGATCGACCTCGCAGTCGAGAAGGGTCAGCGCGTCGTCGTCTGCGGACCCTCGGGCTCGGGCAAGTCGACGATGATCCGCTGCGTCAACCGCCTCGAAGAGCACCAGCGCGGCCAGATCGTCGTGGATGGCATCGAACTGACCAACGACGTTCGCAACGTGGATGCCATCCGCCGCGAGGTCGGCATGGTCTTCCAGCACTTCAACCTGTTCCCGCATCTGACCGTCTTGGAGAATCTGTGCTTGGCGCCGATATGGGTGCGCCACGTACCGAAGAAGGAGGCCGAGATGACGGCGATGCACTTTCTTGAGCGCGTGCGCATCCCTGAGCAGGCGCAAAAATACCCGGGCCAGCTCTCCGGCGGGCAGCAGCAGCGCGTCGCCATCGCCCGGTCCTTATGCATGAAGCCCAAGGTCATGCTGTTCGACGAGCCGACCTCGGCACTCGATCCCGAGATGGTCAAGGAGGTGCTCGATACCATGGTCGGCCTCGCCGAGGAGGGCATGACCATGGTCTGCGTCACGCACGAGATGGGCTTCGCCCGCCAAGTGGCCGACTTCGTCGTCTTCATGGACAAGGGCGAGGTCGTCGAGGTCGCCGAGCCCGAGACCTTCTTCCATCACCCGCAGAACAAGCGTACCAAGATGTTTCTCGGGCAAATATTGCATTGAAACCGTGCGCGGCAAGGGAACTCAGTTTTCAAAGGTGCCAAGCTAAGTCATACGAACGAAAACGATTATTGGATCACCAAATTAAAAATATTTTTTTCAAGAAAATTAACCCTTTTATTGGAACGAAATAAACTTATTCTCAGTTTGTCGACCGAGAAGGGGCGGTCTCGAAGCTTCTTCTGGCCACGAGGCAATAACGATCGAGGATATATGTCATGGCAGACATCAACCCTATCAATCTCAAGGGCGGGCGCCGCACGTTCTTGACCGGGGCGGCGCTCGCCGGGACCGCCGCCGCCGCAGGCGGCATCGCCGGCTTAGGCTTCGCCAATGAGGCGGCGGCGCAGTCGATCACCGATGCCGACATCGCCAACTTCGCCTTGAACCTCGAATATCTCGAAGCCGAGTACTACCTGCGCGGCGCCTTCGGCCGCGGCTTGAAGTCGAGCGACGTCGACGGCGTCGGTCGTCTGGGCCGCGTCACAGGCGGTCGGCGGGTGCCGTTCAAGACGCCGATCTTCAAGGAATACGCGCAGGAGATCGCCGGCGACGAGGAGGCGCACGTCATCTTCCTGCGCCGCACGCTGGGCAGGGCCGCCGCGGCCCGGCCGAGGATCGACTTCGACCGGAGCTTTCCGGCACTCGCCTCGGCGGCCGGTCTCGGGGCGGGCTTCGATCCGTTCGCCGACGAACTCAGCTTCCTTCTGGGCGCGTTCGTCTTCGAGGACGTCGGCGTCACCGCCTACAACGGTGCTGCCCCCTTGATCCAGAGCAAGGCGATCCTGGGTGCTGCGGCCAGCATCCTCGCCGTCGAAGCCTACCACGCCGGCGAGATCCGCACCCTCCTGGTCGGCCGCGGCAACGCCGCGACCAGGGCCGCGAACGCGATCTCGAACCTGCGCGACAAGCTCGACGGGCCGGGCGACATGGACCAAGGCCCGATCAACAACCAGGGCAAGGTCAACATCGTGCCGCGCGACGACGACGGCCGCCTCGGCCTCGCGTTTGCCCGCACGCCAGGACAGGTCTTGAAGATCGTCTACGCCGGCGGCACCGGCAAAGGCGGCTTCTTCCCGAACGGCCTGAACGGCACGCTGCGCTAGGAAGAACGCTGCGCGTGCGCTGCCGCGCGGCCTTTCTCTTTTCTTTTTTGCTACTTATCGCTGGGGGCTGGCTTCAACGTTGAAGCCAGCCCCCAGCACTTAACTGAAAAAAGAGAAAAAGCCCGCGCGGCGAGCGCAACGCGAAGCGTTCATGCCACCACCACCGCGGGCTTGCGCGCGTCCAGGACGACCCGGACCGCGATCCAGGCCCAGACGGCGAGGGTGAGGGCGCCCAGGACCGCGGCGACGGGACGCTCGAAGAAGCCCAAGAGCCCGCCTTGGGTCTTGATCATCGAGGTCATGAAGTTGTCCTCGATCATCCGGCCCAGCACGATGGCGAGGATCGCGGGCGCCATCGGAAAGCCGTTCTCTTCGAGCAGGTAGGCGAACACGCCGATGACGAGCACGATCCAGATCGAGGTCGCGGTGGCGTCGACGGCGTAGGCGCCGACCAGCGAGAAGACCAGGATGATCGGCATCAAGACGCGGCGGTCGGCCTTCAAGACCAGCGCCGCGAAGCGGATGACGACGAGGCCGACCGGGATCATGAGCAGGTTGGCGACGAGGAAGGTGCCGAACACGGCGGCGACCAGTTCGGGCTCGGTCGTGAAGATGCGCGGCCCCGGCGTCAGGCCCTTCAACAGCATGACCCCGATCGCGATCGCCGTCACCGTGTCGCCGGGGATGCCGAACACCATCGCCGGCGTCCAAGCGCCGCTGACGGCGGCGTTGTTCGACGAGCCGGCGTCGACGATGCCCTCGACGTGGCCCTCGCCGTAGCGTTCGGGCTCCTTCGACAGCTTGCGCGAGAGCGCGTAGCAGACCCAGGCAGCGATGTCGGCCCCGGCGCCGGGCAGGGCGCCGATCACCGTGCCGAGCACGCTGGAGCGACCGACGCCGATTTTGTAGCGCACGATCGCTTGCCACGCCTTGCGCAGCGAGCCCTTCTCGGCGGCGTCGGCGATAGCCGCGGCCTTGGGCGCCTCGGGCACGGTGTAGGATGCCCGCAGCACCTCGCCGAGCGCGAAGATGCCGATCATCGCCGGGATGAAGCTGACCCCGTCGAGCAGGTCGATATTGTCGAAGGTGAAGCGCGGGTGGCCGACGGCGACGTCGATGCCGACCGAGGCGACGAAAAGCCCGAGAAACAGGCTGGCGAAGCCGCGCACGGGGTTCTTCGGGCTCGCCAGCACGGCGCAGGAAAGGCCGAGGCAGCCGAGCCAGAAATACTCGAAGCTGGAGAACTTGGCGGCGAAGCGGGCGAGCGCCGGGGCGCCGACGATCAAGATCAAGGTGCCGACGATGCCGCCGATGGCGCTCGTGATCAGCGAGACGGTGAGGACGTAGCGCGCCCGGCCCGCCTTGGCGATTTTGTGCGCGTCGTCGACGTAGGCGGCCGACGCCGGCGTGCCGGGGATGCGCAGCAAGGCGCCGGGGATGTCGCCGGCGAAGATCGCCGTCGCGGTGGTGGCGACGATGGCGCCGATCGCGGGCACGGGATCGAGGAAGAAGGTGAACGGGACCAGCAGGATCACCGCCATCGTCGCCGTCAGGCCCGGTACGGCGCCGACGACCATGCCGTAGACCGTGCAGGCGGCGACGATCGCCATCACGTCGAGGTTGAACAAGAGCACCGCGATGTTTTCGAGGTGGCTCAGCATCGTCTCACCACGCGAACGGCCGCAGGAGCCCCCAGGGCAGCGGCACCCCCAAGAGGCTGTAGAACACGGCGTGGGTGACGACCGTGACGGGCAGGGCGTAGAGCACGGCGCGGACCGGACCGACGCCGAAGACCAGCAAGAGCGCAATCAGGCTGAGGAGCGCCGTCAGGTGAAAGCCGAGCGGGTCGAGGCCGAGCGCGAAGCCGAGTACGACGAGGGGCACCGCCGCGAGGCGCATCAACCCGCGTGGTTCTCGAAGCAACGGGTCGAGCACGAGCCAAGGCCCCCGGTGGCGCAGGCTTGCGAGGCCGATGATCAGGCCGCAGCCGGCCAAGCCGACGGCGGCGATCGACGGGAACAGGCCCGGCCCGTAGGGCAGCCCGGCGAGCTTGGGAAACGTCTGGGCGGTGAAGAAGATGACGGCGCCGACCAGGACCAGGAGGGCCCCCACGACGCCGTCGTGGACCTTCATCTGTGTCGGGGCCTAGTTGGCGAGGCCGATGGCTTTCATCGTCTCGCCGAGGCTCGCGTCGGCTTCCTTCATCCGCCCCGCCAGTTCCTCGCGACCCTCGAAGACGACGTCGGCGCCGCGGCCGGCCTTGAACTCGGCCCAGGTCTCGGTCTCGGTCGCGGCCTTGGCCGCTTGTTCGTAGGCGCAGGCGATCTCGTCCGGCAGGCCCTCGGGCCCGCCGACCGAGATGAACGAGGCCAGCGTCCATCCGCTCTCCAAAACGTCCGGCGTGATCGGCACGTCGGGCAGGGACGCCATCGGCTTATCGTACATGTAGGCCAGCGCCTTGGCCTCGCCGGCGTCGATCAGGCCCTTGGATTCGGACAAGGCCACGGTCACGACGTCGACGCCGCCGGCGAGCAGTTCCTGCATCGCGGGGCCGGCGCCCTTGGAGGGGATCCAGCGCACGGCGTCGGGGGCGATGCCCTCGGCGTTCAGCATGCCGCCCAGCGCCAAGTGCCAGATGCCGCCCTGCGCCGTGCCCGACGCGGTCAGCTCGCCGGGGTTCGCCTCGGCGTGGTCGAGCATGGATTTCAGGTCGTCGAACTGCGAATCCGCCGCCACCGTGACGCCGGCGGGCGCGATGTCGATCATCGCGATCGGCGTGACGTCGTCGCCGGTGAGGTCGGTCAGGCCGGCCCAGTGCATCGTGGCGATCTCGATCGTGACGGCGCCGATGGTGTAGCCGTCGGGCTCCGCCGTCGCGATCGCCGTGTGGCCGGTGACGCCGTTGCCGCCGGTGCGGTTGACGACGTTGAACGGCACCCCGAACTCCTCTTGCAACAGGGCCGCCATCGCGCGCGAGTTGGCGTCCGTGCCGCCGCCGGGGCTCCAGGGCACGACGTAGGTCACGGCGCGCTCGGGCTTCCAGTCGCAGGACTCCTGCGCCCCGGCCGTGCCGGCGTTGAGCGTGGTCGCGAAAAGGGCCGCGGCGGCGAGCGCCGTCGATTGGCGGAACGTGTGCATGATGCCTCCCTGCTTCGTCCGTGCTTATGGGTGAACCTCTAGCAGCGGGCAGGGGGGTCGGCAATGCGATGAGGACGTCCTTCTGGCGCGATCAGCCCTTCGAGTACGAAGACTTTCGCAGTTCGATCAACCCGACGTTAACGAAATTGCCCTATCCGTGGCCGAGTTTCAAATTTCATCAGGAATACGCATTATGCGCGTCAAGGCGAAGATGTTCGCGGCTTTTCTCAGCATAGCCGTTTTAACTGGTCTAGTCGGCTTAGTCGGCGGCTTCACGGCCGACCGTCTCGGCAAGGAAGGGGTGCGCGTCGCCGAACGCCTGGCGCCCCTCGGCGACGCGGCGATGGAGATCAAGCTGACCGCGACGAGGGCGCACCTGATCTTCGAGGAGATCATGGCCGGCGACGAGGGCGAGGACGTCCAGGCGGTCTGGGGCCTGCTCGACGAGACCCTCTTCTACGTCGACGCCATCTTGCATGGCGGCGAGAACGACGAGGGCACCTTCCACGCCTCGCAAGATCCGGCGGTGCGCGCCAAGATCGAGGGCGTGCGCGGCAAGGTCGAGCGCTTCATCGAGGCGGCGCGCGTGCGCCACGCCACCATGCGCGACGTCCAGGCGCAAGAGGGCCTCGACGACGCCGCCTTCGACGAATCGTTCGAGGGTTTCATCGCCGAGGCCGACGAGGCCGAAGGGTTGATCCACGCCCAGATGGCGGCCTCCGTCGCCGCTTTGCGCGCCGACAGCGGCCGGGGCGTTACGCTGATCACCGTCGCCGCGCTGTTGACCTTCGGGCTCGCGGCCGTCGCGGCCGTCCTGATCGGGCGCAACGTCTCCGGGCGGATCGATTCGCTCGCCTCGGCGATGGAGAAGATCGCCGCCGGCGACCTCGCGATCGGCGTGCCCCACGTCAAGAGCAAGGACGAGATCGGCGTCATGGCCCGCACGGTCGAGGTGTTCAAGGACAACGGCGTCGAGCGCGGGCGGCTGGAAAGTGAGCGCTTCGGCCTGGACGAGGAGCGCGCCGGGCGCGTCGCGGCGATCGAGGCGCTGATCGCCGCGTTCGACGAGGACGCCGGTAAGAGCCTGGCGACGGTGCAGGGCGCCGCCGAGGCGCTGACGGCGGTCTCGACCCAGATCTCGGCTTGCGTCGACGAAGCGACGCACAACGTCGAGACCGTGGCCGCCGCCTCAAGAGACCTGTCCGCGTCGATCACCGAGGTCGAAGCCAACACGACGGCCTCGCGCACCATCGCCAACAACGCCGTGACGGAAGTCACCAACGCGGCCAACGCCTACAAGGAACTGAACGCGGCGACGCAGCAGATCAATTCGATCGTCGCCCTCATCGGCGACATCGCCGAACAGACCAACCTCTTGGCGCTCAACGCGACGATCGAGGCGGCGCGCGCGGGCGAGGCCGGCCGCGGCTTCAGCGTCGTGGCGGGCGAGGTCAAGGCGCTCGCCGAGCGGACCGGTCAGGCGACGACCGACATCAACAAGTGCATCCAGGAGGTGCAGCACAGCACCGGCACAGCGACGAGCGCGATGGACGCGATCACGGCGATCATCGCGGAGATCGACCGGCGGGCGCTGGGCGTTGCCGACGGCGTCAACCAACAATCCCAGACGACCGCCGACATCGCGGCGAACGCGCAGTCGGCGGCGGGCGCGACGCTGAGGGTAGTCCAGAGCGTCAAGGGCGATCAAGGCACCGCCGCGTCGACCTCGATCCTCGGCGCCACCGACAAGCTGCAGCAAAACTTCTCGTCGCTGCAAAAGCGCATCGAGACGTTCCTCGGCGACATCAGGGCCGCCTAGGGGCCGGACATGCCAGAACCCCCCGGACGTGTCCGCGGGGTTCTGCTATCCGAGAACAATTGTCATAACATTTCTTATCTTAATTGAGTACTGGCTTTGCCTCTTCCCTGCGACGCGGCGTTCAGCCCCGCTTCGTCCACAGCGTCTTGACGTTCTCCGCCGCCATCTCGGCCGCCCGCGCGACCCGCTTGGCGCGCGTCTCGGGGCGCTTGGCGTTCGTGATCCACTCCAGGATGCCGCGCTTGGCCGACGGCGGGAACGCGGCGAAGTTGGCGGCGGCCGCCGGGCGCACGTCGAGCGCCGCTTGCAGGTCGTCCGGGACGATGCCGGCCTCGACGTCGTCGAGGAACGTCCAACTACCGTCGCGCTTCGCCGCCTCGACGGCGGCGAGTCCCGGCGGCGCCATCAGGCCGGCCCCGATCAAGTGCCTGACGTGGTCCTTGTTGGCCTTGGACCAGTTTGCTGCCGGGCTTGCGCGCCGCGACGTAGAGCATGGTGCGCTCACGGTCGAGCTTGCGCGGCAGGCTGTCGATCCAGCCGAAGCACAAGCACGCCTCGACGATCGCGTCGTAGGCGAGGTAGTCCGGGTGCGGCTTCTTGTAGGTGACGAGCCACACACCCTCGGTCCGGGTATGGTTAGTCCCGAGCCACGCGCGCAGCGCGTCGCCCGACGCGACGGCGACGCGCTCGGCGCCGTCGAGCGCCACGCCTACACCTTGTCGAGGGCGGCAAGAAAGCTCGTCCGCCACGCGTTGATGTCGTGCGCGCGGATCGCCTTCATCATCCGCCCGTGCCGGGCCTTGCGCTCGTCGAGCGGCAGGCCCAGGCCCTGGTGCAGCGCCAGCGCCGTCGCGTAGGTGTCATAAGGATTGACGACGATGGCGCCGTCCTCCAGGAGCGGCCGGGCGCCGGCAAAGCGCGAGAGGACGAGAACGCCCGGATCGTCGGGGTCCTGTGCCGCGATATACTCCTGCGCCACGAGGTTCATCCCGTCGCGCAACGGCGTGACGAGCCCGATCCGGGCGAGCCTGTAGAAGCCGGCCAAGTCGCGCTGCGTGTGGCTGCGATTGATGTAGCGCACCGGCACCCAGTCGGCCTCGCTGTGGACGCCGTTGATGTGGCCGGTGAGCGCCTCGACCTGGGCGCGCAACACCTGGTACTCCTGCACGCTCTCGCGGCTCGGTGCCGAGATCTGCATGAAGGTCACCCCGCGCCGGTGCTCGGGCCGGTCGTCGAGCATCTGCTGGTAGGCACGCAGGCGCTCCAGGATGCCCTTGGAGTAGTCGAGCCGGTCGACGCCGACGAGGAGCCGGCGCCCGGCCAGCGTGCGCTTGACCCGCCCGGCGCTGTTCTGGGCGCCCTGGCTCTGTGCCATCGTGACGAAGTGCTCGACGTCGATCCCGATCGGGAACGCGCCGGCCTGAAACGTCCGCCCCGCGACGCGGCAGACGTCGTCCCGCCCGACCTCGCCGCGCCACTCGTAGCTGACGTAATCCTCGAACTGGCGCAGATCCGTCTCGGTCTGAAAACCGAGCAGGTCGTAGGCGAACAGGTCCTCGCCGATCGCGTGGTGCCAGGGCATCGCGACGAACAGTTCGCCCGGCGGGAACGGAATGTGGAGGAAGAAGCCGATCTTCGCCTTGATCCCGAGTGCCCGCAATTCGCGGCCGAGCGGGATCAGGTGGTAGTCGTGCACCCAGATCGTGTCGCCGTCCTCAATCATCGGCGCCAGGAGCCGGGCGAAGCGCTGATTGACGTCGCGGTAGGTGGTGTACCAAGCGTGCTCGAAGCGGGTGAGGTCGATGCGGTAGTGGAACAGGGGCCAGAGCGTGCGGTTGGCAAAGCCGCCGTAATAGTCGTCGTAGTCGCCCTGCGAGAGGTCGACGAGGGCGTAGGTGATCTTGCCGGCGGCCTTGCGCTTGGGCCGATCGGCGCTCTTCTCGGTGATCTCGCCCGACCAGCCGAACCAGATCCCGCCCGCGTCCTTCAAGGCGGCGTGCAGGCCGACGGCGAGCCCGCCTGCCGAGGCGGCCTGCTTGGGCGTCACCTGGGTCACGCGGTTGGAAACGACGATCAGCCTGGACAGGGCGTTCTCCCCTTGTGTTTCGCGCTCACTTTGCACCCGCAGGGGGGGTTCGGCTTGCCATGCGCGTCCGGACGCGCCACCTGCAAGGCCGGATATGCCGCAACTTCGTGGACGATGATAGATGCCCAGCCACGCCATGCTGCTCGAACGTGCCCTCCTGCGGCTGCACGGGGACGAGACGCGGGCTTTTCTGCAGGATCTCGTCACCAACGACCTCAACCGCTTGGCGGGTGACACGGCCCTTTACGCCATGCTGCTGACCCCGCAGGGGCGCTACCTCCACGATTTCTTCCTCTACGTCGACGGCGACGCAGTGCTGATGGAGGCCGAGGCCGCCCGGCTGGACGGGCTGATGCGAAAGCTCATGCTCTACCGCCTGCGCGCCAAGGTGACGATCGAGCCCTACCCGGCCGCCGTTGCGGTCGCCTGGGGCGACGCCGCGGCCGCGTTCGGCCTTGACGATGCACCCGGTGCGCGGCGAACCCAAGACGGCGTGATCGTCGCCGTCGATCCGCGCGATGCCGGCCTCGGCGTTCGGCTGATCGGCGACCCCGCCGCGATCACGGCCTTAACGGCGGGCCTCGGCATCGAGGCCGGCAACGTCGACGACTACCACGCCCGCCGCATCGGCCTCGGCGTGCCCGACGCGACGCTCGACCTCGTGCCCGAGAAGTCGCTGCCCCTAGAGGTCGGCCTCGACCGGCTGAACGGGGTTGACTTCACCAAGGGCTGCTACGTCGGCCAGGAGCTGACGGCGCGAACCAAGTATCGCGCCTTGCTGAAGAAGCGCCTGCTCCCGGTCGCGATCGAGGGCGACGCCCCGGACGTCGGCACGCCCGTCGTGCAGGACGGCAAGCCGGTCGGCGAGCTGCGCGGCCACGTCGGCGGCGCAGGCCTCGCGCTGCTGCGGCTCGACGCGATGGAGCGGCCGGCCCCGATGACGGTCGGCGCCGCGACGCTGAGCCTGCGGGAGCGCGCCGATGCACCCTGAGATTGACCACCGTACGGCGCTGCGGTCTTTAGACGCCGACGAGCGCCAGGCGCTCACCGCGCGCAGCGACGCCCCTGCCCTGCGCCGCCTCGCCGGCCACCTCGGCATGTTAAGCCTGACCGGCACCGGGATCGTGCTCGCCGCACCGAGCGTGACGCTGACGATCGTCGCGATGTTCCTGCACGGGGTCGTGCTCGTCTTCCTCTTCGCCCCCTTGCACGAGACGGCGCACCGGACCGCCTTTCGCACCCGCGCCCTGAACGATGCCGTCGCGCATGCCTGCGGCTTTCTCCTCCTCCTGCCGCGCGACTACTTCGAAGCCTTCCATCTGACCCACCACCGCCACACCCAGGACCCGGCGCGCGACCCCGAACTGTCGGTGCCCAAGCCCGTCGGCATCGTGGCATACCTCTGGCACCTGAGCGGCTGGCCCTACTGGCAAGCGCAGGCCCAGGCCCTGCTGCACACGGCCCTGAACCGACCCCCCTTCCCTTTCGTTCCGAACGGCGCTTGGCCGCGGCTCGTGCGCCAAGCCCGCCTCTACACCGCCGCCTATACCGCCGTCGCCGCGCTCTCATTCATCACCGGCAGCACCGCCGCACTCGCCTACTGGATCGTCCCGGCCCTCCTCGGCCAGCCGGTCCTACGCGCCTACCTGCTCGCCGAGCACGCCGCCTGCCCGCTCGTGCCGGACATGCTGCGCAACTCGCGCACCACCCGCGCCTCAGGCCTCGTCCGATTCCTCGCCTGGAACATGCCCTACCACGCCGAACACCACGCCATGCCCGGCGTCCCCTTCCACAACCTCCCGCGCCTGCACGCCCGCTTGGCTCCCCACCTCGGCCGCACCGCCGAAGGTTACCCACAAGCCCACGCCCAGATCCTGCGCGATCAAGTCCTTAGAAAAGCTTGATGCAAGCTTCAAGATGCGGGTAAAATAGGTTAAAATACCTTTTTAAATTGTCATAATTTTCCTTATCTGATACGCATTGTGAACGCTTCACGTGCGCTGCCGCGCGGGCTTTCTCTTCTCTTTTTTGCAACTTTGCTCCCGGACCGGCCTCAACGCCGAAGCCAGCCTCGGACAAAGACAAAAAAGAGAAAAAGAAGCCCGCGCGGCGAGCGCACGCGAAGCGTTCAACCCAGTATTTCACGCGCCCGTCGCAACCGAGCAAAGGGCGACTCGGGTTCGTCGGCGGCCAGGATCGGCGCCGCGGCGGCGAGGCCGCGGCGGCCCCATTCGGCCTGGATCGACCAGCCGGACCAGACGCGCGCTTGCGCGGCGCGGCGCTTGGGCAGGCTGGGCTTGAGCGCCTTGAAATGGGCGTCGAGACGCTGGCGCAGGGCGTCGACGCCCCTGCCCTCGGGAGCCGCGACGCGCAGGACGGCGGGGGACATCGCCCGGTCGGTCGCTCGGCCGTGGACTTTGAGGGCGGATTCGAGGTCGCGGGCGGCGCGCTCGGCGACGGCGCCGAGGTCAGCCTTGGTGACGACGGCGAGGTCGGGCGCCTCGACGATGCCGGCCTTCATGTATTGCAGGCTGTCGCCCGACGCGGGCTGGATGGCGAGAACGACCGTGTCGGCGAGGTCCTGAACGTCGGTCTCGCTCTGGCCGACGCCGACTGTCTCGATCAGGACGCGGTCGAACAAGGCGCGCATCAGGACGACGGCGTTCACCGCCGCGTCGGCGAGCCCTCCCAGACGCTCCCTCGCCGCCATCGAGCGGACGAAGACGTCGGGATCTTCTGGATCGACCTCGATGCGGGTCCGATCGCCCAAGAGCGCCCCCTTGGTTCGGCGCGAGGAGGGGTCGACCGCGACGACGCCGACGCGCAAGCCCCGCTCCCGCCACGCCCGGACCAAGGCCGAGGCGAGCGTCGACTTGCCGACGCCGGGCGGGCCGGTGAGGCCGACGACGTGCGCCCTCGGGTCGGCGTAAGCCGCGTCGAGCAGGTTCGCCGCCGCGTCGGGGTTCGCCTCTAATAGTGTCAAGGCCCGCGCCAGCGCCGGCTTGCCGCCGGCGCGTACATCGTCGAGACGCATGAGCTTGTTCCTACTGTCGCTTCACGCTTCGCGTCGCCTGCGGCGGGCTTTTTCCTCTTTCCTTTGCCAGTGTTAACGGAGGTGGCTGGTTGCGGCGCCGAGGGCCAGCCTCGGACAACTAGCAAAAAAGAAGAGAGAAAGGCCCGCGGCAGCGACGCGAAGTGTTCAGTCTCCATCCCGCAGCGCCGCCTGCGCCGCAGCGAGGCGGGCGATCGGCACCCGGTAGGGCGAGCAGGAGACGTAGTCGAGCCCGACCTTCTCGCAGAACGCGACCGAGTCCGGGTCGCCGCCGTGCTCGCCGCAGATGCCGAGCTTGATGTCGGGCCTAGTCGCGCGGCCGCGCTCGACCGCGATGCTGACCAGTTCGCCGACCCCGTCGACGTCGAGGCTCTGGAAGGGGTCGCGCGGGAAGATCTCGCTTTGCATGTAGGCGTCGAGGAAGCGGCCGGCGTCGTCGCGCGACAATCCCAACGTCATCTGCGTGAGGTCGTTGGTGCCGAAGCTGAAGAAGTCGGCGTACTCGGCGATCGCGTCGGCGCGCAAGGCGGCGCGCGGCAACTCGATCATCGTGCCGATTGTGTAGTCGAGCTTGTCCCCGGCCCCGACCTCGCCCGCCACCGCGTCGATCCGATCCTTCAAGATCGCCAGTTCCTTCGCGGTCGCGACCAGCGGCACCATGATTTCCGGGATCACCGTGTCGCCGGAGGACTCCTTGATCTCCAAGGCCGCCTTGAAGATGGCGCGCGCCTGCATCTCGTAGATCTCGGGAAACAGGATGCCCAAGCGGCAGCCGCGCAGGCCCAGCATCGGGTTGGTCTCGCGTAAACTGGCGATCCGGCGGCGCACGATCTTGACGTCGAGGCCCGCCGCCTCGGCCACCGCCGCGTCGCCCTCTGAGTCGTGCGGCAGGAACTCGTGCAGGGGCGGGTCGAGGAGGCGGATGGTGATCGGCAAGCCCTTCATGATGGCGAACAGTTCGACGAAGTCGGCCCGCTGCATCGGCTCGATCTTGGCGAGCGCCGCCTTGCGCCCCTCGGCGTCGTCGGCGAGGATCATCTCCTGCATCGCGATGATGCGCTCGTCGCCGAAGAACATGTGCTCGGTGCGGCTGAGGCCGATGCCCTCGGCGCCGAACTTGAGCGCGGTCTTGGCGTCCAAGGGTGTCTCGGCGTTGGTGCGCACCTTCATCCGGCGCTTCTTGTCGGCCCATTCCATCAGCGTCGAGAAGTCGCCCGAGAGCTGCGGGTCGACCGTGGGCACCTTGCCCAGCATGACCGTCCCCTTGGCGCCGTCGATCGTGATCAAATCGCCCTCCGCCACCGTCCTGCCCCGGACCTGAAAGCTCTTGTCGCGGGCGCTGATCTGCAACTCGCCCGCACCGCAGACGGCGGCCTTGCCCATGCCGCGGGCGACGACGGCGGCGTGGCTGGTCATGCCGCCGCGCGAGGTGACGATGCCCTTGGCGGCGTGCATCCCGTGGATGTCGTCGGGGCTGGTCTCGACCCGGACCAGGATCACGGCCTCGCCGGCGGCGCCCATGGCTTCCGCGTCGTCGGCGGTGAAGACGACCTTGCCCGAGACGGCGCCGGGCGAGGCCGGCAGGCCTTTGGCGATCACCTCGACCTCGGCCTTGGGATCGAGCGTCGGGTGCAAGAGCTGGTCGAGCGAGGCGGGGTCGATGCGCAGGACCGCCTCGTCCTCGGTAATCAGACCCTCTTCGGCCATGTCGACGGCGACCTTCAAGGCGGCCGGCGCCGTACGCTTGCCGCTTCGGGTCTGGAGGACGTAGAGCTTCCTCTGCTGGATGGTGAACTCGATGTCCTGCATGTCGCGGTAGTGCCGCTCCAAGCGGTCGAAGACGGCGACGAGGTCGGCGTAAGACTCGGGCAGGATCTCCTCCATGCTCCGGCCCTCGAACTCGCCCCCCCTCGCCATCGCCGCCGCCAAGGGCTGCGGCGTGCGGATGCCGGCCACGACGTCCTCCCCCTGCGCGTTGACCAGGAACTCGCCGTAGCGCGCCTTCTCGCCGGTGGAGGGGTTGCGGGTGAAGGCGACGCCCGTGGCGCAGTCCTCGCCCATGTTGCCGAACACCATCGCCTGCACGTTGACAGCGGTGCCCATCTCGGAGGCGATGTAGTGCAGCCGCCGGTAGGTCACGGCGCGCTGGGTCTGCCAGGAGCCGAACACCGCGCCGATCGCACCCCAGAGCTGGGCGTGCGGGTCCAAGGGGAACGGTTCGCCCAATTCGCCCTCGACGATCACCTTGTACTCGGCGACGAGGCGCTTGAGCGCGTTCGCGTCGAGTTCGTTGTCGAAGCGGCAGCCGATCTCGGCCTTCAGATCCTCCAGCTTCTCCTCGAACAGGTAGTGATCGACGCCCAAGACCACGTCGCCGTACATCTGGATGAAGCGGCGGTAGCTGTCGAAGGCGAAACGCGGGTCGCCGCTCTTCGCCGCCAAGCCCTCGACGGTCGCGTCGTTGAGGCCGAGGTTCAAGACCGTGTCCATCATGCCCGGCATCGAGACCGGGGCGCCGGAGCGGACCGAGACCAGGAGCGGGTTCTCAAGGTCGCCAAAACGCATTCCCGTCAGGCGCTCGACTTCGGCCAGCGCCGTCTCGACCTCGCCTTTGAGTTCGTCCGGGTAGGTCTTGCCGTTGGCGTAGAAGTGGGTGCAGACCGAGGTCGGGATGGTGAAGCCGGGCGGCACGGGCAGCCCCAGGTTCGACATCTCGGCCAGGCCGGCACCCTTGCCGCCGAGCAGACCCTTCATCCCGGCCTCGCCCTCGGCCTTGCCGTCGCCGAACCCGTAAACCCATTTCGTCATTTGCGAGATCATTCCTGTTGTGCGGCGCGCGACGGCTAGCCTTCCTCGATGACGCTAAAATCCGCGATCGGCGCGAAGGTGCCGCGGAGATCGCCCAGCAGTTCGAGCCGGTTGCGGCGCAAGCTCGCGTCGTCGGCGTTGACCATCACCGCCTCGAAGAAGGCGTCGACCGGCGGGCGGAGCGCCGCCAGCGCCCGCATCGCCTCGTCGTAATGCTCCTTTGCCAGCGCCCCGGCGATCGTTGGTCCGGCCGTTTCGATGGCGTCGTACAGCGCCCTCTCGGCCGGATCGTCGAGGTGCTTCGGATCGACGCCGGCCCCGTCGTAGGCCCGCTCGTCCTTCTTCTCCTCGATGCGCAGGATGTTGGTAGCACGACGATGGCCGGCGAGCAGGTTCTGTCCGTCCCCGCTGCCTATGAACCGCGCCAGCGCCCTGGTCCGGGCGACGACGCGGCACAGATCGTCGTCCGCGCCGGCGCCGAGCACGGCGGCGGCGTGGTCGTGCCGCAACCCTTCGCCGCGCAGGTGGACCTTGAGGCGCTCGACGAAGAAGGCGAGCAGGTCCTGCGGCAGGCCGTCGGCCTTGATGCGCCCGCCGTATCCCCTCCCGGCGAGGCGTACGGCCTCCAGGAGCGGCAGTCTGAGCCCGTTCTCCAGGACGAGGCGGATCACGCCGAGTGCTGCGCGGCGGAGCGCGAACGGGTCGCCGGAGCCGGTCGGCTTGACGCCGACGCCGAAGAATCCTACCAGCGTGTCGAGCTTGTCGGCCAGCGCCACCGCCGTGCCCTCAGGTCCCGTCGGCACGGCGTCCGACGGTCCCAGGGGGCGGTAGTGCTCCTTGATCGCGCGGACGACGGCCTCGCCCTCGCCCTGTGCCTCGGCGTAGTAGCTGCCCATCAACCCCTGCAACTCGGGGAACTCGCCGACCATGCCGGTCGCGAGGTCGGCCTTGGCGAGATACGCGGCGCGCTCGACCTCGGTCGGGTCCATCGCGCGCGCGAGCGGGCTCAGCCACAAGGCGAGCGGCAGCATCCGCCGCACCTTATCGCCGACCGTGCCGAGGTCGGCGTGGAACACGACCCGGTCCAAGGCGGCGACGCGCCGCTTCAGGGGTATCTTCTTGTCAAGCTCCCAAAAGAAGCGTGCATCTGAGAGGCGAGCATTTAGCACGCGCTCGTTGCCCTCCACGATCGCCGCGCCCCCGTCGGCCGCGTCAATGTTGGCAACGGTGATGAAGTAGGGTGCCAAGCGCCCGTCACTGTCCTGTAGGGCGAGATACTTCTGGTGCGTGCGCATCGCCGTCACGAGCACCTCGGGCGGTAGCCCCATAAAGACGTTGTCGATCCGGCCGATTAACGGCGCCGGCCACTCGACGAGCCCTTTGAGTTCGTCGAGAAGGCCCGGATCGGTTTTCAGTTCGCAGCCAACGTTGGCTGCGAGACGCTGGGCCTCTTCTGAAATACGCTTGCGCCGCTCGTCGCCGTCGAGCACGACGTATCGGTCCTGTAGGCTGCGCTGATAGTCGTCAAAGTCCATCACTGTGAAGGGTTCAGGCGCCATGAAGCGGTGTCCCTCGGTCGTCTGTTCGCTCGCGACGCCCGCGAACTCAAACCGCACTACCACCTCGTCAAATAGGCAAACGATTCGATGTAAAGGCCGGACCCACCGCGCGTCGCCCTCACCCCAGCGCATCGACTTGGGCCAGGGAAATCCGGCGAGGAGCGGCGGCAGTGCTTTGGCCAGTAAGCTGGTTGTGGGCTGGCCCCCGTGGACATAGCGGGCGAGATGGTAACGGCCTTTCTTATCCTCGACCTGACTAAATTCGAGGTTCTGCCGCCCGACGAGGCTACGAAAGAAGCCCTGCCGCGCCTGTTCTGGCGCATCGACGCGCGGGCCGCGCTGCTCAAACACTCGCTCCGGCTGCGCCCTCTCCAGTTGTTCGACGACGAGGCACAAACGGCGCGGCGTGGCGTAGGCTCTGGCATCGCCATAGGCCAGCTTGGCCCCGTCGAGGGCGGCCAGCACGAGGCGGCGCAGATCGCCCGCCGCCGCGTCCTGCATCCGCGCGGGTATCTCTTCCGAGAACAGTTCGAGCAGCAGTTCGGGCATCGGCTCAGGCTTCCGCCGGCGCGTGGCCGCGGGCGTCGAGCCACGCCGCCGCCGCCCCCTTCGCCAAGGCGCGCACCCGGCCGATATAGGCCTGCCGCTCGGTGACGCTGATGACGCCGCGCGCGTCCAGCATGTTGAACAGGTGGGACGCTTTCAGGCACTGGTCGTAGGCCGGCAGCGCCAGCTCGGCCTTAAGGCAGCGCGCCGCTTCCGCCTCGGCGTCGGCGAAGTGGGCGAACAGCGCCCCCGTGTCCGCCACCTCGAAATTGTAGGTCGAGAACTCGCGCTCGCTCTGCTTGTAGACGTCGCCGTAGCGCACGCCCCGGTCGTTCCAGGCGAGGTCGTAGACGTTCTCGACGCCCTGGACGTACATCGCGAGCCGCTCCAGCCCGTAAGTCAGCTCGCCCGCGACGGGCTTGCAGTCGAAGCCGCCGACCTGCTGGAAGTAAGTGAACTGCGACACCTCCATCCCGTCGCACCAGACCTCCCAGCCGAGGCCCCAGGCGCCGAGCGTCGGGCTCTCCCAGTCGTCCTCGACGAAGCGCAGGTCGTGCGCCCGCGGATCGACCCCCAGCGCCTTGAGCGAGCCGAGGTAGAGGTCCTGCAAGTCCGGCGGCGAGGGTTTCATCAGGACCTGGAACTGGTAGTAGTGCTGCAAGCGGTTCGGGTTCTCGCCGTAGCGGCCGTCGGTCGGCCGCCGCGACGGCTGGACGTAGGCCGCGTTCCAGGGCTCGGGCCCCAGCGCCCGCAGCGTCGTCGCCCAGTGGAACGTCCCCGCCCCCACCTCCACGTCGTAGGGCTGCAAGACCACGCAGCCGCGGTCGGCCCAGTAGCGTTGCAGCGTGAGGATCAGGTCCTGGAAGCTGTTCCCGGCGGTCAAGTCGGTGGCCCGTTTCGGTTTTGTTGCGCCGCGGGAACCTAGTGGAGCGCGTTGGGGGAAGCAAGCGAGCCGGCGGCTCACGCCCGACCGTCCGCGCCGTCCTTGAACCGGCACGCCTCTGGCCCGCCGCAAAAGGCGCCGGCCGGCTTGTAGATGCCGCACATCGGGCAGGGTTCGAGGTCGACCGCGCCCGCGCGCTTCGTCACGCGGTCGCGCTTCGGCACCGGCTTGTCCTCGGTCTCCTGCGCCTTGGCCAAGCGGTCGATGCTGGACTGGATCGAGCGCAACCACTTGCCGCCGCGCCAGATGATGACGATCACGGCGACGAGAACGAGGATCTTACCGATTGATAGGCCGAACATGGGATTCCAGAAGAGAACGCTTCGCGTGTGCTGCCGCGCAGTCTTTTTTTCTTCTTTTTTGCTACTTGCCCCCGAACTTGACCCGGACGCTCAGGCTAACCCCGGCCAAAGTTGCAAAAAGAAAAGAGAAGAAGCCCCGCGCAGCGGACGCGCAAGCGTATCAAAGCCCGTACCGCGCGTACATAGCCCGTTCCTCCATGAGCGCCAACAGCCCCGCCGCCTCCTCGGCGACGCGCAGGCGCCGGGCGAGCCAGCCGCGCGGGCGGTTGACCAGGACCGGCTTCGCCTTCTCGCCGAAACGCTCGGCGATGACGTCAAGCAGGTCGCCGGTGGCGTCTACGAGGCCGAGTTCGACCGCGCGCGTGCCGCTCCAGACCCGGCCAGTGAACAGTTCGTCGGCGTCGCCCTTGAGGCGCCCCTCGCGCCGCTCGCGCACGAACGCCTTGAAGCCGCCGTAGAGGTCGGCCTGGATCTCCTTGATGATGGCGACGTCGCCCTCGCGCAGCGGCGAGAACGGGTCGAGGAGCGCCTTGTCGCGGCCGGTCGTGAACAGGCGCCGCTCCAGGCCGAGCTTCTCGATCGCCTTCGAGGCGCCGAAGCCGGACGAGACGACGCCGATCGAGCCGACGATCGAGGACGGGTCGCAGAAGATCTCGTCCGCGGCGCAGGCGAGCCAGTAGCCGCCCGACGCGCCGATGTCCTCGACGAAGGCCAGCACCTTGCGCTCGTGCCTCTCGGCGAGGCGGCGGACGTGGCGGGCGATCAGCCTGGATTGGACCGGCGAGCCGCCGGGCGAGTTGATCACCAGCGCCACGGCCGGGGCCTTCATGCCAAAGGCGCGGTTCAAGGGCGCTTCGAGCGATTTCAGGCTCAAGCCCCCGCCGCGCAGCGGCACCTGCCCGATCACCCCGGCGAGCCGCACGACCGGCACGGTCGGCGGGTTGGTGCCGAACACCGGGCCGACGAGCGGCAGGCGCCGCAGCCAAGTCTTCATCGTGTCCTACGTTCCTCTTCGTCGGCGTGCTTGAGCGGCCGGGCGTGCCGCAGGACCGCGTCCGCGGCCTTCGTCCAACCGCCGTCGTCCTCGTGCAGCACCAGGGCCGGGGCGACGACGGCGCCGCTCCGGCCGCCCTTGCGCGCGACGACGACGACGCGCTTGGCGTCCTCGTCCCGCCGCGGCCGCACCGGGTAGATGGTGGCGGCGGGCGCCTTGTCGAGGAGGGAGGCGGCGATCTCGATCAGGTCGGCCGCCGGGACGACGAGCGCGAGGCGCCCGCCCGGCCGCGCGCGACGCAGGCACGCCTCGACCCAGGCGGCGAGCGTTTGCTCGGCCCCGTGCGCCCCCGCCCGGCCGTGGAACGGTGAGCGCGTATGACTGCCGGCCCGATAAAAGGGCGGGTTGCTGACGACCCAGTCGAAGCTGCGGCTTTTGAGCGCAAGCGGCGGATCGAACAGATCGCCCTCCAGCGCCTCGATCGGACCTTCCGCCCCGTTCAAAACGAGGTTCTGCCGCAAGAGGTCGACGGCGCTCGGGTCGCGCTCCAGCGCGGCGACGGCGAGGCCCGGCACGCGGGCGAGGAGGCACAGCGCCACCGCCCCGCCCCCGGCGCCGATGTCGAGAACGGACATCCCCGGCCCGGCATCGACGGCGGCCGCGAGCAGGACCGGGTCGATCGCCGCCCGATAGCCGGCCTTGGGCTGCAAAAGCCGCACCCGGCCATCCAGCATCGCGTCCAGCGTCGTGCCGGCCTCAGCCACGCCGCTCCAGGGCCCCAGCCTCTTCGAGCGCGCGGACGGCGGCCTCGAAATCGTCGTCCACCACCAGAACGCGGCGCTGGATGGCGCCGATCGAGCCCTCGATCGCACTGGTGTGCGCGTCGAGGACGATGTGCTCGATCCCGGCGTCCTTCAGCGTCGCGTCGACGAGGCTGAGGTGGACAAGATCATTGCTGCGTAACACTTCTCGCATTGAACCGCCGTCACCCCGCGTGTGTGGTCGTCCTCGAAAGCCCGAGCTTCTGGGCGCCGCGGCCGTCCCACGCGGTTGTGCCGGGCCAACCGAGACAAGGCGCGTTTGCCACGTTCGCCGGGCGCGTGCTAGCAAACTCTTACGCGCACGACCAAGACGCGCGACGGGCAGGAGATCCTCGACCTTGACGCCTTTGCCGCTCCTATCGACCGATCCTGCCGAGACCGCACCGCCGAACACGGACGTTGCCTCGCGGCTGGACGCCGCCCGCACGCTCGTCGCCGAGGAAATGACGGGGGTCAACCGGCTGATCTTGGCGCGGATGCAAAGCGAGGTCAGCTTGATCCCGCAATTGGCCCAGCACCTGATCGCCGCCGGCGGCAAGCGGGTGCGGCCGATGCTGACCCTGCTCGCGGCCAGGCTCTGCGGCTACCGGGGCGAGCGCCAGATCGGGCTCGCGACGGCGGTCGAGTTCATCCACACTGCGACCCTCCTGCACGACGACGTCGTCGATGCGAGCGATCTCCGCCGCGGACGTTCGACCGCGAACGCCCTTTGGGGCAACAAGGCGCCCGTCTTGGTCGGCGACTTCCTCTTCAGCCGCGCCTTTCAGCTCATGGTCGCCGACGGCAGCCTCAAGGTGCTCGACATCCTCGCCAACGCGTCCGCCGTCATCGCTGAGGGCGAGGTGGCGCAACTCTTGACCGCGAACGACCTCCACACCGACGAGGCCGCCTACTTCAACGTCATCGAGGCGAAGACGGCGGCCCTCTTCGAGGCGGCGGCCAAGATCGGCGCCGTCGTCGCCGATCGTCCCCCGGCCGAGGAAGAAGCGCTCGCCACCTACGGCGCCAAGCTCGGCATCGCCTTTCAACTGGTCGACGACGCGCTCGACTACGCCGCCGGCCATGCCCGCCTGGGTAAGACCGTCGGCGACGATTTCCGCGACGGCAAGGTGACGCTGCCGGTCGTCATCGCCTACGCCCGGGGCAGCGAGGCCGAGCGCGCCTTTTGGCGGCGCACGCTCGAAGCGCAGGAGCAAGAGCCGGGCGACCTCGCCACGGCGCAGGAGTTGCTCGGGCGTCACGCGGCCCTCGACCTCACCCTCGATCGCGCCTATGCGGCCGGCGAGACGGCCCGCGCGGCGCTCAGGCGCTTTCCCAACGGCCCCGCCCGCGCGGCGATGGACGGGCTGATCGACTTTTGCATCCAGCGGGCCTACTGAGCCGGCCGCGGCGCGGTCGGTCCCCCCTTGCCCGGCGTCCCGTTCTTCTCTATGAACCCGCTCATCGGAGTATAGCTCAGCCTGGTAGAGCACCGTCTTCGGGAGGCGGGGGTCGAGTGTTCGAATCACTCTACTCCGACCATCTTTTCCCGGCCCATCTCCCAAGCACTACGCGGTTCCCGTTCTCAGGGCGCGTCGGTCCTGACCCGCCCCTCGACCTCGATCTCTCCCGCCGCACCGACGCCGAACAGAACGGCCTCGCCCGAGGCCGGGTAGACGCCGGTGAGCGCCGTGACGTTGACTTGGTGCGTGACGAGCACGAGCGTCTCGCCGTCCGGCACCTCGGCGAGCAGGGTCCGCAGGCGCGCCGTCTGCGCCGGACCCTCGTTTCGCTCGGCGAAGAACGAGTTCAGCGCCGGCGTCTCGACGACCGGGCCGACGTCGAGCAGCCGGGCCGTCTCAGTCGCCCGGCACCACTGGCTGGTGAGAACCCGGTCGACCCCGACGCCCGCCGCACGGATCCGCGCGCCGATCGCCCTCGCCTGCGCCCGACCGTCCGCGTCGAGGTTGCGCTGCGTCGAGCAGTCGCCGAGGCGAAAATCGGTCGGGTCGCCCGTGCCGGGGGCGAGCGCGTGGCGCATGATCGCGTGCGTGCGCGGTGCAGCCAGGGCTTCCCAGCCGACCGTCTGCGCCTGACCGGCGGTCGGACCCGATCCGACGCAGGCGACGAGGACGATGAGCGTTAGGCGAACCTGGATCCGGTAGTCTGACATGATATTCCTTCGATCGGTGGCGGGTGCTGCGGGGCGCCCGCTCTGGTCAACTGCGTCCGGTGCAAATTCTTTGCAGCGGGAATCGGTTGCAGAACGGTTGATGCGAGAGTTTTGCCGATGACATAGGTCGGTGTACCGAGGGAGGAACGATGGAACTGCTCTACGCCGCCAACCCGATGTGCTCGTGGTGCTGGGGCTTCGCGCCGGCGATCCGGGCGGTGCGCGGGCGCTGGCCGGCGATGAAGCTCACCGTCGTCACGGGGCGACTCGGACACGGGCAAGGGCGCATGCAGGACGCCGACAAGGCGGAGGTGCGCCACCACTGGGAGGGCGTGCGGGCCCGCTCCGGCCAGTCGTTCGACTTCGGCTTCTTCGAGCGCGAGGGGTTCGTCTACGATACCGAGCCGCCTTGCCGGGCGCTGATCCTGGTCCGCAGCGCCTACCCTGCCCTCGCCGAACCCTTCCTCCACCGGTTGCAGGAGCGCTTCTATGCGCTGGGGCAGGACGTCACCGACGCCGACCTGCTCGCCGACGCCGCGGCCGAGTTCGGCCTCGATCGCGCCGACTTCGCCCGGCACTTCGCCGGCGACGCGGCGCGGGCGGCGAGTGCCGCCGAGTGGGAGGCGACCGCGCGGATCGGCGTCACCGGCTACCCGACCCTCCTGGCCCTCGGCGCGCCCAAGCCGCGGGTCGTCGCGCTCGGCTATCGGGCGCCAGGCGAGGTAGTGGCGGCGATCGATTCTATGGTGCCAGACCCTCGGGGATCGTCGCCTCGATCTTGATCGCGCCGTACCACGCGACGAGGTCGTCGATGTCCTCGTCCGAGAGCCCCTGCGCGATGATGCTCATCTGCTCGTGCTGCCGCTCCCCCGAACGAAACGCCTTCAATTGGCGCTCCAGGTAGATCGCGCTCTCGCCGCCGATGTTGGGCGCGTCGGGCACCTTCGCCATGCCGTCGATGCCGTGGCAGGTCTGGCACATGCCGGCCTTCTGGTGGCCGGCCTTCGGGTCGCCGGCGGCGTGGGCGCCCAGTGGAAGGGCGAGGGCGAGCGTGAGCAGAACGCGGCGCATCGGGCTTTTCTTTCCGGTTGAGACGAGGTTCAACGGCTTCACGCCCCGGACCCGATCCGGCGCCAACGTGCCCCCGCGAAAATTGCCCGTGAGCGGCAACAGTGCGGCGGTTCGGGCCGTTAGGCCCCGGATCTAGTCCGGGGCGTGAAACACCTTTGCTTTACGTCGGCGGCCTCAGTCCTTCGCCGCCTGCTTCTGCTCGCCGGCGTAGGCGATGCGGTAGACCGCACCGGCGTAGTCGTCCGAGACGAGGAGCGAGCCGTCGGGCAGGGTCGCGACGTCGACCGGGCGGCCCGAATACTCGCCGGTCTCCTCGTTCAGCCAGCCCTCGGCGAACGGCTCCGTCTCCCCGGCCGAGCCGTCCTCGTTGATCGCGGTGAACATCACCCTCGCCCCCACCGGCGTCGTCCGGTTCCACGAACCGTGCTGGGCCGAGAAGATGCCGCCTTGGTACTTCTCTGGGAACATCTTCTTGTCGTAGAATTGCATGCCGAGGTCGGCCGCGTGCGCCACCATCTCGACAGCCGGGAAGACGAGATCCGCCGGCGGCTCCTGGTCCTTGTACTCGTTGGTGCGCACGTCGCCGCCGCCGTACCAGGGAAAGCCGAAGTTTTGTCCTGCCGCCGTCTGGCGGTTCAACTCGCCCGGCGGGATGTCGTCGCCCATGCCGTCAACCTGATTGTCGGTCCACCACAATTCGCCGTTGGCCGGGTTGAAGTCGTGGCCGACCGAGTTGCGCACGCCGTGGGTGTAGACCTCGCGGCCGGTCCCGTCCTGGTTCATGGCGATGATGCCGCCGATGCCGACCTCCTCGTAGAGGTCGAGCTTCTCTGGCGGCGGCACGTTGTAGGGCTGGCCCAGGGAGATGTAGAGCCTGCCGTCGGGACCGACCTTGCAGACGCGGGCCGAATGGTTGAAGCTCTCCTCCTCGGGGGGGATCAGTTCGCCCTCGGGCACGACGATGCCGACCGCGACGTCGGGGCTCTCGTAGAAGAACTCGGCCGCCGGAAAGGTGAGGACGCGGTTCTGCTCGACGACGTAGAGAAAGCCGTCGGGCGAGAAGCAGGGGCCGTTCGGGACGTTGAGGTCGAGCGCCGGGGCGAACTCCTTCACCTCGTCGCCGACCCGGTTGCGGTCGCGGTCCGAGACCGACCAGAGCTCGTTCTTCTTCGTGCCGACGAAGACGACGGTGCCCTGCGGCGCCACGGCCATGTGCCGCGCGTCGGGCACGATGGCGTAGAGGTCGATCTCGAAGCCCTCGGGCAGCTCGATCTGCTCCAGGTTCTTCCTCAGTTGCCCGGCGCGCTCGCCCCCCTGATCGACGTAGGTGCCGTCCATCGACGAGCCGGTCGTGCGCATCGACTGCATCGTGCCGAGCGCGTCGGCCGGCTGGGCCTGCGCCGTGGCGGAAACCAGCGCCACGGCGGACGCGGCGAGCGTGAAACCTCGCATCATCATTGTGCCTCCCAAACCCGATCTTTGTGGATCGTTCAAGAACGTGCCAAACCCGTCTCGCGGGCGCTTTGCAACATGCCGCGGCCCGACGCCGGGTCAAGGGGCATCGGGCCTCAAGGCCGCGCCCCTACGCGCCACGGTTTCGGCCGGAACAATGAGACGAACCGGGAGTCGCCGCATGAAACCCTCGCCGACCCCGGCGGCGTCCCCCGATCGCGCGCCCGACGCCGCACCCCCGCCCGGCTCGGCGGCCGAGGTGTTTCGCACCTTCCTCAAGCTCGGCCTGACCTCGTTCGGCGGCCCGATCGCGCATCTAAGCTACTTTCGCGACGAGCTGGTCGTGCGCCGGGCTTGGCTCGACGACGAGGCTTACGCCGACCTCGTGGCGCTCTGCCAGTTCCTGCCCGGCCCCGCCAGCAGCCAAGTCGGCTTCGCGCTCGGCCTGTTGCGCGGCGGCGCCCTCGGGGCGCTCGCCGCCTGGAGCGCCTTCACCCTGCCCTCGGTCGTCCTGCTCGTCCTGTTCGCCCACGGTGCCGCTGCCTTCGCCGGGCCGATCGGCGCCGACCTCCTGCACGGCCTCAAGGTGGTCGCCGTCGCCGTGGTCGCGCAGGCCGTCTGGGGCATGGCGCGAAACCTCTGCCCCGACCGCGGGCGCGCCACCATCGCCGTCGCCGCCGCGCTGATCGTCGTCTTCGTCGCCGGGCCGGCCGGTCAGGTGGCGGCCATCGTCGCCGGCGGCCTCGCCGGGCTCTGGCTGTGCCGGGGCGATGCGGCCACGACGAAGGGGCGCCTGACTTCTCGGGTCCCGAAGCCGGTCGGCGGCGTGGCACTCGCCTTGTTCTTCGCCCTCCTGCTCGCCCTGCCCGTCGTCGCGGCGGCGACGGGATCGGGCAGTTTGGCGCTGTTCGACGGCTTCTACCGCTCGGGCGCCCTCGTCTTCGGCGGCGGCCACGTCGTCCTGCCGCTGCTGCAAAGCGAGGTCGTCACCCCCGGCCTCGTCGGCGGGGACGCCTTCCTCGCCGGCTACGGTGCCGCGCAGGCGGTGCCCGGACCCTTGTTCGCCTTCGCCGCCTACCTCGGCGCCGTTATGCGACCCGAGCCGAACGGCATCGTCGGGGCGATCGTCGGCCTCGTCGCGATCTTCCTGCCCGGCTTTCTCCTCCTGATCGGCACGCTGCCCTTCTGGGACGGCTTTCGCCGCTACCCCGCCGCGCAGGCCGCGATGCGCGGCACCAACGCCGCCGTCGTCGGGCTCCTCGGCGCCGCCCTCTACAACCCGGTCTGGACGAGTGCCATCCTCGGCCCCCACGACTTCGCCCTCGCCCTCGTCGCCTTCACCCTCCTCACCGTCTGGAAGACGCCGCCCTGGGCGGTCGTCGCACTCACGGCGGTTGGTGGGCTGGTGCTAGGTATCGTTTAACGCTGCGCGTTGCGCTCGCCGCATGGGCTTTTTCTTTTTTTACCAGTGTTATCGTAGGGAGATTGGCCGGGGCGCCGAGGGCCAACCTCGAACAAAGACAAAAAAGAGAAGAAAAAGGCCGCGCGCCAGCGCACGCGAAGCGTTAAAAGCTCCCATGCACACGCACTCGATCGACCCTTGGCGGCACGAGCACGTTTTTCTCGGCGCCGACCACGCCCGCAACGAGCGGCGGACGTGGGCGGTGATCGGGCTCACCGCCTTGATGATGGTGGGCGAGATCGTCGCCGGGCTCGTCTTCGGCTCGATGGCGCTGCTCGCCGACGGCTTTCATATGGCGACCCACGCCGGCGCCTTGACGATCGCGGCGCTGGCGTATCGCTACGCCCGCCGCCACGCCCGCGACGCGCGCTTCACCTTCGGCACGGGCAAGCTGGGCGAACTGGCCGGCTACACCAGCGCCGTCATCCTGGCCGGCGTGGCGCTGTTGATCGGTTTCGAGTCCGCCGTGCGGCTGACGGCGCCGATACCCATCCGCTTCGACGAGGCGATCGCCGTCGCGGTGCTCGGCCTCGTCGTCAACCTCGTTAGCGCGTGGCTGCTGCACGACGGCGGCGGGCACCACCACCACGCGCACGACCACCACCGTCATGACCACGACCACACCCACGGCGACCACCGAGACCACAATCTCCGCTCCGCCTACTTCCACGTCCTGACCGACGCGCTGACCTCGGTCCTGGCGATCGTCGGCCTGCTCGCCGGGCGGTTCTACGGCTGGCTGTGGATGGACGCGCTGATGGGCATCGTCGGGAGCGTCGTCATCGCCCGCTGGTCGTGGGGGCTGCTGCGCGGCGCCGGTGCCGTCCTCCTCGACACGGTGCCCGACAGGACGCTGGCCGAGCAGATCCGCTCGACGCTTGAGGTGAATGGCGATCGCGTCGCCGACCTGCACCTCTGGCGGGTCGGACCCGGCCACGTCGCGGCGATCGTCGCCCTCGTCGCCGAGCACCCAGAGGCACCGGCGCACTACAAGGCGAAGCTCGCCGGCGCCGGCCTCGCCCACCTGACGGTCGAGGTTCATCCCTGCGCGCGCGCCCAGTAAGGCGCGCGCGCCCACGCCAACCGGTACGGCCACGCCTGCTAGCGCCTCGACAAGACGGTGCGTTTGCGTCTAGTGGTCGAGGTCAAGAAGTCACGGCCGCGCCGAAACGGCTTCGGGCGGTTCACCGATCTCAGGGAGACAATCTATGTCGCGCTTCACGCCCCTTCTGGGTGCTGCCGCCCTCGTCGCGCTCTCAAGCGCCGCCTTTGCCCAGGACTATAGCTTCAAGTTCCAGTCGTCCGACCCGTCGGGCAATCCGAACTTCGTCTTGCAGCAGCAGTGGACCGAGACGGTCGAGGACAAGACCGACGGCCGGATCACGATCGAACTGCTGCCGGTCGGCTCGATCGTCGAGCACAACGAGACGTTGGACGCGGTCGCGGCCGGGATCATCGACGGCCACATCACCGACACCAGCTACTTCGCCGGCCGCGACCCGGCGTTCGGCCTGATCGCCAACCCGGTTGGCGCGTGGTCGGACCCGCAGGAGATGTTCGACTTCATGGACGAGGGCGGCGGCAACGAGTTGATGAACGAGATGCTCAACCCCTACGGGCTGGAGTTCATCGGCGCCACCACGCCCGGCCTGGAGTCGCTCGTCTCCAAGGTGCCCTTGGACGGGGTCGACGATCTCAACGGCCTGAAGATGCGGGCACCCGAAGGGCTGGTCCAGTCGGTCTTCGCCGCCGCCGGCGCCTCGCCGGTCAACCTGCCGGGCTCGGAAGTCTACACCTCGCTCGACAAGGGCGTGATCGACGCCGCCGACTACTCGGTGTTCTCGACCAATCAGGCGCAAGGGCTGCACGACATCGCCAAGAACCCGGTCTACCCGGGCTTCCACTCGATGCCGCTCGTCGAGGTGTCGATGAACAAGGCCGAGTGGGACGAGCTGCCGGACGACTTGAAGACCGCCCTCACCGAGAGCGTCAAGGAATTCGCTCAACTCCAGGTCAAGACCCTGGCCGAGGCCGATCAAAAGGCGGTCGAGGAGGCCGAGGCCAAGGGCGACATCACCATCCACGACTGGTCCGACGAGGAGCGCGCCAAGTTCCGCAAGATCGCGCAAGGCGAGTGGCAGAAGGTAGCGGAGAAGTCCGAGAACGCGCAGAAGGTCTACGACACGTTGACGGCCTACCTGCAAGACAAGGGCCTGATGCAGAGCCAGTGACGGGACGAAGGGGCGGGCTAAGGTCCGCCCCTTCTCGTTGGAGGGGGTTAGAATGCCGACCAGAACCGAGCATGAAGCGCCGGCACCCGACGCGGCGGGCGATCTCGACGAGCCGGAGGGCGCCATCCCGGAGGCGGGCCTTCTCGGGCGGGCCATCGACCGCTTAGGAATCGTCTTCGCGATCGCCATCCTCGTCTCGATGGCGATCCTCCTCTTCGAGGTCGTCGTGCGCTACGGCTTCAATGCGCCGACCATCTGGGCGCACGAGACCGCGATCTTCCTCACCGCGACGTCCTTCGTCTTCGGCGGGCTCTACTGCGTCGCCCGCGACCGCCACATCCGCGTCGTCCTCCTCTACGACATGGTACCGCCCAAGGCGCGGCGCGTCCTCGACGTCGTCATCTCGATCGTGACGTTCGCGGCATCCTGCCTCCTCGCCTACGCCGCCTGGGAGGTCGCCAGCCGCGCCGTCTTCGCCCCAGGCGGCGGCATCCGCCTGGAGACCTCCGGCAGCGCCTGGGATCCCGTCTACCCGGCGCTCCTCAAGCTGTTCTTGTTCATCGTCCTCGTCGTGATGGCGGTGCAGTTCCTGATCCTGGCGATCAACTACGCGCGCGGCGTGCGCTTGAAGAAGGAGCGTTAGCGCATGGACCTCTCCGCGCTCGGGATCGAGTACGGCACGTTCTTGATGTTCGCGCTCTTGATCGGTCTCCTCCTGACCGGCATTCCGCTCGCCTTCGTCACCGCCTTGGTCGCGCTCACCTTCGCGCTCGGCTGGTTCGGGCCGATGGCCATACCCCTCATCACCAGCCGCATCTACTCGTTCGTCTCGTCGTTCGTCTTCGTCTCGGTGCCGATGTTCGTCCTCATGGCCTCGGTTCTGGATCGTTCGGGCATCGCCCGCGACCTGTTTGATGCCATGAAGATCGTCGGCGGCCGGATCAGGGGCGGCGTCGCCCTCCAGACCATCCTCGTCGCCGTGATCCTGGCCGCAATGTCGGGCATCATCGGCGGCGAGATCGTGCTATTGGGGCTTCTGGCCCTGCCGCAGATGCTCCGCCTCGGCTACGATCGCAACCTCGCCATCGGCACGGTCGTCGCCAGCGGCGCCCTCGGCACGATGGTCCCGCCGTCCATCGTGCTGATCATCTACGGCCTCACCGCCAACGTCTCGATCGGCGAACTATTCACCGCCGCCTTCATCCCCGGCTTCATGCTGGCCTCCTTCTACGCGACCTACGTCTTGATCCGCTGCTACCTGGATCCTTCGATGGCGCCCGAGGCCGCCGGCGACCAGCCGTCGACCAAGGAGAACCTCGCCAAGCTCAGGGGCCTGATCCTGCCGCTCATCGTCGTCGCCTTCGTCTTGGGCTCGATCTACGGCGGCATCGCCTCGGTGACCGAGGCCTCCGCGATCGGTGCCGGCGGCGTCATCCTCTCGACGATCGTGCGCGGCGAGTTCTCGTGGGGGCTGTTGAAGGACGCCGCCCTTCGCACGCTGTCGACCTGCGGCATGATCGTCTGGATCGGCATCGGCGCTTCGGCGCTCATCGGCGTCTTCAACCTGATGGGCGGGATCGACTTCGTCGAGACCCTGCTCACCGGCATCTCCGACACGCCGATCGTCATTATCTTGACGATGCAGTTGATCCTCCTGGTATTGGGCGCCTTCCTCGACTGGGTCGGCATCGCGCTTCTGTGCATGCCGATCTTCGTCCCGATCGTGGAGAAGCTCGGCTACGACCCGGTCTGGTTCGGCGTCCTGTTCGCGATGAACATGCAGGTCTCGTTCCTCACCCCGCCCTTCGGCCCGGCCGCCTTCTACCTGAAGAGCGTCGCTCCCCCCGAGATCTCCTTGGGCGACATCTTCCGCTCGCTCGTCCCCTTCATCTGCCTGCAACTCCTGGCGCTGGCGATCCTGCTGATCTTTCCGGGCATCACCGGGCGTTAGACGTTTGATCGGATGATAGCGCATCACATGTTAGGTAATTAACGAAGTCTTCATTCCTAACATGGTACACCGGCCGTGCATTCACCAGCACGGGCGAGATTCATGCGGTTCTTCAAGTCCTCCCAGAACGACGTCAAGCAGGCGATCGAGCAGGCGATCGACGCCGTCGTCAGCATCGACGAGAACAACCTCGTCACCTTCTTCAACGGTGCGGCCGAACGCCTGTGGCGCTTGAAGCGCGAGGACGTGCTGGGCCGCAACGTCAATTGCCTCGTGCCGACCGCCATGCTCGACGGCGCGGGCCGCGAGATCAAGATCGAGCGCCAGGACGGCACGAACTGCTGGTGCGGCCTGTCCGTGTCGAAGATCGAGACGTCCAAGGGCAAGCCCGCCTACACCGCCTTCGTCCGCGACATCACCGCCGAGCGCGAGGCGCGGCAGATCATCGACCAGACGCTGGAACAGGCGCTGGACGCCGTCGTCACCATCGACGAGAACAACACCGTCACCTTCTTCAACAAGGCGGCCGAGCGCTTGTGGGGCTACGGCCGCGACGAGGTGATTGGCCAGAACGTCAAGATGCTGGTCCCGCCGACGCTCCGCGGCAACCACGACGGCCTCGTCGATCGCAACCGCCGCACCGGCGAGGACAAGATCGTCGGCACGCACCGCGAGGTCGAGATCCACCGCAAGGACGGCAACGTCGTCTGGGGCAGCTTGTCGCTCTCGCGGGTCGTGCTCGACGACGGCCGCAAGCTCTACACCGCCTTCCTGCGCGACGTGACGGCCGAGGTCGCCCAGCGCGAGAAGACGCGGCGGCTCTCGTTCGTGGCCGACAACACCAGCAGCGCCGTCCTCATCACCGACGCACAAGGCTTGACCGAGTACGTCAATCCCGGCTTTGTTAAGCTGACCGGTTACACCTTCGAGGAAGTTCGGGGCCGCAAGCCGGGCGACGTTTTGCAAGGGTCGGATACCAAACCCGAGACCGTCCGACGCATCCGCGAAGCGCTTGCCGCCAACAAACCGATCAACGAAGAAATCCTCAATTACACCAAGAATGGCCAAGGATACTGGGTATCACTGCTTATTGATCCGGTTTTCGATGCCGGCGGCAAGGTGAGCAACTTCGTTGCCATATCGGCCGACATCACCGCTACCAAGTCCAAGACCACCGAAGACGAAGGCAAGTTGAACTCGATCGACCGGTCGCAGGCGGTGATCGAGTTTGATACCGACGGCAACGTTCTGACGGCGAATGAGAACTTCTTGCGCACGCTCGGGTACCAGTTGGACGAGATCAAGGGGCGGCACCACAGCATCTTTGTCGAGCCCGAGCACGTCAAGTCGTCGGCCTACAACACGTTTTGGACCAAGTTGAAGCAGGGCACGTTCGACAACGGAGAATATAAGCGCCTCGACAAGAACGGGCGCGAAGTCTGGATCCAAGCGTCCTACAACCCGGTCTTCGATCCGAACGGCAGGGCCTATAAGATCGTGAAGTTTGCCACCGATATTACCCAGCAGGTTCGTGGTACGCGCGAGAAGGAAAAGGCCGAGGCGAAGATGCAAGCGGAGATGAAGGACACGCTCGGGCAGATGGCCGAGATCGTCGGCACGATCGGCAAGATCGCCGAGCAGACCAACCTGCTCGCCCTCAACGCCACGATCGAGGCCGCCCGCGCCGGCGAGGCCGGCAAGGGCTTTGCGGTCGTCGCCCAGGAAGTGAAGAAGCTCGCCAACGACACCCGCGCCGCCACCGACCGTGCCGCCCAGATGAGCGAGCGCCTGGGCGGCACCGAGGCCAAGCCGGCGTCGCGCGCCAAGGCGGGGTAAGCTTGATCGCTTGAACGCGGCGTCGGTGCAGAGCCGATGCCGCGTTCAACGTCGAAGCCGGCCGGGCGCAGGGGCAAAAGCCGTTCGGGCCCTGATCCGTGGGGCCCGCCCAAAATTTTATTTGATCATTCCTGTTCAATCGGCCACATTTTCCGTCGTTCCGGCTCTGCTAGACTAATGCTTTTGGTTGAATAGGTGCTTGAACAACTGGCCTTTTCACGCGGTAGGCGCTCCGAGAGAACGGCGCTAGCACGCTTTGGTGCGTGACGCATAAAGAACGCGGCAAGCGTTCGGTAATAATCAAGGGAGGCGCATGGCGGCACTTGACTTGCGCGGCATCACCAAGCGCTTCGGCGCCATCGAGGCGCTGCGCGGCGTCGATTTGCGCCTGGAGGCGGGCGAGGTCCTGGGCCTCATGGGCGACAACGGTGCCGGCAAATCGACGCTCGTCAAGATCATCGCCGGCAACTTCCCGCCGACCTCGGGCGAGATCCGCCTCGACGGCGAGGTACGGCGCTTCACGAGGCCCGTCGACGCCCGCGCGCAAGGCATCGAGGTCGTCTACCAGGACCTTGCCCTCTGCGACAACCTCACCGCCGCCGCCAACGTCTTCCTCGGCCGCGAGGCCAAGCGCCGCGTCGGCCCCTTCAAGATCCTCGATCATTCGAGCATGTACGCCCGCGCGTCCGAGTTGTTCGGCGAACTGAAGTCCGAGACCCGGCCGCGCGACCTCGTCAAGTCGATGTCGGGCGGGCAGCGCCAAGCCGTCGCCATCGCCCGCACCCGTCTATCCGACGCCAAGTTCGTCCTGATGGACGAGCCCACGGCCGCGATCTCGGTCAGGCAGGTGGCGGAGGTGCTGGCGCTCATCCGGCGCCTCAAGGATCAGGGCGTCGGCATCGTCCTCATCAGCCACCGGATGCCCGACGTCTTCGAGGTCTGCGACCACGTGCTCGTCATGCGCCGCGGCGCCAAGGTCGCGGAAAAGCCGGTCCGCGATACCTCGCCCGAGGAGATCACGGGCCTCATCACCGGCGCGATCCATGCGGCGTGAGGGGGCCTGAGATGGCAAAGGACACGCCCGGCGAAGCCGGGGGCGGCGTCGAGGAGGTAACGGAGGCGAGGCGGTGGGGGATGGCCTCAGTTCTCTTGGCGAGCCAGCCCTTTTGGATCACGATCGCCCTCGTCATCTTATGCGTCCTGATGGCCTACGTGGCGCCGGCGTTCGCCAGCCTCGACAATTTCTACAACATCACCCGCAACTTCGCCTTCATCGGCATCATGGCGCTCGGCATGACCGCCGTCATCATCACCGGCGGCATCGATCTCTCGGTCGGCTCGATCATGGGGCTCGTCGGCATCGTCCTCGGGCTCCTCCTCGAAGCCGGCTGGCCCTGGTACGTCGCCGTCTCGGCCGGCCTCCTCGCCGGCATGGCGGCCGGCGCCGTCAACGGCTACCTGATCGCTTATCTCCGCCTCGCCCCCTTCGTCGTCACGCTCGGCATGCTCTCGATCGCCCGCTCTCTCGCGATCGTGCTCTCGGGCAACCGGATGATCTACGATTTCGGCCCCGGCGCCGAGACGGTCTACTGGATCGGCGGCGGCTCGATCCTGGGCGTCTCCAACCCGGTCTGGGTGCTCGTGATCGGCGCCCTCGTCTTCGGCTGGATCTTCAACGTCACCGCCTGGGGCCGCTACCTCTACGCCATCGGCGGCAACGAGCGCGCGGCGGGGCTCACCGGCGTGCCGGTCGCCCGCATCAAGCTGCAGGTCTACGTCGTCTCCGGCCTGATGGCCGCTATCGCCGGCGTCCTCATCACCGGCTGGCAGGGTTCCGCCATCAACGCGCTCGGCGTCGGCTACGAGTTGCGCGTCATCGCCTCCACCGTCATCGGCGGCACCAACTTGATGGGCGGCGAAGGGGGGGCTTTCGGCGCCTTCATCGGTGCTGCCCTCATCGAGCTGATCCGCAACGCGCTCCTCATGGCCGGCGTCGACAGCAACTGGCAGGGCGCGTTCGTCGGGCTCTTCATCATCCTCGCCGTCCTCTTGGAGCGGCTGCGGGGGAGACGCGGCGGCTGAGGGGATCGCCAATCACGACGTTCAACGAGAAACCAAGAGGGAAGGCTTAGATATGATGCGAACGATGATCCTCGGGGCGGCCGTCGCCGGCCTCCTCGCCGGCACGGCCTTTGCCCAGGAGAGCTACACCTTCGCCCTGGTGCCCAAGAACATGAACAACCCGTTCTTCGACCAGGCCCGCGACGGCTGCAAGAAGGCCGAGGCGGATCTTCAGGGCGTCACTTGCGAGTATATCGGCCCCGGCGAGCACGGCGGCGGCGAGGAGCAGGTGCAGATCGTCCTCGACCTCATCGCCCGCGGCGTCGACGGCCTCGCCGTCTCGCCCGCCAACGCGGCGGCGATGGGCCGGGTGCTGGGCCGGGCCAAGGCGGCCGGCATCCCCGTCCTCACCTGGGACAGCGACCTCCTGCCCCAGGACAAGGCCGAGCGCGTCGCCTACGTCGGCACCAAGAACTACGACATCGGCGTCAACCTCGCCAAGATCGTCCAGGACATCAAGCCAAACGGCGGCACGATCTGCATCCAGTCGGGCGGTGCCGCCGCCGCGAACCACAACGAGCGCATGCAGGGCATCCGCGACACGCTCTCTGGGAAGACGAGCGAGGAGGCACCGGGCGCGCGCCTCACCGGCCAAGAGGGCTGGACCGAGGCCGACGGCTGCCCCCTCTACACCGACGACGACTTCCCGCGCTCGGTGCAGCAGATGGAGGATACGCTGGCACGGCTGCCCGACCTCGACGCCTTCGTGCCGACGGGCGGCTTTCCCCAGTTCATCCCGCAGGCCTACCGCAACGTCGCCGAGAAGTACAAGGACAAGCTCGACGACGGGTCGCTGGCCCTCGTCGTCGCCGACACGCTCCCCGTCCAGATGGAGATCCTCAAAGACGGCCTCTCGCTCGGCCAAGTCGGCCAGCGCCCCTTCGACATGGGCTACGAGGCGATGGTGTTCTTGAAGAACATCAAGGAGGGCAAGGAGGTCGAGGACCCGACCTACACCGGCCTCGACGTCTGCACGCCCGAGAACGCCGACACCTGCATCGGCGGCGGGGGCTAGACGGGCGGGCGTTCGCGAAGGGTGTTTCGAACGGGGCACCCTTCTTCGTCCCGCGGCACGATCCGGCCCGGAGCATGAAGCGCGTCGGCGAAGAGCAGGGAGTGGCCGGGGCAGGTCGAGCAAGGACGCGTGCATGTCGGCCGGCCCTCCCCCAGGGGTAGGGTGCCGGGCCGGCGACAAGAGAGGGCGCACTTAATCGGCAGTCGGGACTGAGGGTGCGCAGTACGGGCGTGCCGTTCGGGCCGCCGCGGCACGGTGCCGGCCGGCGGGTGGCTTGCGCCCCGTGCCGGCGCGTGCTGTACCGTCGGGACATGTACCGGAGTACCCCACCAACCTGCGCCAGCTACTGGCGAACCGCGCTCGCCGACGCGGAACTCGGCCGGGGCGCGTTTCAAAAGAAAGACACTGCCGGCTTCGAGACGATCGAGCGGGCCGACCTCTTCCACGGCCGGGTTGGGCCGAAGGTGCTCGACAACCTGTTCCGTGGCGAGCATGCCGAGGCGGAGGGCCGGGACGTGCTGCTGCGTCCGCTCGTCTATCAAGCGCGTGTCGAGCATGGGCAGCAGCGGGCTACCCTACCCTACCAAATCACGCCCATCGTCAGCCGCGCGATCGTGCTGAGGGACGGCGGCTTGAAGGCGATGTCCAAGACCGTGGTGCCGCGCGATCTCCTCAGGCCGCACGATCGCGACGCCTTCACCATCGGGGATGTCGAGGCGCTAGACCGTTTCTTGGCGTCGGACATGGAGGCGGAAAACTGCGCCGACGACTGGCAAGCCTACGAGCGGTTTTGCGACCGCTTGATCAAAGCCGTCTTACGCGGCCTTAAGTGTAACGATGGCTTCGAACGTGTCGAAGGCGGCTATCTCAAACCGGCCGACCTCAAGGGGGATCCGGCCCGAAACATCATCGCGCTCTACGATCGCCTCGTCGAGCGCAAACCTGACGTGTCGCTGTTCAAGACCTTCGCTTCCAAGTCGTCGCAAGAACTCGAGGTGTGCCTGCCGCCGCACGATCGCTTCGCCGCACGGCTGGGCCACCCGAACCCCAACCATGGCCGTAGTCTTGCGGACTCGCAGCGCGTGGCACTCGCCCACCTGCTCGCCGCCGGGCACGGCGAGGTCGTCGCGGTCAACGGCCCGCCCGGCACCGGCAAGACGACGCTGCTCTTGTCGGTGGTCGCCTCCTTGAGGGCGAAGGCGGCCCTGGACGGGGGCGAGCCGCCGATCGTCCTGGCCGCGTCGACCAACAATCAAGCCGTGACCAACATCATCGACGCGTTCGGAAAGGACTTCGCCCGCGGCGAGGGTCCGTTCGCCGGCCGCTGGCTGCCCGAGGTGTCGAGCTTCGGCGGCTACTTTCCGGCCGAATACCGAGAGAAAGAGGCACGCAAGAAGTATCAGACGCAAGCCTTCTTCGACCGTGTGGAGGACCCTGGTTACGCGGCTCGCGCGCGCGACGCATATCTTCAAGCCGCGTACGACGCCTTTCCCGACCTGCGTGGCGCCCCGGTCATAAGGGTGGTGGAGGCGCTTCATACGAAGCTGAGGGCGCAAGCCGACACCCTCGTCGCGCTGGAGACGAGTTGGGCGGCGCTCGCCGAGGCGCGGGAACGGGTCCGCGGGCTCCTAGGACATGATCCGGCGGGCACGCTCGCGAGGCGGCGCTCAGAGGTTGGCGACGCCAAAGCCGGCGAGCGCCGCGCGAACGCGCTTGCCGAAGCATGGGACCGCCACCACGGCGGCGAGCCGGTGCTGCACGCCCTGTTCGGCTGGTGGCCGGCGATTGGACGGCGACGTCTCTCCCGCGCGCGATCAGCGCTCCGGTCGCACTGGCTAGGGCCGCTCCCGAAGTGGCAACGCTTCGAGGAAGCCGGTTCGGCGGTGTCAGCCGTCGTCGACGAAGCGCGCGGGATACTCGCTGAGAAGCATGCATTGCTCGCCGAAGCGGAGGATACGCTAGAGGTGGAGCAGGAATGCTTCGCCTGCTGGCGCGAGGCGCTGGGCCGGCTAGGGGACGACGCGGCGGACCTAGATCTTTTAGTGCTCGCTGACTGCGACCCGCTCGCCGATCGCCTGCTGCGCTTCCCGATCTTCTTGACCACCACGCATTACTGGGAAGGCAAGTGGCTGCTCGCCATGGAGGGCATCGCTAATCCCGCCGATGAGAAGCGCCGCGCGGGCCGTACCACCGTGATCCCGCGCTGGCGCCGCCGGATGATGCTCACGCCCTGCGCCGTGTCCACCTTCCATATGCTGCCCAAGCTGCTGGGTGTCAGGCAACGCGAGGGCGAAGGCTACGTCGACGACTACCTCTACGACACGGCCGACCTGCTGATCGTCGACGAGGCGGGACAGGTGGCGCCGGAGGTGGCGGGCGCTTCCTTCGCGCTGGCCAAGAAGGCCCTGGTCATCGGCGACACCGAGCAGATCGAGCCGATCTGGAACATCACCCCGGGCGTGGACATCGGCAACCTCCGCAAAGCCGGCCTCCTCGCCGCCGGGGACGAACGTATCGGTCGCAACCCGTTCGCCGACAGTGGGCGGGCCGCAGCGTCGGGCAGCGTCATGCAGGTCGCCCAGCACGTCTCCCGCCATCATCAGGACAAAGCCCTCGCCCGCGGCCTCGTGCTGCACGAGCACTACCGCTGCCTGGACGAGATCATCGCCTACCCCAACGAGCTTTGCTACAAGGGCAGGCTGAAGCCGATGCGGGGTGACCGGACGAGCGCCCGCGATCGCGGCGAGCACGACCTGCCGCCCTTGGGCCACCTGCACGTCGACGGCCGGTGCGAGACGTCTCCGGGCGGCAGCCGTCGCAACTTGACTGAAGCCGAGACGATCGACGCTTGGCTCGCCGAGCAAGGCGCGATGCTGCAAGAGGCCTACCAAGGCCGAGCACTCGGCGACGTCGTCGGCATCGTGACGCCGTTTCGCGCCCAGGCGCGGGCGATCGAGGAGGCGCTGCGCTGCGCCAAGATCGAGGCCGGACCGGGCAAGACCATCACGGTCGGCACCGTCCACGCCTTTCAGGGTGGGCAAAAACCGGTGATGCTGTTCTCGCCGACCTACTCCAAGCACGACGACGGCCCCTTCATCGACAAGAACAACAGCATGCTCAACGTCGCCGTGTCGCGGGCCAAGGACAGCTTCCTGGTCTTCGGCGACATGGACTGCTTCTCCGCCGCACGGCATTCGAGCCCGCGTGGGCTTCTCGGCCGGCGCCTGTTCGCCGACACGGCAAACATGCTGCCCTTCGAGCAGGCGCCGCGCCGCGACCTGATGGGGCAAAAGGGCGTGCAGCATCTCCACGACGCCGAAGAGCATGACGCATTCCTGCGTGACGTGCTGAAGCAGAGCCGGCACGAGGTGCACGTCGTATCGCCCTTGGTCACGCGGCGCGCGGTCCAGGGATTTGGGCTGATCCCAGCAATCGAGGCGGCCGGCGCGCGCGGGGTGAGGATCACCGTCTACACGGACGAGGGCTTCAACGCCGAGCGTGCCGGGCGCGGTCGGGGCGAAGCGGACGACTTTGCCGCCGCCATCACAGCGTTACGCGCCGCGGGCGCCGATACGATCGTGCTCGACCGCGTTCACAGCAAGATCGTCATGGCCGACAACGACCTGTACTGCGTCGGGTCGTTCAACTGGCTCGGCGCCGCGCGCCGAGGCGCTTCTTACGTGCGGCACGAGACGTCGATGGTCTATCGCGGCCCGGCCGTGGCCGGCGAGATCGGGGCGATGAAGGACAGCCTCGACCGCCGCCGATTCGCCCATCATGACGCCGAGAACGGCAAAAGGGTCGGGGTGCGAGACGGAGAATGGCTGGGGCGGTAGGATTCGAACCTACGAATGCCGGTACCAAAAACCGGTGCCTTACCGCTTGGCGACGCCCCAACGCGGCTTCGTAGATAGACGCTCAGAAAGCGGCTTGCAACCGGGGCTTGACGTCCTCACCCTACGATGCTCGTGGGGCAGACCCACCAGCCGGGGCGATTGAGGTTCGCGGCGGCCTGATCGCGTGCGTCCCGATCGGGGAACAGGCCAAAGCAGGTGGCGCCGCTGCCCGACATCCGCGCCAGCACCGCCCCGGCCCCGGCGAGCGCGGCCAGCGCGTCGTCGACGGCGGGGGCGAGGCGGCGGGCCGGGGCTTCGAGGTCGTTGCGCGATCCTTGCAGCCAGACGGCGAACTGGGTCGGCGACGTCATCATCGGCAGGGGATCGCGCGAGGCGGGGTCGAGCGAGGCCGGGTCGAGGCCGGCGAAGACGTCCGCCGTCTTGAGGCCGACGCCGGGGTTGACCAGGAGCAGCGGCAGTTCCGGCAGGCCGCGCACCGGGTCGAGCCGCCCGCCCACGCCCCGGACGCGGCAGGGCACGGAGGCGACGCAGACCGGCACGTCGGCGCCGAGGGCGAGGCCAAGGTCGCACAAATCGACATGTTCGAGGCCCAAGCGCCACAGCCGGTTCAGGCCGCGCAAGGCCGCCGCCGCGTCGGCCGAGCCGCCGCCGATCCCGGCCATCACCGGCAAGCGCTTGTCGAGGCCGATCCGGGCGTTCGTCTCGATCCCGGCCCGCCCGGCGAGGCGCTTCGCCGCCCGCACGATCAAGTTGTCCGCGTCCGGCGGCAGGGCGGCGGCGAACGGTCCCTGCACGTCGAGGACGAGGCCGTCGGCCGGGGCGAAGGTCAAACGATCGCCGACGTCGGCGAAGGCGACGAGGCTGTCGAGGTCGTGGTAGCCGTCGGCGCGGCGGCCGGCGACGAGGAGGTCGAGGTTGAGCTTGGCGGGTGCCTGCTCTTCGAGCACCGCGTCGCTCACAAGTCCTTCGTCTCGGCCGGCGCCGGCTCCTCTGTCCCGGCCGGCGCCGGCTCTCCCCCCGTACCGGCCGGTGCCAGCCCGTCCGCCAGCTTCGCCTTGATCTCGGCCGCCTCCTCGGGCTCGGGATCGAAGATCAGGGCGCGCTCCCACTGGTAGCGCGCCTCGCGCAGGCGCCCGACCCGCCAGTAGGCGTCGCCCAGATGGTCGTTGAGGACGGGATCGCCCGGCTCGCGCTCGATCGCGCGCTCCAGCTCCTCGACCGCCTCGCCGTAGCGGCCGAGGCGGTAGTGCGCCCAGCCGAGGCTGTCGATGATGAAGCCGTCGTCGGGCCGAAGCGCCACGGCGCGCTTGAGCATGTCGAGGGCGCGCTCCAGGTTCAACCCCTTGTCGACCCAGCTGTAGCCGAGATAGTTGAGGACGAAGGGCTGCTCGGGTTCGAGGTCGAGGGCTTCGAGGAAGTCGGCCTCGGCCTTGTCCCAGCGATCGGTGCGCTCGAAGGTGATGCCGCGGGTGTAGAGGAGGCGCCAGTCGTCGGGTCGAAGCTCGTCGATGCGGTTCAGCGCTTCGGTGTAGGCGGCCTCGGCCTCCCCCCAGCGCTCCTCCCCACGCAGGAGATCGCCCTTGGCGACCAGCGCCTCGGTCCGCTCCGGCCGCGACGCGCTCATCCGGTCCAAGATCGCCACGGCCTCGTCGCTTTGATCGAGGTCGGCCAGCGCCTGCGCGCGCAACAAACCGGCCCGCCAGCCGAGCGGGCCGTCGAGATCCACGTTGCCCAGCGCCGCGATCGCGGCTTCGGATCGTTCGTTCTCCAGCGCGTTCTGGCCCAAGAACAGCCAGACGTCCTCGTCGTTCGGGGTGGCGTGGGCGGCGAGCCTGCCCAAGAGCAGCGCCTGCCAATCGACGCCCTGATCGTCCAGCGCGCGGGCGAGCGTGAGCAGGGCGTCGCTGACGCCGCCTTGCGCGTCCTCGATCGGCAAGGGCAATTTGCCATCGCCGTTCAGCCGCTCCAGGGCCTGGGCGTAGACGTCGTTTTCGCCGAGCAGCATCATCTGGTTCTCGATCAACCCGCGCGCCGCGTCGCTGTCGCCCGTCTGCGCCCGCATCGCCGCGAGCGCCAGGACGAGACGGACCGGTGCCGGCTGGTCCCCGTCGACCTGATCCTCCAGGCGCGTCCGCCCGGCGGCGGGATCGCCGCTCAGCGCCTCGATTGCGGCGGCGTGGTAGGCGCGCACGGGCGCCAACCCGTCGTCCGCGTCGGCGTCGTTCAAGCTTGCCAGCGCCGCACCGACGTCGCCCTTGGCGTAGTCCGTCCAGGCCAGGAGCAAGGGCCGCACCAGCCGGGCGACCTCGCCGTCCATCGCCTCGATCTGCGTCGCCCCGGCCGCGGGCTCGCCGGCCTTCAGCCGCTCGATCGCCAACAGCAAGCGCGCTTCCGGCATGACTTCGCCCTCGGCGACGAGGGTTCTTGCCAGCGCCCGCGCCGCCTCGATATCGCCGGACGCCAAGCGCAGGGCGAACACCTGCTGCTTGAGCGCCTCGGCGTCGGGTGCCGCCTTGAGCGCGGCGGCAAAACCCTCGGCCGCGCGCGGCAGGTCGCCCCGGTCGAGGGCGAACTGCGCTTGGAGGTAGGCGCCGCTGACGCTGACGGGCGCCGCCGGTTCGGCGACGGCAGAGGGTGCGGCATTCGCGGCGTGTGCGGCGAGCACGACGGAGGCCACGGCGGCGAGCGGCCCGAGCCTCGCGAATCGCCTTGACGACAAAGGCGCGTCGCGCCACATCTCGGCTGACATTCAACCTCCTGGGTTCAAGTCCCCGACGGGGTGCCGCCGCCTCAAGACCGGCCTCGATCGCGGGGCCTCGGGCGCCGACACGTCCCGGCGACCAACCTTCAATACAGCAAGAGAGAACCGCAATGCTCAAGATGTCGAAGAGCAAGAACGACCCTACGGCGCGCGGCCCGGCGCAGCAGATGAAGACCGTCGACGGCAAGAAGGTCAAGCCGACCCTCTACGTCGGCACCGCAGTCGGGCACGGCCGTTACATAGCGGCGCAGGATGAGGGCGGCAAGCTGGTCATGGGCGCCGAGGACCGTCCGATCCCCTACCGGGACATCTGAGCGATCGGGCCGGGCGACGGGGGGACGTCAGCCGCCCGCCAAGCACTCGCGGCGTGGCTCGAATGGGGCGAGGCTTGCGGCGTCGACGTCGCCTTGGCGGAGACGCCGCGGCCGGCCTACGCCGTCGAGCCGCCGGCTGCAACACCCGCCCCCGCCATGTCCGAGCCGTTGCCGGCGCCCGTGCCCCTGCGCCGCGCGACGCCGCCGGCGCAGCCCAGCCTGCTCGTGCCGGAGAGTACGCGCGCGGCCTCGGCGCAAGCGCTCGCCGCCGGCTGCGACAGCCTGGACGCGCTGGCGCGGGCGCTCGAAGCCTTCGAGGGCTGCTCCTTGAAGGACACGGCGAACTCCTTGTGCTTCGCCGACGGCAGCCCGAACGCCCGCGTCATGCTGATCGGCGAGGCGCCGGGGGCCGAGGAGGACCGGCAGGGCCGGCCGTTCTGCGGCCCGTCCGGCCGGGTGCTCGACAAGATGCTGGCCACGATCGGCCTCGACCGCCACCACGTCTGGATCACCAACGTCATCTACTGGCGCCCGCCCGGCAACCGTGCCCCGACCCCGGCCGAGATCGGCGTCTGCCTGCCCTTCCTGGAGCGGCAGATCGACCTCCTGCAACCCGGCTACATCGTCTTCGTCGGCGGGATCGCCATGCGCGTTTTGCTCGGCCTGAAGGAGGGCATCACCCGCCTGCGCGGCCGCGAGATGTGCTATCATCACCCCGGCACCGGCGCCGATATCCCCGTCCTGGCGGTGTTCCACCCGGCCTACCTCTTGCGCCAGCCGATGCAAAAGAAGCTCGCGTGGCGCGACTTGCTGACGATCCGCAAGGCGATGCTCGCGCGCGGCCTCGTGCCGCCCGACGCGGCCGAACCCTTGTAGCCGACGAAGCCGCCAACGAACCAACCCAGCTCCTGCGAGCCGCCATGCCTAAGCTTGACATCTCAACCCCGTTTCGACCGCTGAAGATCGCCGTGCTCACCGTCTCCGACACGCGCGGCCCCGACGACGACCGCTCGGGCGACGCGCTCGAACAGCGCCTCGCCGCCGCCGGGCACGACCTCGCGTGGCGCGGCATCGTCAAGGACGACCCCGAGGCGATCGTCGCGGCCTATCAACGGCTGATCGACGATCCCGCGATCGAGGTCGTGCTGAGCACCGGCGGCACCGGCGTCACCGGCCGCGACGTGACGCCCGAAGCGCTGCACCGGGTGATCGAGAAGACGATCCCGGGCTTCGGCGAACTGTTCCGCCACCTCTCCTACCAGAAGATCGGCACGTCCACGATCCAGAGCCGGGCCGACGCCGGCGTGGCGCGCGGCACCTACCTGTTCGCCCTACCGGGCTCGCCCGGCGCTTGCCGCGACGCCTGGGACATGATCCTGGCCGACCAGCTCGACGTCCGCCACAGGCCCTGCAACTTCGCCGAGCTGCTGCCGCGCCTGCGCGAGCACGAAGACGCGGGGGCCGCGCGGGCGCCTTTGGGCTGAACCCGCGCGACCCTTGCGACGGCGGGATTGATTCGAACCGCCGCTCGCAGGAGCCGGCTCAAGGGTTACTGCGCCGGGGCTGTTCCGTCTTCGGGCGCCACCGGGGCCGTCGGGGCGACGGTGGTGTCGGTGGTGCTTTGCGTTTGCTGCTGCGCCTGTTGCGCCGCGTCCTCGGCCTGTTGCGCGGCCAGCGTCTGGAAATTGGGCGCGGCTTCGAGTTGCTCTTGCGTGACCTCGGTCGTGAAGGTCAGCCCTTGGGGGGGTCCCAGGTCAGCTGGTCCATCTTGAGACCGACGTCCTTCTCGCCAATGCCCAAGAAGCCGCCGACGCCGATGATGGCGGCGGTGACGGTGTTGCCCTTGTCGATGAGCAGATTGTTGATGTCGCCGATGCTGTCGCCGTTGGCGTTGAGGACCGAACTGCCGATGACGTTGGCGGCGAGCGACTGGCCGTCCTCCTGCCGCTGCACGACGCCCTGGGGCGGCTGGGCCGTGTTTTCGGAATCCATCTGGGCGGTGTCCTGCCCCATTTCCGTCGCGGGCGCTGGGGTCGTGCCCTCGGGCGACTGGACCACGCCTCCCGACGTCTGCGCCGCCGGGTCTCCGGCGCGCGGCGCCGTCACCGGCGCGTTCATCTCCGTCTGCGAGTCCTCGCCGCCCTGCTGCTGCGCCAGCGTTGGCGTCGCGAGGAGCGCCAAGGCCGAAGTCAACACGATGATATTTCGCATGGATCAGGCTCCGTTCGTCGTTGGCGGACGATCCGATACCGAAGCAGCACCCCTATGCCAAAGCGCTGGGGCGTCGTTCGAAATCGACCTGCCCGCAATGGTTGAACAGAGTCTTTCGGGCGAAGGTTCCTTTGCCTGCCGGAAAATTGCCCCGGCCGGCAGGCTTTTGCCATCGTGCGGGATCTTTCCCCGCTCAAGCACGTTCCTGCCGCGTCTACCGTTCGGGTCACGCCCTCGATGTCGAACACCCACGAAGCTGCTTCACGATGCGACGTTCTGTCGGCCACCATCGGCGGGACGGCATGAGTTCAATCGCGGCGGCGGGTGACAAACCGGCCGAGGCCGCCTTCTGGCCGCTCACGCTCGGCGCCGTCGGGGTCGTCTACGGCGACATCGGCACGAGCCCGCTCTACGCCTTTCGCGAGGCGGCGCAGGCGGCCTCGGCCGGCGGCGTGACGCCGCGCCGAGGTGATCGGCGTCGTCTCGCTCCTCCTTTGGGCGCTGATCCTCATCGTCGCCTTGAAGTACGTCGTCTTGATGCTGCGGCTCGACAACCGTGGCGAGGGCGGGACCCTCTCACTGCTCGCCCTGATCCGCGCCGGTGCCGGCGCCACGGGGGTGGGCGTCGTGGCGCTGGGCGCTGCCGGCGCCGCCCTCTTCTACGGCGACGCCGTCATCACGCCCGCGATCTCGGTCCTCTCGGCCGTGGAGGGCCTGAAGCTCGTGACGCCGGCGCTCGCGGCCTACGTCGTGCCCCTCACCCTCGTCGTCCTCGTCGCCTTGTTCCTCGTCCAGCACCGCGGCACGGGCGCCATCGCGCGCTGGTTCGGGCCGATCACCGCCGCGTGGTTCGCGGCGATGGCGCTCGTCGCCCTGCCGCACGTCGTGGCGGACCCCTCGATCCTGGCGGCGCTCGACCCGCGCTACGCCTTGAACTTCCTCGCCGCGCACGGCCTCGTCGGTTTTCTCGTCCTGGGCGCCGTCTTCCTCGCCGTCACCGGGGCCGAGGCGCTCTACGCCGACATGGGCCATTTCGGGCGCGGCCCGATCCGGGCCGCGTGGTTCGGCCTCGTCTTTCCGGCACTCGGCCTCAACTATCTCGGTCAGGGTGCCCTGGTCCTGGCCGATCCGTCCGCGCTCGACGATCCGTTCTTTCGCTTGAGCCCGGCGTGGGCGCTCTTGCCGATGGTGCTGCTCGCCACGGCCGCCACGGTGATCGCGAGCCAAGCCGTCATCACCGGCGCCTTCTCGCTCACCCGCCAAGCCGTGCGGCTGGGCCTTTTGCCGCGTTTCGACATCCACCACACGTCGTCCACGCACGCCGGGCAGATCTACCTGCCGCAGATGAACCGCCTCCTGCTCGTCGGGGTCGTGGCGCTCGTCGTCCTGTTCCAGACGTCGAGCGACCTCGCCGCCGCCTACGGCGTCGCCGTCACCGGCACCATGCTGGTGACGACGGCGCTCGCCTACCTCGCCTTGACGGCGGCGCGGGGCTGGTCGCGCACGCTCGCGGCCCTGGTGCTCGCCCCCTTCGCCTTGATCGAAGCCGCCTTCCTCGCCGCCAACCTTGCCAAGGTGCTGCACGGCGGCTACGTGCCGCTCGTCTTGGCGGCGGTCATCGTGCTGCTGATCGACACGTGGGTGCGCGGCACGGCCTACCTCGCCAGGCGCGCGCGGCGCGACAGCGTGCCGCTCGCGGACCTCGTCCGGCGGCTCGAAGCGAACCCGCCGCCTCAAGCGCCGGGCACGGCGGTGTTCTTGACGGCGGAGCCCGACACCACCCCCTTGGCGCTGCTGCAAAACCTCGCCCACAACCACGTCTTGCACCGGCACAACGTGATCTTGACCGTGACGACCGACCTAGGCCCGCGCGTGCCGTCCGACCGACGGATCAAGCTCGCGCCCGTCGGCGAGGGCTTCGTGCGCGTCGAACTGCGCTACGGCTACGCCGAGGTACCGAGCGTCGCCCGCGCGCTCGCCGCCTGCCGCGGCCTGGGCTTCGATTTCGAGCTGGGCACGACGAGCTTCTTCTTGAGCCGGCGCCACCTGCGCGCCTCGGGCCGCGTCGGCATGCCCTTGTGGCGCGACCGGCTCTATATCGGGCTCGCGACCAACGCCGCCGACGCCAGCGACTTCTTCGGGCTTCCGGCCGCCCGGGTCGTCGAACTCGGGCGCCAATACGTCGTCTAGGACAAGGTTCGAGGACGAAGGCTCAGCCCGCCACCGCCTCCTCGTGCAGCGTCGCCAACTCGAACGCCGCCGCCATCAGGGCCCGCGTGTAGGCGCTCTCGGGCCGCTCGAAGATGTCCTCGGTCGAGCCCTCCTCGACCACCTTGCCGTCCTTCATGACCAGCACTTGGTGGCTCATCGCGCGCACGACGCGCAGGTCGTGGCTGATGAACAGGTAAGCGAGGCCGTGCGTCTCCTGCAAGCGGCGCAAGAGCGCCACGATCTGGGCCTGGACCGACATGTCGAGCGCCGAGGTCGGCTCGTCGAGGACGACGAGGTCGGGCTCCAGGACCATCGCGCGCGCGATCGAGATCCGCTGGCGCTGGCCGCCGGAGAACTCGTGCGGGTAGCGCTCGGTCATCGAGGGATCGAGGCCGACCTCCTTCAAGATCGCCTCGACCCGCGCCCGCCGCCCGGTGCGCTTCAACTCGGGCGCGTGGACGGCGAGGCCCTCGCCGACGATCTCGCCCACCGACATGCGCGGGCTGAGCGAGCCGTAGGGGTCCTGGAAGACGATCTGCATCTTCGCGCGCAAGGGGCGGAGATCCTTGCGCGACAGAACCTCGATCTCGCGGCCCATGAAGACGATCCGGCCCTTGCTCTCGATCAACCGCAAGAGCGCCATGCCGAGCGTCGTCTTGCCCGACCCGCTCTCGCCGACGATGCCGAGCGTCTCGCCGCGGCGGACCGCGAGCGTCACCCCGTCCACCGCCTTGACGTTGCCGACCGTACGCTTCAAGAAGCCCTGCTTGATCGGGAAGTAGACCCTGACGTCGGCGGCGTGCAGGACGAACTCGGCGTCCTGATTGAGGGCGCGCGGGCGGCCCTTCGGCTCGGAGGCGAGGAGGTGCTTGGTGTAGGCGTGTTTCGGCGCCGAGAAGACCTTCTCGGCCGGGCCCGCCTCAACGATCAGCCCGTCGTGCATCACCGCGACGTCGTGCGCGATCTTGCGCACCACGGTGAGGTCGTGGGTGATGAGCAGGATCGCCATGCCGATACGCTCTTGCAGTTCGATCAAGAGATCCAGGATCTGCGCCTGCACGGTGACGTCGAGCGCCGTCGTCGGCTCGTCGGCGATGAGCAGGTCGGGGTCGTTGGCGAGCGCCATCGCGATCATCACCCGCTGGCGCTGCCCCCCGGAGAGTTCGTGCGGGTAGGCGCCGAGCCGCCCCTCGGCGTTCTGCAACCGGACGAGGTCGAGCAGTTCGAGCACCCTTCGCCGCGCGGCGACGCCGGCCAAGCCCTGGTGCAGCGCCAGCACCTCGCCGATTTGCCGCTCGATCGGCTGCAAGGGGTTCAACGAGGTCATCGGCTCCTGAAAGATCATGCCGGCCCGGTTGCCGCGCATCCGGCGCAACGTGCGCGGCGGGGCGCCGAGCATCTCCTCGCCCTCGAAGCGGATCGAGCCGGCCGGGTGCCGCGCCTTGGGGTAGGGCAGGAGCTGCAGGATCGAGAGCGCCGTCACCGACTTGCCCGAGCCGCTCTCGCCGACGATCGCCAGCGTCTCCTTAGCGTCAAGGCCGAACGTGACCCCCTTGACCGCCGGCACCCAGCGCCCGCCGACGCTGAAATCGACGCGCAGATCCTCAATTTCGAGCAGCCGCTTCACGCCCGCGCCTCCCTCTTTGGGCCATGCACCGCCGCCTCGCGGCCGGGGCCCTGGGCCGGGTCGGGCTGCTCGACGTCGAGCGTGGCCTCGGGTGCACTCACGTTGTCGAACGCCTTCCTCGGATCGAAGGCGTCGCGCGCCGCCTCGCCGACGAAGACTAGGAGCGAGAGCATGAAGGCCAGCACGAGAAAGCCGGTGATGCCGAGCCAGGGGGCTTGGATGTTGTTCTTGCCCTGCTGCAACAGTTCACCGAGCGAGGGCGAGCCGGGCGGCAGTCCGAAGCCCAAGAAGTCGAGCGAGGTCAGCGTCGTGATCGAGCCGGAGAGGATGAAGGGCATGAAGGTCAAGGATGCCACCATGGCGTTGGGCAGGATGTGGCGGAACATGATCGTGGCGTCGGTGACGCCGAGCGCCGAGGCGGCGCGGACGAAGTCGAGCTTGCGCGCGCGCAGGAATTCGGCCCGAACGACGGCGACGAGCGCCGGCCACGAGAACAGCACCATCAAGATGAGGAGCGGCCAGAAGCCCGGCACGATGATGCTCGACATGATGATGAGGATGTAGAGCGTCGGCAGGCTGGTCCAGACCTCGATGAAGCGCTGGAAGAGGAGGTCGAGCCAGCCGCCGTAGAAGCCCTGCACCGCGCCGGCGGCGATGCCGATCACGGTGGCGAACGCGGTGAGGGCGAGGCCGAACAGGACCGAGATGCGAAAGCCGTAGATCACCCGCGCCAGCACGTCGCGGCCCTGGTCGTCGGTGCCGAGATAGTTGGCGCACAGCCGCGTGGGCTGAAGCTCGCAGTTGCCGATCGGGTCTTGGAAGAACCAGCCCGACGGCGGCGACGGCGCCGGCTGCGGCAGGTTGAAGTTGATCGTGCGATACGAGAACGCGACCGGGGGCCAGAGCGCCCAGCCCTTCTCGTCGATGAGGTCGGCGACGAACGGGTCGCGGTACTCGGCCTCGGTCGCGAACTCGCCGCCGAACGTCGTCTCGGGATAGGTCTCGATGAAGGGGTAGTAGATCTCGCCGTCGTAGCGGACCAGGAGCGGCCGGTCGTTGGCCAAAAGTTCGGCGAACATCGTGACGAAGAAGAGGCTCAAGAAGACCCAAAAGGCGACGAAGCCGCGGCGGTTGGCCTTGAAGTTCTGCCAGCGCCGCCGGCCCATCGGCGTCTTGATGAGCCTCACGCCTGCCGGCCCTCGAAGTCGATGCGCGGGTCGATCACCGTGTACATGATGTCGCCCAGGAGGCCGAGCAGCAGGCCGATCAGGGTGAAGAAGTACAAAGTCGCGAACATGATCGGGTAGTCGCGGTTGATCGCCGCCTCCCAGCCCAAGAGCCCGAGCCCGTCGAGCGAGAAGATCACCTCGATCAGGAGGGCGCCGGTGAACAGGACGCCGATGAAGGCGGAGGGAAAGCCCGCGATCACGATCAGCATGGCGTTGCGGAAGACGTGGCCGTAGAGGACCCGGTTCTCGGTCAAGCCCTTGGCGCGGGCGGTGACGACGTACTGCTTGTTGATCTCGTCCAGAAACGAGTTCTTGGTCAGCATGGTGAGCGTGGCGAAGCCCGAGACCACCATCGCCGCGACCGGCAGCGCGATGTGCCACAGGTAATCGAGGATGCGTTCGGGCCAAGCCAGGCTCGACCAGTCGTCCGAGACGAGGCCGCGCAAGGGAAACAGGTCGAAGTAGCGCCCGCCGGCGAACAGGATGATGAGCAGGATGGCGAACAGGAATGAGGGCACGGCGTAGCCGACGATGATGACGCCCGAGGTCCAGACGTCGAACTTCGAGCCGTCCCGGACCGCCTTTCTGATCCCGAGCGGGATCGAGATCAGGTAGGTGAGCAGCGTCGTCCAGAGCCCCAGACTGATCGAGACCGGCAGCTTGTCGATGATGAGATCGACCACCGGCTGGCGTAAGAAGTAGCTCTCGCCGAAATCGAAGCGAACGAAGTCCCACATCATCATGAAGAAGCGCTCGTAGAGCGGCCGGTCGAAGCCGAACTGGCGCTCCAGGGAGGCGATGAACTCGGGGTCGAGCCCGGCGGCACCGCGATAGGCGCCCGACGCGCTATCGTTGCCGCCCCCGCCGCCGGTCGCCGCCAAATCGCCCGTGCCGCCGCCAAAGCGCGCGGTCGCGTCGACGGCGGTACCCTTCATCTCGGCCAGCGCCTGCTCGATCGGCCCGCCGGGGGTGAACTGGACGACGACGAAGGTGATCGCCATGATCCCGAACAGGGTCGGGATCATCAAGAGCAGACGGCGGAGGATGTAAGCGCCCATCGCCTTCGGCCCTAGCGCCTTTGCGCCCGCAACGCCGCCTCGGCAGGATCCCACCACCACGTGCCGGGAAAGCCGTCGCCGTAGAACGGCGTCTGCTCGGGCCGGCCGAACAGGTCCCAGTAGGCGATGCGCTCGTGCGCGGCGTAGTAGGTGTTGACGATGTAGTGGCCCTGGAGGAGCACCCGGTCGAGGGCGCGGGTGAGCGCCTTTAAGGTTTCGAGGTCCGCCTCGGTCCGGCGCGGCATGTCGCCGATGCGGGCGAGCAATTCGTCGACGACCGGGTCCTTGACCCCCGCCCAATTGCCCGAGCCCTTCTCGTCGGCGGCATCGGACAAGAAGTACGTGCGCAACTCGTCGCCCGGCGGCGGGAAGAAGTTGGCGCCGATGAAGATCATGTCGTAGTCGAAATCGTCGGTGATGCGCTGGTACTGGGCCGAGTCGACGATGCGGGCGCGGGCGTCGATGCCGGCGCGCTTGAGGTTGTTGATGTAGGGCTCGACGACGCGCAGGACGCTGTCGGCGTTGAGGACGATCTCGACCTGCATCTGCCGGCCTTGCCCGTCGACGAGGCGCCCGCCGCCGTCCAATGACCAGCCGGCCTGTTGGAGCAGACCGAGGCTCTGGCGCAGTTCGCGGCGGATGCGGCCCGAGCCGTCGGTCTCGCCCGGATCGTAAGGGGTGGTGAACACCGCATCCGGGATGCGGCCGCGATAGTCTTCAAGGATCGCCAGCTCTTCCCCTTCGGGCAGCGGGAAGTCGCGCGTGCCGTAGTCGGAGTTGGGAAAGTAGCTCTTCGAGCGCTCGTAGGCGCCGTAGAAGATGTTCTTCTTCGTCCACTCGAAGTCGAAGAGGTACGAGAGCGCCTCGCGCACCCGCACGTCCTGGAACTTCGGCCGGCGGGTGTTGAAGACCATGCCGGCGAAGCCGCGCGGCGCGTTCAACTCGATCGATTCGTCCCGCTCGACGTAGCCCTGCTTGATCGCCGGGAAGTCATAGCCCGTCGCCCAGCGCCGCGCCTCGTTCTCGGCCCAGTAGTCGAACTCGCCCGCCTTGAACGCCTCGAAAGCGACGTTGAGGTCGCGAAAGTAGACGTAGGTGATGCGATCGAAGTTGGCCGTTCCCTCGTTGACCGGCAGATCCTTGCCCCAATAGTCCTCGACCCGCTTATAGGTGATCGAGCGGCCCGGATCGACCCGCTCGATCGTGTAGGCACCCTCGTAGAGGGTCGGCTCGACCGAGGGCTTGGACACGTCGATCCCGTTCGCCTCGATGTAGTGCTTGGGCATGGGCGACTGGCTGGCGGCGAGCCCGACGATCTTCCAGTTGTTCTTGGTGGCGAAGTCGAAGCGCACCCGGTGCTCGTCCAGCGCCTCGGCCTTGTCGATCACCTTGTAGAACTCCTTCAAGAGCGGCCGGCCGTACTGCTTGACGGTCTCGATCGCGAAGACGAAGTCCTCGGCGGTGATCGGCTCGCCGTCCTGCCAGCGGGCCTCGGGGTTGATGTTGAAGACCGCGAACGAGAGGTCGTCCGGCACCTCGACGCTCTCGGCGATCGAGGGGTAGTAGGCGCCGATCTCGTCGGAGGAGCCCGTCATCAGCGCGTCGCCGGTGAGCCCGATCCCGTCCGCCCACTCGGGGCCGAGCACGATCGTGTCCAGCCGCTCGAAGGTGCCGTACGACGCGAGCCGCACCTCGCCGCCCTTGGGTGCCTTAGGGTCGACGTAGTCGAAGTGGGCGAAGCCCGGCTCGTACTCCGGCTCGCCGAACTCGGCGAACTGGGTGAGCTTGGTCAGCTTCGTCGCCCCGTCCGTCTGCGCCAGGGCGGCCGACGGCAAGGCGAGGACCAGGAGGGCGATCAGGCGGCGAAGCTGAGAGCGAAACATTCCGTCTCCCTTGATGATGGTGTGAACATTGTGTCTTCTGCGTCAGCGTAGGGGGTCGCCGAGTGACACGAAAGTGAAAACAAGGTCAGACGCGAAGCGGGCCGCCCCTTGATGGAGGACGGCCCGCCGCGCATCGAACAGGACATCGAACGCTACTGGGTCGCGAGCGACTTCAGATACGCGATGACGTCGAGCCGGTCCTGCTCGTCCTTCAACCCGGCGAAGGCCATCTTGGTGCCCGGCACCACGCCGCGCGGGTCGGCGAGGTACTCGTCCAGGCGCTCTTCGGTCCACTCGCCGCCGTGCTCGACCATCGCCGAGGAGTAGTTGAAGTCCTCGACCGAGGCGTTGGCCCGGCCGACGATGCCAACGAGGTGCGGGCCGACCCGGTTCTGCTCCTTGTCGGCGACGTGGCAGGCTTGGCACTTGCGAAACACCGTCTCGCCGGCCGAGGCGTCGCCCGCGGCGGCGACCTGTGTACCACCCGCCGCCGCAGCCTGACCGCCGCCCTCAGTCCGGTTCTCGCCGGTGGCGTTGCCCTGCTGCGCCGCTGCCGCGGGCTGCTGTTTCTGGGTGGCGCTGCCTTGATTATTGCCCGACGCCCCATCGTCGGCGTCGGCCCCCGTCGGCACGTCCTGGTCGGTATTGGCGGCGGCGTCGCCGCCCTCGTCCATCTGGCCTGCGGCCTGCGCTGTGCCGGCGCCGCTCTCGCGCTGCGTGCCGGCGCTCTCGTCGTTGGCCTCGTCGACCGTCTCGGTCGATTGGCTCGTCGCCGCCTCGACCTCGCCCGGCGTCGTCTCCGCCTTCGCCTCCCCCTCGGAGGGTACCGGCACGGCGGGGTCGACGTCCTCCTGCGCGTTGGCGGCCGTCTCCTGATCGGGCTGGTCGGGCTTGGGATCGGTCATCCCGATGACCGATCCCTCCTCGCCGCCGATCGGCGGCTGCTCCGGCTCGGCGTCGGCGCCGGGCGTCTCCTCCTGCGCGGCGGCGGTCGCCTCGCCGGTCTCGGCGTCGGGCGCGGGCGGCGGCGGCGCCTCGGGCGAGACGGTGCGCAGGTACATGATGATGTCGGCGCGGTCCTCAGGGTCCGAGATGCCGGCGTAGCTCATCTTGGTGCCCGGCGCCCAGCCTTGCGGGTCTTCGAGAAAGGCGTTCATGTTGTCGTACGACCAAGCGCCTTCCTTGTCGCTCAAGGCGCCGGAATAGGCGAAACCCTCGTGCGCGGCGATGTCGCGGCCGAGCACGCCGTAGAGCGCCGGGCCCACCTTGTTGGCGCCGCCCTGCTCGAAGCTGTGGCACGACGAGCAGGCCCTCGCCACACCTTCCCCCTGACCCGGATCGGCGGATGCCAGCAGGACCGGTAGGGGCTCGGCCTCGGGCGCTTCCTCACCGCCGCCCTCCTCGCCCTCGGGGAGCGCGATCGGGTAGGCGTTCTCCGCCAGTTCCTCGTGCGGCGAGTAGAGGACGCTGCCGATGAAGGCGGAGCCCGTCGCCAAGATGCCGGCGGTCAGCACGGCGGCGATGATCTTGTTGCCTTCCAACGATGATGCCATAGGAAAACCCAGTCCCTGCCCGATGGTTCGGCCCGCGCTGTGCCGCCCTTGCCATCGGCGGTATGGCATAAGGGCGGACGGCGTCAAGGCGACAGGATGTCATGCGCCCCGTTGCGGGCGGTGTTGCCCCTCAACTAGGAGATCATCGGCTTGTCTTCAGCCTCGGGCGACATTCGGTCGCGCACGATCGTCCTCATCCCGGCCCGGCTGCGCGCGACGCGGCTGCCGGACAAGCCGCTCCTCTCGATCGTCGGCGCGCCGATGATCGTCCATGTCCTGCGCCGCGCCCGCGAGGCGGACATCGGACGGGTCGTCGTCGCCTCCGGCGATGCGGCCATCGCCGAGGCCGTGCGTGCCGACGGCGGCGAGGCGGTGATGACCTCTCCGGCACTGCCCTCGGGCACCGATCGCATCCGCGCCGCCTTGGACGCGATCGACCCCGAACGGCGCTATGAGCGGGTCGTCAACCTGCAAGGCGACCTGCCCCTGATCGAGTCCTCGGCGCTGAACGCCGTCCTCGACCCGCTCGACGCGCCCGGCACCGACATCGGCACGCTCACCGCCTTGAGCGACGACCCCGCCGAATCCTCGAACCCGAACGTCGTCAAGGCGATCGTCGCGTGGCGTGGCGAGACCGGCCGGGCCCTCTACTTCACCCGTGCCGCCCCCTACGGCGGCGGGCCGATCGACCACCACATCGGCGTCTACGCCTTCACCCGCGCCGCCCTGGAGCGCTTCGCAGATCTTCAGCCCTCGCCGCTCGAACAAAAGGAGCGGCTGGAGCAGTTGCGCGCCCTGGAGAACGGCATGACGATCGGCGTCAAGCGCGTGGCGGCCGTACCGCTCGGCATCGACACGGCCGAGGACTTGGCCGCAGCGCGACGCATCATGCAGCGAGGTTAGGCGATGTTGCTCTCCCCCGAAGTCCACGCCGTTCTAGGCCCCGTCGCCTTCCAGGGCCAGCTTGGCGCCTACTCGCACGCGGCCTTGTCCGAGTGCCTGCCGGGGCGCGACGTTTTGCCTTGTGCCTCGTTCGAGGCGGCGTTCGCCGCGGTGCGCGAGGGCGACGCCGGCTTGGCGGTGATCCCGGTCGACAACTCGGTCGCCGGCCGGGTCGCCGACGTCCACCACCTGATGCCGGGCGGCGGGCTCGCCATCGTCGGCGAGCACTTCCTGCGCGTCAGCCACGGCCTCCTGGCGGTCAAGGGCGCCGCCTTCGAGGGCGTCCACACCGTCCACAGCCACGTCCACGCGCTCGGCCAGTGCCGCGACTTCCTGCGGCGGCACGGCCTGACGCCGCGCATCGCCGGCGACACGGCGGGGGCGGCGGCCGAGGTCGCGGGTTGGGACGATCCGGCCCATGCCGCGATCGCCTCCACGCTCGCGGCCGAGATCTACGGCCTCGACGTGCTGGCCGAAGGGATCGAGGACGCCGAACACAACACGACGCGCTTCTTGATCCTGACCAGGGCGGCGATCCGGCCCGAGGCCGGCAGCGCCGAGATCCTGACGAGCTTTCTCTTTCGCGTCCGCAACGTGCCGGCCGCCCTTTATAAGGCGATGGGCGGCTTTGCCACCAACGGCGTCAACATGCTGAAATTGGAGAGCTACATCGACCCCGGCTTCAACCAAGCCCAGTTCTACGCCGACATCGTCGGCCACGTCGACGACAAGCCGGTGCAGAACGCGCTGGAGGAACTGCGCTTCTTCTCCGAGACCGTGCAGGTCTTCGGCGTCTACCCGGCCTCGCCCCTGCGACAGACGTTAAGTAATGCGTAATATTACTACCTACTATTGTTAATCATTTCCTGTAAATTTTAATTACTCGTTATGCTTAATCAAGTATTACACTTTCGGTACGCTCTCAAGATGCTAATTTTCGCAAACCTTACCGAAACGTTTATCTTCTCCTCATCGCCGAATGTGAGGAAAACACCTACATGCTGAATATCGCCACGACGCTCGCCAAGGCCGTCTTGACCGCGCAACTCGCCACCGCCGGCGTCGGCGGGGAGGTCATGAACGACGTCCAGTGCATGGCGCGCAACGTCTGGTTCGAGGCGCGCAGCGGCGACGTCGAGGCGAAAGCGGCCGTCGCCGAGGTCGTCTTGAACCGGGTTCGCAGCGATCGCTACCCCGACACGGTCTGCGAGGTCGTCTGGCAGCCCTGGCAGTTCTCCTGGACCAAGGACGGCAAGACCGACCGCATCCGGATCAAGAACCCGATCGACGAGCGCGCTTGGAGCGAGTCGGTCGCCGTCGCCATCGCCGCCGTCAAGGGCACCGCGCCCCGCCTCACCTACGGCGCCACCCACTACCACGCCCTCTACGTCAACCCCGCCTGGGCCGGGGCGTTGATGCCGACCGCCGACCACGGCGGGCACCGCTTCTATAAGAAGCCGGTGTTCCCGATCCCCCGCCCCAGCGTGCCCAAGCCGGTCGCGCGGCCGATCTGATGAACGCTTCGCGTGCGCTGCCGCGCGGGCTTTTTTCTTTCTTTTTTGCTACTTGTCGCTGGAAATTGGTCCTCGGCATTGAGGCCAACTTCTTACGTTAACACGAGCAAAAAAGAGAAAAAAGCCCGGCGCAGCCGACGCGAAGCGTTCAGGCGCGAAGCGCCTCGTTGTCGGGATCGAACGGGCTCTCCGCCACCACGCGCGCCGGCCGCAACTGGTCGAGGACGCGAACCCGGCACTCGGCGCCGATCGTGGCGCGGTCGGTTTTGAGGTAGCCCAGCATCAGCGACTTGTTGACGAAGTGGCCGTAGCCGCCGGCGGTGCCGCGGCCGATCACCTCGCCGTCCACGTAGACGGGCTCGTTGCCGAACGGGTCGGCGTCGTCGGCGTCGACCTCGATGGTGCAAAAGCGGTTCGGGATGCCGGCCTCGATCTGGTGGATGAGCGCGTCCTTGCCGGTGAACGGGCCTTTTTGCAGCCGAACGAAGCGGTCGAGCCCGGCCTCAAGGACGGTATTCTCGGCGTTGAGGTCGGTGCCCCACGAGCGGTACGACTTCTCCAGGCGCATCGAATCCATCGCCCGCATACCGACAGGCTGGATGTCGAAGTCGGCGCCGGCCCCGAGCAGTTGGTTGAACAGGCCGAGCTGATACTCGATCGGGTGGTGCAACTCCCAGCCGAGCGAGCCGACGAAGTTGACCCGAAGGGCGCGCACGCCCGCACAGTAGCCGACCGGGATCTCCCGGCCCGTCAGCCAGGGAAAGGCGGCGTTCGACACGTCGGCGTCGGCGAGCCGCTCAAGCACGGCCCGGCTCTGCGGCCCCGCTAGGACGAGGACGCCGTAGCGCGTCGTCACGTCGGACAAGAACACCGAGCCGTTGCGCGGCAGGGTGCGGGTGAGGAAATCCCAGTCGCGGTCGTGCGCGGCCCCCGGCCCGACGACGTAGAAGCGCTCGCCGTAGAGGCCGTCGTTCATGCGGGTGATGGTGAATTCGGAGTGGACCGAGCCGGACGGGTTGAGCGCGTGGCAGAGCGCGATGCGGCCGATCTTCTTCGGGATCGCGTTCGCCACCATGCCGTCCAGCCAAGCCCGCGCGCCCGGCCCCTCGACCTCGTACTTGGCGAACGAGGACAGCTCCATCAGGCCGACCCGCTCGCGCATGGCGCGGACCTCGTCGCCGACGTGGGCGAACCAGTTCGAGCGCCGGTACGAGTAGGCGTCCTCGCGCGCCACGCCCTTGGGGGCAAACCAGTTCGGCCGCTCCCAGCCGAAGCGCTGACCCCAGACGGCGCCCATCTCATCGAGGCGGTCGTAGATCGGCGTCGTCTTCGTCGGCCGGCAGGCCGGGCGCTCCTCCATCGGGAAGTGGTTGACGAAGACGTGGCTGTAGGCCTCCTCGTTCTTGATCTTGGCGTACATCTTGGACGTGACGCCAAAGCGGCGCGGATCGACGCCCAGCATGTCGACCGAGGGCTCGCCTTCGGTCATCCACTCGGCCAACTGCCAGCCAGCACCGCCCGCCGCCGTGACGCCGAAGCTGTGCGCCTCGCTGATCCAGAAGTTCGGCAGGCCAAAGGCGGGGCCGACCATCGGGTTGCCGTCCGGCGCGTAGCTGATCGGGCCGTTGACGATGTCCTTGATGCCGGCGTTCTCGAACGACGGCACGCGCTTCATCGCCGCCTCGACGTGCGGCATCAGCCGCTCCAGATCGCCCGGAAACAGGTCCTTCTCGAAGGTCGGCGGCACGCCCTCGACGAAGCAGGCCGGCGCCCCGTGCTCGTAGGGGCCGAGGATCCAGCCCAAGCGTTCCTCGCGCAGGTAATAGGAGGCGTCGGACTCGCGCAGGACCGGCAGTTCCCCGTGACCCTCTCCGCGGTACGCTTTGAGCGCCGGATCGACGTCGGTGACGATGTACTGGTGCTCGACCGGGATCGCCGGGATCTGCAGGCCGACCATCGCCGCCGTCTGCCGGGCGTAGTTGCCGGTCGCCGAGACGACGTGCTCGCAGCGGATCGCGCCGGTCTTGGTCTTGACGATCCACTCGTGGTCGTCGCGCTCGATGCCGGTCACCTCGACGCCCTGGTGGATCTTGGCGCCGTGCATCCGAGCACCCTTGGCCAGCGCCATCGTCACGTCGACGGGGGCGATGTGGCCGTCGGTCGGGTGCCAGAGGGCGCCGACCAAGCCGTCGGCGTCGAGCAGCGGCCACAAGCCCTTGATCTCGTCGACGCCGATCAGGTGGCACTCGACGCCGATCGTCTCGGCCGTGCACTTGTACAAGCGGTACTCGTCCATTCGGTCGCGGCTGGTCGCGAGCCGCAAATTGCCGGTCTCGTGGAAGCTGACGTTCTGCCCGGTCTCGGCCTCCAGACCCTTGTAGAGGTCGACCGAATAACGGTGGAGTTGACCGACCGAGTAGCTCATGTTGAACAAGGGGAGCAGTCCGGCCGCGTGCCACGTCGAGCCGGCGGTCAGTTCGGTGCGCTCCAGCAACACCGCCTCCCAACCCTTCTTGGCGAGGTGATAAAGGGTGCTGACGCCGACGACGCCCCCACCGATGACAACGACCCGCGCGGTGCTTTGCATGACGATACCTTCCCCTCGAATCGACCAGCGGCAGCAATCTAGTGCGCTTCGGGCCGTGTTCTTGCCTCGGCACGTCAATTTTCTTACCGGCTTGACCTTGTGCGCGACGCTCGCCCCACCGGCGGGCGCCCGCGCGGCCGAAATTGCGATCGAAGCGCCGATCGAGGCGGTCACGGTCTACTTCCAAGGCGCCGACGTCACCCGCAACGGCGGGGCCGAGGTGACGGCCGGGACGCACACGTTCCTGATCGAGGGTCTTCCGGCCGGGATCGACGCGGACAGGGTCCAAGTCGACTTGAACGGCGTGCCGGCGACGCACGGCGGGACCGAGATCGCGACCGACTACGCGGCCGACGCGCCGAGTGCGGCCGGGCGGCGGCTTGAGGCCGAGATCGACGCGATCGGGGCCGAGATCGGCCTGCAAGAGGACCGGGTCGCGGTGCAAGAGATCAGGCTGGCGGCGATCGAGAGCGCCGGCGCCGCGCCCTTCAACGACGAAGCGTCGTGGCGTGCCCGCTGGTCAGCCCTCGGCGAGGACGCCGAGGCCGCCTACGCCCTGATCCGCGGGGCGCGGGCGGACATCGCCGATGCACGCCGCCGCTTGGAGGCGAAGCGGGCCGAACTCGCCGACGTGCAGGGCAAAGTGCGCGCCAGCACCACCGCCCGGATCGGGATCGAGGCGGCCGAGGCCGGAGCGCTCCGCCTCGCCCTCACCTACGCCGTCGATCCCGCCGGCTGGTCGGCCGCCTACGAGGCCAGCGCCGATAGCGGGGCCGACGGCGGCGTCGGGACGCTGCGGCTCACCGCCGACGCCACCTTGTCGCAGCAAACGGGCGAGCCTTGGCAGGACGTCAAGCTCACCCTCGCCGGCGAGCGCCCGCGCGCCTGGAGCGCGGTGCCGGAGCTGGAGCCCTGGCGGATCGACGTGGTGACGCCGGTGCCGCTCCGGGCCGAGGCGCGCATGGCGGCCGCCGCCCCCGCCCCTATGCAGGCGCAGGCGGTCGTGGCACCGATCGGGGACTTCGCCGCCCGCTTCGTCCTGCAACGGTCGGTCGACGTGCCGCAGGACGGGACGCCGCGGCGCGTGCGTTTGGGCGAGATCGGCGGCCCTTGGTCGCCGCGGGCGGTGGTCGTGCCGCGGCTGACGCCGCAAGTGGTACTGGAGGGCGAGGTCGACAACACGAGCGGCGGCTTATGGCCGGCGGGCGACCTGCGCATCGTCCGCGACGGCGTCGGCGTCGCCCAAGGCTATCTCGATGCCCTACCGCCGAACGCAACGCGCATGCTGCCGCTGGGTTCCGACCCGCGCGTCGAGGTGCGCTACGACGAGGACGCCAATACCAAGGGCGAGGACGGCTTCTTCAACCAACAGCGCCGCGTCGTGCGCGGCCACGTCATCGAGGTCACCAACCGGCACGACCAATCGATCGACCTTCGCGTCCTCGACCAGGTCCCCGTGCCGATCGACGAGCGCATCGAGGTGGCCCTCCTCGACACGACGACCCCGCCGGACGCGCGCGACGCCGACGGCAAGGCCGGCGTGCTCGCCTGGAACGTGACCCTGAAGCCCGGCGAAACGCGCACGATCCGCGTCGGTTACAAGGCGACCTACCCGGCCGACGTGACGGTCGGGGGGCTTTGAACGCTTGCGCGTGCGCTCGCCGCGCGGGCTTTTTTTCTCTTTTTTGCCTCTGTCCGAGGCTGGCTTCGGCGTTGAGGCCAAGTCCGGGTGACAACGAGCAAAAAAGAAAAGAAAAAGGCCGCGCGGCAGCGCACGCGAAGCGTTCAACAACGCCACCGGAAGGATCCCCAATGCCCCTCAAAGGCGCGATCGTCCCCGTCACGCCGTTTCAGCAGAACTGCGCCGTCCTGTGGGACGACGCCACGATGCGAGCGGCGGTGATCGACCCCGGCGGCGACGTGCCGCGCATCCTGGCGGCGATCGAGGAGACGGGGGCGAAGCCGACCAAGATCGTCCTGACGCACGGCCACATCGACCACGCCGGCGGGGTCGAGGACCTTAAAGGCGCGTGGCGGGACAAGACCGGCGCGACGCTGCCGGTCGAGGGGCCGGACGCGCGCGACCGCTTTCTCTTGGAGGGGATCGAGGCGCAGGCGAGGGCTTACGGCATCGAGGGGGTCAGGAACGCGACGGTCGATCGCTTCCTCGTCGAGGGCGACGCGGTCGAGATCGCGGGCTTCGACTTCGCCGTCCTGCACTGCCCCGGCCACACGCCGGGCCACCTCGTCTTCGCCAGCGAAGCGCTGCGCTTTGCCGTCGTCGGCGACGTGCTGTTTCAAGGCTCGGTCGGCCGCACCGACTTTCCCTACGGCGACCACGCCGCCTTGCTCCATTCGATCAAGACCAAGCTCTGGCCGCTCGGCGACGACGTGGGCTTCGTCTGCGGCCACGGGCCGGGCTCGACCTTCGGGCAGGAGCGCGCTAGCAACCCCTTCGTCGGCGATTAGGCGTTGCGCTTGGCGGCGGTGCGGGCTTTCTTGGCGGGCGATACCCGCTCTTCACCGCCCGCCGCCGGATTGGCGCCTCGATGCTGCGACTCTACCACCACCCCTTATGCCCCTTCTCGCGCAAGGTCCGCTTGGCGCTGCGCGAGAAGGGCTTGGCGGCCGAACTGGTCGAGACGGTCCCCTGGGAGGCGGGCGACGACTTCGTGCGCCTCAACCACGCGGCCGAGGTGCCCGTCCTGGTCGACGACGACCTCGTCGTCGCCGACAGCGCCGCGATCGCGGCCTACCTCGACGAGGCGTACCCCGACCAGCCGCTCCTGTTCGGCCGCACCTTCGCCGAGCGCAACGAGACCCGCCGCCTCGTCGCGTGGTTCGACGTCAAGTTCCGCCGCGAGGTGACCGACCCGCTCTGGGGCGAGAAGCTGCTGCGGCGCTTGAAGCGCCAGGGCCACCCCGATTCGACGGCGCTGCGCCACGGCGCCGACAGCCTTCGCACCCACCTGAGCTATATCGGCTACCTCTACGAGCGCCGCCGCTGGCTCGCGGGCGACGACCTGACCCTGGCCGACGTCGCGGCGGCGTCACACCTCTCGGTGCTCGACTACCTCGACGCCGTGCCCTGGAGCGGCTTCGAGGGTGCCCGCGACTGGTACGCCAAGATGAAGTCGCGGCCCGCGTTCCGGCCGCTGCTCGCCGATCGCATCACCGGCATCAAGCCGCCCGTCCACTATGACGACCCCGATTTCTGATCCTGCGTGGCGGCGCCTGCGGGCCGAACTCGACGGGCGCGCGCGGTTACTCAGCTTTGCCGCCCTCAAGGTCGCGGCGGCCGAGGTGCCGCCCGATCGCCGGCACGCCTATCGCCGCTTCGTCGCGGAGGGGCGCCACGCCGGCATGGACTGGCTGGCGCGCGAGCCCGAGCGCCGCGAGACGCCGCGCGGCATGTGGCGTGATGCCAGGAGCGCCTTGATCCTGGGCATGAACTACGGCCCGGACCACGACCCGCTGCCGGGTCTCGCCCGCAAGGACCGCGCCTACGTCTCGGTCTACGCCCGCAACCGCGACTACCACGACGTCATCAAGGGCCGGCTGAAGGAGCTGGCCGGCCTCCTGCACCGGCGGACGGGTGCCGAGGTCAAGGTCTTCGTCGATACAGCACCTCTGCTCGAAAAGCCGCTGGCGGAGGCGGCCGGCCTCGGCTGGCAGGGCAAGCACACCAACCTCGTCGCGCGTGAGCACGGCTCCTGGCTCTTCCTCGGCACCATCCTGAGCGCCGCCGTCCTGCCGCCCGACCCGCCCGAGACCGACCATTGCGGCCGCTGCCGCCGCTGCCTCGACGTCTGCCCGACCGACGCCTTTCCAGCGCCCTACACCTTGGACGCGCGGCGCTGCCTCGCCTACCTCCTGGTCGAGCACGAGGGGCCGATCCCGCACGAGTTTCGCCAAGCCGTCGGCAACCGCGTCTTCGGCTGCGACGACTGCCTTGCGGTCTGCCCGTGGAACAAGTTCGCGCAAGCGACGCGCGAGGCCAAGCTGCGCGCGCGCGAGGACCTGACGGCACCGCGTTTGAGCGACCTCGCCGCCCTGGACGAGGCCGGCTTTCGCCGACGCTTCGCCGGCTCGCCGATCAAGCGGCTCGGCCACGCCCGCTTCTTGCGCAACGTCATGCTCGCGATCGGCAACAGCGACGATCCCGGCCTCTTGGGCGCGGCGGCGGCGCGGCAGAGCCACCCCGATCCCGTCGTCGCCGAGGCGGCGGCCTGGGCGGTGGGCCGGCTCCGGGCTTGCGCCGGCGCCGACGCGGCCGCATCCTCCCCCGCCTGACGCCCCAAAGGGGGCCAAGGGGGAACGAGGATCATGGCGGCGGGGGTGCTCTTGTGCTTCGGCTACGGCTACACAGCGGCCCACTTGAGCGCCCGGCTGCGAGAGCGCGGCTGGACGGTGCGCGGCACGACGCGTTCGGCGGACAAGGCCAACGCGCTGGCGGCACGCGGGGTCGAGCCCTTCGTCTTCGACCACGACCGCCCCCTGCCGGCGGAAGCCTTTAAGGGCGCCACCCACGTCCTGACCTCGATCCCGCCGAGTGACGCGGGCGATCCTGCCCTGATCGCGCACGGGGCCGACCTCGTCGCCCTGCCCGGCCTCGCCTGGGTCGGCTATCTCGGCACGACGGCCGTCTACGGCGACCGCGGCGGCGCCGAGGTGGGCGAGGACGATCCCCTGGCCCCCACCCTCGCCCGTGCCCGGCGCCGCGCCGACGCCGAGGCGGCGTGGCTGAAATGCGGCCTGCCGGTGCACGTCTTTCGCTTGGCCGGCATCTACGGCCCCGGCCGCAACCCCTTGAGGAACGTGGCCGACGGCACGGCGCGGCGGATCGTCAAGCCGGACCAGGTGTTCTCGCGCGTCCACGTCGAGGACATCGCGACCGTGCTCGAAGCCTCGATCGACAACCCCGACCCCGGCCGGGTCTACAACGTCTGCGACGACGAGGCCGCCCCGCCGCAGGACGTGGTGGCGTTCGCCGCCGACCTGCTCGACGTCCCACCCCCGCCCGAACAACCCTACGCCACGGCCGACCTGTCGCCGATGGCGCGCACCTTCTACCAGGACAACCGCCGCGTCGCGAACCGGCGCATCAAGGAGGAACTCGGCGTGCGCCTCCTGTTTCCCACCTACCGCGAGGGCTTGCGGGCGCTGTACGCGGAAGGGGAAGGGCGGTGAACGCTCGCGCGTGCGCTGCCGCGCGGCCTTCTTTTTCCTCTTTTTTGCTTTGTTTGAGGCCGGCCCTCGGCGTCGGGGCCAGCCTCCTACGTTAACACTGGCAAAAAAGAAGAAAAAAGGCCGCGCGCCTAGCGCACGCGAAGCGTAACAATCAGAACCTCTTCGTCAGCCGCAGCATCAGGTTCTGCTCGACCTCGGTGCCGGTCTGCTTGGCGAGGCCGTAGTCGGCATCGAAGCTCAAGGACTGGCCGAGGTCGAGGGCGGCGCCCACGTCGAGGCCGAGCACGCCCACGGCGTCGCGCCCCATCCGTGCCCGCTCGATGTTGCCGAACGCGGCCTCGGTGATGCGCACCTCGTAGTCGTCGAGGTGGAGGCTGCGCTTATAGGCGAGCGAGCCCTTGAGGTTGAGGGCGCGATCGCCGCCGAGCGGCAGCGGGTCGAAGGCGAGGTCGAGGCCCAGCGTCGTGTAGGTCTCCTCGACCTGGGCGGCGCCGTAGGTCACGTCCGAGAGGTAGGCGTTGGCGATGGTGAAGCCGTCGACGCTGCGCTCGGCGTGGCTGAGGTTGACCCAGGGCGTCAGCCAAGCGTTGCCGGCCCGAAGCGGCACGCCGGCGGTCTGCGACAGGCCGACCGTTTGGCCGTCGAAGGCGGCACTGCTACCGCCGCCGACGAGGGTGTCGTTCTCGCGCCGGACGTGGTGCTCGTCGGCGATCCGCGCCTGGGTCGCTAGTTGCACGCCGCCGACCTCTGCGTCGAAGAAGAAGGTCGTCGCGTCGGCGCTCTGCGACAGGCGCGTCACCTGATGGCCGTAGCCGCCCACCTTGTCGTCTTCCGAGCGGGTGAAGGCGACGCCGAAATTGGTGCCGTCTTGCAGGCCGTAGCTGATCCCGAGCCCGCTCGGGCCGTCGTCTTGCGTCCGCAGGGCCGCGAACCCGGCCCGGCTGGGATCGGCGCCGACGTCGTTGCGCACCGCCGGCGTGCCGACCGCGAACGAGGCGAAGCCGAGGCTCGACTTGGCCGGGGCGTAGCCGGCCTTGATCGCCGCGTCCAGCGCCTCGTCATCCTTGTCGGCGCTGGCAAAACCGTTGGCCCAGTCCCAGCCGCGCGTCAGGTAGTGGCGGAAAACTTGGTAGATGATCTCCTGCCCGCGCGGGCCGAAATGGTTCTCGTCGAAGTAGAGCGCGGTCGAGTCGGCGTTGTCGGGCTCCGGGTTCTCGATGTTGTCGAAACCGTACGCGGCAGGATTGGCCTGGATGCGCTTGAAGACGGAGTAGAGATCGACCGCGACGACGTTGTTGCCTTTGACGCCTGCACGGTTGGCGAGCTTCGCCAGCTCCGTGTTCCAATCCTCCACTTCTCGCGTGACGTTGGCGTCGCCGCTCGCGCCGTAGGACGGATTGCTGCCCCAGTCGTGCAGGAGCGTGAGGAACAGCTGTGCTTCGCCGTCGGTGGCGCCGGCGTCAATTAGCCGGTCGATCTGGATCCTCAGGTCGGTCAGCGACTCGCCCAAAGAAACATCCTGCATAGGATGGTCGATATCGTTGTAGCCGGCGTAGACGACGGACAAATCGTGGTTGCCGAACGTCGTGGCTTTCGAGCTAAATGCGTCGACTTGCGCCTTGATCGTGTTGTCGGGGCTGGTCTTGAACGGGCCCTCGTCGCGGGCTGAGGCGCCGTTCTTGGCATAGACGTGCCGCCCGGTGACCTCCGGCTTGAGAAGCGCGGGCCACATCTTCTCCTTGTCGAAGCAAGGGTTGTCAGGACAAAGATGCTTGCCCTTCAAAGTTGAGTAGCTGTCGCCGAAGACGAACAGGCGCTCGATGCCGTCGGGTGGGCCCGTTAAGGTTGAGGCGTATGGATTGGGGACGGCAAAAGTTTGAGCTGGGATTTTAGGAGCCTCAGGCGAGTTAGGCTTCTCAGGTGAGCCGCCCGATGACCCGCCACCGTTCGGGCCCGTGGTCGGCGCCGGTGTCGGCGTCGGTGCCGGCGTTGCTCCTCCACCGCCGGCACCGCCGCAGGCCGAGAGCGCCAGCAGCGCGAGAACGGTGAAGCCCGGCACAGACCAATGATTTCTATTCATCATAATTGCGGCCCTTTTGCGCACGATTATCGCACCAAATCTTCTAAGCAGATTTAGCCGCTTTTTCCAGAATTAACTGTCGTTAATTAATCATTCATGAACGTGTCGACTTATTCTATTGTGGTTAATTGTTTCGTGCTGTTCACGCAACAAAATTGCGTAAGCGGTCATTTACACAAATTTTTGAATGTTAATTTAGCGAAGCATATTAGGAAAATTTACCATTTAAGCACAAAGCGTCATCAGACAGCAAAACATCTGGGCGTACGTGCGCCGGTTAAGATTTTTCTGCCATCGCGGGACATTCCCGTGCCGCAACGGGGCAAGACAGCCCGCAACGAAACTGTTAAAAGAACACGATAACCATCCTCAAAAGAGAGTTCCCGCGATGCAAGGCACCTTCGCGCTCAGCCGCCAAGTGACCCGTCACGCCGTCGCCGGGCGCCACGGCGTCGTCGCCTGCCAGAGCCGGATGGCGGCCGAGGTCGGGGCCGCGACCCTGGTCCGCGGCGGCAACGCGATCGACGCCGCGATCGCGACGTCCTTGGCGCTCACGGTGATCGAGCCCTGGATGAGCGGGCTCGGCGGCATCGGCTGCATGTTGGCCCGCTTCGAGGCCGACGGGCGCTCGGAGGCGATCGACTTCGGCCCCGTCGCCCCGCTCAAGCTCGATCCGGCGTCCTACCCGCTGCGCGAGGGCGAGGGCGGCGACTTGTTCGCGTGGCAGGGCGTCGAGGGCGACCACAACCTCGAAGGGCCGCTCAGTTGGTGCGTGCCGACCTACCTCCAAGGCCTCGGCCTCGCGCACGAGCGCTACGGCAGCCTGCCCTGGGCGGAGTTGGCGGCGCCCGCGGCCGAGTTCGCCGCGGGCGGGCTGGAGATCGATTGGTACGCGGCGCTGCTCATCGCCGCCGCGTCCCCCGCCCTCCTGCGCCACCCGCTCACGGCCGAGCGCTACCTGATCGAGGGCTGCGCCCCGTTTCCCACCTGGACCGGCGAGAACACCCTCCTGCCGCGCGACGCGCTCGCCGACACGATGCGGCTGGTGCGCGACGAGGGCTGGCGGACGATCCTGAGCGGCACCTTGAGGCGGCGCCTCATGGCCGACGTCGCCAAGGCGGGCGGCGTCCTGGTCGAGGAGGATTTCGAGGCGGCCATGCCCCGCGCCGTGACGCCGCTGCGCTTTGCCTATCGCGACGCCGAGGTCGCGGCGATGCCGGGCCTGTTCGGCGGCGTCACGCTCCGGGCCGCGCTGGCGCATTTGAGCGCCCAGACGATCGGGGGCGACGTGCCCGATCCTTCGGCCTACGCGGCCTACGCCGCCGCCCTCGAAGCGGCGACGCGCGAGCGCCTGGAACGTCTGGGCGACGCCGGCAACGCCGCCGATCCCGGCTGCACCAGCCACGTCTCGGTGATCGACGACGAGGGCAACACCGTCTCCTTGACCCAGACGCTGCTCTCGTCGTTCGGCGCCAAGACCGAGCTCGCCGAGACCGGCGTCTTGATGAACAACGGCATCATGTGGTTCGACCCGGTGCCCGGCCGGCCGAACAGCATAGGCCCGGGCAAGCGGCCGCTCGCCAACATGTGCCCGGTGCTGGCGCGCTCGCCCGGCTACGAATTGGCGCTCGGCGCCTCGGGCGGGCGGCGGATCGTGCCGGCGGTCATGCAGATCTTGAGCTTTCTCACCGACCACTTCATGCCGCTCGAAGAGGCCTTGAACCAGCCGCGCCTCGACGTCGCCGGCGACGGGCTCGTGACCCTCGACGCCCGCGCCGGCGAGGAGGCGGCGGCGCTGCTCGGCCCCTCGCACCGATTGCGGCGCCTGCGGCCGGTGACCTACCCGCTCATGTTCGGCTGCGCCTCGGCCGTCTTGAACGACCGCGCCGACGAGTGGCGCTACGGCATGGTCGAACCGCTGCACCCCTGGGCCGACGCCGCCGCCGAGGTGTGGCCGAAAGATTAGTCCGAAGGGGCTCAAAGAGGCGCATCTTGCTTGGAAGCGTCCCGGCTTTGTGCTTTCTCCCGCCCTGCCCCGCCCGTGGTGGGACCAATCGTTGAGGAGAAGCGCCACGATGCCCTGGTCCGTCATCCCCCTTGCCGCCCTCGTCTGGCTCGTCGGCACCGCGGCGTCGGCCGAGGGGGCGCTTCGGCTCGGCATGGTCTTGGAACCGCCCCACCTCGACCCGACGGCAGGGGCGGCGGCCGCGATCGACGAGGTCGTCTACGCCAATCTGTTCCAGGGCCTGACCCGGATCGACGCGAACGGCGGGGTGCAACCGGCGCTCGCCCGCGCCTGGACGGTCGACGGGGCCGGCACGACCTACACCTTCGATCTCGAAGAGGGCGTCACCTTCCACGACGGCACCGGCTTCGACGCCGAGGACGTCGTCTTCACCTTCGATCGCCTCCTGGCCGAGGACAGCACCAACGCGCAAAAGGGCCTCTACGCCGGCATCATCGAGGTCGAGGCGCCCAACCCCAACGAGGTCCGCTTCACGCTCGACGCGCCCGACGGCCAGTTCCTGTTCAATCTGGGCCTAGGCGACGCCGTCATCGTCGCGCCCGAGAGCGCCGCCGACAACAAGACCAGCCCCGTCGGCACGGGGCCGTTTCAGTTCGAGGGCTGGGCCAGGGGCAACGAGATCGTCCTGCGCGCGCGCGAGGACTATTGGGGCGATCCGGTCGGCCTCGACCACGTCAATTTCAGGATCGTCGCCGACCCGGCGGCGGCCGTCGCCGCGATGCTGGCCGGCGACCTCGACGCCTACCCGAACTTCCCGGCGCCCGAGAGCCTCGAACAGCTCAAGCAGGACCCCCGGCTCAAGGTCGTGGTCGGCACGACCGAGGGCGAGACGATCCTGGCGATCAACAACCGCAACAAGCCGCTGGGCGACGTCCGCGTCCGGCGCGCGATCGCGCACGCGATCGACCGGAACGCCGTCATCGAGGGCGCCTATTTCGGCTACGGCACCCCGATCGGCTCGCACTTCGCCCCGCACCACCCGGCCTACCGCGACCTCACCGGCCGCTACCCTTACGACCCCGACGAGGCGCGCGCGCTCCTGGCCGAGGCGGGGGTCGAGGATCTGCGCTTGCGCCTGAAGCTGCCGCCGCCGGCCTACGCCCGCCGCAGCGGCGAGATCGTCGCGGCCGAACTGCGCGACGTCGGCATCGAGGTCGAGACGACGATGATCGAGTGGCCGCAGTGGCTGGAGCAGGTGTTCACCAACCACGATTTCGACCTCACCATCGTCGCCCACACCGAGCCGCTCGACATCGACGTCTACGCCCGGCCCGACTACTATTTCGGCTATCAGAGCGCCGCCTTCGACGCGATCATCGCGGATTTGCGCCGCGCCCTTGATCCGGCCGAGCGCAACGCCCTCTACGGCCGGGCGCAAGAGCAAATCGCCGAGGACGGCGTCAACGGCTTTCTCTTCCAACTGCCCAAGCTCGGCGTTTGGGACGCGCGCCTGGAGGGCTTGTGGCCCAACAGCCCGATCCAGGCCAACGACGTGACCGACGTCCGCTGGACCTCCTCCTGACGCCGATTACCTATGCCGACCCGCATCGTTCGACGCCTGATCGGCCTGTGCCTCACGGTCTTCTTGGCGGCCCTCGTCGTCTTCGCCGTGCTGGCTTGGCTGCCGGGCGACCCGGCGGCGGTGATGCTGGGCGTCAACGCGCAACCCGACACGCTGGCCGCCCTTCGCGCCGAGATGGGGCTCAACCAACCCCTGCCGCTGCGCTTCGCCGCGTGGTTCACCGGTCTCCTGCAAGGCGACCTCGGCACCAGCTACACCTACAGCGTGCCGGTCGCGGGCTTGATCTGGGAGCGCCTCGGCGTCAGCCTGCCGCTCGCAATGCTGGCGATCCTGCTCGCCGTCGGGATCGGGGTGCCGCTCGGCGCGCTCGCCGCCGCAAAGCGGGGCAGTTACGCCGATCTCGGCCTGATGACCGGGGCGCAACTCGGCGTTGCCGTGCCGAACTTCTGGCTCGCAATCTTGTTGATCTTCCTGTTCGCCGTCACGCTCGGCTGGCTGCCCTCGGGCGGGTTTCCCGGCTGGGGGGCCGGCGTGTGGGCCGGGCTGAAGGCGCTTCTCCTCCCCGGCGTGGCGCTGGCCTTGCCGCAGGCGGCGATCCTCGCCCGCCTGACGCGCTCTTCCGTCCTCGAAGCCTTGGGCGAGGACTACATCCTCACCGCCCGGATGAAGGGGCTCTCCCGGCAAGAGGCGCTCTGGCGCCACGCTTTGCCCAACGCGATGATCCCGGTCGTGACCGTGATCGGCCTGCAACTCGCCTTTCTCCTCGCCGGCACGATCATCGTCGAGAACGTCTTCTACCTGCCGGGCCTCGGCCGGCTCCTGTTCCAGGCGATCGCGGCGCGCGACCTCGTCACCGTCCAGGGCCTCGTCGTCCTGCTCGCGATCGCGGTGATCGTCATCAACTTCCTCGTCGATCTGGCCTACCTCTGGCTCGACCCCAGGATCCGCGATCGTGGCCGCGTCTAGGCGCGTCGGCCTGGCACTCGGTGCTACGATCGCGGCCGTTCTGGTCGGGGCCGCCCTCCTCTCGCTCGCCTGGACGCCCTACCCGATCGACACGGTCGCGGTCATGGACCGCCTCCAGGGTCCGAGCGGCGCGCACCTGCTCGGCACCGACCAGCTCGGCCGCGACATCCTCTCGCTCCTGCTCGCGGGTGCGCGCACCTCGATCCTGGTCGCGGTCGTCGCCGTTTTGATCGGCGTCGGCGTCGGCGTGCCGCTCGGCCTGCTCGCTGCATCCCAGGGCGGCCTCGTCGACGAGGCGGTGATGCGGCTCTCCGACCTCGCGTTCGCCTTTCCGGCCCTTCTCACCGCCGTGATGATCACCGCCGTCTTCGGCCCGAGCGCCCTCAACGCCATCCTGGCGATCGGCATCTTCAACGTGCCGGTGTTCGCGCGGCTGAGCCGGGGGGCGGCCCTGCCGCTCGTCGGACGCGACTTCGTCCTCGCGGCCAAGATCGCCGGCAAGGGCGATGCCCGCGTCGCGGTCGAGCACGTCCTGCCGAACACAGCACCGGTCCTCATCGTCCAGGCGACGATCCAGTTCGCGCTCGCGATCCTGGCCGAGGCGGGGCTCGCCTACCTGGGCCTCGGCGCGCAGCCGCCCGAGGCCAGTTGGGGGCGGATGCTGAGCGAGGCGCAGACCTACATGAGCCTCGCCCCGCACGTGATCGTGTTTCCGGGCCTCACCATCGTCGTCGCTGTCTTGGGCTTCAACCTGCTCGGCGACGGGCTGCGCGACCGGCTCGACCCGCGCATGTCAGGACTGCAATGAGCCCGCTCTTGGAGGTACGCGACCTTACCGTCGCGCTACCGGGCGAGGCGGGGCCGCTCAAAGTGCTGCACGGCGTCGATCTCGGCGTCGATCCGGGCGAGAGCTTCGGGCTGATCGGCGAGTCCGGCTCCGGCAAGTCGATGACCGCGCTCGCGATCCTGGGCCTCTTGCCCGAGCGGGCAGAGGTGACGGGCACGATCCGCTTCATGGGCGAGGACCTCCTGGCGCTGCCGCCGGCGGCGCGGCGGGACTTGCGCGGCCGGGCGATGGCGATGGTCTTCCAGGAACCGCTCACCGCCCTCAACCCGGTGATGGCCATCGGCGATCAGGTGGCCGAGGGCCTGCGCCGTCGCGGCGTTGCGCGCAAGGCGGCGCTCGACGGCGCGGCGGGGGCGCTCGCCCGCGTCGGGCTCGATCCGAAGCGCTTCCCGCTCAAGCTCTACCCGCACCAGCTCTCGGGCGGGCAGCGCCAGCGGGTGATGATCGCGATGTGCCTTGCCATGCGGCCGAAGCTGCTCATCGCCGACGAGCCGACGACGGCGCTCGACGTCACCGTCCAGGCCGAGATCCTGGCGCTGCTGCAGGACGCGGCCGAGCAGGAGGGCACGGCGCTCCTCCTTATCACCCACGACCTCGGCGTCATCGCGGCGATGACGGCGCGCATGGCGGTCGTCTACGCCGGGCGCGTCGTCGAGACCGGCCGCACGGCGGACGTGTTCAGGGCGATGCGCCACCCCTACACCCGCGCCCTGTTCAACGCCCTGCCCGGCCTGGAGCCGGGGCGACGGCCGGTGCCGATCGCGGGCAGCGTGCCCTCGCCCTTCGCCCTGCCGGACGGCTGCGCCTTCGCCCCGCGCTGCTCGAAGGCCAGGGCGCGCTGCCGGGCCGAGGTGCCGCCGCTCGCGGGCGACCACCCCGCCGCCTGCTTCTACCCCGAGGGTGCCTGAGTGAGCACCCCTACGGCGCCGCTCCTGGAGGCGGTCGAGGTCGAGAAGCGATTCTTCCTGCCGCGCACGGGCCTCTTCGGGCCGCGGCCGGTGCGCCGGGCGCTGGGGGGCGTCTCGTTTCGCTTGGAGGCCGGCGCCAGCCTCGGCGTCGTCGGCGAGACCGGCTCGGGCAAGTCGACGCTCGCCCGGATCTGCCTCGGCCTCCTGCGCCCCGACGCCGGCTCGGTGCGCTTCATGGATCGCCCGCTGCGAGGCCACGCCGACCCCGGTGACGTGCAGATGGTCTTTCAAGACCCGAAGGGCTCGCTCGACCCGCGCCGCAAGGTCGCCTGGATCGTCGCCGAGCCGCTCCACCGCCGCCGCCTGGACGCCCGCCGACGCCAAGCCCTAGTCGAGGCGGCGCTCGACGAGGTCGGGCTCGATGCCGCCCTCGCCGACGTCTACCCGCACGAACTCTCCGGCGGGCAGCGCCAGCGGGTCGCGATCGCCCGCGCCTTGATCCCGCGCCCGCGGCTGATCTGCCTCGACGAGCCGGTCTCGGCACTCGACGTCTCGATCCAGGCCCAAGTCCTGAACCTCCTGCTCGACCTGCGCGCGCGCCACGGCCTCGCCTACCTCCTCATCAGCCACGACCTCGCCGTGGTGGCGCAGGTGAGCGACGAGATCCTCGTCTTGGCCGACGGCCGCGCGGTCGACGGCGGCCGCACCGCCGACGTGCTCAAGAACCCCCGCCACCCCTACACCCGAACCCTGCTCGACGCCGTATTGCCGCCGGACCCGGCCCGCGCCCGCGAGAAACTGCGCGCCTTCAGGTCAGGGCGTCCCAGGCGAGCTTGAGCCCGGTCAGGAGGACGAAGAGGTAGCACAGGCGGTAGAACAGGCGCTCGTCCACCCGCTTGTGCAGCCAGATGCCGAGGCCCATGCCGAGGGCGGCGAGCGGGGCGAGCATGGCGCTCGCCTTGAGGCTGGGGGTGTCGAGGAGCCCGAGCCCGACGAACGGCACCAGCTTGACCACGTTCATCGCGGCGAACAGGACGATCATCGTGCCGACGAAGACCGACTTCTCCAGCTTCAACGGCAAGAGGTAGACGTTGGCCGGCGGTCCTCCTGAGTGCGCGAGCGTGCTGGTGAACCCGGCGATCGCGCCCCAAAAGGCGCCGAGCAAGGGTCGCTGCGGCGCCGGCGGGCGCGCTGCGGCGCCGCGGCGCAAGAAGTGGTTCAGGCTGAAGCCGATCGCGACGAGGCCGACCAGGAGCCGCACCGCGTCGTCGCTGAAGTAGCGAAAGGCGAGCGAGGCGGCGACGATGCCGCCTATCGCCGCCGGCAGCATGGTCGCGATCGCCCGCCGCTCGAAGCGGCCGCGATAGGCGACGAGGCCGATGAGATCCATGAGGACCAGGACCGGCAAGAGGATCGCTGCCGCCCGCGCCGGGCTCATCACCAGCGCCATCAGCGGCACGGCCGCGACGCCGAGCCCGCCGCCGAAGCCGCCCTTCGACACGCCGTAGATCAAGACGGCCGCGATCGACGCCGCGATCAGCCCCGGCTCCACGCCCTAAAGCGCCCGCGCGGGCAGGGTCCGCCCGTCGTCCGTCGTCCAGATCATGCCGCAGCCATCATGTGTCGCGCGCAGCATCCCCCCGGCACCCGGCCCCGTCAAGCCCGGCCCTCGCCGCAACCCTTGCCACCGCCGCCCCCTTTGTCTACATAGCGCCCACCGTCGCGGAGGGGTGCCAGAGTGGTCGATCGGGGCGGTCTCGAAAACCGTTGTGCGCGCGAGCGTACCGTGGGTTCGAATCCCACCCCCTCCGCCAACGGCGCTCAAGGGCATGACTTTGCCGCCACAAGCGGTCGTACCCCCTACCCTGTCTTCTTTGCCGCAGCCCTGTAACTGCCATCGGTCGTATCGCGGCGTGCTGCCGCGCGTATCATTGCAAGGCTATCAACCGCCGATCACAGGAGGGCTCATCGATGGCTTCTTTGCACCCCCAGTCCACCGCCGCCATCGCCGGACACCCAATCCACGCGGTGCTGGTTCCGTTTCCCATCGTCTGCTTCACCCTCGTCCTGCTGACCGACATCGCCTACTGGCAAACCTCGAACCTCATGTGGCAGAACTTCTCCGCTTAGCTGCTCTTTGCCGGGCTCGTCTTCGGCGCGCTTGCCGCCGTGGCCGGTGCGATCGATCTCCTGTTCGGTTTCGAGGTTCGCGCACAAGCGCCGGCTTGGCCCCACGCGATCGGCAACGTGGTCGTCCTCGGCCTCGCCTTTCTCAACAGCCTCGTTCACGCCGGCGACGGCTGGACCGCCGTCGTCCCCTACGGGCTGGTCCTGTCTGCGCTGACCGTGCTTCTCGTGGCCATCACCGCCGCGCTCGGGCGCTCGATGGTCTTTCGTCACGGCGTCGGCGTGCGCGATGTTGGAGTGAGCACGTATGACTAGTCGATCCTTTCCCTTCCCCGCGGCCGCTCTCGCGGCGGGTGGCCTTGCCCTCCTGGCACTCGCCGGCTGCGACGACGACGGCGCGAACTTCGACCTCTCAAAGCAGATCGGCCCCAACCCGGTCCTGCCGGAGCCCAGTTCGTCGCTCTTCACCGGCATCAAGGTCGCCGAGGTCGTCGGCTGGAAGAACGGCGAGACGCCGAGCGTGCCCGAGGGCCTCGCCGTCACGCCTTGCCAAAGACCTCGCCAACCCGCGCATGGTCCACCCTTGCCCAACGGCGACGTGCTCGTCGTCCAGTCGCGCGGACCCGAAGGCGAGCCTGCCACGCGCCCCAAGGACGTGATCCGCGGCTGGATCATGTCCTACGCCCACGGCTTTAGCGGCGGCGAGCAGAAGGAGAGCAACCTTATCACCCTCCTGCGCGACACAGACCGCGACGGCAAGGTGGACGAGCGCAGCGACCTCCTGACGGGTCTCGCCTCGCCCTTCGGGGTCGCCTGGATCGACGACACGCTCTACGTCGCCGCGACCGACGCGATCCTGGCCTACCCCTACAAGCTAGGCTAGACGAAGATCACGGCAAAGCCGCGCGTGCTGACGCCGCTGCCCAGCGGGCCGATCAACCACCACTGGACCAAGGACTTGGCGCTCAGCCCGGACGGGCGCACCCTCTACGCCTCGGTCGGCTCGAACTCCAACATCGTGGAGAACGGGCTGGAGGCCGAGAAGGGCCGCGCCGCGGTCTGGCAGGTCGACCGGGCGACGGGGGCGGCCCGCGTCTACGCCTCGGGCCTGCGCAACCCGAACAGGCTGACCTTCGAGCCCGAGACCGGCGTTCTCTGGGCCGTGGTGAACGAGCGCGACGAACTTGGACCCAACCTCGTGCCGGACTACATGACCTCGGTGAAGGAGGGCGCTTTCTACGGCTGGCGGTGGAGCTACTACGGCGACCACGTCGACGAGCGGGTCCATCCGCAGCGCCCGGACATGGTGGAAAAGGCGATCGCGCCGGACTACGCGCTCTCCAGCCACGTCGCGGCGCTCGGCCTCACCTTCTCGATGGACTCGGCCCTGCCGGAACCCTTCGCCAACGGCGCCTTTATCGGCGAGCACGGCAGTTGGAACCGCAGAGCCTTCAACGGCTACAAGGTCGTCTACGTGCCGTTCGAGGACGGTAAGCCGGCCGGCAAGGCGCAGGACGTGGTGACGAGCTTCATCGACGGCGATCAGGCGCACGGCCGCCCGGTCGGCGTCGGCATCGACGGCACCGGTGCCCTTCTGGTCGCCGACGATGCCGACAATACCGTGTGGCGCGTGGCGGCGGCCGACGGCTCCGTCACGCCGCGGCCGGTCGGTACGGACGAGGTCACGACCGACGACACGACGGCCGCCGCCACCGACGACGAAGAAGCGATTGCGTCCTCGTCTCAAAGCGCGGCGGCTTCACCCGAGCCGTCGCAGACGGAGATCGCCCCGGCCGTGCTGCCGCAAGGCATGGTGGAGGAAGGCTCGACGCAGCAGGGCGAGTAGGCGCTTATCGCTATTACCGCCTGAAAGGAGAGACTGACGGGTTTAAAGCATTCCGCGTGGTGGGCCTCATGCCACCATGCAGAACCCTTAAGTCCTCGAATTGTTGAGCCAGCCTTGGTCTACGTTTTGGCGGCCATTCGAGGAAATCTTCTCGTGTGGCCGTCCTCGTGTTTAAGAATTGTCATCGTGGAGACTATTTCAGAAGTCTCGAAAGCAGCCGGATAGGGAACGTGCCGTCGCCATCTAAAATGCCCAAGCTTATCTCTCGGCGGCGCGGGATCTCTACGATGACCGCGACGTCAGCCACGATTTTCGACATGTCAAGCGTGTCTTTTCTCGCCTTGATGATCTGCAAGAGGGCCTCGACCCCAAGCCGCCGGATGACGTGCATGACCCGATCCTGTCGCTCGCCAAGCACCTCGGCGATCCGGTCCGTCCTGAAGAGATGATCGTGCACGATGCGAACTACTTCGAGGTCACCGGGTCGTTCGGCATTGCCAAAGCATTCGGTGTCGGTGGAGCACGCGGTCAAGGCTACGAAGAAACAATGCTGATCTTCTTCGACAATATCGACCGTGTTCGCTTCCGCACTCCCCGTGCCTTGGCTCTCTATGAGCCTCGCAAAGAGAGATCGCGCGTTCCTGCGCGAGCTTTTCGAAGAGTTGTAGATCACAAGATCAGCACGCTTTGGGCCCCGTCGCGCGGAATGCATCATGACGGGCTGGGGCCCTTTCAGGGCTAGCGCCGCGCCGCCGCCTCGGGTGTCAACCCTTCGTGAACTTGCTCTTCAGCGCCTTGACGTCGTCGATCGGCACCAAGCCGCGCTCGACCCTGACGCGAACAGGGCGGTGCGCTCCGTGATCGAGCGGGTCGGGAACTGCTCGATCTTCTGCAAGAAGAAGAGCAGGCGGCGCGAGAGGACGGCGATGATGTTGAAGCACGTGCCGGTGTCCTCGCGCAGGAGCGCGCGAAACCGGCCGCCGCTACGACGAGGAGCCGGCTCGCCACCACGACTTGCCCCTCGACGGGAAAATGGTGCAGGTCCAAGACGGCGGCCTCGGCCAAGCTCTCGCGCGGGTGAAGACGGCGAGCGTGATCTCGCCGCCTTCCGGCGTGTGGCGGACGCAGCCGTCGAGCACGACGTAGAACCGCTCGGCCGCGTCGCCTTGGAAGAACAAGACCGCCCCACGCTCGTAGTTGCGGGCGAAGGCGTCCTGCAACAGCCGGCGCGGGGCCGTGGGTTCGAGCGCGTGGAACAAGGGCAGCGAACGCAGCAGGTTGGTTCGGCCCTGCTCAGGCCTAAGCCCGGTTTCGGTGCCCCCCTGACCTGGCCGCTCGGGGCGTTCATCACATTCACTTGGCAGGCGAGGCAGTGGATGTTCTCGCCCGGATGGATGTCGCCGCGCGGCTGGATGGCGCCGACCGGGCAGGTGGTGGCGCACATCTGGCAGGGCCGGCCGCACTGGCGGTAGCGGCGCAGCCACTCGAACTGGCGCAGGCGGGACGCCGGTGAGCAGGGCGAGCGCCGTCGCCAGGACGGGGATGTCGAACCAGCGCTCCCGCCAAATCTCTTGCCAGAGTGGGGGGCGCCGCCCCGTTCTCGACCGCGATCGACGGCATACAGCCTGACGAGGCGGTGGCGCGCGGCAAGCACGTCTGGGAACGCAATTCCTGCATCAACTGCTACACGATCCTGGGCGAGGGCGGCGCTTACTTGGCGCCGGAACTGGGCACGTCTGGGCGCGCTACGGAGGCCGCGACGACCCCGAGGGTGCCCGTGCCGCCCTGACCGACCTGGAACTCGACGACCTCACCCGCTTCCTGGAGTGGGTCAGCAACGTCGACACGCAAGATTGGCCGCCCAACGAGGCGGGCTGAGACGACAGGTGACCGGCGTTGATCGCCAGGTGGTCGAGAAGTGGCTCTACGCACCGTGGCGCTGTCCTTGTTCTCAAGCTTGCCCGGCACGGGCCACCACGATTACCGGATCGGCACGCCCGGCTACTGGCGGCCGATCGGCTCGGTCTTCGGCGCGGTCGAGGTCTCGCCCTTCTTCGCGATGGTCGTCTGGGCCTTTTACCTCCTCTACCAAAGCGGCCGGCGATAGGAGAACAAGGCGGCGGTCCTGTGGGCGATCGGCTGCCCGGTTCATGGCCTTCTTCGGCGCCTACGTGATGCTCAACCTCGCCATCATCACCTGCGCTGTGCCGTCATTGCGCGGGCTGATGCCCTACAACCAAGTGCTCAACATGTGGAGCTTAGCCGATGACCTCGGCGATGGCGTTCATGACCTTCACCCTCACCTTCGCCGGCGTCGTGCAGACCCACATGCAGCGCGTGGTCGGCGGCTACAGCTACATGGACGTGCAAGACCAGGCGGTGTTCTTCTGGATGCGGCTCGGGTCCGGCGTCGTCGTTCTCTCGGTGATGCTCTTCGTCTACCCGGTGCTGCGGGCGGGGCGCGAGCAACTGACGGCGGGCGGGGCGCGCGGCGAGCCCGGGCCGCAGCCGCTCCCGACGGAGTAGGGGGATTGAAGCCGCGATCGAGTTGAGGCGCGTGCCGTTCTACCTGCCGCAGGGCGACGAGTGCCGGCTGTTCGAGGCCGCCCACGCCCTGCGCCTGCCGGTGCTGCTCAAGAGCCCGACCGACTGTGGCAAGACCCGCTTCGTCGCCCATTCGGCTGAACCTCGCCGGCGGCGAGGAGGCGCGGGCCGCCGCCGGGGCGATGATTGAGCAGGCGCGGGCGCACGTGCCCGACGCGCGCATCAAGGGTTTCGCCGTGCAGCCGATGATCCACCGCCCCGGCGCGCACGAGCTGATCCTCGGGATCGCCGACGATCGGGCGTTCGGCCCGGTCGTGCTGTTCGGGGCCGGGGGCACGTCCGTCGAGGTCGCCGCCGACAAGGCGCTGGCGCTGGCGCCGCTCGACCTCGTCATGGCCGACGATTTCATCCGCGCCATGCGTATCGGCCGGCTGCTGAAGGGTTATCGCGACCGTCCCGCCGCCGACCGGGGCGCCATCGCGCTGGCGCTGGTCCGCTTGGCGCAGATCGCGGCGGCTTTCCCCGAGATCCGCGAACTCGACGTCAACCCGCTGCTCGCCGACCACGACGGCATCGTCGCGCGCATCGCCGCCGAGCCGACCGCGTCGGTGGCCCCCGGTGGCAACCCCGGGTTCGTACTCCGTCCCCACCCCTCGCAGTGGGCGATGAGCGTCAAGGTTGAGAGGATCGACCTGCGCATCCGGTCGATACGGCCGGAGGACGAGGCCCTCTACGCCACGTTCTTCCAGCGTCTCGCGACGCGCGACCTGCATCATCGCTTCTTCGGCCTCGTCGCCAACCCGGCGCACGCGCAGATCGCGCGCTTCACGCAGATCGATTGCGCCCGGGCGATGGCGTTCGTGGAGCTCGACGCCGACGAGGGCGAACTCTTAGGCGTCGCCCGCCTCGCCGCCGACCCGGACTACGCCCGCGCCGTCATCGTGCGCAGCGACGTGCAAGGCCGCGGCGTCGGCCGGGCGCTCAGGCGTCAGCTCATCGACTACGCCCGTGCCGAGTTGATCGGCTCCCTCTACGGCAACGTGCTGAGCGACAATCACGCCATGCTCAAGATGTGCCGCGGCTTGGGCTTCACCCAAAGCGCGCACCCGGAGGTTTACACCCTGCGGCGCGTGTGCCTCGCAACCGGGTAGACGACGATCCCTCGGTCTCGCCCCCGCCGGTGGCGGCTGGGGCGAGAGATGTACTTTGGCCAATCTTTCGGGCTAGCCTTTTTCGAGCGGGGTGACGCTCTCGATCGGCTCGTCGCTCGCGGCACGGGCCTGCATCGTCTCGATCAGCCCGTCAATGCCCCGATTGCCGACGATCGAGGCCACCTCGTTGCGCTGCGAGACGACGAGGCTGACCCCTTCCGCCACGATGTCGATGATCTTCAGCCCCTTGTCGGTCTTGCGCACCCGCCACTCGACCTTGGCCGGCGGCCTGTCCTGGGCGTAGGGGATCTCGGACTGCACCATGCTGTCGCGCTCGTTGATCTCGGTGCTGCCGGTGATGTTGAAGTCCTGGCCGGAATAGTCGCCCATGCGGTCGGCCATCGTCTTGTTGAGCAGGCCGCGAAACGCCTTGAGGTAGGCTTGCTGCTGCTCGGGCGTCGCCCGCCGCCAGGACGGGCCCATGATGAGCTTGGCGACGAGGTCGAGGTCGGTGCGCCCGTCGAGCAGGTTCTTGAGTTCGGCCAGCTTGTCGGACTTGGCCAAACCGTCGTCGCGCAGGATCGCGACCGCGTCGGCGCCGACCTGCCGGACGTAGGCCTCGGCCGCCTGATCGCGCGCCGACGCCGGCGCCACGGAGGTCGCGAAGAGCGCCAGCGCGACTGCCAACGTCAACCCGAGGCGGCGGGAGATCGAGGTTGAGAACATCATTCGAGATCCTCGTTGAACAGGTCTTGGTAGGAGGGATCCTCGACGACCGAGCCGCCGTTGCGGATCGCCTGCGCCCGGTTTTGCAGGTATGAGGTGCGATAGGTCGTGTAGGGATCAAGGCCCTTGTTCAGGTCCTGGATCACCGGGTCGAGTTGGTAGCGCGTGTCGATCCCGCCGTAGACGACGCTCGTCGGCCCATAGCCGTCGCCGACCTGCGGGCCGACCACGCCGGACGCGAGCGCGGGCGCGGGATTGATCGGCACCCCGGCGATGGCGGACCCGATCACGACGGCCTGGGCGCCGAAGTCGCGCGCGGTGGAGGGGCCGAGCAGCGGCAGGACGAGGTAGGGGCCGCTGCCGACCCCCCAGACGGCGAGCGTCTGGCCCAGATCCTCGTCGTGCGGCTCGGCCACCTTCATCATCGAGGCCACGTCGAACAGGCCGAGCACGCCCAGGGTCGAGTTGACGAAGAAGCGGCTAAAGCTCTCGCCGGCGCGCTCGCGCTCGCCCTGCAGCACGTCGTTGAGGAAGGTGAACGGCTCGCCCAGATTGTTGAAGACGTTGCGCGCGCCCCGCTTGACGGGGTCGGGCACGTAGCGGCCGTAGGCGTTGGCGACCGGGGCGACGACGTAGCGGTCGGCCGTCTGGTTGAAGGCGAAGACGCCGCGGTTGAACGGCTCCAAGGGGTCCCCCGGCGTCGACGACGCGGCGCAGCCCGGCGCGGCGAGGAGTGCTAGGCCGAGCAGACTGATCGGGGCTAGTCGCGGCAAGGGTCGGTCTCCGGGGTGGTCGCGGCGATCACGGGCGCCAAAGGTGAAGGTTAGGTTTCATTCTAAATCAAGGCGCGTAGCATCCTGCTTGCCGAATGGCGAGGGTGTTGGTGCGATGGCGCGAACAAGGTAACGTTTTGTTTACCGCCCCAAGGGGTCAACGACACGACGATACCAAAGGAAGGAAACCGCCATGAGCGACGTGCGCGTCATCTCGACCGAAGGGTTGCGCTCAAAGCTTAAAGAGGCCTTGGGCGACGATTCGCTCCTCTTCCAGCGCTTCGACCTTGCCCTGCGCGACCAGGACGAGCGCCTGATCGAGATCGCCATGGACAGCCTGCGGCTCTACCCCGAGACGGTGCGCGCCCAGGTCGAGGAGACCCTGCTCGACTGGCTGTTCGGCGGCGACGGTGCTGCCGGCCTCGCCGACCTCCCGGCGGCGAACGCCCGCGCCCACTGAGCGACGCCTCTCCGCCACGCCATGCGATTTTCCCTCTGCCCCATTGCCCGCCGAGCTTCTTGCGCCGACGTTCATAAAGATATAACGTTATGTGCATATCCCTCTTCGTACAGGCCGCCGTGGTGGCGGCCGGCGACGCGAAGGGCCGGGCACAAGCACGATGGCGAACGGTTTCGAGGAGAGCGCGGCGCTTAAGCGGTTGCTGACGCGCTTGCGCGCCGCCGCCGAGCCCTCGCGTTTACGCCTGCTCGCGGTCTGCGCCCGCGGCGAATGGACGGTCTCCGAACTCGTCCGGGTCATGGCGCAGAGCCAGCCGCGGATCTCGCGCCACCTCAAGGTGCTGGCCGAGGCCGGCCTCGTCGAGCGGTTCCGCGAGGGCTCGTGGGTCTTCTACCGCCGGGCGCAGAACAGCGAGGCGGCGCGGGTCGCCCGCTCCTTGTGCCGCCTCCTGCCGCCCGACGACCCGCAACTCCTGGCCGACGCACGCCGACTCGCCGCCGTGCGCGAGGCGCGCCGCCGCGCCGCCGAGCGCTTCTTCGACGCCAACGCCGCGACCTGGGACGACGCCCGCCGGCTCGACCTGCCGACCAAGGCGATCGAGGCCGAGCTGCTGCGCCGCGTCGCTGCCCTGCGCCCCGAGGCGCTCCTCGACGTCGGCACCGGCACCGGCCGGGTGCTGGAGCTGGTTGCCGGCCACGTCGGCACGGGGCTCGGCATCGACGTCAGCCACGACATGCTGCGCGCCGCGCGGGCCAAGCTCGACCGCCGCGAGGCGCGCAACTGCCACGTTCGCCACGGCGACATGTACAAGCTGCCGCCGACCGAGACCGGCTTCGACGTCGTCACCCTGCACCAAGTGCTGCACTTCGCCGACGACCCCCTCGCAGTGCTCGCCGAGGCAGCCAGGGTCCTGGCGCCGGGCGGCACGCTGATCGCGGCCGACCTCGCCCGGCACGGCCTTGAATGGCTGCGCGACGAGCAGGCGCACCGCCGCCTCGGCTTCACCGACGACGAGATCGCGGCTTGGTTCTCGGAACTGGGCCTGGAGCCGCTCTCCCCCCTGCGCCTCGAAGGCTCCGTCGTCGACGTTTGCATCTGGAGTGCCTGCGCCGCCGGCGCGCGCTCGAACACGACCAACACTGATGAGGAGCGGGCGGCATGACCACCCTTGACTTGGCGACGAACGATTCGACGACGAATGACTCGGCGACGCAAGGCTTCGGGCACGACCGGCCGCGCGGCGACGATCACGGCTGGTGTCTCTCCAAGCCCCTGCCCGACGTAGCGATCTCGATCGAGTTGTTTCCGCCCAAGGGGGCCGCCGCCGGCATGGCACTCCTCGACGAGGTCGACCGGCTGATGACCGTGCGGCCGGGGCTCTTCACCGTCACCTGCGGCGCCGGCGGCAACGCCGACGACCAGACGGCGGACGTGGTCGAGGTGGTGCGTCTGCACACCGACCTGCCCGTCGCGGCCCACCTCACCTGCGTCGGGCGCCCGAAGGCCGAGATCGACGCCACGGCCGAGGCTTATTGGGCGGCCGGCGTGCGGCGGATCGTGGCGCTGCGCGGCGACAAGCCGAAAGGGGCGGACCGCTACGAGCCGCACCCGGAGGGTTACGCCTACGCCGGCGACCTGATCGAGGGGCTGATGGCGCGGCACCCGTTCGAGGTCAGCGCCGCCTGCTATCCCGAAACCCACCCCGAATCGCCCGACGCGGCGGCCGACCTCGACAATCTGCGCCGCAAGGTCGACGCGGGCGCCGGACGGCTGATCGGCCAGTACTGCTTCGACACGGACGCTATCCTGCGCTTTCGCGACAAGCTCGACCGTGCGGGCCTCGCCGCCGCCTTCACGCCGGGGGTGATGCCGATCCATAATTTTCGCCAGGTGAAGTCGTTCAGCAACCGCTGCGGTGCCGGTATCCCGCCTTGGCTCGAAGCTCTGTTCGCCGGCGTGGCCGAGGACGGCGTCACCCATCAGATGCTGGCCGCCTCGGTCGCCGCCGAGCAGTGCCGCCGCCTCGTCGGCGAGGGCTTCGAGGACCTGCACGTCTACTGCTTGAACCGCGCCGACCTCACCCTGGCGCTGGCCCGGCTCCTCGGCCGCGGCGTCGGCCAGGACTGTCTCGCCGCCTGACGCGCCGGCAAAAAGAAGGGCCGCGGCGTGACCACGGCCCTCGAAGCATCGTCGGGAGGCAACTGACGCAGGTGCCGATAACACCCACCGCACGGGCTTTGGAGACGGGGCCTGTGCGGTGATCGGACCCTAGCGCGCAGGCCCAGTTTTGGATGTGCGCTTGCGCACAAACGGCGATTATGAATCACGCTTCGCGTCGCCTGCGGCGGGCTTTTCTTTCTTTTTTGCCAATGTTAACGGAGGTGGCTGACCGCGGCGCCGAGGGCAGGCCTCGAATAAAAGACAAAGAAGAAAAGAAAGACCGCGCGGCGAGCGCACGCGCAAGCGTTCTTGCTAAACGGCCGGTCGCGACACCGCCCGGCCCCGCAGCGCGAGCCAGCTCAAGGCCGCGAGGCACAAGAGCACGACCGGCAGCACCGTGCCGGCGATCGCGGCCCAGCCGAACGCGTTCAGGATCTGCCCGGACGAGAACGAGGCGAGCGCCACCGTGCTGAACAGGATGACGTCGTTGGCGCCCTGCGCCTTGTTCTTCTCTTCGAGATGGTAGGTCTCGGTCAAGAGCGTGGTGGCGCCGATGAAGCCGAAGTTCCAGCCGACGCCGAGCAGGATCAAGGTGGCCCAGAAGTGGGCGAGCGTGATCCCTGATAGCGCTACGAGGGCGCAAGCGCCGAGGATCGAGAGGCCGACCGCGATCACCGCGCGCGCGCCGAAACGGGCGACGAGGCCGCCGGTGACGAAGCTCGGGCCGAACATCGCCATGACGTGCCACTGGATGCCGAGCGTCGCCTCGTCGGTGGTGCAGCCGGCCGCGACCATGGCGAGCGGGGCCGCCGTCATGACGAGGCTCATGAGCGCGTAGCTGCCGACGGCGCAGGTCACGGCGACGACGAAGGTCGGCTGCCGCACGATCTCGCCGAGCGGCCGTCCGCCGCCGGTTTCGACCGTCGCGTCCGCCCGGACAGGCGGGGCACGCAGGAAGGCGAGGACGAGGCAGCCGACGATCGAGAGCGCCGCCAGCCCCAGAAAGGCCCCGGCGAACGGGATCGGGGCCAAGAGATCGCGGGTGTGGATCGCAGTCTGCGGCCCGATCACGGCGGCGACGAGGCCGCCGGCCAGGACCCAGCCGATCGCCCGCCCCTTGGCGGGACCGGCGATGCTGTCGGCCGCGGCGAAGCGGTATTGCTGCACGAACGAGCCGGCGGCCCCGATGACGAGCAACCCGAGCGCGAAGAGCCAGAAGTCGGCGAGCAGCACGGCGTAGGCCGCGAGCAGGCCGCCGCAGACCCCGACGAGGGCGCCGGTCATGAAGCCGGCCCGCCGGCCGACGCGGCGCATCAGCATGGCCGCCGGCAAGGAGGCCAGCGCCACGCCGATATTGTAGCCGGTGACGGGGGCGGTCGCCAAAGCCTTGTCGGGGCCGAGCAGCGCGTAGCCGGTCAGCGCGCCGAGCGAGATCGCGATCGGCGCCAGCGACCCGTTGACCGCCTGCGCGATCGCGAGCACGAGCGTGTTGCGGCCGAGCGCCGGTTCGCCCGTCACGGTCTGGTTTTTGCGAACGGGGCGATGGGCGAGGCGGCGTTGCGACATCGGGCGCGACTTGGACGTTGTGGCGTCAAAGCGTCGTCGGTCACGCCAAGGGATGCGAAGCACGGCCCCGACAACGATTTGTTTACCTTCCTCCTCTAGCCTGTATTTCGGCGACGATATACCCCAAAGGCGTTGAAGAGGCGGTCCAGTGCAAAGTTCGGCAGATAAGCAAATTGGAACTCATTATGAAGTCCACGCGCTCCGAAACGGGCGCTGGCTGATCGACTGCGCCGCCAAGGAGCCGGAGCAGGCGATCCGCGAGGCGAAGGACATCCTGCGCGACGCGGAGGTTCGGGGCGCTCGGGTGGTCAAGGAAATCTGGAATCCCTCGACGAACACGACCGCGGCCCGCATCATCTTCAGCAAGCTCAAGAGCGATTCGGCCCCGATGCCCCGATCGGGCGTCAAGGCGAGGTCGGCCAACCAAAAGCCGCCGGGGCCGGTCGCGGCGGCGCCGTCCAGGCCCGGCACCACCCCCCGTGCCCCTAGCGCCGCGAAAACAAAGCTAGCCGCCGACCAGTTCACGGCCTTCGCCTTTCTCAGCCTCGCCGCCGCCGGCGTCGCCAGCGGCGGTGTCGTCTGGCTCATCCTGAGCTGAGCCGAATGCCCGCCGGTCCCAAGCCCGCTCCGGTTGCCCCGGCCGGCAACGCTTCGGACTATCGGCGGTTCTTGCAGGGTTCGCTCGCGATTCACACGCGCCCTGGAGCCGATCTTGACCATGCCCGACCGCCTCTCACCGGGCGCTTTCGCCGTTCGGGTGCTGATCGTACTCGGCCTCGTCGTCCTCCTGCTGACGCTTTGGCAGTTGCGCGACGTGCTCCTCTTGGTCTTCGGCGCCGTCGTCGTCGCGGCGATCCTCGACGCCGGCGCGCGTCCGATCGAGCGCCTCGTTTTGGGCCACCGCTCGATCGCCATCGTCGCGGTCGCGATCCTGCTCGTCGCAGCACTCGCCCTCTTGTTCGGCCTGTTCGGCGTCGAGATCACGGCGCAGTTGACGGGGCTGTTCGGCCGGCTCGACGAGGCTTGGCGCGCGCTCAAGGGCCGCTTGGAAGGCACCCCCTTGAGCCCGCTCCTGCCGGGCGGGGACGGCGGCTCCCCCCTGCCCTCGGTCGGCGGCCTGACGGGTTGGCTCACCGGCGTGATGGGATCGCTCGTCGATAGCCTGATCAACCTGCTCCTCCTCGTCTTCGGCGGCGTCTACTTCGCGCTCCAGCCCGCCCTCTACCGCGAGGGCCTGCTCAAGCTAGTTCCGACCGAGGCGGCGCGCGGCAAGGGGCGCGAGGCGATGAACGCCGGCGGCAACGCCTTGCGGCTCTGGCTGATCGCCAAGCTCGTCTCGATGACGGCGATCGGCCTCCTCGCCGGCCTCGGCACCTGGGCCTTAGGGCTGCCGACCCCGCTCGGCATCGGCGTCTTCGCCGGGCTCGTCTCGTTCATACCCCTCGTCGGCGCCGTCGCCGGCGCCGTCCCGGCCCTCTTGCTGGCGAGCGCCGAGGGCTGGTCCCTCGTCGTGTGGACCGGCCTCTTGTTCTTCGCCATCCAGCAGGTCGAGGGTCAGCTCATCCTGCCCTTGGCGCAAAAATACACCGTCTCCCTGCCGCCCGCCCTCACCTTGTTCGCCATCGTCGCCTTCGGCGTCCTGTTCGGCTTCGTCGGCGTCGTCTTCGCCGCCCCGCTCACCGTCGTCAGCTTCGTCCTCGTCAAGGCACTCTGGGTCGAGGCGGCGCTCGGCCGCGAGACCGACGTGCCGGGCCGCAACCAGCCTTAAGCCATCGGCTTGATGCCGCTCGCCCCGGCTGTCATCGTGGGCGCAACGAAAGCGCCGGCGGCGGGCGCGAACGAACGATGGGATAACGGCTTGGGCGGGTTCGAACGTCTGCGCGCCGTCGTGTTCGACTGTGCCGGCACGGTGGTCGACCACGGCAGCAAGGCGCCGATGCGCGTCTTCGTCGGGGTGTTCGAGCGCTTCGGCGTCATGGTCACGGCCGAGGAGGCGCGTGCCCCGATCGGCCTGTCCAAGCTTGAGCACGTCCAGGGCGCTGGGTCGAATGCCGCGCGTCGCGGCCGCGTGGCAAGCCGCGCGCCACGGCAGGCCGTTCGGCGACGACGACGCCGAGGCGATCTGAGCGGTCTTTCCCGGCCAACCGCGGGGTCGTCGTCAGCCACGCCGACCTGATCCCCGGTGCCGCCGACGCGGTCGCCCAAGCACGGGCGTCGGGCCTCAAGAGCAGCGGCGCACCTCGTCGTCGACGAAACCGCCGACCTGGATGCCCGGCCTCGACGCGACCGAGGGCCGTATCTCCCGCGGCAAGCGGCCCTAATTCGAGCCTCAAGTCTGGACGCGAACGCCAGCCCGGCTAGTTTCACCGACGTGCGTCAATCCTGGCGTGCGCAGCAACGGAAAAGTGCACAATGCGCAAGCTCGCCTTGACCTTGGCCCTCGCCTTCGGCATCGGCGCCGTGGCCCTCCCGGCCTACGCCGAGGGTGGTTGCAGCGGCTGGAAGAATCAGTCGGTGCAGGCGCCGACCGATGGTCTGCCGAAGACGACGGCGCAGACGCCGGTTCCCGCAGCCGACAAAGACGGCAAGGGCTGATCGGCCCGTCCCGCCCGCCGCCCAAGCGGGCGGGACACGTCCAACGATACCCCTCATGGCCAAGATCACTATCACCTCGCGTCTGTCGCTCGACGAGTCCGAGATCGAGGAGCGCTTCACCCGCGCCTCGGGTCCGGGCGGGCAGAACGTCAACAAGGTCGAGACCGCCGTCCAGCTGCGCTTCGACCTCAACCGCTCGCGCTCGCTGCCGGACGACCTCAAGGCGAGGCTCGCCCACCTCGCCGGGCGCCGCCTGACGACGGGCGGCGTCGTTGTCATCGACGCCGACACCCACCGCACGCGCGAGATGAACCGCAAGGAGGCGCTGGAGCGCCTGCTCGCGATGATCCGCAGCGTCGCCGTGCCGCCCAGGGTGCGCCGCCCGACCAGGCCGACCCGGGCGAGCCAGCAGCGGCGCCTGACCGGCAAGACCAAGCGCGGCCGGATCAAGGCGATGCGGGGGCGGCCGGGGGCCGAGTGAACGCTTCGCGTCCGCTGCGCGGGGCTTCTTTTCTTTCTTTTTACAATTTTGGCCGGGGCTAGCTCGAGCGTCCGAGCCAAGTTCGGGGACAAGTAGCAAAAAAGAAGAAAAAAGGCGGCGCGCCAGCGCACGCGAAGCGTTCAACAAACGCACCCGAAATCTTGAGGCACCACCGATGACGCAACGACTTTTTCTCATGCTCCCCCTCGCCCTTTTCGCCGCCGGCTGCACGGGTTCGGGCGCCACCGGTCCCGCCGTCGCGGTGCCGGGTTCGCCCGAGAGCACCGAGACGAGTGCCCTCGAAGCCGGGGCGACGGCGCTGCAGACCGACGCGCCGACCGACGCGCTCAACGTCTACCTCGTCGGTTTCCACCCGCTGAAGGACAACCCGGAGCACCAGATCGAGGCGCATCATTTCTGCCGGCAGGTCAACGAGGACTTCATGCAGTGCGCGCTCTACGACGGCAACGCGGGCACGGCGAACCTGAACGGCATCGAGTACATCGTCTCCGAGAAGCTGTTCGAGACCCTGCCCGAGACGGAGAAGCGCTACTGGCACCCGCACAACGGCGAGATCCTCTCGGGCCAACTCGTGGCGCCCGGCCTGCCCGAGGTCGCCGAGCACGCGCTGATGCAAGGCAAGATGAACAGCTACGGCAAGACGTGGCACACCTGGGACACCTCGCACGGCGTCGACGGTGACGCTAGTCTGCCGCTCGGCGAGCCGGCGCTGGCGTGGTCGTTCAACCGCTTCGGCGAGGCTCGGCCGGAACTGGTCGAGGAGCGCGACCGGCGCATGGGCGTCAGCACCGAGGAGCGCCGCCAACAACGGCAGGATCTCGCCCCGCTGGCACGGCCTCAGTCCGGCGTCAACGCCCTGGAAGGTATGTTCCCACGCCCGACGCAACCGATCCCCAACGTCGTCGACGAGACCGACGTGCGCTAGAGCGTTTTGCGCGACGGGGCGGGGCGTTAAGCGATCCTTAAGAACCGTTGGCTAGAAGCGACGTCGTCCCAGACCGTTTCGAGGATGACGCCGCCGATGTGCCAGCCCCGCTCCCGCCTGCCGCTCGCCCTGCCGATCATCGTGGCGCCGCTCCTCGCCGGCTGCGGCGACGCGGTCCGCGCCGCCGACGCCGCTTGGACCGAGTTCACCCGCCCCGACGCGCCGGAGCACGTCTTCAGGGCGCCGGCCTACGCGATCAAGCCGGCCCAGGAGGATCGCTCGCCGCGGCACGCGGCCGTCGTCGTGGCCCCGGTCGAGGCGCCGCCGGTGGGGCTCGCGTCTCTGCCGACCGCGTCGATCATCCCATCGCTCGCGCGCACCGTACCCCTGCACGACGCACCCGCACAGGCGGCACCCCCGCCCGTCGTGCATCAGGCGGCACTGCCGGTCGAGGCCGACGCGCACGGCGGGGCCCGCCCGACGGGCAACGCGCACGGCAAGAACGAGGCGGCCGCCGACGGACACGACGAGACCGAGCCGCAAGCGCCGCACTGGGGTTATCATGGCGCCGGCGGACCCGAGCGCTGGGCCGACCTGAGCCCCGCCTTCGCCGCCTGCGGCAGCGGGCAAAAGCAGTCGCCGATCGACATCGAAGCGGCCGAGCCCGCCGACCTCATGCCGGCCCTCGTCTTCCACTACGAGGCAAGCGCTTTGAAGCTGCGCAACAACGGCCACACGATCCAGGCCGACGCCGCGCCCGGCAGCTGGGTCGAGATCGGCGGCACGCGCTACGACCTGCGCCAGTTCCACCTGCACGGCCCGTCAGAGCACACGATCGACGGCGTGGCGGCACCGCTGGAGGTCCACCTCGTCCACGAGAACGCGCACGGCCAACTCGCTGTGATCGGCGTCATGGTCGAGCCCGGCGTCGACGACAACGCCACCCTCAACCTCATGGCCCGCCACGCGCCGCACGAGCCAGGCCTGCGGCAGATGCCCGAGACGACCCTCCAGCCGCACGCGCTCCTCCCCGCAGAGCGCGGCTACTGGCGCTACGTCGGCTCGCTCACCACCCCGCCATGCAGTGAGGGGGTCGCCTGGCACGTCATGCGCGCCCCGATCACCGCCGCGCGCGCGACGATCGCGGCACTCGCCGGCATCATGCCGCCGCACAACGCCCGGCCCGTCCAGCCGCTCAACGGCCGGGTGCTGGTGCAGAAGTAAGGGCACGCTTCAGTGCCTAGCTACGCTAGGCAGGCTGCGGGGGGCTTTTCTCTATTCTCTTTCAAGTTTTGCCGGTGACGGCCGGCGACGAGGCCGATTAAGATCGGGCACACGGCGGCGCAGATCGCATGTTCACGCTTCACGACCTCGATACCGGGCGTGGCGACCTCGCCCGCGCCGTCCTCGTCACGCTGCCGGAATGGTTCGGGCAGCCGGCCGCCCTCGACGCCTACATCAAGGCTGCGGCTACGCTGCCAATGCTGGAAACGGGCGCGAGGTCGGCTTCGTCAGCCTCAAGCGGCACATAGCCTTTGCCGCCGAAGCGTACGTGCTCGGCGTGCGGCGCGGGTGGCACCGCCGGGGCTGCGGCCGCGCCCTGCTCGCGGCGGCCGAGCGCATCCTGGCGGCGGACGGGGTGCGCTACTTGACCGTCAAGACCTTGGCCCCCGAGCATCGCGACCCGCACTACGCCGAGACGCGCGCGTTCTACGCGGCGATCGGCTTCGCACCCCTCGAAGTGCTAACGCTTGCGCGTGCGCTGCCGCGCGGACTTCGTTTTTCTCTTTTTGTCTTTGTCCGAGGCCGGCCCTCGGCGGTGCGGCCAACCACCTCCGTTAATACTTGCAAAAAGAAGCAGAGAAAGACCGCGCGTCAGCGCACGCGCAAGCGTTCAACCATTCAGCTTCGGCACGTCCGGCAGCGGTGCTATCTCGATGCCGTCGTCGAGGAGCGACTCGACCTCCTCGCCGCTCGCCTGCCCCCAGATCGCGCGGGCTTCCTTGTCGCCGACGTGCATGGCGCGGGCCTCGCTGGCGAAGCGGGGGCCGACGTTCTCCGCGTGGCGCTCGACGTGGGCGCGAAACGCCCGCGCCATGGCGAGCATCTTCGCCGCCTCGGGCGGGAGGCTTGCCGGGGGCGCCGCCGGCACCGCCGCTACCGGCAGCTTTGGGGCCTCGTCGCCCGTGTCGTCGCCCCCGCCGCCCCGCCTGCCGCGGGCGACGGCGGGCGCCATGATCGCCTTCTCGACCTCGGTGCTGTCGCAGAACGGGCAGCGCAGGCTGCCGGCTTCGGCCTGCGCGTCGTAGGCGGCGGAGTCCTTGAACCAGCCGTCGAAGCCGTGTCCGGCGGCGCAGCGCAGGCTGTAGTTGATCAAGCCCCGGCCGCCCCGGCGAGGATCGGGTCGAGCCGCCCCGCCTCGTCGAGGGCGGCGATGTCGTCCGACCCGCCGAGCCCCCGACCGTCGACGAAGACCTGCGGCACGGTGTGCCGGCCCTCGGCGCGCTCCAGCATTTCCTGGCGCCGCTTGGGCTGCGTCCAGAGGTTGATCTCCTCGTAATCGACGCCCTTGGCGTTGAGCAGCTTCTTCGCGCGGTGGCAGTAGGGGCAAAAAGGGGTCGTGTAGATCTCGACCTTGGCCATCAATCGTCCGCCCGTGCGTCTGTCGTTGAACCGCCCAATCATATAGGCCCGTCCGCCCCGCCCGCTACCCTCGCCAGCGCCAGGACGTCGACCGCGGCGGCCCCGGCGGTCTTGAGGACCTTGGCGCATGCATCCAGCGTCGCCCCGGTCGTGAACACGTCGTCGAGCAGGACGACCCGCCGCCCGGCCATGCGCGAGCGCCAGCGCGGGTGGACGTCGAAGGCGACCGTCGTCACGTTCTTGCGCCGCGCCTCGGCGCTCAGGCCCTGCTGCGAGGCGGTGGCGCGGCGGCGGCGCAGGAGGTCGACCGCGACCGCGATTTCGGCGCCCCGCCCCGTCGCCTGCGCCAGGAGCGCGCTCTGGTTGTAGCCGCGCCGAACCATGCGCCAGGGGTGCGCCGGGACGGGGACGATCAGGTCGGCGTCGTCCCACAGGTCGCGACCGGCGTTGGTCAGCCAGCGGCCGAAGGTCCGCACCCCGTCCAACCGGTCGCCGTGCTTGAAGCGCAGGATCAAGGCGCGGGCGAGACCCTCATAAGTGAGCGCCGCCCGCGCGCGCGCGAAGGCCGGCGGCACATGAGCGCAGGCGGGGCAGGTCGGCGGGCCGTCGAGGGCCGAGGCGACCTCGATCGGCTTGGCGCAGCGCTCGCAGGTAGGCCCGGCGAGAAAGCGCAATTCCGGCCAGCAGACCGGGCAGACGTCGCCCGCCGTCGGCACGATGACGCCGCAGCCGAGGCAGCGCGGCGGCAGCACCGCGTCGAAGCCGGCCTTGAACAGGGCGGCGGCGCCGCGCCGCAGGCGCTCGGGGTGACTGACGTGCAAGCCCGCCTCCCGGCACGAGTTTATCAACTTTAGGTTATATAAAGCGCCTCGCCCACGCGCAACCCCAACCGGGCACGGTCTCGGGCCGCGCGAACGGGTCAGTCGGGCGAACCGTAGGCCGCCGCGAACGTTAGAGCACGATCCCCGCCCGCCCGAAGGAGCCTTGATGGAGCAGTTGGACATCGCCCTCGCCGTGACCGGGGTCGTCGTCGTCCTGCTCGGGCTCTCGTCGAACCCGATCAAGAAGAGTCCTTTTCAAGAGCCCCTCATCGCCGTGTTGGTCGGCGGCGCCGCGGGACCTCACGGGTTGGGCTGGCTCGACGTGGCGGCGTGGGGCGAGGAGAGCGCGGTCCTCGAGCAGGCCGCGCGGTTGACGCTCGCCGTCGGCCTGATGGGTGTGGCGCTGCGCCTCGAAAAGCGCAGCGTCCGGGCGCTGCTGCGGCCCGTGGCGCTCCTCTTGACGCTCGCGATGCTCGGCATGTGGCTCGTGTCCGCCGGCCTCGCCGCTTGGCTGCTCGGCCTGCCGTTCTGGACGGCGCTCCTCGTCGGCGCGGTCGTCACCCCGACCGACCCGGTCGTGGCCAGCTCCATCGTCACGGGCCGGTTCGCCGAGGCGCACCTTCCGCTGCGGGTTCGCGACACGATCTCGTTCGAGTCGGGCGCGAACGACGGGCTCGCCTATCTCTTCGTTGTGCTGCCGGTGCTGATGATCGAGCACGCGCCCGACGTCGCTTGGCAGCGCTGGCTCGTCGAGGTGCTGGCGCTGGGGGTCTTCGGCGCTGCCGCCATCGGCGGCCTTGTCGGCTACGTCGCGGCCAAGCTCTGCGCCTCGGCGCGGCGGGCGGGCATCATCGAGAATCACTCGCTCTTGAGCTACACGATCGCGCTGTCGCTCCTGACGCTCGGCGCCGCGTCGCTCTTGGGCGCCGACGCGCTGATCTCGGTGTTCCTGGCGGGGCTCGCGTTCAACCTGTGCAGCGATACGGCCGAGCAGCACGAGGAGGAGAACATTCAAGAGGCCGTCGCCAAGCTGTTCACGCTGCCGATGTTCGTGATCTTCGGTGCCGTGCTGCCTATCGTGGAGTGGGCGCGTCTCGGATGGCCGCTGCTCGCGCTGGCGGTCCTGGTCCTCCTCCTGCGCCGCCCACCGGTGATCGCCGCCGTCTTCTTGGGCCTGCGCGGCCCGCTCGACGCGCGCGACGCCGCCTACGTCGGCTGGTTCGGGCCGATCGGCATCGCCGCCATCTACTACGCCGCCTTCGCCTGGGGGCACGTCCGTGATCCGCTCGTCTGGCACGCGGCGAGCGCCCTCGTCTTCGCCTCGATCCTGGTCCACGGGCTCACGGCGGCCCCGCTGACCCGCCTCTACGCCCGCCGTTCGAGCGCGGCACCGCGAGCGGGGCAAGCCTCGCACGGCGCACCGAGAGAAGACGCCGGCCCGCCCTGAACGATAACGGCGTCGGTGCGAACGAGGGCAATTTCGTTCAAGACGCGCGGCCGGGTCGGCCTATAGCTTCATCCGCATGACGACGATCACCCAAGCAGAGGCGCTGCACGCCGAACCGCTCGCGGGCGGCGAGCGGACGCACTTCTGGTGCGCGACGAACCACGACGGCATGGCGTGCCTGCACGCCCGCTTCACCCGCCACCGCTACGCCATGCACACCCACGCGACGTGGGTTCTGGGCGTCATCGTCGCCGGGGCCGAGGCCTACACCTGCCAAGGCCGCTCCTACGTCGCCGGGCCGGGGCAGGTCTGCGTCGTGCCGCCCGGCGCGCCGCACGACGGCGCCCCGCACGCGGACGGCTACGTCTATCGCATGTTCTACCCGAGTGAGGGGCTGATGCGGGCGGCGGCGGCCGAGATCGGGCGAGGACGTTCGGGCACGCCGGGCCTGAAAGACGTGCTGATCGACGATCACGACCTGCACGCGCGCCTCGCCGCCGCGCACCGCGCCTTCGAGGCGGCGGGGTCGCGGCTCGCGTTCGACGAGGCGCTGCTGGACGCGCTCAAGCACCTCCTCGCCCGCCACGCCGGCGTTGCCCCGGCCGCCGTCGGCGACGAGCCGCGCCGCGTCGCGCTGGTCAAGGCGCGGCTGGAGGCGGGACTCGCCGAGGACGTCGGCCTCGACGACCTCGCCACCCTCGCCGGCTGCAACCGCTACCACCTCGTCCGCGCCTTCAAGCGCGCGACCGGCATGACGCCGCACGCCTACCTGATCGACGCCCGCGTCCGCGCCGCGCGCCGTCTCCTGGAACGGGGTTGGGCGCCGGCGTCGGTCGCGGACGCCACCGGCTTTGCCGACCAGAGCCACCTCACCCGCTGCTTCAAGGCCCGCACCGGCGTGGCGCCGGGCGCCTACCGCCGCGCGATGGCGCTTAGCGGTTGAGCACAGTGGTCCCCGCCGCCCACCGCCGCGACTTCGCCGACGGCGCCGTCGCCATCCTGCCCGTGGCGCTCGCCGTCGTGCCGTTCGGCCTGCTGCTCGGGGCGCTCGCGGCGAGGGCTGGCCTAAGCCCGGTCGAAGTCGCCTTGATGGGCGCCACCGTCTTCGCCGGCGGGGCGCAGTTCGTGGCGGTGGGCTTGTGGATCGAGCCGGCGCCCGTCCTGCTGCTGACGCTCACCACCTTGATGATCAACCTGCGCCACGTCCTGATGGGGGCGACGCTGGTGGGCAAGCTGCCGCGGCAAGGCGCCTACGGCGCCCTCTTCTTCCTCGCCGACGAGACCTGGGCGCTGGCGCTCAAGCGCGCGGCCGAGCGTCCGCTCACCGTCGCCTACCTCCTCGGCCTCGGCGTCGTCCTCCACCTCAACTGGGTCTTTTGGACGACGGCCGGTGCGCTGCTCGGCGCCATGATCGCCGATCCGGCGCGCTACGGCTTCGACTTCGCCTTCAGCGCCATCTTCATCGGCCTCCTGGTCGGCCTCTATCAAGGACCGCGCGACCTCGCGCCTTGGGCCGCGAGCGGCGTCGCGGCGGCGCTCGCCTACCTCGCCTTGCCGCCGCCTTGGTACATCCTGGTGGGCGGGCTCACCGGCGCCGCCGTCGGCGCCTCAAGCCCGCCCCGCCCGTGAGCCTCGATCCTCTGACACTTGCCGCCATCCTCGGCATGGCAGGCGCCACCTACCTGACCCGCGTCGCCGGCTACTGGCTCGTGCGCCGCACCGCACTGCGCGGCCGGGCGGCGGCGGCGCTCGACGCCGTGCCGGGCGGTATCCTGATCGCCGTGATCGCGCCGATGGTCCTCGCCACCGGCCCGGCCGAGACCCTCGCCGCCGCGATCACGCTCGTCGCCGCGACCCGCTTGCCGCTGCTCGCCGCGGTGATTGTAGGCGTCGTGAGCGTCGTCGTCATGCGGGGGGTTGTTTGAACGCTTCGCGTGCGCTGCCGCGCGGGCTTCTTTTTTCTCTTTTTACTTTTGTCCGAGGCTGACCCTCGGCGTTGAAGCCAATCTCATGCGTTAACACTGGCAAAAGGAAGAAGAGAAAGGCCGCGCGCCTAGCGCACGCGAAGCGTTCTCACGCAACACAGTATTCACGGGCGCAGGTCTCGCCGGATCGCCTCCGAAGGCATACCTCGCTCAAGAAGCTTTCGAAAAAGGACATAAGCCAATGCCCTATCGCATCCTTCGCATCGACGCCAGCGCCCGTTCGGGCGATTCGCGCAGCCGGCGGCTGGCCGATCGCTTGGTTGAGGGGCTGCGCGCGCGGCACGACGGCCTCGACCTCAGGGTGCGCGACCTCGCCGCCGAGCCGCCGCCCTTCGTCGACGCCGCCTTCGCCGTGGCGCGGGGCGTGGCGCCGGACGACCAGGGCGAGGCGGAGCGGGCGGCGCTGGTCGCCTCGGACCGCTACGTCGAGGAGTTGCGGTGGGCCGACGCCGTCGTCATCGCGACCCCGATCTACAACTTCACCGTGCCGGCGTCGTTGAAGGCGTGGCTCGACATGGTGGCCCGCGCCCGCGTCACCTTCCGCTACACGCCCGACGGCCCGGAAGGGCTGTTGCAGGGCAAGCGGGCCTACGTCGTCGTGGCGAGCGGCGGCACCAAGGTCGGCGGCCCGATCGACTTCGCCACCCCTTATCTTCGCCACATGCTCAAGTTCGTCGGCATCACCGACGTCGAGCTGATCGCCGCCGACGCGCTCTTGAAGGATGCGGCGGGCGTGATGCGGGCGGCCGAGGCGCGGATCGACGCCTTGACCCGGCCGCGCGAAGCGGCCTAAGCCCGTGCGGCCGCGCGGGTTCGGCCGCGGCGGTCGTCACCGTTGGTTTGGGACCGCCGTTGGGCATCGACCCCTCGCTCCTGCTCAGCCTGCTGCTTGCGGGCGCGTTCGCCGGGCTGCTCGCCGGCCTGCTCGGCGTCGGCGGCGGGATCATCGTCGTGCCGATGCTGTTCACCGTCTTGAACCTGAACGGCGTCGACCCGGCGATCACCATGCAGATCGCGGTCGCGACCTCGCTCGCGACCATCGTGCCGGCCTCGCTCAGCTCGGTCTGGGGCCACCACAAGCGGGGTGCCGTCGACGCGGCGCTCGGCAAACGCTGGGCGGTCCCGATCGTCGTCGGCGCCCTCGTCGGTGCTACGATCGGCGGCTCGATCGAGGGGGCTTGGCTCTCGCTCGCGTTCGCCGTCTTCGTCACCCTCATCGCCCTTTGGCTCCTGTTCGGCCGCGAGGACCTGAGGCTCGCCGAGGCCTTGCCGGCCTCGCTCATCGGCTACGGCATCCCGTTCACGATCGGCGGCGTCTCGGCGCTGATCGGCATCGGCGGCGGCACGCTCTCGGTCTCCATCCTCACGCTCTACGGCTACCCGATCCACCGCGCGGTCGGCACGTCGTCGCTGTTCGGCTTTCTCTTGGCCCTGCCCGGCGCGCTCGGCTTCGTCGTCGCCGGCCTCGGCGACCCGAGGCTGCCGCCGGGCTCGCTCGGCTTCGTCAATTTGTGGGCGTTCGCCGTGCTGGCCCCGGCGACGATCCTCACCGCGCCCTTGGGCGCCAGGCTGGCGCACCGCCTGAGCCGCACCGTCCTGCGCCGCGGCTTCGGCGTCTTCCTCCTCCTCACCGCCGGCCGCCTCTTCTGGCACCTCTACGGCTGAGGCTGTGACGGCGTTCCTGGAAACGGTTCGCGCGCGGCACAGATGCTCCTCATGAGGCACCCCTCACATCGCTTGTCATTAACGCCGCCTCACGCTCCCGCTCTTAGAGGGGCAGAATGAACGTTTTGGCCATCTTGACGCCCAAAGCGTCGGCGAGGCTGGCGGATTTCGAGCCGCTTCGCGTGCCCGAGGAGCAAAAGGTCTGGGAGTATTACGCCCGCGGCGACCTGCGGGCGATGTCCTTCCAGCCCGAGCCGATGCGGGTCGTGCTCAATTTCGAGGCGCCGGACAAATCAACAATTGAGGGTTGGCTCGCGTCGTTTCCGATGGTCGAAGCCGGCCTGTTCGACGTCGACCTGATCGCGGCCGGCCCTTGGATTTTGCTCCAGAGCCTCTTCGCCGAGGGGCGTTGAGCGACTTCAGGCAGGCGAGCGCGACCGTTCGGCGTGAGTGACTTGGCCACCCGCCGCGCTCCGCTCGCGCGGCGGGTAGAAACCCTATGGGCCACGGCTAAGGTTCCGCCGGACCGTTCTCCTGGCGACTAAGTATTTTTTCTTAGCAATTAAATCGTTCGGGGTTGGAACTTTAACCTATCCTATGTCCTTGTTTCCGCGTCAGTCTTGCGGGAAAGGTCGCGATGTGGGAACGCCGAGAAATGTTTACGGGCAAAAACCGTACTGTTGGTCTGACACCGGCGGATTGACGCCCGGTTATGCGTCGAACATGAGCCGATAAGCGTGTTCTGCTTCATCTCGCACGACCGTGCCGGCGGGCGATGGAAGAATAGAGAATACATCGCGCGCAATGCCCGGCCTTGACCTTGAACGATGATTGAACCGACCCCGAGCCGTTCTTGACCGGGCGTACACCGCCGTCGGGACGAAGAACAACGGGGCGCGGTTCTTGGAGGAAGGAGTACACCCATGCGGCGCGTCCTCTTGACGGGCGGGGCGGGTTTCATCGGCTCGCACCTCGCCGACCTTTTGCTGGCGGAGGGCCACGCCATGCGGGCGCTCGACCCGCTCTTCGAGCAGGTGCACGGCGGCGGCGGGCGCCCGGCCTACTTGGCGCCCGAGGTCGAGCTGGTCCGTGGCGACGTGCGCGACGCCGCCGCCGTGCGGCGGGCGCTTGAGGGGGTCGACGCCGTCGTCCACCTCGCCGCCGCCGTCGGCGTCGGGCAGAGCATGTACCGAATCGTCGACTACACGACGATCAACGAGGTCGGCACGGCCGTACTCTTGGAGGCGCTGGCCGAGCGCCCGGTCGAGCGGCTCGTCGTCGCCTCGTCGATGAGCGTCTACGGCGAGGGTCTGGCGCGCGACCGTGCCGGGCATACCGTGGCGCCGGGCGAGCGGCCGGTGGAGCAGTTGCGGCGCGGTCAGTGGGAGCTCCTGGACGACGCGGGCGAGGCGCTGACGCCCGTGCCGACGCCGGAGGGCAAACAACCCAGCTTGAGTTCGATCTACGCGCTCAACAAGTACGCGCAGGAGCGCATGGCGCTGATCTGGGGCCGGGCCTACGGCGTGCCGGTGACGGCGCTGCGCTTCTTCAACGTCTACGGCACCCGCCAAGCCCTCTCCAACCCCTACACCGGCGTGCTGGCCATCTTCGCCGCGCGCCTGCTCAACGGCAGGGCGCCGATGGTGTTCGAGGACGGCGGCCAGCGCCGCGACTTCGTCCACGTCCGCGACGTGGCGCGGGCCTGCTTGAGCGCCCTGCGGCGGCCGGAGGCGGCGGGGCTCGCGATCAACGTCGGCAGCGGCGAGAGCCGCACGATCGACGAGGTGGCGCGGCGTCTGGCCGTGGCCGTGGGCAAGCCCGACCTCGTGCCGCAGGTGACGGCCAAGTACCGGACCGGCGACATCCGCCACTGCTTCGCCGACGTCGCGCTCGCCGTTGGCGCCCTCGACTGGCGCCCCGAGGAGGACTTCCAGGCCGGCTTGACCGAGTTGGCCGGCTGGCTCGAAGGCGAGGTCGCGATCGACCGGGTCGACGAGGCCACGAACGAGCTGCGCGCGAGGGGGCTCGTCGCGTGAGGGACGCCGGCACGAATCCCGCGGTCGGCCTCGTCGCGTGGCCCCACCTCGGCGACGACGCCCTGATCGAGCGCCTGGAGCGGCAGGTGGGCGAGACGGGCCTGTCGCACCTGCGCCTCGGCGTCTCCTGGGCCGATTGCTGCCGGCCGGACGGCCAAGCGTGGTACGGCGGGGTGCTGCGGCGCCTCGCGGCATCGGCCGAGGTCCTGCCCTGCTTTCACTACACGCCGCCCTCCTTGGGCCTCGTCGCCACGACCGCCTCACCGCCGCGGAACCCCAAGGACTTCGCCGATTTCCTCGACGTCTTCGTCGGCGAATACGGCCGACATTTCGAGTGGGTCGAACTCTGGAACGAGCCCAACAACCTCAACGACTGGGACTGGCGCCTCGACCAGGGCTGGGGCCGGTTCTGCGCCATGATCGGCGGTGCCGCCCACTGGATGCGGCGCTTGGGCAAGAAGACCGTGCTCGGTGGCCCCTGCCCCACCGATCCGGCCCTGCTCCGGCTCCTGCACGGGCGCGGCGTCCTCGATTTGTTCGACGCCGTCGGCGTGCACGCCTTTCCCGGCACCTGGAGCCACCACTGGGGGGGCTGGGAGGCCGAGATCGCGCCGGTGCGCGAGGCGCTGGAATGCTGCGCCGCACCGCCCGAGATCTGGATCACCGAGACCGGCTACTCGACGTGGCGGCACGACGGGCTGCGGCAGGCGGAGGCCTTCGTCGAGAGCCTGGGAGCACCCGCCGCCAGGGTCTACTGGTACGCCGCCGAAGACTTGGCGCCCGAGCGCCCGTCGCAGGAGGGGCTGCACGTCGACGAGCGCCACTACCACTGCGGGCTCTACCGCGCCGACGGCTCGCCGAAGCTCCTGGCCCGGCTCTTGCGGACGAAGGGCGTCGCCGGCCTCGCCCCGGCCGTTCGCGCGCTGAAAGTACGGCCGCTCCGCCCGGCCGGCCCGCGCGTTGTCGTCACCGGCGGCGCCGGTTTCCTCGGTTGCAACATCGCCGACCGTCTGGCGGGCGAAGGGCGACGGGTCGTAATCTACGACAACCTTGAGCGGCCGGGGGTCGAGGCCAACCTCGACTGGCTGCGCGACCGTCACGGGCACGACGTGACGCCCGTCGTCGCCGACATCCGCGACGAGCAGACCTTGCGCGAGACCCTCAAGGGGGCTGAGGCCGTCTTCCACCTCGCGGCCCAGGTGGCCGTGACGACGAGCCTGACCAGCCCGATCGACGACTTCGAGATCAACGCCCGCGGCACCCTCAACCTGCTCGAAGCCCTGCGCCGCCAGGAGACGCCGCCGCCGCTCCTCTTCGCCTCGACCAACAAGGTCTACGGCAAGCTGGGGCAAGGCCCGGACGCGCTCGAAGCGACCGACGACCGCTGGCGTCCGCGCGACCCGGCCGTGCGCTGCGGCATCGACGAGCGACAACCGCTCGACCTCTACAGCCCCTACGGCTGCTCCAAGGGCGTCGCTGACCAGTACGTGCTCGACTACGCCCGCGTCTTCGGCCTCAAGACCGCCGTCTTTCGCATGAGCTGCCTTTACGGCCCGCGCCAGTTCGGCACCGAGGACCAGGGCTGGGTGGCGCACTTCCTCATCAAGGCGATACAAGGCGAGCCGGTCACGATCTACGGCGACGGCCGGCAGGTCCGCGACGCGCTCTTCGTCGACGACGCGGTCGACGCTTGGCTGACGGCCTTGAAGCGCATCGACGATGTGTCCGGCCGCGCCTTCAACCTCGGCGGCGGGCCGGGCAACACGCTCTCGCTGTTGGAGATGCTGGGCCACGTCGAGCGGCTGACGGGGGAGCGGCTCGACGCGGCGTTCGGCGACTGGCGGCCGGGCGATCAGCTCTGGTACGTCTCCGACACCGACGCCTTCACGCGAGCCACCGGCTGGCGCGCCAAGGTCGGGCTGGAGGAGGGTCTGGGGCGGCTGCACGACTGGCTGCGCCATCGGGGCGAGGCGCCCGCTCGGCCGATCGACCTCGCGGAGGCGTTGGCATGAGGGTGGCGCTGCTCAACCCGAACTGGGATTTCAAGAACAGCATCTACTTCGGCTGCCGCGAGCCGCATCTGCCGCTCGAACTCGGCTGGTGCCGCGCGCTCCTGGAGGCCGAAGGCCACACCGTCCGCCTCCTCGACGGCCACCTGTTCGACCTGTCGCCGGGCGACTTCAGGGCCGAACTGTGCGCGTTCAAACCCGACCTCACCGTCGTCACCACGGCGCCGAGCTACCTGTTCTGGCGCTGCGCCCCGCCCGAACTCCGGGTGCCGATGGCGCTGGTCCGAGCGATCGACGGCATCGCTGGCCGAATCGTCGCCGTCGGCCCGCACGGCTCGACGACGCCGCGCACCGCCTTACGCAAGCTCGGCGTCGATGGCGTCGTCATGGGCGAGTGCGAGGAGGTCGTGGCCCATATCGCCGGCGGCGCCTGGGAGGGCCTGCCGGGTTTGGCGCACTGGGACCGCGCCGATTGCGGGGGTGACGCTATTCGCGTCAACGGCGGCCCGCGGGCGGCGCGCTTCGTCGACGCCCCACCGCTCGCTTGGCCGGACGAGTGGGTGCGCCGGCACCACCACCACCACCACCGCTTCGACGCCCCGCCGCAAGGTCCGGGGGCCGAGGTCGAGGCCTCGCGCGGCTGCCCCTACCGCTGCACCTTCTGCGCCAAGGAGAACTTCCGCGACGCCTACCGCCGCCGGCCGGTCGCCGCGATCGGGGCCGAGGTCGATCGGCTGCTGGCGCAGGACGTTGAGTATATCTACTTCATCGACGAGATCTTCCTGCCCAACCGGCCGCTGCTCGAAGCGCTCGTCGGCCGGGGCCTGCGTTTTGGCGTGCAGACGCGCATCGACCTCTGGAAGCCAGAGATGCTGGAGCTTCTCGGCCAGGCCGGCTGCGTCTCGATCGAGGCCGGTGTCGAGAGCCTGACCGAGGCGGGTCGGGCGGATCTGGCCAAGAACTGCAAGCTCTCGACCGAAGATCTCGCCGAGCGCCTGATCGCCGCCAAGCGCCACGTCCCCTTCGTCCAGGCCAACCTGCTCGAAACGCCGGCGGACGACCCGGACCTCGTCCGGCGCTGGAGCGGGCGGCTCAAGGATGCGGGCGTCTGGGCCAACGACCCCGTGCCGCTCTTCCCCTACCCCGGCTCGCCCGACTACCGCCGCCTCTGGGGCCTCCCCGACGACAACGCCTGGGAGCGCGCCGTCGACCACTACTTGCGCACCTTCGACGGCTTCAGCGAGTTGCAGGAGGCCCGGCCCTTGCCGCTGGACCGGCTGGAGGCGTCGGCCGCATGAGGGTGCTGCTGACCGCCGACGCCGTCGGCGGGGTCTGGACCCACGCGCTCACCCTGGCCCGTGGGCTCTGCGCGCGGGGCGTCGTCGTCCGCATCCTCGTCCTCGGCCCGCCGGCCCGGCGTGCCGACGCCGCCGGCCTCGACGTCGTGCCGCTCCCCCTCGACCTCGAATGGCGCGACAGGACGGGGCCGCTCACCGACGCGGCGGCGGCGATCTTGCGCCGGGCCGCCGCCGATTTCGCCCCCGACATCGTCCACGTCAACGGCTATCGCGAGGCGGCGGCGGGCTTCGCCGTCCCCGTCCTGATCGGGGCGCACTCCTGCGTCTGGACGTGGTGGCGGGCCTGCCGGGGCGAGGATCCCCCGCCCGACTGGACGGACTACGCCGCGGGCGTCGCGGCGGGGCTGCGTTGCGCCCGGGCCCTCGTCGCGCCGAGCGGCACCTTCCTCGCCGCGTTCGAGGACGCCTGGGGGCGCCTGCCATGGGCCGCCGTCGTCCCGAACGGCACGGCGTTGCCAGCACCCCCCGCAATCCCGCCCAAGCGTCCGGTCGTCCTCGCCGCCGGGCGGCTCTGGGACGAGGCCAAGAACGTGGCGGCGCTGGAGGCGGTGCCCCCCCGCCTGCCCTGGCCCGTGCGTCTGGCCGGCGACGGCGGACCGGACGGGGGTGAAGGCGCCACGGTCCGGCTCGGCCGGCTGGCGCCGCCCGCCATGTCCGAGGCGATGGAACAGGCCGCGATCTTCGTCGCGCCCGCCCGCTACGAGCCGTTCGGCCTCGCCGTCCTGGAGGCGGCGGCGCGCGGCTGCGCCCTCGTCCTCTCCGATATCCCGACATTCCGTGAATTGTGGGACGGCGCCGCCCGCTTCGTCGCACCCGACGACTGCGCCGGCCTCGGCCGCGCGTTGAACGACCTGATCGCGGACGACGCGGCGCGCGTCGGCTTGCAGGCGGCCGCCCTGCGCCGCGCGGGGCGTTACGGCGCCGAACGGACGGTGGACGGCCATCTCGCCCTGTACCGGCGGCTCGCGGCGCGGAACGCCGCATGAGGGTCGTGCTCTTCTGCCATTCGCTTGCGTCCTGCTGGAACCACGGCAACGCCCACTTCCTGCGCGGCGTCGCCCGCGACCTCGTCCGCCGCGGCCACGAGGTTGGCACCTTCGAGCCCGCCGACGGCTGGAGCCGCCAGAACCTCGTCCGCGACCACGGGGGCGCGGCGCTCGACGCTTGGCGCACGGTCTACCCGGAACTCGACAGCCTGACCTACGACGGCCTTCTTGACCTCGACGCCGCCCTGGACGGGGCCGACCTCGTCCTGGTGCACGAGTGGACGGCGCCGGCCCTGATCAAAGCGCTCGGGGCCGCGCGCAAGGCCGGCGGGCGCTTCACGCTGCTCTTCCACGACACCCACCACCGCGCCGCGAGCGACCCGGCCTTCCTTGAGACGCTCGACCTCGACGGCTTCGATGGCGTGCTCGCGTTCGGCGCCAGCTTGGCCGAGCGCTACCGCAGGGCCGGCTGGGGCAAGCGGGTCTGGGTCTGGCACGAGGCGGCCGACACGACCTTGTTCCGCCCGCACCTTGAGATCGAGCCCGAGACCGACCTCGTCTGGATCGGCAACTGGGGCGACGGTGAGCGCACGCGCGAACTGCACGACTTCCTCGTCGAACCCGCGCGGCGCTTGAACCTCGCCGCCAACGTCTGGGGCGTGCGCTACCCGGATGACGCCTTGGCGGCGCTGGAAGCGGCCGGCATCGCCTACCACGGCTGGCTGCCCAACGCCGGGGCGCCCGTGACCTTCGCCCGCCACCGCGTCACCGTCCACGTCCCGCGCCGGCCCTACACCGAGGCCCTGCCTGGCATCCCGACGATCCGCGTCTTCGAGGCGCTGGCGTCGGGCATCCCCCTCGTCTCCGGCCCCTGGCGCGACGTCGAGGGCCTGTTCCCCGAGGGCGCCTACTTGCGTGCTTTTGACGGGGAGGCGATGACCCGCCACCTGCGGGCCGTCCTCGCCGACGCGGACCTGCGCCGCCACCTGATCGAGACCGGGCTCGAAGCCGTCCGCGCCCGCCACACCTGCCGCCACCGGGTCGACGAACTGCTCGCCGTCGTCGGCGCCGTCGCGGAGGAAGCGGCCTGATGCAGATCGCCTTCATCGGCTCGTCCTTGGTCTCGTCCTACTGGAACGGGGCCGCCACCTACTATCGCGGCCTGTTGCGGGCGCTGGCCGGGCGCGGGCACGCGATCACCTTCTTCGAACCCGACGCCTTCGGCCGCCAGCAACGCCGCGACATCGCCGACCCGGCCTACGCCGAAATCGTCGTCTGGCCGGCGACGACGGACGGCGCGGCGGCGGCGCTGGAGCGGGCGGGGACGGCCGACCTCGTCGTCAAGGCGAGCGGCGTCGGCGTCTTCGACGCCGAACTCGAAGCGGGCGTCCTGGCGCTGAAGCGGCCGGCCAACACGGTCGTCTTCTGGGACGTCGACGCGCCCGCCACGTTGGAGCGCGTCCGCGCCGACCCCTCAGACCCGTTTCGCCCGCTGATCCCCCGCTTCGACGCGGTCTTCACCTACGGCGGCGGCGGGCCGGTGCGGCGGGCCTACCTGGGCTTGGGCGCCCGCTCTTGCCTGCCGGTCTACAACGCGCTCGACCCGACGACGCACCACCCGGCCGCCCGCGACGCGCGCTTTGCCGGCACGCTCGGCTTTCTCGGCAACCGCCTGCCCGACCGCGAGGCCAGGGTCGAGGAGTTCTTCCTGCGCCCGGCGGCGACCCTTCCCGGTGCCCCCTTTCTCCTGGGCGGTGCCGGCTGGGGGGGCAAGCCGATGCCCGAGAACGTGCGCTACCTCGGCCACGTCGGCACCAACGACCACAACGCCTTCAATGTCAGTTCGAGGGCGATCCTCAACGTCAACCGGGCCAGCATGGCGGCCTACGGCTTCTCGCCGCCGACGCGGCTGTTCGAGGTCGCCGGCGCCGGGGCCTGCCTCATCACCGACGCCTGGGAGGGGATCGAGACGTTCTTGACCCCCGGCCGCGAGGTGCTGGTGGCGCGGGACGGCGACGAGGTCGCGGCCTACCTGCGCGGCCTCGACAGCGCCCGCGCCCGCGCGATCGGCGACGCCGCCCGGCGGCGGCTGTTGGCCGAGCACACCTACGACCGCCGCGCCCGCCTCGTCGAGGCATACTTGAGCCGGGGCGAGGCGGCGGCATGAGGCTCGTCGTCTTGGGCCTCAGCCTGTCCTCCTCCTGGGGCAACGGCCACGCGACGGCCTACCGCGCGCTGCTGCGGGCGTTCGCCGCGCGCGGGCACGAGGTCGTCTTCCTGGAGTGCGACAAGCCCTGGTACGCGGCGCACCGCGATCTGGCGGCGCCCGGCTTCTGCGACCTGCGCTTTTATCAAGACCCCGACGATCTGGCGCGCGACCACGCCGCCACCGTTCGCGCCGCCGACGCCGTCGTCGTCGGCTCCTACGTCCCCGACGGCGTCGCGGTCGGGGCGTGGGTCTGCGCTACGGCGCAAGGTGTCCGCGCCTTTTACGACATTGACACACCGGTGACACTCGCCAAGCTCGAACGCGGCGAGTTCGCGTACCTGGACCCGGACCTGATCCGGCGCTACGACCTCTACCTCTCCTTCACCGGCGGCCCGACGCTGGACCGGCTGGAGCGGGTGTACGGTTCGCCGATGGCGCGTGCGCTCTACTGCGCCGTCGATCCGGAGCACTACCGGCCGGTCGCGGTCGAGCGGCGCTTCGACCTCGGCTACTTGGGCACCTACAGCCTCGATAGGCAGCCGAAGGTAGAGGCGTTGCTGCTCGAACCGGCGCGGCGCTTGGGGCAGAGCACCTTCGCGCTCGCCGGGCCGCAATACCCGACTGAGATCGACTGGCCGGCGAACCTGCACCGGATCGACCACCTGCCGCCGGCCGGGCACCCCGCCTTCTACGCGGCGCAGCGCTTCACCTTGAACGTCACCCGCGCCGACATGGTGCGGGCCGGCTGGTCGCCCTCGGTCCGGCTGTTCGAGGCGATGGCGATGGGCGTGCCCGTCGTCAGCGACGACTGGCCCGGCCTCGCCGAACTGTTCCCGGCCGGCACGATCCTGATCGCGCGCGACACCGACGAGATCGTGCGTATCCTGACCGAGACGGACGAGGCGGCGCGGCAGCACCTCGCCGACAAGGCCCGCGCCCTGGTTCTGGAGCGGCACACGGCGGGTGTCCGGGCGCGCGAACTCGAAGCCTGCCTCGACGCCGCGTCTGCCCAGTCCACGCAACTATCAATCGAGGCGAACGACGCATGAATGAACGCTCCGCCGGGGGCGACGACGCGCCGCTGCGCCGCCGCGTCGAAGCGCTCGGGCCGTGGTTTCACAATTTCGACATTGAGGGCGTGGCGACGGCGCCCGACCACCCGCTCGGCGACTTTCCCGCCTTCAAGTGGCGCACCTTCGCCGACGCCATCCCGGCCGACCTTGGCGGCCGCACCGTCCTCGACATCGGCTGCAACGCCGGCTTCTACGCGCTGGAGATGAAGCGGCGCGGCGCCGATCGGGTGTTAGGCATCGACGAGGACGGGCGCTACCTGCGCCAAGCCGCGTTCGCCGCCGAGAGGCTCGGCCTCGACGTCGAATTCGAGCGGATGTCGGTCTACGACGTGCCGGCGCTCAAGCGCCGCTTCGATGTCGTCCTCTTCCTCGGCGTCCTCTATCACCTCCGCCACCCGCTCCTGGCACTCGACCTGATCCACGCCCACGCGGCGGACGACCTCCTCGTCTTCCAGTCGCTCCTGCGCGGCGACGACGACGTGCCAGCAATCGACGACGATCACGGCTTCGAGGAGACGGCCGTCTTCGGCCGAAGCGGCTACCCGGTCATGCACTTCGTCGAGCACCGCTACGCCGGCGACCCGACCAACTGGTGGATCCCCAACCGCGCCTGCGCCGAGGCCATGCTACGCAGCGCCGGCTTCGCCCCCTTCGATCGCCGCGGCGACGTCTACCTCTGCCGCCGCCAAGAAGCGACCACGAGGCCTAGCATAGGCGTGCCGCTCGTGCCGGGGCCGGGGGATTGAACAAACGCTTCGCGTCCGCTGGCGCGGGGCCTTTTCCCCTTTGTTTTTTGCTACTTGTCACCCGGACTGGCACAGGTGCTGAAGCTAGCCCCGGCCAAAGTTGCAAAAAAGAAGAAAAGAAGACCGCGCGTCAGCGCACGCGAAGCGTTCCCGCTAAGCGACCTCGGTCCAGATCCGATAGCCGACCTGACGGCCCGAGCGTGCGTGGACGATCTGGCCTTGCGCGGCCTGACACTCGTCTTGGGGGACGCCCCAGCGGCGGGCCGCGATCTTGGCCAGGACGTCGCGCGCGGCGGCGCAGGCTTCTTGCCGGCACTGCCACGACTGAAGGGAGGCGGGGCCTCCCCCGGGCATCGCGGCGAGGTTCAGGGCGATGCCGTCGGTCGGGCCGACGGTGCGCCACGCGGGGCCGGTCCTGTTCGTCACGAGGGTGGCCGCCGAGACGCGGACGGCGCCGTCGGGGGCAACCCTGAGCCAGGCGAGGAGGCCCCCGGTTTCGGCCGCTTCGGCGGCCTTGGCGGCCGCCGACGTCAGGGCCACGGGCGCTGCGGCCGCGAAGCCAGCGATCCCGACGGTGCTAAAGAGGTTGCGACGGTTGAGGTTGAGCGAGGGCAAGGCGCATCTCCATCGGTTGCGGGCGGGTGTGGCGCGGACACCGCTACACGCCCTTTATGTGTCGCGGCCTCGCTCAGCCCTTGTCGTTTTGCATATGGGCCAGCGGGTCGGCGACGAACTTCAAGGAGCTGTCGTCCTTGATCCAAGGGGCCGGCTGATCCTTGTCTGGCGTGCCGCTCTGGGAGAGGTTGAAGTAGAGGTCGACCGTGTCGTCCGGCGTCAGGTCGCCGAACAGCGGCTCATCCAGCTTGTTCATCGACTTGAGCGCGTCCATGAACATCTGCGCGTGCGTGACCTCGCGGGTGGCGAGGTGGACCAGCGCTTGGCGCGAGCCCTCGTCCGGGCTCTTCTTGAGCAAGGCCTCGTAGGTGGCGAGTGCCCCGGCCTCCGCCGCGATGTTGGCGCGCAGGTCGCGCACGGGGCTGGCACCCTCGTTGACGTAGCTGGCGTTTCACGCCACGCCCTGGCTATCGAGCAGGTGCGGACCCTTGCCGCGCACCGAGAACAGCGTGCTCTCGTAGGCTTTTGCCTGCATGCTGCCCTTGGAGTGCGCCTCGATCAGGTGCGCCACCATCTCAAGGTGGCCGAACTCCTCGGTCGCGATGTCCATGAGCATGTCGCGCAGCGCCGGATCGTCGGTGTGCTGCGCCTGGGTGAAGTATTGCAGGCTGGCGGAGAGCTCGCCCGTGACGCCGCCGAACTGCTCCAAGAGGAACTGGGCGAAGTGCGGGTCGGGCTGGGTGACGTTGACCGGGTGGGCAACTCTTTCTTGTGAATGAACATGCGCTGGTTCCCTTCCTCGGCATGTCGATTCTACGCCCCGTCGGGCCACCGGCTCAGGCGGTGTAGGTTTATAAAATGCGGCGATCCTTAGACCCGTTCCAAAACAATCTAAACGTGAAACAAATTTCACCTTATTCGCCAAACATTCCCAATCAGCAGCAAAAACGAGGTCGTGTTCCTTTATCCCGAATTTAGTCTCGGCGTTGAGACCAAGTTCAAGGACAAGTAGCAAAAAAGAAAGGAATGCCTCGCAGAGCGAGGCATCCAAGCGCCCAGCGCACGCGAAGCGTTCACCGCACCAGCACCGCCCCGAGCGCCATCGCCACGGCCGCCTGGGTCGGGTCGATCACCGGCAGGCCGAGTTCGGCCTCCAAGGCGGCGCGGTGGCGGGCGAGGCCGGCGCAGCCGAGGACGAGCGCGTCGGCGCCATCGCCGATCAGCAGACGGCTGACCTCGACGAGGCGCTTGAGCGTGTCCGCCCCCCGCGCCGTCTCGTCGACCGACATTTCCAAGGGGCGCTCGCCGGCGAGCCGGTCGAGGACGCCCATGCGACGCACGTACTTGCGGTGCCGCGCGATCGAGCCCGCCTTGATCGCGATCACCCCGATGCGATCGCCCCGCGCGAGCGCGCTCAAGATCCCGCTCTCCTGGATGCCGAAGACGGGGGCCGCCGTCGCGGCGCGGCAGGCGTCGATGCCGGGGTCGGAGTAGCAGGCGATGACGAAGGCGGCGGCGTCGCTCCGGCCCTCGACCAGCCGGGCCAGCGGCAGGACGACGCTGTCGGAGTGATACTGGGTCTCGATCCCGAACGGGCCTTCGGCCAGCGTCAGACACTCGATCGCCGGACCGCCCGAAAAACGAAAAGCGTCCAGCGCCGCGTCGAGGCCGTCGGTCACGGCCTGGTTCGAGTTCGGGTTGATGACGAGGATGGGGCCGCCTCGCATCGCCTCAGCCCAGTGCTTGCACGCGCGCCTCGGTGCGCGCCACGAGCCGGGTCAGCTCGTCCTGGTCAGTGGCGCTCAGCCGCGGCCCCGGTGCGCGGACCTTGGCCGAGGCGATCAGGCCGCGCCGGCGCAGCACCTCCTTGCGGATGGCAAGGCCGATGCCCGGCTGCTGCTCGTGACGGACCAGCGGCAGGTAGGCGTCGAACAGGTCCTCGGCCCCGTCCGGGTCGCCGTCCCGGAACTTCGTCACCATGCCGACCAGCATCTCGGGATAGGCAAAGCCGGTCATCGCCCCGTCGGCGCCGCGCGCCATCTCCTGCGGCAAATAGAGCCCGCCGTTGCCGCACAGGATCGAGAGCCGCGGCGTGTCGCCCGCACCCGACCCCTCGCGCACACGGGTGAGCTTGGGCAGACCCGGACAGTCCTCGTGCTTGAGCATCACGATCTGGGGGAAGTCGCGCGCGAGGCGCAGGATCGTCTCAGGGGAGACTGGCACGCCGGTCGTCTGCGGGTAGTCCTGGTAGCAGACGGGGACGTCCTGCCCGAGGGCGGCGCAGACCTGGGCGTAGTAGCCGTGGACCCGGTCCTCGGTCGTGAGGCCGGGGATCGGCGCCACCATCACCCCGGCGGCACCCGCGTCCATCGCGAAGCGCGCGAGGCGGGCAAGGTTGTCGAGGCCGGGGGCGGAGACGCCGACGATCGTCGGCAGGCGCCCCTTCCCGGCGGCGATGAAGCGCTTGACCACCGCCCGGCCCTCCTCGGGGTCGAGCTTGGGCGCCTCGCCCATGACGCCCAGCACGGTGACGCCGTCGACGCCGCAGCCGAGATAGAAGTCGACCAAGCGGTCGATGCTGGCGAGGTCGAGCCCGCCGTCCTCGGCGAACGGCGTCGGGGCGATGACGTAGACGCCGGCGGTCTCGCGGTCGATCAGGGTCATGGGTCGCGGCTCCTTAAGTGATTTTGGGTGCGGGGATCGGCCGGGGCGCGATCTCCTCGACCCGGCCGTAGCGGTCGGCGAACAGCCGGGCGATCGGAAACGCGCCCTGCCAATCGACCCGCAGGGTGTCGGGATCGATCAGCCCGTCCCGCGCGTGCAGCGCCACCGCCTCGCCGACCAGAAGCTCGCGGTTCCAGTCGAAGTTGAGCGCCACCAGCCGGCGGCACTCGAAGGCGACGGGGGCTGCCGCCAGCCGCGGCGGGGCCACCTTGAGGCTCGGCGCGAGGTCGAGGCCCAGCGCCCCCGGCTCGCCCGCCTCGGGCGGGTAGGCGGCGGCCGTGTCGACCATCGCGTCGACCAAGGCCGGGGTCGCGATGTTGACGACGAACTCGCCGCTCCTTCGGATGTTGCGCGTCGTGTCCTTCGGCGACCCGTCGGGCTTGTGCTGCAGGCCCAAGACGATTAGCGCCGGCTCCTCGCCGAAGACGTTGAAGAAGGAGTAGGGGGCGGCGTTGACGACGCCGTCGGCGTTGGCGCTCGTCACCCAGGCGACGGGGCGCGGGATCACGGTCGCGGTGAGCAGCTTGTAGCGCTCGCGCGGCTCAAGGTCGTCGAAGTCGAGGTACATCGTTCAATCCGTTTTGGGGTAGACGACGCCGGTCTGGCGGGTGATCGCCCCGTAATGCTCGATCCGGCGGTGCCGGGCGAAGTCGAAGATGGTGCTCTTACCGAACGCGCAGGCGTCCATGTCGCAGGCGTGGACGATCAGTTCGTCGCCCTTGCCCGCCGCCCTTGCCACGACGAAGCCGTCCGGGTCGACGATGACGCTGCCGGCGATCAGGGGGTGGCCGTCCTCGACGCCGGCCTTGGCGACGGCGACGACCCAGGTCGCGTTCTGATAGGCACCCGCCTTCATCGTCAGTTCGGAGTGGTAGAGCCGCGTCTCCTGTCCCTCCTCGGGCTTTTGGCTGTTCAAGGACGGCGTGTTGTAGCCGAGCACCACCAGTTCCACGCCCTGGAGGCCCATGACGCGGTAGGTCTCGGGCCAGCGGCGGTCGTTGCAGATGCACATCCCCATCCAGGCGTCGAGGTTGCGCCAGACCGGAAAGCCGAGGTCGCCCGGCTCGAAGTAGCGCTTCTCCAGGTGCTGAAAGGTGCGCTCATGGTCGTAGTCGGCGTGGCCCGGCAGGTGGACCTTGCGGTACTTGCCGACGATCCGGGCGTCCCGGTCGGTGAGGATCGAGGTGTTGAAGCGGCGCCCGTCCGGCGTCAGTTCGGCGTAGCCGAAGGAGACCGCGATCTTGAGATCGCGGGCACGCTCGAACAAGGACGCCGTCGCCCGGTTCGGCATCTCGCGCTCGAACCAAGTGTCGATCTCGGCTTGATCCTCGATCCAGTAGCGCGGGAAGAAGGTGGTCAGCGCCAGTTCGGGGTAGACGACGAGGCCGCACCCGGCCGCGTCGGCCTGCTCCAGGAGGGCTGTCATCCGCGCCACCACCGCGTCCCGGCCCTCGTCTTTTTGGATCGGCCCGAGCTGGGCGCCGCCGATCACGATCTCGCGCATTTACTTCCCCCTCCTCACGATGCGATGCGCCGCTCGAAGCGGCCGACCAGCCGCACCAGCGGCCAGAGCAGTACGAGATAGATAAGACCCGCCAGCACGATCGGCGAGGCGTTGTAGGTGACCGAGCGGGCCATGTTGGCCTGGTAGAGCATCTCGCCGAGCGAGACGACCGAGGCGAGCGAGGTGAGCTTGACCACCTCGATCGTGTTCGAGAGCAGGTCGGGGAGGACGTTGCGCACCGCCTGGGGGAGGACGACGTAGGCCATCGTCTGCGTAGCACTCAACCCCGTCGAGCGCGCCGCCTCGCCCTGCCCGGCGCCGACCGATTCGATCCCGGCCCGGTACGCCTCGCCGTAGTAGGCCGAGTTGTTGAGGAAGAAGGCGAACGCGACGGCGGCGAACGGGCCCAACTGAACGCCGGCGAACGGCAGGCCGGAATAGACGAAGATCAGCAAGACGAGCGGCGGGATGGCGCGAAAGAAGTCGATCAGCGCGATCGTCGGCCAGCGGACGAGACGCGAACGGGCGAGCGAGCCCAAGGCGGCGAACAGCCCGCCGATCAGCCCGAGCGGTACGACGACGGCACAGAGCAGCAGCGTCGTCCACAGGCCCTCCAGCACCATCGGCCAAGCCGCGATCATGATCTCTGGATTGAAGAACTGCTCGATCAGCGCCTTCACCGCGTCAGGCCCTCTTCCAGGCAAAGCGCGTTTCGAGCCAGCGCGAGAGGATCACGAGCGGCAGGAAGATGGCGGCGTAGGCGACGGCCGCCAGCATCAGCGGCGAGGCGTTGCCGGAGAACGACTGCGCCGTGGTCGCCTGATTGAGGATGTCGGGCACGCCGATCACCGTGCCGAGTGCCGTCATCTTGGTGATCGCGATGGCGCGGTTGGTGAGCGGCGGCAGGGCGAGGCGCGCCGCCTGCGGCGCGACGACGAAGCGCAAGGCTTGGCCAAACGTCAGCCCGGTCGAGCGCGCCGCCTCCCACTGGCCCTTCGCGACCGAGGTGATCCCGGCCCAGAAGATCTCTTCCGCGAACGCGGCCAGGACCAGGGTCAGGACGGCGAACAGGACCATGAAGGCCGAGAGGACGATCCCGGCGTTAGGCAGGCCGAAATAGGCGATCATGATCAAGACCAAGGGCGGCAGCGCGCGGAACACGTCGGCGTAGGCGACGATCAGGAGGTTGACGGGCCTCAGGCCGCAGGCGCGCACCCCCGCCAGCGCCGCGCCAAGCGCGACGCCGACGACGACGATCAGGAGCGAGAGTTGCACCGTCACCCAGACGCCGGAGAGGATCGAAGGCGCGTAGCGCCACAGCACCTCGGCGTTGAAGAAAGCATCGATGAACCGCTCCCAGCCGCCCACCGCGCTCAGGCCCTGTAGCGGGCGAGAAAGTCCCGCGTGCGCCGGTGTTGCGGGTTCTCGAACACGGCCGACGGCGCCCCCGCCTCGACAATCGCGCCCGCGTCCATGAAGACGACCCGATCGGCCGCCTCCCTGGCGAACGTCATCTCGTGGCTGACGACGAGCATGGTCATGCCGGCCGCCTTCACGTCGCGCATCACCGCGAGCACGTCGCCGACCAGTTCCGGGTCGAGGGCGCTGGTCGGCTCGTCGAACAGCATCACGGCCGGCTCCAGGGCCAGCGCGCGGGCGATCGCGACCCGCTGCTGCTGCCCGCCCGACAGTTCGGCCGGGTACGCATCCGCCCTCGCGCGCAATCCGACGCGATCGAGGGCTTCGAGCGCGCGCTCATTGGCCTCGGCCTTGGCGAGCTTGAGCACCTTGCGCAGCGCCAAGGTCACGTTGCGCCGCGCGTCGAGGTGCGGGTAGAGGTTGAAGGCCTGGAACACCATGCCGATGCGGCGCCGCACCTTGTTGAGGTCGACGCCGCCCCCGCTGATGGCGCGGCCTTCGAGCAGGACCTCGCCCGAACTCGGCACTTCGAGTAGGTTGCAGCAGCGCAGCATCGTGCTCTTGCCCGAGCCCGAGGGGCCGAGCACGAAGACCATCTCGCGCGGCGCCACCTTCAGGTCGATGCCGCTCAGCACCGTCTGCGCGCCGAACGCCTTGTGCAGGGCGACGAGTTCGAGGATCGGCGCCGCGTCGTCGGGGGTCGGGGTCATCCGCGTCGTTTCTCGGTGCCGGGGGCTCAGCAGGAGGGCTCGTGCCCGTCGTCCTCGTAGCCGGCGAAGCCCGGCTGGCCGAAGCCCGGCAAGGGCGTGACGGCGGCCGAGCCCTCGGCGGGTTCCACGCCGAACCACTTCTGCGACAGTTCGGCGATCGTGCCGTCGATCTTCAGGCACTCGATCACCGCCTCCACCTCGTCGCGCAGTCCGCCGTCGTCCTGCCTGAACGGCATCCCCCAGACGAGGCCGGTCGGGTAGAGGTAGGAGAGCTTGACGGCGGGGTTCTTCAAGGCGGCCCAGGCGGAGACCGTGTTGCCGGCGACGTTGGCGAACGTCCGGCCGGAGACGACCGCCTGTACCGCGTCGGTGTTGCTGCCGTAGCTTTCGACCGTCCAGCCGATCTCGTCGGCGAGGCCGCGCGCCCAACTGTCGTAGACGGCACCCTTGTTGACGGCGATGGTCTTGCCGGCGAAGCCCTCCAGGTCGGTGATCTCGGGCGCGTCGGCGCGGACCAGGAACTGAAAGTCGGTGTTGAGGTAGCCCTCGCTGAAGAGCACGTTCTCGGCCCGCTCCTCGGTGATCGTCGTCGGCGCCACGACGAAGTCGTAGGTGCCGGCCTGCAACCCCGGCAGGATGCCGGAGAACTGGGTCGCGACGATGTCCATCTCGGCGCCGAGCCGCCCGCCGATCGCCTCGGCGAGGTCGACGTTGAAGCCCTCGATCCCGCCGCCGAGCTTGGGCATCGCGTGCGGCGCGAACGTGCCGTCGAGGGCGACCTTATAGGTCGTCTCCTGCGCCGCGGCGCTGGCGGCGAAGAGCAGGGCAAGGGCGATCATCAGTCGTCGCATCGTCGACTCCTCCATCCGTGGTTCGTCGCGGGTCTCACCGCCCTCCAGGGGCGCCCGCTTATCGGCAGACCGCACCCGCGGCTCGCGCGGGGCACGCCCATCTTACAGGCATGAATCGGTTTGGCGAGACGTCGCCGCCGAAGCGTGCGCCGAGGGCATCGAAGGTTTGACCCCCGCGTTTGAGGGGGCTAGAAAGCGCACGAGACGGAGACGTGGCCGAGCGGCTGAAGGCGGCGGTTTGCTAAACCGTTATACGGGCTCAAACCCGTATCGGGGGTTCGAATCCCCCCGTCTCCGCCAGCTTATATCATAAGCTATTGTTTTTGAGAGATTATTTAAAGCCTCTTCGATCTCAACCCACGTATATTCCACATTACATGCGGCGTTCAAGCTGCCGAATAGCGTGTTTGACGCGCCTATTACGTGGATTGTATTCTTTGTAATCCACGTGTCTTGTCATAGGCAACCTGAAGCGCCTTGAGCGTGCGATGCCCCGTAGTCTCGGGCACGGCTTGCAACATGCCGCTCGCTAGACCGGTTTTATGGTCATGTTTCAGCAAGACGATCACCTGCTGTTCCAACCGAAGCGCAGCCTTCGTGGGTGTGATGCCAAGCGCCAACGCCAACCGCCGTTCAAGCGCTTCAAGGTCTTCCTTGGCCAGCGTTTTACGCTGTGCTTCGGCATCGGTTCGAAACGGCGTCGGCACCGTTGCCTCCTCGACCGGGTCGGCCAAACCCGCGGGCGGCACGGCGCCCTTGAGGAAGCGCGTTTCGCTGCCGTCGCGTACCGCCAGCACCAACCGCGCGCCCGAGGAAAGGCGCATCGCTCCCTCCACGTCGGCTAGATCTCCTCCGTCGTTCCAGTCGCGCAGCAAGCCCTGTCCGAACCCGATCCCCTCATCGCGTGCGCGATTGCGCATGGCGAACCTCTGGCCTTTGGGGGCATCCAACGCCTTGGCCAAGGCCGGAAGCAGCCAAACGCGCAACGCCTCGTCGGGCGCGTAAACCTCTTCTACCAGCCGCTTGGCGTAGCGCGCCGGGTCGAGCGGCTTGTCCGCGACATCCCTGTGACCCATCAGGAGCGCCGCCCCGAACCATACCCGCGCCGCATCCTGATAGACGGCGGCCGCGCCTTGCGAGAGCTTGGCAAGCCAAGTGGCGTCCACAGCGTCGAGCGGGGCGCAGCGGAGCAGCACCTCACCCGGTCCCCGGCGCTCGGCGCCGTCGGGCGCTGGATCGCCCATGGCCGTGCGGGCGTGGCGGCGCCAGCGCCCGATCCGCTGGATCAGCGCGTCGATGGGCGCGGCATCGACGATCATGGCGTCGAAGTCCAGGCTCTGCTCGGCCACCTGGGTGGCGACGACGAGCCGGCCCCGCCGCGAAGCAGCGTCCGTCTCCTTTCCCGCCACCTTCAGCACGGCGTCCTCGGCCTGCTGGCGGTCGCCTGGCACGAAGCGGGAATGCAGCAGCAGCGGTGCCGGCAATCCGATGGCGTCGCACGCGCTCTTCAGGCGCTCCCAGGTCCGCATCGCGTCGGTGACGGTGTTGCGCACCCAAACGCCGTTGCCGCGCCCGGCGGCTTCGAGGAGGTGGGCCAGCGCCGCTCGTCGATCACGAGGACCTTGTCCCAGAGGCCCAACAGGCGCACGGTATTGAAGCGCGCGCGTACGGCGCCGAGCAGCGCCTGGTCCACCGTGCCGACGCCGGCTTGGGCGAGGAGCGCTTGGCGCGAACTCGATGCATACCACGCCAGTGCGCCGGCATCGTCGCGCGCCTCGTCCCGATCCTTGTAGACCTTCGCCAGGCCCGACCGGCGCGAACGCGAATGTGCCAGCACCACGTCGCGGTCCGGATCGGGCAGCAGCTTTGACCAGAAGGCTTCGCGGCGCCGATAGGCGGCGTCGGCGGTGGCGGTGGTCGGCAGGGCGAAGTAGGCGCCCGACGCCTTGCCGGCCGCGACGAGGCGCTGCACGGCGAGGTCGGCGGCCTCGGTCTTGCCGCTGCCTATGGCGTTCTCGATCAGGATCAGGACCGATCCCGGCGGCAGGTGCTTTGTCGCTGCCGCCACCGCCGCCTGCATCGGGCGCGGCGTCAGGGGTACGCCGGCCGCATCATGGAACAGGTCGCCGAAATCGGTAGGTTGGAGTAGTGGGCGCGGTCGCGCCAGCATCGGCCGTAGGCGGTCGAGCGCCGCCTCGGCACGCTCGCGCGCGTCCTCCATATACGCTTCCACTAGCCGTCCCGCCTCGACCATGGCGAAGGCGTCGCTGGACGCCACCCAGTCGCAGAAGGTAATCGGCCGTTGGTGAGGTAACTGGCGCGAAGGGCGCCTCGTTCGGACGGCGCTTGGTCCCAACCGAAGAGGGCGACGAAAGCGGCGACCATATCCTGTGCTGCCGGAAGGTCCGCCTTACTCCGGTAGCGCTTGTACTCGACGAGCCGCTCGTCGATGCGGGGCTGGAAGCCGTGGTGCCCCGTGGCGGCGGCCAGGAGGGTTTCCGCCGCGTCGGAGTCCATGCTCAGGACACCGTCCGGCAGGGTTTCGCCCCGCTCCAGCAGTCGCATCAGGAACGCCTGTCCTAGGCGGGCGTGGTGACACCTGTCCCGCCGGTAGCGGGAGTACTGGTGCGTGAACGTGCGAAGGAGGTTCGGGTTCATGCCGAGCCGGGCGGCGATGTCGTTCCTCAGGGCTTGGAAAGCGTGTGCGACCTTGCCGAGGTCGTGGAGCCCGGCCAGGGCGCGGAGCATCGCCCGCGCTGCGCCGGGCGGCATCTCGAATAGATCGGCCAGCGCCGCGAGACGGTCCGGGCGACGTTCGAGCAGCACACCCATCACCGCCGCCGCGTCCAGCCCGTGATGGACTAGAAGGTGCGCTCCGCCGTCCACCGCGGTTTTCGCCCAGCGCGGGCTTGACAGGTCGGTGGTGAGCTTCTTCAACCACAACATAATATCCACCCATGTTTTGGACATCTCCTTGCCGATGCTCCGCCGTTCCGGCCGGGTTGACAACCTTCCCTTGTGGCGCGTCGGCGATGCTCATGACCGCGACCCGGTGCTGGGCTTCGCGCCGGTCGGCCTCGCGGTCGAGACCGGGCTGTTCTGGCTCTTGCGCGACGCGATGCAGGCGGCGATGGCCGGCCGACGGCCGCGCGTGGGCCGAACGGGCGAACGACCCGCCGCCGCCGGAAGAGCTGCGCGCGGCGCTGGAGCGCACCGGGCATTGGGGGGCGTTCGATGCGGGGCACCTAACGCACCCGTGCTGGCAGGTGAGACCGGCCAAGTGGGCAGGATCGAACGAGAAGGAGCCAGTGCTTTCCCTGCTCCCCGACACGGCGACGGGGGAGGCGATCAAGAATCGGGCCGGCGTGTTCGCGTCGCCGGGGGAAGGGCCAGTCCTGCTGCCCTACGCCGTGGCGCTGCTGGTATGGGCTAACACCGTGTTCCCGACCGGCGGCGGCGGGTACTACAACCCTAGCTTCGGCGACTCCGCGCTCAAGTACGTAGTACGCGCCGACACGCTCTGGCGATCGCTCTGGCTCAACGTGCTGCCCGCGAACGCGCCGGGCTTCGGTGCGTCCGAGTGGCCGGCGCCATGCGACGAGCGTACGTGGCCCTGGCTGCGCGAGGATCTGCGCGCGATGGAGGAGGGCAAGGCCGAGAAGGGTGAAGAGATCGGCGTGGGCGAGGCCGACGTGCATCCGGCGGCGCCGCAGATGCCGCGGCGCTACCTGCTCGACGGCTTCGTGGAGGCTGTGTGTGGTCTAACTAGCGTGCTTGGCCCCTGCGCCGCCGGCCTTCACCGCTGGCCCCACGGACTAGCCTACCGCTTCGACCCCAAGCTGGATGCCCGGCGCTGCTGGTCGGTGGCGATGCGCGGCAAGAAGGAGGTCGATACTGGGCGCGTCGCGCTGGACACGCCCTTGAAGACGGCAGCAACTATGCGCTTCGACGACTGGCTTAAAGGGGCGTTGCCAGGAGACGAGGATCGGCAGGGAGGGGCGTGGTCAGTCCGGCGCCGGTCCTGCGCGTTCTGTCGCTCGAACGCCGAAAGTTGAGGCTCGGCCGCCACGACGGCGGCACGGCGCTGGACGGCAAGGCCTCCGCGTTGAGCGTCACGGTGATCGACCGCGTGGCGAGCGGCAAGGCTGCGGGCGCTTTCGAGAGCCGCAGCCTGCCCTACTACGTCGATTTTTCCGACGAGCACGAGGCGGATCTGGCCCGCGAGGTCCGCGAGGCGGTCAAACTCGCCGTGCGGGCGGGTGACGCACTGGAGGCGGGGGTTGGGTCTGCCTTGCGCCGCGAACTGAACGGGCGCGGGTATCCTGGCCGACAGGCGGCGGCGGCCAAGGACGCGCACCGCACCCGCATGGAAGAAATGGTCGTGCGGTTCCATGCCGAACTGGCGGCGGCGCTGACTGGTAGCGATGAGACCATGACGATGGACGAGCGCCACGCGCTCCTGGACCATCTGCGCCGCGAAGCCTGCACGACGGCGCTTGCCATCTTCGATGGTCTGCTGCCGGTCGCGGACGATCCATTGCGCGGTCCCTTTCGGGCGAAGGCGCGGGCTGAACTGGTCAAGCGGCTGCCCTGGCCCGAGAAGCCGGCGAAAGAGGAGGTGGTGTGACTAGGCCTTGGTATCCTGACGGACGATTAGAAGAAGGAGCTATCTCTTCCCTCGTCGGCTGGCACGCGCGCCTCACCGGGCAGGATGACCGCCCGCCGGATCGGGCCGGACGCGCGGCGCTGCGGCGGGCGGGGGGCGTCGAGGAGGCGCTGCGCGACCCGATGGCGATCGTGGCGCTGGCGCCGCTGCTGCGGGCCTGGAAGGTGCGTTCGACGGACGTGCCCGCGGTCGATCGCGCCATCCTGGCGGGCCTCGCCACCGCCGCCGTATCGGAACGGCGTCGAGACAGTCTGGGTGCGGCGCTGGCCGCGTGCCTCAACAAACCGAACGCGGCGCGGGACGAGGCGCAGCGGCAGGGTCGCCTCGTGACCCTCACCGCCACCGAGGAGCCGGCGCTGTTCACGCGGTTGCTGCGCAACCTCGTTGCCGGTCCGGGCGAGGGCCGCGCGCCGGTCGTCGCGACGGCCGAGGCTGTGCTCGGCTGGCACGCCCCCGTAGGGCGGCTCTACCAGCGCCGCCGCATCCTCTTAGACTTCTACGGAGCCGACGCCATACCAGCTTGATATTCATACAACCGCCGACAGGAGACGCTTCCATGACTGTTTTCCTGCAACTGCACGGGCTGTTCGCCCTGCCCCTGCACAACGCCAACCGCGACGAGAACGGCCGGCCGAAGACGCTGATGTATGGCGGCGTGGTACGCGGGCGTATCTCCAGTCAAGCCCGCAAGCGCGCGATCCGCTTTAGCGCCCACTTCGACGCGGGTGGCAGGGCCGTCCGCACTCGGCGTGCGGGGGCCATGGCCGCGCGCGACCTTATGGCAGCCGGGGTCGCCTGGGAGCGCGCGGCGGTTTTCGGCATGATGATCGGTTTTGCCATCGGCGGCAGCAAGAACAAGCCGTTTAAGTCGCTTAAGGAAGGCATCAAGGGGGTTCAGCAAGCCTGCAAGCCGCCGAGCGCCCCCGACGCCAAGGGCAAATCTACGGACTCGGAGGGTGGCGACGGCGACGACATACTCAAGAACACCAAGAAACGCTTTAACGATGCCTACAAGCGGCAGACCAACCTCAACCTTTCCCCGGACGACGCGCTACACCGGGCTCGGCTTGAAGCGTTGAGGACTGAGCAGGGTTTGGTGATAAGCCAATACGAGATCGCCGAGATCAAAAAGTTTGTCGAGCGCCTCAAGGCGGTGGTCAATGACGAAGCCGCGCTCGACGAAGCGCTGGAAAACTTCATCAAGCCCAAAACAGCTAGCTTGCTGAGTAAGGAGGAAACCGACCTCGACGTGGCACTCTTCGGCCGGATGGTAGCTAGCAAAGCTGAGTACAACGTCGAGGCCGCCTGCGCCGTGTCGCACATGGTGACGACGCACCCCTTCACGGTGGAGGCGGACTACTTCTCGGCCGGCGAGGAGCTGGCGATGCCAGAGCTGCCCGAGCGCGGCGCCGCGATCACCGACTTCGCCTTCCAGGGCGCCGGCGTCTATTATCAGCACGCCGTCTTGTCCTGGGACGACCTGCGCGACAAGCTGGGCGCGGAGGCGGCACAAGAAGGCGTGTGGCGTCTCTTTGAAGGCTTCGCGCACGCCATGCCGCGCGGCAAGCGCAACGCGCATTCGCATGACGTGCCGGTTCAGCATCTCGTGGCCAAGATTGGCGATGCCGCCCCCTTCAACCTTATGAACGCCTTCCTCGACCCGGTGCCGGCGGAGGGCGACGTGATGACGGCCTCGGTGCGGCGGCTGGAGGAACATCGCAAAGTGGCGCGCGCTACCTTCGGCGGCGGCGAGACGGTGGCGCTCGTGGCATGGCCGCCCTTGCGCGCGGGCAACGCGCCGCTTGAGGGCGAGGTCTGGACGTTCAAGGAACTGCTCGACTGGGCGCAGGCACGGCTGCCGGAGGGGGGCAGCACGTGACGGCGCAGCTCGTCTTCATGCTGGACGCGCCCATCGCCAGCTGGACCGATCACCCCGGCGGCTCCTCGACCGACGCCGTGCGCTCAAGCGCGCGCGACCCCGGCAAGAGCCACCTCGCGGGCCTCGTCGGCGCAGCGCTCGGCACCGGCCGCGCCGGTCTGGGCGACCTCGCCGCGTCGCTGCGCGTGGCGGCTTTGTGCCTGCGCGAGCCTGTGCCGGACCTCAAGCCCGACTACCACACCATGGCACGCGGGCACCCCTTGGGCGGACGGGAGCCGCATTCCCGCTTCGACCAGATCCGCTGGCAGCTTGCCAACCAGGGGTCGTGCGCGGGCGACAAGGTCGATGCCACCACCCTGTCCTCGCGCGAGCATGTCACGGGCGGGCTGTGGCTCGTGTCGCTGACGCCGGTGCCGGGGGAGGCGCCGATGGACTTGGCCACGATGGCGGCGGCGCTGGCGCGGCCGCGCTACGTGCCGTTCGCCGGCCGCAAGGCACTAACCTTGGGCGCCCCGCCCGACCCGGAGGTGATCGATGCCGACGGCCCCTTGGACGCTGTTCGCCGCTACGCCGGAAGCCGGCCTAAGCTTGCGCCCCGGCACCCCCGTCGCGAGGGGGGCGGCCTCCCTCGGGTGCGCCTCGCTTGCGAGGCGGGCTACCCCGGCGCGCCCGAGGGCAACATCCGTCGCGTGCGAAGAAGCGACGTGCCCAGACCCCGCTTGAGCGAGGGCGGTCTGATGCGCCTCTACGCCGCGCGTGAGGAGGCGCAGACGTGGCACGCATGGCCGATCCAGGGAAACGACGCTTGATGTGGGAGACGCGCGCGATCTTGCGCGACGACGCGCGGCGAGGCCTGCTCACCCTGCTCGGCGGGGGACGGCTGGGGGGACCCTCGCCCTTCCACAAGCTGGTCTGGACACTGTTCGACGGCGACCCGGAGGCGAGCCGCGATTTCCTGTTCGTCGTCGTCGCTGAGCGGCCGCTCACCCTCGTCCTGCGTTCGGCCAAGCGTCCGCCCGAGGACCACCCGTTCTGGCGCCTCGACGGGCTGCGCCCCTTCGCGCCCGCCTTCGAGGCGGGGCAAGCGTTGACCTTGCGCGCGCGTTGCAGCATCGCCGGCGCCCACGCCCCGGAGAAGGACGAACCCCGGCGGAACGCGGACGGGCGCCGGAACAAGAACGCCCGCGGCAGGCGCACCGACCCCGTGTTCGAGGTTTGGCGGGCGCGCCCGGCCGACGGGCGCCCGCCCCTGGCCGAACTGGCCGAGGTTCCGGCGCTGGAATGGCTGGAACGGCAAGGCGCGCGCTGCGGCTTCACGTTCGCCCAAGACGAGATGCTTGCGGCCGACTACGAACGCGGCCGGGTCAGGCTGGACAGCCGCGCGTTCGTCATGGCGTCGGTGCTCTACGAGGGTCTCGTCACCGTCGTCGATCCGGGGGTCTTCGTGACGATGCTGCGCACGGGGCTGGGGCGCCACAGGGCCTACGGCTTCGGCCTCGTTCAGGTGGCGCCGCCGGCGCTGGCGCGGGCGCGGCTCGGGCTGGATGGTTAGCGGATGCTCAAGGGCCGGCTCGGCATCGAGGACCCGCGCATCCCGCAAAAGTCGCGCAACGGCCTCGCCTACGTCGAGCGGGCGCGGGTGGCGGTGGACAATGGCGGCCTCGTCCTCGCCTTCGACCGCGAGGAGGTGCTGGAACTGCCCTACCAGCGCCTCAACGCCCTGCTGTTGGGGCCGGGCTGCACGATCACTCACGACGCCGTGCGCCACTGCTCCGCCCACGGCACCTGCCTCGCCTTCGTCGGCGTCGAGGGCACGCGGCTCTACACGGCGCCGCCCCTGTTCGAGCGCGACAGCGAATTGGCGCGGCAGCAAGCGCGCTTGTGGGCCAGCGAACGCACGCGGATCACGGTCGCCAAGCGGATGTACGCCAAGCGCTTCGGCGAGACGCCGCGCACCAACGACGCCGACGCGCTGCGCGGCATGGAGGCGGCACGGATCAAGGCGAGCTACCGGCTCCTGGCCGATCGCGCCGGAATCGTCTGGCAGGGGCGTCATTATGACCGTGCCCGGCCGGAGGCTACGGACGACGCCAACTTGGCGATCAACCACGCCGTGACCGCGCTCGAGGCCTGCGTCGTCGTGGCGGTGCAGGCGACGGCGACGCTGCCGCCCTTGGGCTTCCTGCACGAGGACAGCGCCAAGGCCTGGGTGCTGGATCTCTGCGACCTCTACCGCACGACCGTGACGGTGCCAGTCGCCTTCGCCGCCGTGCGCAAGCGGCAGCCGGTGCCGCTGGAGCGGCAGGTGCGCCGCGCGATGTCGGACCACATCCGCGATCGCCGGCTCATCGACACGGTCATCGACGACATCAAGGAACTGCTCGCCTGATGGTGCTGATCTGCGCCAGCGACGTGCTCGACCGCGTCCACGACTTCCTGCGCTCAGTCATGCTCAACCCTCACCCCGGCGTCTACGTCGCGGTCGACCTCGATGCCGGCAGCCGCAAACGGGTGTGGGAAGTGCTGACTGGCTGGTGGGAGGCCGAACCGCGCGGGATGCTGTTGATGCTGTGGACGGACAAGTCGAAGCCCATGGGCTTGGCCATGGAGCAACTGGGCGTCGCCAAGCGTGAGATTGTCGAGTACGATGGCCACTGGGCCGTTCGCAGCAGCGCCGTTGACAAGCGCAAGTCGTTGTTCGAAACGTCAAGCAAAAACAGCGCACTAGCGGCACCTTGCCCCCGCGGGAGCGGGGATGAACCCTCGTCCAACTCAGATTTCGCCATCTGCCCTGCCTTGCCCCCGCGGGAGCGGGGATGAACCCCTCGGGTATGATGGCGCGTGGCGATGCGCAAACTTGCCCTCGCGGGAGCGGGGATGAACCGGCATCGGCCTCAACGTCATCCAGGGTGCGAGGCTTGCCCCCGCGGGAGCGGGGATGAACCTTCCGGCACGCGGGGCTTGGGCAGCCTAGCTTGCTTGCTCCCGCGGAAGCGAGAATGATGTATCGTGCACCTTAAACCCACGGATCGACAGCAGGAATTTTATCTTAAAGAATTCAGAGCGCAGCCGAGATGCCCTTCGCCAATCCCCGCACGGCGGCTTCCAGCGCCCGCGAGACTGGCGCAGCACGCGCGGCATCCCCACCAGGACCTGCCATGAACGGCCAAGCCAGCGCCACCTCGCCCCGCCCGGCCAGCACCAGCAGCGCCGCTAGCTCCGCCTGGCTCAGCGCGACCGGCTCGGCCTCGCCCGGCAGGCGCACCCGCACGTAACGCGCGTCCACAACCGGCGCGCCTCGCGGCCGCACGAGGAGGGGGATCGTCGCGCCCTTCTTGACCTGCTCGGCCGCCCGCTCAAGCCGTCCGTCGAGGTCTGCTGTTGTCATCGTCGCGTCTCCTCATCATCGATGGCGTCCGCCGTCCCTGCGGCGACGACCAGTTCCCGCAGCCGCATGCGCAGTCCGCCCCCGTTCTCGAGCCGCGCGTTCATCCGGGCCAGAGCCGCTTTCTTGAGGGCATAATAGACTTGACCCTCGGCCACGCCGGCGATGAGCCTCGCGAGGCTCATCGCATCATCCAGCCCAATCGCACCCTTCGCCGCCGCTTCGCCGACTAGCCGCTCCGCCTCGCGGCAGTTCTCCGGCGTGGTCAGCGGCGGCAGGTCGGGCACGTGCACCCGCCGCTCTTGCTTGGCGGGCGGCGCCAGACGCGAGGCCACCGCCATGGCGGCACCCACGTCCCCTTCAAGCGCCTTTTGCACCAGCACGTTGGCCACCGCCTCGGCGTTGACCTCGAGCACGCCGGTGAAGGCCCTCCTGGCCGCGGCGTCCTCAAGGCGCCTCACCGCGTTGGTCTGGCTGGTCAGCACTTGCACCTGCGAGGTCGGCGCCGCCTCGGCGGCGGCGTGCTCAGTAGGATCGGCCAGGGCGTCGCGCACGGCGCGCCGGCGTTCGCGGTGCCTCCGCTGGCGCACGGCGTTGGTCGGGTCAGGCCGCGGCGCGTGGCTCATGCGGCGGGTCTCCCCCCGTTACGGCCGCTCGTGACGCGGCGGCATCGCGCTCATGCCGCGCGCCGATGATCCACGTTGCCCGGCACGAGCCTGCAGTCGGTGGATTGTCGGCAGCGCCTGATCGCCCACCCGCGCGCGATCGCCGCCGCGACCACGGCGCCGTTTGGGATGTAGGGAAAGGCGAGGAGGGCGGCGCGGCACGCGGCCGGCCGCTCGGCCTCGGGCAGCCGACGCAGCCCCACGCCCGACAGCCACGACCCGACGAGGTTCCGGCCCTCGCTCGCGTACCAGCCCCTGGCCGGCACCAGACCCGGCGCGAGTTCGGCCACCGACAGGAAGGCGTAGGCGGCGCGAAAGTGCGCGGCGGCGTCCTCGGGTTTCGCACCGAGTTCGGCGCGGTCGCGGGCGTGGTCGGCGTCGTGCTGGACCTGCCGCGCACGCGTGGCGGCAGGGTAGCGGCGGCGCCAGCCGTCGGCGACAGGTCGGGCTCGGCGGCGAGCACACGGCGGTAGGCTGCCAGCGCGTCGGCGGGCTCGAGCCACGCGGCGTGATCGTCGTAGGCGTCGATGATCTCACCGCGACCCAGCCAGTATCCCTCGACGTCCTCGGCCAGCGGCAGCGGCAGCGGCGCGTACCGGGACGGGCGCCGCTTGTCGACCGGGCGAAAGTCTGGCGTGAGCATCAGCGCCGTCGTGCCGTTGGCGAACGCCAGGTGCAGCCCTTGCTCGGTGCGCAGCGCCAGAACCTCGAAGGGGCGGGGCGCGCCGGGCCGCCAGACGTGGGCGCCGGGCTGCCGGGCGAGGGTGTTCCAGGCCTCGGCGACCCAGGCCAGTTCGTCCGGCGTCATCGCCCGGCCGCCGGTCCGCGTGCTGCTTCTGATCCACATGAGGCGCGTCCAGCGGCGGGGCAGCGGCTCGGCGCGGCCGAGGCCGGCCATGCTTGGCGGACCGGGGAAAGTGGAAGACATGTCGAACTCCAACACGGCAGAAGACAAACTAATGCCTGGTGCAATATATTATGTAGTGGTACAATTATCAACCAGAAATTTAGCATCACGTCTGAATGTTTTCTCGGCTCTTGCCTGCCTATTCGACTATCGAGGCTCGGTCTTTTGACTGCGGGATAAACCCACGAGTGGCCGTGCTGGGCGCGCTCGTGCGGCCGAGGTCTTTGGCGGGCCGGCACGGCATAACGGCGGCTCCTGCCGTTGGATGTACGCGCGGTTAGGGCTCCGGCCAAGGGCGGCGGCGCCGGTATTTAGGCCGGGGACCCCCCTTTGCCCCCGTAGCGGGCGGGCGGTGGGCGAGGGAGGGAATGCATGACCCTTCATCAATACCGGCCAATACGCAAGGTGGCGGCGGCGACGGTACCAGAACAAGGGAGCCGGGATAGGGGTTCGGCGACGGCTAGGACGGGGTCGTCAAAAGCGAAGCGCGTTTTTGTGGAATCGCCTTTTAAAATAAAGTCCCTATGAGCGGCTTCCACAAAATGCCTGGTGCGTTTGATGCATGGAGGCTCTTGGGACCCAGCCCGGTCCCGGACATATGCGGGTGCAGCGCGTTCGCCTATCTTAGCTGTTCGGTTCCAGAGTATGGCAACGGGTTGAGCCTGAAGCGGTCGGACTGTACGGCGAGACTAAACATTCAGCCGAGAAGATTGCCGATAAGTCCATCGCGGTTCTTGGTGCCTACTCTGCCGCACGTGGCTGAGCTGTATGCGGCGCATGCGCTTCGCGCTCGTCGAGCCTATCGAACAGCGCGGCGAATCGGCCACGGCTGGGCACCATCACCCTGTGCCGTTCGGCTACACGAAGTCCTCCAAGTTGAGGCGCTTGTAGACCAGCACTAGCTCTGGGGTTTCTCCGCTTTCGCGGATAGTCGCGGGCTTACGGTTTGCGCGCCGGCTTGAGCGCTGCTCTCGTATTCGACCGGTGCTTTGTATCCGAGCCGGTCTTAATAACCGGTGCTGCCGCCGTTCCTCGCCCGCGATCCCATGGTGCGGTGCTACCGTGAAGAAAGGGCATCGACCAACACCCTGCCCCCCTTCATCACGAGCAGCGGAAAATGCTCAATGTCCTCCATGACACGGATATCGTCGAGCGGGTTGCCGTCGACCACGACCAGATCGGCCCGGTAACCTTCGGCGACGAGGCCGATCTCGTTGTCCCGGCGGATGAGTCGCGCGCCGTTGATGGTGGCGGCGCGAACGAGGTCGGCCGGCTTCACCACCTCAGCGCGCAGGCCGAACTCGGTGAGCTGGCGGCGGTGCATGATGCCCAGAAGGTCGGTGCCGTAAGCCATCGGCACGCCGGCTCGATACGCCATTTCCACGGCGTTGATGCCAGCATCGAGCACCTCATAGGTCTTGCCGACGAGATCCTCGGGCAATCCGGCCTGCACGCCTTCCTCGACCAGTGCCCGGTAGATCGCGAGTGTCGGGACGAGGAACGCGTCGTGCCGCTTCATCAGCGCGATCGTGTCCTCGTCGGCTAAGTTGCCGTGCTCGATGGAGCGGACTCCCAGCCGCACGCAGCGCTCGATCGAGCGCGCGGTGTAGGCGTGGACGGCAACGTAGAGGTTGGCCATAGTTGCTTCCTCCACCACAGCGGCGATCTCCTCCTCGGAGAATTGATCGGAGGAGATGCGGTCGGTTGGCGAGGAGATCCCGCCGCCGCCCATGATCTTCAGGTGATGCGCGCCGCGGCGGATCTCGCCCCGGGCAGCGCGTCGAACCTCGGGCACGCCGTCGGCGATGTAGCCGAGGCCGGGCTGGTTGTAGGGCGTCTCGTACCCCTCGACGCCCAGGGCGCGCACGTCGCCGTGGCCGCCCGTCGGCGAGAGCGCCTTGCCGCAGAACATGAGCCGGGGCGCGTCGAACAGCCCTTCCTCGACGGCGCGGGCGAGGCCGTGGTCGGCGCCGCCGACGTCGCGCACGGTCGTGAAGCCGCGCCGCAGCATGCCGTTCATGATCGCCCCGGCCTTGGCGGAGACGTAGAAGGGCGAGGTGCGGGCAAGCTCGGCGAAGTTGGCGCTGATCGCCGTAACGTGGACGTGCGCGTCGATCAGGCCGGGCATCAGCGTCTTGCCCTTCAAGTCGATCCTGTGCGCCCCGGCGGCGGCGATGCCGCTCGTCGCGATCTCGGCGATCCTGCCGTCTTGGATCGAGACGCTACGATCGGGGAGGATCTCGCCCGCGAGCACGTCCAGCACGCATGCGTTCTCGAAGATGAAGGCGGTCATAGCACGTCTCCGGGTGGTCTCAAGTCCGTCTCGCGCTTGAGCGCGAGGAACAACGCGAAGCAGATCAGCCGTAGAGCAGGTCGGGCAGCCAAAGCGCGACCTGGGGAAAGATCGTCAGGATGAGGACCCCAAGGCACATCAAGAAGAAGAACGGCAGGGCCGCTAGCGCGACCCGGCCAATCGGATCGCCGGTGAGCCCCTGCAGCACGAAGAGGTTGAAGCCGACCGGCGGCGTGATCTGACCCATCTCGGTCATGATGACGAGGTAGACGCCAAACCATACCGGGTCGAAGTTGGCCTGCAAGGCGAGCGGCAGCGTGATCGGCAGGCTCATGACGATGATGGAGATGCCGTCCAAGAACAGGCCCAAGAGGACGTAGAACAGCGAGAGGACGACGATCAGCCCGAACGGCGAAAGGTTCAGAGCGGCGATGCCCTCGGCCACGTTGGCGGGAACGTGGAGATAGCCCATCGCGGTCGACAAGAAGGCGGCCGAGACGAGGATGATGCAGACCATGCAGCTCATGCGAACGGCACCGGTGATCGTCTCGATCAGCAGCCGTATCGTAATTTGTCCCGTCATCAAGGCGAGAACGAGCGCCGCCGCCACGCCCACCGCCGCCGCCTCCGAGGGGGTGGCGACGCCGCTGTAGATCGAGCCGAGCACGATCACCATGAGGACGATGATCGGCACGATGTTGCCGAGGCCAGCGACGTAGTCGCGCCAACCGTAGGTCTCGGTACCCTTGGGCGCGATCTCGGGCCGCATTACCGCGCGCAGCACGATCCAGCCGGAGTAGAGGCCGGCGATCAGAAGGCCCGGAACGACGCCGGCGGCGAAGAGCCGGCTCACCGAGACCTCGGCCAGGATACCGTAGACGATCATCACGATGGAGGGCGGGATCAAGAGCCCGAGGCTGCCGGCACCCGCGAGCGAGCCGAGCGAGAGCTTCTTATCGTAGCCGCGGCCTTCGAGTTCGGCGATAGTGATCTTGCCGATTGTCGCGGCGGTGGCGGCGCTCGAGCCGGAGACCGCAGCGAACAAGGTGCAGCCGAGGATATTGGTGTGGAGGAGGCGCCCCGGGATCTTGTCGACGAAGGGCGAGAGCCCGCGGAACAGACGGTCTGATATGTCGGTGCGAAAGATGATCTCGCCCATCCAGATGAACATCGGGATCGCCGCCAGCTCCCAGGTGGAGGCGTAGCGATACGAGATCGACGCCGCGATCGTGCCGATCCTGCTCAAGTCCATGTCGAGGAGCAGGCCGAGCGCCGTCATGGAGACGAGGAAGAGACCGGCGAAGACCCAGACCCCCAATCCGAGATAGAGGAGGATCAGCGCCAGCACCACGAGGGCGGATATGAGGGCTTCCATCTCGTTTCGATCTACTCCGGCGGCACGTCGCGCGGGCGCTTGCCCGCCGGCGAAGCCTCGCCGGTCGCCTGACGCAGCAGGTAGGCGAAGAGCTGCAGCCAAAAGACACCAAGCCCTAAGAGGACGAGACCCTCGGGGATCCACATCGGCACCTCGGCGATCGAGCTGGAGACGCGGCCCCTGGTCCAGTTGCGCGCGACGCTGACCCAAAAGAACCAGATGAGGACGCCCATCGCGAAGAGGGCCCCGAGCGCGCTGAGGGCTTCGAAGACCCTGCGCCTGCGGCCTTCCAATCGCCCGATCAGGAGGTTGACGCGGATGAGGCCGTCGTTCTCAAGCGCGTAGCCGAGTGTGAGGAAGGTGGTGGCGGCGACGCCGTAGCCGACGAACTCGTCGAGAACGTAGGTCGAGGAGGAGAAGAAGGTCCGCAGGACGATCTCGTAGAGGACGTGGCCCACCATCCCGACGAGAATGAGGCAGGCCAAGACAGCCGCGATCCGGGAGACCGCGTAGACCCCGGTCTGAAAGGCGCGCATGGCATCTCCCGAAGCGGCCGGCGCGGTGGCCGCGAAGCTGCGTTACCCGCCGCGGCGGCTCTTGTAATCGGCCAAGAGCGCGTCTGCCCCCGCGCCGAACTTCGACTTCCAATCGTCGATCGCGACTCGGCCGGCCGTCGCGAGCTTCGCGATGAATTCGTCGGGCACGTCCTCGACGATCGTCATCTTGTGCTCGCGCATCTGGGCGTAATTTTGCTGAACACGCTTTTCGAGCAATCCCCAGCCAAACGCTTCGGCTTCGTCCGCCGCGGTCTCGACGGCCTTTTTTTGCGCGTCGCTCAGCGATTCGTAGGTGTCCTTGTTCATGTGGACGATCTGCAAGGGCATCGCGTAGTTCACCTCGGTGAAGTGCGACTGGTGCTCCCAGAACGACGCGGCGGCGCCACCGTCGGCGGAGGTCAGCACCGCGTCGATCCCGTTGGTCGCGAGCTGCGGAACGACGTCCGCCCAAGAGAGCTGGATCGGCGAGGCGCCCGCTTCGCGCATCGTCATTGTGCCGTTCGCGTCGTAGGTGCGGATCTTCAGACCCTGAAGCGCCTCCATGCTATTGACCGGCTTATTCGCCCAGATCCCGGAGGGCGGCCAGGGCGTGGCGAAGAGAAAGACTTGATAGGCGTCGTCCAAGACCTGCTCGTAGTAGGGCGTCGCCGCCTCGTAGAGCGCGCGCGTGTCGTCGATCGTCGGGGCCAAGAACGGCAGCGAGGAGAGCAAGAAGATCGGGTTGATGCCGGCCCAGGCGCCGACGTAGGAACTCGCCAGCTGCACGGCGCCGTCGCCGACCGCGTCGAACTGGTCGAGCGACTTGTAGCCGAGCGAGGCGCCGTGGTGCGCTGTCACGCCGATGTCGCCGTTCGATGCCGCCTTAAGCGCCTTGATGAACTTGTCGGCCGACTGGGCGTGCACCGAGTTCGGCTGGTACTCGTTGACGAGGTCCCAGCGCATCGACTGCGCTGACGCGCCGGTGCTCAGGGCCGTCAGGCCAAGCGCCACGGCCGTGAAGAGGGTGTATGGTCTCGTCAAGGTCTTGCCCTTTCGTCGGCTCACGGATCGTCGCCCGTCGAATCAACGCTCCCTCGCGGGGCGTCGCCGTAGTGCTTCGTCACGAAGTCGCGCGTGAACTTGCCCGAGCGCAGATCCTCCGCGATCAGCGTCGATGTACGCCCGCTCGGATCGCCGTAGCCGCCCGCGCCCGGCGTCTCCACGATCACCCGCTCGTCAGGGCCCACCTCGACGGCCGAGGGCTTGACCGGCAAGAGAGTATCGCCGCCACCGGAGCGCAGCAAGAAGCACCCGGTGCGGCCGGGCCCGCCGCCGAAGACGCCCCACGGCGGGTTGCGAAAGCGCTCGCCGGCGCCGTTGAAGGTGCAGCAATGGTCGACGGGCTGGACGATCCGGCGCAAGCCGGCGCCGCCGCGATACCTGCCGGCACCGCCCGAATCCTCGATGATCTCGTAGGCGAGCACGCGCAGCGGATACTCCGTCTCGATCGCCTCGATCGGCAGGTTCGAGGTGTTCGTGATGTGGACCTGCACGCCGTCCTTGCCGTCGCGGTCGGCGCGCCCGCCGAAACCGCCGCCCAGCGTCTCGAGGTAGAGATACGGCGTGTTTGTGCGCGGATCGATGCCGGAGAAGACTGCCGTGGTGTTGGCGCCGTTCGACGCCCCCACGGCGCGCTCGGGCAAGGCCGGGGCCAAGGCGCCGATGATGATGTCGATCAGGCGCTGCGACGTGTGCGCTCTCGCCGCGACCGGCGCCGGGGCGCGGCAGTCGACGATCGTGCCGGGCTCCGTCACCAGTTCGCAGCAGTCGATGACGCCTTGGTTGTTGGGGATCTCGGGGTCGAGAAGGGCCTTGAGCGCGTAGGCGACGGCGGCCTGGGTCGCGTTGATCGTCACGTTGATGTTGCCCTGCACCTGGGGCGACGAGCCGCACCAGTCGAAGACCGCACGCTCGCCCATCACCTCCACCTTTAGGCGGATCGCGATGTTCTCGGTGCCGAGACCGTCATCGTCCATCACGTCCTCGAACGTGTAGGCGCCATCGGGGATCTCGGCGATCGCTCGGCGCATCCGCCCTGCCGTGCGGATGACGATGTCGTCGAACGCCGTGCGCAGCGTCTTAACGGCGTAGCGTTCGGCAATTTCCAAGACGCGGCGGACGCCGAGTTGGCAGGCGGCGATCTGCGCGTAGTAGTCGCCGCGGCGCTCCTCGGAGATGCGCGCGTTGAGGAGCAGAAGGTCGAAGAGGTCGTGCTGCATCAGGCCGCGGCGGAACAGGCGCACGACCGGGATGCGCAGGCCCTCTTGGTAGATCTCCGACATCCCGCCGGCCATCGAGCCCGGAACCATGCCGCCGACGTCGGCGTGATGGGCGATGTTGCAGACGAAGCACAAGATCGCGCCCTCGACGAAGACGGGGGCGGCGAAGTTGATGTCCGGCAGGTGCGTGCCGCCCGCCACGTGCGGGTCGTTCGCGACGAAGACGTCGCCTTCCTCGATGTCGTCGAGGCCGTATTTGCCGAGCACCGAGCGCATCAGTCCGGTCATCGAGGCGATGTGGATCGGCAGCGACATCTCGGCTTGCACGATCAATCGACCGTCTTGGTCGCAGATCGCGGTCGAGTGGTCGTGGCGCTCCTTGATATTGGTTGAATAAGCGCTCTTCATCAGCGCGATGAACGTCTCGTCGACGACAGAGCGTAAGGCGCTCGCCATCACTTCGAGGGTGATCGGGTCGATGACGGGCGTCGGTGCGTTCACGATCCGACCTCGATCAGGATGTTGAGGGCGTCGTCGACGCGGGCGACGTCGCCTGGAAAGACAAGGGAGGTGGCGTCGAATTGCTCGACGACGGCCGGACCCTCAATGAGCGCGCTGGGTGCCATTATGTCCCGCTCGAAGACCGGCGTGTCGAGCGGCCCCTCGCCGCTAAACCAGACTTCGCGCCGCTCGATCGGCTCGGGCGACGTCGTCGCCGCCTCGCTCGGCTTGAGCGCCCCCGGCGAGGGCAGGCGCCCGACGGCCGTCAGCCGTACGGCGACGACGTCGACGGGATCATCGGGATTGTAAAAGCCGTAGGCGCGCTCGTGCGCGGCGAAGAACATGGCGCGCAAGGAGGCCATGTCCGGCATGTCCGGCTCCAGCCCGTCGACCTCCACCGGCACCCGCAACTCGTAGTTCTGGCTCGCGTAGCGCATGTCGACGACGAGCTTGAGCGAGCGGCGCTCAAGGGCGATCTCCTCCTGCTCCCACCAAGCCCGGGCCTCGTCCAGCATCGCCTTGATGAAGCTCAAGACGAGCGGGCGCCCGTCCTCGCCTGCGGCGAAGCGCTGGCTGCGCACGAAATTCTCCGTCAGGTCCGCGACGAGCAGGCCCTCGGCGCACAAGATGCCCGGCGAGTAGGGGATGACGATCTCGCGAATGCCGAGTGCTCGCGCGCAGGCGGTGGCGTGGAGCGGGCCGGCGCCGCCGAACGGCATCAGCACGAAATCGCGCGGATCGTGGCCGCGCTCGACGGAGATCGCCCGGATGGCCCGCACCATGTTGGCCGTGACGATGTCGAGCAGACCTTGAGCGGTCCGCGGCAGCGAAAAGCCGAGACGATCGGCGAGGGGTTCGAGCGCGTCTCGGGAGGCCTCGGCATCGAGGCGCATCGTACCGCCGAGCAGGCCGCGGCCGGCGAGCCTGCCCAAGACGAGGTTGGCGTCGGTCACCGTCGGCTCGGTGCCGCCCTGGCCGTAGCAGGCGGGCCCGGGGTCGGCGCCGGCGCTCCTTGGACCGACCTTCACGAGACCGTCCCGGTCGAACCACGCGATCGAGCCGCCGCCGGCGCCGACCGTGTTGATGTCGATCATCGGCAGGCGGACCGGGAAGCCGGCTACCTCGCGCTCGAAGGCGATGCTCGCCGCGTAGTCCTTGATAAGGGTGACGTCGGCGCTGGTGCCGCCCATGTCGAGGGTGATGACGTTCGGTCGCCTAGCCTTGCGGGCCGTGCTGATCGCCCCCATCGCCCCCGCCGCTGGGCCGGAGAGGGCCGTGCGCACGGGAAAGTCCCGAGTCCGCTCCGGTGACATCAGGCCGCCGCTCGACTGGTTGATACCGACGCGCGCGCGCGGGGCGAGGCCCCTCAACTCGGCTTCGAGACGGCGCATGTAGCGGTTGAGGAGCGGCTGCAGGTAGGCGTTGAGAAGCGTGGTCGAGAACCGCTCGTACTCGCGAAACTCCGGCTGCACCGCCGAGGAGATCGAGACCAAGAGGTCCGGCAGCGCTTGGGTCAGCCGCGCCGCCACCGCCTTCTCGTGATCCGCGTTCAGGTAGGAGAACAAGAAGCACACGCCGCACGCCTCGGCCCGGCAGGCGCGAAGGGCGGCGATCGCGACGTCGACCGACGCGAAATCGAGCGGCGTAACCACGCCGCCGTCCGCGCCAACGCGCTCGTCGATCTCGAAGCGGTGCTCCCGCCTAGCGAGTGGTGCCGGCTGATCGGCCTTCAGGTCGTAGAGACGCGGGCGCGTCTGTCGGCCAATCTCGAGGAGGTCACGAAAGTTCCTCGTCGTCACCACGGCGACCCTGGCGCCGGTGCGCTGGATCAAGGCGTTGGTCGCCACCGTCGTGCCGTGGGCCAGCACACCGATGGCGGCAGGAGCAAAATCTGCCTTCTTCGCCAGTTCTTGCAGGCCGTCGAGGATGGCCGTCGCGGGGTTGTCCGGCGTGCTCGGGCGCTTGTGCAGGGCGAGTCGACCGCTTGATCTTTCGAAAGCGTAGAGGTCGGTGAACGTGCCGCCAACATCCACGCCTATGATCCAGTCAGTCTGCTGCATATTCCCCCTGCTTTGCTAGGTAAATTTTGTACAGCACGTGCGCTCAACGTCAAGCGCATCGAGTTCGGCTTATCTCGCAAAAGAGGAAGCGCTCTCTCACCGAATGATCCTGACGCGTCGCCGAGGTACGTGCGGGTCTTTCCTTGACGGCGGCACGGTTCTATCGATCGCCGGCCGGATCGATGGGATATCCAGTTTACGTAGGGCTGCTCGGCTCTAATCCTTCGGGACGAGGCTAACCGTCGCCATTCTCGTGGGCACGGACGAGATCGGCCATGCTGTTGAAGCAAAAGTCGTAGCGCGGCGTTTGGCCAGGGTTCATCGTGGCGCCGAAGCCTTCTTGCTCATGACGCCGATAGATCCAGCAATTGGCGAGGCCGTGCCGGTTGGCGGGGGCGTGGTCGTGGAACATGCTCTCCGCCGTGTGCAGGATCGCCTCTTTGGGGTGACCCATGCGCGCGAGGTTCTCGATCATGTAGACGAAATTGCGGTCGCTCGGCTTATAGGAGCCGATGTCCTCCGCCGTATAGACCGCGTCGAACTCGACGCCGAGCTTCTGCTGGCTGGCGAGGAAGCTCGTGTTGTCGACGTTGGACAGGATCACGAGCTTGAAATGCTGCTTGAGGTAGCGCAGCGACGCGGCCGTGTCCGCAAAGGCCGGCCAAGCGGCGACCGAGGCGCCGTAGGCGAGGCACTCGTGCCAGCTGACCGGAACGCCCCACTCCTCGGCGAGGCGCTTGTAGACGACGGCCAGCAGTTCGGGATAGCGTTTTGCCGGCGTCTGCGCCTGGGTCGCGGATTCGTGAAAGGCGTGCGCTTCGAGGACGTCGTCCCGCGTCAGCGAACGATCGGCCTTGTCCAAAAGCGGCCGAAGTCCGGTGAAAATCCCGGTCTCCCAGTCGATGAGCGTGCCGTAGCAGTCGAAGGTCAAAACCTCGAAGTCGCCCAGACGCATGAACCCCTCCCGCACGCCGGCATCGTGCAATGAGTGTGGCCTTGTCCGGGTCGCGCGGCAACCCTGCCCACGGCTCGTGGTGCGTATTGTCGGGGGGTTACCTCCGTCGAAACCACGTTCGGCGTGCGAACTTCATGCCGATGCGCACGGTGGGTGTTGAATTTTGACGATTTTCATTCGATGCTTTAAGGGCTTGAACCGAGCACGCGCGACGCCGTGGTCTGCGAGGCATCCAACGACGAACGGGAGTGACGACTCGATGCGTTTTTATGGCACCATGGCGGTCGCGATCGGCGCTGCCCTTGCCCTCGTCCAGCCCGCGAAGGCGGCCGAGGAATTCATCGCCTCGATCTGGTACCCGCAAAGCCACCCGCTCGATCGCTACGGCTACGAAGCGTGGGCGAAGAAGGTCGAGGAGCAGTCGAACGGCGAACTGATCCCGAACGTCTATTACGGCGAGGCGCTCCTGCCGGCCAAGGCGCACCTCTCGGGCCTGCAGGATGGCATCGCGCAGATCACCCACCACGCCGGCACCTACACGCCGAGCGAGTTGCCCGAGGACAACGCGATCTCGATGCTCGACATGGGCATCGACAACACCATGGCCGCGGCGATCGCGATGACCGATTTCGGCTTGAACGACCCGGCGATGCAGGCCCGCTACGAGGGGCTCGGCGTCGTCTTCCTCGGCGCCTTCGCGACGCCGCAATACATCTTGATGTGCACCAAGCCGATCATGACGCTCAAAGACCTCAAGGGGGTCAAGATCCGCACGCCCGGCGCGGTTCAGGCCGACTGGGCGCGCTCGGTCGGCGCCGTGCCCGTGACCGTTCCCTCGACCGAGATGTTCACTGGGCTCGAGAAGGGCCAGCTCGACTGCGCCGCCAACGCCGGCAACGACTTGAAGACCCGCTCGCTCTGGGATGTCGCCAAGCACGCCAACATGGTCTCGCTCGGCGTTTACTTCCACGGTTGGCAGTACGCCGCCAACCGCGATTGGTGGCAGGGCATGAGCGCCGAGCACCGGCGGGTGCTGATGGATACGATCGCCGAGTCAATTCCGGAGACGGCGAACGGCTACCTCGGGTTGACCGACGAGGCGCTGGCCGAGGCTCCCGACCACGGCGTTACCATCCACGAGCCGGACGCCGAGGTGCAAAAATCGATCGACGACTTCGCTGCTAGCGCCGGCCGCAAGACCGCCATCGCCACCGGCAAGGAAAAGTTCGGCATCGAAGATCCCGAGGGTTTGATCGATCGCTTCGAGGCGACCTATCAAAAGTGGGTCGATCTCTTGAAGGATATCGACACCGACGACAGCGCGAAGGTGGCGGCGCTGATCAAGCAGGAGATCTTCGACAAGATCGACGAGGGCACGTACGGGACCAGTTGATACGAGCGGGGGCACGCGCCCCTAAGGTGCAAGGTTCGACGACGGCCGCTAATCCATGAGGGCCGGCAGCCAGAGCGAGAGTGCAGGCACCAAGACGATGATCGCGAGCGTCGCTATGTCGGTGACGATGAACCAAGCGACGCCGCGAAAGATCGTCGGCAGCGGCACGAGGCTCCCGAGCGCACCCTTCATCACGTAGACGTTGAGCCCGACCGGCGGGGTGACGAGGCCGATCTCCAAGAGCTTGATGAGGATGATGCCAAACCAGATCAGGTCGATGTCGGTCGCGTGCGCGATCGGCAAGAGGATCGGCAGCGTCAACAGCAGGATGCCGATCGAATCGAGGAACATGCCCAAGATCAGGTAGAGCACGACGACGATCAGGATCACGGCGTACCTGTCGCCGCCCAGCACCAAAAGCTGCTCGGTGAGAAAGGTCGGCAACCTTGATAGCGCCATCAGCTTGGCGAGGAGGACGGTGCCGACCACCACCATGAAGATCCCGGCCGTGCCGACGATGGTGTTGAGCACCGCCTCGCGCAGCGCCGTCCAGTTAAACGACCGGCGGACGAGTGCGAGGAGAATGGCGAGGAACGCGCCGACCGCACCCGCCTCGGTCGGCGTGAACAGGCCGACGAAGATGCCGCTCAGCACGCCGACGATCAAGACGGGCATCGGCCAGACCTCGCGCAAGGCGGCGATCTTCGCCTCGCGGGTGAAACGCTCGGCCACCGGCGGCGCCAGGGCCGGCGTGATCGAAGCCCGGACGACGATCATCGCCGCGAACATCAGCGCCGAGAGCAGCCCCGGGATGAAGCCCGCCATGAACAGCTTGGCGATCGAGACCTCGGCGAAGTAGCCGTAGAGGATCATCAAGATCGAGGGCGGGATCAAGGAGCCGAGCGTGCCGGCCGAGGCGATCACGCCGCTGGCGAGGCCGGGGTCGTAGCGAAAGCGCAGCATTTCGGGCGTCGCGATCCGCGCCATCGCCGACGACGTTGCCACGCTCGACCCGGACGCGGCGGCGAGCAGCGCACAGGCCCCGACACTCGCGACCGCCAAGCCGCCCGGCAGGCGTGAGAGCAGCACCCGCATTGCCGTGAAGAGCCCCGCCGTCAGCCCCGCCGCGTAGGCGACGTAGCCCATTAGCAAGAACATCGGTACCGCGGTAAGATTCCAGTCGCCGACGAAGTTGAACGGCACCGCGGTCACGATTCCCCAGGCCGCGCGCATGTTCAAGATCGCGGCGATGCCGAAGAACGACACGACGCCGAGTGCGACGCCGATCTGGACGCGAAGTGCGATCAGCCCGAGGCCGGCGAGGGTCGCGACGGCCCCGATGGTGACGTTGTCCATTCAGCTCGGGTCCGTGGGCGTCGCCGGGGTCGGGTCGAAGTCCGGGTCGGTCGCTGCCGCCCAAGCGTGCAAGAGCGATGCCAGCATCACGGCGGCGAAGCCGACCGGCAAGGAGAACTTGGCCGGCCAGATCGTGATCAGGATCGAGGTCATCAAGATCTCGCCGATCCGCCAAGCCTCGATCGCGTCGAGCCACGTCTGCCAAGCGAGAATGCCGAAGAAGAGGGCCGAGATCAGGTAGCTCAGGGTCTCGGTCGTCCGCCTGAGCGGTAGCGGGAACAGCCGCACCACGAGGTCGACCGAGATGTGCTCGTGCTTCAGTTCGACGATGGCGAGCGGCAGGAACACGAGTGCCACCATGTGATAGACCGAAACGATCTCCAGATTGCCCTCGATCGGGGCGCCGAAGACGTTTTTCATCACCACGTCGATCACCGTTTGCAGCATCATCAAGATCAGCCCCACGCCGGCGACGAAGGCGAGCGCGCGGGCGAACCAGCGCACGACGGTCTCGGCCGCGCGGATCATGACGGCCCGCGGCGCCCGGCGCCGACCTTGCCGTTCGCCCGGTCGGCGTCGAGCGCCTCAAGCGCCCGCTCGGTCGGCGGACCCCATCCCCCGCCGCCGGCGGTGCCGACGACGACCCGGTCGCCCGGGCCGAGGCCCGTCACGATCTTCGAGCGGATCACCTCGACCGTGCCGTCGGCGCGGATTATCTCGGAATGTGCGACACCGCCCGCGGCGCCGCCCGCCGCACCGCCGGCCGAGGCGAAGTGGCGCTCGCCCCGGTGCGAGAACGAGACGGGGCCGTCGACGTCGTCGAGGATCTCGAACTCCTTGACAAGCCCGAGGCCGCCACGAAACCGGCCGGCTCCCCCTGTGTCGGGCCGAAGCGCGCAGCGCCGGACGCGGATCGGCGCCTCCAGCTCCATTGCCTCGGCCGGCACGCTCATGCAGTTGGTGGCGTCGGTCTCGATCGCGTCGACCCCGTCGTGTTCGAGCGCCGCACCGGAACCGCCGGCGAGCAGGTCGCCGGTCACGAAGCCCGAGCCGTCGCGGCGCCGCCCGCCGAACGCCATCACCACCAAGGCCCCGGCGTGGGGTGCGGGCGCGTCCTTTGGCTTTGCCTCGGCCAGCGCCGCCAGCATGCAGCCGGTGATCCGCTTGATCGTCGCCGTTCGGGCGTTGACCGGGGCCGGCGGGCGGGGGTTCACGAGGCTCTCCTCCGGCAGCGTTAACCGAATCGGCCGAAAGCAGCCGCCGTTATTGGGGATCGTCGGGTCGGTCGCCGCGCGAACGGCGTAGCAGGCGGCGGCGAGACTGCCCGAGGGCACGCAATTCACCGGCCCGCGCACCTGGGCGTCGGTCCCGGTGAGATCGAAGTGCGCGTCGCCGTCTTCGAGCGTCACCGCTACCTCGATCCGGATGCGCCGGTCGAGATCAACGCCGTCGTTGTCGAGATAGTCGACATACCGCCAAGTCCCTTCGGGCAGCCGTTTGAGGGCGGCTCGGGTCATCGCCTCCGAACGGTCGAGGAGCAGCCCAAAGGCGGATGCGAGCGTGTTGGCCCCGTGCCGTTTCGCCATCGCGCCGAGGCGCGTCGCCGCCAGCTTGCAGGCGGCGATCTGGGCGTGGAGATCGCCGAGAAAGATGTCGGGCACGCGCGTGTTCAGCCGCAAGATCTCCGTTAGGCCCGCGTCGAACACGCCCGCACGCGCCCACTGCAGCGGCGGCAGGCGGACGCCCTCTTGCCAGATCTCGGTCGCGTCGGTCGGCACCGAGCCCGCCGTCTTGCCGCCCACGTCCTGGTGGTGCGTCATCGTCGCCGCGAGCGCCAGCGGCCGGCCGGCCACCATCACCGGCATCACCACCGCGACGTCGGGCAGGTGCGTGCCGCCGAGATAGGGATCGTTGAGGATGTAGACGTCGCCCTCGTCCATGTCCTCGACCGGAAACGCGCCAACGATGGCCGCGACCGCCGGGATCAGCGTGCCCAGGTGGATCGGGATGGCGCAGGCCTGCGCCAGCGTCACGCCGTCGAGCGTGAAGAGGCTGGCCGAGGCGTCCAGGCCCTCCTTCACCAGCGGCGAGCACGAACTCTTGAGCAGCGTCGTCTCCATCTCCTCGGCCACCGTGTCGAGCCGGTGGCGGACGACTTCGAGGGTGACCGGGTCAAGGTCGTCGCCCATCATGCGCGCTCCAGGATCAAGGCGCCGGATTCCTGCGCTTCAACACGCCAGCCGGGCGGCACCAGGGTTGTCGCATCCGCCTGTTCGATGACGGCAGGGCCGACGATCGCAGCGTCGGGCGCGATCCGCGCCCGGTCGTGCACGGCCGCCTCGACCGGGCCCGCTTCGGCGAAGACCACCCTTCGCGCGCCCTTGCCCGATGCACCGTCGCCGAAGGCGCCGGGGCGGCGGACGAGCGGGTCGGGAAGAAAGGCGCGGTGCATGACGCGAAGGTTGACGATCTTTGCCGGCGCGCCGGTGGCGTGGCCGTTGATCCGGCGGTGCGCGTCCTCGAAGTCGCGGTAGGCGGTGGCGAGCGGGTCGGCAGCACCGGCATCCCAGGGCACCTCGATGCAGTGGCTCTGGCCTTGATAGGCGAGGTCGGCCGCGGCGTCCTGCTCCTGCCGCAACCCCTCGACCGCCTCTCGCGCCATCAACGCCGCCGCTTGCGCGTGCAGCCCGTCGAGCGTCGCGGCAATCTCGGCCGGATCGGCCGCGGCGAGCGGGCGGTGGAACGGCCCCGCCACCTCGTGCTCGATCACCGCCGAGAGCAGGCCCGCGGCCGAGAGCACGCCGGGGTTTTGCGGCACCAGCACGCGGCCGATGCCCAGTTCCTCGGCCAGTGCCGCCGCGTGCAGCCCGCCCGCGCCGCCGAGCGCCACCAGCGCGAAGTCGCGGGGGTCGTGGCCGCGGTTGAGCGACACGAGGCGAATACCGTCGGCCATGTGCGCATTGGCGATGCGGTGCACGCCCGCCGCCGCCGCCTCGGCGCTCGTGCCCAAGGGGCCTGCGAGCGCCCGCTCGATCGCCTCGTGCGCCGCCTTCGGCTCCAATCGGAGCGTGCCGCCGGCGAAATAGGCGGGGTCGAGATAGCCGAGCACCACCGAGGCGTCGGTGACGGTCGGCTCCATGCCGCCGCGACCGTAGCAGGCCGGCCCCGGCTCCGCCCCGGCCGAGCGGGGGCCCACCCGCAGACCGCCGGCGGCGTCGATCCAAGCGACGCTGCCGCCGCCGGCACCGAGCGTCACGATGTCGAGCATCGGCACCCTGATCGGGTAACCCGCGACCGTCGCCTCCGATCGCACCGCCACCCGGCCGCCCTCGGCCAGCGCGATGTCGCTCGACGTGCCGCCGATGTCGATCGAGATCAGGTCCCCGATCCCGACGCGCCGCGCCTCCTCCTGCGCGCCGATCACCCCCGCTGCGGGGCCGGAGAGAAAGAGCCGGATAGGTCGAAGCCGAGCTACCGCCGCCGCCGCGAGCCCGCCCCGCGACTGCATCACCTGCAGCGGTGCCGGTACGCCGATCCGCGCCAGCGCCGCCTCGATCCGTGCCAGATAAGTATCGACGACCGGCTTGACGTAGGCGTCGAAACACGTCGCGGCGGTCCTCTCGTACTCGCGAAAGGCAGGATCGACCTCCGTGGAGAGCGAGACCGGAACGTCCGGCATCGCCCTTCGCACCGCCTCGGCCACCCGCCGCTCGTGCTCCGGATTGACGAAAGCGAAGAGAAGACAGATCGCCACCGCCTCGACCCGCAGCACCCGCAGCCGCTCGATCGCCTCGACGACGCTCGCCTCGTCAAGCGGCGTCACCACCGCCCCGTCTGCCGCCACCCGTTCGCGCACCTCCACCCGGCGCGCGCCGGGTGCGAGCCAGCCGGGTGTCTCCGGCCGCAGCACCCTGTCGTAGAGTTGACGGCGCATCTGGCGCCCGATCTCCAGCGTGTCGCCGAAGCCCTCGGTGGTGATCAGCCCGAGCTTCGCACCCTTGCCCTCGATCACCGCGTTGGTCGCGACCGTGGTTCCGTGGGCGAAGAGGGTGACGCGGGCGGGATCGACGCCGTGGTCGCGGCCGAGCCGGGCCAGCGCCTCGGCCGCCGCGAGGCTCTTGTCGGCGGTCGTGCTCGGGAGCTTCATCGTCACCACGCCGTCGGGCCCGGCGCAGACGACGTCGGTGAAGGTGCCGCCGATGTCGACGCCGACGCTGTAGCCCTCAGCCCGTCCGTCCATAGGCCGCCTCGGCCGCCTCCGCCGTCTGGTAGCCCTCGCGAACGTCGCGCGCGATCATCGCGTCCGGCCGCTCCCCGACCGGCCCGTAGCCGCCGCCGCCCGCGGTCATCAGCGTCAGCACGTCACCCTTCTTCAGCGACACCTGGGTCTTGGTCGGCAGCGCGATCACCTCGTCACCGCGCTTGATCTCCAAGCGGGTCCGAGCGCCGTCTTGCCCGCCGAAGAGCCCCCAGGGTGCTATCTTCGCCCGATCCGAGTAGCAGGCGAAGTTGACCCCGTCTTTGAGCACCTCGAAGCTCCGCCAGAGCCCGAGCCCGCCCCGGCGGCGCCCGGCCCCGCCGGTGTCGGACATCAGGCCGTAGCCCACCACGCGAAAGTGGGCGAAGTCCATGTCGGTCGCCTCGACCGGCGTGTTGGTGCAGTTCGAGAGCGCGGAGTCGACCCCGTCGCAGCCGTCGACTCTGGCCGAGGCGCCGAAGCCGCCGCCGAAGATCTCCAAGTAGACCCTATAGCGGCCGTCTTCGAGGTGGGAGAGCGCCAGCGAGTGCGTCGTGTCGTTGCCGCTCGCGATCACCCGCTCGGGCACGGCCTCGGACAAGGCCCGCATCACCGCATTAAAGCAGCGATAGGCCGAGAGCATCCGCGCTCGGACCGGTGCCGGGTAGTTGGGGTTGACCAAGCACCCCTTGGGCGCGCTCACGCTGACCGGCCGCTTGACGCCCTCGTTGAAGGGGATGTCGGGGCTGGTGAGCGCCGACTTCACCGCCGCGAGCGTCGCCGAGACGGTCGAGGCGAAGGGGCAGTTGAGGTTTCGCGTCACTTCCGGCCCGGTGCCGGCATAGTCGACCTCGATCGTTTCGCCCTTGATCCGGACCGTCGCCCTCACCACGAGCGGCGTTGGTGACAGCCCGTCGTCGTCGACTGCGTCCTCGCCCGAATATTCCCCGTCCGGGATCATGGCGACCGCCGCGCGAAAGCGCCGCTCAGAATAGTCGATCAGGCCGGTCATCGCCCGGCGGACCTTGACCGTGCCGTAGCGGCGGCAGAGTTGGACGACCCGCTCGGTGCCGACCGCGTTGGCGGCGAACTGGGCGTAGAAGTCCCCGATCGTCTGGTCGGGTGCCCGGATGTTAGCCGCGATCAGCCGCTCTAAGTTGCCGCCGTTCCAGTCGCGATCAACGTTGTAGACCGAGGGCGGGAAGATCAGCCCCTCGGCGTGGACGTCGGCCGCGTTCGGCGTCAGCCCCGGATTGCCGCCGCCGAGGTCGAGGTGGTGCGACACCGAGCCGGCGAAGCCGACGAGCCGCCCCTCGACGAAGATCGGCGAGAAGATGAACACGTCTTGCAGGTGCTGGCCACCTTTGTAGGGATCGTTGTTGATGTAGAAATCGCCCGGGCCTAGCCGGTCAGGCGGCACGATAGCGGCGCAGGCGCGAAAGATGTCGGACATCGGCCCGAGCTGCATCGGGATCAGTTCGGCCTGAGCCACGACGTCGCCCTTAGCGTCGAATAATGCTGCGGACCCGTCTTGCGCCTCGCGCACGATGTTGGAATAGGACGAGCGGACGAGTTTTACTCCCATCTCGCGCGCCGCGGCCGTCAGTCCCTGGCTGATGACGGCGTAGTCGACCGGGTCGAGGACAAGCGCCGCGTTCTCAGGCATCGAGCCGCTCCATGACGGTGTTGTCGTGCGCGTCCCGCCGCGCGGTCCAGCCGGCCGGCAGGAGCACGGTTGAGGTCGTGTCCTCCAGCAGCGCCGGGCCCTCGACCGCGACCCCCTCGGCGAGTGCCGCCCGACCGAGCAGCCGCCCCTCGATCCAGCGGCGGTCGTGGAACAGCTCGATCGCCTCGTCCCGGCGAGATCCCTCGCCGGTCTCCGCCAGGAGCGGCAGCTCGGCTAGCGGTGCGGTAAGGCCCAGCCGGAACGAGACGAACTCGACCGGCCGCGCGGCTTCGGCGCCGAAGAAGTAGACTCGGTGGTGCGCCTCGCCGAAGCGGCGCGCGACGTCGTCCGGCGTGAGCGTCGCCAGATCGTCCGGCGGAAAAGCCACCGGCACCTCGAAGGCTTGGCCGACGAAGCGCATGTCGGCGAAGAATTCGAGTTCTAGCGGTTCTTCGAGCCGCATCGCCCGTGCCCGTTCGAGCATGTCCGCCCTCATCGCCTCGAAAGCCTCGCGGAGCACGTCGGCTGCCGTGCCGTTGACCTTCACCCGGCGCGTCAGGCTCGCGTACTGCGTGAAGTCGGCGGCGATGAGCCCGTAGGCCGAGAGTACGCCGGCGCTCGGCGGGACGACGACGCGGCGCATGCCCAACTCCCGCGCCGCCCGCGCGGCGTGGAGCGGCCCGGCACCGCCGAAGGGCACCATCACGTAGTCGCGCGGGTCGAGGCCGCGTTCGGTCGAGACGAGCTGGATCGCCCGGGTGATGTTGGCGTCGGCGAGCTGAATCGCGCTGTCGGCCGCCTCTTCCAAGGTCATGCCGAAGTGCATGGCGATCGGCTCGAACGCCTTGCGCGACAGCCCTGGGTCCACCTCCATCCGGCCGCCGAGAAAGGCCTCCGGCCGGATCGTTCGGCAGATGACGTGCGCGTCCGTCAGCGTCGGCTCGGTGCCGCCGCGCCGGTAGCAGGCGGGCCCCGGCTCGGCACCGGCCGAGTGCGGCCCGACCCGCAGCATGCCGCCCTCGTCGACCCAGACGATCGAGCCGCCGCCGGCGCCGATGGTGTGGATGTCGACGATGGGCAGGCGGATCGGCAGCCCGTCGATAGTAAATTCCTGGGTGAGCTGCGGCTTGCCGTCGGTGACGACGCTCACGTCCGTCGAGGTGCCGCCCATGTCGAGGGTCAAGAGGTTGGCGAATCCCGACCGGCCGATCTGCCGCGCGGCACCGATCACGCCCGCGGCGGGGCCCGAGAGCAGCGCGTTGACCGCGTTGCGCCGCATCGCCTCGGCCGGCAGGCGTCCCCCGTTCGACTGCATCACGCTGAACCGGCCGCGAAAGCCCTCGGCGGCGAGGCGTTCCTCGAAGCGCCCGACGTAGCGGTCGATCACCGGCTGAACGTAGGCGGCGAGCGTCGTCGTCGAGGCGCGCTCGTATTCGCGGAATTCGCGCGTGACCTCGCAAGAAAGGGTGACGTGGACTTGCGGCAGGGCCTCTCGGATCGCCTTGCCCAGCGCCTCCTCGTGCGCCGGGTTGACGTAGGCGTTGAGGAGGCACACGGCGATCGCCTCGTAGCCGCCGTCGCCGAGGCGGGGGATCAGGTCGCGCCCGAGCGCCTCGACGTCGAGCGGCGTCACGACCGAGCCGTCGGCCGTCACCCGCTCCTCCACCTCGAAGCTGTCGCACCGCTCGACTACCGGCCGGGGCTTGGCGTATTCGAGGTCGTAGATCCGCGAGCGGCCGTGGCGCTGCATCAGCAAGACGTCGCGAAACCCGCGCGTCGTCACGAAGGCGATGCGAAAGCCCTTGCGCTCCAAAACCGCGTTCGTCGCGACCGTCGAGCCGTGCGCCAGATCCTCGATCGCATCGAGCGGCGTGCCGCTCTGGGCGAGTGCGTCGAACGCGCCCTCGTCGGGGTTTACCGGCGTGCTCGGCGTCTTGGCAATGCGCACGCCGGCGGGGCCGATCTCGACCAAGTCGGTGAACGTGCCCCCCACCTCGACGCCCGTGCGTACCATCTTAACTTTACCTTTCTCGCCGGCGGCACGGCTTACCCTAGGCGGTTTCCAATCCAACGAGAAGTCCCTCCGGACGGCGGTGTTCGCGGGGGTTTGACGTCGCCACGTTGACAGCCTCCGCCCGCCGCGCGCCTATCGGGGCGCGGTAGAGACGGGAGGCTGTATGCCGAGCGAGAGGGCCGGGGCGGAGCGACGGGTCGCCGTCGGTTATCTGCTTCTCCTCGTCGTCCTTTGGGGCGGCAACTACACCTGGGTGAAGATCGCCGTCCGCGACGTCGGTCCGCTTTGGTTCAACGCCTTTCGCTACGGCGGTGCCGTTCTCCTGTTCCTCGCCGTCATGGCGGCGCGGGGCAAGCTTCGCGGCCTCCTGCCCGAGCCCGGCGAGCGGTCGGCGCTGGCCGTCGTGGGTCTCTTGCAGGCAGGCTTGATGACGACGATGACGGCGCTGGCGCTGCGCTGGACCGACGCCAGCCAAGTGGTGCTGATCGCTTATACCGTGCCGATCTGGGCGCTCCTCTGGGGTGCTGCCGTCCTTCGTGAAGCGGTGACGGCGGGCGCGGCACTCGGCGCCGGTCTCGGCCTCACCGGCATCGCAATCCTGACGGATCCTTTTGGCCAGACTTGGCAGGGTGGCACCATGACCGGCATCGCGGCCGCCCTCGTCGGGGTCAACGGCTGGGCACTCGGCGCCGTGCTCTACCGCCGCCGCGCCTGGGCCAGCAGCTTTTGGCGACAGGTCTGGTGGCAACTCCTCGCGACCGCGCTCGCCATGCTGGTGCTGGCGCCGCTGATGGAGGATTGGCACGAGGTGCGCTTCAGTCCGTCCATGCTCGCGGTCGTCGCTTGGAACGCGACCGGCCCGACGCTGCTCGGCTTCTTCTTCTGGGCGCAGGCGCTGTCGCGCGTCACCGCGGCGACGGCGGGGCAGGTCATGATCCTGGCACCGGTCTTCGGCGTCCTGCAGAGCCACTTGGTCCTCGCCGAGCCGCTGCAGCCGGGCCTGATCCTCGCAGCACTCCTCGTCACGGCCGGGGCGTGGCTGGCGCTCCGGCAGGCGTGACGCCCGAGCGGCGCCGATCAGACCGCCAGCGCCACCCCGTCGTGCCCGGGGTCGGCGCCGCCGTCGAGCCGTCCGTCCGCGATCCGGATGCCGTGCACCGCGCCGATCCCGAAGGTGAGCGCCGAACGGATCACCTCGTGACCCTCGGCGATCAGCGGCTCGACCGCGTAGCCCGGGATTCGGTTGGTGATGTCGATCGCGTTCGAGGTCGCCGAGAACCGGGGTGCCGAGACCGCCGCCTCCATCGTCATGCCGAAATCGACGACGTTCAAGAGCGCTTGCAAGACACCCATCGCGATCTGCGTGCCGCCGGGCGCGCCGATCACCACGCGGGGCGCACCGTCCTGAAGAACGATGGTCGGGCAGACGGAGCTGAACCGGCTCTTCCCCGGCGCGATCGAGCCCGGCCGGCCCGGACGGGGATCGAAGACGGCCATGCAGCCGTTCAGCATGAAGCCGAGCCCGTCCGGGATCACCCCCGAGGGCATCCCAAGCGAGTGGGTCATCGTCACGCACATCTCGTCCTGGTCGACGACGGCGACGTGGGTCGTGTGCGGCGTCTCCGGCCGGCTCAGGCGATCGACGCGCAAGCGTTCGCCCGCTCGAATGCGCCCGGCGATCCCCTCGGCGTAGGCCTTCGTCGTCAGGTGGTCGGGCACGTCGACGAAGGCGGGATCGCCGACGTGCGCGTCCTTGTCCGCCGTCGCCGCCTTCATCGCCTCGACGACCGTGCGGATGTAAGCGCTCGAATTGTGGCCGAGTGCGGCGAGGTCGAAATGCTCCAGGATGTTCAGCATCTCGATCAGCATGATCCCGCCCCCCGGCGGGCGGTTGGTGGCGACCTCGAAGCCGCGATAGGTGTCGCTCAAGGGATCGGTACGGACGGTGCGGTAGGCGGCGAGGTCCTCGCGGGTGACCAGCCCGCCGTGCGCCCTCATGTCCGCCTCGATCCGCTCGGCGATCTCGCCTCGATAGAACGTGTCGGCACCGTCGCGCGCGATCCGCCGCAGGCTATGGGCGAGGTCGGGGTTCTCGACCCGATCGCCGATGCGCTTCAGCGACCCGTCCGGGCGGAAATAGGCGCGGCGTCCGGTTGCCGAGTAGGCGAGGCGGCGCTCGACGGGAACGCGGCCGAACTCGGCGCCGTGGGTCCACCAGTAAAAGACGTGCGGGCGCACCGCGAAGCCCGCCTCGGCCTGAGCGATTGCCGGCGCGCAGATGTCGGACCATTCGAAGGTGCCGAAATCCCGCGCCGCCTCGTGATAAGCCATCAGCGAGCCCGGCGTAGCGACGGCCTGATGACCGAGGTCGTTGACGTTGTCGCGCAGGACGAAGCCGAAGCCGTCGCGCGTCTCGCCCTCGAGCCGGTCGAGCCACATGTCCGGCCGGGCCGAGCGGGGCGTCTTGGCGTGAAAGTCGATGCAGGTGTGGACACCCCTTCGGCGATCGTAGATCTGGCACGAACCGAAGCCGGCGACGCCGCACATCTGTGGATCGACCACCCCTTGCACCAGCGCCGCGGCGATCGCCGCGTCGACGGCGTTGCCACCTCGCATGAGAACCCGTGCGCCCGCTTCGGACGCCTCTGGCTGTGCAGTCACGATCATCGCTGAAGGGTGCATCGTCATTCTCTACCTTCCTGCTGCTGAGATCATATTAGCAGCGACAGGCCGTTGAGGTCACCGTCGTAGCGATCGATTGATGCCCGCGTAGCGAGCGCACACGATCTGCCACTCCAGCCAATCTTCCTCGTGCTTGAGGCCGTACGAGTCGCGCCCGGTGCTGGGCTTGGCGCGGCACCTTCTCGGCTGCCGACAAGTAGGAAGGCGGCGCGGAACGCCTCGGCCGATACATCGGGCCTGTCGTCGGGCTCGGCGGCGAGCACACGGCGGCGGGCTTGAGCCACTCAGCGCGGCTGTCGAAGGCGTGGATCAGCTCGCTCCGACAAGCCAGTATCCCTCGACGTCCTCGGCCAGCGGCAGCGGCAGCGGCGCGTACCGGGACGGGCGCCGCTTGTCGACCGGGCGAAAGTCTGGCGTGAGCATCAGCGCCGTCGTGCCGTTGGCGAACGCCAGGTGCAGCCCTTGCTCGGTGCGCAGCGCCAGAACCTCGAAGGGGCGGGGCGCGCCGGGCCGCCAGACGTGGGCGCCGGGCTGCCGGGCGAGGGTGTTCCAGGCCTCGGCGACCCAGGCCAGTTCGTCCGGCGTCATCGCCCGGCCGCCGGTCCGCGTGCTGCTTCTGATCCACATGAGGCGCGTCCAGCGGCGGGGCAGCGGCTCGGCGCGGCCGAGGCCGGCCATGCTTGGCGGACCGGGACGCGAAGTCGTCATCGAGGAAGCTCCGAGTTGAGAGCGAATGGATGGCGGGTTGCCATGGGTGAGGAGTGTAGCATGTTTAGGAATAAAAGCATAACAATTGTGCGGCCTGATCCCTGCCCATTATTGGTCGCAAGATGCCAGCGTGACGCCGGCGGCTTGCTCGCCATGGTCACGCCGAGGTCGAGGCTTGCTGCTTTGTTCTCTCGTGACTTGGTCCTGTCTTCGCCGTCACGGCGGAACGCGGCCGAGGTTGGCGCCGTGCGCACGCTCATGGCTACGGGAGGAGTGCACCGCCAAGGGGATATACCCCTTGGGTTTCTCCGCTGCCCTGGGTGCGTCTTCGGTGTCCGCCGGCGAACCCGGCGATGAGAGCGGCATGAGCGGCGGCCCAGGCCCCCGTGGACGTGTGTGCGATGCTCGAGATCCGTGATCGGCTGGCTGTGAAGCGACGGATTACGGACGTGGAGCCGCGGGGGCGCCGAGGGCCGTCAAACGCGCCAGGCATTTTGTGGAATCCGCTTATAAGAATACTTACTTATAAAGGGATTCCACAAAAACGCCTCCCGATTTGACGCGTCCGCCCGCTGAGGGCGTGGTCGCCGCC
>CBDCHP010000003.1:0-111569 GCA_965217265.1 Geminicoccaceae bacterium | reverse complement strand
GGCGGCCCTCGAACAGGATCTCCTCGACGTCGGCGTTGAGGCGCACGTTCACCCCCATGCGCGCCGCCACCTCGCCCATGCGCGTCATCATCGCGCCGCAGCCGCCGATCGGGTGGAAGACGCCATACTCGTGTTCCAAGAACGACAGGATCGTGAACAGGCTCGGGCAGCGGTAGGGCGACATGCCCAGATATTTGCTTTGGAACGAGAAGGCGAGCCGGATGCGCGGGTCTTGGAAGTGCTCGGCCAGATCCTGATCGACGCTGCGCCAGGGCTTCAGGTAGCGCAGTGCCGCGAGTACGGCCGGCTGGAGAAAGTCGCTGTAGCCGATGAACGGCCGCTCCAGAACCGGCTTGAAGGCGTTGAGCTTGACGCGGTTCTTCGCCAGCAGGGCCGGCAGGCGCACGGCGTCCTCGGGGTTGAAGCGCCCGATCTCGCGCATCAATTGCTTGACGTCGGCGTGCACCCGCAGCCGTTCGGCATTCTCGAAGACGAGGTCGTAGAGCGGGTCGAGCCGCTTGAGGTTCACTTCCTTGTTCAGATCAAAGCCGCAGGCCTCGAAAATGCTCTGCAGGACGCTCGGGTAGAGAAAGAATGTCGGGCCGGTGTCGAAACGAAACCCGTCGAGGTCGAGCGAGGCCGAACGGCCGCCGACGCGTTCTTGACGTTCGAGCAGGGTCACCTCGGCCCCGCTGTTCGCCAAGAGCATCGCAGTCGCCAGCCCGCCGGGTCCGGCCCCAATGACAATCACGCGCGCACGCAACGCGGCATCTCCCAAAACGTTAATCTTTTCGTCAATTTAGCGCGCTGTACAACGAACCAAAGGCCCCAAAGTGCCGCGCCCGGCGACGAGGAAAGGATCGACATGCTCGAAGCGGACGGCGGGACCACGACGGACCCGCAGGTAAGGCACGTCGAGACTGCCCAAACTGCCTGGGCCGCGACACCGTTGAACGAGCGTCTGGCCGTGCTGCGTCGCGTGCGCCCGAGCCTTGTAGAGGCGGCGGAGGGGTTTCTCGACGACCTCGCCCCCCGGCCGCGCCCGCAAGCGCTGGTCGCCGAACTCCTGCCGCTCGCCGACGCGATCCGCTTCCTCGAACGCGAAGCCGAAACGCTGCTTCGGCCGCGCCGGCTCGGCGTGATCGGGCGGCCCTTGTGGCTCAGCGGCCACGCCGCCGAGGTGCGGCGCGTTCCCTTTGGGACGGTTTTGGTGATCGGCCCGGACAATTATCCCCTTCTCCTCGCCGGCATTCAGGCGCTGCAAGCGCTCGTCGCCGGTAACGCCGTGCAGGTCAAGCCTGCTCCCGGCTGCACAGCACCGCTGGCGCGGCTCGGTGCGATCCTCGCCGACGCCGGTCTGCCGCCGGGGCTGTTCACGGTCTTGGGCGAGGACGTCGCCGCCGCCGAGGTGGCGCTCGCCACGGCCGACAAGGTCTTCCTCACCGGTTCCGCCGCGACTGGGCAAGCAATCCTAGCGAATCTGGCCCCTCGCCTCACCCCGGCGACGCTCGAACTCTCCGGTTCGGACGCGGTCTTCGTCCTCGACGGCGCCGATCCCGATACCGTAGCGGGGGCGCTGGCGTTCGGCGTCAGCCTCAACGGCGGCGCCACCTGCATCGCGCCCCGCCGCGTCTTCGTGCCGCAGGGCATGGCGACGGCGCTCGAAGACCGGCTGCGGCGCCACCTGGAGCCCCGTCCGGCGGTGGCGGTGCCCGGGCGGGTGCGGCGGATCCTCGTTCCGCTGCTTCGAGAGGCGGCGGCCAAGGGCGCCCGCTTCGTGCCCGCCCCACCCGATCCCGATGCCGTCACGATGCGCCCCACGGCCGTCCTCGACGCCGATCCGAGTTGGGGCCTGCTCAAGGCCGACATCTTCGCCCCGCTGCTGGCGATCGTGCCGGTGGCGGACGCGGCGGCGGCGCTCGCGGCCGACGCCGAGTGTCCCTACGCGCTCGGCGCCTCGGTCTTCGGGTCCGAGGCCGAGGCGGTAGTACTGGCCGGCCGGATCGACGCCGGCACGGTGACGATCAACGACCTGATCGCGCCCACGGCCGACCCGAGGCTGCCGTTCGGCGGCGCGCACGCGAGCGGCTACGGCGTCACCCGCGGCGCCGAGGGGCTGATCGAGATGACCCGGCCGAAGGTCGTGACCCGCAGGGGCGGCCGCTTTCGTCCGCACTACGACCCGCCGGACGGGCGCCACCTGGAGGCCGGGCTCGCCTACCTGCGGGCGGCGCACGGGAGCGGCGGACGGCTCAAGGCGTGGGGCCGCCTGCTCCGCGCCCTCAAGGCACTCGGAAGTAGCTCAGCGTGAACGTCGCCGACGCACCCGTCGCCGCCACGTCGATCGCGGCGTCGGCGAAAGTGGGTGGTCCAAAGCGCATCGGCGCGTCGTTGGAGAAGCCCAAGCCCTCTTTGGGAAAGCCGATGAAGGTCCGGTCCAGGTCCATGTTGGCATTCGCGTCGTGGAACGCCTGCACCGCGTAGGTGCCGGGCGGCACGTCGCCGATCGTGACCTCGACCGTGCCGGCCCTCGCCGGCGCGCTGCCGGTGAAGGGACAGTTCGCGGTCAAGAAGGTCTTGTCGGTGCAGATCGCGACCAAAACGTCGCCCACGTCGCTCGCCACGCCCGCGACCTCGACGTTGAGTGTGGCCGCCGCCGCCGGCCGACCCGTCACCTGCGCCGCCGACAACAGCAGCGCCCCCACCAGAGCGTGTCTGACCACCTTGCCCCCGTTCCCGTCGGCTTCTACCTTGCACGGCATTGAACATCCCCGCGCGACGCGCACCGTTCCCACAACGACGCCGCGGCGGCAAGCAAACCAAGGTTGAACCTCATCGCCCGAGCAGACACCGCGGATGCGTTGGGCAAGGCCCGCGGCGAGAACTTCCCGGTGGCGCTGCGCCTCCTGGGCAAGCGGCGCCACGCCGTCCTCGCCTTCTACACGATCGCCCGCACCGCCGACGACGTCGCCGACGCCCCGGACCTTGACGCTGCGACCAAGCTCGCCCGGCTGGCGCGGATCGACGCCGACCTCGCGGCGGGCCACAGCGACGATCGGTCGCTAGGATTGGCCATCGATCGGCTCGACGGCGCATCGCGGAACTGCCTTCGCCGCCTGCTCGTCGCCTTTCGCGCCGACGCCCGAAACGAGCGCGTGCGGACCTACGACGACCTGCTCGCCTACTGCCGCTCCTCGGCCGACCCGGTCGGCCGCTTCCTCCTGCACCTGCACGGCGAGGACGACGGCGCCGTGCTTGCATCAGATGCCCTTTGCACCACGCTGCAGATCCTGAACCACCTGCAGGACGCGAGGGACGACTGGCGCAAGCTGCGCCGGCTCTACCTGCCTAGCGATTGGCTGGCCGAGGCCGGCGCCGCACCGGACACGCTCTTGAGCAATGCTGCCCCGCCGCCCTTGCGCGCGATCCTGGACCGTCTCACGACCGCCGTCGGCGTCGATCTCCTGCCGCGCGCCGCCGCCCTACCGGGGTTGATCCGATCAAGGGGTCTGCGGGTTCAGGCCACCGTCACCCTCGCCGCCGCCCGTCGTCTGCACGGGCGCCTGACCGGCGCCGATCCGATCGCGGCCAGGGTCGGCCTCACCCGCGCCGATCGCCTCAAGGTTCTCCTCGCCGGTCCGCCGGCGCTCTTCTACGGCCGGCAGGCGTGAGCGTCGTCCTCGCACCCGGCGTCGAGGACGCGCACCGCACGGTCGCCCACGCGGTCGCCGCGTCCGGCACCTCGTTCTTCTGGGCGATGCGCCTCCTGCCGTCGCACAAGCGCCGCGGCATGTTCGCGCTCTACGCCTACTGCCGCGCCGTCGACGACATCGCCGACGGCGCGGCACCGCCTCTTGTCAAGCGCGCGCGGCTCGACGCGTGGCGGGCGGCACTCGACGCTCGGCCGGGACCGCTTATCGCCGATCCGGCCTACGTCGCCATCGCCGACGCGCGCGCGCGTTTTGCCCTGCCGACATCGGAGTTGATCGCCGTCCTGGACGGGGTCGCGACGGACGCGAACGGCCCGATCGTCGCCCCGAACCTCGCCGCCTTCGACCTCTACTGCCGCCGCGTCGCCGGTGCCGTCGGCGTCCTGATCCTGCACGTCGTCGGCCGGCCCGACGCGCACGACCTCGCCCTGCGCCTCGGCCTCGCCTTTCAATGCACCAACGTCCTGCGCGACCTCGAAGAGGACGCGGTCGAAGGCCGTCTCTACGTGCCGCGCGAGGATCTGGTCGCCGCCGGTCTCGCGCTACCGACCGATCCCGCCGCGACCCTCGCCGACCCCGCCTTCGAGCACGCCTTCGCCCGGCTCATCGATCGGGCGGCGGCGGCCTTCGCCGCCGCGGACGCGGTGTTCGCCGGCCTCGACCCGCGGGGCCTGCGCCCCGTCAAGATGATGACGACCCGCTACCGCGCCCTGTTCGATCGCGTGCGCGCCGTCGGCTGGCCGCGCGATCCGCGTGCGCTGCGCCTCGGCCGGCTCGCCAAGGCGCGGCTCCTGGCGCGGGCGGTCTTGCGGCCGGGGTGTTGAGGATGAACGCTGCGCGTGCGCTCGGCGCGCGGCCTTTTTGTCTTTTTTGCAACTTGTTCCCGGACCGGCACGAACGCCGAAGCCAGCCTCGAACGAAGAGTAGAAAAGAGAAAAAAGAAGCCCTGCGCAGCGGACGCGAAGCGTTTTGACCCGTCTCTACGTCGTCGGCGGCGGCCTCGCCGGTCTCGCCGCCGCGATCGAGGGTTGCCGTCTCGGTTTGTCCGTCACGCTCGTCGAGGCGTCCGGCCATCTCGGCGGCCGTTGCCGCAGCTTCATGGACGCCCGCCTCGGCCGCCGCATCGACAACGGCAACCACCTGCTCCTCGCCGGCAACACCGCGGCGATGCGCTACTTAAGCCGGACCGGCGGCGAACGTTTCGTCCGTCGGGCGCCGCCGGTCTTCCCCTGCCTTGATTTAGACAACGGCGAGCATTTCGCCTTCGGCTTCGCTTCGGTCGTCGTGCCCCGCCTGCCGCCCGAAACGGGCGTCGGCGCGCTCGCGCGCGACGCTTGGCGGCTCTGGCGGGCACCGGCTGACGGCGTCCTCACCGACGCGCTCGGCGCCAGCCCCGCCCGCCGTCGGCTGTGGGAGCCGCTCGTCGTCGCGGTTATGAATGCGCCGTTGGGCGAGGCCGCGGTCGGCCCCTTCCGCCGCGTTCTAGGCGAGCTTCTGCCCAAAGGTCGGGCCGGCCTCGCCCCACTCCTGTTCCCGGCCGGTCTCTCGGCAGCACTCATCGATCCGGCGCTCGACGCGCTCGCCGCCGCCGGCGCCGAACTTCGTCGCAACACGCGCGTGGGGGGGCTCGACGTCGAGGACGGCCGCGTTCGCGCGCTCCAGACCCGGCACGGGGCCCTGCCGCTTAGTCGTGACGATATGCTCGTGCTCGCCGTGCCGCCGGCCGAGGCGGCGCGCCTCGTCCCCGGCCTCGTCGTACCCGAGGGCGTGCGCGGCATCCTCAACGCCCATTTCGTCCTCGACGGCCCTCCCCCGCCCTGGCCCTTCCTCGGCCTCGTCGGCGGCACCGCCGAGTGGCTGTTCTGGCGCGACGGGATCTTGAGCGTCACCGTCAGCGCCGCCGACCTCCTGTTCGCCCTCGACGAGGCTACCCTGGTCGACCGGCTCTGGCGCGACGTCGCCCGCGCCGCCGGCCGGGCACAAGACAACCCGCCGCCCTGCCGGTTGATCCGCGAGAAGACCGCGACCTTTCATCAAACGCCCGCGAACGAGGCCCGCCGCCCCGCCGCCCCCGATGGTGGGCTCAAGAACCTTCGCCTCGCCGGCGACTGGACGATGCGCGGGCTGCCGGCGACGATCGAGGGCTCGCTCCGCTCCGGCGCCCGCGCCGCGCAAGGCTTGGCGTCGCGCGGCTCGTCGCTCAGGTTTCCTTGAAGGCGCGGTCCAAGCTGTGCTTGATCGGCTCCAGCATGTATTCGAGGAAAGTGCGATCGCCGAGCTTGATCATCGCGTCCGCCGGCATGCCGGGGTAGAGTTTGATGTCCTCGGTGAGCGCCGCGAACGACTCGTCGGGGATGCGGATCATGCCCTTATAGTAGGGTGCCCCGGTGCGCTCGTCATTGAACAGGTCGGCCGAGACGGTGACCAGCTCGCCCGGCAGGGTCGGCGTCGTGCGCCGGGAGAATGCCGTCAGGTTCACGTCGACCGGCAGCCCTGGATAGACCACGTCGATGTCGATCGGGTTGATGCGCGCCTCGATCATCATCTGATCGTTGGCCGGGATGATGTCGAGGATCGGCTGCCCCGGCGGGACGACGCCGCCCTTGGTGTGAAAGCGCAGATCGACGATCGTGCCGGTGACGGGGGCCCGCACCTCCTGGCGATCGAGGACGTCCTCGGCCGAGCGCAGCGACTGGCGCAGTTCGGAGAGCTTGCTGCGTGCCTCGTCGAGTTCCTTCGCCCGCGCGTCGCGCGTGTCGTCCTGCAGCGAGGCCATCTGCATCTTCGTCTCGCTGATCTGCTGTCGCACGCGCTCGATGCTCGCCAAACCGTTGCCGCGCTGGCCGCGCAGGCCGGCGATCTGGCCCTCGACGTCGAGCAGTTGCGAGCGGACGATGATGCCGTCGTCGACCAGCGGCGCGATCGCGTCGCGCTGCTGCTCTAGAAGGCTTAGTTGCTGCGCGTCCGCGCGCACCTGCTCGTCGAGGCCCTGGATCTGCGATTGCAGCTGCCGGATGCGCTGCTCTAGGACCAAGAGCTGTCCTTGGATGCTGAGCTTCGCGGTCTCGAACAGGCCCCGCTGCGCTTGCAGGATGCTCACCGTCTCGGGCTCGTCGGACGCGCTCAGGTCGCTCGGGAACTCGGGCTCCGCCGCCCCTTCGAGTTGGGCCTGCAGCCGCGCCTCGGCCGCGCGCAGGTTGACGAGTTCGCGCCGGACCGCCTCTACTTTCGACTCGGCCTGAACCGGCGCTAAGGTCAAGAGCACCTGCCCCGCCTCGACGGTCTCGCCCTCGCGCGCCTCCAGGTTCTGGATGATGCCGCCTTCGAGGTGGTTGACGATCTGCCGGCTGCTCTCGACGACGACGTGCCCCGGCGCCACCGCCGCCTTCGACAGGGGCGCCATGGCGGCCCAACTGCCGAAGCCGCCGAAGAAGACGCCGACCACGGCGATGCCGAACACGACCCAGCCCTTGACCGGCGGTGCTGGCAGCACCTTCGGTGCCGCGGGCGGAGTACGGGTGTTCGGCCGCGCCGGCACGATCTCGGTGTTGCCGCTCGTCTTGAGGGCGTTGCCGCCGGTGGGGGTAGGCTTGCTCATGCGGTTTCTCTCAGTACCAAATAACTCAGCCGTGGACGATTTGCGGCTGGTTCGGCGCGGGCGCGCTCGGCCGCGGCGGCACCGGCCGCGGACCCGCGACCTGCTTCAAGATCTCGTCGCGCTCGCCGATCGCCCGCAACTGGCCGCCCTGCAGCCATAAGATGCGGTCCACTTGCTTGAGCATGCTCGGCCGGTGCGCGATCATGACGATGGCGCTGCCGCGCGCCTTCATCTCGGCGATGGCTCGGTTGAGCGCCGCCTCGCCGGCGTCGTCCATGTTGGCGTTGGGCTCGTCGAGGACGAGGAGCGGCGGGTTGCCGAACAGGGCACGCGCCAAGCCGATTCGCTGCCGCTGCCCGCCGGAGAGCTGCCCGCCGGCCTCGCCGATCTTGGTGTCGTAGCCCTCGGGCAGGTTCAAGATCAACTCGTGCACGTCGCCGAGCCGCGCCGCCTCGATGATCGCCTCGTCGTCGGCGGCGCCGAGCCGGGCGATGTTGTCGGCGACCGTGCCGTTGAACAACTCCACGTCCTGCGGCAGGTAGCCGAGGTAAGGGCCGATCCGCTCGCGGTCCCACAGGCTCAAGTCGGCGCCGTCCATGCGCACGCTGCCGCCGAGCGGCCGGTAGATGCCGGTGATGAGCCGTGCCAGCGTCGACTTGCCGGCGCCGGAAGGGCCGATGATCGCCAGCACCTCGCCGGGGTTGACGTCGAAGCTGACCCCTTTGATGGTCGGCGCCTTGGCGCCGGGATAGCCGAAGACGAGGTTGCGCACGGCGATCCGCCCGGTCGGCGCCGGCAGTTCCGTCTGATCGGACTGGTCCTCGACGTGGGTGAAGAAGGCCCGCAGCCGCTTGAACGCGGTGCGGGTCGACGACGCCTGCTTCCAGCTGTCGATCGCGCCCTCGACCGGGGCCAGCGCCCGGCCGAGCAGGATCGAGCCCGCAATCATCCCGCCCGGCCCCAACTCGCGCTGCAGGACGAGGTAGGCGCCGAGCCCCATCACCGCGACCTGCACGATCATCCGCCACGCCTTCGCCGCCGCGACGATGAAGCGCGAGCGGTCGGTGGCGCTGCGGGTCTGGTCGAGCATGGTGTGGTAGCTGCCGCCCCAGCGGCGGGCGATGTTGCCGCCCATGCCGAGCGCGTTGATGACCTCGGCGTTGCGCATGATCGATTCGGCGTCGGTCTGCGCCTTGACTTGGTTCTCGGCCGCCGAACGGACCGGCTTCTTGGTCAAGAAGTCGTTCAGTATCGCCAAGCCCATGAAGATCACGGCGGCGGCGATGCCGAGCATGCCGATGTAGGGGTGGAGGATCCACAAGATCAGCAGGTAGATCGGCATCCAGGGGATGTCGAAGAGCTGGATCAGCGTGTTGCTGATCATGAAATTGCGCAGTTCCTGAAGGTCGCGGATCGGCTGGGTATGGCTGCTGCGATTGTGAAAGGAGACCTTGATCGCCTGCAGGAAGGCATGGATGTTGAGCCGCTGGTCGAACCATGTGCCCAGACGCACGAGGATGCGCGAGCGCACGAGGTCGAGCACGCCCATGACGACGAGCGCGAACACCGCGATGATCGTCAAGAAGACGAGCGTGTTGACGCTGTGGTTCATGATGACGCGATCGAAAACCTGCATCATGTAGAGCGGCATCGTCAGCATCAATAGATTGGTGCAAAAGCTGAACATCGCCACCGGCACGATATGCGCCCGGCAGGCGGCAAGCACCCGCTCGAATTCGTTCTTCTTGCCAAACATCGAGAGGTTTCCTAATGATGAGACGATGCTCAGGTTGTGCGGCGCCGATTTCTTATCCAAGTCGCACCAAGGACCCGTAGCGCATCCCTTTAGCGGCCTTGGCGGCCAAATTCGAGTCCTAACGCACCCGTCGCCCGACCAATCGCGGTTGAGCGCACGAAGTGGTGTCGCAATCTTAAAGTTACAGCGGCATCATTCAACGGTGAACGGCAGCGACTTTTTGACTAAAGTTCGATCGTTGCGCTCCAGGGCGATCGTCGCCGCGTAGTCGCCCGGCGCGATCCCCCCGTCCGGCGCCCGCGCACCCAAGTAGCGAAAGAACCGGGCTTGGTCGCGGGCTTCGTCGGTCGCTTTGGCGAACACCGTGGCACCCGCGGCGTCGGCCACCACGATGCGGACGACGTCGCCCGCCTTGAGACCGTAGCCCTCGACCCAGACGATGATGCGCGGTGCCGCACGCTCCAGGCGGCGCCCGGCGAAGCCCCCTTCCCGCACCGCGTCCCAGTCCGGCTTGGCCGTCGCCACGCCGGCCTTCGTCAGCATCGCCGGCGCGTATGTCAGTCGCCCGGCGACGTCGGACGCCCAGAGCGGCGTACCGTCGCGGCCGCAGACGACCTCGCCCTGGGTAAAGCCGGTGAACGGGTCGACCGGCTCGCCGTCGCGGCGCGCGGTGAAGTGGACGTGCGGAAAGCTGGCGTCGCCCGACATGCCGACCATGCCGAGCACCGTGCCGGTCTCGACGTGCCCGTTCCGTCCGACCGCGACGCTGCCCCGGCGCAGGTGGCAGTACTGCGTCTCCCAGCCGTCGGCGTGGCGCACGACGACGCCGTTGCCGCATTCGCGGCCTTTGATCGCATTGCGGTCGATCGTCTGCACGTCGACGTCTTCCATCCCGTCGCGCGTGCCGGCGACGGTGCCGGGTGCCGCCGCCAGCACCGGCACGCCCGCGCGCAGCGCCGCGAGGTCGGGAATGGCAAAATCGGTGCCGTCGTGCGCGTCGCCGCTCAAATCGCCGCAGCGGAAATCGACGATGGCGGGGTCGGGATCGGTGTCGACGTAGCGCGGCACCCAGCAATCCCGGCCGGGCTCGCAGGCGAGCGGTAGCCCAAGCTCGACGGCGCCCGCCGCCGGGACGGTTGGATGAACGATGGCAGCGATGAGCCAAGCCGCACGAAGACGCATCGGGTTCCCTCACGTCGGTCCGGCCCGGGAACTGGCGTCTACCGGCAGCGCCGGCAAGGACGATCGCCTCGCCCCGGCACTCAGATCGAGAGTTCTGGCAGGCGTTCGAGGTGGCAGCCGTCGATCTGCCAGACGCCGTTCGACCCTTGGATCATCGGGTAGTGCGCCATGACGACGACCCCGTCGGGGCCGACGACGCGCACCAACTGCACGAGGCGTCCCTCTTCGCGCACGAGGTCGCCAAACTCGACCGAGCGCGGCCGGTAGACGGGGGCGTAGCCTTCCTGGACCATCCGCATGAAGGTCTTGGGATCGCCGAACATGCGCTGAATGCCGGGCGAGGCGTGGACGAAGGCCGCTTCGGCGTCGTCGGCCTTGAACGCCTCGATCTGGCTTTGAATGGTCGCACGGATCGCGGCCCCGTCGTCCGCCCCGGCCCGCAGCGGCCCGACGAGGACGAGGCTCAAGACAAGTACGGCGAGCAGACGACGCATCAGCTGATCCCTTAAATGCAACCTTTCCTAGAACAGCTAGGTCGGCCGTCCCTTCGGCCAAGGGTTCATCCCCCGCCGGCGTCGTAAGCTTCGACCAGCTTTGCCGCGCGCCGACCCACCTCGGCGGCGTCCATACCGGGCTTATAGAGGTTCGAGCCGATGCCGAAACCGGCGCAGCCGGCCTCCCGCCACGCGGCAATGTCGGATGCGTCCACGCCGCCCACCGTCCAGATCGCGGTACCGGGCGGCAGGACGGCCCGCATCGCCCGCATCCCCTCGACGCCGACGATCCCGGCCGGGAACAGCTTCAGCCCACTCGCCCCGGCATCGAGGGCGGCGAACGCCTCGCTCGGGGTCATGATGCCGGGGTAGGCATCGAGGCCGCGCTCGACCGCCGCCCGCACGACGGCGGGCACGATGTTGGGCGCCACGATCAGCCGCCCGCCCGCCTCGGCGACGCGGGCCACCTCGTCCGGCCGCAGCACCGTGCCGGCGCCGACCACGGCCCTGCCCGCCAGGGTCCGGGCGAGGCGGGCGATGCTCTCGAACGGCTCGGGCGAATTCAGCGGCACCTCGATCAAGGTGATCCCGCTCTCGACCAGCGCCTCCCCGACCGCCACCGCCTCATCGGGTTCGACGCCGCGCAGGATCGCGATCAGTCCCCGTTTCATGCCGCCCCTTCCCTTCCCTCTCGCCGCTTGACGCGAATCGCTTCGAGGCCGGCCAGGGTTGCGGCCTCGGCGTCGAGCCGTCGCGCCCGGCCACCCAGCATCGCAACACCGTCGACGTAGCGCGCCGCCAAGTCTCTGGCACCGATGACCACGACCGGATCGCCGTTCGTGACGCCCGCAGCGGCGAGTTCGGCGCCGATCAAGAGGCCCGACAGCCGGGCGCGGGCGCCGCCGGGATCGGCCGCGTTCAGCAACCCCGCCGCGCGCACCTCGAACATCGAGGCGGTGAGATCGCCCGGCGCCTCGGCACCGCGCCGCAGCCCCGCCTCGAACGCCGCCGGCTCGACCCCCCCCGCGTCGTCCGCCGCGACGTCGTTCGCCAAGATCGAGTGGGCCGTCATCAAGGCGAACACCTCGCCGGTCATGAAGGTGCGAAACCCGACGACGCCGCCCGGTCCGACCTCGGCCCACTTGCTGTGCGTGCCCGGCAGGCAGACCCCTCCGGCGAAGCCCGGCTCGCGGGCCAGCAGACCCTGCAACTGGGTCTCCTCGCCGCGCATCACGTCCGGCCGCGGCCGGCGCTGGCACAGGCCCGGCACGATGGCGACCTTGAGCCGCGCGTCGGCGCACGGCACGGCGACGCAGTTCGCGGCCAGCCCGTCCAGGTCGCCCGGCAGGTCGAGGTAGGGCGCCTCGCGCCAGCCGCCGCGGCGCCCGGCCATGCCGGCGACGAGGACGTCGATCAAGTCCTCGTCCAGCCATCCCCCGACGGCCTCGACCAGCGCCGCCTCGAAGGCGTCGCCCCGCAAGCGTCCCGCTCCGGCCGAGGTCGCCGTCTCGGCCAGCACGCGGCCGTCCTCCGTCACACGCCACGCCTTCAGCCGGCTCGTGCCCCAGTCGACGGCGATCCAAGATCCCATGCCGTATCCTTGATGGATAGCTAGCCGCTAGCTTTACGGTTGGTCGAACGCTCGCGCGTGCGCTGGGCGCGCGGCCTTTATCTCTTCTTTTTTGCTGTCTGTCATCCGAACGGGCCGTAACGCAGAAACCGGCCTCGGACGGTTGAGCAGTTGAGGCAGTTTCAATCGTTTTTCTTAAAGCTAATTAATAGCTATAAAGTAGCTAATTTCTAGCTAGCCGCTATAATAGCAAAAGAAAGAAACTAGCTATCCATTCTAACTTCTTGTCAGCGTTGCATTCATGTCGCGCGGCACCCCTTGATGGCAGGCCGGGGTGTGAGATAGCTTGCGGTGCACTAGAGGCTTGCTATCGGCTAGCTAGCTACTAGCAACCCGAGGAGGACGTCCGTGCCCGTCATCGTGTTTGCCAGCCCCAAGGGTGGTTCGGGCAAGACCACGTCGGCGACGCTGTTCGCGGCGGAGGTCGCTGGGCGCGGCGGGGGCGTCACCCTGATCGACGCCGATCCCAACCGCAACATCTCCGAGTGGGCGACGAGACCCGGCTGTCCCGAGGGAGTGAAGGTCGTGGCCGAGGTCGGCGAGGAGACGATCCTGGACGCGATCGAGGCGGCGGCGCGGGCGACGCCCTTCGTCGTCATCGACCTCGAAGGCACGGCAAGCTTGATGGTCAGCTACGCCATCAGCCAAGCCGACCTCGTCGTCATCCCGGTGCAGGGCTCGCACCTCGATGCGCGGCAGGCCGCCCGCGCGATCCGGCTGATCGAGAACCAGGGCCGGGCGGCCCGGCGCACGATCCCCTACGTCGTCGTTTTCACCCGGACGAGCCCGGCCTTGACCCCGCGCACGCTCAAGCACGTACGGGGCGAACTGGAGGCGGCCGGCGTGCCGGTCCTCGACGTGCAACTGATCGACCGCGAGGCGTTTCGGGCGATCTTCAGCTACGGCGGCACGCTGGACGGCCTGCGCGCGCACGGGCTCGATCCCACCGCCGCCAAGGCCAACGCCCACGCCTTCGCCGCCGCCCTGATCGAGCGGCTGCGCCAGACGCGCGAGGCGGCATGAGCGGGACGAAAGGGAAGGGGAGGGCGTCGATCTTCGGCGACGACGCCCCCGCCGACCTCGACCTCGCCGGCTTCGAGCCGCGTCAAGCGACATCGGCGCCGCCCCGCGCCGCGATCCGCGCCGTCTCCGAGGCCGAGCGCTTCGTCAGCCGCGAGGCGGCGTCGGAGACGCCCTTGCGCCGCCCGCGACGTCGGCGCAGCCGGCGTACGGCGCAGCTGAACGTCAAGGTGACGCCCGAGACGCTCGACGCCTTCTACGCTATCACCGAGGCGCAGGACTGGCTCGTCGCCGAGGCGTTCGAGCACGCGGTCGCGGCTCTGCGGGAGAAGGTGGCGAAATGAACGCTTCAGACGACCGCAGCCGCCTAACTTTGGTCGGCAAGCATGAGGGAGACGATGGCCGACCTCGACACCGACCGGCACACCGATCTCGGCGCGTGGCTGATATTGTTTCTCGCCCGCCTCAAGCAACACCAATGAAGCCGTGTTGATCGCGTCGGTTCACCCGATCGGTTTCAACGCGCCGCACGGCTCCTTGCCGGCCATACCTTGCCCGATGGCCTCGTGCCTGTCGGGCGAGGGGGCCATTCGGGCACGTTTCCAGCCGCCTTAAAGGTAGAGTGCGGTGGCCATCAGCATCGTGGCGACCATGCCGACGGGAAAGCTCAGCCAGAGCGCGTTCTCGCCCAGCCACGGGGCGCGCCGAGGGCGAAGCCGAGACGAACAGGATACATCGCGACGAAGAGGATGATGAGCGGCCAGACGACCTGCCCGTTGGCGCGGACCGTGCCGAACAGCACGAGCGACACGCCGAACGCGACGAAGCCCCAGGTGGCGACCAGCTGGATGTGCCGGCCGATCAAAATAGCAGGGCTCTGCGCGCCCAGGAACAGGCCGAGCGCCTGACGGTCCGCCAGCGTGAGGAGGACCACGAGCGCGCCGGTGAGCAGGATGTTGTAGATCACGCCGGCCCGGGTGATCCGGGCGACGCGGTCCCAACGTCCGGCGCCGATATTCTGCGCCACCATCGCGCTCACGGCGGCGCCCAGCGCCATGGCGGGCATCTGCACGTAGGTCCACAACTGCTGCGTGGCGCCGTAGGCCGCCGTCGTCGCGATGCCGTTGCGGTTGACGAGGCTCAGCATGGTCAGCGCCGAGGAGGACAAGACGATCATCTGCAGCCCGATCGGCAGCCCCTTGCCGACGACGACCCGCAGCAGCGCCGGGTTGGGGCGCAGGTAACGCAGTTCCGCACCCCGCAGGCGCAACGGCAGGTCGCGGGCGTAGAGATAGGCCACCATGGCGCTCAAGCTGACGTAGTTCGCGATGGCCATCGCGGTGGCTGACCCGGCGACGCCAAGTTCCGGTGCCGGACCGAGCCCGAGGATGAAGACCGGGTTCAGGCCGCTGTCGAGCACGACGCTCAGGCCCATGAACCACAGCGGCGTCAGCGAATCGCCGGTGCCGCGCAGCGCCATCATCAGCAAGGTCAGCATCAGCATAGCCGGGATCGCCAGGAAGATGACCCGCAGGTGGCTCAGCGCGTAGCCTATCGCCTCGGGCGGCGTACCCAGAAGGTCGAGGAGACGCGGCGCCAGCAGCCAGCCGACCCCGGCGATCACGATGGCAAGGGGAAAGAAGGTGCCCGCGGCCGTGCCGACGACCCGCCGCGCGTCATCGACGTCGCGCCGGCCGAAGGCTTGCCCGATCAGGATCGTCGAGGCCATGCCGAAGCCGAACACGAACGCGATCAGCAAGAACATGACGATGTTGCCGTTCGTCGTGGCCGCGAGCGCGTCCCCGCCCAGGAAGCGGCCGACCCAGACGGCGTTGATCGAGCCGTTCAGCGATTGCAGCACCGAGGACGCCAGCGTCGGCAGGGCGAAGAGCAGCAGGGTCGGGCCGATCGAACCGGAGACGAGATCACGCTGGCGGGGGAGCGGCGCGCGCGTGGGCGTCTCGGGCGCCGGACCGGTCAAGCTCAGGACCCGATCGTCGAACCCGCGAGGCAAATCGCGTTCTTCGTCATCGTCACGACGGGCATAGCGGAACGGAACTCCCACGCAATCGGCAACGTGTTCTTTCGTGGTGTTTGCGGTTTGAGGGGCGGTGCGAAAGACGCCTTCGGCGCGCGCTCGCCGCGCGGGCTTTTTCTCTCTTTGTCGTTGTCCGAGGCCGGCCCTCGGCGCCGCGGTCAACCTCCCGCGTTAACGCTGGCAAAAAGAAGAAGAAAAAGCCCGGCGCAGCCGACGCGGGGCGTTTATTCCGACCGATGCCGTGGCCGAGCGTCGTCGCCCAGAGCCGGGCTTTGCCGGCGTGGGAAGAGGTGTTCGTGACGATGGGCCGGCTTCGACGGGGCGATAATCCTAACATTATGCAACATACTCACTGCACCGCCCATTTATCAAAAAATTTAAGTACGATGCCGAGCGGGCCCTTGTGCGCGGCCGGGAGCATCTTCGCGATCGGCGTGATGAAGCTCCGGTTGATCTGCCGCGTCATGCGGATCGCGGCGGCTCATGGCGTCGTCCCCGGCACGGATACCCCGGCATCGGCGGCCGTCGATCGCCTGCTGGATCTCGGGCGGCAGCACCATGCCGGGTGCGGGCGGCGGGTAGGCGGGGGCCAAGCCCCACTTGACGCCTCAACCCCCCGCCAGGCCTGGACGGGCCCATGTGGTTTCAAAATGGCAGTTGCAGGTACCAGTACGGCCAGCCCTCGACCAAGAAGAGGCCGCTGATGATGATGCACACCGCGCTCCAAAAGCCCGTGTTGATCGCCGCGAACCAGCCGAGGCGGTGGATGCCGAGCGGGCCGATCGAGTAGAAGATCGTATCGCGAAAATACTGGTCTCGTGCTGCCCGTACTTGACGGGCTCACCTCTTGGCGAATTGACGATCGACAAGATGACGCCGCCGTGCATCGCCAGAATCAGCGTCGTTCCGAAGAAGAAAGTAACCACGAGCATGTGTGCGGGATTGTAGTGGAAGTGCAGGTACTGGTAGCCGACGTTCGACACTCAGTCGAGGTGGCCAAAGGTGCTGTAGGGAAAACCGTGACCCTAAGCATCCGGCATGACCGGGCGGATCACCACCGGCGTGACGTAGGCGAAGATCGCCGCCGAGAAGGCGAGTGGTACGTGGTAGCCGATGGCGAGCTTTCGGCAGATCTCGACTTGGCGCAGCGCCCACGAGACGAAGGCGCCGATGGCGCAGACGGTGACCGCCTGCCAGAGCCCGCCCGCCTTGATCGGCGCGAGGCCGTAGCTCAAGTCGGGCGGTGCGATCTCGATCCGCCAGATGTTCCAGGTCGGGCCGACCGCCGCCCCGTAGAGGATCAGCGCGGTGCCGAGGACGGCGAAGAAGGCGGTCGCCACCTCGAGGAAGCCGACGTAGAAGGGACCGCCCAGAAATCGAACAGCGAGCCGCCGATTAGGGTGCCGCCCGGCACCCGGTACTTGCGCTCGAAACTCAGCATGGGCATGACAGTCCTCCAGCAGAATCTCGTTCACGGCTTTCCAAAACCCTGTTCTGTCCATGTACTCTGACATGAAGAAGCGTCAATTAAAATTGTCACTCGAGGTGATCCCAATCGGCAGGCAAGTTGGCCTATTATTTAGAAACTACTCCTTGGTGTTATGAGAATGAACGAAACTATTTAAAATGTACTCTAGGCGTCGTATGGGGTTTTTCTCCAACGTAGACCAATCTGCGTCACATGCTGCATTTCATCGTGTACATGCGACAGTAAGGCCTTAAACGTTGGCGTCTAATTCCAAGCGTAGGAATGGGGGGAGCGCGAAGGAGTCTCACGCCAACTGGCTTAGCTGTCCCGTCGCTCTATAGTTCTCGCTGAATGAACCCTACGTCGAGCCAACTTCAATGTCGAGACTAACCCCCGGCAAAGCGGGACGGATCCGGCACAGCTTGCCCGCCCCGCTTCGTGGGACACGGCGAGTATTACTTCCCTCGCCCCGTCTTCTGCTGTAAGGCGTCGATCCGCTTCGAGGCGTCAGCCTTGCTCAGCTTATCGTCGAACGGTTCGTTGGCCTGCTCGCAGAGCGTCTTGAGGTAGGACGCCTGCGCCCCGGTCATCGGCTCGTCGCCGGTCGTCCACGCGTCGGGATCCTTCTGAACGTTCGAGGCCGCGTCGGGATCGGGTGTTTTCGGGTTGTTCGACATCGTGATGTGTTCCTGTTTCGTTGCCCTTTTAGGAACGTCGACCCTTCCCGCATGGTTCCACTTAGCAGAAGATGTAAGGAGCAACGACCTATGGGCATCGATCAGGGCGGCGATTTATGGTGGAAGAACGCGGTTTTCTACTGCCTCGACATCGAGACTTTCCAGGATTCGGACGGCGACGGTAGCGGCGACTTTCAGGGCCTCGCCCGCCGTCTCGACCATCTGGCCGGCTTGGGCGTCGACTGCCTTTGGCTGATGCCCTTCTACCCGAGCCCGAACCGCGACGACGGTTACGACATCGCCGACTACTACAGCGTCGACCCGCGTTTGGGCTCCTTGGGCGACTTCGTCGAGGTCGTGCGCATGGCGCGCGCGCGGGGCCTGCGGGTCATCGCCGACCTCGTCGTCAACCACACCTCGCGCGAGCACCCCTGGTTTCAGGCGTCGCGCAGCGATCCCGCCTCGTCCTACCGTGACTGGTACGTCTGGCGCGACGCGATCCCGAAGGACGGGCCGGAAGGCATCGTCTTTCCGGACGAGGAGAACAGCAACTGGGCCTGGGACGAGACGGCGAAGGCCTATTACCTGCACCGCTTCTACAAGCACCAGCCCGACCTCAACGTCGCCAATCCGGCCGTGCGGGCGGAGATCCGCCGCATCGTCGGCTTCTGGCTCGAACTCGGCCTGTCCGGCTTTCGCGTCGACGCCGTGCCCTTCCTGCTCGAAACGGCGGGGATGGAGAACCCCGAGGACTTCGCCCCGCACGACTGGCTGCGGGATCTGCGCGCCTTCATGGGCCGCCGGCGCGGCGACGCCATCTTGCTGGGCGAGGTCAACCTGCTGCCCGAGGGGGTACGCCGCTTCTTCGGCGACGAGGACGGCGACGAATTGCACATGTGCCTCAACTTCAACCTCAACCAAGCGATGGCGCTCTCGCTCGTGCGCGGCGACGCCGGCCCGATCGTCCATTCCTTACGCACGCTGCCGTCCCTGCCCGAGGAGAGCGCTTGGGCCAATTTCGTGCGCAACCACGACGAATGGTCGCTCGACAAGCTGACCGAGGCCGAGCGCGACGAGGCCTTCAAGGCGTTCGGGCCGAAGCCCGCGATGCAGCTCTTCGGCCGCGGCCTCCGGCGCCGCCTGCCGACCATGCTGGACGGCGATCAGGCGCGCATCCGCATGACCTACGCCCTCAACGCGGCGCTGCCGGGTGCTGCGGTCCTGTTCTACGGCGAGGAGATCGGCATGGCCGAGAACCTCGACATCGAGGGCCGGATGAGCGTCCGATCGCCGATGCAGTGGACGGCGGGAAAGACGGCCGGCTTCTCGACCGCAACACCCAAGGATCTGCGCCGCCCGGTCGTGCCCGGCAAACGCTGGGGTCCGGAATCGATCAACGTCGCCGACCAGCGGCGCGACCGCGACTCGCTCCTGCACTGGATGACGGCGCTGATCCGCGTCCGGCGCGAGACGCCGTTGATCGGTCTTGCCAAGCCTAGCGTGCTCGACGCCGCCGAGCCCGCCGTCTTGGCGCTCTGCTACGACGACGGCGAGGCGGTCGTGGTCGCCGTCCACAACCTCGGCGCCAAGCCGGTCAAGACGTCGCTCGGCTTGGGCGAACCCGGCTGGGCGGGTTGCGAGGATCGCTTCGGCGCCGGCGATTTCAGCCTCGCCGAGGACGGTACGCTCGACGTCGCCCTTGACGGCTACGGCTATCGCTGGCTTTGCCCCGTGCGATCGACCACGGAACCGAAAGGACGCGCATGAGGGACGAGGGTTTCGCTTGGTGGCAGAAAGGCGTCGTCTACCAAGTCTATCCACGCTCGTACCAGGACACCGACAACGACGGGATCGGCGACCTGGAGGGGATCCGCCGCCGCCTCGACCATTTGGTCGACCTCGGCGTCGACGCCTTGTGGCTCTCGCCGATCTACCCCTCGCCGATGGCCGACTTCGGCTACGACGTCGCCGACTATTGCGACGTCCACCCGATGTTCGGCGCGATGGCCGATTTCGACCGCCTGCTCGCCGACGCGCACGCGAAGGGCCTGAAGCTGATCCTCGACTTCGTGCCCAACCACAGCTCGAACCAACACCCCTGGTTCCTGGAGAGCCGAAGCTCGCGCGACAATCCCAAGCGCGACTGGTACATCTGGCGCGATCCGGCCCCGGACGGCGGCCCGCCCAACAACTGGCTCGCCAATTTCGGCGGCAACGCCTGGACCTTCGACGCGGCGACGGGCCAGTACTACCACCACGCCTTCCTGCCCGAGCAGCCCGACCTCAACTGGCGCAACCCCGAGGTCCAGGCGGCGATGCACGACGTGCTGCGCTTCTGGCTCGCCAAGGGCGTCGACGGGTTTCGCGTCGACGTCATCTGGCACATCGTCAAGGACGAAGCGTTCCGCGACAACCCCTCGAACCCCGACTGGCACGAGGGCATTCGCACCTACGATCGCCACCTGCCGCTCTACACCACCGATCGGCCGGAGGTGTTCGGCCTGATCGAGGGGATGCGCCGCGTCGTCGACGCGTTCGACGGGCGCGTGCTCATCGGCGAGATCTACCTGCCGCTGGAGCGTCTCGTCGCCTATTACGGGCGGGACATGAGGGGCGTGCACATGCCCTTCAACTTCCACCTCCTGCTCACCGACTGGGACGCCGCCGCCGTCGGGCGCCTGATCCGCGACTACGAGGCGTTGCTGCCCAAGGGGGCTTGGCCGAACTGGGTTTTGGGCAACCACGACAACCACCGGGTCGCGAGCCGGATCGGGACGGCTCAGGCCCGCGTCGCCGCGATGCTGCTCTTGACCCTGCGCGGCACGCCGACCCTCTACTACGGCGAGGAGGTCGGCATGGAGAACGTGGCGATCCCGCCCGATCGCATCCAAGACCCGGCCGAGATCGGCAACCCTGGCATCGGCGTCGGCCGCGACCCCGAACGCACGCCGATGCTCTGGGACGACGCGCCGTTCGCCGGCTTCAGCGACGTCGAACCCTGGCTGCCGGTCGGCGACGCGCGCGGCAACGTCGCGGCGCAGGCGCAAGACCCGCACTCGATGCTGGCCCTGCACCGGGTCCTGCTCGAACGGCGGCGCGGGGCGCCGGCCTTGAGCGTCGGCGACATCGCCCTCCTCGATGCGGCACCGCCGCTCCTAGCCTATCGCCGCGAAGGCGGCGGCGAGACCTACCTGGTCGTTCTCAACTTCAAGGATCAAGCCATCGCCTTCGACCTGCCCGAGGGTGACTGGGAGGCCGTCGTCTCGACCCACCTGGATCGGACCGGCGTCGTGCAGGGCGTCCTCGACCTGCGCGCCGACGAGGGGGTGTTGTTGCGGGGGCGTGGGTGAACGCTGCGCGGGGCTTTCTTCTTCTCTTTCCCACTTTTATTCGAGGCTGGCCCTCGGCGTTGAGGCCAATCTCTTGCAGCAGCACTGGCAAAAAAGAGAGAAAAGCCCCGCGCAGCGGACGCGAAGCGTTCATCTCAAGGATGACATTTACCAAAAATCCCTCGGGTATTTTAGACGATAATATTTGACGTATATCAATTAATAGTAGAAACAGGTCGGGTGTTCAGGACGGTGAAGCCGCGGAGCGCTTCACCTGCCGACACTCGACTTGAGGCGTTTCCTCCCTATCGAACTGGCCGCGGGGCACGTCCCCGCGGCCTTTTTTCGTCAGGGCTGGCCTTGATGGCGATCGAAGCAGGTTTCAGAGCCCTGCGAAGCGTCAACCGGCCCGAAGCGCCGGGGTCAGTCCGGCGAGGAAGTCGCCGAACCGCTCGCCCTGCACGCCGACGTGTGCCGCCGTGCGCGCGCGGGCGCGGGCCTCGTCGCCGGCGATGATCGCGGCGACGAGGCGACCGTGCTCCGCGTGCGACGCCACGAGCCGGCGCGGGCTGCGCAGTTGCAGCCGCCGGTAAGGGGCGAGGCGGTTGCGCAGCCGGCGCGTCGTCAGCGCCAGCACAAGATTGCCGCCGCCGTCGTAGATCGCTTCGTGCAGGATAACGTTGAGGACGTAGTAGGCTTCGGCGTCGCCCGCCCGCACGGGATCGTCGCACGCCGTCAGGATCGCCCGCAGCTTGGCGTGGCCGGCCTCGTCCATCCGCCGCGCCGCGAGCCCCGCGCATGACGCTTCGAATTCCGCCATCGTCTCGAACAGCGCGACCAATTCGGCGATGTCGGGTGCCGCGACGACGGCGCCGCGCCGGGGCCGCAGCGTGACGAGCCCGTCGGCGGCGAGCCCCTGCAACGCCTCGCGCACCGGGGTGCGCGAGACGCCGAAGCGCGCCGCCAACCCCGCCTCGTCGAGCCGCGCCCCCGGTGCTGCCCGACCGGTCGCGATGTCCTCTTCAAGGGCGGTACGCAGCTCATGCGCCGCGCGTTTGTCGCCGATTGTATACAAGATATCCGATCCTGTATTTTTAAATCCTTGACAAGGATACAGCCCGTTGTCATCGTGTAAAGCCAAGGCGCGTCGGGCTGTGTAGCGATGTGCGTGCTCAAGAACAAAGCAACGCTCATGGAGGCAAAACATGCGTAAAGGCTTAGGCGGGTTCGCCGCCCTCACCGTCGCCCTGCTCGCCACCACCGCCGCGGCGCAGGACGTGACGCTCAAGGCCGCGCACCAGTGGCCGGGCGGCAAGGGCGACGTGCGCGACGAGATGGTGCAGATCATCGCCCGCGAGGCCGCGAACGCCGACGTGGGTCTCAAGATCCGCGTCTATCCCGGCGGCTCGCTGGTCAAGGCGACGCAGCAGTGGGACGCGATGCAGGCGGGCCAGATCGACATCTCCGCCTTCCCGCTCGACTACGCCTCGGGCAAGCACCCGCAGTTCAGCGCCACCTTGATGCCGGGCCTCGTCAAGAACCACGAGCACGCCAAGCGCCTGAACGACTCGCCCTACATGGAGGAGATCAAGGGGATCATCGAGGACAACGGCATCATCGTCCTGTCCGACGCTTGGCTGGCGGGCGGCTTCGTCGGCCGCGACGGCTGCATCACGACGCCGGAGGAGGCGGGCGGCAAGGTGATGCGCGCGGCCGGCCCCGCCTTCGAGCAGATGCTGGTCAAGGCGGGCGCCTCGATCAGCTCCATGCCGTCCTCGGAGATCTACACCGGCCTGCAGACCGGCGTGCTCGACGGCGCCAACACCTCCTCGGGCTCCTTCGTCTCGTACCGGATCTTCGAGCAGGTGAAGTGCCTGACGCCCCCCGGCGACTACGCCTTGTGGTTCATGTACGAGCCCGTCTTGATGGCCAAGGACAAGTTCGATAGCCTGACCCAAGAGCAGCAGCAGGCGCTGATGGACGCGAGCCAGAAGGCCGAAGACTACTTCTTCAACGAGGCGCAGAAGCTGGACCAGACGCTGGTCGAGACGTTCGAGCAGGCCGGTGTCCAGGTCGACCAGATGGACGAGGCGACCTTCAATCAGTGGCTCGAGGTCGCCAAGGAGTCCTCCTACAAGGACTTCGCCGAGAACGTCGAGGGCGGCCAGGAAATCCTCGACAAGGCGTTGGCGGTCGAGTAGCCGGCGTGGCCCGCGACGACGCCGGCCCGCTCAAAGCCACGCGGCAGCGCGCTGCTGCCGGCGGGGATCACCCCGCCCGTCCGGGGGGCGGTGCCGTCGGCGCCTTCATCGACGCCGTGCGCGTCGTCTCGACGGCCTTGGGCGTGGTGAGCGTGCTCTTGCTCCTGGCCGGCGTGCTCGTCGTCTGCCACCTCGTCTTCGTCCGCTACGTCCTGGTGTCGTCCGCCGTCTGGCAGCACGAGTTCGTCACCTACGCGCTGATCGCCGCGACCTTCTTGGGCAGCCCCTACGTCTTGCTGACCCGCGGCCACGTCAACGTCGACTTGCTGCCGATCTACCTGCCCCGCGCGGCCCGCTTCGCGCTCGCCCTCCTCGCCGCCGGGCTCGGGCTCCTGTTCTGCGCGCTGCTGACGTGGCAGGGCTGGGGGTTCTTCCACGAGACCTGGGTCACGGGCGAGACGGGCGCCACGGTCTGGGCGCCGCCTTTGTGGATCCCCAGGCTCACCATGCCGATCGGCATGGGGCTGATGTGCCTGCAATACGCGGCCGACATCGCGGCCCTCGTCACCGGCCGCGAGGCGCCGTTCGGTATCGAGGAGGACCGGCCTTGAGCGAACTCACGATCGGCTTGTGGATCGCGCTGGCGACGACCGTGATCCTGCTCACCGGCGTGCCGGTCGCCTTCGCGCTCGGCCTCGTCGCGATCGGCTTCCTCGTCGCCTTCGACGGCTGGGGTTCGCTCGGCTTCACCGCCGACATCTTCTTCGACTCGCTCAATTCCTTCACGCTGCTCTCGATCCCGATGTTCATCGTCATGGGCGGCGTGGTGGCGAGCAGCCGGGCCGGCTCCGACCTCTACCTCGCCTTGGACCGCTGGCTCTACAAGGTGCCGGGCGGGCTGATGATCTCGAACATCGGCGCCTGCGGCCTGTTCGCCGCCCTCTCCGGCTCCTCGCCCGCCACTTGTGCCGCGATCGGCAAGATGGGCATCCCCGAGATGCGCCAGCGGGGCTACCCCGACAGCGTCGCCACCGGCTCGATCGCCGCCGGCGGTACGCTCGGCATCCTGATCCCGCCCTCGGTGACGATGATCGTCTACGGCATCGCGACCGAATCCTCGATCGGCCGGCTGTTCCTCGCGGGCGTGGTGCCGGGCTTGATGCTCATGGCCCTCTTCATCGCCTGGGGCCTGATCTCGGCCAGGTTGCAAGGCTACAGCTTCGTCGATCCCGACCTGCACTACACCTTGAAGCAAAAGCTCGTCGTGCTGCCCAAGGTGCTGCCGTTCCTCATCGTCATCGTCGGCATCCTCTACGTGCTCTACGGCGGGGTGGCGACGCCCTCCGAGGCGGCGGGGGTGGGTGCCTTGTTCTGCATCCTGCTCGTCGCCCTGATCTATCGGGTCTGGCGTCCGGGGCCGATCTTCGACGTGTTCAGGGACGCCATGCGCGAGTCGGTGATGATCCTCATGATCATCGCGGCGTCTGAACTGTTCAGCTACATGATGTCGACCCTGTTCATCACCCAGACGCTGGCGATGAGCATCGCGGATCTCGACATCAACCGCTGGCTGGTGATGGGCATCATCAACCTGTTCCTGCTCGTCGCCGGCTTCTTCCTGCCGCCCGTGGCGATCATCTTGATGACGGCGCCGACGCTGTTGCCGATCATCACGTCCTTGGGCTTCGACCCGATCTGGTTCGCCGTCATCTTGACGATCAACATGGAGATCGGCCTGATCACGCCGCCGGTCGGCCTCAACCTCTTCGTTATCAACGGCATCACCCCCGACGTGCGCCTGCCGACGATCTTGTGGGGCGCTCTGCCCTTCGTTTTGTGCATGGTGCTCGGCATCGTGCTCTTGTCGCTGTTCCCCGGCATCGCGCTCTGGTTGCCGAACCTGCTCATGGGGCCGGCCCTTTGAACCGCGTCGCCTTCTTCCAGGGCCTGTTCAACTCGATCGCCGACAGCGGCCGCGACCTTGTCGGCTGGCCGCGCGGCGGCGACGAAGACGACCCGGCCGAGGTCTGCATCGCGCTCAGCCATCGGCTGATCAGCCAAGCCGGCGAGGCGTCCGCGGCCGCCCTGGCGCAGCGCCTGGTCGAGGGTTGCCGCCGTCTCAACGTGGAGGAGCGCAAACGCTTCTTCGCCCTCTTGGCCCGCAATTTCTCGCCCGACCCGGGCCTGACGCTCGCCGCCGCGACCGCGTATCGCGACGATTCGAACCCTACGACGCTGGCCCGGCTGCGCGCCGCGGCCGAATCGCCGCGTCAGGAGGTGTTTCGGCGGATGAACATGGCGCCGGGCGGCACGGCGGCACTCGTGGCGCTGCGCGTCCACCTGCTCGACCTTCTGCCCGAGAACCCGGCCTTGAGGGCGGTCGACGACGACCTCCTCCATTTGCTCAGTTCCTGGTTCAACCGCGGCTTCTTGCAGTTCACCCGCGTCGATTGGCGCTCGCCCGCGATCCTGCTCGAAAAGCTGATCACCTACGAGGCCGTCCACCCGTTCAAGGGGTGGGACGACCTCCGCCGCCGCTTGGGGCCTGACCGGCGCTGCTTCGCCTTCTTCCACCCGGCCCTGCCGGACGAGCCGCTGATCTTCGTCCAGGTGGCGCTGGTCAAGGGCATGGCCGACAAGATTGCACCCCTGATCGACCTTACGCGCCCGAACGACGACCCGGCACTCGCCGACACGGCGATCTTCTACTCGATCAGCAACTGCCAAAAGGGCCTGCGCGGCGTCTCGTTCGGCAGCTTTCTCATCAAGCAGGTGGCGACCGAGCTGCAGCACGAGTGGCCGAACCTGCAGACCTTCGCTACCCTCTCGCCGGTGCCTGGCTTTCGCCGCTGGCTGGACGACTTGGCCCCCCCGGACGACGCCGAGGCCGCCTCGATCCTCGCCCGGGCAAAGGACACCTTCGAGGGCCCCGATTGGCTCAAGGACGAGGCGGCGGCGAAGGCGCTGAAAACGCCGCTCAGCGGCCTTTGCGCCCGCTACCTGACGGGGGCGAAGGGGAGGGGCGGCTACCCGCTCGACCCGGTCGCCCGCTTTCACCTGGGCAACGGCGCGCGGCTCGAACGGCTCAACTGGGCCGGCGACGTATCGGCGAAGGGGATGCGGCAGTCGGCCGGCTTGATGGTCAACTACCTCTACCGGCTCGATCGGCTGGAGCAGAACCACGAGGCTTACGTCAACGATAAGCGGGTGATCGCGGCGCGCCCGGTGACGACGCTCGCCCGGCAGGCGCCGCTGCCCGAAGAACAAGGGGAGACGACGCCGTGAGCGAGAACATCTTCGAGCGCTTCATGGAGACCGCCGCCCGGCGCGGTGACGCCCCCTTCCTCGTGCCGCCCGAGGCCACACCGATCCGCTACACCGACCTCGACGCCGCGACCGGCGCGCTCGCCAACGTCTTGATCGCAAACGGCGTGAAGCCGGGCGAACGGGTCGCGGCGCAGGTGGCTAAGTCGCCGACGGCTTTTCTCCTCTACCTCGCCTGCCTGCGCGCCGGGGCCGTCTACCTGCCGCTCAACACCGCCTACACCGACGATGAACTCGACTACTTCGTCGGCGACGCCGGGCCCGCCCTCGTCGTCGCCGATCCGGCGCGCGAGGCGGGCGTGCAGGGGCTCAAGAGCCGGGGCGGGGCCGTGGTCCTCACCCTGGACGGGGCGGGGCAGGGGAGCTTCGCCGCCGCGGCCGAGGCGGCGAAGACCGACTTCGCGCCGATCGAGCGCCAGGCCGACGACCTCGCCTCGATCCTCTACACCTCGGGCACGACCGGCCGCTCCAAGGGCGCCATGCTGACCCACGGCAACCTCGCCTCGAACGCGGCGGCCCTCGTCGACGCCTGGGGCATCACGGCCGACGACGTCCTGATCCACGCTTTGCCGATCTTCCACGTCCACGGCCTGTTCGTCGCCCTCAACACCTGCCTGCTCGCCGGCGCGTCGGTTCGCTTCCTGCCCAAGTTCGACGCCGACACGGTCTTGGATCTCCTGCCGCAGAGCACGCTGATGATGGGCGTGCCGACCTTCTACACTCGCCTCCTCGCCGACGATCGGCTCGACCGCGAGCGCTGCGCCGACATGCGCCTCTTCGTCGCCGGCTCGGCCCCGCTGCTGCCGCAGACCTTGGCCGAGTTCGAGGCGCGTACCGGCCACACCGTCCTGGAGCGCTACGGCATGTCCGAGTGCGGCATGATCTGCTCGAACCCGCTCGACGGCGAGCGCCGCCCCGGCCGCGTCGGCCCGCCGCTGCCCGGCGTCGAGGTGCGGGTCCGAGGCGAGGAGCCGGGCGTTTTGGAGGTCAAAGGTCCCAACGTCTTCAAGGGCTATTGGCAAATGCCGGAGAAGACGGCCGAGGAGTTCACGCAAGACGGCTGGTTCATCACCGGCGACGTCGCCGAGATCGACCCGTCCGACGGCTCGGTCGCCATCGTCGGCCGCTCGAAGGACCTCGTCATCTCCGGCGGCTACAACGTCTACCCCAAGGAGATCGAGGCGGTGATCGACGATCTCCCCGGCGTCGCCGAGAGCGCCGTCATCGGCGTGCCGCACCCCGACCTCGGCGAGGGCGTCGTCGCGGTCGTCGTCGCCGACGGCACGGCCGACATCGACCCCAAGGCGATCATCGCCGCTTCCCGCGAACGCCTCGCCGCCTACAAGGCGCCCAAGCGCGTCATGACCGTCGAAGCCTTGCCGCGCAACGCGATGGGCAAGGTGCAGAAGAACGCGCTGCGTGAGCATCACGCCGGCCTGTTCGAGGATAGCTAGCGGATAGCTAGCTAAATAACTCATGCACACGAAGATCTTTGGTTGATTCGACCCGATCGCAATGTTTCGGATCTGTCTTTCGGCGTATCGATGATGCGATCCAGCTTTGAGCGTCGAGAAGTTTCAATTCTTCAAAGCATCGTTCACTTTGCCACACGGCTTGATCCGGTAGCTTCGCGTGACAGGCACGTCCAAACTGGTTATGTCCCCGCGCGTAGGGTCGTTTAATAGTAGAACAACGCCAAACGAGTCGGGTCAGATCATGCGACAGCACATGCGGGCGGGGCGCGTCCGGAAGTTTTCCTGCTTGGCGCTCTTCGGGGCGGCGCTGACGGCGGGCGGGGCGGCGCACGGCCAGACCCTGCAAGACGCCTTGCAGAGCACGTACGCGACCAACCCGCAGATCGCCGCGGCTAGAGCGGAACTGCGCGTGGTCGAGGAGGAGCTGCCGCAGGCGCAGGGCGGCTACTTGCCCGACATCGGCGCCTTCGCGCAAGGCACCTACAGCGACATCAACAGCTCGGTTCGCGCCGATCGGCTGCGCACCGGCGAGGTCGGCGTGCGCCTGCGGCAAAACCTCTACGCCGGCGGCGGCACCGCCGCGGACGTCCGCTCGGCGACGAGCCAGATCGACGCGCAGCGCAACATCCTCGACGACACCGAGCAGGGCACGCTCTTGAACGGTGTCGAGGTCTTCACCGCCGTCCTGCGCGAGCAGAAGATCCTCGACGCCTCGCAGGGCAACGTCGAGCGCCTGACGACGCAGCTCGACCAGACCGAGCGTCGTTTCAGCGTCGGCGAGGCGACCCGCACCGACCTCGCCCAGGCCCAGGCGCGGCTGATCGGCGCCCGGGCCGATCAGCGCCAAGCCCGGGCCAACCTCGTCAACGCCGCCGCCGCGTACGGGCGCATCGTCGGCCAGCAGCCGGGAGTCTTGGTCCCCGCGCCTTTGCCCGACGTCTTGCCGACGAGCCTCGACGAGGCGCTCGCCCTCGTCGAGGCCAATCCCGCCATACAAGCCGCGCGTGCCCGGTTGGCCCAGACCGAGGCCGAGACGCGACGGGCCCTGGCGCAGCTCCTGCCCAGCCTCGATCTCGAAGGCCAGGCCAGCTACGTTGACGAGCCGTCGATCTTCACCGACTGGGAGCGCACGGCCTCGATCGGTCTGCAGTTGAACGTGCCGATCTACCAGCAGGGTGTTGCCCGCTCCCAATTGCGCCAAGCGCGCGAGCAGGTGGGCCAGCGGCGCGAGGAGTTGACTTCGGCCCTGCGTCAAACGACCGAGCAGGTCGTCGGCAGCTTCGAGGACGTGACGGCCGCGAACGAGCGGGTCACTTTCTTCGGTCAACAGGTCGAGGCCTACGAGCGGGCGCTCGACGCCGTGAAGCGCGAGGCCGCGATCGGCAACCGGCCGACGATCGACGTGCTCAACGCCGAGCAGGACTTGTTCTCCGCGCAGATCGAACTGCAACGGGCGATCCGCGATCAAACCGTCGCCGCCTACACCCTCAAGCGCCTGTTCGGCGAACTCGGCGGCGCCGACCTTAGGCTCGATACGGTGGCGGCGAGCGAGTGAACGCTTGCGCGTGCGCTAGGCGCGCGGCCTTTTCTCTTTTTCACCAGTGTTGACGCAGAAGATTGGCCGTGGCGCCGAGGGCCAACCCCGGCCAAAATTGCAAAAAAGAAAGACGAAAAGCCCCGCGCAGCGGACGCGAAGCGTTCAATCCTGCGCCCGTCCGGCAAGTAGATCCCTGATCTCGCCGAGCAAAACTTCCTGCTGAGTCAGCGGTGGCGTCTGCGCGGGCGGCAACGCGCCGTCGTCCATGAGGTGCTTGAGGCGGTTGACCTGCTTGACGACGATGAAGAGGGCGAACGCGACGATGCAAAACTTGAGGATCGCGTTGGCGAACAAGCCGTAGGCGATCACCGGCACGCCCTCGCGCTTGGCCTGATCGAGCGAGGCGACGGCGGTGTCGGTGAGGTTCAGGTAATAGTTGGAGAAATCGATGCCGCCGAGCAGGAGTCCGATCGGCGGCATCAGGACGTCGTCGACGAGCGAGTCAACGATGCCGGTGAAGGCGGCGCCGATGATGATGCCGACCGCGAGATCGACGACGTTGCCCTTCAAGGCGAACGCGCGAAATTCCTTGAGCACGTAAGATTTTCTCGCCTGAATAGTGATTGGTCCTGAACGCCTACTGGGGGTCACGCCATAGAACAGGCAAGAAAGCAAGCCTCGCGGCACGAACTAAGAACCTAGTTAGGCTACTAACGCCGCACGCAGACCGGTAGCCCGGGCAACGATCGGAGGCGGATCAATTCGTATTAGGGTGCTGGCCCTTATTGATCGGGGTCGAAGCTATCGCCCAAATTGGGCATGAGGTTGGGATCAGCAAGAACACGGTCAGCGGCATCATGAAACGACGCCTCAATGGACCGGCCATCGCGAAATGAAGACAATGAAGCATGTGCTGTCATGGAGCCGATTGAAATTTCTGGCTCTCGGGTTTTCGGTTTTGGTCCTGACTGTCCCGTATCAATCCCACGCCGACGTGCCAGACACCTTCGAAGCACAGCTTGAGATGCTTTGGTCGACGCCAATCATCACGGAACCTACCCCGGACGACACCCTAGGTAGAAGCCAGGGGCTTGTCCTCAGGACAATGGCCGTATCTCCGACCGGAGCGGTTGTCGCACTCGGCACCGTACTCGGCCCGCAAAGCTCAGACGATGTACTGCTCCTGAATGCTGAGAACGCCGGGCCTGAATCTGCCATTCCTCTTCGGCTACCGGCGTCTGATGGTGGTGTCTTGCGATCGATTGGTTCTTGGTTGTTTGGAATGCGAAAACCCATCCGTGACCAAGCGATCATGACACTCGCCCTCGATCGCACAGGAGAAATCTGGCTAGGCAGATTTTCCTACAGCCACATGAGTATCGTTTTATACCCGAATAGCGACGCTTACTTGGCAAGGCTGAGCGGGGCAGGAAAGCTCCTTTGGGAGCGTACCTACGGCAGGAATGACCCGTTGGTCATCACGAGCATCGCACCGGCCGCTTTAGGAGGTTTGATCGGAGTCGGGCACGATTTTACAACGTCATGGCTGGTGCGGATCGCGCCGGATGGAGCGCTGGAAGCGGCGCACCGCTTCGGCAGCGGGAAGGGCGCTGTCGTCGTGCCGTTGCGCAGTGGCAGGTTCATCGTAGCCGGATTCGCGAGCGAGGGCGAAGCAGCGACACATCAGGACAACGTCTCGACGTGGCCGCTCGACGAGCCCGGCGTGTTGCACGGCCCGACGCGCATCCGCGAGGCGATTGGTCAGAGCGGCGCCTACTACGGGAATGTTGCCGCGTCCGCGACGGCCGACGGAAATGGTGCCTATGTCGCGTCCAACTGGAGCGACCTGTCCCATCCCCAAGCGGTCGAGGTCGCTCGTGTCGGATCCGATGGCGGCTTGCTCTGGCGGCAAAGACTGCCGGACACCATCAGCGCCAAGAAGGGCCGGTCCGACTTCTACACATGCGACCCGGCGCTGGCGACGCTCGGCAACGGCGATGCGTTAGCCGCGTGTGCGCTGGACGGCCAGATCCAACTCTATCGCTTTGATAGCGAAACGGGAGGGCAGAGATCCGTCCGGCTGCCGTTGCCGGAGTGCCAGCGTGCCCATCCGGCTGTTCTGTTCCTGACGGTGCACCGCGACGGGAAAGTGTTGCTAGGTGGATCAAGGCCGGAGGACAATGGGGGCGAAAACTGCAGCTGGCTGGGGCGGCTGATCATGCAGACCAGATGATTGGCTGCAGCCCCGGTGCGGCTGTCTAGGAGAAGCCGAAAATTCGTACGTTCTTGGTACGCCCCGCCCATCGTACGATCCTTCGTGTTATGTCGTGACCCCCTACCGGGCCACAGGCCAAGGCGTTTCGCACCGGCGGATCACGCGTCAGGGCGTGCCGGTCTCGATCGCCACGTTCTCGATCCGCCGGACGGCGATTGCCCAGGCCGCGGGCACGTCGGGCGCGGTCGGCACGAGCCAGTAGGGTCCATCGTCGTTCGGGCCGAGTGCGCGACCGTCGCGGGCGACGACGAGAAAGGCGCCCTGGTCGAGGGCGAGTGCCAGCGGCACGCCGACGACGCCGGCGGTGGTTTCGAGGCGCAGGCGGCCGGTGCCGGCGTCGACGAGGCGCTCCAGCGGCAGCCCGGTCAGGTCGAGCGGGCGGCGCGACCAGGGCGGGGTCACGCGACGCGTCTCGGTGTCGCCGTCGAGAACCGCCTCCAGTACGCTGTCGGACGGCGCGAATGGACTGGCGGCGGCCACGGGGAACGCGAGCAAGCAGGCGCCGACGAGGCACCATGCCCAGCGACGCCCGCGCGATGGTCTGAACCGGTTCATGGCCGAGGAGACTGGCACAAGGTGATTAAGAAGGTCTAAACTCGCTAGCACTTTCAGGAGTTTGCTCGCGCACGGACGGGAAAGTGAATGGCTTGGGTATACGCGAACGGGGCGTGGTCGAACGACAACCCGCCCGTCTTGGGCTTGATGGACCACGCCTTTTGGATGGCGAGCGTCGTCTTCGACGGGGCGCGCGCCTTCGACGGCTTCGTGCCCGACCTCGATCGCCACTGCGCGCGCGCGATCGCCTCGGCCGGGGCGCTTTTGCTCGACCCGCCCGTCGACGCGGCGACCTTGGAGGGGTTGTGCCGCGAGGGGATCGCCCGCTTCGCGCCCGGCACCCACCTCTACGTGCGGCCGATGTTCTACGCCACGGGCGGGTTCATCGTGCCGGAACCCGAAACGACGCGGCTCGCGATCGCGGTCCACGAGTTGCCGATGCCGGCGGTGGGCGATACGACCGTCACCTTCTCCCGCTACCGCCGTCCTGGCCCCGACATGGCGCCGACCAACGCCAAGGCGTCGTGCCTCTACCCGATCCAGCAGCGGGCGTTGAAGGAGGCGCGCGAGCAGGGGTTCACCAACGCGATCAGCCTCGATCCGGCGGGCAACGTTGCCGAACTCGCGACCGCGAACCTGTGGATCGTGAAGGACGGCGTGGCGCTGACCCCGGCCCCGAACGGCACCTTCTTGAACGGCATCACCCGTCAGCGGGTCATGGCGCTCTTCGCGGCCGACGGGATCGCGGCGCGCGAGACGACCCTCACGCCGCGGGACATCCTCGACGCGGACGAGGTGTTCTCGACCGGCAACTGGGGCAAGGTGATGCCGATCGTCGGGGTCGAGGACCGGGCAAAGCCGGTCGGGCCGGTCTACGAGCGCGCCCGCTCCCTTTATATGGACTTTGCCTCGGATAGCCGCTTGTGACGCAGTTGCGTTGAACGCTCGCGCGTGCGCTGCCGCGCGGGCTTTCTCTTCTCTTTTTTGCTCTTGTCCGAGGCGGCCCTCGGCGGTGCGGCCAGCTTGCTGCGCCAACACTGGCAAAAAGCGCCGCCGTTCAAAGCGCCGCGTAAGCCGCGGTGAAACCGGAGAGCGAGATCGGCACCCCGACGGCTTGGTTGTCCGGGCGATAGACCGTTGCGGTCGCCTTTTGTCCCGCTTTCAGCTTGGCGAGCACGTCGTCTTCGAGCGTCACCTGCGTGACGCACCCGTCCGCGAGGCAGTAGAGGAACGGTACCTCGCCGATCTCGGCCCCGTCGATCGCAAAGCCCAGACCGCGCACCAAGAGGATGCCGAGCGGTGCGGTGAGCCGCAGGACCGGCGGCTCGCCCTTGGGCCGCAGCACCATCGCAGTCATGATCGCTTGGCTGGTCTGGCGCGCACTCACGCCTTGCGCCATGAAACATTCCTCGATTCCGGCGGCGGCGATCTTGCCGCACAAGACTTCCCAGTCGCCGTGCGTGCTCTTCACCTGCAACGCCGGGCTAGCCGGGGCCGCCAACGCCGGGCTCGGTGGTGCTGCCAGCGCCGGGCTCGGCGGTGATTCTTGCGCCTTGACCGGCAAAACGAACGCCAAGAGCAGGACACCGAGCAGTGCGGGGCGAAGGAGTGACATCGTCGAGACGGCCTTTGTCGCTGGAGGTCAAGGTCCGTACATCGGCCTTGCCATCCGACGCGGCAAGGGCTTAAGCCCTTTCGGCCCCGATGGGCTCAACCCAGACGTGCGACACCGCCCGGACCGTGACAACCGACTGAGGATGGTTTCGGTCCTGATGCGGTGCAACAAAAGCGTCGGGCGTTCGTTAACAGGCCGACGGTCGCCGCCGAGGTTGTCCGAACCGTCACGATTTGTGGAAGAGAGAGCCGTCCATGCCAGCCCCCAGGATCTACAACCTGCACCCGCTGCTCGCCGGCCCGATCGAGGGCTGGGGCGAGCACCTGCCCCGCATCGCCGGCATGGGTTTTGATTGGATCTACGTCAACGCCTTCTTCGAGCCGGGCGATTCGAACAGCATCTACGCCGTGAGGCGCACCGACGAACTGCACCCGGCCGTGCGCGGTGACGCCGCTAAGTCGATGGCCGATCTGGTGGGCGCCTTCACGCTCGCCGCTACCAAGGCCGGGCTCGCCGTGATGACCGATTTCATGGTGGCGCACCGGGCGAATGACGCGATCCTGGTCGAGGAACAGCCCGAGTGGTTCAAGCGCCGCCACGACGGCACGCTGATCCCGCCGATGCTCGCCAACCCCGAGAACGCCTTCGAGCCGCGCTTCATGCACGACTTGGCCGAGGTCGATTTCGACCCGGCCTTCGAGGCGGCCCAGCTTGACCATTTCGCCGCCGAGGCGAAGGCGCTGCTCAGGCTGGGCCTGAAGGGCCTGCGCCTCAGCACGGCCTATAAGGTGCCGCCCCCGTTCTGGCGGGCCTTGAACGAGCGGCTGAAGGCCGAGGACGATGCCCCCTTGCTGCTCGCCGCGACACTGGGCGCGCCCCTGGAGCAGGTGACGGCGCTGGAGGGCTGCGGCTTCGACTGCCTCTTGGACAGCAGTCGTTGGTGGAATTTTCGCGACGACTGGTACCTGGAACAATCTGAACAATTGCGCCGCGTCGGCCGGTCAATCGCCTTTCCCGAGGAGCACAACACCGGCCGCCTCTCCGACGACGCCGGGGGCGGGGCGCCAAAGACGCTGGATCGGCTCTACAAGACCCGCTACCTCGCCGCCGTGGGTTTGGGCGACGGGCTGCTCATGCCGATGGGCTTCGAGTACGGCGCCAAGACCAAGCTCGATCCGATCCAAACGACGGCGGCCGACTGGGAGGCGGCGACGCGCGAGCGGCGGCTCGACCTCGTCGACTTCATCGGCGAGGCCAACCGTTTAAAGGCGTCGACCCCGGCCCTGAACGGCGGCGGGTTCATGCGCCGCGTCAGCTCGCCGACCGGTCGGGTCCTGGCCCTCCTTCGCCTCGACGGCGGCACCCCGGTGGCGGCGGACAACGCGGCGCTGCTGCTCGTCAACCCCGATCCGGCGCGCACCGACGGCCTAGCACTCGGTCGCCTGCTCACCGCCGCCGGCGGCCGCTTCGGCGCCATGCAGGACCGCACGCCGGGGGGGACGCCGCTCGATCTGGAGAGCGGCGAGCCGCTCACCCTCGAACCCTGGGGCGTGCGGCTGCTCACCGCCGAGGCGGCGGCGGGCGCAGGCGTCGACCCGGACCGTCCGGGTGACGACGGACTCCTGCACCGCTTGGCCGAGGACCGGGTCGCGATCGAGAAGGTGACCCCGGAACTCGACGGCGGGCGCTTTGCCGTCAAGCGCGTCGTCGGCGACGTCGTCGAGATCGAGGCCGACATCTTCGCCGACGGGCACGACAAGCTCGCCGCCTGCGTGCGCTACCGCACTGCCGACGAGGCGGACTGGCGCGAGGCGCCGATGACCTTCGTCGACAACGACCGCTGGGCCGGGCGCTTCCCGCTGACCCGCAACACCCGCTACGTCTACACCATCGAGGCGTGGCGCGACGTCTTCGCCTCCTGGCGGCTCGAAGTGACCAAGAAGCACGACGCCGGCGTGCCGATCACGCTCGAACTGCAAGAGGGCCGCGACCTCGTCGCCAGGACGGCGGCGAAGGCCGGGCGCGATGACAAGAAGGCCCTCAAGGCCCTCCTGGCCGAGATCGAGGGCCGCACCGAGGACGAGGGTTTCCAATTGACCCGGCTGTTGTCGAGCGAGGTCGCGGCCCTGATGCGCCGCGCCGATCTGCGCGTCAACCGCTCGGCCTACGGCCGCGAGCTCGGCGTGATCGCCGATAGGCCGGCGGCGGCCTGTGCCGCGTGGTACGAGATCTTCCCGCGCTCGATGTCAAACGACCCGAACCGGCACGGCACCTTCGACGACGTCGTCGCGAAGCTGCCCTACGTGCAAGAAATGGGCTTTGATGTCCTCTACTTCCCCCCCATCCACCCGATCGGCAAGACCAACCGCAAGGGGCGCAACAACTCGCTCAAGGCGATGGAGGGCGACCCCGGCAGCCCCTACGCCATCGGTGCTAAGGAGGGCGGCCACGACGCGCTGCACCCCGAGCTCGGCGGCTTCGAGGCGTTCGAGCGCCTGATCGACGCCGCCGCCGACCACGGGCTTGAGATCGCGATCGACGTCGCGATCAACTGCTCGCCCGACCACCCCTGGATCAAGGACCACCCCGAGTGGTTCGACTGGCGCCCGGACGGGACGCTGAAATACGCCGAGAACCCGCCGAAGAAGTACGAGGACATCTCCAACGTCGCCTTTTATCGCGGCGACGAGCCGGTGCCGTCGATGTGGCACGAGATGTACCGCATCTTCATGTTCTGGTGCAAAAAGCGCGTGCGGACCTTTCGCGTCGACAACCCGCACACCAAGCCCTATCCGTTTTGGGAATGGGTGATCGGCGAGGTGCAAAAGTCCTATCCCGACGCGATCTTCCTCGCCGAGGCCTTCACCCGGCCTAAGGTGATGCAGCGGCTCGCCAAGCTCGGCTTCACCCAGTCCTACAGCTACTTCACGTGGCGCAACCACAAGCAGGAGATGGCGGACTACCTGATCGAGCTGACGCAAGACGAGCCTAAGGAGCACATGCGGCCGAACTTCTTCGTCAACACGCCCGACATTAACCCGATCTACCTCCAGACCAGCGGCCGGCCGGGCTTCATCGTCCGCGCCACGCTGGCCTCGACGCTCTCGCCGCTCTACGGCGTCTATTCCGGCTTCGAACTGTGCGAGGGCACGCCGATCCCGGGCAAGGAGGAATACCTCGACAGCGAGAAGTTCGAGATCAAGGCCTGGGACTGGGACCGGCCGGGCAACATCCGCGCCGAGATCGCGCGGCTCAACCGGATCCGGCGCGAGAACCCGGCCCTGCAGCGCTTCACCAACCTCGAATTCATGCAGGCCTGGAACGACAACGTCATGATCTACGCCAAGACCACCGAGAACAAGGACAACGCCGTCCTGATCGCCGTCAACATGGACCCGCACCACGCGCAGGGCTGCCATTTCGAGGTGCCCTTGTGGTATTTCGGACTCGACGACAACGCCACGATCGAGGTCGAGGACCTGCTGCGGCCGCACCGCTTTCACTGGAGCGGCAAGACGCAGCACGTCTGGCTCGACCCGCACCACAACCCGGTCGCGGTCTGGCGGCTGATCCCCCCCGGGATGGCCTGAACCGACACCCTCAATCAACATCGGCACGAACGAAACAGGACGTTGAAGCATGACGGTCGCGCAAGATTCATCGTGGTTCAAGGACGCGATCATCTATCAAACGCACATCAAGGCGTTCTTCGATTCGACCAACGACGGCATCGGCGACTTCGAGGGCCTGATCCAAAAGCTGGGTTATATCCAAGAATTGGGCGTCACCGCCGTCTGGCTGCTGCCGTTCTATCCCTCGCCCCTGCGCGACGACGGCTACGACATCCAAGATTACCGCAACATCAACCCCGCCTACGGCAAGATGGCCGACGTGCGGCGGCTGGTGAAGGAGGCGCACAAAAGAGGCCTCAAGGTGATCACCGAACTGGTCATCAACCACAGTTCCGACCAGCACCCCTGGTTCCAGGCGAGCCGTCGCGCCAAGGGCGGCGACAAGCGCTACGCCCGCTACAAGGACTACTACGTCTGGTCGGACACGGACCAAAAGTACAAGGACACCCGCATCATCTTCCTCGACACCGAGGTCTCGAACTGGACCTGGGACCCAGTGGCGAAGGCCTATTTCTGGCACCGCTTCTACAGCCACCAGCCCGACCTCAACTTCGACAATCCGGCCGTGATGCGCGAGGTGAAGAACCTCTTGCACTACTGGCTCAACATGGGCGTCGACGGGCTCAGGCTGGACGCCATCCCCTACCTCGTCGAGCGCGAGGGGACCAACTGCGAGAACCTCGACGAGACGCACGCGATCTTGAAGCAGATCCGGGCCGAGATGGACAAGAGCTTCCCCGACAAGATGCTGCTCGCCGAGGCCAACCAGTGGCCCGAGGACACCCGCCCCTATTTCGGCGAGGGCGACGAGTGCCACATGGCGTTCCACTTCCCCTTGATGCCGCGCATGTACATGGCGATCGCCCAGGAGGACCGGCACCCGATCACCGACATCATGCGCCAGACGCCCGAGATCCCCGAGAACTGCCAGTGGGCGATCTTCTTGCGCAACCACGACGAGTTGACGCTGGAGATGGTGACCGAGCGCGAGCGCGCTTACTTGTGGAACACCTACGCCGCCGATCGGCGCGCGCGCATCAACATGGGCATCCGCCGCCGCCTCGCCCCGTTGATGGACAACGACCGGCGCAAGATTGAATTGATGAACGGCTTGTTGTTCTCGATGCCGGGCACGCCCGTCGTCTACTACGGCGACGAGATCGGCATGGGCGACAACATCTATCTAGGCGATCGCGACGGGGTCAGGACGCCGATGCAGTGGTCGCCCGACCGCAACGGCGGCTTCTCGCGCGCCAACCCGCAACTCCTCTTCCTGCCGGCGATCCAGGACCCGATCTACGGCTACGAGGCGGTCAACGTCGAGGCGCAGCAGAAGAGTTCCGGCTCGCTGCTCAACTGGATGAAGCGCATCGTCGCCGTGCGCCAGGCCCGGCGTGCCTTCGGCCGGGGCACGATGCACTTCCTCTATCCCGCCAACCGCAAGGTTCTGGCCTACACCCGCACCCACGCCGACGAGACGGTGTTGTGCGTCTTCAACCTCTCGCGCAACGCCCAGGCCGTGACCCTGGACCTGCACGGCCATCAAGGCCGGGTGCCGGTCGAGCTGCTCGGCCGGACCGAGTTCCCGCCGATCGCCGACGGCCCCTACACCCTGACCCTGCCGGGCTACGGCTTCTTCTGGTTCGCGCTCGCCGCCGCCGACGGCGGCTGGCGCGATCCCCTGCCGGAGGCGCTGCCGGACTTCGTCACCGTCGTCCTGCAAGGCGGCCTGGAGCGCCTGTTCCAGAACCACGCCGCGCACGACCTCACCCGCGAGGTTCTGCCGGCCTACCTGCCCAAGCACCGCTGGTTCGCCGCCAAGGACGCGCGCATCACGGGCGTGAAGGCCGAGGCCGCCGTGCCGCTCGACGGGCCGGGCGAGGGCTACCTCCTGGTCGAACTGGACGTCGGCCTCGACGGCGCGCCCGCCCAGCGCTACCTCCTGCCGCTCGCGGTCGCCTGGGGCGAGGACCACGTCGCCGGCGAGACCGCCTTGTTGCCCTTCACGCTCGCCAAGGTGCGCCGCGGGCCCAGGGTCGGCGTTCTGCACGAGGCGGTGCAGGACGACGCGTTCATCCGCCGCGCCGTCCGGCTCATCGCCGGGGGCGGTGTCGAAGGGCTTCAGGTCTGGAACGGCGGGCGGGCGGACGAACTGCGTTTGAGCGACGATGCCGAGGTACGCCGCTTCGGCGCCGAGCAGTCGAACACCTCGGTCCTGATCGACAACCGGATCATCTTGAAGGCTTATCGCCGCCTGCAGCTCGGCATTCACCCCGAGATCGAGATCGGCCGCTTCTTGACCGAGGTCGCCCAGTTTCCCAACACGCCGCCGCTCTTGGGCGCGGTCGAGCGGATCGAGGCCGACGGCACGCCGACGGCGCTCCTGGCGGCGTTCGGCTTCGTCGCCAACCAGGGCGACGGCTGGCGCTACACGCTCGACCGCCTCGACCGCGACCTGGAAGAGGCGCGGCTGACGGTGCGCGCGCGCGCGGACGAGCCGGCCGAGTCCCTGCCCGACCCGTTCGAGACCTACGTGCCGATGGCGGGGCTCTTGGGCCGGCGCACGGCCGAGATGCACCGAGCCCTCGCGATCGACACCGACGACCCGGCGTTCGCGGCCGAGCCGGTGACGGGGAGCGACCTCGATGCGTGGCGCGCCGCCGCCGCCGATCAGGTCGCACGCGCCTACGCCACCCTGGAGCGCGCGCGGGGCGGGGCGAAGCCTGGTCTCGCCGCCGACATCGACGCGGTCCTTGAACTCCGCGGCGAGGTCGAGGCGGCGCTCACGGGCTTGACCGACGTGCCCGAGGGTCTCGTCAAGACGCGGCTGCACGGCGACTACCACCTCGGGCAGGTGCTGGTCGCGCGCGGCGACTTCGTCATCCTCGACTTCGAGGGCGAGCCCTTGAAGGGCTTGGCCGAGCGGCGGGCCAAGAACTGCCCGGTGAAGGACGTGGCCGGGATGCTGCGCTCGTTCGACTACGCCCAAGGGGCCAGCCTGTTTCGCTTGGCCGAGATCGACGAGGCGGCGGCCACCGCCTCCGCCGGCCCGGCGCGCGACTGGCACGCCCGGACCGTCGCCGCCTTCATGGCCGGCTACGAGGAGGCCGTCGCCGGCTGCCCGGTCTGGCCGGCCGACCCGGCGGCGGCCAAGGCCCTGCTCGACCTCTTCTTGATCGAGAAGATCTTTTACGAAGTCGTCTACGAGGCGCAGAACCGTCCTGGCTGGCTGAAAATCCCGGTTCAGGGTATCCTGCGCCTGTTTTCGAAGGAGACCGAGCATGGCAACGGCTGAGAACGCCGCCCGCGCCGACGCGGCGGCGGTGGACGCCCTCGTCAACGGCCGGCACGGCGACCCGTTCGCGATTCTGGGCCCGCACAAGGACGGCGGCGAGGCCTGGACCGTGCGCGCCTTCCTGCCCGGCGCCGCCACCGTCGAGGTGCTGGTCAAGGGCAAGAGCGTCGCCAAGCTGGAGCGCACGCACGAGGCCGGCTTCTTCGAGGGGCCTGTGCCGGGCCTGAACCGGCCGGCCTACGGCCTGCGCGTCACCTGGAGCGGCGGCGAGGCCCAGTACCGCGAGGACCCCTACCACTTCCCCTCGCTCTTGGGCGACATGGACGTGCACCTGATGCGCGAGGGCACCCACCTGCAGCTCTTCGAGCGCATGGGCGCCCACAAGGCCGTCGTCGAGGGCGTCGAGGGGACCGAGTTCGTCGTCTGGGCGCCGAACGCGCGGCGGGCGAGCGTCGTCGGCGCGTTCAATTTCTGGGACGGGCGGCGCCACCCGATGCGCCGCCGCGGCGAGGCCGGCGTCTGGGAACTGTTCATCCCCGGCGTCGGCGAGGGCGAGACCTACAAGTTCGAGTTCTTAGGCCCCGAGGGCGGACTGCTGCCGCAGAAGGCCGACCCGTTCGCCTTCTACGCCGAGCGCAGCCCGGCGACCTCCTCGATCGTCAAGGCGCTGCCGGCCCCGGCCTGGGGCGACGGTGCTTGGATGCGCGGCCGGGCGGCAGCACAGGCGCCCGACGCGCCGGTGAGCGTCTACGAGGTCCACTTAGGCTCCTGGAAGCGGGGCGAGGACAACCGCTACTTGAGCTACGAGGAGCTGGCGCAGGAGCTAGTTGCTTACGTTGTGGACATGGGCTTCACCCATATCGAGCTCCTGCCGATCAACGAGTACCCGTTCGACGGCTCGTGGGGCTACCAGCCGGTCGGGCTATTCGCGCCGACCTCGCGCTTCGGTCCGCCCGAAGCCTTCGCCGCCTTCGTCGAGGCCTGCCACGAGGCGAAGATCGGTCTCATCCTCGACTGGGTGCCGGGCCACTTCCCGACCGACCCGCACGGGCTCGGCCGCTTCGACGGCACGGCGCTCTATGAGCACGCCGATCCGCGCCAGGGCTTCCATCAGGACTGGAACACCCTGATCTACAATTACGGCCGGGCGGAGGTGCTGAACTTCCTGGTCGCGAACGCCTTGTTCTGGATGGAGCGCTACCACATCGACGGCCTGCGCGTCGACGCCGTCGCCTCGATGCTCTACCTCGACTACTCGCGCGCGGCCGACCAGTGGGTGCCCAACCGCTACGGCGGGCGCGAGAACCTCGAAGCGGTCGACTTCCTCAAGCGGATGAACGAGCAGGTCTACGGCCGCCACCCCGGTGCGATGACCGTGGCCGAGGAGTCGACCTCGTGGCCGTCGGTGTCGCGGCCGGTCTACTTGGGCGGGCTCGGCTTCGGCTACAAGTGGAACATGGGCTGGATGCACGACACGCTCCAGTACATGCAAAAGGATCCGATGTTCCGCCGCTACCACCAAAACGACTTGACCTTCGGCCTCGTCTACGCCTTTTCCGAGAACTTCATCCTGCCGCTCAGCCACGACGAGGTCGTCCACGGCAAGGGCTCGCTGATCAACAAGATGCCGGGCGACGTCTGGCGGAAGTTCGCCAATCTGCGCGCCTACTTCGGCTTCATGTGGACCCATCCCGGCAAGAAGCTCCTGTTCATGGGCGGCGAGTTCGGCCAGTGGCGCGAGTGGAACCACGACCGGAGCCTCGACTGGGATCTCCTTGAAGAGGGACCGTTCCACAAGGGCTTGCAGAGCCTCGTGCGCGACTTGAATCACGCCTATCGCGACACGCCCGCTTTGCATCTCGACTGCGATTCCTCGGGCTTCGAGTGGATCGACATGAGCGACGCCGAGAACAGCGTGCTCGCGTGGCTCAGGCGCGGCAAGGACGGCTCGATCGCGGTGATCGTCGCCAACTTCACGCCCGTGCCGCGCTACGATTACCGTATCGGCGTGCCGTTCGGCGGGGCTTGGCGCGAGCTGATCAACACCGACGCCGCGGCCTACGGCGGTAGCGGCCAGGGCAACGGCGGCACCGCCCACGCCGTAGATGAACCCTGGCACGGCCGGCCCGCGTCCTTGAAGCTGACCCTGCCGCCGATCGGCACCCTCGTTCTCGTTCCGGCCGCACAAGCTTAGGCAACTTTTACGCGCGTGCAGCGTTCATGGTCGCGTGCGCACTCTCAGGCGCGCGACCGAATTGGGTTCATGCTGAATGTACGATGATATGCGCCTCTGGCCTGGGCGGGCGCACCCGCTGGGCGCCACCTGGGACGGTGCCGGCGTCAACTTCGCCCTGTTCTCGGCCCACGCCACCCGCGTCGAACTATGCCTGTTCGACCCCGAGGGACGGCGCGAGATCAAACGCCTCACCCTGCCCGAGTACGCCGACGAGATCTGGCACGGCTACCTGCCCGACGTCGGCCCCGGCCAAGTCTACGGCTATCGCGTGCACGGCCCCTACCGGCCGGAGGAGGGGCACCGCTTCAACCCGAACAAGCTCCTGCTCGACCCCTACGCCAAGCAGCTCATCGGGCCGTTTCGCTGGTCGAACGCGCATTTCGGCTACCGCATCGGCAGTCCGCGCGAAGACCTGTCGTTCGACCCGCGCGACAACGCGGCCGGGATGCTCAAAGGGGTCGTCGTCGATCCCGCCTTCACCTGGGGCGCCGACCGCAGGCCCGGCACGCCCTGGGAGCGGACTATTGTCTACGAGGCGCACGTCAAGGGCCTGACCGAGCGCCACCCCGACATCCCGCCGCAGCAGCAGGGCACCTATGCCGGCCTCGCCCACCCGGCGATGATCGACCACCTGACCCGGCTCGGCATCACCGCGATCGAACTGTTGCCGGTGCACGGTTTTCTCGACGACCGCCACCTGCTGGAGCGGGGCTTGCGCAACTACTGGGGCTACAACAGCCTCAACTTCTTCGCGCCCGAGCAGCGCTACTACGCCGGTCCCGGCAGGCTCACCGAGTTCAAGACGATGGTGCGGCGCCTGCACGACGCCGGCATCGAGGTGATCCTCGACGTCGTCTACAACCACACGGCCGAGGGCAACCACATGGGGCCCACGCTGTCGTTCAAGGGCATCGACAACGCCAGCTACTACCGCCTCGTCAAGGACAACCCACGCTACTACGACGACGTCACCGGCACCGGCAACAGCGTCGACGTCGGTCATCCCATGGTCTTGCAGATGGTGATGGACAGCTTGCGCTACTGGTACGAGGAGATGCACGTCGACGGGTTTCGCTTCGACCTCGCGACCACGCTCGGCCGCGACGAGCGCGGTTGGGACCCCGGCAACAGCTTCTTCAACGCGATGCGCCAAGACCCCGTCTTGAGCCGGGCCCGCCTGATCGCCGAGCCCTGGGACACGGGCAATTACGGCTACCAGCTCGGCCGGCACGGGCCCGGCTGGGCCGAGTGGAACGACCGCTTTCGCGACACGGTGCGTGCCTTTTGGCGCGGCGACGAGAACATCACCTCCGAACTCGCGACCCGGATCTCGGGCTCGGCCGACTTCTTCAACTACGCGGGCAGACGTCCCGCGGCCTCGATCAACTTCATCACCGCGCACGACGGCTTTTGCCTCGACGACCTCGTCTCCTACGACGACAAGCACAACGAGGCCAACGGCGAGGGCGGCCGCGACGGGCACGACCACAACCTCTCGTGGAACGGCGGCGTCGAGGGGCCGACCGACGATCCGGAGATCCTGGAGCTGCGCGCGCGGCGCAAGCGCAACCTGCTCGCCACCTTGTTGTTCGCGCAGGGCACGCCGATGCTGCTCGCCGGCGACGAGATCGGCAATTCCCAGGGCGGCAACAACAACGTCTACTGCCAGGACAACGAGCTCGGCTGGATCGATTGGAACGAGGTCGACGCCGACGACCTTTTGTTTCGCGATTTCGTCGGCCGGCTGATCCGGCTGCGCCACGAGCACCCGGTCCTGCGCCGCAACCGCTTCATCAAGGGCGAGCAGGTCTCGCCCGACGGCCTGAAGGACGTGACGTGGCTCGCCTATGAGGGCGGCGAGATGACGCCCGCCAAGTGGAACGAGGGACTGCGCCGCACGCTCGGCGTCATGCTCTGCGCCGCGGCCGGCGACGACATCGAGCGGCACGAGGCCCAGTCGCGCGACGAGACGATGCTCGTTCTCATGAACGCGGATCCCGACCACAAGGATTTCGTCCTGCCCAAGCTGCCCGGCGCCACCGGCTGGCAGCGCTTGGTCGACACGGCCGACGCCGAACTGGCCCCCGGCGGACGGGTCTTCGACTGCAGCGAGGCCTACCCGATGGCGGGCCGCTCGCTCGCCGTGATGATCGCGGTCGGCGAGGTGACCGAGGCACGTCAGCACAGCACGTCCAGCCGTCACACGATGCCGTTCGGCGCCGAACTCACCGACGGCAATCGGGTACGCTTTCGCCTCTGGGCGCCGGGCTTGAAGACGCTGCAGATCGTCTTGAACGAGGGCGACGACGAGCGCGCGCACGACCTGATCGCCCTCGACGACGGCTGGTTCCAGTTGACGACCGACGAGGCCGTCGCCGGGACGCGCTACCGCTACCGCCTGCCGCCCGCCGAGGAGGGGGCCGAGCCGATCTTGGTCCCCGATCCCGCCTCGCGGGCGCAGGACGGCGACGTCCACGACGCCTCGCTCGTCGTCGACCCGAAGCGGTTCGCCTGGAAGAACGTGCGTTGGCGCGGTCGGCCCTGGAGCGAGGCAGTGATCTACCAGTTGCACGTCGGCACGTTCAGCGAGGAGGGCACCTTCGACGGCGTCCGCCGCCGCTTGGGCTACTTGGCCGACCTCGGCGTCACCGCGATTCAGTTGATGCCGATCGCCGACTTCTCGGGCACGCGCAACTGGGGCTACGACGGCGTCCTGCCGTTCGCGCCCGACCGCGCCTACGGCTCGCCCGAGGCCTTAAAGCTCCTGATCGACGAGGCGCACGGGCACGGGCTGCAGGTGTTCTTGGACGTCGTCTACAACCATTTCGGCCCCGACGGGAACTACCTGCACAGCTACGCTCCCGACATGTTCCGCCACGACGTGCCGACACCCTGGGGCGACGCGATCGACTACCGCAAGCGGATCGTGCGCGACTTCGTCGTCAACAACGTCCTTCTCTGGCTGGAGGAGTACCGCGTCGACGGGCTGCGCTTCGACGCGGTCCAGGCGATCGTCGACGACACCGAGCCGCATCTGCTCGAAGAGATCGCCCACAGCGTGCGGCACCGCTTCGGCCGCCACCGCTACGTCCACCTCGTCCTGGAGAACGAGGAGAACCAAGCCTCCCTCCTCGAACGCGAGGACGGAACGCCGACCCTCTACAACGCGCAGTGGAACGACGACTTCCACCACGCGGCGCACGTGACGCTCACCGGCGAGGACGAGGCCTACTACAAGGACTACGCCGATGCCCCGGTCGAGCGCCTGGGCAAGGCGCTGGCCCAGGGCTTCGTCTATCAGGGCGAGAACATGCCGTATCGCGGCAGCGCGCGCGGCGAGCCCTCGGCGCAGCTGCCGCCGACGGCGTTCGTCAACTTCTTGCAAAACCACGACCAGATCGGCAACCGGGCCTTCGGCGACCGGCTGAGCGATCTCGCGCCGGCCGGGGCGGTCGAGGCGATGACGTGTCTCTTGCTGCTCAGCCCCTCGATCCCGATGCTGTTCATGGGTGAGGAGTGGGGGACGAAGCGGCCGTTTCGCTTCTTCACCGATTTCCACGACGAACTCGCCGACGCGGTGCGCGAGGGGCGGCGGCGCGAGTTCGCCAAGTTCGAGGCCTACGCCGGTGCGCAGTCGCGCGAGGCGATCCCCGACCCGAACGACGAGGCCACGTTCACGGCCTCGAAGCTCGACTGGGACGAGGTCGAGGCGGATCCGTTCGTCGAGCGCTACGACCGCGTTCGCACCCTCTTGGCCCTGCGCGCCAAGGAGATCGTGCCGCGGCTGGCGGATGCCGAGGGGTCGGCCGGAACCTACGAGGTCGTGGGGGAACGCGGCCTGCGGGTCGGCTGGCGCCTGGGCGACAAGGGCCGCCTCACCGTCGTCGCCAACCTCGGCGATAAGCCGCTCGACGGGCTGGAACGGCCGCCGGGCGATTTCCTCTACGCCAGCGGCGAGGGGGTCGCCGGCGAGATCGCCCGCGGGAGCCTCTCGCCCTGGAGCGTCGCCTTCTACCTCGTCCGGAGCGGCGGCGGCGGCAAGGGAGAGGCGGCGTGAGCGCCCTCGAAGACTTGGCGAGCGCCTACGGCATCAACGTCGCCTGGACCGACGCGCACGGGGAAGACAAGCGCGTCGGCGAGGACTCGTTGCGCGCCCTCCTCGGCGTCATGGGCGTCGAGGTCGGCGGCGAGGCGGAGGCGGCCGAGCGCCTGCGCGCGCGAGGCGCGGAGCAGGAAGAGGAGCGCCACCTGATCGCGTCCGCCGGACAGAACCCGGTGCTGGCACTCGATCCATCCCGCGCCGACGCGCCGTTCACCCTGACGCTCGCCGACGGGACGCGCCACACCGGCCGGCTGACGGCGGCGGACGACGGCGTGGCCCTGCCGCTCGACCTGCCGGTCGGCCGCCACACCCTGAAGATCGACGGCGCGCCGATCGCGCTCGCCGCCTGCCCGCCGCGCTGCCCCCCGCCCGAGGCGTTCGGCATCGAGCGCGTCTGGGGCCTCGGCGCGCAGCTCTACGGCCTGCGCCGGGCGGGTGACGACGGGGTCGGCGATTTCAAAGCGGCGGCCGACCTCGCCGCCGGGCTCGGCGGCAAGGGGGCCGACTTCCTCGGCCTGAACCCGCTGCACGCCCTCTTCCCGGCGCAGCCAGAGGCGGTCAGCCCCTACGCCCCGTCGAGCCGGCGCTTCTTGAACTGGCTCTACATCGCCCTCGACAGGGCCGCGGCCGACCTCGGCCTGCCCTTGGCCGAGGGGCTGCCGCCCGTTCCGACCGGCGATCTGATCGACTACCCCCAAGCCGCGGCGCGCAAGAAGGCGGCGCTCGAAGGGCTCTGGGACGGTTTGCGGGGGCGCCCCGACGACGACGCCCTCAAGGCGCGCTTCCTGGCGTTCAGGGCCGCGATGGGCGAGCCGCTCGAACGCCACGCCCGCTTCGACGCCCTGCAAGAGGCGGCGATGGCCGAGGCGCCCGAGGCGTTCGCCTTTTGGCAGTGGCCGAAGGGCTGGGACGACCCGAAGGGCAGGGCGGTCGCCGACTTCGCGGCGCAGCACCCCGAGCGGGTCGGCTTCTTCGCCTTTCTCCAGTGGCTCGCCGACGAGCAGTTGGCGGCGGCGCAGGAGCAAGCGCTGGCGTCGGGCATGCGCATCGGCCTCTACCGCGACCTCGCCGTCGGGGTGAACCCGGCCGGGAGCACGGTCTGGGCCGAGCCCGACTTCTCCTTGCGCGGCGTGTCGATCGGCGCCCCGCCCGACATCTTCAACCCCAAGGGGCAGGTCTGGGGCTTGGCGCCCTTCGCGCCGACGGCGCTGGCCAAAGCCGGGTTCGAGCCGCTGATCGCCGATTTGCGCGCCAACATGCGCCACGCGGGCGCCATTCGCGTCGACCACGTCCTCGGCCTCAAGCGGCAGTGGTGGGTGGTCGACGGCATGGACGCCGGCGAGGGGGCCTATATCCGCTTCCCGTTCGAGGACATCGCCCGGCTGATCGCGCTCGAAGCGCACCGAACCTCCTGCCTCGTCATCGGCGAGGACCTCGGCACCGTACCGGAAGGGTTCGGGGATGCGATGGACGCGGCCGGCATGCTGTCGTGCAAGGTCTTCTGGTTCGAGCGCGAGGAGGAGACGCCCAAGGCCCCCGAGGCCTACGCCGCGGGCGCGCTCACCTCGCTCTCGACGCACGACCTGCCGACGCTCAAAGGCTACTGGCGGGGCCAAGACATTGATTGGCGGGACAAGCTCGACCTGTTCCCCGAGCCCGATCAGGCCGAGGACGAACGCCGGGAGCGGGCCGTGGATCGGGGGCGGATCGTCGAGGCCCTGGAGGCGGCCGGGATCGCCGAGCCCGGCACGCTCGACGCCGGCGAAGACGGCGCGAACGAGGCGCTGCTGCTCGCCGTGCACCGCTATCTCGCCACGACCCCGAGCACCCTGCTCATGCTGCAATTGGAGGACGCGCTCCTCGACGTCGAGCAGGCGAACCTGCCCGGCACGATCGACGAGCACCCGAACTGGCGCCGCCGCCCGCCGGTCGCGATCGACGGCTTTTTGGGCGATCCGGGCGCGAACGCCCTGTTCGGGGCCATGCGCGAGGCGCGGCCCCGCTTGAGCGAGAATGACGACGCACAATGACCGCACCGCCCCCGATCGCGACCTACCGGCTGCAGTTCCGCAACGGCATGGACTTTGCCAAAGCGGCCGAGATCGTCCCCTACTTGAAGCGGCTCGGCATCAGCCACCTCTACGCCTCGCCGATCTTCAAGGCGCGCGCCGGCTCGACGCACGGCTACGACATCGTCGATCCGGCCCGCCTCGACCCGGAGTTGGGCGGCCACGAGGGCTTCGAGAAGCTCGGCCAAGCCCTCGCCGCGAACGGGCTCGGCCTCCTGCTCGACATCGTGCCCAACCACTTAGGCGTTGGTGCTGACAATCCCTATTGGCAGGACCTGCTGCGCTGGGGGCAAGAGGCGCCGAGTGCCGTCTTCTTCGACGTCGATTGGGACGCCCGCGCCGGCGGCACCCCCGGCCGCATCCTCCTGCCGCAACTGGGCGCCCCCTACGGCGAGGTGCTGGCGAACGGCGAACTCAAGCTCGCCCTCGATCAGGACCCGCCCAGCCTCGACATCGCCTACTACGATAATCGCTACCCGCTCGACCCGCGCACATGGGCGATGGCCCTCGAAGGGCGTTTGGGCGACGATCTCCTCGTCCGCCTCAAGGCGGCGACGCCCGCGACCTTCCCCACCCTCGTCAACGATCTCGCCGCCGCTTGGGAAGGGCTGCCGGCGACCCTCGACGACGTGCCGGCCGAGACGCTGGACGCGCTGATCGAGGCCCAGGCGTGGCGGCTCGCCTACTGGCGCACCGGCAACGCCATGCTCAACTGGCGCCGCTTCTTCGACATCACCGAACTGGTCGGCGTGCGCGTCGAGGAGCCGGAAGTCTTCAGGGCGACGCACGCGCTCGCCCTCGATCTCTACGGCAAGGGCCAGCTCAGCGGCCTGCGCATCGACCACGTCGACGGCCTCGCCAAGCCCGGCAGCTACCTCGAACAGTTGGCCGACGCGATGCGGGCCGCGCGCGCCGACATGCGGCCTTGGATCCTGGTCGAGAAGATCCTGGGCGAAGGCGAGGAACTGCCGGTTTCCTGGCCGGTCGCGGGCACGACCGGCTACGAGACGCTGAACGCCATCCTGGGCCTGTTCGTCGACCCGGACGGCGAGGCGGCCCTGAACGCGACCTACGCCCGCATGGGCGGCGATCCCGAAGGTTTCCTCGCCGTCGTTCGCGGCGCCAAGGACGAGACCCTGCGCGGCCCGCTCAAGGCCGAGATGTCGCGCTTGAGCGCCCGCCTCGCCGATCTGGCGGCGAACGACCCCGTCGATCGCGACCTGCCGGTCGGGCTGATCGAGGACGCGCTCGTCGCCCTCGTCACCGCCTTTCCGGTCTATCGCACCTACGGCGGCGACGGCCGCTTCACGGCCGAGGACGAGGTGCGCTTGAGCCAAGCCCTCGACGACGCCGAGGCGGCGATGGATCTGCCCGACCCTTACGTCTTTCGCTACCTCAAGCGCGTCTTCCTCGACGAGGGGCCGGACGGTGCCGTGACGCGGGCGCTGTTGACCGGTTTCGAGCAGCGGACCGGCCCGGCGATGGCGAAGTCCCTGGAGGACACCGCCTTTTATCGCTGGCACCGGCTGGTCGCGCTGAACGAGGTCGGCGGCGAGCCCGACCGCTTCGGCCTGTCGGCCGGGGCGGCGCACGCCTTCTTCGCCAACCTCGCCGAGCGCCACCCATACGGCCTGATCGCGACGGCGACGCACGACACCAAGCGCGGCGAGGACACGCGGCTGCGCATCGCCGCCCTGTCGGAGCTGGCCGGGCCCTGGGGCGAGGAGGTCGCGGCGTGGTACGCGATGAACGCGCGCTTGCGCACCGGCGAGGGCGAGGCCGTCCATCCCGAGCCTAAGACCGAGTACCTGTTCTACCAGATGCTCGTCGGCGCCTTCCCGCCCGGCGGCGACGTCGCCGATGCGGGCCTCTTGCACGACCTCGCCGAGCGGCTGGTTGCCTACCTGGAGAAAGCCTGCCGCGAGGCCAAGCTTCATACCAATTGGCTCTCGCCGAACGAGGCCTACGAGACGGCGGTCGCCGCCTTCGTGCGCGGCGCCCTCGACCGGGACCGGAGCGCCGAGTTCCTCGACCGGCTGCGCGCCTTTCTCGACCAGATCGACCCGATTGGGGCTTTGAGCGGACTGGCGCAGACCGTCTTGAAGCTGACCCTGCCGGGCGTGCCCGACGTCTACCAGGGCACCGAGTTCTGGGACTTGAGCACCGTTGATCCCGACAACCGCCGCCCGGTCGACTGGGACGCGCGCGCGGCGGCGCTGGCGAAGACGACGATCGACGTCGAGGGCTGGCGCGACGGGCGCCTCAAGCAGGCCCTGATCGCGCGCATCCTGGAATGGCGGGCGCGGCACCCCGACCTGTTCACGGCCGGCCGCTACCGACCGCTCACGATCGAGGGCGATGCCGCCCGGCACGTCTTCGCCTTCGAGCGCGTCGACGCGGACGGCACGACCGCCGTCGTCGCCGTCGCCCGCCTGCTCAGACAGCGCCTTGGCGACCGCTTACCCCCCCCTCCTGACCTTTGGCAAAGCACGACCCTGAAGCTGACGGACACGCCCCTCGTGTCGCTGCTCGACGGGCGAAGATTCGAGGGCCAATCCCTGCCGCTCGGCGACGTGTTCGGTGAATTTCCGGTTGCCGTTTTAGTCAGCAGAAGTTGAATGTCACCAGGAAAAATCATCTTTTAGTAGAACTCGCGCGCTCGTAAAGCGCTGCGTTAATTGGCAGGGGCAACATATTATTCGCGCTTAAATTATTTATTCATTCAACTTAAAATTGAAAAACTTCGAAGGACAGCCCGCTGATCTTCAACCATTTTTTGCGGTCAGCAAAGTTTATCGTCCTGCCGCTTCGCCAAATAAGGGATCGGTGGGATATCCAATGCGCCTTGTCCGTGGAATATCCCGGCTTCCGCCGCGTCTGAACAAGCGGCCCGTGCCACCTCCGTGGCACGGGACCGCCCTCAAGAAATCACGGGAAAAGCAAAATGCTGCAACTGGCGCGGTGCTTCAAGAATCGTCGAACTAGTCCCACTGCATACAAATCTTTGTGCCTAACGGCCGGCGTAATCGTCGCCGTGCCCCTCGCCGCCGCGTACGACGCGGCTGCCGCCACGCCGCATCTTGCGTTGTCTGAAACGTCGAAGACGATGCTGACAACGGAGGCACCCGATAATGCCGTCTTCAAAGGCGATCCGGCGGCGGCCGACTCCATCCACCTCGTCGCCTCCAGCAAGTCTAGATCCAGATCCAGATCTAGGAGCGGCGGCAGCGGCAGCAAGGTATCCTCGGCACGTTCGGGCTTGCCCTGGGCCTCGGGCTTCTCCTGCTTCAACCGTTCCTGGAGCAAGGAGGGCGAGTTGGCCAAGTGGCGTGGCCGGGACCTCGACGTCGTCAAGGGTTGGGCGCCGAAGGGCAGCTGGGGCAAGATGCTGAAGTGGACGCGCGGCGGCGGTTTGGGTGCTCTCATCAAGAGCAAGGCGCGGCCAGTCGTCAGCGTGCCCCTCCTGACCGAGAACACGGCGAGACAGTTCGACAATTGCGCCAGGGGCGCCTTCGATCGCTACCACCGCGAGGCCGCCCAGGTCATGAAGAGCCGCGGCGCGTCCAACGCCATCATCCGCCTCGGCTGGGAGGCGAACGGTAGCTGGTTCCCCTGGAGCGCCGGCAAGAACCCAGAAGGTTACAAGAAGTGCTTCAGGCGCGCGGCCAAGACGATCAAGTTGGTCGATAAAAGCTTCAAGATCGAGTGGCCGATGGCGAAGAAGGGTCACTTGAAGTTCAACGTCGACAAGATCTACCCCGGCGGCGACGTCGTCGACATCATCGGCGTCGTCCTCTACGACCGCTATCCCAGCTTCAACACCCAGAAGATCTGGGACAAGTACTACAATGCCAAGTTCAACGGTGGGCCTTACGGCCCCGGCGCCTGGCTGAGCTACGCCAAGAGCAAGGGCAAGCCGCTGGCCATCGGCGAGTGGGGCATCTCGAACGGCTATACGAGGCAAAGCAGGGACAATCCTATCTTTATTGAAAATGTTTACAAATTCTTGAAGAAGAACTCCAAGAATATTGCCTACGCCTCCTACTATAACTGTCGTAACGAGAACACATACCGGATATTTCCCAAACACGTGAACCCGAAGTCGAGCACGGCCTACAAGCGGCTCTGGAGCCGTTGATCCGACAGGGGCCGCGCGTCGGATCGGCGCGGCCCCTCTAGCTTTGAAGCCGCGAGACATCCGCACGGGCGCCGACGTGGGCTTCACGATTGATGCGCATCGCCCTAAGCTCGGGCATCGCGTCAACGACAGGACTACGACATGCGATCCGCCCCGCTCGCCGCCATTGCTCTTCTGGCCTCGATGACTCCAGCCCTGGCGGCGGAAGACCCCGCCTGCGCCGCCGTCACCTTCGCCGACGTCGGCTGGACCGACATCACCGCGACGACGGCGCTCGCCACCACCGTGCTCGAAGGCCTGGGCTACGAGACCGAGACCGAGCTGCTCTCCGTGCCCGTCACCTACGCCAGCCTGAAGAACGGCGACGTCGACGTGTTCTTGGGCAACTGGATGCCGACGATGGAGGCCGACATCGCCCCTTACCGCGAGGACGGTTCGGTCGAGACCGTGCGCGCCAACCTCGAAGGGGCCAAGTACACCCTCGCGGTCCCGGCTTTCGCCTTTGATGCCGGCTTGAAGGGCTTCGGCGACATCGCCGCCTTCGCCGACAGGCTCGACCACAAGATCTACGGCATCGAGCCCGGCAACGACGGTAACCGCCTGATCCAGGCGATGATCGACGACGACGCATTCGGCCTCGGCGGCTTCGACATCGTCGAAAGTTCCGAGCAGGGCATGCTGGCCCAGGTGCGCCGCTCGGTCGGCCGCGACCAGTGGATCGTGTTCCTCGGCTGGGAGCCCCACCCGATGAACGCCAACATCGACATGGACTACTTGGCCGGCGGCGACGACTGGTTCGGTCCCGATTACGGCGGCGCCACGGTCTACACCAACGTCCGCGGCGGCTACCTCGACGAATGCCCGAACGTCGGGCGTCTGTTGCAGAACCTCGCCTTCACGCTTCAGGCGGAGAACGAGGTGATGGGCATGATCCTCGACGAGGGCACCGCGCCCGACCGGGCCGCCGAAGCGTGGCTGAAGAAGAACCCCGACGTGCTCGATGCGTGGCTCGAAGGGGTCGAGGCGCAAGGCGGCGGCGACGGGTCCCAGGCGGTGCGCGACGCCCTCGGCCTCGGCTGAGGGCCGCCCCTCGTGGAGGCGTGGATCACCGACCATAAGCTGCCGCTGGGTGCCTGGGCCAAGGCCGGCATCGACTGGATCAACGCCAACTTCGCCGGCCTCTTCGACCTCGTCGCCTTGAGTCTCGGTGCCGTGCTCGACGCCCTGGTCGGGGCGATGCTCTGGATCAACCCGCTCGCCTTCATCCTGCTCGTCGCGGCCTTGGCATTGTGGCTGCAACGATCGTTCCTGCTCATGGCCGGCGTCGCCCTCTCGCTCCTGCTCGTGCTCAACCTCGGCTATTGGCAGGAGACGATCGAGACGTTGGCCCTCATCGTCACCGCGACGGTTCTATGCATGGCGATCGGCGTGCCCTTGGGCATCGCCGCCGCGCACCGGCCCTGGCTCTACGCGACTTTACGGCCGATCCTCGACTTGATGCAGACGATCCCGACCTTCGTCTACCTCATTCCAACGCTGATCCTCTTCGGGCTCGGCATGGTGCCGGGCCTGATCTCGACCGTCATCTTCGCCCTTCCGGCCCCGATCCGCCTGACCTATCTCGGCATCGCCTCGGCGCCGGCCAACTTGAAGGAGGCGGTGATCGCGTTCGGCGCCACCGAGCGCCAGTTGTTGTGGAAGGTCGAGCTGCCGCACGCTTGGCCGACGATCATGGCGGGCCTGACCCAGTGCATCATGCTCTCGCTCTCGATGGTCGTCATCGCCGCCCTCGTCGGCGCCGGGGGCCTCGGCCAACCGGTCGTGCGCGCCCTCAACACCGTCAACATTGCCGCCGGCGTCGAGGCCGGCCTCGCCATCGTCGTCCTGGCGATCCTGCTCGACCGCTTGTGCAAGGCGCCCAAGCGACGGGGGTGATGACGAGCACTCCCCGCGCCGTCGGGGACGTGGGCGGCTGGTCAGTCCTGATCGTGAGCCGGCCCGGCCGCCGGGGACGGCGCCGCTGCCGCGTCGCTCGCCCGCACGATCGCCAGGGCCGCATCGTGGTGCATCTTGCCCATCTGAGCGCCGTCGGCCCCAAGCTCGCGCACCGCCTCGTCCCGGCCGTGGATCGCCTCGTGCTCGTAACGGTAGAACCACACGCCGTGATGGATGACCTGCGAGGTGATGTACTCTCGGTCGAACGCGGGGCTGGACAAACCTTCCAACCACGCCCGCGTCCGCTCTGAGACTGGACTAATCTCCTCCAGCGGCGCGACGCCGTTCGCCTTCGCGGTCCGCACGAACTTGTCGTACGACTGGCCGTGGTCGTCGACCATGTGCCGTGCAAAAGCACGGACCCGCTCGTCGCTGGCCTTGTCGAGGGCCAGCTTGCCGAGCCGCACCTGCGTCAAGTCGACGTTCATCGCAAAGTCCAGGAAGGTGCCGTCCTCGGGGTGCAGGCCGTCCGGCAGGTCGGCCGCGAAGTCCTCCGCCAGCCGCCGGGCCTCCTCCTGGTAAGCATCGATCGCCTCGGCCTCCCGCTCCGCCGCGGCCCGCCACGGCCCGTTCGAGCCGTGGCGCGCCTCGCGCCGGTGGACCCAGATCGCCGCGTAGAGCGATGGGACTTGGCCGGCCGCGTAGGCGGCGTCAAACTGTGGTCCCTCTAGCCGCCGCAGCCGATCCACCCACCCCTGGGTAGCGGGATCGACCTCCTGCGGCGGCTCGATGCTCTCGTCTCGCGCGATCTCTGCAAGGCGATCACCCGCTTGCTCGTGGTGGTCGAGCACGCGCCTCGCAAAATCGCGAATCCGCTCGTCACTAGCCTTGTCGACGGCCAGCTTGCCGACCTCGACCTGGGCCAAGCCCGCGGCCATAGCGGCGAGCAGGAAGTAGCGGTCCTCGACGCTAGGCTGGGCGGCGGCGGCCGCGGCGCCGTGCGCCAGCGCCAGAATGCCGACGATCGCCACCGCGATCAGGCGTGAAGCGGTCCGTCCCATGGTATTTTCCTTCAGGTTATGGATAGGGGCTTAAGCCCGTGGCTCATGATTGAACAGCCTGTGTATGAAAGCGTGCCGTTGTATAGCTAAAGGCATCGAACGTGGTGAAATCGGGAGACCGCTTCGCGTGCGCCGGGCGCGGCCTCTTTCGCTTATTTTGCAATTCTTTGGCTCAGAACTGGCTTCGGCGCCGGGAATGATATTTGCGGCCAGATACATACAATAGAGTGACTTACGTGGACCGAAGCCCACGTAAGACATTGTAACCGATCTCGAAGCGAGGCGGTTTAGCCGCCAGATGTTTTCATTTCTGTACCGGTCGTGCCGTCACCGCCGCCGGGTAAATCCCACTGCCATTCGTATTCCTTTCGGCCGCCGAACGCGCCGCGCATCGACCCGCCTTCGTTCCCGTTCAGAACGAAGAACCCGGTCATTTCCTCGGCGGCAGGACCGCCGAAGCGGCCGCGGACGGTGCCGGGATTGAAGCCCTCGGCCGTGACGTTCCTACCCACGATCGCGCCGTCGTCGTTGATCTTCGCCGTGCCGAGATCGACGTCGGGGCCGCCGTTGAAGTCGATGTTGCCGTTGACGCGCTGCGCCTTGAAGTCGGCCTCGGCCTTGAAGGTCCCGGTGATCGCATTCGTGCTGCCGGTGAATGCCGCGATCGCGCCGCCGGTATAGATCGCCGTGCCGGTCGATGGAATATCGGCGGTCGGGGTCGGCGTCTCCACGCCGAAGAACGAACCGCCGTCGGCGTTGTCGGGCAGGAACCAGACGCCGTAGCTGGTGTAGTCGAGCGTCGTGCCGAGCGTCTTCTCGCCGACCCGCGAGACCAGTGCCCGGCCTTGATCGTTCACGTAGCGATCGAAGCCCTCGGCGGTCCGCTTCGGGTTGTCCAGGACGATGCGCGGTCCGTCCTTAAGGTTGATCGTGATCTGCGTGGGCGTCATCTCTAGGGCGACGTTGTTCACCCCCTTATTGGTGAGGCTGAGCGACTCACCCGAACTGCCGCCGGCCGCGCCGCCATCGGTCGTGTCGCCGCCGGCCGCGCCGCCATCGGTCGTGTCGCCGCCGGCCGCGCCGCCATCGGTCGTGTCGCCGCCGGCCGCGCCGCCATCGGTCGTGTCGCCGCCGGCCGCGCCGCCATCGGTCGTGTCGCCGCCGGCCGTGCCGCCATCGGTCGTGCCGCCATCGGTCGTGCCGCCATCGGTCGTGTCGCCGCCGGCCGCGCCGCCGCCGGCCGCGCCGCCATCGGTCGTGCCGCCGCCGGTCATGTCGCCGCCGGTCGTGTCGCCGCCGGTCGTGCCGCCGCCAGTGTCGGTCTCTCCACCGGTGCCGCCATCGATGGTCCCGCCGCTGCCGCCGTCAATCGTTGCGCCGGAGCCGCTGTCGGTCGCCACACCCGTGCCGCGGCCGGGATTGGTCGGTATCCCCATATCATCGCCGCCGCCGGACCCGCCGCCACTGCAAGCCGCCAGGGTCAGCATGAGTGAGACTGCCATAACTTCGGTAGAAGAGCGCATGTTTTGTTAGCCTTTAAATTGTTTTTGCTTCATGCCTGGATTTACAAATCGTAGCAAGCCTTCAAAATGAGTTTCGGCGCGTGAAGGCATCCGCTTTGACGTTCGAGCCGTCGGAGACGCCGCCGGGGGGAGCTAGAATGGTGCGCTTCGTTGGCGGCGGGATCGAGAGCGGCGCAGCTAGACCGAACGAACCTGAGAACAGGTTTTAGAACGGTTTCTTAGCCAAGACCGAACCTGCCAGAACTCGAAACGAATCGGGAGGAATCCGAGAACGAATCCAAGGAGCGCGCGAACGAACCCGAGCAGTGGGTGTGGAGGCGAAAAGGTCATAGGAAAATATACTTAGATAGGGTAGAGTGAGCGGGTGCTACCGTTCGGTGGCGGGGTACGGGCGCGCCCGCTACCTTCGCTCGCGGTGCTGTTCTCTTCGACGGGGCGCGCGATGAACGGTCGAAAAAGGTTTGGTGATAACGATCCGACGCCCGCCATCGCTTTCGTGAACGTCGACATCTTCTTCGGGCCGAAGCCCGAGGCGGCGACCCGCCTCGCGCGGGCGGGGCGCTCGCGCGAGAGCATCTTGCAGGCGACCGACACGACGCTGGGTGTGGCGGGGTGCAGCCTCGACGTCGATGCCGGGGGCATCTGCGTGCTGATGGGCCTGTCGGGCTCGGGCAAGTCGACGTTGCTGCGCGCCGTCAACGGGCTCAACCGCGTCAGCGGCGGCGCCGTGTGGGTCAAGGACGGCGGGGGTGCGATCGACGTCGCCGCCTGCGGCGAAGCGGTGCTGCGGCGGCTGCGGCGCGGGCGGATCGCCATGGTCTTCCAGCAGTTCGGCTTGCTCCCCTGGGCCAGCGTCGCCGAGAACGTCGGGCTCGGCCTCGAACTCTGCGGCAAGGGCAAGGCCGAGCGCGACCGGGTGGTGGCGGAGAAGCTCGATCTCGTCGGCCTGGGCTCCTGGGCCGACAAGCGCATCGACCAACTGTCGGGCGGCATGCAGCAGCGCGTCGGGCTGGCGCGGGCGCTCGCCACCGACGCCGATATCCTGCTGATGGACGAGCCGTTCTCGGCCCTCGACCCTTTGATCCGCAAGCGTTTGCAGGACGAGCTCGTCGCCTTGCAACGGCAGCTCAAAAAGACGATCCTATTCGTCAGCCACGACCTCGACGAGGCGATCCGTCTAGGCGATCGGATCGCGATCATGGAGGGCGGGCGGATCGTTCAGGTGGGCACGCCCGAGGCCGTGGTGCTGAATCCTTTGACCGACTACGTCGCCGCCTTCGTCGCCCACATGAACCCGATGGGCGTGCTGCGCGCCGGCACGCTGATGACCCCGATCGAACGGCTGACACGGCGAGGGCACGACCTGTGGCTCGACGGGAGCGGACGCCACACCCTCTTCCTCGACGCCAGGGGCGAGCCGCTGGGCGCCCGCCGCGAGGGCCGCACGCTGCCGATCGTCGCGGCGGGCGAAGCCGCCGCGACGGCGGACGCGTGCTACGTCTGGGCCGAACCGGACCTGCCGCTCGAAGAGGCGATCCGCCTGCGCCGATCCAGCGGCCTGCCGATCTTGGTCGCGCGGGATGGGCGGCTGCTCGGGGTCGTCGGCGACGACGAGATCTACACTGGGCTGCTGCGTCAGCAGGCGGTCTCGGGCGCTTGAACCCGCTCGACGAGGCGGCAGAAGTGGCTGATCCCGCCGTCGCGCGTGCGGCGCTGGTAGAGAAGGGCCAGACGCCGGTCGTGGAACGTCTTGAAGAACCAATCCCAGGAGACCTCGATCTCATCGGTGGTGATCGCCCGATCGGGCGGGAACGCGATGCGCAGGTCCCCCTTTGGAGTCGGCGAGACCACTGGCCGACCACCGCGCTTTTCCGCCCACCGCCGGATCAAGGCGTAATCGGTCGTGATGTCGACTTGATGATCGAGCATTCTAGCCTCCTCGGTTGTGCTTGAGCGAGACTATCGCCGAAACGGTAAGTTTAAACAACTAGAACGTTTGCAAACAAATAAGTCATCGCACATGAGTTTAGTGCCCCGGCGCTATCAGGCCGGCGGGACCCGCAAGAATCGGCAGATCGCCGCAGGTTTTGTCAGGAACATGTCCAGCACCGTGATCCCATGTGAAAGCATAGATGCGGGAGTTCTTGGGCAGTTCGACGATTTGCATCATGCTGCGCAGATAAGCCTCAAGCTCTCGATTGATGAGAATTTCCATGCCGAGGTGGCGTCGTGGGCCGACGACGAGACCGCTTCGATAGCACGCGACCAAGCGCCGTACCGAGGCGTTGTCGGCGATCACCGGGCGTCCGGTACGAAAGTCGCGCCCGAACTCGTGCCGCTCGTTTGGCATCAGCTCGGGCAGCTTGGAGCGGCTGAAGCGCACGTCGAAGCGGCCGAGGAAGTAGAGCGCCCCCAGTTCTTCGGTCGTGACGACCACGTCGGCGGTCTTGAGATAGGGCAAAAGAGCGGTGTAAGCGGCCGGCCAGTTGGCTTTCGGTTCTTCTGGGGGAATGGTGACGTCGGCGAGCAGCAGGGTGCTGCGCAGCCACGCCGGGTTGGCGAGCAGCACGAACGCGACGGCACCGGCGATCAAGAAGGCCCCGAGCGCCCTGACGCTGGGTTTGAACAGGTCGTCAAGCTTCACCGCGAGGTCGCGCGTGAAGTTCCACAACGCCGGATAGAGCGCGACGAGACCGAGACCGAACGGCACGAAGAGGTAGATCTGCGCGTAGAACAAATAGCGCAGGCTCTTCGAGGCGGCGAACGAGTTCAAGAGAAAGCCGACGGCGAAGACGGTGAGCGCGAAGCCGGTCGGCCGGGGAAAGCGCGCGGCGGCGGCGAGGCCCAAGACCCCGACGAGCGGCCATAAGCTCGGGTAGAGAAGGCTGTAGCGGGCGTGGTAGTACCAAAAATCGTCCGCGTTGCCCTCGTTGAAGATCGGCGTCGAGCGGTAGATCGTCCAGAACTTGCCCAAGAGGCCGGTGGCAAGCGCGACCGCCAGCAAGATCGCGGCCGCGAGGACGGCGGCGAGGCCGAGGCTGAGCCGCCGCCGGGCGGGCACGTCGCGATCCGCAAGCCAGGGCAAGAACAGCACGGCCGCGGCCCAGGCGGCGAGGCCGAGGAGCCCGAGCGCCGTCGTCGGCTGCAATTCGGCCGCGAGTGCCAGGAAGGGCAGGGCCGCCAGCCCGAGCAGAACCCGCCGCCGCAGGGAGGCGTGGCTCAGGACGGCGGCGTAGACGAACCACGCACCGACGAAGAACACCAAGCCTTGCAGGGCGTAGAAGCGGCTGAACTGCGCCGTCGCGATCGCGAACGGCGAGAGCGCCCACAATGCGGTCGCGACGTAGGCGGCGGGGCGCCCCGCCTCGCGGGCGAGCCAGAGAAAGAAGACGCCGTTCAAGAGCGCGATCGCGACCAGCGAAGGCACGCGCGCGGCGGCGAGGCTCACGCCGAACAGTTCGTAGCTCCAGGCGACGAGCCATGTGTACAAGATGGCGCGGGTGTAGAGCCCCTCGGCGATACGCGGCTCGCCGCTCTCTAGAAGGCCGCGTGCCGCCAGGATGTGGTGCAGCTCGTCGGGGTGCGGCAGGCGGTCGAGGTTGATGCTGTAGAGGGCGGCCGTCGCCAGGACGACCAGAAGCGCTATCGGCCAATTCGTGAAAGAATGCCGATCGTGAGCAATGCTTGCCATGCAGATTTTGTCGGACGCTTTGCTGGTGACGCGAGAGGAAAGGTGCATCGCTGCCATAGGGCTTTTCATGACGACCGGCTATAGGACTTTGCTCAATCGTCGCCTCCCACCCACGGTCCAACATCCTCAAGCTGCAGGCGAAAAGCGGTGGGCAGTGCGGGAGTGAAGGATTCTTCCAGCACGACCGTACCAGTCTCGATGCCATACTCGATCGGACCGAAATGGCTTTCGAGACGTGTTCCCTCGGCCGGAACGGTGTGGTTGTTGAACGCGAAGCCGATCATGGTTCGATCAGCAGCGTTGCCGATGAGGCGCACGTTCTTGGCACAAGGTTGCCCGACTTTCCCGCTCTTGAGCCGCATCGCTTTAAAGCGCGTGCCGACGTTGCCGGCACAAACCATCAGTCCGTGCCGCTCGCTCTCGATGAGGCGGTTGTTGACAACCTCGTGACCCTCGTCGCGCAACAAGATACCGTGTGATCGCTCGCTCCAATTCGCGTGATAGAGGTTGTGTTTGCCGACACGGTTGGTGATGCGGCTTTGACTATCGAGGAGCGTGTTGTAGCGGATGGTGTTGGCCGAGCTCTTGACTGAGATGCATTCGGAGTCGATCGAGACGCGCTCGAACAGGTTACGCTCGACGAGAGCCCCCAAAGCGATGGCGGCGCGGTTCAGGCCTTGGCCCAGCTGCAAAGGCTCGTGAACGTTCTCGCCCTTCGCGCCAACGAAATCATGAAAATGATTGCGGTCGATGCGCAGTCCGGCCATGCCGCGCGAGGGTTTGACCGAGATGCCGCGGCCACGGCAGCGGGCGAATTCGCAGCGATCTACCCGCACGTCCCGCCCGCCGCGGATCAAGAGCGCCATGACGGGATTGTCGATGAAACGGCAGCGCGTGATCCGGTTGCCGTCGCCGTCAATTTCAGACGAGGCATTAAGATCTAGACCTTCGAGCCGGGCGTACGTGCCGGCGAGAATAACGGGATCGAGAAGGACCGCACGTCCCGGCGTCGCGGCGATCACGGCAACCGGAGCGTCCGGTGTGGCGTGTGCCCTGAGCACGAGCGGACCGCCAGAGGTATAGACGCCGTCCGCTAGGCGGATATAATCACCGGGTTCGGCGGTGCTCAATGCTATGGCGAGTTCGGCGGCGGCGTCAACCTCGATGAGGCGCCGCGCGTTCGCCGTACGCAGGCTTCTTGAAGTCGTAAGAATACCCGCACCGCCGAGGAGGACCGCCCGACGCGGCATCGACATAATCAAATCCTTTCTGCTGGCGACAACGCGACGCAACATAGGCGCTCGATACGCTTGGCACCACGCCAACAGGCGCCTAAGGCAGGGCTACCGAGCGAGGAGGGGTTTCGTCCGTCCTCCCAAAACATTCTCACCCAAAGCTTTTAAGCCCATGTTGCAAAGGCTCGTTGTTCGCCTGCCGCGCGGCCAGTTCGCCCGACGCCTTGCCACCTTGTCTAGTGGAACCTTCATTGGGCAAGCGATGCTCGTCCTGGTCTCGCCCCTTCTCACCCGCTTGTTCACCCCGGCCGATTTCGGCCTGTTCGCCGTGTTCCAGGCCCTCACCGGCATGTTCGGCGTCATCATGGCCTTACGCTATGAATATGCGGTGCCTGTCGTGCGCGACGAGCGCGAAGCCCTCGATCTCGTCGTGCTCAGCACCGTAACAACGCTGTTGATGAGCCTACTTGCCACGGCGGCGGTCGCTGGCGGCGGTGAGGCCCTCGCCGAAATGACCGATAGTCCAGGCTTGGTCGCCCTGCTCTGGTTGCTGCCGCCCGTTCTATTCGTCATCGGGCTCGGCCAGCCCTTCGACTATCTCTCGATCCGCCACGGCACATTTCGGATCAACGGTAGCGGCCGCGTCGCCCAATTTGGTAGTCAGGCGGCGGCGCAACTTGGTTTTGGCATCTTGAGCGCGGGTGCCGCCGGCCTCGTGCTCGGTTACGGTCTGGGTTACATTCTGCGTTTGGGTGTTTTTCTCGCTTTGCTGACGAGCGAGACGCGGCGAGGGTTACGGGCCGTTCGCTGGCGGGATCTGTGGCTTTTGGCGAAGCGGCACTGGCGCTACCCGCTCTACACTTCGCCCTCGACCCTCTTGCAAGGTGCCGGGCAGTTGCTGCCGACAATTTTGGTGGCGATCATCTACGGCCCGATTCTTGCCGGCTGGTTCGGTTTGGCGCAACGCATCATGGTGATGCCCGTGCGGCTGCTGGCGCAGGCCGCGAGCCAAGTTTTCTTAGGTGCCGCGGCACCTTTAACGACTGGCAGGATCTATGAGTTGTTCGTCAAAATAGCTTTGCGCTTTCTCGCCGTCGGCTTCTTGGGCGTGCTGCCGGTCTTGCTGTTTGGACCTGCTTTGTTCGGCCTCGTCTTCGGCGACGCGTGGACAACGGCGGGTCGGATTGCGCAGATCCTGGCGCCGCTGCAACTCGTGCGCTTCGTTGTCATGCCAATCTCGCAGACCTTGAACATCTTTGGCCGTCAGGACGTCGACTTCGCGGCAAGCGTCCTTGGCGGGATCGTGGTCGCGGCCAGTTTTGGGATGGGGTGGGGTTTGAGACTGGAGGCGCTGACAACGCTCGGCCTGTACAGCGCCGGCATGACTCTCGTACAAATAGTCTTGTTTGCCGCCGCGTGGCGCATCGCCCGGGCACGTTCGGTGACTGTTGAGACCAATTGAGCCGTGGCGGGAAAGCATTTTTCCCGCCACAAGCCCACGGCAATTCAAGACGTTTTTAAGCGTGACCAATTGCGACCAAAGCCAAAGAGGCCTTAGAACAACAAGATAAAGCGCTTCGCGTGAACCGATAGCGCCTACGAAAGCCCCTATAGGTCAGCACCCGGACCCACATCGGCACGGCCGATATCGGACCGTGCGACCGTCACCGGACGGCTCAAGGTCGTGAGGTTGCGCATAGTGCTGCCCGTATCGATCTTGCCATGACCGCTCTTGATGCGCGAGCCGTCCGGAACCCAGACAACATCCTTGCGGGCATCGTCTTTCCAGGATTTCACGCCTGAAAGCCCCTCGAACGTGACGTTCTTCAGCGCTGTCTTGAAGACGATGTTCTGGTTGCCGGCAATGCAACCAAGTTGGTAGTGGCCTCCGACGCAGCCACGCAGGATCAGTCCGTCGGCGCCTTCTTGAATGCGGCCGTTGATCTTATGAATGCCGGTACAGGCCAAGCGCACGGCGTTGTCGCCGAAATCGCAGCCTTCGTAGACATGGTTGATCCCTTGGATGTGGACCGTGCCGAGGCGTTCGTACCACTCGCCTTGGACCAGCACGCCGTTCGAGGCGTTGCCGCGCATCAGCGCTTCGCCGCGCGACTTCGCCATCGCGTGATGATTGCGGCGAATAATCGAGCCCGGTCCGATCTGCTTGAGGTAGTAGAGCGAGCGGGACGAGTTGCCCATGCTCATATTCTCTTCGATCAGCCACTCGTCGGCGGTAACGCGATCCTTGATCACATCGGTCTTCTTGTCCCAGCCGTGCGCGATGTAGATCATCCGATCCTCGCTGTAGTTCACGCTGGTTCGCTTCTCGAACAGGCAGCGATAGACCTTCCAGCGGTGCGGCAAATCCTTGTAAGGCTTGAAGTTCTGGATCCCGGCCAGGAGCTGCTTCGAGTTGCCCGCGTTCTCCTTGCCGGTGAAGAAGTGGGTGAACGCCACCGTCACGTCCGGCACACCGGTCGTGTTGTTGATCGCCGGATCGCCCGAACCGACGCACTGCTGACCGCGGATGTAGCAGTGCGTGATCGAGGAGCCGGCGGAGCCGGGGGCGAGGATGACACGATAGGGTGCCCTCGCATCGTTTGAGCTGTAACGATCGGCACGGTCGTTCGCGATGCGCAGGCCGTAGAGCCACACCGGGCTCCGGGCGACGAGCTGGCCGCTCACGATCGGTCCGTCGCTCGCGACGGTTTTCAGGTCCTGGTGTGCGCCCTCGATCACGAGCGGGCCTGAGGAGGTATCGATGTCCCCGATAACGTGCCGCTTCGAGAGTGGTCCGGTCACGACGATCTTGTCGCTGCCGGTCGACAAAGGCCTCGTCGCCCCCGACTTGAAGCGCTTCAAGGCGGCCTCGAATGCGGCGTCGCTATCGACCTCGATCGCGCTCAGACCTGCGGGCGGCCTGTAGGACGGGCCCGGGTCAGGAGGCGTGGTCACGACCGGTTCTTCCGTGGTGCTCGTGTCCGCTTCATCGGATAAATCTGCAGCGTGCGACACGACGACGATTGTGCCAGTGCTAACCTTGCCGTCAGCGCCGATATCGTAGGTGAAGCGATCCTCGCCGATGTAGCCGTCAGCGCCGGTGTAGCGGAGCTTGCCGTCGACGATGCTGACATCGCCGTGCGCCGCCTGCCCGGTCGCAACGAGCGTAGGTGTTGCACCGCCATCGACGACGGCAGCTTCGAGAACGTCCGTATCGACCTGCTCACCCGACGTGATGCTTAAGCGACGCGGTGGCGCGACCGGTGCCGCGACCGGATCGTCCGGACGATCCTCGCCTCCGAGGCCGTAGAAGGCGGCGGGGTCGGCCCCACTCGCGTGCTCGGCGGCGACGCGCGCCGGCGAGGAAACGCCTGCTTGCAAGCGCACGTCGTCGATGCAACCAATCCAGCCCCCGTCGACGCCGTCCTTTGCCGCGGCCGCGAGTATCAGAGGTCCCGGCTGCGTCACCATCGTTCCGTCGGGCACTTCGGGTGTATTGGTCGGACGCACCGGCAGGCTATCGAGGTAGAGCCGCGGCGGCTTGCCCCGTTCCCAGACGCCGGTGATCTGCATCCGCCCAGAACGCTGAGCCTTGACCGGCCCCTCGACGCGCGTCAACCCGGCCGTCGTATCGACCTGCCAGAGGATCGTGTTGGCGGCACCACCGAAGTAGCCATTCGCATCGAAGCGCAAACTGAAGCCCTGATCCTTGTCGGCACCGGTGATGGCGCCTTGCGAGACGATGCCCTTGTCGGTGCCGATCGAGGCCGGATCGACGTCGACGAACGTGTGGACCGAGAAGGCGTCGAGGCCGTCGAGAAAGCTCGCGTCGTCGAGGCTACCCCTGACTGTGCCGTCGAAGCGACCGCATGGACCGTTAAGCTCACCCTCGGCGATCGTGCCGGACAAGGTCAGGTCGCGCCCAGTCGTCGTGCGGTCGCACCCACTCTGGCCGTCCCAGACGCCGAGATAGTCTTGCCAGACCGCTCGCTCACCGGCCGGATCGGCGCTGACGTCGGTCTTGCCGTAGTAGACGTAGATCTGCACCTGTTGGCCCAGGTCCCACGTCGGCAACCGCACCCAGGCAACTACCTCTCCGTTCGCTGGATCGTAACGCTTGATGCCGTGATCCAGCCGGGTTCCGTCTTCAAGCTCGAAGCACAGATCGGCGGCGTCGGCACTCTCGATTCGGCCCCCGGCGGTCGCCGGCTTCAGCCAGTCACCGCGCTCGTGCACCAGCATGACGAAGCCTATAGCGGTTGCATCGGCCTCGTTCTGCGCCGGCACGATAAGCCGCCGTCGGTAAGCGGCACCGTTGGCATAAGTCGGTCGTGTCTCGGCCGAGGAGATGACTTCGATGAATACCTCACCGCCCGTGTAGCCCTCGTCGGCGTCCTTGACTTGATAGGTGAAAGCGTCGCTGCCGACGAAGCCGTCGTTCGGCGTGTAGAGCAGGCTCTGATCTTCCCCTAACGCCAGCTTGCCGTGTTGCGGCAAGGTGAGGGCGGAAATGGTGAGCGCTTTCCCTTCAGGGTCATTATCGTTGGCGAGGATATTGATCTTGACCGGCGTTCCTACCGGCGTAATGACCTTGTCGTCCGTGACGCTCGGCGGCTCGTTCGCGCTGCTGATGGTGACGCGCACCGTACCGGTCGCGACGCCGCCGCGCTCGTCCTCGATCTGGTAGGTGAAGCTGTCCTCGCCCGAATAGCCGCTTCTCGGGGTGTACGTGACCGACTGGTCGGCATTGACGCTGAGACCGCCATAGCTCGGCATGGTCAGTGCCGAGAGTCGTAAGGCACCGCTGTCGGGATCGATGTCGTCGGCGAGCATGTCGATGCGGATCGGCGTGCTGGCGGTGGTCACCACGATATCATCGTTGGCGACCGGCGCCGTGTTCGGCGTGACGACGCTCACCGTGACGAGGCTGCTCGCGGTTTGCCCGGCCGCATCGGTGATGTCGTAGGAGAAGTGGTCAATCCCGGTGAAATCGTCCTGCGGCACGTAGCGGATCGACTGGTCGGGCAAAACTTCGATCGTGCCGTGGCTGGGGCTCGCGACGCCGACGAGGTTCAACGGTTCACCGTTCTCGTCCTCGACCGGAACGGACACCACGATCGGCGTGCCGATCGTGGTGACGAGCCCGTCAGGATTGCTCCCGATCGGTGCGCTCAGCGGCGATACGAGCACCGTGACCTGAACCTGTGCCGTCACATCGTTCGCGTCGGCGACCGTGTATGCGAAGGTGTCCTGACCGGTGAAGCCGGGGCCCGGCGTGTAAGTCAAAACGCCCGGCGCGGTCGGCGTCACTGCACCGTGTGCCGGTTCGGTGACGCCGACTAAGGTCAGATTTGAACCTGCGTCGTTGGCAAGAACGTCGATGGCGACCGGCGATTCGGTCGTGGTCGAAGCCGTGTCCGGTAGGGCAGCGGGCAAGACAGTGTCCTCCAGAGAAGGTCAGGCACGGGCGATCCCGTGCGCGAGGAGGAAAACACTATGACAGTTTACCTATTAAAGGTCAATATTCCTATTAAGCGGTTCCTGGCACGTCCCTTCGTATGGCCCTCCTGTGCCAGCGCCCACCGGTGAGCCAGCGGCGGGCCGGATTCTCGATGAGGTGATAGGCGAGTGCGGCGAGCGGTATGGTGAGGGCAAGACCGCCGAGCCAGACGGCGAGACCGCCGACCATGCCTTTGTCTGGCCACAGCATGTGCATGGCGTTGAAGTAGAAGACGTCGATCATTGCGTGCGTCATGTAGATGGCATAGGAGATCTCGCCGAGATAGACGAGCGTCGGCCGATCGAGAGATCGACTCCTATCCTGGCGATGCAGCGAGGCCAGCGTGAAGATGAGCAGCGCCATGAGCGGCATAGCGATGAGAGGCGTCGGTAGGGCGTGCAGCAACAAGCCCAAGAGCAGCAGCAGCGTTGCCAGCAGGATCCAGGCTAGCGACGGTGCCACGTCGTAGGCTTGGCTCAGGCGATAGGTGACGATACCGAGTAAGAACGACGGCACGATGCGCAAGATACCAAAATCGTATGTCAGTTCTGCCACCTCGCGGGTCAGGAATTCGTTGGCGATGAGGGCGGCAACGAGCAGCAAGACGATAGCGACGCCGACACCGACTAGTGGCCTCAGCCGCAGCGCCAGCCACGCAAAAGCGGGAAGCAGTAGATAGGCGAACCATTCGGCACTGACCGACCAGGAAGGATAATTGAACGACACGCCGTCGATCGTACCCCAAGCGTGCAGCAAGAGCAGGTTCGGCAATACGGCATCCCAGACATAAGCTTCTGGGTGCGTCAGCGTGACGAATCCGGCCCCGGCCGCGAGCATGAGGACGAAGAACGGCAAGAAGGTGACGAGATGCAGCGGATATATCCGCGCAAAGCGTCGCCAGAGATAACGCCCATAGGCGAATCGTTCCTCAACGATAGCATTCAGATAACAGTGTGCCAAGATGAAGCCGCTGAGAATGAAAAACAAATCAACAGCAGACGTGCCGTTATAGACAAAGTATGTAACATTATTGACGTCAAAAGGCGCATCTTTAGAGTAGTGTAAAAATACTACCCAAATTGCGGCAAAAAAGCGTAATGAAGTCAATGGTGTTATGTTTTTGGCAAGCGGTCGCTGTGCCGGCACAAAGAGGGGGGAAAAACGTCCCGCTACGGCTCGAATCATCATGCGAAAGCCCCTTAAACTGGTCGATGCAAGCTCTGCCCAATTAAAGGCACGAAAAAGCATGATGATGTGTTAACGACCGGCACTCAAACAAAAAACGCTGTCCTATCGTACGCCAAAAAAACTTTGGGGCTGGCCTAGATAAGCACTCTTGCTTGTCGGGGCGGCATGGCAAGAAGGCGTTGTAGATTAGACACTTACCGGCCGCACAGGTTGCTGGAGATGTTCGTGGGGAGGATGCCAAGCGCCGCTTGGTATCCAATCGCGCGGCGGGCGAACTGGTCGATGTGAATCGTCATACAGCGACCCTGTTCTTTCACAAGCTGCGCAAGATGATCGCCTACGAGCTAGAGGCCGAGAGCCCGATTGCCGACGAGATTGAAGTCGATGCAAGCTATTTCGGCGGTGCGCGCAAGGGCAAGCGGGGACGGGGTGCGACCGGCAAAGTGGCGGTATTCGGCATTCTCAAGCGCGGCGACGAAGTCTATACCAAGATCATACCCGATGCATCGGGCGCAACCTTGCTACGGATCATCGAGCGCATGTCCCCGACCCGATCGTCTACAGTGACAGTTGGAAGGCCTACAATGTGCTCGATGTCAGCCACTTCCATCATCGGCGCATCAACCACGCGACAGCTTTTGTTGATGAAGATCGCCGCAACCACATCAATGGCATCGAGAACTTCTGGAGCCAAGCGTCACCTAAGACGCTTCAACAGCCTGCCCCGGACCCCGATCCGGGAGTATTCCCAAACCCTACTTCCATCTCTACCTCAAGGAGTGCGAGTTCAGGTTCAACCACCTGCTGCCACAAACGCAGCTCGGCCTGCTCAAAAAGTGGCGGCGCAAATACCTTATCTAGACCAGCCCCAAAATTTTTTAATATCAATAAGCGCCGCCCTTGGCGGGGACGGTCAGCGCGGTCTTGAACAGGATGACGAGGTCGTACCACAAGGTCCAGTTGCGCACGTACCAGGTGTCGAGGCTGACGCGGCGCTCGTAGTCGAGGTCGCTGCGGCCGCTGATCTGCCACAGGCCGGTGAGGCCGGGGCGGACCTCGTAGTAGTAGACCTTGGCCGCGCCGTAGCGCTCGATCTCGTCGAGCACCACCGGGCGCGGGCCAACCAGGCTCATCTCGCCCTTGAGGACGTTCCAGAGCTGCGGCAGCTCGTCGAGGCTGCTCTTGCGCAAGAACGCGCCGAGCTTGGTGACGCGCGGGTCGTCTTTGAGCTTGAAGCCCTCCTGCCACTCGGCGCGCGCCTTGGGGTCCTCGGCCAACAGCCGGTTCAAGACCTCGCCGGCGTCGGGCACCATCGTGCGGAACTTCAAGCAGCGAAACGGCCGACCAAAGCGGCCGACGCGGGTGTGGGCGAAGACGATCGGCGATCCCGAGCGCCGCACCAAGAGCGCGATCACGGCGAGCAGGGGCGCCAAGAACACGAGCAGGGCCGCGGCACCCACGAGGTCGAAGCCGCGCTTGAGCGCCTGCGACCACGGCCGGGCGAGGTTGTTGGACAGCCGCAGCGAGAGGATGTCGTAGGCGAAGAAGTGCGACACCTTGGCGCTGCTGATCGGCAGGCCGCGCACCGGCGAGATCACGTCGATGTCGCCGTGCTGCAGCGAGAGCCGCTCGATCAGCCCCTCGTGCCCCGCCAGCTCGTCGAGGTCGAGCGCCACGACGACGTGCGGCCGGCCGAGCCAGGGCGGCAGGGCGAGCGCGCCCTGCCCCAGCCGGTGCACCGGCACCTCGCGCCCGTCGAGCTCGAGCCCCGCTCGCGGCCCGCCGTCGTCCACGGCCGCCCGCGGCGCGTCCGGGCCGAAGGGGGCGACGAAGCCGATCACCTCGAAGCCCAAGTGCGGGTCGCCGGCGTAGATCGCCGCCGTCTCCCGCGCCAAGGCGCCCGTGCCGACGATCACCGTGCGCCGCCGCCAGCCGCCAAAGCGCAGGCCCAAGCGCTTGACGCCCAAGCGCACCGGCGGCACGAGCAGCGCCACCAGCCCCCACGAGCTCAGCACCCACAGCCGCGAGAAGTTGATCTTGAGCAAGTAGAGCAAGGCCGCGTGCAGCAAGAACGCGATCAGCGCCGCCAGCGCCACGTCGCCGACCTCCTGCCAGAACTGGCGCCGGCGGCCGTAGTGGCCGAGCTGCTGGAAGGCGACGATGCAGCCCACGACCAAGACCGCCAGCGTCAGCGCCCAGGCCTCGTCGACGTGGGCGTAGGAGAAGCTCAACACCCCGCTCAGGCCAAAGCAGGCCAGCATCGTCAGCGCGTCGAACAGCGGCAGGACGAGCGCCCCGAACGCGCCCCGCCGCGCGCGGGGCGGGGCTTGGAGCGCTCTCGGGTCGGCGGCGAGCGTGACGTCGGGCGGCAAGCGAACGGTCCTCAACAAGGGCAAGGGCAAGCGTGCGAACAAAGCGTGGCCAGCGCACAAGCGGCGCGCGGCGACCCCAGCGGCGGTCATGGTTAACGCCCCGCTTCTCGCCCGCGCCGCACCCGAGCGCAAGCCGCACCCAAACCCCGCGCGCACCATCGGACGCAGTGGTGGTGCACTTGCATCACAGGTGCGTTGCTTACAACCCTCGCCAAGGGCAGCGCCGCCGTGCCACAACCTCGATGCGTATTACCAGATATTTTTACGTAGGGGCTGTACCAGCTAGCTAGGTTAGGTGTGGGGCAGCGACTTTGTCCTCTGATCGGCGCCTGAAACACGATCGCAACCACTGAAACATGCGCAGACCCGAGGCCACAACGTTCGCCCGGTGAAACCTCTGCGGCGGCGGGAAGCAGGCGGCCGGCTCGATCGCAAGACGGCGAGACCGGCGCTCGCTTTCCTGCCCCGGATACATCCGATCCTCCCCATCGGACTTCACTTGAACCCGCCGCCAAGCGGCAGGTCTTTCTTGTCCTGCGCAACCTTTCGCCGCTTCGTTCCGACCAACGATGCCCAAGATCGAAGGCGTCTTGCGCGAGGTCTCGGCCGACAGCGTCGAGGAGCCCGAGACCGGCCGGAGCTACTACACCGCCAGGATCGCGGTGGACGCGAACGACCTGCCGGCGAATGTGACGCTGCTACCCGGTATGCCGGCCGAGGTGCTGATCGACACGGGCACGCGCACGCTCCTGGAGGCGCTGCTCGATCCGGTCACCTCGCTGCTGCGCCGGGGGCTGCGCGAGCGTTGAGGAGTTGCCTTACCATTCGGCCCTGACGTACCGACAGAATAATTGTCATAATATGCGTTATAATAATCCGGTGGTCAACTACGATCTACACGCCTCGCCCTCGGCGACGGCCTCCAGCATGGCACGCTCCAGGAGCAGAAAAGGCCCTTCCCAAGTCCAGTGTCGCTCGATGAAGCCCCGTGCCGCCGCGCCCAACGCGCGGCACCGGTCGGGATCGTCGAACAGGTCGAGGACGCACCTCGCTGTCGCGTCCTCCGTATCGGCGATGAGGAGGTCGCGGCCGGGCTCGGCGCCGATCCCCTCGTTCGCCACCGAGGTCGCGACCACGGGCTTTGCCATCGCCATCGCTTCGAGCAGCTTGTTCTGCAGGCCGGCCGCGGCTCGGATCGGGGCGACCGTGACGTGCGCCTTGCCGATCCACGTCGCCGGGTCGTCGACCGTGCCGGTGACGGTGATGCCGGCCTTGCCGTCCAGCGCCAGCAAGGCCGGTACGGGATCGCGGCCGACGACGTAGAAGCGGGCGTCGGGGACTTGGGCGCGGATCTTCGGCCAGACCCCCTTGGCGAACCACGACGCTGCCTCGACGTTGGGGGCGTAGCGCATGACGCCCGACATGACGACCGAGCGCGGCTCGACGCTGGCCGGATCGGCCGGCTTGAACTGCTCGGTGTCGACGCCGTGCGGACCCATCACGGCGTTGTCGATCGAGGGTTGGCCGTGGCGGCGGCAGGCGGCCTCGATCGCCGCCACGTCTTTCTTGCCGATCAAGACCACCCGGCTCGGCCGTTGCCAGACCTTGGCCTCGTAGGCGCCCATGCGCCGACTCTCGTGGGCGTAGAATGCCCGCTCCCAAGGCTTGTGCGCCGTCTTGGCGAGGCGCTCGGTGTTCAAGGTCTGCGAGAGCTGCAAGGCGAGAAACGTGGCTTTCGCCCGCTGATAAGCGGGAACGAGCGCCTCGGCGCTGCGGATGTAGTAGGCGTAGGCGACGTCGTAGGTCTCGGCGTCGAGTGCCTCAGCGACGAGACGGCGCTGCTTGGGATTGAACAGGTAGCCGATCTGGACAGGCTTACCTTTGAGGCTGCCGCTCAAGGCGCCTAACATGGCTTGCCGGCGTCCGTGCGGCACCGTCATCACACGGCGGCAGCGGCTTTCCAGCCACGCGCGGTGCGCCGGCGCCAAGCGGGTACCGGGCGGCTCAAGCGTGATGAAGTCGACCGTGTGACCGCGGGCGTGGAGGAACTCCAGGAGGTGCGCCACGGTCAACTCGTCGCCGCGCGTCATCGGCAGCGGCGGCCGGCTGTAGAGGAAAAGGATCTTCAGCCGCCGCGGGGCCGCGCCCGGCGCCATCGCCCGCGGCACCCGGTCGTAGCCGGCGTGGGTGAACGTCGCGTCAGGCAAAGGACGCGTCGAGCCGGTTGATGTTGAGGACGGGCAGCTCGGGCGGGAGCGAGTCCAGCACGGCCGGCATGGGCTTGCCGAGGATCGCGAGCTTGGCGCCCGCGGCGGCGGTGGCGGCGTCGTCGGTCAGCCGCGCGCGCAGCACCTCTTGGTGTTCCAGCCCGAGCGCGAAATTGACGCCGATCAGGCGCGTCGGGTCCAGGTCGGGATCGACGACGCGAAGGTCGTAGCCGCCTTCGAGCAGCGTCTCGGCGAGGTCGAGCAAGGGGCTGTTGCGCAGGTCGTCGGTGCCGCTCTTGAAGGACAGGCCGAGCAGCAGCACCGGCCCCGGCGGCGGGCAGCGGCGGCGGACGGCCTGCGCGATCCAGGCGAGGTGGAGGGCGTTGCTCTCCTTGGCACCGGCCAGGACCGGCACGGCGAGGCCCCCGTCGCGGGCGAGTGCCAGCATGGCCGAGAGGTCCTTGGGCAGGCACGAGCCACCGAACGGACCGCCCGGCTTGAGGTAGTAGGATGAGATGTTCAGCTTCGTGTCGGCGAGGAAGAGTTCGGCCACGGCCTGCGGGTCGATGCCGCGCGCGGTGGCGATCCGGCCGATCTCGTTGGCGAACGCGACTTTGAGTGCGTGGAAGCTGTTGTCGACGAACTTCACCATCTCGGCGACGCCGAACGAAACCTCGAATAGGGACGCGTCGAGTCGGTCGTAGATGCCGCCCAGGCGACGGGTGATGCCGGGCTCGCGCTCGCCGATGACGATCTTAGGGGGTGAGAAATAATCCTTGATCGCCGTCGATTCGCGCAGGAATTCTGGGTTGAAGGCCGCCTCGTAGAGCCTTCCCGGCCCCTCGCCGACCACGTCGCGCAGGGTCGGCAGGACGAGGCGCTCCATCGTGCCGGGTGGCATGGTGCTGCGAAAGACGAGCAGGATCGGCGCCCTGTCTGGGTCGCGCCCGGCGACGACGGCGCCGAGTTGCCGGGTCGATTCGAGCAGGTGCGCCAAGTTGAGCTTGCCGTCCGCGCGCGAAGGCGTGCCGACGCAGACGATGACCATGTCGGCGTCGAGCCCCTCGACCGTCGTTCGGCTCGTCACCTTGCCGTCCGCGACGCCGGCCTTGAGCAAATCTTCAACGCCGGGCTCGACCACGGGCGAGCGGCCCTCGCCGATGGCACGAACCTTGTCGGGGTTGATGTCGATGCCGACGACCTCGTGACCGTCCTTGACGAGACAGGCGGCGGTCGTGGTGCCGACGTAGCCGAGGCCGAGGATGGCGATGCGCAAGGGTAAGGACTCCGCTTCAAGATTTTGCTGCGGCGCAAAACAAGCACCCGTCTAGCAGGTTCGGGATCTGGAACCAAGCTCAGCCGTAGCCGAAGCGTACCGCGACGCCCGCCGTCTCGTCGCGGATCGCCCGCTCTTCTTCGGCGGTGAAGTCGGGCCGATAGTAGCCGGGCGGGCTCAAGCGCGCGGCGGCGTCGCGCAGTTCGGTCGAGGACAAGGGCAGTTCGGCGTGCCGTGTGGCGGCGCTCAGATATTGCTCGGGCTCGGCGCACAGATCCTCGTAGCGCACGATCAAGGCCGAGCGTCGCAAGGCGGGATCGGCCTCGATCTGATCGAGGACGAAGCCGTAGAGCGAAGCCCAGAGCCGCGCGTAACCGCGTGCATCCTCGCCGCGTGCCCAAAGTTCGTCGATCGAGGCGGCAAGATCTTGGTCGCCGACGTTGACGACCCGCCGGTCGAGGCCGAACTCGAAATGGCCGACGCGGCGCATGTGCTTGAGAATGCGCGCGTCGCGGCGCTCCTCGGCCGAGAAAAGCCGGTGCTGCTTGACGAGCGAGGCGACGTGCCAGAGCGGCTCGCGCACCGGGACGATGAAGCGCGCGTCGGAAAAGAGCCTGGCGAGGTAGGCGAGCCGAGTGAGGTTGTAGTTACCCTTGGAGAGGTAGCGCTTGCCGCCGCGAACCAGGAGGATCTTCTTGATGTGCTCCTTGTAGAACGCCTCGAAGGCCGGATTGGCGGTGGCGGCGTCGAGCGCGTGGTTCACTTTCAGGTCGTGCGCGTGCGGGAAGAAGGCCATCCACAAGACCTCCTCCATCGCCTCGGGGCTGTTCGGGGTGACGAGGATGCGGTCCTTGTGCGCCCGCTCCGTCGGGGCGGCGCGGTCGCTGTAGATCTGGCCGAACGCCCGGTTCCAGAAGACCGGCGTGAACAGCATCGGGAAATCACGGTACTGGTGCGTCGCCGTGTCGGGGTGGCCGTTCAGGAGTTCGAGCAGGATCGTGCTGCCCGAGCGGGCGAGGCCGGCGACGAAGATCGGTCGATCGATCGTGATGCCGTCCAGGGCGTCTTGGTGCGCATTGGTCTCAAGGTTGCCCAAGCGACGCCAGAAGCCCGGCGCCCGCTCGACGAGCCCGCCCAGCATGTTGAGCCAACCCGGCATCTCCATCGCAGTTTTATCGCTCATCGCGATCCTCAACATGAAACATCAAAGAATCGCCCTTCATGCCCGGCCGCTGCTTCTCTTCTCGGGTCCGTTCGGTAATTTCTTCCCATTCTTCGCCGTGCGGGCGAGACCGGGATTTCTAGCCCCAACGGCATCAGGCGATCTTGAAGCCGACCTTCAAGAGGATCGAGGCGACGATCGTGGCCATGAAGAACGAGAACTCCCAGGTCGCCATCCAGGCGGGCAGGCTTTCAACCAGCCGCCGCCGTTCGAGCGCGAAGACGACGCTGTCGGTCGCGCCCGCCTCGGCCAAGTACCCGGCCTCGTTGCCGAGCAGCGCGTTCCACCAAACAGGTTTGTGGATCACGCCGACCGGCGGCGTCGGCGGCAGATCGGTGAAGATCGCGCCGGTGCGATCGATGAAGCGCGCCCCGTCGTTTCCCGGCCAAGCGAGCGCGCCACCGTCGGCCCGCGCTTCGGGCGGTTGGATCGCGAAGCCACTGTCGGCCGGCTCGATGCTGAGACCAACGGGCGTGCCCGGCGGTGGGGCGGCGTAGGCGTAGTAGGTGCTGATCCAGGCGATGATGACGAGGACCGGCAGGCCGGACAGGAGGCCGGGCCCGAGGACGGTGCCGAGCAGCCCGAACGAGGCGGCCAGGTTCTGCCTTGAGAGCGCCATCACCTTCTGGAAGTCGTCCTGGTTCGCCTTGATCTCGGCCCGGATCTGCCGCATCCGCTCCTGCCGCGCCTTGATCTTGGCTTGGTTCGACGTGAGCCAGTAGAGGCCCATCGCGAGCGCGCCGGCGAGCGCGCCCCAGACGACGACGCGCAAGAAGGCGGGCAGAAAGGCGGCGAGCAGGGCATCGGCGGCGTTGAGCGGCGGAAAAGCAAGGTTGATCAGGCCGTTCAAGGCCGGGGCTCGCCCGCCGTCCTTTCGCTGACCGTTGGACTGACCGCCGGGCCGACCGTCGGCTGGGGCTCGGGCTTGCGCCGCCTGCGCAGCAAGGCGCGGATCGGCCAGAACAAGACGGCGGCGAGTGCCAGCGCGATTGCGACCACGACGCCCCACAGGGCACTCAGCATGGTAATGCCGGCACCGGGGCCGATGTAGGCGAGCGCCGGTTTGGCGAGCAGGACGGCGATCAGCGCCGCCGTGACGGCCAGAGGCTTCGAAGGGTTCGACATGGGCGGGTTCCTTGGTTGGAAAGTCAGCGGTCGAGGAAAGTCAAACTTTCCGGGCGCATCCGCTGGGCGTGGGTGATAAGCCCAACACGGGGCAGGCCGTCAAGTTCGCCCAGCACATTGTAGTACTCCCAGACGACGCGCGGCTCGGCTTCGTGCGTCACTTCAAGGAGTCGTCCTGCCTGGGATTCGACGATGAGCACGTTGCCGTTCGCCAGAACGGCCTGTTCGCCGCGGGCCTCGCTGTAGAACGGCTCACCGTCGCAACCGGTATAGGCCCAGAGCGTTGCTTGGCTGAGGGCGTCGATCTCGACGACGCGGCTGCCGCCACAGGCAGGATCACCGCCGCGGTTGTCGAAGACCATGATGCGGCCGTCGTCGAGGAAGTCCGGATCGTGCTGGCGGACGAACAGGCCGGTGATCGCCCGCTTGGCCCGTTCGGTCTTGCTGTCGATGAAGACGACGGCGTTGATGTTGCGCAGCGACACCATGATATCGCCGGCGGCGAGGCCGGGAAACGTTCCGGCCTGCGCCGGAGAGAGAATGTCGACGTTGTTGAGGTGAGTTGGATCCTCGCTCTCGACACTAAGGCCGAAGTCGTAGGTGATGTCGAGCAGCCCCGGCATGGTGCGCAGGGCATCGAGGATCGAGACCTCGCGCAGGACCTCGCCCTCGGGCGAGACCTGCAAAACTGTGTCCTCGTAGTAGCCGCCCTTGAGGTTGGAAAAGCCCTCGACGCCCCCGTCGCGGAAGTGCTGTGCCGCGACCCAGATCGTGCCGTCCTCGTCATCGACGAAGACGTCGTGGTGGGTGTTGCGGGCCAAGGTCCAAAGGACGTTCGAGTCCTCGTCGATGCGCACGAGCCCGCCGCCGTAGGGAAAGCTCGCGTCTTGGAAGTTGAAGACGACGTCGCCGTTCTCGAACAAGTGCACCCCGTGCCAGGAGATGACCTCGTCGCGCGCCTGCCAACGCAGGTGAGATGCATCCTTGAAGATGTCAGAGAACTTGCCCCGCCACTCGTGGACGACGTTCCCCTCGGGATCGACGAGACGCGCGCCGAAGCCGTCGGAGGTGTAGGCGCTCAAGAAGGTCAAGCCCGGCGCCATCGCGGCCTCGTCGTGAACGATGCCCTCGGACGCAGACGGCGTTCCCTCTTGGCCGGGCCGATCGAAAGGCGGCGGGCGGAGATAGGCTTCCCAGACGCCGCGGGCGGCGGACTCGGCACCGGCAAGGAGGGGATAAGGAAAGACCTTGAAGCGGGCGCTCAAGAAGCCGAGCCCGAAGATAATCGCAGCGACGCCGAGTCCGAACAGGACCGGCGCCGCGATGTCGGCGAACGAGCGCGAGGGTTTGGTGGACATGATGGAGATTTTTTCTGCGCGGCAGGCGTGTCAGGCGACGTTGCGTCGGCGGTAGCGTGATCGGATCGGCGCGTCGTCGGCCCCGTCGCCCTCGTCGGCGTCCTCGTCTGTGTCTTTGTCTATCGCCGGCGGGCGCAGGGCCAAGAGGCCGATGACGAAGAACACCTTCTTGCCGCCGGCGAGATCCTTGGCGAACATGGCACTCATCGCACCGGTCGTCGCCACCATGACGCAGGCGAGGAGCAGGGGATCGACCCGCAGCCGACGGATCGTGATCTGTCGGGCGGCGGTCCAGATGAAGACGAAGAACAAGACGAGGCCGATCAAGCCCTGCTCAGCCAGGATCTCGAGGACGAAATTGTGCGGATGGCCGCCCGCGATCTCGCGGCCGTAGAACAGCATCGAGAAGCCGGCCAGCCCCTGCCCCACCCAGGGCGAGGCGAGCCAGAGCTGCACGGCGGCCGGCCAATACTGCACGCGGCTCGGCCCGTCGGCGACCGCGCTGTCCTCGACCGAGTCGATTGCCCTGACGAAGCGGAGTAGAGTGTTAGTGGCCTCGCCTGCGAGGAAGAGGTAGGCGACGTAGGCGGCAGCGGTAACGAAGATGCCGATCGCCAGCACCTGCGCCACCGGCATGTCGAAGCGATTTCGGCCAATGATTGGCGGATTGAGAATGAAGGCGAGCGTGCAGGCGACCACGACCCCTAAGAACGGCGCCCGACCACCGCCGACGAGCAGGAAGAAGGCGCAGGTCAAGAACAAGGCCATCGCGATCATCTGCTTGAGCGTCGCAAAACGCGCGAAGAGGGCGACGCAGAGCATGACAACGGTACCGTCGGCGACGGTGTAGCCCCAGGCGAGGTAGACGCGGCCGACATCGGCGTCCTTCCAGCCTTCCCACATGCGAAAGGTGCCGTAGGTGAAATAGACGTTGAGGCCCATCAAGGTGAGGCACAAGGCGAGCGCCATGATGAAGCAGAACAGCCGTACCGCCCGCTCGCGGTTGTTGGCGATGATCAAGGCGCCGGCGACGACGCACCACAAATTGAAGGTGGCGAGGTAGCTCGCCGTTCGGTTGACGGTCTCGATCGATGGCGTCCAGCCGATCGTGACGAAAGCCCAGGCAATGAACAAGACAGCCGCCGCCACCGTGATCAGGCCGCGAAGGTAGATCCCCTCGCGCAAGATAACGTAAGCCCCGATCAAGATGCTCAAGGCACCGAACGTGACGGTCTCGTCGCCCGGCACCCAACCCAGGAACATCTTGAGTTCGTTGGAGTAGAGAAAAGCGACGAAGACCAACTCGAACGAGAGCAGGTGATAGACAAGGCGGCCGAGAAGGCCGAATGCGCCCGCCTCGCCACGATACCCGCCCCGAACAACACTCGCCACGGGCTTTAAGTCCTTCGCTTCACGTTCGGCCGTCCGCTCACGCCGCGCGGCCGACGGTTTTCTGGCCCGAGACGTGCAAGGAGCGGCGGCGAATGGTATAGCCGTAGCGCCGCATCAAAGGCCAGGACAGGGCGATCGTCATCGCCTCGACCCATTTGGGCGGCTGTCGCCGCTTGCTCTCCTTGACCGGATCGAAGCGCAGGCCCCGTTCGAGCCGAACGTCGTTGCCGCCGATCAGGTGCCCGGCCCCCAGATGCGCCCCGTCGCGCAGCTTCGCGGCGATGTCGCCGAAGTCATGGCCCAAGAAAGCGCCGATGTCGGCGAGCGCCTTGGCCGGATCGTCGCGCAGGTCCTCGTAGCGCAGCCGCAGGACACCCCCCGGCGCCCGCGTCCGAACAATCTCGTAGAGGACGTTGCCGATCGTCCAGCTGAGCGCCGCGAGCGGCAGGAAGACCGGCCCGAGCCAGGGCAAGCGGTAGTCGCGGCGCAGGAAGTGGTAGTAGCCCTTGTCCTTCAAGCGCCAGTAATGGCTGGCGACCGAGCCGCGCGGGTCGCGTACAAGGTGGATTAACCGGGTCTCGGGCAACCATCGGCTCAAGAACAAGGCCCGCGCCGGCTCCTTGGAGCTGTCGCAGACGAGGAGCTTGCCGGAAGCGTCCCGGATCGCGGTCTCGATCGCGGCCGTCACCTCGGCGAGCCGGCAAAGTTTCGGGTTCCCCTTCGTCGCGAACAAGGTGGGCAGGAAGCGGGCGACGTGCCCCTGGCCCCGGCTGAGCCGCACCGCCTCGTCCCAAGGGATACCCTTCGCCTCGACGCGGGCGCGAACGTCCTGCCAAAAAGCGCAAGTGCGAATCGTGGCGCCGCAAGCGCAGGGGTTATCAAGCTTGCCCATGTCGGAGATCAACTGCCCAATGCCCATGACGGCGGCGCTGTTGCCGAGCAGAATGTCCAAGATGGTGCTGCCGCTGTGCGGGCGGCTCATAATGTAGAGCATCACGAACTCCTCAAGGCCCGGCCAAGGCAAGGCCCGCAGCCCATACCATTCGGCCACGAGCGGGCGCAAGCCGGACCCGACAGCACCGATACCGGCGGATGACGCCAACCGCCGGTCACGTACGATGCATCGCCGCTGCAGTGCAAGAAACACATGGCGAACGATCGCCGCAAGCTCAAGCTTTTGCTAGAGAGACGGCCCGTCGAGCGTACATTAAGAGCACACTAAGGAGCCTCGCGTGCCGCCCCTACAGCAGGCCTCGCGGATTTGGCACATGGCGCGCAGCATCCCGCCGGGGCAGGTGCTGCGCCGTCTGGCGCTCAAAGCCCGCTTCGCCGCCAACCCTTACGCGCCCGAACGATCCAAGGCCTCGGCCCGGCTGCTCGACGCCTTGCCGCCACCCGTCTTCGCCCGGCGCGACACGCTGCGCCGGGCCGACACAAGGGGCTTTTGGCTGCGCCTCGCGTGGGGTGAGCGCTTCGTGCCTGAGCCCGTGGCTTGGGCACGGCCCTTGACCGGCGGCGGGCCCGAGCAGGCCAAGGCCGAGATCAACAACCTTCACTTCATGGAATTCCTCGAAGGCGCCGACGATGCGGCCTTCGTCGGCCTCGTGCAGGACTGGATCGCGCACAACCCGCGGCGGGCCGAGGGCGCCGGCCGCTACGCGTGGCGCCCCTACAACCTCTCCTTGCGCGTCGTGATCTGGCTGCAAGAGATCGCCCGGCGGCGCCCCGCCCTGCCGACGGCCTTCGTCGAGGAGGCCGCCCACTCGCTCGACCGTCAACTCGATTATCTGGCCAACCATCTCGAAACCGACTTGCGCGGCAATCATTTAATCAAGAATGTTAAGGCACTGCTTTGGGGGAGTGCGTGCTTCACCGGCGCCTCGGCCGAGCGCTGGCGGACACTCAGCGCGCATTACCTGATGCGCGAACTGGACGAGCAGATCCTGCCCGACGGCTGCCATTATGAACGCTCGCCCGCCTACCACTGCCAAGTGCTGGCCGATCTGATCGAGTGCTGGAGCGTTATCGAAGCGCCGGACTTGAAGGCGAAGCTGGGCGACGTCGTGCGCCGGATGCTGCCGCCTTTGGGCCTGCTCAGCCACCCCGACGGCCTCGTCGCACCCTTGAACGACGGCGGCCTGCGCATGGCCTACCCGCCGCCGGCGATCGCCGACGCCTGGGTGCGGCTGACGGGCGAGACCATCGATGTCCCCACCGGCCCCTTCGCGCTCGAAGACGCCGGCTATTACGGCCTCGCCGCGGCCGACGCGCGCCTCATCGTCGATTGCGGCCCGCTCGGCCCCCCCTACCTCGCCGGGCACGGCCACGGCGACCTGCTCGCGGTCGAGTGGTCGCTGGCCGGCCGGCGCGTGCTCGTCGATCAGGGCACGCTGCAATATGTCGGCGGCCCCGGACGCGCGCGAACCCGCGCGACGGCGGGCCACAACACCGTCACCCTCGACGACAACAACCAGTCCGACTTCTACGGCGCCTTTCGCGTCGGCCGCCGCGCCTGGCCGATGCCCCGATGGTTCTCGCCGACGGAGGACGGCTTCGGGTTCGAGGGCACGCACGACGGCTACGCCCGCCTCGAAGGCGCCCCCTACCACGTCCGGCGCGTCGAGGCCGGACCCGGCGGCTTGCAGATTCAAGACACGATCGAGGGCGGTGCCGGCCAGCGGGCCGTGGCACGCTTCCTGCTCCACCCGGATTGCGCCATCGAAAGGACCGACGAGCGGCGCCTGACGCTGCGCACAGGAGCCCTCACGCTCACGATCGAGGCCGACACGGCGATCACGGTCGAGCCCGCCGCTTGGTACCCCGACCTCTACGTCGAACAAGCGACCGTGCGGCTCGTCATCCCTTTCAAACGCCGACTGCAAACCCGATTCGTGGTTTGAACGCTTCGCGTGCGCCGGGCGCGGGGCCTCTTTTTCCTTTCTTTTTCAATTTGTTTCAAGATTTGCCTCAACGTCGAAAATAGCCTCGGATAAAGCGAAAAAAGAGAAAAAGGAAGGCCGCGCGCCGGGCGCACGCGAAGCGTTCCTGAAAGCCGCTCGCGCCCGTCCTCGGGACTAATTTGTTGTTTTTATGCAACATGCGAGAAAATAGTTAAATTTGTCGTTTGGGTGGTTATCCACATTTGGGCTTGTCGTTTGGGTGGTTATCCACAAGCCGCGGCGCGGCGAAATTTGTCGTTTGGGTGGTTATCCACAGAAAAGGGCTTGTCGTTTGGGTGGTTATCAACAGGCAGTTTGTCCTTTGGGTGGAGATGGGTTTGTCCTTTGGGTGGAAAAGTTTGTCCTTTGGGTGGAAAAGTTTGTCCTTTGGGTGGAACGCATATAAGGATGCAAATAATAATCAAATAACAATCAAATATGTTGGCCGGCCCGCCTGTGGATAACGCCGAAACGGCCGTTTTTCCGCTTGTAGCCGGTTTTTGGCCCATCCCGGACCGCTTCCACCCAAACGACAAATTGCCCAAGAGGCTAGCAAGGGGTAATTCAAGCCCGAGCAGTGTTTCTTCACCACCCACGGCGGAACGTGGCATGGCCAACGCCCACCAGTTGATCGCGACATTCGGCCTTGAGCAGGGTTTGTTCCAAGCGCGCGCCGAAGGTCTGGACCCGAAACTCGCCGCGATCTTGCACGGTTTTTACGGCGAGTCGGGCGACGATAACGGGTTTCAGTACGCGGGGCTCTGTCTGCTGGGCCTGCCGCACCGCCGGCTTGAGCGCGAGGACATGATCTGGGAGCGCGAACTGAACCGCCCCGATCTCGCCTGCTCGCTCATCGTCGAGCCGGGCCTGCTCAAGATCCGTGGCAAGAACGAGCGCCTGGGCGTTCCGTTCGGCCCGGCGGCGCGCATGATCTTGATCTACCTCCAGACCCAAGCGGTGCGCAGCCGCTCGCGCGAGGTGCGCTTGGGCTCGTCGATGCGCGATTGGCTGAACCGCATGGGCATGTCGATCGGCGGACGCCAGTACGACGCCGTGCGCGATCAGGCCAAGCGCATCTCGGCCTGCACGCTGCGCTTCATCTGGGGCGACGAGCGCTCCAGCGGCTTCGATAAGGACTCGATCATCAAGCGCGGCCTGCTCCTGCTCGAACACAGCGACCAGATGCGTCTTTGGGACGAGCACGTCGTTCTGGGCGAGACCTTCTACCACGCTTTGTGCGAGCGCCCGGTGCCGATCAACCTCAACGCCATTCGGCAGATCGCCAACTCTAGTCAAGCGATCGACGTCTACATCTGGCTCGCCTACCGGCTGCACGCGCTCAAGCGCCGCACGGAACTGTCCTGGTCAACGGTGCGCGACCAGTTCGGGCCCGAGACCAGCCGCCTCGATCGTTTCCGGGATCGCTTCTCCAAGGCGCTCGAAGCCGCCTTGTGCGTCTACCCCGACGCCCGCGTCACCTGGGACAGCCGGGCGCTCGTTCTCTACCCCTCGCCCCCGCCGGTACGCGAACGCTCGTTCGTCGCCCTACCGCCCCTTTCCACCCAAAAGACAAACCCGGTTACGGCTCTAACGCTGCCGGGTATGGGTTAAGGAAAAAGCCCGCGCGGCGAGCGCACGCGAAGCGTTCAATCTCCCTTCCCGCTACGGGCCATGAACCCCCGCTTAGGATCGTAACCCCACAAGCCCAGCGCTAGGAGGGCCGCGGTCCAGCCGGCGACGATGCCAAGCGCTTCCCAGTTGATTTGCAGGTAGAGGGCGAAGCGGATCAGCTCGACCGCGTGGGTGAACGGGTTGAAGGCGCTCACCCGGTAGAGGAGCAGGCTACCCTCTTGCAGGCGCCATAAGGGGTAGAGGGCCGAGGAGGCGAAGAACATCGGGAAGATGATGAAGTTCATCACCCCGGCGAAGTTCTCAAGCTGCCGGATGAGCGAGGAGAGGACGAGGCCGAGCGACGCCAGCATCAGCCCGGCGAGCAGGAAAGCGGGCAGGACGGCGAGGTAGCCCCAGAGCGGCGGGGCAACGCCGTAGAGCCGGGCGATGGCGAGAAAGGCGTAAGCCTGCAGGGCGGCGACGAGGGTGATGGCGAGGAGTTTGCTGCCGAGCGTGAACCAGCGCGGCCAGGGGCTGACCAGGAGGACGCGCATCGAGCCCATCTCGCGGTCGTAGACCATCGACAGGCTGCCCTGCATCCCGGCGAACAGGAGGATCATGCCGCACAGGCCCGGCGTGATGTAGTCCTGGTAGAGAATGTAGGTGGCATAGGGTGCTTGGATCGAGACGCCGAGGACTGAGCGCAGACCGGCGGCGAAGATGAACAGCCAAACCAGCGGCCGAACGAGAGCGGCGAGAAAGCGGCCGCGCTGCGCCACGAAGCGCGCCAGCTCGCGCCGGAGGATGCCGCCGAACGCGACGAGCCAGGGCCGCATCAAGCAACGATCTTTCGCGTCAGCCGCAACCAAGCCGCTTCGAGATCGGGGGCATCGGCCGCGCGCAGGACGTCGTCCAACGTGCCTTGGGCGCGCACCTCGCCGGCGACTAGGACGGCGACGCGGTCGCCCGGCCGGACCTCGTCGATCAGGTGGGTCGCCCATAAGACCGCCGTCTCGGTCTCGCGGCAGAGGCCGTGCGCGGTCTCGACCAGGGTTTGCCGTCCCTCGACGTCGAGGCCGACCGTGGGCTCGTCGAGGACCAGGAGCGCCGGCTCGTGCAGGAAGGCACGGGCGATCTCCAGCCGTCGCTGCAGGCCGCCGCTGAGCGCGCGCGCGGGTTCCCGCCCGCGGTCGGCGAGGCCAAAACGCTCTAAGAGTGCCTCGATGCGGTGCTTGGCCTCCTTGCCGCCGATGCCGCGCAAGGAGGCGGCGTAGCCCAGGTTCTGCCGGACGCTGAGGTCGAGATCGAGGGTCGGGCGCTGGAAGACGACGCCGATCGCTTCGAGTGCCCGGCGCGGGGTCACGGCGATGTCGTATCCGGCGACCAGGATGCGGCCGGTCACGGTATGAAACAGGCCAGTAATCAGCGCCATGAGCGTCGTCTTGCCGGCCCCGTTCGGTCCGAGGAGCGCGGTGAACCCGCCGGGCGCGATCGTGAGGTGGACATCCTTCAGGGCAGTACGGTTGCCGTAGGAAAACCCTACCCCCTCGACGCGCAGGGCCGGGTCTCGGGTCATGCCGCCGCCTCCGCTTCGGCGTCCGCCACGAGCGCCGGGTACGCGGCCTTCAACCGAACGGTGCAGGCGGCGACGGCATCGATGTCGCCCCGCGACGACGGATCGAGCGGCACAGGCACGTCGGCCCGCAGCGTTGCCGGCCTGCCGCCCAGGACCAGCAGCCGATGGCTGAGCATCACGGCCTCCTCCAACCGGTGGGTGACGAATAGAGCGCCTGGACGCCGCTCCTGCAGCATGGTGAGCAGGAGACGTTGCAGCCGCAGCGCCGTCGGCTCGTCGAGCGAGACGAAGGGCTCGTCGAGCAAAAGGAGATCGGGTTCGATCACGAAGGCGCGGGCGAGCCCGACCCGGCGGGCCATGCCGAGCGACAGGCGCGAGGCGAAAGTGTCGGCGGCATCGGTGAGGCCGACTTCGGCCAGCATCCGCCGCGCGTGCCGCTCGGCGTCGTGCCCGTCCAGAACGATACGGACGTTGTCGACCACCCGCCGCCAGGGGAGCAGGCGCGGTTCCTGGAAGACGTAGGCGAGGCGCCGTGCGTGCCGCTCGATCGTGCCCTCGCCCACGGGCTCCAGACCCGCCACCATGTTGAGGAGCGTCGTCTTGCCAATCCCGGAGGGACCGATGAGGGCCGCGACCTCGCCCGGTTGCAGGACGAAGTTCACCGAGCGCAGCAGGGGCTTGAGCGAGCGACTGCGGCCGAAATCCTTGGTCTTAATGCGTACCGTCAGCGTCGCCACGCCGTCACCCGCCGCTCGAAGGGTTGCAGGAGGCCCCACTCGATCGCCTGAACGATGACGATGAAGGCGAGCGCGTAGGCGAGGATGCCGGTGACGTCGAAGAGTTGGAAGAAGAGCGCGATCTGGAACCCGACGCCGTTCGAGCGGCCGAGCAGCTCGACGACGAGGACGATCTTCCAGATCAGCGCCAAGCCGGAACGGGCCGCGGCGGCGAGGTAGGGCCAGAGCTGCGGCAGGACGATGTCAAAGAGGACGCGCCGCCGCTTCACGGCGAAGACGCGCGCCATGTCGAGCAGCTTCGGGTCGAGGGCGCGCGCACCCTCGCGCAGGGTGACGGCGACGTTAGGAATCTTGTTGAGGCTGACGGCGGTGATCGCCGCCGTCTCGCCGAGGCCGATCCACAAGTAGCAGAGGACGATGACGACCAGTGCTGGCAGGTTGAGCAGGAACAGGAGCCACGGCTCGCCGACGATGTTGACGACGTAGGATCGGCCCATGACGACACCGATCACCGTGCCGAGGCTCATCGCGACGAGGAATGCCGCCGCCACCCGGGCCAGCGTCATGCCTAGGTGGTAGAACAACTCGTCCGCCCTCGCCTCCTCGACCAGCCGGGCCATGACCGGAACGGGACCCGGCAGGAGGCGCGGCTGATCGGCGAGCCACGCCGCCAGCGCCCAGACGAGGAGGAGGGCGCCGAGCGAGGCGAGCGGCAGCAGCCACGCCCCGTGGCGCTTGGCGTCGCGGCTGACCGAATCCGCCTTTGCCGTTTCAGTAGCGGACATCGTCCCAGAACGTGCCGGGCGTCAGGCTTTTCGAGGGGCCAACCAATTTCTCGCCGCCGAGGTCGGCCAGGACCGCGAACAGTTGCGCCGCGTCGGCGCGCTCGGGCTCGCCCCAGTGCTCGACGATTCCCTCGCGATAACGAGTCATCAGGGCGTTCAGCGTCGCGTCGTCCTCGGCCTTGGTCAGCGGTCGCAGCCGCTCCCACTCGGCGTCGCTGTCCCGCATGATCGCCTTCGCTTCTCGGCTCGCCGCGGCGAACGCCTTCAGCAGGTCGGCGTGCTCCTCCGCCCATTCTTCCTTGAAGACGTAGCCCAACTGCGGCGTCTCGGGCGGCACGCCCAGGCGCTCTTGCGCCTCGGCGACGCCGAGCAGGCGCTTGTATCCCTCGGCCTCCAGGCGGGCGGCGTAGTGCCAATAGTTGATGACGGCGTCGAGCTCGCCGGAGCGGAACTTCTCGGTCAACAAGGGCGGGGCGCCGTAGACTTGCTCGGTCTCGGCCTTGAGGTCGATGCCGTCCTGCTTTGCCACCGCTTGGATCAGCAGCCAACTCTTGTCGAGCGGTCCGCCGGCGACGCCGATCGTTTTGCCGCGTAGATCCTCAAGATCCTCGATATCGGCGTCGGCCTTGACCATCAAAGCGCCGATCGAACTGGAATAGGGAATGAAGACGAAGTCGGTCCCCATCGCCCGCTGGCGGCTGACCCAGAGCCAGTCCTCGACGATCCCGTCCACGGCATCGCCCATGAGCGCCACGTCGGAAGCGTCGCCGCCGGCAAAGCCGGTGACGTCCATCTCAAAGCCGTGCTTGGCGTCGAGGTCGTGCGCCTCGATGACGTCCAGTTCCCAGTTGACAGTGCCAAACTTCAAGACGCCCAGGCGCAGCGTGCCGAGGTCCGCCGCCCACGACGGCGCCGCGGCGAGACAAGCCAGCAGGGTGAGCCGCCGCAGATAAGGGTGTCGCATCGATGCCTCCACTGACTGAACGCTGCGCGTGCGCTGGGCGCGGCCTTTTTCTTCTTTTTTATCACTTTGTTCGAGGCTGGCTCGGGCGTTCGTGCCAGCCCGGACGAGACAAGTTGCAAAAACAAAAGAGAAAGAGCCCCGCGCAGCGGACGCGAAGCGTTCTCTTACGCTCCCAACCGCCCCACGGCCCTTTTGGCCATCGTGGTGACGAGGTGGGCGCGGTAGGGGGCGGAGGCGTGCAGGTCGTCGTTCAAGGGGGCGGGGTCGACCTTGACGTCGTTGATCGCCTCGGGGGTGAAGGATTGGGCCAGCGCTTCTTCCATTTCGGCGACGCGAAAGGGGCCGCTGCCGGCGCCGCCGACGCCGACGCGGACCGTGCCGTCGTGCAGCTTGGCGACGAGCACGCTCACCAAGGCGTAGCGCGAGGCGGGGTTTCTGAACTTCTCCCAGGCGGCGGCTTGCGGGGCGGGGACGGTGACGGCCGTGATCAACTCGTCGTCGGCGAGCGCGGTCTCGAACAGGCCCTTGAAGAAGTCGGCGCCTTGGTGCTCGCCCTTGGTCGTGTGGATCGTGGCGTCGAGCGCGTGCGCGACGACGGGGTAGTCGGCCGCCGGGTCGTTGTTGGCGATCGAGCCGCCGATCGTGCCCAGCGCCCTGACGGCCGGGTCGCCGATGAGCGAGGCGAGGTAGGCGAGTTCGGGAAACGCCCGCTTGACCGTCTCGCTCTCGGCGACGGCCTTGTGCCGGGCCATGGCGCCGATCTTCAAGCCGCCGTCGGCCGCCTCGATCGCGTCCAAGCCGGCAATGCCGCCTAGGTCGACCAGCCGGCTCGGCATCGCGAGCCGCTGCTTGAGGGTCGGGATGTAGGTCTGCCCGCCGGCCAACGCCTTGGCCTCGGGGTCCTCGGCCAGCAAGGCCGCCGCCGCCTCGATCGTCTCGGGCTTGGCGTAAGTGAAGTCGTACATCGTTCTCGTCCTTAGGTGATGGAACGCTTCGCGTCCGCTGCGCGGGGCTTCTTTTTTCTCTTTTTTGCTACTTGTCGTTGGAGATTGGCCTCAACGTCGGGGCCAGCCCCGGCCAAAGTGACAAAAACAAAAGAGAAAAAGCCCGCGCGGCAGCGCACGCGCAGCGTATCTACTCCGCCGCCCGCGCCGTCTGCTGCCCCTGGATGGCGCGCCAGACCTTCTCGGGCGTGGCGGGCATCTCGACGCGGGTGCCGATCGCGTTGGTGATGGCATTGATGACGGCGGCGGGGGCGCCGATGGCGCCGGCCTCGCCGCAGCCCTTGACGCCGAGGCTGTTCGAGGTGCACGCCGTGCCCTTGCCGGTCTCGACCTCGAAGAGCGGCACGTCCCAGGCGCGCGGCATGGCGTAGTCCATGTAGGTCGCCGAGACCAGCTGGCCGGTGTCGTCGTAGACGGCGCCTTCCAAGAGCGCCTGGCCGATGCCCTGGACCAGCCCGCCGTGCACCTGCCCCTCGACGATCATCGGGTTGACGACGTTGCCGAAGTCGTCGACCGCGACAAAGCGCAGGATCTCCGTCTTGCCGGTGTCGGGGTCGACCTCCAGTTCGCAGGCGTAGGTGCCGGCGGGGAAGGTGAAGTTGGGCGGGTCGAAGAAGGCGCCCTCCTCCAGCCCCGGCTCCAGCCCCTCGGGGTAGTCGTGCGGCACGTAGGCGGCGAACGCCACCTCGCCGATCGACTTGGCCCGGTCGGTGCCCAGCACCGTGAACCGCCCGGCCTCGAAGGCGACGTCGGCCTCGGCCGCCTCCAGCAGGTGCGCCGCGATCTTGCGGCCCTTCTTGATGATCTTGTCGCACGCCAGGGCGATCGCCTCGCCGCCGACCGCGAGCGAGCGCGAGCCGTAGGTGCCCATGCCGACGGGCGTCTTCTCGGTGTCGCCGTGGATCACCTCGATGTCGTCGTAGGCGACGCCCAGCTTCTCGGCCACGACCTGGGCAAACGTGGTCTCGTGGCCTTGCCCGTGGCTGTGCGCCCCGCTCAAGACCTGCACCTTGCCGGTGTGGGAGAAACGCACCTTGGCGCTCTCCCACAGGCCGACGCCGGCGCCCAAGGAGCCCACCACCGCCGAGGGCGCGATGCCGCACGCCTCGATGTAGCACGACAGCCCGATGCCGCGGCGCTTGCCGCGCTTGGCGCTCTCGGCCTTGCGCGCCGCGAAGCCCGCGTAGTCGACGAGGTCCAAGGCCCGGTCCAGGCTCGCCCCGAAGTCGCCGGTGTCGTAGGTGAGTGCCACCGGCGTCTGGTAGGGAAAGGCGTCCTTGGGCACGAAGTTCTGCCGCCGGAGCTCGGCCGGATCGCGCCCGGTCTCGATCGCGGCCTGCTCGACCAGCGTCTCGACCAGGAAGCTGGCCTCGGGCCGCCCGGCGCCGCGGTAGGCGTCGACCGGGCTCGTGTTGGTGTAGTAGGCCTGCACGTCGCAGTAGATCGCCGGCGTCTTGTACTGCCCGGCCAAGAGCGTGGCGTAGAGGTATGTCGGCACGCACGAGCTGAACGTGCTCATGTAGGCGCCCAGGTTCGCCTTGGTGTTGACCCGAAGCGCCAGGAAATCGCCGGCCCCGTCCAAGGCCAGCTCGGCCGTCGAGACGTGGTCGCGGCCGTGCGCGTCGCTCAAGAACGCCTCGGTCCGCTCCGCCGTCCACTTGACCGGCACCCCGTCCAGGAGGCGACTGGCCCAGAGCACGAGGCACTCCTCGCCGTAGATGAAGATCTTCGAGCCGAACCCGCCGCCGACGTCGGGCGCCACCACCCTGAGCTTGTGCTCGGGCGCCACGCCGATGAAGGCCGACATGACGAGGCGGTGCACGTGCGGGTTCTGGCTCGTGACGTGGAGCGTGTGCATCTCGGTGCCGGGATCGTAGTGGCCCAAGGCCGCCCTGGGCTCCAGGGCGTTCGGCGCCAGGCGGTTGTTGACGACGTGCGTCCTGGTCACGTGCGCCGCCTTGGCAAAGGCGGCGTCCACCGCTGCCTTGTCGCCGATCTCCCAGTCGAAGATCAGGTTGCCCGCCGCCTCGTCGTGCACCGCCGGCCCGCTCGCCGCCTTGGCGACGTCGACCACGGCGTCGAGCGGCTCGTAGTCGACCGCGAGCGCCTCGGCCGCGTTCCTGGCCGCTTGCAGGCTCGTCCCCACCACCATCGCCACCCGGTCGCCGACGTAGCGCGCCTTGCCGTCGCATAAGAGCGGGTAGGGCGCCATCGTCATGTCGGTGCCGTCCTTCGACTTCACCATCCAGCCGCAGACGTTCGAGCCCAAGCCCGCCGCCTTGACGTCGGCGCCGTCGTACACCGCCAGCACGCCCGGCAGCGACGCGACGCCATCCTTGTCGACCTTGCCGATGCGCGCGTGCGCGTGCGGCGAGCGGACGAAGACGGCGTAGGCCTGCCCCCCCATCGTCATGTCGTCGGTGTAGCGCCCGCGCCCGGTGACGAAGCGCTTGTCCTCGCGCCTGAGCGTCGAGCTTCCGATGCCGTTCGCGATCGTCTGTGCCATCTTGTTCTGCCTTCCCCTGATCCCGACCCTCTGCCCGTGCGTGCCGCCGCCTGCGCCGCGGCCTCGCACCAAGACCCGCCGCCTACTCGGCGGCTCGCGCCGGCGCCGTGTCGCCGCGCATCGCGGCCCCCGCCGCCAGGATCGCCTTGACGATGTTGTGGTAGCCCGTGCAGCGGCACAGGTTCCCCTCCAGCCACTCGCGCACCTCGTGCTCGGACGGGTCCCGGTTGTGGTTGAGCAGGTCCGCCGCGCTCATGATCATGCCGGGCGTGCAAAAGCCGCACTGCAGCCCGTGGTGCGCCTTGAACGCCGCCTGCACCGGGTGCAGCCCGCCCTCGCCCGAGGGATCGACCGCCGCCAGCCCCTCGATCGTCACCACCTCCGCCCCTTGCGCCTGCACCGCCAGCATCGTGCACGCCTTCACGCTCGCACCGTCGACGTGCACCACGCAGCAGCCGCACTGCGAGGTGTCGCACCCGACGTGCGTCCCCGTCAGCCGCAACCCCTCGCGCAACACCTCCACCAACAACGCCCGCGCCTCGACCGCCAACGACACAAGGCGCCCGTTCACGGTGAAGGAAACATCAACCTTGTCCGGCATCATTCGCTCCCGATAGTTTGTTGCATGAATGGTTCCATCAAAATGCAATCTAGCCGGGCCCTCGGGAAAGCCCACCTCCCACAAGTGCGACTTTTAGCTCAGCTGTCGGGCCGCCGACGTCAAATCCGTACGCGGGTATTCTTCGGGTCGTAGAACGGGGCGAACCGCACCTCGGCCGGAACGCGTTCGCCCGCGATCTCGACCGTGAAGCCGCCCTCCCCCAGCCAGTCCGCCGTCACCCCCGCCCCGCGGTGCAGGTAGCCCATGCCGAGCGGGGTGCCGACGCGGTGGCCGAAGGCACCCGACGTGACGGCGCCGACGATGCGCCCGTCCCGCCAGACCGGCTCCTCGTGGTAGAGGTTCTGCCCCGGGTCGTGCAGGCGGATCTGGACGAGGCGCTTGGAGAGAGGCCGCCGCTCGCGCTGCCGTAAGAGCGCCGCCTTGCCGATGAAGCCCCGCTTGCCCCAGGCGATCGTGAAGCCAAGGCCCGCCTCTAAGGGCGTATCCTCGGCGCCGATGTCGTGCCCCCAGTGGCGATAGCCCTTCTCGACCCGGCAGGCGTCCATCGCGTGCATCCCGGCGAGCGTCAGACCGAAATTCGCGCCGGCCCCGGTGAGCCGTTCGAAGACGTGGGCGGCGAATTCGGTCGGGACGTAGAGTTCGTAGCCGAGTTCGCCGACGTAGGTGAGGCGCGCCGCGCGCACGCGGGCGTAGCCGATCTCGATCGCGCGCGTCGTCATGAAGGGAAAGGCGTCGTTGCCGAGATCGGCGCCCGAGACGGCTTCGAGCAACGCCCGGCTGTTCGGCCCCATGAGCCCGAACATCGCCGTGCCCGAGGTGACGTCGCAGATCGTGCAGCGGGCGTCGTCGGGGACGTGGTGCCTCAGCCACGCGAGGTCGCGGGTCTGCGCGCCGGCCGCCGTCACGACCACGAACCTGTCGCCGTCCAGGCGCGCGAGGGTGAGGTCGGCCTCGATCCCGCCCGCCGCGTTGCACCACTGGGTGTAGACGACGCGGCCCGGCTCGACCTCGGTCTCCGACACCGAGACGTCGTTCAGCACGTCGGCCGCGTCGCGGCCCTGGACGAGGAACTTGGCGAAGCTCGACTGGTCGAACAACGCGACCCGCTCCATCACCGCCGCGCACTCGTTCCCGCAGGCGTCGAACCAGTTCTGCCGGCCGAAGCCGTAGCAGTATTCCCTCGCCTCGCCGCCGCGGGCGAACCAGTTCGGCCGCTCCCAGCCGGCCGTCTCGCCCATGACCGCACCGGCCGCGAGCAGTCGGTCGTGCAAGGGCGAGCGCCGGGCGCCGCGGGCGGTCGCCATCTGCCGGTGCGGCCAGTGCATGGCGTAGAGGAGGCCGAGGCTCTCCTTGGTCCGGTCGAACAGGTACGTCTTGGTCGCCTGGAAGGGCTGCATCCGCCGCACGTCGACGTCGGCGAGGTCGAACGGTTGGCGGCGGTGCCTGATCCACGCCGCCAGCGCCTTGCCGGCGCCACCCGAGGACTGGATGCCGATCGAGTTGAAGCCGCAGGCGACGAACAGGTCCTCGACCTCGGCCGTCTCGCCCAGTAGGTAGCGGTCGTCGGGGGTGAAGCTCTCAGGCCCGTTGAAGAAGGTCTGGATGCCGGCGTCGGCCAAGGCGGGCACTCGCCGCACGGCGTCCTCCAGGATCGGCGCGAAGTGGTCGATGTCCTCGGGCAGCGCGTCGAAGGCGAAGTCGGCCGGGATCCCGTTCATCCCCCAAGGCTTCGCCGTCGGCTCGAAGCAGCCGAGCAGCAGCTTACCGGCGTCCTCCTTGTAGTAGGCGCACTCGTCCGGGATGCGCAGCACCGGCAGGTCGCGCGGCAGGCTGGGGATCGCCTCGGTGACGATGTAGAAATGCTCGGCCGCGTGCAGCGGCAGGGCGACGCCGATCTTGGCCGCGAGGTCGCGCGACCACATGCCGGCCGCGATCACGACCGTGCCGGCCCGCACCTCCCGCCCGTCCTCCAGCCGCACGCCCACGGCCCTGCCCCCCTCGACCAGCACGGTCTGGACGGCGGCGTTCTCGACGATCCTGGCCCCGCCGCTGCGCGCACCCTTGGCGAACGCCTGGGTGACGCCGACCGGGTCGGCCTGCCCGTCCTTGGGCAGGAACACGCCGCCGACCACGCCCGCGAGATCGACGAGCGGGTAATGCGCTTTGATCTCGGACGGGCCGACCACTTCGACTTCGAGGCCGAAATTGCGCGCCATCGAGGCGCCGCGCCGCAGCTCCTCCATGCGCGCGTCGTTCAGGGCGACGCCGAGCGAGCCGTTCTGCTTGAAGCCGGTCGCCTGCCCCGTCTCGGCTTCGAGGGCGTGCAGGAGGTCGGAGGTGTACTTGGCGAGTTCGGTCATCCGCCGGGTCGCGCGCAACTGCCCGATCAGCCCGGCCGCGTGCCACGTCGTGCCGCAGGTCAGTTGCCGCCGCTCCAGGAGGAGGGTGTCGGTGATCCCCTCCTTGACGAGGTGGTAGGCGATCGAGCAGCCGACGATCCCGCCGCCGATGACGACGACGTCGCAATTCGTGGGCAGTTCTGCGGCCATGCTCTTCCTCCCGGTTTGACACTGTTTACAAGCATGCCGGTTATTGCCGAATTTGTCGTTCGACAACGCCAGCAAAATGCTACGTTTCCGACATGAGCACCGATCTCGACGACCTCTACGAGCGCGACTTCTACACCTGGACGCAACGACAAGCCGGGGCGCTGCGGCGCGCGGCGCGAGCACGGGTCAACACACCTGACGCGATCGACTGGGCGAACGTCGCCGAAGAGGTGGAAGACATGGGACGCGAGCAGGTCTCGAAGCTGCGCTCCGCCTATCGGGTGACGCTCCTCCACCTGCTCAAATGGCGTTACCAGCCCAACCAACGCTCGTTCTCCTGGCGCGGCAGCGCCGTCGAGCATCGCCGTCGGGCGCTTCGCTCGATCAACGACAATCCTAGCCTCAAGCGACGTCGCAAGACGCTCTTTGCCGAAGCTTACGATGATGCCCGCGTTCAAGCGTCCGCAGAGGCTGGCCTGCCGATCGAGACGTTCCCCAAGATGTCACCTTTCACGATCGAACAGGCGCTCGACGACGATTTCTGGCCGGAGGAGGCGTGATGGGCACCGAACTCGCCGACCTCTACCAGCGCGACTTCTACACCTGGACGCGGCGTCAAGCCGAGGCGCTGCGGCGCGCGGCCGAGGCGCGGGTCAATACCCCCGAGGCCCTCGACTGGGCGAACGTCGCCGAGGAGATCGAGAGCAGGGGACGCGAGCAGGCGGCGAAGCTGCGGTCGTCCTACCGCGTGCTGCTGATGCACCTGCTAAAGTGGCAGTTTCAGCCGAACCTACAGTCACGCGGTTGGCGGGCAACGATCGCGCGGGAGCGCGGCGATGCCGTCGAGCATCTCATGGAAAATCCTGGTCTCAAGCCGCGCCAAGAAGAATTGTTCGCGGCAGCCTATCGACGGGTCCGCAAGGAGGCGGCGGTCGAGACAGGGCTGTTGCTCAAGACGTTTTTCGAAACGTGCCCTTTCACGATTGAGCAGGCGCTCGACGACGACTTTTGGCCCGGGGTCGAGGACGAACTTTGATCGCACCCGCCGGTTCGGGCACCGCCACCCTCGGAAAGCGCGCCGTCGCCTCGACCTCGTTCAGGTCGAGATGATTGCGCATGAAGCGGCGCGACTCGTCGGTGAACGGCTGGTAATCCCAGGGCACGTAGCGGCCCTGGCGCAGCGCGTCGGACACCATCAACCGCACCTGCTGGTGGTGCATGATCCGGTCCTTGAGGTCGGCGAGGTCGTAGCGCATGACGACCTCGGCCGCGAACATCGCGAGGCGTCCGGCATAAGCCGGATCGGTGGCGAGGTTGGTCAGTTCGAGCGGGTCCGTGGCGAGGTCGAACAGTTGTGGCGGATCGGCCTCGCAGTGGACGTATTTCAAGTCGCCGTCTTTGAGCATCACCATCGGCGCCACCGCGCCCTCGGCCATGAACTCGGTGGTGATCCGATCGCCGCGCCCGAGCCTGCCGCCCTCCATCAGCGGCACGAGGCTTTCCCCGTCCAGGGGCTCGACGAACGTTTTGGGTCCCGCCCCCTCCCCCTCGGCGAGATCGACCAGCGTCGGCAGGACATCGAGCAAGGAGACGTTGGTCGCAACCCGCTGCGGCTCGAACCGGTGCGGCCAGTGGATCAGGAGCGGCACGCGGGACGATGGCTCGAAGAAGCTCATCTTGTACCACATGCCGCGCTCGCCCAGCATGTCGCCGTGGTCGCTCGTGAACACGATCACGGTGTTCTCGGCTTGGCCCGTCTCGTCGAGGATGCGCAGGAGATCGCCGATTTGCTCGTCCAGGTAGCTGAGCGCCCCGTCATAGGCGTGGCGGGCGCGGCGCACGTCTTCTTCTGTCACCTCGAAATAGTCCATCGCCGAGACGCGATGCAGACGCCGGCTGTGCGGGTCGAGGTCGGCGTAAACGATCGGCCCGACGTTCGGCATGGGAACGGCGGCGTGATCGTAGAGGTCCCAGTACCGCTTGCGGCAGGCGTAGGGGTCGTGCGGGTGGGTGAAGGAGACGCACATCAGCCACGGCCGCTCGTCGCGGCGTGCGGCGTCGTAGAGGCGAAGCCGTGCCCGCGCCGCCACCTCGTCGTCGTAGGCCAGTTGGTTGCTGATCTCGGCGACGCCCGCCTGCTTGACGGGCAAGAGGTTGTGGTACCACCACGCGATGCGGTCGTCCGGGTGGCGCCAGTCGGGCGTCCAGGCGAAGTCGGCCGGGTACACGTCGGTCGTCAGCCGCTCCTCGAAGCCGTGCAACTGGTCGGCGCCGACGAAGTGCATCTTGCCGCACAAGACCGTGCGATAGCCCGAGCGCCGCAGGTAGTGGGCGAAGGTCGGGACGATCGAGGGGAATTCGCTCGCGTTGTCGTAGGCCGCGATCTTGGACGGCAGGCGCCCCGACATGAAGGCGAAGCGGGACGGCGCGCACAAGGGGCTGGCGCAGTACGCGTTGTCGAATAGGACGGCGCGCTCGGCCAAGCGGTCCATGTGCGGCGTCTTGAGGTGCGAACACCCGGCCCAACGCGTGCGGGTGCCCGACCACTGGTCGGTCATGACGACGAGGATGTTGGGACGACCGCGCTTTGAGGTGTGGCGGGGCATGGTGTTAGCCTAATAGCAGAGGTGAAATACACGCTTCGCGTGCGCTGGACGCGCGGCCTTCTTTTTTCTCGCTTTGGTTCCCGAACTGGCCTCAGCGTCGAAGCCAGCCTCGGACAAGAGCAAAAAAGAGAAAGAAGAAGCCCCGCGCGGCGGACGCGAAGCGTGCATCACCTTCACTCCCGCAACCGCTTGTTCTCAGGATCGAACGGCGGCTCGCGCGCCACCCTCGCCGGGCACCGCTCGCCCAGGATATCGACCGTGAGGCGCATACCCTCGGCGGCGAGGTGGGGGCGGACGTAGGCGAGTGCCAGGGAGGCGTTCAGCGTGTGGCTCCAGCCGCCCGAGGTGACGAGGCCGACGCGCGCGTCGCCGTCGAACACCGATGCGCAGAACGGCGCGTCGGCCGCGCCGGGCTCCTCCACGATCAGCGGCACGAAGCGCCACGCGGGGCCGTTCTCGCGCTCGTGCAGCAGGGCCGCCTTGCCGACGAAGTCGGGTTTGGCGAGATCGACGAAGCGATCCAGCGAGGCGTCGAAGGGCGAGTAGCCGGATTCAAGGTCGGTCTTCCAGCCGCGATAGCCCTTGTCGAGCCGCATCGAGTCCATCGCGTACAGGCCGAAGTCGCGCAGGCCCAGCGGCGCGCCCAGGGCCTCGATGCGGGCGTAGAGGGGAACGAGGTACTCGCTCGGCGCGTGCAGCTCCCAGCCGAGTTCGCCGACGTAGTTGACGCGCAGGGCGAGGACGGGGGCGACGTCGGTGTCGATCCACACGGCACTGAGCCAGGGAAAGGCGGCGTTGGAGAGATCGGCCGGCGTCAGGCCCTGCAAGAGGTCGCGGCTGTTCGGACCGGCGACGACGAGCGTGCCCCAGGCGGTCGAGAGGTCTTTGAGGCTTACCGACCCATCGTCCGGCAGGTCGGCCCGCAACAGGTCGAGGTCGTGCCATTCGGCCCCGGCGGCGGCGATCAAGTAGAAGTAATCGTGCGCGAGGCGCGTCACGGTGAACTCGCTCCAGACCTTGCCGTTCGCATCGAGGGCGTAGGCGAGCGCGACGCGGCCGAGTTTTGGCAGGCGCGAGCACAAGATCCGGTCGAGGAACGCCTCGGCGCCGGGGCCCTCGACCACGAATTTGGTGAAGCCCGGCAGGTCGAGCACGCCCACACCCTCCCGCACCGCCGCCACCTCCTCGGCCACCAAGGGGAACCACGGTCGATCGCGGCGAAAATGCGGCCCGTCCTTCCCGACGACGCCGTTCGGGTCGAAGTAGGCCGCGCGCTCCCAGCCGGCGCGGACGCCGAAGCGGGCGCCTTTCTGGGCCAGGCGGTGGTAGAGCGGCGAGGTGCGCAGGGGCCGGCCGGCGAGGCGCTCCTCGTTCGGGAAGCTCTGCGCGTACTCGTTCTGGTAGACCTCGATCGCCTTCGCGGTCGTGAAAGTCTTGGTGGCGTAGCCCGTGTAGCGGCGCGGGTCGAGGCCCCAGAGGTCCCATTCCGGCCGGCCGTCGATCACCCACTCGGCCAAGGCTTTGCCGGCGCCGCCCGACTGGGCGATGCCGAAGCTGAAGGTGTTGGCGTGGTGAAAGTTGTGCAGGCCCGGTGCGGGGCCGACGTAGGGGTTGCCGTCGGGCGCGTAGGGGATCGGGCCGTTGACGACCCGCTTGATCCCGGCTTGGGCCAGGAGCGGCACGCGGGCGCACGCGGCCTCGATGTAGGGCTCCAGCCGGTCGAGGTCGTCCTCGAACAGCCCGTAGGCGAAGCTCTTCGGGATGGCGTCCTGCCACATCGGCGTCGCCTGCCACTCGTAGGGGCCGAGCAAGAGGCCGTCGCGCTCCTGGCGCAGGTAGTAGGAGGTGTCGGGATCGCGGAGCAGCGGCAGCTTCTCCTCGCGCCCGACCAGTTCCGGCACGTCCTCGCTGACGAGGTACTGGTGCGCCATGACCACCGTCGGCAGGTGCCGGCCCAGAAGAGCCATGACCTCAGCGGCACGGTAGCCGGCGGCGTTGACCACGGCGCCGGCTCGGATCTCGCCCGTCGGCGTCGCGACGATCCACCCCCGCCCGTCCTGCCTGAGGCCGGTCACCTTGACGCCCCGGCGCACTTTGGCGCCGAGGTCGCGGGCACCCTTGGCGTAGGCCTGGGTCAGCTGTGAAGGGTCGATGTCGCCGTCCATCGGGTCCCACAAGACGCCTAAGAGACCGTCGGTCTCCAGGTACGGGTAGCGCCCGACGGCCTCCTCGGGCCCGATCACCTCGTAGGCGAGGCCGTTGGCGCGCGCCATGCCGGCGACGTGGCGGAACTCGTCGACGCGCGCTTGTGTCAAGGCGAGGCGTAAGGAGCCGGTGCGGTGGTAGGTGATCGGGTAGTCGACCTCGTCGCCTAGGCGCGCGAACAGGTCGGCCGAATAGCGTTGCAGCCGCATCATGCCCCAGGATGCGGAGAAGGTCGGGCAGTTGCCCGCCGCGTGCCACGTCGAGCCGGAGGTCAACTCGTCGGCTTCGAGCAGGAGGACGTCGCGCCACCCGCGCTTGGCCAAGTGGTAGAGGGCCGAGCAGCCGACGGCACCCCCGCCGATGACGACGACGTCGAACCGTTCCATCAGGCCACCTCCGCCGCGGGTGTCGCATGTCGCAGCCGGATCGGAAAGCGCCGCCGCAGGTCGCGGTCGAGGCTAGGCGCGATGTGATCCGGCACATGGTTCGTCAAGAGGTCGTGCACCCGCCGCTTGGCCCTGGTCAGCATGTCGGGGTTGCCGGCCTCGTCCCACTCCTTCGGGCTCATCCGATCGGCGAGTGCCGGGTAGAGGTACTCGCTTTGCATCAAGCGCAGGGTCTGCTCGGTGCCTAAGTAGTGTCCGGGACCGCGCGTGCAGGCCTCGCGCATCGTCTCGATCGAGAGCGCATCGGCACCGAGCGCGATGCCCTTCAAGGTCCGCAGCGCCATGCCGATCGTGTCGTTGTCGATGACCAGGCTCTCGAAGCTGAAGCCGAGCAGGGACGCCTGCATTCCCGCCGCCTCGTAGATCAGGTTCGGACCGGCGTTGGCGACCAGCGCGTGGTTCAGGCCCTTCTCCAGCCCCGATTGCACGTCGGGCAGCTTGGCGTCGCTCATGCCGGACGGCACGCCCGTCGGCAGGTCGTAGAACTGGCCCATCTGGGCGCAGGCCGCCGAGAGCAGCGCCTGCTCGCCGCTGCCGCCCGACATGGCACCGGTGCGCAGGTCCGAGACGAACGGCCAGGGGCCGAAGATGGCGGGGTGGCCTTCCTTGAGTGCGTTGACGTAGACGAGGCCGGCCAGACATTCGGCCACCTCCTCGACGACGGTGCCGGCGAGTGCCGCGGGCGAGGTGGCGCCCGCCTGCCCCGCCGAGAGGAGGAGGACCGGCATGCCGGCCTCGACCGCCGCCTCCAGCGTCCGGCAGGCGTCGACGGCGAACTTCAAGGGCGGCACGACGAAGCAGCAGGAGAGGCTGACGAAGGGCCGCGCCCGCCACGCCGCCTCGGATCCTGCGATCGCGTGCAACAGCGGCATCGTCCCTTGCAGGTTCTCCGGCGTGACGAAGGACGTGCCGACGTGCTTGGTCGTGCCTTTGATGCAGGCGTAGGCGGTGTTGAGGTCGAGTTCGAACGGGTCGGCGAGGTCGCGGGCGACCAGCGTGCGCTGGAAGAAGTGGATGTGGTCGAGTGCGTCGCCGACGCGGGCGGCGTCGTAGAGGTCGCTCAGGGTCGATTCGCGGTAGGCGCGCCGCTCGAAGTCGGCGACGTGGACGGCAGCACCGGCCGTGCCGAAATGAACCTTCTTGCCGCTGAGGTCGAGGTCGTGCCCGGGTGCTTGGCCGTGCAGCGCGAAGCGCCGAGCCGCGGCTTTGAGCGTGTTCTCGATGAGGGCCGGCGGAAAGCACAGGCGACCGGAATCGTTCAGGCGGGCCCCCTTGCGCGTGCAGGCGGCGACGCAGGACGGGATCGCATCGGCGAGGCCGATCGTGTCCAGGACCTCCAGCGCCGCCGCGTGCACGGTCTCGACCTGAGCCTGGCTCAAGGGCCGGTAGAGCCCACCCTCCAGCCCCGGCCGCACCGGGCGCTCGGCCGGGTCCAGCCCCTGCCGCCGCCGCTCGTGCCGCGCCAACCTGCCGCCGCGCCGTGCCGTCGCCTCTCTATCCATCCTGACGCCCTTTCGCGGCTAGATCGAACACATCGTAGGGCGTTCAAACGGGTGATGATCGCGTTGGCGAGACGGATTTAGCCGCTTTTAAGGCATGATTGTCTGTGTCTCCCTTGCCGCACGTCCCCCGCCGCCCGAAAGTGGGCGGTGCCATGACGGCGATTGGAGCGATGACGATGAGCAGCGGTGCGTTCGCGCGGTTGGAATTTGAGGCGAGGCTTGCGGCGACGCGCGCGGCGATGGTTGCGGCCGGGCTCGACGCGCTCCTCGTTACCGATCCCTCTAACATGCACTGGCTGACCGGCTACGACGGCTGGTCGTTCTACGTCCACCAGGGCGTCGTCGTGAGCCTGAGCGACGATCCTTTGTGGTGGGGCCGGGGCATGGACGCGCAAGGGGCGCTGCGCACCGTCTGGATGGCGTCGGGCAGGATCGAGGGCTACCCCGACGCCTACGTCCAGTCGATCGAGCGTCACCCGATGACGCACCTGGGCGGCCTCTTGCGCGATCGGGGCCTGGGGCGGGCCCGCATCGGCGTCGAGATGGACAATTACTACTACTCGGCCAAGGCGCACGCCGTGCTCACGGCGGCCCTGCCCGACGCCTGGCCCATCGACGCCACCGGCCTCGTCAACTGGCAACGCGCGGTCAAGTCGCCGGCCGAGATCGACTACATGCGGCGCGCGGCCGAGATCACTGCCGCGATGCACGCCACGATCCGCGAGCGGTTCGCCGCCGGGATGCGCAAGAACGACCTCGTCGCCGCGATCTACAAGGCCGGCATCGAGGGCGTCGGGGGTGCCGGCGGCGACTACCCGGCGATCGTGCCGATGCTGCCGACCGGCGCGGACGCGGCGGCCCCGCACCTGACCTGGGACGACCGGCCGCTTGAGGCCGATGCCGGCACCTTCTTCGAGATCGCCGGCTGCCACCGGCGCTACCACGCCCCTTTGTGCCGCACCGCCTACCTCGGCCGCCCGCCGCAGGCCCTCCTGGACGCCGAGGGTGCCATGCTCGACGCGCTCGACGCCGGCATCGACGCGGCCAGGGCCGGGGCCACCGCGGGCGACGTCGCCCGCGCCGTGCACGGTCTTCTTGCCGCGGCCGGCTTTGGGCGTGCGCACCGCTGCGGCTACGCCGTCGGCCTCAGCTACCCGCCCGACTGGGGCGAGCGCACGATCAGCCTGCGCGAGAGCGACGCGACCGAGCTGCGGCCCGGCATGACCTTCCACCTGATGCCGGGCCTGTGGACCGACGACTGGGGGTTGGAGATCACCGAGACCATCCTGATCCACGGGCACGGCCCGGCCGAGTGCTTGTGCGACGTGCCGCGCGGCCTCGTCGTCAAGGACTGACCCTTGGACCGGCTCGATCAGGCCGTCGCGCACTTGGCCGACCTCGTCGCGCACCCCGTCGTCGGCGGCGTGCCGAACTTGGAACTCTGCCGCCACGTCGGCGCCTTCCTCGACCGCCACGCCGTGGCCTGGCGGCTCGACGTCGCCCCGGACGGGGCGCGCGCCAACCTGTTCGCCACCGTGGGTCCGCCGATCGACGGCGGGGTGATCCTCTCGGGCCACCTCGACGTCGTTCCGGCCGACCCCGCCACCTGGACCACGCCGCCCTTCGCCTTGAGCGAGCGCCGCGGGCGCCTCCACGGCCGCGGCGCCCTCGACATGAAGGGCTTCATCGCCTGCTGCCTCGCGGCGGTGCCGGCGTTCGCCGCGGCACCGCTCGCCCGGCCGCTTCACCTCGCGCTCACCTTCGACGAGGAGACCGGCAGCGAGGGTGCTCGGCAACTCGTGCCGTTCCTGCAGGCGCTGCCGTTTCGGCCCGCCGTCGCGATCGTCGGCGAGCCGACCGGGATGCGGCCGGTGATCGGCCACAAGGCGGGGCACGAGCTGGTCGCCGAGGCGAGAGGGCTCGCCGGCCACGCCTCCAGGCCCGAGGCGGGAGTGAACGCGGTCTACGCCGCGGCGCGCTTCGTCGCCCTGGTCGAGGCGACCGCCCGCCGCCTCGCCGAAGTGCCCCGGCCGGGATCCCCCTTCGATCCGCCCTACACCACCCTCTCGGTCGGCACGATCGCGGGCGGCCTCGCCCGCAACGTCGTCCCGGACCGCTGCCGCGTCGCCTGGGAGGTGCGGCCCCTGCCCGAGGACGACGGCGGTGCCCTGATCGAGGGCCTTCGCGCCCGAGTCGCGGCCGAGATCCTGCCGATGATGCGCGAAAATTGCCCGGACGCCGCCCTCGACCTGATCGAGGAGGCGTTCTACCCCGGCCTGATCCCCGAACCCGACGGTGCGGCGATGCGGCTGGTGCGCGATTTGTGGACGGCCGAGGCGCCGGGCGTCGTGTCGTTCGGCACCGACGGCGGGCAGCTGCAGCGCGCCGGCGTCTCGACCGTGATCCTCGGCCCCGGCACGATCGAGCGGGCGCACACGGTTGACGAGTGGATCGGCCGAGAAGAACTGGCGCGATGCCTCGTCTTCCTCGACCGTCTGCGCGACGCGCTCATGCGCCCTTGAAGGGGAAGGCCCCCGCCGCCTCCCAAGGGCCGCCGAGATAGCGCCAGAGCAGCAGGCCCCTGCCCTCGGCGTTGATCGGAGCGAAGGTGGCGTTCAGCTCGGTTAGAAGGGCTTTCGCCGCCTCGGGCGTCGCCTTGTTCTGCACCGTGACGTGCGGCCTGAAGCCCTGCCGGTCCTGCGGCGTCAGCCAGGGGGCGAAATCCTCGGCGAGCCGGCGACGCAGGGACGCCAACGGCCCGGCCTCGGTGAAGAACGCGACGCCGCGGCCGATGCTCTTGGGCGTCGTGAAGGCGAGCGGGAACGGCGCCGTCGCGCCGCACGCCCCCTCGACGGTCCGCACGACCGCGGCGACCTCCGCGCCCGGCAGGTGATGGAACAGGGTCAGGTGCGCCGAGAGGAAGTTGCGCTCCGGCGGGAAGTGCGCTCGCCTGAGCCCGTCCAGGCGCTCGAACGCGGCGTCGTCGAGGGTGAGCGTCAGGATCAGCGGTGCGCTCAAGCAGCGATCCCAGTCTCGTACAGCCGATCGGCCAGCGTCGCCGCGTCGTCGTAGACGAGGTTCACCCCGGCCTGAACCAGTTCGGCGGCGCCAAAGCCGCCGGTGAGGACGCCGATCCCGACCATGCCGGCGCGCTTGGCCGCCAGCATGTTCCAGACGCTGTCGCCGACGGCGTAGAGGCCCTGCGGGTCGAGCCCGAGCCGCCCGGCGGCGATCAGGAACAGGTCCGGCGCCGGCTTCGCCGCGTCCGCGTCATCGCCGGTGACGATCGGCACGTCGTCCGGCGGGTCGAGCCGGTCGAGCATCGGCTTAGCACTCGCCCGCTTGCCGCTCGTGGCGATCGCGAACGGGCAGTCTGCCGCTTTGAGCCGCTGCAACAACGCCTTTGCCCCCGGCAGGAGCGCCACGTCGGCGGCGTATTTCTGGTACGCCTCGGCGTGCGCCGCCTGCAGCCGCTCGATCACCGACCCTTCGATCTTTCGGCCCGCATCGTGCAGAAGTGCGCGCGCGAACAGGTCGCCGCGCAGCCCGATCCGTCGGTGCAGCCGCCACGAAGGCACGGCGATGCCCTGCTTCGCCGCGGCCTCGGCCCAGGCGGCGACGTGCGGGTAGACGCTGTCGACGAGGGTGCCGTCGAGGTCGAAGACGAAGGCAGTCGGTTGAGTCATGTGTTCAATCTTCGTATTGCGGTGTCGCGCTATCAGGCCGGCGGGGCGTAGTCCCAGCGCTCGATCCAAGGCGCCAAGGCGCCCCCCGTCGCGCGCAGCCGCGTCGGCTCGTAGCGGTGGTGCCGCTTCTTATAGTCGACAACACTCTTGAGATAGCCCGCGAACGCGGCTTGGTTCGCGGCGAAGCCCGGCAGGTCGAGGGCTTCGTGCAGCCGCTTGATCTCGCGCATCGGGTCGGTCTCGAACGCCTCGAAGGCGAGGTCGTGAAAGCGGCCGGGCGGCAGGACCGCCGTCTGCCGCTCGATCTCGGCGAGCAGGCGGGGGTAGGTGGCGAGGATCAGGGCGTCGAGGTCGACCGCGCCGGCCCGCTCCAGGGCGAAGGTGTCGAGCAGGGTCTTGAGCATCCGCCGGGTCGACTCGACGACGACGAAGGGATTGCGCCGTACGTGCAGCACCTTGGCGTTCGGGAACAGGTCGAGGAGATCTTCCAGCCGGGCCGAGTGGGCGGGGTTCTTGACCAGGAGCGGCAGACCGCCGTTCAGCCGGTGCAGCTTGCGCATGAAATGGCCGGTGCGGTCGAGAAAGCGCCGCCGCTCGGCCTCGCTGCAACCGTCGAGGAACAGGCCGCGCTCGAACTCGGCCCCGATCCGGCCCGGGAAATAGACCCCGTGGTAGAAGGAGAGGGTCTGCATGTTGGCGAGCGCCAACTCGTCCTCCTGCGGCGAGTCGGGATGGACCGGGAGGTCGTCGATGACCCGGTCCTCGGGCAGGCACTCCTCCAGCCGGCGGCGCAGGAAAGGGCCGAGGCCGAGGAAATTCCACGGCAAGCCCACCGCGAGCGGCGGCACGCTGCCCAGGGCCTGCGAACGGCTGAGCACGTTGTAGACGTGCGTCGTGCCGCTGCGCCAGTGGCCGACGACGAAGAGCGGCGGCGGCATGTCCTCGATCGGCGGAACGGCGAGCGCAACGGTTGCGCGCTCGATCAAATCGAAGGGCAGCCGGCCCAGTGCTGTGAAGATCGCGAAGGCGAAGCGCCCTGCCCCCTTGGGCGTGAAGCGTGGGCCCGCCGCCGCCAGACGGACGAGGGTTTCGAGATCGGCCCCGGTCAGCGGGTGAAATACTTCATGGCCGTGGCGCGACAGCCAGCGCTGGACGGGCTTCGCCACGGCTCAGGCCGCCTCGGTCCGGCCGCGCCACGCGACCCGTCGCCCGGTCTGGGCCATGACGAGCGCCTGCCACTGCAAGGCGAGCAGCATGAGAACGCTCAAGGGGTGCAGGACGACGCCCAGCGCCGATTGGCGAAAGCGCACGGCCAGCAGCGCGCGCAGGGCGAGGTTGGCGACGACCGCGAGCAGCGCCGGCACGACGACGGGGGGGCCGAGGCCGGCGACGACGCCGAGCGCCAGCACGAGCCAGGGCAGGACGTGGCCGCCGAACAGGAGGAGCGTCCAGACCGGCAGGGCGATCGGCGTCGCCATGCCCTCGTCGGCGTTCTTCAAAAAGCCGCGCCACGTCGCGGCTGCGCCCGCGTACATCCGGCACGAGGCGAGCCCGGTCGCGTCGAACAGGTCGCTCGTCCGGCCCCCGCTGCGAAAGGCGCGCGGCAGGGTGACGCCGTCGTGGCGCGAACCTTTGATCGCCGCGTGACCGCCGACGGCGCGGTAGGCGCCCGCGTCCGCCAGCATCAACTGGCCGCAGGCGGCGCCGAAGCCGGGGCTCGTGCTGGCGCGCATCATCGCGATCGGCAGGTAGCCGAGCAGCAAGAGGTGGATCAGCGGGATCAGCATCGCCTCGACGAAGCTTCCCGTCCGCTCATACGGGAAGCCGCTGACGAGCCCGGCCCCGCTCGCTCGAAGAAAGCCCGCCGCCCGCGCCGCGGCGTCGGGGGCGAGGCGCACGTCGGCGTCGACGAAGAGGAGGACCGGGTGCCTCGCCAGCGACGCCAGGACGTGGCAGGCGTGCTGCTTGCCGTTCCAGCCGGGCGGCAGCGGGGGGGCACGGTGCAGCCTGAGCCGCGGCTCGGCCTTTGCCAGCCGCTCGACGATGGCGGCGGTGTCGTCGCTCGAATGGTCGTCGAGAACCAGGACCTCGACCTCGGCGCCCCCGCCCGCGAGCGCCGCCGTCGCCGCCGCCTCGATGTTCGCCGCCTCGTCGCGCGCCGGGATCAGGATCGAGACCTTCGGCCGATCCGTCGGGAGGGGCGGTTCGCGCAGCAGGGCGAGGTTCTTCAGCGCCAGCCCCAGCGGCAGCAGCGCCAGCCCCAGCGCGACCCAGGCGAGCGCGCTCACCGCGCCGCCCCCGTGCCGCCGCCCCCGTGCGCCGGGTCGAAGCGCCGGCCCGACGCGGCGGCGCGTGCGCGCCGGTAGAGGTCGTAGACCGCGTTCGCCCCGGCCGCGCCTTCGAGGACCATCGTGAACGCCGCCGGATCGCGGCGGATCGCGTCCGCCGCCAGATCGTCCATCGTGGCGCTCAGGGCTACGGTCAACCGCGCGAGCGCCGCGTCGCGCGGCAGGGCCTGCAGCGCCCCGGCCGCGAGCGGCGCGCCGAAACGGGCGAGAGCCTCGGGGTATTTCTCCTCCCAAAACGGGTACTCGACCGCGAGCGGCAGGAAGACCGTGTCGGCGGGCGCCGCCGCCGCCAAGTGGGCGAGGCCGGCCTCCAGGCGCAGCGGCCGGGCGCGCGGGTCGGTGAAGCGCCCCTCCGGCGTCAGCCACAAGACCGTGTCGGCCGTGCGCAGGACCCGAACGCCCGTGCGCAGGAACGAGGTGGCGCCGCGCCGCGTGCCGCGCTCGACCGGGAACAGGCCCAAGCGGCCCATGAAGCGGTAGCGTTCGAGCGCCTCGGCGTCGATCGGTCCGAACGCGAGCCGTTTCTTGAAGACGTGCTCGTGCAGGAGGAGGAAGAGGGGCGGGTCCCACCAGGACGGGTGGTTGGCGTAGACGACGAGCGGTCCCCGCGCCGTCGCGGCCCCTTCGATGCCGGCCGCGCGCACGGCGTGGAAGCCGCGCCGCACGGTGTGGCGCATCATCGGCGCGAAGAAGCTATAAAGCGCGGTCGAGCGGCGCTCGATCGGGTCTTCCATCGATGGCGGCGCTCACCCCGCCTTGTCGAGCGGGGCGAGGTCCTGGTCCAGCGTGTCGGCGGCGATCCAGCCCGACATCAAGACCATCGGCATTCCCGGCCCCGGGTGCGCCGCGCCGCCGGCGAGGTAGAGGCCTTCGATCTCGCGCGAGCGGTTGCCGGGCTTGAAGGCGCCCATGAAGCGGCCGTGGCTGGCAAGCCCGTAGATGGCGCCGTTCAGAACCCGGTAGCGCTCGTGGATGTCCTGCGGCGTCAGCACGCGCTCGAAGCGGATGCGCTCCTCGATGTCGCCCATGCCGGCGGTGCGCTTGAGCTTGTCGAGGATGACCTGCCGGTAGCCGGGCAGCATCCGCTTCCAGTCGTGGTGCGGCCGCAGGTAGGGCGTGTGGACCAGGACGTAGAGCGCCTCCCCGCCCGGCGGCGCCACGCCGGGCTCGGTCCGGGCCGGGGCGGCGAGGTAGCAGGTCGGGTCCGGCGCCACCTCGCCCTTCTTGTAGATGTGGTCGAACTCCTCCTCGGGGTCGCGCGAGAAGACGAAATCGTGGTGCGCTAGGTGGTCGTAAGCCTTGTCCAGGCCGAGGTAGAGGACGACGCCGGAGCAGGCCGGCTCGAAGTCGCGCTTGCCGTAAGACTTGCCGACCTCGCCGCCGACCAACTCGCGGTAGGTGCGCACCGCGTCCATGTTGGAGATCACGCGATCGGCCGTCAGCACCCGGTCATCGGCCAAGCGCACGCCGGTGACGCGCTTGTTCGCCGTCTCGATCGCCTTGACGTCGGTCCCGGTCATCATCTCGACGCCGCTCTCGCGCGCCACCCGCTCCAAGGCGGTCGCGACGGCGCGCGTGCCGCCGATCGGGTACCAGACGCCCTCGGCCGTCTGCATGTGGGCGATGGCGCACAAGACGGCGGGCGTGCCGAACGGCGAGGAGCCGACATACTGGACGAAGTGGTCGAGCATCTGCGCCGCCCGGTCTTCGGGCACGTAGCGGCGGATCGTGCCGGCGACGGTCTGGCCCATGCGCAGCGCCATGACGTCGGAGAGGGTCTGGACGTTGAGCGACGAGCGCATGTCGAGCGTGTCGCCCATGTCCTGCACCGTCTTCCAGAAGAAGAACTTCTCCGAGATGCCGTGCAGCCGCTCGGAGAGCGCCAGGAAGCGCCGGTAGCCCTCCCCCAGCTTGGCGCCCGGCTTGAGCGCGTCCAGGGTCGTCGCCATCGCGTTGGTGTCCTCGACGAGGTCGAGCACTTGGCCGCCATCGAAGAAGCAGCGCCACTGCGGGTCGAGCCTGACGAGGTCGAGTTCTTGGTTGATGTCGCGCCCGGCCTCGGCGAAGACGCGCTTGAGGACCCGCGGCACGGTGAGGATCGTCGGTCCCATGTCGAAGCGAAAGCCGTCCGCCTCCAAGACGGCCGCCTTGCCGCCGAGCCAGTCGTTCTTCTCGACCAGCGTCACCGCGTGGCCGCGTGCCTGGGCCACCACGGCCGCCGCGAGCCCGGCGAGTCCGCCCCCGATCACGACGACCTTTGCCCCCGCCATCACGCCACCTCCGTCATTGCCGGCGCCGTCTCGAACGGCGACTGAGTGAAGCCCGTCGCCATCGGCAGGCCCAGATCCTCGCTCAACAGCCGCGCCGTGATCCTGGCCCCCTCGAAGATCACCGGCAGGCCCGAGCCCGGGTGCGTGCCGCCGCCGACGAGGTAGACCCCGTCCAGCTCCTCGAAGCGGTTGCGCGGCCGCCAGTAGAGCATCTGGCTTAAGTTGTGGGCGAGGTTGAAGGTGGCACCCCTGAAGATCTGCATGTCCTGCCAATCGACCGGCGTCACCACCTTCTCGACGACGATGCGCCGCTCCAAGTCCTCGATGCCGAGCTTCTTGAGCCGCTCGATGACGAGGCGGCGGTATCGCGCCGTCTCCTGTCGCCAGTCGATCGTCGGCCCCATGTGCGGCACGGGCACGAGCACGTAGAGCGTGCTGGTCCCAGGCGGCGCCAGACCGGGATCGGTGACGCAGGCGTTTTGCACGTAGAGCGAGGGCGTGGGCGGCAGGACGCCGGTCTCGATCTGTTGCAGGTTGGTTCGGTAGTCCTCGGCCAGCAGGATCGTGTGGTGCGCGAGGTCGACCCTGCCCTTGATCCCTAGGTAGAGCATGAAGGTCGAGCAGGAATATTTCTTCGTCTCCAGGTTGGCGTCGCCCCAGCGCCGTCGCAGCCGCGCCGGCACGAGGCGCTGCATGGCCCGCGCGAAGTCGGCGTTGACCACGAGCCCGTCGCAGGGGATCGTCTCGCCGCCGACGCGCACTCCGACGGCGC
>CBDCHP010000002.1:0-153946 GCA_965217265.1 Geminicoccaceae bacterium | reverse complement strand
CCTCGTCCAGCTTGGTGACGCCCTTCCCGTCCGAGAGCGCGTAGTCCTGCCAGCCGTTGAAGCCCAACACCCAGTCGCCCGCCTCGAACCCGTCCAGGTTCGAGGCGACAACGCGGCCGACGGTGCCGCCGACCATGACGTCGTCGATCGCCACCGGCTCGGCGTAGGACGCGGCGTCGCTCATCCGGCCGCGCATGTAGGGGTCGAGCGACAGGTAGACGGTGCGCACGAGCATCTGCCCCTCGCCCGGTTGCGGCACGTCGGTCTTCTCCAGCCGCAGCGTGCCCGCCGTCGGCTCGCCGCGCGGCCGCTCGGCCAGGACGTAGCGGCGGTTGGTGTCGGCGCTCTGGCCCATCGTCGTCTTCCCTCAAGTTGCGGCGCGCCGGGTCTGTCCGGCGCCTTCGCGTCGGTGGCGCACGAGCCTTTAAGTCGTAGGCCGAACGCTCGCTGCCACCCCGTCGGCCCGAACATCACGCTCGGCAGACGCCCTGCCGACGCCTTTTGCCGGGACCGATCGATGTTCTTCCCCTAAGGTCATCGGGCCGATCAAAAAATAATCCAAGACCACTCGATTGAGGCAGCTTTTCGCACATGCCTCGATCGAGCAGAGCACGGGGGGGCTAGATGAGGCGGTTCTCATATCTTGTCGCGGCAGCGTTGATGATCCCATTTCTGTGCGTGTCCACGGCCGCATTCGCCGAGCGGATTGGTGGCGTCGTCCAGACGCAGCACGGCCCGGCGAGGGGCGAGGTCGTCGAAGGCTTCAACGTCCTGAGCTGGAAGGGCATTCCCTACGCGGTACCGCCGGTGGGCGAGCGGCGCTGGCAGGCGCCCGGAGATCTGGTCCGTTGGCCGGGCGTATTGGACGCGAGCGCGTACGGCAACAGGTGCTTTCAGCCCTCGGGCGGCGACGAGGATTGCCTCTACTTGAACGTCTGGCGCCCGGACACCGACCAGAAGAACCTGCCGGTCTTCTTCTACATCCACGGCGGATCCAACACCGGCGGCTCCGGCGAAGGCTCCTGGTACACCGTGGCCAAAGCCTACAACGTCGTCGTCGTCACCATCAATTATCGGTTGGGCGTGATGGGCTGGTTCTCCCACCCGGCGTTGACGTCCGGTAACCCGCTGGACGACTCGGGCAATTTCGGCACGCTGGACCAGATCAAGGCGCTGGAATGGGTGCGAGCGAACATCGAGCGCTTCGGCGGCGATGCGCGCAACGTGACGATCGCCGGCGCTTCGGCCGGGGCGCAGAACGTCGCCTACCTCATGCACAGCCGCTTGGCGAAGGACCTTTTCGACAAGGCCATCATGGAGAGCAATTTCCCGGGCATCCGGCCGGTCGCCGCCGCGTTCAAGTCGTCAAAGCAAGTGCTCTACAACCTTCTCGTCGCCGACGGCACCGCCGCGGACAGCGTCGCGGCCAAGGCCCGCGTCGACGCCGAGATGACCGACGCCGAGATCGCGGACTACTTTCGCCACAAGACGGCAAAGGAGATCACCGACGTCTACGCCACGTCCTACTGGGGATCGATCAACTGGGGCGACTTCTACCGCGACGACATCGCCTCGGGCTCGGACGCCATTCCGCCGCCGATCGTCCAGGGCGCCGAGGACCGGCCCGAGTTCGTCTACGCGATCGGCGACGGGTACGTCCTACCCTACGGTCTCGATTTCGCCGACTTTTCCGATGGCAACGTCTACCCCAAGCCGGTCGTCGTCGGCACGACCAAGAACGAGAACAACGCCTGGAACGCCTACTGGCCGTTCAACTTCCAAGAGGGCAAGACCCTGGACAAGCTGGTGGCGGAAGCCATCGACAACACCAACCCGGACTACGCCTACTTGGCGAAGTTCTACAGCGAGTTCGCCGCGACGCCGGACGAGTTCAAGGCCAACTACAAGTTCGCCACCGGGCTGATCGACGAGGTGGACACCTATCTCGGGGCGCATTTGCCGGCCAGGAATCTCGTTCGAGTCAACGCGGCCCGGAAGAACCCCGTCTACGTCTACCGGTTCGACTGGGGGTCCGATCCGCGCAAGGACTACGGGATCCCGTACCCGAACGCCTGGACGCTCTACGCCGGGGCGCTGCACGTCGCCGAGATGGATTTCTTCTATCAGAAATTCTTCGGTCTGGCTGAGGACGATTCGATCGACGCGTACCAGTACAACGACGCCAACCTGCCGGGCCGGCAGAAGCTGTCCCGCGCGGCCGGCGCCTACCTCTACGAATTCCTGCGCAACAAGAACGGCAAGATAACGCCCAACAGGGGTCAGCCGGTGAGGTGGGAGCCTTGGACGAAGCAAGACGAGCGCTTCATCGTCTTCGACGCCGACAAAACGTCGCTCGACGTCGGCATGAACGACACGGACATCGCCAGAACGCCGGAAGCGCTCTACGACGCGCACAAGGCGCACCGCAACCCGGCCGTCCGCGACTTCATCGAATACTACATCATGTGGTCGTGGCACTGGAACTGGTATCCGAACGCGGGTGTCGAGCCGTTCGACACTTCGCCTGGTCCCAACGCCGTCTTCGACCCGTCGAGCCCCTGAGGTCCTGTGCATACCGGGCGTCTCCGGGGCATTTTGCGCAACCGAATCCTGCGCAAAACGCCCCGGTGGCCGAACGCGCCTCACTCGGCTAAGGTCGGCCGCACCCGCCCCGCGCCAAGACGGGGCCGTATAAGGGAGACCCACACATGAGACCAACGCGAGCACTCGGCGCCGCCCTCCTCGCAGCATTTCTCGCCAACCCCGCCGTCGCGGCGGAGAAGATGCGCATCACCCTGCAATTGCCGCTGCAGAGCCACCTCGGCGAGAACCTGCAACTGTTCGAGAAGGAGGTGGAAGAGCGCACGGGCGGCGAGATGGACGTCGAGATCTACGACTCGGCCCAGCTCTACGAGGACAAGGAAGTGCCCGCCGCCGTCGGCTCGGGCTCGATCGAGGCCGGCGTCGCGTCGCTGACCCAATATGTCGGCGACGTGCCGGCGGTCGACATCTTCTACATGCCATTCATGTTTAACACCGAAGAGAAGGTGCGCGCGGCCGTCGCCGAGGGTTCGGACATCCGCACCGCGATCGAGGACGCGATCGAGGACACCGGCGGCAAGATCCTCTACTGGCAGGCTTACGGCGGTGCCGTCATGCTCTCGAACGGCGGGCCGCTCAAGACTCCGGCCGACCTGGATGGCAAGAAGGTTCGCGTCTTCGGCAAGACGCTCGGCGACTTCGTCACCGCCGCCGGCGGCTCGCCCACCCTCGTCTCCGGCTCCGAGCAGTACTTGGCATACCAGCGCGGCACCGTCGACGTCGGCATGACCGGCGTCTCGGGCGTCGCCTCGCGCCAGCTCTGGGAGGTGATGGACACGATCACCAAAACCAACCACGCCGACATCGAGTTCGTCGTCGTCGTCAACAAGGACTGGTGGGACGGCCTCTCGGACGATCTCCGCACCCAGATCGAGGCCGCGGCCGAGGTCGCCGAGAACGACGTGCGCGACCGCATGAGCGACATCGAGGCCCAAGCCTTCAAGATGGCCGAAGAGAACGGCATGACCGTCTACACCCCCACCCCCGAAGAGATCGAAGCCTGGAAAGCCACGGCGCAGCCGGTCTACGACGAATACAAGAAGTCGGCCGGCGACCTGGGGCAGAAGCTGTTCGAGGACGCTGGCAAGCTCTAGGAGAACGCTTCGCGTGCGCTGCCGCGCGGCTTTTCTCTTTTCTTTTTTGCTGCTTGTCGTCCGAGATTGGCCTCAACGCCGAAGCCAGCCCCGGCCAAAGTTGCAAAAAAGAGAGAAAAAAGCCCGCGCGGCAGCGCACGCGAAGCGTTCAACCCCGGACCAAGCCATGCAAGCCTTCACCCGCCTGACCCTCTACCTCGCATGGCTCGCGGCGATCTTGTTCGCGGCGGCGGGGGGAATGCTGACGTACGAGGTGGTGGCGCGCTACTTCTTCGTTCGGCCGACGATCTGGGCGGCGGAGCTGTCGCAGCTCTGCCTCGTCTGGGGCGCGATGCTGGGGATGGCCTGGATCCTCGCGGCCCGGCGGCACATCGCGGTGAACGCGGTGACGGGCCTCATGCCGCCGCGCGGCCGTGCGGCGGCCGAACTCGTCGCGCTCGTCGCCGTCTTCTCGTTCAGCGCGATCGTCCTCTGGCACGGCTGGGCGATCTTCTACGATTCGTTCGAGCGCGGCCGGACGACCGGCAGCTTGATGAACCTGCCGGTCTGGATCGCCGAACTCGCCGTGCCGGTCGGCTTCGCGCTCCTCCTCGTGCAAAGCGCGATCGAGGCGGCGCTGGTCGCCCGTGACGGTGCGCCCGAACCCGCCGGGGCGGTGCAGGAATGACCGTCCTTCTCATCCTGGCGGGCCTGTTCGTCCTCCTCCTGATCGGCGTGCCGGTCGCCTTCGCGCTCGGCGGCACGGGCCTTGCCATGCTGCTGCTCGGCGGCTTCTCGCCCCTGATGGCGCCGCAGTCGATCCTGTCCACCCTGGACGGCTTCGTCCTGATCGCCGTGCCGCTGTTCCTCCTCATGTCGAACGTCCTCCTCCAGGGCGGCGTCGGGCGCGACCTGTTCGCCGCCGTCGGGGCCTGGGTCGGGCACTGGCCGGGGGGGCTCGCCGTCGCCACCATCCTGTCCTGCGCCGTCTTCGCCGCGATCTCGGGCTCGTCGGTCGCGACCGCCGCCACGATCGGCACCGTCGCGATCCCCGAGATGATCTCCCGCGGCTACGGCGACCGCTTCGTCTACGGTCTCTTGGCCGCCGGCGGCACCTTGGGCATCCTGATCCCGCCCTCGATCCCGATGATCGTCTACGCCTTCGTCACCGAGGAGAGCGTGATCGCGCTCTTCCTCGCCGGCATCGGCCCTGGCCTCGCCCTCGTCGTCTTCTTCATCCTCTACGCGGTGCTGCACGCCCGCCTCGCCGGCTACAAGCGCGTCGGCAAGGCGTCGTGGGCCGAGTGCCGGCGCGCCTCGATCAGGGCGCTGCCCTCGGTGGCGCTGGCGCTGCTCGTCATCGTCGGCCTCTACGCCGGCGCCTTCACGCCCACCGAGGCGGCCGCCGTCGGCTTCGCCGCGGCGCTCGTCATCACCGCCCTGATCCTGCGCACGCTGACCTGGGAGGGGTTCAAGCGGGCGGCGTTCGACGCGATGGTGACGACGGTCGCGATCCTCCTGATCGTCGCCGGCGCCAAGATCTTCGGCAAGGCGATAGCCCTCTATCGCATCCCGCAGGACATCTCGGCCTTCATCGGCGCGAACATCCACGGGCCGGTCGCCTTCATCCTCGTCGTCAGCGCCGTCCTTCTTTTGATGGGCCTCGTCTTCGAAGCACTCTCGATGGTCCTGATCATGACCCCGGTCCTGCTGCCGGCGGCGCTCGCCTTGCGCTTCGATCCGATCTGGTTCGGCGTCTACATGGTGATCATGGTCGAGTGCGCGCTCATCACCCCGCCGGTCGGCCTCAACCTCTACGTCATCCAGTCGGTCGCGCGCACGACGCTGGGCGCCGTCTCGCGCGGCGTGATGCCGTTTCTTCTCATCATGCTCGCCACCGTGGCCCTCCTCTACGTCTGGACCGACCTCGCCCTCTATATCCCCTTCAAGTGGTAAGCCGCTGATATGGAAAGCCCCGCCCAAGCCCTGCGCGACCTCCTGCAACAGGACCGCTGCCACGCCATGCCCTGCTGCTTCGACGCGCTCTCGGCGAAGCTGATCCAGCAGGAGGGCTTCGCGCTCACCTTCATGTCGGGCTTTGCCGTCTCGGCCGCGCGCATCGGCGCCCCCGACCTCGGCCTGATGTCCTACGGCGAGGTGGTCGATCAGGCGCGCAACGTCTGCGCCGCGACCGGGATCCCCGTCATCGGCGACGGCGACACCGGCTACGGCAACGCGATGAACGTCCGCCGCACGGTGGAAGGCTTCGCCCGCGCCGGCTGCGCCGCCGTGATGATCGAGGACCAAGTGGCGCCCAAGCGCTGCGGCCACACGCCGGGCAAGGCCGTCGTCGGCCGCGACGAGGCGTATGACCGGATCAAGGCCGCGATCGACGCACGCGGGGCCGGGGCCGACATCCTCATCCTCGCGCGGACCGACGCCCGCCACGAGCACGGGCTAAGCGAGGCAATCACCCGCGCCGGGCGCTTCGCCGACCTCGGTGCCGACATCCTCTTCGTCGAGGCGCCGAGATCCGTCGAGGAGATGCGCGCCGTCTGCCAGGACCTCCCCGGCCCGAAGATGGCCAACATCGTCGAGGGCGGCGAGACGCCGGACCTTCCCAACGCCGCACTGCACAGCCTCGGTTACCAGATCGCCGCCTACCCCCTCACCCTGATGGCCCGCGCCATGCAAGGCATGGTCGAGACGCTGCGGGCGATGCGCTCCGACGCCCCGCGCGAGGGCCTGATGGACTTCGCCGAACTGCGCCGCCGGGTCGGGTTCGACGAGTACTATGAGGCATCGGAGCAGTATGCATCAGCAGCACGCAAATAAAACATATTCCTTGACATTGAATATAAGTTACCGTAATGAAGATTTGCTTAGCTAATTCGCTCATAGGCAGCTGTTATGCCATTTTTGTTAATAATAGCAATTCCAGTCATCTCAGCAATTTTGCTGCTTTTGGCCCTGATCCCGTTTTGGGCCTGGGTGTTTATTATATCACCGCAGCTAGGCCCTGTTAGGGCTTGAGCATTATCCCCATCTGCTTGGTTTTGCGAGGGGCCAAGCCGATGGGGGTTTTGAGCGACAGGCAATGGGCCAAGCTGGCGCCGTTGATCGAAGAGGTGCGGCCTAGGGGCAAGACGCCGCCGCAGGACTTGCGCCGCACGATTGAGGCTATCCTTTGGCGGCATGACAACGGTGCCAAATGGCGTACCCTGCCAAAAGAGCTCGGGCCTTGGCACCGGGCGGCGCAGCTGTTCATCCGCCCTCGGCCGTCTGCTGACGGCCGCCCTTCGGGACGGATCAGCGGCTGCTGCCGCTGATGGGCCAAGCTGGGGGTGTGGCAGCGTCTGCTCGATCTCGCGCAACAGCACGGCATCAGCCTGGGCATGGTGTTCTTAGACGGCACCAGCATCCGCGCCCATAGCAAGGCGGCAGGGGCGGTCAAAAAGGGGCCGCACCACGCCAGCGAGACCGCCGTGAGGCGCTTGGCCGCTCTCGTGGTGGATACGGCAGCAAAGCCTGCGTGATCGCTGATGGTCGAGGACGCGCCATCGCCTTCGATCTTGCCCCGGGCCAAGCGCACGAACTGCCGATGGCCAAAGGATTGCTCAAGGCGCTGCCCAGCACCCCCCCCCTCGGCAGGCAGAGCCTGCCGCCCTTCGGGACGGATCATCCGCTTTGCGGATGATGGGTCGTCGCCGACAAAGGCTATAGCAGCCACGCACTTCGCGAGCACGTTTGGGACCTCGGTGCCCGTCCGGCGATACCCCGCAAAACCAACGAGGAGCAGGTGCACTGCCCGACATGGATCTACGTCAATCGTAACCTCATCGAGCGGCTGTGGGGTCGGCTCAAGGAGTGGCGGGCGATCGCCACGCGTTACGAGAAGACGGCCTGCTCGTTCATGGGCGTCTTGCACCTCAAGGCCGCCCTCGACTGGCTCAAGCCCTAACAGGGCCTAAGACGATTTATCGTCGTGCGTGATATTTCGCCCGCATCTCGCGCAGGAACGCCTCGCGGTCAAACAATTGACCCGGCCCACTCTCCAGCCCCTCGGTGATCAGCGCCTGCAACTCGGCGTGCGCCCGCTGCCGCTCCTGGTCGCGGCGGATCAGGTCGCGCACGTCGTCGCTCGCGCTGCCGTAGCGCCCGTCCCGCGTCTGGGCCTCGACCCAGTCCTTCATCAAGTCGGGCAGGGAGACGTTCATCGTTGCCATGCGTGAAATATGGCACGGATTGTCAAATATGCTTCGCATCCGCTGCGCGGGGCTTCTCTTTCTTCTTTTTTGCCAGTGTTAACGCAGGGGATTGGCCGCGGCGCCGAGGGCCAATCTCGAACAAAGCAAAAAAGAAGAGAAAAAGACCGCCCGTCAGCGCACGCGAAGCGTTCAAGCGATCACGACCCGCATCGGCTCCCCCGCCGCGGCGCCGTAGCTCTCGATCAGCCGATCGGCGAAGTCCGTCACCGGCGCGTGGCGCCTCACCGCGGCGAGGCGCTGCAGCGGCGCCGGGCTGGGCGGACACGCCCAGTCGATCAGCAGCAGGCCGATCTTCAACTCCTCCGACAGGCAATCCAGCGGCACGCCGACCCCGCGGTTGAGGGCGAGGATCGGGCGCTTGTCGTAGCGCGCGGCGTCGTAGACGGCCTCGTCGGCGCGGCAGACGGGCCGGTCGTGCGCGACGGGGACGTGCTCGCAGCGGATCGCGAAGTCGGCCGTCGCGATGTCGGGACCGCCCGGCGTCAGCATGGAGAGCTTGACCGCGTCGGGAAACAGTTCGCGGCTGATGCGCCGCCAAGCGACGAGGGCGAACAGTTCGTCGACGACGCGATCGAACGGGCGGGCGAACACGGCCGCCGCGTAGCGCTCGGTGCTGATCCAATCGAGGCGCATGATGAATCCTTCGGGCAATCATTCTTGGCCCCGTTGTTTAACAAAGAGAAATGCCCGATCGAATCGTTAACGGACAATAACGACAATCTTGTACGACGTTCGCTTAATCGTTCATTAACGATACTTGAAAAGCGGGCGTACCGCCTCTGTCAACGTACTATGAGACGGCTATGACGTCGGTCACGCGGGACGGTCCGTGCAGATGACGGCGAGTCAACTTCGACGGCACCTTTCGTGCCGGGGCCGATGCCCGCGGTAACGCCAACGTCTCGATTCACGCAGGTTACACATCATGCAACGCATGCTTCTCACCGCCGCCGCCAAGGCCGAGGGCGCCTACGCCAGCATCGTCAAGGCGCAGGCCATGCTCGCCGCGTCCGGCGGCCTCGCCGCCTACCTCGCCACCGGCGCCGACGCGCTCGTGCCGCTGGTGGTGGGCGGTGCCGCCCTGTGCCTCGCGTCGATGGTCCTCTTTCTCGCGATCCTGATCGCGGACGCGCGCCGGACGCCGGCGGCGCTCGACGTCGGATCCTCGGAACTGGCGCCGGGGTGAACCCCCGCCCGCCGAGCGAGCGCTTGACGCGAGGTCGGCACCCGTCATCCTTTGTAGGAAGGCGCCTCTCACGTCATCGCCCCTTCGGTTCGCGCCCGACAGGCGGAACCTGATCGCCACGATCGGCGACACTGCCCGGACGGGCGCGGCCGGGGCTTGCTGACACCGACGAGAACCGCGGCTTCCATCTCAAGGGAGCGTGAGGGACGGCCGGCACGTCGCGCGTAACGATCAAATCCTTGTTATAGGTAAATTCATGATTGTAAGCTCAGCCCTTGCTGGAAAACGTTCCGGCAAGAACGGCACCGCAAGATCCCAAGAATGGGACGGCCGGTCGAGCGCTCGGCGACCCATGCCCGCGGCACTCGACCGGGAAACGATGAGGGTTAGGACGCTATGGAAGGCCACCGGCAACCGGACGATCTGGTCACCCACAAAGGGGTGTTCTCCGGCCTGCACACCGGCATGGGCCTCGCCGCCAAGGGCATGGTCCTGGCGTTCGTCGTCTTCACCGTGCTCAACGTCGAACTCGCCAACGGGGTCTACACCTACATTCGCGGCACGATCGAGACGACGTTGAGCTGGTACTACGTCAGCCTGCTCTCGACGGCGCTGATCTTCGCCCTCTTCTTGATGTTCAGCCGCTACGGCTCGATCCGGCTCGGCGCGGACGATTCCAGGCCCGAGTTCTCCTACTTCTCCTGGTTCGCCATGCTGTTCTCGGCCGGCATCGGCATCGGCATCTTCTTCTTCGGCATCGCCGAGCCCTTGTTCTACTTCGACAATACAGGCTCGCAGGGCTACCCGAACAACCCCTTCGCCGAGCAGGCCGGCCACACGGCGATGACCGTCGAGCGCGCCCGCGACGCGATGAAGGTGGCCTACTTCCACTGGGGCCTGCACGGCTGGGCCTTTTACGTGCTGACCGGCCTCTCGCTCGCCTACTTCAGCTTTCGCAAGGGCCTCCCCTTGACGCTGCGCTCGGCCCTCTACCCCTTGATCGGCAACCGCATCTATGGCCCGATCGGCCACGCGGTCGACCTCCTCGCCGTCTTCGGCACGGTCTTCGGCGTCGCCACGTCCTTGGGCCTCGGCGTCAGCCAGATGGCCCGCGGCCTAGAATTCCTCGTCGGCATCGACCCCGGCATCGTCACGCAACTGATCCTGATCGCCGTCATCTCCGTCGTCGCGACCCTCTCGGCCGTCTCGGGTGTCGGCAACGGCATTCGCGTCATCTCGGAGGCCAACATCTACCTGTCGATCGCGGTCCTGGCCTACTTCTTGTTCTGCGGCCCCTTCGTCTGGCTGATGGGCTTCTTCGTCACCACGATGGGCGACTACTTGGTCGGGCTGGTGGCGATGGGCTTTTGGACCGCTTCCGAACCCGGCAACGTGCAGTGGCAGGGCAGTTGGACCATCTTCTACTGGGGCTGGTGGATCTCCTGGGCGCCGTTCGTCGGCATGTTCATCGCGCGGATCTCGCGCGGCCGGACGATCCGCGAGTTCATGGTCGGCGTCATGTTCGTTCCCTGCACGATGGCCTTCTTCTGGCTGTGCATGTTCGGCGGCAACGCCATGTACCTCGAACTGCACGCCCAGGGCGGCGTCGGCACCTACGGCCTGCTCGACATGGTCAGGAACTGGGACATGCCGGGCGTCCTCTACGGTACCATCGAGGCGATCGGCCAGACCTCCTGGCTCAACGGCGTCGTCGACCTCGGCTGGCTCTCGACCCTGGTCGCCGCGGTTTCGACGCTCTTGCTGGCGACGTGGTTCATCACCTCGTCGGATTCCGGCACGCTCGTGATCACGACCATGCTCTCGATGGGCGACGACGACCCGCCGAAGAAGTTTCGCATCGTCTGGGGCATGGGCGAGGGCTGCGTCGCCGCCGCCCTCCTGCTCGCGGGCGGGCTCACCGCCCTGCAGACGGCGGCGATCGCGGCGGCCCTGCCGGTGTCCGTCGTCCTCGTCTTGATGATCGTCGGGCTCTACAAGTCGCTCTTGGAGGATTCGAGCGCGATGGTGCCGAACGTGGCCGACGCCGCCGAGTGAGGACGGACTAGACCCCCGCCCCCGACACCCGCCGCACCACCTCGAACCTCTGGTCTAAGTCCGGGTGCAGCTCGGTGCCCCAGCCCGGCCCCTCGGGCGCGGTGATCCGGCCGGCCGCGATCGGCGGCACCGCCGTCACCACGTCCCGGTACCACGTTCGGTGAAACGCCCGCACGCTCTCCTGCACCAGCGCGTTGGTCGCGTTCAGGCTCAGGTGCGTCGACGCGGTCAGCACCACCGGCCCGGTGCAGTCGTGCGGCGCGACGGGCAGGTGCCACGCCTCGGCCATCGCCGCGATCTTGCGCGCCTCAGACATGCCGCCGCACCAGGAGAGATCGAGCATGACGACGCCGGCCGCGTTCGTCTCCAACAGATCGCGAAAGGCCCAGCGGGTGCCCAGCGTCTCCGAGGCGCAGACCGGGGCGGGGGAGACCGCGGCGTAGCGCTTCAGGCTGGCGAGGCTGTCCATGCGAATCGGGTCCTCGTGCCAGTAGGTGCCGAAGGGCTCCAAGGCCTTGGCGATGCGCATCGCCGGGGGCAGCGTCCACATCGAGTGGAACTCGACCATGACGTCGATCCGATCGCCGACGCGCTTCCTGATCTTCTCGAACGGTTCGAGCGCCGCGTTCAGGTCGGCCGCGCTGATGTCGAGCCCGTGCGTCTTCTCGGCCGCGACGTCGAAGGGCCAGATCTTCATCGCCGTGATGCCCTCGGCCAGCAACTCTTCGGCGAGGTCGTCGGCGCGGGTGAGAAAGGCGTTCAAATCGTCGAGCGGCGCCGCCTCGCCCTGCCCCAAGCCCCAATTCTCGACCCGCTGCTTGTTGGCAGCGCGGACGTAGTGCGTGCCGGCGCAGGTGTTGTAGGTGCGGATGTCCGCGCGCGTGCGCCCGCCGAGGAGGTCGACCACCGGCCGGTTCAGCGCCTTGCCGAGGAGATCCCACAAGGCCAGGTCGACGGCCGAGTTCGAGCGCGCCTCGACCCCGGTGGCGCGGTGGCCGAGATAGCCGATCAGGTCGCGCGCGATCGCGTCGATCCGGCCCGGATCGCCGCCCTCGATCAAGGGCCAGACGCGATCAAACAGGTCGGCCTCGACCGCACCGGCGCCGAAGAAGGTCTCGCCCAAGCCGACGAGCCCCGCGTCGGTGCCGAGCCGGACCCAGATCAGGTTGGGCAGTTCGGCGACGCGGACGGTCTCCAGCGAGGTCAGCTTCACGTCACCTTCCCTCCTCAGTCTGCCCCTCGGCCGGCGTTGCGGTCGATGATGGCGATCAGTTCGCGGAACTTTTGCCGTTGCTCCTCCGGGTCGCCCGAGCGAACCGCGTCCTCGATGCAGTGCGCCGCGTGGTCGGATATCACCAGCCGCTCGACGCCGCGCAGCGCCGCGCGCACCGCCGCGGTCTGGTTGAGCACGTCGACGCAGTAGCGGTCCTCCTCGACCATCCGGGCGATGCCGCGCACCTGCCCCTCGATCCGCCGCAAGCGCGCCAGCGCCGCGTCCTTGTTGCCTTCCATCGCTCCCGGTCTCCTTCGTCGTCATCGACCATATAGGCATCAAAACCCGTTGAGGATGGCCGGCATCGCTCCTAGATACTCCCACAGGGTATATCCCGCCACCGATCGAAGGAGAACATTCGATGGCTAAATCCGCCTACCACGTCCGCGAGGAGAACCGCGGCGCGTCCTTGTCGGCCTACTGGCCCCTGATCAGCCTCGTCGTCGTTTCCGGCCTCGCCGGCTTTGCCATCGCCGCCGGCTTCGGCGACTTGACGATGACCGGCTTCATGCACGGCTACATGGGCGTGTTCCTCGTCATCTTCGCCCTCATCAAGCTGTTCGACCTCGAAGGCTTCAAGGACGGCTTTGCCATGTACGACCTGCTGGCGCGGCGGGTGCGTGCTTACGGCTACGTCTACCCCTTCATCGAGCTGGCGCTCGGCCTCGCCTACCTCGCCTTCTTCGCTCCGACCTTTACCTATATCGCCACCATCGTCGTCTTCCTGTTCGGCACCGCCGGCGTCGTCTCGGCGCTCAGGCGCGGCCTCGACATCGACTGCCCGTGCATGGGCAACATCCTCTCGGTCCCGCTCTCGACCGTGACGCTGACCGAGGATCTCGGTATGATCCTGATGGCGGGCCTGCTGCTGCTCGCCTGATCGTCGAAGCGGCCTTGAGGGGGAGGATTGCCGATGAACATCGGCTTCGTCGGCGCCGGCATCATGGGCCACGGCATGGCGCTGAACCTCCTGGCCAAGGGCTTCAAGGTCGCCATCGTCGCGCACCGAAACCGCGCACCGATCGACGATCTGGTGGCGCGGGGTGCAAGCGAGGCGGCCTCGTTACCCGACCTCGCGCAGACCGCCGACGCCCTTATCATGTGCGTGACGAACAGCGAGGTCGCGCGCCGCGTCGTCGCCGGCCTGCTGCCGGGCTTGCGCCCCGGCGCGCTCGTGATCGACACGACGACCCACGCGGCCGAGGCACCGCCCGACCTCGCCGCGGCCCTTAAGGCCGGCGGCGCCCGCTACGTCGAGGCCCCCGTCACCGGCGGGGCTACCCAGGCACGGGAGGGCAAGTTGGGCGCCGTCGTCGGCTGCGACCTCGGCGATCTGGAGGACGCGCGCCCCGTCCTCGCCGCGTTCTGCGCCCGGATCGAACGCTTCGGCCCGATCGGCGCCGGCACGCGGGCGAAGCTGGTCAGCAACTTTCTGGCACTCGGCACCGCGACGCTCGTGGTCGAGACCTTCCGCCAAGCCCGGAGCTTGGGCGTCGACTGGCAAAAGCTCTACGACGTGGCGCTGCTCGGCTCCGGCAACTCCGCCGGCCTGCAACGCATCGTCGGCAACGCGCTGGAGGGCGACTTCGGCGGCTACGTCTTCACGGTCGACAACACGCTGAAAGACCTCACCCACATCCGCGACCTGCTGCAGGCCGACGACGGCCTCGCCGCCGCCCTGCGGGACGTCCACGCCCGCGCCGTGGCCGACGGCCACGGGTCGAAGATGCTGAGCGAACTTCTCGACCCGTCCGTCGATCGTACCGCATCAACCGCGCCCGTGCCCGAGCGATAAGTAGAGCACTGCACTGTCATCTCTTGGTTTCGCTGTTGGCGTGAACGCCAGTGCGGCGATGGTTCGTGCCCTCGATCAGACCCGCCTTCGTCCAGTCCCGGCCGTCAGCCGGTCGGCACGGCGTCGGCGCCGGCCTTCAGATCGGGATAATGCGTGAGAACCGTGCCGCACGATGGATCGACGAGCTTGAAGTCGGCAATCAGCGTGTGGGAGCCGCCGATCAGCAGGCTCTGGCCGGTGCCGACGAACGCGGGCCAGTTGTCCGACGCCATGAATCTCCTTCCTCGAAGAAACGCGCCGCCCGCGTGGCAAAGGATCGCACGCAGACCCGTAACCCCCGCTTGATCTCCACCCCGCGTCGTCGCTAAACCGAAACGATCAACCCAGCCAAGGAACCCCGCGCATGATCAGCGCCGACCTCTACATCGCCTTGAGCTTCAGCCTCAGCTTCGGCGTGCCGCTCGTCCTCGCCTGCATGGAACTGCGCCGCATGGGCCGGACGGCACCCAGCGCCGGCGACGGCCGCGACATCCGAGTCCCCGCGCCCGCCCCGGCCCCCGCCGGCGACGAGCCCGACCTGCCGCCGCTGCCCGAGTGCCTGATCCCCAAGCCGATCAAGGTGCGCGTGCTGGAGAAGGTGTAGGAGAACGCTTGCGCGTGCGCTGACGCGCGGTCTTTCTTCTTCTTTTTTATAGCTTTGTTTTAGGACTTGGCCCTAACGCCTGAGCCAGCCCCGGCCAAAGTTGCAAAAAATGAAGAAAAGAAAGCCCGGCGCAGCCGACGCGAAGCGTTCACAACATCGCCAACGGCCGCTTGCCCTTCGGGGCCGGAAAAGCCGCGTCAAGCTCCGCCAGATCCCGCTCGTCGAGCGCGAGGTCGGCCGCCGCCATGTTGGCCTCGACGTGCGCCGTCTGCACCGCCTTGGGGATCACGATCACGTCCGGGCGTCGCAGCACCCAGGCGAGCGCCACCGCGTAGGGCGCCGCGCCGTGCCGCTTCGCCACTTCGGCGAGGGCGCCGCCCCGATCGAGCCGGCCCTGCTCGATCGGGCTGTAGGCCATCAGCGGCACGTTGCGCGCATGGCACCAGGGCATCAGGTCCCACTCGATCCCGCGCCGGGTCAGGTTGTAGAGTACTTGGTTCGCCGCGACCGCGTCGCCGCCCGGCACGGCCGTCAACGCCTCCATCTCGGCCACGTCGAAGTTGCTCACCCCCCAGTGCCGGATGTGCCCGGCGCCTTGCAGCGCCTCGAAGCCGGCCACGGTCTCCTCCAGCGGGTGAGACCCCGGCCAGTGCAGGAGGTAGAGGTCGATCCGGTCGGTCTTCAGCCGTCTCAAACTGCGGGCGCAGGCGTCCTGGACGCCCCGCTTCGAGGCGTTGTGCGGGTAGACCTTGCTGACGAGGTAGACGCCCTCGCGCCGCCCCTCGATCGCCTCGCCGACGACCTCCTCCGCCCCGCCGTCCGCGTACATCTCGGCCGTGTCGATCAGCGTCAGGCCCAGATCCAGCCCGTGCCGCAATGCCCGCACCTCGTCGGCCCTGGCCCCCGCCCGCTCGCCCATGTTCCAGGTGCCCTGGCCCATCGCCGGCACGGCCTCGCCCTTTACGTCGACTTCGTGCATTGCCTCGTCCTCCGTTGAATGCTTCGCATCCGCTGCGCGGGGCTTTTTTCTCTTCTTTTTTATCACTTGTTCTCGGATATGGCCCCAACGCTCCAGCCAGCCCCGGCCAAAGTAGCAAAAAAGAAAAAAGAAAGCCCGCGCGGCAGCGCACGCGCAAGCGTTCTCCCCCTCAATTGCCGAACTGTCACCAAACCCTTATATGCTGCCTCTCCCGCCATTCTCCCCCGGGCAATCTCATGTTTCGCTTCTTCGAGCGGCTGGTCGATCCGTTCACGACCGAGCCCGCCGCCCCGCCGCCGACCGGCCTGCTGCGCTTTGCTTGGCACTACGCCAAGCCCTACCGCTGGCTCCTCCTCGGCACGACGCTGGCCTCGGGGGCGGTCGCCGTGGTCGAGGTCGCGCTGTTCGCTTTCTTGGGCAACCTCGTCGATTGGCTGAACGCGGCCGACCGCGAGACGCTGTGGCAGGACCACGGCCTCGCGCTGCTCGGCATGGCGGCCCTGGTGATGATCGCTTACCCGGGCCTCAACGCCTTGGCCGAGATGTTCTCCAGCCAAGGGTTGATGGGCAATTTCGCCATGTCGATCCGCTGGCGGGCGCACCGGACGCTGCTGCGCCAGTCGCTCAGCTTCTTCCAGGACGAATTCGCGGGGCGCGTCGCCGCCAAGATGATGCAGACGGCGCTGGCGCTGCGCGACACCGTCCTGCAACTCCTGGAACGGATCGCCTACGTCGCCGTCTACCTCGTCACCGCGCTCGTCCTGTTCGCCGGCAGCGACTACCGCCTCGTCGCCCCGCTGCTTCTTTGGATCGTCGGCTACGTCGGCGCGATGGTCTACTTCATCCCCAAGCTCAGCGCCCGCTCGGCGGCGCAGGCCGACGCCCGCGCGCTCATGACCGGCCGGATCGTCGACAGCTACACCAACATCGCGACGGTCAAGATGTTCGCCCACGCCGCGCGCGAGGACGCCTACGCCAGGGACGGCATGTGGGCGTTCTTGCAGACCGTCTACTATCAGATGCGCATGGTGACGCTGATCACCACGACGCTCTACGTCCTCAACGCCCTCCTCCTCGTCGGCGTCGCCGGCCTCTCGGTCTGGCTCTGGGGCCAGGGTGCCGTGACCACCGGTGCCATCGCGCTCGCCGTCGGCCTCACGCTCAGGCTGCACGGCATGTCGCAGTGGATCTTGTGGGAACTGGCGCAGTTGGCCGAGAACGTCGGCGTCGCCCAGGACGGGATGCGCACGATGGCCGAGCCCTTGAGCGTCACCGACCGCGCGGGCGCGAAGCTGCTTGAAGTGACGCGGGGCGGTGTGCGCTTCGAGAACGTGCGCTTTGCCTACGGCGGCGAGAAGGGCGTGATCGAGGGCCTCTCGCTTGGCGTCAATCCGGGCGAGAAGATCGGCCTGATCGGCCGCTCGGGCGCGGGCAAGTCGACCCTCGTCAACCTTCTCCTACGCCTCTACGACGTCGAGGCCGGCCGGGTCACCATCGACGGCCAGGACGTGCGCGACGTGACCCAGGACAGTCTGCGCGCCGCCGTCTCGGTCGTCAGCCAGGACACGGCCCTCCTGCACCGCTCGATCAAGGAGAACATAGCGTATGGCCGCCCCGACGCGAGCATGGCCGAGATCGAGGCCGCCGCGCGGGCGGCGAAGGCGCACGACTTCATCGCGGGCCTGATCGACGCGCAGGGCCGACGCGGCTACGAGGCCCACGCCGGCGAGCGCGGCGTCAAGCTCTCCGGCGGCCAGCGCCAGCGCATCGCCATCGCCCGCGTCATCCTGAAAGACGCCCCGATCCTGATCCTGGACGAGGCGACATCCGCCCTCGACAGCGAGGTCGAGGCCGCGATCCAGGACAGCCTCTACGACCTGATGCGGGGCAAGACCGTCATCGCCATCGCCCACCGCCTCTCGACCATCGCCGCCCTCGGCCGCCTCGTCGTCATGGACCAAGGCCAGATCGTCGAGGAGGGCACGCACAAGACGCTGTTGGCGCACGACGGGCTGTACGCGCGCCTCTGGGCCCGGCAGTCGGGCGGGTTTCTGTACGGGGCCGGGGAGCGGAAGGTGGTGGAGGAGGTGGCTTAGATAAGCATCAATTAATAGTTGATTAAATTAATCAATAGTTTTCAAATAATCTTGAAACAGCTTTTCGAGTAATTTCATTGATAATAGCCATCTTATGTAAATCTAGTCAGGACTCATAAAAACGTTACAATTCCCTTCATTAGTATTAGTAACAAAATAATCTACGTAGTATTCTCTGTCCATATAAAAACCGTCACATAGTTTTGCTTTGGTTCTATGAATGTTATTATTTTGAATAGAACGAAGATAGCAGGCTTTATCTTCGACTATCTTTTCATAGTATTTCAACATGTTATTTTTATTAATTTCTTCTTTTGTGAGAATATCGTAGTTTTCAAGCTCGCTGCCAATAAACAAAATCGAATCATTTGCTGGGCATTTGTACATTTTAGTATATATTATTACAGAACCATCATTAGATTTTGAGTACGAGTTGTTCGCAAAGTAATCTTCAACATTCTTTTCTAAAGGTATTACAGAATGAAAATCTATTGTTTTTATCGCCCATTGCCTTATGTTTTTATTTTCTTCATTGGGCGTCTTACTCAATATATTAAGCGAAATTTCGACCATTTTTGCATCTAGTTCTTTAGTTTTTGAAGACCAATTTATAGATATACCGAGAACTGCCAACGAAATCGGCACTAATGTTGCCCCTAATAAAGTGGATAGGGCAATTAATTTATCCCAGCCGTCTTTTTCCTGTCTTTCACTCATAACTTCACATAACCCTTGTCATGATCTCTGAATTTTACGTCAAGAACAGGAGATTTTTCTTGACCATCTTTGATGAATGTACCTGTTCATAGCATCGGAATGTTCTGTGTGGATTGATAAGTCCGACCATCCTGGACCCCCGATCAAGTCGGGGGTGACAGGTTGAGGCGGTGTGGGCGGCCGAAGCCCATTGCCGACTAAAGATAGTGAACGTTGTACTAGCACACTTAAATATTGTCACCCCCGACTTGATCGGGGGTCCAGGGTGGCCGGCTGCTGTCGCTCAAGTAGATTATGGACCGGTTCAGCATCAGGATCAACGCGCAGTCGCGCGTCTGCTTCGCGTGGCCCCCCGACGCCGACGCACCCGAGAACGTGGAAATTGTCGCTTACCACTAGGAGCACGACTCGTGGCGCGCACGCCGATCCACCCCGGCGAGATCCTCGGCGACGAACTTGAAGAACCGTGCTTGAGCGCCGCCGAACTGGCGCGGCTGATCGACGTGCCGGCCAACCGCGTCGGCCAGATCGTCGCCGGTGAGCGCGACATGACCGCCGACACCGCCCTGCGGCTCGGCCGCTACTTCGGCACGTCGCTGGCTGAACCCAAACGGCCTACGACCTGGACGCGGCCCGCGCCGCGCTCGTCCCGGCGATCGAGCGCCTGCCGCCCTCATGTTGTCAATCTTTGACAATTCTTTATATAACCTACATCTCAATTGGAGAACGGAGGGCACATGGCGCAGATGAATGTTTCCATCCCTGGGCCGATGAAGGACTGGTGCGATACGCAGGTGCGCTCGGGCCGTTACGCGACGGCCAGCGACTACGTGCGCGAACTCATCCGGCGTGATCAGGACGTGCAACAAGGCGTCCGCGCCCTGCAAGTCGCCATCGACGAGGGGCTGGCGAGTGGCGTCAGCCCGCGCACGCTGGACGAGATACTGGCGGAGGCGCGAAACCGCGCGGCGGCGATGAAATCTGATGGAGGTTAGGTTCACGCGGCAGGCCGAGGCCGACATTATCGACGGCTACGTTTACGGTGCAATAAATTTCGGGCGGGCGCGGGCCGAGCGTTACGAAGCGGATCTGCGGCGCGCCATCGGCCTCATCGGCGACAACCCCCGTCTCGCGGCCGAACGATCGGAGTACGCGCCGCCCGTGCGCATCCACCACCACGGCAGGCACGACATCGTCTATCGTATCGTATCGAGGAGGATCATGTCCTGATCGCCCGTCTCTTGCGCGACGAAGCCGACCTGACCCGGCACTTGCGCACGTCCTGAAACGGCCGAGACTCGCTTCGCGTGGCCCGCCGAAGCCGACGATCCCGAGGACGTGGAAATCGTCGCTTACCACTAGGAGCACGACCCGTGGCGCGCACGCTGATCCACCCCGACGAGATTCTCGCCGCCAAGCGCAACATGACCGCCGACACCGCCCTGCGGCTCGGGCGCTACTTCGGTACGTTCTGGCTGAACCTGCAAGCAGCCTACGAACCGGACGCGGCCCGCGCCGCGTTCACCCTCGACGCCCGGCGGAGCGGCGGTCGCCCCTAGCCGAAATCGCCGCGGACCTTGCCGCGGAAGACCCAGTACGACCACGCGGTGTAGCCGAGGATGACCGGCAGGAGGAACAGCGTGCCGATCAGCAGGGAGCCTTGCGTGCTCTCCAAGGAGGCTTGGAGGATGCCGACACCGAGGTCGCGTCGAACAGCACGTAGTAGAAGACGGTGAAGGCGAGCAGCGGCGTTCAGACCGGGATCAGACTCAAGACGAAGGGTTCAGCCATCGCCGCCGCGCGCCCCGCCCGCCGCGGACGTCCGCCGCTGGAACGGCCCCTTCGGCCGGGTACATGACCAAGTAGACGGCGATGTGATGCCGTGTCGCGCCGAAAGACGCGCTCCACTGCTTACCTCACCCCCGCGCCACCGCGAACGGGTTCTGGTACAAGTCGCCGTGGCTCTCGACGCCGGCCTCGACCTCGCAATCCGTCACGGGCCGGGCGACGCACAACAGCACGTAGCCGGCTTGGCTCTGGCGCTTGTTCAGGGCCGTGGCGCCGGGTTGGCGGACGCGGCCGCGCAAGAGCTTGGCGGCGCAGGTGATGCAGCCGCCGTAGCGGCAGGCGACGGGAAGCGCGATCCCGGCCGCCTCGGCGGCGTCGAGGATCGCCTCGTCGTCGCCCACCATGAGGGTGCGGCCGGCGCGGTTGGTCAGCGTTACCCGGTGGCTCAGAGCCAGATGTCCGAGGTCACGTCGCCGCCGGGGTAGCGCATCTCGTGCGCCCGCGAGGGGCCTTTGGGCTCCTTGCCGAAATCGACGTGGAAGTTCGGGTTGATCGTCATGCCGCCGTTCACGGTGTCGCAGTCGATCTGGAACATCGACGAGCCGCCCCCTTTCATGCCGGGGTAGAACTGGTTGTCCCAGGTCGAGAACAAGGACGTGGTGACGTAGAGCCGCTTGCCGTCGAGCGAGAGCTGGATCATCTGCGGCGCGCCCTGGACCGCGTGGCCGTTGACCTCGGGCGCCTTGCCGAGCAGCCCGCCGATCCAGATTTGGCCCGTGAGCTTGGGCTTGGACGGGTCGCTGACGTCGTACTGGCGCAAGTCGCCGTGCAGCCAGTTCGACAAATAGAGGTAGCGGTCGTCCATCGAGATCAGGATATCGGTGATGAGCGACGGCATCGGCACCGGAAAGTTCGCTACCTCGACCGGCTCGATGTCGATCACCTTCTCGACCTCCCAGCCCGCCCCGTGTTTATGCCAGTGGAAGACGTTGGAGGACAGCGTGGCGCCGACGAAGCCGTGCGTCGAGTCCGGGTCGTGGTGGAAGCGGACTTCGAGCGGGATCATGCCCTCTTGGCCCAGATCGACCGACTTCTCGATCCGCTTGGCCTCGAAATCCCAGAAGTGGATCGAGTGGCCGTACTTGCCGCGCGCCACGTCTTCGAGGTCGAAGCCGGGCATGAAGGTGTTGGGGGCGGCCCACTCGGATGAGACCATCGCGTTGTGGCGCGGCTGGTACCAGAAGTCGTAGTTGTAGTTCATCCCCTCGATGTCGTTCTCCCAGCGCCCGACGATGTCGAAGTTCTCGTCGAGGTGGAGAAAGCCGCCGGGCGCCTCGCCCTTGGCGTCGCCCAGCATCGAGACGATGATGTCGGAGCCCAAGCAGTGCACGGTGTGCGGTCCCGACAGGTCCGTCCTCGCCTTGATGTCGTCGCCCGAGACGACCTTGTGCAGCCTCGGTGTGCGCGGGTCGGAGGTGTCGACGATGTTCAGGTTCGCCGTGCGCACGCCCGGCAGGATCAGGTAGCGGCGCGACTTCGACGCGTCGCCGTGGCAGGACGAGCAGGCGTTCCAGCCCGAGTGGTGCAATTCGTCGCCCAACCCCGCCATCTCGGTGCGGTGGATCACGCTCGAATAGGTCGGGCTCGAAGGATCGACGTCGACGGTCGCCAGGTAGTCCGGCGCCTCGACGCCCGTGCCGGTGTAGAGCGCCGCCGTGTAGAGCAGCGTCTCGCGCGGCGCCTTCATCGCCGCCCGCGGCGAGGCGTAGCCGGGACCGCAGCAGGTCTTGTCGTCGGTCATAGGTACTCTCCTTGTAGGAGCAGGGAGGTTATCAGCCGACGGGGGAGCGTGCAAAGAACGCTTGCGCGTGCGCTGACGCGCGGTCTTTTTTCTCTTCTTTTTTGCTTTTTGCCCGAGGCTGGCCCTCGGCGCTGCGGCCGGCTTCCTACGTTAACACTTGCAAAAGCAAAGAGAAAAAAGCCCGGCGCAGCCGACGCGAAGCGTTAACGCGGCGCCACGACCTTGCGGTAGAGGTGCCACGTGGCGTGGCCGAGGACGGGCATGACGAAGACGAGGCCGAGGAGGAGGGGGATGGAGCCGAGCACGAGGCCGCCGGCGACGATCAGGCCCCAGACGGCCATCGTCTTCGGGTTGGTGGTCACGGTGCGAACCGAGGTCCGCACGGCGCGGCCGAGGCCGACGTCGCGGTCGAGCAGCATCGGGAACGAGACGACGCTGATCGTCAGCACCAGGGCGGCGAAGAGGAAGCCGACGCCGGTGCCGACGAGGATCATCGCCCAGCCGGCGCCCGTGGTGAGTATGTCGCTCAAGAAGGTTCCGATCGAGGCCGGCGCGTCGGGACCGAGGGTGACGTCGTAGATCGCCGAGGCGGTGAGCAGCCACGCGATGAAGATCGCGAGCAGGATCAGGCCGAGCACGGCGATCGCGCCGAACGCGGGCGAGCGCAGCACGCCGAACGCGTCGCTCCAGGCGACCTCGCCGCCCCCCTCGCGCCGCCGGCTCATCTCGTAGAGGCCGACGGCGGCGACGGGGCCGAGGAGGGCGAAGCCGGCGGCGAGCGGGAACAGGAGCGGCAGCACCTCGTAGCCGAACATGAGCCGCGCCAGGAGTAGGCCGGCGACCGGGTAGATGAGGCAGATGAGGATGACGTCGGTGCGGTACGCGCCGAAGTCGTCGATGCCCTTGCGCAGGACTTCCTTGAGGTCGTCGATCGAGATCTGGCGGACGCCCTTGATGACCGCGCCCTCTTCCTCCGCCTCGCTGCCGCGAACCGCGCGGTTGCTCCCCCGCACGGCCTCGACGCCGCTGTTGAACCCGTCGACGCCCCACTCGACCGGATTTCTTATGCGATTTCTCTCGGGCATGATCTTGTCCTCCCAGGCCGCCGGTCCGGGCGACCGATGGTCGTTCAAGGCTTGGCGCCCCTCTTGTTCCTGTCAAGCGAGAACCGCAGCCCTAGACCGGAAACTATAACACAAGCTTCGACTTTCATCATCTTTTCCGGGCGGCGTCGGCCCCGGCCTCAATCGGGCGGTTCCTGCGCGTGCGTCTCGACGCCATCGGGGATGACAACGCCCGGCAGCCGGCGCGAGGTCCAGATGTGCTTGGCGCGCGACAGGTCGGGAGGTGCGTCGAGCGAGCCGCCCTTGACGCTCACCGTCGCGTCGCGCGCAAGGTCGCCGTGCCAGACGCGCGTGCCGCAGGTCGGGCAAAAGGCGCAATCGAGCGTGCCCTGAACGGCGGCCGGGCGCGTCCAGACGCGGGGCGTGCCGGCGAGGACGACGAGGTCGGCGCTCCGCACCCCCACCGAGACCCCGAACGCCGACGAGGATTGCTTCTGGCACTCGCGGCAATGGCAGACGTAGAGGTCGATCGGTCCGCCGCGCACCTCGTAGCGGATCGCGCCGCACTGGCAGCCGCCTTGCAGGGCGCCGCTGGAACCCGTGTGCATCGTTCATCGCCCCGGCCGGAAAGCCTCAAGCTATGCGGCGAACGGCCTCTGCCGCAAACGGTTTTACCGGTCCGGCCGTGGGTCTCAAGCCCCGCAACGATGCGAAACCCCGGATCGTCGCGCCGCCCGCGTACGGGCGATGGCGTCTCGCAGGGCCCGCAACGATGCGGGCGACGCCGCGCGGTCGGCGCACTCGATCGCCGCCGCCGCCTCACTGACGGCGCACAGGCCGAGGTTGGCGCAGGTGCCGCGCAGGCGGTGCGCCAGCCGGACCGTCTCGGTCGGATCGACCCTCTCTTCGAGGCGGGCGAGCGTCGCATCGGCCTGTTGCAGGGCGCGCTCCAGCCACTCGGCCACTTTCTCAGGCGGCACGCCCTCGGTGATCCGGGACAACGCGGCCCGATCGACCGGCGGCGCGATCGCGGGCACGTCCGGCGGCGGCGACCGGTCCGCCGTCAGCCGTTCGATCGCGCGACACAGCGCTTGCCGGTCGATCGGCTTGTGCAGGCAGGCGTCGAAGCCCTTCCTCAGGTAGCGCGCCTGATCGCTCTCGATGACGTTCGCGGTGAGGGCGATCGCGGGCGCGGTCCGGTTGGGCCCCGCCCCGTCGCGCAGCCGGACGATTGCCGTCTCGCCGTCGAGGATCGGCATGCCGATGTCGGCGACGAGCACGTCGAAGGGTTCGGCCGCGGCCGCGGCTAGGAACGCCCGCCCGTCGCCGGTCATCGTCGCGGTGTGGCCCATGCGGCGCAGCAGCTCGACGATGAGTTCCTGGTTGAGCGGGGCGTCCTCGGCGACCAGCACCTTGAGCGGGCGCGCCGCCGCCGTCGTCTCGGCGGCGGCTTTCGCCTCGCGGGGGCAGCCCCGCTCGAACGGGATCTCGAACCAGAACAAGCTGCCGACGTCGGGCACGCCCGTGCAACCGATCGTGCCGCCCATCCTCTCGACGAGGTGTTTGGAGATGGCGAGGCCCAGGCCGGTGCCGCCGATCGCGGCTTGGGTCGAGCGTTCGGTCTGGGCGAAGGCGTCGAACAACCCCGAGGCCTCGTCGGCGTCGAAGCCCATGCCTGTGTCCTGGACCTCGATGCGGATCAGGACCGGCCCGTCGTCGGGCGCTCGAAGCCTGCGGGCGCGCAGCGTGATCCGCCCTTCGGGCGTGAACTTGACGGCGTTGCCGACCAAGTTGAACAGGACCTGCTTCAGGCGCCGCGGGTCGCCCTTGAGCCATAGGGACCCTGCCGCACCGCTCGAGTCGACCTCGAAGCCGAGGCCGCGGAGCGTCGCCTGCGGCCCCATCACCGAATGCACCGCGTCGATCGCCGCGTCGAGGTCGAAGTCGACGTCGGCCAGCGTCAGCGCGTCGCCCTCGAGCCGCATGAAGTCCAAGATGTCGTTGATGATGGCGAGGAGCTGCTCGCCCGCGCCGCGGATCATCGCGACCTTGTCGCGCGCGTCGGGCGGCAGGGAGGGCTCGCGCAGCAGGTCGAGCATGCCCAGCACGGCCGTCATCGGCGTGCGGATCTCGTGGCTCATGGTCGCGAGGAAGCGGGCCTTGGCGCGCTCGCCCGCCTCGGCCCGGACCTGCGCCCGCCGCGCCTCGTCGATGGCGCGGTGCAGGGCCGCGGCGAGCAGGCCGACGACGAGCGCCACGACCACCGCCACGACCACCGCCGCCCAGACCGTGCGGTACCACCCGGACAGGACGGCGGCCGCCCTCGCCGCCGTCAGGACCTCCAGCGACGTGCCGGGTATGGCGGCGGTCACGGCGAATCAATCCTCGCCCGCGACGTCGTCGAGCCGCCGGCGTCGGCCGCCCGCGGCGGCCAGCTCGGACAGGGGCAGCGCGTCCAGCACCGGCCCCCGCGGCGGCTCCTTCTGGTCGGGCGCCCAGTTGCCGTCGTCGGCGGCGTAGACCTCGCCGTCGCGATCAACGATCAGGGCGTGGTCGCCGATCCTCCCGCGCGCCGCGAGCAACTGGGCGCCGTGGTGGCGCCACGTCGTGATCGCCACGACGACGCCCTCGAAGCCGCCGGCGGCGTCGCGAAGGGCCCAGCTCTGCACGACGATCCGGCGATGCGGCGGCACCTTGCCGATGATCGGCGCGGCGATGAACGATGCTTCAACCTCGTTTTGAGCGTGAACTCTGAAGTAGTCGCGCCACGCGAAATTGACGCCGACGGATTTGTCGTTGTTGCTGTAGCGTATCGTGCCTTGCGCGTCCAAGACGGCGTAGGTCGCGAGGCCCGGCAGGCGCTCCGGCGCGTCGGCGACGCGGTCTTGCAGCCGGTTCGCGACCCCTTCGAGGTCGATGCGGTCGGCCTTGTAGTCGTTGAGGACGAGCGAGACGATCAGGTCGAGCGTGCCGAGCGTGCGGCCGATCGCGCTTGCGGCCTCGGCCGCGTTCTTCTGCAGATCGCCCTCTGCCCGCAACAGGGTTTGCTCGCGTTCGTAGCGCAAGAGAAACCAGGAACTCCCGCCGAACAGCGAGAGCATCGCGAGGGCGGCGCACAGCCCGGTGGTGACGGTTTCGCGCCGAAAATGGTGCATGACATCGGGCATTTAACGGTCGCGATCGCTAGGCTGTGACGTGCTTGAGGTGATAGCACCCGATTCGTTAAATATTTCCTAAGATAATTTGGCGTTGTAGTTGCACGGAAGCGAATTTGCAAGATTCAAATCTTTAGCTACAGTTCCGGATTAACAAATTGCCGCACGTCGAAGCCGTTTTCGAGTGGCGAGGGTTTGACGGATAATTGCCTCAATCGCGAGCTATACGACGCGCGCCGTCTCACCGCACGCACCCCCGCGCCGCGACGCGGATCGGGCCCTCGGCCCTGCTCCCGCGCAGGGCCACCACCTCGTCGACCATGTTGCTGACGACGCAGGCGTGGTTGGGGACGACGCGGACCTTGTTGCCGACGGCGAAGGGGAGGAGGCCCTCGCTCGTCAGGACGGCGTGCTCCTCGGAGAGCGAGGCCACCGCGACCGCCGGGTGGCCCAGCACATGGCCGTGGCCTTCGAGGCCGAAGAGGTCGGTGGTCAGCACCTTGGAGCCGGCGTCGATCACGGCGCGGCCGGGCGCCGGCGTGCTGATCACGGTGGCGAGCACGCTGAGCGCGCAGTCGTCGAGCGTGCAGACGCCCCGCGCGACCAAGGAGCGATCGTTGTAGACGTAGGTGCCGGCACGGTACTCGCTCAACACCGGCACGTCGCCCGCTTGCCACATGCCGGGCGAGCCGCCGCCCGAGACGGTGCGAACGGGAAGGCCGGCCGCCTCGCAGGCCCGCTTGGCCATGGCGAACCACGCCTGCACCTCACGCGTGGCGCCGGCGGCGGGGTAGGTCATCAAGCCGGCGAAGTCGAGGCCGGGGGCGGCGGCGATCGTGCCGGCGAGGCCGCGCGCGCCGTCGGGCGTCTGCACGCCGCAGCGACCGCCGCCGGTGTCGCACTCGACCAGGACGGGAAGCGGTTCGTCGGCGCCGAACGCGGCCGCCAGCCCCTCGACCACGGTAGCGTTGTCGGCGACGACGGCGATCCGCGCCACGGCCCGAAGGCGGCGCAGGCGGTCGAGCTTCGTCGGCCCGAGGATGTTGTAGGTGATCAAGACGTCGTCGATGCCGCCGGCCTCGATCAGCGCCTCGGCCTCGCTCAGCTTCTGACAGGTGATGCCGACCGCACCGGCCTGAACCTGCCGCCGCGCCAGCATCGGCAGCTTGTGCGTCTTGGCGTGCGGCCTCGCCTTCAGCCCCAGCCGGTCGCAGTAGGCCTGGAAGCGGTCGATGTTGCGCTCGGCAACGTCGAGGTCGACGAGGACGGCCGGGGTGTCGAGGGTTTGCATGGGGGGCTCCTGAAGGAAACGCTTCGCGTTGCGCTCGCCGCGCGGGCTTCTTTTTTCTCTTTTTTACAACTTTGGCCGGGGCTGGCTTCGGCGCCCCGGCCAGTCTCCAGCGACAAGCGGCAAAAAAGAAGAGAAAAAGGCCGCGCCCAGCGCACGCGCAAGCGTTCATCTCCACTATCCTCCCCCCATGGATCGCCGCACATGGACCGTCTTCGCCGCGCCCTTCAAGCCGTCCTCCTGCCGGCGGCGCTGGCGGTGGCGCTCGTGGCGCTGTGGCAGCTCGAGCGCGCCCGGGCGGGGGTGGAGATCGCGCGGCTGGACGTGGGAACGACGCCGGCGACGCTCTACCGCCCGCTCGCGGACGGCGCGCCGCTGGTCGTCGTGGCGCACGGCTTCGCCGGCTCGCGGCAGATGATGGAGGCGTTCGCGCTCACGCTCGCCCGCTCCGGCATCGCGGCCCTCGCCTTCGACTTTCGCGGCCACGGCCGTAACCCCGTGCCAATGGTGGGCGAGGTGGGCTCGATCGCGGGCGTCACCACCCGGCTGGTGGCGGAGACGCGGGCCGTCCTGGCCGCCGGCCGGGCGCTGGACGGCGTGGGCCCGCCCGCGGCGCTGCTTGGGGCACTCGATGGCGACCGACGTGATCGTCCGGGCCGCAGAGGCGGAGGGGATCGACGCGGTGGTGGCGGTCTCGATGTACGCCGAGACGGTGACGCCGAAGCGCCCGGCGCGGCTGCTGGTCGTCTCGGGCGCGCGCGAGGGGCGGTTGCGCGAGGTGGCGCTGGCGGCGGTGCGGCAGGTGGCACCCGGTGCTGGCGAGGGCGAGACCGTGCGCGACGGCCCGGTCGTCCGCCGCGCCGTGGCGGCGCCGTGGGTGGGGCACGTCGGCGTCCTGTGGAGCCCGACCGCGCTGGCCGAGGCGCGGGATTGGATCGCCGCCGCGGGCGGGGGTCCGGTGGCCGCGACGGGGCCTTGGATCGCGGCCCTCCTGGGCGCGATCCTGGTTCTGTCCTGGCCGTTGGCGCGGCTGCTGCCGGCGCGCGCGGCCGGGGGGCGGGCGGCGGCGTCGCTCGGGGTCAAACGGCTCGCCGCCGCCCTCGTCCTGCCCGCGTTGCTGGCAGCGGCGGCGGCGCTGGCGGCGCGGTCGTCGCTGATCGGGCTCAGGGGTGTGGACGGGCTGGCGGCGTTCTTCCTCGTCCTCGGTGCCGGCCAACTGGCGTTGCTGCGGCGCTGGGGCCTCAAGCCGGGGCGGCAGGACCTCCTCGGCTCGGCGGCACTCCTGGCCTGGGCGGCGGTCTTCGCTTGGGCGCTGGATCGCTACGGCGCCGCGTTCGTGCCCGTCGGGCCGCGCTGGCCGCTCCTGGCGCTGCTCTTGCCCGGCGCCCTCCTGACGACGCTGGCGGACGGCGTGCTGACAGGCGGCGCGCCGCTCTGGCGGGCGGCCCTGATCCGGGCCGTGCCGCCGGCGGCGCTCCTGGCCGCGATGCTCCTGGCACCCGCCCGGCTCGGCCTTCAGTTCACGGCGCTGCCGGTGTTGGTCCTCTTCTGGCTGGTGTTCGGCACGATGGCGGGCCGCGTGGCCGGGCACCGGGGCCAAGACGCCCCGCGCGCCGCACTCGGGCTGGTGCTGGCCTGGTCGCTGGCGGCGAGCCTGCCGCTGTTCGGGTGAGAACGTCCCGAGGTGCTGCGGGGGTGAACGCTTCGCGTCCGCTGCGCGGGGCTTTTTTCTTCTTTCTTTTTTCAGTGTTAACGTAGGAGGCTGGCCGCGACGCCGAGGGCGGGCCTCGGACAAAAGTAAAAAAGAAGAGAAAAAGGCCGCGCGGCAGCGCACGCGAAGCGTTCATGGACTATGGCGAGGATGGCTCCAAGGAAAAGTGAGGCCCCGCGTCCGCCCACGCTGGAGGCTGGACCACCGGCAGCTATTTGACTATATATTTGACCAAAATCAGTCCGGGAGCCGATCCATGTCCGGGACCGCATCGCGCCGCGTCAGCGTCTACGAGGCGAAGACCAAGCTCTCCGCCCTGCTGCAAGCGGTGGCTGTGGGCGAGACCGTCGTCATCACCAAGCACAACAAGCCGGTGGCAAAGCTGGTGCCGATCGAGAAGCCGCGCGACCGGCCGGTCTTCGGCTCGGCCCGCGCCGCCTTCGAGCGTTCGGGGCTGACGCAAGAAGACATCGACAAGGCGCTCGCGCCGATGAGCGGCGAGGAACTGGCCGAGTGGGGGATCGATTGAGCCTCTACCTCGCCGACGCCCGTGCGCTCATCGACTTCTACCGCGGTCAGCCGAACTTCCCGACCGACCTGCGCGCGCTGCTCACCGACGCGCCGGGGCGCGTCGCCGTGCTGGCGACGACGGTCTGGGAGATCGCGATCAAGGTGCGGTTGGGCAAGCTGACCGACATCACCTTGCCGACCTACCCGTCGCTCGCCGCCATGCTCGCCGGGCAGGGGTTCGAGCTTATCGCCCTCGACGCCGACCTCGCTGAGCGGGCCGCCGCCCTTGCACAAGGACCCGTTCGACCGGGCGCTGGTGGCGGGGGCGCAGCGCGCGGACCGGACGGTGCTGACCTCGGACGCCTTGATCAATCGCTACGGCGTGCCGGTGCGGTGGTAAGAAGGTCGCTCAGGGCTTCCACCCGCTCAGGATCGCGTGCCCGGCCGTCATCCAGTGGAGGTCGACGCCGACGAACCCGGCGGCGCGCAGCCAGTCGAGGTGCTCGACGACGGTCGAGGGCTCGTCGATCGGGTCGGGCTCGGTGTGGCGAAAGTGGTTCCAGTCCGCTTGACGGAAGGCTTTGAGCCCATCGAGGTTGCCGTCGAGCGCCAGGGCCCGCCGCTCGACCTCCTCGTCCCACAGATCGGCGGCGAGGCTGCGCCCGATCGGCGTCGCCGGCCGGACGACGTCGGCGAGGACGAAGACGCCGCCGGGGGCGAGCGCCGCGCGCAGGTCGGCGAACAAAGCACCCTTGGCCGCGGCGTCGAGGTGATGCACCGCGAGCGACGAGACGACGGCGCGTAAGGGCCGCTCGAAGCGCCGCCAGTCGCGCGCGGCGAGGTCGATCGGGCGGGTGACGAGGCGTCCCGACGCGCCGGCCCGCGCCTCGGTCAGCGCCAACATGCCCGCCGAGCCGTCGTAGGCGTGGAGGGTCGCACGGGGCACGGCGCGCAGCAGCGCCTCGCTCAAGAGGCCCTCGCCGCAGCACAGGTCGAGCACGTCGCCGGCGACGTCGGCAGCAACGACGAGGGCCACGACGATCGCCGTCTGTCGCTCCCGCTCCGGCACGGCGTAGCGGGCGAGACGGCGGTAGGCGGCACTCTCGACCTCGCCCCAGGCGTCGGGGGTGTTCGACATGCGGCTTCCTTTTGCGTGCACGAGGTGCGTTGGCGTGGAGGTTTTTGCTTTCGTCTCCGTGAAACGTATCTCTCCTGCATGGCGTTTTACCCGATCTTAAATCCTTTGCTGTATCTCGGCACATGGTCCATGCGACCCTGGGACTCCGCCGCCCCCCGATCTCGTCGGGGGCAGGCTGCGGGGGGATTGGAAGAGCACGCGAAGCGTTCCCCGACATGATCGACGCGAAGCTGATCGCCGGGATCGTTCGCGTGGCCGAGAAGGCCGTCCTGGCGCTGGTCGCGGTGTTGACGCTGGGTGCGGTCGGCAACGAACTGCTCGCCGTCGTCGAGCGGCGCGTCATCGAATTGGCCGACTTGCTCCTCTTGTTCCTCTACGCCGAGGTGCTCTCGATGGTGGCGGTGTTCTACGCCAGCCGCAGCTTGCGCTTCGTCTACCCGATCTTCATCGCGATCACGGCGATCGCCCGGCTGATCGTCTTGCAGGGCAAGGACATGGACCCGAAGAACATCCTCTACGAGGCGGCCGCGATCCTGATCCTCGTGCTCGGCGTCGTGCTGCTCGTCCGCGTCGAGCGGATGCACGAGCTGACGGGGGAGTCCGAGGAGGAGTAGGCTGAACGCTTCGCGTCCGCGGCGCGGGGCTTTCTTTTTTCTCTTTTTCTCTTTGTCCGAGGCTAGCCCTCGGCGCCGCGGCCGGCCTCCTGCGTTAACAGTGGCAAAAAAGAAGAAAAGCCCCGCGCGGCGGACGCGCAAGCGTTCATCATTGCGGGAACGCTTTATCGCCTTAGGATCGTGTTCGAGAACGAGGGGGTAAGCGCATGACGACGAAGCCCGAGATCGACGCCTATCAGGACGAGCTGACCGCGTGGCGGCGGCACCTGCACCAGCACCCCGAACTGGCCTTCGAGGAGCACGCGACGGCGGCCTTCGTCGCCGAGCGCTTGCGCGCGTTCGGCCTCGACGAGGTGCACGAGAAGGTCGGCCGCACCGGCGTCGTCGGGGTGGTGCGGGGCCAAGGCGGGGGCGGGGCGATCGGGCTGCGCGCCGACATGGACGCCTTGCCCATGCACGAGGCGACCAACCTCGCCCACGCCTCCAAGCACCCCGGCAAGATGCACGCCTGCGGCCACGACGGCCACACGGCGATGCTGCTCGGGGCGGCCAAGCACCTGGCGGCGACGCGCGCCTTCAAGGGCACCGTCTACTTGATCTTCCAGCCGGCCGAGGAGCAGGCCGGCGGCGGGCGGGTGATGGTCGAGGAGGGGATGTTCGAGCGATTCGCGATGCGCTCGGTCTACGGGCTGCACAACTGGCCGGGCATGGAAGCCGGCGCGATGGCGCTGCACGAGGGCGCGGTGATGGCCTCGATGGACACGTTCGAGGTCCACATCACCGGCAGGGGCGCCCACGCGGCGATGCCCTACCTCGGCACCGACCCGGTCCTGATCGCGGCGCAGACCGTGGTGGCGCTGCAAGGCTTGGTATCGCGCGAGACCAAGGCGACCGACGCGCTCGTCGTCAGCGTGACCCAGGTTCACGCCGGCGAGGCCGACAACGTCATCCCCGAGACGGCGGTCTTGAGCGGCACGGTCCGCGCCTTTGATGAGGCGGTCCGTGCCAGGGCCGAGCGCGGCATCGAGCGGATCGCGAGCGGGATCGCGGCCGCCTTCGGCGCCGAGGCGAGGACGGCCTACGAGCGCGGCTACCCGGCGACGATCAACACCGCGATCGAGGCGGCGTTCGCGCGCGACGTCGCGGCCGAGACCGTCGGCGGGGAGCGGACGGCGTGGAACTTGGCGCCGTCGATGGGGGCGGAGGACTTCGCCTTCATGCTGGAAAAGGCGCCCGGCGCCTACGCCTGGATCGGCTCCGGCGAGGATACGCCGCCGCTGCACAGCCCGCACTACGACTTCAACGACGCGATCCTGCCGGTGGGGGCCAGCTACTGGGCGACGCTCGCCGAGCGCGCCCTGCCGCTCGGCTGACCCCATCGAAGCCAACACCGACAAGAGGGAGACGCCGGCCTTGGACACGGACGCCAAGCTGAGGCGAAGGACCCGCGTGCAGCGGGTCTACATCGTCTTCGTCGCCCTCATGGTGCTGGTGCAGGTCTTCCCCCTGTTCGCGCTCGGCAACGCGGTCGAGCCGCGGATCCTGGGCCTGCCGTTCTCGTTCGCCTGGGTGATCTTCTGGATCTTCGTCAGCATGGTCGGGATCGTCGCCCTCTACCTGATGGACGAGCCCGACGCCAAGAAGGAAGCCTGACATGGACGACTGGCTGGTGGCGCTCCTCGCCATGGCGGCCTACCTCGTGCTCGCTTTTGCGATCGGCGTCGCGGCCGGGCGCGGGCGCTCGTTCTTCTCGGTCTCGGAGTACGCCGTCGCCGACCGGGGCCTCGGCCTCATCGTCATGTGGTTCTTGATGGGCGGCGCGGTGTTCAGCGCCTTTTCCTTCCTCGGCGGACCCGGCTGGGCCTTCGAGCGGGGTGCCGCGTCGTTCTACATCCTGGCCTACACCTGCATCGGCATCCTGCCCTGGTACGTCATGGGGCCGAAGACCGGGCGGATCGGCGCCAAGTTCGACTTCGTCACCATGGGCGACCTGCTCGGCGCCCGCTACCAGTCGCGCGCGCTGGCGATCATCGCCGGCATCGTCGCCGTCTTGGCCTTCATCCAGTACCTCACCTTGCAGATCAAGGGCATGGCCTACGTCGCCGAGGTGATGACCGAGGGCGCGATCCCGTTCTGGTTCGGCGCCCTCTTGGCGTACGGCATCGTCGTCGTCTACGTCGCCACCAGCGGCGTGCGGGGGGCCGCCTGGAGCGACGTCTTGCAGGGCTTGCTGATGCTGATCGTCGCCTGGGTGGTCGGGCTCTACCTCGTCCAGGCGCTGCACGGCGGCGTGACGCCGATGTTCGATCAGATCATCGCCGAGCGGCCGGACTTCCTCACCATCGGCAAGGAGAACTCGCCGATGTCGGGCATGGCCTACTCGACGGTGATCCTGGTCTCGGGCGTCGGCTTTTTGATGTGGCCGCATTTGTTCACCAAGGCCTACGCCACCGACGAGCGGCGGATGAAGCAGACGGTGCTGGCGTATCCCGCCTTCGCGCTGTTCCTCATCCCGATCCTGTTCATCGGCTTCGCCGCGATCGGCGTCGTGACGATGGACGAGGTCGGCACGCCCGATCGGCTGCTCCCCTACCTCGTCGTCGAGCACATGGGTGCGGGCGGGCTCGTCTACGGCCTGATCGGGGCGGGCGCGCTCGCCGCCGCGATGTCGTCCTCGGACGCGATCACGCACGCGGCCTCGGTCTCGTTCGGCCGCGACGTCGCGCGTCGCGCGGTGCCCTCGATCACCGAGCGGACCGAGATCTGGCTGATGCGCGGCTCGGTCGTCGGCATCGGCGCCGTCGCCTACTACCTCACCATCTTCGGCTCGCAAGGCTTGGTCCAACTCCTGGTCGGCGCCTACGGCTCGATCGTCCAGTTCGCGCCGGCCGTCTACGGCGCGCTTTATTGGCGGCGCGGCACCAAGCAGGGCGCCATCGCCGGCCTCGTCGTCGGCGTCGTGATCAACTTCTACCTGACCCTAACCCCCGGGCCGGGCCCCTTCGACATCAACCCCGGCATCGTCGGCCTGATCGCCAACCTCGCCGTCTTCGTCGGCGTCAGCCTGATGACGCGGGCGCACGACGAGGAAGTGGTAAGAGAGTTCGTCGAGGCTTGAGGAACGCTTCGCGTGCGCTGACGCGCGGTCTTTTCTTCTTCTTTTTTACTTTGCCCGAGGCTGGCTTCGATGCTGAGGCCAAGTCCGGAGACAAATAGCAAAAAAGAGAAAAAAGAAGACCCCGCGTCAGCGCACGCGGAGCGTTCACCCCGGCGCGCTCAGCGCCGAGACCTTGGCACCCTTGCGCACCTCGGCCTTGACGGCCCAGCGTTGCCAGAGCGGCAACCCGGCCCTCTTGGCGGCGGCGACGTAGAGGGTCCAGTGCTTGCTCGCCTTGGCCGCTCGGCCCTGGCGGACGTTCTTTTGAAACCACTCCAGGTAGCGCACGGCGTCGGCCGCCTCGGGTGCTAGGGGCTCGGGCGCTCGGCGCAGCGTCACCGCCTTGGGTCCGGCGCGCCACAGCCGCTGGTAGGCGCTCGACGCCTTGGGGTTGGCGGCTTTCGGGTAGAGCCGGTAGATGCCGTTTTCTTGGCAGTTGTAGTAGGTCTCGTAGGCGATATGGCCGGCGTTGCGGGCGAAGAAGGCGAACACGTTCTCGATGAAGAGGGGATTGTCGCTGCCGACGCCCGGCTTGAAGCCGTCGGACACGCCCCACTCGCCGATGCCGAGCGGCTTACCGTGCCGCTTGGCGAATTCGACCCAAGCACCGGGGCCGTAGGGGCCGCCCAAGTGCGTCTTCATGTAGAGGTCGTCCCAGACCGCTTGCGTCGTCGCCGTCGGGTAGCGGTCGTAGAGCGTGATGCCGACGATGTCGACGACGTCGTCGCCGGGGTAGATGCGCTCGACCGAGAACGGCAGGTGGCCCTTGCCGGCCATCGGCCACTCGATCAACAGGCGCTTGTCCACCCCCTTGATCGTCTCGGCCGCTTGGCGAAAGCATTGCTTGTAGCCTTCGGGGTCCTTGCCGGCGCTCCAGGGAAACCAACTGCCGTTGGCCTCCCAGGCGAGGCGGATGATGGTGTTCGGCACGCCGCGGTCGACGAGGATCCGGCCGATCGCGCGAAAGTAGCTGTCAAAGGCGCCGGACGCGCAGGCGTCGAAGCTCCGCTCTACCTTGTCGGGCACGGGCGTGACGCCGATCGCGAGCCGGGCGCCGCTCTCTTTGAGCGACTTCAGGCCGCCGCCCTTGAACCATTTGAGCATCGAGGCCCAGTCCTTGCGCGGCGCCCAGCCCTTGACGACGTCGAGCTTGCGCCCGCGCCACGCCTCGAGCTGCGGCTGCCGGCTCCACGAACGATCGAAGCAGGACATGCCCGAGGCCCAGGGCAGGCCGGAGCGCTCGGGCGCGATCCTGGCCGGGGACGCGGCGGCGGGCGGGGACAGGAGGGCGGCGGCGAGGGCGAGGGGGAGGATCCGGCGGGCGAGGGTTGGGATCGGACGCACTTGGTATCCTTGAGTTGTTTAATATGGAATGATATTCGCTTTGTAATTTACAAAGGGTCGTTTTTTAAATCTTGAAATTGGAGTTATTCGCTAAAAAACTTCGCATTATTGTGGAATAAATAGTTTCATGGAATAAAATTTGTTCGCCGTCGTCTTCATTGGCTTGACCGCTCTACCAGAGGACGGTCGTCCTGCCGGTGCCCGCGGGTCCCGTTCTTGCCCCGTGGCCGGGCACGACATTGTCCCGCAGGGGGGCATGGCACCCGAGACGAGAGGAAGCCCGATGGAGATCGACCGAGCCGACGCGGCGCAGGGCGGCGATCGGCACGCCGTGACGGACGAGGCCGGGCTGCTCGACCTCTACGGCCGGCCCGCCCAAGCGTCGTTGACCAAGGAGACCGACCGCCTGACGCCGGCCTACCGGCGCCTGATCGAGGCAGCACCCTTCGTCGTCCTCGCCAGCCTCGGCCCGGACGGCCTCGACGCCTCGCCGCGCGGCGACGCGCCCGGCTTCGTTCGGGTCTTGGACGAGCGGACGCTGGCGCTGCCGGACCGGCGCGGCAACAACCGCCTCGACACGCTGCGCAACCTCGTCGTCGATCCCCGCGTGGCCCTCCTCTTCCTCGTTCCCGGCGTCGACGAGACGCTGCGCCTCAACGGGCGGGCCACGATCACGACCGACCCTGCCCTGCTGGAGAGCTTCGCCGTCGACGGCAAGGCGCCGGCGACGGTCCTGCGCATCGAGATCGAGACCGTCTACTTCCAGTGCGCCCGCGCCTTGATCCGCTCCAAGCTCTGGCAGCCCGAGGCCCGCGCCGAGCGCAAGGACCTACCCTCGGCGGGCGCGATGCTCAAAGGCGCGCGGGGGGATTTCGACGCCGACGCCTACGACGCGGATCTTCCCGAGCGGCAGGGGGCGACGCTGTACTGAGGCCGATCGGAGCGAAGATCGAGGCCGAAAAGCCGTTTCGCGTCCGGCCGCGTCGCCCCTTGGGCGTAAAACGGCCCTCGATCGCGCCTGCGTTGCCTTGATCGGACGGCCGGGGGGCGCTAGCGCTCGATTGCCATGTCGTGTGGTCGTATCACCGAGGAGACTGCGGCGCGGCCGGGAGGGAACCTCGATGACCACGCTCACCGTCAACCGCCGCCGCGTCGAGGTCGACGCCGAGCCGGACACGCCGCTGCTCTACGTGCTGCGCAACGACTTGGGCCTGTTCGCCGCGAAGTACGGTTGCGGGCAAGGCCAGTGCGGCGCGTGCACCGTTTTGAGCGACGGCCGGCCGATCTTCTCCTGCCTGACGCCCGTCGGCGGCCTTGAAGGCAGCGAGATCACCACCCTTGAAGGCCTCGGCACGATCGACGAGCCGGGACCGGTCCAAGCCGCGTTCATCGCCGAGCAGGCGGCGCAGTGCGGCTACTGCATCCCCGGGATGGTCATGCACGCGCAGGCCCTGCTGGCGCGCGATGGCGACCCGAGCGACACCGCGATCCGGCGGGCGCTGGAGCCCAGCCTCTGCCGCTGCGGCACGCACATGCGCATCCTGCGCGCCGTCCGCCGGGCGGCGGAAAATCTCCGGCAAGAGGAGGGCTGAACCGATGATCGTGCTCGAATCCCGCCACGACATCTCCCGCCGCGCCCTGCTCAAGGCCGGGGGCGCGCTCGTCGTCGGCGTCGCCGCCCTCCCCAAAGGGGTTCTGGCCCAGGCCGAGGTCGCCGGTCGAGGCGAACTATCGGGCAGCCTCACCGACCATCCGATGCTCGATTCGTGGATCCGCGTCGGCGCCGACGAGAGCGTTACCGTCTTCACCGGCAAGGCCGAACTGGGCCAGGGCATCAAGACTGCCTTGCAGCAGGTCGCGGCCGAGCAGCTCAAGGTGGACTTCAAGCGGATCGACTTGCTGACCGCCGACACGGCGCAGACCCCCGACGAGGGCTATACCGCCGCGAGCCACTCGATGGAGGAGAGCGGTACGGCAATCTTGCACGCCGCGGCCCAGGCCCGCCGTATCCTGCTCGACCTCGCCGCCGGGCGGCTCGGCGCGCCGGTCAAGGCGCTCGCCGTGGAAGACGGCGTCGTGCGCGGTGGGGGTGCCGCGATCAGCTACGGCAAGCTCGTCGGCGGCGACGTGCTCCACGTCCGCGTCGAGCCCCAAGGCCCGTTCCTAAAACCCGAGACCTACGGCGTGATCGGGCAGTCGGTGCCGCGCGTCGACATCCCGGCCAAGCTCACAGGCCGGCCCGCTTACGTGCAAGACCTCGTCTTGCCGGGTATGCTGCACGCCCGCGTCGTGCGCCCGTCCCGCTCGGGGGCCCGCCTCGACGCGTTGGACGCCAAGGCGGTCGAGGCCATGCCCGGCGTCGTCAAGGTCGTGCGCGACGGCGACTACCTCGCCGTGGTCGCCTCGGGCGAGTGGCGGGCGATCCTGGCAATGGAGGCCCTCGCCGGGGCGGCCTCCTGGTCCGGCGGCGACGCGCTGCCCGCCGAGGCCGACATCTTCGAGCACCTGCGCGGGCTGCCGTCCGACGACCGGGTGATCTTCGAGACCGGCAGTGATGCGGCATCCCCCGCCGGACGGGTGATCGAGGCCGAGTACCGCCGCCCCTACCAGATGCACGGCTCGATCGGGCCGTCCTGCGCCGTCGGCCTGTTCGAGGACGACAAGCTCACGGTCTGGAGCCACACCCAGGGCGTCTACCCCGACCGCGACGCGATCGCCGAGATGCTCGGCATGGACCGCGCCGACGTGCGGGTGATCCACATGGAGGGTGCCGGCTGCTACGGCCACAACGGCGCCGACGACGCCGCGGCCGACGCGGCACTCGTCGCCCGGGCGCTGCCGGGGCGGCCGGTCCGCGTGCAGTGGACGCGCGAGCAGGAACACCTGTGGGAGCCCTACGGCTCGGCCATGCTCATGTCGGCCAAGGCGACGCTGACCGACGCGGGCGAGGTCGCCGACTGGCGCTACGAGCTGTGGAGCACGCCGCACGTCACCCGGCCGGGCCCGGCCGGGAACCTGTTGCCGGCCCGGCTGATCGCCGCGCGCTTTTCCCCGGCCGCGCCCGTCAACATCCCCCAGCCTGCGGGTGGGGCCGACCGCAACGCGGTGCCGCCCTACCGTTTGCCGCGCGCCCGCGTCGTCGAGCACTTCATCCCCGAGATGCCCTTGCGGGTCTCGGCCCTGCGCGCGCTCGGGGCCTACGGCAACGTCTTCGCGCTGGAGAGCTTCGTCGACGAGATCGCGCGCGCGACCGGGGCCGACCCGGTCGCCTTTCGCCTCGACCGGCTCGACGACCCCCGCGCCCGCGAGGCGGTGCGGACCGCCGCCGACCGCTTCGGCTGGAACGACTGGCAACCCCAGCCCAACCGGGGCCGCGGCTTCGCCTACGCCCGCTATAAGAACCTCGCCGCCTACTGCGCCGTCGCGTTCGAGGTGGCGGTCGAGCCCGAGGCGCCGCGCGTCGGCTTGATCCGCGCGGTGGCGGCCTGCGACAGCGGCCAAGCCGTCAACCCGGACGGGATCCGCAACCAGATCGAGGGCGGCATCGTGCAGTCGGCAAGTTGGACGCTTCTGGAGCGTGTCCGCTTCGGTCGCGAAGGCGTGACCTCGGCCGGCTGGAGCGACTACCCGATCCTGCGCTTCTCCGCGGTCCCGCAGAGCGTCGAGGTGCACGTGATCGACCGGCCCGGCGCGCCGTTCCTGGGCACGGGCGAGGCGGCGCAAGGCCCCACCGCCGCCGCGATCGCCAACGCCGTGTTCGACGCGACCGGCCGTCGCCTGCGCGAGATCCCATTCGATGCCGAGCGCCTCGGCGAGGTCATCTGACGGCCGGCGCCGATCCGATCTAAGCTCTGGGGTCCCAAGGCTCGCGCCGAGCGCGCGGCGCTGCCGGCGCGATGCTGTATTGAGGCGCTGCAACGTCGCGCGAACGGAACGAGGCCCCGCCCACGGCCGCACTATGAGCAGACGCGGCCCCGCGATGCGACGGTGGACATTTCGGCCGTACCTGCGACGAATGGGCGGAACGACACGTCCAAGGGGGAGAACGCCGTGGAGCGGCTGGGCACGATCGAGACCGTCTGTCGCTACCCGGTGAAGAGCATGGCGGGCGAGGCGGTGGCGCGCGCGTTCGTCGGCTTTGCCGGCATGATGGGCGATCGGACCTACGCCTTCGTCCGCGAGGACGGGCCGAAGGGGTTTCCCTGGCTCACCGGGCGGGAATTGGAGCGGCTCGTGCTCTACCGGCCGCGCTTTCGCGACGGCGCCGCCGCCGCACTTCCCGTGGCACTCGACAAATCGTTCGCCATGGCCCCCGGCGTGCGGCCGGTCTTTCCCGCCGCCGACGCGTTCGACGTCGAGGTCACGACGCCGGACGGGCGGACGCTGCCGGTCGCCTCGCTTGACCTCAAGGCCGAGCTCGAGGCCGGCGCGGGCTGCGCCGTGCGGCTCAGCGTCAGCGAGCGCGGCCACTACGACTGCCGGCCGGTCTCCTTGTTCGGCAACGCCTCGGCGCGCGGGCTCGCGGACGAACTAGGAGTCCCCGTCGACCGCCGCCGCTTTCGCGCCAACTTCTACGTCGACTGGGACGACGCCCGCCCGTACCGCGAGGACGATCTCGTCGGCCGCACGCTGCAGATCGGCGAACGGCTGCAGGTGGCGGTCCTGGAGCGCGACCCCCGGTGCAAGATGATCACGCTCGACCCCGACACGGGCGAGCAGCAGCCGGGGCTGCTGCGGCACGTCTTCAAGGCGCACGGCGGCACGGCCGGAACCTACGCCGCCGTGCTGGCCGAGGGCGTCGTCGCCCCGGGCGATCCCGTCCGCCTGCTCTAGGTTCCAAACCCGACCAGGTTGCTGAGAAGGGTTGTGCGTCGATCGTGTTCGCGATCGAAGCCGCGTGCCGTGGCGTAGACGCCGAACTCGATCGCGGCCACGACGAGAAGCGAGAGACCGACCAGCGGGAAGAAGATGCCGGCGAGGACGGCGATGGCGAGGATCGCCCTCGGGACGCGCCAGTCGGACGGCACAATCGGCGCACCGAGCGACCCGGCGGGCCGGCGCTTCCACCACGTCACGGCGGCCGAGACCGCCATCAGCACGATCGCGACGTAGGCGAGCAGAAGCACGATCTGGTTCGCGATCCCGAACGCCTGTCCCATGTGGATGCCGATGCCCCATTCGTTCTCCAAGCGGCCCAGCCGAGGACCCCGAGGTCGGCGAGCCCCATGTCGACGAGCACCCCGCCGGTGTACTGGTCGAGATGGACGACCCGTTCTTCTGTGACGTCGTCGGGATAGACCGAGGCCGTGAAAACACCTTCCGGCACGTCCAAGCCGTAGCCGGGATGAATGCCGATACGTTCGACGTTTCGCACCACGTCGTCGAGTGCGGCGGGAACGCCCGCGGATGCCCTTGAAACCGGTATGGGCTGGTTCTCCAAGATCCACGGCGACCGATCGAGCGCCTCGCCGGTCGGCACGGTCGAGGTCGGGTACTCGAACCAGTAGCCGTCCGGCATGCCGATGCCGGCGGCGTAGGACAGGTCGTAGAACTGCTTTCCCCACACGCCGGACCAAGGCGACGCGACGGGAACCGTTTTTCATTGTTTTGCGGCGACCGACGGATCGACGGTCTCGACGCCCGTCGGAGCGAAGTGACGGACGTTGCGGGTCACGACCTTGAGGCCGTGGTCGAGCGCGGTGGCGGCGATCAAGACGTCGGCATCGCCGCGGCCGAGATCGAAGGTGAGGCGCCCCCAGCGCCTTGCTATCGCCGCCGTCACCGGCAGGATGCGCTCAGCGTAGAAGGCGGTCGTCCGCTCCAGCCACGCCGCCAGGTCGACCGCGAAGGCGGGATCGACGCGATCCTGCTTGGCGATGCCGCGCTCGATCTCGCCGATGGTGACGACGCTCAGGAACAGATCGTCGGAGGCCCGGCCCTCGATCCAGCGCGCGAGCCTTGGGTCGCGCGTGCGCTTGCCCAGCGCGGAGAGCACGTCCGTGTCGAGCAGGTACATCAGAAGGTCACGTCGCGGGGGCGAAGGTCGGCGCGCGCCTCGTTCTCGTCGGGCGAAGGCTCGCGCGGCACGGCCAGCAGATGATCGACGAAGCTCGGCGCCTGAGTTTGGTCTAGCCGCCGCAGGCGCTCGTACTCCTCGGCGGCGAGCACCACGACGGCGGGCCGGCCGCGGCGGGTAACGCTTTGCGGCGCCCCGCGGCGCGCGGCCTCGACCACGGCGCTGAACCTGTTCTTGGCGTCTTGCAGAGTCCAGTCAGCCATCGTCATTGCTTTGTTCTGAGTAGTACCAACTATCTAGATTGTAGGCTAGCTAGTTTAGGCTATCAAGGCGCCGTCGTTCGGGTTGTGTCGCCCCGCTAAAGCGTGCAGCCTCGGCCGGCAGAACAACTAAGGGAGGCACCCATGCCCGACGTTCGCAAACCGCTCGCCGTCGTCGTCCTCTGCCTCGTCGCGGGAGGGGCGGCGGCGCAGGAGCAGGAGGGCGCGCCGAAGCGGGTCATGGTGTTCGGCGACAGCAACTCGTGGGGCTGGATGCCGATCGAGGCCGGGACGCCGACGACGCGCTACGGGCCGGACGAGCGCTGGCCGACGCTGATGCAATCGAGCCTGGGCGAGGGCTACGTCGTGGTCGAGGAGGCGTTGAGCGGGCGGACGACCAACGTCGACGACCCGCCGGGCAGCGGGCGGAACGGCGAGCTCGGCGGGGCCGGGCTCAACGGCGCCGCCTACCTGCCCGCAGCGCTCGCCTCGCACCTGCCGCTCGACCTCGTCGTCGTCATGCTCGGCACCAACGACACCAAGTCCTACTTCGACCGCACGCCCTTGGAGATCGGTTTGGGCGCGATGGATCTCGTCAGCCTCGTGCAGACGATCGACGGCGGGATCGGCACCGACTACCCGGCCCCCGAAGTGCTGCTCGTCGCCCCGCCGCCGCTCGGCGAGCAGAAGGTCTTCGACGTCTTCAGCCCGCAGAGCGTTGAAATCTCGGGGCGGTTGGGCGAGGTGATGGGCAATCTCGCCGGTGCGGCCGACATCGCCTTCCTCGACGCCTCCGAGGCCGTGCCGGTCCTGGACGGCGTCGACGGGGTCCACATGACGCCCGAGGCGCAGAAGAAGCTCGGCGGGGCGGTGACGGCGAAGGTGCGCGAGGTGTTGGAGTAAGGGCTACTTTGCGACGACGGCCGGGTCGACGACCACCGCGCCGTCGACCGGGTCGACGCTGACCTCGCCGACGTCGACGTTCACGGGCCGCTTCTTCAGGCCGAAGAAGCCGTCGTCGATTCCCAAGACGAAGCGCTCGACCCGGGCCGTCTGCAACGAGACCAGCACGTCCTCGACCTCGCCGATCTCCTCGCCGTCCTCGCCGCGCACGGTGCGGCCGATCAGCTCGCTCACCGGCACGAGCGGGCTTGTCAGGTCAACCGCCGCTCCCGCGGCAGGGTTCTTCGCACCGGCGGCAGGATTCTCGGCGGCTTCGTTCGCGGCGCCTTCTCCGGCGGCGGGCGGCACGGTTGCCACCGTCACGTCCTCCTCGGGCGGGGACGTGCCGGTAGCCTCGGCGGGTTCTGACGGCGGCGCTCGATTGTCCTCGGAGGTCGTCGTTCCGGTCCGATCGCCGGACCCGGCGTCGTCCGGCGACGGCGTCGCACCGGACGGCACGGTCGTCACCGTCACGTTCGCGTCGGGCAGGGGCGTGAGCGAGGGCTCCGGCGCCGCGCTCTCGCCCCCGCCCTCGGGCGGGTAGGTCGTCACGGTGACGTCGGCGCCGTTTGCGGCCGGCTCGGGCGGGGGAGGCTCCGCCTCTGCGGCGGCGGGGCTTGACCCCTCGTTTTCGGCGGCACGCGCGCCCCCGTTCTCTGCCTTTGCGGCCCTTGCCGCCTCGCCGGCCGTTTCGAGCCGGCCGAGGTCGGCGGGCAGCAGCACCGTGTCGAGCCCGTGGATGACGCCGTTGTCGGCCTCGACGTCGCCGAAGGCGATGCGGGCCTCGGCCCCTTCTCGGCTCTCGATCGTCGGCGACGGCTCGCCCGCGTCCTCGGGTGCTGCTTGGCGCACGGTGAGGGCGCCGTCGGTGAAGGTCACGGCGAGGCGCTCGCCGCCGATCGTTTGCAGGTTGACCGGCAGATTGTTCGCCGCGTAGGCGGTGCCCCGAACGATGTGCAATCCCAGCACCCGTTCGAGCGCGGCCTCGTTCGCCGGGAGCATCAGGTTGTCGAGGAGGGCTTCGGGCAGCTTCTCGAACGCCTTGTCGGTCGGTGCCAGCACGGTGAACGGCCCCGCCTCGTCGCTGAGAACGTCCGCGGCGTCGCCCGCCTTCAGCGCTCGCACGAACGTCGCAAAGCGCCCGTCCTCGGCGGCGGCGGCGACGAGGTCCGCCGCCTTGGCCGCGAGCGGGACCGCGAGGCCGAGCAGGACGAGGCCGCTGAGCAAGGCGGCGCGCGGCCCCGCCGGCGCTCGCCCGCCGCGGGCGTAGTTGAATGACATTCGGGTCTCTTTCCTATCGCGACTTCGAATAGAAGCCGCACCCACGGCCGCGGTTCCTCGGCACGCCGACGGTAGGGATGAACGCTTCGCGTGCGCTCGCCGCGCGGGCTTTCTCTTCTTTCTTTTTGCCAGTGTTAACGCAGGAAACTGGCCGCAACGCCGAGGGCCAATCTCGGACAAAAAGCCCGCGCGGCGGCGCACGCGAAGCGTTCAAGCCGCCTAAATTCCCTCATCGCCCCTGGAGAATCCCGGCCGGCCGTGCAAGTTGTCGGCGGCGAGCAGGAGGGGGAGCGGATGGCCGAGGCGGCCGGGGTTGGTCACATAGAGGCGCCAGATACGCATGAGGAGGCGCACGTGCCCGCCCGTCGGGGCGACCTGACGCGAGGGACGGTGCGCTCGCAGCTCGTCCGGCTGGCCATGCCGATGGTCTGGGGCATCGTTGCGGTGCAGGCGTTCCAGCTCGCCGACGCCTTTTGGGTCGGGCGGCTCGGCACGGAGCAGTTGGCGGCGCTGGGCTTCACCTTCCCGGTCATCTTCACCTACGGCGCCGTCGCGATGGGGCTCGGCACGGGTGCCGGTTCGGTGATCGCGCGGGCGATCGGCACGGGCGACCGCGAGCGCGTGCGGATGCTCACCACCAACGCGCTGGTGCTGGCCGTCCTCGTCGTCGCTCTAGGCTCGATCGTCGGCGTCTTGACCATCGAGCCCCTGTTCACGGCACTCGGCGCCGGGCCGGGGGTGATGCCATATATCCGCGACTACATGACGGTCTGGTACTGGGGCATCTTGTTCCTGGTCGTGCCGATGGTCGGCAACAGCGCCATTCGCGCCACGGGCGACAGCCTGACGCCGAGCCTCGTCATGATCGCCGCTGCCGTCCTCAACATGGCGCTCTCGCCGGTGTTGATCTTCGGCTGGTTCGGGGCGCCCGCCTGGGGCGTCAAGGGGGCGGCGATCGCCACCGTGGCCTCCAGGGCGGTGACGCTGTTGATCGCGCTCTACGTCCTGCACGTCCGGGAAAAGCTGCTCGTCCTCAACCGCCGCTCGGTGTTCGGCTTCTTCACCTGCTGCACCGAGGTCCTGCAGATCGGCCTCCCGGCCGCGTTCGCGCAGGCGCTGAACCCGATCGCGATCATGATCGTCACCGCCTTCATCGCGGCCTACGGCGCCGACGCGGTGGCGGCGTTCGGGGTCGCGAGCCGGATCGAGTCCTTCGCCGCCATCCCCTTGATGGCGCTCTCGACCGGGATCGCCCCCTTCGTCGGCCAGAACGCCGGGGCGGGGAAGGATGCGCGGGTGCACGACGCGCTCAAGCAGGGCCTGGTCGCGTCCGCCGCCTGGGGGCTGCTCGCGGCGATCGTCCTGGCGTTCGCCGCCGCACCTCTGGCCAACCTCTTCACCGACGACGCGGCGGTGGTGCGAAGCGCTACGCATTACTTGTGGATCGTGCCGCCGGCCTTGATCCTGGGCGGGTCGATCTTCGTCGCCAACAGCGCCTTCAACGCGCTCGGCCGGCCGATCGAGGCGACGGTGATCGTCCTCGTCCGCTTCGCGCTTCTCTACGTCCCGCTGGCGCTGGTCCTGCCGCGGTTCATGGGCTTGAGCGGGATCTTCGTCGCGGCGGGGGCGTCCTACGCGCTGGCTGGGGCCTACGCGCTCTGGCGGGTGCGGCGGGTTTGAACGCTTGCGCGTGCGCCGGGGCGCGGCCTTCTTTTTTCTGTTTTTTGGTTGAGGCTGGCTTGGGCGTTGGGGCCGGTTTGAGAACAAGAAGCAAAAAAGAAGAGAGAAAGGCCACGCGCCGGCGCACGCGCAAGCGTTCCCTTAACCTAATCCTTGTCATATTCTTGAAGGGTGGAAGAGGAGGCCGCGCCGCGTTCGACGCGGCGGCGGAGTCCCAGGGTCGCATGGACCGTGGGTAAGGATAGATGAGACAGTTTAACAGGAGGTGAAGAAAGACAGTTTAAATCCATCGTTTGATTTCATATCGTGTCCCCCGTCGCTGAATGATCCTGTCATTCCGTGACGGGCTCTCCACCAAAGGAGGACGGCGTGGCGATCAGTCTCGATTGGTTGAACCGGCAACCCGCCGCACTCGGGCGCCGGCCGACGTCCTGGCAGGCGGCGCTGCCGCCCGTAGTGGTCCTCGCCGTCGTCACGGTCTGGGCGCTCGCCGATCCGTCCCGGACCCTCGCCGCCGACCCCGAACTCGCGCGCGTGCTGCGCTTCATGGCGGCGGTGAAGGGCGCCACGGCGCTCGTGGCACTGGCACTCCTCGGCCTGCGGCTGGGCGCGCCCGTGGCGCCCTTGCCGGGGCTCGGCTACCTGCTGGCGGCGGCGGGTGCGGCCGCGGCGCCGACGCTGATCTGGCAACTGACTTGGGTCGGCCCGGCGGCGCTGTTGTTCTACGCCTCGGTGGGGACGCTGGCGGTGCTGGGGTGGGGGGACGCACGGCGGTGGTTGGCGAGGTGAGCCGGTGCAGGTTTTGGTTTGACGAAGGCCGTCGCCAAAATGTTTTCGGGGTTTTGAGCCTGGGTAGATCGGCTACATCCGTCGGCGTTGGCAGGGCCGGCGGCGCGGGACGACGGGGCTGAGGTGCAAGCGGTGCGGGAGCGGCGAGCAGCGCCACCGCTGCAAGGGGTGCAAGCTGAACTTCACCGACACGCCGCCGCCGCTGCGGATCAAGGTGACGGCGGTGCCCTTCTACCTGAGCGGGCTGTCGATGCGCACCGCCAATGTCCGCTTCGGCGACAGCCACGGGACCGGCCACATCCTTACAGATATTTCCGGCGGCCGCGCATGACGGCGATAACGTCGATCTAAATCTCGTCCGCCAAGCGATGAACCGCGTAGTACGGCAGGCCGGCAATCGAAAACTCGCGCGTCTCGTTTACCCGACCGATCCGCCCGAGCAAGGGAAAATTCTCAAGAACCGCCACGGCTTGCAGGATGCGAACGAGGGTACGATCGGCCGCCGCAACGTCGTGTTGGGAGATATAGTCGTGGATCGCATCGAGATCGGCCGCGGCCTCCGGCGTGAAGTTAACGTACAAGGCCGAATTTTTTCCAAATCTCTTCTTGCGGAATGCGCTTTTCGGGACGGTTTTTCGGCGCAAGCTCGATCTTGGCCTCTTTCCGGATCAAGTAGTCCAGGTCGTCGGACGAGCCGGGCTTCAGGTGCTCTTCTGGCGTTTCGGACGGGGCCTTGGTCTCGCTCATACGAAAATCTTACCGCGTCGGTTGATGGGTTTAGACAGCGTTCGAAGAAGGGAGCTGCATCCTTCGAACCAGATCCCCCGCCCCATCCCTCACCAGCGCGCCGCCTCGCGCATAGCGTGAGAAAAAGATCCAAAACATACGCCCCAAGCATCGGTAATTTACTGCGCCGCAACAACCACACTCGCCCAAGAATCGCCTAATTATCGGTTAATCTCCATCCATCTTCTGCAACAATGCTGCAATGCAAAATCGCGCGTGGCGTGCACTACGCGGCTATCGTACATTGCTGTCGTGCGGGCTTGCCCAGAAGGTTCGCCCCAACGTCGACCACCCTCCGGCACCCCGCGGGAACAACCGATCCCAAGGGCGCCGGTCATTCGAAGATGAGACGCAATGGACCTGCTGCTCTTTCGCCTCAAGCACGCGCTCGCCGTCGGGCGCCGCGAGCGCGCCACCGCGCGCGAACTCATGCTGCTCGACGATCGCGAACTGGCCGACATCGGCCTGTGCCGCGGCGACATCCCCGACGTGGCACGCCGCGCCGCCCAGTCCCGGCGGTTCGACGCCCACGACCGCGTCGGCACCTTTGACGGCAGCCCGTCCGCGAGCGCCGGGCAGTCTGCCGGCTACCTCGCCGGCAACGCGCTCGGCTGGCGCGCCGTCTGAGGCACCGCGCCTTTCTCGATCACTTCACGCACTGGACCTGCACCATGACCACCCATACCCGCGCGATTGCGTGGCCCGACATCTCGAACGAAGACTTCGCCCGCAGGGTGCGGGCGGGCGTGAGGGAGGGCGAGTGCAGGCGCTATGATGCCTTCGGCCGCTTCTTTCGCACCGCCGGCCGCAACGTCGCCCGGCTCGGCCGCGTCCTCACCCCGACGGGGGTCGGACGTCCGGCCGCGTCGTAGCCGACGTTCGGCCTTACCGCCGCCTGCCGCCCCCGCCTCGATCGGGCGCAGCGAATGCGTCTGCTTAGAAATTCATCAGTGCCTGCCCAAGCATCACCCATCTCGTCCGACAATGCTGCGTTGCAAAATAGTGTCTGGCGGGAACTGCACGCCTATCGCATCTTAGGTCACGACGGGCTCGCGAGAGGCCCATCCGATCGGGGAGGGTGTGACCACCCTCCGGCACCTCTGCGGGGACGCCCCCCAAAAGGCGCCGGTCATCCGGAGATCGGAGCCATGGACCTGCTCCTCTTTCGCCTCAAACAAGCGCTCGCCGTCGGGCGCCGCGAGCGCGCCACCGTGCGCGAACTCCTGCGGCTCGACGGGCGCGAACTGGCCGACATCGGCCTTCGCCGCGGCGATGTTCCCGAAGTCGCCCGCCGCGCCGCCCAGACCCGGCGGTTCGACGTCTACGCCTACGACCGCGCCAGCACAGCCGACGGCCGCACCCCCATCGCGGGGACCGGGCAGTCTGCCGGCTACCTCGCCGGCAACGCGCTCGGCTGGCGCGCCGTCTGAGGCGCCGCGTCGCCGCCGTCTACCCCTATCCCATGTTTGGACCAGTACCATGACCACCGACAACAACCCCAAGGCCCACGCGATCAGGTGGGCCGACGACGTCTCGCACGACGACCTCGCCCGCATGGTGCGGGCGGGCGTCTCGGACGGGCAGCGGCTGCGCTCCGGCGCCTTGGGCGACCTCCTGCTCGCGGCAGGCCGCGGCGTCGCTCGGCTCTGCCGCGCCCTGACGCAGACCGGGCGCAAGTCGCCCGTCGCCCACTCGACGTCGCGCTGAAGCCGACGGGCAGGGCCGTGAAGCGCGGCGGCACGCCGCGCCGCGGCCCCGTTCGGCATCCACCCCTTTTAGAGATCGCCACCATGACCTTCCTCAAGCAGATCAGGCTCGCCCTGGTCCGGCGCCGCGCGTACCGCGAAGCTTGCGCCGAACTCGACACCTACTCGGAGCGCGAGTTGAACGCCGACTTGGGCCTCAGCCGCTCGAACATCCCCGACATCGCCCGCGAGGCGGCCGAGCGCCGCGGCCATCCGGCGTAGCGAGAACGGCGCCCTTGGCTACTTGCCCTCCGCCAGCCGCATGATCAGCCCGGCGCTCAAGTAGAGCCGGGGGACGATGCTGTCCAAGTCGGCGTACTCGTCCGGCGTGTGGATCTTGGCGCCGACGATGCCGAGCGTCTCCAGGACGGCAGGGCCCTTGCCGTCCGGCGCGTAGGCGTAGCCGGCGTCCGTGCCGAACTTCATCGAGACGGTGCCGAGATCGCGCCCGGTCGCGGCGTAGACCTCCTGCGCCTGGGCGGCGAGAGCCCTGGTCGCGTCGTTGGAGGCGAGCGGCGGGCGCCCGCGGTCGAGGCGAAACGTCACCTTCGTGTCGGGGATCATCCGCCCCTCAACGATCCCGTTCGCGGCCTCGATCACGCGCTCGGTCTCGCCCGCCTCGGCGTAGCGCATGTCGCCCTCGGCGCTGGCCTCGGCCGGGATGATGTTGCGCCGAGAGCCGCCCTCGACGATGGTCCAGTTGACCGTCGTCTTCTTGGCTTCGTCGCCCAGCTCGCGCAGGTTGAGCAACTGGTGCGCCAGTTCGTAGACCGCGTTGCGGCCCTCATCGGGCGCCGAGCCCGCGTGCGAGGCCCGGCCCTCGACGTCGAGGAAGACGTAGTTGATGCCGTTGGTCGCGATCGTGACCGCGTCCGTGTCGGGCGGCTCGTAGGACAAGACGTGGTCCTGTCCCGCGGCCAGTTCGCCGATCAGGTCGCGCGAGCCGAGCGAGCCCTTCTCCTCGTCCGGATTGAACAGGACGGTGATCGCGCCGTAGCCGTCGAAATCGAGTTCGTTCAACACCTTGATTGCGCCCAGGATGATCGCCGCCCCGCCCTTGGCGTCGGCGACGCCGGGGCCGTAGGCGCGGCCCCCCTCGGTGCGAAACGGCCGCGCCTTCGCCTCGCCCGGCTCGAACACCGTGTCGTAGTGGACCATCATCATGATTTTCGTGTCGCCGGTGCCTTCGAGCCGGCCGATGATGTTGTTGCCCGCGACCTCGCCGGCGGCGGGCTCGCGCGAGACCTTCGCACCCAAGCCTTCCAGCTTCTCGACGAGGATGGCCTCGACCTCGGCCAGCCCCTCGGCGTTGCCCGTGCCGGTGTCGATGTTGACCATCTCTTCCATCATTTCGAGCACGGCCGGGCGCTCGGCCTCGGCCAGCTTGAGCACCTCGGCGGGCTCGGCGGCGACTGCCCCGCCGGCACCGAGGCCGAGCAGCAGCAGACCGGGCAGAACCCGGCGGGGGTACAGCGGCATGACGTTCTCCCTCGTCGTTCGTGATTGGGCGGGGCGCTCCCACCTTCTAGCCGATCAACCTTGGATCGTCATCCGCGGCGGCCGGGCGGCGATCGCACCGGCGCCACGGGGCAAGGAAACCGGCTTCAATTCCAAACGTTGAATGATGCTAAACATCGAAGGCCCTGTAAGCGTTGGAAGAACGCCCATGCCGAACCCGTCCGCACGCGTCTTAAACGAAGCGCCGTCGGCCGCCGCCGGCCGCTGGACCAGCCTCAACATCTGGCTGCACTGGCTGATCGTCGGCCTGTTGATCGTCCAGTTCTTCCTCGGCGACAACATGGCGGCACTGTTCGACGCCAGCACCGAGGGCGGGCCCGTCGGCGGCCTCACCGCGCGGCTCGGCTACCTCCACATGATGACGGGTGCGGTGATCTTCGTCGCGATCGCCGTCCGCCTCTGGGACCGCTTCGCCCACGGCCGCCCGCCCCACCCCGCTGCTGAGCCGAACTGGGCGGTCAACCTCGCGCGGGCCACCTGGATCGGGCTCTACGCCCTCTTGTTGTCGATGCCGCTCGCGGGGGGGCTCGCTTGGTTCACCGGCAGCGAGACGCTCGCCACCCTGCACGGCTGGGCCTGGACGGCGCTGATGGTCCTCGCCGCGCTCCACATTGCCGGCGCGCTTGCCAACCAGTTCTGGTTCAAGACCGACGTGCTCAAGCGCATCATGCCGGGCCAGGGACGGCGGGCCGCTTGAGGGCGGGCGCGGACGCTTGACGTTCTCCATCCCCCGCCTCGCCTTCGGCAACGACCGCCGCGCGTTCGAGGACCTCAGCGAGCAGGAGGTGCTGGCGCTCGCGATCTCGGCCGAGGAGGACGACGCGCGCATCTACCTCGGCTACGCCGACGCGATCCGCGACGACTATCCCGCCTCGGCCAAGGTGTTCGAGGCGATGGCGGCCGAGGAGGACGAACACCGCCGCCGGCTGATCGACCTGCACAAATCCCGCTTCGGCGCGCGCATCCCCTTGATCCGGCGCGAGAACGTGCGCGGCTTCTACCGCCGCCGCCCCGACTGGCTCGCCCGCTCCCTGCCGCTCGACAAGGTGCGCGGCGAGGCCGAGGCGATGGAGGGCCAAGCGCACCGCTTCTACCTCGCCGCCGCGGCGCGTGCCGAGGACGCCGACACGCGCAGGCTGCTCGGCGACCTCGCGCTCGCCGAGGCGGGGCACGGCTCGCTGGCGCGGCAACTGGGCGAGGAGCACCTGACGAAGGAGGCGGTCGAGGCCGAGGACGCGGGCGCCCGGCGCCAGTTCATCCTCACCTACGTCCAACCCGGCCTCGCCGGGCTGATGGACGGCTCGGTCTCGACGCTGGCGCCCATCTTCGCCGCCGCGTTCGCCACGCACGACACCTGGCAGACCTTCCTCGTCGGGCTCGCCGCCTCGCTGGGCGCCGGCGTCTCGATGGGCTTCACCGAGGTCGCCTCCGACGACGGCGTCATCTCGGGCCGCGGCTCGCCGATCAAGCGGGGGCTGTCGGCGGGCGTGATGACGGCCCTCGGCGGCCTCGGCCACGCCCTGCCCTACCTCATCCCCTCGTTCTGGACCGCGACCACCGTCGCCATCGCGGTCGTCTTCGTCGAACTGTGGGTCATCACCTGGATCCAGCACCGCTGGATGGAGACCCCCTGGCCGCGCGCCATGTTCCAGGTGGCACTCGGCGGCGCCATCGTCTTCGCCATCGGCATGTTGATCGGCAACGCCTGAGGCCGCGACGCGGGGCGGGGGGCGTCCGGCCCTTGGCTCGGATCAGAACGACACGCACGAGGCGCCGTCGACGCGCATCACGCTCTCCTGATCGAAGCGCGCCTTGTAGGCGGTGCGGATCGCCTCGATGTTGGATTCGGCCTTCGCCGAGGGCTCGTACCAGATGAGGAGGACGATCGAGTCCTCTTTGCCGATCCGCCCGTCGCCGCCGCGCCACTGGCCGTAGCCGCGCAGGACGGTGAGCCCGTCGGGAAAGCGCGGCGTCACTTGGCCGTCGAGAAAGTCCGCCCACTCGTTCGCACTCACCGGCGGCTGGTCCCGACGGCCGGTGCCGAACAGGAGATCCACCTGGGCCATGGCGCTGGCACCCCCGGGACAGGTCAGGCCCTGGACCGTCGGTTGCGGCTGGAGGCCTGACGGGTCGGGGGCGGTGCAGGCCGCGAGCGCGAGGCCCGCGGCCAGGGTGGAGAGCTTGAGGGCCGCGCTTCGCGTCATCGTCGCCTCGCTCGTCGTTCTTACGTGGTGCGCTTCGCCGGGGCCACGATCGGCCGACACGATCCCCCCGTCAAGGCGGCAGCACCCCTTCGGCCGCGTCGCGCTTTCGCGGATCGGGCCGTGGCGCAAGAAGCGTCGAACGGCGTCGTGGTGGCGATCGACACCTTCGATCTCGCCGCCTTTGCAAACCCTTTACGTGTAAAAACGCACAGACGCGCCGTGAAAGCCGGTGCCAGGGTTCCGCCGCCAGAGACCTCGCAGCCCTCGGGGCTCTAGCCGAAGAACCGCGACACCGTAAGCCCTCCGCAACTTCGGAGAAACTACATGAAAACGATCACCTTCGAGGTACCGGACGAGGTTCACGCCTGGGCATGCACGGTCGAGTTTCCCGGGCGAAGCGGAGACGACGACTATAGTTGGGAGGGAAGCGACGGTGGCGTGCGCCGCAACGACATCGACGAGTTTTGCAGGTACCTGCTGATCCACCGCTACCAGATAGCGATCAACGCCTCGAAGAACGGCGTCTTCTATCGATTTGCCCGAGCCGCTTGCCGCGATCCGGATCGACCGGCCATTCCCGCGGCGCCGCCGTGCCTTCGACCGCCTCGGGCGGGCGCCGCTTGAACCACCGCACTCGACCACGAGCAGCGGCGGAAACACCCCGGAAACCACGACGTTGCCCCGGCGCGATCAGCCCAGCAGGTCGTCGATCCCGCCGGGGCGGATGAGGATTGCCACCGTCCGGTCGTCGACGCCGTCGCCGTCCGTGTCGAGCAGCAAGCGCAGGTCGTCGCGGCGCCCGTCGCCGTTCAGATCCTCGCGATCGGACACGAAGACGCTCTCGCTGCCGTACGTCTCGTTGAGCGCGCGGGTGTCGAGCGCGTCCCCCTCGGCCGCGTCGAAGTCGAGCAGCACGTCGGTGCCGCCGTTCTCGGTGAAGACGAAGGTGTCCGCGCCCTCGCCGCCGCGCAGCAGGTCGTCGCCCTCCAGGCCGGTGATCGTGTCGTCGCCGCCGCGGCCGTTGAAGCCGTTGTCGAGCGCGTTGCCGATCAGCGTGTCGTCGCCGGGGCCCCCGCTCGCGTTCTCGATCGTCTCGGGTGCTGCACCTTCGAGGCCGCGCAGGAGGGCGTTGACGATGTTGGAGCTGTTGACGTTCAATTCCACGACCGAGCCGAAGCCCCAGGTGTCGACGATGTCGCGGTAGTCGCCCGCCACCCCGTCGGTGGCGAGGAAGATCGGGTCGATGCCGGCGTCGGCCAGCAAGTCGCGGATCTGGTCGAGCGAGGGGTAGTCCTCGTCCTCGATCCGGCCGTCGAGGTCGTTTGGCGGCAGGGCCGGGAAATCGCCCGCCTCGTGCGGCGTGGCGTCGGTGGCGAGCACGACGAACTTCTGCGCCCCGTCGCGAAAGCCGATCTCGTTCGGGCGCAGCGCGATCTGCTCCAGGGCGACGAGCTGCGCCTCCTCGAAGTCTGCACCCCCGTTGGCGCTGAAATCGTCGACGACCTCCTGGATGCGGCCGAGCCGGTCGGTGAGCGGCTGGTCGATGTTGAAGACGAAGACGTCGCCGAAATCTCTGAACGAAGTGACGGCGAACAGATTGTCGGGCTGCACCGCCTCGACGCGGGCGAGGAGATCCGGGATCGTGCGCTGAATGGTCGGCACGTCGTCCGCGAACGAGCCGGTCAGATCCTGCGCCAGCACCACGTCGATCGCCTGCAGCCCGACCGAGCCCGCCCCGCCGATGATGACGCTGACGCCGTTGATCAGGCTGATGGCACCCGCGCGCAGGTCGATGAGCGCCCCGTCGGCGTCGTTGCCGCCGTCGATCGTGTCGTTGCCCTCGGTGTCGAGGATCGTGACGACGTCGCCGCGGATGATGCGGTACAGGTCGTCGCCGCCGAGCCCGTTGACGACGTCGGCGCTCCCGTCGACCCAGACGACGTCGTCGCCCGCCGACCCCTCCTCGACGACCGCCCCGCCCGGATCGGGCGGCACGACCGGGCCGCCGTCGGCGAAGGTCAGGTCGAGTCCCACGTCGTTGTAGTCGCCGTCGAACGAGCCCTCCAGGGCCGACTTGTCCTCGAACGAGACCAGGAGCGAGCCGTCGTCGTCGGGGGCCGAGATCGCCTGCTCGGTGCCGAAGCGGTTGAGCGTGGCATCGGCGTTGAGGACGCGAAACGGGTCGACGACGCTGATCGCGCCGCTAAGGTCCTCGTGGACCAGGACGTTGCCGAGGTAGCGGATCGAGCCCGTAGCGAAGTCGATGTCGAGGTTGGCGCCGTCCTTGATGACGAACAGTTCGACGCTGTCGCCGGCGTTGATCAGGCCGAGGTCGGCCTCGCTCCCGGCAGCAAGCCCCTTCGTCGAGGCGAAGGCAACCTCAGCCCGCCCGATCGCGCCGTCGGCGCCGCGCACGAAGTAGCCCACCACGTCGTCGAACCCGGCGATGCCCCCTGTGTATTCGAGCGTTGCCGTCGTGTCGCTCGCGGCGGTCGTGGCGCGAATGTCGACCCCGTTGATCAAGGACGGATCGAGCGGTTGCTTCTCGACGAGCGTCGGCAGCATCGGCGTTTCTCCCTGTCTTGTTCTGCCAACACTATAGTAACAAGGTTCGTCGTGTCGATACTTTCATAACCAAGCCCGACGCCGACCGTAGATCCCAGCGCTCTTTAATTACAAACTAAGGCTGCATTTTGTAGCGATACTGTTGCTTCATCTTCTCGTTGACGCGATCTCGTTCGCCTCGGCTCAACTTTCCCACGAACGACACTCAACCGCACTGGCCAGCAATGTCCCTTCAACCCGCCGCCCAGCCCTCGACCTCCTTTCGCAACCTGAATGCCGCCGTCGCCTCGTCCACCTCGACGTCCCGCCAGCGCACCGGCGTCCCGTCGGCGACGTCGGCCACGAGCCGCGCGCCCTTCGCCAGCCCGAGCGGCAGGAAGCCCTCCTTGACCGACACCGCCGCCGGCCGCAGCCCGCCCGCGACGGTGAAGCCGCCCTCCCCGTCCAGCGTCTCGCCCGCCACGAGGTCGCGCTTGGCCACCGCCGCGACGTCGGCGCGGAACGACGCCGCGACGCCGGTCGGCTCGCGGCGCAGGCCCACGGCCGCGACCGAGACCGGCAGTTCCAGCCCGATCAGGTGCCAGCGCTTGTACAAGGCGGCGTAGCGCCCGGACGGGTCGGTCCGGACCTTGTACTCCTCGAAGCAGCGGCGGACGTAGTCCGTCTCGGCCTCAAAGCAGACCCAGACGCCGTTGCGGATGTCGTAGGCGATCGGCTCGCCCTCAAGCGTCAGGCTGGAGATCACGTCGACCACCCCCTTGCGCTCCAGCCGGCCCCCCTCGCCTCTCGGCCGCATCAGGGTCGGTATGTCGTCGACCGAGCCCGGTGGGTAGGTCAACCCCCCGGCCGGCGCGTCGAGGCCGGTGGCGTTGGCGATCGCCGCCGACTCGATCGCCGGCTTCGAGCCGTCGAGGAAGGCGTTGAACATCTTCGGATTGAGCCGCCCGCGCTCGGCCTGCTCGGCCGTCAGCCCCCAATGGTCCCAGACCGTCTCGGGCGTCGAGTGCCGGTAGTGCGGCAGCCACTTGTGCCCGCGCCCGGCAGCGACCACCGTGAAGCCGCAGGTCCTGGCCCAGTCGACGAGGTCGCAGACCAAGGCCGGCTGGTCGCCGTAGGCCATGCTGTAGACGACCCCCGCCGCCTTTGCCGCCCGTGCGAGGCCGAGGCCGCAAAAGGCGTCCGCCTCGACCGTGACGTTGACGACGTGCTTGCCCGCCTCGAACGCTTTGATACAGTGCTCGACCGCCGCGACCGGATCGCCCGTGCACTCGATCACGATCTCGACCTTCGGGTGCGCGACCAGCGCCGCCCAATCGTCGCCGACGTGCGTCGTTCCGTCCCGCACCGCCTCGTCAAGCCCCGCCGCCGCGTAGCGATCCTCCGGCCAGCCGACCAGCGCGAGGTTGGCGCGCGCGTTGCTGGGCGACAGGTCGGCGATCCCGACGATTTGCAGCCCCGGCACCCGCAACGCCTGCGCCAGGAACATCGAGCCGAACTTGCCCGCCCCGATCATGCCCACCCGGATCGGGTCGAAAGCGCGCTGTTGAAGCTTGGTGAAGAGATTCATGGTTTAACCCCGGTTTGAGAGAACGCTTCGCGTGCGCTGGGCGCGCGGCCTTTTTTCCTCTCTATTTGTCTTGTCCGAGGCTGGCCCTCGGCGCCGCGGCTAACCTCCTACGTTAACACCTGCAAAAATAAAGAGAGAAAAGCCCGCGCGGCGAGCGCAACGCGAAGCGTTCACTTCACGTCCAATAGAGCCACCGCGCCCCCGGCAAGTGCCCCCGCACGCCTTGGGCGAAGAACCCCCGCATCTCGTCCATCACCGTCTTCGGGTAGACCCACTTCACGGAGCCGAACTTGGTCCGCTTTTGTGCCCTTACCCGCTCGTCCATCTCCAGGTCGCTCGCCGGGTACCAGCCGCTCAGCACCTCCTTCGAGATCGGCGTGAAGCGGTGGGTGATGAGTTCGACGGTGAGATCGACGTCCGGCACGCCCGCCAGCGCCGCCGCCGCCCGCGCCAGGAGGTCGGTGTAGGCGTCGCGCCAGCCCTCGATCGGCATGATCGGCGCCACGGTGAGCCCGACCGGGTAGCCGGCCCCGGCCATCCGCCGCATGGCGTCGATGCGGGCGTCGAGCGACGCCGTGCCGCCCTCGAAGCGGCGCACGACCGCCTCGGCGTTGACCGAGAACCGCGCCCGCGTCTTCCGCCCGTGCGCCAAGCCGAGGAGACCCTCGACGTCGGCGAACTTGGTCGTGAAGCGCAGGCCCACGTCGGCCTCCCAGGCGCCGAAGTGCCGGATCGTCTCGGCCAAGGCACCGCTCAGGTGCTCGATGCCGAGCGGGTCGGTGTAGCACGACGCCTCGAACGTCGTCCCCTCCACGGCCCGCCGCGCGTCGGTCGAGGTCACGCGGCCGCGCCCGACGTAATCCTCCAGCCCGGCCAGGGTCTCCGGCAGGTTGGCGTAGAGCCGCGTCACCGGCGCCCCTTGCAGCGAGCCGGCGAGGTAGCAGTACTGGCAGTGCGCCGGGCAGCCCTCGGCGAGGTCGAAGCGCCAGTCGGCACTCGGCGGGATCGGCTGCAGGCGCCGCTTCGACGGCGGCGCCACGACGACGGCGAGCGTCGACTTCGCCAGCCGATAACCCTCGGCCGGGCTCGTCCCTTTCAGCGACGGCAGCCGGTCGCCCTTCAGCCACGTCACCTCGGCGCCGAGTCTCCCTACGCGCCCCGCGACCTCGGCCGCCAGCGGCCACGCGGCGGCCGAGACGGTAATCAGCACCCGCTTCGGGCGCCAGGGCCGCCCGGCGCCGCTTCGCGCCGGTGCGGCCGGTGCGACGGCGGTCGTGGGCGCCAAGTGCGGCGCGGCGTCTGCCAGAGCGTCGTCGGACATAGGTAATCCCCCTCGACCGGCAACAAGGCCCGCCGCGGCGCGATCGTTCCACGGTGAAGCGTGGCACGTACGCGGCTGCGCTTGAGCCAACCGCTCGCTGCAATGCAGCATCCCGGCATCGGCTATATAAGTATGATGGTAAAACAATTATTTATCGTCTGGACCTGACCTGTGTGATGCGATTGCCATGCCCGTAATGAAGCCCCCGATCCCGCGACCGCTCGCCCCCTTCGAGCGCGAGCACCTCGCCACCCACCTGTGCGCCCTCGAACCCGACGCCAAGCGCCTGCGTTTCGGCCACCGCCCCGACGACGCCACGATCCGCCGGATCGTCAGGACCCCGCCGTTCGGGCCGACGCTCGTCCTGGAGGAGCACGGCCGCGTCGTCGGCGCCGTCGAACTGCGCCCCTACGGCGATGCTCGTGCCGAACTCGGCATCTCCGTCGCCCGAAGCCACCGCGGCCGCGGCCGCGGCCGCCGCCTGTTCGACGCAGCGCTCGCCCGGGCGGCGTCGGAGGGCATCGCCAGCATCACCGTCCTGTTTGCGGCGCACAACGCCCCGATGCGCCGCCTCGTCGCCGGCGCCTTTGGTCACATCGAGGTCGCGGCCGGCGAGGCCATCGCCGAGATCAACGTCGCAGCCACCCTGCCCGCGCGCGTGGTTCGGACGTCCGAACTGGCTTTGTGAGGCTGTTGAACGCTGCGCGTGCGCTCGGCGCGCGGCCTTTTTCTTCTCTTTTTTATCTTTGTCCGAGGCCAACTTGCGCGTTGAGGCTAATCCCCGGCCTCAGGGCCAAGGATAGTAGCCGTCGGACCACGTCACGCCCCGCGCCGCCAAGTCGCGCACGACCTCGCGGCGCAGCGCCACCGGGTCGGCGACCACCGGGGCACCCCGCAGCCGCACGACTTCCTCGCCGCTGAATAGGCGCGCGTCGGGCGCCGCGGCGAAGGTCGTCATCACGTAGTTCAGCACCGCGGCGAGGCGCTCGGGGTCGAGGCCGGCCCCCGCCACCCCCGGCACGTTGACGATATAGCGCCGACCCTCGTCGAAACGGGCGAAGTGGCCGACCTGCTCGGCCAAGGGCGGCACCCCGCCGATCACCGTTCCTTTGGCCTCGAAGCCGTGGCAGCCGGCGCACTTCAGGCGGTAGGCGTTCTGCGGCGACAGGGCGTCCGCGTCGCACGCGGCGCACGCGGTCAGGGCGACGAGGGCGGCGGCACCGCGCCTCACGCGACGCCGACCACCGCCGCGACCGTGCAGTGGTAGCCCTTGCTCGCGTCGGCCATGCACCAGTTGATGTCGTTGTAGAGCCCCATGCTGTAGCCCGGCCGCTCGCGCTCGCTCTTGAAGCAGAACGTCGCCTGATTGCAGTAAGCCTTGCCGCAGCAATCGTTGTAGGAGACGAGGTAGTCGCGGTCGTCGTTCGGGTTGCGGCAGGTGCCGATCCACGACACCGACGAGACCGTCGAGCCGGGCGGGCACTCCGCCGCCCCACCGCCGCACTCGCTGCACAGCATCCCGTCGAAGGCGCAGTAGCGCCAATACTCGCAGTCGGTCGCGTCGTCGTCCGGCCCGGTCGCGATCCCCGTCGCGGCGAGTGCGGCCGCGCCGCCGCGGTCGTAGGGCAGCATCGGCAGCAGGGCGCCGCCGACCATCGCCTTGCCGAGGCCGGTCATGAAGCCGCGCCGCCCCGAGCGCTGCGCCGCGCGCCGCACCCGGCGCTCGACCACGCGGTCGAACCTCTCCATCAGTATCTGGGCGATGTCCGGCACGGCGTTCTCCTTCCTTCAGGCGGCGGGTGCCGCGTCGAGGTAGTGCTGGATCGAGGGCGCCCCCATCTCCTTGGCGTTGAACAGGCTCTCGATCTGCTCGCGGTTGTTGACGAGGCCCTTGGCGCAGACGACCCCGTCCTCGCCGACGAGCACGGCGAACGGCAGTCTGGCGACGCGAAAGGCGAGCCCGAGTTCGCCCGAGAGCAGGTAGGGATAGGTGCTCAAGCCCGCCCGCTCGATGAAGGTGCGGTGCTTCTCGATCTCGCCGTCGCTCGCCAGCACGACGTTCAGCCAGCCCGCCTCGTCGCGGCGGATCGAGTCGAGCACCGGCAGGAGCTTCTTGCACACCGGGCAGGTCGGCGAGAGGAAGAAGACCAGCGTGCTGCGATCGCCAGACCCCCCGATCGTGACGTGCCCGGTCCCGGTCAGGCTCGACGCCTCGATCCTGGGCGCCCTCTCGCCGACCTTCGGCCCGCTGTCGTGCACCAAGGCACCCACGGGTGCCACCCGCTCGAACAGGACGCCCACCTGCCGCGCCAGCGCGTAGATCGCGGCGATCATCAGCAGCACGACGACCCAGAGCGCCGCGACGACGAAGGTCAAAGGCTCCACGATTCGTCTCCCCCGGCGCCAACCGGCGTCGGCATCCCGTGCGCGACGGCGAGGATCTGCTCGTACACGGCGAGGCCGGCCCAGAACGCCAGGCCGACCGCGGCGCCGGCCGCGATCCCGCCCGACCCGAGCCCGCCGTCGAGCGCCAGCGCCGGCAGGCCCAGGAGCGCGATCGCGACGTTGCGCCCGACGAGCGCCATCGATACCGGCTGGACCGGGCCGCCGCAGCCGCAGTCGATCCCGCGCCGCCCCTGCTTGACGGCGAGCGCCATCGCGGCGGCGTAGAAGGCCAGGAGCCCGAGCGCCACGGCGACGGCGAACGGGTGCAGGGCCGGGACGAACAGCCCGACCACGACGAACGCCTCGGCGGCGACCAGGAGGACCGAGGCGGCCCGGACCGCCGCCCCGGGCAGGAGGCCGTACTCGGCGACGTAGCCGGTGAAGGGGTCGAAGTCGGCCAGCTTGTGCGCCAGCGCCTTGAGGAAGACGAGGCCCAAGAAGACCGTGGCCGCGGCGCCGGCGAGCGCCCCCACCGTCATCACCGCACGTCCATGACGAGCCCGCCGGCGAGTTCGGCCTCGGCCTCGGGCTTGAGCGCGAAGCGGGCCTCGGGGTCGACGGCGTAGCGGACGATCTTCTCGTGCTCCTCGGAGAAGCCGAAGATGCTCAACGCCTCGCCCGGCGTCGCGGCAATCGACGCGACCGCCTCGACCGGCGAGCGGTAGAGCGTTGCCTCGCCCTCCATGTCGATCGCCCAGACCTCGTCGGCCGCGTCCTTGTGGCTGCCGTCGTAGGGGTTCTCGTGCATGGTGACGAACAGGACGTCGTGGGCGGGGTTGTAGGCGAGCACCGCGTAGCCGCCCGGCGCCCAGCCGCCCTCGACCCCCTCGACGATCGAGAACGAGCCCTCGGCGCCCGGCGCGTCGCCGGCGTCCGTGACGGTGTGGACGACCCCGCCGAACGAGACGAAGACGAGCGCGTCGCCGCGGCGCACGGCGTGGACGAAGAGCGGGTCGGCCTCGACGTCGAAGAACGGCTCGCTCTTGGTCACCGTCGCCTCGCCGCCGTTCGGGTCGATCGCGAAGCTGTTCATCGCGCCGTCGCCGCACAAGCTGGAGAACTTCACCCCCGATGGCGCCGGGTAGAGGCTCCAGCAGCCGGGCGTCGGCACCTCGGGCAGGATCTCGCCCGAGGCCAAGTCGACGACCGTGACCGACGTCGCCGGCGTCGCGTTCATGATGAAGAGGTGCGTCTCGTCGGCGCTCAGTTGCAAGAGGTGCTCGTAGGGGCCCACCATCGCCACGATCGGCGGCAGCTCGATCTCGCGCTGCAATTGTGCCGTCTCGGCGTCGAAGATCTCGAGGTAGGCCTTCATCGGGCCGCGGGTGATCCGCTCCAGGTAGACCGAGACGGTGTAGGCCGTCTTGCCGTCGGCCGAGACGGTCCCTTGCGCCATGCTGCCGGTCGAGAGCTGCGCCTTGTAGGCCATGTCGCCGTCGGCGGCGAGGACGTGGTAGCGGCTGGCCCCGGACCAGCTCTGCTCGATCGCGAACAGGTTCGGCCCCGGATCGAGGCGCTCTTTGACGCGCACCTCCTCGGGCTCGAACCCGGACTGGGCCGAGGCCGGTGCCGCGACGAGCGCGCACGCCCCGAGCAAGAGGGTGAACGGTCCGTGGCGCATGCGCTTTCCCCCTACTTATCGGAGATGAGCGTACTCAAAGACACAAGCCGCCGTCGAGCGCTTTTTGCCTCTTCTCACGACATTTCTTGCTTGGTGATGATAAAATAGGCAAACGGCCCACGACGGCGGCTTCATGCGTCCAGGCGGTAGCCCGAGCCCCGGACGGTCTGAATCATCGCCCCCGCCCCTTTGAGCTTCTTGCGCAGCCGGGCGATGTAGACGTCGACGACGTTGGTCAGCGGGTCCTCGCCTATTCCCCAGACGGCCGAGAGGATGCGCTCGCGGGCGAACACCTTGCCCGGGTTCGACATGAAGAGCCGCAGGATGTCGCGCTCCTTCGCGGTGAGGTCGACCGTCTCGCCCGCGACGCCGACTTCGAGCGAGCGGGTGTCGAAGGCGATGGCGCCGCTGACGATGAGGCAGCCCTCCCCCTCCCCGCCGTAACCGCGCTGTCGGCGGTGCAGCGCCTCGATCCGGGCGATCAGCTCGTCGAAGTCGAAGGGCTTGGCCAAGTAGTCGTCGGCGCCGATGCGCAGGCCCGCGACCCGCTCGTCGGCGGCGTCGAGGGCGCTCAGCATGAGGATCGGGGTGTGGTTCTGGCGCGCCCTCAGCTTGCGGCAGACGTCGCGGCCGTCGATGCCGGGCAGCATCAGGTCGAGGACGACGACGTCGAACGCGCCCGGATTGTCGGCCAGAAGGGCCAGCGCCGTCTCGCCGTCGCGGGCGAGCGTGACGAGCCAGCCCTCGGCGCCCAAGCCCCGCTTGATGAAGTCGGCGACGCGGACCTCGTCCTCCACCAAGAGGACGTTCACGCCACCACCCGCAACGGCGGCTTGTCCGGCAGGGTGACGGCGGCGATCAGCCCGCCGCCGGGCCGGTCGTCGAGCGCGATCGTGCCGCCGTGCGCCTCGACGATGGCGCGGGCCACGGGCAGGCCCAAGCCCGCACCCTCGCCGTAGCGTTCGGCCGCGTTCGAGCCGCGAAAGAAGCGCTCGAAGGCGCCCGCCTTCTCCGCCTCGTCCATGCCGGGGCCGTCGTCCTCGACGGCGAGGCGGTAGCCTTGCGGCGTCCGGTCGAGCCGGACCAGGACCGTCTGCCCGCCGTAGTGCCGGGCGTTCTCCAAGAGGATCATGGCCGTCTGGCGGACGCGGCCGGGGTCGCCGCGCATCAAGGCGGCGTCGAGGTCGGTGACGAGCGGCACCGCGCGGCCGTTCGACGTCGTCGCCGCGCGCAACAGGTCGAGGAGGTCGAACTCTTCGAATTGCAGCCGCGCCTCTTGCGCCTCGTTGCGCGCGACGAAGAGGAGGTCGTCGACCAGCCGCGCCGTGTGGCCCGCCGCCTCGCGCGCCCGTTGCAGCGCTTCCTTGTAGACGTCGAGCGGCTTGTCCTTGCCGCGCAGCGCGATCTCGGCCTCGCCCTTGATCACCGTCAAGGGCGTGCGCAGCTCGTGGCTGACGTCGGCGAGCAGGCGCTTGCGGTCGGCCTCGGCCTTGCGCGCGGCGGCGAGCAGGGTCTCCAGCCGCATCGTGCGGTCGGCGACCCGGCGCTCCAGCTCGGCATTAGTCGCGGTCAAGGCCGCTTCCCGCGCCGCGAGGCGCTCGGCCATGCGATCAAAGGTCCCGGCGAGGTCGGCCAGCTCGTCGTGCCCCCGCGCCCCGATCCGGTGCGCGAGGTCCCCGGCCGAGAACCGCGTCGCCGCCTCGGACAAGGCCCGCATCGGCCGCTGCACCGCGCGGCGCAGGGCGACGTAGCTGGCGATCGCGCCCGCCGCCGCGATCGCGGCGAAGAAGAGCGCCAGCGCCTGGTAGACGAACAGCTGGCGCCCGATCGCGTCGCGCGTTTCGGCGACCTCGCCGGCCTCCTCGGCGAGCGCCGCGTCGATTTGGGCCTTGAAGTCGCGGTCGATGTCGCCGTCCAGGATGACCGTCAGCCGCCGCCAGTCCCGCGCCGCATCGCCCGGTTCATCGCCCGTGACGGCGGCGAGTTCCTTGAACAGGCCCTCGATCTGGGTCTCGATCCGGGCGAGCGCCGTCAGCTCCTCGATCTCCTCCTCGCCGACCAGCTCGATCTCGCGGCCGATGATCAAGCGGATCGTGGCGATGTCGCCGCGGATCGTGCTGATCAGCGCCGTCTCGCCGCTGCCCCCGTCCTGATCGCCGACGATCAGCGCGTCGCCGAACTGCTTGAACAGCTGATAGGTGTGGTTTGAGAGCCGCAGGTGCGCCTCGTAGGCCTCGTGCGCGAGGCCGATGCGCTCCAGGTGATAGGTCGCCCGGCGCGTGCTCCAGGCCGAGGCGAACGCGCCGCCGATCGCGATCGCCAGCATCAGCGCGAAGAACAGCCGCAGTCTGTTGATCAGGGTCAAGCGGGACGTTCCCTCGTCAGGCGACGGCGCGGGGTGCGACGAAGCCTAGCACCGGACCGTCCTTGGCGAGAAGCTCTTCCGGGCCCCCGGCCGTCGCCAGCCGGCCCCCCTCGACGTACCACAAGCGATCGCAGCGCCGCGCAAGCGCCAGGTCGTGCGTGACGACGAGCGTCGCCGCCCGGCTCTGGGCGACGAGACGCGCGACCGCCTCGCGCCCCTCGACGTCGAGCGCGTCGTCCGGCTCGTCGAGCAACAGAACGTGCGGATCGGCCAGGGCGGCGCGCACGAGGTGGAGGCGGCGCGCCTCGCCCGAGGACAGGTTGCGCCCGCCCTCGGCGATGGTGCCCTCAAGGCCGCCCAGGCGGTCGAGCACCGGCCCGAGGCCAAAGGTCCGCGCGGTCCGCTTGATTGTCGCGTCGTCCGGCCGGGGCGCCAAGCCCATGGTGAGCGCGCGCCGCAGGGTGCCGCGCAGGAGCGGCGAGCGCGGCCCGACGTAGCAGATCGTCCGGCGGCGTTCGTCGCGGCGGAGCGTCAAGGGGTCCCTCCCCCCGACGCGCACGGCGCCGCGCTCGGGCTCGGCGAGCCCGGCGGCGAGCGTCAGCAGGGTCGACTTGCCGCCGCCGTTGGCGCCGATGACGGCGACCGTCTCGCCCATCGCGACGCGGCCGCTGACCTCCAGCAGGGCCCCCGCCCCCGCCGCCTTAAAGACCATGCCCTTCGCGGGATCGACCTCGCCGCCCGGCCGCTTCGTCCCGACCGGCTTCGAGATCGGCTTCAGAGCGGGCTTCAGAGTCGGTTGGGCGAGAAGCTTGAGGCACTTGTCGCGCGCCACCTCGAAGGCCCGCCGCCGGTCCCAGATCCCGGCCGCTTCCTTCAAGGGGCCGGCGAGGATGGCGAGCACGGCCAGGGCACCCGCGATCTCGGCCCCCGTCAGGCCGCGATGAAAGGCGAGTGCTAAGAAGGCGGCGCCCGCGAGCGCCGTCGCGACTTCCGGCACGGCGCGCAGGCCCTGCGCCGCCGAGGCCCGGCGCACGGCGGCGCTTCTTACCCCCACCGCCTCGGCGTCGAGCCTTCGCACCTCGGCGAGGTCGCGCCCTTGCAAGCGCAGCTCCGGCGCGCTCAAGATGCGCTCGCTCACGTGCGCCGCGAGACGGGCGCGGCGTTGGCGCAAGGTCGCGTGCAGCGGGCGCAGCCTCGGCGCCGCCCACGTCATGACGAGCAGCGCCGCCGCGTAGATCGCCCCGGCGACGAGCGCCAGTTCGTGGTTGAGGATCCAGAGCGCCGCGAGGGCGCCCGGCAGGACGATCGCCGCCGAGACCAACCCGGCGAGCCCGAGGCTGACCCAGTTGCGCACGGCGGCGAGGTCGCCGACGAAACGCAGCGCGAGCGCGCCGACGCTGCGTTGCCCAAGTTCGGCCGCCGGCATCTTGGTGAGGTGGACGAAGACGGCGCGGCGCAGCTCGGCGGCGTAGTCCTGGCCGACCCGCTCGGCGACCACCCGCCCGAACGCCCGCCAAAGGGCGACGGCGACGCCGGCGGCGGCGAGGACGGCGAGCGAGCGCCGGGGCAGCGGTGCCGCCGCGTACAGGGCGGCGAACACGTCGCGCGTGGCGACGGCGGCGAACCCGGCCGCCACGGCCTGCCCGACGCCGGCGGCGGCGACGAGGGCGATGCCGAGGCCGCGCCGGCGTCGCCAGACGCCCGGCAGCGCGCTCACGCCGCGACGGCCAGCGGGGCGGCGGTGCCGAGCACGCCCGCGAGCGCGGCGACGGCCGTCCCCGGGTCGCGCAGCTCGTCGCGCGCGAGCGTCACGATGCCGGCCGCCGCCGCCGCCTCGGCCGCCGCGAGCGGCGAGCAGGTGAGCACGCCCGAGACCGCGAACGGCTCCAGCCCGTGACCGCGCAGGGTCGCGACGCCGCCGACGGCGCTGAGCGCGTCGGGGGCGGCGAACAGGACGGTGTCGAGACGGTCCTTGATGCGCGAGCAGCGCAGGATCTCGGCCGTCTCGGCCTGGAACACGCCGTCCGCGATCTCGACGACGACGATCTCGGCACCGCGCGCCGCCGCCGTGCCGACCAGCGTCTCGAAGCCAGCCTCGATCCGCTCCAAGGGCATCTTATAGGTCGAGACCATGCCAACGTCGGTGAAGTCGAGCACCGGCACGCCGGCGTCCAAGAAGGCGTTGTAGTCGCCGAAGGCGCCCGTGCCCGTCGCCTTGACGCCGGCGACCCCGTAGCCGGCCCGCTTCAGGCCGTGCGCGAGGCTCGCCGCCGCCGTCGTCTTACCGGCGTTCATCGAGGTGCCGAAGATCCCGATCACCGTGACCCTGTCGGGCACCGGGGCCGCCGGCAGCGCGAACGAGGCGAGGTTGATCGCCTCGCCGTCGACGTCGGCGAGCAGGCCCAAGGGGCGCACCTTGGTCGGCGGCGCCATCTTGGCGTGCGCCTGAACCATCCGGCCGAGCACGCCTCCGCCGGCGATCACGTCGCAGACGTCGGTCCCGATCTCGGCCACGCCCTCGAACTGGTCGGGCGCGTAGCGGTCGCCGCAGACCATGACGACGCGGTCGCCCACATAGGCTTCCGAGAAGCGGCCCTCGGCCAGCTGCACCTTCTTGTGCTGGCCGACCGCGACGATCTCGCCGAGGACGAGGTCGCCCGAGACGGCGTCTTGCACGTTCGGCTGCAAGGCGGCGACGGCGGCGCGCCCGACGCGCCGCGTGGTGAAGGCCCACTTCGCCCCTTCGAGGACGGCGGCGTCGATCTTGGCAAGCGTCAGCACGGCTTTTTCTCCCCGTAAATCCGTTCGACGCCACCAGATCTAACCTTCGACCCTGAACCCCGCTTGTCGCCGCGATGAACGCGCCGCCAACGCCGCGTGAACAGAAGATGAAGCGCGCCGCCTCAGGGCCCGCAACGAAGTTCGGACGTCCGAACTTCGGTCGCCGGTGCAGGGCGGCTTCACCCTCCCCGGCGGGGCGCCGTTCGACGTCCACGGCGGGCAGAGCGACTACTCGATGCACACCTACGGCGCCGTCTTCGTCGAGATGGAGGTCGACGAGGGTTTGGGCATCGCCCGGATGCGCCGCGCCGTCGGCTGCTACTCGGCCGGGCGCATCCTCAACCCCGTCACCGCCCGCAGCCAGATGATCGGCGGCATCGTCTGGGGCTACGGCCGCGCCATGCTCGAAGCGAGCGCGATGGACGAGCGCTACGGCCGCTACCTGTCCAAGAACCTGTCCGGCGTCCACCTGCCGGTCAACGCCGACATCCCGCAGCAGATCGACGTGTCCTTCATCGACGAGGACGACCGCGAGGCCTCCGCCATCGGCGTGCGCGGCATCGGCGAACTGGGCGAGGTCGGCGTCGCGGCCGCGATCACCAACGCGATCCACCACGCGACGGGCAGGCGCGTGCGCGAATTGCCGGTCAAGTTCGCCGACTTGCTGGGCGTTTGAACGCTGCGCGTCCGCTGGCGCGGGGCCTTCTTTTTTCTCTTTTATTCGAGATTGGCCCTCGGCGTTGAAGCCAGTCTCCTACGTTAACACCGGCAAGAAGAGAAGAAAAAGCCCGCCGCAGGCGACGCGAAGCGTGAACCCCAGTTCGGACGTCCGAACTGGGGGCCCAAGTCGATCTACTCCGCCGGCGTTGCCTGCACCGGACCCGCCGCCGCCGTCGCACCTTGGTGGCGCGATTTCGAGCGCTGCAGATCCCACCAAGCGAAGACGAAGTAGACGAGCGTGCACCAGATCGTGACGTCGTAGAAGAGTTCCCGATTCACGTAGTAGGCGTAGAGATCCGGGCTGTTGAACAAAACGCGCCACGCCAGCACGGCCGGCACCAGAAGGCCGATCACGATCCAGATCGCGCGGATGACCTTGGTCAACAGCGAGGTGTCCTTGACGTGCCCGTGGCTCTCCTTCCGCGCCAGTTCGGCGTGGTACTCCGCGACCCGCCGTTCGAAGTCGGCCTCGCGCTTCTCGGCCTCGGGGTAGCTTTTGTCGGCGCCCGCCCGCTTGGCCAGAATGGTGTAGCAGACGATGGAGAGGACCCAGGTCGGCAGGAACAGGTAGACGAACGGCATGATGTTGATGAAGTTCAACCCAAAGCCGAAGACGAGACAGATACCCCAGGTGATCAGCGCCGGCATGTTGTCCTTGGCGCCCTTGAGGCGGTGCCAATTCGATTTCATGCCCATGCGCGGGAAGATGTGCTGTTCGGCGAAGACGACCCCGCCGATCGGCACGAGCACCAGGCCCGCGTAGGCAAGAATTGGCAGGATGCTGCGGTAGATGAACGGGAAACAGCTTCCGAAAACGACCACGGCCCCGACAGCAAGCGTTATCTTTTGGCGTGCGATGTTCGGGAATACGGCCTGGGCAGCAAGACCGGCGCGATAGAGATTAGGGTTGGCCGTTGTCCATCCCGCGATGATCACAATCACAAAACCGGTGGCGCCGAGCGCGTAAAAGGCGACATCGCCGGGCTCGACGACGGCGATGCTGAGCTTCATGATCGACGCCGTCGCCGCCCCCATCAGTGCCGCGGAGATCCAGGCGATGTAGTGGCCAAACAGCATGCCGGTGGCGGTGCACAGGCCGTAGACGGATTTTTTCGCGTAGCGCAGGAGCGCCATGTCGATGAGGCCGAAGTGCGCGAAAGTGTTCGCAGCCCAAGCGAAGCCGATGACCTCGATCAATCCGATCCCGGGCTCCCCCGCGGCGTTGATGCCGGTAAACACGGTCGTTCCGGCCAGATTCACGAAATCCGAGAAGCTTGCAAGCGTCGTGTAACCGGTCAGCGTTTCGTTCAGCGTAGGGATCAGCACCATGCCACCGGCCGTGAACATTACCATCAGCCAGGGTGTGCAAATAGTGGCAAACTCGGCCACCACATTGAAACCGTAGTAGGCCACCGTCACGGCGATCACGCTTGCCGAAGCGGCAATGAGCACGAAGTAGAGACTGGTCGGATAGGGGTAGACCTGCGGCGGGATGTCGAAGAGGGCACGGACGGCAGTCGCGGATACGGTGATCATCGCCGCGGAGATGGCCACGAAGATCAGCACGTTCGCACCGTTGTAGAGCCGCTGAACCAGCTCGCCCATATTGCGGTCCAGATAGGTGTAGAGACTGAGCCGCGTCTTGACCGCGATCGGCGCGGTGATGAGCCAGAAACTCAGCACGGCAAGCGTATTGCCGATGATCAGCCCGATCAGGATGTCGTTGATCGTCGCGCCCATGGCCACGAACGCGGCGCCTATGACGAATTCGGTCGCAGCAACGTGTTCGGCACCATAGAGGCCAAGAAAGTGCCCCGGGCCATGGGTTCGATGCTCGGGGACCGGCAGAAGCTCGTCATCCATCTCGGAGACGGGTTTCCGATAGGTGTCTGCCACATGTGTCACGCTATCCTCCCCTCGTGTCGTTGCCTGAGGGACGGGCCGCGTCGCGCCCGTCCGGAGCTATTCATCGCCGATGAATCTGGCGCGCTCGATCACCTTGCCGGTGACCCACTGCGCGTTTTCGAGCGCCTCATCGGTTGGGATCTCGCCCGCGAGGGCCTTGGCGATCTGTGAGCCAACGGCGGTCGCCATGCCCGGGAACTCGGGGATCGCGACGTACTGGATGCCGGTGTAGGGCACGTCGTCGACGGTGGGGCTGGACGGATCGGCCGCCTGGATCGAGGTCAGCACCATCTCGGCGAAGGGCGCCGCCTCGAGATACTCGGGGTTCTCATAGAGCGACTGGCGCGTGCCCGGCGGTGCGTTGACCCAGCCCTCCTCCTCGGCGACGAACCCGGTGTAGTCCTTCGACGTCGCCCAGGCGACGAAGCGCTTGGCCTCCTCCTGGTGCTCCGACCCCGACGAGACTCCGAGTGCCCAGACCCAGAGCCAGTTGGCCGTCTTGCCGAGGCCCCGGCCGGGCGCGAGCGCGAAGCCGACCCGATCCGCGACGTTCGACGTCTCGGGATCGGTGATCGACGAAGCGGCGACCGTCGCGTCAATCCAGATCGCGCATTCCCCATTCTGGAACAGACTCAGCGTTTCGGTGTAGCCATTCAGCTCGGCGTCGGGCGGGCCGTAGTCCCGGACCAGGCTGACGTAGTCGTTGACCGCGCTGGCCCAGGCCTCGCTGTCGAACTGCGGTTGCCAATCGGCGTCGAACCACCGCGCACCGTAGGAATTGGCCATGGCGGTGATCAGGGCGACGTTCTCGCCCCAGCCCGGCTTGCCGCGCAGGCAGATGCCGTGGACCTCGTCGTTCTGCTCGCCGATCGTGGACGCGGCCGTCCGGATGAAGTCCCAGGTGGGCCTCTCGGGCATCTCCAGCCCGGCCGCCTCGAACAGGTCGGTGCGGTACATGGTGAACGACGACTCGCCGTAGAACGGCGCCGCGTAGAGCGTGCCGTCGAACGACAGGGCTTCGCGGATCGTCGGCAGGATGTCGTCGGCGTCGTAGCCCTCGGGCAGACCGTCGAGCGGCGCGAGCCAGCCCCGCTCGGCCCAGATCGGGACCTCGTAGGTGCCGATCGTCATGACGTCGAAGCGCCCGGCCCCGGTCGCGATGTCGGTGGTGACGCGCTGGCGCAGGACGTTCTCGTCCAGCGTCACCCAGTCCAGCTCGATGCCCGGGTTGTCGTTCTCGAAGTCGTCGGTGAGCCCTTGCATCCGGACCATGTCGCCGTTGTCCACGGTGGCGATCGTGATCGTCTCGGCCGCGAGCGGGCCGGCGCCGACGAGAAGCGCCACCGTCGCAAGGGTGCTCAGGCGCCTGTTGTTCATTATGTGCCTCCCCTTCATTCGCGAAACGCTTGGCTGCGCCCCGCGGCGTTTGAGCTTTTGCCCAAAGGGTAAACCTATAACTCCACATCTGTCCGCCAGCGTCAACGCTGAAATTACATTTTGCATTGAATAGAAACGAAAATTCAACTTTATTACCTGCGATAGATTTTGATGCGGTTGATTTTTTGCTCACTCGCTAAATTTTTGCTCGCAACCGCCCGTCAGTATCGACGCACGCGTTTGGCCGCCGTGCCGAGGGCCAGCCTCGGACGAGAGCAAAAAAGAAAAGAAAAAGCCCGCGCGGCGAGCGCACGCGAAGCGTTCGGACGTCCGAACTTCCACCCTTGCACCGTGTCGTGCCGGTGGCGCACAAGCGGGGCGGTTCGGACGTCCGAACTTTTGCCGTCGGTGCGGGGGAGAACGTTGCGGACGATCGCGGTCGTGAACCAGAAGGGGGGCACGGGCAAGACGACCACCGTCGTCAACCTCGGGTGCGCCCTGGCGGCGGCCGGGGTCAAGGTGCTCCTCGTCGACGCCGACCCGCAGGCGAGCCTGACCTTCTACATGGGCTCTGACGAGCGCGACCTCGACGCCGCCGGGCGCACCCTTTATCACGCGATGACCGGGCGCATCGACGTCGCCGAGACCGTCGTCGCGGGCGACCCGGCGCTGGTCCCGGCCAGCATCTCGCTCGCCAAGGCCGACGCCGAACTGATGGCCGAGCCCGGCGCGACGCAGCTGATGCGCGAATTGCTGGCCGAGGTGGCGCCCGCCTTTGGTGCCGTCCTGATCGACTGCCCGCCGACGCTGACGCTGCTCACCGTGAACGCGCTCGCCGCCGCCGACGCCGTCCTGATCCCGGTCAAGACCGACCTGCTCTCGACGCTGGGCATCCCGCAACTGCTCGACACCGTCGCCAAGGTCCGCCGCCGCGCCAACCCGGATCTGGAAATCTTGGGCATCCTGCCGACGCTCTACAACGCCCGCTTCGGCCACGACGCCGAGGTCCTGGACGAGATCAACACCGCCTTCGGGCCGAGCTTGCGGGTGTTCGAGCCGATCCACCGCAGCACCGGCTTCGATCGCGCCGCCGGCACCGGCCAAGCGACGGTGACGGCGCAGCCTTCGAGTCAGGGCGCCGTCGCCTACAAGCGCCTCGCGGGCGAGGTGCTGACCATCATGAAGGGAAGCGGCCGTGGCCAAGGCTAAGCAGGGCGTCGTCAGGCGGGCGCTGGCGTCGAGGGCGAACGACGCGCTGTTCGGCCTCTCCGACAGCCTGCCCCGGCTGATCGAGGCCGACATCGGCGCGGTGGCACCCAACCCCGACCAGCCGCGCAAGCGCCTCGACCAAGGGGCCCTCAAAGAACTCGCCGCCTCGATCGAGCGGCACGGGCTGATGCAGCCGATCGTCGTCCGGGCGTCGGGCGAGGGGGCCTACACCCTCGTCGCCGGCCAGCGCCGCCTCGCCGCCTACGAGTCCCTCGGCCGCGCGACGATCCCGGCGCTCCTCGCCACCGGCGACGCCGCCGAACTCGCCTTGATCGAGAACCTGCAGCGTGCCGACCTCGACCCGCTCGACGAGGCCGAGGCGCTAGCATCCCTCAAGGCCCGGCACGGCTACAGCCAAGACCAGCTCGCCGCCGCGATGGCCAAGGCCAAGAGCACCGTCTCCGAACTCCTCGCCCTCAACACCCTGCCGGGGGCGATCAAGGCCGAAGTTCGGACGTCCGAACTTTTTGTGCCCAAATCGACCCTGATCGAGATCGCCCGGCTCAAGGACGAACCCGCCCGCGTCGCCCTTTGGCAAAAGCTCAAGGGCGGCGGCACCGTCCGCGCCGCGCGCGCCGCCAAGGGGCGGGCCAAAGGGCAGGGGAGGGGCCTCGCCCACGCCGCGACGCGCCTGGAGCGCCAACTGGCCGGCCTCGACGATCAAGCACTCGATGAAGACGCGCGAACGGCGCTCGATGCTTTGCGGCGGCGGATCGACACGTTGCTGGGGTGAACGCTTGCCCGAAGACGAGGGCGGCGAAGAGGACGCCCGCCGCCGCGACGGCGTAGCCGATCAGGCCGAGGTAGACCGGCCCGCCGCGGCGTTGCAGGTCGAAGTAACGCGTTTCTTCTTGGGATCGAAGAAGGGTCTCTCCGCGATGGTGGCCTGAATCGGCCCCTCGGGCATCGCAACCTCGACCACCGCACCGACGACGGCACAGTCGGCTGAAACCATCGCCAAGGCGATGTTCTGCTCAAGGCGCGGCGAGTAGACGGCGGATGTGACTTTGCCGATCGTGTCGCCGTCTTTGCTGATGGCCCAGAAGGTGTTGTTCGGCCCCTTGAGCGGCGCGCCTTCGATGTGCAGACCGACCTGCTTGCGGCTCACCCCCTTTGCGCGGATGCGGCGCAACGCGGCCTTGCCGATGAAGTCAGCCTCCATGTCAGGGTTGACCAGCCGGTCCATACCCAGCTCGTAGGGGTTCGTGTTGATATCCGCGTCCGCGTGATACGAGAGCATCCCGCCCTCGATACGCCGGATCGAAGAGGTGTGGCCGGGCTTCAGACCGAGCGGCACACCTGTCGCCATGATCCTTTCCCACAGTTCGTCGCCGCGCGATCCGTCGCGAAGGTAAAGCTCATACCCCAGTTCGCTGGACCATCCGGTGCGCGACACGATCAGCGGAATGCCGTCCAATTCCACCTCGCGCAGCCAGTAGTAGCGCAGGTCCATGATACTGTCGCCAAAGAGCGCCTTCATCACCTCGCCGGATTTCGGACCCTGCAACTGCAAGGGCGAGACATCCGGTTCGCGGATCGTGACCTCCATGCCTGAACACACGGCGACCCCTTGCGCCCAGAGCAGGATGTCACTGTCGGCGAGCGACATCCAAAAGTGGTCTTCGCCCAGCCGCAACAGGATCGGATCGTTCAGGATGCCGCCGTCGGCATTCGTGATCAGGATGTATTTGCACTGCCCAACGGACAGGTTCGACAGATCGCGCGGCGTCAGCATCTGGGTGAACCGGGCGGCATCCGGGCCGGTGATCTCGACTTGGCGTTCGACCGCGACATCGCACAGGATCGCGTCGTTGACCAAGTTCCAGAAGTTCTGCTCAGGATCGCCGAAGTCGCGCGGGATGTACATGTGATTGTAGACCGAGAATGCCTTTGCACCCCAACGGACGGTCGCGTCGAAATAGGGCGATTTGCGGATCTGCGTTCCAAAACCGAAATCGTCTGATTGCGTCATGTCACTCACCCTTATCGACCAACAGCCTGAACCTTTCGAGGTATGCCGGAGGACGGATTGCGTCAGAGCCCGTTACCTAGCGCACGGGCGAAGCGTCTGACCAGGATCATGGCGGCGGCGAGGGCGAGCAGGCCCGCGATCAGGGCGTAGCGCCAGAACAGGCGCGGCCGGCCGACGTCCCGACCCCTGGCCCGCACGGCGGCGACCACGCCGCCGTTGGCGAGGCCGAAGACGGCGACGTTCCAGATCGGGTGCTGGCGCAAGGGGGTTCCTCAATGTGTGGGCAACGCCGTATGAACGCTTGCGCGTGCGCTCGGCGCGCGGCCTTTTGTCTTTTTTTGCCAGTGTTAACGTAGGAGGCTTACCGCGGCGCCGAGGGCCAGCCTCGGACAAAGTAAAAAAGAGAAGAAAAAAGGCCCCGCGCCAGCGGATGCGAAGCATTCACCCCTGCGGCTTGGCGAACCAGAAGCTCGCCAGGATGATCGCGAAGCCTGCGTACGCGCTCCACCCCGGCGCCTGGCCGAAGACGAGGGCGGCGAAGAGGACGCCCGCCGCCGCGACGGCGTAGCCGATCAGGCTGAGGTAGACGGGTCCGCCGCGGCGTTGCAGGTCGAAGAAGAAGACGAAGGCGACCGCCGTGACGGCGGCTTCGAGGGCGAGCAGGCCGACGCCGCTAAGCGTCGGCGACCAGCGGGTGAAGCCTCCCCCCAACGCCGCCACCGGCAGGAGGAGGAGCGACGCGGCGAGCAGCGTCCCGCTCGCGAGGTCGAGGACGCCGGCGCCGTCCGGCCAAGCGACCGAGCGGTAGATGTTGCCGGTTGTGAGCGAGAGCGGCACCAGGGCGCCCAGCGCCAGCCAGCCTAAGCCCACGCCGCTTTGCACCACGTCGGGCAGGAGGATCAGCATGGCGCCGGCGAAGCCGAGCCCGACCCCGATCATCCGCCGCCGGTCGGCCTCGTCGAGCCCCAAGAGCACCGAGGCGAGGTAGGTGAGGGAAGGGGGGAGCGCGAACAACAGCCCGGCGACGGACGGATCGACCCGGTAGGAAATGTTGAAGTCGATCGCGTTGGGCACGGCGAGCCCGAGCAGGCCCGCGATCAGGGCGTAGCGCCAGAAGAGCCGCGGCCGGCCGACGTCGCGGCCCCTGACGCGCATGAAGGCCAAGAGCAGCAGCCCCGCCCCGCCCGTCTGGACGAGGGCGCTCAACAAGGGCGGCACGCCCGCCTCCGCCGCGGCGCGCACGGCGGCGATCACCCCGCCGTTGGCGAGGCCGAAGACGGCGACGTTCCAGATCGGGTGCTGGCGCAAGGGGGTTCCTCAATGTGTGGGCAACGCCGTATGAACGCTTGCGCGTGCGCGCGGCGCGCGGCCTTTTGTCTTTTTTCGCTATTTTTTCGGGACCGGCTTCAATGTCGGAGGCAATCTAAGTGATCTACAATACTTAATTAAGACTAATATTTTACCTTAACAATTTTTATTGGTTAAATGGGTTGCAATAATTTCTGCTCTTTGTTGTAAGATTTATTAACAGTATTGCCTCAAGGAGTGAGATATGATCCGCTTTACATGCTTAACAACTGCCGCGATGCTGTCGCTTGCCGCCTGCGGCGGGGGCGGCGGTAGCAGCGACGTGTCCACCCCCGTCAACGAGTGGGGTAGTCTTCCACAACGCGGGCTTGATGACCAAAATCAAGAGTTGTCATCGGAAACGAGCCTAGTAGACGAAATCAAAATCCTGAACGAATCGGTTATCGATGTTAATCCTGCACCATATTCCACGACAGGATATTTTCCATCGATCTTGGAAGCTACCTTTGAACAGGTAGTATTTTCAGCACCCAACACCTTCAACAATCAAGAAGTTGACATTCAAGCACGAAACAATCCTATTGTTATTATTGATGTAGATGGCGATCAAAAGATCTTGTATCAACAAGGTTTGTACAATGACGGAATTCTATTCGTCAATAAACAAGATAATTCGAATAAAGCGTTTCTTGACGTTTCGACCATGCATACCGACCCCGGTTTGAGCTACACCGCGCTGGGCGAGTGGAACTCCAATGCCGTCGATGACCAGGCAAACTATAGTTTTGTTTGGGGCTTAGAGACTCCCTCCCGCGACATGCCAACGGTTGGGAGCGCGATCTACGGCGGCGGGGGAAGCTACGCAGAGGCCCTCCCGGACGGTCGTACGGTCTACGGTCTCAACGTCACCTTCGCCGCCGCCGACTTCGGTGCCGGAACGATGCGCACCTCGGTCAACCTGATCGATACGGGCGGCAGCATGCGCACGCTCCGCTCCGGCGACATGCAGATCAGCGGTAACCGCTTCGGCGGCGGCCTCACCGGACGGGGCGATGCCGCGGCCTATACCGGCAGCGCCGAGGGCCGCTTCTTCGGTCCGGGAGCGGCCGAGCTCGGCGGGACGTTCGAGGCGAGCGGGCCCACCGAGATCCGCGGCAGCTTCGCGGCTTCTCGTACCAAGTGACGGCGAAGCGTCACCCGTGAGGTTGAACGCTTCGCGTGCACTGGGCGCGCGGCCTTTTTCTTCTCTTTTTTGTCTTTGTTCGAGGCTGGCTTCGGCGTCGAGGTCAGTCCCCGACGACAAATAGCAAAAAAGAAAAGAGAAAGCCCGCGCGGCAGCGCACGCGCAAGCGTTCTCTTCTAGAATATAATCCTAAAACCGCGTATCATGCCCGCCGGACACAACCGGTGAGGGAAATCGGGCGATGGACGAGCGCAGCGAGGCGCAGCGGGCGGCGAGCCGCCTGAACGGGGCCAAGGGGAGGGGGCCTTTGAGCGAGGAGGGCAAGGCGGCGTCGCGGGGGAACGCGCTCAAGCACGGGCTGCGCGCCAAGCTGCCGCCGATGCTGGCGGGCGAGGACGCGGACGCCTTCGCGGAACTGCACGCGGCCCTCGTCGAGGAGCACGCGCCCGAGGGGGCGTTGGCGCACGACCGCGTTCGGCGGCTGGCCGTCCTCCTCTGGCGCCAGGAGCGGGCCGAGGCGCTCGAAGTCGAGGTGCTGGAGACGCGCGAGCGGCGGCCGAACGTGGGCTACGCCGGCGGCTACCACCCCGGCAGCCCGGCGGTCTGGGACGCCGGGCGGCTCGACACGGTGATCCGCTACCGCCGCCAGATCACGCGCGAGGTCGAACGCACGCTCACCGTGCTGCGGGAAGGGCCGGGCGGGGGCCGAAAAATGCGACCGAACGAACCCGAGACCGGCCCCGAGGCCGAGGCGATGAAGGATAATATTCTTCGGGATGTTGTCGCGCCCGCCGCGCCCGGACCGGCGCCCGCCGCCTTTTTCGTCGCCGCCGCGGCCTATATCCTGGCAATGTTGCAAATTTGTTACAGTAGTTTTGCCTGTTGTAGGCGAATAGCTCTGAACGTGCTGCAATCGGCGGTAAATATGTCGATATGCACATACCTTTATGGGCGTCGAGTTACCCACAAAATCGCCGAGTTACCCCCCGGGATGTTGTCGCGCGGCGAAAAAAGTTATCCACAGAATGGCGAAGTTATCCTTCGGGATCTTGTCGCGCCGTTCGGGATGTTGTCGCGCAAAGTTCGGGAAGTTGTCGCGCCCTTATAAGGATGCAAAATCTTAAGAGCAAAAAAATACAAAGGCGCGCGCGGGCGCGCGAAGAGCCAAGCCCGTGCCAGCGCGACAAAATCCCGAATCGACAAGCCGGGCCGAACATGGTTTGAGGCTTGCAAGCGGCGACTTGGCGCCAACGCCGGAATAACAGGACCGAAAGCCTAAAGCCGGCACGCGACGCCGACGAGGACTTGGACGCGACTGAGGCGACGGCGCCGACGGGGAGCGGGATGGCCGACCAGCACGAGCAGATCTTCGCGATGGGCCTCGACAAGGCGCTGGCCGCCGCCAAGGACGGCCGCAGCCGCTCGTCGCTCAAGATCGCCGCCGACGTGCTGGCCAAGGAGGCCGAGTGCCCGGCCGCGACGGCGCACATGCACTCGATCCTCTGCACGATCTACCTGCCGCACCGCCGGACGTCGCCCGATCAGTCCTGGACGCGCTCGAACGGCGAGGGTGCGACCTTGATGATCCAGCCGACCAAGGACGAGGCCGGCCGCTACGCCGGCGTGCCCTACGGCGCCACCGGCCGGCTGATGATGATCTACCTGCAAAACGAGGCCTACCGCACCCGCTCGCGCCGGATCGAGCTCGGCCGCTCGATGCACGCTTGGCTGCGCGCGATGGGAGTCGATTCGAGCGGCAAGGGCTATCGCGCGGCGCGGGAGCAGGCCTTGCGCATCGAGCGCTCGCTGGTCAGCCTCAGCTACAAGGGCGAACGCGGCCACGAGCGCTGGCAGGACACGATCATCCGCGGCTCGTTCAATCTGGGCGACGAGCACCAGCCCGACCTGTTCCCGCAACTGATCGAATTGTCCGAGAGCTTCTTCGAGGCGCTGCTCCGCCACCCGGCCGTCCTGTTCGAGCCCGCGATCCGCCACTTGGCCGGCAAGAGCCTCGCGCTCGACGTCTACGTTTGGCTCGCGTACCGGCTGCACGCGCTCGACAAGCCGGCCACCGTCACCTGGAAGGCGCTGCAATCGGCCTTCGGCCCGAACTACGCCCGCGAGCGCGACTTCAGGCCCCGCTTCAAGGACGCGCTCGACGACGCGCTCCTCGTCTACCCGCAGGCCAAGGCCCGGCTCGACGACGCCGGCATCCGCCTCGAACCCTCGGCCCCGCCCGGACCGCCGCGCGAGGTCGTCTACTTGGCGCCCAAGTCGGCGCCCAAGTCCCGCGCGATCGGCGCCCCTTGAGCCCGCCGCCCTTCAGGACCGTTTCTGCCCCGCCCCCCTTGGACGAGGCGGGGGAAGGCGCCGCGCCCCGGCGGGCGGCGTCCCCGGCGAGGGCGGGCACCCGCTCAAACGTCCCGTTCCCGTTCTCGGCCATCGTCGGCCAGGACGAGATGAAGCGGGCGCTGATGATCGCGGCGGTCGATCCGAGCATCGGCGGCGTCCTCGTCTTCGGCGACCGCGGCACCGGCAAGTCGACCGCCGTGCGGGCGCTGGCGTCCCTCCTGCCGCCGATGCGCGCCGTCGCCGGCTGCCGCTTCAATTGCGACCCGAGGGCGCCGACGTCGGCCTGCCCCGCCGTCTGCACCGCCCGCGCCGAGGGCGCCGCGGTCGTCCGGGCACCGGTCCCCGTCGTCGATCTGCCCTTGGGCGCGACGGAGGACCGCGTCGTCGGCACGCTCGACCTGGAGCGGGCGCTGACCCGCGGCGAGCGCGCCTTCGAGCCGGGGCTCCTCGCCGCCGCCCACCGCGGTTTCCTCTACATCGACGAGGTCAACCTCCTCGAAGACCACCTGATCGACCTGCTCCTCGACGTCGCCGCCTCGGGCGAGAACGTCGTCGAGCGCGAGGGCCTCAGCCTGCGCCACGCCGCGCGCTTCGTCCTGATCGGCAGCGGCAACCCGGAGGAGGGCGAACTGCGCCCGCAGCTCCTCGACCGCTTCGGCCTCTCGGTCGAGGTCGCGACGCCGAGCGACCTCGACGACCGGGTCGAGGTCGTCCGCCGCCGCGACGCCTTCGATCGCGACCGCCGCCGCTTCGCCGCCGCCTGGAAGGGCGAGGACGCCGATCTGCGCCGCACCATCGCCGCCGCCGCCAAGCGCGTGGCGCGCACCCCCGTCTCCGACGCGACGCTCAAGGCGGCGGCGCGCCTGTGCATCGGCCTCGGCACCGACGGGCTGCGCGGCGAACTGACCCTGATCCGCGCCGCCCGCGCCGTCGCCTGCCTTGAGGGCGCCGAAGCCGTCGGGGTCGGGCACCTGCGGCAGGTGGCACCCTCGGCGCTGCGCCACCGGCTGCGCCGCGACCCGCTCGACGACGCCGGCTCGTCGTCCAGGGTCGAGCGCGCCGTCGCCGACCTGCTCGGCGCATGAATTTCGACCCGCCGGCCGCATGAGCGCCGACGACGCGGCACAAGCGGCCGTTCTCCTCGCCCTCGACCCGGTCGGCCTCGGCGGCGCCACGCTCCGCGCCCCGGCCGGCCCCGTCCGCGACGCATGGCTCGCCCGACTGCGCGACTGCCTGCCGCCCGACGCGCCCTGGAAGCGCGTCCCGGCCGGGATCGGCGACGACCGGCTCTTGGGCGGTCTCGACCTCGCCGCCAGCCTCGCACGCGGCCGGCCGGTCGCCGGGCGCGGCGTGCTGGCGGCGGCCGACGGCGGGGTCGTCGTTCTCGCCATGGCCGAGCGGCTGGAGACCGGCACCGCCGGCCGGATCGCCGCCGCCCTCGACACCGGCACCGTCACCCTCGCCCGCGAGGGGCTGCGCCAGACCCTGCCCGCCCGCTTCGCCGCGATCGCCCTCGACGAGGGCATCGACGACGAGTGCTTGCCCGCCGTCCTCGCCGAGCGGCTGGGCCCGTGCCTCGACCTCACGTCCTTGGGCCCGCGCACCGACTTCGGCCCGCCGCCGGACGGGGCGACGCTGGCCAGGGCACGTCGGCGGCTGGCCCGCACCGCGCCCGACGACGCGGCGCCCAGGGCGTTCTGCGCCGCGGCGATGGCGCTCGGCATCGCCTCGCTGCGCCCGCCCATGTTCGCGCAGCGCCTGGCCTCGGCGGCGGCGGCGCTGGCGGGGCGCGACGCGATCGACGAGGCCGACGCGGCGCTCGCCGCCCGCCTCGTCCTCGCCCCCCGCGCCCGTCGCGCCCCGGCCCCCGCCGAGGACGTGCCCGAGCCCCCGCCGCCGCCGCCCGAGAACGCCGAAAACCAGGGCGAAGGGGAGGGCGGCGTCATGGAGGACGTCGTCCTCGCCGCCGCGACCGCCGCCCTGCCGCCCGGGCTGCTCGACGGGCTGCGCGAGGCCGCCCGCGCGCGCGGCGGCGGCGGGGCCGGCTCGGGTGCCCGCCAAGTCGGCGACGAGCGCGGTCGGCCGCTCCCCCCCCGACCCGGCCGGCCCGAGCGCGGCTTGCGGCTCGACCTCGTCGCCACCCTGTCCGCCGCCGCCCCCTGGCAGCGCCTGCGCCGCCAGGGCGCCGCCGGTCCCGCCGTCCTCGTGCGCCCGAGCGACTTTCGCGTCCGCCGCCGCGAGCGCCGAGCCCGGAGCGCCACCGTCTTCGCCGTCGACGCCTCGGGCTCGTCGGCGCTGCACCGTCTGGCGGAGGTCAAGGGCGCCGTCGAGACGCTGCTCGCCGCCTGCTACGTCCGCCGCGACGAGGTGGCGCTGATCGCCTTTCGCGGCGAGGCGGCCGAGGTGCTGCTGCCGCCGACCCGCTCGCTCGCACGCGCCAAGCGCGGCCTCGCCGACATGGCCGGCGGCGGGCCGACGCCGCTCGCGGCCGGGATCGAGGCCGCCTTGCGCACCTCGCTCACCGCCCGCGGCCGCGGGCGCACCCCCACGCTCGTCCTCCTCACCGACGGCCGCGCCAACGTCGCCCGCGACGGTGTGCGCGGCCGCGCCGCCGCCGAGGCGGACGCGCTGGGCGCCGCCAAGCTCCTGCGTCTGGACGGCGTGCGGACCCTCCTGATCGACACGGCACCCCGGCCGCACCCGTTCGGCCGGGCGCTGGCGCAGGCGATGGACGCCCCCTATTTGCCGCTGCCCTACGCCGACGCCGGGGCACTCGCCGCCGCCGTGCGCGCGGCCGGGGCTTGAGCGCCCCGATGCCGGGGAGCGGCGCCCCGCCCGAGTGGTCCCGCGAGGGGTGGGACTGGCCGAACCGGGAGGCGGGCCGCTTCGTTCGCGCCGCCGGCCTCGTCTGGCACGTCCAGGTGATGGGCGACGGCCCGGTCCTCCTCCTCGTCCACGGCACCGGCGCCTCGACCCACTCCTGGCGCGACCTGCTGCCGCTCCTGGCAAAACGCTTCACCGTCGTCGCCCCCGACCTTCCCGGCCACGGTTTCACCGCGGCCCCGCCGCCGTCGCGCCAGTCGCTGCCCAACATGGCCCGCGCCCTGGCCGAACTCCTCCGCGTCCTGCAACTGGCGCCGGCCGGCGCCGTCGGCCACTCGGCGGGGGCCGCCGTCGCCTTGCGCCTGTGCCTCGACGACGCGATCGCGCCCGGGGCCGTCGTCGCCCTCAACGGCGCCATCATGCCGCTGGAGGGGGTTCGGGGCGGCCTGTTCGCCCCCGTCGCCAAGTTCCTCGCCCTCACCCCCGTCGCACCCCGCCTGTTCGCGTGGCGGGCGCGCGACCCCAAGGTCGTGCGCGACCTCTTGGGCAACACGGGCTCGGCGATCGACGAGCGGGGCGTCGACCTCTACGCCCGCCTCGTCCGCCGCCCGCGCCACGCGGCGGCCGCGCTTGCGATGATGGCGAATTGGGACCTCGACCCCTTGCTGCGCGACCTGCCGCGGCTGAAGCCCGCCCTGACCCTCGTCGTCGGCGACAAGGACGGGCTGATCCCGCCCAAGGACGCGGACCGCGTCGCCGGGGTCGTGCCCGGCGCCGAGGTCGTGAGCATGCCGGGCCTCGGCCACCTCGCGCACGAGGAGCGGCCGGGCGAGGTCGCCGACCTGATCGTCGGCCGGGCCGAGGCGGCCGGAATCCTTCGCGTCGGCGACGATGAAGGGGCTGGCCTTTTACCGCACGGGCGCTAATGTCAACTTATGTTGACAGACGCACCGCCCCGCCCGCGACCCGACCCCCGGCCGCACGCGGTCGTGATCGGCAGCGGCTTCGGCGGGCTCGCCGCCGCCGTGCGCCTGGGCGCGCGCGGCTATCGCGTCACCGTCTGCGAGCGCCTGGACCAGCCGGGCGGGCGGGCAAGCGTCTTTCGCCAGGACGGCTTCACCTTCGACGCCGGCCCGACCATCGTCACCGCCCCGTTCCTGTTCGAGGACCTCTGGCAGTTATGCGGCCGACGGCTCGGCGACGACGTGACCTTGAAGGCGCTCGACCCGTTCTACCGCATCCGCTTCCACGACGGCTCGACCTTCGCCTGCGGCCCCGATCCCGACGCGATGCGCTCCGAGGTCGCCCGCCTCAGCCCCGGCGACGTCGAGGGCTACGAGAGCTTCATGCGCCACAGCGCCGAAGTCTGCCGCGTCGGCTTCGAGGAGCTGGGCCACGTCCCGTTCAACACCGCCTGGGACATGGCGCGCCTCGCGCCGAGCCTCGCCCGTCTTCAGGGCCACCGCAGCGTCCACGGCGTCGTCAAGCGCTACGTCAAGGACGAGCGCCTGCGCGTAGCACTCAGCTTCCACCCGCTCCTGATCGGCGGCAACCCGTTCAGCGCCACCTCGATCTACGCGCTGATCGCCCACCTGGAGCGGCACTGGGGCGTCCACTACGCGATCGGCGGCACGGGCCGGCTGGTCGAGGGGCTGGTCGGGCTGATCGAGGGGCAGGGCGGGGCCGTGCTCTTGAACGCCGAGGTCGCGGCGATCGTGCTCGACGAGCGCCGCGCCGCCGGCGTACGCCTCGTCACCGGCGAGACGATCCGGGCCGAGATCGTCGTCTCCAACGCCGACCCGGTCCAGACCTACGGCCGGATGCTGCCGCCCGCCGCCCGGCGCCGCTGGAGCGACAAGAAGCTCGCCCGCGCGCGCCACTCGATGGGCCTGTTCGTCTGGTACTTCGGCACCGAGCGCACCTATCCCGACGTCGACCACCACACGATCCTGCTCGGACCCCGCTACGAGGGCCTCCTGCGCGACATCTTCACCCACAAGCGCCTGGCCAAGGATTTCAGCCTCTACCTGCACCGCCCGAGTGCGAGCGACCCGTCGCTGGCCCCCCCCGGCCACGACGCCTTCTACGTCCTCTCGCCGGTGCCGCACCTGGACGGCGACACCGACTGGGCGGTCGCGGCCGAGCCCTACCGGGCGTCGATCGAGCGGGCGCTGGAGGCGACGCTGCTGCCGGGCCTGGGCGACGCGATCGTCACCTCGCGCCTGATGACGCCCTTGGACTTCGCCGGACGCCTGCTGGCGCCCAAGGGCGCCGGCTTCAGCCTGGAGCCGATCTTGACCCAGAGCGCGTGGTTTCGGCCGCACAACGAGAGCGAGGACGTGGACAACCTCTACCTCGTCGGCGCCGGCACGCACCCGGGGGCGGGGCTGCCCGGCGTCCTCTCCTCGGCCAGGGTTCTCGACACGGTGGTGCCCGATGCGCGCGTTCTTGCCTGAGGGGGACCCTGAGCGGGAAGCGGCCGACATCAAGGCCTGCCGCGATTCGATCCGGCACGGCTCGCGCACCTTCTTCGCCGCCTCCCTCGTCCTGCCCAAGCGGGTGCGCAACCCCTCTTACGCCCTCTACGCCTTTTGCCGCCTCGCCGACGACGCCGTCGACGTTGAGGCCAAGGGAGGCGAGGTCGAGCGGCTGCGGCGCCGGCTCGACCTCGCCTACGCCGGCCGGCCGATCGACTGCCCGGCCGACCGCGCGTTTGCCCGCACGGTCGAGCGCCACGCCATCCCCTACGCCCTGCCGGAGGGGCTGATCGAGGGCCTCGCCTGGGACGCGGCCGGACGCCGCTACGCGACGCTGAGAGAGCTCGAAGCCTACGCCGCACGGGTGGCCGGCACGGTCGGCGCGATGATGGCGGTGTTGATGGGGGCGAGGTCGGAGGACGCGCTCGCCCGCGCCTGCGAACTCGGCCTCGCGATGCAGTTCACCAACATCGCCCGCGACATCGCCGAGGACGCCGCCAACGGCCGGCTCTACTTGCCCGGCGCGTGGCTGATCCAAGCCGGGATCGAGCCCGAGGCGTGGCTGCGCCGCCCCGTCTTCGACCACCGCGTCAAGGCCCTCACGCTGCGGCTCCTGCGCTTGGCGGAAGGGCGCTACCGCCGCGCCACGCCCGGCATCGCGGCCCTCCCGCCCGACTGCCGGCCGGGCATCCTCGCGGCCCGGCTGCTCTACGCCGAGATCGGCCGCAAGGCCGCGACGATGGGCGTCGAGCGGCGCGCCGTCGTCGCCCGCCCGCGCCAAGCCCTCCTGCTCGCCCGGGCGCTCGCCGACGCCCCCTTCCTCGCCCCGGCCCGGCCGCGCGCGCCCCTGCACGCGGTGCGCCATCTCGTCGCGGCCGCCCGCCTGCCCGGGCGCTCTAGGGTTGAAAACACGCCGCTGACGGCGGTCGAGACGGTGATTGACCTGTTCACCCGTTTGGAACGCAATGACCGCTTGGCGCGTTGGGCGGGAACGAACTAAACTAGGAAGAGGCTGCGCGACCCATGGAAGAATCCGGATCCATCATCGGTGCAAACTTTCTCCTCACCTTCGTCGTCGTCATCGCCATACTCATCGGGCTCTACTTCTACTGGCGCAGCCGCCAAAAGAAGATCAACCGGACGACCAAGCGGTGAGCGAGGGCAGCGCCGGGCTCCTCCTGTTCGCGGTCTTCAAGGGCCTCCTTCTCTTCGTCCTGCCGGTCGGCTTCGCGATCCGTGAACTCGTCGTCCTGCATCGCCTGAAGGCGGGGCGCGAAGCACCCCCGGCCCACGAGGACGGGGCCGGGGACGCGATCGCCTCAGCGCAGGGTCCGCGGCGCCTTGAAGGGCAGCATCGCCTGCACCCACGGGAGCTTGAACCGGTCGAGTGACAGGCTCTCGTGGATGGCGGTGCAGGGCGTGCCGAGCAGGTGCGTGTCGAGCACCGAGCGCGAGTAGAACGGCGTGTCCTCCAGCGTCTGCCGCACGATAGGATCGTCGTCGGCACGGGTCGCCCGCCGCATCCGCCACAGCCGGGTCGGCGACAGGTCGTGCGCCGGCGGCGCCTCGGCGTGGGTCAAGCCCCCGTCGGCCCCGTAGCGCAACGCCAGGGCGCCCGTGCTGCCGTCGCGGCGCACGGTCTCGTAGAGCACCGTCGTCCTGTCCCCGCCCGGTGCGCGCGACCAGTTCCAGTAGCTGAACGCCCGCTCCAAGGGCTCGTCGCCGTCGTTGGTATCGAGGTAGGCTGGCCCCTCCCAGCGCCGCCCCGGCTTCTCCAATTCGACCTCGACCCGAGCACAGGGTGCGATCGGGCGCCAGCGGTGGCGTCCTGCCGCGTCCAGCGTGAAGGTCTCGGGCCCCAGCGCCGCCGGCCGCAGCCGCACCGTGCCGCGGATGCGCGAGGGTATCGGCGCCGTCACCTCGTCGAGGTGCAAGGTGAGCCCGTCGTCCTCCCAGGCGATCCGGCTCGGGCCGATGGCGAGCGAGCCCGCGTCGCGGTGGACGCTTCCCGCCCCGCGCTCGGTCATCGCCCAGCGCTTGCCGGCACCGCCGTAGAGGACGACGTTGACGGCGCAGTGGTGGATCGGCGCGCGCGGGCCGCGCCGGCGCATGAGGGCGTAGTAGGGCGAGAACACGCTGCCGATGAAGACGATCACGGTGAGGCCGTGCGCGCCGTCGTCGCTCAAGGCATCGACGTACCACCAGACGTAGCCGTCGTCCGGCGGCGTCAGGTCGAAGCGCGGTCGGCCATCAGCGCCGACGCCGCGAGCCGCCCCGACAAGGCCGCCATCGGCACCCCCGGCCCCGGGTGGACGCTGCCCCCCGCGGCGTAGAGCCCCTTGAGCCGCGTCCGCGCCCCCGGCCGGTCGAACGACGCCGTCCAGCCGTGCGACGCCGCCCCGTAGAGGGCGCCCCCCGTCGCCGGGAACAGACGTTCGAACATGTCCGGCGTCGTCGCCGTCACCGCCTCGACCTGAAGCGTCAGGCCGGATCGTTCCAGCCTTTGCAGGGTGCGCGTCATGCACGTCTCGATCTCCTTGTCGTTGAAGCGGTGCCGGTCGCCGATCGCCGGCGCGTTGACGAGGCACAAGAGCCGCTCGGCCCCCGACGGCGCCGGGCCGTCGGCGTCGAAGCGGTCCTGGGCGCAGACGTAGACCGTGGCATCGTCCGGGATCTTGTCGCGGCCGAAGATCGCCTCGAACTCGGCCCGGTAGTCGTTCGAGAAGAAGACGTTGTGCCGCGCGGGCGCGAAGCCCCCGGCTTTCGCCGTCATGGCGAAGGTGACGGCCGAGAGCGAGCGCCGCTTGGGCGACACGCGAGCCACGGCGCGCCCCGCCCCGCCGATGCGCCCGTCGGCGAGTGCCGCGACGTCGGCGTTGCAGACGACCGCGTCCGCCACGAGCCGCTCGCCGTTGTCGAGAACGACGCCCGCGGCCCGGCCGCGCTCGGCCACGATCGCCTTGGCCCCCACCTTGAAGCGGAACTTGGCCCCCTTCGCCCTGGCGCAGCGCAGGATCGCGTCGGCGAGGCGGCGCATACCGCCCTCGACGTACCACACCCCCTCCTGCTCGACGTGGGCGACGAGCATCAAGGTGGCGGGCGCCATGAACGGCGACGAGCCGCAGTAAGTGGCGTAGCGGGCGAACAACTGCCGCAGCCGCGGGTCGTGGAAGTGCTGGCCCAACGCCGACCAGAGCGTCGCGAACGGCGAGACCTGCCAGAGACCGCCGAGGCCCCCGATCCCGACCCGGCGCATCAAGGTGGCGAGGTCCGGCCGCTGCGCGCGCATGAAGGGTTCGTCGAGCGTCCGGTAGATGCGCGCCGCCCGGCCGCAGAATTCGAGGTAGCGCTTCGCCTCGGCCGGTCCCGCGAATGCCCCGATAGCCTCGGCCGAGCGTTCAAGGTCGGCGTGCAGGTCGAGGACCTCGCCCGGCCCCCAGGCGTGGCGGGCCAGGGTCGAGGCCGGCCGCAGGCGGACTTCCTCGTCGAGGTCGAAGCCGGCGTCGGCGAAGATCGCCTCGAACACGCCCTTGAGCGTGAACACGGTCGGCCCGGCGTCGATCGAGGCACCGCCCACCTCGACCTCGCGCATCTTGCCGCCGGGCTCGGCCGCGCGCTCGACCACGGTGACGTCATAACCTTCCGCTGCCAGGAGCAGGGCCGCCGTCAGACCGCCGATACCGGCCCCGATGACGACGACGCGGGCGGGTTTGTCAGATCTAATTGACATAGATAATGTCTATATTGCTTGACAGTTGGCCGCGACAACGAAAATTTACGCGATATCGACCCGACTCAGGGAGGCTTGAACATGGCGGTGATGCGGCAGATCGAGGCGGCGCTGCGGGGCGCCGTCGAGGTGGGGGGATCGGGCTCGTGCCCGCCCAGGCTGCGCGAAGCGCTTGAGTACGCGGTCTTTCCCGGCGGGGCCAGGGTCCGGCCGCGCTTGTGCCTCGCGGTCGCGCGCGCCTGCGGCGGCGACCGGCTCGATCTGGCGCTCGCGGCCGGCACGGCGATCGAGTTGTTGCACTGCGCGTCGCTCGTCCACGACGACCTACCCTGCTTCGACGACGCGCCGACGCGCCGCGGCAAGCCGGCCCTGCACCGCGCCTTCGACGAGCCGCTCGCCGTCTTGGCCGGCGACGGCCTGATCGTCCTCGCCTTCGAGACCCTGGCCCGCGCCGGCGCCGCGGCGCCCGGGCGCCTCGCCCCCCTGCTCACAATCGTCGCCGAGGCCGTCGGCGCCGCGCGCGGCATCGTCGGCGGGCAGGCGTGGGAGAGCGAGCCCGTCGCCCCCTTGCGCGACTACCAACTGGCCAAGACCGGCGCCCTCTTCATCGCCGCGGCGTCGTCCGGCGCCGTCGCGTCGGGCGCCGTCGCGGCCTCCTGGCGGGGCGTGGGTGAGTGCTTGGGCGAAGCCTATCAGGTGGCGGACGACGTTCGCGACGTGGTGGCGAGCGCCGACGAGGTCGGCAAGCCGACCGGGCAGGACGCGATGCACGGCCGGCCGAACGCCGCGCGCGAACTCGGCGTCGAGGGCGCGGTGCGGCGCCTCAAGTTCCTGGTCGCGGGCGCCATCGACGCGATCCCGCCATGCGACGGCGCCGACGACCTCCGGGCGCTGATCTGGGGCGAGGCCGACCGCCTGCTGCCGCGCCGCTACGCCGCCGAAGCGGCCTGAAGCGGTGGGCGCCCTGCGCATCCTGTCGGTAGGGCCGAGCCCCGGCGGCGGCTGGGGCGAGCGGCTGGCGGACCTGCGCGACCGGCTGCTCACGAGCGCCCGCTTTCGCCGCCTCGCCGCCGCCTTCCCGCCGACCCGGCCGGTGGCGCGCTCGCGGGCGCGGGCGCTCTTCGACCTCTGCGCCGGCTTCGTCTACAGCCAAGTCCTGCTCGCCTGCGTCCGCCTCGACCTGTTCGCCGTCCTGGCCGAGGGGCCGCGGGACGTCGAGACCTTGAGCCGCCGCCTCGGCCTCGCCCCCGACGCGACCGCCCGGCTGCTCGCCGCCGCCGTCTCACTCGGCCTCGCCCGCCGCCGCCGCCATGACCGCTACGGCCTCGGCCCCTTGGGTGCGGCGATGGTCGACAACCCCGGCATCGCCGCGATGGTCGAGCACCACGCCGTGCTCTACGCCGACCTGCACGACCCGGTGGCGCTGCTGCGCGGCGAGGCGAGCGACACCGGCCTCAAGCGCTACTGGGCCTACGCCGGGGCCGGGACACCGTCCGACCTCGACGGGGCCGCGATCGCCGACTACTCGACCCTGATGGCGGCCTCGCAGCCGATGATCGCCGAGGAGGTGCTGGCGGCCTATCCGCTCAAGCGCCACCGCCGCCTGCTCGACGTCGGCGGCGGGGAGGGGGCCTTCCTTCGCGCGGTGGCGGGGGCCGCGCCCAAGCCCGACCTCGTCCTGTTCGACCTGCCGGCCGTCGCCGAGCGGGCGCGGGCCAACTTCGCCGCCGCGGGTCTGGGCGACCGTGCCACGGCAATCGGCGGCGACGTCTTTTGCGATCCCCTGCCCAAGGACGCCGACCTCGTCTCGCTGGTCCGCGTCCTGCACGACCACGACGACGCCGCGGCGCTGCGCATCCTGCAAGCCGCCCACGCGGCCCTCGAACCCGGCGGCACGCTGCTCGTTGCCGAGCCGATGGCCGGTACGGCCGGCGCCGCCCCGATCGGCGGCGCCTATTTCGGCTTCTACCTCATGGCGATGGGCAGCGGCCGGCCGCGCACCGAATCCGAGCTTGCGGGCCTGATCGAGGCGGCCGGCTTCGGGCGCCCGCGCCCGCGCCGCACCCGCACGCCGATGCTGGCCCGCGTCATCGTCGCGGCGAAAGCCGGCAGACCGTAAATTTATGTTGACACATTATTTTGTAAACTTACTCTGACATCGCGGTCGCGCCCCCGGGAGCGGTTCACCGCAAGGGAGGCGGACAAGCCTGATGGATACCCTCGCCGTCGTACTGGAAGCACCCGAGCGCCTGTCGCTCCGCCGGCTCGACGTCGCCCCGCCGAAGACTTCGGACGTGGTGGTCGAGGTCAGGCACAGCGGCGTCAGCACCGGCACCGAGCGCCTGCTCTGGTCCGGCCGGATGCCGCCGTTCCCCGGCATGGGCTACCCGCTCGTCCCCGGCTACGAGGCCGTGGGCGAGGTGGTCGAGGCCGGCCCCGACGCGGATCTTCCCGTCGGCACGTCCGTCTTCGTTCCCGGCGCCTCCTGCTACACCGGGGCGCGCGGCCTGTTCGGCGCCTCGGCGGCGCGCGTCGTCGTCCCGGCCGCCCGCGCCCTGCCGCTGCCGTCCGGCCTCGGCCGCGACGGCGTCCTCCTGGCGCTGGCAGCCACCGCCCACCACGCGCTCGGCAGCGGCGCCCCCGACCTCGTCGTCGGCCACGGCGTGCTCGGCCGGCTGATCGCCCGCATCGTCGTCGCGGGCGGCGGCGAGGCCCCGACCGTCTGGGAGAACCGGGCCGATCGCGTCGCCGGCGCCGTCGGCTACCCCGTCGTCGCACCCGACGCCGACCCGCGGCGCGACTACCGCCGCATCGTCGACGCCAGCGGCGACGCCGACCTGCTCGATACCCTGATCGCGCGCCTCGCCAAGGGCGGCGAGGTGGTGCTCGCCGGCTTCTACCCCGGCCGCGTCGGCTTCGCCTTCGCCCCCGCCTTCATGCGCGAGGTCAAGCTCAGCATCGCCGCCGAGTGGGCCCCGGCCGACCTCGCCGCGGTGATGTCCCTCATCGACGCCGGCCGCCTCGACCTCACCGGCCTCGTCACCCACGCCCGCCCGGCGGCGGAGGCCGTGTCGGCCTACCCGGTCGCCTTCGACGACCCCGCCTGCCTCAAGCTCGTCTTGGATTGGAAGGAAAGCGCATGAGCCTCGACGCCCACGCCGAGAGCCTGAAGCACGAGGCTTCGTTCGAGCCCGATCCCGTCTCGACGGCGGCGCCGACGAAAGAGACCCAGGTCATCGCCATCTACGGCAAGGGCGGCATCGGCAAGAGCTTCACGCTCTCCAACCTCTCCTACATGATGGCGCAGCAGGGCAAGCGCGTGCTCCTGATCGGCTGCGACCCGAAGTCCGACACGACCTCGCTCCTCTTCGGCGGGCGCTCGTGCCCGACCATCATCGAGACCTCGTCGAAGAAGAAGCTCGCCGGCGAGGACGTCAAGATCGAGGACGTCTGTTTCACCCGCGACGGCGTCTTCGCCATGGAGCTGGGCGGCCCCGAGGTCGGCCGCGGCTGCGGCGGGCGCGGCATCATCCACGGCTTCGAACTCTTGGAGAAGCTGGGCTTCCACGAGTGGGACTTCGACTACGTCCTGCTCGACTTCCTCGGCGACGTCGTCTGCGGCGGCTTCGGCCTGCCGATCGCCCGCGACATGTGCCAAAAGGTGATCGTCGTCGGCTCGAACGACCTGCAGTCGCTCTACGTCGCCAACAACGTCTGCTCGGCGGTGCAGTATTTCAGGAAGCTCGGCGGCAACGTCGGCGTCGCCGGCCTCGTCGTCAACAAGGACGACGGCACCGGCGAGGCGCAGGCGTTCGCCGACAAGGTCGGCATCCCCGTCCTGGCCGCGATCCCGGCCAACGAGGAGATCCGCAAGAAGAGCGCCAACTACGAGATCATCGGCCGGCCCGGCAGCGCCTGGGCGCCCCTGTTCGAGCAGTTGGGGATGGGCGTCGCCGAGGCGCCCCCGGTGCTCCCGACCCCCCTCGACCAGGACGGCCTGCTCGGCCTGTTCGACGGCGACACGGTCGGTCGCGACGTGGTCCTGCAGCCGGCCAGCCAGTCCGACATGCGCGGCGGCGTCAACGTCGAGCGCCCCTCGCTCGAGGTGATCTATGACGCCGTCTGAGACCAAGCCCGAGACCAAAGGCGGCGGCTGCCACGCCGGCGCCGCCGAGCTGGAGCGCGCCGCCCGCGCGGCCGGCCAGAGCGAGACGCTGGATCGCTACAAGGCCGACTACCCGACGGGCCCGCACGACAAGCCGCAGAGCATGTGCCCCGCCTTCGGCAGCCTGCGCGTGGGCTTAAGGATGCGCCGCACCGCGACGGTGCTGTGCGGCTCCGCCTGCTGCGTCTACGGCCTCACCTTCACCTCGCACTTCTACGGCGCCAAGCGCACCGTCGGCTACGTGCCGTTCAGTTCCGAGACGCTCGTCACCGGCAAGCTGTTCGAGGACCTGCGCGACGCCGTGTTCGAGCTGGCCGACCCCGCCCTCTTTGATGCCGTCGTCGTCACCAACCTCTGCGTGCCGACCGCGTCGGGCGTGCCGCTCAGGCTGCTGCCGAAAGAGATCGACGGCGTGCGCATCGTCGGCATCGACGTGCCGGGCTTCGGCGTGCCGACCCACGCCGAGGCGAAGGACGTGCTTGCCGGCGCCATGCTGGCCTACGCCCGCACCGAGGCCGAGGCCGGCCCCGTCCAGGCCCCGCGCGGCGGACGGCAGGACCGCCCGACCGTGACGCTGGTCGGCGAGATGTTCCCGGCCGACCCGGTCGGCATCGGCGCGATGCTGGCCCCGATGGGTCTGGCCGCCGGCCCCGTCGTGCCGACGCGCGAGTGGCGCGAACTCTACGCCGCCCTCGACGGCGCCGCCGTCGCGATGATCCACCCGTTCTACACGGCGTCCGCGCGCGAGTTCGAGGCCGCCGGCCGGCCGCTGGTCGGTTCGGCCCCGGTCGGGCGCGAGGGCACGGCCGCGTGGCTGGAAGCGATCGGCCGGGCCTGCAACGTCGAGCAGGCCAAGATCGACGCCGCCAAGAACGCGGCGCTGCCGGCACTCGCCGCCGCGATAGGGGCCTCGCCGATCAAGGGCCGGATCACGCTGTCCGGCTACGAGGGCTCGGAACTGCTCGTCGCCCGCCTCCTGGTCGAGTGCGGCGCCGATCTGCGCTACGTCGGCAGCGCCTGCCCGCGCACGGTCCACGCCGAGGCCGACCGCGACTGGCTGGAGGCGCGGGGGGTCGAGGTTCGCTTCCGTGCCAGCCTGGAGCAGGATTTGGCCGCGTTCCACGAGTACGAGCCCGACCTCGCCATCGGCACGACGCCCGTCGTGCAAAAGGCGAAGGAGGCCGGCACGCCCGCACTCTACTTCACCAACCTGATCTCGGCCCGTCCCCTGATGGGGCCGGCCGGGGCCGCGTCGCTCAGCCAGACGATCAACGCCGCGATGGGCAACAAGGCCCGCTTCGACGCGCTCAAGGGCTTCTTCGAGGGCGTCGGCAAGGGCGACACCGCCGGCGTCTGGGAGGACAAGCCCAAGCCCCCCAAGGCCAAGACCGCCGCCAAGATCGGCCGCGTGCCCGTGCGCGCCGTCGCGGCCAAGGCCGCCGCGATCGAGGAGCCGACGGCGTCATGCTGATCCAGGACCACGACCGCGCCGGGGGCTACTGGGGCTCCGTCTACGCCTTCACCGCGATCAAGGGCCTGCAGGTCATCATCGACGGCCCGGTCGGCTGCGAAAACCTGCCGGTCACGTCCGTCCTCCACTACACCGACGCGCTCCCCCCGCACGAACTGCCGATCGTCGTCACGGGGCTCGCCGAAGAAGAACTCGGCCGGCACGGCACCGAGGACTCGATGAAGCGGGCGCACGGCACGCTCGATCCGGGCAAACCCAGCGTCGTCGTCACCGGCTCGATCGCCGAGATGATCGGCGGCGGCGTGACGCCCGAGGGCACGGGCATCAAGCGCTTCCTGCCGCGCACGATCGACGAGGACCAGTGGCAGAGTGCGGACCGGGCGATGAAGTGGCTTTGGACCGAGTTCGGCCCGAAGAAGGCCCCGCCGGCGCCCGCGCGCAAGGAAGGCGCCAAGCCCAAGGTCAACATCGTCGGCCCGATCTACGGCACCTTCAACATGCCCTCCGACTTGGCCGAGATCCGCCGCCTGATCGAGGGCATCGGTGCTACGGTCCACATGGTCTTCCCCTTGGGCTCGCACCTCGACGACGTGAAGCAACTGGCCCTAGCCGAGGCCAACGTCTGCCTCTACCGCGAGTTCGGCCGCGCCCTGTGCGAGGCGCTCGACCGCCCCTACCTGCAAGCCCCGATCGGCCTGCACAGCACGACCGCCTTCCTGCGCCAACTGGGCTCGATGCTCGGCCTCGACCCCGAGCCCTTCATCGAGCGCGAGAAGCACACGACGATCAAGCCGATCTGGGACTTGTGGCGCTCGGTGACGCAGGACTTCTACGGCACGGCGGGCTTTGCCGTCGTCGCCAACGAGACCTACACCCGCGGCCTGCGCGCCTTTCTCGAAGACGACATGGGCTTTCCCTGCGCCTTTGCGATCCCGCGCAAGGCGGGGGCCAAGACCGACAACGCCCGCGTGCGCGCCCTTCTCGCCGAGAAGCGCCCGCTCATCGTCTTCGGCAGCTTCAACGAGCGGATGTACCTGGCCGAGCAGAAGTCGATGGCGACCTACATCCCGGCATCCTTCCCCGGCACGGTCATCCGCCGCCACACCGGCACGCCGTTCATGGGCTATTCCGGCGCCACCTACCTCGTCCAGGAAGTGTGCAACGCGCTCTTCGACGCGCTCTTCCACATCCTGCCGCTCGGCACCGAGATGGACGCGGCCGTCGAGGCGACGCCGGCCAAGCGCCAGTCGACCCTGCCCTGGGACGCCGACGCGCAGGCCGAACTCGATCGCCTCGTCGCCTCGCACCCGGTGCTCACCCGCATCTCGGCGGCCAAGCGCCTGCGCGACGCGGCCGAGACCGCGGCCCGGACCAGCGGCGCCGAGCGGGTCGAGGCCGGCTTCGTCGGGGCCGAGCGATGATCATGACCCTTTACACCACGGCCAAGCTTCGGCGCGGCCAGCACGGGGAGACGGTTGAGATGGCACACGCGAGCGTGAGCGCCCTGCGGCTGCGGACCGAGACGGCGCGCGAGTTCCGCCTGATCTACGCCCTGGCGTTCGTCTACTTCCTGCCGATCGCCCTCGTGGCGCGCTTCCTGCCCAGCCATTACCGGTCCTGCGGCACGACGAAGCCGGCAAGGCGCTCGGTCATCGACGAGGCGCGGGCGACCGCCGGCGCCCTCGTGCCATTCGCGTTCATGCGCTGAACGTCGCGGCGAGCCCGCCGCCGTCAACGCCTGAACGCAATCCCTGGCCGCGCGGGGTTGGCGCGGCGACGGTCCGATGACGGACCCTGTTCGGAGTACGATCGGCATGGCAACCAACTTGGAAAAGAAGGAAGGCACGCTCACGGGCCTGTCCGACAGCGAGGCGCAAGAGTTCCACAAGATCTTCATGCAAAGCTTCATCGGCTTCGTCGCCGTCGCCTTCGTCGCCCACATCCTCGTCTGGCTGTGGCGCCCTTGGCTGCCGGGCGAGGAAGGCTACGCCATGATCGAGGGCGCCAAGCACGTCCTCACGTTCCTGAGCTGAGGGAGACGGTAAATGGGTGGAATGCACAAAGTTTGGCTCCTCTTCGATCCCAGGCGGACGCTGGTGGCCTTGTTCACCTTCTTGTTCATCCTGGCCCTTCTCATCCACTTTATCCTGCTCAGCACCAACCGCTTCAACTGGCTCGAAGGCCCGCGCTCGACCGTGAACGAGCAGTTGTCGCCGCTACCGCCGGCCCAGAACTAGCCCAGAACAGCTAAGTCCTCGGCGCCGGCCGCGGGTGGGGCCCCGCGCGTCATCGGGGCCCCCCTTCGCTCCAACAGGACAAACATCATGCCGATGCTCAGCTTCGAGAGGAAATACCGCGTCCGCGGCGGCACCTTGCTCGGCGGGGATCTGTTCGACTTCTGGGTCGGGCCTTTCTACGTCGGCCTTTTCGGGGTCACGACGATCTTCTTCGCGGCCTTGGGCACGCTGCTCATCGTCTACGGCGCGGCGCTCGGGCCGACCTGGAACATCTGGAAGATCAACATCGCCCCGCCGGACCTGAGCTACGGCCTCGGCTTCGCGCCCCTCATGGAGGGGGGCCTGTGGCAGTTGATCACGATCTGCGCCGTCGGCGCCTTCGTCTCCTGGGCGCTGCGCCAAGTCGAGATCTGTAGGAAGCTCGGCATCGGCTACCACGTGCCGGTCGCGTTCGGCTTCGCGATCTTCGCCTACGTCACCCTCGTCGTCTTTCGCCCGCTCTTGATGGGTGCCTGGGGGCACGGCTTTCCCTACGGCATCTTCAGCCACTTGGACTGGGTGTCGAACGTCGGCTACCAGTACCTGCACTTCCACTACAACCCGGCGCACATGCTGGCGGTGACGTTCTTCTTCACGACGACGCTGGCGCTGTCCCTGCACGGCTCCTTGATCCTCTCGGCGACCAACCCGCCCAAGGGCGAGATGGTCAAGACGCCCGAGCACGAGGACACCTTCTTTCGCGACACGATCGGCTACTCGATCGGCACGCTCGGCATCCACCGCCTAGGGTTGTTCTTGGCGCTCAACGCCGGTTTTTGGAGTGCGGTGTGCATCATCATCAGCGGGCCGTTCTGGACCCGCGGCTGGCCCGAGTGGTGGAACTGGTGGCTCGATCTGCCGATCTGGCGCTAACAAGAAAGCTGGTCAGGGAAGACGGTCATGGCGATCAACGAGTATCAGAACATCTTCACCCAAGTGCAGGTCCGAGGGCCGACCGAGACGGGCATCGTCCGCCCGTTCGGCGCCTGGTCGCGCCTCGGCACACCCGGGTTCTCCTACTGGCTGGGGGTCCTGGGCAACGCCCAGATCGGGCCGATCTACCTCGGCGCCACGGGCGTCCTCTCGCTGGTCTGCGGCTTCATCGCCTTTGAGATCATCGGGCTCAACATGTGGGCCTCGGTCGGCTGGGACCCCGTCGAGTTCGTCCGGCAGCTGCCCTGGCTGGCGCTGGAGCCGCCCGCACCCTCCTATGGCCTCAGCATCCCGCCCCTGAACGAGGGCGGCTGGTGGCTGATCACCGGCTTCTTCCTCACCGCCTCGATCCTCTTGTGGTGGTTCAGGACCTACCGGCTCGCCCGGGCGCTCGGCATGGGCACGCACGTCGCCTGGGCCTTCATGTCGGCGATCTGGCTCTACCTGGTCCTCGGCTTCATCCGCCCCTTGTTCATGGGGAGTTGGGGCGAGGCGGTGCCGTTCGGCATCTTCCCGCACCTCGACTGGACCGCCGCCTTCTCGATCCGCTACGGCAACTTGTTCTACAACCCCTTCCACTGCCTCTCGATCGTCTTCCTCTACGGCTCGACGCTCCTGTTCGCCATGCACGCCGGCACCATCCTCGCCTGCAGCCGCCTCGGCGCCGACCGCGAGATCGAGCAGATCACCGACCGTGGCACCGCGACCGAGCGGGCTGCGCTGTTTTGGCGCTGGACGATGGGCTTTAACGCCACGATGGAGTCTGTACATCGTTGGGCGTGGTGGTTCGCGGTCCTGACCCCGCTCACCGGCGGGATCGGCATCCTGCTCACCGGCACCGTCGTCGACAACTGGTACTTGTGGGCGGTGAAGCACAACTTCGCGGCCGACTATCCGGTGTACTACCCGCCGATCGTCGACCCGAGCCTGGCCCCGGGAGGCACGCCATGAGGGCGTCTGTTCTAATCGGCACGACCGTTCTCGTCCTGCTCACGCTCGCCATGCTCGTCGGGGCCGGTTGGGACCGGCCGCCGGTCGAATCCGTCCAGCGCGGCTACCGCGGCCTGTCGATGGACGTGGTCTACAACCCGCGCGTCGAGGCCGAGAAGGCGGCCGCCGTCCAGATCCCCGAGGAGCCCTGGCCGCTCGAACTGCCGGCCGAGGGCGACGACCTCGCCCGCGACATCTACGAGAACGTGCCGGTCTTGGGCCATCTCGGCAGCGATCAATTCTCGCGCCTGATGCAGGCGATGACCAACTGGGTCTCGCCCGAGCAGGGCTGCGCCTACTGCCATAACGAGGAGAACTACGCGGAAGATTCGGTCTACACCAAGATCGTCTCGCGGCGCATGCTGCAGATGACGCAGACCATCAACGCCAACTACGACGCCCACGTCGGCGGTGCCGGCGTCAACTGCTACACCTGCCACCGCGGCCAGAACGTGCCGGAATATATCTGGTTTCAGCAGCCCGACGCGCGGCCGATGAGCTTGCTCGGCGACCCCGCCGGCCAGAACAGGCCCGCCGCGGTCGCCGACCTCGCTTCGCTGCCGAGCGACCCGTTCTCGCCCTACTTCCTCGCCGACTACCCGATCCGCGTGCTGGGCAACGAGGCCCTGCCGCACGACAACCGCAAGTCGATCAAGCAGACCGAGTGGACCTACAGCCTGATGATCCACTTCTCGAAGTCGCTCGGCGTCAACTGCAACTACTGCCACAACAGCCGCGCGTTCGGGAGTTGGGAGCAGAGCTCGCCGCAGCGGGTGACGGCGTGGCACGGCATCGACATGGTGCGCAACCTCAACCAGGACTACCTCGAACCCTTGGGCCCGCAGTACCCGCAATACCGCCTCGGGCCGATGAACGACGCGCCGAAGCTGAACTGCGCCACCTGCCACCAGGGCGTCTACAAGCCGCTCTACGGCGTCAACATGGTCAAGGACTACCCGTCCTTGCAGTCCATACCCGGCGTCGAGGCAGCAAAGAGCATGCTGCGGCAGCAGGCGGCCGCCAACTAGAACGGCACGACGTCCCCCGCACCGTGCGGGGGACTGTCGCTACTTTGAGTGCTGCGCAAGAAGATCGGAGATACGGGTTATGAGGCTATCGAAAACGGTCCTGGCGCTCAGCGGCGCGCTCCTCGTACTGCCCGCCGTGGCGGCGGCGCAGGACGCCCCCTCCGCCGCCGCCACGGAAGAGCAGCACCCCGACTTCGACAACCCGACGATGGGCGACACGCCCTGCCTCGTTCTCTCCCGCTACGACTCCGGCCGCGCGCCGGGCGCCGGGAACAACGCGCAGGCCCCCGCCCGGGCCGACTTTGAGAACATCTGCGGCCGGGCGCTCGAAATCTCGTTCTGCTTTCTCTACGCCCAACCCGTGGAGGACGAGGACCGCGCCTGCTACGCGGGCTCGCTCAGGCCCTACGAGCGCAGCTACGCCGTCAACCCGCCCGTTCAGGTGCGCGTCGCCGGTCCCGACTACTATTGGCGCTACCTGCCGGTGGTGGAAAAGTAACGCTGACGCGTGCGCTCGCCGCGCGGGCTTTTTTCTTTCTTTTTGCTAGTGTTAATGTAGGGGACTGGCCGCACCGCCGAGGGCCAATCTCGAACAAAGACAAAAAAGAGAAAAGAAAAGCCCCGCGCAGCGGACGCGAAGCGTACTTGACATTCACGCCGCACCCAACAGCTCCCTGTTAAGTTCATCTAACAGGAGACGCACCGTGCGCCCCTATCTCGCCGCCGCCCCGATCGCGCTGTTCGCCGCCGCCGCCTGCGCCCAGGACTACGGCGGCGCCCCCAACGTGCCCGGGCAGCAGCCGGCCTTTGCCGGGCAGACGCGGGCACCCTTGGCGGAATCGGGCGTCGAACTCGCTACCGAGACGGTCGCCGACGGCCTCGTCCACCCCTGGGCCGTCGCCGTCCTACCCGAGGGCGGCTACCTCGTCACCGAGCGTCCCGGCCGCCTGCGCCACGTCTCTGCCGACGGCACCTTGTCCGAGCCGATCACGGGCCTGCCGGACGTCGACGCGCGCGGGCAGGGGGGTCTGCTCGACGTCGCCCTCGACCCCGACTTCGCCGAGAACCGCCTGATCTACTGGTCTTACGCCGAGCCGCGCGGCGACGGCGAGAACGGCACCAGCGTCGCCCGCGGTGAACTCAACCAGGACATGACCGGCGTCGAGAACGTCGAGGTGATCTTTCGCCAGGAGCCGGCCTGGGCCTCGACCAAGCACTTCGGCTCGCGCCTCGTCTTCGACGAGGAGGGCCGCCTGTACGTCACCCTCGGCGAGCGCTCGCTGCCCGAGCCGCGCCAACTGGCGCAGGACCTCGACGCGCACATCGGCAAGGTGGTGCGCATCACGCCCGAGGGCGGGGTGCCCGACGACAACCCGTTCGTCGACCGGGACGGCGCCCTGCCCGAGATCTGGTCCTACGGCCACCGCAACGTCCAGGGCGCCGCCCTGCACCCCGAGACTGGGGCGCTCTGGACCATCGAGCACGGCCCCCAGGGCGGCGACGAGGTCAACGCGCCCGAGGCGGGCAGGAATTACGGCTGGCCGGTCATCACCTACGGCGAGGACTACGGCGGCGGCGCGATCGGCGAGGGCATCACGAAAAAAGAGGGTATGGAGCAGCCGCTCTACTACTGGGATCCCGTGATCGCGCCGGGCGGGATGACCTTCTACGACGGTAACACCTTCCCCGACTGGCAAGGCGACCTCCTGATCGGAGCGCTCGGCGTCGGCGGCGTCGTCCGCCTCGAACTCGATGGTCAGCGCGTCACCGCCGAGGAGCGCCTCGCTGCCGACCTCGGCCGCGTCCGCGACGTCGCCGTCGACGCCGACGGCTCCCTCCTGGTCGTTACCGACGAGGACGACGGCGCGCTCATTCGCCTGACCGCGGCGTCGGGGTAGGAGAACGCTTGCGCGTGCGCTGACGCGCGGTCTTTTCGTCTTTGTTCGGGATTGGCCCTCGGCGCTGGGGCCAATCCCCGACGTTAACACTTGCAAAAAGAAAGAAGAAAGCCCGCGCGGCGAGCGCAACGCGAAGCGTTCTCACCCCACCGCCCGCTCCAGCACCTCGCGGATGAAGCGCTGGTAGGAGATGCCGCGCTCCGCCGCCCGCGCCTTGACCGCGTCGAGCAGCGCCTGCGGCACGCGCAGGTTGACCCGCGCCGCCTTCTTCTCGAACTCGAAGTGGACGGGCTTGAACCGTGAGAAATCGAGGTCGGAGAGGTCCTGGTCGAGAAAGGACTCGACCTCCTCGTCGGTGGTCATTCTAGGGCCTCGCTTCATAGCGGGCGATCTCCTATCGTTTTTGATCGACATAAGGTAGCGAACAGATAGATGGAGCATTTCGCTGGGATGAATGGCACTACCTTGTTGAGTGCAAATGGCAGCAAAAACTTTCTGATATTCGCCAACTTGATAGCCTACATGGAAAAATTGAAAGAAGTCGTAAAAATACGATGGGCGTATTTGTTTCAATAAACGGATGGTCAGAGAATGTTGTAAATCTCCTTAAGCAAAATCGTGAAAAGAGCGCTATTCTTATTGATGGCTATGATCTCCGGGTGTGTCTTAATGGTAGTTTAAGTTTTTGTGATTTGTTCATAAAGAAGATCGAGGCTCTTAATTTTTATGCCGAGCCATTTCTGTCTGCGGGCAATCTTAAAGCAAGATAAGAAAATTTCCTCATACTGCTTCGGCTTTATGCGGTGGGCGTATGTCGCCCAACCGCACCCAGCCACTGCGCCGCCAGGATCAGCCCGACGCCGATGAGCGCCGTTCCCGTCACCGGCTCGGCCAGGACGACCCAGCCGATTGCGAGCGAGGTCGCGAGTTCGGCCGAGGAGGCGATCGCCGCCGCCCCGGCGCCGAGCATCGGCACGGCCAGCACCGCCGTCACCTGCGGCACGAGCGAGCAGACCGTCATCAGCCCGACGATCCCGACCCAGCCCAGGGCGTCGTTCGGCGCGAGTTTCACCGTTTGAGCGTCGAGGAGCAGCAGGACGACGAGGGCGAGTGCTGCGCCCGCGATCGTCAGCCCCGCCCGGGTCATGACCGGCAGCGGCGTCAGCCAGCGGGCGAGGCCGTGCAGGAGCAGGGCGTAGGCGAGGGGGGCCGCGAGGCACATGAGCAGCGCCCCGATCTGATCGGTCGTCAGCCGGTCGGGCGAGAGGACTAGGGCGCAGGCGAGGAGGACGCACAGGCAGGCGAGCGCCGCCCGCGCCGTGATCCGCTCGCCGAACAGGAGGTAGCCGAGGACGAGGGTGAAGGCGGGATAGGTGAAGTAGACCAGCGCCGGCAGCGCCACGGGCAGGACGGCGAGCGCTTTGAAGTAGGCGGTGAGCCCGAGCCCCATCCCGGCGCCGAGGCCGAGTGCCGTGAGGGCGAGGCGCCACTGCCCGCGCCCTACGGCGCACAGCGGCAACAAGACCAGCGCCGGCCCGCCGAAGCGGTAGAGCGCCGTCACCTCGGGCGTCAGCCCGCCCGAGTAGGCGTAGCGGGCGAACAAGGGGTTGAGCCCGAAGCAGACGGCGGTCAAGAGCATCAGCGCGAGGCCGAGCTTATGCTGGGGCTTGTCGGGCGGGGGCATCGTGCCGGCCACCCTCACGCCCGGCCCCCGCGCGCGCAAGTCCTTTCCCTCGCTAGAGCGCCGGCGGGTCGACGTCCTCCCAGTCGCGCGGGCGCATCGTGCCCAGCACGCGAAAGCGGCCCCGGCCCAGCGGTTCGACGACGACGCCCTCGCCCTCGACGAGGCCGACCCCGGCGACGGTCTGGATGTTCGATCGGTGCGCGACGACGATCCGGTTGGTACCGTCCGCCGGCGGCGTCGCGAGCCTATCCTCAAGGTAGGCGGCGCGCTCGGGGTGCCCGGCGGCGTCGGAGAGGAGGCCGGGCAGTTCCATGCGCTCCTCCACGCGGCCAAACGCGATCTCGGCCATGTCGCGGCAGCGGGCGAAGGGGCTGGCCAGCACCTCGCCGACGGGGATGCTTTGCGCTTGAAACGCCGCGCCGATCCGGCGCGAGTCCCTCGATGCCGCGCTCGGAGAGCGGCCGCTGGCGGGCGCGCGGCCACTCGATCCGATCGACGCCCGAGCGCGTCGTCGCGGCGTGGCGAAAGTAGACGACGTGGCCGCCACGGCGCAGCGCCGCCACGATCTCCCCCGGCGACGCCGCCGCCCGCGCCCGGGCGAGGCGGGGTGCCACGAGTGCCAGGACGCCGGCGGCCCCCGCCGTCTTCAGCGCGTCGCGGCGCGTGATCTCGCAGCGTTCGTCGTGCGGTGGCCGGCGCATCGGTCTCCTCCTTCCTCGCTGGTGCTTCGCGGGTTGACGTGGGCCGGAGTCGACCGCCGAGCCCGTGTCCACCGTCGCACGCGACCTCGGCTACGCCACGCCGAGCAGCTTCACGACCATGTTCAAGAAGGCCCTGAGCGTCCCGCCGAGCGCCTACTTCGACGCCTCCGACGACGGAGGGCTAGGCAGGGTGATCGGGGCAGAATTATACGATAAGCAAACTTATGACAAATAAATCTGCGCGAGCGTAGGCGGCGACCCCGAAGGGCCGCCGCTCCGCGCATCTCAGACGCCGAACCAGTCGAGCACGTCCTGCGCGTTGTTCGGGCCGGGACGGATGCCGTCCTCGAAGACGACTGAGGAGAGCACGAAAGCATTACCGGTCACGTCGCTGAGCGCGTAGTCGATGCGATCGGCGTCGAAGCCCGCGGCAGCACCGGTCAGCACGACCTCTTGAATGCTGGTGTCGACGCCGATCGCGCGCTGGACTACCGCGTCGATGTCGAGGACGAGGTCGCCGCCCTGGACCCGGACCTCGCTATCGGCGCCGCCGATCCAGCCGTCGTCGTTGCTGTCGAGGAAGTCGCGCGTCTCGATGAAGACGCCTTCCTTGCCTTGGTCGAAGATGAGATCGAAGTCCAAGGTGTGCTCGGCCGCAGTGAAGTTGTCGATCCGGTCGACGCCGATCTCGTTGCCGAAGTAGCTGACGGTAAAACTGAAATGATCGGGCGCGTCGGCGTCGGCGACGAAGATGTCGTTGCCGCCTATATCATTGAAGCGGTCGGAGCCGGCCCCGCCGACGAGATAATCGTTGCCCTTGTCGCCGAACAAGCCGTCCTCCCCGGCGCCGCCGAAGAGGCGATCGTTGCCGGCGCCGCCGTTGAGATAGTCGTTACCGCTCCCGCCCGACAGGACGTCGTTGCCGGTCTCACCCTCGCCGCCGTCACCGAGCAGCCGATCGTCGCCGCCCTTACCGTCGAGCCGGTCGTCGCCGTCGCCGCCCTCCATCCAGTCCTTGCCGTTCAGGGCGCGCAGGACGTCGTTGCCGTCACCGCCGTAGATCGTGTTGGCGCCGCCCCCGCCGAGCAGCCGGTCGTTACCGCCGCCGCCGTACATCTCGTCGTTGCCGCCGCGGGCGTCGATGAAATCATCGCTGCCGCGAAAGTCGTAGAACAGGTCTCGCGAAAACGAGCCGACGATCTTCTCGATGTTGACGAGTTGGGTGGTCGCCTCGGGTCGAAAGCTGGGGCCGTCGTCGCTGGTGTCGAAGTACCAGTCGAAGGCCCGATCGCCCGAGTAGGCGACGACCTCCCCCGTCGTAAGCCCCGAGAGGATCACGGGCTTATCGAACACGGCGACATCGACCCCGGCGCCGCTGTTGAAGACGTTGGTGCCGGCCGCGTCGTGGAAGTAGTCGTTGCCGGCCCCGCCGTTGAGCACGTCGTCGCCGGTGCCGCCGTCGAGGGCGTCCGAGCCGCCGTCGCCGTTGAGCCGGTCGTTGCCCGAGCCGCCGTAGAGGCTGTCGGGCCCCGCCTTGGCGTTGAGGACGTCGTCGCCGGCCCGGCCGTCGAGGATGTCTTTGCTGGGCGTCCCGTTCAGGACGTTGTTCTTGTAGTTGCCGCTGATGATTGCCATGACCTCATACCCTCACTCATGAGCCGTGAAATTGCCGCACAACGGGCCTGAGCCTAATTTGCTTCTTCGTGCTTGAGAAGACGGATTCCATGCAAGGCGAGATTTTTCCGGATGCGTGGGACGACTTGCAACATAGGCGCTTCGCGCCCTATCGACTGGTCGAGTGTGTAGCCAAATCCAGTAAATCTTTAAATTGCAACTTAGCTGACGTCAGTATTCTGCGCTCGCCGCGCCGCCCCCGGCGGCCGGGCCGCGGATAACCCGCGGCGCCTCCGGGCGCTCTGCGCGCCGCCGCGCCCGAGACGACATCGGCTCGATTGTCCGTGACCACCGGCGGCGGGCGACGCGGCCTCGCGCCGTGGCGTGGCGCGATCGAGAACAGCTACCTCATTGACCGGGCGCGTCGCGGTCGCCGCGCAACGGCTCGACCCTCACGCTCCTCTCCCCGAGCAGCCCCGCCGCCCTTCGATCGAAGGGCGTGACCACCTCGCCGCCCCGCCGCCGGCCTCGAAGGCGAAGTCGCCGCCCGCTTCGAGCACGGCGAGCCGGCCTCGACGGCGGGCCGGTCGACGGCGACCTTCTCCCAAAGTTCGATCGTAACGTGAGGCAAGTTTCTGGACGGCGGGACACCGCCTAAGCTACGATGCGAAATTCCGCCCTCCGTCGCGTACAGCGGCGCTGAAGAGGGTGGTTGTGCCATCGTTGTCGCGTACCGCAAGAAGCCGAGAACGAAAAACAAATGTTTTGTGTCAACGGTTTAGCATTCGCCCCTCCGACCCGCCCAACGGACGGCGCCCATCTAGGAAAATAAGCCACGCCGTGCTAGCGTGCGCCCCGGTCGGTGAACCTATGGGCGTGCCGACCGTTTTCCCTTGGGGACCAGCAAGGACGAGCGACGCGATGGACGAGGCGGCAGCAACCACCACGGCGACACCGCCGGCGCGCGACCCCGAGGCCCTGCGCGACGAGGCGGACGCGATCGTCATGCAAGGCGTGGTCAGCGCCGCCGCCGTCGGCCTCGTGCCGGTGCCGGTCCTCGACATTGCCACCGTCACCGGCGTCGTCTTCAACATGCTGCGGCAGCTCAGCCGCCTCTACGGCGTGCCGTTTCGCAAGAACCTCGTCGCGTCGGCCGTCGCCACGCTGATCGCCGGCGTCCTCCCCTACTCGGTCGCGGCCTCGGTCGGCAGCCTCTTCAAGCTCGTCCCCGGCCTCGGCAGCGTCGTCGGCGGCGGCAGCGTGGCGCTGCTCTCGGGTGCCATGGCCTACGCGACGGGCCGCGTCTTCGTCGAGCACCTGGAGAGCGGCGGCACCTTCCTCGACTTCAGCCCCGCCCGCTGGCGCAAGCGCTTTCGCTCCTTGTTCGAGGAGGGCAAGGCCAAGGCCGCCGAGGTGAAGGCGGCCGACGCGCCGCCCGTTGCCGCCGACATCGCCAAGGGCAGTCTATGAGCCCCTACCTCGCCGTGCTGGCCTCCCTGTTCCTCGCCGCCTGCTCCGTCTTCGGCGACCGCTCCGGCACGCCAGAGCCGCCCTACGACGTGATCGCCAAGCTCGGCAACAACGCCGAGGTGCGCCGCTACGGCGAGCGGGTCGCCGCCGAGACCGACATGTCGAACGGCCTGAACGGCGCCTTTCGCTGCCTCGCCGCCTACATCGGCGGCGCCAACGAGGGGGCCAGCGAGATTGCGATGACCGCCCCCGTCGCCACGACGAAGCCGGAGAAGATCGCCATGACCGCCCCGGTCGAAATCGGCCCGACGATGCGCTTCTTCCTGCCCAAGACCTACACGCCCGCCACCGCGCCCAAGCCGACCGACGCCCGCATCCACCTCGTCGACGTACCCCCCCGCACAGAGGCGGTTCTGCGCTACACCGGCCCCCGCGGCCCGGCACGAGTCGACGCCAAGGCGGCCGACCTCAAGCGCCTGCTGCAAAACAGCCCCTACCGGCCGGTTGGCCGGCCCGTCGGCTACTTCTACGATCCGCCCTGGACGCTGCCCTGGCTCAAGCGCAACGAGGTGGCTGTTCCGGTCGAGGAGTGAACGCTTCGCGTTGCGCTCGCCGCGCGGGCTTTTTTCTTTTTTTACTTTGTCCGAGGCTGGCCTCGACGTTGAGGCCAAGTCCTGCAACAAGTTATAAAAAACAAGAGAAAAAGGCCGCGCGCCCAGCGCACGCGAAGCGTTCAACGAACCGCCGATCGATCCACTGCTTCCAGCGCCAGACCCAGGCCCCTTGGACGACGAAGCGCCCGCGCACCGCGACTGCGCGCCCGTCGCCGAGGCCGATCAGGCGCAGGTAGCCGCGCTGCATCGGCGCCGGGACGGGCGGCTTGCCTTCGAGGGTGCGGCGCAGGTTGCGGGCCAGCGCGGCGCCCTGGCGGACGGCGAACACCCCCGCCTTCGGTCGGGGCAGGCCCACGACGTCGGCGGCATCGCCGGCGGCGAAGACGTGGGCGTGCGAGGTCGAGCGCAAGGCGGCGTCGACGGCGACGAAGCCCCGCCCGCTCAAGCGCAGGCCGGTGTCCTTCAGCCACGCCGGCGGTCCGACGCCCGTCGCCCAGAACAGGGCGTCGAACGGGACCGTCGCCCCGCCCCGGCACAGCATGCGGCCGGGCTCGACTTGGACCACCTCCCGCCCGGTCAGCGCCTCGACGCCCAACGCCGCCACGCGTTCGAGAACGATCCGCCGCGCCCGTTCCGGGAGATCCGGCAGCACGGCGCCGTCCGTGACGAGCGATGTTTGCGCACCCGCGTCTTGAAGCGCGTGCGCGGCGGCGAGCGCGAGTTCCACGCCCCCCGCCCCGCCGCCGACGACGACGAGGCGGTACCCCTCGCCCGCCGCCCGCCGCACCCGCTCCCAGGCGGCGAGCAGCCGGTCGACCGGCTTGACGCCGATCGCGTGATCGAGAGCATCGGGCACGGAGGCCGCCGCGGGCGTGCCGCCGGTGTTGAGGGCGAGCAAGTCGAAGGGCACGTCCTCCCCGTCCTTGAGGTGCAGGCGGCGCGCCACAGGATCGAGGCCCACCGCCTCGGCCGCGAGCAGCCGGGCACCGGCGGACGCGGCCAAGCGCGCCAAGTCGATGTGCGCCTCCTCGAAGCGGTAGTGCCCGGCGATCAGCCCCGGCACCATGCCGGAATAGGGTGCTTGCACCTCGCGCGCGACCAGCGTCAGCCGCACGCCCGGCAGCGGCTGCCGGCCGAACGCGCGCAGGACCTCGACGTTGGCGTGCCCGCCCCCGACGAGGACCAGGTCACGGCGGCTCACCGCCCCCCGTCATCAAGGCGGCCCCTCACCGGACCCCTCACCGGACGTAGCCGGCGCTCGCTTCGAGCAGCCGCTCGGTATAGGCGTCCTGCACCTCGCCCGCCGCCAACGCCCCCGTCGTCACCCGCTCGACGGCGCGGCCGCCCTGCATCACCAGCAGGTCGTCGCACATGTGGTCGATCACGGCGAGGTCGTGGCTGACGAAGAGATAGGTGAGGTTGCGCTCGGAGCGGATCTTCGTCAGCAGGTTCAAGACTTCGGCCTGGACCGAGGCGTCGAGCGCCGAGGTCGGCTCGTCCAAGAGGAGGACTTCCGGCTCCAGGATGAGCGCGCGCGCGATCGCGACCCGCTGCCGCTGCCCGCCCGAGAGCTGGTGCGGGAAGCGAAAGCGAAAGGACGCGTTCAAGCCGACGTCGCGCAGGGCCTTGACCACCCGCCCCTCGCGTCCGTCCAGCTTGTGGATGGCGAGCGGCTCGGAGAGGACGTGGTCGATCGTGTGGCGTGGGTGGAGGGAGCCGTAGGGGTCCTGGAAGACCATCTGCACCCGGCGGGCGAACGCCTTGTCGCGCGGTTCGGGCGGGGCCGCGCCGTCGAGCGTGATCCGCCCGCCCTCGACCGGCGCCAGACCGCAGATCGCGCGGAGCACGGTCGACTTGCCCGAGCCCGATTCGCCGACGAGGCCGAACGAGCCGCCGTGCTCGACGGCGAGGCTGACCTTGTCGACCGCCACGGTGCGGTCCTCGCCCTTGCCGAAGACGACGCAGAGATCCTCGACCGCGATCGTGGGCGCCTCGGTCACGAGGCCCAGGCCTCGTCGCGCTCCAGGGCCGGGAGCGGCCCCTTGCCGCCGCCGACGCTCGGCAGGCAGTTGAGGAGGCCGCGCGTGTAGGGGTGCGACGCCTCGTGCAGCTTGTCGGCCGCGATCTCCTCGACGACCTTGCCGGCGTACATGACCAAGACCCGGTCGCAGAAGGTGCCGACCAGCTTCAGGTCGTGGCTGATGAAGACGAGGCCCATGCCGCGCTCCTTGACCAGCCGGTCCATGATCGCCAGCACCTCCAACTGCACGGTGACGTCGAGCGCCGAGGTCGGCTCGTCGGCGATCAGGATCTCGGGCTCGGCGATCAGCATCATCGCGATCATGATCCGCTGCCCCATGCCGCCCGAGACCTCGTGCGGGTAGGCGCGCATCACCCGCTCCGGCCCGCGGATCTGCACCGCCTCCAGCATCTCCAGCGCCTTATGGCGCGCGGCCGAACGGCCGAGGCTGCTGTGAAAGCGCAGCGTCTCGATCAACTGGTCGCCGACCCGCATCACCGGGTTGAGCGAGTATTTCGGGTCCTGCATCACCATGGCGATGCGCTCGCCGCGAACCTTTCGCATCTCGCGCTCGGAGAGCTTGAGGAGGTCGAGCCCGGCGAACGACAGGCGCTTGGCCGTCACCTCGCCCGGCGGGCGGATCAGGCGCAGGATCGCGCGCCCGGTCATCGTCTTGCCGGAGCCCGACTCGCCGACGATGCCGAGGCGCTCGCGGCCGAGGTCGAAGCCTAAGCCCCGCACCGCCTCGACGATCCCGGTCCGGGTGTGGAAGCGTACCCGCAGATCCTCGACGCTCAAGAGCGTTTGTGTCTCGCTCACGCTCCGCCCCTCGGGTCGAGCGCGTCGCGCAGGCCGTCGCCGAGCAGGTTGAAGGCCAAGGAGACGATGAAGATGGCGAGCCCCGGCATGGTCGCGACCCACCAGTAATCGAGGAGGAACTTGCGGCCCGAGGAGATCATCGCCCCCCACTCGGCCAAGGGCGGCTGCGCGCCGAGGCCGAGGAAACCGAGGCCCGCCGCGGTCAGGATGATGCCCGCCATGTCGAGCGTGACCCGGATGATGACGGATGCCAAGCACATCGGCATGACGTGGCCGAAGATCAGGCGGAGATCGCCCGCACCTTGAAGGCGGGCCGCCGCGATGTAGTCGGCGTTTCGGACGGTCAGGGTCTCGGCCCGCGCGACGCGGGCGTAGGGCGGCCAGGCGGTGAAGGCGATGGCGAGGATGGCGTTGCCGACCCCGGCGCCCAGCGCCGCGACGAAGGCCAGCGCCAGGATCAGGCGGGGAAAGGCGAGGAAGATGTCGGTGATGCGCATCAAGACGGTGTCGACGATGCCGCCGAAGTAGCCCGCCGCCGTGCCGACGACGAGGCCGAACAGGGGTGCGGTCAGCGCGACGAGCGCCACGATGTAGAGCGTCACGCGGGCGCCGTAGACGATGCGGCTGTAGATGTCGCGGCCGAGTTCGTCGGTGCCGAGCCAATGCCCGCCCACGCCCGGCGCCAGCAGCCGGTCGCCCAGATTCTGCACGTAGGGGTCGTGCGTCGCGACCCAGGGCGCGAACGCGGCCATCAGGACGAGGACGAGGATGATGGCGAGGCCCAAGAGCGTCAGCGGGTTGCGCCTGATCGCCAGCCACATGAGGTAGCTCTGCACGACCCGCGCGTGGCCGCGCGAGGCGGGCGTGTCGCTGGTGAGCCAAGCGTGCAGGTTGGTCGCCATCATTTGGCCCGCGGATCGAGCAGCCGGTAGAGCAGGTCGGAGAAGATGTTGATGCCGATGAAGACGAGGCCGATCACCACCGTGCCGCCGAGCACGGCCGACATGTCGGCGGAGAACAGCGCGTTGGTGATGTAGAGGCCCAAACCCGGCCAGGCGAACACGGTCTCGGTCAGGACCGAGCCCTCCAGCAACTGGGCGTAGGAGAGCCCGATGACGGTGATGAGCGGCACGAGGATGTTGCCGAGCGCGTGCACCCAGATGACGCGGCGCTCGGGCACGCCCTTCACCCTCGCCGTGGTGACGTACTCCTGGTTCAACTGCTCCAGCATGAAGCTGCGCGTCATCCGGGCGATGTAGGCGAGCGAGTAGTAGCCCAGGATCGAGGCCGGCAGGACGATGTGGGTCAGCGCGTTGAAGAAGATGTCCCAAGCTCCCGCGAGGGCGGTGTCGATCAAGATGGCGCCGGTCCTCGCCGGCACGTCGAGGTCGTAGAGGAAGACGTAGGTCGTGTCCAAGCGCCCAGGCCCCCCCACCCAGCCGAGCTGGCCGTAGAAGACGAGGAGGCCGATCAGCCCGAGCCAGAAGATCGGCATCGAGTAGCCGAGCAAGCCTAGGAAGCGTATCGTCTGGTCGATCCAGGTGTCGCGCTTGACGGCGGCCACGACCCCGGCCGGAACGCCGAGCAGGATGCCGATGATAATGGCGATGGTGGCGAGTTCGAGCGTCGCCGGGAAGACGCGGGCGATGTCCTCGGCGACCGGCCGGGCGGTCAGGAGCGAGGTGCCGAAGTCGCCGCGCACGACGTCCCAGGCGTAGATGCCGAACTGATAGAGGAGCGGCTCGTCGAGGCCGAGTTCGGCTCGCGCCGCGTCGTACTGCGCCTGGCTCGCCCGATCGCCGACGACGGCGAGCACCGGGTCGATCGGCACCACCCGGCCGATGATGAAGGTGATGAAGAGAAGCCCGAGGAAGGTGGCGGCGAGGCTGACGACGACGCCGCCGCCGACCCGAACCGGCCGCGGCAGGGCGAACCCGCCGCCCATCCCCAGCCGCCAAAAGCGTGTCGTTGCCATCGGTCGGCGCCTACTCTGTCGTCTTCGTCACCGGCCAATAAAAAGCGGAAGAACCGGCCCCGCCGGCCGAGAAGCCGTCCACGTTCTGTTGCATCCCGGTCTGCGCCACCTCTTGCAGCATGAAGATGAGCGGCGAGTTCGCCTGCGCGTCGCGCTGCATCTCTCGATACATTTCCTCGCGCTTGCCCGTATCCTTCTCGACCACGGCGGCCTGCACCATCGGCGTCGTCGTCTCGGCCGGGTAGGCCGTGCGCCAGACCGGCTTGCCGACCAGTTGCGCCTCGTCCGAGTTGTCCGGGTTGTCGGCGAACGCGTCGGCGTTGGTGTGCGGGTCGGGGTAGTCCGGCCCCCAGGATTCGAGGATCAACTCGTGCTTGCGGGCGCGGTAGTCGCCCAGGACCTCGGCCCCGGTGGCGCTCTTGATGTTGGCCCTGATCCCCGCCTGCCCCAGCGTGTTCTGGATCGTCTGCGCCATCTCCAGCCGGTCGGAGTCGTTGCGGACCAGGAACTCGACGTCGAACCCGTCCTCGTAGCCGGCCTCGGCCAGGAGGCCCTTGGCCTTCTCGACGTCGAGGCCGTAGGGGGTTTCCTCGATCGCCCCCATCAGGCCGACCGGCAGGAAGGCTTGGTGCTTGACGGCGAGACCCCGCATGATGTTGTCGACGATGCCGTCGTAGTCGATCAGGTACCTGATCGCCTCGATCACCTTCGGATCCGCCAGTTCCTCGACCTTCTGGTTCAAGGCGAGGTAGAAGATGCGGCCGCGAAGCTGTTCAAGCACCTTGAGGTCTGAGTTTTGCGCGACCGCCTCGACGTCGCTCGGCGTCAGGCGGCGGGCGATGTCGATGTCGCCGCGCTCCAAGAGCAGGCGCTGCGTCGCCAGTTCCGGCACGTGGCGGACGAAGACCCGTTCCATCGCCACCTCGCCGCCCCAGTAGTCCTGCGGCTTTTCCAGGACGAGGCTGTCGCTCGGCTTCCAGGCGCGCAGCATGTAGGCGCCGGAGCCGGCCGTGTGGGTTTTCATCCACTCGTAGCCCATGTCGCCGTCCTGCTCGTTCGCCATCGCCTCGTCCTGATCAACGATCGAGGCGACGACGGCGGTCAGGATGTTGTAGAAAAACGACGGCGCGTAGTTGCGGTCGGTCGTGATGGTGAGCGTCGTGTCGTCCTCGGCCTTGATCAGGTCCTCGACGTTGTCGGCCGTGAAGCCGAACTGGGTCAGGATGAAGGACGGCGTCTTGTCGAGCTTGACCGCGCGCTGCAACGACCACGCGGCGTCGTCGGCGGTGATCGGGTTGCCGGCGTGCGAGGTGACGCCTTCGCGGATCTTGAAGGTGTAGGTCTTGCCATCCTCGGAGACCTCCCAGCTCTCGGCGAGGCCGGGGATCATCGCCAAGTCGTTCGCCGGGTCCAGCATGATCAGCCGGTCGTAGATGTTGTTGAGCGCGTCGTTGCCGGAGAACTCGAAGCTCTCGGCCGGATCGAGCGAGACGATGTCGTCGATCTTGTCGGCGATGACCAGCGTGTCGGGCGGCGTCTCGGCCGCGGCACCGACGTTGAGCGCCAACAGCGCCGCCGTGCCCAAAATCGCGGTTCTCATGAATGACATTGCGCTTCCTCCAACGTCTCGCGTGGCGTGGTTGGCACGAGGTTGCGCGGTGCAGTATCGAATGTCCAGGGGAGAACGCTTCGCGTCCGCTGCGCGGGGCTTTTCTCTTCTCTTTTTTGTCTTTGTCCGAGGCTGGCTTCGGCGTCCGTGCCAGTCCGGGGGCAAGTTGTGAAAAGGAGAAAAAGAAGACCGCGCGTCAGCGCACGCGCAGCGTTCACCCTCCCTTGAACAAGGGCCTCAGCGCCCGATAAAGCGCATCGAATCCTCGCGCCGGTTCTTGATAGGCCCCGACGAGGTCCGGTTCGGGCTCGACGACGCGCGCCACGGCCGGCGGCGGGAAGTCGCCGCCCCGCGCCAGCCGGGCGGCACCGTAGGCCGCACCGCGCTCGCCGCCGACGTAGAGGGTGAGCGGCCTGTCCAGAATGGATGCCAGCAGGCGCGGCCAGAACGTTCCCCGCGCCCCGCCGCCGACGAGGGCGTAGGCCAGGGGGGCGTCGCCGAGCGCGTCCTGCGCCGCCCTCAGGGCGAAGCCGACCCCCTCCATCACCGCCTGGGCGACGTCGAGCGGCCCCGTCGCCCGGTCCATGCCGAACAGGACGCCGCGAGCAAGCGGGTCGTCGTGGGGGGTGCGCTCGCCGGCGAGGTAGGGGAGGAACAGGAGCTTGGACGGGCCGCGATAGGCCGCCTCGACGTCGGCGACGAGGCGCCCGACGTCGGTGTGTCCCAGCAGGTTCGCCGCCCAGCCGAGCGCCGAGGCGCCGTTCAGGAGCGCCGCCATTGCGTACCAGCGCTCCGGCAGCGCGTGGGCGAAGGCGTGGACCAGGTTCGGCCGCGGCGCGTAGGCGGCGGTCGCGACGAAGATCTGCGCCGAGGTGCCGAGCTGGACGAAGGCGTCGCCGGGGTTCACCGCCCCGATCCCGACGGCGGCAGCCGGCGTGTCCCCCGCCCCGCCGACGACGGTGACGCCGGAAGGCAAGCCGAGCGCTGCGGCGGTCTCGGGGCGCAGCGTCCCGGCCGGGTCGGTCCCCTCGACGAGGCGCGGCAGCAAGTTCGTGTCGATCTCGGCCGCGCCCGCCAAGTCCGCCGACCACGTCCGCCCTGCCTGATCGAAGAGCAGCGTCCCGGCCGCGTCCGAGACGTCCGTCGCCCGCTCGCCGGTCAGCTTGAGCCGGACGTAGTCGGCGGCGTTCAACAGGCACCGCGCCGCCCTGAACGCCTCCGGCTCGTGCTTGGCGAGCCAGAGCAGCTTCGGCGCCGTCAGCCCCGGCATCGGCGCGACGCCCGCGATCGAGGCGACCTCGGGGCAGCGCGCGCGCAGCACGGCGCACTCCGCCCCCGCCCGCGCGTCGTCCCATAAGACCGCCGGCCGCAACGGCGCGTCGTCCCCGCCCAACAGCAAGGCCGCGTGCATCTGCCCCGCCACCCCCAACCCCCGCACGGCGCCGTACTCTTTGGGCCGCTGCCGCCGCAGGTCGCCCAGCACCGCCCGCACCGCCCGCCACCAATCGTCCGGGTCCTGCTCAGAGTGGCCGGGCGCCGGCCGCCGCACGGTGAGCCGCGCCTCCGCCCCCGCCAGCACGGCGCCCGCCTCGTCGACGAGCAACCCCTTGACCGACGAGGTCCCGACGTCGAGGCCGAGGTGCATGGTGTTGATTCCTTTTCGGGTGCGGCAACGGTGCTCTGCCACCCTGGATCCCCGATCAGGTCGGGGATGACAAGGAGGCGGCGGCGTGGACAGCCGAGGCCAATCACCGACCAAGGAAAGCAAACACCGCCCCAACACGCCCAAATGTTGTCACCCCCGACTCGATCGGGGGTCCAGGGTGGCCGGGCACCGTAATCCAAAGTAAGCGCGTGGCACAATTTTGCTGTTGCTCCTCTACACTGAGATGAACGTGAAGCGACTGTGGGGGCAATGTACGGCGAACGGGAGTACGAGGTGCAGGTCAACAGGTGATTCGTTTGTTAACAGCGATACAGTGAACGAAAACCAAGTTGGTGGTATTTATGGCAACACTGGTACTATTTATATAGATCAATTCAACGAAAACAGTAAAAATGCAGCGCCTGAAGATGTAAAAAATAAAATGATCAAGAAGAACCTGTAGTAAAAATCGTAAATTTTGACAACTTGGACGTTATTACTAGAGAATGTAACAAAGAGGGTGCAAATTTACTATGCAAATTTGTCTTCTTGTCTAAAAAAAAGGATGTATTAGTGTATCTAGAGCCATCAGTGATTGTTAAAAACAAAATCAATCCTTTTCAATCTACTAAAGAATTTGGCTTTCTAAGCGATCAATTTAAAGGAAATCATGCAATTGTTAGAAAAAATATACCTGAACGTGCTTACTATACTTTCTCCGATTATCCTGAAGAATTTTCAAATGTTGATGTATTCGTTCCTTTTAAATCTGGGCCTCCGTCTGAAGGAATGATTCAAATTAGAAATTCTTCTGAGCAGAGGGCTCAATTTGTGATGGAAGAATGAAGAGGCAACAACGATTCTCGGTGCCGATGATGATCACCGGCTTCGGTGGCAAGCCGCCCGCACTCGTAAGCGTGTGAACACTTTTGCCATCGTGGCCCACCGACGCTAGCGGCAAGGTCTAGGACGACACCCCAACGCCGAGCCCGCATCAAACGTTAGGGTTTGCACTCATCGGCCGACGCCCCGAACCTGTCCACGACCGAAGCAACCACCGGAGCATCGCGATGTCGGGCGCGCCGCAGATCGACGAGAGCCAGATCAAAGCCTACCAGGACGACGGCGTCGTCCTGATCCGGGGGCTGTTTTCCGACTGGGTCGAGACGATTCGGGCCGGGATCGAGCGCAACATGGCCGAGCCCGGCCCCTACGCCGCCGAGAACCTGAAGGCGGGCGAGGGTGGGCGCTTCTTCGACGACTACTGCAACTGGACGCGCATTCCCGAGTTCGAGGCGGCGATCCGGCAGTCGCCCGCCGCCAAGGTCGCGGCGACCCTGATGCGATCGAGGGCCGTGCAGGTCTTCCACGACCACGTCCTGGTCAAGGAGCCCGGCACGTCGAAGCCGACCCCCTGGCACCAGGACGCCCCCTACTACTTCGTCGAGGGGGGGCAGACGGTCAGCTTCTGGTCGCCGATGGACCCCGTCAAGGGGGCGACGCTGCGCTGCGTCGCCGGCTCGCACAAGTGGGCAAAGCCGGTCCTGCCCACGCGCTGGCTATCCGAGGAGAGCTTCTACCCCGACGACGACGCCTACACGCCCGTGCCGGACCCCGACGCGGACCCTTCGACCTACCGCGTCGTGGAGTGGGCGATGGCGCCGGGCGACGCCGTCGCCTTCAACTACAAGACCCTGCACGGCGCCCGCGGCAACGACGCGACGACCCGGCGCCGCGCCTTCTCGCTCCGCCTCGTCGGCGACGACGCCCGCTACGTCACCCGCCCGGGACCCACCTCGCCCCCCTTCCCCGGCCACGGCATGACCGACGGCCAAAAGCTGCGCGAGGACTGGTTCCCGACGGTCTACGGTGGGGGCTGACGGTTACGCTTCGCGTGCGCTGACGCGCGGTCTTTTTCTTTCTTTTTTTGAGGGTCTCAGGCTAGCATAGACCGGAGGTCGCCGATCTTGTCGTTGCCGCCGAAGCGGGCGAACAGCGCGATCGAGGCGTCCACCATGCGCACGGCCTTGGAGACCACGATCGACCGGCGCCGAAAGCGGGCGAGCCAGTGCCGCTGGCGGGCGTGGTCGCGCTCGATGCCGTGGGTCTCCTTTTTGCCGACGTAGAGCCGGCCTTGGGGGATCGCCTTCTCGTAGGCGGCCCAGTCGTCGGTGCAGTAGAGCCGCACGCCCCAGCGCTTCAGGCGCTTGAGAAGGCGTTCAAGGGTGGCTCGGTCACGACCCCCCAGCTCCCAGTCGATGAGCCGTCCCGTAGCACGATCCCGAGCCTTCCAGACCCACAGCTTGTTCGGCTTTTTTTGAGGTAGTGCCACATCTCGTCCAGCTCGACCACGACGGCACGGCCTTCGGGCTCGGGCTTTTGCGCGTAGACTTCCGCAAAGCGCTCGATCCAGGCCTGCACCGTGGGGGTCGACACCCCGAGCAGCTTGGCGGTGCGGTTCATCGAGACGCCGCTGAGGTAGAGCAGCACCGCTTCCACCTTGAGCCGCAGCGGCATCCCGCGCGGCGGGGTGTCGGTGAAGTTCAGCCCGCAGCCCTTGCAGCGGTAGCGTTGCTTGCCGCGCATGAACCCGTTCTTGACGTGCTCCTCGCCCCCGCACCCCTTGCACCGTAGCCCCATCCAACCCGCCCCGTCCGCCGTTCCCTGGCCGACGGATATGGGCGGTCTATGCCAAGCTCAAACCCTCCTTTTTTTATCTTTTGTTCGAGACTGGCCCTCGGCGCCGCGGCCAGCCTCCCGCGTTAACACTCGCAAAAAAGAAGAAAGAAGCCCCGCGCAGCGGACGCGAAGCGTCAACCTGAGACGCCTCGCCGCACGTTGCCTCAGGAACCTGCGCGTACGGCCATGATTTGAGGACGTACCGTCAACGACCGAACAGGAGGGTTGGTCATGGTCACGATGGTTGGTCAAGAGAGCACCTTGGACAGCTTGGTCAGCAACCTGCTCAGCCTGGAGCACGACGCTATCGCCGCCTACGACGGCGCGATCGAGCGCTTCGAGGCGGCCGCCCTCAAAGAGCAGGTCGCGGCCTTCAAGGGCGATCACGAGCGGCACATCGCCGAGCTTAACAAGATCGCCGGTTCGATCGGGATGACCGACACGCCCAAGACCGGCGATTCCAAGCAGCTGCTCACCACCGGCAAGGTGGCGATGGCCGGGCTGATGGGCGACAAGGCGATCTTGAAGGCGATGAAGACCAACGAGGACGACACGGTGACCGCCTACGAGCGGGCCAGCAGCCACGACGAGGCGACGGCCGAGGCGCGGCCGGTGTTCGAGCGGGCCCTGGAGGACGAGCGCCGCCACCGCGCCTGGATGGAGGAGACCGTCGAGCGGCTCTGAGCGCCGGGGCGTCGGCGTTCGAGAGAACAGGGTGTGTGCGGCGGCGGGCGCAGCATGATACTTACTGCTTCGAGGACACGGTCGGTTCAGTCCTCCGAGAAGAAATCTTCATCGAGCCGCTTGAACTCCAGCACCCGATTTGAACGAACGCCGACGCCGTGTTCGATCATGAGTTCGGTGAGGCGTCTGCCGTCGATGAGGATCACGCGCTGTGGGATTTGAGCTGCAAATTCGATGGCTAGGGAGGAAAACGTCGACGTCGTTACGAACACGCCTTTCGAAGCGCCCAGGCCGACGAGGCTGCCCGTGAAGCTCTGGACTTCCGGGCGTCCGACTGGATTGTTAGGTCCATACCGTTTGGCCTGAACATAAACACGATCTAGTCCTAGAACATCTTCGTTGACTACGCCATCGACGCCGCCATCGCCTGATTTTCCGAGTTGCTCTGATGCGTCGCGACGCGATCCGCCATAGCCCATCGCAACCAGCAACTCGACGATCACTTGTTCGAAGAAGCCGGGGCTGTTTTGCAGGATGCGTTCCAGCAAGTCGGTACGAAGCGCCGTGTGAACGGCATTGTACGCCGCTTCGATGATCTCTTCGGGCGTTGCGGCAGGTGGTTCTACCTCGGTCGTAGGCGCGACGGGGCCTGCATCTTTCCCGCTGTAATTGAAGTCACGGAACGCGGGGATGGTCAGCAGATAGTTCGTGTCCAGCTTCGCCGGCGGATTTGCCAAAACCCGTTGCCCGGCCGTAGTGATCACGAAGCGGCCGCGTTTGGGGCTTTCCAGCAGTCCGGCCTTTGTCAGGTAGAACTTTGCCCAGTGGGTGCGGTTGTGCAGTACACGTTGCTTCCCGCTCGGAAGCTTCTGCTCGCGCTCTTCATCGGAGAGGCCCAGCCGTTCGGCTATCTCGGCTTCGGCCATTGGAACCGATGCCTCGCCCTTGGCGGCGATCTCTAGCAACGGAAGCATTAAGAACTGGTAGTCAGGAATGGCCATTTTGACGGTAATTGCCTGCTCTGACGACTTCAGGGACGCGCTATGAAGTATCCAAATCTTGGCCTATCAGGAAAAAACCCTCAAGCCGGCTTGAACGGCCCGTTCAGCCGCACGATCGTGTAGTTCAGCACCGAGGCGAACGTGACCCAGACGAGGTAGGGCACGAGCAGCCACGCGGCCAAGGTCGAGTACTGCGCGGCGACGGTGATGAGGGCGACGATCGAGAGCCAGAAGACGACGACCTCGATCAGCGCGAGGTCGGGGCGCTTCATCGTGAAGAAGAGGACGCTCCAGGCGGCGTTGAGGACGAGGTTGACCGCGAACGCGACGATGACGAGCGTCCGGTCGCCCTGGCCCGGCGCGTCGCGCCACGCGAGGTAGCCCGAGATCGCGATCAGGATGAAGATCGTCGTCCAGGCGGGGCCGAACAGCCAGTCCGGCGGCTGCCAGCGGGGCTTCTTTAAGTTGAAGTACCACTCGCCGATGTCGGTGGCGTAGGCGCCGATGCCCGCCGTGGCCAGCGATGCCCCCGCCGCGACGACGATGGGCAGCCAGCCGTTCACGCCGGCACGATGCCGGTGAGGTGGGCGATGTTCTTGGCGAAGATGCGCACGTGCGCCAAGGGCCGCGCCTTGACCAGCTCCTTGTTCATGTAGGCGTCGAAGGTGAGCCGCTGCACGTCGACGTCGCGGCAGATCTTGACGAACCGCTCGCGGCGGTCGTCGTTGACGTACCAGTAGCGCTGCATCATGCCCAAAATCCAGAACACCGCACCGTGCGTGCGCATGAAACGCGCGCGGGCCTTGGCCAGTTCCCGCGCGTCGCCGGTTTTCAGGTAGGCGTCGACCGCGCCCGCCGCGAGCCGCCCGCCCAGCATGGCGTAGAAGATGCCCTCGCCCGAGGCCGGCGCCACGACCCCGGCGGCGTCGCCGGCGAGCAGCACGTCCTTGCCGTTGTCCCAGCGCTTGGCCGGGTAGAGCGGCAGGGGCGCACCCTCGCGGCGCACGGTGCGGCACTCGCCCAAGCCGGCGCGGGCGCGAAGGTCGGCCGTCGCGTCGCGTAAGGAGAAGCCCTTGACCGCCGAGCCCGTGCCGACGCTCACCGTGCGCCCGTGCGGAAAGACCCAGCCGTAGAAGTCGGGCGAGAGCGTGGCGTCGTAGTGGACGTCGCAGAGCGCCCCGTCGAGGCCCTCGGGCGCCTCGACGATCTCGTGGTAGGCGAAGACGCTCGGCACCGCGTCGGCGCCCGGCACGGCGGCGCGGCCGACCTTGGAGCGCGCCCCGTCGGCGCCGATCACGCCCCTGGCCCGAACGGTGACCGCGTCGCCGCCGTCTTTCGGCTTGTAGGTGATCCGCGCCGTGCCGTCCGCGTCGCGATCGAACGCCTCGTAGGTGCCGACCCGGTAGTCGGCCCCGACGGCCTTGGCGCGCGCCCGCAGCCAGGGGTCGAAGGCGTCCCGGTCGACCATGCCGACGAAGCCGTTCTCGACCGGCATGTCGACCGCGCGGCGCTTGGGCGAGACGATGCGCGCCCCCTTGATCTTGGCGACCAGCATCCCGTCGGGCACGGCGAATTCTTCGATCAGCCGGGGCGGGATTGCGCCGCCGCAGGGCTTGATCCGTCCCTCCTTGTCGAGGAGGAGGACGCTGCGGCCCGCCTTGGCGAGATCAAGGGCGGCGGTGGCCCCGGCGGGACCGCCGCCGACGACGACGGCGTCAAAGGTCGTTTCCATGTCAGCCTCCGATCGCGGCGAGCCGCCCGGCATCGGGCGTCGCTGGTGTGGTGGTTCGCAAGTCGCGCCCGACCCGGGCGGCGAGGACGGCCGAGACGACGAACAGCCCCCCTTCGAGGGCGAAGACGAGAGCGTAGGCGGTGGCGGGTTCGGCGAGGACCGCCCGCGCGGCGTCGATCGCGGCCGTGCCGGCGAAGCCGCCGAGGCCGAAGGCGATCGCCTGTGCTGCCCCCCAAAGGCCCATGCGCACCCCCTCGCGCCGCGCGCGCCCCTCGGCGACGAGGCCCATCATCGAGCCGATCGCGGCGACCGCGAAGGCGCCGTTGGCGGCCCCGAGCGCGAAGACCGACGCGGCCAAGGGCCAGCCCGGGCCGTGCACCGCCGCGGCGGCGAGCCCGATCAGCGCCAGCGCCGAGGCGAGGCAGCCGCCGATCGTGTAGGTCGACATGGTGCCGAGCCTGAGCCCGGAGCCCAAGACCGCGACCAGGAGCATGCCGACGAAGACGCCGCTGTGCTGCACGCCCGAGAGCCCCGTGCTCTCGCCCGGCGTCATCAAGAACACCGTGCCGGCGAACGGCTCCAGGATCAGGTCCTGCGCGCTGTAGGCCAGCATCGAGACGAAGACGAAGACTGCGAAGCGCCGCGCCTTGGGCTCGGCCCAGACGCCGCGCATCGCCTCCTTGAAGGGTACGTGCGGTTCGGTTTCTTCTGCCTCGACCGCGCCGTCGCCGCCCTCGACGCCCCAGACGGCGAGGCAGGCGACGGCGAAGGCGATGGCGGAGACGCAGGCCGTGACGGCGACGAGGCGCGCCTGCGAGAACGGGTCGAGCATCTGCCCGGCCAGGATCGCCGTGACGATGAAGCCGAGGATCATCATCAGCCAAACGGTGGTCGCGGCGGCGGCGCGGCGCTCGGGTGCGGTGCGCTTGGCGAGCAGGACCAGGAGCGAGGTGCCGGCGGCGCCGACCCCGAGGCCGACGCCGGCGAACGCGACGACCGCGAGCGCGATCCCAGCCCAGAGGTGCGTCGCCATCAAGGCGGTCGCGAGCGCCGCGCCCAAGCCGCCGAGCGCCAGGACGGCCATGCCGCCGACGATCCAGGGCGTGCGCCTGCCGCTCGCGTCCGAGCCGTGGCCGAGGCGCGGGCGCAGGATCTGCACGGCGTAGTGCAGCCCGACGAGGGCGCCCGGCAGCATCGCCGGCAGCGCCAGTTCCACCACCATCACCCGGTTCAGGGTCGCCGTGGTCAGGACGACGACGGCGCCGAGCGCCGTCTGCACCAGGCCCAAGCGGACGATGCCGAGCCAACCGAGCGGGGGTGCGTTGTGCATGGGTCCGTCCCTTCCGTTAAGGGGTCGCCGGGAGGACGGCGAACGCGCTCAGCGCCATGCCGAGCACGTAGAGGCCCGTGCCCGTCGCGTTGTAGCGGGGCGCACCCCCCTTCGGGTCGCGCAGGAAACGCGGCATCAAGGCGATCTGGCCGGCGAGCAGCGCGGCCACGGCGAGCGCGAACAAGGGCCGGCCCCAGAGGAGGAGGAGGAGGACGACGACCGCCTGCGGCAGCGCCATCACGGCGCACGCGACCCTGGCGGCGCGCTCGGGGCCCAGCTTGGCCGGCAAGGAGCCGATCCCCATCCGCCGGTCGCCCTCGATCGACTTGAAGTCGTTCAGGGTCATGATGCCGTGCGCGCCGAAGCTGTAGAGGAGCGCCAAGCCGATGATGCGGGCGTCGGGCAAGGCGGCCGCCATGATCGCCGCCCCCGTGAACCAGGGCAGCCCCTCGTAGCAGAGCGCGACGGCCGCGTTGCCGTACCAGCCGTTCTGCTTCAGCCGAAACGGCGGCGCGCTGTAGGCCCAGGCCAAGGCCAAGCCCAAGACGGCGGCGGCGAAGCCCCAAAACCCCAGCGTCGCGGCGACGCAGAGCGAGAGCACGGTCCACAACAGCGCGATGTAGAGGCCCCAGCGGCCGGGGATGCGCCCGGACGGGATCGGCCGGTTCGGCTCGTTGATCGCGTCGACGTGGCGGTCGTACCAGTCGTTCGCCGCCTGGGACGTGGCGCAGACCATCGGGCCTGCCAGCACGATCCCGGCGACGATCAGCGGCCAGCGGCCCTCCGCCGCGCCGCCGACCGAGATCACGCCGCAGCCGAACGCCCACATCGGGGCGAACCAGGTGATCGGCTTGAGGAGTTCGGTGGTCGCTGCCACGCTCGGTACGCTCATGCCGTGTAAGGTATGCTTGACATTTCTAGGTGTCAACTAAACCTTACGAACGCTCCGCGTGCGTTTTTTTGCCAGTGTTAACGGAGGTGGCTGGTCACGATGCCGGGGGCCAGCCTCGGACAAAGTGATAAAAAGAAAAGAGAAAAGCCCCGCGCAGCGGACGCGAAGCGTTCCCTCACCCCACCTCCCCGGCAAGATCCCCCAACCCGTAGCGGCGCAGCTTGACGTAGAGGCTCTGGCGGCTGAGGCCGAGGATCTCGGCGGCGGACGCGCGGTTGTCGTTGGTGAGTTCGAGTGCTGCCTCGATGCACAGGCGTTCGATGACGTCGGTCGTCTCGCGCACGAGGTCCTTCAAGGGCACGCGGCCGACGAGTTCGGTCAGTTGCTCGACCGAGCGCGGCAGTTCGCGGCTGGACGTGCCCGCTTCGGAGCGCAGGCGCCGGCCGACGTCGCGGACGATGAAGCCGTAGGCGGCGCGGCGCTCGATCGTGACCGCGACGGCCGAGACCTCGACCTCGCTGGTGGCGCCGTAATCGCCGCGCAGCGTCGTTTGATAGAGGCGCACCTTGCCGTGCTGGCGCATGGTGGCGAGCAGGACGTCGAGGTCGACGCCGGGCCGGCCGAGCCAGCGGTCCAGGCTCTCGCCCTCGGCCCCCTCGCCGGCCGCGACCTCGACGAGGTCGAGAAAGGCGGTGTTGACGGAGATGATCCGCCCCTCGCCGTCGGTGAGGACGAAGCCGTCGGGGGCCGCCTCGATCGCCTTCAAGATCTGCGCCTGCCCCGGCATCAAGGCGTTCGCCGTCGAGGACGTCGCGAGCCGCACGAGGAAGAGCGGCATCTGCTCCTGGCTGAACAACGACGCCGAGATCTCGACCTTGCGGCCGTCGCTCAAAAGCATCGCCTCGACCGTGTCGGCGCGGCCGGTCGCGCGCACGGCCGCCAGCATGGCCTCGATCGCGGCCGTGCCGGCGGGGTCGAACCCCTCGGGAAAGTGGCGCCCGGCCGGGCGCTTGCGGCCGATGCCGATCAGCCGTCCGGCGGCGGGGTTGGCCTCGATCACCTTCAAGGTCGAGGCGTCGAGGACGAGGACGCCCTCGGTCGTCGTCTGGAACAAGAGCCGGTAACGGGTTTCGAGGTGGCGCAGCCGGCCGTAGTCGCGCTCCATCGAGAGCTGCGCGTTGACCAGTTGCTGCTGCAGGGTCGCCGTCGAGGACAAGTCGCGGCCGAACGCGACCACGCGCCCCTCGGAGCCTATCCGCATCGCGCTGTACATGACCGGCACGTCGGCGCCCCAGGATGAGGGGTGGTTGACGTGCCGCGGGCGCGCCGCGTCGAGGGCCGCCGCCTCGCGCAGCAGCGCCTCGACCTTGGGCCGGCTCTCCTTGGTCACCGTGTCGATCCAGGGCCGGCCGAGCCACGCCGCCGCCCACTCGGACGTGCGGTCCTCCGAATTGACCGCGACGTCGCGGATGATGCCGCGCTCGTCGAGGACCAGCGCGACGTCGCTCGCGGCGGCGATCAGGGTCGACGCCTTGTCGGCGTCGAGGGCGTCGAGGGATTCACCCGGTGTGCGGAACCGTTTCACGAGACGCCGAAATCCTTCATCGCTAGTACCGCCGTCCCTAGCGCGTCCCGCGGTCGCCGGCCCCTCCCAAAGGCACGGACGAACGACGCGGCACGTCGCGCCACTCAAGCGGCCGCGGCGGCGGAATGTCAAGTTTGATTTACGTTAACTCATGTCAAACATTTATGACAAACTCGACGAGACGGCGGCATTGATAGGAATATAAAACTAAAAGGCGGCGTCATTTTTTGTCGGCCTTCGCCCGCCGACGTCGGGAACACGACCCGAGCGAGGACGATCTAGGGCAACGGTCGGGACAGCGAAAAGTTTCCTCGCGCCGGTCGCCGCGGGGGAAGCGAAAACGCTTCTCGTTAGGCCGAGACCGGTCCTAGCCCGGGCGGGCGAGCAGGCTGAGCAGGTTTTGCGCCTGCGCCACCGCCCCCCGGCCGTCGGCCGCCATCGCGTCGGCGCCGACGAGCGGGACCAGTTCGGGCTGTTCCAAGAACAGCGGTCCGCCGACCAGGACGCCGATGCCGCGGTTGCACGACGCGCGGCGCACGGCGCGGATCGAGGCCGCGATCGTGCTGATCCGCACCTCCGAGCCGGCCGAGAAACCGACGATGGCGAACGGCTGGGCGCCGACCAGCCGGACGATGTCGTCGATCGTGGCGAGCGGGTCGTTGGCGACGCTCCAGCCGGCCCGGCGGAAGAAGGCCGCCACCATGAACAGGCCGAACGTGTGCTGCTCGCCGGGCACCGGCACGATCAAGGCGCGGCGCCCGCCGAAGCGCTGACCGCCCTCGTCGTGGAACATCGGCTGCAAGGCGTGCAGCACCTGCTGCAGCCGGACGAGCCCGGACGTGACCGAGGCGAAGTCGCACAAGTCCTCCTCCCAGAGCCAGCCCAGGTGCCGGGCCGCCGGGGCGAGGAGGTCGAGGTAGAGCCGCTCGGTCGGCACGCCCTGCTTGAACAGGTTCTCGGCGTGGGCGCAGGCGACGGCGGCGTCGCGGGTCAAGACCAGCCGGGCGAAGTCGGCGATCGCGTCGGGCTTGGGCATCCAGCCGTCGGGTGCCGCCGCCGGTGCCGCGCGCTGCGCCAGGACGAGGCGCGGGATGATCTCGTTCTCGATCGTGCGCAGCAAGTCGCCGCGCCCGGCGGGCTTGGGAACCGAGGTTGGGGCGGGAGAAACAAGCGTTGCGACCGGGGATGCGTCGTCGGCCGTGGACGACGCCTCAAGCCTTCTGCCGAACCCGTGCATCGGTTTCATCCTCCCGTGCGATTTTATTTTGCATACATTGGTAAGCAATGTGGCGGCAACCCCATGCATCGGCCGGCGGTCGGGCCGCAGGCGACAGGAGCACCCCGGCGGCGGCAAAACTGTCAACATAAATTGACGTTAACTTTTGTTGACAGGCGCGGCGACGGCCGTCTACCTTTCCCGACACAGGACGCCAAGGGTCTTCGGGAGGCAGCTTGAACCCTCGTCAGTCTCACCGCCGGCACGCCCCGCTCTACACGGCCGAGCAGCGCCGCCGCCGCGACGCGAGCCGCTGGACGCTGGTCCAGGGCGTCCTGGCGCCCTTGCAGTTCCTCGTCTTCCTCGTCAGCCTGGGATTCGTGCTGCGCTGCCTCGCCACCGGCGAGGGCTACGCGCTCGCCACGGCCTCGATCGTCCTCAAGACCTGCCTCCTCTACGCCATCATGGTGACCGGGTCGATCTGGGAGAAGGTCGTCTTCGGCCGCTATTTGTTCGCGCCCGCCTTCTTCTGGGAGGACGTGGTCAGCATGGGCGTGATCGCGCTCCACACCGCCTACCTGATCGTGCTCGTCGCCGACCTCGGCCCGCCGCAGGCGCAGATGCTCCTGGCGCTCGCCGCCTACGCCACCTACGCGATCAACGCCGCCCAGTTCCTCTTCAAGCTGCGCGCCGCCCGGCTCCAGGGCCAGGGCACGGGCCTGCCGGCCGCGATGGAGCCGGCGGCGTGAGCACCCTCCTTGCCCAGGCACCCACGCTTCAAGGCTGCGGCGATGTCCGGGTCCGGCGCGAGCGCGGCCAGCACGAGGTCTTCTGCGGCCTGACCGGCATCGTCTGGCTGCACAGGAAGATCCAAGACGCCTTCTTCCTCGTCGTGGGTTCGCGCACCTGCGCCCACCTGATCCAGTCGGCCGCCGGCGTGATGATCTTCGCCGAGCCGCGTTTTGCGACCGCGATCGTCGAAGAGCGCGACCTCGCCGGCCTCGCGGATGCCAACGAGGAGCTGGACCGGGTCGTCAACCGGCTCTTAGAGCGCCGGCCCGACATCCGCCTCCTCTTCCTCGTCGGCTCGTGCCCCTCGGAAGTGATCAAGCTCGACCTGTCGCGCGCGGCGATGCGCCTGTCCCGCACGCACGCGCCGGGGGTCCGCGTCCTCAACTATTCGGGCTCCGGCATCGAGACGACCTTCACCCAGGGCGAAGACGCCTGCCTCGCCGCCCTCGTTCCCGAACTGCCGGACGAAGCCGACGACGCCGCGCCCTCGCTCCTGGTCGCGGGCGCGCTCGCCGACCCGGTCGAGGACCAGTTCGCCCGCCTGTTCGCGGGCTTGGGCATCGAGGCCAGCTTCCTGCCGCCCCGGCGCAGCACCGAACTGCCGCCGGTCGGGCCGAACACGCGCTTCCTCCTCGCCCAGCCGTTCCTGGCCGACACCGGCCGCACCCTCGAAGCGCGCGGCGCCACCCACCTCCCGGCCCCCTTCCCCCTGGGCGAGGAGGGCACGACGCTCTGGCTGAGGGCGGCGGCCGAGGCGTTCGGCGTCGATCCGGCCCGCTTCGATGCCGTGACGTCGTCGGCGCGGGCGCGGGCGCAAAAGGCGCTCGACCACCACCGGGAAGCGCTCGCGGGCAAGCGGGTGTTCTTCTTCCCCGACAGCCAGGTCGAGGTCCCGCTCGCCCGCTGCCTCGCCCGCGAACTGGGCGTGCGCCTGGTCGAGGTCGGCACCCCCTTCCTCCACCGCCGCCACCTGGAGGCCGAGGTGGCGCTCCTGCCCGACGGCACCGAGATCGTCGAGGGCGGCGACGTCGACGCCGGGCTCGACCGCTGCCGCGCCGGGCGTCCCGACCTCACGGTGTGCGGCCTCGGGCTCGCCAACCCGCTGGAGGCCGAGGGGCTGACGACCAAGTGGTCGATCGAGCTCCTGTTCACGCCGATCCAGGGCTACGAGCAGGCCGGCGACCTCGCCTCGCTGTTCGCGCGGCCGTTCGACCGCCGCGCCCGGCTGAGGGTCTGACGATGAAGCTCACCGTCTGGACCTACGAGGGACCGCCGCACGTCGGCGCGATGCGGGTCGCAACGGCGATGAACGGCGTCCACTACGTCCTGCACGCGCCGCAGGGCGACACCTACGCCGACCTCCTGTTCACCATGATCGAGCGCCGCGACAAGCGCCCGCCCGTGACCTACACGACCTTCCAGGCCCGCGACCTGGGATCCGACACGGCCGAACTGTTCAAGACCACGACCAAGCGGGCCTTCGAGCGCTTTCGGCCCGACGCGCTCCTCGTCGGCGCGTCGTGCACCGCCGAACTGATCCAGGACGACCCCGGCGGCCTCGCGGCCGCCCTCGACCTGCCCGTCCCCGTCGTGCCGCTGGAACTCCCGGCCTATCAGCGAAAAGAGAACTGGGGCGCGGCCGAAACCTTCTACCGCATGGTCCGCGCCTTCGCCGGAACCGAGCCGGTCGAGCGCGATCCCGCTTCCAAGCCGCGCTGCAACCTGCTCGGCGCGACGGCGCTCGGGTTTCGCCACCGCGACGACGTGACCGAGATCACCCGCCTGCTCGCGGACTTGGGCATCGAGGTCAACGTCACCGCCCCTTGGGAGGCGACGGTGCACGACTTGGCGCGGCTGGGCGAGGCCGACTTCAACGTCGTCCTCTACCCCGAGATCGCCGAGACGGCGGCGCGTCACCTGGAAAAGACGCTGCGTCAGCCGCGCACCAAGACGGTGCCGATCGGCGTCGGCGCCACGCGCGACTTCGTCCTGGAGGTGGCGGCTCTGGCCGGCGTCGACCCGGCCCCCGTGCTGGACAAGGCTTCAAGCCGCCTGCCCTGGTACGCGCGCTCGGTCGACTCGACCTACCTGACGGGCAAGCGCGCCTTCGTCTTCGGCGACGCGAGCCACGCGGTCGCGATCGCCCGCGTCGCCGCCGAGGAGATGGGCTTTACAGTCGTGGGCCTCGGCACCTACAGCCGCGAGTTCGCCCGCGACGTGCGCGAGGCGGCGAAGGGCTACGGCGTCGAGGCGCTGATCACCGACGACTACCTCGACGTCGAGGCGGCGGTATCCGACCTCAAGCCCGAGATCGTGCTCGGCACGCAGATGGAGCGCCACGTCGCCAAGCGCCTCGGGCTCGGCTGCGCCGTCGTCTCCGGCCCGATGCACGTCCAGGACTTCCCGGCCCGCTACGCCCCCGTCATGGGCTTCGAGGGCGCCAACGTCCTGTTCGACACCCTCGTCCATCCCCTGATGATGGGTCTCGAAGAGCACCTGCTCGCCATGTTCCGCGAGGACTTCGAGTTCAAGAACGGCGCTGCCCCCTCGCACCTCGGTCACGCCCACGCCGCGGCCCCCGAGCCTGAGCCCGAAACCGAGACCGCCCCGGCCGTTGCCGGCGCTCCGGCCGCTCCGGCCTGGGCGGTCGAGGCCGAGCAGGAGCTGCGCAAGATCCCCTTCTTCGTCCGCGGCAAGGCCAAGCGCAACACCGAGCGCTTCGCCGCCGAGCACGGCCTCGCCCGTATAACGATCGAGACGCTCTACGATGCCAAAGCCCACTTCAGCCGCTGAGATGCTTCCGGTTCCCGTCCGGGTGACGCTCGTCACGATGGACGGCCACCTGAAGAACACGGTCGAGCGCGCCGCCGAGGCGCTCCGCCGCGACGTGCCGGGCCTGGAACTGCGCTATCACGCCGCCGTCGAGTGGAACCGCGACCCGTCCTGCCTGGACGCCTGCAAGGCCGACATCGCCACGTCCGACGTCGTCGTCGCCAACATGCTGTTCTTAGAGGACCACATCCAAGCCGTCCTGCCCGACCTTCGCGCCCGGCGCGAGCACTGCGACGCGATGGTCGGCTGCATCGCGGGCTCCGAGGTCGTCCGCCTCACCCGCCTCGGCCGCTTCTCGATGGAGGGCGAGAGCCGCGGCCCGATGGCGCTCCTCAAGCGCCTGCGCCCGAAGAAGACCGGCGGCGGGGCCGGCTCGGGTGCGGCGCAGATGGCGATGCTCAAGCGCCTGCCCAAGATCCTGCGCTTCATCCCCGGCACCGCCCAGGACGTGCGCGCCTACTTCCTCACGCTGCAATACTGGCTCGCCGGCTCGGAAGCCAACGTCGAGTCGATGCTGCGCTTTCTCCTCGACCGCTACGCCGACGGCGAGCGCCGGACCTTGCGCGGCACCTTGAACCCGAAGCCCCCGGCGGACTACCCCGAGGTCGGCCTCTACCACCCCCGCCTCAAGGGCCGCATCGGCCTCGATCGGCACCGCCTGCCCGAGCCTATGGGCGTCCCCGTCGTCGGCACGGTCGGCCTTCTCCTGATGCGCTCCTACGTGCTCAGCGAGGACACCGGCCACTACGACGGCGTGATCGAGGCGTTCGAGCGCCAGGGCCTGAAAGTGATCCCCGCCTTCGCCAACGGCCTGGACAATCGCCCGACGATCGACGCCTTCTTCAAGGCCGACGGCGCCCCCGTCATCGACGCGCTCGTCTCGCTCACCGGCTTCTCGCTCGTCGGCGGCCCGGCCTACAGCGACGCCGCCGCCGCCGCCGAGACGCTCAAGGCCCTCGACGTGCCCTACCTCGCCGCGCACGCGGTCGAGTTCCAGACGCTGGACGGCTGGCGCGGCAACGCCGCCGGCCTGTCGCCGATCGAGGCGACGATGATGGTGGCGCTACCCGAACTCGACGGCGCCACCAACCCGACCGTGTTCGGCGGCCGCACCTTGGGCGAGGGCGCCTCGTCGCGCATGGCGGCCGACCATGATCGCGCCGAGACGCTCGCCCGGCGGACCGCGAAGCTGGTGGCGCTGCGCCGGACGCCGCTCGCCGAGCGCAAGGTCGGGATCGTCCTGTTCAACTTCCCGCCCAACGCCGGCGCCACCGGCAGCGCCGCCTTCCTCGCCGTCTTCGAGTCGCTGTTCAACACCCTCAAGGCCATGCGGGCCGAGGGCTACACGGTCCAGGTGCCGGGTAGCGTCGACGAACTGCGCCGCCGCATCCTGGAGGGCAATTCCGGGCGCTACGGCACCGAGGCCAACGTCGTCGCCCGCGTCCCCACCGACGAGCACGTCCGCTTTGAACCGCACCTGGCCGAGATCGAGGCGGTCTGGGGCCCGGCACCCGGCAAGCACAACGCCGACGGCCGCGGCCTGCTCATCCTGGGCGAGCGCTTCGGCAACGTGCTGGTCGGCGTCCAGCCGGCGTTCGGCTACGAGGGCGACCCGATGCGGCTCCTGTTCGAGGGCAACTTCGCCCCGACGCACGGCTTCGCCGCCTTCTACCGCTACGTCAAGGACGGCTTCAACGCCGACGTCTGCCTCCACTTCGGCACCCACGGTGCGCTTGAATTCATGCCCGGCAAGCAGGCCGGCATGAGCGGGGCCTGCTGGCCCGACCGGCTGATCGGCGACGTGCCTAACGTCTACCTCTACGCCGTCAACAACCCTTCCGAGGGTGCCTTGGCCAAGCGCCGCGCCGCCGCGACGCTGGTGAGCTACCTCACCCCGTCGCTCGCCGCCGCCGGCCTCTACCGCGGCCTCGTCGAGCTGAAGTCCTCGCTCGACCGCCACCGGACGCTGCCGCCCGATTTGAGCGCCGAGCGCGCCGCACTCGCCGGCCTGATCCAGGCGCAGGCGTCCGCCCTCGACCTCGCCGCGCCCGAGCCCGTCTGGGCCGATCCCGACCTTGATATCGCCCGCGTTGCCCGCGCGCTGATCGAGGTCGAGCACAGCCTGATCCCGCACGGCCTGCACGTCGTCGGCCTGGGCATGGATGACGTCGAGCGGGCCGAGACGCTGGCCGCGATGCGCGAGGCCGCCGGCGAGGAGGATTTCGACGGCGGGGCGATCGACGCGCTGCTTGCCCAGGACCACGAGCTTCCGGCCCTGCTCCGCGCCCTGGACGGCCGCTTCGTCGCCCCCTCGCCCTCGGGCGACCTCCTGCGCAGCCCCGCCATCCTGCCGACCGGGCGCAACCCGCACGGCTTCGACCCCTTCCGCCTGCCGAGCCCGTTCGCCCTGCGTCAGGGCGCCGCCGGGGCCGACCTCCTCTTGCGCCGCCACGAGGAGGGGGGCCACGGCCTGCCGGAGACGGTGGCGCTGGTCCTCTGGGGCACCGATAACCTCAAGAACGAGGGCGTCCCGATCGCGCAGGCGCTGGCGCTGCTGGGCGCCCTGCCCCGCTTCGACGGCTACGGCCGCCTGTGCGGCGCCGAGCTGATCCCGCTCGAAGACCTCGGTCGCCCGCGCGTCGACGTCGTCGTCACGCTGTCGGGCATCTTTCGCGACCTGTTGCCGTTGCAGACCAAGCTCTTGGCCGAGGCCGCCTACCTCGCCGCCACCGCCGAGGAGCCGGAGAGCCTCAACTTCGTCCGCAAGCACGCGCTGGCGTATCGGGACGCGCACGGCGTCGACATGGAGACCGCCGCGCTGCGCGTCTTCTCCAACGCCGACGGCGCCTACGGCTCGAACGTCAACCAGTTGATCGAGAACGGCCGCTGGGAGGAGGGCGACGACCTCGCCGAGGCGTTCACCCGGCGCAAGTGCTTCGCCTACGGCCGCAAGGGGCCCCCGGTCGCGCGGGCCGACTTGATGAAGAGCGTCTTGAAGGACGTCTCGCTCGCCTACCAGAACCTCGAATCGGTCGAACTCGGCGTCACCACGGTCGATCACTACTTCGACAGTCTGGGCGGCATCAACCGCGCGGTGAAGCGCGCCAAGGGCGGCGCCGACGACGCCTCCGTGCCGGTCTACATCGGCGATCAGACCGGCGCGTCGGCCAAGGTCCGCACCCTCGACGAGCAGGTGGCGCTGGAAACCCGCACCCGGATGCTCAATCCGAAATGGTACGAGGGGATGCTGCGGCACGGCTACGAGGGCGTGCGCCAGATCGAATCCTCCGTCACCAACACGCTCGGCTGGTCGGCGACGACGGGACAGGTCGCCCCTTGGGTCTACGAGCGCTTGAGCGAGACCTACGTCCTCGACCCCGCCATGCGCGAGCGCCTGGCGGGCCTCAACCCCAAGGCCTCGGCGCGCGTCGCCGACCGTCTGATCGAAGCCTCCGAGCGCCGCTACTGGACCCCCGACCCGGCGACGCTCGAAGCCCTGCGCCAGGCCGGCGAAGAACTCGAAGACCGCCTCGAAGGAGTTGCCGCATGAGCACGATCACGCTGAGGCGTCCGTCCACCGCCCCGCCCGCCAAGAAACGCGACGATGGCGAGGGCAGCGTCCAGGTCAAGCTCGACCCCAAGCTCAAGATCGGCAACGCGCAGGTGTTCGCCGTCTACGGCAAGGGCGGGATCGGCAAGAGCACGACCTCGTCCAACCTCTCGGTCGCGTTCTCCAAGCTCGGCAAGCGCGTGCTGCAGATCGGCTGCGACCCGAAGCACGACTCGACCTTCACGCTGACCAAGCGCCTCGTCCCGACGGTGATCGACGTGCTCGAATCGGTCGACTTCCACCCCGAGGAGCTGCGGCCCGAGGACTTCGTCTACGAGGGCTACAACGGCGTGATGTGCGTCGAGGCCGGCGGGCCGCCCGCCGGCACCGGCTGCGGCGGCTACGTCGTCGGCCAGACGGTCAAGCTGCTGAAGGAGCACCACCTGCTCGACGACACCGACGTCGTCATCTTCGACGTCTTGGGCGACGTGGTCTGCGGCGGCTTCGCCGCCCCCTTGCAGCACGCCGACCGGGCCTTGATCGTCACCGCCAACGACTTCGACAGCATCTACGCGATGAACCGGATCGTGGCCGCGATCCAGGCGAAGTCGCGCAACTACGCCGTGCGCCTCGGCGGCGTCATCGCCAACCGCAGCGCCGCCACCGACCAGATCGACCGCTTCAACGCGGTCGTCGGCCTGGAGACGATGGCGCACTTCCAAGACCTCGACGCGATCCGCAAGTCGCGGCTGAAGAAGGCGACGCTGTTCGAGATGGACGACGACACGCCCGAGCTTGAGGCGGTCAAGGCCGAGTACTTAAGGCTCGCAGCTAAGCTCTGGGCCGGCACCGAGCCGCTGACGCCGGCGCCGATGAAGGACCGCGACATCTTCGAGTTGCTCGGTTTCGATTGAGGGATTTCGAGCGATGCAGACCGCCTACGAGGCCCGCCGCGGCCAGATTCAGACCTACTTCGACCGCACCGCGATGGAAGCGTGGCGGCGGCTGACCTCCGACGCGCCGGTGTCGAAGATCCGCGCCACCGTCCGCGCCGGCCGCGACCTGATGCGCGCGACGCTCTTGGGCTACCTGCCGGACGACCTCACCGGCCTGCGCCTCCTTGACGCCGGCTGCGGCACGGGTGCCCTCAGCATCGAGGCGGCGGCGCGCGGCGCCATCGTCACCGCGATCGACCTCTCGCCGTCGCTCGTCAAAATCGCCGCCGGGCGCGCGGCCGAGGCGGGCCTCGGCGGCCGGATCGACTTCAAGAGCGGCGACATGCTCGACCCGTCCCTCGGCCGCTTCGACGCCGTCGTCGCCATGGATTCGCTGATCCACTACCGCCTGCCCGACGCGCTCGAAGCCGTGCGACGCTTGGCCGAGGTCAGCGGGCGGCAGGTCTTGTTCACCTTCGCCCCGCGCACGCCGCCGCTCGCGGTGATGCACGCGCTCGGCCGCCTCTTCCCGCGGGGCGACCGGGCGCCCGCGATCGAGCCCGTCGGCGTGGGTGCGCTGCACCGGGCCTTGGGCGACAGTCTCCCGCTCGCCGACTGGCGCACCGGGCGCACGCGCCGGATCGCGTCCGGCTTCTACACCTCCCAGGCGCAGGAGCTGGTCCGGCGATGAGGCAGATCAGGCAGTTCGCCGGCGTCTGGACCCGCGTCGGGCCGAACCTCCTGCCGTTCGCCGACGCGGCGACGGCGGAACTGCCGCTGCCGCGCCTGCTTCGCCTATCCTTGTTCCAGGTCTCGGTCGGCGTGGCGGTCGTCCTCCTGAGCGGCACCTTGAACCGCGTCCTCATCGTCGAGATGGGCGTCTCCAGTGCGCTCGTCGCCCTCATGGTGGCGCTGCCGCTCCTGTTTGCCCCGGCCCGCGCCTTGATCGGCCACCGCTCCGACACGCACCGCTCGGTGCTGGGCTGGAAGCGCGTCCCCTACATCTGGTTCGGCACGCTGATGCAGTTCGGCGGCCTTGCCATCATGCCGTTCGCGCTCATCATCCTCTCCGGCGACACGCACGGCCCCCTTTGGGTCGGCCACGTCAGCGCCGCCCTCGCCTTCCTCCTCGTCGGCGCCGGTCTGCACACGACCCAGACGGCCGGTCTGGCGCTCGCCAACGACCTCGCCCCCGTGGAAGCCCGCCCGCGCGTCGTCGCCCTCCTCTACGTCATGCTGCTCGTCGGCATGACGCTGGCCTCGATCGTCTTCGGCTTCGTCCTGCGCGACTTCAGCCAAGTCCGCCTGATCCAGGTGATCCAGGGCGCGGCACTCCTGACCATGGTCTTGAACCTAGTGGCACTCTGGCGCCAGGAGGCGCGCGACCCCGCGGGCACCGGCCCCGACGTCGAGCGGCCCCCGTTCAAAGAGACCTGGGCCGCCTTCATGGCCGGCGGCCGCTCGACCCGCCTCCTCGTCGCGGTGGGTCTGGGCACGGCCGCGTTCAGCATGCAAGACATCCTGCTCGAACCCTACGGCGGCGAGATCTTGGGCCTCGGCGTCGCCGGCACCACCGTCCTTACCGCGCTCTCGGCGACGGGCGGGCTGATCGGCTTCACCCTCGCGGCACGGGCACTCCACCGCGGCTTCAACCCGTGCCGCATCGCCGGCTACGGTGCCCTGATCGGCCTCTTCGCCTTCGCCGCCGTGATCTTCGCCGCACCCTTGCAGTCGGCCAACCTGTTTCGCGCCGGCTCGGTCCTGATCGGCCTCGGCGCCGGCCTCTACTCGGTCGGCACGCTGACGGCCGCGATGGCGCTCGCCGACGGTGCCAGCGCCGGCAGCGGCCTCGCTCTCGGCGCCTGGGGCGCCGTGCAGGCGACGGCGGCGGGGCTCGCGGTCGCCATGGGCGGCGCCCTGCGCGACGGCGTCGGCGTGCTCGCCATGAACGGCTACTTGGGCCCGACGCTCGTCAACCCCGCCACCGGCTACAGCGTCGTCTACCACTTCGAGATCCTGCTCTTGTTCATGACGCTCGTTGCGATCGGGCCACTGACCGGGCCAATGCGCGCCCTCCAGACGCGCAAGCTCGGGCTTGCCGAAATGCCCGCCTGACCCGAAGGGAGACTGAACCGATGTTCGATGCCGCCTTTACCCAATCAATCGACGTGGCGCAGGTCGTTCTCTACGTCTTTTGGGTCTTCTTCTTCGGCCTCGTCTACTACCTCCACCGCGAGGACAAGCGCGAAGGCTATCCCAAGGAGCAGATCGGCAAGGCCGACTTCCTCAACATCCTCTTCATCCCGCCCGTGCCGGCGCCCAAGCACTACTTGATGCGCGACGGCAGCACGGTCTCGATCCCCGACGTCAACGAGGAGGAGATCGAGCTGAAGGCCAAGCCGATGTATGCCTGGGAGGGCTCGCCGATCGTGCCGACCGGCGATCCGATGCGCGACGGGGTCGGCCCCGCCGCCTACGCGCTGCGCGACGAGGAGCCCGACCTCGACAGCGAGGGCGAGCCCAAGATCGGCCCGATGCGCGAGGCGAACGACTTCTTCATCGAGCCTTCGAGCCCCGACCCGCGCGGCATGACCGTCTACGACGCCGACGACAAGCCCGCCGGCAAGGTCAAGGACGTCTGGGTCGATCGCGGCGAACTCCTGATCCGCTACCTCGAAGTCGAGGTCGAGGGCGGCGGCACCGTCCTGGTGCCGATGAACTTCGCCCGCGTCTCGCGCTGGGGCGGCGGCCGGGTCAAGGTCGCCTCCATCCTGGCCGAGCAGTTCCGCCACGTGCCGGGCCACGATGCGCCCAACGTCGTCACCCGCCGCGAGGAGGACCGCATCATGGCTTACTTCTCGTCCGGCCACCTCTACGCCAAGGCCTCGCGTCAGGAGCCGCTGCTATGATGACCGAACACGACGACGAGCCGGTCCCCGGCCTGCCGGGCCGGCTGCCCAAGGGTGAGCGGATCTTGTGGCAGGGCGCGCCCAAGGCCATGACCCTCGCCCGCCGCGCCTACCACCTCGACAAGGTGCTGGCCTACGCCGGCCTCATCCTCGTGTGGCTCGCGGTCCTGGCCGTCTACGACGGCGCGACGCCCGTGGGTGCCCTGATCTCGCTCTGGCCGACCGCGCTCGCCTTCGGCCTCGGCGCCGGCCTCCTCGTCCTCCTGGCGACGCTCTCGGCCAAAACGACCCTCTACACCATCACCGACCGCCGGATCGTCATGCGCATCGGCATCGCCTTGTCGATGTCGATCAACATCCCCTTCAAGAAGGTGGCGCGGGCCGACGTGCGCCTCGCTAAGGACGGCTCCGGCGACGTCGTGCTCGCCCTCAACGGCAAGGATCGTCTCGCCTACCTGCAATTGTGGCCGCACGCCCGCCCCTGGCGCTTGGCCCGGCCCGAGCCCGCGCTGCGCGCCCTGCCGGACGCGGGGCTTGCCGCCCAGACGCTGGGCCAGGCGCTCAAGGCCGCCCTGCCGGCCGGGGCGGCGTCCAAAGTCGAGACCGCCGCCCCGGCCGAGGCGCCGGGCCTCGTCGGCATCGCTGCCTGAAGGGAGAACCAGAGCGATGGACAACCGTACCCTGCCCCGGCCCGTCCTGATCGGCGCAGCATTCGTCGTCGGCGCCACGCTCGTCACCGCCGGGCTCGGCAGCCTGACGGGGCTCGGCACCGTCCAGACCCCGACCGCGGGCGCACTCCAGACCCAGGAACTGCGCTTCTTGGACCGCGACGACGGCGCGATCGTCGTCGAGACGATGGCGGGCGAGACGGTCGCGGTCGTCCCCCCCGGCGGGGGCGGCTTCGTCCGCGGCGCCATGCGCGGGCTTGCCTACGATCGCAAGATCCGCGATCAGGGTGAGGAAGCGCCGTTCCGGCTCAGCCGTTACGACGACGGCCGTCTGATCCTGGAAGACCCTTCCACCGGCAGCGTCGTCGATCTCAGCGCGTTCGGCCGGGACAATCTCGCCTCGTTCGCGCGGCTGATGGACGTCGGCCCCGCCCTCGCGGCGAACTGAAGGGAAGGGTAAGGCTAAGGATGATCGCCGGCTTCATCAAGACACCGGTAATTGAGGAGGTCGACTGCACGATCGAGGTCGAGCACAGCTTCGACAGCCTGCACGCGCACGTCACCCTGCACGGCGGGATCCTGATCGAGCCCGGCGACGAGGTGACGGTGCAGGGTCCGAAGATCGAGGTGCCGTTCGGGCAGACGGCCGTCTTCGAGCGCCGCGCCGTCATCAAGCGCGCCTCGAAGCTGGAGCGCCTCTGGACCCGTCTCACGGGCGACCTGGAATTCATGGAACTTTGCGAGTTCAGCTTCTCGTCGGGAGACAGGCTATGATGCACATCGAGGGCGCGCCCTCCACGATGGCGCTGGCGCAGGCGGACACCGTGCTCTCGCCGCGCTTCTACACGACCGACTTCGAGGCGATGGACAAGCTCGACGTCGAGCCGATCAGGCAGGAGTGGGACCAGCTCATCGCCGAGATGCGCGCCGACCCGAACAGGGGCCACTTCGTTCGGGGCGACGGCTGGGACCCCGACTTCGACAGGCTCGACCCCGAACTGCGCCGCGAGCTGATCGACTTCCTGGTCAGCTCGCTCACGGCCGAGTTCTCGGGCTGCATCCTCTACGCCGAGATCAAGAAGCGCATCAAGAACAAGGACATCAAGGAACTCTTCACCTACATGAGCCGCGACGAGGCCCGCCACGCCGGCTTCATCAACGACGCGCTGAAAGACGCCGGGATCGGCGTCGACCTCGGCTTCTTGACCAAATCGAAGAAGTACACCTACTTCAATCCGAAGTTCATCTTCTACGCGACGTATTTGTCCGAGAAGATCGGCTACGCCCGCTACATCACCATCTACCGGCACCTGGAGCGCCACCCCGAGAACCGCATCCACCCGATCTTCAAGTGGTTCGAGAAGTGGTGCAACGACGAGTTCCGCCACGGCGAGGCGTTCGCCCTCCTGATGCACGCCAACCCGGGCATGCTCAAGGGCACGAACGTCTACTGGGTGCGCTTCTTCCTCCTCGCCGTCTTCGCCACGATGTACGTGCGCGACCACGCAAGGCCGGCCTTCCATGAGGGCCTCGGCATCGACCCGACCGCGTACGACTACGAGGTCTTCAAGATCACTTCCGAGATCGCCCGGCAGGTCTTCCCGGTCGAACTCGCCCTCGACAACCCGGCCTTTCGCGCCGGGCTGGAGCGCCTGCGCCAGATCAGCGTCGACATGGTCGCCGCCAAGTCCAGGGGCGGGGTCGTCGGCAAGGTGCAGCACTGGCGCCTCACCGCCGCCGCCGGCCTGACGTTCGCCAAGATCTACCTGCTGCGGCCGAAGAAGAACGAGGCGCCCGCCTCGATCCGCCTCGCCCCCGCCTGGTAGGACGTCCGAACCGATGAGCGACTACGCGCCGCCCTTCATGTTCGCGCTGTTCGTCTGGTGGTTCAGCACCGGCTTGATCCTGTGCCTCTTGAAGCTGCCGCGGCGCCTGCACGGCTGGGTGGCGCTGGGCGCCACCGTCCTCCTCGTCCCCGCCCTGCAGGGCCTCTACTTGACGGCACGGGATCCCACCGCGTTCGGCGCCTACGCCGCCTTCGTCTGCGGCCTCGCGATCTGGGCGTGGCACGAGACCCTGTTCCTGCTCGGCTACGTCACGGGGCCGGAGCGCCGGCCGCGGCCGGTCGGATCGAGCGGGTGGGACCGCTTCAAGCGCGCCTCGATGACGGTCCTCTACCACGAGGTCGCCATCCTCCTGACGGCGCTCCTCGTCGTCTGGATCGCCTGGGAAGCGCCGAACCAGACGGGGGTCTGGACCTTCGTTGCCCTTTGGTGGCTCCGCCTCAGCGCCAAGCTCAACATCTATTTCGGCGTGCCCAACATCAATTTCGAGTTCCTGCCGCCGCACCTGGGCTACCTCGCCAGCCACTTCAAGGTGGCGCCGATGAACGCCTTCTTCCCGGCCTCGATCACCGCCGCCACCGCCGCCGCCCTGGTCATGGCCGAGGCCGCCGCCGGGGCGTCGGGTGCCGCCGCCGTCGGCCTCACCCTCGTCGCCACCCTCGTGGCGCTCGCCGTCGTCGAGCACTGGTTCCTCGTTCTCCCCCTGCCGGACGCGGCCTTGTGGCGCTGGGCCCTGCCCAAGCGGCCGGCGCCCGCGACGACGACCCTACCCCCCAACCCCGCCTGGAGGTGGCAGCCATGAACTACGACGCCTTCTTCCGTCAGGAGCTGGACGGCCTCCACGCCGAGGGGCGCTACCGCGTCTTCGCCGATCTGGAGCGTCACGCCGGCGAGTTTCCCCGGGCCACCCGCTACAAGGACGACCGCGAGCAGCACGAGGTCACCGTCTGGTGCTCGAACGACTACTTGGGCATGGGCCAGAACCCGGCCGTCATCGCCGCGATGCACGAGGCCCTCGACCGCTGCGGCGCCGGCGCCGGCGGCACGCGCAACATCTCCGGCACCAACCACTACCACGTCCTGCTTGAGCGCGAACTCGCCGACCTGCACCAAAAAGAGTGCGCCCTTCTCTTCACCTCCGGCTACGTCTCGAACTGGGCGGCACTCAGCACGCTCGCGTCCAAGCTGCCGAACTGCGTCGTCCTCTCCGACGCCGGCAACCACGCCTCGATGATCGAGGGCATCCGCCACAGCCGGGTCGAGAAGGTCGTCTTCAAGCACAACGACCCGGAAGACCTCGCCCTGAAGCTGGCCAAGATCGACCCGTCGCGGCCGAAGCTGATCGCGTTCGAGAGCGTCTACTCGATGGACGGCGACGTCTCGCCGATCAAGGAGATCTGCGACGTCGCCGACCGTTACGGCGCGATGACCTACCTCGACGAGGTCCACGCCGTGGGCTTGTACGGTCCGCGCGGCGGCGGCATCGCCGAGCGCGAGGGGCTGATGCACCGGCTCACCGTGATCGAGGGCACGCTCGGCAAGGCGTTCGGCGTCATGGGCGGCTTCATCACCGCCTCCACGGACTTATGCGACTTCGTCCGCAGCTTCGCCTCGGGCTTCATCTTCACGACGGCGCTGCCCCCCGCCGTCGCCGCCGGCGCCATCGCCAGCATCCGCCACCTGAAAGCCAGCCCCGACGAGCGCCGCCGCCAGCGCGAGCGCGTGGCATACCTGCGCCGCCGCCTCGACGAGGAGGCCATCCCCCACATGAAGAACCCCAGCCACATCGTCCCCGTCATGGTCGGCTGCCCGGTCGAGACCAAGCGCATCTCGGACGACCTCCTCAAGCGCGGCCTCTACGTCCAGCCGATCAACTATCCCACCGTGCCCAAGGGCACGGAGCGGTTGAGGATCACGCCCTCGCCGCTCCACAGCGAGGCCGACGTCGAGCGGCTGGTGGCGGGCTTGTGCGCGGTCTGGGGCCGCGAGCGGGCGCGGGAGAAGGTGGCCGAGGCGGCTTGAGCCGTCTCGCCAGATTATGGAAGATATTCCTATTATATTCACGCCTGACAATGAACCGTATTTAGGGCGTGAACTCCTATTTCATTTTGATAAAATGATTTCACTTTCTTTAGAGAAAAACTATTTAATAGCAAATTATACACGAGTAAATCAACTCAATAATATCCAAAGTGCGTTTTCTATTTTAATACCTCAGTCAATTAGTATTGCTCTATCATGTAGAGAGCTTATAAGGCAAGGTCATGTATTTGGGGCGGCAGTTCTTTTGAGGCCGTTTTTTGAGCGAGTCACCATAGTGCTCTATTTGAGTGAGTTTCCCGAGGCTGTCGATATTTGGAAATCTGGATGGCTCTATAAAGATAGACCAAGTTTAGCAAGAATGATTCAAAGGCTTATAAATGAAACTAACATTACTGAAATTCAATATGAAGCCAAAGATATCACAAAGACCATGAACGATCTTGTGCATGGTAATCCAGCAAGTTTTATATGGAATATAACTCAAAACAGCGAAGGAAAATCCTGTTTTGCTGTAAGTAAAATACTCAACAGACCTGACATATGTGACGAGGTATCTCATCATGGATCTTGCGGCCTCATTACATTAGTTGGCTTGATGCTCTCTACATTTGCCACCCTGGACCCCGGATCAAGTCCGGGGTGACACGTCGAGGCGGCTCGTACAGTCGCGCGCCACACCGTCCAAGGCAAGGCCAAGTCATCCCGACCCGCGCGCCCTGTCATCCCGGACTTGATCGGGGATCCAGGGTGGCCGGACTCCGCCGTTGGGTCTAGAGCACCTTTCACCAATCTAAACTGCCGCCGCCACGTCCGTCCGCCCAAAATCCTCGCCTTTGAACAGCAGCGGCTCGCCCGCAACCTTCGCCAGCGCGTAGCTGAAGCAATCACCAAAGTTGAGCCCGGCCTTGTGCCGCCCCTTGCCGAACCTGCGAAATACCTTCCGCGCGGCCTCGGCTTGGGCCGCGTCGAACGGTACGATCTCGATGCCAAGCTCGCCAACGAACGCATCCAGTGCGGCCCGCCCCTCTTCGCCGAGTCGGCCCTCAAGCACGAGTGTGCATTCAACGAGCGTCGCCGCTGACATAAGACGGACGGGATCGGCATCGAGCGCGGCGTCGAAACGCTCGAACCCCTCTTCTTCCAACAGCACAGCCACCACGGCCGAAGTATCGATCACCACTATTCAGGCAAACCGTCCGGGCTGTAACCAACGATCTCATCGACCGGCCGCGCGTCCAGCACCGGCGCCCGCCGCAGCCGCGCGCGGATCGGCGCCAGCGCCGCCGCCACGTCCCGCCGCACCCCGCGCTTCCTCGCCTCCCGGTCGAGCCGTTCGCGTAAGGCGACGGTCACGGCCTCGCCCACGCTCTCGCCGGTCAGCCGGGCCAAATCTTGCGCCAGCCGATCGGCCTCGGGGGCTTCGATGTTGAGCGTCATGCGCGCTTCCGTCGTCGTTGTACGGTCAATCTATACGTAAGCTTTAGGTACACGACGCGAAATCAACTTTCCATCTTTCCGTCCTACCCCATGGCGCTCCAGTGCCTGCCAACCTTCGCCTAGCGGCGATTGCGTCTCACCGCGCGGTAGATTGGGAACGCTTGCGCGTCCGCTGCGCGGGGCTTTCTCTTCTTCTTTGCCAGTGTTAACGGAGGTGGCTGGCCTCAGCGCCGAGGGCCAGCCTCGGATAAAGACAAAAAGAAAGAAGAGGAAGACCGCGCGTCAGCGCACGCGCAGCGTTCTCCTCAACGACGCCCGCCGCTGAAGGTCGAGCGCCGCGTTGGCTTCGAACGGCAGGCCGAGTGCCCACTCCAGTTCGTCGCGGGTGATGCCGATGTCGTCGAGCGTGCGATCGTCCAGGTCGCGCATCCGCACCAAGCGGCGGCGGCGGTTCCAGGCGAGCCGGACCCGCGCCAAACCCGCGATCGCGGCGGCGAGGAGGCCGGCGGCGCGCCCGGCGAAGCCCGTGGGCGCGGACAGCGGCATTGTCGATCGAAGCATGGTTGTACCCTCCGGTGGCGGTTGACGGTGGAGAGGGTCGCGACCTCGATCTGGAATGTGGCGCCGCTTGACTCTTCAGACAAACGAATAGATCTTATCCTAATGATCAATCTTATTGAACTGTCAGGCCGCCCATGTCGATCCTCGATCCCGGCTCGAACGTCCTGCTCGACAGCGACCTCGTGCGCACCTTCGTCGAGATCGCCGAGGCCGGCAGCTTCACCCGCGCCGCCGGGCGGGTGCACCGCACGCCCTCGGCGGTGAGTATGCAGGTCAAGCGGCTGGAGGAGGCGCTGGGCCGGCCGCTCTTCGTCCGCGAGGGTCGGGCGGTGCGGCTCACCGCCGACGGCGAGGCGCTGCTCGGCTACGGCCGCCGCCTGATCGGCCTCAACGCCGAGGCCGTCGCCCACTTCCGCCGCCCGGCCATCGAGGGCGTGGTCCGGCTCGGCACGCCCGACGAGTTCGGCACCCACTTCGTGCCGGAGGTCTTGAAGCGCTTCGCCGCGACTCACCCTTCGGTCGAGATTTCCTTGAGCTTCGGCGCCAGCGTCGATCTCCTGGCCGAGATCGAGGCCGGCGACCTCGACTTGGCGCTCACGATCGAGCCGGGCGACCCGCCGGGCGAGCCCCTGTTCAACGACCGCCTGGTCTGGGCCGGGCTGGAATGCGGCTCGGCGTGGCGCCAGGAGGTCCTGCCGCTGGCGCTCGCCAACCCGACCTGCTCCTGGCGCCGGCACGCGCTTGCCGCCCTCGACCGCGCCGGCCGGCGCTACCGCGTCGCCTGCACCAGCACCCACAGCATGGGCCAGCTCTCGGCCGTGCTCGCCGACCTTGCCGTGGCACCCGTGCCGGCCAACCTCGCCGGGCCGCCCTTTCGCCGCCTGGGCGCCGAGCACGGCCTGCCCGACATCATGGGCTACACCCTCTACCTGCAACGCGCGCGCGACACCTCTTGCGCCGCCGAGGCGTTGGCCCGGCATGTTCTGGCGAACGTGGGGTAGAGAACGCTGCGCGTGCGCTGACGCGCGGTCTTTCTTTTTCTCTTTTTTGCTTTGTCCGAGGCTTGCCCTCGGCGCTGATGCCAGTCTCCTGCGTTAACACTAGCAAAGAGAAAGAAGAGAAAGCCCGCGCGGCAGCGCACGCGCGAGCGTTCAATCACTCGGCTTCACGTACAACCGACAGGCCCGATCGACCCGGTGCAGGAACGGGTGTCGGCCCTGGAAGAACGCGTCGACCGCTTGGCGCGCACCCTGCCAGTCGCCGTAATCGTCGACGAGCAGGATCCCGCCCGGGCTCAAGCGCGGGTAGAGGATTTCGAGTTCGGCCTTGGTGCTCTCGTACCAATCGGTGTCGAGGCGCAGCAGCGCGATCCGCTCGGGGATGTTGGCAAGATCGCGCAGCGTGTCCTCGACCTTGCCTTGAACGAAGACGCAATCGTCGCTCATGACGCCCGCCTTGGCGGCGTTGGCGCGCACGCCGTCGAGCGAGCAGAACCGCCAGTCGTTGTGGGTGTCCTTTTGCAGCGCCTTGAACTTCGTCGCCGCCCGCTTGCCGGTGCGGACGCTGACGTCGGCCTCGGTCGGCTCCGACATGCCGGCGAAGGTGTCGTAGTACCAAAACCGCCGCGCCGCCGCCGCGCGGTCGTGGATCATGCTGGCCAAGAACAGGTTGCCGCCGGCCCAGACGCCGCACTCGACGATGTCGCCCGCGATCCCGTTCGCGTCCAGGTAGCGCACCGACTGGATCATCGACCACAGGCGCGGCACGGTCGTCATGGTGTAGGGCCGCACCTTGCGCAGGCATTCGACCTCGAACGGGGTGATCTCGGGGATCTCGACCTCGACCCCGTTCAGCCGCTCAAGCTCCTTGCGCGTCGGCCGCTTGGGCTTGGCAGGGCGCAAGCCGAGGGCGCGGAGGGTCTTCTTGAGCATGGACGGCCTTCTTGGCGTTGCTGGTTCGTCGCGGGCGCCGGCGTCATCCCACAGTTGAGCGCAGGAGGCAACGCGGCTAGCGGACACGCTTCGCGTCCGCTGCGCGGGGCTTTTCCTTCTTCTTTGCCAGTGTTAACGGAGGTGGCTGGCCGCGGCGCCGAGGGCCAACTACAAACGAAAGATAAAAAAGAGAAAAAGAAAGCCCGCCGCAGGCGACGCGAAGCGTTCTCGCCGGCACTGTTTCCGGCCTACGGGCTTGACCTTGCGTTTTCGAGGCGCGAAGGCAGCGCCATGCCAACGCCGCCCGCGTCCTTCGACCTCGTCATCGTCACCGACCCGCGCTTTCCGGGCGGCACCGCGACCGCCGTCGCGGCGGAAGTCGCGGCCTCCGCCGCCGCCGGTTACCGCGTCGGCCTCGTCGCGGTCGAGTCCTCGACCCTGGATCGGCCCTTCCCGTTCAACCCTCGCTTAAGGTCGCTGATCGACGAGGGATCCCTCGTGCCGGTGCCGCGCGGCACGCCGGTCAAGGCATCGCTCGCCCTCCTGCACGGCCCGTTCTGCGCCGGGCTGCGCCCCCACGCCCCCTACCCGATCGAGGCCGAACGGCGGCTCCTCGTCCTGCACCACCCGCCCTTCGACGCGAACTGGCGCCCCTACTACGCGATCGAGGCGACCCTGGCGCACGCCGGGGCGATGCTGGGCGGTCCGGTCGAACTGGCCCCCGTCGGCCCCGCCGTGCGGGCGCAATTAACCCGGCTGCCGGGGCAAGCCGCCCCGCTCGACTGGTTCAACGTCGTCGACGCCGCCCCCTTCGCCCACCCGCCGCGCCGTCTGGACGGGCGCCGCCCGGTGATCGGCCGCCACAGCCGCCCCGATCCGGCCAAGTGGCCGGCGAGCGCCCAGGACTGCCTGACGGTCTACCCCGACGACGGCCGCTTCACCGTCCGCGTCCTGGGCGGCGGCCCTTACCTCGCCGACCTGCTCGGTACGGCGCCCGGCCGCTGGCCCGATCATTGGGAGGTGCTGCCGTTCGGGGGCGTGCCGGCGCCCGACTTCCTCAAGGGGCTCGACCTCTTCGTCTACTACCACCACCCGGACTGGGTCGAGGCGTTCGGGCTCGCCGTCGCCGAGGCGATGGCGGCGTCCCTGCCCTGCGTCCTGCCCGAGGCGATGGCGCCCTTGTTCGGCGACGCCGCCTTGTGCGTGCCGCCCGAACAGGCCGCCGACGCCGCCGAAGCGCTCTATGCCGACCCCGCCGCCTACCGCCGCCGTGCCGAGGCCGGCAGCACCCTCGTCGCGGGGCGCTTCGGCCCAAAGGCGCACGTCCGCCGCCTGGACGACCTCATCGGCCCGCCGCGCGCCGGGATCGCCACGATCCCTGACCCGCGCCGCGTCCGCCTCATCGCCACCGACGCGGCCGGCCGCGCCCGCGTCGGACAACTGGCGCCACACCTGCCGCATGGCGTCGCCGCCGCCGACCCGGACGTGATCGTCGTCGCGGGCGAGAGGCCGGCCGCGGCCGACGCCGGCCCGAGCGCCTGGAAAGTCCGCTGCGCCCCGCTCGACGCGCCGTTCGCGGCGGGCGATGCCCCCTTCGACGCCATGATCCCCTTGGCCGGCGACCCGATCGAACCCGCCCGCTACCTCGCCGAACTCGCCCTGATCCACCGGGGCGAGCGCGTCTCTAAGCCGCTCTACGTGCCGAGGAACGCGGGATGAGAGCGCTGCGCGTGCGCTGACGCGCGGTCTTCCTCTTTTTGCAAGTGTTGACGTAGGAGGTTGGCCTCAACGCCGAGGGCCAGCCCCGGACGAGAGCAAAAAAGAGAAGAAAAAAGCCCGCGCGGCGAGCGCACGCGCAAGCGTTCAATCCAACAACCCCCTCAGCGAGGCCACCACCGCGTCCGCACCCAATTCCTCTACGGGCGTCGTCGTGTAGCCGCCCTCGACCAGGACGACGGGGACGTTCGCCGCTCTAGCGGTGCGGACGTCGGTCTCGCCGTCGCCGACGTAGAGGGCGCTGGCCGCCTCGACGCCCATGCCCTTCAGGCAGGCGAGGAGCGGCTCCGGGTCGGGCTTGCGCGCCGCGCAACTGTCGCCGCCGATCACGGTCTTGAAGAATCTCGCCAGATCCAGCTTCTCCAGGATCTGCATCGTCAGCACGTAGGGCTTGTTGGTGCAAAGGCCGAGCGTCAGGCCGCGCTCGGACAGGGCCTGCAGCGTCGCCCCGGCGTCGGGGTAGGGCCGGGTGAGGTCGGTGCAGTGCTCGAAGTAGACCGCCTCGAAGCGGTGGAGCACGGCGTCGAGTATCTCGCCCTCCACCGGCCTGCCGGCCCGCTCGAAGCCGCGCCGGACGAGGTTCCTCGTGCCCAGGCCGGTGAGCGAGACCACGTCGGGCAGGCTCAAGGGCTCCAGTTCGTACTCTTCCAGGACCGTGTTCAAGGCGGATTGCAGGTCCGGGGCGCTGTCGAGCAGCGTCCCGTCCAGGTCGAAGACGACGCCGCGAACGTCGGTGCCCAGGATCGTCATCGAAGCGTTTCCTTCACGTAGAGAGCTTGCTGGCGCCCTCAAGCAACGACGCCGCGCGGCCGAAGGTCCCAGATCGCCGCCGCGCGGTCGTCCCGACCGAAGATCGCCGAGCCCGCGACCAGGACGTCGGCACCGGCGTCGACCACCGACCTTGCCGTGTCGGGCTTGATGCCGCCGTCGACCTCGATGTGAATGTCGGTGCCCGCCGTCATCAGGGCCAAGCGGCGGATCTTCTGGGTCATGCCGGGGATGAACGACTGCCCGCCGAAGCCGGGGTTGACCGTCATCACCAGGATCAGATCGACCTTGTCGAGGACGTAGGCGACCGCCTCGGGCGGCGTCGCCGGGTTGAGGGCGACGCCGGCGAGCTTGCCCAGCGAGCGGATCAGCCCCAGCGAGCGGTCGAGGTGCGGCGTCGCCTCGGCGTGGACGGTGATGAGGTCGGCCCCGGCGTCGGCGAACGCCTTGAGGTAGGGGTCGCACGGCGCGATCATCAAGTGGCAGTCGAAGCGCTTCTTCGAGTAGGGCCGGATCGCGCGCACCATTTCGGGGCCGAAGGTGACGTTGGGCACGAAATGCCCGTCCATCACGTCGAGGTGGATCCAATCCGCCCCGTCCTCGTCGATCGCCGCGACCTCTTGCCCAAGCCGGGCGAAGTCGGCCGAGAGGATCGAGGGGGCGATCAGCACGCCCTGGGTCATGCTGCCGTCCTCGCGTTGGTCATGAGAATCCCCCGATTGTTCACCACCCCGCGGATAGCACGGCCGCACCCAAGACAGTAGCGCGCTTCTCCGCCAGCGAGGGCCGCCGCCACCCGTCGGCGCTGGTTGGTTCGAGGACGGCTTGAATATCTAAAAGCGACAAGTATGGAATTTTTATCAACCTTTATGACAATCCGCTCGCCGCCCCGTTCACCATGGCTGGGCCAAGGGTTCGAACGCCCTGCATTCCAACTCTCGCCGGATGGACTGTTCGATGAACATGCGCCACACGATCAAGATGGGCGCGCCCGCGCTCATTCTCGCGGCACTCCTCCCCGCGGCGGCAGGGGCCGCGCCCACCATGCAGCAGTACGCCGCCACGTGCGCCGCCGACTTGGCCCCCCTGCCGGCGTTCAACTGCGCCACGGGCGATCTCCTGCCCGTCCCGGCGACTGGACAAGGCGCCACCTGCCCGCAACTCGGGGGAACGGGTTGCACGGCGGGCTCGCGGCTGCTGCGGCTGCCGCAGTCGAACCCGAACGTCACCGCGATCGCGATCTGCCGCAAATACAGCGCGTCGTCCGGCAACAGGTTTCACGACATCGCCGTGGTCCAGCACGACCGGGTCGGCGTGTTTCACAGCCGCGCCGATAGATCAGGTGCATGGCACCCTTGATCCACGGCTCGGCCGTCACGAGGGACAGCCTCATCTCGGGCGTGCCTTCGGGAAAAATCGGTATCCCATCGCCCAGGATGATCGGGATGACCGCCATCTCAAGAACGTCGAGCTTGCCCAGCTCGATCATGTCGCGGACGAGCTTGCCCCCGCCCTCGATCCACACCCGATCGTGGCCGCGCGCTTCGATCTCGTCGATCGCGCCGGCCAGCTTGCCCGACCGTGCCTCGACCCCGTCGGGCGCGTTTTCCAGCGGGCGGCTGGTCATCACCACCGTAGGCTTGCCCGGATACGGCCATTCGCCCATTCGGCGAGCGACGTCGTAGGTCGCCCGCCCCATGATGATGGCACCGCATCCCGCCAAAAATTCCTCGAATTCGGCATTATCGGGCGGATAGTCGTTCACGAGCCAATCGTCGACCGAACCGTCGGGCCGGGCGATCTTCCCGTCCGGCGAGAGCGCGACGCTGCAATGCCGGATCGTCGTTGTTGGCCCTACTCATTAAGACGGGCGACTGGCCGACGTCGACGCCTTCGTTGCCTCGACCGGCGCGAAGATCCGCCACGGCGGCAGGGCCTTCTACCGGTTAGCCCGCCGGAGCACGGCAGAGCGCGGGCGTTACGAGAAGTACCCGCTTTCTTGCATGTCGGCCAGCAGCCCGGCTTCCTGCGGGCGCCATCCCAAGGTGTCGCGGGTGAGGGCGCTGGACGTCGGATTGTCGATCGTGACGAACATCGCCAGCCAGTCGAAGTGCGCTGCCGCCTCGTTCTGGGCGATGTTGCGGACCGGAACGCCGAGGCCTTGCCCGATCGTCTCGGCGATTTCGCGCATGGGAATGCCCGCCTCGGCCGCGCCGTGCAGGCGTGTTCCGGGCGCCGCCTTTTCGAGCGCCAGCCGGAACAGGCGCGCCGCGTCGAGCCGGTGGACCGCCGGCCAGCGGTTCGCGCCGTCGCCGACGTGGCCGCTGACGCCCGTACGGCGGGCGACCTCGACCAGGGCCGGCACGAAGGCGCGGTCGCCCCGGCCGTGGACGGAGGGCGCAAGACGCACGACGCTGGCCCGCACGCCGCGGTCGGCAAAAGCCAACCCCACCTCGGACGCGGCGCGCGGGCGGCCGGGACCGTCGGGTGCTGGCGCGTCCGCCTCGGTCCCGACGCGGCCGGGTGCCAGGACCGTCGTGCCGGAGGTCGCGACCAGGGGCTTGCCCGATCCCTCCAGCGCGCCGGCCATCGCCTCCAGCGCGCGCCGATCGGTCTCGGCGTTGGCTTCGTATCGGGAGAAGTCGTGGACGAAGGCGAGGTGGATCACGCCGTCGCACGCCCGGGCGCCGGCGGCGAGGCTGTCGAGGTCGGACAGTTCGCCCCGGTGCGCTTGAACGCCCGACCGCGCCAGCTTGGCGGCGGCCTCGTCGCCGCGCGCCAGCCCGAGCACCTCGTGCCCGGCCGCGAGAAGCTCGCGGACGACCGCCGAGCCGATGAAGCCCGTGGCTCCCGTCACGAATACCCGCATGAAGACCTCCTTCGCGTTGCTTGGTCTTCAGGTGGGTTTCGGGCGGGAGCGGACAAACCGTGAGCTTATACCGGTATGCCGACTACCACGATCGGGCCTCGTTCAGCCCCCGACGAGCGACCTGACCCGCTCCACGTCCGCGGGCGTCGCCGGCGTGTAGATCACGAGGCCCAAGTCGGGCTGGCCGTCGACCGCGAAGGCCGAATATTCGAGCGCGAGCGGCCCGGCGACCGAGTGCTCGACAAGCTTGGTGCCCTCGCCATAGGTACCGACGTCGTTGTCGCGCCACATCGCCCTGAACGCGGGGCTCGACCGGTTCAGCTCGTCGACCAGCGCCTGCGCATTCTCGCTCGCCCCGGCCCGGGCCGTCTCCAGCCGAAACGTCGCGACCGCAATGCGCGCGTCGCTCTCCCAATTCGGCACCTTGGCCCGGATCTCGGGATCGCAGAAGAGCAGCCGCAGGACGTTGCGCTGCTCGGGCGCGAGCGCGCCGTAGTCGACCAGCACCGCCGCCGCGGCGCGGTTCCAAGCGACGATGTCCCATGCCGATGTCTTGACGTAGGCCGGGCTGAACGCCAGCGAATCGAGCACCCGCCGCAGCCGCGTCGTGACGCCTTCGGGCGCCCGGTAGCGGACCTCCGGCGGCCGGCGCCGGGCCAGGAGGAAGAGGTGCTCGCGCTCGGCGGCCGTCAGCAGCAGCGCGCCGGCGATTCGGTCGAGGGCGTCGGCCGAGGGCGCGCCGCCCCGGCCCTGTTCGAGCCACGTGTACCAGGTCGCGCTGACGCAGGCGCGCTGGGCGACTTCCTCCCGCCGCAGCCCCGGCGTCCGCCTGCGCGCCGCGCCGAAGCCGAAGGCCGCCGGATCGAGCCTCGCGCGGCGGTCCTTCAGGAAGGTTCCGAGCGGATTGTCGTGCGCTGTCGCCATGCTCAGCCCGTCGACCCGGTGTGCGGCTTCGGCCGTGACGGCCCGTTGCCGGCCCCTCGCCTTCCCGATCCGGCGGCGCGGACGACGGGCGCGCCGCCCGCCTTCGGGCGAATCAGAGTCCTCACGCCGCCGCGTCGTCGCCGACGCGGATCACGCGCTTGCCGAAGTTCTCGCCCTTGAGGAGGCCGGCGAAGGCCTCGGGCGCGGCTTCGAGCCCTTCGATCATCTCCTCGCGGTAGCGGATCGTCCCGTCCTGAACCCACTGCCCCATCTCTTTTGCGAATTCGGGGTAGAGGTGGCCGAAGGCGTCGAAGATGATGAAGCCCTGCACGCGCAGCTTCTTGCGCAGGATCTGGCCCATGAACTGGCCCAAACGGTCGGGGCCGTCAGGAAGGCTCGTCGCGTTGTAGGCCGAGACCAGGCCGCAGACCGGCACGCGCGCGTGCGGGTTCAGCCGCGGCAGCACCGCGTCGAACACCTTGCCGCCGACGTTCTCGTAGTAGACGTCGATGCCGTTCGGCGTCGCCGCCGCCAAGCCGTCCGCGAAGCCGTCGGCCTTGTGGTCGACGCAAGTATCGAAGCCGAGCCCGTTCACGGCCCAGTCGCACTTGCTCGGGCCACCGGCGACGCCGACGACGCGGCAGCCCTTCAGCTTGCCGATCTGCCCGACGGTCGCACCGACGGGGCCGGTCGCGGCGGCGACGACGAGCGTCTCGCCCTCTCTCGGCTGCCCGATCTCGCGCAGGCCGGCCCAGGCGGTGAAGCCCGGCATCCCGAGGATGCCGAGCGCCCAGGAGGGATGGCTGGGCTCCTCGTCC
>CBDCHP010000001.1:0-19322 GCA_965217265.1 Geminicoccaceae bacterium | reverse complement strand
CTTGATCGCATGGATCAGGTCGGCGAACTCCTCGGGGTAGGCGTAGCCGACCGTGTCGGGGACGTTGATCGTCGTGGCGCCGGCGTGGATGGCGCTCTCGATGCAGCGAAACAGGAAGTCGTGCCCGGTGCGCGAGCCGTCCTCGCACGACCACTCGACGTCGTCGGTGTGGTTGCGCGCCCGGGTCACGCTCTCGACGACGCGGGCGTGAACCTCGTCCTCGCTCATCTTCAGCTTGTAGGCCAAGTGCAGGGGCGAGGTGGCGATGAAGGTGTGGATGCGGCCGCGCGCCGCCGGCTTGATCGCCTCGGCGGCGCGGTCGATGTCGCCGGCGGCCGCGCGGGCCAGGCCGCAGACGACGCTGTCCTTGACCCGCTTGGCGATCGCCCGCACCGCCTCGAAGTCGCCGTCGGAGGCGATCGGAAAGCCGGCCTCGATCACATCGACACCCATCGCTTCGAGCGTCTCGGCGATCTGCACCTTTTGCGGCACGGTCATCGAGGCGCCCGGCGACTGCTCGCCGTCGCGCAAGGTGGTGTCGAAGATGATGACGCGTTCGGGGGTGGTCATGGTGCGATTTCCAAAGCCTGATTGATCTCGTGCGCGAACCGGAGCGAAATCCCCTGAACGACGGCCGCGAACGGCGCGGGCTCAGGGGCCGGTAAGTCGAAGGTCGAGAAGGCTTTGGAGATCGACGACGGGCGCGGGCACAAGCGCGGCCCGGCGCGGGGCGCCGAGTGGCGTGTACCGAATAATCTTGCTGCCCGTCATCCTCGTCCGCCTCAAGCGTTGCGTCCCTGCCTGGGACGGGCCGCGCTTTTGGGGTATGAGCGACACTTATGAGCGAAGCGCCCGCCGTTTGTAAAGCGTTCGTCGCGGCGGGTGCGGTTCGAACAACGACGGAGGACGACGGGGATGGCGATGCGCAGCGGCGGCGAGATCTTGATCGACGGCCTCTTGGCGCAGGGCACCGACCTCGCGTTTGGCGTGCCGGGCGAGAGCTACCTCGCCGCCCTGGACGCCATGCACGACCGCCCCTTGCGCTTCGTCGCCTGCCGGCAGGAGGGCGGGGCCGCGATGATGGCCGAGGCGCACGGCAAGTTCACCGGCCGGCCCGGCGTCGCCCTCGTCACCCGCGGGCCGGGTGCCGCGAACGCGGCGGCCGGGGTCCACGTCGCAGCACAGGACAGCACGCCGATGCTGCTCCTGGTCGGGCAGGTGGCGACCTCGATGCGCGGCCGCGAGGCCTTCCAGGAAGTCGACTACCCGGCCTTCTTCGGCGGCATGGCGAAGTGGGTCGCCGAGGTGCCGGACCCGTCGAGGCTGCCGGAATTTTTGCGCCGCGCCTACGCCACCGCGATGAACGGCAGGCCCGGCCCCGTCGTCCTCGCCCTGCCGGAGGACGTCTTGTCCGCCGAGGCCGACGCCGCCGACGCGGAGCGCGTCGAGCCGGCCCGATCCGCCCTCGACCTGGAGGGCCTGCGCGCCCTCGTGACGTGCCTGGGCCGGGCGCGGCGGCCGCTCGCCGTCGTCGGCGGCGGCGGCTGGACGCCGGCCGGCACCGCGTGTCTCGCCCTCTTCCTCGAAGCCTGGGATCTCCCGGCCGCCGCCGCCTTTCGCCGCCAGGGCCTGATCGACAACGACCACCCCTGCTACGCCGGCCACTTAGGCATCGCGCCCGACCCGAAGCTGGCGGCAAGGGTGCGCGACGCCGACCTCCTCCTGGTCCTGGGCGCCCGCCTGGGCGAGATGACGACCGACGGGTACGGCCTGATCGGGCTCGACAGGCGCGCGCAGACGCTGATCCACGTCCACCCCGATCCCGAGGAGCTGAACCGGGTCTACGCCGCCGACCTCGCGCTGTGCGCCGGGATGGACGCGACGGCGCTGGCCCTGGCGCAACTGCCGCCGCCGGCCGAGGCCGCGTGGCAAGGCGGGGCCGAAGCGGCGCACGCGGCCTACCTCGATCACCGGCGCCCGACCGAGGTGCCGGGGCCGCTGCAACTGCCGGCCCTCGTCGCGTGGCTCGGCGCGCACCTGCCCAAGGACGCGATCGTCACCAACGGGGCCGGCAACTACGCCGGCTTCGTCAACCGCTTCTACCCCTACGGCCCCGGCACGCAGCTCGCACCGACCTCGGGCTCGATGGGCTACGGCCTGCCGGCGGCGATCGCGGCGAAGCTCGCTTGCCCCGAGCGCCTCGTGGTCGCGTTCGCGGGCGACGGCTGCTTGATGATGACGGTGCAGGAACTCGCGACCGCCGTGCAGCACGGGGCCGCGATCGTCGTCGTCGTCGTCAACAACCGAAGCTACGGCACGATCCGCATGCACCAGGAGCGGGCCTATCCTGAGCGCGTCGTCGGCACGGATCTGCGCAACCCCGACTTCAAGGCACTCGCCGAGAGCGTGGGCGCCCTGGGCTTCAAGGTCGCCTGCACCGAGGACTTCGCCCCCGCCCTCAAGGCCGCGATCGCGGCCGAACGCCCGGCCTTGATCGAGGTGGCGCTCGACGTCGAGGCGATCACCCCGACCCGCCCCTTGAGCGCCATCCGCGCCGCCGCCCGGGGTGCGTCGTAGCCCGGGCGAGACCGGCTTTGAAGCAAGTTTGAGATGCGCCACGCCCCAGATCAAGTCGGGGTCAGGCTCCCGGATCGCGTCCGGGGCGTGCGGCGAGGGCGATCGGGCGTCACCGAACCGGCGCTACTCGGCGATGACCGGCACAAGCCTCGGCCGGTTGGCGCCCGTGTCGACGGCCTGGACGTCCCGCCGCTGCAGGCGCTCGGCGAGGCGCAGGCCCAGCGCCACGAGGCTCAAGGTGGGGTTGGCGTAGCCGCAGGTCGGGAAGACCGAGCTGCCGGCGACCCACAAATTGGCGAGCCCGTGCACGCGGCAGTCGCGGTCGACGACGCCCGCTTTCGGGTCGTCGCTCATCCGGGTCGTGCCGCAGTGGTGGTAGGAGCCGTCGCCGGGGACGTCGAAGCCGTCGTCTCGCACCCAGTCGTGCAGCCGCAGCCGTCCGAGGCCGCTCGCCCCGACCTCCTCGCCCAGGATCGCGAGCCCGCGGCGGATGGTGCGACGGTCGACCTCCTGGAGCCGCCAGTCGAGACGCACCCGCGGCAGGCCGAGCGCGTCCTCGTCGTCGATCAGGGTGATCCGGCTGTCGGGGTTGGGCGCCACCTCGCAGTGCACCCGCACCTCGACCTTGGTCACCTCGGCCATGAAGCGGCCCCAAAGACCCTCCACCGCGCCGTCGAGGTCGCCCGCGACGGTGCCGAGCATGTCGGACCAGCCGGGCGGCACCTGCCCGCGCCGCGCCGCCTTCGTCAAGTCGCGCAGTGCCACGTAACCGTCGGGCTCCTCCGCTCCGGGAACCCTATGGATCTGGAACAGCGGGTTGAGCAGCCCTTGGCGCCGCTGGACCTCCGGCGCCAAGGTCAAGGCGGTGCTGATCATCTGCGTCGCCGGCCCCCGCGTCAGGTCGGAGGGCCGCGTGAACAGGATCGTTGCGGCCTCGTGCGCCGCGTGGTCCATGAAGCAGCGGCCGACCCAGCCGTTCTGGTTGCCGACCCCGGCCGCCATCACGTCGTTCGAGGCGAGCAGCATGCGCGCGTTCTCGACCCCGCCCGTCGCCAGCACGTACTCCTTCGCCCGCACGGCGTGGCGCCCTCCCGCCAGCGTGGCGAGGTCGAGGCCCTCGACGCGCTTGGCGTCCGGGTCGAGCCGGACGCGGGTCAGGTTGGCCCACATGTAGAGCGCGACGTCGGGCGCCTTCTCAAGCTCGTCGCGGTAGCGCTCGCCCAAGCGCGTCGGCGGGCTCAACTGGAACACCGACGGCCGCACCCGCTCGTTGTGCGCGAAGGCTTCGCCGTAGAGGGGCGCCATGTGCCCGGCCCAGCGTCCGGGCGCGTAGTCGTAGTCTTGCAGTTCCAGGACCCCGTGCGCCTTGGCGTAGAACGGGTCGAGGTCGGCGCGGCCGAGCGGCCAGCCGCTGAGCGGCACCCAGGGCCGCGCCTCGAAGTCGATCGCGTCGAACGGGCGGCAGTAACCGTTCCAGTGGTTGCTGGTACCGCCCAGGTAGCGCAGCCGCCCGACGTCGAGATCGGAAGTCGGGTTGCCGGAGGTCTCGCCCAAGTAGAGGGCCTGGGTCGCGTCGTCGTACGCAAAGCCGCCGCTCTCGATCAGCGCCACCTTCAAGCCGCGGCCCTTGAGGGCGCGAGCCATGGCGATGCCGACGGCACCGGCGCCGACGATGGCGATGTCGGCCTCGATCAAGGTGCCCTCGGGCAGCGCGCGGGTGTCGATCAGCACGGCTTGTCTCAGGCGAGGTGGGCGAGCGCGTAGAGGTCGGCCTCGCTGGCGCTCAACAGCCAGCCGTCGACGAGGCGGGTCCGCCCGGCGGCGAAGTCGCTCCGCACCGCCCGCCCGACGCCCGACGCCAGGTCATCCCGATCGCCGGCGCCCAAGAGAGGCCCCAGATCCGGGTGGCGGTCGAGCAGGCCCTCGATCAGCAGGTCCGGGCGCGCGGGCGCCGCTTTGGCGGCGAGGACGGCCCGGCCGACCGTGCGCGCGGCGGCGGGGTCGCGAAAGACCCCCGCCAGCAGGCCCGCGGCCCGCGCCGGCCTGGTCCGGCCCAAGGGTGCGACCAATCCGAGGAGCGTTCCCCACGTCGTTTGCAAGAACCACCGTCGCGCGATCGTCATCGTCTCGTCCCGCTAAAATCACTACTCGACGCCACCCTAACCCGCCGGGCCTTAACGTCGGGTTAAGCGCGCCTCGTGGGAACGGCGTTTTGCTTCGCGCTTCGACACCGCCTAATCGCCTCGACGACGCGCCCGGCCGGCACCGGCGGGGTCGAGGTCGTCCCGCGGGCGCGGCGGTCTATTTCTTCCCCGATCGAACGAACGCGACGAGAAAGACGAACGTCATGAAGCTCACCGAATTGCCCTTGGGCGACGAGGCGCCCCGCGAGGTCAACGCCGTCGTGGAGATCCCCAAGGGCTCGAAGAACAAGTACGAGTACAAGCCCGAGTGGGGCGCCTTCTTCCTCGACCGCGTGCTGCCGGGGCCGCTGCAATTCCCGACCGCCTACGGCTTCATCCCGCAGACCATCGCCCCGGACGGCGACGAGATCGACGTGCTGATCATCCAAGACGAGCCGGTCGTGGCCGGAACGGTCATGCTGGTCCGGCCCGTCGCGATGTTCGGCATGAAGTGGCAGGACAGCGACAAGAGCGACGACAAGATCGTCGCCGTCTCGGCGAACGACCCGCTCTACAAGGAGCACGACACGGCCGACGCCCTGCCCAGGCACTTTCTCAAGGAGATCGACTATTTCTTTCGCTCCTACCTCGACCTGGAGGACCCCGGCATCTCGACCGAGTGGAGCGACGCCGAGGCGGCGCGGCGAACGATCGAAGAGGGCCACGCCGCCTATCTTCGCGGCAAGGGTTCAAGCTGAAGCCTAAGCGTCGCCCGCTCAGCCCTCGGCCCCCGGCCACGTGTCGCCGATCCTGTAGCCGCCGGGCCACGGGTCGTTCGGGTCGAGCATGTGCTGGTGGATGCCGGTGATCCAAGCGCGGCCGCTGACCGCCGGCAGGATGGCGGGCTTGCCGCCGAGCGTGGTCTCGGCCAGGATCGCGCCCTCGAACTCGGAGCCGATGATCGAGCGGGCGCAGAAGGTCTCGCCGGTTCGCATCAACCCGCGCGCGTGCAGGACGGCCATGCGGGCGCAGACCGAGGTGCCCGTCGGCGAGCGGTCGATCTTGCCGGGGCGGATCGCGACCGCCGAGCGGGCGGACAAGCGCCGGCCGCGGCGCGTGATCGGCCCGGCGAAGAGGCAGAACGAGACGTGGTTCCAATCCGGGTTCTTTGGGTGCGTGAAGCCGAGCTGCGCGTCGGCGGCGTTCGCGATCGCGACGCCCAAGCCGGCGAGGTCGCGCGCCTCCTCGACGGCGATCGCAACGCCCAGTGCTGCCGCGTCGACGATCACGAAGCTGTCGCCGCCGTAGGCCGTGTCGACCGTGAGCGTCCCCAGGCCCGCGACTTCGAGCCGGGCGGCGAGCCGGGCGGCGAAGGCGGGCAGGTTGCGCACCGTGACGCGCTCGGCCTTGCCGCCGCGGCACTGCGCCTCGATCCGCACGAGACCGCCCGGCGCTTCCAGCACCATCTCGGTTAACGGTTCCTGCATCGCGACGATGCCGGTGTCGAGCAGCACCGTCGCGACGCAAATCGCGTTCGAGCCCGACATCGGCGGCGTGTCCTCGGGCTCCATGATGATCCAGCCCATCTGCGCGTCGGGGTGCTTGGGCGGCACGAGCAGGTTGACGTGGCGAAAGACCCCCCCGCGCGGCTCGTTGAGGACGAAGTCGCGCAAGGTTCCGTCGCGCGCGATGAAGCGGCTTTGCTGCCAGAGCGTCTCGCCCGGCGGCGGCGCCACGCCGCCGACGATGACGTCGCCCACCTCGCCCTCGGCGTGGCACGACACGACGTGGATCGTCTTGCTGCTGCGCATGTCGCCGTCCCCGTCCTATAACCCCGTCCCGCCGAGGCCGGCACGATAGCGCGTTCGCGCCCCGCCGCCAGCATCGGCAAGAACGCGCGCTTGGCCTTCGCCCCGCCCGCTCCTATCGTGGCCGCACCGCGGCCCCGGGCGCCGTCAAAGAGGAGCAGGAGACCATGAAAGAGACCTTCGGCGAGGCGGGCGTGCCGCTGTCCCCCGCCGTGCGCGCCGGCGACTTCGTCTACGTCTCGGGGCAGGTGCCGAGAGGCCCCGACGGCAAGGTCGCCCCGGGCGGCATCGAGGCCGAGACGAGGCAGGTGATGGCGAATATTGAGACGGTGCTGAAGCTCGCCGGCTGCACCCTCGCCGACCTCGTCAAGACGACGGTCTACCTGCGCGACCGGGCCGACTTCGCCGCCTTCAACGCCGTCTACGCCACCTACTTCCCAAGCGATCCGCCGGCCAGGACGACGGCCGAGGCGAGGCTCATGATCGACATCGCGGTCGAGGTCGACGCGATCGCCTATAAGCCGCGCTGACCGCCTTGCCCGAGATCGGCTTTTACCACCTCACCCGCTTCACGATCGAGGACGCACTGGTCCAACTGCTCGGCAAGGCGCTGGAGCGGCGCCAGCGCGTCGTCGTCCGCTCGCCGTCAAACGAGCGCGTCGAGGGCCTCGACCGGGCGCTGTGGACCAGGGGCAAGGAGAGCTTCCTGCCGCACGGGACGATGGCCGATCCCGACCCGGAGTTACAGCCCGTCTACCTCACCACCGGCACCGAGGCGCCGAACGGTGCGGCGATCCTGATCCTGCTCGACGACGCCCCGGCCGAGGACGCCGCGATGTTCGATCGCGTCCTTGAAGTCTTCGACGGCCGCGACGGGGGTGCTGTGCAAAGGGCGCGCGCGCGCTGGCGCTGGGCGGCCGGACAGGGCTTCGAGCGGGTCTACTGGCAGCAGGACGAGGCCGGCAGGTGGCGCAAGGGGGGGTGAACTCTGCGCGTGCGCTGGCGCGCGGCCTTCTTTTTCTCTTTTTGCTTTGTCCGAGGCTGGCCCTCGGCGTTGAGACCAACCTCCTGCGTTAACACTGGCAAAAAGAAAGAAGAAAAGCCGCGCGCCCAGCGCACGCGAAGCGTTCAAAGCGTCTCATCGCGCCCGCTCTCGAGTTCGACGATCCGGCGCCGTGCCGCCTCGACCTCGCTTTGCGCCTTGGCGAGCCGCGCCGCGGCGTCGCGGCGCTCGTCCTCGATCTGGCCTTGCAGGGCGGCGAGGCTCGTCTCGGCCTCGCCCAGCGCCCGGTCCCGCTCGGCGCCCGCCTTGCTCAGCGTCTCGAACCGCGTCGTCAGCGCCGCCATCGCGTCGCGCACCTGGGACGCCCCGCGCTCCGCCGCCGCCCGCGCGGTCTTGAGGCCCTCGATCTCGTCGTTCAGGCCGGCGATGCGCGCTTCGAGGGTTTCCCGCTTTGCGGTGAACGTTCGGCTTGCGTCCAGGGCGGCGCTCTTGAGCGTTTCGCGCTCCCGTTGCAGGGCTGTAACCTGTTGTTCGAGCGTCGTTGCCCGTGATTGCAGCCGGTCGCGCTCCTCGCGCACGCCCGCGGCCGCCGTCTTGGCCATCGCCGCCGCCTGCGCCGTCTCGGCCGCCCGTGCTTGCAGTCCCTTGATCTCGCCTTGCAGGTCGGTGGCGCTCTTTGAAGCCTTATCGCGCTCGGCTTCGAGCCCCCCCACCCGGGCCTGGAGGTCCGCGACCTGCGCCGCGAGCCCGTCGCGCTCGGCTTCGAGCGCGTTTGCCCGCTCGGCCTCCTGTCTCAGGCCCTGCAACTCGGCCCCCGGTGCGGTTGATCGCCGCCAGCCGCGCCTCGATGCTCGGGTCGTCCGCCACCGGCGCCACGTCGAGAGCGGCCAGCGCCTCGTCCACCTGCTGCCCCGTCGACTCGGCCCGCTGGTCGACGAGGTAGCCGATGCCGAGCGCCGCCCCGATCGGGATCAAGGTGAGCAGGCCGGTCCGTGTCCGGCTGCGCCGTTCCCAACCTTTCAGGTGCGCCTCAAGCTCGGCAATACGGTCCATGCTCGTCCATCCCGTTGCGCTGCCGCGCTCAGTAGAGCTTCTTGATGAGGTCGAGGAAGCGCCCGGCGGCGTTGTCGGAACGATCCTGCATCCCGAGCCACTCCTCGCGCAGGACTTCGAGCCCCTCGATCCGCTCGCGCCGCTCGATCGCGCTGCGAAAGGCGAAGACGCTGACCGCGGGCGCCATGACGCTGCCCGCGACCCAGGGCCAGAAGCCGACGGCGAGCGCCGGGAGCAGGAAGAGGATGCCAAGCGCGATCAAGCCGGCGCCGTAGAGGGCGAAACCGCGCCGGGCCCCCTCGTGCCGAACGATCGCCGCGTCGAGAAAAGCCGGGATGTCGATGCCAGCCGCCGCCGTCTCCGTCACCAGCCCCTCTCCGACACGGCCCTCACGGTGCGACCTTTTTTAAGGGATCGTCCGGCAAAAGCAAAGCCGGGATGCTGAACGCTGCGCGTGCGCTTTTTTGCCGGTGTTAACGTAGGAGATTAGCCAAAACGCCGAGGGCCGGCCCCGGCCAAAGTTGCAAAAAAGAGAAAAAGCCCGCGCGGCGAGCGCAACGCGAAGCGTTCACGACGCCACATTGCCCTGGACCGCGGTTGCGCTAACCTTGGGGGCATGACCGATCCCCAACCCAGCACCATCGACCTCGCCCGCCTGCGGCCGGAACTGCACGACCTGATCCAAGAGGCGGGCAAGATCGCGCTCGACCACTTTCGCCAGAACCCGAAGCGGTGGGACAAGGCGCCGGACCAGCCGGTCACCGAGGCCGACGTCGCCATCGACGATTTCCTGCGCGAGCGGCTGATGGCCTTGACCGCGGGCGACGGCGTCGCGTGGCTCTCCGAGGAGACCGAGGACGACCCGGCGCGCTTGGCTGCCCGCCACGTCTGGATCGTCGATCCGATCGACGGCACGCGCAGCTTCGCCGAGGGCAAGCCCGAGTTCACGATCAGCGTGGCCCTCGTCGCCGACGGGGTGCCCGTGCTGGCAGCCCTCCTCAACCCGGCCAAGGACGAACTGTTCACCGCCGAGCGCGGCCTGGGTGCGATGCTCAACGGCGAGGCCCTGCGCGTCAGCCCGTGCCTGGCGCTCGACGGGGCCAGGATCGCCGTGAGCGAGGGCGAGGACCGCCGCGCCGCCTTCAAGCGGGCCTTTCCCGAGGCCGAGATCGTCCGCATCGGCTCGCTCGCCTACAAGATGGCCAAGGTGGCGACCGGGCGCTTCGATGCCTTCTTCTCGCGCCGCAAGGCCTGCGACTGGGACGTTGCCGCCGGCACGTTGATCCTGGAGGAGGCCGGCGGCCGGGTCAGCGACGCCAGCGGCAGGCCGCTCTCCTTCAACCGCGAGGAGACGAAGCACAAGGGCCTCGTCGCCTGCACGCCGGGCCTGCACGCGGCACTCATGGCGGTCGCGGCCAAGAAATCCGAAGCGAGGGGGGAGGACGAGACTTGACCACGGTATCTGTTCCGGCCGAAGCGCTCGAACGGCTGGCATCGGCGACGATGGCGGCCCTGGGCAGCACGGCGGCCGAGGCCGACGAGGTGGCGGCCCACCTCGTCCTCGCCAACCTGTCCGGGCACGACTCGCACGGGGTCGGCATGTTGCCGACCTACGTCCGCCTCGTGCAGGACGGGCTCGCCGTGCCCAACCAGGACCTCGCCGTGCTCGCCGACCTGCCCGGCCTGCTCCACCTCGACGCCAAGCGCGGCCTCGGCCAGCGCATGGCGCGCGAGGCGCTCGACGCCGGCATGGCGCGGGCCGAGGCGAGCGGCGCTTGCGTCGTGGCACTGCGCAACAGTTCGCACGTCGGCCGCGTCGGCCACTACGTCGAGTACTGCGCCGCCAGGGGCTTCGCCTCGGTCCACTTCGTCAACGTCGGCGACCACTTCCCCATGCAGGCCCCCTACGGCTGCGGCGACGCGCGGCTCGGCACCAACCCGTTCGCGGCCGGCTTGGGCGCCGCCGAGGCGCCGGTCGTCCTCGACATGGCGACCTCGACGATCGCGTTCGGCAAGGCGCGGGTCGCGCGCAACAAGGGCGTGCCGGTGCCTAAGGGCTCGATGATCGACAAGCATGGCCGGCCGACGACCGACCCGCGCCCGATGGTCGACGCGAACGAGGGGGCGATCCGCGCCTTTGGCGAGCACAAGGGCTCCGGCCTCGCGGTCTTGTGCGAGCTGCTCGGCGGTGCGCTTACCGGCGGGATGACCGGCGACGCCTGGGCCGAGGGGGGCGGCGGCATCGTCAACAGCCTGCTCTCGGTCGTGATCGACACGCGCTCGCTCGGCGATCCGGCCGAGATCGGCGCCAACGTGACCGCGCTCGGCGGCTGGATCAAGGCGTCGCCCCCGGCGCTGGGCTTCGATCGCGTCCTGCTGCCGGGCGAGCCCGAGGCGATGACCCGCCGCGCGCGCGGGCAGGACGGCATTCCCTTGGACGCGACCAGCCTGGACGAGATCCTGGCCGCCGCCGAGACGGCCGGCGCGGGCGCGGCCGCCATCGCCGCCGTGCGCGGTTAAGGAAGCGTTCAAGGTTTTGGGCTAACGTCAGCGGCATTAGATTGTCATCGAGCGGGGGACGACATGGATGAGGTCGAATGCGTCGTCGTCGGCGCCGGGGTCGTCGGCCTCGCCGTCGCGCGTCGCTTGGCGCAAGCCGGGCTGGAGGTCTTGATCCTCGACAAGGCGCCGCGCATCGGCAACGAGACCAGTTCGCGCAACAGCGAGGTGATCCACGCCGGCATCTACTACCCCAAGGGCAGCTTGAAGGCGAAGTCCTGCCTCGCCGGCCGCAGCTTTCTTTATAGTTACGCCGAGGACCACGGCGTTCCCTACGAGCGCTGCGGCAAGCTGATCGTCGCGGCCGACGCGGCGCAAGAAGCGCAATTGGCCACGATCCGCGCCAAGGCGCACGCCAACGGCGCCAGCGAGGTCGAGGCGATCGACGCCGGGCGCGCGCGGGCGATGGAGCCGAACCTGACCTGCACGGCGGCCTTGTGTTCGCCGATGACCGGCATAATCGACAGCCACGCCTTGATGCTGGCTTATCTGGGCGACGCCGAGGACGCGGGCGCCATGCTGGCGCTCAACGCCCCGGTGACGCGGGCGGCGGCGAGGGACGGGGGCGGCTTCGTCGTCGAGGTCGGCGGGGAGGCGCCGATGCGCCTTGCCTGCCGCACCCTCGTCAACGCCGCCGGCCTCGACGCGCCGGGCCTCGCCGGGCTGATCGAGGGGCTAACACCCGCCCACGTCCCGCGCGCCTACTACTGCAAGGGCAATTACTACACTCTGCGCGGCAAGAGCCCGTTCGCGCGCCTGATCTACCCCGTGCCCGAGGCGGCGGGGCTGGGCGTCCACCTCACGATCGACCTCGGCGGCCAAGCCCGCTTCGGCCCCGACACCGAGTGGCTCGACGGCGTCGACTACGGCGTCGACCCGGCCCGCGCCGACGCCTTCTACGCCCAGGTGCGCCGCTACTGGCCCGACCTGCCCGACGGCGCCTTGGAGCCCGGCTACGCCGGCATCCGGCCGAAGATCACGCCCGAGGGGGTGGCCGCCGCCGACTTCACCGTCGCCGGGCCGCGAACGCACGGCCTTGCCGGCCTCGTCAACATGTTCGGCATCGAGAGCCCCGGCCTCACCGCCTCGGCGCCGCTGGCCGAGACGGTGGCGCTGGCGCTGGGCTTGGCCGCCTCGGCCGAGTTCGACGCCAAGGCGCTCGCCGCCTGAAGCGCGTTTCAAGCAAGACCGAGCCGGCTTTGCGTTCAGGACTCGTTGGGAGAAAACCGCCGAACGGGCGACGATTGTTAGGAAAATATACATTGAGTGTGCTAGGATACGTCCCGCCGCCGCCAGGCGAAGGCTGCAACCGTTCAACCCTGACCTGCGAACCTGAATTGCACGACGAACACCGTCTTGATCTCGAAGAACGGGGCCGTGCCACGCGGCCGGCGACGGCGTGGTACGCGGCGCACGAGTTGCGCACGCCCCTGCACGCGATCAAGACGGGCGTCGAGATGCTGCTCGACGGGTCGATGGGCCGCTTGGACGCCGAGGCGCTCGCGGGCGTCGGCCTGATCGCCGACGCCGCCGCCCGGCTCGACGCCGTGCTGGCCCTGCTGGTCGAGGCCGAGACGCTGGATCCTTTGCCGACGATGGCGGTTATTGTCCCGGCGGATTTGCTGCGCGCGGCCGGCTTCACCGTCGCGGGCGAGGTGCGGGCGCGCTGTCTCGGCGACGCGGCGGCACTCAAGCGGGCGTTCGCCCTGCTCGCCCCCGCCCGCGGCGATACCATCGCGGCGGCGGTGGGGGATGTTGGTCTGCGCTTGACCCTGCCGCCGTCGGTGGCGCCGCCGACGGCCGGCGAGGGCGCCGTTGCCTGGGAGTTGTTCGCGCGCCTGCTCGCGCGGGGGGGTGGACGTCTCTTGAGCGACGACGGCCGCGGCGTCATCGTTCTTCCCGTCGGGCCCGCCACGTGCGGTTGAGGCTTGACTCCCGTGTCGGGGGACACAACCTATGTACGAGGCTTTGAAGCAAATTCCGCCCGACACTTTTTTGCTTGATTTTCCGGCCCGGCCGGCTAGTCCTGATTCCACCTCCGCTCGATTCGGGCTTTTAAAGCACCATAACAGGCCGCGTTTGGCCATCGACGCGCGATCGGGGCCAAGGGCCTCGATCCAAAGCGGGGCGACAGATCCATTGCTCTCGATCTGCCCCGCTCGATATGCCCCGCCCGCCGGGTCGGGTGTTTCCTCACGTGACCGAACATGCACGGGTTGACGATGTGAACGCACCAAAAAATCGTTCGATGTTCCCCTTTCGCCGCGGCAACGGCGGCGGCAAGAAGCGCCGCGGCAACAACCGCAACGGCAACCCGAACGCCAACAATGGCGGGCGCCGGGTTCCCGGTTCGGCCGGGGAAGTGCTCTCGCAGTTGCAGCCGACGACGAAGGCGGTGGCCCAGGTTCTCGCCGGCAACGCCAAGATATCGGGCCAAGTCACGCACGCCCGCAACATTCTGCGCCAAGCCGACCAACTGGTCGAGGAGCGCACGGTCGAGCGGCTGCCGCCGGCGATGCGCGAGCAGTTCTTGGAGCAGTTGGCGCTGCTCAAGCTGACGCTCGCCGACGTCGAGGCGTTCGAGCAGGAGATCGAGGACGAGGAGGCCGACGAGACGCCGGCGCCAGAGCCCGTGCCGATGGAGCGCCTGCGCGCGCTGGCGCGCAGCCTCGCCGAGCCGGTCCCCGAACCCGAGGTGGTCGAGCCTACCTCGGAAGTGATGGCCGAGCCCGACCCGGTCAGCCCGCCACCCGCGCCGGCAAAGCCCGTCGCGCCCGCGCCGACCGCCGACGCCAACACCCCCCGCCAGCGCCGCCCCGGCGAGACCCTGCGGCTCAAATCGACCCGCACCGCGGCTTCCGACGAGCCCCCCGCCAAGCACGAATCGGCTTCCGCCCGCTGACTTACGACACGGTCACGACTGGTAGCCGCACCGGGGTGACAATCAGACCGCTGCGGTCCGACGACCGCCTGATGTAGCCGAAAGCATTGGAAGACCAGAGTCCGGCCACCCTGGATCCCCGATCAAGTCGGGGATGACAAATGGTGTTGGCCAGAATGTACTGATTTTTCCTTGACCAACATGGCGCACAACGACCCAAACTGCCACAACTTGCCACCCCCGACTTGATCGGGGGTCCAGGGTGGCCAGGACATGGCGCCGCCAAAGCAAAGTGTATATTTGGCTATAACCTGTGAGCATCGGGCTCTCAGGGCGCTAGGATGTCCCTGCCGTTCGAGCCTGCCGGATCAGCCGGCACCGTCCCGCCTCAGCGGGTGCGCTCAAGGATGCTGACGTAGGACGCGACGCAAGCACCGCCCATGTTGTAGAGCCCGGCAAGCGCCGCGCCCGGTACTTGCATCCCGTTTGCCGCGTCGGTCAATTGCATGGCGCACAAGGCGTGCATCGAGACGCCGGTGGCGCCGATCGGGTGGCCCTTCGCCTTCAGCCCGCCGGACGGGTTGACCGGCAGCCGGCCGCTCTTTCGCGTCGTGCCGTCGAGGGCGACGTTGGCCCCCTTGCCGGGTGGCGCCAGCCCCATCGCCTCGTACTCGATCAGTTCGGCGATGGTGAAGCAGTCGTGCGTCTCGACGAGGTCGAGGTCACTAAGGCCGACCCCGGCCTTTTCCAGCGCTTGCCGCCACGCGAGCCCGCAGCCCTCGAAGCGCACGACGTCGCGCTCGGCCATCGGCATGACGTCGCCGACCTGCGCCGTGGCGCGAAAGCCGACCGCGCGCGGGAAGTCGTGCACCATCGCGTCGTCGACGATGACGAGCGCCGCCGCCCCGTCCGAGACCAAGGAGCAGTCGGTCCGCTTCAAGGGGCCGGCGACGTAGGGGTTCTTGTCCGAGACGCTCCGGCAGAAGTCGAAGCCTAAGTCCTTGCGCATCTGGGCGTAAGCGTTCTCGACCCCGTTGGCGTGGTTCTTGGCGGCGATCGCTGCCAGCGCGTCGGACTGGTCGCCGTAGCGCTGGAAATAAAGCTCGGCGATACGGCCGAAGACGCCGGCAAAGCCGCCGGGCGTCGCCGCCTCGTTTTTGACGTAGGAGGCGCGCAGGAGCGCGTCCCCGACGGCGGCCCCCGACAGTTCCGACATCCGCTCGGCGCCGACGACGAGGACGACCCTGGCATCGCCGCCCCGGATCGCGCGCAGACCCGCGAAGACGGCGGCCGAGCCCGTGGCGCAGGCGTTCTCCAGCCGGGTCGCCGGCTTGAAGCGCAAGGCCGGATCGCAAGCGGTGACGAGCGGGGCGGTGAAGCCCTGTGCGACGAAGCCCTCGTTGAAGTGGCCGAGGAAGACCTCGTCCACCGCCGCCGCCTCGATGCCGGCGTGGGCGAGTGCCCCTTTGGCCGCCTCGGCGATCATCGCCTCAAGGTCGCCGCCGCTCGCCTTGAGAAAGGGCAGGTGGTGCCAGCCGACGATCGCAGGCATGAGATGTCTCTTCGGTTGTGACGCTCGATCCATCCTATCTACGCTCGGCGCGGCGGCGGACAAGGACCGGGCGCCGGTCCGGCCATGGGTCACGGCAACGAAGCTGCGAACTTCGGCCGGGGAACCTCGATGCCGCTTGCCGCTTGAATGGCCGTGGACCGCGCCGGCCGGTCTCGCCCGCAAACGTCAGGAGACACGAACGATGCGCAAAAACCTCGCCCTCTCGCTCCTCGCCCTCTTGCTGATGAGTGTCAGCCTCGCCGCCTGCGGCAATACTTGGGAGGGGCTGAAGGAAGACACGGGCGACAACGTCGATGCCACCGGCGAAAAGATGCAAGACCTCGCCAACTGAAACGGTGCTTCAGGGCATGATCGCCATCGTCACCGGCTTGTCGATGAACCACGCGAAGAACAGAATGATCGAGGCGAGGTAGAGGACGGTACGATCGAGCATGGGCATGGGACGGCGGCCATAGATGCGGTGGACCCGATGACGGGCCGTCGCTTCGTCGCCGAACCGGCCCGTCGCCGTCGGTTGTAATTCCCACACTTCTAACGAATGCTTAACGCCGCGGCCTTTTCACGTCACTCAGTGGCGAAAGTGGCGCCGCCCGGTGAGCAGCATCGCGACGCCGGCCCGGTCGGCGGCGGCGATCACCTCCTCGTCGCGCACGCTGCCGCCCGGCTGGACGATCGCCCGCACGCCGGCATCGGCGGCGGCCTCGATCCCGTCCGCGAACGGGAAGAAGGCGTCCGAGGCCAGCACCCAGGGCGCCTCGGGCCGCGCGTGCGCCCTGGCCTTGCGCACGGCGAGGTCGACCGCGTCGACCCGGCTCATCTGCCCGGCGCCGATGCCGATCGTTTGCGTTTCGCACGCGAGCACGATCGCGTTGGAGCGGACGTGCTTGACCGCCCGCCAGGCGAACGCGAGCGCCGCCCGCTCGGCCGGATCCGCTGCCCGCGCCGTGATGCATCGCCAATCCTCGATCGAAGCGGTGCCGGTGTCGGCGGTCTGCAGCAGCAACCCGCCGCCGACGGCGCGCAGGTCCAGCCCGGCCTTCCTCGCGGCGTCCGGCAGGATAAGGACGCGCAGGTTGGGCTTGGCCGCCACGATAGGGCGGGCATCCGCCCCGATCTCGGGCGCCACGACGACCTCGGCGAACAGGGCGACGATGGCGCCCGCCGTCGCCGCGTCGAGCGGCCGGTTGAGGGCGACGATGCCGCCGAACGCGCTCAACGGGTCGCAGGCCAGCGCCGCCGCGTAAGCTTCGCGGGGCGTCGCCGCCGTCGCGAGGCCGCAGGGGTTGGTGTGCTTGACGATGACGCAGGCGGGCTCGTCGTGCTCGGCGACGGCCTTGATCGCGGCGTCGGCGTCGAGCAGGTTGTTGTAGCTGAGCGGCTTGCCCTGCAACTGCACGGCATCGGCGACGCCGCCGCCGGTGAGCGGCGCTCGGTAGAGGGCCGCGTCCTGGTGCGGGTTCTCGCCGTAGCGCAGGCTTTGAACCCTCGCGGCGCTCAAGCACAGCACCGCCGGCAGCGGCCCGTCGTCGGCGCCGAGCCAGGCCGCGATCGCGGCGTCGTAGGCGGCGGTGCGGGCGAACGCCTTCCTCGCCAGGCGGCGGCGCAGCCCGTCGTCGGTCATGTCGGCCCCGATCGCGGCCAGCACCGGGGCGTAGTCGTCCGGATCGGTGACGACGAGGACGTGGGCGTGGTTCTTCGCCGCCGCGCGCAGCATGGCAGGACCGCCGACGTCGATCTGCTCCAGGATCGCCTCAAACCCGGCGCCGGCTTTGAGCGTCGCCTCGAAGGGATAGAGGTTGACGACGAGGAGGTCGATCGGCGCGATCCCGGCCTCCTCCAGCGTCGCCGCGTGCTTAGGATCGTCGCGCTTAGCGAGAAGGGCACCGTGCACCTTCGGGTGCAGCGTCTTGACCCGGCCGCCCAGGATCTCGGCTTGGCCCGTCAGGGCCGCGACGTCGGTGACGGCGAGCCCGGCCGCGCGCAGGGCCGTCGCGGTGCCGCCGGTCGAGATCAACTCGACGCCGAGTCCTGCCAGGGCTTGCGCCAGTTCGACGATCCCCGTCTTGTCCGAGACCGAGAGCAGCGCGCGTCGCACGGTCATGTCTGTCTTCTCCTCGATCAAGCCGGCCGCGTCAGCCGGCCTATGAAGAACCCGTCCATGCCGCCCTGATCGCCCAGGTCCGAGGGCAGGGTGCGCAGATCGCCCTCGACCGTCGGCCGAAGCGGCAGGCCGCCCAGTTCCTCGGCCGCGATCTCGCGCCGGGCGAGGCCGGGGTGGCGATTGAGCGCCGCCTCGATCTGCTCCGGCCCCTCCTCGGGCTCCAGGGAGCAGACGGCGTAGACCAGCGCGCCGCCCGGCGCCAGGCGCGCGATCGCCGCGTCGAGCAGGTCGCGCTGGTGGCGGACCAGATGGGCCAAGTTCTCCGGTCGCTTGCTCCAGAGGATGTCCGGGTGGCGGCGCACCGTGCCGGTCGCGGTGCAGGGCGCGTCGAGGAGGATGTGTCCGAACGCCGGCCCGTCGCCCCGCGCGTCGGCGATAATGATCTCGGCGTCGAGGCGAAGCCGGTCCAGGTTTCGTCGCAGGGTCTCGGCCCGTTCCGGTGCCGCCTCGACCGCCGTGACCCGCGCCCCCGCTGCCGCCAACTGTGCCGTCTTGCCGCCGGGTGCGGCGCACAAATCGAGCACGGGCATCCCCGCGACGGGGCCGAGGAGCGCCGCCGGCAAGGAGGCCGCGACGTCCTGCACCCACCACGCCCCCTCGGCATAGCTCGGGAGATCCTCGATCATCCCGGCGCGGGCGAGGCGCAGCGTGCCGTTCGGCAGCCGGACGGCGTTGAGCCTCGCCGCCCAGGCGTCCGGGTCGGCCTTGACGGTGAGATCCAGCGGCGGCTCGATCGCGTGGGCGGCGGCGATGGCGGCGAAACCCGCCCCGCCGTAGGCCGCCGTCCAGCGCGCGCGCAGCCACGCCGGCGCGTTGCGCTCGGGCGCGTCCTCGAACGGGGCGTCGGCCAGGCGGCGCAGGACCGCGTTGACCAGCCCGCGGGCGTGCGCGGGGGCGAGCGTCACAGTCTCGGCGACGGCGGCGTGCGGCGGCGTGCGCAGGACGTGCAACTGGGTCACGCCCAAGCGCAGCAGGTTCATCACGCGAAGCGCCGGGCGCCGTTGCAGCCGGGTCCTGAGCAGCGCGTCGATCTCGCCCAAGCGCCGCAGGGTGTTGGTGTAGAGCGACCGCGCGAAGGCCCGGTCGCGCGTCGAGAGGCGATCGAGGCCGGGGGCATCCGCGAACGCGGCCTCGGCGGCCTGCGGGCGCTCGGCCAGCGCGGCGTCGAGCACGGCGAGCGCCACGCCCCGCGCCGAGGCGGGCTCAAGCCGCGTCGGCACCGAGCGTCTCCCCGTCGAGGACGCGGCGGATCAGCTTGGCCGTGTTGTCGATGCCGTAGATGGCGACGAACGAGCCCATGCGCGGCCCCGTCGCCTGGCCGAGCAGGGTCTCGTAGAGCGCCTTGAACCAGTCGCGCAAGGGCTCGAAGCCGTGCCGCTTGCCGATCTCGTAGACCCCGTTCTGGATCGTCTCGGCATCGGTCTTGGGGTCGAGGCCGGCGAGGAAGTCGGCCAATTCGGCCAAGGCCGCCCGCTCGCGCGCGTCCGGCGCCCGGTAGCGCTTGGTCGGCCGCACCGCGTCGCGGTAGTAGGCGACCGCGCGCTCGACGAGGCGGGCGAGGTCCGGGTTATTCTCAGGCGTGAC